>NZ_LN908969.1 GCF_001486165.1 Bittarella massiliensis (ex Durand et al. 2017)
GCGCAGCCAGGGCACGAGCGTCTACACATCCAGCGTAGGCTCCGTGCAGGCGCACCGTGCGCGGCTCCAGCACAATAGTGCGAGTCGCCAGTACGCGGCCCCGGGGGACGGCAGCAACAAAATAGCGGGGGCCACGCACGAGCCGCGGGGGGATGCCCCCACAAAAGAGCGGAGGGCCCGGACAAGCCGCCGGGGGGACGCCGCCACAAAAAAACAGAGGGCCCAGACAAGCCGCCAGGGGGATGTCATAGGGGTGGGTGGGCAGGCAGGCCTCCACCGCGTCGGCGATGGCCCGGTCCACATCTCCCCCCGAGAGCAGGGCCACCGGTCCGATTTTCATGGCCGCCCCGTTGGAGGCGCGCCCGTTCTCGCAGACCACCTGCACCGGGATGTCCCGCGGGGGGGCCGGCTCGCCCCGCAGGGCCCGCACCGCCGCCTTGGTGGTGGGGCCCACGTTGTAGTCGAAGTAGGCCGGATACTGGGCCCATTTGAGCAGGGCCTGTTCGGCCACCGCCCGGGTGACCCGTCCCCCCGCCTCCACCGCGGCCTCCAGGGTGAAATAGGCCAGGGAGAAGTCGTCGGTCACCATCCCCGCCTTGGCCCCGTAGGCCCAGGTATCCAGGGGGGCGTCGCGAAAATCGGTCACGTAGCCGCCGAAGTCCTCCAAAATCATCTCGGTGCTCCGCTCCTCGGTGGGGCCGCCCATGCTGTCGCCGATGGCGGCTCCAGCCAGGCAGCCCAGCAGTTTGTCCTCC
This sequence comes from Bittarella massiliensis (ex Durand et al. 2017), assembly GCF_001486165.1. Taxonomy (GTDB): domain Bacteria; phylum Bacillota; class Clostridia; order Oscillospirales; family Ruminococcaceae; genus Bittarella; species Bittarella massiliensis. The sequence goes on from NZ_LN908969.1 coordinate 756, forward strand.
CGCTGCATCGCCCGCATCCTCCTCTCTGCCCCGGCCCTTCCCCCACAAAGGGGTTGGCCGGGGGTGGTTGCACATACAATGGTAGTATACCATAGGCCCCCTCCTCCGGCATAGAATCAAAATCGCCACAAATGAACGGCCGTCCGTCGGCGAAATGCCCAAAGGACGGCTCAAAAATTTGCCCCCTTGCAGGGGGAAAAGAGGGGTGTCGGCGGTGGGCGGTTGTCGAAATTTGTGGTATAATAGGCACGAAACGGCGGCGATACCAGGCCTGGCCGGGAGAGTGTGCAAACGCCGTTTGCTCCCCGCCCCACGGCCAGATCCCGCGGCGCTTGCGGTAGAAGCAGTGCGATCCGTCGCGGCGCGGGCGCCCGATCGGGCCGGCCGGG
>NZ_LN908970.1 GCF_001486165.1 Bittarella massiliensis (ex Durand et al. 2017)
GGTGGGTGTCATGGCCACAACTGCAGTTTTCTCGAGTGAGTGAGGATAGGTAATGTCAAAACTCCTCGCGGTGTTTTGGGGACAAGACACGGAGAAGGAGCTGGTCGCTGCTCCCAGTCCAATTAGCAATAGATTATGGCGGTCTCTTATACACATCTAGATGGGTATAAGAGACATGCCCCTGGCGGGGACGGCGGTTGCCGCCGCTGCGGCCGCTCTTTTTCTGCTGGGGCTGAGAAGCGCCCTGGGTCTTGTTCTTGTCGGTGGTTGATTCTGCCATTTGTTCCTCCTGTAACTGCGGGGCGGGCCCTTTTGGGCACAGCCGCCGCAGGCGCCCCGCAGGGCGCCTCTTTATTTTCGTTGATTGGATTGTAGGATTTTCCGAATGCCCGGAAAGGGTGCGCGGCCGCCCGGCTCTGCCGACGCGCAGAGGGTCTGCGGCCACGCGCTGCGCCAAAGGGCGCAGGGAAAAACGTACAGATACAGATAAAATCATACTATCCGTTTTCCCCGCAAATGTCAAGGAAGGGGGAGCGTCTTCCCCGCCCTTCCGTCTTTTCCCAGTATGGGCCGATCGGGCGAGAAATATCTCCCTTTCACCAAGGGGCGGCGCTTGTGCCGCCGCCCCTTTTTGGGTATACTGGAAAAAGCGCCGGGCCCCGCCGCAACGGGCGGGGGCCAGGCGGGAAAGGGAGGCAGAGAGATGCCGGCAAATCACGTGGAAATTTTTACCGACGGCGCCTGCAGCGGCAACCCCGGCCCCGGGGGCTGGGGCGCCATCCTCCGCTGCGGCGACGCGGTGCGGGAACTCTCCGGCGGAGAGGCGCAGACCACCAACAACCGCATGGAGCTCACCGCCGCCATCGAGGCCCTGGCCGCCCTCAAGCGCCCCTGCCGGGTGGAGCTCTACTCCGACTCCAAATACCTGGTGGACGGGGTGCAGAAGGGCTGGGCTGTGAGCTGGCGGAAAAACGGCTGGCGCAAGGGGAACAAGGAGCCCGCCCTCAACCCCGACCTCTGGGGGCGGCTGCTGGACCTGCTGGAAGCGCACCAGGTGACCCTGCACTGGGTCAAGGGCCACGCCGGCCACCCGGAACATGAGCGCTGCGATGCCCTGGCGGCGCTCTCTCATACCCGTCTACATGTGTCTCAGCGCC
>NZ_LN908971.1 GCF_001486165.1 Bittarella massiliensis (ex Durand et al. 2017)
CCAGTCCAGCGGGGGCGGGGGGTGGCAGACGCTGTAGAGGGAGGCCCGGATAGTCTGTCTCTTATACACATCTAGATGGGGATAAGAGACAGGTGGACCGCCCCCCCGCCGGAAAAGGCGCTGGTGATGGGCATCTCCCCCGAGGTGAGGATGCAGTTGTGCCAGGTGGGCACCCGGTCGGTCCCCCCCTCCCGGGTGCCCCGGGTGCGGCCCACCCCCTCGGCCAGCAGGTAGATGTCCTTGTCAAAGGTCTGCTTGTCCTTGGCGATCTGCAACTCGTCCAAAATCAGGGGCAGGGCGTTGCAGAAGGCCGCCGACCGCTCCCGCCCCACGGCGGTGGAGTTGAAGGTGTGGATGTACCGGCCCATCTCCGGGTCGGCCCAGACGCTGGCGGCCAACATCAGCCCCACCGTCTTGCCGGTCTCGGTGCCGCCCCAGAGGTGCAAAAAGAAGGGCAGGCAGCCCAGCGGCCCCACCAGCGCGCTGGCAAAGGAGGCCGCCAGCGCCATCCGCGCCGCGATCCCCTCCCCGGCGCGCACCTCCCTGGCAACGGCCAGCCAGCTCTCCCACTCGCCCCGGGTGCGCACGCTCTCAAAAAAGGGGCGAAAGCTCTGGTCCCCGTCAAAGACCAGCTCCTCCACGTAGGGGGAGAACCCCTCCCCCTCGATCCAGCCCAGCCGCCCCACGCTCCGCCGCTCGGGGATCTGCTCGTAGTTGAGCCCCTCAATGTCGTGGAGATAGCGCACCAGGGTCCCCGCCGTCTCCGAGGTCACCGCCACCCCCGCGTTGGCCAGCTCCAAGATCTCCCGGCGGCTGGCCAGGGTCCGCTTCTCGGCGGTGATCTGCCGCCAGCGGCCCCCCTTGCAAAAGGCCAGCACCATCTTCTCCACCCCGGTGTCGATGTTCACCAGCCGCATCACCGGGAGGATGGGGTGGTTGCAGGCCTCCATCTCCCGGTACCCCTCAAAGATCGCCACCCCCTCCCCGTCGGCCCGCCAGGGGCCGGTGGCCAGTTCCAGCGGCTGGCCCGCAAACCGGGTCACCCCCTGGCCGCAGGTGGGGGCCAGCAGGGCCTGCTGCTTCTTGGCGTACTCGCCAAAGGTCCTCTTGAACCCGTATACCCGCAGCCGCCGGGCCTGCTCCCCCATCCGCTGGGCCAGCCGCTCCAGCACAAAGGGGTCCCCCGCGAATTGGTAGAGGAATTCGTAGGGGGCCGTCCCCTCCAGGTAGTCCTCCCGGGTGTAATTTGGTATCTGTATGGCCTCGATGTCCATTCGCCTCCCATTTTTCAAATCGCTCGTTTTCCTCCAGCCAGTGCTCCAGGTAGGGCAGCCGATGGGCCGCCTCCACCCAGTTTTCCGGCAGGGGCGGGGGCTCCCCCTCCCCGCTCCAGGGGGGCGGTTCCCCGGCGCGCAGCCCCAAGCTGTGCATCAGAGCCCGCCTTTACCCCCCCTTATCCCGG
>NZ_LN908972.1 GCF_001486165.1 Bittarella massiliensis (ex Durand et al. 2017)
CCGATCTACCCACGTCCCCCCCCCTCCGCTGTTCCGATGGGCACGTTCCGATAGCGAGAAAAAGAGGGTTACGAGGGCGAACCCAACCTCTACGGGATGTTTTTTAACCACATCTAGATGTGTAGAAGAGACGGCGGCCGCGGCGGGGAGGTGGGCCGGATCGGCGGGCTGCGGGGGGACCGCCAGTGGGGCTTCTCCCTCACCCCGGAGGAGGCCATCTCCATGGGGGCCGGCCCCCTGGGGGAGCGGGGGGGCAAGCCCTGCCCCCTGCCGGTGACCCGGTGGATGGAGGGGACGGAGCTGGCCCTCGACCTGGACGGGGTGCCCGCCGTCCTCCTGGCCGCCCAGGGGGAGACCGACGACCAGACCTACCTCTGGCTGCCCGAGGACAGGGTGGTCTGCTGCGGCGACAACTACTACCAGTCCTGGCCCAACACCGCTCCCATCCGGGGCGGCCAGTACCGGGACGTGGCGGCCTGGGTGCGCTCCCTGGACAAACTGCTGACCCTCCCGGCCGAACACCTGCTGCCCGGCCACACCCGGGCGCTTCACGGGACCGCCGCCATCCGGGAGGAGATCGCCCTCTACCGCGACGCCCTCTCCTGGGTGCTGGACGAGACCCTGCGGCTGTTGGACGAGGGGCTCACCTTTGACCAGGTGGCCGCCGCCGTCGCCCTGCCCGAGCGGTGGCGGGGCCAGCCGGCCCTGGACGAGTTCTACGGCTCGGTGGCCTGGACGGTGCGGGGCATCTGTGCGGGCTATCTGGGCTGGTTTGACGGCGACCCCGCCGACCTCTCCCCCCTGGCCCCGGACGACCGGGCCCGGCGGGAGGTGGCGCTGATGGGCGGCGCCGGGCAGGTGTCCGCTGCCG
>NZ_LN908973.1 GCF_001486165.1 Bittarella massiliensis (ex Durand et al. 2017)
ACCGGCAGAAGTACGTAGACATCCTCTGCCAGCTGCTGGAATACACCAAGTAATCAGAGCACGCTGTGAGAAAAGGGCCGCCCCGCCCACTGCTGGGGCGGCCCTTTTGCGGCCCCTTCCGACTGGCTGTTGGGGGCGAAGACAGAGAGCTGTTACGCCGGTCTCCTCTACGACTGACCGGCGGGGAAACGCCCCCCTTTTGGGGGGCGAGAACGGAGGTTTCGCGCGATGATAGCAGTATTTTTGGCAGAGGGATTTGAACAGACCGAGGCCCTGGCCCCGGTGGACGCCCTGCGGCGCGCCAAAAAAGAGGTGCGGATCGTGGGCATCGGCGGCCGGGAGATCACCAGTTCCCACGGGGTGACGGTGCGCTGCGACCTGGCCGACAGCGCCTTCTCCCCGGGGGAGGAGCTGGAGATGATCGTCCTCCCCGGCGGGCTGCCCGGCACCCTCAACTTGGAGAAGAGCCCGGTGGTGCAGGGGGCGATCGACTTCTGCCTGGAGCGGGAGATCCCCATCGCCGCCATCTGCGCCGCCCCCTCCATCCTGGGGCACCGGGGGCTGCTGGACGGCCGCAGGGCCACCGCCAACCCCGGTTTTCAGGACCAGTTGGGAAAGGCCGTCTGCACCGGCGAGGCCGTCTGCCGGGACGGCCGCTTCACCACCGGCCGGGGCGCCGGGGTGGCGGTGGAGTTCGGCCTGGCGCTGGTGGAACAGCTCTGCGGCAGAGAGGCCATGGAGGCGGTCAAAGCCTCTATGGCGATTTGAGTGGCCGAGAAGGCGGTCTCTAAAAAGGAGGCCAGGGAGCTGGCCCGCAGCTACCGCCAGGGGCTGCGGTCAGGGCCCAAAAACAAGATGGACACCGCCATTGCCCGGGGCTTTTTCGAGGGGGCGGGCGGGGATGAACGGGGCGCCGCCCTCTACTACTCCCTCCCGCAGGAGGTGGACACCCGGCGGATCATGCGCCGGCTGTTGGCCGAGGGAAAGCGGGTCTACCTGCCCCAGACCAGCCCCGCGGGGAAGATGCGGATGGCCCGCTTTGAGGGGTCGCGGCAGCTTGCCAAAGGCCCCTACGGCATCCTGGAACCCACCGGCTCCTCCGTGTTGGACAAGCGGATGGCGCTGCCCATCCTGGTGCCCGGGCTGGCCTTTGACCGCCGGGGTCACCGGGTGGGCTACGGCGGGGGCTACTACGACCGATACCTGAAGAACTACCCCGGGCTCAAGGTCGGCCTGTGCTACGAGGCCTGCCTGCTGGACGAGATCGAGGTTGATCCCTGGGATCAGCCGGTGGACATCCTCCTCACCGAGAGGGGAGAGTACGCGGCAGAGCGATAGCCGCCCGATAGGAGAAAGCGCATGGAACACCTGAACAAGCAAACCGCCGGAAAGAAGAAAAAGACCCTGCTGATCGTGGCGATCGTCCTGGCAGCGCTGCTGCTCATCGCCGGGGGGCTGGGCCTCTACGCCGCGTCGGAGATCGGCGGCTGGGGGGGCGACGACAGCCAACTGGTGACGGTGACGGTGGAGAAGGGGGCCTCGACGGCGGCCATCGCCTCGGCCCTCAAGGAGGAGGGGGTCATCGGCAGCAAGACCCTCTTTCGCCTCTACTCCAAGTTGAACGGGGGCGACGGCACCTACCAGTTCGGCAACCACGAGCTGCCAAAAAAGGCGGCCTATAAAGACGTCATCGCCACCCTCCAGCAGACGGCGATCAACGAGAACGTGGCCACCGTCACCATCCCCGAGGGGTACAGCCTGCCCCAGATCGCCGCCGCCCTGGAAGAGGCGGGGGTCTGCAAGGGGGACGACTTTCTGCAGGCCCTGCAGACCGGCCGGTTCGAGGGCTCCTTCGAGGCGGAGGTGAGCGACTCCCCCCTGAAGATCTTGAAGATGGAGGGCTACTGCTTCCCCGACACCTACCAGTTTGAAAAGGGGAGCGACCCGGCCGCCGTGGCCCAGACCATGCTGGCCCACTTCGACAGCCAGATCACCGCCGAGATGCGGGCGCGGATGGACGAGTTGGGGATGAGCCTGGAGGAGACGGTGACCCTGGCCTCCATCATCCAGAAGGAGTCCTTCACCGACGAGGACATGAAGCAGGTTTCCGGGGTGTTTCACAACCGGATGGCCGCCGGCAGCAGCCTGCCCATGCTCCAGTCGGATGTGACCATCGTCTTTTTGCGGGCCTACGACGCCTACGGCATCCCCTATACCGAGGAGCAGTCGGAGGCCTACAACACCTACACGGTCACCGGCCTGCCCATCGGCCCGGTGGCCTGCCCGGGCAAGGCCGCCCTGGAAGCCGCCCTCTGGCCGGCCAGCCACGACTACTACTACTTTGTCACCGACGCCGACAACAACTACCTCTACGCCAAGACCTATCCCGAGCACCAGAAAAACGTGGCCCAGGCCGATGCGACCCGGGGGAAGTAGGCGGTGCTGAAAAAACCGGAATTGCTGGCCCCCGCCGGGGATGAGGAGCGGTTGGAGGCCGCCCTCCTCTACGGGGCGGACGCCGTCTACCTGGGCGGCCGGCGCTTTGGCATGCGGGCCGGGCCGGAGAACTTCTCCCCCGACGGGCTGCGGCGGGCGGTGGCCCTGGCCCACCAAAAGGGGGTCAAGGTCTACCTGACCTGCAACACCCTCCCCCGGCAGGGGGAGCTGGCCGCCCTGCCCGCCTTTCTGGCCGAGGCGGCGGAGGCCGGGGTGGACGCCTTCATCATCGCCGATTTAGGGGTGATGGAGGCCGCCCGGCAGGCGGCGCCCCAGGTGGCGCTGCACGTCTCCACCCAGTTGGGGGTGGTCAACGCGGCCACCGCCACCGCCCTCTATAAAATGGGGGCCAGCCGGGTGGTGCTGGCCCGGGAGCTCTCGCTGGAGGAGATCGCCTCCATCCGCCGGGAGACCCCGCCCCAACTGGAACTGGAGGCCTTTGTCCACGGGGCCATGTGCATGTCGGTGTCCGGGCGGTGCCTCCTCTCCCAATACCTGGCCAGCCGGGACCCCAACCGGGGGGACTGCGCCCAGCCCTGCCGCTGGCGCTACCGACTGGAGGAGGAGAGCGCCCCCGGGGTCTACCACGAAATTGGCGAGATCCCCGGCCAGGGGAGCTACCTCCTCAACGCCGGCGACCTGCGGATGATCGAGCACATCGGCGCGCTGGCGGCCGCCGGGGTGGGCAGCTTCAAGATCGAGGGGCGGGCCAAGTCGGTCTACTACGCGGCGGCCGTCACCAACGCCTACCGCATCGCCATCGACCGCTGGGCCGCCGCGCCGGACGAGCCCTGCCCCGACTGGCTGGTGGGGGAGACCGAGGCGGTGAGCCACCGGCCCTACACCACCGGCTTCTACTTCGGCCAGCCCCGCCAGTTCACCGAGAGCGGGCAGTACCTGCAGAGCTGCCAGGTGGCGGCGGTGGCCGAGCGCTGGGCAGACGGCCGCCTCTGGTGCCGGATGAAAAACCGGCTGCGGGAGGGGGAGGAGCTGGAACTCCTCCTCCCCGGCCGGGCCCCGCTGGCCCTGCCGGTGGCCGACCTGCGCGACGGCGCAGGGGAGCCCATCCGCGAGGCCATCCACCCCCACATGGCCTTCTCCCTGCGCTGCGAGGAGCCCGCTCCCCGGGGGGCGATCCTCCGCCGGCGGCTGGAAGGGGCCCCTCGCCGGTAGGGTAGAGGGGAGAAAAAGAGAGGAAGCGGACGGCTTGGCGGCTGTTTTTGCTGGCCGGCCCCCCGCCCTTGCTGGGCAGTGTGTGGTGCGGCGGAGGCAGCAGACCTATTCAAGACCGTGGGCGCACGATGTGGGGCCGCTGTGGCGGGAACGCTGCTCCGGCTCTCCCCGGCGGCGGCCCTCCCCTTTTTGCAGGTGCTGGCGGCCACGGGTTGCGGGCGACTGCGGGGGGAGCGGGCCTGGGTGCGGTTCCCCCTTCTGGGCTGGTCGCCGGCTTTCTTCCTCTGGTGCAACTGCTGCCGGCTGCCCCTGCACCTTCCCCTGCCCCTCTACGCAAGCCCCGCCCCCTTCGTCCTCTGGCTGGTCTCGGCGTCGGCCTCCCTCTGGGGGGCTGGCCACGGCCCTGCGGGCGCGGCGACCCGGGGGCGGGAAGGCGGATAGATAAAAGAGAAAGCGCTGTGAGAAACGGTTTCTCACAGCGCTTTTTTGCGGTGCCCGCGCCCCCGTGTTGCCGGGGGAGCCACCATCGCTCTCTCTGCACCAAAGGGGGCCGAAGGCGGAAAGGGAGGACCGGGCTGGGGACGGACAGCGCGCGTCCCGGTCTCTTATACACACCTAGATGTGTATAAGAGCAAGCTTTTGGGGGGCGGAAGGGAGGGTTGGGCGAGACCGGAGGGTGGTGGGGGGGGGAGA
>NZ_LN908974.1 GCF_001486165.1 Bittarella massiliensis (ex Durand et al. 2017)
GAATAGACTGAATGAGAACCGCTTCACAAGGTCAAGCCCTCGACCGATTAGTACTGCCCAGCTCAACACGTCACCGTGCGTACACCTGCAGCCTATCTACCTCGTAGTCTTCAAGGGGTCTTACCTGATTGACTCAGTGGGATATCTTATCTTGAGGTCGGCTTCACGCTTAGATGCTTTCAGCGTTTATCCGTTCCGCACTTAGCTGCCCAGCTGTGCCACTGGCGTGACAACTGGTGCACCAGAGGTGCGTCCATCCCGGTCCTCTCGTACTAGGGACAGCTCCTCTCAAATATCCTGCGCCCACGACAGATAGGGACCGAACTGTCTCACGACGTTCTGAACCCAGCTCGCGTACCGCTTTAATTGGCGAACAGCCAAACCCTTGGGACCGAATTCAGCCCCAGGATGCGATGAGCCGACATCGAGGTGCCAAACCTCCCCGTCGATGTGGACTCTTGGGGGAGATCAGCCTGTTATCCCCAGGGTAGCTTTTATCCGTTGAGCGACGGCATTTCCACTCACATACCGCCGGATCACTAACTCCAACTTTCGTTCCTGCTCGACTTGTCAGTCTCGCAGTCAGGCTGGCTTGTGCGTTTACACTCTCTGGCATGGTTTCCGTCCATGCTGAGCCAACCTTTGAGCGCCTCCGATACCTTTTAGGAGGCGACCGCCCCAGTCAAACTGCCCACCTGACAATGTCCTCCGGCCGGTTTCACGGCCGCAAGTTAGAATTCCAGCACTACAAGAGTGGTATCCCAAGGTCGACTCCACCAAAGCTGACGCCTTGGCTTCCCAGTCTCCCACCTATCCTGTACATGTAATACCGAAATCCAATATCAGGCTGCAGTAAAGCTCCATGGGGTCTTTCCGTCTTGTCGCGGGTAACCGGCATCTTCACCGGTACTACAATTTCGCCGGGCGGGTTGTTGAGACAGTAACCAGATCGTTACACCATTCGTGCGGGTCGGAACTTACCCGACAAGGAATTTCGCTACCTTAGGACCGTTATAGTTACGGCCGCCGTTCACTGGGGCTTCGGGTCAAAGCTTGCACTCATCTCCTTAACCTTCCAGCACCGGGCAGGTGTCAGCCCCTATACTTCATCTTTCGATTTAGCAGAGACCTGTGTTTTTGCTAAACAGTCGCCTGGCTCTATTCTCTGCGGCTCATGTTTCCATGAGCACCCCTTATCCCTAAGTTACGGGGTCAATTTGCCGAGTTCCTTAACAACCCTTCTCCCGTTGGCCTTAGAATCTTCTTCCTACCTACCTGTGTCGGTTTGCGGTACGGGCACCTCAGTTGTTCCCAGAGCTTTTCTCGCCTCCGTCCAAGCATGCTTCCCTACTAAATTTCAGTCCCTTACGCCCGGGTCTACCATCGCCCGGGTCATGCCCTTTCAGAGTGTCCCTCTGCTTAAAACTTTCGGTGGTTACGGAATCTCTACCGTATGTGCATCGGCTACGCCTTTCGGCCTCACCTTAGCTCCCGACTAACTTGGAGCGGACGAACCTTCCTCCAAAAACCTTAGGCTTTCGGCCATCATGATTCTCACATGATTCGCGCTACTCATTCCGGCATTCTCACTCCCATGCAGTCCACCACCGCTTCCGCTATGGCTTCACCCCGCATGCGACGCTCCCCTACCCATCGTCTAAGACGATGCCCAAGCTTCGGTACAGGTTTTAGCCCCGTTACATTTTCGGCGCAGGGGCACTCGACTAGTGAGCTATTACGCACTCTTTTAATGTATGGCTGCTTCTAAGCCAACATCCTAGTTGTCTGTGCACCCCCACATCCTTTTCCACTTAAACCTGTTTGGGGACCTTAGCTGTGGGTCTGGGCTGTTTCCCTCTTGACTATGAAACTTATCTCCCATAGTCTGACTCCTGCGCATCGATTTTCCGGCATTCTTAGTTTGATAGGGTTCAGTAACCTCTCGGCCCCTAGCCCATTCAGTGCTTTACCTCCGGAAATCTAACGCAAGGCTAGCCCTAAAGCTATTTCGGGGAGAACCAGCTATATCCGGGTTCGATTAGAATTTCTCCGCTATCCACACCTCATCCGCCACTTTTTCAACAGGGTTCGGTTCGGTCCTCCATTGGGTCTTACCCCAACTTCAACCTGGACATGGATAGGTCACCCGGTTTCGGGTCATATACATGCAACTAATTCGCCCTATTCAGACTCGGTTTCCCTGCGGCTTCAGGCCTTAAGCCCTTAACCTCGCTGCATACATACACTCGCCGGACCGTTCTACAAAAAGTACCATATCACACTTTGACGTGCTCTATGTGCTTGTAGGCACAGGGTTTCAGGTTCTATTTCACTCCCCTCCCGGGGTTCTTTTCACCTTTCCTTCACAGTACTATACGCTATCGGTCACCAGGTAGTATTTAGGCTTGGAGGGTGGTCCCCCCGGCTTCCCACGGGATTCCTCGTGTCCCGCGGTACTCTGGATCCTGCTCGGTGTGCTCGCTTTTCAGATACGGGGCTCTCACCCTCTCTGGCCGGCCTTCCCATGCCGTTCTCTTAAACTCACACAATCCTAAATGCAGTCCACAACCCCAAGGGTATTTCTACCCCTGGTTTGGCCTCTTCCGATTTCGCTCGCCACTACTTTCGGAATCTCGTTTGATTTCTCTTCCTCGCCCTACTTAGATGTTTCAGTTCAGGCGGTTCACCTCCTGCACCTATGTATTCAGTACAGGATACCTAGACATGACTCTAGGTGGGTTGCCCCATTCGGACATCCGCGGATCAATACTTATTTGCAGCTCCCCGCGGCTTTTCGCAGCTTATCGCGTCCTTCATCGTCTCCTGGTGCCAAGGCATTCGCCCTGCGCCCTTCTTAGCTTGACCTTTTTTCTTCGGCTGTTCTCTCGACATAAATTGTAGTGTACCTAAAAACTTTCGCCTTTAGTTACCCTTTAGATTTCTATCGCAGTCTATTGCTTTATTCAGTTTTCAAGGTGCATTTTTGCTTGAGTCTTCCTTGTCTTTGCCCGGTTTCCCAGGCCGTGGTGGGCTCAAGTGGACTCGAACCACCGACCTCACGCTTATCAGGCGTGCGCTCTAACCACCTGAGCTATGAGCCCATACTCAAGGGCGCTCCGCTTTCCTAGAAGTCAGTACTCCTTGTCCCTCCCACGATCACCTCTCGGCTCTCGCGTCCACCAATGGTGGAGATGAGGAGGCTCGAACTCCTGACCCCCTGCGTGCAAGGCAGGTGCTCTCCCAGCTGAGCTACACCCCCGTCTTCAACAAGGTTCCTCTTGCCTGAAAGTCTGTCTTCACAGACCTTCAAAATTGAACAATACTTGAAGCTCGAACGTCCCTCTCTTCCTTAGAAAGGAGGTGATCCAGCCGCACCTTCCGATACGGCTACCTTGTTACGACTTCACCCCAATCACCAGCCCCACCTTCGGCAGCGTCCCCCTTGCGGTTAGACTACTGACTTCGGGTGTTACCGGCTCTCATGGTGTGACGGGCGGTGTGTACAAGGCCCGGGAACGTATTCACCGCGGCATGCTGATCCGCGATTACTAGCAATTCCGACTTCATGCAGGCGAGTTGCAGCCTGCAATCCGAACTGAGACCGCTTTTATAGATTCGCTCCACCTCGCGGTTTCGCTGCTCGTTGTTTGCGGCCATTGTAGTACGTGTGTAGCCCAGGTCATAAAGGGCATGATGATTTGACGTCATCCCCACCTTCCTCCGTTTTGTCAACGGCAGTCCCGTTAGAGTGCTCTTGCGTAGCAACTAACAGTAAGGGTTGCGCTCGTTGCGGGACTTAACCCAACATCTCACGACACGAGCTGACGACAACCATGCACCACCTGTCTTACCGTCCCCGAAGGGAACTCCCAATCTCTTGGGATAGCGATAGATGTCAAGACCTGGTAAGGTTTTTCGCGTTGCTTCGAATTAAACCACATACTCCACTGCTTGTGCGGGCCCCCGTCAATTCCTTTGAGTTTCAACCTTGCGGTCGTACTCCCCAGGTGGATTACTTATTGTGTTAACTCCGGCACGGAGGGGGTTATCCCCCCACACCTAGTAATCATCGTTTACGGCATGGACTACCAGGGTATCTAATCCTGTTTGCTCCCCATGCTTTCGAGCCTCAGCGTCAGTAAAAGCCCAGCAGGCCGCCTTCGCCACTGGTGTTCCTCCCGATATCTACGCATTCCACCGCTACACCGGGAATTCCGCCTGCCTCTACTTCACTCAAGAACCACAGTTTTGCGCGCAGTTCAGGGGTTGAGCCCCTGCATTTCACACGCAACTTATGATCCCGCCTACACTCCCTTTACACCCAGTAATTCCGGACAACGCTCGCCATCTACGTATTACCGCGGCTGCTGGCACGTAGTTAGCCATGGCTTCCTCCTGTGGTACCGTCATTATCGTCCCACAAGACAGAGGTTTACAATCCGAAAACCTTCTTCCCTCACGCGGCGTCGCTGCATCAGGGTTCCCCCCATTGTGCAATATTCCCCACTGCTGCCTCCCGTAGGAGTCTGGGCCGTGTCTCAGTCCCAATGTGGCCGTTCAACCTCTCAGTCCGGCTACTGATCGTTGCCTTGGTGGGCCGTTACCCCGCCAACTAGCTAATCAGACGCGAGCCCATCTCAGAGCGGATCATAGATCCTTTCTTAGCCAGGGGATGTCCCCCGACCACCGTATGCGGTATTAGCAGTCGTTTCCAACTGTTGTCCCCCACTCCGAGGCAGGTTGCTCACGTGTTACTCACCCGTCCGCCACTAACAACATCCATCTTCCTAGCAAGCTATTCCGTCGGATGTGTCCGTTCGACTTGCATGTGTTAGGCGCGCCGCCAGCGTTCGTCCTGAGCCAGGATCAAACTCTTTATCAAAGTTGTATCTAAACAGTGTTCCCACCGTTCAAACCTAAGCTCATTTCAAACTTGACGTTTAAAATTACTTCGCTTGGTGTTGTCTCTCAAAGAGACGCATCCAGTCCGTGATAGACCGGATTTTTAGGTCCGTTCAAGCTTCAGTATTGTTCAATTTTCAAGGTCCGTTCGGCATCTCGCCGTGCCTTTTATTATATCTCGCTGCCTTCTTTTTGTCAACCCCTTTTTTCTCGCCTCTTGGCTCGAATCCCAGGGCCCACTCCTCGGAAACCGCACTCCCGTGCGCTTCCCTCGCGGACAGCTTTTGTATAATACCATGGCCGCCTCTTGCTGTCAATAGATTATTTCGCTTTTTTTGAAAAGAAAAATCACTTTTTTGATGAACTTCTCTTTTCCTATACTTTAGGTATTTTTTACCTGGTGGAACACCCGGTTTGTCCCTCGCTGGAATACAGTTTGTATTTTCATTGCCTTGGCTCTTATGGGGTGGTATGCTAATAGGCAAATGGGGATCCTATCATAAAAAGAATGGACGGCAGGCTTCTGCCGTCAAAGGAGGCCGAGAGCCATGCAGGCGACGGTGCACTATCTCTACAACAGCGGCTTTGCCCTGGAGACCGAAAAACACCTGTTTATCTTTGACTATTACCTGGACGACCCGCCCTCGGGGGGGCTGCGTCACGGGGTCATCAATCCGCGGGAGATCGCGGCACTGGGGAAAGAGACGGTGGTGCTGGTCTCCCACGGGCACTTTGACCACTTTAACCGGGTGATCTTTGGCTGGCGAGGGGCCATCCCCGGGGTGCGCTACATCCTTTCAAGCGACATCCCCCACCGGCCGGGGATCGCCGCGGCCATCGCCCCGGGAGAGGAGCGGGATTTTGGCGACTTCACCCTGCGGGCGCTGCGCTCCACCGACTTGGGGGTGGCCTTTCTCATCAAGACCGAAGGGTTGACCCTCTACCACGGGGGCGACCTGAACTGGTGGCACTGGGAGGGGGAGCCGGAAGGGGACAACCGCGAAATGGCCTTTTTATATAAGAAGGAAATCGACAGTTTGGCAGGGGAGCACATCGACCTGGCCTTTTTGCCCCTGGACCCGCGGCTGGAACAGCCGGCCTATCTCCTCGGGATGGACTACTTCCTGCGCCATGTCGAGGTAGGGCGGGTGCTGCCCATGCACTTTGGGGACGACGGCCGGGTGTTTGACTGGCTGGAGCGCGACCCCCGGGCGGCGGCGTACCGGGATCGGGTGGTCCGCATCGAGCAGCGGGGGCAGTCCTTCTCGCTGGAGCTGTAAATGTACAAAAAAGAGGGGGCGGGGATGATTCCCGCCCCCTCTTTTGGGGATGAGCCTAATCGAGGATTTCGAGCCAGTAGCCGTCGGGGTCTTCGATGAAGTAGAGACCCATGGCCTCATTTTCAAAGCAGATGCAGCCCATCTCCTGGTGGAGGGCGTGGGCGGCGGCCCGGTCGGCGACCCGAAAGGCGATGTGACTTTCGTTCTCCCCCAGCTCATAGGGCTGGGGGTGGTCTTTCAGACAGGTGAGCTCCAACTGGTAATCGGTTTCGCCGTCGCCGAGAAAGGCCAGGGTGAAGCTGCCGTCGGCGGCCTCTTTGCGCTTTTCCTCGCGTAGGCCGAGGGCCTTTTCATAGAAGGCGATGCTGCGCTCCAAATCGGTGACGTTCAAGTTGGTGTGCAAAAAGCGAGATTTCACAAAAATCCTCCTTCCCTATTTACAGGCGGCCCGCCGCCTCGACATGCCGGTAGAGCATCTCGAAGAACTTGGGTTTGTCGGCCCGGTAGGCGACCCAGGTGTTGACCGACTCGTCGTTTTCATTGCGGTGTTCCACCACCAACTGGCCGTCGGCGGCGCCGCCGGCAATGTCCATGTCGCACTTCTGCCGGCGCAGGTCGGTGATGACGCCGGGGTCGATGACGGCGGCCACGGCCAGGGCGTCGTGGAGGGCGTCGCCGGCCTTTTCGCCCTTTTCCGTCCAGCCCAGGGTCTCCCCCACCAGGATGCGGCCCTTCATCAGCTCGCCGACAAACTTGGCGGCAGGGGTGCCCAGGGCGAGGATCTTGTCGGCGTCGGCCCGGGTCATCTCGGCGCTGTGGGTGGCGTTGAGGGTGATCACCCGGCAGTTGACGCCGCTGTCGAGGACGATTTTGGCCGCCTCGGGGTCGTGGACAAAGTTGGCCTCGCCCACGGGGGTGATGTTGCCCCGGTCCACCGCGCCGCCCATAAAGACCACCTCTTCGACGTGGTCCTTTAGGTCGGGGGCCATGCGAAAGGCCATCCCCACGTTGGTGGGCGGGCCCACGGGGATGATGGTCACCTTCTCCTCACTGCGGCGGAGGGTCTCGACCAGGTAGGAGCAGGCGTGCATCTGTTGCGGCTTGGAGTGGGGAGCGGGCAGATCCAGGTGGGGTGGGTGGAGGATGACCGGTTTGCCGTCCACCTCGGCGGAGACGACGTTTTCAGGGTTTTGGGCCATCCGCCCTTTGGAGAGGGAGCGGACCATGGGCGCTGAGCAGCCGGCGTACACCGGCACGTCGGCCCCCAGCAGATCGACCACCCGCAGGGTGTTGTCGACGCAGTTTTCCAGGGGTTGGTTGCCCTGGGTGACGGTGATGCCGATGATCTCTAATCCCGGGTCGGTGAGGGCCATGAGGATGGCCAGGGCGTCGTCGGTGCCCGTATCGACATCGAGGATAACTTTTTTGCGGTGTTCGTTCATTTGGTGATTCCCCCTTGTGCGCCCGGCGGGCGTGTTCTGGTGTGCTGCTACCAGTATACCCCCTTTGGGCGGGGGCCACAAGAAAGCAATCTGCTAAACATTTGAAAAAAAGTTTTGTATGGGCTTTGCAAAGCGAAAACTTTGTGTTATAATAATTCACGTCGCATTGATGTGCGTCCGTAGCTCAGCTGGATAGAGCGTTGGACTCCGACTCCAAAGGCCGCAGGTTCGACTCCTGTCGGGCGCACCAGAAAAACCGCACCACAAATGATTTGTGGTGCGGTTTTCTTTTTTAAAAATTTTGCACGAGATACCAAAAGCCCTTATCTGTCCTACAAAATGTCCTACAAGTGGTCCCCAAACTCCGAAAATAGACTCTTTCATAAATACAGAAGCAAAAAAGGCAGATTTTTATCCCGCTTTTTCATCTCTTTTGCGGGCGTTCGCTTCTGATTTTTCAAGATTTTTCTTTTCTTTGCCCTTCCCGTTCTCCCCTCCCCCTATTTGGGTGTATAATGAAGAAAAATAGGCAGAGAGGAGGCGGGATCGGTGAAGCGGAAAAAGTCGGACCGCGCGCTGTTAAAGACCAACCTCTTTGTCTGCGCCATCATCCTCTTGGGATTTTTGGCCACTTCGATTGTCAGCTACCGCTCCAATTTGGGGGTATTTGAGGAGGACACCGAAAAGGTGACCGTCCTGACCGCCGAGGGCATCTACCGCCAGATCGAGTCGATTTTCATGAAGCCCATGGGGGTGTCTTTGACCATGGCGGGCGACACCCTGCTGCAAGACCTTTTGCGCCAGGAGGGGGCGCACCTGAACGACGGGGACTACGTCGCCACCCTGACGGCCTATCTCGACAGCTACCGGGAAAAGTACGGCTACGACTCGGTCTTTCTGGTCTCGGCGCGCACCGGGCGCTACTATCACTTTGACGGGATCGACCGCACCCTCTCCCCCGAAAACGGGGAGGACGCCTGGTATTACGATTTTCTGCAGGCCGGCGAGTCCTACTCCCTCAATGTGGACAACGACCAGGCGGCGGGGAACACCATCACCGTCTTTATCAACTGCTTGATTTCCGGCGACGACGGCGTCCCCCTGGGGGTGGTGGGGGTGGGCTTTGACATCTCCACCCTGCAGTCGCTGTTGCGGGAATACGAGGAGCGCTTCTCCCTGCGCGCCTGTCTGGTGGACAGGGACGGTATCATTCAGGTCGCCACCGACCACACCGGCTATGAGCGCACCGACCTGTTCGCGTCGCCCCCTTACGCCGGCTTGCGGGAGAGCCTGCTCGCCGACCGGGAAAACGCCACCGCCTTTTGGCACGACGGGAAAGAAGGCCGCGTCTATCTGGGCAGCCACTACATCCCCAGCCTCTCCTGGTACCTGCTGGTGGAAAACGACACCTCGCCCCAGACCCAGCAGATGCAGCGCAAGTTGGCGGAGGGGGCGCTGATCGTGGCGCTGGTTGTGCTGGGGGTGACCCTGGCCATCAGCTACATCATCCACACCTACAACCGGCGGATCGTGGAGCTGACCCGCTCCAGCGAGCAGTCGCGCCGCTCCATCTTTCAGGAGGCTACCGAGCAGCTGTTTGAAAACATCTACGAGCTGGACATCACCCACAACCGGGCGGCCAATCTGGAGACCCAGCGGTATTTTGAGAGCCTGGGCGTTCCCCCTGGCACCCCCTACAACGAGGCGCTGAAGATCGTGGCGGAGAAGCAGATCCGGAAGGATTTCCGCCAGGGATATATCGACACCTTCGCCCCTGAACACGTGATCGACACCTACCGCCGGGGGGAGGAGAGCCTGCAGTACGACTTCATGATCTCCACCGACGGGGAGCACTACTACTGGATGCGGATCGTCGCCCAGATCGTCCTCTGGAAAGAAGACCAGTCCATCCACATGTTCACCTACCGGCAAAACATCGACACCATGAAGCGGCAGGAAAAACAGGTGCTCGACCAGATCCAGCGAGACCCGATGACGGGCCTGCTCAACAAGACCGCCACCCAGGCGCAGATCCAGCAGTTGCTGGAGGGCGGAGGGCAGCAGCTGCGCGCCTTCTTCATCGTGGACATCGACAATTTCAAGCAGGTCAACGACCGCTTTGGCCACGCTGTGGGGGACCGGGTGATCCTCCATTTCGCCCAGAGCTTGAAGGGCGCCTTCCGGGAGGAGGACGTGGTGGGGCGGATCGGCGGAGATGAGTTTGCCGTCTTCCTGGCCCTGCCCGACCGGGCGACCGCGGAGCAGAAGGCCCGCGAGATCTTAAAAACGCTCAACCGGCCCCTGTCCCTGGACGAAGGGGTCTGCCCCCTCTCGGCCAGCATCGGCATTGCCCTGGCCCCGGCAGACGGCCGGGACTTCGGCAGCCTCTACCGCCATGCCGACACGGCCCTCTACACCGTCAAACAGCAGGGGAAGGGCGGCTTTGCCCTGTACGGCGGGGAGACTTCCCCGCACTGACCGCCATAGGCCGCCGCTTTGAAATCAAGACGGCCACCGTCAAAAGGCAAAGAGCGTCGCACCCCTTTATAAAGGGGGCGGCGCTCTTTTTTGTTGGCGCGATTTATTGGGGTGCTGTCTCCCCGCCAAAGAGGGAGGTGGAGAGGTAGCGGTCGCCGGTATCGGGGAGCAATGCGACGATGGTCTTGCCCCGGTTCTCCGCCCGCTTGGCCAGGAGGATGGCCGCCCAGACGGCAGCGCCGGAGGAGATGCCCACCAGCAGCCCCTCCCGGCGGCCCACCGCCCGCCCGGCGGCAAAGGCGTCGGCGTCCTGCACCGGGATGATCTCGTCGTAGACGGCGGTGTCCAGCACCGGGGGGACAAAGCCCGCGCCGATGCCCTGGATCTTGTGGGGGGCGGCGCTCCCCCCCGCCAGCACGGGGGAAGAGGCGGGCTCCACCGCTACCACCTGCAGGGCGGGATTTTTCTCCTTCAAGTATCCGCCCACCCCGGTAATGGTGCCGCCGGTCCCCACCCCGGCGACGAAGATGTCCACCTGGCCGTCGGTGTCCTCCCAAATTTCAGGGCCGGTGGTGGCCCGGTGGGCGGCCGGGTTGGCGGGGTTTTCAAACTGGCCGGGGAGGAAGCTGCCCTCGATCTGGGCGGCCAGCTCCCTGGCCTTGGCGATGGCCGCCTTCATCCCCCCCGCGCCCTCGGTGAGGACCAGCTCGGCCCCGTAGGCGGCCATGAGCTGGCGGCGCTCCACCGACATGGTCTCGGGCATGACAATGATGACCCGGTAGCCCTTGGCGGCGGCCACCGAGGCGAGGCCGATGCCGGTGTTGCCCGAGGTGGGCTCGATGATGACCGAGCCGGGCCCCAGCAGGCCGCGGGCCTCGGCGTCCTCGATCATGGCCTTGGCAATGCGGTCTTTGACCGAGCCCGCGGGGTTGAAGCCCTCGAGCTTGGCGACCAGCTTTGCCTCCAACTTGTATTCCCGCTCGATCTGGGTGAGTTCCAGCAGAGGGGTGCGCCCCACCAACTGGTCAAGGGATCGGTATATTTTTTTCATCTTGTAGACCTCCTGTGTCCGTTCGTCGTTTGCAGCCTGCGTTCGCTCTGCCCCGGCGGGGCTATCGACAGCAGCGACAACAGCGCCCTGCGCAGCGGGCAGAGGGGGCTGTGGCAAACCGGGCGAATCGAACCATAAGATCAACCTACTTTCTTGGTATGTTTATTGGATGGTGTCAGTATACCTGCTGAAACCGCCCTTTGTCAATGGGTATTTCAGGGTGTCTCTGCCCCCTCGGCCGCCGCCAGGTCAGCCACCGAGACCCCGTCGAGGTAGCCGGCAATCAGTTCGTCGAGGGCCTGCCAGAGGGGGAGGGTACGGCAGCCGGCGGCGCGGGGGCAGGGCTGCTGGCCGGGGGCCAAGCAGGCCACCGAGGCCAAGCTCTCCTCGGTGAGGCGGAGGATGCTGCCCACCGAGATCTCCTCCGGGGGGCGGGCCAGCCGATAGCCGCCCCCCTTCCCCCGCTGGCCGCGCAGCAGGCCGTTTGCAGCGAGGCGCTTGACGATATTTTCCAGGTACTTTTCCGAAATCCCCTGTCGGGCGGCGATCTCTTTCAGGGGGGTGTATCCCGCCCTGCCCTGCTCGGCCAGGTCGATCATCACCCGCAGGGCGTACCGCCCTCTAGTCGATACCAGCATCTCTCTCCTCCTCTCCTCTGCCCGCCGCACCGCCCAACAGCCGGTCCAGGTCGGCGCGAAAAAGGTCGCGGGGACGCCCCTGTCCGGGAAAGCCAGCCGCCCGACAACACCCGCTGTTGAGGGCCTCTTCCAGCAGGGGTTGGGGCAGAGCGGCGGGGTCGGGCTGGGCCCCCGTGGCAAAGAGGGCGTCCACCGCCCGGTTCAAAAAGGCCACCGGCCGGCGGCCGTGGGTGCGGGTACAGACCGGCGGCCCCGCCAGGGCCAGGTAGCGCTCCGCCGCCGCAGGCGGGATGCCGATGGTTGGCAGGAGGCGCCCCACCTGCCCCAGGGCAAAGGCGGGGAGATCGCCCCACTGCTGGGGGCCCAACCCCCAGCAGAAAAAGGCCAGGCGGCTGGAGGCGTTGACCCCCAGAAGCCCCTCCCGCCCGGCCAAGGGGACCCGGTGCAGGTCCCAGCAAAAAGCCGGGTCCTGCGCCCCCGGGGGAGGGAGGCCCCGTATGCCCAGCCGGCGCTGAAGCGGGATGGTGTGGCCAAACTGCATCTGCTCTTCTCCCCTTTCTCCCCCCCGCCGCCGCGGGCCGGGGGCCGGTTTTGCCCCAGTATAGCACCGGCGGGGGCGGGGCTGCAACCATCTCTTTGCCGGGCGGGGAAACCGCGGCGGTCAATTGACAGTGTATGCGGCGGGGAAGTACAATGGGAACAGAAGACTGTGAGGCCCTTTTCGGGGTATCTGCCGCCGCCGAGCGGCCCTCTCCCAGCAGACTTGCCACTCATCCGCCAACCAGCCGGGGCGCACGCGCCGGACAGACCGCCGCCCACAGGGGCGGAGCAAAGGGGTGCTTTCTTTGGAACGACAGTCTGCAGCAGCGCTGCTCGACCACCTGGCAGGCCTGTTCGCCTGCGTCGCCGCCCGGGAGGACGGACGCCTTCTCTATTTCAACGACCGGTTTCAAAAGGCCCTTCCCGCCGCCGAGGAGGGCGGGGCATTGGCCGCTCTCTGGCCCGCACTGGCCGACTGCCGGCCCGCCGGCTGGCAGCGGACAGAGCCCGGCTCCCTCGTCGCCGACACCCCCTTTGGGCCGGGGATGGAGGTATGTTTCTCCCCCCTACTCTGGGGGGAGGAGCCCGCCTGCCTGATCTGCGCCTCTCCCCCGATCCCCACTCCGGCCCAGCGGGAGGCGGCGGCCGAGCGGGAGCGGCTGACGGCGGCCATGGCCAAGGTCTACCCCATGGTGATCTCGGTGAACTTGACCCAAAACCGCTATGCCATGGTGGCCTATGAGCACTTTGACACCCGCCAGGCCGCCGAGGAGGGCTGCTTCGACCAGCTCATCGAGGTGGGGGCCTCCACCATGCACCCCCTCTATCGGGAGGAATTCCGCCACACCTTTTCCCGGGAAAATCTGCTCAAGGCCTTTGCCGAGGGGGTGCAGGAGCGCTATATGCAGCACCTGCAGCTGGGGGACGACGGGGTCTACCACTGGACCGAGACCCGGGTCCTCCCCCTCCCCTGCGCCGAGGGGGAGGACCGGTGGCAGATCACCCTCTGCCGCAACATCGACTCGGAAAAGCAGGCCCAGGAGGAGTTGGAGAGCTCCTTCGCGGTGGCCACCGAAAACGCCGGCGGTCTCACCGCCAAATTTCTGGTGGAGGGCGGACAGGTGCTTCTGTTGGAGGCCAGCCGCCGCTACCGCGAACTCTTCGGCGTCGGGGAGCGGGAGTGCCGGGAGGGGATGTTCTCCCAACTGCCCGAGCCCCTGCGGGGCGAGCTCACCGCACAGGTCTGCCGGGCCGCCGCCCAGCGGGCCACGGTGGACGTGGAGATCCCGGTGAGCCGGGGGGGCAAGACTCGGTGGTACCACGGCCAGGCCTCCTGTGTGGGGGGCAAGGAGGGCCGCCCCATCTATTTCGGCACCGCGGTGGATGTGACCGAGCGCCGCCAGTTGGAGCGAGACCGGGAGGCCACCTACAACAGCCTGCCCGGCGGGATCGCCAAGTTCGCGCTGGCGGGGGAGCTGCCCCTGCTGGAGAGCAACCGCGCCTTTCACACCCTGTTGGGGCTGCCGGCCGACGCGGCGGGGCGGGGGCTCCTTGCACTGGCCCTGCCCGAGGAGCGGGAGGCCCTGCGCCAAACCCTGGAGACACAGCACCGGCAGGGCCTTCCCCTGCGCGCCGAGTGCCGGATGGCGAGGGAGGACGGGCAGCCCTTCTGGGTGCACCTGGAGGGGCGCCGGGTGGGCGGCGAGGACGGAGCCCCCATCTACCTGGCGGTTTTGCTGGATGTGACCCTGCGCCGGGAGGCCCAACAGGAGAGGGAGCGAGAACAGGCCCGGTATCAGCTGGCGGTGGAGAGCTCGGCGGACGTCCTCTTTGTCTACGATTTGGAGAGCGACCTCTTCACCTCCCGCGAGGGGGGGCCGGAGGGGGCCCGACAGGCGCTGCCCCGCTACCTGGAGACCCTGGAGGAGTCGGGGATCGTCCACCCCGACGACTTTGAGAAGGTGCGGGCAATGATGGCCGGCCGGCTGGGGCGGGCCGAGGTGCGGGTGCGCCGGCCCGGCGAGGACGCCTTCTCCTGGTTTTTGTACCAGGGGGACGCCGTGCGCCAGGGCGGCCGGGTGATGCAGGTGGTGGGCACCCTGCAGGACATCGGCCGCCTGAAAGAGGAGGAGGCCCGGCGCACCCTGTTGCAGGAGGTCTGCAACTTTGTGGGCAGCCGGGACTACCAGTTGCTGGCGGTCATCGACCTGCCCGGCTGGCAGTGCCACTGCGTCTACCGGGACGACAGCGGCCTCTTCCCCCTGAACAGGGACCGCTTTCCGGCGGCCGCCCGCGCCTTTGTCGCCCACTCGGTCTGCCCCTGTGACCGGGAGCGGATGGCGGCGGCGCTGCAGCCGGAGGCGATTTTAACAGGGCTCGCGGGACAGGGGACGCACGCCCTCTACCTGCAGGCCCTGGAAAGAGATGGCTCCCTGCGCTGGAAGGAGCTCTCTTTCTCCCATTTCAGGGGGCAAAAAGACACCCTGCTGATGGCCCTGCAGGACGTGGAGGAGGTGCGGGCGGCCGAAGCCCGGGGGCGGATCGCCGACGGGAGCCTGGAGGTGGCCCTCAACCAGATCTACGACGAGGTGCTCTGCACCAACATCTCCCGCCGACAGATGGTCTACGCCAAGAGCCGGGGCACCTACCCCCCGATCGCCCGCGGGGCGGAGACGGCCTACCAGCAGGTGCTGGCCAACATCCACCCGTCCGAACAGGCCGCCTTTGCCCGCGCCCTGGGGCCTGAGAGCCTGCTGGCGGCCTTTGCCGCCGGGCAGACCTCCGTCGGGGGCGAATTCCGCCGCAAGGGGACCGACGGGAACTACCACTGGGTGGCCATAACGGCGGTGCAGCTGTCGCGCCAGGCCGGCGGCGAGGTGATGACCCTGCTGCTCACCTCCACCATCGACGCGCGCAAGCAGATGGAACAGGCCAGGGAGGAGTTCACCACCGGGGTCACCGCCCTCTTTGAGGAGTGCGTCACCCTCAACGTCACCCAGGACCACTATCTGCTCCGCAAGTCAAACCCCAGCTGGGGGCCCATCCCCCCCGAGGGGGCCTTTGAGGCGTCCAACTCGCTCTATTGCCGACAGGTGATCCACCCCGACGACCAGCCCCTCTTCCTGGCCGCCTTCTCGCTGGCAAGCATCCGCCGCCAACTGGCGGAGGGGGCCCAGCGGGTGATGCGCACCCTGCGGCGCAAGGGACGCGACGGCGGATACCGCTGGGTGGAGATGACCATGATCCGCTTGGAAAACCGCATCGACGACGACCAAAAGGTGCTGCTGGTCTACCGGGACGTACACCAGCTGAAAACCGCGCAGGAACAGCAGCGGGAGGCCGACCTGCGCTTCTCCTCGGCGGTGAGCGCCTTTTACGACGCCGTCTTAGAGGGGGATCTGGAGACCGACCAGGTCTTTTTGTGGAGCCGGCAAAACGGCAGCCTGACCCAGTCGCCCCTGCCCCACCGCCTGGAGGAGAATTTTCACTGGACGGTGGAACACCTGGTGCACCCCAACGACCGGGAGGCCTATCGGCAGTCCTTTGCCCCCGATGCCCTCAAGCGGGCCTTTGCCCGCGGCCGGAAGGAGGTCTATCTGGAGGCCCTGCGCCGCCCCTCGCCGGGTGAGGACTACCGCTGGTACTCGATGCAGGCCCAGGAGCTCAGCCGGGAGCCCGGAAGCTGCCGGGTGATGTTCTACCTCAAAGACATGGACGAGGCCAAGCGGCAGGAGGAGCGCCGCCGCACCGCCCTGATGGACGCGCTGGAACTGGCCGAGCGGGCCAACCAGGCAAAGACCGAGTTCCTCTCGCGGATGAGCCACGACATCCGCACCCCGATGAACGCCATCATCGGGATGACCCGCATCGCCAGGGAGAGCCTGGGAGAGGATGAAAAGGTGGCCGGCTGCCTGGAAAAAATCGACGTCTCGGCCAAATTCCTCCTCACCCTCATCAACGACGTGCTGGACATGTCCCAAATCGAGAGCGGAAAGATGCACATCGCGAGGGAGCCCTTCGACACCGCCCCCTTCCTGCAGGGGATCGAGGCCGTCTGCGCCCCCCAGGCCCGGGAGCGGGGGCAGCACTTCTCCATCTCGGCTGCGGGGCTGGCCCCGGCCTACCTGGGGGACGCCCTGCGGCTCAATCAAATTTTGATGAACCTGCTCTCCAACGCCCTCAAGTATACCCCCGAGGGGGGCGACATCTCCCTGGAGGCCGCCCCGGTCGAGGGGCCCGGCGGCAAAGCGGCGGTTTGCTTTCGGGTGGCCGACAGCGGACAGGGGATGTCCAAGGCCTTTCTCAAGCGGATGTACGAGCCCTTTGAACAGGAGACCTCGGGCGGCGGACGCAACCTGGAGAGCAGCGGTCTGGGGCTGACCATCGCCCGCAACCTGACCCACCTGATGGACGGCCAGATCTCGGTGGAGAGCGAACTGGGACAGGGCACCACCTTCACCGTCACCCTGCCCCTGGCGCCGGCAACCCCCCGCAGAAAAGACACCCGCCCCCTCCGCGAGGAGGAGCCGGCCTTCGCCGGGGAGCGCCTCCTCCTGGTGGAGGACAACGAGATCAACCGGGAGATCGCCCTGGCCCTGCTGCACAGCCGGGGGCTGAAGGTGGATACCGCCGCCGACGGGGCCGAGGCGGTGGACCGCTTTTCCCAGAGCGAGCCCGGCTTTTACCGGGCGGTGCTGATGGACATCCGCATGCCGGTGATGGACGGGTTGGAGGCCACCGAGCGCATTCGCGCCCTGCCCCGGCCGGATGCGGCCACCGTCCCCATCATCGCCATGACCGCCAACGCCTTTCGAGAAGAGGTGGAGCGGGCCAGATTGGCGGGGATGAGCGACTACCTGACCAAACCGGTGGACCCGCCCGTCCTCTTTGGCGCCCTCTTTCGCGCCCTGCGGCCCCACCCCGGGCAGGAAGAGCAAAAGAAAAAGAAATAGATGAAACCCACCACAATCAGGTGTATAATGATGACAAACTGCCGCCGTCCAGACGCCGGCGGCAAAAGGAAGTGGCTCAAATGGAGTTGATGGAGGCCCTGCGCCCCGTGGTGGCGGACGAGGAACAGACTCTGCGCCGGTTCATGGGCAATCTCGCCCTCTACCGGAAATTCGCCCTCAAATTTCCCCAGGACGAAAATATGTCCCTTCTCGAAGAGGCGGCGGCCGCGGGGGACTGGCCGGCAGCCGAGCGCTTTGCCCACACCCTGAAAGGGGTCGCCGCCAACCTGGGGTTTGCCGAACTGGCGCAGGCCGCCGCCGAACTGGTCACCGCCCTGCGCCAGGGGGCGGAGGGGGCGGCCCTCTCCCCCCTGCTGGCCGAGGTGCGCGCCCGCCACCGCGAAGTCCTGGCGGCCATCGCCCGCTGCGACTGCTAAAACTGCCTCCAAATTTGCCTGAAGAGGAGGGATCGCCTGTGCAGACACCCTGCCGCGACACCCTGTTGATCGTCGATGACTCCGAGCTCAACCGCGCCATCCTGCGGGAGATCTTCTACCGGGAATACCGGATCGAAGAGGCGGAGAACGGCCGCCGGGCCCTAGAGGTCGTCGCCCGCCAGCAAGACCGGCTGGCCGCCCTGCTGCTGGATCTGGTGATGCCCGAACTCGACGGCTTCGGGGTGCTGGAGGAACTTTCCCGCCAGGGGCTGTTGGAGAGCATCCCCGTCTTCCTCATCACCGCCGAGACCTCGGCCGACATCGCCCTGCAGGGGTATGAAAACGGGGTGATGGACGTCATCAGCAAGCCCATCACCGACCCCTCCATCGTGCGCAAGCGGGTGGGCAATGCGGTGGAGCTCTTTCGCGGGCGCAACCAGTTGGCCCAGCTGGTGGAGGAGCAGGTGCAGACCATCAAGGCCCAGTCGGAAAAACTGCGCACCGCCAACGCCTCCATCATCGACATGCTCAGCTCGGTCATCGAGTTTCGCAGCGGCGAGTCGGGCCAGCACGTGCGCCGCATCCGCCAGGCCACCCGGATGCTCCTGCAGCTGCTGGCCGCCGAGTACCCGGCCTACCGCCTCAGCCCCGAGGAGATCGAGATGGTGGCCAGCGCCGCCGCCATGCACGACATCGGCAAGATCCTGATCCCCGACTACATCCTCAACAAGCCCGGCCGCCTCACCGCCGAGGAGTTTGAGGAGATGAAAAATCACACCGTCTACGGCTGTGAGATCCTCGAGAGCATCCCCTTCTTTCAGGAGCAGGAACTCTTTCGCTACTGCTACGACATCTGCCGCCACCACCACGAGCGGTGGGACGGCCTGGGCTACCCCGACGGGCTGTCCGGCGGCGACATCCCCCTCTGGTCCCAGGTGGTCTCCCTGGCCGACGTCTACGACGCCCTGGTGAGCGAGCGGGTCTACAAAAAGCCCTATCCCCACCCGGTGGCAGTGGAGATGATCCGCAGCGGGGAGTGCGGCGCTTTTAACCCCCTGCTTCTGGGCCTCTTTCTGCGCTGTGCAGACGAACTGCACCAGGCCCTCTACCTGCAGGACGAAACCGGGGCGGCCCCCTACTCGCCGCCCGTCGGCCTCGGCCGGGCCGCCGGCTACCACCCGCCCGAGGAGCAGCGGCTCAGCGACCGCACCCTGGCCCTGCTGGAGAGGGAGCGGCAGAAGTACCACTGGCTCTCGGAGATGTCGGGGGAGATCCTCTTTGACTACGACCGGCAGAGCGACTCGGTGGAGTTCACCGAGAAGTACCAGGAGGTGTTTGGCGACAACCTGCGCACCCTCCACGCCAGCGACCACATCCACCGCGCCGGGCAGATCGCCCCCGAGGACCTGCAGCGCATCGAGGGGGAGCTGAAGGCCCTCACCCCGGAAAGCGCCCTCTACCGCACCGAGGTGCAGCTGACCGTGCGGGGCGGGCGGCGGGTCTGGTTTGAACTCTACATGCGCTCCCTCTGGGAGGGGGAGAGCGGCCAGGTCTGCACCGGGTACATGGGCAAGCTCTCGAGCATCGACGAGCTCAAGCGGGAGTCGGCGCGCTGGCGGCAGCGGGCCATGCACGACTACCTGACCGGCCTCTACAACCGCCAGGCCCTGGAGACCCGGGTGTCCGAGGCCATCCGCGACCCGGCGGGCAGCCCCTTCTCCCTCCTCTTTGTGGACCTGGACAACTTCAAGGCGGTCAACGACACCAAGGGCCACCTGGCGGGGGATCAACTGCTGCGGGAGATCGCCGAAAAGCTGCCCCAAAAGATGCGGGCCACCGACATGGTCGCCCGCATCGGCGGCGACGAATTCGCCGTCTTTTTGGAGGGGCTGGGCAAAGAGGCCCTGCTGGCCAAAAAGGCCGGCGAGGTCTGCCACTTCTTCCGCGAGGAGTTGGGCGAGCAGGGACTGGGCCTCTCGGCCAGCGTGGGCTGCGTGCGCTATCCCGCCGACGGGCAGAGCTATAAAGCCCTGCTGCAGCGGGCCGACCGCGCCCTCTACACCGCCAAGAGCCGGGGCAAAAACCAGTTTGCCCTCTACGACGGCGAGATGGAGGGGGAGCAGTACCGCCCCTCCCTCCTCTTCCCCACCGAGGACTGACCCCCTTTAGACAAAAAGAAAAGCGCCCCCACAGCTCTTTGAACCGCTGTGGGGGCGCTTTTGCCCGAACCCCCCTGTCAGGGCTTGATGTAGGAGAAGCCCTCCTCCTGCCTTTGGGCGATCTCCACCACCCCGGCGGGGACCACCCGCACAAAGCCGGGCAGTCGCTGGGGGTCGATCTGGTTGGCCCGCAGGGCGTTTTGGCAGGCGGCCACCACCGTTCCCCCCTGGGCCAGCTCCGCCAGGGCGGAGAGATAGGGCGCCGCCGGTTCCACCAACCCCTTCACCGCCGGGCCGTTGGCCACGATCTCCATCTGGCAGGGGACCCCCTCCCGCCGGCAGTACTCCTCCATATTCAGGGCGTTCCCCGCCGCCAACTGCCAAGCTTCCACCTGGTCCACGTGGTACAATACCTTCATTGTGATACCCCTTCCCCTCTCGCCGCCCCACCGGGCGGTCTTTTTTTCAGTATACCCCCACAGCCCTGGCGCGGCCACAGCCCACACTGGTTTTTGGGGGCTTTTTTTGCGGAAGACAAAAATGGGCGGCCCGGCGCAGACCGCCGAGCCGCCCATTCCCTATTTTCGCCTGTCGCGCTACTCCGCCCGCTCCACCGGGAAGAGGACGGCGCTCACCAGCTCCGCCGGGTCGGAGACCATCCCCTCGTCGCGGATGTAGCGCTCGACCGAGGGGCCGCAGACCCGCCACTCGGGGTGGGCGGCCAGGTAGCTGCAGACCGCGTCATAGGCGGTGTGGATCCCCTCGTAGGGGCCGGTGTAGGTCGCCGCCACACAGCGCATGGCCGGTCGCAGCGACACCCCTTCGGCCTCGCCCGAGACCTCCACCTGGGCCTCGGCGTCCATCTCGTCGCAGCAAAACTCCTCCCCGTGGAAGAGCAGCTGGGTGACGCCGCAGCGGCGCAGCCCCTTTTCTGCCGCCTGGCGGTGGAGGTCGGCAAAGAGCTGGTGCACCTCGCCGATGGAAATTTTGCGGCGCAGGCTCAGCACCCGCTGGGCCGGCGTCTCCATTACAATGACCTTGCTGTCCGATTGGCTCATATTGGTTCCCTCCGCGTTGCGGATGCACGCCTCCATCAGGCGAAGGGAGTGCTGCAGCTCCCGCAGCTCGGCAAGGGCCTGGGCATACCGCGCCCGCACCCGGCCGGCCAGCTCCTGCGGGGACAGCTGCAGCAGGTCGGGGATCTGCGCCAGGGAAAAGCCGAAACCCTGCAGCTTCCTGATGGCCAGCAGGTCCCGCAGTTGGGCCGCCTCGTAGTAGCGGTAGCCGTTGTCCGCCCCCACCCGGGCAGGGCGGAGCAGCCCCAACTGGTCGTAGTGGCGTAGCATGCGGGCCGAGACCCGGGTCAGCCTGGAAAATTCGCCGATGGTGTACATGGCATCCTCCTGTCGATCGTCGTACTGGTTCGAACCGTGAAACCAGCATACACCTTGCCACTGTGGCAAGGTCAACCCCTTTTTTACAGGAGGGCCTGCCCCAGGCAGAGACCGGTGGCGGTCTTCTCTTCGGCCAACTGGGCGGGGGTGCCGGCAAAGACCAATTCGCCCCCCCGCCTGCCGCTGCCGGGGCCCAGTTCCAGCACCCAGTCGGCCTGGGCGACCACCTGCAGGTCGTGCTCGATGACCAGCACCGTGCTCCCCTGCCCGGTCAGCCGGCGGAAGATGGCCAGCAGCCGCTCCACCTCGGAGATGTGCAGCCCGGCGGTGGGCTCGTCGAAGAGGTAGAGGGGGCTTTTTTTGCGCAGTTGGGCGGCCAGCTTGAGGCGCTGGCACTCGCCCCCCGAGAGGGTGCTCACCGGCTGCCCCAGGGAGAGGTAGCCCAACCCCACCTCCTGCAGCAGCCGCAGAGAGCGGATCACCTTGGGCTCGGTAAAGAAGTCCAGCGCCTCCTCTACCGAGAGTTCCAGCACCTGGGCGATGTTCTTGCCTCGCAGGGTGTAGGCGAGCACCTCCTCCCCAAAGCGGCGGCCCTGGCAGGTCTTGCAGGTGGTGCGCACCGGCTCCAAAAAGGCCAGGTCGGTGTAGACATAACCCGCGCCCTTGCAGTCGGGGCAGGCGCCTTTGGAGTTGAAGGAGAAGCGGGCGGCGGGCACCTCATTTGCGGCAGCGAAGAGGGTGCGGATCTCGTCGAAGAGCTTGGTGTAGGTGGCGGGGGTGGAGCGGGGGGAGGCGCCGATCCCCCCCTGGTCGATGAGCACCGCCTCGGGGTACTGGCGGCAGGAGGCGAGCGCCAGGGTGCTCTTTCCCGAGCCCGCCGGGCCGCAGAGGGCGGTGACCGCCCCCTTGGGGAAGGCGGTGGAAAAGCCGGTCAGGTTGTTTTCCCGCCCCGCCTCCAGGGGCAGCCACTCCCCCAGCGGGCGGGGCTGTGCCAGCCGCAGGGGGCGGCGCAGGGCGCGGCTCTCGCAGCCCGCCAGGCCATTGGGGGGGCCCTGGTAGACCACCTCGCCCCCCTGTTCCCCCGCGCCGGGGCCGATGTCTACCGCCCAGTCGGCCATGACCATCACCTCGCGGCTGTGCTCCACCACCAGCACGGTGTTCCCCCGGTCGCGCAGCCCGGCAAAGAGGCGGCCGAGAAAGGGCAGGTCCCGGGGGTGAAGGCCGATGCTGGGCTCGTCGAAGATGTAGAGCAGGTCGGAGAGGGTGCTGCCCAGGTGGCGCACCATCTTCACCCGCTGGCTCTCCCCGCCCGAGAGGGTGGCGGTCTCCCGCCCCAGGTTGAGGTAGCCCAGCCCCACGTCCTGCAGCTGCTGCAGCTTCTCGGCAATGGCGGCGGCGATGGGGGCCTCCACCTCGCCGGTGAGGGAGCGCACCAGGGGGAGGAGCTCGTCCACCTCCATCCGGCACCAGTCGGCCAGGTTGCGCCCGTCGATCTTGCAGGCGAGCACCCGCTGGCAGTAGCGGTCGCCGTGGCAGGTGGGGCAGGGGCTGCTGCGGAGGAAGGGGGCGATCTGTTCCTTCACCCGCTGGGAGAGGTTCTCCTGCTTGCGGAGGATGAAGAGGCGGGTGATCTTCTCCACCAGTCCCTCGTAATCAAAGACAAAGGGGCCCGACTTAGAGGGCAGTTCCACCTTGGCCCCCGGCTTGCCGTGGAGGAGGGTCTGCAGCTCCTCGGGGGTGTAGTCGCGCAGGGGCTTGTCGCAGTCGAAGAGGCCCGAGAGGACATAGGTCTTCCAGTACCAGGAACCGGCCGGGAAGACGGGAAAGAGGATGGCCCCCTCGTTGAGGGAGCGGTCGAAGTCCAGCAGCAACTCCTCCCGCAGGGCGGTCTTGACCCCCAGGCCGTTGCAGTCGGGACAGGCCCCCTCGGGGTCGTTGAAGGAGAAGGAGCCCGCGCTCCCGGCGCGAGGGCGGCCCACCCGGGAGAAGAGGAGGCGCAGCAGGGGCTGTAAGTCGGTGGCGGTGCCCACGGTGGAGCGGGAACTGCCCCCCAAGCGGCTCTGCCCCACCACGATTGCCGGGGAGAGGTGGGAGATGACCCCGGCCTTGGGCCGGGGGAATTTGGGCAGCCGGTTCTGCACATAGGCCGAGTAGGTCTCCCCCAACTGGCGCTGGGCCTCGGCCCCCAGGGTGTCGAACACCAGAGAGGACTTGCCCGACCCCGACACCCCGGTAAAAACGGTGATTGCCCGTTTGGGGATGTCCAGACAGACCCCCTTCAGGTTGTGCTCCCGCAGATTTTCCAGGTGAATGTACTCCCGCTCCATTGTCCCTCTCCGCCTTTCTCCGTACCGGCCCGCCAGCAGCGGGCCCTGTATCGCCCTTCAGGATACCAATTTTTTACCCCGAGGGCAAGGGCAACCGTCCCCCCTTTTGGGGCGCTGCCCCCGGGGTGCAGAGGGCGGACCTCCCCCGCACACGCCCCTGCGGCGCCCTGCGAAAAGCCCCCGCCCGGAAGGGCCGCCTTTCTCCCCTCCGAGAAGGGGGGAACAGCCGGTGAGCGGCAGCGCCTATCTCCGCCCGAATGCTCCGGGATGGCCGCTTTAAACAGGCAAAAAAGGGGCGCTGCGGCCACCCCCTCCCCTCCGGCAGGGCCGCCCCGCCGACCGGCCATGCACCATTTGCCGGCAAAAGGGGCCCTTTTCCCCCGGCAGCGGTGGGGGCGGACGCGCCCTGCCACACGATACCCCCTCTCTCGGCGGCAGTCACTCTCCTTTGTGAAGCCCTGGAAGAAGGGGGTGACCATTCATCCCCAGAAACGGGCGACCGGCCGGCGCCCTTTGCGGGAAGTGTTCGGCCCTCAAGGGGCGCTGCAGGCAACTGGCAAACATCGTCGGGCCGACAGAGCGCACCGCCTCCACCCCAGAGCGCGGCCGCCGCTTTTGCCACAGGGAACGGGCCAAACTGTGCAGTCGCCCCGGCTGAACAGGGGGCCACAGCCACGGGGGACACCTTCTCGCCCGCTGCATCAGCGCAAAGATCCACCCGTCCCCAAACAGGGTCGGCCCTTGACCGCCCGCCTCGCCGCCGCTGCGAGGCCCTTTGCCGCGGCCCAACCGCACCGGCGCGCAGGGGCCAACGGCCGCGACAGCGGGCAAAAAGCAAATAATTGGGCCGCCGGGCAAAAAATTTACGATTTTTCTCGATTTTTTTAAAAATCCTGTTATCATATAAGATAACTTACCGCGGTATCGCCAAGAGGCGGCGCTGCGGGCGGCTGTCCAGGCTGGGCGGCCCTTTTTCCGCGCTCCCTCAAAACGATTTTACACCGCGCCGCAGGGCGCGGCGAAAGAAGGATGTGTCTCCTTTGAACCCCCAAAAAATTGCCATACTCACCGACACCTGCGCCGATATCCCCGCCGAACTGGCGGCCCAACACCAAATTTTCACCCTCCCCCTGACCATCTCCTTTGGGGAGGAGCACTTCCGCGACGGGGTGGACATCACCCCCGCCCAGGTCTACCGGCGGATGGCGGAGGAGCTGCCCAAGACCTCCCTCCCCTCGGGCGAGACCATCCTCGGCCTCTTTGCCCAGATGCGGGAACAGGGGTACGAAAAGGTGCTGGCCATCCTCTTTTCCAGCGGTCTCAGCGGCACCTACCAGGCCGTCAAGCTGATGGGCGAGGGCTTCCCCGGGTTGGAGGTAGCGGCCTTTGACACCCGCAGCGGCAGCCTGGGCACCGGTCTCACCGTGTTGGAGGCGGCCCGCTTTGTGGAAGAAGGGCGCACCTGGAACGAGATCTGCGCCCTGATCCCCCGGCTCATCGCCAACACCACCGTCTTTTTCTGTGTGGACACCCTGGAGTACCTGCAAAAGGGCGGGCGGATCGGCAAGATCACCGCCATCGCCGGCACCATGCTGCAGATCAAGCCCATCATCTCCTTCACCCCGGCGGGGGAACTCATCAGCGTGGCCAAGGTGCGGGGGCGGGCCCAGTCCATCGAGCGGGTGACCCAACTGGCGGCCGACTGCTACCAGGCCGGGCGGCGCTGCAACATCGCCACCGCCCACGGGGACGCGCCCGAGGACGGGGCAAAGGCGGCCAAACTGCTGCGGCAGAAGGTGCCCGCCTACCAGCGCCACTTCGAGGGGATCGTGGACTGCACCCTGGGCTCCCACACCGGGCCCCACCTCATCGGCGCCGGTATTCAGCTGCTGGACGACGACATGTAACGCGCCAAGACGGGGGCGAGGCGGCCGAAAAGCAGCCCGATCGCCCTGTCGGGGACCTGCCCTGCCTGCAGGGCAGGATGTCTGAAAACGGCGGCCGGATCTTCCTCCTCCCCCTGCGGCGGGGAGGGGCGGGCAGCGCTTGCAGGCTGCCGAGACAAAAGCCCCCCCAGGGCCACTGCATTCCCCCTGCTGCGGCGGGAAAGGGACGCCATTTCCCCCGAGGCCCGGGGGAGGGGTGGGCTTTGGCCGCTGGCGTGACAGCCTCCCTGAACCGAAAAAAAGAGAGAGCCGGACAGGCAGTCTGTCCGGCTCTCTCTTTCATTTTTTGCCCCCTGCCCCCTTGCCCCGCTTCACCGGGGGCAATGGGGTGTCCTGCGGCCACAAAATTCCGATGTCCCTCAAAAGGTCACATCTGCACCGTGTGTTTTTAACGCCGGTACGGCCCACCCGTTTCAGCGGCAGTTTGGATCTCAGCTCTTTTTGACAAAATCCCTGCCGCAGCGAGAACAGTGGATCTGGATCTTCCCCCGCCCGCGGGGGACCCGCAGCTTCTGTCCGCAGCCGGGGCACTTAAAGATGCGGTAGGCGCGGCGGGCCTCCTTTTCGGCGCGGCGCTGAGGGGCTTCGGCGGCATGGAGGGCCGCCCTCCTCGCCGCCGGGGAAAACCAGCCGAGAAACCACCGGTCCTCCCGCTCCCTGGCCTCGGTGTTTTTGGAGAGCATCCGCCAGAAGGCAAAGAGCCAGAGCGCCCAGCAGATCCAGAGGACCCAGCGCTGCCCCAACAGCTGCCCCACAAAGGAGAGCAGGGCCCCCACCGCCACCAAAAAGAGAGAGAGGCCGTCCACCCCTCGCCGCCCAGCCATAAACTGGCGGATCCGCCCCCAAAGACCGCCCATCGGCATCGCCGTTTCCCCCTTCTCTCGCCGGTCCAGCAGGCCGGCCAACTGATTGTTTAGTATAGGGGATAATTTTGACCTGCCTGCGAAAAAATTGTGACCAAACTGTGTTCTCCCCCCGCACCCCGCCTGCAGGGGGGCGCACCGTTCTCCCCCGCCTTACATACTGTGAACCATCGGGCCGCCCGGCCTGCGGGCAGGGGCGGCGGAAAGGCGGGATGAAGCGATGAAGATAAGACTGCGGGCCCTGGCCGTTCTGGCAGCTGTGGGGCTCTGTCTCGGCGCGGGGGGGACCGCCCTGGCCGCCGAGGGACCCCTGCCGGCGGCAGCGCGGGCGGTGGGCACCTTGGAGGAGTTAAAGGCCGCTCTGGCGGCCCCCGGCAGCGACGACATTGTGCTGACGGCAGCCATTCAGGTGACCGAGCTGCTGCCGGTGAACGGGGAAAAGACCCTCTCGGCCCAGGGGGGCGGGCTGACCCGGGCCGCCGGAGCCACCGGCGGGCTGCTGGCGGTGCAGCCGGGGGCCTCCCTCACCCTGGAAAATCTGCAAATCGACGGCAACCGAGCGGCCGGAGCGGCGAACGCCGCCCTGGTGCAGGTCGGCGCCCCGGCCACCCTGACCCTGGGCAGCGGCTGCACCCTGCAAAACAGCCTGGTGCAGGGCGCCGGGGCCAGCGGCGGCGGGGTCTTTGCCACCGGGGCCGGGGCCAGCGTCGCGGTACAGGAGGGGGCTGTGGTGCAAAACTGCAGCTGCACCGGCCGGGGCGGGGGCGGCCTTGCCCTGACCCAGGGCGCCGTTCTGACCATGAGCGGGGGCAGCGTCTCCCAGAACAGCGCCGCCAACTACGGGGGCGGGATCTATCTGTTGGACGCGGGCTTCTCCATGAGCGGGGGCGAACTGACCGGCAACAGCGCCGCCAGCGGGGGCGGAGTGGCCCTCTTTGGCAGCGCCGTCGACCCCGCTGCCGGCAGGGCCCAGCTCTCCCTGACCGGCAGCGCCCGCATCACGGGCAACAGCGCCGCCACCACCGGCGGGACGGAAGTCGGCTACGGCGGGGGCGTCTATCAGGCCGGGGGCAACCTGGTCATCGACTCTCCCGAGGCGGTGGTGGAGGAGAACACCGCCGCCAGAGAGGGGGGCGGCCTCTATCTGACCTACTACCCCACCTCCCCCTATCCCGAGGGGATCCTCTCCCTCAAACAGGGGGCGGTGCAGAAAAACACCGCCCTCTACTGGGGCGGCGGCATCTCCAGCCGGGAGGGGCTGCTGCGGATGAGCGGCGGCCTGGTCGCCGAAAACCGGGTGCTGACCACCGCGGAGACCACCGCTTCCGGCACCTTCTACGGGGGCGGCGGCATCTCGGCCGAGACCGCCACCGGCTTTGGCGGGGTGGGCCAGGTGGAGCTCACCGGCGGCACCATCCGCCAAAACAGCGCTGAAAACTGCTACGGCGGGGGGCTTTTCTGCTGGGGCAGCAACGAGACCGACGCCCCGCCCCTGCTGGCAGGGACCGACATTCTGCAAAACAGCGCCAAGTACGGCGGGGGGATCGCCAATGCCGGGCGGGCCTCCTCCCAAAACGACACCGTCCTGCGGATGACAGGGGGCCGGGTGGAGGAGAACACCGCCACCGCCGACGGGGGCGGCGTCTACAACGCCGAGATGCCCTACGCCTCCCGCCCCACCGGCGACAAGGTGCAGGTGCAGTTTGACTTTGAAGGGGGCTCCATCCACCAGAACAGCGCCGGCGGTCTGGGGGGCGGGGTCTACAACGCCCGGGGCCGCACCCCTGCCAACCCCAACGACAGCCAGACTTCGGTCGGGCGGATGGCCTTCACCATGTCCGACGCGGCCCTGCTCTACGGCAACACGGCGGGCAGCGGCGGGGACGACGCTTGGAACGACAACGGGGTGATGGTGCTGCGCAGGAGCTACGGCCCCGACAGCCAGGGCCTGCCCTTTGCCGGCTGGTTTGCCGACGACCCCGGCCACCGCTACACCGCGGGGGACACCGCCCTGGCCCCCGACAGCTCCCCCCTCAACCGCACCGGGGAGGAACTCTCCTCCCTCACCGGCGGGTTTGCCGAGGACGGTGCGGTGGACGCCTACGGCGTCAAGGCGGTCTGGGCCGCCACCGTCCCCCCGGGGCCGGGCATCGACAGCATCTGGCTGATCCTCGGCGGGCTGGTCCTCCTCTTCACCCTGCTTGCCATCCTGCTGTGCTGCCGCCGGCCGCAGCAGCATTGCGGCTGCCGAAAATAGAGGGGACTTCTCCCCCTTTCCCCTTGACTTGGAGCGCACTCCAGGTGCTATGGTGAAAGCGGCGGCGACACAGCCGCCGGAAGGAGGAGACGCCATGTCTCACAGGGAATTTTCCGACCCCTTTTCGCTGGGGGAACGCGACCCGGAATTCGCCGCCCTCTTTGCAAACTTCGCCTTTGACGAGGCGGCCCGCCAGGGAGAGCTGGACGGCGCCACCCGGATGCTGGCGGTGCTGGCCGCCCTTCTGGGCTGCGGGGGCCACGACTGCTTTGCGGCCCTCGTCCCCACCGCCCTGGACGCCGGGCTCACCCCGGTACAGCTGAAGGAGGTCGCCTACCAGGCCACGGCCTATCTGGGGTTGGGGCGGACCCTCCCCTTTCTGCGCGCCCTCAATGAAGCGCTCCTCAAAGAGGGGGTCCCCCTCCCCCTGCCCGGCCAGTCCACCACCGCGGCCGAAACCCGGCGGGAGGCCGGGACCGCGGCCCAGGTGGCCATCTTCGGCGAGGGGATGGCCGACTTCTGGCGCTCGGGGCCGGAGGAGAGCCGCCACATCAACCGCTGGCTGGCGGCCAACTGCTTTGGCGACTACTACACCCGAACAGGGCTCGACCTGCGCCAGCGGGAACTGATCACCTTCTGCTTCCTGGCCGCCCAGGGCGGCTGCGAGCCCCAGCTAAAAAGCCATATCGCCGCTAACCTGCGGCTGGGGACCGGGCGGCACACCCTGATTGCCGCCCTCTCGACGACCCTGCCCTATATCGGTTATCCCCGCAGCCTGAACGCCCTGCGCTGCATACAGGAG
This sequence comes from Bittarella massiliensis (ex Durand et al. 2017), assembly GCF_001486165.1. Lineage (GTDB taxonomy): Bacteria > Bacillota > Clostridia > Oscillospirales > Ruminococcaceae > Bittarella > Bittarella massiliensis. The sequence goes on from NZ_LN908974.1 coordinate 29,469, forward strand.
GCGGCGGACCCCCCAAAATAGCTGCCCGCCAAAGAGAGAAGGCCGGACGACCTACGAGTCGTCCGGCCTTCCTTCTTCCGTTGGGCCATTCTGTCACATCAGCGGGGCAAAGGCCCGCAGACAGGCCCGCCCCAACTTTTTGGGCCAGGGCACGTTGCGGCAGTCGTCCAGGGTGATCTCCTGGCACTCCAGCAGGGTGCGGAGGAATTCCTCCTTGATTTGCAGGACGCTGCGGGTGCGGTAGAGCCAGGCCGCGCACTCGAAGTGGAGGTAGAGGCTGCGGTAGTCCATGTTGATGGTCCCCACCACCCCGTACTCGTCGTCCACCGAAAAGGTCTTGGAGTGGATGAAGCCCGGGGTGTACTCGTAGATGCGGACCCCGCACTCCACCAGCGACTCGTAGTAGGCCCTGGTGACGGCGTGGACATACCACTTGTCGGCGATGTGGGGGGTGATGATCCGCACGTCCACCCCGCTCTTGGCGGCAATGCAGAGGGCGGTGACCATCTCGTTGTCGATGATGAGGTAGGGGGTGGTGATGTAGACGTAGCGCTTTGCCTTGTTGATGAGGTTTAGATAGACCGTCTCCCCCACCGCCTCGTCGTCCAGGGGGCTGTCGCAGAAGGTCTGCACATAGCCGTCCCCGGCGGACAGATGGCCGTCCCGCTCGGCGTCGTAGAGGTAGGGGGCAAAGTCCTCGGTCTCGCCCCGGGTAAAATCCCAGACGGTGAGGAACATCACCGTCAGGTTGTCCACCGCCCGCCCCCGCAGGAGGATGGCCGAGTCCTTCCAGCGGCCGTGCTTCTCGTAGGCATTGATGTACTCGTCGGCCAGGTTGATGCCGCCGGTAAAGCCGGTGTGGCCGTCGATGACGCAGATCTTGCGGTGGTCGCGGTTGTTGAAGCGGCTGCTGAGCACCGGCACAAAGGGGTTGAAGACACAGCTCTTGATGCCCAGCTGTTCCAGCTGGCGGTCATAGCGGTAGGGCAGGGTCATGATGCTGCCCAGGTCGTCGTACATCACCCGCACGTCCACCCCCTGGGCGGCCTTGCGCACCAAAATCTCGAGGATGCTGTCCCACATCACCCCCGGCTCGATGATGAAGTACTCCAAAAAGATAAAGCGCTCGGCCCGCTCCAGCTCGGCCTTCATCCGCTCGAACTTGCTCTCGCCCGAGGGGAGGAATTCGCTGTAACTGTCCTTGGTGAGGGGGGCATAGGCCCGCTTTTCAATGTATCTGGCCTGGTTGGCCGCCTCGGGGCTCTCCCTCTCCAGCTGGCGCAGCACCGGGTTTTCAGCGGGGAGGAGCTGGTGCACCTCCTCCCGCAGGGGGGCCATCTTCTTTCTCTCCCGGCGGGAGAGGTGGTTTTGCCCGAACATCAGGTAGAAGAGCCCGCCGAAGATGGGGAAGAGGAGGATGGGGATGAGCCAGGCGATCTTGTAGCCGGGGTTGCTGCGGCCGTTGATGATGGCCAGCACCACCAGCAGGCTGAGCAGAAAACAGACGGCGTAAAAATAGACGAAGTACCGCTCGAACCGGACCAACATCACCACCAGCAGCGCCAGTTGCAGGAGGATGGCCGCCCCCACCAGCACCACCCGGTGAAAGAGCATCCGCACCATCTTCTTCATCTCTCAAAACCCCTTTTCACGGAATATAGGGCCAGCATACCACCCAGCGGCGATCTCTGTCAAACCGCGTCGAGCCCGGCGGCGGCCAGGGCTTTTGCCAGGTGGCGGCAATAGAGGGCGCGCAGGGCGGGCAGCTCGGCCAGCCCCCGGCAGACCGGGTGGACGGCCAACCCCATCCCCCGCAGGCGGGAGAGCCAGCTGTCGGGCCCCCAGCAGGGGGGCCAGGGCGCAGCGGCGATACCCGGCCCGCAGCAACTGCCGCCCCGCCGCCTCGGGGCCGCCGTTTACCATGGCGCCCAGCGCCACCCGCTGGGGCAGGGCCGCCGCCAGGGGCCGGTAGGGGCCCATCCCCGCCGCACGGCTGCCGTGGGCCATCAGCACCAGGCCCTCGCCCTCCTCCAACAAAATCCCCTCGAGCAGGGCCTGCGCCACCTGGGTACAGTCCTCCCCGCTGGAGAGGAGGGGGCGGGCCACCGCCAGGGCCGGCAGCCGGGGGCGCAGGGCGGACAACTGGGCGGCGAGGTCGTCGTACTCCCCCCCGGCGGCCAGGTGGGTGGGGAGGACGGCCAGTGCCCCCCCTTCCGCCGCCAACTCCGCGAGGGCGGCGGGGAGGTGGGGGGTGGGGTGCCCCTGCTCGGTGAGGGCTGCCGCCAAGCGGCTGCTGGCAAAGGCCCGCCGCACCGACCAGCCGGGGAAGGCGGCCGCCAGCTCCCCTTCTAGCGCGCCGGCGGCGGGGGCGTAATCCGCCCAGCGGGCGGTGCCAAACCCCGCCAGCAGAATGGTCTTTTTCACCTGTGCCCCTCCCCTCTCTCGACCGATCACTGCCTCTAGTGTACGGGCGGGCGGCCCGGTTGTCAACGGGCGGGCGGTTGCCTTTTGCGGGGAATAGGGGTATGATATCTTCATTGTTTCCCGGAGCGCACGCCCCGGTGAGAGAGGAAGGTTGCCCTGTGAAAAACCCCACTGCCATGCAGTATTTTGAGTGGTATCTCCCCGCCGACGGCCAGCTTTGGCGGCAGGCCGAGGCCGAGGCCGCCCGGCTGGCGGCCGACGGGATCACCGCCCTCTGGCTCCCTCCTGCCTACAAGGGGGCTGCCGGCAGGGAGGACGTGGGCTACGGCGTCTACGACCTCTACGACCTGGGGGAGTTTGACCAGCAGGGGACAGTGGCCACCAAGTACGGCACCAAGGCCGAGTACCTGGCGGCAATCAAGGCCCTGCAGCGGGAGGGGATCGCCGTCTGGGCCGACGCCGTGCTGGACCACCGCATGGGCGCCGACGGCACCGAACAGGTGCCCGCCACCCCCTACGACTGGGTGGACCGCTACCGCCAGACCGGTCCGACCCGCACCATCTCGGCCTGGACCTCCTTCACCTTCCCCGGCCGGGGCGGGCGCTATTCCGACTTCTGCTGGAACTGGGAGCACTTTGACGGCATCGACTGGGACGACGCCACCGGCGAAAAGGCCATCTTCAAGTTTCAAGGCAAGGAATGGGACAGCGAGGTCGATTCGGAAAACGGCAACTACGACTACCTGATGGGGGCCGACGTTGACCTGGGCAACCCCCAGGTGGTGGAGGAGCTGACCCGCTGGGGGCTGTGGTACCTAAGCGAGACCGGGGTGGACGGCTTTCGCATCGACGCGGCCAAGCACATCCGCTTCACCTTTTTCCGCGATTGGCTGCACGCCCTGCGCCGCCTCACCGGCAAGCCGGTCTTTGCCGTGGGGGAGTACTGGAACCAGAGCGCCGACGCCCTCTGCCACTACATCGGGGTCACCGGCGGCTCCCTCTCCCTCTTTGACGTGCCGCTGCACCAACAGTTCTGTCAGGCCTCCCACAGCGGGGGGGATTTCGACATGAGCTCCCTGGGGCAAAACGCCCTGGTGCAGCGGGCGCCCCAGTTGGCGGTCACCTTTGTGGACAACCACGACACCCAGCCCGGCCAGGCGCTGGAATCCTGGGTGGACGGGTGGTTCAAACCCCTGGCCTACGCCTACATCCTCCTGCGCAGCGAGGGGCTGCCCTGTGTCTTTTACGGCGACTACTACGGCATCCCCCACGACGGGATCGCCCCGGTGGGCCAGCCCCTCTCCGCCCTCCTCTGGGCCCGGCAGACCTGCGCCTGGGGCCCCCAGATCGACGCCTTTGACGACCGGGACGTGGTGGGGTGGAGCCGCCAGGGCGACCCCCGCCACCCCGGCTCCGGCCTCTGCGCGGTCCTGACCGACGGCCCCGGCGGGCAAAAGCGGCTCTTTGCCGGGCCGAACCTGGCGGGCAAGACCCTGGTGGACTGCCTGGGCGGCCGGGGGGAGGAGATCGCCGTGGGGGCCGACGGCTGGGTCACCCTGCCGGTCGGCGGCGGCTCCTGCTCGGTCTGGGTGCAAAAGGAGACCTGGCTGGCCCGGCCCCAGACCCCCGGCGCCCTGCGCTGAGCAATCAAAGGAGGTTTTTTCTGTGCCCCAGTACATCATCGACGCCCACACCCACATCTTCCCCCGAAAAATCGCCGCCAAGGCGGCCTCTTCCATCGGGGAATTTTACAGCCTGGACATGCAGTTTGACGGGATGACCCACGAGCTGCTGGAGGAGGGCGACCGCTGCGGCGTGGCCCTCTTTCTGGTCTGTTCGGTGGCCACCAAGGCCGAACAGGTGTCCTCCATCAACGACTTTGTCGCCTCCAAGGTAAACCTGCACCCCGACCGGCTCATCGGCCTGGGGGCCCTGCACCCGGAGATGGAGGACCCCTATGCCGAAATCGAGCGGATCATCGCCCTGGGGCTGCGGGGGATCAAGCTCCACTCGGACTTTCAGTGCTTTGACATCGACGATGAGCGGATGATGCCGGTCTACCGGCGGCTGGCCGAGCGGGGACTGCCCGTCCTCTTTCACACCGGGGACGCCCGCTACGACTACTCCCGCCCGGAGAAGTTGGCCCGGGTGGCGCGGGCGGTGCCCGAGCTCACCTGCATCGGCGCCCACTTCGGCGGCTACCAGCGCTGGGAGGAGGCGGCCCAGACCCTCTGCCTGCCCAACGTCTACGTGGACTGTTCCAGCAGTCTCTTCGCCCTCGGGCGGGAGGAAGCGCTGGCCCTCATCGACCGCTTTGGCCCCGACAAGATCTTTTTCGGCACCGACTTTCCCATGTGGGACTGCGCCGCCGAGCTCGATCGCCTCTACGCCCTGCGGCTGCCCCAGGAGACGTTGGACAAGATCTTCTGGCAGAATTTCTGCCGCCTCTTTTCGGTGCCGGTCTCCCGGCTGGAAGACTACTACCGCACCCATCCCCAGCCCCGCTAGGGCCTGTCCCCCCGGCGGCCAAAAAGACGGCGGCCCCACCGTGCCGCCCGGTCTGCCGCTCTATCGGGACCGCTTGCCCCGGCCCCGCTCCTTGCTGCCGCAAAAGAGCGCGCAGCAGACAAACCCTACCAAAAATCCGCCCCAGGCGCAGAGCACCCCGATCCAGATCGTCACTTTTTCCTTCCCCCCTTCGGCGGGCCGCCGGACGGCCCCTCTGACTCAGTATATGTGGAGAGAGGAGAAGTGTCCCCGCATTTTGCACATCTTGGGCAAAAGAAGCCGCTGTCCAGGGGAGAAATTGCCCTTTTTCGGGAAAAAAGGCCGCTTTCCTTCCCCTGAGGGCTGTGCTATAATTGGGATACTTGCAGACAAGGCAGGGACTGCGCAATATGAGAAAGAGGGTCTTTGAGCGATGAATATCGTAGTGGTCGGCTGTGGCAAGGTCGGTTCGAGCCTGGCCAGAAAGCTGCAGCGCGACGGGCACGACGTGGCCGTTGTGGACGAGGTGGAGGAGCGCTTCGAGCGCCTGGGCGACAGTTTCGACGGCATCACCGTGGCCGGGGTGCCCTTTGACGAGGAGGTCCTCAAGGCCGCCGGCATCGAGGGGTGCGACGCCCTGGCCGCCGTCACCCAGGACGACAACATCAACATCATGGTGGGCCAGGTGGCCAGAGAGCTCTTTTCGGTGCCCACCGTCATCACCCGCATCTACGACCCCGCCCGCAAGGACGTGTTCGTCCACTTCGGGCTGCACACCGTCTGCCCCACCAACCTGACGGTGGACGCCATCACCCAGTCGCTGACCACCGGCGCGGCGCGGCAGTACGCCACCTTCGGCTCCACCACCCTCTCCTACGTCTACCTGCCGGTGGAACCAGGCCAGGTGGGGCGGCAGACCGACTGCCTGTCGCTGGAGGCGGGGCTGCAGCTGCTGGGGGTTTTGCACGGCGACACCACCATGGAGCTGTGCTGCCGCAACCCCATCGCCCTGCGCCCGGGGGACACCCTGATCGCCGTAAAAATCGTCGACTGAATGTGAGAGAAGAGGGAACAAGATGAACGTCGTTATCGTTGGCGGGGGAAAAATTGGCCTCTATCTCGCCGAAACACTGCTCAACCACGGCCACCGGCCCCATGTGGTGGAAATCGACAAGCGCACCTGCGCCCACCTGGCCGACGCCCTGGACATCCCCATCATCTGCGGGGACGGCACCACCATCGAGGCGCTGGAGAGCGCCGACGTGGGGACGGCCGACGCCCTCATCAGCGTCTCCGGGCGGGACGAGGACAACCTCATCTCCTGCCAGCTGGCGAAGATGAAGTTCGGGGTCAAAAAGACGGTCGCCCGGGTCAACAACCCTCGCAACCTGCGGGTGATGAAAAAGTTGGGGGTGGACGTGCCAGTCTGCACCACCAACAACATCGTGCGGGTCATCGAGCACGAGGCGGACAACGCCCAGATCAAGCTGCTCATGAGCCTCAACGCCGGGGCGGCCTCCCTCAACGAGATCGTCATCCCCGACCACTTCCCCAAGGCCGGGCAGACCCTGGCCGAGATCGGCCTGAGCAAGGACGTGGTGGTGGTCACCATCACCCGGGGGGAGGAGATGCTCATCCCCCGCGGCGAGACCACCCTGGAGAGCGGCGACAAGGTGATGGTCATCGCCAAAAACCACTCCCTCCACGACATCAACGAGCTTTTCGGCAGATGAGATAAAAATGAAAAAAGAGGGCGGAGCGGCCGCAAAAGCCGCTTCGCTCTCTCTCTTTTTACCGGTAGCCGTAGAGGCCCCGCACCGAGGCCTCGCCGCTGCAGACCGGCACGACCCGCCCGTCGATCTCCACCAGGAGCGAGCCGTCCTCCCCCACGTCCACCGCCCAGCCCACCGCCTCGCGCCCCTCCCAGAGGACCCGCACGGTGCGATCCAGGGTGGCGCTGCGGGCCCGGTAGGCGGGGAGGAGGGAGGGGAGCCCCCGGGCGAAAAACTGCTCGATGCGCCGGTCGCAGTGGGCCAGCACCTGCACGGCCAACTCCCGGGGGGCGAGGCGGACGCCGCACTCGCTCAAGAGGGATCCCCCGTGGGGCAGCTGCCGGCGGGCAAAGTCCTCCGCCGTCTGGGTCAGGTTGATTCCGATGCCGCAGACGGCGGCCGTCTCCTCCCCCACGACCCCCTCGCAGAGGATGCCACAGACCTTCTTTCCCCCCACCACCAGGTCGTTGGGCCACTTGATCTCCGCCCGGCAACCGGCGGCCTCCTCCAGCGCCTCGGACACCGCCAGGCCGACGCAGAGGGGCAGGGCCGCCACCTGCCGCAGCTCGATGCCCTTGAGGACGAAGGAGAGGGCCATCCCGCTGTCGGCGGTGTCGGCCCAGCTCTTGCCGCGGCGGCCGCAGCGCCAGCACCGCCGCCCCGTCGGGCAGGTCGGCCAGGTGGGTCTTGCAGTGGGTGTTGGTGGAGCCCAGTTCGGCAAAGACCCGGGGGGCCCGCTCCAGCCGGCTCACCCGCGCACCTCCGCCACGCTGAAGAGGACGCCGCTCTCCCGCACATCCAGCACCCCGTAGGTGGGCGGCCCCTCCTTCGGGTGGGCGATGCTGCCGGGGTTGAGGAGATAGATCCCCTCTCTGTACTCCTGGCAGGGGGTGTGGCTGTGGCCGAAGAGGACTACGTCCGCCCCCAGCTGCCGGGCCTTGTCCCAGAGGTGGTCGGTGCTGAACTTGGCCCCGTAGTGGTGCCCGTGGGTAAAAAAGAGGGTGTGTCCCTCCACCTGCCGGGTCTGTTCCGCCGGCTCCTCGCTGCTGAGATCGCAGTTGCCCCGCACCGCCCAGAACTGCAGCTGCGGGTGGTTTTGCCGCAGGGTCTGCAAGGTGCCCTCGCTGTCCCCCAGGTGGATGTAGACGGCGCACTCGGGGTGGTTGCGGATGACCCGCTCCATCCCGCCGAGCTTGCCGTGGTTGTCCGAAAAGACGATGAACTTCAAACCCCTGCCCCCCATCTGCCGGGCAGCGCCCGGCACACTCTTTCTGACCCCTACTCTAACACAAAAACGCCCCGGTGAAAAGGGAGGCTTCCTTTCACCGGGGCGTGTTCGCTCCGCCCTGTGCTCAGCTCTTCTTGACCCCCATGCGGGCCAGGGTCTCGGTGGCCTGGGCGGTCGCGGCGGCCAACAGGGCCTCCTGCGGGCCCTCGGCCAGGGCGTAGAGGGCCTCCAGGTCCCGCTCCATCTTCGGCAGGTGGGCGAGGATGTCGCCGCCCCGGCCGTTTTGGCGGGCGCATTCCAGCGCCTGCACGGCGGCTCCCTGCCAGTCCAACAGGGGCTGGGCCAAGGGGGACAGTCGCCCCCCCAGAGCGCGGGCCAGGGCCGCGCTCTGGCGCAGCTGGCTGTAGAGGGCACAGAGGTCCTCCCTGTCCACCGGCAGGATGAACGCCCGCTGGATCATCAGGTAGCCCTGCCCGTCCTCCCGGGGGGCGGGTTTGCCCCGGCAGAGGGCCGCCAGCTCCTCCAACACCTGCTCCACGCAGGAAAAGAGCCTGTTCTCACTTTTCAGATGCATTGTTTTTTCCTCTCCCAAAACGATTTGGGCGGGCAGAGAAGCGCCTTCCCGCCCGCATACCCTCTATCTCTATGCCCTCTGCCGGCGGGATATGACGGGGAATGCTCACAGCCGGATGAGAAATTTGGTGAGGAAGAAGCCCAGCACCCCGCAGACGGGAAAGGTGTAGAGCCAGCCCTTGAAGATGTCCATGACCACCGAGACGTTGACCTTTTTCACCGACTGGCGGGCGCAGGCGCCGACAATGGCGGTGGTCTTGATGTGGCTGGTGCTCACCGGCACCCCGGTGAGGCTGGCGGTGAGCAGCCCCACCGAGGAGGCCACATCGGAGGCGAGGCCCTGGTACTTCTCCATCCGCACCATGTCCATCCCCACCTTTTTGATGATCTTGAATCCCCCCATCAGGGTGCCCACCGTCATCACCGCCGAGACGGTGACCAGGGCCAGGGCGCCGATCTCCCCCACCGCATAACGGTAGGCGCCCAGGAATTTGAGGCCGTCCTGGGCGCCGTGGAGGAAGGCGGTGCAGCACAGAAAGGCAACCTGCCCCCGGTCGATGGCCCGCTCGGTGCGAAAGCGCCCCCGGCCGTCTGCCAGCAGGGCGAGGATGGCGGCCACCAGATACCCGGCGATGAAGCCGAAGGCCACCGAGATGACAAAGCCCTTGAGCACCTTGGCCCACTGGGCAAGATCCACCGACTGCAGCGACCAGTTGACCGCCAGGGCCCCGCCGGTGAGACCGGCGATGAGGCCGTGGCTCTCGGAGGTGGGGACCCCCAGCGTCCAGCCGAAAAAGCCCCAGAGGGCGATGGTGAGGAGGGCGGCCAGCACCACCGCCTGCCCCGCCCCGGCGGGGATGCGCACCAGGGAGGAGATGGTGTCGGCCACGCTGGAATTGAGCCGGTACATCACCAGCACCCCCAGAAAGTTGCAGACCCCGCCCAGGGCCGCCGCGGTGACGGGGCGGAGGGCCCGGGTGCAGACCGCGGTGGCCATGGCGTTGGGCGCGTCGGTAAAGCCGTTGATAAAGACGGCGGCGGCGATCCCCAAAAAACAGAGCAGTTCCATCCCATCCCCCTCTCGCCAAAAGGCGGCGGCGCACCGGCACGGCGCCGCTCCCCCTACTTATATGTCGCCCCCGGCGGGGCCAGAACCGGGGGCAGAGGAGGCAGAAGGCGCAAAGAGAGCGGGCAGACGGTCTTTTGTCTGCCCGCTCTTTCCCCCCTTTGCCGGGGGCGCTACCGCCCCTCTTGCAGGGCGGTGTAGATCTGCGATTTGCGGTGGCCGGTCTGGCGGGCGGCCTCCTTGCAGGCGGCGGTGGGGGCCTGTCCCTCCTCCACCAGGCGGCGGGCCAGGGCGACGGCCTCTTCCAGGGCGACCTGGACGGGGCGGGGCGGGGTGTATCCCTCCACCACCAGCACGTATTCCCCCTTGGGGGAGTGGTCGGCATAGTGCTCCAACGCGCCACTGAAGGTGGTCCTCACCACCTCTTCGTGGAGCTTGGTCAGCTCCCGGCAGAGGGCGACCCGGCGGTCCCCCAGCCCCTCCTTCAGGTCCTGCAGGGTGGTGAGGAGTTTGTGGGGCGCCTCGTAAAAGACGAGGGTGTGGCGCATCTGACGGATCTCCTCCAGGTGGGCCAGCCGGTTTTTGCGGGTGGTGGAGAGAAACCCCTCAAAGGAGAAGCGGCTGGTGGGCAGCCCGCTGACGGCCAGGGCGGCGATGACTGCACTGGGCCCGGGCACCACCTCGATCTCCACCTCCCGCTCCCGGCAGAGGCGCACCAGGTCCTCCCCCGGGTCGGAGATACAGGGCATCCCCGCGTCGGTGACCACGGCGCAGCTCTCCCCGGCGAGGATCCGGCCCACGATCTCCTCCCCCCGGGCGCGGATGTTGTGCTCGTAGTAGCTGACCATCGGCTTTTTCACCCCGAAGCGGTTGAGGAGCTTGAGAGTGACCCGGGTGTCCTCGGCGGCGATGAAATCGCAGGTTTGCAGCACCTCCAGCGCCCGGGGCGAAAAATCTCCCAGGTTGCCGATGGGGGTGCCCACCACATATAATTTTGACACGTTGCTCTCCTCCTCACAGGGGTTTGTAAAGGCTGTTTAGGGCGGGGTTGGGGGCGCCGTCTGCCCCCTGGGTGTACAGGCAGCCCTCCACCTGCAGGGAGGGGCGGCCCCCCTTGCGCCCCTCCGCCAAAACGAGCCAGGGGGCGCTGCCGGGGCGGCCCCCCACCAGCCGCAGCCGCTTGGGCTCCAACCCCGCGCCGCGCAGGGCGGCAAGGACCTCCGCCAGCCGCTGGGGCCGCTGACAGAGACAGAACCGGCCACCGCTGCGCAGCAGCCGGGCCGCGCTCCGGCAGACCTCCTCCAGGGTACAACTCCCCTCCTGCCGGGCCAGGCGGGCGCTGGCAGAGGCCCCGGCCGGACCGGAGCCCGCCCGGAAATAGGGCGGATTGCAGGTGACCAGGTCAAAGGCCCCGGCGGGGAGAAGGCCCTCCAGCCGGCGCAGGTCGGCCTCCAGCGGGTAGAGGGGCGGGTTTCCCGAGCGGGCCACCGAGCGGGCGAAGAGCCGAACGGCCGCCGGCTGCAGTTCGACCCCGTCCACCCGGGCGGGGCGGAAGTCCCGCCAGAGGAGAAAGGGGACGATGCCGCAGCCACAGCCCAGGTCGGCCACCCGGTCGCCCCGGCGGGGGGCGGCAAAGCGGGCCAGCAAAAAGGCGTCGAGGCCAAAGCGGTGTTCGCCGTCCACCGACAGGAATAGGCCCCCGCCCAGCGCCTCTTCCCCCTGTGTTTTCGCCATCTTTTCGCCCCCTTTTCGGGCATAGAGAAGCGGGCGGCAGACATCACTGCCCGCCGCCCGCTGATATGCATGATGTGCTGTTTCCTACTCCGCCTGGGGAGCGCCCACCGGGCAGACGCCGGCGCAGGAGCCGCAGTCGATGCAGGTGTCTGCGTCGATCACGTACTTGCCGTCGCCCTCGGAAATCGCGTTTACGGGGCAGGCCGCCTCGCAAGCGCCACAGCTGATGCAATCGTCATTGATCTTGTAAGCCATTGGAATTCCACCTCCCTCATGTTACCCCTATTCTAACATACTTTCGCGAAATTACAAGAATTATTCGGCAACTTTTTTGTCGCCTTTATGGCCGCCCTGGCGGCCCCCATCCCGGGCCTTTCCGGCGCGGATGACGGTGACGTCCTCCCTCTGGAAAACCTTGGGGGGCGCGGCTTCATCCTTCTGCAGGCTGACCTTCAGCCGCCCGGTGATGACGTTTGCCTCGGTGACCACGCCGGGGCCCTCGGCGGTCTTGACCAGGGAGCCGGGGCGGGGGGTGAGGCGGCCAAACTCCTCATACCCCTTCTGCTCGTACTTGAGGCAGCACATCAGCCGCCCGCAGGTGCCGGAAATCTTGGTGGGGTTGAGGGAAAGGCCCTGTTCCTTCGCCATCTTGATGGAGACCGGCTGGAACTCGCCCAGGAAGGTGGAGCAGCAAAACGGCCGCCCGCAGACCCCCAGGCCCCCCAGCATCTTGCTCTCGTCGCGCACCCCGATCTGCCGCAGCTCGATGCGGGTGCGAAAGACCGAGGCCAGGTCCTTGACCAACTCGCGGAAGTCGACCCGGCCGTCGGCGGTGAAGTAAAAGAGGATCTTGCTGCCGTCAAAGGTGTACTCCACGTCGATGAGCTTCATGTCCAGGTGGAACTTCTCGATTTTTTTCAGACAGACCGCATAGGCCTCTTTTTCCTTTTTCCGGTTGCGCTCGAGCTTGTCCAGGTCCTCCTGGGTGGCGGCGCGCACCACCTTTTTCAGGGGTTTGACGATGGTGCCGTCGGCCACCTGTCGGTTGGCCATGGCCACCTGCCCGCACTCGACGCCGCGGGCGGTCTCCACGATCACCCGGGAGCCCTTGGGCATCTGCACCCCGTCGGGGTCGAAATAGTATACTTTGCCCACGTTTTTAAAACGCACGCCAATTACTTCTGCCATCTTGCAATCACTGCCCTCCTTCGTGTGCCGCCCGGGCCAGCCGGTCGCTGAGACTGGCCTGCAGAAGCGACAAGTTGCAGTTTCGCTGTAAGGAGACCCTGCCCCGGGCGATTTCCCGGTAGAGGGCCTCGGTGTTCAGGTGAACGATCTCCCCGTCCGCCTTCATCCGCAGGGGGAAGGGGGGGACTTTGCCCAAAGCCAAGCGCTGACAGTAGGGCAGCAGCTGGGTCAGCTCTTCGAGCAGGGCGCCCATCTCGTCCCGGTTTTTGGGGCGGTAAAGGGCGGCCGCCACCGCCGACAGGCGGCGCTGGGCCAGCGCCCCCAGCAGATCGAGGGCCGCCTGCACCTTTGCCTGCAGGGCCGGCCCCTCCTCCTCGCTCAAATAGCGGGCGACCGAGCCGATGGCCCCGCCGAAGAGGTGGGCGGCAAAGGCGGTCCCCCCGCCGCCCTGGCCCAGCCCGGCAAAGTGCTCGATGCACTCCTCGGGCGAGGGGGGGAGGATGGAGAAACAAATCACCCGGGAGAGGACGGTGGGCAGCAGGGTCTGCCGGCTCTCGGCGGTGAGGAGGAAGAGGGCGTGTTCCGGCGGCTCTTCCAGCACCTTGAGCAGGGCGTTCTGGGCCTGGGGGGTCATCTCCCCCGCGCCCCCGATGAGGATGATCTTCTTCTCCCCCTCGTTGGGGCGGAGGTAGATGTCCTCGATGATGGCGCGCACCTCGTCCACCGAGATGCTGCTGCGCTCCCCCGAGGTGACCACCCGCAGGTCGGGGTGGCTCCCCTCCTCCACCTGGCGGCGGATCCGTTCCGCCTGTTCGGCCGGTTGGCCCTGGCAGAGGACCTGGGCGGCAAACAAAACAGCAAGGGTGTATGTACCGCACCCTTGCTGGCCCTCAAAAAGCATGGCATGGGGCAAACGCCGCGCGTCGATCATGGCGCGCAGCGTTTGCAAAACCAGGGGATTGCCCTTAAATTCGGATGTAAAATCAGTACTTTTCAAATCTGGAGACATCGGTCACAAAGATGGTGGCGCCGCCGACGGTCACCTCGATGGGGTAGGCAGAGGACAGCCCCGCGCCATAGGCGATGGAAGAGGGGACGATCTGGGTGCGGCGCTTGCTGTTCTCCTCGATGATGCCCAGCACCTGCTCGACCTTTTCGTCGTCTGTACCGATGATGAAGGTGGTGTTGCCCGCCAGCAGGAAGCCGCCGGTGGTGGCGAGTTTGGTGACCGAGAACTTCTCCTTGGTCAATGCGCTTTGGACCGCGCTGGAATCGTCTTTGTTTACGATAGCAAATATCAGTTTCACGATATGGCCCTCCTTTAACTGGGTGATAAAAGGTGCTTCCTTTGGTATCTCCATTCTACCATCATCCGCTGCAAAAGGCCATAGGTTTTTGTCAGAAATGCAAAAATTCTTCGCCCGTACGGCCCCTCTTTTTGCCGGGTCGGTGCGCGCCCACCTTGACAGGGGCGGGGAAGGAAGCCATCTCCTCTTGAAAGGGGTAAAATTCCATTTGCGCGCAAAAAAGGCCGGCAGAGAGGGGAACTCTCTGCCGGCCTTTTGGCCGCTTTCATCAGACGTAGGAACGGCGGACTGACCCGTCCACCGAGGAGGGGACGGTGTCGAAGGAGACGATGTCCCCGGGCGCGCACTCCACCTTGGTGACATCCACCATGGTGGACTCGTAATCCACATAGCCCAGGATGCGGGCGGGGCGGCCCTTGACGTCACAGGTGAGCCGCTTCTGGCGGGAGACCCGGCGGATGGCCGCCCGCAGAGCCGAGAAGAAGCCCCGCCCGGTGAGGAGGGTGCGGGCGTTTTCGGCGGTGAGTCCGTCGGCCAGACCGGCGGGCACCAGGGCGATCTTGGTGGGCCGCTTGGTGCGGTAGGTGCGGCCATAGCCCACGTGGTAGCCGGCGGGCACCCAGCGCACGTCGCAGACCTCGCTGCACAGCCGCCCCACCTTTTTAAAGCCCCAGCGGTCCTTCACCCCGCTCAGCCGCCCCATGAGGGCGCTGCCACAGCGCACCGCATCCAGCCGCAGCCAGGGGTAGAGCAGGGCGGGCAGGGTGCCAGCGGCGTGCACCACCCCGTAGGAGATCCCCTCCCGCCGCAAGGCGGTGAGCATCTCCTTGAGGGTCTCGTACTGCCGCCGCACCTGCTTTTCCTTTTTGCACTCGCTGCCGGAGATGTGTGCGTAGACCCCGGTGAGTACCAGGTTGTCCAGGTACTTGGCGGCCTGCACCGCCTTGCTCACCTCTTCGGGCAAAAAGCCGAAGCGGCCGTTGCCGGTGTCGAACTTGAAGTGGATGCGCACCTTTTTGCCTGCCTTGCCGGCAATCCCCGAGAGGACCACGGCGCTGTCGTAGGAGCCGACGGTGGCCACGATGTCGTGGCGGACGATCTCCTCGGCCGCGGCCTCGGTGGAATAGGGAGTGAGCAGCAGCACATCCAGCCCGGCGATGGCATTTTTCACCCGCACCGCCTCCTCCAGCCGGGAGACGGCCACCAGCCGGATCCCCTCGGCAAAGAGGAGCTTGGCCATCTGGGTGTCCCCTGCGCCGTAGGCGTTGCCCGAGAGCACCGGGATCACCGCCGCGCGCCCCACCGCTTTTTGAAAGGTGTGCAGGTTGTGCAGCACCCGGTCGGTCTGCACCATCAGCGTCGTCATGGCCCGTTTCCCCCTTCTGTCGGCCCGCCGCGGGCCGCATTCCGTTCAAGGCGATTATACCACCCGACCCAAACCCCGTCAATTCGACGGTCCGCCCTCTCCCCTTCCGTGCTGCAGGTCCCAGTTGCGCTCCAGCGGGCGGGGACCGCGAAAGCCAAAGGCCCGCCCCTTGCAGAGGGGGCGGATCTCCTCCCGGCTCACACGGGGGAGGCAGTCCTCCAAAAAGGGGGCGAGAAAGGTCTCCTCCGCCCGGGCGTTGAGGGGGCAGGACAGCTGGCACTGGTCGCACCCCCATAGGAGGGGGCTCTCCTTCACCAGCGCCGCTTCCGCCGGGGTCAACTCCCCCTTTTTCTGGCTGATCGCCGACAGGCAGTTTGCCGCCTCCACCCGGCCGCCCGCCAGACAGCCGCCGGGGCAGGCGCGGCTGCAGCGCCCGCAGTGGAGGCAGCCGCCCCCCTCGGGGCCGCTGCGGGGCGGCAGGGGGAGGGTGGTGACGATCTCCCCCAAAAAGACATAGCTGCCCCAGCGGGGGGTGATGAGCAGGCCGTTGTCCCCCCGCACCCCCAGGCCGCAGCCGGCAGCCAGCCCCACCTCGTCAAAGGGGGAGGCGTCCACAAAGGGGAGGGAGACGCCCCCCCAGCGCGCGGTGAGGCGGTCGCAGAGCGCCTGGAGAAGGGAGAAGCAGACCCTGTGATAGTCGGCCACCGCCGCGTAACAGGAGAGGTTGCCCCCAAAGGCGGCCTCCACCTTGTAGGGGAAGGCGAAGATCGCCAGAGCGTCGGCCTCCTCAGGGATGAGGGAGGCCCGGCGGCAGGGCAGTTCCGGGCGCACCAGTTCGGGGCGGTAGGGCAGCACGCCCCAGGGCAGCCGCTCCAGCCCGGCTTCCTCTAAAAGCCAAGAAATTGCCGTTTCCAACACCGTTCCCCCCTTTCTCCACAATTATACATCGGGTAATTCCACCGTTTCAACCGCTTTCTCCACATTGATGGTCGCAAACCCAATCCCCACCCCACCAGTTTTCCACATTTTCCACACAGTTTTCCACAGAAGTTGGGAAAAGGGGCGTTTCTGAACATTTGATGAAGAAGTTATTACTTTGCGTTGATTCCCCTTCTCCCCCGGCGGGGGATTGGGTATACTGGTCACAGCGCGGGATCAGCAGATCCATTTTGCCGCCCCCCACGGCGCGCTGCCGTGTGGGGCCGGAACGGGAGAGTGAAAAAGTGGAACCCATTTTACAGGTGCAAAACCTCCACAAGAAAATCGGCAAGAAAGCCATCATCCGGGACGCCAGCTTTGCGGTGATGCCCGGGGAGATCATGGGCTTTTTGGGGCCCAACGGGGCCGGCAAGACCACCACCATCAAGATGATCCTCGGGCTGCTCAAGGTGGACAGCGGCTCCATCCAGATCGGCCCCTACGACGGGGTCAAAGACCCCGAGCGCGCCCGCTCACTGGTGGGCGGCATCATCGAAAACCCCGAGATGTACGGCCACCTGACCGGCCGGCAGAACCTGCAAGTCTACGCCAACATGTGTCAGGGGGTGAGCCGGGAGCGCATCGACGAGGTGGTGCGGCAGGTCAAACTGGAAAACCGCATCGGCGACAAGGTGCGCCGCTACTCCCTGGGGATGCGGCAGCGGCTGGGGGTGGCCCAGGCCATCCTCCACCGGCCCAAGCTGTTGATTTTAGACGAGCCCACCAACGGCCTGGACCCCGTGGGCATCAAGGAACTGCGGGACACCCTGCGCCAGCTGGCCGACGAGGAGGAGGTGGGGGTGCTCATTTCCAGCCACCAGCTCGCCGAGATGGAGCTGATGTGCGACCGGGTCTGCATCGTGGACGCCGGGCAGATCGTCGCGGTGCGGGACCTGCGGGCCGAGCGCGCCTCGGCAGGGCAGAGCGACCAGTCGGTGCCCACCCTCTGGGAGGTGAGCGACCCTCAGCGGGCCGCCGAACTGCTGGCCGCCCTCTTCCCCCAGGGGGAGATCACCCCCACCGCCGGTGGGGTACAGCTCAGCTGCAGCCGCAAACAGCGGGCCGCGGCTGTCCGCCAGCTCTGCGAGAGCGGGGTCGAGGTCTACTCGGTCATCCCCCACCGCACCTCCCTTGAGGAGCTGTTTTTGGAAACCACCACCGGCTCCAAGGGCCAGATCCAATAAGGGGGACGCGAGAGATGAAAAAGATAACGGCACTCGTCCGCAACGAGTTCATCAAAGAATTTTCCAAAAAGAGCCTGCTGGTGATCCTGGCCCTGGTGCTGGCGCTGGCGGCAGCCTTCCCCTTCCTCTCCAGCCGCAGCTGGGGCGGCGGGGACGACTCGGAATACCTGGAGCGGCAGTTGAGCTGGAACGAGGAGAGCATCGACACGGCCAAGAAGACCGGCGACAAGTCCATGCTCGCCTACTTTGAGGCCGAGCGGGACGCCCTGCTGATCCAAAAGGAGCTGGGGGTCACCCGCTACTCCGACTACCGGATGGACCTCATCAACCAGTACAGCGCCCTCCTGCAGAGCCAAAAGGCGGTGGAGATGGCCAGCCAGGGCTCCCTGGGAAGCGACAGCTACCTGCAACTGCCCCCCGAGGCAGCCGGACTGGACAGGGAGGGGCTCAAGGGCCTGGCCGGGCAGATGGGCGCCAAGGTGCAGCGGCTGCTCACCGTGCTGCGCAGCGGCGACCCCATGCAGGTGGCCGGCTACAACCTGGAAGCCCAGCAGGTCGCCCTCCAGAGCGATCTCGACCAGCAAAAAGCGGCCGAGGCGGCCGCCAAGGCAGACCCCAAAGACGAATTTCTGGCCCGCGAGGCGGAGGCGGCCAAAAAGACCGCCGAGATGCAGCGGGCCCGGGTCGCCCTCTACCAGTACCGGGTGGACCACAAGATCGGCTACGGCGAGGACGACTACCGCTCCGCCAGCTTGCAGCAGATGGAGCAAAACCTCTCTCTGCAGTACGAGATCCCCCTGGATGAACAGCAGTTCCTCTCCTCCCAAAAAGGCGGGCAGTTTGCCGCCAACATGAGCTATCAGCAGTACCTGGAGAACCTGGAGAAGGCCGCCCAGGAGTCCGCCGAGGAAAACCAGGTGCTCCAGTACGGGCTGGACAACGGGGTCCCGCCCCTCTACCAGTCGCAAAAGGACCCCCGCACCGCGGCCATGAACATCCTCAACCTGGGGATGCTGGTGTCCATCGTGGCGGTCATCCTGGGGGGCAGCTCCATCGCCCGGGAGTTCTCCTCCGGCTCCATCCGCCTGCTGCTGACCCGGCCGGTGCGCCGCTGGAAGGTCTACCTGGGCAAGTACCTGACCATGGTGCTGGTGAGCGCCGGCCTCTACCTGGCCATGTTCCTGGCCATGGTGCTCTCCTCCGGTCTCCAACTGGGCTTTGGGGGCTTTGCCTCCCCGGTGTTGGCCTTTGCCGGCGGCCGGGTGGTGAGCTACAACTTCTGGGCCTACTGCCTGCCGCGGATGGCCTACGCCTTCATCGGCATCCTCTTCACCGGGAGCCTGGCCTTCTGCCTGTCGGCCCTCACCCGCAACACCGCCGTGTCGGTGGCCCTGCCCATCGCCGCCAACATGGGGTACTCCCTGGTCTTTCAGCTCTGCCTGGCCCTGCGGCTCTACTTTGTGCGCTTCACCCCGGTGCCCTACATGGACATGGGCAGTTTGATGGGGCCAAACGCCGCCTACCAGAACAAGATGCTGCTGCAAAACTACGGGTTCCAACTGGATCCCCTCTACGGCGGGATCATGATGATGGCCTTTGTCGCCCTCTTCTACCTGCTGGGGCTGTGGGCCTTTGCCAAACGGGACGTGACCAACTGACCGGCGTATAAAAAAGGGGACCTGCCGAGTGCGGGTCCCCTTTCCCCGTCCCCCTAAAGAGACCCCCCTTCCCGCCGGGCGGGGGAAATGCTATACTGGTATTCTCCCGGCTGCGGCCGGGACCCGATTTTACCCCGCAAAAAGGAGCGAATGGCTTTGAAGAGATCACTGAACAGCCGGTTTTTGCCGCTGGCACTGGCGGCGGCGCTGGTCCTGGGGGCCTTTACCGGCTGCGGCAAGGGCGGAGAGCCCCCCGCCCTGGAGGGCACCCCGCCCCAAATCGAGCTGGACGGCTACACCCTGACACTCAGCCAGACCACCCTGCAAGAGGTGTTGGACGCCGGTTTTGAGAAGGTGGAGCGGCTGGGCTTTGAGGATGAGACCATCCCCCCCTACACCTTCAGCAGCGACCTGTACTACCTGGCCCGCGCCGGGGAGGACGGCCAGCTGGTGGAGTACGCCGGGTGGGGCCTCTGCAACACCACCGGCAGCACCCAGGCCACCGAGGCCTGCACCCTCTGCTCGGTCTACTGGCAGCTGGCGGTGGGCGGCGAACCGCTGCCCGGCAAACTGCTCATCAACGGGCTGGACTTTCAGGGCCTGGCCGCTGAGGACGTGCGCCAGACCCTCTCGGAGATGGAGGTGGTGCGGGACCAGGGCGGCTCCCTGGCCCTGCAGGACGGCAGCTTCACCTACCAGTTCTCCTTCGGGATGGACGGCAGCATCGAGAGCCTGGAGATCTACACCACCTACCCCACCCGCTGACAGGGGGCAAAAAAAGAGAGAGAGCCGGGGGCCGATTGGCCCCCGGCTCTCTTCCTTTTATTCGACCGCTACTCCTCTTCCCCCTCGGGGAGGGGGTTGACGTGAACGGTGATCTTGTTGATGCGCTGTTCGTCCAGCTGGGTGACGGTGACGTCGAGATTTTCAAAGGAGAACTGCTCCCCCTGTGTAGGGATGTGCTCCAACCGCTCCAGCACCCAACCGCTGACGCTGCCCGACTCAAAGTCGAAGCGGCTGCTGTCAAAGCCCAGTTTATCCAGCATGTCGTAGACGTTCAGGTCGCCGTCCACCTCGTAGGTGTGCTCCCCCAAGGGGATGACGGCATAGGTGATCTCCTCGTGCTCGTCCCAGATGTCGCCCACCAGCTCTTCCAGCAGGTCCTCGATGGTGACGATGCCCAGGGTGCCGCCGTACTGGTCGGTAACCACCGCCATGTGCAGCTTCTCCCGCTGCAGTTCGCCCAGTAGCACCGAAATCTTTTTGGTGGGGGGAACGTAGAGGGCCCGCTGCAGGATGTCGGCCACCTGGAAGCGCTGGCCCTTGACCAGGCGCATGATGAACTCCTGCTGGTTGAGGATGCCCACGATGTTGTCGATGTTCTTCTCGTACACCGGCAGGCGGGAGTACCGCTCGGCAAAGAAGAGGTCGCGGATGGACTCGATGCTGTCGCCCAGCTCCACCCCCACCACATCCACCCGGGGGGTGAGCACCTCGTTGACGCAGATCTCATCAAATTCCAAGGCGCTCTGCACCAGGTCGCTCTCCTGCTCCTCCAAAACCCCCTCGTCCTGGATCTCGTCGATGATGACCTTCAGCTCCTCCTCGGTCACCGAGGGTTGGCTGGCCGCCTCCCCCATGGGGCCGGCCAGCTTTTTGGATAGGGCCTTTTTCAGCTTGGCAAAGCACCAGACAAAGGGGGAAAAGACCTTCATCAGCACCGAGAGGGCGCTGGCGGAAAACATGGCGAAGCTCTCGGAGTACTCGTTGGCCACCGATTTGGGCATCACCTCGCCGAAGATGAGGACCACCACCGTCATCACCAGGGTGGAGACACCGGCGCCGCTGGGGCCCATCAGCCCGGTGAAGAGCAGGGTGCCGATGGAGGCCGCGGCGATGTTGACGATGTTGTTGCCGATGAGGATGGTGGAGATGGCGCTGTCAAACCGGTCGGCGATCTTCAGCGCCCGCGAGGCCTTTTTGTTCCCCTCTCTGGCGAGTTTTTTCAGGCGGATGCGGTTGACGGTGGAAAACGCGGTCTCCGAGGCGGAGAAGTAGGCCGACAGCGCCACCAGCGCCGCCAGCGAGATGATGTAGAGCCATATACTGCCCTCTTCCAAAATTGCACGCTCCTTTTCGCTTGCTGTCTGTGTATCGGTTTTGAGTTAGAGGTATCATATCAAAAATGAGGCCGGATGGCAAGGGCAGAGAGTGCACCCAAATAAAAGGCGGCGGCAATTCTTCATAAAAATGCGATGGTTTTTTGCCGCCCCATCCTTTATACTAAAAGAGACCTTCTTCCCCGGGCCCGCTGCCCGGGGAAATCCACGAGAAAGGCGGCCGACACATGAACAAAAAACGGGCCTATCACATCTTCTACCGGGCGCTGCCCAACATGTTGGTGGTGCTCTCCGGCGTGCTGCTCTTTGCCTTCTTTGCCAACTTCAAGGAGATCGCC
Organism: Bittarella massiliensis (ex Durand et al. 2017); assembly: GCF_001486165.1. GTDB lineage: Bacteria > Bacillota > Clostridia > Oscillospirales > Ruminococcaceae > Bittarella > Bittarella massiliensis. The sequence goes on from NZ_LN908974.1 coordinate 50,892, forward strand.
TCCCTCTTTCGGGCGCTGATCTCCCTGATCTCCCCCTTCATCGCGGCCTTTGCCATCGCCTACATCGCCTCCTCCCCCCTCAATTTGATCGAGCGCCGCTGGCTGCAGAAGATCGAAAAGAAAAACGTCCGCCGGGCGGTGGCGGTGGCCATCGTCTACCTGCTGGGGCTGGCCCTGGTGACCCTCTTCATCTCCTTTATCATCCCCCAGATCGTGGAGAGCGTGCGCACCCTCATCAACCAGAGCGGCGACGGCCTCGCCGCCATCGAGACCTTTGTCCGCGACACCCTGGTGCGCTACGACATCGACCCCTCCAAAATCACCGACCTCTTTCAGTCCTGGGAGGGGCTCTGGTCCCAGGCGCTGGACTTCTTGAAGTCCACCCTCCCCCAGCTGTTGAGCGTCTCCATCTCCATCGGCAGCTTTGTCATCAACACCCTGGTGGCGGTGGTGGCCTCGGTCTACCTGCTCTTTTCAAAGGAGAAGTTCTGCTCCCAGACCAAGCGGGTGGTCTACTCCCTCTTCTCCCGCAAGCGCGCCGACCAGTTGGTCTATGTCACCGCCTTGAGCCACCGCACCTTCGGCGGCTTCCTCATCGGCAAGATCAACGACTCCCTCATCATCGGCCTCATCTGCTTTATTGGGACCTCTCTCCTTAAAATCCCCTTTGCCCCCCTGGTAAGCGTCATCGTCGGGGTCACCAACATCATCCCCTTCTTCGGGCCCTTTATCGGGGCGGTGCCCTCGGCCTTCATCATCCTCATTGCCGACCCCATCAAGTGCATCTGGTTCGTGATTTTCGTCATCGCCCTGCAGCAGTTTGACGGCAACTTCCTGGGGCCGAAGATCCTCGGCCAGTCCACCGGCCTCTCGGCCTTCTGGGTGATGGTGGCCATCGTCATCGGCGGCGGCCTGATGGGTCCCCTGGGGATGATCGTCGGGGTGCCCGCCTTTTCGGTCATCTACACCCTCTTCAAGGTCTTTATCCGCGGGCGGCTGCAGGAGAAGGGGATGCCCCTGGACCCCAACGACTACAAGGTCCCCGGCCCCATCGCCCCCCTCCCCCCGCAGGAGGACGAGGGCCCCGCCTAAAAATCCACAAAAAAGAGCGCCCGGCCCATCGGCCGCGGCGCTTTTTTAATGGGAGAGAGGGTCAATCCAAGTCGAACCGGGTCAGGTTGAGGCCGGTCTCCGGGTCGGCAAAGCGGCCGATGACCCCGGGCAGCTTGCGGACAAACAGTTCGCTGGTGGCGCTGATGACCGCCCGGTTCAGGTGGCCGCCCACCGCCTGTCCGCCCGCCTTGGCCAGGGTGATGTGGAGGTGGAGATAGGGCGCATCCGCCCCCTCCTGGCGGGAGATGTTGCCGATGAGGGCGGTGATCTCCATGTCCCCCTTCAACTCGGTGGGGTAGTACTTCTTCTCGGCAATGCTGTACAGGCCGACGGTGGCGTCATCGGCAGCCCCCAGCCCCTGGACGGTGCCGGCCCGGATCCCCTCTTTTTCGCAGAGTTCGGCGATGGACGCCACCACCTCTTCACCCCGCTCCAGGCGGACGGCATAGGTGTCTCCATACAGTTTGTAAATCACAGAAATTCCTCCTTTTTCAGCGCAGGGCGCGCATCTCTTCTCACAGGTCGAGCACCGAACCCGAGGCCAGGGCCCGGCTCTGGGGGCAGCCCGCGGCAAACCGGGCCAGCCCCTCCTCCCCGGTGCAGTGGCAGACCCCCACAAAGGAGATGCCGCTGGCGGCGAACCACTCGACCGTCTGCCGGGCCCGCTCCTCGTCGCAGGCCACCAGGTGGGTGCCCCCCACAAAGGCCCTGACCGGCTTGCCCAACCGGCGGCGGGCGCTCTCGCAGATGTTTACCGGCCCGCAGTGGCTGCAGCCAGAGAGGACCACCAGCCCCTCCCCGTCGTCTATGGCCAGGGCCATCTCCTCCCGGAAGTCGTCGGTGCGGTACTCCCCGCCGAGCATCATCAGGGCGGTGGGGTCGGGCTGCTCAAAGGGGCAGACCCGCTCGAACCCCGAGAGCAGGTAGATGGGCGCGCCCTCAAAGAGGGGGTGGAGCGCCCGGCTGACCATGGCGCAGGGGACCTTCTTCTCGTTGATCCACTCCTGCCCGAAGGCGTTGCCCACATAGTAGTAGGACACCTCCTGGTCCCAGTACTTGGGGGTGAAGAAGTAGCGGTGGATGTAGAGGGGCGCCTCGGGCGCCGGACAGTCCTCCCGCCAGGCCAAAAATCCCCGGGAGTGGTCAAAATGGGCGTGGCTGAGCACCACCGCCTCGGTCTGGGAGAGGTCCACCCCCATGGCGCGGGCGTTTTGCAGAAAGGCGCCGCTGTCCCCGGTGTCAAAGAGGATGCGGTGCCCTCCTGCCTCCACAAAGGCAGAAAAGCCGTTTTCGCACTGCAGCTGGGGGGACAGGGTTCGGTTTTCGATCAGGACGGACAATTTGACAGACACAGGCGTCTCCTCCTCTTGGGGGCGGGGCGGCCCCGCTCGGCCTCCCCCTCACCCCTCTTTGCGGGCCACCAGAGCATCCCGGCGGATGGCCTGGTCCACCCGGTGGCAGAAGCTGTCGTAGGGCGGGTCCCGCAGCACGGTGAACCCCGCGGCCTCCACCAACCCCTCCAGCTGCGGGCGGGGGAGGACAAAGGTGTTCCAGGACAGGGCCATTGCCCCGCCGGGCTTGAGCACTCGGCGCCAGCCGGGCAGGCAGGCCTGCAGCAGTTCGCTGGGGTTGCGGGTGGGGTTTCCCCGCCCCTGCGGGCGGCCGCCGGCCTGGTTGCCGTGGGCCACCCCGTAGGGCAGGTCGCCCACCAACAGGTGGAAGTGGTTTTTGGGGAAATAGCGGTCGGTGTAGGCCGAGTCCCCGGCAATCAGGGTCACCGAGCGGCGGGCGGCAGGGTCGCCGTACTCCTCCTTGTTGCGCGCCAGCTCAAATCGCTGGCGCTGGGCGGTAAAGGAGCGGTTCGGCCCGGAGAGGCGGTCTTTTTGCAGGGTGTGCTTGCAGCGGGCCTGTTCCAGGTACTTCTTCAGATAGCCGCCGCACTCCTGCACCGACTTGGGCGAGATCTCCACCCCGGCGGCGCTGTATCCCAGCCGCAGCGCCTCAAAGAGGGTGGTGCCCCGGCCCGCCACCGGGTCCAGCAGGGTCAGCCCCGCCTGCCCGGCAAAGGCGCTGGAACTGGCGGCCAGGTTGATGAGAAAGCGGGTAAAGAGCTCGTTTGTCTTGCCCGGGTACTTGAGGATGGTGCTGATCTCCTCCCCAAAATAGGGGGCGTACGGCCGGTCAAGGGCCCGCAGGGACCCGTTCTCGCCGGCAAAGACGGCATAGCAAAAGGAGAGGTCAAAGAGCCGCTCCAACTCCCCTTCCCCGAGGGGGTGCTCGCTCTCCAACACCAGGGCGGGGGCGCCCCCCAGCTCCTCCGGCTCGGGGGGGCTGCAGGGGCTGGCAAACGAGCGGACGGCAAGGGCCAGTTCCCCCAGGCAGAGGGCGGTGGACTCCTTTAAATAGACCCGGTTGTGGCCGGGGTTTCGCAGCAGGTGGTAGCGCATGGCGGTCTCCTTTTTGCCGGGCCGGGACGGCCCGCTTGTTTCGCCTTTCAGTATAGCACGTTTTTCCCCCCCTGTCATGGCCGGCGGCCGGGCGCAAAAGAGCCCCCGAGGGGCGGAAAACCGCAGCCTTGGGGGCTCACGCCCGCTTTTAGCGGCAGGCGAAGTGGCAATTTACAGGGTGTTGTAGATCTCGACGAGTTTGTTCCAGGTATCGCGGCCGACCGCGCCGTCGACGTTGAGGCCGAACTCCTGCTGGAAGATGCGCACCGAGTAGTCGGTGGTGGTGCCGAAGACCCCGTCTACCTGCTCGCGCTGGACGTTGGGGAACTTCTCGGCGATGTTGCTCAAATAGAGCTGGATGTCCCGCACCGGGCTGCCGGAACTGCCCTGGCGGTAGACGCTGCCGGGCCAGGGTTTGGCCACCGGGTGGACCGACTCGACGCAGAGCTTGCGGCAGAAGGCGAACCAGGTGGCAGCGCCCACCTTGCCGTCGGCAGCCAGGCCGACGGCCCGCTGGAAGGCGGCCACCGAGCGCTCGGTGGCGGAGCCGAAGACCCCGTCCACCGTCACTGCGGGGATGGTGGGAAGGCTGGTTTTGATGGCATTGAGGTAGTACTGGATATTGCTGACCACACTGCCGGAGGAGCCCATGCCGATCACATAGCCGGGATAGGGTTTGCAGACACAACTAGACATAGTCAATTCACCTCTGTTATATATTGAGAGCGCCCGCCGGCCCGAGGGCCGGGCAGGGTGCTACACGGTGGCGTAAACCTGGCACATGCGCGTCCAGGTGGCCTGGCCCACCGCCCCGTCGACGGTGAGGCCAAAGAGCTGCTGGAAGGTGCGCACCGACGCCTCGGTGGCGGCGCCGAAGATGCCGTCCACCGTCACGCGGCCCACCTGGGGGTAGTTGAGGGCGATGACGTTGAGCATAAACTGAATGTTGCGCACCGCATTGCCGGTGCTGCCCCTGCGGTAGACCCCGCCGGGATAGGGCGGGCAGGGCGGTTTGACTGGCAGGTTGCAAAACTGGTTGCAGACCTCCGCCCAGGTGGCGGGGCCGACGATGCCGTCCACGCTCAGGCCGAAGAGTTGCTGAAAGACCCGCACGGCCTGGGTGGTGCCGGAACCGAAGATGCCGTCCACCGCCAGCTGGGGGATCAGGGTGTTGACCACCCCGATGGCGTTGAGGTAGAACTGCAGGTCGCTGACGCTGGTGCCGGTGGAGCCCTGCCGCAGCGGGGTGCCGGGGTATGGCTTGCAGCCGCAGCCGCCGTTGGGCACGTCGGGCTCCACCTGTTTATAGATGTCGATCATCTGCTGCCAGGTGGCGTGGCCCACGATCCCGTCGGGGATGAGGCCGAAGTAGCTCTGGAAGGACTTCACCGCGTTTTTGGTGATGGGCCCGAAGACGCCGTCCATATCCACATCGGGGATCTCGGCAAAGAACTGAGAGGCCACCCGCAGCATATACTGCACGGCCTGCACGCCGACGCCGGTATCCCCCTCTTTGAGGACCGAGGCGGGCGGGGTGTCGGGCACATCCACATCTTCGCCCTCGCTGCCCAGTTCGGCCAGCTTCTTCACCGCCACGTAGATATAGGAGATCTCATACCAGGTTCCCTTGCCCACGATCCCGTCCTGGGTGAGCTTAAAGCTCTTTTGGAAGGCCTTGACCGCCGCCTCGGTGGAGGGGCCAAAGACCCCGTCCACCGGGTTGATCAGGGGAATGGAGGGGAAGTTGCGGCGGATGCGGTTGAGCTGGTTTTGGATGATGGCCACGTTGGTGCCGGTGGAGCCCACCCGCAGCGGGGTGCCGGGGTAGGACTGGGGGATGTCGCGGATGTTGTTGGACTCGTAAAGTGCCACCCCGCTGCCGTAGTAGTAGCGCAGGATCTGGATGGGGCTGTACCCCTGGTTGGCCAGGTTCACGGTGCCCCACTGCTTGAGGCCGGGGCAGTTGGTGACCTGTCGGCCGTCGCAGTACTCGGCGTAGAAGGGCTCTTCGCGGTTGTTTTTGCGGATGTAGACGTTGAAGATCTCATCCACGATTTTGCTGATGTTGTCGAAGATGTTGCGGTTTTTCACAAAGTACTGGTCGTACTGGGTGGAGTTGGTGATTTGGAAGTTGTAGCCCTTGCTGCGGTACCACTCGGTGTAGACCCGGTTGAGGGCCAGGGAGATCTGGCAGTAGATGTTGGCCCGAAGGGCGTTTTCCGGCCAGGTGGGGTAGATCTCGCTGGAGGCCACGTTTTTGATGTAGTACTTGAAGGGCACCGTCAGGTTTTCGGCTGAGGAGTTGTTGGGCCGGCCCAGGTGGACGGTGATGTTGGTGGGGATGACCGGCACCTGCAGGATGCGGTTTTCCACATTTTTCTCCGCCGGAGCGGTGGAGAAGCAGGGGCATTCACAGGTCAGGTGGTGCTGGGGGACGGTGCTCACCTGCCGGGGGCCGGTGTAGTTGTCGGTGGCGTCGGGGATCATCTCGATCACCTGCACGGCCAGGGTGTCGGCGAAAATCTGGATGTCCCGCACCTCGGCGGGGACATAGCCCTCCTTGCGAAACTGCACGTCGTAGACCTCGTAGGGAAAGCCCTCGTAGCCGGGGTCGAGGGAGAGGGCCTTGTCGGGCGCCTCCAGGTCGATGGCAGGGGTGTTTCCGTCCTCGTCGGTGATCAGTGTCTGGTCGTAGACCACCTGTCCCTCGGACACCTTGGTGATCACCACCTGGACGGCCTCCACCGGCAGCGCCTGCTGCGCCGTTGAGACGGAAAAGCTCAGTTGTCCAGTAGCCAAATGGGGTTCCTCCTTTTGCGGTGGAAGTTTGGGGAGCGGGCGCGCGGCCTGCGCCGGTTTCACACGCACACCAGCTTATTCCCCCGCCCCGCGAAAGGTGTCTGCCGTCCCCCCTCCAAAAAACGCCTTTGCGCTGGGGCGGAAAACACAGTATAATAGGGGGAAACAAGCGCGCAGCCAGACAGGGCGGCGGAGAAACGGAGAGGATACGGCCATGATTGTATTGGAACGCACTGCGGTGATGAACTGGGAAAACGCCATGCGGGGCGCCCGCAACCCCATGAACAGCTGGGCGCGCGGCGACAGCAGCTACGGCGAGGACGGGAGCTACCAGCTGGGGGAGAACGACCTCTCCCTGGCGCTGCGGCTCTGCCGCTCGGGCAGCGACCACCGCAAGTTTATCCGCCAAATTTTTGTCTCGGTGGACATCACCGCCCCCCTCTACTGGTGGAAGGAGTTCGACACCTACAAGGTGGGCACGGTGGCCAACTCCACCTCCACCATGCACAAGATCCACGCCAAGCCCTTTTCGCGGGAGGATTTCAGCTGCGACCGGATGGACGAGCGCACCCTGTCCTGCCTGGACGGGGTCATTGTCCTGCTGGAACAGCTGCGGCAGGACTATCTGGCGGACAAGGACAAGACCTGCTGGTACTCGATGATCCAGCTGCTGCCCGAGAGCTACAACCAGCTGCGCACCGTGACCCTCAACTACGAAAATCTGGTGGGGATGTACTTTGCCCGCCGGACCCACAAGCTGGACGAGTGGCATGTCCTCTGCGACTGGGTCAAGACCCTGCCCTATATGGTCGACATCCTGCGGGTCATCGAAGAGGGGTAAAAATACCGCCTGACAGAGGGAGGAGAGAGTCCGTGAATCATCTGCAAAAAGCGGTGCGGGCGACCGCCCTCCTGGCAGCGGCGGTCCTCGCCTTGACCGGTTGCGGGGCCAAGGGAGAGAGGCCGTTCGAGGGCGAAGGGGAGAACGTCGCCACACCCCCTGCCTTCGCCGCGCCGTACCCCTACTGCGACGACAAGTACCAAAATCGGCTGGCCGTCTCCGGCGAGGACGGGACTGTCTACTTTCAGGGGCGGCAGGCCGTCTACCGCGCCGACAGCGACGGGTCTGTCGCCCCTCTAGTGACAGAGGACGACCCCATCCGCAACCTCCACCTCTACTGCGGCGCCCTCTATTACGATGTCATTCACGGCACAGACCCCTTTTCCTACACCCGCTCCTCCTATCGGTTCGACCTGCAGTCCGGCCAAAAGGACGAACTGCCGTTCACGGTAGAGCTCTGCCGGCTGATAGGCACCACCCTCTACACCCTGCAACCCGACGACGGGCGGGACTTTGGCTCGGGCGAACACCTGGAAAAATACGACCTCTCCGACCCCGCGACTGGCCCGGTGCCCCTGCCGGTGGAAGAGGACGAGCTGCCGCCCCTTGGCGGCCTCTCCGCCCTGCCCCAACCCTTTCAGCGGGGGGAAGGCATCTACTTCACCGTCAAATCCAATGAGGAGGACGCAAAGCACCCCTCCCTCGAGGTGTACCTACAGCGGCTCGGCGATGCCGAAAGCCGCATCCTTGCCGCCTCCATTGCCGATTCCCGCGCGGTGACCGGCACCCCGCTGGTCACCCATCGCGGCTGCGTCTACATCCGCCAGCTCCACTCCGGGCCGGAAGAGGGAGCAGCCGAGGGCGGCCTCTGTCTCGCCCCCTTTGACGGTCAGCCGGAGCAGGTCCTGCACACCTTTGCAGGGGGAAGCAGTGTCACCCCCCTCAACTGGGACGAACACTGGGTCTACCTGGAGGTCTCCGGCCACCTGGCCCGCCTCTCTTTCGACGGCGCCCAGTGGCAGGAGTATGAGGAGATCGCCCTGTCCGTCCACTCCCCGGCCGTCAGCATTGCCGGCGGTTGGGGGTACTGCTTCGACACGGCTGCCGGGGCCTATATCCGCTTCTCTCTAGACGACCCCCGCGTTCGGCAGGCAGAGCCCTTTGCCCCCTAAACACCCTCTCACAGCGCAAAAGATCCGGGAGCCCCCTTTGCGGGGCTCCCGGATCTTTCTGTTTGCTTTTTAGGAGAGGGCCTTCACCAGCAGGCGGCAGACCTCCTCCACCGCCTCGTCCAGCGGCTGGCCCCCCTGCATGCAGGGGGCGCAGTCGAGCTGTTGGAAGCCCATGGTGGCGCTGGTGAATACCCGCCAGACATAGGTCTGATCGGTGGGCTGGGGGAAGAGGCCCTCCTCGGCCCCCAGGCAGGCCAGCTGCCAGGCCAGTTCCTCCACCTGGGCGCGGCGGGCCTGCATCTCGCTGGAAAAGGCCTGGGCCATCCCCTTCCAGTCGGGGACGCCGCCGTAGAGGAGGAGCAGTTGAAAGGGCCCCATGGACTGGCGGGCCCCCTCTCCCAGCCGGGTGAGGGCGGCCCGGCACTTATTCAAAAAGCCCTCGGCCCCCTCCACCGCCGCCAGCACCTCGTCCATCTGGCGGAAGAGGTCGTAGAGGACGGTGTGGGAGATGATCTCCTCCTTGGAGGAGAAGTAGTTGTAGAGGGTGCCCTTGCCCAGACCGGCCGCCCGGGCGATGTCGTCGGCCTTGAGGGCCCGCAGGTCGGCCCCCTGTAAGGCCAATTTGCGCACCCCCTCGAAGATGGCGATCTCCTTTTCGCTGTAGGTCACAGCTCTACCTCCTCCCCGCCGGCGGGCATCCGCTCGCCGCCCTTTTTGCGGCGGTGGAACAGGTCATAGAGGATGGGCACCACAAAGAGGGTCAGCAGGGTGGCATAGGCCAGACCGCCGATGGTGACCACCGCCATGGGCTGGAGCATATCGGCTCCGGAGCCGATTCCCAAAGCCAGGGTGCCCAGCCCCAAGATGGTGGTGAGGGCGGTCATGAGGATGGGGCGGACGCGGGTGACGCCGGTCTCCACCAGGGCCTGGCGCAGAGGGGTGCCCTCCAGCCGAAGCTGGTTGACGTAGTCGACAAAGACGATGCCGTTGTTGACCACCACCCCGCAGAGGACCAAAAAGCCCAGCATGGAGATGACGCTGATCTCCATCCCGCAGAGCCAGAGGGCCAGCAGGCCGCCAGTAAAGGCCAGGGGGATGGTGAACATGACGATGAAGGGAGAGAGCAGCGACTGGAACTGGGCCACCATGATGCCGTAGATCAGCACGATGGCGAGCCCCACCATCTTCAGCAGCTCGACAAGGGTGGAGTTGATGGTTTCGGTCTGTCCCACCAATTCCACCGTGTAGCCGGCAGGGGGCTGGTAGCTGTCCAACTTGGACTGCAGCTCCCGGCTCACCAGGCCGATGTTGTGCTCGGCGTCGATCTGGGCGCTGACCGAGAGGGTGCGCACCTGCCCGTCGTGGCGGATGGAGGAGAGCCCCTCCTCCTGGCTGATTTGGGCGATGTCCGAGAGGGGGATGGTGGTCTCCTCCCCGTCCTTGGTGGCGGTGAGCAGGTGGTCGCCCAAGGTGGCCCGGCTGAGGGCCGCCTCCGGGTCCTTGACCACCACGACGGGGTAGTCGCCGTCCTCCAGGGAGAGGGTGGTGGCGGTGGTCTCAGACTGGATGGCCGCGGCCACCTCCTGGTAGACCTGGGCCACCGTGAGGCCGTAGCCCATGGCCTTGTTCTTGTCCACGCTCACCCGCAGTTCATAGGCCGGGTCCTCCGAGCCGTCCTCCACGTCCTGGGTGCCCTCGGTCCCCTCCATCAGGGCGGCCACCTCCTGGCCCACCCGGCGCAGGGTGTCCAGGTCGTCGCCCTGGATCTGCACCGTGAGGCCCGAGCCGCCCATGGAGGACATATCCCCCATGGAGCTCTGGGCGGTGACCTCGCAGGGGAGGTCTTCGGTGGCGTCTTTGATCTGCTGGGCAATGTGGCTGCTGTCCGGCCGTTTCCCCTCGGAGAGGATGACGTACATGCTGACACTGCCGCTGCCGCCGGAACTCATCATCCCGCCGCCCTCCATGGCGCCCACCGTCTCCACCCCGGGCAGATCGCCGACGATGGCGGCCACCCGGTCGCCCATGGCGCGGGTCTCGGCGGTGGTGGTCTCGGGGGGCATCTCCACCGTGACGCTGATTTGGTTGGTGTCGCTCTCGGGGATAAAGGCGGTGCCCATCTGGGTGGCGCCGATGCCGCTGACCACCAGCAGCGCCACCACCCCGCAGAGGACTGCCGCCCGGTGGGAGAGGGCTTTGTCCAGCAGCCGGGCGTACCAGTTCACAAACCGGTCAAAGAGCCGGTGCTTGGTCTGGTCGGGTCTGCGCAACAACTTGGAGGAGAGGGCCGGCACCAGCGTCAGGGCCACGATCAGGCTGGCCACCAGGGAATAGGCGATGGTGAGGCCCATGTCGGTAAACAGCTCCCGGGAGATGCCCTGGGTAAAGACGATGGGCAGGAAGACGCAGACGGTGGTCAGGGTGGAGGCGGCAATGGCCCCCGCCACCTGGGCCGCGCCCCGCACAGCCGCCTGGGCCGCGCTCATCCCCTCGCCCCGCAGGCGGTAGATGTTCTCGATGACCACGATGCTGTTGTCCACCAGCATCCCCACCCCCAGGGCCAGACCGGCCAGGGAGATGATGTTGAGGGTGACGCCCGAGAAGTACATCAGCGCCACCGCAAAGAGCAGGCTGATGGGGATGCTGGCGGCAATGGCCAGGGTCGGGCGGTAGTTGCGCAGGAAGAGGAGGATGATGAGGATGGCCAGCGCCCCGCCCATGAGCAGGTTTTGCAACACCGACTGCACCACAATGTCGATGTAGACCCCCTGGTCGTTGAGGGCGGTCAGGTGCAGGCCGCTGTGCTCCTCCTGCAGTTGGGCCATGGCCGCGCGGATGTCGGCAGACACCTGGGAGGTGGAGGCGGTGCTCTGCTTTTGGAAGGTGAGGAGGATGCCGTCGTTGCCGTTGATTTTGGCATACATCTCGTCCCGGTTGTCGGCAAAGGTCACCTCGGCCACGTCCGACAGCTTGATGGTGCCGATGCCCTCCAGATCAATGGTGAAGAGTTCCAGCCCCGCCAGCTCCTCCACACTGGAGAAGGTATCGCCCACCTTGACGGCGTACTTCTCCCCCTTTTCGGTGAGGGAGCCGGCGGGCATGGAGAAGTTCTCCGCCGCCAAGATCCCCTGAATGGTCTGGGGGGTCAGTTTGCCGCTGAGACCGGCGGTCTGGTAGGCGGCCTTTTCCGCCTCCTCAAACTGGGTGCGGCCCTGGCTCAACTGCTGCGCAGTGGCGTCCAACTTCCCCTGGGCCTGGGCGATCTTCTGGGCAAAGAGCATCTTCCCCGCCTCCAGCTGGCTTTCGGCCGGGGCCAGGGCTTCCAACTTGTCGGCCAGGGGGCCACGCTGGGCCTCCATCTGCCGCAGGCCGCTGTCGGCGGCGGCGATCCCCTCGTCCAACTTGGTCACCGCCTCGCCCAACAGCTGGGCCAGCTGCCCGCTCTGCTGGCCCAGAGCGGCCAACAGGGCCTGCGCCTCCTGCTGGGTGAGAACGCCGGCGTCCTGCAGCCGCTGCACCAGGGCGGTCAGGGTCGCCTCCGCCTCCGGGCCCGCCTGCTGCCCCCCGTCGAGGAAGGCCTGCAGGCTCTGCCGCAGGGTGGAGAGCTGCTCCCTCTGGGCCTTGGTCTGGGCGATGGTGGTGTCCAGATAGGTCAGCCCCTGGGTCAGCTGGGCCTTGCCGTCGGAGAGCTGGGCGGCGCTGTCGGCCAACTGCTTGGCCTGGGCTTCACTCTCGCTGTCCAGTTTTTCCTGGGCGGCCTTGATTTGGGCCTCCCCCTGGTCCAGCTGGGCCTTGGTCTGGGCCAACTTGGCGTCGATCTGGGCGAGCATCTTGTCGTTGAGGGCGTCGATCTTCTGCTGGTCGAGGGTGACCTGGATCTCCTTTTCCAGCACGCCGGTGGCGCTGACCGAGGCCACCCCGTCCACCCGCTCCATCGCCGGGAGAACGGTCTCGTTCACCAGTTGGGAGAGGGCCTCGGCGTCCTGCCCGTCGGCGTCCACTGCAGCGATCATCACCGGCAGCATGTCGGGGTTGATTTTCATCAGGGTGGGGGTGCTCACCCCGTCGGCCAGCTGACCCTTGACCAGGTCCACCTTGCCACTGAGGTCGATCATGGCGCTGTCCATGTTGGTGCCGTCGGCAAACTGCAGGATCACCATGCTGGTGTTCTCGCTGGAGATGCTCTGCACCTCTTTGATGCCGCTGGTGGTGGAGAGCCCCTTCTCCAGGGGCTTGGTCACCGCCTGCTCCACCTTCTCCGGGCTGGCCCCGGGGTAGGCGGTGATCACCGCCACGTAGGGCAGGTCCAGGCTGGGAAGCAGGTCGGTCTGCATGTTGGTGAAGGAGATGACCCCCATCAACATCACCAAAATGACCGCCACAAAGACAGTCAGCGGTTTTTTGACACTGAATTTGGAAAGCATACGCGCGCTCCTTTCGGACTGTGGCGCTCTGCCGCAGGGGCGGGGGTCCGGCGCAAACTTGCAGGGGGCGCGCCGGGCAAAGGCCCCAGGGGCAGAACAGGTGACTGACCGGTCAGTCACCTGTCTATTGTACGAGTCTCCCCCCTTCCCGTCAATTGATTTTCCAGACAAAAAGGCGCTTTTCTAAAAAGTTTACAAACGGTTCCCCTTCCAGCGCAAAAAAGCGTCCCCCTGCAAGCGGATACAGGGGGACGCCTGATAAAGGTTTTAGAGAAAAGGGGTCACTCCCCCGCCGCCTCGGTGTGGCTGCCCACCCGGCGGGTGAGGCCCATCAGCAGGAAGGTGCCCACCATCCCCGCCACCGGGATGCACATGGCCGAGAGGAAGCTGACCCGCTGGGCCAGCTGGCCGGCCAGGGCGTTAAAGAGCATCCCCCCGATGGAGGAGGCCAGCCCCGCGTAGGAGATGGCGGTGGCCGAAAACTGGGGGAAATAGCTGCAGGCCATGATGATCTGCACCGTGTAGATGGCGCCGATCAGCAGCCCCAGCAGGAAACTCACCACCGGCCAGAGGAGCTTCTGGTCGATGGCCAGCCCCGCCCCCAGCACCAGCGCCCCCAAAAAGGTCATGGTGATGATGTACTTGCGGGGGGAGAGGGCGCGCAGGATGGCGCCGTTGAGCACCCGGCTGATGATCATCCCCACCGAGTAGCAGGCCATGATGGTGGAGCAGAAGGACACCGGGTAGAGCAGGGCGTCTTTGTTGTTGAGGTAGGTGGGCAGCCAGGTGTTGAAGACCTGGGTGGCCGCCGAGAAGATGGCCATCCCGCAGAGGACCAGCATCTGGGGGGAGGTGACGATCTTTTTGTAGGGGATCTTCACCCGCACCCCCGCCTCGTCCACCCCGGAGACGGCGGGTTCGGGCCGCTTGATGACGGCCATGGTGACAAAGTAGGCCAGGGCCAGAAAGACCACCACCAGACCGAAGGTAGTGTAGGCGGTGTTCCACTCAAAGCCCATCTTGAAGAGGGTGCCGATGAAGACCGGCCCCAGCACCGAGCCCAGCCCGAAGAAGGCGTGGAGGATGCTGATGTACTTGGCCCGCTCGTCCCCGAACAGGTCGGAGATGTAGGCCGCACAGGCGTTGTCCAGCACGCCGGAGACGGTGCCCAGCAAAAAGAGGGCCACCAGCAGCAGCACAAAGGGGGGCGCCATGCCGATGCAGACCAAAAAGCCGCCCATCAGCAAAAACATCAGCCCCAGGGCCTTGTTTTTGTCCAGTCGGTCCACCACCAACACGGTGAGGGCGGTGGCCAGGATCATGCCTGCGCTCTGGAAGATGGAGAAGAGGGACGCCTGGTCAAAGGTCAGTTCGTACCCCTCGATGATGCGGGGCATGGCGTTGCTGAACAGCCCACTGGAAAGGGCGAAGGCCGCCATGAAGGTGATGACGTAGATGGCCGCGATGGTGCGGCGCTTTTTGTTGCTCACGGATTTGTTCAACTCCTACTCTCTCCCGCCGGCAGAGGGCGTAGCGGGGTGGCCCACGGCAGAGGCCGCGGGAAAACAGGGCTTACTGTGCAGTCTGGGGCTCATCCCCCTCGCCGCTGTCGGCGCGCTCCACGACGCGCTTGGTGGTGAGGAGCACCAGGAAGGTGATGAGCAGCGCGACCACCGGGATGCACATGGCCGCTAGGAAGTTGACCTTCTGGGCCACCTGCCCGGCCAGGGCGTTGAAGCACATCCCGCCGATGGCGGAGGAAAAGCCGGTGAAGGCGGTGGCCGAAGCGGAAAAGCGGGGGAAGTACTCACAGGCCATGACAAACTGGGCGGTGTAGATGGCGCCGGTGAGCAGCCCCAGCAAAAAGCCCACCACCGGCCAGAGGTATTTCTGGTCCAGCAGCAGCCCCGCCACCAGCACGCCGGAGGAGCAGATGCTCACCAGGGTGATGTAGTTGCGGGCGGAGATGAACTTGGAGATGTAGCCGTTGATGAGCCGGCTGACGATCATCCCCACCGAGAAGCAGGCCACCACTGTGGAGCAAAAGGAGATGGGGAACAGGTCGGGGTTTTTGTTGTTCAGATAGGTGGGCAGCCAGGTGTTGTACACCTGAAAGCCGGCGTAGAGAAAGCTCACCGCGCAGAGGGAGAGCATCTTGGGGGAGCGCAGCATCTTTTTGTAGGGGGTCTTCAGCCGCTTGCCCGAGTCGTCGATGTTCTGCACCTCAGGGACGGGGCGTTTGATGACCATCATGGTCAGGAAGTAGGCCACCGAGATGAAGATGATCACCAGGCCCAGGGTGGTGTAGGCATTGTTCCAGACAAAGCCCATCCGGGTGAGCTGGCCGATGAAGAGGGGTCCCATCAGGGAGCCCAGGCCGAAAAAGGCGTGGAGGATGCTGATGTAGCGGGCCCGCTGGTCGCCGTAGAGGTCGGACATATAGGAGGAACAGGCGTTGTTGACCACGTTGGAGACAATGCCCATGAGGACAAAGAGCATCAGGATCAAGACGAAGGGGGGCACCGAGCCGATGCAGAAGAGGAAACCGCCCATCAGCAGAAACATGACACCCAGCATCTTGTTCTTGTCCAGTTTGTCCACCACCAGGGCGGTGAAGCAGTTGGCCAGCAGCATCCCCCCGCTTTGGAAAACGGAGAAGAGGGAGGCCTGTTCCAGGGACAGGTTGTAGGTCTCAATGATTTTGGGGAGGGCGGTGCTGAACATCCCGCCGGACAGGGCAAAAGCCATCATAAAGACGATGACAAAGACCGCCGTCACACTCCTTCTCTTTTGATTGGTCACGTGCAATACAACTCCTCACCGGTTGCGCAATCGATTGCACAACTTTCATTGTTTTTATCTTGTCAACTTTATCACTCTGCCCTTCCCTTTGTCAATACATATTTTCACAAAAAATCCTCTTTCTTTCCGACCAATATGCCGATTTTCTCGCGCATTTGCAAAAAACACGCCCTGCCCTCTTGACAGGAAATGCAAAACAAGAGTATCCTTTGAACAGAATGCAACTGATTGCACAAATGTGCAACTGTTTCGAGAGAAAGGAGGAGTGCCCGTGGCAACCTTAAAAGAGGTGGCCAAGCTGGCGGGGGTCAACATCTCCACCGCCTCTCGCGCCCTCAACGATTCCCCCAGCATTTCCGCAGCGACCAAGGTCCGGGTGCGCCAGGCAGTCGAGGAGCTGGGGTACCGCCCCAACCTCAGCGCGCGGGCCCTCTCCGGCAAGGGGACCGGCGCCATCGCCCTGGTGGTCTCGGACATCATGTCCCCGGTCTGGAACATCCTGGCCGGCGGGGCCTGCGATGCCGCCAGCGCCGCCTCGGTGCCGGTGCTCCTCTACTGTGCGGAGACAGACGCCGACTACCTGGACCGGGTGCTCCCCGAAATGATCTCTACCGGGGCCGCGGGGGCGGTCTTGGGCCTCCACCTGAGTGAGGAGGCCCAGCGCAAGACCGAGGCCAGCGGCCTGCCCGCCGTATTGGCCGAGTGTTTCCCCCTGGCCGGACTCCCCGCAGTCTACTCCAGCCGCTACGACGCGGCGCGGGAGGCGGCGGCCTACCTGCAGCAAAAGGGGGCCAAGACGGTGGTGCTGGTCACAGTCCCCGGGTTTGACATGGCCTACAACAAGGGCTGTGCCGACGCCCTAAAGGACACCGGGGCCCGGCTGCGGGTCCTCACCGGCCCCAACACCTACCAGGCCGGATTTGCCCTGGGCTACTCCCTGGCCGACGAGCTGTACGGCCCCACCGGCATCGTCGCCGTCTGCGACGGGCAGGCGCTGGGGGTACAGCACGCCCTGCAAAACCGGGGAGTGCGGGTGCCACAGGACTGCGCCATCCTCTCCCTGGAGGACAGCGTCCTGGCCACCGCCACCTATCCCGGGCTGACCACCATGTCCAAGCCCCTGTACCGCATCGGCGCCAAGGCCGCCGAAAAGCTGCTGTTAAAAATCAAGGGACAGCCGGTGGAGAGCGAGTGTCTCCGCCACACCCTGACGGTGCGCAAGAGCACCCTGTAACGGAGGCATCGCCCCGACTGCCGGCAAAAACGGCTGGGCTGTTTGCCAGTAAGCTGCCGAGGAGGAAGTATGGAAGAAGAAATACTCTTTGTTGGGACCATCAATATGGGGGTCTCCCTCTACCTGCCCGCCGCCCCCACCCTGTGGGACACCGTCAAGGCCGACGAGACCCGTCTGGAGACCGACGGCACGGCCTCGCGCGAGTCGGTCTCCACAGTGCTGCTGGGAGGGCGCGCCGCCGTTTTGGGGCGGGTGGGCAGCGACGCCTTTGGCCAGACCATGACCGAGACCCTGCGTGGCCGCGGGGTGGATGTCCAGGGGATCACCGTCGCAGAAGGGGTCCCCTCGGGGATGATCTTTGTCCACCGCGTCAGGGGGGAACAGGCGCCCGCCCTCATCTACAGCGCTGGGGCCAATGACAGCTACCGGCCGGGCGACCTGGCGGAATTTGAATCTCTGTTTAAAGGGCGGAAGACGGTGGTGATCTCCAACCGGCTGCCCGCCTGTGCGGTGACCGAGGCCGCGGCCATGGCCAAGCGCCACGGGGCCTTTGTCCTCCTCTCCGCCACCCCGGTGGAGCGGCTGCCGCTGGAACTCTACCCCTCCGTCGACATCGTCCTCCCCAACGAGGCGGACGTCTGCACCCTCACCGGCCGGCAGGAGCCCGATCTCAAAACCGCCCGCCTGGCCCTCTCCACCCTTTTGGAGCGGGGGGCCCGCACCGCCATCCTCAAGTACGGGGCCGACGGGGTCCTCATCGCCACCGGGAACGAGTTTTTGACCCTGGGCCAGTCCGAAATGGGGATAGAGATCGACAAAAACGGCGACCGCAACATCTTTGTCGCCGCCCTCGCCCTGGCCCTCAACCGCGGGGAGGGGCTGTACAGCGCCGCCATCTATGCCCAGGCCGCCGCCTTCCTCTCCCGCGCCAAGGAGGGCATTCGCGCCCAGGTCCCCATCCGGGAAGAGCTGCGGGAACACCTGCGCAAAAATCCCATCTTCTCCGAGCAGAACTGAATTTGGTCTGAAATGCCCGCCGGGCTTTTCAAATACATAAACAAAAGAAAAGGAGTCACTATCATGGACAAACCCATCTACACCTTCCTTGCCGGCCCCGACTGCTTCTACCCCGACTTTGAAGAGGTCAAGGCCCAGAAGCAGGCCCTCTGCAAACAGTACGGCCTGACCCCCCTGCCCAATGAGGAGTTCCCCGATGTCATGGAGCCCCCTGTCACCTCCGACAAGGTCTGCTGGATGAACATCAAGCGGCTGGAGCGCTGCGAGCTGGTCTTTGCCAACTTCAAGCACTTCCGTGGCTCCGAGCCCGACGCCGGTACCGTGTGGGAGGCTGTCTACGCCTACGCCAAGGGCAAAAAGGTCTACGCCTACTACGACGAGGAGGACATGATCACCGCCGTCGACAAGTACTACGGCCCGGTCACCTGGAAAGAGGAGACCACCCCCGACGGCAAGGTCATCAAGAAGGCCTACGACAAAGACGGCGCCTTCATCGAGGACTGGGGCAAGATGGTCAACCTGATGATGACCGGCACCTTCCCCTGCATCTGCGGGACCCTGGAAGACGCTCTGGAGCTGGCCGCCAAAGACCTGGGCCTGAAAAAGGTCTCCGAGTAATCCCCCTGCAACAAGTCTCCGTCACCGCGTGAGAACGCCTTGCGCGCCCTCCTCTTGGCGGCGGAACATCTAAAAAAAGAGGTCTGGGAATCTTCCCAGACCTCTTTTTCTGCGCTCGGGCAACAACAGACCTCCCTTAATAGGAGATGTCTGCGACCTCCCACCCGGAAAAGCGCCCCTCTTCAAAAGTCATGCAGACCGCCCAGGGCAGCTTTTCCACCATTTCGGCAAACTGCTCCAGCCCGAAGGCGGGCACAAAGTGGTGGATCAGCACGCAGAGGGCGGTGCCGTGGGTGCCGATCACCAGATCCTCTCCGGGATGGGCGGCCAGGGCGTCTTGCAGCCCTTCCACCATCCGCTCCTCCACCTGGGCGAGGGACTCTCCCCCCAGCAGATGGTAGGAAAAGTCGGCCCACTGGCGGGGGGAAAAGTCGGAGAAGTCCTCGATCCACTCCCCTTCGCCCGCCACCCGGCGCTCCCGAAAGCGGTCGTCGCAGAGGACCTGCAGCCCCCGGCTGGCCGCAAAGGGCTGTACCGTGTCGTGGGCCCGCCGGTAAGGGCTGGAGAGGACCGCCCCCACTGCGTGGCTGGCCAGGTACTCCTCCACCCTGTGCCGCCCCTCCAGGCCCCTGGCAGTCAGGGGCCGCAGGGTGTCGCAGTGAACGCTGTGGTCCGATTCGGCGTGGCGGATCCAGTACACTCTCTGCATCCTATTCCCTCCGTTCAGGCGGCGCTGCCGCCGCTCTGTTTTCCCCTCTATCATACCAGCAGGTCAGGCCGATGGCAACCGGTTTTACCGGCTTGCCTCTCCTTTGGGGCTGGTGTAAAAATAGCTGTTTTTGTCCAGGCAGCTGCACCAGTCCACCCGCTCCAACATCCGGGCGAGTTCCTTTTGCCCAAGTCCGCCGGCAATCGGCGTCAGTTCAGAGAGCCGGACCACCCGGTGGGCGTTCTCCTCAAAATGGGCCCGCACCCGCTCTTCCAGCGGCTCCCTTTTCGGGGCGGGGGTCGGTGTTTGGGGGTGGCGGCTCCAGTACGTGCTCAACAGCAGCCCCACCCGCTTTTGCAGGGCCGGCGTCACCCCCGGCCACCCCGCCGCCTCTGCCGGGGAGAACCCGCGCAGGTCCTCCATCTCCCGCAGGTGGTGGAGCTGGCAATAGCGCACAAAGGGCGCGTATACCTCTTTTGCAAATACCTCTTCAATCAACTGCAAACCAAAAATCAGTCCTTTCGCGTGATGCCACAAGAAGATAGTATACCGACTTTTCCCTGTGCAGACAAGACTTGACATTTCTCTTTTACTTTTCAATAACTTCCCCTTTTATTGACTTTGTTCATTCATGGTGATATATTGAACTTAAAATGAACACTCAGGAGATATATCATGTTAACTCAACCTCAGTTTA
The DNA here is from genome assembly GCF_001486165.1 of Bittarella massiliensis (ex Durand et al. 2017). GTDB lineage: Bacteria > Bacillota > Clostridia > Oscillospirales > Ruminococcaceae > Bittarella > Bittarella massiliensis. The sequence goes on from NZ_LN908974.1 coordinate 70,765, forward strand.
AAATCTTAAGCTATCTTTGCGATCACCCCTACATCAGTCAAAGAGCACTGGCCAAAGCGTTGGCACTCTCTGTTGGCGGTGTTAACACCCTCTTAAAAGGGTGTCGGCAGATGGGGTGGATTGCCCCGGACTATACCCTTACCCCTGCTGGAAACCATGCGTTAGAGCCCTATAAAGTCAAAAATGCCATCATTCTTGCTGCCGGCTTTTCTTCGCGCTGCGCGCCGCTCTCCTACGAAAAGCCCAAAGGTCTGTTTAAAGTAAAGGGTGAGGTCCTCATTGAACGGCAGATTCGCCAGTTGCAGGAAGCAGGCATTCTGGATATTTATGTTGTAGTCGGCTACATGAAGGAGCTCTTCTTCTATTTGGAAGAAAAATTTGGCGTCCATATCATTGTCAACGATGAATATATGCAGAGGAACAATCTCTCATCTGTATATGCAGCCAAGGAGTTCTTTGGCAACAGCTATATCTGTTATTCAGACAACTACATTCAGGAGAGCGGATATACCAAATACGCCTATCAATCTTACTACGCGGCTCTGTATTCCGAGGAGTATACCGATGAATACATCATGGCTGTAGATAAAAACGGATTAATCCACCAGTACTATCAAGGAGGCGAAAAGTGCTGGTATCAGATGGGGGAAATGTATTTTTCTCACGATACCGCCCAAAAGTTTCTCTCCCTTTTGGAGCGAGAATACCACTATCCCAGCATATACGATATGAAAATTGACGATTTCTACGCCCGTCACCTCTCTGAGTTACCTATATATATAAAAAAATATCCCCAAGATGCCGTTCTAGAATTTGACACCATTGCAGAAATTGAGCAGTTTGACAATAAGTTTATACAGAATATGGGCGAAAATATCCTGACAAACATCTGCACAGCGCTCCGCTGCAATGACAGTGATATTGCCGATATCCACCAAATCAAGCGCGGAATGACCAACACCATATTTAGCTTTACTGTTGGCAATACAAAATACATTTACCGACATCCCGGCCGCGGAACAGAAAAAATTATTGATCGCAGCCGGGAAGCACGTGCACAAGAGGTCGCTCAAACTCTCGGTTTGGATCCTACATTGATAAAATGTGAACCCTCTAAAGGCTGGAAGTTGTCCTCCTACATTGAAAATGTTCCGTTTGATTACACCAATGCGGATGATGAGCGCAGGGGCGTTGAGCTCATCCGTCGTCTGCACAGCAACCCCACCACACTGGGTTGGTCATTTGATATGCTGGAGAGAGCAGCCGATATGCAGGCCATTGTTTCCAGCGACTATTATGACGCGTATTCCCAATTCAGCACTTTGCGCGAAATGGTTAGCCAGTTGTACGCATTTACAAAACAGGACGGCTATCAGCCAGAAATGTGCCATAACGATGCCTGTGACAGCAACATTCTTTTGGGCAAAAATGGGACTTACTTGATCGATTGGGAATATGCTGGCGACAACGATCCCGCGGCAGACATCGGTTCCTTTATTGTCGGCTGTGAGCATACAGTGGAGGATTGCGAGCGCATTTTAAAACTCTACTTCGGACGCGACCTAACAGATAAGGAGAAGCGCCACTATTACGCCTATATCGCCATCAACGGTTATTTTTTGTTCTCTTGGGCCATCTACAAAGAGAGCACCGGCCAAAATCTCGGAAACTTTACCTATATGTGGTACCAATACGCGCTGAAATACGGAAAAATCGCTTTGCAGCTTTATAAGGGAGGTTGCTAATATGTCAAACAAACCTCCCGTGCGATTGAAGAGAGTGTTGGGATTTGCGCCTGCATATGGAGCTGCCGTTGGCCTTGTCGTCTCTGGGACAGCTATGTTCTCTGTGGGAAATGTAGCCGGCACGACAGGATATGCCACCTGTATTTCCGCTCTCATCGCTTTGGTTCCGATGATGATGACCGCTTTTGCCTTTGGTGAGCTATCCGCTATGCTGCCTGGTGGCGGTATGATCTCTGACTACACCCTACCGGCTCTCGGTCGGTTCTGGGCAACCTTTGCCCTATTGAGCGGCTATCTCATTTTGATTGCTGCTGACGGCGGCACCCAGCTGGTGATGGGCGGGCTCTCTTTGGAGTCGTTATGTGGCGTTCCGCAGTGGGTTGTAACCGCTCTTTTGTTTGGCATTGTAATTGTCATTAACATTGTCAATGTGGACTTTTATGGAAAGATCGAAGCCATCGTCACCATCGCCATGATGCTCGTATTCACCGCTCTGTCAATTGCAGGAAACCTTCACATTGGCGAGTCCTTTGGCGCGACACCCGTGAACCAATTGACTGGATTTCTCCCTGAAGGCGGGTGGGGGACCGTCTTAAATGCCACTGGAACTGCCATCTGGTTCTTTATCGGGTTCGAATTTGCCTGTCCTATGGCTGAAGAGAATAAGAAGCCATACAAAAACATCCCCTATGCTTTGATTATTGGGCTGATCACCATCTATCTCATTGATTCCCTGTTTGCCGTTGCCGCAGTTCGATATACTGACGTGGAGGTGCTGCGCACCTCTGCCATTCCCCAGACGATGGCGGCCCACGCCATGATGGGCAATATCGGTTATATCGCCATGACCGTGCTCACCATCTTGGCTTCCTTTACAACGGCCAACGCCTACCTTGCCTCCCTTCCTCGAATGCTCTACGGCCTCGCCCGCGAACGATTGGTTCCTTCTTTCTTTGGGAAAATCAATCGCAGATTTCGCACACCGGTCTATGGGGTCATCTTTACTGCAGGCATGATTCTCATCACAATTGTCTACATCACCTTTAACGGAGCAGATGCCAGTGTCGTTCAAGGGCTAATCAACACTGCCAGCATCACCTGGATGGTCTCCTATGCCATTGCAATGATAGATGTTTTGGTTCTCAGAAAGAAATACCCTGACTTCCCCCGGTTATGGAAGGCCCCCTGTGCCAAAGTTACCATGTCAATTGGGCTCCTCGGCGTTGTATATGCCATCTATACCCTTCGCGACTACTGGTTTCAAGCATCCCTCTGCATGGCAGCGATTGCACTGTACTGCTTGATATGGGGCAAATTTAAAAAAATCGATTTGTGGCATGCCACAAAGATTCGCGATACCGTATCCGATATTCGGGAGCGCTCTGAATACCTTCCTGTTTGGGATGAAGCGGTAGACCAATGGTGCAAAGAACATGAAACACTCGCCTAAAGTTATAGAAAAGTTTGGCTGTCTGACCGAGTTGCTACAAGAGATCCCCGATATTTCTGTTACTGCTTCTCCCCAAACCCTCAGTGGCCAAATATCAGTTCGACACCATTCGCCGTTGCTCTCTACCCAATATTTCTTTTGCTGCTGTAATCGATTTTGGAGCAAAAACTATGATCTCCTGTACCGGTGTAAATTTCCGTCGGCGTCCTTGCTGTCGTCGGAAATTGTCCTAGATAAAAACAATCAGTTCTCCAGCGCCCAATATGAAGACTCTTCCCTCTTGCATCTGCTCAACACCAACCTTTTATTGACAGATATTTTAAAGGCAGTTGACCTTCGGCAGCTAAATGTCAAAATATCTCCTGAAGAAATCACTTTGGAACTTTCCCCTATGGTCGGGTCAATTGTACAGTTGCTTTTGCCTCCTCTGACTTATTTCATCAAGCCAACACAACAAGAGTTGGTAGCAATTTTTCAAATTTTACAGCTGGTTCTCGCCACCCTTCGGCAAGCCGGTTTTACAGCGTAAAAGTACCGGGATCCACAAATGGATCCCGGTACTTTTATATTGGCAAAAAAGTATGCCTCTATATTTTACATAGATTGAGGAGGTACTGTAAAGTCAATGCCGTAGTTTCATTACAATAAAAAGAAAGCCTGTTGTCAAGGACAACAGGCTTTCCTCACACTTCTGGTGCGCCAAGAGGGACTCGAACCCCCGACCTTCTGATTCGTAGTCAGACACTCTATCCAGCTGAGCTATTGGCGCTTGTAACGTGCTTATATATAATACACCGGCTGCCGACCGTTGTCAAGCCAAATTGCGAGATTTTATATATCGCAAGGCCTTGGCAAAGGTGTGCTTGTCGTTGGAGTAGGTCAGGTGCCCCGGCACCTCGTCCGGCCCGAAAAACGCGTAGTCGGAGATCTCCTCTTCCTGGATGGTGATCTCGGGTTCCCCCACGATCTCGCAGAGGAAGTAGACCACCGTCTTGTGGATGATGGTGCCGATGTCATAGGCCACGCTCTCCCGGAACTTGCCCTGCATCTTCACCTGCACGCCGGTCTCCTCCAAAATCTCCCGGCGGGCCGTCTGCCGCTCGCTCTCGCCGGCCTCCATGTGCCCCTTGGGAAAGGCCCAATGGCCGCCCTTTTTATGCCGAATCAGCAGGAAGCGAAGCTGGCCGCCCTCCTTGGTGTACACCACCCCGCCACACGATTTTTCCCGACGCAAACCGATCTCCCCTTTCCTTTCTCTATCATACAGAAAAGCCCTCTGCTTGGCAAGACGACACTTCTAAAAGGGACGCAAGCAGCAAAATTTCTCCCTTTTGGGCAAGAAAAAGCTCCGGCGCACAGGATTTTCTGTGCGCCGGAGCAGATAATCGCTCGCTCTCTTATTTGCGGTGGGTAATCTTGGCCCGCTGCTGATTGTTCAAGATCTTCTTGCGCAGGCGGATCGACTCGGGGGTGACTTCCACCAGTTCGTCGTCGGAGATGAACTCCAGCGACTCCTCCAGGCTCATCACCCGGGGCGGGGTCAGCCGCAGCGAGTCGTCGGAGCCGGAGGCGCGGGTGTTGGTCAGGTGCTTGGTCTTGCAGACGTTGACCACCAGGTCCTCGGCCTTGGGATTGGAGCCGATGATCATCCCCTCGTACACCTCTGTCTGGGCGGGGATGAAAAGGGTGCCCCTCTCCTGGGCATTGAAGAGGCCGTAGGTGACGGCGGTCCCGGTCTCGTAGGCCACCAGACTGCCCACCTGGCGGGTGGGGATCTCGCCCTTGTACTCCTCATACCCCTCGAAGATGGTGTTGAGGATGCCCTCGCCCTTGGTGTCGGTCAGGAACTCACTGCGGTAACCGAAGAGGCCGCGGGAGGGGATCAGGAACTCCAGCCGCATCCGGTTGCCGGTGGGGTGCATCTCCACCAGCTGACCCTTGCGGGTGCCCATCTTCTCCATCACGCTGCCCACGCACTCCTCCGGCACGTCGATGGTCACCCGCTCCACGGGCTCCATCCGCTTGCCGTTCTCCTCGTGGAAGAGGACGCGGGGGGTGCTGACCTGCAGCTCATACCCCTCCCGGCGCATGGTCTCAATGAGGATGGAGAGGTGCATTTCGCCCCGCCCGGCTACATTGAAGCTCTCGGTGGTGTCGGTCTCGCTCACCCGCAGGGAGACGTCCTTGAGCAGCTCTTTGAAGAGCCGGTCGCGCAGCTGGCGGGAGGTGACGTATTTGCCCTCTCTCCCGGCAAAGGGGCTGTCGTTGACCGAGAAGGTCATCTCGATGGTGGGCTCGGAAATCTTGACAAAGGGCAGCGGCTCCGGCGCGTCGGGGGCGCAGATGGTGTCGCCAATGGTGATGTTCTCCACCCCGGAGACACAGACGATGTCGCCGAACTGGGCGCTGTCCACCGCGTCGCGGGTCAGGCCGTCGATTTGGTAGAGGTTGACCACCTTGCCCCGGCGGGGGGTCTGGTCGCCGTGGTAATTGGTGACCACCACCTCCTGCCCCTGTTTGATGGTGCCCTGCTTGATGCGGCCGATGGCAATGCGGCCCACGTACTCGTTGTAGTCGATGGAGCTGACCAGCATCTGCATCGGCAGCTCGGAATCGCCCTTGGGGGCGGGCACCTTTTCGATGATTTCGTTGAAGAGGGGGATCAGGTTGTCCCCCAGATCGCTGTAATCCAGCGAAGCGGTCCCCTCTCGGCCGGAGCAGTAGACAAAGGTGCTCTGCAGCTGTTCCTCGCTGGCGTCCAGATCCAGGAGCAGTTCCAGCACCTCGTCCTCGATCTCCTCGGGGCGGGCGTCGGGGCGGTCGACCTTGTTGACCACCACGATGATGGTGTGGCCCAGGGCCAGCGCCCGCTCCAGCACGAACCGGGTCTGGGGCATGGGGCCCTCGAAGGCGTCTACCAGCAGCAGCACGCCGTCCACCATCTGCAAGACCCGCTCCACCTCGCCACCAAAGTCGGCGTGGCCCGGAGTGTCGATGATGTTGATCTTGACCCCGTTGTAAAAGAGCGAGGTGTTTTTGGAGAGAATGGTGATGCCGCGCTCCCGCTCCAGGGCGCCGGAATCCATCACCCGGTCGCGCACCACCTGGTTTTCGCGGAAGATGCCGCCCTGTTTGAGCATCTCATCTACCAAGGTGGTCTTGCCGTGATCGACGTGGGCGATAATGGCAATATTTCTCAAATCGTTTCTAGTCAAACTGTGTTCCTCCCCAAGAATGGCTGGCTTTCAAACGGTTTTGGCTCGCTGCCCGCGGCAGGAAAAGCAGCCGGCGGAAGCGCGATGTCCCCTCGTCCGGCTGTACAAGCCCTTTAACTGTCTTATTATACACCGCTGCGCCTAAAAAAGCAAAAATATCTCACAAAAAATAGTCAAAAAATTCATCGCAAGCGCCAAATCTAGTCTTTGTTTTCCCCCTTTTGCCCGCAGTCGACCATATCGTCTTTTTGTGGGCAGATACGGCCCCCAAAAATGCAGAGGGCGGGGCGGCTTTTCCCCATCTCAACTAGGAGGATACCCCTCCTTCTGACAGCCGCTGGGGGGTGATAGGATGGATAAGATACTTCCCTCCTCCGCGATTGTCCGCGACCAAAGCCCACCGAAATAAGGGCTTTTACCCGCTGTCGGCATAGGGCCGAGAGGGCATTCCCTCCTCACAGCGGAGTGTGAGACAGCGGTATGAGCAGCATGTAGAAGCAAAAAAATCGCGAAAAAAGAGGGAGCCACCCTCCCAAATGTAGAGAGTGCGGCTTCCCCCTCTCAATGAAAATCTGGCTTTTCGGCCCTAGCAATCGGCGAGAGTGGCGGGGCAGATACCTTCTTTCCTCATGATCATCTGCGACCAGAACTTTCCAAGAAAAGAGCGCTTTCCTCGCTATCGGCATGGGACGGTCGAAGCGACAGAAAAAAGGGGACATCCCTTCTTTGCTGCGGGGCACGTGGAGGTGGGTGGCGCGCAGAGGAAAAGCCCGTGCAAAGATAGGAGGTACGGCCACCCTAAATGTAGAGGGCAGCGTAACTTCTCCCCATTCCGTCTGGAACCTCCTCCTGGCAGCCAACAAGAGCAATTGGAAAAGATATTTCCTTTCTCCCCCGCAATTGCCCGCGGCCAAAACCCGCTGGAACAAGGGCGCTTTTCCCACTGCCGGCACGGGACGGCCAGAAGAACAGGATAAGGGGGCCATTCTCCCCCTCAGCTAAGCACATGAAGTGCAAGAAGGCGGTATGATTCGGTGTACAGGGGCGGCGGAAAAGGCCTGTGGAAAAGGGACAGGCGACACCAAAAATACAGAGGCCGCCCCAGAAACAACCTGGGACAGCCTCTGAACTGTCGACTTTTTAGTAGTTGCGGATGAGCCGCACCACCCGGCCCAGAATGGCCACGGTGTCGGGGTAGATGGGGGACAGGCGGTCATTTTCGGGCTGCAGGCGAACGCGGCCGTCCGGCTCTCGGTAAAAGCGCTTGACGGTGGCCTCGTCCTCGATCAGGGCCACCACGATCTCGCCGTCGCGGGCCTCAGGCGTCTGCTGCACCAGGATGATGTCCCCCTCAAAGATGCCGGCGCCGATCATGCTGTCGCCCTTGACCCGCAGGGCGAAGAGCCCCTCCCCCCGCAGGTCGCTGACAATGTAGTCCTCAATATTTTGTTGGGCCAAAATGGGGGTGCCCGCCGCCACCGTGCCGAGCAGGGGGATGGCGGCGGTGCGCCGCCCGGTGATGCGGATGCCCCGGTTGGAGCCGTGGACCACCTCGATCTCGCCGTCCTCCTCGAGCATCTTCAGGTACTTGTGGGCGGTGCAGGTCGACTTAAAGCCCATGGCCGCACAGATTTCCCGCACCGAGGGGGGGATGCCCTCCCCCACCTGGCGGTGCAGGAACTCCAGCAGCTCCCTTTTTTTTCGCTCCACCTTTTCCACGGCTCTCACCCTCTCTCTAAAATTCAAATGATTGCTCAGGTTTTTTCACCTTTTATTTACATATCATTCACAACAAATTGGGCTTCGGGGCTATAATAAGAGCAAGCCTAAAGACAATGCCGCAAATGTTTTTAGGACTGCACTATCCTCCTCAAAAGCACCCCTCAGGCTTTTGAATGCCGCCGCCCGCAAGGTTGGCGGCATTTTTTCGCTTTCCGCCCAGCGGCCGCCGCTATTTGAGATAGATGGTGTGCCGGCCCTTTCTCTTTTTAAAGAGGATGCGCAGGGTGATCGCCCCGCCGGCCACCACCGCCAGAATGCCGACGAGAACGGCCGGGGACTGCCAGTTGGCAAACCAGTCATCCCCTTTGGGCTCGGTGGGCAGACGGCTGGGGGTACCCGGTATCTGCGGGTTTTGTATCCCCCCGGCCGCCCGGTCGTAGATGAGGTAGTCCTGTCCCTTGTAGGTCAGGGCGACCCGCCCGTCGTCCCCCTCAAAGGCAAACTCGCAGAAGACCCCGCGGGAGTTGACAAAGAAGGTCACCGCCGCCGTCTCGGCGTTCTCCTCCCCCGCAAGGGTGGAGGCCTGTACCGGCAGGGCGGTGCCGTCCAGCCGGTACGCCCCGTTGTCCAGGGCAAAACTGCCCCACATCTTCTTTTTCAAAGAGAGGACGGCCGCGTCCCCCGGCTGCAGGTCCCGCAGGGCCTCGCCCCGCTCCACCTTGATTTCGCGGCGGACTTCGCTGGAGGGCAAGGGGCTGCTCCCGCCACCGATGGAAGAGGAGCTCTTGAGGATCTCGCTGATGGAGAAGGTGATGCTCCCCTCCCCCACCGAGGTGACCGTTCCCACCGCCAACAGGTCCTGCCCGTTGTGGGTGAAGCGGTAGAGGGCGTCGGCTGCCCGAGCGGGCAGAGACAGCGCCAAAAGGCCCAACAGCACAAGCAGCACTGGGGCGAGGGCAGATCGCCGTGATTGGTTGGATGATTTGTGATGCGTCATGAAAAGTCCTTTCCCCCGGTCAAAAAGCCGGTGGCCTTGGTGCGATATTTACAAATAGTATACCAAAAACTTTGTTCTCTTGCAATTGCGCACTGGGTGTGGAAAACTTTCGCATTTTGCGCAGCGACAATTCCCATGATGTTGGGGTTTTCAACATCGAATTCCACAGCTGTGGAAAATTCATCCGCCAGAATTCCACTGGATTGGATATTACTCGGGGTTTATCTGTCTTTTCCCCGCACCGCCGCTCATTTCGCAAAGGATTTTCACACTTTTCACACAGTCTACACATTGGTTGGGTAAGCTAAAGATGTGCCCAACCACAGAGAAAAGGAGAAGCTATATGCATCTTTCCCAGCGTTTTCAGCGCGTCGCCGCCATCGGCACCGCCTCTCTACTGACCCTCGCCGCCCTGACCGGCTGCGGGGCCAAAAACTCCCCTCTCGTGGTGGACGGCAAAGGCGTCTCCATGCCGGTGGTCATGACCATCGACGGGGACAAGGTCTCGATGGACGAGTACCGCTACTACTTCCTCAACATGAAATACGGCTATGATAACGGCGACGACACCGCCTGGGAAGGGCAGGACGAGGTCAAGGCCCAGCTCTCCGACTACGTGCTCAAGGCGCTGCAGTCCAACCGCGCCATCCGTGCCCTGGCTGACGAGTACGGCCTCTCCCTCAGCGATGAGGAGAAGACCAGCGCCGATAGCCAGCTGGCCTCTGTCAAAGAGAGCTACGACTCGGAAGAGGCCTTCCAGGAGGCGATGACATCCGCCTACCTCACCGAGGACCTCTACCTGCAGCTGATGCAGACCAGCTACCTGCAACAGAAGGTTGAAAACCACCTCTTTGGCGAGGGCGGCACCATGGAGGTCACCGACGAGGTGCTGAGCGAGTTCTTGCAGAAGCGATACGCCCATGTGAGCCACGTCCTGGTGACCAACGAGACCGAGAACGCCGAGGCCCTGAGCCAGGAGATCCTCGAGCGGGCCCGCAGCGGCGAGGACTTTGCCACCCTGGTGAGCCAGTACAACGAAGACCCCGGCCTGACCGAGGACGGCTACTACTTTGGCCCCGGCGAGATGGTGGAGGAGTTTGAAGACGCCTCATTCGCCCTGGCCGAGGGGGAGATCAGCGACGTGGTCAAGACCTCCTACGGCTATCACATCATCAAAAAGCTGCCCATCGATCAGAGCTATATCGACGAAAACCACGACTCCCTGGTGACCGCCTGCAAGGATGCCCTCTTCAACGACCTGTTGGAGGAGAAAATCAGCAAGCAAGAGGTCACCTACAACAAAAACTACGACAAAATCTCGGTGGAGACCCTCCACTAAGACCAGCCGACCAGATGGCACTTGGCGCCACTTTTTCATACTTTCCGGGGAAAGCCCCCTGCTCGCAATGAGCAGGGGGCTTTCTCTGTCTTGACCGCTGTTTCTAAAGATTTGGGTATGTCAGAGGGCATCGTTCCCCTCGGCCACAGGAGACGCGCCACCGGTGACGACCTTTTCCCGCCAGCGGCCGGAGCGGACCCGGATGTAGGCCAGGATGGACTCGGAAGTATAGCTGAAAAAGTAGGCCACCGCCACCGTGTAAAACCCGAGGAGAGAGGCAAAGCTGTACGCTGCGATCATGCGAAAGAGCATCCCCCCAGCGGTGATGAAGGAGACGGCCAGCACGTCGCCCGCCCCCCGCAGCAGCCCTTCACTCATAAACATGAAGGACATGGGGAAGTAGGCGATGCAGAGCATCCGCAGGTACTGGGCCCCCACCTGGATGACGGCGCCATCGCTCTCAGCCTTGATGAAGATGCCGATGAGATCCCCCCCAAACAGAAAGAGAAGGACCGCCATGACCGCACAAAAGGTCATGGACCAGAGGATGCTCACCCGATACCCCTGCTTGACCCGGTCCAGCCGTTTGGCCCCGATGTTCTGGGCACTGTAATTGGCGAGGGCGTTGTGCAGGTTATTGATGGGAAGGGTGAGGAAGAGCTCGATCTTCTGGGCCGAGGTATAGGCTGCCATATAGAGGCTGCCAAAGCTGTTGATGATGCCCTGAATGAGCAGTATGCTTACCGAAATAACAATCCCCTGCAGGGCGGAAGAGGCCCCCAGCTTGACGATCAACCCCAGCAGGTCGGCCCGAAAGCGGCCGAACCCGTGGCGCAGCCCTGTTTGGCCGTCGCCCAGGCGGGCGATGCGGCGCATCAGCAGGGGAAAGCCGATGGCGCAGGTGAACACCTGCCCGATGACGGTGGCCAGGGCCACGCCAAAGACCCCCCAGCCAAAGCCAATGACAAACCAGAGGTTGAGGACAATGTTGAGAAGGCCCCCGGCGGCCATGCAGTAGAGGGGCGTTTTCGAGTCGCCCAGGGCGTTGAAAAGGCTGCCGCCGATGTTGGCCAGGAAGATGAAGAGAAAGCCGATAAAAATGATGGTGAGATAGGTGACGCTGTCGGCAAAGACGTCCTCCGGGGTGTTGAGAAAGCGGAGGAGTGCAGGGGTAAAAAGGACCCCCAAAATGCTGATGAGGATGGAGGTGACAACCGTAAAGAGGACCGAAGTGCTAAAGATGTCCTTGATTTCTCTGCGGCGGCCTTCGCCGAAAAACTGGCCGGTGACAACGGCAACCCCCACCGAAAAACCGGAGGAGACAATGGTGCCCATATAAAAGATGGGTCCGGCGCCGCCGACTGCCGCCAGGGCGCCCGCCCCCACAAACTGCCCTACAATGATGGTGTCGGCCAGGTTGTAGCACTGCTGAAAGATGTTGCCGATGAGGATGGGGATCATGAAAAAAAAGAGGGTTTTCCCCGGCGGGCCGGTGGTGAGGTCGCCGGGAATATAGGGCGGGTGGGCGGAGGGATCTCCGCCCACCCGCCGTTTGAATAGCTGCATCTGTATCCTCCTTGCAGGTCGGGCCGGCACACGGACCGGACAGGTATCGCCTTCGGGCTTTTGGAGCGCCGCGCCCCCAAAAGCCCGATAGAATTTAGTATACAGGAAAGAAAGGACAAGCGCAATCATTCACTATTTTTTCTTTTTTAGTACATTCATTTTTGTGCCTATCGGATATTTCTGCTTCCCTTTTCTTTTCCGCTGTGCTATACTTGGTTTTGTTCGGCTAAACACCAAGACGGAGGAGGCTGTTATGGACAAACTGCAAAACATCTATGACCACCCCGATTTTTACGAGGGATACCGCTCTCTGCGGGAAAACCCGGTCAACTACAATGTCCTGCTGGAACACCCAGCCCTCCTTTCCCTGTTGCCGGATCCCGCGGAAAAGGATGTACTGGACCTGGGCTGCGGCTTTGGGGAGATCTGCGCCCTCTGCGCGCAGCGGGGTGCCCACTCGGTGACGGGGATCGACCTCTCCCAACGGATGCTGGCGGCCGCAGAGCGGGAAAACGGGGGCCGCGGGATTCGCTTTGAGCAGATGGACATGAGCCAAATCGGAGAGCTGGGACAGCGCTTTGACTTAATTCTCAGTTCGCTGGCCGTCCACTATGTGGAGGATTTCGCCGCCCTGGCAAAGAGTGTGGCCGACTGTCTGCGGCCTGACGGCGTTTTCCTCTTCTCTCAAGAACACCCCATCGGCACCTGTCACATCGACGAGACCGCCCCTTATTGGGTATATGGGGAAGATGGAAGGGCCCTCTACCACCCTCTAAACGACTACGGCCGCCCGGGGAAGCGAGAAATCACCTGGTTTGTGGACGGAGTGGTCAAGTACCACCGCACCTTTTCACAGCTCGTCAACGCCCTGACGAACGCCGGGCTCACCATCGAGCGGATGGAAGAGCCCCTTCCCTCTCCCGAGTTGGTGGCGCAGTATCCCTTCTTTGAGAAGGAGTACCACAAGCCCAGCTTCCTGCTGATCCTGGCCCGCAAAAAGTAAAGAGTACCTGATAAACAGAGGGGGCGAAGGGTCGGATTGAGCCGGGTTTTCGGCACTATACATAACTGCGGTGAGGCGGCACCCTCTCCAAAAAAACTGTCCAGCGGCGCTCCTCACGCCCCCCTATCAAAAGACAGAGAAGCTGACAGCGGGCAGATAGAAGATTGAACTGGCGCGCTGCGGATTAGCACAGCACCAAAAAAGCCCCCGCACTGTTATGACAGTGCGGGGGCTTTTCCCTTTTTGGACAGAAGGAGATAGGTCTGGGGCCAAAAAAAAGAGCACCTGCTCGGGTGCTCTACTTTTGGCTCCCCCTGTTGGGCTCGAACCAACGACCCTGCGGTTAACAGCCGCATGCTCTACCAACTGAGCTAAGGAGGAATATTTGTGTCGGCATCGCCCTATTTTTCCAGGCAGCTTCCCGCCAAGTATCTTCAGCGCTGCGTAGCTTAACTTCCGTGTTCGGGATGGGAACGGGTGGATCCTACGCGCCATCAACACCGACTTCGCCAATTGCTCTGCAAGTGGCCTTGACATCTGCCTCAAAGTCCACCGGACTTTGCCTTTGCTTTCGCAAAGCACGGCATCTGTCTTTATATAATGAACGACTTTCGCCGTCATTATTCCTGGTGACCCGTGGGGGAATCGAACCGCGGTTACCGGCGTGGTCGGCCGGTGTAGTAACCGCTTGACCAACGGGCCAAATCAATTGCAGAGCAATTGATTCTGACATTTTCCTCAAAGTCCCAAGGACTTTGATTTTGCGACACGAAATACGAAAAAAGTCCCGGTCAACCCGCTCTACAACCGCCGCCGTTTGCACGGCCTTCTGGTGCGCCAAGAGGGACTCGAACCCCCGACCTTCTGATTCGTAGTCAGACACTCTATCCAGCTGAGCTATTGGCGCCTAAACAAACTGCTTCGCAGCCCGCCGGACTTCCGCCCGGCTCCTTCTGCAAAAATACAGCTTGAAAACTGAATAAAGAAGAATAGACTGAATGAGAACCGCTTCACAAGGTCAAGCCCTCGACCGATTAGTACTGCCCAGCTCAACACGTCACCGTGCGTACACCTGCAGCCTATCTACCTCGTAGTCTTCAAGGGGTCTAACATA
>NZ_LN908975.1 GCF_001486165.1 Bittarella massiliensis (ex Durand et al. 2017)
GAATAGACTGAATGAGAACCTCATCACAAGTTCAAGCCCTCGACCGATTAGTACTGCCCAGCTCAACACGTCACCGTGCGTACACCTGCAGCCTATCTACCTCGTAGTCTTCAAGGGGTCTTACCTGATTGACTCAGTGGGATATCTTATCTTGAGGTCGGCTTCACGCTTAGATGCTTTCAGCGTTTATCCGTTCCGCACTTAGCTGCCCAGCTGTGCCACTGGCGTGACAACTGGTGCACCAGAGGTGCGTCCATCCCGGTCCTCTCGTACTAGGGACAGCTCCTCTCAAATATCCTGCGCCCACGACAGATAGGGACCGAACTGTCTCACGACGTTCTGAACCCAGCTCGCGTACCGCTTTAATTGGCGAACAGCCAAACCCTTGGGACCGAATTCAGCCCCAGGATGCGATGAGCCGACATCGAGGTGCCAAACCTCCCCGTCGATGTGGACTCTTGGGGGAGATCAGCCTGTTATCCCCAGGGTAGCTTTTATCCGTTGAGCGACGGCATTTCCACTCACATACCGCCGGATCACTAACTCCAACTTTCGTTCCTGCTCGACTTGTCAGTCTCGCAGTCAGGCTGGCTTGTGCGTTTACACTCTCTGGCATGGTTTCCGTCCATGCTGAGCCAACCTTTGAGCGCCTCCGATACCTTTTAGGAGGCGACCGCCCCAGTCAAACTGCCCACCTGACAATGTCCTCCGGCCGGTTTCACGGCCGCAAGTTAGAATTCCAGCACTACAAGAGTGGTATCCCAAGGTCGACTCCACCAAAGCTGACGCCTTGGCTTCCCAGTCTCCCACCTATCCTGTACATGTAATACCGAAATCCAATATCAGGCTGCAGTAAAGCTCCATGGGGTCTTTCCGTCTTGTCGCGGGTAACCGGCATCTTCACCGGTACTACAATTTCGCCGGGCGGGTTGTTGAGACAGTAACCAGATCGTTACACCATTCGTGCGGGTCGGAACTTACCCGACAAGGAATTTCGCTACCTTAGGACCGTTATAGTTACGGCCGCCGTTCACTGGGGCTTCGGGTCAAAGCTTGCACTCATCTCCTTAACCTTCCAGCACCGGGCAGGTGTCAGCCCCTATACTTCATCTTTCGATTTAGCAGAGACCTGTGTTTTTGCTAAACAGTCGCCTGGCTCTATTCTCTGCGGCTCATGTTTCCATGAGCACCCCTTATCCCTAAGTTACGGGGTCAATTTGCCGAGTTCCTTAACAACCCTTCTCCCGTTGGCCTTAGAATCTTCTTCCTACCTACCTGTGTCGGTTTGCGGTACGGGCACCTCAGTTGTTCCCAGAGCTTTTCTCGCCTCCGTCCAAGCATGCTTCCCTACTAAATTTCAGTCCCTTACGCCCGGGTCTACCATCGCCCGGGTCATGCCCTTTCAGAGTGTCCCTCTGCTTAAAACTTTCGGTGGTTACGGAATCTCTACCGTATGTGCATCGGCTACGCCTTTCGGCCTCACCTTAGCTCCCGACTAACTTGGAGCGGACGAACCTTCCTCCAAAAACCTTAGGCTTTCGGCCATCATGATTCTCACATGATTCGCGCTACTCATTCCGGCATTCTCACTCCCATGCAGTCCACCACCGCTTCCGCTATGGCTTCACCCCGCATG
The DNA here is from genome assembly GCF_001486165.1 of Bittarella massiliensis (ex Durand et al. 2017). GTDB lineage: Bacteria > Bacillota > Clostridia > Oscillospirales > Ruminococcaceae > Bittarella > Bittarella massiliensis. The sequence continues at coordinate 1,637 of NZ_LN908975.1, forward strand.
CGACGCTCCCCTACCCATCGTCTAAGACGATGCCCAAGCTTCGGTACAGGTTTTAGCCCCGTTACATTTTCGGCGCAGGGGCACTCGACTAGTGAGCTATTACGCACTCTTTTAATGTATGGCTGCTTCTAAGCCAACATCCTAGTTGTCTGTGCACCCCCACATCCTTTTCCACTTAAACCTGTTTGGGGACCTTAGCTGTGGGTCTGGGCTGTTTCCCTCTTGACTATGAAACTTATCTCCCATAGTCTGACTCCTGCGCATCGATTTTCCGGCATTCTTAGTTTGATAGGGTTCAGTAACCTCTCGGCCCCTAGCCCATTCAGTGCTTTACCTCCGGAAATCTAACGCAAGGCTAGCCCTAAAGCTATTTCGGGGAGAACCAGCTATATCCGGGTTCGATTAGAATTTCTCCGCTATCCACACCTCATCCGCCACTTTTTCAACAGGGGTCGGTTCGGTCCTCCATTGGGTCTTACCCCAACTTCAACCTGGACATGGATAGGTCACCCGGTTTCGGGTCATATACATGCAACTAATTCGCCCTATTCAGACTCGGTTTCCCTGCGGCTTCAGGCCTTAAGCCCTTAACCTCGCTGCATACATACACTCGCCGGACCGTTCTACAAAAAGTACCATATCACACTTTGACGTGCTCTATGTGCTTGTAGGCACAGGGTTTCAGGTTCTATTTCACTCCCCTCCCGGGGTTCTTTTCACCTTTCCTTCACAGTACTATACGCTATCGGTCACCAGGTAGTATTTAGGCTTGGAGGGTGGTCCCCCCGGCTTCCCACGGGATTCCTCGTGTCCCGCGGTACTCTGGATCCTGCTCGGTGTGCTCGCTTTTCAGATACGGGGCTCTCACCCTCTCTGGCCGGCCTTCCCATGCCGTTCTCTTAAACTCACACAATCCTAAATGCAGTCCACAACCCCAAGGGTATTTCTACCCCTGGTTTGGCCTCTTCCGATTTCGCTCGCCACTACTTTCGGAATCTCGTTTGATTTCTCTTCCTCGCCCTACTTAGATGTTTCAGTTCAGGCGGTTCACCTCCTGCACCTATGTATTCAGTACAGGATACCTAGACATGACTCTAGGTGGGTTGCCCCATTCGGACATCCGCGGATCAATACTTATTTGCAGCTCCCCGCGGCTTTTCGCAGCTTATCGCGTCCTTCATCGTCTCCTGGTGCCAAGGCATTCGCCCTGCGCCCTTCTTAGCTTGACCTTTTTTCTTCGGCTGTTCTCTCGACATAAATTGTAGTGTACCTAAAAACTTTCGCCTTTAGTTACCCTTTAGATTTCTATCGCAGTCTATTGCTTTATTCAGTTTTCAAGGTGCATTTTTGCTTGAGTCTTCCTTGTCTTTGCCCGGTTTCCCAGGCCGTGGTGGGCTCAAGTGGACTCGAACCACCGACCTCACGCTTATCAGGCGTGCGCTCTAACCACCTGAGCTATGAGCCCATACTCAAGGGCGCTCCGCTTTCCTAGAAGTCAGTACTCCTTGTCCCTCCCACGATCACCTCTCGGCTCTCGCGTCCACCAATGGTGGAGATGAGGAGGCTCGAACTCCTGACCCCCTGCGTGCAAGGCAGGTGCTCTCCCAGCTGAGCTACACCCCCGTCTTCAACAAGGTTCCTCTTGCCTGAAAGTCTGTCTTCACAGACCTTCAAAATTGAACAATACTTGAAGCTCGAACGTCCCTCTCTTCCTTAGAAAGGAGGTGATCCAGCCGCACCTTCCGATACGGCTACCTTGTTACGACTTCACCCCAATCACCAGCCCCACCTTCGGCAGCGTCCCCCTTGCGGTTAGACTACTGACTTCGGGTGTTACCGGCTCTCATGGTGTGACGGGCGGTGTGTACAAGGCCCGGGAACGTATTCACCGCGGCATGCTGATCCGCGATTACTAGCAATTCCGACTTCATGCAGGCGAGTTGCAGCCTGCAATCCGAACTGAGACCGCTTTTATAGATTCGCTCCACCTCGCGGTTTCGCTGCTCGTTGTTTGCGGCCATTGTAGTACGTGTGTAGCCCAGGTCATAAAGGGCATGATGATTTGACGTCATCCCCACCTTCCTCCGTTTTGTCAACGGCAGTCCCGTTAGAGTGCTCTTGCGTAGCAACTAACAGTAAGGGTTGCGCTCGTTGCGGGACTTAACCCAACATCTCACGACACGAGCTGACGACAACCATGCACCACCTGTCTTACCGTCCCCGAAGGGAACTCCCAATCTCTTGGGATAGCGATAGATGTCAAGACCTGGTAAGGTTTTTCGCGTTGCTTCGAATTAAACCACATACTCCACTGCTTGTGCGGGCCCCCGTCAATTCCTTTGAGTTTCAACCTTGCGGTCGTACTCCCCAGGTGGATTACTTATTGTGTTAACTCCGGCACGGAGGGGGTTATCCCCCCACACCTAGTAATCATCGTTTACGGCATGGACTACCAGGGTATCTAATCCTGTTTGCTCCCCATGCTTTCGAGCCTCAGCGTCAGTAAAAGCCCAGCAGGCCGCCTTCGCCACTGGTGTTCCTCCCGATATCTACGCATTCCACCGCTACACCGGGAATTCCGCCTGCCTCTACTTCACTCAAGAACCACAGTTTTGCGCGCAGTTCAGGGGTTGAGCCCCTGCATTTCACACGCAACTTATGATCCCGCCTACACTCCCTTTACACCCAGTAATTCCGGACAACGCTCGCCATCTACGTATTACCGCGGCTGCTGGCACGTAGTTAGCCATGGCTTCCTCCTGTGGTACCGTCATTATCGTCCCACAAGACAGAGGTTTACAATCCGAAAACCTTCTTCCCTCACGCGGCGTCGCTGCATCAGGGTTCCCCCCATTGTGCAATATTCCCCACTGCTGCCTCCCGTAGGAGTCTGGGCCGTGTCTCAGTCCCAATGTGGCCGTTCAACCTCTCAGTCCGGCTACTGATCGTTGCCTTGGTGGGCCGTTACCCCGCCAACTAGCTAATCAGACGCGAGCCCATCTCAGAGCGGATCATAGATCCTTTCTTAGCCAGGGGATGTCCCCCGACCACCGTATGCGGTATTAGCAGTCGTTTCCAACTGTTGTCCCCCACTCCGAGGCAGGTTGCTCACGTGTTACTCACCCGTCCGCCACTAACAACATCCATCTTCCTAGCAAGCTATTCCGTCGGATGTGTCCGTTCGACTTGCATGTGTTAGGCGCGCCGCCAGCGTTCGTCCTGAGCCAGGATCAAACTCTTTATCAAAGTTGTATCTAAACAGTGTTCCCACCGTTCAAACCTAAGCTCATTTCAAACTTGACGTTTAAAATTACTTCGCTTGGTGTTGTCTCTCAAAGAGACGCATCCAGTCCGTGATAGACCGGATTTTTAGGTCCGTTCAAGCTTCAGTATTGTTCAATTTTCAAGGTCCGTTCGGCATCTCGCCGTGCCTTTTATTATATCTCGCTGCCTTCTTTTTGTCAACCCCTTTTTTCTCGCCTCTCAGCTCAAATCCCAGGGCCCACTCCTCGGAAACCGCACTCCCGTGCGCTTCCCTCGCGGACAGCTTTTGTATAATACCACAGCATGCAACCGCCTGTCAACCGCTTTTCCGAGAGTTTTCAAAAAAACTTTCCAGCTTGTCCCTAGAGTATTTTTTGACAGGTTGTAGCCCGGTCTCCCCCTTCAATTTATACCGGATGTAGAGTCCGGTCGAAGGGCGTCGCCCCGACCCCATTTGGCCCATTTAATAGGAAGACAAATGCAAATGGGCGGCGTGGATCGCTGTGACACGGGGAAAGTCTGCCCCTGAGCAGTCAGAAATATACACCCTCTTTTCCCTTTTTGCAAAAAATGTTGGGACAAAGGGCGGCGGGCTTCACCCACTTTTCACAAAGGAATGGGGGCAAATTCATTGCCGAATGGGGGCAATTCGTATATAATGGGAAAGTGTATTCGGTGCGGCGGGGAGCCATTTCCCGCCGGCCGGTCCGCTGGCACAGCCGGGCAGAGACAAGGCGCCCCGGCGGCGGCAGGGCCGCAAACCACTCTATCAATACGGCCGGATGGGCGACCGCCCGGCCAGGAAAGGCGCGGTTATCAAGATGATAGAAGTCAAAAACCTCGTGAAGCAGTACGGCAGCAAGCGCGCTGTGGACGACATCAGCTTCACCATCAACAAGGGGGAGATCCTGGGCTTTTTGGGGCCCAACGGTGCCGGCAAATCCACCACCATGAACATGATCACCGGCTACCTCTCCTCCACCTCGGGGACCGTCCTCATCGACGGCCACGACATCCTGGAGGAGCCGCTGGAGGCGAAGAAGCACATCGGCTATCTGCCCGAGCTGCCGCCGCTCTACCTGGACATGACGGTGAAGGAGTACCTGGGCTTTGTCTACGAGCTGAAAAAGTGCACCCTGCCCCGGGAACAGCACCTGGCGGAGATCTGCCGCACGGTGAAGATCGAGCACGTCTATGGGCGGCTGATCAAAAACCTCTCCAAGGGCTACAAGCAGCGCGTGGGGGTGGCCGGCGCCCTGGTAGGGGCCCCCGACGTGCTGATTCTCGACGAGCCCACCGTGGGCCTTGACCCCCAGCAGATCATCGACATTCGCAACCTGATCAAAGACCTGGGGAAAAAGCACACCGTCATCCTCTCCTCCCACATCCTGCCAGAGGTGCAGGCCATCTGCGAACGGGTGATCGTCATCAACAAGGGCAAGTTGGTTGCCGACGACACGCCGGACAACCTCTCCCGCAGCCTGGCGGGCAACACCAAGCTGCAGGCGCGGATCGTCGGCCCCCAGAGCGAGGTGGTGGCCGCCGTCAGCGCCATGGACGGGGTGGCCCGGGTCCTGCCGCTGGGCGAAAAGACCGATGGCTCGGTGGAGTACACCATTGAGCCCGAGGAGGGCAAGGACGTGCGCGCCGGCCTCTTCGACCTGCTGAGCAAACAGGGCTGGCAGATGCTGGGCCTGAAGGGGAGCGAGATGTCCCTGGAGGACATCTTCCTGCACCTGATCCAGGACGATGCCCAGACCTCGAAAGAGGAGAAGAGCGAGGGCAAGAAGCGGCGCTTCTCCTTCGGCCGGAAGAAAAAAGAGACAGACGGAGGGGATGAGGAGTAATGAAAGCGATTTTCAAGCGGGAGTTCCGCGCCTATTTCACCTCGACCATCGGCTACATCTACCTGGCGGCCTTCTTCGCCTTTTCCGGCTTCCTCTTTTACAGCAACAACATCGCCGAAAAGACCACCAGCATGTACTCGCTGTTCACCTACCTCTTCAACGCAAACTTTGTCCTGGTGCCCATCCTCACCATGCGGATGTACAGCGAGGACAAAAAGCAGAAGACCGACCAGCTGCTGCTGACCTCCCCCGTGACCCTGGGGGGACTGGTGGGGGGCAAGTTCCTCTCGGCCTTCAGCATGTACATGTGCGGCGGAGTGGTGACCCTGCTCTACGCCCTGGTGATGTCGGGCTACTCGGCCGTGCCGTGGGGGACCATCCTCACCTCCTTCCTGGGCTTTGCCCTGGCGGGGGCGGCGCTGATCGCCATCGGCGGCTTCATCTCGGCCCTGACGGAAAACCAGATCGTGGCGGTCATCATCAGCTTTATTTTCAACTTCTTCTACATCCTCTACTTCGACACCCTGGCCAAGGCGATCACCGTGACCCCCATCAGCAAGGCCATGCTGGGCCTTTCCATCACCCAGTACTACGCCAACTTCACCATCGGCCTCATCGACCTGCCGTCGGTGCTGTTTATGCTGACCCTGACCGGCCTGTTCATATTCTTCACCATTCGGATTATCGACAAGCGCCGCTGGAGCTGATAGGAGATGCAACCAATGAAGAAAAGCAAGAAATTTCGATACGGCAGCTTTGCCACCCTGCTCACCCTGGGCGTACTGGTGATCGCCATTGCGGTGAACGTGGCGGTGAACCTGTTGAGCCAGCGCGTCACCCTGCGGCTGGACACCACCGCCTCCTCCGCCTTCAACATCAGCGAAGAGGTGGACGAGCTGCTGGCGAACCTCGACCAGCCGGTGACCATCTACGTGCTCAACGACGAGGCCAACTTTGTGGCCGGCGGCACCGGCAACTCGGCCGCCAAAGACCCCAGCTTCACCCAGGCCAACGAGGTCTTTAAGTACTTTGCCAACGCCAACGACCAAATCACCCTGCAGTACGTCAACATGGTGCGCGACCCCAACTTCCAGTCGCAGTTCAGCGACCTGACTTTGCAGCAAAACGACGTGCTGGTGGTCAGCGGCGACCGGAAGATGCAGATCAGCTCGGTGGACCTGTTCAACACCCAGGTGGTGGCCAACAGCTACCTGCGGATCCTCTCCTCCAAGGCGGAGAACGCCCTGGCCTCGGCCATCCTGGTGGTCACCTCCGAAAACACCACCAAGGTCTCGCTGCTCACCGGGCACAACGAGTACGACGCCACCAGCGTCACCGAACTGCTGGGGCAGAACAACTACACGGTGAAGAGCCAGAACATCGGCACCGAAGCCATCGACCCCGAGGCCGACGCGGTCATCATCTACGGCCCCTCCACCGACTACTCGCCGGAGGAGATCGAAAAGCTGGACGCCTTTTTGCAAAACGGCGGGCAGTACGGCAAGACCGTCTTCTACTTTGCCGCCAACGACCAGCCCGAACTGCCCAACCTGGAGGCATTTTTGGAGGAGTGGGGCATCATCGTCGAGCCGGGCGTAGCCTTTGAAAACGGCAGTAACTTCATCATTCAGGACCAGTTCAACGCCGTCAACGTCCTCAACAGCGACTCGGTCTACACCGAGAACTGCCTCAACAAGGGCAAGGTGCCTTATATCCCCTACTGCCGGCCCCTGACCGCCGCCTTCAAAAACAGCGGCAGCCGCTCCACCACCATGCTGATCCGGATGTCCGCCGACTCGGGGATCATCCCGCCGGACGCGGACAAGAACGCCTCGATCACCGACTTTGTCACCGGCTACGTGCCCATCATGCTGCTGGGCCAGAACAAAGTCGAGGTGGGCGGTGAGCAGAAGACCTCCAACGTGGTGGCCTGCGGCAGCGTCTACTACGGCGCCAGCGAAATCATCCAGAACTCGGCCTTTGCCAACGCCGACTTCCTGGTGGAGCTGACCGGCACCCTCACCGGGCGGGACAGCCAGGTCATCATCGCCCCCAAGGACATGGCGGCCAAATACCTGGACATCGCCTCGGACGGGGCCAGCTTCATGCGCATCCTCTTCATCGGGGTGCTGCCGGTGGGCTGCCTGGCGGTGGGCGCCTTTGTCTTCCTTCGCAGGAGGCACCTGTAAATGAACAAACGCCAAAAGAAAACCCTGCTGATCCTGGGCGGGGTGGTGCTGCTGGCGGCAGTGCTGGTGGGCGCCCTGCTCCTCTGGCCCAAAGAGGGCGACGAGAAGGAGGGCAAGGTCACCATCCCCCTGAGCCAGCGCACCTCCGACCAGGTGCAGAAGATCACGGTGGAAAACGAGCAGGGCAGCTACACCTTTGAACGCACCGGCACCGAGGAGTGGACCGTTCCCCTGCTGCGGGACAGCGGGGTGCCCATCGACCGGACCGACCTGACCAACTGCGCCCGCTATGCGGCCGAGCTCTCGGCCGAGACCCTGGTGGCCGAAGACCTGGAGAAGGCCGCCGAGTTCGGGCTGGACGAGCCCACCGCCTTTGCCACCATTGAATACACCGACGGCGGCAAGCTGGAGTTGGAGTTCGGCGATCCCTACACCGGGAACAACGGCTACTACTTCAAACTCAAAGGGGAAAACACCATTTACGGCATCAGCCTGGCGCCGGTCTCCTTTTTGACCGGGTCGGTCCTGGACTTTGCCGACCTCTACCTCTCCCCCTTTGACGACACCTCCAGCGACAACGTCACCAGCTTCCGCTTCACCAACAAAAACGGCGCCTTTGCGGTGGACAACATCGGCGACCAGAACGTCATCGACGGCTACGGCACCTACTACAAGTACCAGATGACCTCGCCGGTCACCGCCTACGTGGACCCCGAGTACTTTCACGAGACCTTTGCCGACTTGATGCGGATCCAGGCCTCTTCGGCCAAAATCCTGAACCCCACCGAAGGGCAGCTGGCCGACGCCGGGCTGGACGAGCCCCTCTCCACCATCGAGCTGGGGGAGGGCGAGGACTTCACCCGCATCCTCATCGGCAAGAAGGACGGCGACGGCTACTACGCCATGAAGGAGGGCATCCCGGTGATCTACCGGATGGCCGACTACGTGGTCACCTGGCTGGACTGCACCCCCTATCAGATGGCCACCAAGGCCCTCTGCGCCCCGGCCATGAGCCAGGTGTCGGCGGTGGAGGTCGCCTTTGACGGGGAGAGCTACCGCTTTGACATTGCCGACGCGGCCCAAAGCAAGGCCACCTACGGAGGGACGGAGCTGGACGCCGCCTCCTTTAAAGACGCCTACAAGCTCTTTTGCAGCCTGCGCAGCGAGTACACCGCCGACGCGCCCGACCGCATCGGCGAGACAGAGGTGCAGATCACCTTCCACCTGAAAGACGGCAGCACCCGCCGGGTGGAGCTGTGCAGCTACGAAAACCGGCGGCTGGCGGTGCGGGTGGACGGCAGCGCCCAGTACGCGGTCCGCAAGGCCGCCGGCGACGCCATGAAAAACGGGGTCAAGGCCCTGATCGCCGGCGAGGCGGTCACCGCCGCTTACTAGAGACCCCCTTCCGGCGGCGACCCTGCCGGAGCACATTCCCCACAAGCCCTGACAAAGGGGCGGCCGCTGTTCGGCATTCCTGCCGCCGGCCGCCCCTTTTTTGCGGGCCGCGGGACAGAGAGCCTGAGAGAAGGGACGGGAGAAGATGGACATCAACCAGAGATTGGGCGCCGAGCTGTCGGTGGCCCCCAAACAGGTGGAGGCGGCCGTCAAACTCATCGACGACGGCAACACCATCCCCTTTATCGCCCGCTACCGCAAGGAGCAGACCGGGAACCTGGACGACCAACTGCTGCGCCAGTTGGCCGAGCGGCTGCACTACCTGCGGGGGCTGGAGGAGCGCAAAGGGGAGGTGCTGGCCTCCATTGAAAAGGCGGGGGCCCTCACCGGGGAACTGCGCCGGGCGGTGGAGAGTGCCAACACCCTCACCGAGTTGGAAGACCTCTACCTCCCCTACCGGCCCAAGCGGAGGACCCGCGCGTCGATGGCCAAGGAGCGGGGGCTCGCCCCCCTGGCGGACACCCTGCGCAGCGGGAAGCGGCCAGACGGCCGACCCGGCGGCCCTGCCCTGGAAGAGGCGCGGGTCTACTGCACCGGGGAGGAAGGGCTCACCACCCCCGAAGAGGCCCTGCAGGGGGCCATGGACATCCTGGCGGAGGAGATTTCCGACGACCCGACCATCCGCCGTCGGCTGCGGCAGTTTTTCACCGCGGCGGCCTCCCTCTGCTGCGAGGGGAAGGAGGGCTGCGCCGAGAGCGTCTACAAAAACTACCTGTCCTACCGGGAGCCGGTGCGCGCGGTGGCGGGGCACCGGGTGCTGGCCATCGACCGGGGCGAGAAGGAGGGGTTTTTAAAGGTCTCGCTGGACTTCGACAGGGACCGGGCCCTGGCCATCGCCCAGAGCAAATACCCCGGGGAGCGCCACCCCTACGGCGAGCTTCTCCGCCGGGCCGGGGAGGACGCCTTTGACCGGCTGATCCTGCCCTCCGCCTTCAGGGAGCTGCGGGCTGCCCTCACCGAGACGGCCTGCCAGGGGGCCATCCGGGTCTTTGGGGCCAACTTAAAACAACTGCTGATGCAGCCCCCGGTGCGGGGCAAAGTGGTGCTGGGGTTGGACCCGGCCTACCGCACCGGCTGCAAGATCGCGGTGGTGGACGCCACCGGCAAGGTGTTGGAGACGGCGGTGGTCTACCCCACCCCGCCCCAGAAGAAGGTGGCCGAGGCGGCCCGCACCCTGCTGGGCCTCATCCGCCGCTACGGGGTGGAGGTCATCTCCATCGGCAACGGCACCGCCTCCAAGGAGTCGGAAGTCTTTGTGGCCGACCTGATCCGGGAGAACGGGCTGGACGTCTCCTACGCGGTGGTGAGCGAGGCGGGGGCCTCGGTCTACTCGGCTTCCCCCCTGGCGGCAAAGGAGTTCCCCCAGTTCGACGTCTCCCTGCGCAGCGCCGTCTCCATCGCCCGGCGGCTGCAGGACCCGCTGGCCGAGCTGGTGAAGATCGACCCCGAGGCCATCGGCGTGGGGCAGTACCAGCACGACATGCCCAAAAAGGAACTGCGCCAGGCCCTGGAAGGGGTGGTGGAGGACTGTGTCAACACCGTGGGGGTGGACCTGAACACCGCCTCCCCCTCCCTGCTGGCACAGGTGTCGGGCATTTCGGCCGCCGTGGCCCAGAACATCGTCGCCCGGCGGGAGGAGCTGGGCCCCTTTGCCGAGCGGCGGGACCTGCTGGCGGTGCCCAAACTGGGGCCCAAGGCCTACAAGCAGGCGGCGGGATTTCTGCGCATCCCCGGCGGGAAAAACCCGCTGGACCAGACCGCCGTCCACCCAGAGAGCTACCCCGCCGCCAAGAAGCTGCTGGCCCTCTGCGGCTGCAAGCCGGCCGACCTGGCAGGGGGCGGTCTGGATGGGCTGGGGGAAAAGCTGGCCGCCTTTTCGGAGGAGGCGCTGGAAGCGGCCACCGGCGCCGGGTCCTACACCTTGAAAGACATTGCCCAGGAGCTGCAAAAGCCGGGGCGGGACCCCCGGGACGAGCTGCCCCAGCCGGTCTTGCGCCAGGATCTGATGGACATCAAAGACTTGAAGCCGGGGATGAAACTCACCGGAACGGTGCGCAACATCGTCGATTTCGGCGCCTTTGTGGACATTGGGGTCCACCAGGATGGGCTGGTGCACATCTCCCGCCTCTCCAAGCGGTTTGTCAAACACCCGCTGGACGTGGTGAAGGTGGGGGACGTGGTCACCGTTTGGGTGCTGGAGGTGGACACCGGCCGGGGGCGGATCTCCCTGACCATGCTGGAACCCTGACGGCAGGGGTCGAAAATTCACCCAAAGCGCTTGACAGGCGGCGCAAACTCCCGTTTAATGGGGGTAGAGAGATTTAGGGCAGGCAGAGGCCCCCTCTGTCATCACCTGAAGAGAGTCTATTCTTTTTAGGAGGAACAGCCAATGGAAACCAACAAGAGACTGATGCAGGACCCCGACTGGTGGCGCAGCGCCACCGTCTACCAGATCTATCCCCGCAGCTTCTTCGACTCGGACGGAGACGGCGAGGGCGATCTGGCGGGCATCTCCCAAAAACTCGATTACATCAAAAGCCTGGGGGTGGACGTGGTCTGGTCCTGCCCCTACTTTGTGAGCCCCAAGGCGGACAACGGCTACGACGTGGCCGACTACCGGGCCATCGACCCGGCCTTTGGCACCATGGAGCAGTGGCAGGAGATGGTGGACGGCATCCACGCCCGGGGGATGCGCTTTGTGATGGACTTTGTGGGCAACCACACCAGCGACGAGCACCCCTGGTTCGAGGCGGCCCGCCAGTCCAAGGACAGCCCCTACCACGACTACTACATCTTCCGGGAGGGGAAAAACGGGGCCGAGCCCTCCAACTGGGCCTCGGTCTTCGGCGGCAGCATCTGGGAGTACAACCAGCCCACCGGCGAGTACTACCTGCACACCTTTGCCGTCAAACAGCCCGACCTCAACTGGGAGAACCCCAAGGTGGTGGACGAGGTGGTAGACATCCTCAAGTTCTGGGTGGACAGAGGGGTGGACGGCTTTCGGCTGGACGCCATCAACTACCTCTACAAGGAGCCGGACTTCCCCGACGTGGAGCCGATGCCCGGCAGCAAGTACGGTTTTGCCAACCAGCACTACGCCAACAAGCCCCGGGTCAACGAGCACTTCCGCGACCTGAACGAGCGGGTGTTCGGCAAGTACGGGATGATGACGGTGGCCGAGGTGGCCTACGTGGACATGGAGACCGCCCGCCAGTACTGCGGACCCGACCGGCGGGAGCTGAACATGCTCTACCTCTTCGACCTGCTCAACATCGACCAGGAGGGTTTTGACAAGTTCTCCCCCAAGCCGCTGGACCTGCCCCTCTTTAAAAAGACGGCGCTGGAGTGGCAGCAGGGGCTGCACGGCCAGGGCTGGCAGGCCCTCTTTATGGACAACCACGACCAGCCCCGGGCCGTCTCCCGCTTTGGGGACGACGGGGTCTACTGGAAGGAATCGGCCAAGATGCTGGCCAACTGCTTCTACATGATGCAGGGCACCCCCTACATCTTCCAGGGCGACGAGATCGGAATGACCAACGTCCACTACGACAGCGTGGAGAAGTTCCGGGACGTGGAGGTCTTCAACACCTACGAGGAGCGCAAGGCCACCGGCGAGAGCGACGAGGCCCTGCTGAAGGTCTTCTGCGACCGGGCGCGGGACAACGGCCGCACCCCCATGCAGTGGGACGACAGCGAGAACGCCGGCTTCACCGCCGGCACCCCCTGGATCGAGGTCAACGACAACTACCGGCAGATCAACGTGGCCAGCCAGGAGGGGGACCCGGACTCGATCCTCAACTTCTACCGGGAGCTGATCGCCAAGCGCAAACAGTGGGACGTGATCGCCTACGGGGACATGGAGCTCTACCACCCCGACTGCGACAAGACCTTCGGCTACATCCGCCGGTTTGAAAACCAGGCCCTCTTCTGCCTCTCCAACTTCACCGGGGAAGAGCTCGAGTTTCACCTGCCGGAGGAGTTCTTGAGCGATCGCACCTCTGTGCTGCTGCAAAACTACCCCGGGCTGGTGATCGCCCCGGTCATCACCCTGCGCCCCTACGAGTCCTTTACCCTGGTAAAAGAGGACTAAGCCCCTTTTCCGCACACAAAAGCCCCCCTCCCGCCGCGGCGGGAGGGGGGCTTTTTCTTTTTACATCGGCGGTGCGGGGGGAAGGCCTTCCAGCCCCACCGCCAGGTCGGACTGCCCGGCCTGGATGGCGTTGTAGATGCTGCGCAGCTCCTCCAGTATCTCGGTGTGGGAGAACTCCTTGCGGTGCACCATGTTGATCTTGCGGGCCATGCTGGCGTTCTCGATGGGGACCACCGCCAGCCGTCCGGTGCGCTCCTCCTCGACACAGGCGCTGTGGCCGATGACCGAGACCCCCAGGTTGAGGGCCACCAGCTCTTTGATGGTGGCGACGTTGTCGATTTGGATGATGACGTTGAAGTTTTGGATGCTCTCGAAGTGGCCCTGGAGATAGCTCTCGAAGAGGCGGCGGGTGCCGGCGCTCTGGGAGCGGAGGATGAACTTCTCGCTCTTGAGCTCTTCCAGGCCGACGCTGCTGCGCTGGGCAAACCGGTGCTGGGGGGAGACCACCAGGCAGAGGTAGTCGGTGTCCAGCAGCACCGACACAAAGGAGGGGCCGTAGATATCCCCCTCGATGATGGCGATGTCGGCGGCAAAGGTGTGCAGCATATTATCAATTGTATTTATGGTGTCGGTAATGATATTAATGTGCATGTTGGGGTGGCGGTTGCAGTAGGTGGCGATGACCTGGGGCAGCAGGTTCTCCCCCACGGTGGGGGTGATGGCGATGGTCAGGTGCTTGATGTTTTTGCGGCTGTCTTTGAGCGCCTGGTCGGCTGCGGCGGAGACAGCCCAGGCGCGGCGGGCGTATTTCTCCAAAATCAGCCCTTCCGGCGTCAAAACCAGCTTTTTTTTGTTTTTGTAGAAGATTTGAATGCCGTATTTCTGTTCCAACATCTGAATGTGGTGGCTGACGGCCGGCTGGGTCAGGGCCAGCTTTTTGGCGGCGGCGGTGTAGCTGCCCTCGTCGATGACCCGCAGCAGGGTGATGATTTTGGTGTCGAGCACGGCGGTTGTCCCCCTCTCTTTGACAATTGAGCAATCTATTATCAATTGAATTTATATAACCTGTATAAAATATAATTTGATATTATCACACTTCTGACATATAATCAACGTACAGAGATGAATTGTAAAATTCATGTAAAGTTTTTGTCTTCTGGGGCCCTGTGCTGGGGCCGATGAACAGACCGGGCCGCTGTGCCCGGTCTGCCCTGCTTTAATCGTCGCCTCTCTGGCGCCTTTTATACAAACCCCTCAACCCTCTTATAAAAGGAGATGTGTCCCATGCTGGAAAACCTGCTGCAAACCAATCCCGCCGCCGCCATCGTGCTGACCTTGGCGGTCATCCTCTTCGCCGGCTTTGCCTTTACCCGGCTCACCAAGCGGCTGCACCTGCCCAACGTCACCGGCTACATCCTGGCCGGCGTGCTGTTGGGCCCCTACGTGTTGGGGGTGGTGCCCGCCGAGATGGTCACCCGGATGGACTTTGTCACCGACGTGGCCCTGTCCTTCATCGCCTTTGACGTGGGCCGCTACTTCAAGCTCGCCGCCCTGAAAAAGAGCGGCGCCCAGGTGCTGATCGTCACCGTCTTTGAATCCCTGACTGCCGGGGTGGTCATCACCCTGACCATGATCTTCCTCTTTCACCTGTCCATCCCCTTCTCCCTGCTGCTGGGGGCCATCGGCTGTGCCACGGCGCCGGCCTCCACCATCATGACCATCAAGCAGTACAAGGCCAAGGGCGAGTTTGTCAACATGATCTTGCAGGTGGTGGCCCTGGACGACGCGGTGGCCCTCATTGCCTTCAGCATCTGCGCGGCCCTGGCCCAGAACATGGAGGGGGGCAGCCTGGACTGGTCGGTGCTGATCCTGCCGGTCATCTTCAACCTGGTGGCCATCGCCATGGGCTCTCTCAGCGGCTTCATCCTCAACATCTTCATCAGCGACCGGCGCTCCAACTACCATCGGCTGGTGCTGGTGACCGGGTTTATCCTGGGGCTCTCCGGCCTCTGCATGCTGCTGGGGGTCTCTCCCCTGCTGACCTGCATGGCCATGGGGATGGTCTACGTCAACGTCAGCCACAGCAAAAAGCTCTTTAAACAGGTCGGCGGCTTCACCCCGCCCATCCTGCTGATGTTCTTCGTCCTCTCCGGGCTGCGGCTCGATGTGCCCTCCCTGGCCACCGCCGGGGTGATTGGGGTGGTCTACTTCTTTGTCCGCATCTTCGGCAAGTACCTGGGCGCCTGGCTGGGCGCCAAGATCGGCCGCTCTTCCGACGACATCCGCAAATACTTGGGGCTGGCCCTGGTGCCCCAGGCGGGGGTTTCCATCGGCCTGGCCGTCCTCGGCCAGCGGATGCTGCCGCCCGACATGGGCACCATGCTCTCCACCATCATCCTCTCCTCCGGGGTGATGTACGAGATGGTGGGCCCGGCCTGCGCCAAGCTCTCGCTGCACCTGAGCCACTCCATCCCCGAGGGGGAGACCCCGCTGGAAGAGGGCGCACCCGCGCCCGCCGGCCCCTGGGCCCAGCGCCGGGCCGCCCGGCTGCAAAAGCGGGCCCAGCGGGCAGAGGCCGCCCGGCTGCGGGCGGAGGAAAAGGCCGCCGCTCTGCGGCTGAAGGCCCAGCTCCAGTGGGAGGCCGCCCATCTGGGAGAGGAGCCGCTGCCCTTGGCCGACGGAGTGGGATCCCCGACCGACTCTCAGCCGGCTGCCGGCAAGGAGAAGAAAAAGGCCAAGGGCAAAACTCCCGCCCACGCCTAATTGGGCAGGGGCCCCTCGACACGCCCGCGCTTTGCGGCAATCAGCGCCACAGCCACCCGCCGCAAAAAACAGACCTCCTCCAAGACAGGGGGCCAAAAATCCGCCTTGCGGCGAGACTTTTGGCCCCCTGTTTTTTATCGATTGCCGGCAAAGGGGTTCTCCCCTTCGACGCCCCGTCTTGATACCCCCTGGCGGTCAAAATGAAACCGCCCCAGGAAGACCTCCGCGCAGCAGAGCACCGCGATGGGAACGTGCCGTGTCGGGTCACACCATTTGGGCATGCAAGCAGCTTTTGCCGCTCCTGCCAAATTTCCTGAAACAAGGCATCAAGGAAACGGTCTCTATTTACCGCTCCCGCCGGAGGACTGCGGTGACGGCTGTCCCCTTGCCCTCGGCGCTCTGGATGTCCACCCGGCCGCCGTAGAGGGCGCAGATGTGCTTGACGATGGCCAGCCCCAGACCGGTCCCCCCCACCTTTTTGTTCCGGTCCTTCTCTACCCGGTAGAACCGCTCGAACACCCGGCTCAGGTGGGCGGCGGGGATGCCGACACCGGTGTCCTCCACCGCGATCTGCACCTCTTCGGGCAGGGCGGTGAGCAGCACCCGCACCGAGCCGCCGGGGCGGTTGTACTTGACGGCATTGTCGCAGAGGTTGCCGATCAGGTCCTCCATGTCCTTTTTGGAGCCCCAGAGCCGCAGGTCGTCGCCTCGACTCTCCATTTCCAGGGAAATGCCCTGCCGGTCGGCCACCGGCTGCAGCCGCTCCATCACCTCGCCGGCCACCGCCGCCAGGTCCACCTGTTCGTTGCGGGGCACCTCTCCCTCCTCGTAGCGGGAGATTTTGAGGATGTCGCCGATGAGTTCGGCCATCCGCCCGGTCTCCTTTTCGATGTTGTGGAGATAGCGCTGCCGGGTCTCCTCCTCGGTGACCATCCCGCTCTGCAGCAGCTGGGCGAACCCGCCGATGGAGGTGATGGGGGTCTTGAGCTCGTGGGAGGCGTTTTGGAAGAACTCGCTGCGCATCTGCTGGCGGCGGCGCTCCTCGGTCACGTCCCGCAGCACCACAATGGCCCCCCGTTCCCCCTCGATCCAATCCGCCTGCACCGGGAGGACGCTGCAAAGCAGGGCTTTTCCCCCCTCTCGGTCCTCCAGGTCAAAGGCAGAGCCGAGGGATTCGGGTCCCTCCACCGCTGCCAACACCGCGTCGATGAGGGCCTTGTTGGTGGTCAGGTGGGAGATGGTCTGCCCCGCCGCCCGGCCCGGCGGCACCTGTAAAAAGGCGGCTGCCGCCCGGTTGACGGTGATGACCCGGGTGTCTTTGTCCAGGGCCAGCAGCCCCTCCTGCACATTGTCCAGCAAAAAGAGGGTCTTCTGCCGCTCCCCCCGCAGGTCTTTCAGGGTGTGGTCGATGTTTTCCGAAAGGGTGTTGATGCTGACCACCAGGGAGGCCAGCTCGTCGCAGTCGGGCAGGGGGAGACGGCTGTAATCGCCGTTGTCGATGTTTTGCAGCCCCTCCACGATCTCCTCCACCGGGCGGGCGATCTTCTTGGCCACCAACTTGGCCCCCAGGGCGGAGAAGAGGACGGCGGCGAGGATGCTGATGATCGCCGCCGGGAGGATGCTCACAAAGGCCTGGTTGAGACTTCTCACCCGCACCGAGGCGCGGTAGATATAGCCGTTGTCCGCCTGGACCGCCACATAGCGCAAACGGCCCTTCAGGGTGTCCGACCAGCGCTCGGAGACGCCGACGCCGCTCTCTTTTGCCTCGGCGATCTCCTCGCGGTCACCGTGGTTTTCCATGGTGGCCGGGTCCTCGTGGGAGTCCCCCACCACCCGGCCGCTCTGGTCGACAATGGTCAGCCGGGCGCCGTCGTAGTTGCTGGAAAAGGTCCTCGCCGCCCGGTTAAAGTCCTCGGTGGAGGTCTGCCCCTGGGCGTTTTCGGAGAGCGCCCGCAGTCCGCTGACCACCGAGGCCACCTGCTCGTCCTTTCTCTCCCGCTGCAAAATCGCCACCGACACCGCTGAGCAGAGGAGGATGGCCACCGTGCAGAGGAGGAGGGTCTTGCGAAAGATTTCTTTTTTCATCGGCTTTCCTCTCCCTCTCGCCGTCTCTCTCGATTGCAGGCCCTATTCGGCAATGAACTTGTAGCCCACCGAGCGGACCGTCTTGATGTACTTGGGGTTTTCCGCCGTGTCCCCCAGCTTTTGGCGCAGGGAGCGGATGTGCATGTCCAGGGTGCGGGTCTCGCCGATATAGTCGTACCCCCAGACCCGGTTGAGGATCTCCTCCCGGGGAAGGGCGATACCGGCGTTTTTCATCAGCAGGGCCAGGAGCTTGAACTCCTTGTTGGTGAGTTCCACCTCCCGCTCTCCCTGGCGGACCTCCACCCGGCCGGTGTCCAGCCGCAGATCCGCCGCAGAGAGCACCTCCGGCCCCTCTTGGGGCCCGCCGCTGCGGCGGAGGACGGCCTTTACCCGGGAGGAGAGCTCAAGGATGCCAAAGGGCTTGGTGATGTAGTCGTCGGCCCCCAGATCCAGCCCCCGCACCTTGTCGATCTCGGCGTCCTTGGCGGTCACCAAAATCACCGGCACCCGGGCGGTGAGGCCGTGCTCCCGCAACTCCTTCAGGGTCTCCAGCCCGTCTTTGACCGGCATCATGATGTCGAGGATGACCAGGTCGGGGACGGTCCCCTCCCGCTGGATCTGGTTTAAAAGGGCCTCGCCGTCGGGAAATTCAAAGGCGTCAAAGCCAAAGCTCTCCAGGGTGCACCGGATCAGTTCGCGAATGCCGCCGTCGTCCTCCGCAATGTAGATGCGCTGTTTCAAAATCAGGCCTCTCCTTTCCCCTTCGCACCCGTGGCCGGGCGCGCTACCTCTCTTCGTTCAGCTCTTCGGACTGGTGAACGCCGGTGACCAGGTACTCGACCCACTCGCAGACGTTGACCGCGTGGTCGCCGATGCGCTCCATATATTTGGCCACCATCAGCACGTCGATGGCCTGGTCGGCCGCCTCGCCGGCGGCGCCGCTGCGCAACAGCTCGATGAGCTCGTCCTTCACCCGGCCGAAGAGGGCGTCCATCTCGTCGTCCCGCCGGATGGTGGCCTGGGCGGCGGCCAGGTCCTGGCGGACAAAGGCGGAGATGCTGCTCTCCACCATCTCCCGGGCCACCCGCTCCATGGCGGGGATGTGCCCCACCATTCCAATCAGCTCCTGACCGGTAAAGCGGTGGCTCAGGTTGGCGATGTCGGCCGCCTGGTCGGCGATCCGCTCCAGGTCGGTGATCATCTTGAGGGCCGCAAAGACGCTGCGAAAATCCCGCGCCACCGGCTGCTGGCGCATCAGCAGCCGCAGACAGGTCCGCTCGATCTGCTGTTCCATGTCGTCGATGGCCTTGTCGCCGGCCACCACCCGCTCCGCCAGGTCGCCGTCTCGCTCCATGAGGGCGCGGATCCCCTCCTCGATGGCCTTCTGCACCATCCCGCCCATCTGCACCAGATCCAGGTGCAGGGCTTCCAGCTGTCTGTCAAAATTGCTTCGCGTCGTCACTCTGGGCTCTCCTCCTTCTCAGTATACCGAAACGGGCCTTTCACCGCAATCGCTGCGGCCACATTTTGGGGCGCGGCCATCATCCAAAGCGGCCGGTGATGTACTCCTCGGTTTTTTTGTCCCGCGGCATGGAAAAAATCTGCTCGGTCTCGCCGTACTCCACCATCTCCCCCAGCAGGAAGAAGGCGGTGCGGTCGGAGATGCGGCTGGCCTGCTGCATGTTGTGGGTGACGATCACCACCGTATACCGCTCTTTGAGGCTGCTCATCAGCTCCTCGATCTTCATGGTGGAGATGGGGTCGAGAGCCGAGGTGGGCTCATCCATCAGCAGGATGTCGGGCTGCACCGCCAGGGCGCGGGCGATGCACAGCCGCTGCTGCTGCCCGCCCGAGAGCCCCATGGCCGACTTTTTGACCCGGTCCTTCACCTCGTCCCAGAGGGCCGCCCCCCGCAGGCTCTCCTCCACAATGGCGTCGAGCTGGCGGCGGCCCTTGATCCCGTGACAGCGGGGGCCGTAGGCAATGTTGTCGTAGATGCTCATGGGAAAGGGGTTGGGTTTTTGAAAGACCATCCCCACCGCCTTGCGCAGCAGGGTCACATCCACCCGGGGGTCGTAGATGTTCTGCCCGCCGATGCACACCTCGCCGGTGATCTTCACCCCGTCCACCAGGTCGTTCATCCGGTTGAGGGTCTTTAAAAAGGTCGATTTGCCGCAGCCGGAGGGGCCGATAAAGGCGGTGATCTCGTTGGGGTAGATGTCCATATTCACGTTTTTCAGGGCCTGGCTCTCCCCGTAGTAGAGGTTTAGGTCCCTGACCGAAATGCCGCCCAGCCCGCCGGTGCGCGCTGCCTCATTGCTCATGTTGTTTCCCGCCTTTCTCGTCTGCCGGACACCCCGGCTGGCCAAACTTCGCTTTGTCCCCCAGCGGGGCCGCTCCCGTCAACCCTTCTTCTCCCGCCTGCCCGCGCCGCCCAAAGCCATGGTGAGGGCGTTGATGGCAAGCACCAGCAAAACCAGGATGGAGGCGATGGCAAAGGCCAGGTCGGCGCTCTCCCCCCGCCCCATGGCGTAGGTGTAAAGGGCCACGGTGAGGGTGCCGCCGGAGGAGGCCAACTGGCTGAAGAGTCCGCCGGTGAGCTTGTCGCCGATGCCGGCGGTGAAGATCAGGGCCGCCGACTCCCCCACGATCCGCCCCACACTCAGGATGATGGAGCTGATGATGCCGGCCTTGGCCGTGGGCAGCAAAACCGTTTTGATGGTGTGCCACTTGGTGGCCCCCAGACCGATGGCCCCCTCGCGAAAGCTGTCGGGCACCGCCTTGAGCGCCTCCTGCGTGGTGCGGATGACGGTGGGCAGCAGCATGATCATCAGGGTGAGGGAGCCGGCGATGATGGAGGTCTGCAGTTTGAGCACCGTGACAAAGAACATCAGGCCAAAGAGGCCGTAGATGATAGAGGGGATGCCGGCCAGGGTCTCCACCGTGAACTCGATGAGGCGCACCACCCGGCCGCCCCGGGCGTACTCGTTGAGGTAGATGGCCGCGCCGATGCCCACCGGAACGGAGAAAAGCAGGCTGGTAGCGATCATCAGCAGGGTGTTGACGATGTTGGGGAGGATGCCGATGGTCCCCTTGAGGACGCTGGGGGAGGAGGTGAGAAATTCCCAGCTGATGGAGGGGAGCCCCCGCGCGAAGATGTAGCCCACCATTGCCACCACCAGGGCCACGGTGGAGAAGGCACAAAGGTAGATGACCCCCTGGAGGAGGTGTTCGCCGACGCGGTGCCGGCGCCTGGTCAGGTCTCTCATCGCCGCTCCTCCTTGCTGTCTGATTTGATGATGCGGTTAAGGACAATATTGATTGCCATAATAAAGACAAACAGCACCAGCCCAATGCCGAAGAGCGCCTCCCGGTGCAGGCCGCCGGCGTACCCCATCTCCATGGCGATGCCGGTGGTCAGCAGCCGCACGCTCTGAAAGAGGGCGGGCATGTTGACGGCGTTTCCCGCCACCATGATCACCGCCATGGTCTCCCCCACCGCCCGGCCGATGCCCAGGACGACCCCCGCCGCGACCCCCGATTTGGCCGCCGGCAGCACCACCTTGAAGATGGTGCGCACCCGGGTGGTGCCCATGGCGAGGGAGGCCTCCCGGTACTCCTTGGGGACGGCGCGCAGGGCGTTTTCGCTGATGGAGACGATGGTGGGCAGGATCATGACCGCCAGCACCAGGATGGCCGAGAAGAGGGAGGAGCCGGAGGGCAGCCCGAACACCTTGGCCACCGCCGGCACCACCACGATCATCCCCACCAGGCCGTAGACCACCGAGGGGATGCCGGCCAGCAAACTCACCATGGCCCGCAGCACCGAGGCTGTTTTCCCCCGGGCGAATTCCGCCAGGTAGATGGCGGTGAACAGCCCGATGGGTACCCCGATGAGCACCGCCCCCCCGGTCGCCAGTATGGAGGAGAGGATCATGGGAAGGATGCCGAAAGAGGGGTCCTTGGTGGTGGCGGTGGGGAACCACTCGGTGCCGAAGAGGAACTCGCCTACCCCGATCTTGCCGATGCCGGGGGCCCCCAGCGCCACCATGTAGACGGTGATCAGGACCACCGCCACCACCGACAGGCAGCCGCACACTTTAAAGATGCCGCTCATCAGCGACTCGGTTGCCCGCTGTCTGATTGCCCTGCGTCCGGTCAGGGGGGCCGACGCCCCTTCCGGCCGACTGGTCTTTGCGCTCGCCATCGCTCGTTCTCCTTTGCCGTCTCACGTGTCGCCGCCCCTTTCCCTTTCAACCGCAAAATACGGACCTCTGTGCCGCGGGCGGTTGCCGGGCGAGTCCGCATTCTGCATTTGGAGGGGCTATGGGGTCGTGGCTATTGAACCTTTGAACTGGTTTGGGGGATCTTACTTGATGGAGATCAGCTTCAGATGGGTGACGATCTCCTGGCCCTCATCGCTGACGGCCCAGGCCAAAAAGTCTTTGGTGGCCTGCGAGGCGTTGGGGCTGGACACCATCACGAAGGGGCGCTTGAGGGAGTAGCTGCCCGACTTGGCATTTTCTTCGGTGGGCTCGACCCCGTCGATTTTCAGCCCTTTGACGGTGCTGTCCAGGGCGGACATGGACACATAGCCGATAGCGCCGGCGGTGGAGGACACCTTGGTTTTGACCGCGCCGGTCTCGTTGAGCTCCTCGGCGTACTTGCAGGCGTCTTCAATGCCCAGCAGCTCTTCAAAGGCGCCCCGGGTGCCGGAACCGGCCTCACGGCCCATCACCACGATGGCCGCGTCCTCGCCGCCCACCTCTTTCCAGTTGGTGATCTCGCCGGTGAAGATTTTTTTCAGTTGGTCGGCGCTCAGGTCCTCGACCTTGTTCTGGGCGTTGGCGATGACGGCGATGCCGTCGATGGCCACCACCGTCTCGGTCAGGCCCTTGGCCTTCTCGTCGTCCTTGAGGTCGCGGGAGACGTTGCCGATGTCGGAAACGCCCTCCGCCACATTCTTAAAGCCGACGGAGGAACCGCCCACCTCAACGGTGATGGTGGCGCCGGTCTTCTCGCCGTAGGCCTCCGAAAAGCCCTTGGCCAATTCCTCCATCGAGGTGGAGCCGGACATCTTGATGGTCTTGGGAGTGCCGTCCGCAGAGCTGCCGCCCTGGTCTCCGGCGTCGCTGCCGCACCCGGCAAAAGCGGTCAGGGCGATGGCGGCCACCGCCAACAGCGCAATGATTTTTTTCATGGTCTCTCTCCTCACTTCTCACGTCATATCTGGTTTCTTTCCATGGCTCTATTGTAGAGCGGCGCGGGGGCGGCCAACACCCCGTTTGGGTAAAGGGTTTGTAAAAGCCGGGTAAAGCAGCTATCCTGCGCGCCCCCCGTCACCGCCAGTTTACCCCGCCTTGACAGGCGCCATTCCCATCCCCCTGCCTAGCCCTGCCGAACAGGGGAAAAAGGGCCCCCTTTTCCGGCGGGTCTCGCCCCCCTTCGCTTTGATAAAGGGAAAAAAATGTGGTAAACTAATACAATATAAAACGGCGTCGCCGCCGCTGGAAAAGAGGTGCCCCGTGAAGAAAACGCCCCCCAAAGAGAGGATCCCCTCGGGCTACGAGCGCCCGTCCCTCTCCTCCCTGCTCATCTACTACATCCGCATCCTGCTGCTGGGCTTTGTCTATATGGTGCTGGTGCACCTCTTCCTCTCCCCGGACGGCCTGCTCTACCGCATTGCCGTCTGGGTCTGGGCGGTCTCCTTTGCCCTGCTGTGGCTGCTTTATTTTCCCATCAAGTACTGGAAGCACCGCTACAAGTTGGAGGGGGACTCCCTCTATGTGGCCAGCGGGGTGATCTACACCCGCTTTCACCACATCCGCCTCCCCCTCATCCAGCTGGTGTCGGTGACCCGCTCCCCCCTGCAATACCTCTTCGGGGTGGCCACCCTCTGCGTCTGCACCGCCGGCACCCGCACCTATGTCTGCAACATCCCCTCGGCCAAGGCGGCCATGCTGGCCAGCCTCCTCTCCCCCGCCCCTGGCGAGGGAAGCGGCGGCCTGGCCGGGGGCAAGGGGGGAGCGATTTGAAACACCACACCCATCCCATCACCGTCTTTCAAAACATGGGCAGCTTCCTCTTCCTCCTCATCATCCCCCTGGCCCGCGGCGCCCTCTCCTTTGGCGCCTCCTTCTCCGAGTGGCTGTCGGGCGCCTGGGTGGACATCCTGGCCCTCTGCGCCATCATCGGGATGGCGGTACTGCGCTGGTACTGCATCTACTACTACTTCACCCCTGAGGCCGTCCACATCAGCGAGGGGATCTTCGCCAAACACACCGTCTCCCTCCCCTTTTCCCGGCTGACCTCTCTCTACCTGGAGGAGCCCTTTTGGTATAAGCCCTTTGGTGCGGTCACCCTGCGGCTGGACACCGACGCCGGTTCCGCCCGCTCCCACGACGCCACCCTCACCCTCAAAAAGCGGGCCGCTGTGGAGCTGTTGGGGGCGACCGGCGTCCGCCAGCGGTTGGAGGATGTGAGCCACCGGCAGATTTTCATGTGCCGCAACTTCTATGTGGTCATCCTCTCCCTCATCACCACCAACTACTTCGCCGGGGTGCTGTTCTGCTCCACCTTCATCTCCAAGTTGGGCGACATCCTCGGCCAGCAGATCGCCGACCTGCTCTACGGCACCCTGGCCCACGTGGCCCAGTTGGTGGCGGTGGGCATCCCCCCGGTGGCCCTCTTCATCGCCACCCTGCTGGCCATCGGCTGGGGGGTCAGCTTTCTGCGAAATCTGACCCGCTACTACAACTTCTGCATCACCCGCTCCCAGCACCGGCTCTTCATCACCGGCGGGGTGCTGGTGGGCAGAGAGTACACGGTCGCCTTTGACAAGATCCACTTCATCGACATCCGCCAGACCCTCTTCACCCGCATTGCCCAATTCTATTCGGTCTACATCAAGTGCGCGGGCTACGGCAAGAGCGACGGGCTGCTGCCGGTACTCATCCCCTCGGCGCGCAAGAGCACCCTCTTCGGCTATCTGGAGCGGCTGGTGCCCGAATTTGTGGTCACCCCCCGCACCATCAAGCCCAACTTGCTCTCCATCTTCAAATTCATCATCGACCCCCTGGGCTTTTTGGTGGCGGTGCCGGTCTTTTACTTTGTGACCGGCTGGCTGCTGCCCAGTTGGCACGACCTGATTTCCTTTGTCTCTCTCATGTCCCTGGTGCCCATCTTCTGGTTTTTGGGGGTGCGCATCTGCGACTTCTGCACCACCGGCATCTCCGAAAAAAATGGCTACTACACCCTGCGCTACTCCCAGGGGTTCACCCTCCACACCGTGGTGGTCCACCGGGACAAAATTTGCGATGTCTGCTGCCGGCAGAGCATCCTGCAGATGGGGGACGACGCCTGCGACCTCTTCCTCTACACCTATGGCGAGGGGGTCACCCGCCACCACCTGAAAAACCTTCCCCGCCGCCAGGTCTGCGACCTCTTCGGTCTAAACCCCGAAAAGAGCCACTCCTTCAACCCCTCCCACCACTTCGCAAAGTATAATTAAGTTCCTGTATTCCCCAATGTTTATAACTCTGTGGAATTGTTGAATTTTATATTACCCATAGGACTGCTTTGCAGCTTCACCCAGGAGTGTCCCGCCCTGTGGCGCGACCTCCCCGACCCCTTTTTAAAGGAGGACATGACAATGGACCACCCCCTGCATTTCGCCTTTCTCATCATGGGCTCTGAGTTCGAGTCCGCCCGTCACCGCTCCTATTTTGAGAGCACCGGGAACCTGGTCACCACCATCGGGGTGCCCAGCCTGGAGGCCGCCTGTGAGGAGGCCAGAGAGCTGGCCGCCGAGGGGATCGAGCTGATCGAGGTGTGCGGCGCCTTCGGAGCCGAGGGGGCGGCAGCCGTCGCCCAGGCCGCCGGCGACAAGGTGGCGGTGGGCTATGTGGTGCACGATCCCAGCCAGGACGAGAAGTTCGCCGCCCTCTTCGGCTAAAGGAAAGGCCGGGCAGCGAGAAGAGGGGCGCGGAAGGATTTCCACGCCCCTCTTTTGCAAAGCCGGTGGCAGCCCCTTTTTCCAGGCCCCCGCCGCAAGAGGTGATTACAGAGAGGAGCTTTGCCGTGGATCAACCGCTCATCAGGATGCTCGCCTTCGCCCTCCTCATCCCCCTGAGCAACTGGGGCAGCCAGTGGCTGTTTGAGAGGGTCTGCCGCTCGGCCGCCACCAGCCCCGACCGGGTGCTGGCAGAGCGAAGGGCGGTACACAGCCGTCTGCATCCCCACCGCTGGGTGCTGGGGTGGCTGATCGGCCATTCGCCGGAACCCGGCAAAACCAGACGGCTGCTCTTTCTCTACCAGCTCTGCACCGTCTCCCCCGTTCTCTGCCTGAACCTTTCGCTCTTCAGCTTCTTCACCTTTGTCCTCGATCGGTTCTTGGGCTATGCCGGTATTGCAGTGGCCGCCGTCACCGCCGTCACCACCGCCGTCAACCTCTCCTTCACCGTCCGCAGCAAAACCCTCCGGGAGGAAGGGGACCGAGGAAGGGCCATTGCCTCTGAGGTGGGCAAACTCGCCCTGACGCTTTCCCTGCTGGGGCTGATGATCTGGCTCCCCCTGCAGGCGGCCAATCTGCCCACCCGGCCCGCCAGCAGCGCCCAGGTACAGGAGGCCCTTCTCGCCCAGGGCTACACCCCTGTACCGCTGGACAGCGACTATCTGGCAGAGCGCCCATTGATCGAGGACGTGGTCCTCTCGACCGGCAACGGGTTGCGCTTTGAATTCTATCGCTTTGACAGCAAGACCACCGCCGTCACCTTTTTTGAGCGCGCTCGCGCCGCCTTCAGTGACGCGGCGGAGAGTGATAGCGCCCGCGAGGAGCAGCGCGCGGAGGGCGGCGCTTTTGCCCGTTACACCGTGCGCGCCAACGGGACATACGCCGTGGCCCTCTACAGTTGGAACACTGCGGTGTACGCCCACTGCGACATCGCGGAGGAGGGGGACCTCCGCCAAATCCTCCATCAAATCGGCTACCTGTAAATCCCTGTGGCCGCAAAATAGGCCGCCGTCTTCTGCTACCGCCATTGCCCTCTTCCACTCCTTTAGGATCCTCCGCAAAAAAGGGCCGGGTTTTCCACAGTCACAGAACTGCGTGTGGAAAACCCGGCCCCTATTCCTGTTGCAAGACACGAAAAAACCGCTGCACAAATTTGTGCAGCGGCTGCCCCAATGGTGCATGGTGACCCGAGGGGGAATTGAACCCCCGATACCGCCGTGAAAGGGCGGTGTCTTAACCTCTTGACCATCGGGCCAAATTGGTAGCGGTAATTGGATTCGAACCAATGACACTGCGGGTATGAACCGCATGCTCTAGCCAACTGAGCTATACCGCCACATGTAATCTGGTCAGAACCGCTGAAAGCGGTACCACAAGAGAACGTTATAAATTATACGTCAAACAGGGCTGTTTGTCAACACCTTTTGCCAAACTCTTCCCCTGTTTCCCCTCCAATGGCGGCTCTCTTATTGTTTCCCCCAAAAGACTGTTTATTCTTATTGATTGTTTAATACATTTTGTAATATCTTACTTATAATATACAATATTTCTTCCCTTTTTTCCTCTTTTCCTCGACGGATGAGCCGGCAAAACCCATTCGCCCAGTGTCGCCCCAGCTTCCTCATCACGGCTCCTGATACCAGGGATGGGAGCAATCGAAACCACTGACAAAACAGGTGGTTTGCACCGACCCCAAAAGAGTACCGCCCAACCTTGGCCCCTCAAGGAGTATCGAACCGCCAGGCGTACATGACCACCCACTCATCAATCGGTCGGCCATTCTAGGCCATCCTTTCGCGTCCTCTCTGTCCCAATGATTGCTTTTTTTACATCCTCGGCAGCCTCCTTTCAGAAAATCCTCTGTCGATCCAATTTGTTTCCCCCGACAGCGCCAAAAGTTTTGGGCACCAAAGCGACAAAAAAGCAGCGCCGCAGGAAAATCCTGCGGCGCTGCCAGTCTCTTTTTTTACTCGTTGGTGGAGTAGTTGGGGGACTCTTTGGTGATGTAGATGTCGTGGGGGTGGCTCTCCCGCAGACCGGCGCCAGAAATCTTGATGAACTGGGCGTACTTGCGCAGGTCATCAATGGTGGCGGCCCCACAGTAGCCCATACCGGCTTTCAGCCCGCCCAACATCTGGTAGATGGTGTCGGACACCGAGCCCTTGTAGGGGACCCGGCCCTCGACCCCTTCGGGCACCAACTTTTTGTTGTTCTCCTGGAAGTAGCGGTCCCGGCTGCCCTGGGCGCCGGACATGGCGCCCACGCTGCCCATGCCGCGGTAGACCTTGAATTTTCTGCCCTGGTAGATCTCGCTGTCGCTGGGGGACTCGTCGCACCCGGCCAGCAGCGAGCCCATCATCACGGTGTTGGCGCCGGCGGCCAGGGCCTTGACGATGTCGCCCGAGTACTTGATGCCGCCGTCGGCAATGACCGGGATCCCCTTGCGGGCGGCCACCTGGGCCACGTCGAAGATGGCGGTGAGCTGGGGCACGCCGATGCCTGCCACCACCCGGGTGGTGCAGATGGAGCCGGGGCCGATGCCCACCTTCAGCGCGTCGGCGCCCGCCTCGATCAGGTCTTTGGCGGCCGCGGCGGTGGCGATGTTGCCGGCAATCAGCGGCACATCGGGGAAGGCATTTTTCACCTTTTCAATGCAGCTCATGATGCCGCGGGAGTGGCCGTGGGCCGAGTCGAGCACCAGCACGTCGACCTCCGCCTCGACCAGGGCGCGGGCCCGATCGAGGATGTTCTGGGTGACGCCGATGGCTGCGCCGCAGAGGAGGCGGCTCTTCTTGTCGCGGGCGGAGTTGGGGTACTGAACGGCCTTCTCAATGTCTTTGATGGTGATGAGGCCCTTCAGGTTGCCCTTTTCGTCGACGATGGGGAGTTTTTCGATCTTGTTTTTCCAGAGGATCTCTTTGGCCTGGTCGATGGTGGTCCCCACCGGGGCCACCACCAGCCCCTCTTTGGTCATCACATTGCGGATGGGGATGTTGAAGTTGTCGAGGAACTTCAGGTCGCGGTTGGTGATGATCCCCACCAGCTTCTGCCCCTCACAGATGGGCACGCCGGAAATCTTGTACTTGCCCATGAGGGCGTCCGCCTCGGCCACCAGGTTGTCGGGGGAGAGATAGAAGGGGTTGACGATGACGCCGTTTTCACTTCTCTTGACCTTGTCGACCTCTTCGGCCTGGCGCTCAATGGTCATATTCTTGTGGATAAAGCCGATACCGCCCTCTCTGGCAATGGCGATGGCCATGGCCGACTCGGTGACGGTGTCCATGGCGGCGGTAAGGAAGGGGGTGTTGAGCCGAATGTCCCCCGCCAGAACGGTGGCGGTGCTCACATCGGCCGGCAGGACCTCGCTCTTGGCGGGAACCAGCAGCACGTCGTCGAAGGTCAGGCCCTCTCTCGCAAACTTATAGCCATAATCCAACTCGTCAAAAATACCCATATTTTCTCCTCTCCCCTTGTTGTCCTGGGAGCCGGCGCGCCGGCTCCCTCTGGTGGCGTCGTCTGATTTGATACCTATTGTATCATTTTGCATAGCCTTATGCAATGAAGGCGGGCGGACATTTTGTCCCCTCCTTTTTCCGTTTTTTTGGGCAAACAGAATAGAAAAAAGCGATTTCCTCCCCCTTTTCCCCTATCCCCCTGCCCCCTATCCCCCACCACTTGGAAACCGCTTTCCAAAATGGTTCGATCCTTCCCGTTCAGGGGTGCCAAAAAGGGGTGGAGAACGCCTTTCTCCACCCCTCTCTATTTTTCCAGGACACAGACAAAACAGGCTTCTTTGCTGTCCGGCGCCTCCCGGCCATCCCCAATTTTTCCCACCAACAGCACGCCGCTTTCTTCCTCTGCGGCAAAGAGCTGAAGCCGGTCGCCCAACTTGGCTTGGTGGTTAAAGACAAACTGCGCTCCGCTGGGCTGGCGGCCGCCGAAGACCTGCCAACAGGCATCCATGGCCAGGTCGCCGTAGACGGCGTTGTTGGTGTGGCCGTTGGCGTCGATCATGGTGTAGCGGATCGTCCGCTCCCCCACCCACCGCAGCGCATCGGGGGAAAAGCGGAGCCGCCGCTGGGAGGTGACGGGGAAGTCCCGGCCCTCCATCTCGTTTTGATAGGGGCACTCGCTGGGTTTGAGCACCGACATGCTCTGCCGGTCGAGCAAAAACCAGTTGCTGCAGCTTCGCACCAAAATCTCCCCCTGGGCAGAGCGGATCTCGGTGTCCCGCTCAAAGAAGGCGCCGCTCACCCGGCGCAGGAAGGTGCCGACCGCGATTTCCTCCCCCACCCGCGGGGGGCGGGTGATCTGCAGATGGCAGTTGGCAATGAAAAAGGCCACCTTCCAGCTGCCCTTGTCGTCACAGGGAAGGCCGTTTTGGCTGGCGAAGTGGTTGGTCGCCACCTCCTGTACATTGCGCATCATATAGCCCAGACTCATCTCCCCCGACGCGCCCGCCTGGTGTTCGGGTACCAAAAGATGCTGTGTGTACAAAACTCCTCGCCCCTTCTCTCTCCGGCAGATGAAAGCCTAAATTTTTTCGTTGAAGACGCTGGCCAGCCGCACCAAATCGTCTTTGGAAAAATACTCGATCTCCAACTTCCCCTTGGTGCCGTCGGTGGTCACCTTGACCCGGCGGCCCAACACCTCGGTGAGGCTCAACTCCACCTCTTTGAAGATGGGCTCGGGGGGGAGGGCCGCCTTCTCTGCCTTGGGGGCGGCGTTGAGGCGCTTGCAGTAGCGCTCGGCCTCCCGCACAGAAAGGTGCTTTTCCACCATCAACTGGGCGGTGGGAAGCACCAGCTCTTCCTCCTTGAGGGAGAGCAGCGCCTTGGCATGCCCCGCCGTGAGACTGCCTGCCCGCAAAAAGGCCAGCACCTCTTCCGGCAGGCCCAGCAGCCGCACAGCGTTGGCCACCGCTGGCCGGGATTTGGAGACCTTTTTGGCCACCTGTTCCTGGGTCATACCAAACTGCTCCATCAACTGGTGGTAGCCCAGCGCCTCTTCCACGGGATTCAGGTCTTCCCGCTGCAGGTTTTCCACTAGGGCGGCCTGTCCCACCTCCTGGTCGGTCATCTCCTTGATGACGGCGGGGATCTCCACCAACCCCGCCAATCTCGCCGCCCGCCAGCGGCGCTCACCGGCGACAATCTGGTATCCGCCGGACACCGGGCGCACCAAAATGGGCTGCAGAACCCCGTGCTCGGCGATGGAGGCGGCCAACTCCTCTAGGGCCTCCTGGTCAAACTCCTTGCGGGGCTGGTCCCGGTTGGGCTCCACCTCGGCAATGGGCAATGCGTTGACCCGGCTCTCACTCTCCACCGCATTGTCTACAAACAGGGCGTCCAGGCCTTTGCCCAGCCCTCTCTTCTTGGTTGCCATCTTCTAAATCACCGCCTTGTCGCCATTTCGGCGGAGAAGTTCCTCCGCCAGTTCCAGATAGCTCTTGGCCCCCCGGGAACCCCTGTCGTAATAGAGGGCGGGCTGGCCAAAACTTGGCGCTTCGGAGAGGCGCACGTTGCGGGGCACCGCTGTGGCATACACCTTGGCCCCAAAGTAGCGCTTGACCTCTTCCACCACCTGCACCGTCAGGTTGAGACGGCTGTCGTACATGGTCAGCACCACCCCTTCCACCTCGAGGAGGGGGTTGTAGAGCCGCTTGACCTGGCGCACCGTGTTCATCAGCTGAGAGAGCCCTTCCAGCGCATAGTACTCGCACTGAATGGGGATCAGGATGGTATCGGCCGCCACCAGCCCGTTGAGGGTGATGAGCCCCAGGGAGGGGGGACTGTCGATGAGCAGGTAGTCATATCGCTCCTTGCCCTCGGCAATGGTCTTTTTGAGGCGGTTCTGGCGGTCCGCCATCTCCACCAGTTCGATTTCCGCCCCGGCCAGCTGGATGCTGGAGGGCAACAGGTCGACATTTTTAAAGGCGCTGTGCACCACGACCTGGTCAAAGGCGGCGTCACCGGTCATCAGCTCATAGGTGGTCTGCTCGCTGGCGCGCTTGTTGACCCCCAGGCCGCTGGTGGCGTTCCCCTGGGGGTCAATGTCCACCAGAAGCACCCGTTTCCCCAGTTCGCCCAGGCTGGCCGCCAAATTGACGGCGGTGGTGGTCTTCCCCACCCCGCCCTTTTGGTTGGCAATGGCAATGGTTTTTCCCAAGGACACTCCGCCTCCTCGTGCTCTCATTTCACAAAGTCTGTGACCATTATAGCACAGCTCCCCTTTCAAAAAAACCCTCCTCCCCTTTTTCCTTATTTTGAGATGTTTCACGTGGAACAAACAACCCGTTTCTGTTCCACGTGAAACATCCTCTCTTTTCAAACGGCAAAAAAAGAAAGGCCTTTCGGCCTTTCTTTTTCCTTCTCGCGCCCGTAGGCACTCTCTATCAAAAGGAGCACGTCGATCTCATTGTTTGCACGGGCGGCCCGTCCTTCCCAAAACAGTCCGCTTTTAGCAAGACCTAGGCGCTCTCCTTTTCCCTTTTTTTGAGGGGGATGCGGATGTTGTACTCGATATACTCCTCCCCCTTCACAGTGCTCGCCTGGGCGTCGACTCCCGCCTGCTTCATCAAATCAATGGCCTTGTCCACAGTGTTGAGAAAGATGCGGACATCCTTGACAATAAAGCGGTTTCTCTGCCTGGCTGCTGTGGCAGCATCCTCCGCCGCCATCCGGGCGATGTAGTCCTCTGTCTGTACCACACTGTAATGGCGCTGTGCCACCAACTGGGCCACCGATAGGCGCTTCTCTTTCCCCACCTGCAGCAGGGCGCGGGCATGGCGCTCACTCAACTTTTGGGAGACGATGCAGTCCTGCACCTCCCTGTCCAGCCCCAACAGCCGCAGTTTATTGGCCAGGGTGGATTGGGCGATCCCCAGGCGGCGGGCCGTCTCCTCCTGGGTGACATGCCAGCATTCCATCAGCTTTTTGATCCCCCGCGCCTGCTCAAAGCAGTTCAGGTCCTGCCGCTGAATATTTTCCAACAGGGCAAATACCGCCGACTGTTCCTCACTGGATTCCACAACGATGGCGTGAATGGTGGAAAACCGAGCCAGCTTGGAGGCGCGCAACCGTCTCTCCCCTGAGATGAGCTCATACCCGCCCTCTTCCAGCTTGCGCACCGTAATAGGCTGCAACAGCCCGTTCTGGCGAATGCTCTCCGAAAGACCGATGAGCTCATAGGCGTCAAACTCCATGCGGGGCTGGGCGGGATTGGCCTGGATCTCCTCAATGGGCAGATCCACCACCTTTCCCACCACTTTGTTTTTTGAAAAAAGAGATGCCATTGTTGTCTCCTCCCATTTCACCGCTTTTTCCAAAAAAGGCGGTATCCTGTAAAAATACAGCTTGTCCTGCTTCTTTTTCAGTATAGCACGCGGGAAATGAGTTTTCCAGACATTTCCATCTTCCAAAATCGACACAGCCCTCCTGTGGGCAACAAAAAAATCCGCCCTCAAAGCGGATTTTTTTTGATTTTCCCGGCGTTCCGGGGATATTTTGTCGGAGTTTGCGATATTTTTTTGACCTCTACTATGTTTCGGCTGCTGCCGTCGGGCAGGGTTTGGGGATGAACGCCCACCACCTCTCCCCCCAGCAGGGCAATGGCCGAGGTAGCCCGTTCCAACTCCTCCTCACAGGCAGGTCCCTTCAGGGCAAAGAAACGGCCGCCCAGCCGCACGAAGGGCAGGCAGTATTCCGCCAGCACCGCCAGGTCGGCCACCGCCCGGGCGGTGGCCACGTCAAATTGCTCCCGCAGTGCAGGGTCGCGGCCCCCCTCCTCCGCCCGGCCGTGCAGGCAGGTCACCCCGCCAAAGCCCAGGTGGGCAGAGAGCTCCTCCAAAAAGGTCACCCGTTTCTGCAGACTGTCCAGCAGGGTAAGGCGAAGGCCGGGCAGGGCGACCTTGGCCACCACCCCGGGAAAGCCCGCCCCGGTCCCCACGTCGATCAGGCTCTTGCAGCCCGCCGGCAGCAGGGGCACCAACAGCAAGCTGTCTAAAAAATGCTTCTCCTCGATCCCCTGCCGGTCGACAATGGCCGTCAGGTTCATCTTTTGGTTGGCCTCCACCAGCGTGACGGCATACCGGTCCAACTGTTCCAACTGCAGGTCGCTCAAGGCAACTCCCTGGGCTGCCGCCAGCTCTCTCATTCTCTCTCTGTCGATCATCGTTCTCCCTTTTCTCCCCTGTCCTTCTCCTCTTTGCCCCCCTGCTGGCTCAACCAGATGAGCAGCACCGAGATGTCCGCCGGAGAGACCCCCGAGATGCGGGAAGCCTGTCCCAAATTTTGGGGGCGCACTGCCGCCAACTTCTCCCTTGCCTCCAACCGCAGCCCGCCGATGGCGGCGTAGTCCATCTCCGCAGGCAGCCGCCTGCGCTCGAGCTTCTGCATCTGCTCCACCTGCTCCAGCTGGCGGCGGATGTACCCCTCGTACTTTAGAGAGATCTCCACCTGCTCGGTCACCGGGCGGGGCAGCGGTGGCCGCCGGCTGTCCACCCCGGCCAAAGCGTCATACCCCACCTGGGGGCGGCGCAACAGGTCGGCGAGCTTTGCCCCGCTGCGCAGCGGGGCGGTGCCCAGTTTCTGCAGCAGGGCATTGAGCTCCTCCGTCGGGGAGACGGTTGTCCCTTCCAGCCGGGCCAGCTCGGCGCCAATGGCCCGCTTCTTTTCCATCAGGGCGTCATAGCGCGCCTGGGAACAGAGTCCCAGCCGGTAGCCGATGGGGGTCAGCCGCTGGTCGGCGTTGTCCTGGCGCAGGATCAGCCGGTACTCGCTGCGGGAGGTCATCATCCGGTAGGGGTCGGTGACCCCCTTGATGACCAGGTCGTCAATGAGGGTGCCGATGTAGGAGGTGGAGCGGTCGAGCACCAGCGGCTCTTTCCCCTGTACCTCCTGGGCGGCGTTGATCCCGGCCACCAGCCCCTGGGCAGCGGCCTCCTCATAGCCGGAAGTGCCGTTGAACTGCCCCGCCCCAAAGAGGCCGGGGACCCCCTTGAACTCCAGTGTGGGGGCCAGCTGGGTGGGATCGATGCAGTCGTACTCGATGGCGTAGGCGTTGCGCATGATCTCCAGCTTTTCAAACCCCTCGATGGTGTGGTAGAGGGCCAACTGCACATCCACCGGCAGGGAGGAACTCATCCCCTGCAGGTAGTACTCCTCGGTGTTCTCCCCACAGGGCTCCACAAAGATCTGGTGGCGGGGCTTGTCGGGGAAGCGCATCACCTTGTCCTCGATGCTGGGACAGTAGCGGGGGCCGATCCCCTCGATCTTTCCCCCGTAAAGGGGGGAACGGTGGATGTTGTCCCGTATGACCTGGTGGGTCCTCTCGTTGGTGTAGGCCACGTAGCACAGCGCCCGGTTTTGCAGCTCCCCCCGGGTCTCGAAGGAGAAGGGGACGATCTCCTCGTCCCCCTCCTGGGGCTCCAGCTTGGAGAAGTCGATGCTCCGCCGGTTGACCCGGGCCGGGGTGCCGGTTTTGAACCGGCGCAGGCCGATGCCCAGCCGCCGCAGCGAGTCGGAGAGGAGGTCGGCCCCCCTCGTCTCGTCCGGGCCCGAGCGGTAGGAGGCGTCCCCCACATAGACCACCGCGTTCAAAAAGGTGCCGCTGGCGATGACGGCGGCCCGGCAGCCGTACTCGGCCCCCAACTTGGTCACCACCCCCGAGACCCGCCCCCCGTCGGTGAGGATCTCCACGATTTCGGCCTGTTTGACATCCAGGCCCTCCTGCCGCTCCACCACCTGTTTCATGTAGGCGTGATAGGCGGCCCGGTCCGACTGTACCCGCAGGCTGTGCACCGCCGGCCCCTTCCCCCGGTTGAGCATCCGGCTCTGCAAAAAGGTGGCGTCGGCAGCCCGGCCCATCTCCCCGCCCAGGGCGTCAATCTCCCGCACCAGGTGACCCTTGGCCGTCCCCCCGATGGAGGGGTTGCAGGGCATGTTGGCGATAAAGTCCAGGGTGATGGTGAAGAGGGCGGTCCTGCACCCCAGCCGGGCGGCAGCCAGCGCCGCCTCCACCCCGGCGTGGCCGGCGCCAATGACCACCACGTCGTACTCGCCCAAACGAAGCCGTTCCATCTCTCGTCTCATCCCTCTTCCGTCAGCGGCCCCTGTTTTCCACATCTTCTAAAAAGCGGTGGAATCCGGTCGGCTCTACTTTCCCACACAAAAATTTGCAAACACCGCGTCGATGACCTGTTCCCCGGCGCTCTCACCGGTCAGTTCCGACAGGGCGGCAATGGCCTCATCGATCTCCACCGCCACCGCGTCGTAGGTCATCCCCGCCCGCAGGGCGTCCAACCCGTCCACGACCCGGGCTGCCGCCCGGCCGGTGGCCTGCCGCTGCCGCTCGTTGATGAGCAGCCCGTTTTGCAGGTCAATTTTTTCCAGCCGCAGCTTCCGCAAAATGGCCTGTTCCAGCTCCTCCACCCCCCGCTCCTCGCGGGCGCTCATGGTCACCAGGTCGGGGATCTGGGCCCGCACCGCCTCGACGTCCAGCCGCTGGGCCTTGTCCTGCTTGTTGATGACGGCGATGCAGGGCTTGTCCCCTATCTGAGAGAGGAGCTGCCGGTCCTCCTCGTCCAGAGGGACCGAGCCGTCAAAGAGGGCGAGCACCAGCTGGGCCCGCGCCAACTTCTCCCGGGAGCGCTGCACCCCCAACTGCTCCACCAGGTCGTCGGTCTCCCGAATGCCGGCCGTGTCGGCCAGGTTGAGGGTCACTTCTCCCAGCTGTACCCGGTCCTCCACCACATCGCGGGTGGTGCCCGGCACCTGGGTGACGATGCTGCGCTGGTACCCGGCCAACAGGTTCATCAGGGTGGATTTACCCACATTGGGCTTGCCCACAATGGCGGTGTCAATGCCGTTGCGTATCATCGAGCCGGTGTCAAAACTCTGCAGGAGGGCGGATAGCTGGTCGGCAGCCTGCTGCAACCGGTCGCTCAAAACACCCTCCTCCAACTGGGGGATGTCCTCGTCGGGGTAGTCCACATAGGCTGCCAGATGGGCCGCCAAATCCACCAAATCGGCACGGATGGCGGCGGCGTGCCGGTAGAGGCGGCCGTCCATGGCCGAAAGGGCGGCGGCAGCGCCCTGCCTGGTCTGGGCGTTGATCAGGTCCATGACCCCCTCTGCCTGGGTGAGGGTCATCTTCCCCGCCAAGACCGCCCGCTTGGAAAACTCGCCCGGTCCCGCCAACTCCGCACCGGCGTCCAGCAGCGCCCGCAGGGTCTCCTGCAGCACCGCCACCCCGCCGTGGCAGGAGAGCTCCACCGCGTCCTCCCCGGTGTAGCTTTTGGGGGCCCGAAAGAAGAGGGCCACCGCCTGGTCGAGCATCTCCCGCCCGCCGTCGGGCAGGGTGCGCTCCACCCGGCCCAAGAGGGCGGTGTACCCCTTTTGACAGCGGATGTCCCTGCCGCTGACGGGGACAAAGACCCGCGCCGCAATTTCATAGGCCCGGGGCCCCGACAGGCGCACCACCCCCAGCCCCCCTGTTCCCAAGGGGGTGGCGATGGCGGCAATGGTGGTCTGCATAAAACTTCCTCCTCCCTAAAGGACAATGGATTTTCCACCAACAGTCGACCGGTGGTGGAAAACCAAACCTGCAACGGCTCTCCCCCAGGGACCGCCGGCAAAAGCGCATCTTTGCCCGCAGCCCCGGCATCTCCGGCATGTCGCCGACGCCCGAAAGCGGCCGTTCTGCCGCGCCAGTTTTACCCCTGCTTCATCCCAAAGGCCAGCCAGCGGCCGTCGATGTCCTCCAGCACAAACTCCCGGTTGTTGTAGTCGGTCAGCTGCAGGGGACGGACGATCTTCGCCCCCTTTTCCCGGAACTCCGCTTCCAGGGCCTCCTGGTCGCGGACCACCAGATAGGCGTCTTCCCCATACCCGTACAGCTCCCGGTGAGGGAAGATCCGCCCCCGGTTGGCCCCGGTCAACACGATCTCCACCTGGTCCCGGTAAAGGCAGATGTGCGGCTCCTGCACGGTCAGATAGGGCACTGCCCGAAACCCCAAAACATCACAGTAATACCGCGCCGTCCTCTCCATGTCTGGGACGGGGAAAACGGCCAGCACCGAACAGATATTTGTTTCCATCCTCGTCTTCCCTCCTCCCGTCGCCGGGCCGTTCGCCCTGCCGCGGGGTATTCAAGTCGTCTTCCCGCCGCTTCGCGCAGAGGGGGACACACAAGAAGTTTCTTGAAATCCATTTTTTATTGTACGGATTGTGCCGGCAAATTACAAGAGCCGTCCCCCGCCCTTTTCTCTTTTTTTCAAAGGGCGGGAAAGGGATGCCGTCAATCGACCCAAAAAGTGCTCATAAAATATACTATTTGTATTATATCAATTTTATTATACAAAAATACTTCGATTTGTTTTCCTATCTCCCACAAAAAAGGCCCCTGTTTTCCACATCTTGCAAAGGGATGTGGAAAACCTCGCCGCTTCCCCTTGTCAAAAAAGCGGGAGAAGCCCATGCTTCTCCCGCTCACTCTTACAGCTCGATTTTCCCGTACAGGGGCAGCTCCGCCGCTTCGTCCTTCGGCTTTTCCGCCGGTTTCTGCGGGGGGCGAGGGCTCTGGCTCCGCTCTCTGGAGCGGTTCTCTCCCCCGTCTCTCCGCCCGCCGCTGCGGCGGCTGCGGTCGTAGGGAGGCCGACTGCGCTTCACCGGGTTCTTTGAACTGATGACCACCTTGCGGTAGGGGTCTTCCCCCACCGATTTGGAGGTGGCCCCCTCCACCGTCTGCACAGCGGAGTGGATGATCCGCCGCTCGTAGGGGTTCATGGGCTCCAGCGCGGTGGAGCGGCCGCTCTTGACCACCTGCCCGGCGATCTTCTTGGCCAGGGCTTCCAGGGTCTCCTTGCGCTTCTCCCGGTAATCGCCGCTGTCGATCGACACCTTCAGGTAGTCGCCGCCGCCCCGGTTGCAACAGAGGCTGGTCAGGTACTGAATGGCGTCCAGGGTCTCGCCGCGGCGGCCGATCAGCCCGCCGACCTTGCTGCCGCTGAGGTTGAAGATCACCCCGTCTTTGCCAAAGCGGTGCTCGACGGTGATCCCCTCCATCCCCATCTTCTGCAGGATGTCGCGCAGGTAGCTCTCGGCCACGGCGGCCTTGGCCTCCTCCGCCTCACTCACCTCCCGCGCCTTGGGGGCGGCGGGCTCTTCCTCGGCCTTTTTCTCAGGGGCCGGGGTGGGCTTGTCCGCCTGTTTGACAGGCTGCGGCTCATGTTTTACAGGGGGGGCGACGGGGGCGGGTTTGGCGGCCTCAGCAGCCTGTTTCTTCTCCCACTCCGGTTCCTCCACCTGTACCCGCACTTTGGCGGGGGTGGTGCCCAGCAGCCCGAACAGCCGCTTGGAGGGCAGTTCCAGCACCTCCACATTGGCTTCTTCCGGGCTCACTCCCAACTCCTCGCAGGCCAGCGCAATGGCGCGGTCCACATCGGGCGCGGTTTTGATACACTCTCTCATAGCGATATACCCCCTACTTGCCTTCGGCGGCTATTTTGATTCGCTGTCTTGCGGCTTGGACCCCTCGCCGCCATAGCGGGCCTCGTCCAACTCGCGGGCCTTGGCCAGGCGCAGGCGGTTGAGCTCCTTTTCGGTGAGGACCTTTTCCACCGTCTTCTTGTGGCCCTCTTGATCCTTGACCTCTACCTTGACCTTCTTCTTCTTGGCCTCTCTGATGGCTGCCACCTTCGCCTCGTACTCGACCGCCAACTTTTTGGGGTTGTAGATCTTGTTGAGGAGGTAGGACTGCAGGATCAGCAGCACGTTGGAGAAGATCCAGTAGAGGCCGACGCCGGCAGGCACCTGGAAGGCAAAGACCACCGAGAAGAGGGACATGCCGTAGAGCATGAACTTGCTCATCCCGCCGGCGGGGTTCCCCTGCATGGCCTGTCCCGAGCCAGAGAACTTCATGGAGGCCCAGGAGGAGAGGATCATGGTCAGCCCGGCCAGGATGGGGACCACCACCAGGGGCTCCAGCGCAAAGTGGGGGGTGGCGGACATGTCGATGCCGAAGAAGTTGAAATTGATGTTGGTGATCTTGTGGATCTGCTCGGCGTTGAACATCTCAAAGCTGCCCGGGTCGGCCTTCACCGCATTGATGAGGGAGACCTGGGGGTTGACCTTGCTCAACTCCAGATTCAGCGTCTCACCGGCAAAGGTGAGGGCCTTTTGAATGACGTCGCTGGGGATGCGGACGATGTGGGTCAGGGGCTTGTACACCACGTCGATGAGGCCGAAGAGGATGGGAAACTGAATGAGCATCGGCAGACAGCCGCCGGTGGGATTGTAGCCGTACTCCTCGTACAGCTTCATCATCTCTTCTTGCTGGCGCCGCTTGTCGGTGGCGAACTTCTTGTTGATCTCGGTGATCTTGGGCTGGAACACCGCCATCTGGGCGGTGGATTTCTGCTGCTTGACAGCCAGCGGGAACAGCAGGATCTTGGTGACCAGAGTAAACAGGAACAGCGCCACGGCGTAGTTTTGAACCAGGAAGTAGCACCCCTGCATCAAGAACCCCAAGGGGTACCCGAAAATTTCGCTGATGAAATTCATAGTTGTCTTTTTCCTCCGTACTGTGCGAGAATATCTACCTCGATTTTTGGCGCTTGGGCGGGACGGGGTCAAATCCGCCCTTGCCAAACGGGTTGCAGCGCAGCACCCGCCAAATGCTCAGCACACTCCCCCAGAGGGCGCCGTGTACCGCCAACGCCTCCTCCGCATACTGCGAGCAGGTGGGGTAAAACCGGCAGGTGGGGGGGTGGTGAAAATGGCGCTGATAGAAGTGGATACAGCCGATGAGAAACCGCCGTATCATGGCAGCACGCCCGCCTTTTTCAGCTGGCTGCGAAGGGCGCGCTCCACCATCTGTTCCTTTGAGAAGGTGGCCTTGGTCCGCGCCACCACCACAATGTCATAGCCCGGCGCGATCTCCGGGAGGAGGTTGCGGTAGGCTGTTTTGATCAGCCGGCGGGCCCGGTTTCGCTGGACGGCCTTGCCGATTTTTTTGCTGGTGGTGATCCCCAGCCGGGTGTAGCCCAGCCGGTTTTTAAGCGCGTATGTCACAATAAGGGGATGCACCTGAGAGCGCCCCCTTTTGTAGACCCTGAGATATTCGCGATTTTCTTTGATTGGCGCCACCTTCCCCGGGGGGGGAGCTGGCGGCCGGTGCGGATGTCGCTTCATTTCGTCCCTTTTTTCCGTGCAGAAAAAGAAAAGCCACAATGCGGATTGTGGCCTTCACATTAGTAGCTCAGATGTTTTCTGCCCTTGGCTCTTCTGCGGGACAAGACACGGCGGCCATTTCTGGTGCTCATCCGCTTGCGGAAACCGTGCTCCTTTTTCCGGTGGATCTTCTTGGGCTGGTAGGTTCTCTTCACTCTAAACCCCTCCTTTCGAGGCAAAACCTTGCATTTAATTAGTATACGGATTTCTCCCCGAACTGTCAACTGGTTTTTTTAAAAAAGGGGACGGCTACGCCCTTTTTCGGCCCTTTTCCCCCGCTCTCCCCCGTTTGCTTTTTCCCCTGCTCCTCCCCCTCTGGCGCCGCCTGTTTTTTCTTCTCCCGTAAATTTGCCCTGCAATCGCTCTTTTTTGGCCCGCCCATTCCCCCTGCAAAATACCCCTACTTCCCCGCAAAACGAAAATTTGCGCCATTTCCTTTTATAAATGCTTCCAGATGGGTGTTTTTCGGTTGAAAACCAGGTCTATTTTGTGCTAAAATGGTGTGATGAAATAGCATCCAAAAATATTTTTATTTTCGATAGGGGAGGTACTCGCCGTTATGGATTCCTTCAGCGATGTGTGGGAACTGGTCGCCCACCACTGCAAAACCCAACTGTCCGACATGGTGTACGACCTGTGGATCAAATGCATCGAACCCGTCAAACTGGAAAACGACACCGCCCTGCTCTATGTCCGCAGCAAGTTTCAGCAGGATCTGATCAACGAGAAGTACCTGGAGATCATCAAACAGGGCTTTGAGAGCGTGTTGGGCTTCCCCGTCGCCGTGCAGATCACCTGCGACGCCATGGTCAAGGGCGATGGCGCCGCCGCCAAAGAGGAGAACAAGCAGCCGGAAGAGGCCCTCAACCAGGTGGGCATCGGCGGGGACTACGACTACACCTTCGCCTCCTTCATCGTCGGCTCCTCCAACAACTTCGCCCACGCGGCGGCCATGGCCGTGGCGGCCAACCCCTCCAACGTATACAACCCCCTCTTCATCTACGGCGACTCGGGGCTGGGCAAGACCCACCTCCTCTTCGCCATCTGCAACGAGGTCAAGAAAAACAACCCCCAGGCCAACATTGTCTACGTCAAGGGCGAGGAGTTCACAAACGAGATGATTTCGGCCATCGGCTCGGGCACCACCATGGAGTTTCGCAACAAGTACCGGGTGGCCGACGTCCTCCTCATCGACGACATCCAGTTCATCGGCGGCAAGATCTCCACCCAGGAGGAGTTCTTCCACACCTTCGAGACCCTCTTTCAGTCCCACAAGCAGATCGTCCTCTCCTCCGACCGGCCGCCCAAAGAGATCAAGACCCTGGAGGACAGGCTTCGCTCCCGCTTTGAATCGGGGCTGCTGGCGGACATCCAGCCCCCCGACTTTGAGACCCGGATCGCCATCATCCGCCGCAAGGCGGAGCTTTTGGGCCTCGACCTCCCCTCCGATGTGACCGAGTTCATCGCCAACCGGATCAAAAACAACATCCGTCAGCTGGAGGGGGCGGTGAAGAAGATCAACGCCTACAAGATGCTCGAAGGCATCTCCCCCACGGTGGCGGTGGCCCACGCGGCCATCAAGGACATCCTCAACGACAACCAGCCCATCCCAGTGACGGTGGAACGGATCATCAGCGAGGTGTCCCGCACCTTCAACGTCTCCCCCCAGGACATCAAGAGCAAAAAGAAATCGGCCGACGTCTCCCAGGCCCGCCAGGTGGCCATCTACGTCATCCGCGAGGTGACCCAGATGCCCATGAAAAACATTGGCGAAGAGCTGGGCGGGCGGGATCACTCCACCATCGTTTACAGCCTCAACGAGATGAAGAGCAAGCTCAAGAAAAACCAGCGCCTGCAGGAGACCATCAACGACATCATCAAAAACATCAAGAAATAGAGCGGCCCCCGAAATTCCACACCCTCTCCCCCAGCCGTGGAAAAACCCCCTGGGCGGGAAAATCCCCTCCCTTTTTCCTTCCTATATAATTATAGGCGAAAAAAAGAGGGGCGCGCGGAACAAATTCCCCGAAACACCCCACATTTTCCCCACATAAAAGCCCCGCCTTTTCACAGCAATGTGGAGAAATCCGTCCTCCCCCACAAACTCCACAACTTTTTCACACCGCTCCCCACCGCCCAAAAAAGACCTTCAAGCCGCGCACAGACAGGCTCCGTTCCCTTTTTCCACCGTTTTCACACCCCCTACTACTACGACTATCTTTATCTTTTCTATCTTCCAAACAGAAAGGAAATTGCCATGAAATTCATCTGCGACCGCCAATCCCTCAGCGAGGCAATGTTGAATATCCAAAAGGCAGTGCCCGGCAAGTCCAACATCCCCGCCCTGGAAGGGGTCCTCATCCAAACCGGGGAGGACGGCATCACCCTCTCGGGCTACGACCTGGAATTTGGCATCACCACCCAGATCCCCGCTCAAATCGAGGAGACCGGCACCATCGTCTTACCCGCCCGCCTCTTTTCCGACATCATCCGCAAACTCTCCGACGATTCGGTCAGCGTGACGGTGGACGCTAACCTCCTCACCACCGTCACCACCAAACAGACCGAGTTCACCATCATCGGCATCGACGCGGCCGAATTTCCCGCCATCCCTCAAATCGACGGGGAAAAGACCCTCTCCATCGACCAGGCCTCCCTCAAAAGC
Organism: Bittarella massiliensis (ex Durand et al. 2017); assembly: GCF_001486165.1. Classification (GTDB taxonomy): domain Bacteria; phylum Bacillota; class Clostridia; order Oscillospirales; family Ruminococcaceae; genus Bittarella; species Bittarella massiliensis. The sequence goes on from NZ_LN908975.1 coordinate 45,236, forward strand.
ATGATCGAACAGACCCTCTATGCCGTGGCCCAAAACGACCAGAAACCGGTCCACACCGGCATCAAGTTCGAGGCGGAGGAGGGCATTTTGACCCTGGTGGCTGTCGACGGCTACCGACTGGCCCTGCGGCGGGAACCCGCCCAGATCCTCACCCCCTGCGACTTCATTGTCCCCGGCCGCACCGCCAGCGAAATCGCCAAACTGATCAAGGAGGAGGAAAACCAGGCCGACGTCTACCTCTCCCCCAAACACATCCTCTTTCAGGTCTCGGGGTACTCGGTCTTCTCCCGACTGCTGGAGGGCAACTTCCTGGACTACAAAAACTCCATTCCCAAATCCTCCAACACGGTGGTCACCGTCGCCACCCGCACCTTCATCGACAGTGTGGAGAGGGCGTCCATCATCATCAACGACCGCTTCAAAAACCCCCTCAAGATCTCCTTTGAAGACGCAACGGTCAGCGTCCTCTGCAAGACCCCCCTGGGCAAGGTGCAGGACGAATTCGTCGCCAACAAGCAGGGGGACGACATCGAGATCGGCTTCAACAACAAATACCTCCTCGACGCCCTCAAATACGCCCACTGCGACGAGGTGAAGCTCTCCTTTACCAGTTCCCTCACCCCCATGACCGTCACCCCGCCGGAGGGGGATTCCTTCCTCTTCCTGGTGCTGCCCGTGAGGTTGAAAAATGAAGGCTGAGCCCATTTCCATCCGCCCCCCCTTCATCAAACTCGACCAACTGCTGAAATTCGCCGGGCTCATCGGCACCGGGGGAGAGGCGAAAGAGGTGGTGGCCGAAGGCCTGGTCAAAGTCAACGGGGAGGTCGTCACCCAGCGGGGCAAAAAGGTCTACCCCGGCGACATCCTCTCCTTTGGCGGGCGGGAGTACGAGGTCACCCTGTGAAAGTCCTCTCTCTCTCGGCCGAGGGGTACCGCAACCTCGCCTCCGTCTCCCTCTGTCCCGACGAGGGGGTCAACGTCATCTGCGGCGACAACGCCCAGGGCAAGACCAACCTGGTCGAAGCGATTTGGAACTTCACCGGCGCCAAGAGCTTTCGCCCCTCTAAAGAGCGGGACTATGTCAAAAAGGGGGAACGGGTCGCCACCCTCTCCCTGTCCTTCTCGGCGCAGGGGCGGGAGCAGAGCGCCAAGCTCCGCTACGGCGAGCGGCGGGAGATCCTTCTCAACGGGGTGAGCAAGGCCTCCCCGGCCGAACTGGCCGGCAGCTTTTGCTGCGTGGTCTTCTCCCCCGCCCACCTCTCCATCGTCAAAGAGGGCCCGTCGGTCCGCCGCCGCTTTTTGGACGGGGCCATCTGCCAGGTGCGGCCCCGCTACATCCATGTGCTCTACCAGTACAAAAAGGCCCTCTCGCAGAAAAACGCCGTCCTCAAAGAACTCTACAAAAACGGGGCCGCCTACGACCTGCTGGACGTCTTTGACGACTCCATCGCCGTCTGGGGTGCGCAGGTATGGCGCACCAGGGTGCGCTATCTCAACAAGTTGGGGCAGAACGCCTGCTCCATCTACGGGGGCCTCTCCTCTCGGCGGGAGGAGTTGACAGTCGGCTACAAGAGCTTTCTCTCCCTCTCCCCCGACACCCCCCTCCCCCAGGTACAGGCCGCCTACCGGGAGGCGCTGCGCGCCGCCCGCACCGACGACACCGGCGCCGGGTTTTCGACTCTGGGGGTCCACCGGGACGACTTCTCTTTGCAGATCGACGGCCTCGACGCCAAGGTCTACGGCTCCCAGGGACAGCAGAGGAGCGCGGCCCTGGCCCTCAAGCTGGCCGAAGGGTACCTGCTCAAAGAGGTCTCGGGGGAGACGCCGGTGATGCTTTTGGACGACGTGATGAGCGAACTGGACCAGGGCCGGCAGAGCTATGTCCTCAACCATCTGGAGGGGGCGCAGGTCTTCATCACCTGCTGCGACGCCGGCCACTTTGAGGGCCTTCTGTCCGGCAGGGTCTTTCGGATGGAGCGGGGCGCCCTGTCCCCCGCCTAAACGCCACTAGGAAAGAGAGAGCGATCTATGTACATCCACCTCGGTCAGGACACGGTGGTCTCCACCGACTCGATCATCGGCATCTTCGACATCGAAAACACCTCGGTGTCCCGGGACACCAAGGCCTTTTTCAGGGGCTGTGAGGCGGCGGGCGGGGTCATCAACGTCTGTTCCCAGCAGGACCCCCTGCAAGTGGAATTGCCCAAGTCCTTTATCATCTGCGGCGAGCGGGGGAAGACCCGCATCTACATCTCGCAGATCTCGTCGGCCACCCTGCGCAAGCGGGCCGGCCGCTACAACCGCAAAACCCAGCCGCAGGGCCAATAGAGCACTGCAGCGCCATCCAATGGGAGGAATCATCTGTGGAAGAAAATAAACCCTTGAGCGAACAAGAGTACGGCGGAGACCAGATCCAGGTCCTGGAGGGGCTGGAAGCGGTGCGCAAGCGCCCGGGCATGTACATCGGCTCCACCGGGCCCCGGGGGCTCCACCACCTGGTCTACGAGATCGTGGACAACGCCATCGACGAGACCATGGCGGGCTTTTGCACCGACATCTCGGTGGACATCCTCCCCGGCAACGTCATCCGGGTGGAGGACAACGGCCGCGGCATCCCGGTGGGGATCCAGCACAAGACCGGCCTGCCGGCGGTGACGGTGGTCTTTACCATCCTCCACGCCGGCGGCAAGTTCGGCGGCGGCGGGTACAAGGTCTCCGGCGGTCTCCACGGCGTGGGTGCCTCGGTGGTCAACGCCCTCTCCACCGAGTTGGAGGTCTGGGTCAAACACGACGGAAAGCTGCACTACCAGAAATTTCACCGCGGCGTGCCCGAAGAGGACCTGAAGGTGGTGGGCCCCTGCGAGGGGACCGGGACCATCGTCCAGTTCAAGGCTGACGAGGAGATTTTTGAGGAGGTCGAGTACGACTACGACACACTCCTCTCCCGGCTGCGGGAGCAGGCCTTCCTCAACGCCGGGGTGCGGGTGCGGGTGTCCGACCAGCGCGACGGGGAGAACCCCCTCTCCGAGACCCTCCATTACGAGGGCGGCATCCGCAGCTTTGTGGAGTACCTGCACAAGAAAAAGGGGCTCGACTGCATCCACCCCGACATCATCTACCTGTCGGGGCAGAAGGGCGACACCACCGCCGAGATCGCCATGCAGTACAATGACAGCTACAACGAGGTCATCCTCTCCTTTGCCAACGACATCCACACCACCGACGGCGGCACCCACGAAATGGGCTTCAAGTCGGCCCTCACCCGGGTGTTCAACGAGTACGGCAAGAAGGCCGGCATCCTCAAAGACGGGGACAAAAACCTCTCCGGCGAGGACGTGCGGGAGGGGCTGACGGTGGTCATCAGCGTCAAGCTGACCGAGGCCCAGTTTGAGGGCCAGACCAAGGCCCGCCTGGGCAACACCGAGGTGCGCTCCCTGGTGGAGTCGATGGTCTACGACAAGCTGATGGTCTACTTTGAAGAGAATCCCGCCGTGGTCAAAGCGGTCTTTGACAAGGCCCTCACCGCCTCCCGCGCCAGGGAGGCCGCCCGCAAGGCCAGGGAGCTGACCCGGCGCAAGACCGCGCTGGAATCGGCCTCCCTCCCCGGCAAGTTGGCCGACTGCGCCGACACCGACAACGTCCACACCGAACTCTACATCGTGGAGGGCGATTCCGCCGGCGGCTCCGCCAAAATGGGGCGGGATTCCAGCTTCCAGGCCATCCTCCCCCTCTGGGGCAAGATGCTCAACGTGGAGAAGGCCCGGGTGGACCGGGTTTACGGCAACGACAAACTGATGCCCATCGTCCTGGCCCTGGGCTGTGGCATCGGCGAGGACTTTGACATCTCGAAGGTCCGCTACGGCAAGATCATCATCATGGCCGATGCCGATGTGGACGGTTCCCACATCCGCACCCTGCTGCTGACCTTCTTCTTCCGCTACATGCGCCCCCTCATCGAGGACGGCCGGGTCTACCTGGCCCAGCCCCCCCTCTACAAGATTTTCAAGGGCAAAAAGGTCTACTACGCATATACCGACAAAGAGCGCGACCAGTACATGGCCACCCTGGAGGGCAAGTGGGAGATCTCCCGCTACAAAGGCCTTGGCGAGATGAACCCCAAACAGCTGTGGGAGACCACCATGAACCCAGAGAACCGCACCGTGCTCAAGGTGGAGATGGACGACGCCGCCCGCGCCGACGAGATCTTCACCATCCTCATGGGCGACAAGGTGGCCCCCCGCCGCGAGTTCATCGAGAAAAACGCCCGGTACGTCAAGAATCTGGACATCTGACCGGCCGCATGGCAACAGGAGAGCACCTATGAACGAATACCCCCAAGTCACCTATATCAACAACCAGGACGACTGGTATGAATTTCTCCTCTTTGAACAGTACTGGTCCTGTCTGGATGACCGCAAGAATGCCGCCAACGTGCTGATGAAGTGCCTGATCGCCGATTTGCTGTTCACCCTCTTCTTCGTCTTTGCCCCCTTCATCGACAAGGCCTACATCTGGTTGACCCTAGCCTTTGCGGCGGTCTTTGTGCTGCGCTTTTTCTACGAGTATCACAGCGGCTACATCGCCGACTACCGCAACATGACAAACCTCTACCTCAACTTGAAAAAGAGCAACATCGTCAACATCTACGACGACAAGATCTCCCTCTCCTTTGGGGAGAGCGAGGTCAACCTCGCCGCAGACAACTACCGGCGCTTCTTCGAGTACGAGGACATCGCCTACATCCAGGAGACGTCGAACCTGATCATCATCCGCATCAAGGAGAACACCAACAAGCCCAACCTGCGGCAGTTTCAGCGCGTCATCATCTCCAAGCGCTACATCTTCCCCGACAAGGTCGAAAAGCTGCGCGCTTTTTTAGGCGAAAAGATCGAGGAGTACCACATCCCCAAACTCCTCACAGAGGAGGAGCTGGAAGGCCTTCATCTGGCCACCGAGGACCGTTCGGCCCGCTAAAAAAGGAGTGTTTTCCATGAGCAAGGGATCCCCTATTCTCAAAGTCACCTTTCAGATGGATTTTAATGACTTTTACAACTTCAACATGCACGTCTCCAAAGAGATGATCGACAAGAGCAAGAAGAAGGTCACCATCTTCGGCGCGGTGGAAATCGTGATGGCCGTGGTCTTTTTGGTGCTCAACTTCACCAGCCAGTCCAACTCCTCCCTCAACCTGGTGCTGGCGGTGGCCCTGCTGTGCATGGGGCTGTTCTCGGTCCTCTTTTACCCCGCCTTCTTTGAGCGGCAGCTCTCCAAGGCGGTGAAAAAGACCTTTGATCAAAACGAGTACTTTCACAACGACGTCACCCTGGAGTTTTTGGAGGACAAGATTTTCGAGACCTCCTGTGTGGGCACCGGCAGCGTTGCCTACAAGGACCTGCAAAAGGTCTACCGCCTGGGGGACTGCCTGATTTTGCGGATGAGCAAAGAGGGCGGCTATGTGCTGCCCCTAAAGGCCATCGGCGAGGAGAAGATCGAGCAGATCGAAGAGCTGGTGCGCCGGAAGATGGACGAGGCCGAGCTGGAAGAGGCGGAGGAGCTGGACCGCGAGGCCGACGAGCTGGCCGCCCAGGAAGAAGAGGGGGCCGAGGGATCCGGTGACCCCCTTTCTGAAAGGAACGGCGAGCAATGAAATTTCCCCTGCAACTGCAGTACGAACTCACCCTGGACGACACCCGCAAGGTGTTCGACCTGGTCTACGGCAAGAAGGAGAAGCGGGGAAACATCATCCGCACCGTCTTCTTTTCGGTGATGGCCCTCATCTTTTTTTGCAGCATGATCTACGCCCTGGGCCAGTCGGCGGTGGCGGTGCACACCCTGGAAAACGGCACCGTCTCCCCCTATATCGACTACTCCCACCTGGACTTCTCCAAGGTCAACTGGCAGATGGTGGGGATGTCCGCCCTGTTGATGGTCATCTGTATCCTGATGGCGGTCTTCTACAACATCTACACCCGCCGCCGGCTGGAGAGCATTGTCAGGGACCGGCACGAGGCCATGCACGGGGGGATCGTCGTCCTGGGGCGGGAGAGCTTTCTCTTTCGCAGCGACGACGGCAGGATCGAGGTCAACAAGGAGTACAAAAACCTCTACGAGGCCTATGAGGACGCCGACTTTTTCGCCCTCATCACCGGCGACCAGACCTGTGTCCCCATCCCCAAATCCAAGATGGAGACCGAACAGTTTGCCGAGCTCTCGAAGATCCTCTCCATCGACCTGAAGGAGTACTTCTTCAAAAACGGATACATGAACACCGAGGTGGAGATGAAGACCATCTTCGGCGACTTTACGAGGCGGAAACTCAAGTAACAGGCCCTCAAGTTCCCCCGCCCACACCCGAAAACCCCAATGAGGAGGCAAGAAACCATTATGAGTACAGGAGAATCCGTGACGCCAGCGGCTGACAACACCAAAGTCATCGTCGTCGACCTGGAAAAAGAGATGAAGAAGTCCTATCTGGACTATTCGATGGCGGTCATTGTCGGCCGCGCCCTGCCGGACGTGCGGGACGGCCTCAAGCCGGTGCACCGCCGCATTTTGTACACCATGTTCGAGCGCGGTCTCACCGCGTCCAAGGCATTTCGCAAGTGCGCCGACACCGTCGGTTCGGTGCTGGGCAGCTACCACCCCCACGGCGACGCGGCGGTCTACGACGCCATGGTCCGCCTGGCGCAGGACTTCTCCCTGCGCTACCCCCTGGTACAGGGACAGGGCAACTTCGGCTCCATCGACGGCGACCCCCCGGCCGCCTACCGGTACACCGAGTCGAAGATGAGCCGGATCTCCGAGTACATGTTGCAGGACATCGAGAAGGAGACGGTGGACTTTGTCCCCAACTACGACGACCGGCTGCAGGAGCCGTCGGTCCTGCCCTCCCGCTTCCCCAACCTGCTGGTCAACGGCTCCACCGGCATCGCCGTGGGGATGGCCACCAACATTCCCCCCCACAACATGAGAGAGGTCATCGAGGGGATGAATTTCCTCATCGACAACCCCGACGCCTCTGTCGCCGAGCTGATGGACCACATCAAGGGCCCTGACTTCCCCACCGGGGGGATCATCATGGGCTATTCGGGCATCCGCGCCGCCTACGCCACCGGCCGCGGCAAGATCACCCTGCGGGGCCGGGCGGAGATCGTCGAGGGGAAAAACGGCCGCAACCAGATCATCATCACCGAGATCCCCTACATGGTCAACAAGTCGCGCCTGGTCTCCAGCATTGCCGATTTGGTCAAGGAAAAACGGGTGGACGGCATCTCCTCCCTCAAAGACCAGTCCAACATGCAGGGCATCCACATCGTGGTGGAGCTGAAAAAGGACGCCATCCCCCAGGTCATCCTCAACCAGCTCTACTCCTACACCCAACTGCAGGAGACGGTGGGGGTCATCATGCTGGCCATGTCCGGCGGCGAGCCCAAGGTCTTGAGCCTCAAGGAGATGCTCCAGCAGTACATCGACTTCCAGAAGTCGGTCATCACCCGCCGCACCCAGTTTGACCTGAAAAAGGCCAGGGAGCGGGCCCACATCTTGGAAGGTCTCAAAATCGCCCTGGACTTCATCGACGAGGTCATTGCCATATTGCGGGAGAGCAAGAGCATCCCCGAGGGCAAAGAGCGGCTGATGGAGCGCTTTGGCTTTGACGACGTGCAGGCCTCGGCCATCGTCGCCATGCGTCTGGGCCAGCTCACCGGTCTGGAGCGCAGCAAGATCGAGGAGGAATTGGCTGCCCTGATGGTACAGATCGGCGAATTGGAGGCCATCCTCGCCGACGAGGACAAACTCCTCTCCATCATCAAGGACGAGGCAAACGAAATCAAAGAGAAGTACGGCGATGACCGCCGCACCGAGATCGCCGCCGTCAGCGGCGAGGTGGACATCGAGGACCTCATCCCCCAGGAGGAGTGCGTCCTCACCCTCACCCACTACGGCTACATCAAGCGCCAGCCGGTCTCCACCTACAAGACCCAGCGCCGTGGTGGCCGCGGCCTGTCGGGGATGACCCGGCGGGAGGAGGACTTTGCCGAGGAGCTGTTTGTCTGCTCCAGCCACGACTACGTCCTCTTTATGACCAACCGGGGCCGCCTCTACCGGCAGAAGTGCTACCAGGTTCCCGAGGGGTCCCGCGGTTCCCGCGGCATCAACATCGTCAACCTGCTGCCGCTGGAGGAGAACGAGAAGGTCACCTCGATGATCAAGGTCACCGAGTTCACCGACGACCAGTACCTGATCATGGTCACCCGCCAGGGGGTCATCAAGCGCACCGCCCTCTCGGCCTTCTACACCAACCGCAAGGGCGGGCTCATCTGCATCACCCTCGACGAGGGGGACGAACTGGCCTGGTGCCGCCTCACCGGCGGCCAGAACCAGCTGATCGTCGCCACCCAGATGGGCAAGGCCATCCGCTTTGACGAGAACGACGTCCGCCCCCTGGGCCGCAGCGCCCGGGGCGTGAAGGCCATCGCCCTGGAAGAGGGGGATCAGGTCATCGGCATGGCCCGTGTCCGCGAGGGGGCCACCCTGGTCACCGTCACCGAGAAGGGGTTGGGTCGCCGCACCGACCTGTCGGAATACCGGCTGCAGGCCCGCGGCGGCAAGGGGATCACCAACTACAAGCAGGTCGAGCAAAACGGCCAGGTCTGCAACATCAAGGTGGTGGACGAGGAGGACGACCTGATCCTCATCGCCTCCAACGGGGTCATCATCCGCATCTCGGTGGCGGACATCAGCGTCCAGTCCCGCTACGCCCAGGGCGTGCGGGTGATGCGGGTCCCCGAAGGGGAACGGGTGGTCACCATGGCCCGCACCGCCAGAGAAGAGGAAGAGAACGGCGAGTGGGAGGGCGACCAGGAAGAGCCGTCCGCCGACACCCCTGCCCCTGAGACCCCAGCCGAGGAGCCGGCGGAATAGCAGTTGTGAAAGAGAAAGAGGGAGCAGCCCGCAAGCTGTTCCCTCTTTTTTTGTTCATTCGATCAAAAGGCGACCGACCCTGCGGGGCTAGAGGGATCGCCTCTTTGCAAACTCCGCCAGGGCGTTTTGCAGCAGCAGCTCCAGCATCTGTGGATAGCTGTACCCCGCCCACTCAAAGCAGAGGGCGGTGCTGCCGTCGGCTCCCATGTAGCAGTCGGGAGAGAGCTCGATGAGCTTGAACCCGTCGGGGCCGATGCGGCCGTCCACCCGCATCACATCCACCTTGCCCAGGGCCTTAAAAAGGCGGGCGAACCGTTCCCTCATCTGCTCGGTGAGCAGATGGGTCCCCCGCACCATCTCCACCTTCCCCTGCTCCCCCTTCTTGGGCTCACAGCTGTAGATCTCGTGGGCTTGGTAGTCCTTTCCGTTTAAAATCAACAGGTCGGCCTCCAACACGTCGATGCGCTCCGGGGTGCCGGCGATGCTGGCGCAGATCTCCCGCCCCTCGATGTACTCCTCCACCAAAATGGGCTGCTGAAAGTGGGCGAGCAGCTCTCTGGCCAGCCGTTTGGCCCCCTCGTGGCTGTCCGTCAAACTCCGCCGGGTGATGCCGTTGGACCCCCCTTCGGCGTTGGGTTTGACCACCAGCGGGCAGCGCAGGTCGTCGATTTGGGGCAGTTGGTCGGGCCCCTCCACCAACACCTCGCGGGCGCTGTCGATGCCGTACTTCCGGCAGAGCTGTTTGGTCAGGCTCTTGTCCTCGGTCAGCAGCTGCACATAGGGGTCGGCCCCCACATAGGGGATGCCGTAGGCCTCGCAGATGGAGCCCACATATCCCCGCCGATTGCGGGAGCGCCGCCCCGACCAGACCGTAAAGACGATGTCGTCCTGGTGTTCGCGGATGTGCTCCATCAACTGGGCCGGATGGCTGTAGTGGACCACCGCGGGCGCCACCTCCCGCAGCCCGCCGTAGAGGGATTCAAAATACCCCTCGCTCACACACTCCAAATTGTCGCTGAACTGGGTCACCTCCCCGTAGGACTGCACCCGATCCGCCAGCAACACCACTCTTCTGTCCAATGGCATGTCTCCTCCTCCCAGCCACTTCTGTGACCGATGATTTCGCTTTGCATTTACAATTTATATATATTGTAAATCAATTTATCTGGTAAACTAATAATAAAACGTGAATAGCTGATGAATCCGGGCTGCCTCTCCCCTCCCGAGGGGCCCAAAAACACCCTGGTTCAGGGTGTTTTTGCTTTTTGAGCAGAGCCAAGAAACCCGAACGAAAGCCGAGAAAGGAAGCAAAGAGATGATGATTTTGGGAGTTGCAGGCGGCCTTGGCCCCCTGGCCACCGCCTGTTTTCTGCGCCGCTGTGTGGAGATGACCGACGCCGGGAGCGACCAGGAGCACCTGGAAATCGCCCTTCTCAACCGCCCGTCCACCCCCGACCGCACCGCCTATATCCTCGACCGCAGCCAGCCCGACCCCCTGCCCGCCCTCACCGCCGCAGTCAAGGCCCTGGAAGGGCTGGGGGCGGGGCAGATCGCCATCCCCTGTGTCACCGCCCACTACTTTTTGGCCCCCCTCCAACAGGTGGTGGGGGTGCCCATCCTCAATGCCCTAGAGGAAGCGGCCCTCTGTTTGCAGAGGGAGGGGGTGAGCAGGGTGGGCATCCTCGCCACCGAGGGGACCGTTCGCACCGGCCTCCTGCAAAACGCCCTCGCCCGCCGGGGGATCGCGGCGGTGACGCCCGATCGGGTCAACCAGCGCAGGGTGACGGACATCATCTACCGCGACATCAAAGCGGGCCGCCCGGCCGATGCCGCCGCCTTTGCCCGGGTCAGCGACAGCCTATTGAAAAAGGGGTGCCAGTGTATTCTTTTGGGCTGCACCGAACTCTCTGTGGCCCGGGAAGGACTCCGCCTGGGCGGAGGGTATCTGGATATCCTGGATGTGTTGGCCCGCGCCTCTGTTTTGTCCTGCGGCGCCCGCCTCAAACCCGCCTATAAAACGCTCATCAGTGTTCAAAGAGAAGAGACATTGCCCGCGATCTGAGAAATATTTGTCAAAAGTCATTTTTCTCTGGATTTTTTGCGGAAAAAGAGGTATACTCATAAAGTAGTTGCGACTGTGTTGCAACTACTATTCTTTTGAAGTAGGCCGCGGCAGGGATTGCCGGTCGGCCGGGAGGTCCTCTTTTGTCTGCATTGCTGGAAACCCTTTTCGATATACTCCTCGACACCGCTATCGACGGCGTCAAGATGCTGCCCTTTCTCTTTGGGGCCTATCTGCTCATCGAGTACATGGAGCACCGGGCCAAAAACCTGCACCGGGCCCTGGGGGGGCCCTTTGGCGCGGTGGGGGGCGCCCTGCTGGGGCTGGTGCCCCAGTGCGGTTTTTCGGCCGCTGCCGCCAACCTCTACGCCCGGGGGCTCATCACCACCGGCACCCTGTTGGCGGTCTTTATCTCCACCTCTGACGAGGCCATCCCCGTACTGCTGGCAAACCCCGGCAGCTTGGGGCTGATGGGGCAGTTGCTCCTCGCCAAGGCGCTGCTGGCAGTGGCGGTGGGGCTGATTGCCGACCTGTTCCTCCGCCGTGGGCGACGGGGGGAAAAGCCGGCCGCGCCGGCTGCCCACGAGGAGGAGCACCACCACCATCACCACGGCTGCGGCAGCTGTGACGCCTATCGGGGCCGCCATCCCCTGCTGCGGGCCGCAGCGGTGCACACCCTGCAGATTTTTGCCTTTGTCGTGGGCATCATGCTGGCCCTCAACCTGGCCATCGCCCTCATCGGCACCGAGAACCTCTCCCGGCTGCTGCTGCAAAACAGCCTTTGGCAGCCGGTGCTGGCGGCTTTCATCGGCGCCATCCCCAACTGCGCCTCCTCGGTCTTGCTGACCGAACTCTACCTCTCCGGCAGCCTTACCTTCGGCTCGGTGGTGGCGGGACTGACCACCGGCGCAGGGCTGGGACTGGTGGTCCTCTTTAAACAAAATCACAACAAGCGGCAAAACGCCCTCATCCTTGCGGCCCTGCTGGCCATCGGCATCGGCGCGGGAATTGCCCTGCAACTGTTGGGATACTAACGGAGTCAGACTGGCCGTTTTCAACCAAAGGGGTGTGGAATTGTGGAAAACCAGATGAGAGAAGAGGCCGCCGCCCTTCTGCGGCAGGGCGGGATGCGGATCACCCGCCAGCGCCAGCTGGTGCTGGCCGCCCTCCTGCAGGCAGGCGGACCCCTGACGGCCGAGGCGGTGGCCGAGTGCATCGGCGACCCGGCCGGCTGCAACCGCTCCACCGTCTACCGCACCCTGGCCGCCCTGGAGGAGCGGGGGCTGGTCTACCGCCGCCTGGGCGCCGACGGCAGCGCCCTCTACGCCCTGCGGCGGGAACACCACGGCCATACCCTGCGCTGCCTTGTCTGCGGGCAGACGCTCTCCCTCGGCCAGTGCCCGCTGGAGGGGTTGGAGCGGGAGATCTACGAGACCACCGGATTTTTGGTGCAGGGCCACAGTTTGGAGTTTACCGGCGTCTGCGCCGGGTGCCGGGAAAAGACAAAAAAATAAAAAAAGGCCCCTGCCGGAACCAGTTTTCGGCAGGGGCCTTTTGGATTTAAAAAATCATCTTATAGGATCATCAGGTTTTACAGCCCGTTGACTACATTCTGTGGCTTTCCGGCCAAAAAGGCGCGCAGGTTTTGTCCCAACACCTCCATCAGTCGGCTGCGGGCGGCCTTGGTCGCCCAGGCGATGTGGGGGGTGATAAAGCAGTTGGGCGCAGTCAGCAGGGGGTTGTCGGCGGCGATCGGCTCCACCGAGGCCACGTCAAAGCCCGCTCCGGCCAGCCGGCCAGCCCGCAGGGCGTCGGCCACCGCCCCCTCGTCGCAGAGGGCGCCCCGGGCGGTGTTGAGGAGGATGGCCCCCTCCTTCATCCGGCGCAGGGCGTCGGCATCGATCAGACCCTGCGTCTCGTCCGTCAGCGGGCAGTGGAGGCTGAGCACATCGCTTGTCTGCAGCAGTTCGTCCAGGGTGCAAAAGGCCATCCCCTCCCCCAGCAGTTCGGGCCGCCGGGTGCGGGTGTAGATGCGCACCTCCATCCCAAAGGCGCGGGCGATGGCGGCCGCCGCCCGGCCGGTGCTGCCAAAGCCCACCACCCCGAAGGTCTTGCCGCAGAGCTCGACCTGGGGTTTTTTCCAGTAGGAGAAGGTCTTGCAGCCGGTCCACTCCCCCGCCTTGACCGACTCGTCGTGCAGCCCCACCCCGTTGGCGATTTCCAGCAGCAGGGCAAAGGTCATCTGCGCCACCGAGGGGGTGGAGTAGCTGGGCACGTTGCAGACAAAGATGCCCCGCCGCGCCGCCTCCGCAATGTCCACAATGTTGTAGCCGGTGGCCAGCAGGCCCACCATCTTCATAGAGGGGCAGGCCTCCATCACCTCGCGGGTGATCTCCACCTTGTTGGTAAAGACGATTTCGCAATCCCCGATCCGCTGGGCGGCCAGTTCCTGGGGGGTGCCGTCGTAAAGGGTGAACTCCTCCACCTGGGAGGAGACCCCCTCCCAGCTCAAGTCCCCCGGGTTGAGGGTATATCCGTCCAAAACCACCGCCTTCACCGGGTCACCTCCTCGCTCTCCTCGTCCCCCCGCAGCAAAAACTGTTTGAGGGCCGGCAGGTTGTCCCGGGCGTCCTTCTGCCCCAGCTGGTAGAGGGCCTCCACCTGCTCGGGTTTGGCCCGCACCCGTCCCATCTGGATGCTCTCGCTGGGGCGGAGCACAAAGGCCTTCCCCTGTCCCTCCAACTGGGCCAGAGCCGCCGTCTGGCCGTTATAGACCTGGGGGCGCTCCTTCACCGCGGCGACAAACTGGGGAAACTCCTTGTACACGCTCTTGATGGCGTGAAAGCTGTCCGGCTTTTTCTTTACATAGCCCTGGGGGCGGGTCAGCACCGCCACCACCCGGTCGTTCCCGTCCTCCAGCGCCCGCTGAAAGGGGATGGGGTCGGTGAGCCCGCCGTCCAGGTAGGCGGCCTTTTTCCAGACCACCATCGGCGTCATCAGCGGCAGGGAGGAGGAGGCCCGCACCGGGGTGAGGAAGCGGTCCATCCCCTCCTTCTCAAAGTACTCGGTCATGCCGGTGTAGCAGTTGGTGGCGGTGGCGTAAAAGGTGGTGTGGTTTTGGTCAAAGGCGTCAAAATCAAAGGGCACCAGCTCGGTGGGCAGGGTGTGAAAGAGGTAGTCCATGTTCATGAAACTGCCGTTTTTCATCAGCTGCCAGAAGCCGGCATACCGCTTGTCCAGGTACTTGGTGTTGATGGTGTACTGCCGCCCCTTCTGCCCCGAGAGGTAGGAGCAGGCGTTGCAGGCCCCCGCCGAGGAGCCGATGACGTAGGGGAAGGCGATCCCCTCCTCCAAAAAGACGTCCAGCACCCCCGCGGTGTAGGTCCCGCGGATGCCGCCGCCCTCCAATACAAGCGCTGTTTTCAATGGTTTTCCCTCCCTGTTCTGGTTTTGCCGGCGCCCTCTGCAAGGGGGCCGGTTTATCTTGCTCGGTTGTTTTGGCTGTGGTCAGTCGGTCGTTTTCTCCTGTGTCAACTGTAGGCGGGTCTGCTCCATCTCCTGCCGGATCTTTCCAAACTGGGTCAAAAAGACGGTAATGGTGGTCACGGCCGCCAAAAAGTCGGCCACCGGCTCGGCGGTGAAGATGCCGTCGGTGCCGAAGAAGTGGGGCAGGATGTAGATGAGGGGGATGAGGAGGATGATTTTGCGGAGAAGGGCCAAAAAAACGGAGATCTTTGCCTTCCCCAGGGCGATAAAGGCGTTTTGAAAGGCGCACTGAGCGCCCATGATGAACATTGCAAAGAAGAAGATGTCCATCGCCCCCACCGCTGTCTCGGTCAGGGCCGGGTCGCTGGTGAAGATAGCGGTAAAGGCGGTGGGCGCCAGGCGGATGGCCAGCCACATGGCGACGGCGTAGACCATGCACAGGCCGACGGAATAGCTCACCGCCTTTTTGACCCGGTCGGCATTGCCCGCCCCGTAGTTGTAGCCGATGATGGGCTGGGCCCCCTGGGTAAAGCCCATCAGGGGCATCAGCAGCACCTGCATCACCGAGGAGAGGATGGTCATGGCCCCCACGTAGAGGTCGTTGCCGTAGAGCTGTAAGTTGGAGTTGAAGGCAATCTGCACCAAACTCTCGGTGGACTGCATGATAAAGGGGGCCATCCCCAGGGCCAGCACCTGCCCTGAATGGGGGGTCCACAGCTTCAAGTTGGGCCGCTTGATTTTGAGGATGGTCTTTTTCGAGCAGAGGAAGGCGACGACCCAGACCGCCGACACCGCCTGGGAGAGGATGGTGGCCAGGGCCGCCCCCTGCACCCCCATCCCCAGCCCAAAGATGAAGATGGGGTCGAGGATGATGTTGAGCACCGCGCCGATGAGGACGGTCACCATCCCGGTGCCGGCAAACCCCTGGGAGTTGATGAAGGCGTTCATCCCCAGACTGGTCTGTACAAAGAGGGTGCCCAGCAGGTAGATGGTCAGGTAGCTGTCGGCGTAGGGCAGGGTGTTCTCACTGGCGCCAAAGGCCAGCAGCATCGGCCGCTTGAAGAGAAGGAAGACCGCCGTCAGCACCAGCCCCACCGCCACCAGCAGGGCCATGCAGTTGCCGAGGATGGACTCGGCCTCCTCCTTTTTCTCCGCCCCCAGGCGGATGCTGGTGAGGGGAGCGCCCCCCATCCCGATGAGGGCGGCAAAGGCCGAGATGATCATGATGATGGGCATCGACACCCCGACCCCGGTGAGGGCGGCGGCCCCCACCCCCTCCATCCGGCCGATGTACATCCGGTCGACGATGTTGTACAGGGCGTTGATGAGCTGGGCCGTGATGGCGGGAATGGACAGCTTTAGCACCAGTTTAAAGATGTTTCCGTTGGCAAATTGACTCTGTTTTTCTGCGCTTGCTTCCAAATTGGTCTCTCCTTTCGGGGGTCTCCCCCGGTCATTTTCTACCAATGAATATAGTATCACAACTGAACGGTTTTCGCCATCCAAAACGCCCCTCTTTTGTCGGGTCGCGGGCAGAGGGCGGCGGTTTGGCGCAGCCCTTCCCTTGCGGGCGAAACCGAAGGATAGACACAAAAAAAGAGGGCAAACGGCAAAAACCGACCCTCTTTTCAATACAAATAGTAATATTACACTTGATTTATACTAATATTGAGAACAAAGGCCTACCGGTAGGCCCCCGGATCCCCCACCAACACGGCGGTAAAGTGTTCGTCCCGGTACCAGGAGTAGGACATCTTGTGCAGCGAGTAGGAGGAGGTGTCGGCCCCCTGGTCGTTTTTCTTGATGGAGGACTCGTCGGTCAGGTTGTACCAGACCGAATCCAGGTCGCCGGCGGACAGCTCCACATCGGCGCAGAGGAACATGGCGTCCACCCAGGGGCGCATCTCCTCATCGCGCACAGAGCCGGTGTCCCACTGAAACTGGGCGGCCTTCAGGTAGCCCTTGTCGTTTTGCTCCACCCGCATCATCAACTGCCCCTCGCCGGCGGCAAACTTGGCGTTCCAGGTGTTTTCAGAAAAGGTCATGGCCTCCCAGTCAGCTTCCAGCCCCGCCTCTTGGCAGGCGCTCTGGTAGCGCTCCATCAGCTCGGCGGCGCCAATTTTTTTGCTGTGGCCCCGGCCGTTGAGAAAGTAGTTGACCACCCCCACCAGCAGCACCGCCGCGCAGCAGAGCAGCACAATATTAAACAGCTTGCGCTTGGGACTTTGTTCGCTCATCTTTTCCCTCTCCTTCTTCAGCCGGCCGCCGGCTGGACGCGGCGGGCCCCCGCAGGCGCAGGGGGCACATGGGCCCGCGCACCTGCCGCCCCGCCAAGCCCCGCCGGTGCGATCGCCGGGCGCGCCATGGTACTTGGTCATGGGGCAGACAGCACTTTCACATCTGCCTGGCCGCCCCCGGTATAATGACCGCATTGCGGCTATTATACCATGGTTTCCAGCCGAGAAAAAGGCCTCTCCCCCTGTCTGCGGGCGCAAAAAGGGCGGCTGGCCAAACAGGCCGCCGCCCTCTCTCGGGTGCAAAAAAAGTTCTATTTGGCCCGCAGTTCGGCGCAGGTCTTTTCCGCCAGGGCCAGGGCGTCGGCGGTCACCTCGGGGGTGAAGTGGGGATAGGGGCCGTACTGCAGCAGGTTGTACCCTGCGGCGATGTTGGCCATCACCGCCACCATCAGGTTGTCATACCCCTCAAAATAGGCGTACATGGCCGCCGCAGTGGAGCAGTTTCCGCAGCCGGTCTGGTCCACGAATTCGCCGATGTCGATGCTGGGGGCAAAGGCGTACTCTCCCCCCGACACCATGTATGAGCCCTTGGAGCCCACCCGGTAGAAACAGGGCTTGCCGTACTCCAACAGCTTTTCGAGCACCGCCTCTTCGCTGTCCACCCCGAAAAAGGCGAAGGACTCGGGCCGGTTCATGGTGTACATATCCACCTTGTCAATGATTTTCCAGGTCTTTTCCCGCACCTCTGGGTCCACCAGGCATTTGGTGGGGGGCTCCCACAGGATCTGGCAACCGGTTGCCCGCACCTCGTCCACCCGCCGCCAGAAGGGCTCCTTCTCGTGGCTGTCGATGTACATGGCCTTGGCCCCTTGGCAGACGGCCAGCACCTGGTCGGCATTGATCCAGGTGGCCTCGCGGTTGCGGGCCTCAAACTCCGGCCCGTAGATGGAGTACTCGTAATAGGTGCCGTCCGGGTGGTACTTGACAATGTTGTAGTGGGTGTGTTCGAGCACCTTGCTCATCCCGTCCAGCTTCATGTTGTTGCGGGCCATCCACTCGCCGTAGTACTCCTCAAAATCGTCCCCCACGTTGGAGACGTAGAGCACGTCGTCGGTGTAGGTGCGCACCCCCTCCAGCGAGAAGATGGCGCCTCCCAGGTGGCAATCGCTCTTGGTGCCGTCGGCAAAGACCACGTCGTTGGTAATGGTCATTCCCGCCACAATGTATTTCACAGCCGCTCCTCCTTTGCAACAGGTTTTCGTACACCCCCACTATACCAGCAGGGCCGCGGCCTTTTCAAGAGCCGCGGCCCACATTGTAGGGTTGCCGGAAATGAACCCCTATCTCTGGGTGTTTTGCACAAAGAGGGGGGGATTTCAAAGGGGAAGGAGATGAAAAAAGGGGGCTCATGCCCGAAGATGGCGGGTGCACGGAGCGCAGTTTGTGCGGTTGGCCCTGAAGATAAGTCGCTGGGTGAGGGGGCCAGTCTCCCCTTTGACAAAGGCCGCCGCTTTTTGGCGGCATACGGATCGATCCGTTATCTGTCTAAAAAAGGTACCCCTCTCTTTTTCTAAAAAATCTCTCTATTCCCCCTCTTTTCTGGCAAAATCGCTGGCGCAAGCCCCCTCTTTTGCGGTACAATAAAAGCAAGAAAAAACAGAAATTTTGCCGCCGCTGAGGGGGAGTTGCTCCCTTTCGGACAGCCGTCAGGAGGTGCAGAGCCGTGATCGTCAGCGCCAGCCGCCGCACCGATATCCCCTGCTATTACAGCCGCTGGTTCATCAACCGCATCAAGGCCGGTTCGGTCTGGGTGAGAAACCCCTTTCACCCCCGCCAGATCAGCGAGATCTCCCTCTCCCCCCAGGTGGTGGACGGGGTGGTGTTTTGGAGCAAAAATCCCGCTCCCCTTCTCCCCCTGCTGGGGCAGGTCCCCTATCCATTCTATTTTCAGTTCACCCTCACCCCCTACGGCAGGGATCTGGAACCCGGCCTCCCCGAAAAGCGGCAGCTCATCGACCTGTTTTGGCAGCTCTCCCGGGCCACCTCCCCCAAACAGGTAGTCTGGCGCTACGACCCCATCCTCATCAGCCCCACCTACACGGTGGAGTACCACCTGCGCTCCTTTGACGCCATGGCCCACCGGCTGGCCGGGGCTGCCGACAGCTGCGTCATCAGCTTTCTCGATTCCTATCAAAAGACCGGCCGCACCGGCCGCGACCTGGGACTGCGGGCCCCCAACCGGGCCGAGATCGAGCGGCTGGCCCCCGCCTTTTCGGAGACGGCCGCGGCCTGCGGCTTTGGCCTCGCCACCTGCTGCGAGAGTGTCGACCTCTCTTCCTGGGGCATCTCCCACGGCCGCTGTGTAGACGCGGGACGGCTGGCCGCCATCTCCGGCATCCCCCTGCGCCACCTGCCCGACCGGGGGCAGCGCCCCGGCTGCGGTTGCTGTGAGAGCGTGGATGTGGGCGTCTACGACAGCTGCCTGAACGGTTGCCGCTACTGTTACGCCGGCGGTGGCGGGCAGTCGGCCCTGCGCCGGCATGAGCGCTACGACGAGTACAGCCCCCTGCTCTGCTCCTCCCTCTCCCCGGGCGACCAGGTCGCCAAGCGGGAGGCGGTTTCGCTGGTGGACGACCAGCTGCGGTTTTTCTGATACCTGTGCCCGGGCATTTGGCGCGCCCTTTTTCTTTCTTCAAACAAACCAGGCCGGCCCATCGGGCCGGCCTTCTCTGTATTTCGTTCGCTTTTTCACAGTAATAGGATAAAATTTCGCCCCTGGAAATTGTTCACATCTCACAGAAAAAGGGGGAAAACTTCTATTTGCCAACCCCTCTGGGGTAGGGTACAATGATTTTGTAATATGCGGATTTATGTGCAAAACGCCGTATCAAAATAGAAGATGGAGGTATCCGAAGTCATGGAAAACACCAAGAAAATCCCCATTATCATCGACTGTGACCCCGGCATTGACGACGCCATTGCCATCATGCTGGCCCACTCCACCCAGAAATTCGACATCCTGGGCATCACCCCGGTGGCCGGCAACGTTGAGGCCAAACACACCCGGCGCAACGCCCGCGATTTGTCCGAGTATCTGGGCATCAACTGCCCGGTGGCCTACGGGGCCGAGAAGCCCCTCCTCTCCTACGACATCTACCGCCCCGCCTCCGGCACTCACGGCGTCAACGGCCTGGGCCCGGTCACCCTGCCCCCGGCCAAAAACCCCGTCTACCCCAAGCCCGCCTGGGACTTTATCTATGAAAAGGCAGTCGAGTGCGAGGGCGAACTGGTCATTGTCGCCACCGGCCCCCTGACCAACATCGCCATCGCCCTTCTCAAATACCCCGAGCTGCCCAAGATGATCAAAGGCTTTTACATCATGGGTGGGTCCACCACCACCGGCAACGCCAACCCCACCGCCGAGTTCAACATCCTGGTGGATGTGCACGCCGCCGACATCGTCTTTAAATCCGGCCTGCTGGTGAACATGGCCGGCCTCAACGTCACCCTCAAAACCGGCCTGCCCCTGGACTTTCTGGCCGAGCTCTCCCAGATGGAGAGCCGGGTCAGTGACGTGCTCGCCGGGCTGGTGGAGGGCTATAAGGACGTCAAGCCCGACCGCAACGGCAAACTCTCCAGTATCATCCACGACGCCATCCCCTTCCTGATGCTCATCGACCTCGACATGGTCACCTACAAGCCCTGCCACATCGACATGGAGTGCCAGAGCAAGATGGGCGGCTACGGCGCCACCCTGCCCAACTACGTCATCAGCGAAGAGGCCCCCCACAACTGCAACGACATCCAGGACGTGGATATGGAGAAGTACATGCAGCTGTGCGTGGACATGGTCAAATTCTACAAATAAACGGGAGGGAAAACGAACATGAGCAAGATTCCTGTCATCATTGATTGCGATCCGGGCCACGACGACTTTATCGCCCTGGCCCTGGCCCTGGCCAGCGACAAGCTGGACGTCAAGGGCATTGTCACCGTCGCCGGCAACCAGACGCTGGAGAAGGTCACCGTCAACGCCCTCAAGGCCGTTGAGCTGATGGGCCGCACCGACGTGCCGGTGGTCGCCGGCAGCGCCAAACCCATGCGCAAGGCCCATGTACCGGTGCCCCAGGTGCACGGCGAGTCGGGGCTCGACGGCCCCTCTCTCCCCGCCCCCACCACCCAGGTGCTGGACAAAAACTTCGTCGATTTCTACGCCGACATCCTGCGCGAGAGCAGCGAGAAGGTCACCATCCTCGCCGTCGGCCCCCTGACCAACATCGCCACCCTCTTCTACTGCCATCCCGAACTGGTGGAAAAGGTGGCCGCCATCAACGTCATGGGCGGGGCCAACCGCGCCGTCGACTTTAAGGACTACCCCTGCAAGGGGGCCGAGTTCAACATCTGGCAGGACGCTGAGAGCGCCCACTATGTCTTTGATTTAGACGTGCCGGTGACCATGTTTGGCCTGGACATGACCTACCAGACCTGTGTCACCCCGGCCGAGTTTGAGCGCTTTGCCGCCGAGGGCGGCAAGGTGGGGAAGGTGGTCTCCGAGCTGTTGACCTTCTTCTACCGCTGCCAGGAGAAAAACGGCATGAAGGCCTGCCCCATCCACGACGCCTGCCCGGTGGCCTACACCATCGCCCCCAAGATGTTCCAGGTGGAGCACCGCGACATCACCGTCGAGTACGAGGGCGAACACACCTACGGCTTTACCTATGTGGACATGCGGATCTACAAGGAGCCCAGCAAGAAAAACTACTGGTGTGTCTCCACCGACCGCGACGCCTTTGTCGAGATGCTCATCAAGGCCTGCAAGTCCTACGACTAGGCGGGGCGATCCGCTGCCTCTAAAAAGAAAAAAGAGAGCCGCCGGACGGAAGCCCGGCGGCTCTCTGCTGCTTTTTATACACTAGGGGCGAATGTAGGCGTACCCCTCGCCCTGTCTGCGGGTCAGCTCCAGAGCGGTCGCCAGCACCACCACCGCATAGGAGGGGATGTCCTTGACCCCCAGCCCCAGATGATTGAGGGTGTTTTGGCTGACCGCCACATTGACCCCTCGCTTCACCAGGTCCTGCAGGGCGGCCCGCACCGGTTCCCCTGTCTCGTCGTGCAGGTTCAGCGGGTTGACCGCCGGCCCGTTGACCATGAATTCAATGACGATGTCGGTCTTGGTGTCCCTCCCGTAGTTGAGCATGTGAATGGCGTTTTTGATCGCCAGTTCCCACTTGGACGAGTCGCTCACATGAAAAATCGTGCGCATACTTTCCTCCTGACCCAATCGGTGGATGGCTTCTATCTTTAAGATATATGAACAATATGTCTATATTTAATTTTAATAGTGAACAATATACAAACACTATTTTTGTTGTCTTGCTTTTCAACAGGGTTTTCCACAGATGTTGAAAACTGCCCTGTTGGGTATTTGGGGAAAGAGGAAAAAAGGCGAAAAAGCCCATAAAAAAGCGTTTTGACAGCGCAGTGAGTCGAAAAAAGAGAGGCCGAGATGGGGGAGACAAAAAAGAAATCCACAGCAGCTATGTGGAAAAGGTTGAAAACTTGGCATTCTTTGTCCAATTATCTGAAAAAATCGCCCGGCCTCCGCCAAAAAAGCCGTCTTCCGGTTGGAAGGCGGCTTTTTTTGATAGATTTGATACCCAAAATCCTCCGTTTTGTCAGAAGGGGGCAAATCGCCTTGGCATGGTCCCCCTAAAAGGGATGGCTTGAGGGCGCAAAAGAAAGGCGGTTTTTGGGTATAGGGGATGCGAAATGGCCTCTCAAATCGCCGATCTACCGGTGGCAGTGCGTGTGGTGCGGCCGCAAACCGTCGATGCCCTTTGAGGGGGAAGTCTGTATGACGCTCTTTTCAGGCCGGTGGATACGGTCCGTTTTCTGGTGGCTTGATTTTGCGGGGCGGGCCCCTCATTGCGGTGGCAAAGGATCCCTCTCCGCATTTTTCTGAATTTTTTGCAGGATGGCGTACAGTTCCCGCCGCTCTTCTGCAGGGATGCCCGTCAGCGCAGAGCGCCAAAAAGCGGTCTTGCAGTCGCCCAGGGGGGAGGCCAGCGCCCTGCCCTGCGGGGTGAGGCAGAGGTGGACGAGGCGGCGGTTCTGCGGGTCCCGCACCCGCTGCAGGTAGCCGCGCCCCTCCAGAGAGTCCACCACGGCGGAGACGCGGGACTTTGCCATCTGCCGGGCGCCGGAAAAGGCCGACGCGGTGTCCGCCACCGGCTCCGCGGCGAGGAAGAGGAGCAGTTCGATTTCCGACTGCGAGAGCCCTGTCTCTTCCCGCAGGGCGGCAAAGTGCTGCCGGTAGTGGCGGCAGAGGGTCTGCCGAAAGGAGAGGTAATCAAACGCCACGGCGCTCCCCCTCCCCCTGCACGGCGGTCTGGGCGGCGGCCATCCGGCGGCTGGCGGTTTTTCGCAGGGGGCGGATGGAAAACAGGCAGACGGCGATGGTCAGCAGGTCGGCCGCGGGCTGGGACAGGTAGATGCCCACCACCCCCAGGACCTGGGGCAACAGCAGGATAAAGGGCAGGTAGAACAGCCCCTGGCGGATGAGGGAGAGAAAGAGGCCGTACCGGGCGGCGCCGATGGTCTGGTAGGTGATCGTCATCATGTAGCACAGGCCGAAAGCGGGGTAGAGCGCCACCTGTGAAATCAGCAGGTTGGCCCCGTAGTGGATGACGGCGGCGTTGCCGTTGAAGAGGGAGATCAGCGGCCGCGCCAGAAGGATGAAGACCACTTCGACGAGCAGGGTCAGCAGGAGCGAGGAGCGCAGGGCAAAGCGCACCGAGGTGTGAAACCGGTCCTCGTCCCTGGCGCCAAAGGCGTAGGAGGCCACCGGTTGATACCCCTGCATAAAGCCCATGATCACATAGCAGCCGATCAGCACCAGCCGCTGCACCACCCCGTAGGCGGCGATGATCAGGTCTGCGTCGGGCAGCGACTTGGCGGCGATGTTGGTGAGGGAGGTGGCCAGGGCCAGACAGAGTTGAATGACCGCCGAGGGCACCCCGATGAGAGTCACCGTCCTGAGGAGGTTCCAAGAGGGATGGAAAAACGCGGGCTTGATTTTGACGGCAGAGCGACCGCTGGCAAAGAACCAGCCCAGAATGGCAAAGGTGACGAACTGCGAGACGGTGGTGGCCAGGGAGGCCCCGCCGACCCCCAGCCCCAGCCCCCAATCAAACATAAAGATGGGGTCGAGAACGACGTTGAGGGCCGCACCGACGATGACGGCGATGGAGGAGATCTTGACCGATGACTCCGCCCGCGCCACACAGTTCATGCTCTGGGCGGGAAGGTTGAAGAGGGCGGCGATAAACATCCAAAAGGCGTACTCTTTGGCCTGCGGCATCACTGCGGCGGAGGCGCCGAAGGAGCGCAGCAGCGGCTCCATAAAGAGGAGGCCGCCGAGACAGAGAAGGGCGCCGATCCCCAGGGACAGCCCCACCACCGTGGTCGCGGTGACGTTGGCCCCCCGGCTGTCTTTGGCCCCCAGTTGCCGGCCGACCAAGACCGCGGCGCCGGCGGCAAAGATATTTTCCACCGACACCATGATCAGCAGCAGGGGCAGGGTGACCCCCACCGCCGCCAGGGCGAGGTCGGAGTGGAGCATGCCGATGTAGGCGGTGTCCACAATGTTGTAGACGGCCTTGGCCAACAGGGCCAGGGTGGCGGGGACGGCCAATTTGACAATGGCCTTTGAGGGGGCCATCTCCCCCAGAACGGATGGATTTGTCTCACGCATGGGTATGCCCCTCCTCACCTGGCTCGATTACGCCGTACAAAAGGGTCAAGACGGCCCTCTGGCAGAACTGCTCCCTGGCCTGCAGGTCAAAGTCCGGCC
The DNA here is from genome assembly GCF_001486165.1 of Bittarella massiliensis (ex Durand et al. 2017). Lineage (GTDB taxonomy): Bacteria > Bacillota > Clostridia > Oscillospirales > Ruminococcaceae > Bittarella > Bittarella massiliensis. The sequence goes on from NZ_LN908975.1 coordinate 69,795, forward strand.
CCCCGGACATCTGAAAGCGGGCATTGATGAAGTCCTGGTAGAGGCGGAACGTCTCGATCACCTCGGACCGGCTCACCTCTCCCCGCAGGGTGACCTGGGAGAGGAGGGCGTCCAAAACTTCGATGTTGAAGCGGTCAAAATCCGACCGGGCCTCCTCGATGGCTGGACGCAGGTGCTCCGGCGGGGCGATCACCGCCTCGCAAAAGATCCTTTGCTGTTCTGGATGTTCTTCAAAATAGGCCAGCCGGGCGGAAAAATACCGGTTGAGCTGCTGGGGGATGTCCCCCGTCGAGGGCTGGTAGCGGCCCTGCAAAAAGGCGGTCAGCCCGTCGAAACACGCCTGTATGCAGGCCAGGTAAAGGGCGTCTTTGTCCTGAAAATAGTGGTATAAAATGCCCTTGGAAATCTCCCCCGCCGCACAGATGGCGTTGGTGGAACTGAGCCCGTACCCCTTCTCCGCGAACTCCCGCCGGGCGCTGTCCATGATTTTTTGCCGGCTGATGAGGTTCTTCTCTTCCCGTTTCATAGGCACCTCCAAAAAAATAGACCAGTTGGTTTGTTTTTATCTTAACACAAACAGACCAACTGGTCAATATTTTGTTTTGCAAAAAAGGGACGGCGGCTGGAGAAGTTGCAGCCGCCGTCCCTTGGGGACAAATTTTATTTTTTGCCGATCAACCGCATTTGGAGAAACCGCAGTTGCGGCAGGTCACGCAGCCGCCCTCGTGCTCCAGGGCACTGCCGCACTCGGGGCAGGTGCGCAGGGCGTGGGTGGGCAGGTGGTAGCCGATCCAGGCCTTTTCGGCGTGGGGGGTCTCGGTGCGCTTGGCGGGGGCCTCCGGGTGCCGGGTGGAGCTGGGGATGGTGGCCCCCTGCTCCGCGCCGCCGCTCTTCAAGAAGTCGTCCACCTTCTTGACGATCTTGGCGATGGCGTCCGGGCAGGAGGTGCAGCTCATCCCCTGCTGGCGGATGGTGGAGGGGCAGCGGATCCCCTTGAGCTGGTCGATGATCTCGTCCGCCGAGATGCCGGAGCGCAGGGCGATGGAGGTGAGGCGTGCGGTGGCCTCCGACTGGCTGGGGCAGCCCCCCGCCTTGCCGGTGTTGGTAAAGACCTCCACGATCCCCTCTTTGTCGTAGTTGACGGTGATATAGAGGTTGCCGCAGCCGATCTTCATCCGCTCGGTGAAGCCGTTGACCACCTCCGGCCGGGGCCGGGGCCCGATTTGGCGGGTGGGCAGGGCGGGGGCCTCCTCCTCTTTGGAGCCGTCGTTGACCTTGCCGATGTTGAGCACCTGGCTGTCCCGGCTGCCGTCGCGGTAGATGGTCACGCCCTTGCAGCCCAGGCGGTAGGCCAGCATGTACACCTGGGAGACGTCCTCCAAAGTGGCGGTGTGGCCGAAGTTGACCGTCTTGGAGACGGCGTTGTCGGTGTACTCCTGGAAGGCGGCCTGCATCTTTACGTGGTACTCAGGGGTCACGTCGTGGGCGCAGACAAACACCCGGCGGATGTCCTCGGGGATCTCCTCGATGTGGGCGATGGTCCCCTCTTTGGAGATGCGCCGCATCAGCTCGTCGGAGTAGAGGCCCCGCTCCTCCAGCAGCTGCTTGAGCACCGGGTTGACCTCGATGAGCTCGGTCCCGTCCATCACGTTGCGGATAAAGACGTAGGCGAAGACCGGCTCCACCCCCGAAGAGCACCCGGCGATGATGGAGAGGGTGCCGGTGGGGGCGATGGTGGTGACGGTGCCGTTGCGGCGGGCCGCCCCGTCTTTGAGGATGCTCTCCTCAAACAGGGGGAAAGCGCCCCGCTGCTGGGCCAGTTCCTCGCTGGCCTCGTGTCCCACCCGGTTGATGAAGGACATGATCTCCCGGGCGGCCGCCACCCCCTCGTCCGAGTTGTAGGAGATGCCCCGCAGCAGCAGCATGTCGGCAAATCCCATCACCCCCAGGCCGATTTTGCGGGTGGCCTTGGTGGTCTCGTCGATTTTGTCCAGGGGGTACTTGTTCACGTCGATGACATTGTCCAAAAAGTGGACGGCGGTGCGTACCGTCTTCTCCAGCTTCTCCCAGTCCACCTCGCAGCCGTTTTTGCTCTGTTTGAGCATCTTCACCAGGTTGATGGACCCCAGGTTGCAGCTCTCGTAGGGCAGCAGGGGCTGTTCGCCGCAGGGGTTGGTGCTCTCGATCGGCCCCTGGCCGGGGACCACGTTGTCCCGGTTGAGCCGGTCCAGGAAGATGATGCCGGGCTCGCCGTTTCTCCAGGCGCCCTCCACGATCTTGTCGTAGACCATCTTCGCCCCCAGGGAACCCACCACCTTTTTGGTGGAGGGATCGACCAGGTCGTACTCGCCGTCGGCGATCACCGCGGCCATGAACTCCTCGGTGATGCCCACGCTGATGTTGAAGTTGGTGATGTCGGCGTTGTTTTTCTTGCAGTCGATGAACTCCAGGATGTCCGGGTGGTCCACCCGCAAGATCCCCATGTTGGCCCCCCGCCGGGTGCCGCCCTGCTTCACCGCCTCGGTGGCCATGTTGAACACCCGCATAAAGCTGATGGGGCCGCTGGCCACCCCGCCGGTGGACTTGACGGCGCTGCCGCAGGGGCGCAGCCGGGAGAAGGAGAAGCCGGTGCCGCCGCCCGATTTGTGGATCAGGGCCGCCTGCTTCACCGCCTCAAAGATGTCCTCCATCGAGTCGGCCACCGGCAGCACAAAGCAGGCCGACAGCTGGCCCAGAGGGCGCCCGGCATTCATCAGGGTGGGGGAGTTGGGGAGGAACTCCAGGTTGGTCATCGCCTCGTAGAATTCTTTTTCCAGCGCCTCGGTGGAGGCGCCGCCGGTATAGGGCTTGTCCGCCCCGGCGATGGAACCGGCCACCCGGTGGAACAATCCCTCCACCGTCTCGGTCACCTTCCCGCTCTCGTCGCGTATCAAATACCGCCGCTCCAGGACGGTCTCTGCATTCTTTGAAACTGGCATTTCGCTTCTCTCCTCTTTCTTCGATCCGGGGCTTTGCCGCCCCGCAGAAAACCGCTGGCCGGCCATAACACCATATATTGTATCACTGCTGGGGTATAGGGGCAATATCTGTTATCGATCCAGCGGCCCGAAAAATAGAGAAGATTCTTCCCCCCTTTTGTGCAGAAGGGAAAATATCGAGTTTCCAATATTTTCTTGGCCGGTTTTGCGGGCAGACGAGGAAGGGAAAGAGAGACAGGGCCACGCTGGTTTGGGTGGGCCGGCGGCGAGGAGGGCGCAAGGGAGGGCAGAAGGGGCGGAGAGAAGCGATGGAAGGGGGTGGCGAGGAGGCGTTCCGGCAAACCCGGTCCCGCGCGGCGTGGGGGTCCCCTGAACTGCCCTCCCAACTTCTCCTGTAAATGGCTCGGAGGGGGGAGGTCGCTGGGGGAAAAGGGGCAATCTTCCGGCAGCTCCCCTCCAGCCTCTTTCCGCAAAAAGCGTCCTTCTCCTCCTCTCTGCCCCCCTTTGCGGCAAAAGAAAAGGGCGCCCCCTCCCCTCTCCCGGGAAGGCGCGCCCTCTTCTATTTCTCGCGGGAAAAACTCAGCTGTTTTTCCCCTGTATGTACTCGTCAATGGCGGTGGCGGCCTTTTTGCCCGCCCCCATGGCCAGGATGACGGTGGCTGCGCCGGTCACGGCGTCGCCCCCGGCGTAGACCCCCTCGCGGGAGGTGAGGCCGGTCTCCTCGTCGGCGATGATGCCGCCCCACCTCTGGGTCTCCAGCCCCGCGGTGGTGGATTTGATCAGCGGGTTGGGGGAGGTGCCGATGGCCATGATCACGCAGTCCACGTCCAGCACGAACTCCGAGCCCTCTTTTACCACCGGGCGGCGGCGGCCCGACTCGTCGGGCTCGCCCAGCTCCATCTCCACGCACTCGATGCCGCCCACCATCTTGTTCTCGTCGGGCAGGATCTGTACCGGGTTGCACAGCAGCTTGAAGATAATGCCCTCTTCCTTGGCGTGCTCCACCTCTTCGCGGCGGGCGGGCAGCTCCACCTCCGAGCGGCGGTAGACGATGTAGACCTCTTCGGCGCCCAGCCGCTTGGCGCAGCGGGCCGCGTCCATGGCCACGTTGCCGCCGCCCACCACGGCCACCTTTTTGGCGTGCTCGATGGGGGTGTCGGCCCCCTCTTTGTAGGCCTTCATCAGGTTGACCCGGGTCAAGAACTCGTTGGCCGAGTAGACCCCCTTGAGGTTTTCCCCGGGGATGCGCATGAACCGGGGCAGCCCCGCGCCCGAGCCGATAAAGACCGACTCGAAGCCCTGCTCGAACAGCTCGTCGATGGAGAGCACCTTGCCGATGACCATGTTGGTCTCCACCTTGCAGCCCAGGGCCTTCAGGCCGTCGATCTCCTTTTGCACGATGGCCTTGGGCAGCCGGAACTCGGGGATGCCGTAGACCAACACCCCGCCGGCCAGGTGGAGGGCCTCAAACACGGTCACGTCATAGCCCTTTTTCACCAGGTCGCCGGCGCAGGTCAGGCCCGAGGGGCCCGAGCCGATGACGGCCACCTTGTGCCCGTTGGGGGCGGGGCGCTGGGGCGCCTCGGTGCTGTGGCTGTTGTGCCAGTCGGCCACAAACCGCTCCAACCGGCCGATGGCCACCGGCTCCCCCTTGATGCCCCGCACGCATTTCCCCTCGCACTGGGTCTCCTGGGGGCAGACCCGGCCGCAGACGGCGGGGAGGGAGCTCTGCCGGGCAATCACCTGATAGGCCCCCTCAAAATCCCGCTCCTTCACCTTGTCGATGAAGGCGGGGATGTCGATGGCCACCGGGCAGCCGCCCACGCAGGGGGCGTTTTTGCAGTGCAGGCAGCGGTTTGCCTCGTCCACGGCCTGCTCCTCGGTGTAGCCCAGGGCCACCTCTAAAAAGTTTTTGTTGCGCACATCGGGCGCCTGGGAGGGCATTTCATTTTTCTTTAAAGACATATTGGGCACGGTTACTGCACCTCCTTGGCAAACAGGTTGCAGGTCTCTTCCCGGGCCTGCTTCTCAAAATCCCGGTACATGCTCGAGCGCTCGATGGCCTCGTCAAAGTCCACCAGGTGGCCGTCAAAGTCGGGGCCGTCCACGCAGGCGAACTTGGTCTCGCCGCCCACCGTCAGCCGGCAGCCGCCGCACATCCCGGTGCCGTCGATCATGATGGGGTTCATGCTCACCACCGTCTTGATGCCGTAGCCCTTGGTGAGGGCGGCGACGAACTTCATCATCACCAGGGGGCCGATGGCGATGACCTCGTCATACTGCTCCCCGCTCTCGATGAGCTCTTTCAGGGCGTCGGTCACCAGCCCCTTGCGGCCGCTGGAGCCGTCGTCGGTCATGATGACCAGCTTGTCGCTGACCGCCTCGAACTCCTCCTGCAAAATCACCAGGTCGGTGTTGCGAAAGCCCACCACCGAGTGGACTTCTGCCCCCTGCTGGTGCAGTTTCTTGGCGATCGGGTAGGCGATGGCACAGCCCACCCCGCCGCCGATGACGGCGACCTTGTGCAGCCCGTCGGTGTGGGAGGGGGTGCCCAGGGGGCCTACAAAGTCCTGCAGGCATTCGCCCTCTTCCAGGTGGTTCAGCTTTTCGGTGGTGGCCCCCACGATCTGAAAGATGATGGTGACCGTCCCCTTTTCGCGGTCGTAGTCGGCGACCGTCAGGGGGATGCGCTCCCCTTCGGCGTCCACCCGCAGGATGATGAACTGGCCCGGCTGGGCCTTTTTCGCCACCAGCGGCGCGTCGATCTCCATCCGGGTGACGGTGGGGTTGAGCACCTCTTTTTTGACAATTTTGTACATAGGTGTGTCGCTGCTCCTTTCGCAGGCCCCGGCAGTTGTCCGGGCGCGGCAGATTCGTTGGCTCTTCTCACTTCTAATACTATACACGATATCGGCGAAAAAACAAGGTGCGGCCCTCTGGGGCAGCAGCAGGCGAGGGGGACTTTTGCCAAGTCCCCCTCGCGCCAGCGCGCGCCCCGCCGGGGGGCCGCCCTTCTTCTGTGTGCAGTTTGTTAGAAGTCGATCTCCAGGTCGTAGTAGCAGGCCTTCAGCAGCTTCTCCATCTCCTCCTGGGTGGGGATGCGGGGGTTGGACCCGGTGCAGGCGTCGCTGATGGCCAGGGCCGCCACGTCGGCCAGCTTGTCGCCAAACTCCTTCTCGTCGATGATGCCACCCTCGTAGTCCTTGATGCAGGTGGGGATGTTCAGAGAGGCGTTCATGGCCTTCAGCTCGGCGATCAGGGCGTCGGTCAGGGCGCAGTCGCTCTCCCCCTGCAGGCCGATGAAGCGGGCGATCTCGGCGTAGCGGGCGCAGGCCTCGGGGTTTTTGGCGTTGTACTTGATGACCTTGGGCAGGTACATGGCGTTGGCGCAGCCGTGGACGATGTGGCCGCCGCTGTACGCTGCGCCGGTCTTGTGGGCCATGGAGTGGACGATCCCCAGCAGGGCGTTGGAGAAGGCCATCCCGGCCAGGCACTGGGCGTCGTGCATCCGGTCGCGGGCTTCCATGTCGCCGTCATAGGACTTTTTCAGATCCTCGTGGATCATCTTGATGGCGTGCAGGGCCAGGGGATCGGTGTAGTTGCAGTGCAGGGTGGAGACGTAGGCCTCAATGGCGTGGGTCATGGCGTCCATCCCGGTGTGGGCGGTCAGCTTCTGGGGCATGGTCTCGGCCAGATCCGGGTCGACGATGGCCACGTCGGGGGTGATGTTGAAGTCGGCCAGGGGGTATTTGATCCCCTTCTGGTAGTCGGTGATGACGGCGAAGGCGGTCACCTCGGTGGCGGTGCCAGAGGTGGAGGGGATGGCACAGAAATGCGCTTTCTGCCGCAGGGTGGGGAAGGAGAAGGGGGTGATCAAGTCCTCAAAGGTGGTCTCGGGGTACTCGTAAAAGGCCCACATGGCCTTGGCGGCGTCGATGGGGGAACCGCCGCCCATGGCGACGATCCAGTCGGGCTCGAACTCCTGCATCATGGCGGCGCCCTTCATCACCGTCTCCACCGAGGGGTCGGGCTCAACGCCCTCAAAGAGCTTGACCTCCATCCCGGCCTCGTTCAGGTAGGAGACCACCCTGTCCAGAAAACCGAAGCGCTTCATGGAGCCGCCGCCGACCACGACGATGGCCTTGTTTCCCTTCAGGTTTTTCAGCTCTTCCAGAGCGCCCTTTCCGTGATACAGGTCCCGGGGCAGTGTAAACCGTGCCATAAAAAATACCTCCTTGAAATAGGTGATAAAATTGGTTGGTTAAAAGCAAGAAAGCGGGGCGGTCAGGGGTGATGGCCCGCTCCCGGCCGCCCCTTTCTCGCTTCGTTAATAGTTTAACACTCCACCTCTCAAATGGGAAATGAATTCGTGGCATGGCGGTATGCCTTCCGGTGCATAGGCCCGTAGCGCAGAGAAGACCCCGTCGCACAGCGACGGGGTCTGTCCCTCTTTTTCAGTGGTATTCGGTCTCCCCCAACTCCCGGATGGTGGCGGTGAGTTTGGCGATAAAGGCCCGGTCCAGTTCGCTGAAGCGGTAGCCCTTGGCGTAGATGATCAGGTCCTTATAGCGCTCGCTCTTGCGGTGGCAGCGCCGCTGTACCAGGCGGCAGCGGGTCAGCACCTCCTGGGGGACGGGGGAGGCCCAGATATAGGAGGAGGGGACGGCCTGCAACAGGTCAAACTGGCTCCCCCGCTCGTAGAGGGCGATCCGCCGCGCGGGGAGGGGGTCGCCCTCCCTTCCCGCCGACCGAGCGGTGGTGGGGTGGCTCAAGTCCCCGTGTTCCAGCAGGATGGAGGAGGCCAGATCCCGCTCGTAGATGGTCTCCTGCCGGGCCAGCGGGTGGTCCTGGGAGAGGAGGAGCAGGGGTTCAAACTCCCAGAGGAGGTGGTGCTGCAATTCCCGCTCGTAGAGCAGGCGGAGAAAGTACTGCTCCTGCTGCGGCGAGGTGCGCAGGATGCCCAGCCGGTAGTCCCGCCCCGCCACACAGCCGACCGCGTCCAGGGACCCGGTCTCTTTAAAGTCGATCTCCATCTCCCCGGTGCTCCCCAGGGAGTGGACGAACTTGGTGAAGGCGTGGGTGACATAGCTGGCCCGGGGCACCGCCACGCTGAAGGAGATGCGCTCGGTCTCCCCCGGGCGGTAGCGGGCCTCCAACTGGTCCACCTGTTCCAAGATCGAGCGGGCCCGCTCCAAAAAATCGGCCCCCTGCTTGGTGGGGAGCAGGCCTTTGGGGGTCCGCTTGAAGATGACCATCCCCAGGTCGGCCTCCAACTTTTTCACGGCCTTGCTCAGGTTGGGTTGGGTGGTGTAGAGGTTGTCGGCCGCCTGGGTCATGGAGCCGGTCTTCTCCACCTCGAGCGCGTACCGAAGATGCAGCAGGTTCAGTCAAATCGCCCCCTTCCGGCAGATCGTCTTACCCTACCAGTATACCACAGCCGCCCCGATTTTCGCCCGCCCCAGGCCGATATTTTCCCCCGTTTTTTCCCCGCGGGGGGAAATAAAAAGCCCCCGGCAGAACCTGCCAGGGAAAGGGGAGAGACCGGCCGGTCAGGAGATGGCGTCGAGTACGACGTCATACAGATGACAGGGATACAGCTGCAACCGGGTGCAGAGCGCGGCCAACTGCTCGACAAACGCCTGCTCACAGGAGACGTCCGAGACAAAGGCCACCTCCTCACTCCCGCCGGAAGAGACCTCTAGCGCCCGGATGCCGTAGCCGGTGTAGGGACCGATTTCACAGTGTTCTAGGGTCTCTTTGACCACCGTGTACTGGAACACGCAAACCCACCTCCTCCCGGAACACCTCGACATCAAGCTGTAAGAACAGGATCAGTCGAAGCAGGATTTCGGAGCTGGGAAGGGCGATCCCCTTTTCAATTTTTTGGTACCACCGCACAGAGATGCAAACGGCCTCTGCGACCTGCGCCTGGGTGAGGCGTCGCTCGCTGCGGGCGTGCAGGATTTGGGTCGAAAAGGCAGATTTCAAAGACAAAACGACGACCTCCCCTATAAAGGAAGTTTATATTTGTTTTTCCGCCTTTACCACGAACTATGCGTTCACCTTGTAGGAAGTGCACTTTTCCCCTTTCGACCGTTTTAAGAAATGGTGTAATCTGTCTAGCAAGTTTTGTCGAATACTATCAAAATGAGCTCTGCCGCGCTTTTGATGGAAAAGAACACCCGGCTGAAAAACTCAAAGACTCCCCTTTTATTGTACTTGATAAGGGGGAAAAAAGAGACGCATTCTCAACATACAGAACAAAAAATGTCGAGATATTATCAAGAAAGAAATGGGAACAATAAATTTTTTTTATTGCTATTTAGCCCCCTTTTCTCCCTCAAAAGAAAAGGGGGCCGCACCGGTCGGCGCAGCCCCCTTTGTCGGAAAGTGGTTTAGTTTTTGGGCGCATAGAGCTCTCGCAGCCCCAGCAGGCGCCGGTATTTTTCCCCGGCCGTCGCCCCGGCCCGCTCAAACAGGGCCTCTGCCCGCTCGGGAAAGGCTTTTTGCAGGGCGGTGTAGCGGATCTCCCCCTCCAAAAAGTCGCGGTAGGTGAGGGTCGGCTCCTTGCTGTCGAGCACGAAGGGGTTTTCCCCTGCCGCCCGTCGGCGGGGGTCAAAGCGAAACAGCTGCCAGTACCCGGTCTCCACCGCCCGCTTGATTTCGCTTTGGGCGTTCACCAGCCCGCCCCTGATGCCGTGGCTGATACAGGGGGCGTAGCAGATGACCAGCGAGGGGCCGGGGTAGCTCTCCGCCTCCACCAGGGCCTTGACGCACTGGTTGTAGTCGGCCCCCATCCCCACCTGGGCCACATAGACGCTGCCGTAGCTCATGGCCATGGCCGCCAGATCCTTCTTCTGGGCCTCTTTCCCGGCGGCGGCAAACTGGGCCACCGCCCCGGTGGGGGTCGCCTTGGAGGCCTGGCCGCCGGTGTTGGAATAGACCTCGGTGTCAAAGACCAGCACGTTTACATCCGCGCCGGAGGCCAGCAGGTGGTCCAGTCCCCCGAAGCCGATGTCATAGGCCCAGCCGTCGCCGCCAAAGGCCCAGCAGGACTTTTTGCCCAGAAAATCCCCCTCGGCCAAAATGGTCTTGGCCAGTTCGCCCTCCTCCCCCAGCAGGGCCTTTTGCAGGGCGTGGGCGGCGGCCGCGTTTTCCGCCCCCTGTTCCAGGGTGGACAGGTAGTGCTCGCAGGCCTCTGCCAGCGGTCCGACGGCCTGCTGCCGCAACTGCGCGACCCGGCCGATCTGGCGGCGGCGCACCGTGTCCAGGGCCAGGTAGATGCCGTAACCGAACTCGGCATTGTCCTCAAAGAGGGAGTTGGCCCAGGCCGGGCCCCGCCCCTCCTCGGTCACGGTGTAGGGGGTGGCGGGATAGCTGCCGCCCCAGATGGAGGAGCAGCCGGTGGCGTTGGCGATCACCATCCGCTCCCCGAAGAGCTGGGTCACCAACTTGGCATAGGGGGTCTCCCCGCAGCCGCCGCAGGCCCCCGAAAACTCCAGCAGGGGGCGCCGGAACTGGCTGCCCTTGACGGTGGTGGGCTTAAACTTTTCCAGCACCTCCGGCTTGGGGGACAGCTCCTGCCCGTAGTCAAAATGGGGCTGCTTTTCCCGCTGGCTGTCCAGGGGGCGCATCACCAGCGCCTTCTCCCCCTTTTTGCCGGGGCAGACGTTGGCGCAGGAGCCGCAGCCGGTGCAGTCCAGCTGGGAGATGGTCACCGCAAAGGAGAGGCCCGGCATCCCCGTCATGGGCACCGCCTCCATCCCCTCGGGGGCCGCTTCCAGCTCCTGGGCGCTCATCACCGCCGGGCGGATGACGGCGTGGGGACAGACGTAGGAGCAGAAGTTGCACTGGATGCAGTTTTCCGGCACCCAGGTGGAGACGTCCACTGCGATCCCCCGCTTTTCAAAGGCGGCCGACCCCTGGGGCAGGGTGCCGTCCTCCCGCCCGAGAAAGGTCGACACCGGCAGGGAATCCCCCCGCTGGGCGGCAATGGGGTCTTGGATGTGGCGCAGATAGCGCTCCATCTCTGGCCCGGCGTGGTGGCTGTTTTGGTCCCGCTCCTCCCCTGTGGCCTGGGCCCAGTGGGCGGGCACCTCGACGCGGCGCACCGCAGCAAAGCCCTGGTCGATGGCCGCCTGGTTCATGGCCACCACCTGTTCCCCCTTGCGGCCGTAAGAGGCCTCGGCGGCGGCCTTCATGTAGCCGATGGCCTCCTCGGCAGGGATGATTTCGGTCAGCTTGAAAAAGGCCGCCTGCAGGATGGTGTTGATCCGCCCCCCCAGGCCGATTTCCCGGGCAATCTTCACCCCGTCGATGGTGTAGAGGGCGATGTTGTGCGCGGCCATATACCGCCGGTCGGCGGCGGGCAGGTGGCGCTCCAACTCCTCGGGGCCCCAGCTGCAGTTGAGGAGGAAGGTCCCCCCGTCGGCCAGGTCCTCCACCATGGGGTAGCGGCCCAGGTAGGCGGGGTTGTGGCAGGCCACAAAATCCGCCTTGCGCACCAGATAGGTGGACTTGATGGGCGCCTTGCCGAAGCGCAGGTTGGAGATGGTCAGCCCGCCCGACTTCTTGGAGTCGTAGCTGAAATAGGCCTGTACCCGCAGGTCGGTGTGGTCACCGATGATTTTGATGGCGTTTTTGTTGGCCCCCACCGTCCCGTCGGAGCCCAGCCCCCAGAACTTGCAGTTGACTGTTCCCTGGGGGGTGGTGTCGGGCAGTTCGATCTCCCGGAGGGAGAGGTGGGTCACGTCGTCCTCAATGCCGATGGTGAAGCGGGGCTTTTCCCCCCGCTTGCCGTTGGCGAACACGGCGGCGATCTGCCCGGGGGTGGTGTCCTTGGAGCCCAGGCCGTAGCGCCCGGAGTAAAGGGGGATGTGGGCAAAGGGGCTTTCCCGTAGGGCGGCGGCCACGTCCAGCCAGAGGGGCTCTCCCACCGAGCCGGGCTCCTTGGTGCGGTCCAGCACCGAAATGGCCTTCACCGTCTCCGGGATGGCCGCCACCAGCCGGTCGGGGCAGAAGGGGCGGTAGAGCCGCACCTTCACCACCCCGGTCTTTTCCCCCTGGGCGTTCAGATAGTCCACCGTCTCCTCGGCGGTGTCGCAGACCGACCCCATGGCAACAATGACCTGCTCGGCGTCGGGGGCGCCGTAGTAGTCAAAGAGGTGGTAATCGGTGCCCGCGGCTCGGTTGACCTTTTCCATCTGCGCCTCCACCACCTGGGGGAAGGCGTCGTAAAAGGGGTTGGACGCCTCCCTGTTTTGGAAGAAGACGTCGGGGTTCTGGGCGCTCCCCCGCAGCACCGGCCGCTCGGGGTTGAGGGCCCGGCGGCGAAAGGCGTCCACCGCCTCCCAGTCCACCATCTCCCGCAGGGTCTCCCGCTCCCAGACGGCCACCTTTTGGATTTCGTGAGAGGTGCGAAACCCGTCAAAGAAGTGGATCACCGGCACCCGCCCGGCAATGGCCGAGAGGTGGGCCACCGCCGCCAGGTCCATCACCTCCTGGGGGTTCTGGGCGCAGAGCATAGCCGCCCCGGTCTGGCGGCAGGCGTAGATGTCCGAGTGGTCGCCGAAGATGGAGAGGGCATGGCTGGCCACCGCCCGAGCAGACACGTGGATCACCCCCGGCAGCAGTTCCCCCGCCATCTTGTAGAGGTTGGGCAGCATCAGCAGCAGCCCCTGGGAGGCGGTGTAGGTGGCCGTCAGCGCCCCCGCCGCCAGGGAGCCGTGCACCGCCCCGGCGGCGCCCCCCTCTGCCTGCATTTCCACCACCCGCACCGGCTGGTCAAAAAAGTTTTCCCGCCCCTCGGCGGCCCAGCGGTCGGTCACCTCCGCCATGGGTGACGAGGGGGTGATGGGGTAGATGGCCGCCACCTCGGTAAAGGGGTAGGCCGCATAGGCCGCGGCGGTGTTCCCGTCCATGGTCATGGTTTTTCTCGCCATATTGGTTCCTCCTTTTGCGGGCCGCCCCCTTTGGGGTGCGGCTCTCTTCTAATAGGGAGGATGGCCGCTTTGCCACTCGTTCAGACCGGCGGGAAGGAAAAAACTGATACGCCTCGCCTTCCCAGGTCCTCTCCTCACTTCCTGGGCCAGCCCTTTTCTTTTGAGTCTCGCTTTCCCCCTATCCCCGGTCCATCCTTTCCCTTCCGGCCCGCTATCTTCTTTCCCGGCCTGCTGTCTTCTTCCCCGGCCTGCTGTCCTCTTCCCTGGCCCGCTGTCCTTTTCTCCGACCCGCTGTCTTCTTCCCCGGCTCGCTGTCTTCTTCCCCGGCCTGCTGTCTTCTTCCCCGGCCCGCTGTCCTCTTCCCCGGCCCGCCGCCCTCTTCGCCGGCCTGCCGACGCCCCTTCTGCGCGCTCTTTCTTTGGATACCCACCTCGCAAACGGCGGGCCCCCGCCCAAAGGAGACGAATGTCCACAGGGAAAGAGAGCTGGTGCCGATGCCTCGAAAGGAGCACATCGCCTCCCCTGACACTGTGCCATCTGAGAAAGAGGAGGGCAAAAGAGAAGGGCATCCCCCGCAAAAAATCACAGGTTCGTCACCAGGGCATTGGTGGATGTTAATATAGATGTGGTATCCTGTCTCTAAAAATACAGAACAGAGAGGGCGATGGAGAATGGTGCATTATAAGTTCTATTTTGGCGAAGAGGAAAAGGAGATTTTACAGAAAATCGTGCTGTCGAGCCGCGCCAATGTGAAAAGGCGGAGGGCTGCCTCTATCGTCAGCGCGGGGATGGCACTTTTCTGTCTTGCCGCCGCCATTTGCTTTTTTAGGAGGGGCTTCTATCCGGGGGGGATCTCAATGTCGCTGTTTGCTGCCTTCTTTTTTGCTGTACTCCTTGGCGGTGCGAAGTGGTTTCAAAAGGCGGTTCTCCAAAGGGCGATGAAGGGGATGGACAAATCTCTGTATTCGGGTGTGCGGGAGTATTTCTTCGACGGCGACGGCGTCCAAATCATATCTGAACTGGGTATGGGAAAAAACAATTGGAAAGCATTCCAATGTTGGGGGGAAATCGAACACTATCTCTATCTCAAGCGGCTGGACAACCAGGTGGTGTTGGTGGATCGGGAAAAGCTGTCGGCAGAGGAGCGCCGGGAGCTGGGGGCCCTTCTCGCCGCTGTCGCCCGGGAGCAGTGACTCCCCTCGGCCCCGCCCGCAGGCACAAAAAAAGAGAGCTGCCTCTCGGCAGCTCTCTTTTTGAGCAGTCTATGTAGCCTTGGTAAGCCTACTCGGCCTCGTACATCTTCTGCAGGTTCAGCAGGTGGTTGTACCGCTTGATGGCGTTCTCCGCGGCCTCGTCAAACAGCTTCTCGGCGCGCTCGGGGAAGGAGCGGGTCAGGGAGGAGTAACGGGCCTCGTTCATGATGAACTCCTTGTAATCGGTGGTCGGGGCCTTGCTGTCCAGGATGAAGGGGTTCTTGCCCTGCTCTTTGAGAGCGGGGTTGAAGCGGAACATGTTCCAGTAGCCGCAGTCCACGGCCTTCTTCATCTCGGCCTGGCAGTTGACCATGCCGCCCTTGATGGAGTGCATCTCGCAGGGGGCGTAGCCGATGACCAGCGAGGGGCCGGGGTAAGCCTCGGCCTCGGCCAGGGCTTTGATGGTCTGGTTCATGTCGGCGCCCATGGCGATCTGCGCCACGTAGATGTAGCCGTAGGACATGGCGATCTCCGCCAGGCTCTTCTTGGCGATGGCCTTGCCGGCAGCGGCAAACTGGGCCACCTGGCCGATCTGAGAGGCCTTGGAGGCCTGGCCGCCGGTGTTGGAGTAGACCTCGGTGTCGAACACCATGATGTTGATGTCCTCGCCGGAAGCCAGCACGTGGTCAACGCCGCCGAAGCCGATGTCGTAGGCCCAGCCGTCGCCGCCAAAGGCCCAAACCGACTTCTTGGCCAGGTACTCTTTCTTCTTCAGGATGTCCTGGCAGTCGGGGCAGGTGGGGTGTTTCTCCAGCTCGGCGATCAGGGCGGCGGTGGCGGCCTTGTTGGCCTTGCCGTTGTCCTTGCTGTCCAGGTAAGCCTTGGCAGCAGCCTTGAAGCCCTCGTCCTCGCTGTTGGCAGCCATCTCGGCGACCTTGGCGATCAGGCTCTCGCGGATGGCCTTCTGGCCCAGGTAGAGGCCAAAGCCGTGCTCGGCGTTGTCCTCAAACAGGGAGTTGGCCCAGGCGGGACCGTGCCCCTCTTTGTTCACGGTGTAGGGGGAGGTGGCAGCGGGGCCGCCCCAGATGGAGGAACAGCCGGTGGCGTTGGAGATGTACATCCGGTCGCCAAACAGCTGGGTGATCAGGCGGGCGTAAGAGGTCTCGGCACAGCCGGCGCAGGAGCCGGAGAACTCCAGCAGCGGTTTCTCGAACTGGCTGCCCTTGACGGTCTCGGCAGCGGGCATGCCCTCTTTCTTGCCGACTTTCTCCACCAGGTAGTCAAACACCGGCTGCTGGTCGATCTGGCTCTCCTGAGCGACCATGGTCAGGGCCTTCTCCTTGGCCGGGCAGACGCCGACACAGACGCCACAGCCCATGCAGTCCATGGGGGAGACGGACATGGTGAACTGGTAGTTCTCCATTCCCTTGCCGACCATCTTGGCGCTCTTGAGCCCGGCGGGAGCGGCTTTCACCTCATCCTCGTTCAGGGCGAAGGGGCGGATGGTGGCGTGGGGGCAGACATAGGCGCAGCGGTTGCACTGAATGCACTTGTCGGCATCCCACTGGGGAACGGTCACGGCCACGCCGCGTTTCTCGTAGGCGGAAGCGCCCTGCTCGAAGGTGCCGTCGGCGTGCTCCACAAAGGCGGAGACCGGCAGGCTGTCGCCGTCCATCTTGCCGACCGGCTGGAGGATGTTTTTCACCATGTTGACCAGCTTGCCGTTGGTGCCGGCGAGAACGGTCTCGTCCACCGCGTCGGCGGCGTCGGCCCAGTCGGCGGGAACGTCGATCTTCACGTAGTAGTCAAACCCGGCGTCGATGGCGTCGTGGTTCATCTTGACGATGGCCTCGCCCTTCTTGGAGAAGCTGCGGGTGGCGGCGTCCTTCATGTAGGTGATGGCGTCCTCTTTGGGCAGAACGCCGGCCAGGGCGAAGAAGGCCGACTGCAGGATGGTGTTGGTGCGCTTGCCCAGCCCGATCTCAATGGCCTTGTCGATGGCGTTGATGGTGTAGAGCTGGATGTTGTTCTTGGCGATGTAGCGCTTGGCCTCGGCGGGCATGTGCTGGTTGAGCTCGTCGAAGTCCCACTGGCAGTTGATCAGGAAGACGCCGCCGGGCTTCACGTCCCGCACCATCTTGTAGCCCTTGATGACGTAGGAGGGGTTGTGGCAGGCCACAAAGTCGGCCTTGTTGATGTAATAGGGGCTCTTGATGGGCTTGTCGCCGAAGCGAAGGTGGGAGATGGTCACACCGCCGGTCTTCTTGGAGTCGTACTGGAAGTACGCCTGCACGTATTTGTCGGTGTGGTCGCCGATGATTTTGATGGAGTTCTTGTTGGCGCCGACGGTGCCGTCGCCGCCCAGACCCCAGAACTTGCACTCGATGGTGCCCTCGGCCGCGGTGTTGGGGGCCTCGTGCTCGGGCAGGGACAGGTGGGTCACGTCGTCGTTGATGCCGATGGTGAAGCGGGCCTTGGGGGCGTCTTTGGACAGCTCCTCATAGACGGCGAAGACGCTGGCCGGGGTGGTGTCCTTGGAGCCCAGACCGTAGCGGCCGCCGACGATGGTGGCCTTGCGGCCGGCCTCGGCCATGGCGCTCATGACGTCCAGGTGCAGGGGCTCGGCGTAGGCGCCGGGCTCTTTGGTGCGGTCGAGAACGGCGATCTTGGTCGCGGTCTCGGGGATGGCGGCCAACAGGTGCTTGGCGGAGAAGGGCCGGTAGAGGCGGACCTTCACCAGGCCGACCTTCTCGCCCTTGGCGCAGAGGTAGTCGATGACCTCTTCCGCCACGTCGCAGATGGAGCCCATGGCGATGATGACGCGCTCGGCAGCGGGGTCGCCGTAGTAGTCGAACAGGTGGTAGTTGGTGCCCAGCTTCTCGTTGACCTTGCCCATGTACTCCTCGACCACCTCGGGGATGGCGTCGTAGTAGCTGTTGCAGGCCTCACGGTGCTGGAAGAAGATGTCGCCGTTCTCGTGGGAACCGCGCATGGTGGGGTGCTCGGGGTTGAGCGCCCGCTGGCGGAAGGCGGCCACGGCGTCCATGTCCACCATGTCCTTCAGGTCCTCGTAGTCCCAGATGGCGATCTTCTGGATCTCGTGGGAGGTGCGGAACCCGTCAAAGAAGTTGATGAAGGGGACCCGGCCCTTGATGGCGGCCAGATGGGCGACGGCGCCCAGATCCATGACTTCCTGGGGGTTGGTCTCAGCCAGCATGGCAAAACCGGTCTGGCGGCAGGCGTAGACGTCAGAGTGGTCGCCGAAGATGTTCAGCGCGTGGGACGCCACGGTGCGGGCAGACACGTGGAAGACGGCGGGCAGCAGCTCGCCGGCGATCTTGTACATGTTGGGGATCATCAGCAGCAGGCCCTGCGAGGCGGTGTAGGTGGTGGTCAGCGCACCCGCGTTCAGCGAGCCGTGCACGGTGCCGGAAGCGCCGGCCTCCGACTGCATCTCGACGACCTTGACGGTGTCGCCGAAGATGTTCTTCTGGCCCTGGGCAGACCACTGGTCAACGTAGTCGGCCATGGGGCTGGACGGGGTGATGGGGTAAATGCCAGCCACTTCTGTGAACGCATAGGACACATACGCGGCGGCATTGTTGCCGTCCATGGTCTTCATTTTTCTTGCCATTGTGTTTCCTCCTTTTGATTAAAGAGAACCTCTTTGCTTGCTGGGGCACGCCCGCTGGGCCGCCCGGCCCGGACAAGTGCGCAGGTGCGCTGCGCCCGGCCCTGGCCCCTCGCAAAGGCGCAAAAGAGCGCGACGAAAAGGCCGGAGAAGGCCTTCTTCTGCGGAAGCTATGGTTTTGGCGGGCAAAAGAAGGGGAATTTTCTCCCCTCTTTACTTCAAAATTCTAACACGTTTATCCCCTATTGTAAAGGAAAAGCGGGACAAATCTTCCCCCCGGCGGAAAAAGAAAATTCCACCTGTGGGGCGGTGGGACAGGCTTTTTTCTCGGCGTTCGCCCCCGTTTGACAAGGGCGGCCGATGCCGGTATGATAAAAGATATATATCTTGCCAAAAACGCCCCCGCGCGCTCCCGTTTTTTGCCGTGGCGAAAAATCCACACAAATTGAAAGGGGGCCCCTCCCGCCGCGCAAACGGGGGCGGGCGAAGCGGCGCCGAGCGCGCCGCACCCCCCTTTCCCTGGGAAAAGGGCCCCTCCCCCGCCCGGCAAAAGGGCGGGAGGACAGCGCCTCTCTGCACAGGGGCGAGGGGAAGACGATCACCGCCCCGGCGGGCTGCCGCCGAGGGCGCTCATAGAGGAGGAAAAAACAGAATGGACCCTGACGGGACTTGTTGGCTGATCCTCGCCCTCGGCTGCGCGCTGGGGGCGGCCCTGCTCACCGCCTTTTACCACGGCGCCCTCGCCGACTGGGACGACCGGCTGCGCAAACAGACCGACCTCGCCGGCGCCGACGCTGCCCTGGCCCGGCTGATGTGCGCCCCCCGCCGGGTGGAGGCGGCAGTGCTCACCGGCACCCTGGCCCTGGGCTTTGGGGGGCTGCTGGGCGCCCTGGGCGCTGGGGGAGTTGGCCGGCGGCGGGGCCTGGTTTGCCCCGGTCTGGCTGCTGGGCTTCGCCCTTGTCTGGAGCATCCTCTTCGCCGCCCTCTGCCGCTTCTTCCCCGCCGCCCTGGGGCAGCGGTACAGCCGCGCCTGCGCCAGGGGGCTGCTGCCGGTCTACCGGCTGCTCTCCCTGCTGGCCCTCCCCCTGGGGCTGCTGGCCGCCGGTCTGGGCCGGGCCCTGGCCGCCCTCTTTGGCGCCCGGGCCCCAAAAGGGGTCGAGACGGTCACCGAAGAGGAGATCTTGATGATGGTGGACGAGGGGGGCGAGACCGGGGTCATCGAGCAGAGTCAGAAGGACATGATCGCCAATATCTTCGAGTTTGACGACACCACCGCCGAGGACATCATGACCCACCGCACCGAAATCGAGGCGGTGGAGCGGGCGGCCACCGTTCACGACCTGGTGGAGGCGGCCATCCGCTCCGGCTTTTCCCGCATCCCCGTCTACGACGGCGACCTGGACAACATCGTCGGGGTGGTGATGGTCAAGGACCTGCTCCCCCTCGTCGAGAAGAACGACGCCGCCGGGCAGCGGGCCGCCGACTACGTCCGTCCGGTGCCCTATGTGCCCGGCTCGGTCAAGTGCCGCGACCTCTTTCAGTCCCTCACCCAAAAACACGCCCAGCTGGCCATTGTGGTGGACGAGTACGGCGGCACCGCCGGACTGGTCTCGATGGAGGACATCCTGGAGTCGATCGTCGGCAACATTCAGGACGAGTACGACCGCGAGGAGGAGGAGATCCGCCGGGAGGGGGAGGACGCCTACCTGGTGGACGGCTCCACCGACCTCGACGACCTCTGTGAGGAACTGGGCATCGAAATCGACTACGACGACTCGCTCTACGACACGGTGGCGGGCTTTCTCACCGACCGGCTGGGCTTCATCCCCGACGATGGGGAGACCCCCTTTGTCGACTGCGGAGGCTACCACTTCCAGGTGGCCCGGGTCGAGGAGCGGCGCATCGCCCTGGTGCGCATCACCCGCCTTCCCCCCGAGGGGGAGACGGGCGGAAAACTGGCCGGCGACCCTGCCGGCCAACAGTAGAGGAGGGACCAGCCGTGCGCTACCGCACCCGAATCGCCGTTCGCTACGCCGAGACCGACCGGATGGGCATCGCCCACCACTCGGTCTACCCCATCTGGTATGAGCAGGCCCGCAGTGAGTTTGTGGCCGCCCTGGGTCTCCCCTACTCCCAGATGGAGGAGGAGGGGGTCCTCACCCCCTTGAGCGCCCTGGAGTGCCACTTCAAGGGCAGTTGCACCTACGAAGACCGCCTCTGTGTCGAAGTGTGGGTCGACCGCCTGACCCCGGCCCGGGTGGTCTTTGCCTACCAGATTTTTAAGGAGGGGGAGGAGCGGCCCATCAACACCGGCAGCACCACCCACGGCTGGACCGGGCCCGACCTGCGCCCCCTCAATTTGAAAAAGCGCCGGCCGGACATCTACCAGCTCGTCCTCTCCGCCATGGAGGGGGAGGAGGGCTGACCGGCAGGCAGGCCAGCGCGCAAAAGGGCGGGGCATATCAGAAGATATGCCCCGCCCTTTTGCTGTGCCCCTCCAAAGGGGGATGCCGTCACAGCGCCGTCCCCCTTTGGGGGAGGAAGAGTCCGCCCATCTCCACCCCCTCCAGGGCCAGCAGGGCCGCCTTTTTGGCGATGCCGCCGGCGTACCCCGTCAGGCTGCCGTCCCGGCCCACCACCCGGTGACAGGGGATGATGAGGGAGATGGGGTTGTGCCCCACCGCGCCCCCCACCGCCTGGGCGGACATCCGTTCCCGCCCCTGGGCGCGAGTGAGGGCGGCGGCAATCTCCCCATAGGTGACGGTCTGGCCGCGGGGGATCTGCAGCAGCACGTCCCACACCGCCAGGCGGAAGGGGGAGCCGCTGGGGGCCAGCGGCGGGGTGAAGTCCGGAACAGCCCCCTGAAAGTACCGGTCGAGCCACCGCCGGGTCTCCTCAAAGACCGGCAGATCCCGCTGATGGTGCTCGGCATCCAGGGTCGCGGCGAAGTATTTTCCCCCGTCGAACCAGAGGCCGCAGAGGTGCTCCCCGTCGCTTGACAAGGTGATCCCCCCGAGGGGGGAGTGATAGGTGGCGGTGTACTGCATAAAAGGCCCTCCTAAAATCGAATGCGGCGGCATGATGCCCTCATTTTACCACATTTCTTTGGGGGGGTCTCCCTTTTTTCTGTCCTCCCTTCCCCCGCCAAAGGGACCCCACACGGCTGAAAAATCTGCCGGTTTTTGCAATTTTCTGTCCTATCAGAGGGCAAAAAACGAAAAAAATAAGAACAAATTGTGCACAAATCGTGAATATATGTTAAAATGGGGACAACTAGCCCCCCTGCCCGTGCAGCAAAATTTCCCTTTTGCAGGGCGGGGAGCGGCGAGAAAATCAATTTGTTCGGCCGACGGGCCCGCCCCGACGGCCGCTCCCATGCAAGGAGGACATTTTGCAGATGGAAAAATTGAAAAAGTATCTGACGCCGAAGGCCACCGGTTGGCTGGCCATCGGCATGGGCGGCGGAGCACTGCTCTGCTGGATCGCCCTGGGCATCGTCTACGGCAGCATCAAGAGCTACTTCACCAGCTTTGGCGCAAATGAAAAGGGCTTGGGCCTCATGGTGATCCTGCTGATGGTGCTGATGGTGGCCTTCTTTATCTCCCTGCTGGCCACCCTCGTGTCCGGCGCGGGCAACTGCATCCGCCTGTTTGCCTGGAAGGACCGCCGTCCCTTCACCATTGCCGCCTTTGCCGTGGCCTGCCTGAACCTGCTCTTTCTCTGCCTCAACTTCCGGGTCATCGGGTTCTGCTTCAGCCTCTTCTCCGGCAATGTCTACGGGGCTTTGGGCAGCGGCGCCAGCCTGATCACCACCCTTTCGCTGCGACTGGGGCTGCTGCAGTTCGGCATGTTCCTGCAGATCGCCCTTGCCGGTTACCAGGTGTTTTTGATGGTCTGGGCGAAGAAGCACCCGGCTGCCGCCCAGGTCTCCAGCGCCGTCGGCGAGGTGCCGGCTACCGCCGCTGCCGGTGCCGTGGCGGGCGCGCCTGCCCCCCCGCAGGGCGGGTACACCGTTCCCCAGGGCGGGTATGCCCCGGCTCCCCAGGCGCCCAAGGGCGAGGGACTGAAGAAATTCAAAGAATTTGCCAAGAGCAAGGCCGGCAAGCTCACCTTTATCGGGGTCGCGGCGGCGCTGGTCCTCCTCATCGGCGGGGGCATCGCCATTTCGATCCTCACCCAGACCCGGCTGGACCTGGTCTCCAATGTGGAGTACACCCTGGAGGGCGAGTCGGGAGACGCCTATATCCTGCTCGACCGCGCCAATGTGGACTACGACTACAACGACAGCGACGTGGCCAACTTCGTCTCCTCCGTCAGCTACCAGTTTGAGCCCAGCGACGGCCTGAAAAACGGCGACAAGGTGGTCGTGCGGGCGGTCTACTCCAAGGAGACCGCCAAGCGGATGCACATCAAGATCAAGGAAGACGTGCGCGAAATCGAGATCACCGGCCTGACCGAGCGGTACGACAGCGCCGCCAGCATCCCCGCCGAGACGGTGAGCGCCGCCAAGACCCAGGCGGAGGCGCTCCTCTCCTCCAAGAAGAGCTCGATCCTCAGCAGCGCCTACGGCTTCTCCTACAAAAAGGACAAAACCATCGCCGGGCAGAAGTTGGTGGGCTCCTACTTCATCCACGACGAGCCGGGCAGCTACTCCGACGACGAGATCGTGCTGGTTTACGCCGTCACCGTCAAGGGTCAGCAGCAGACCTCCTACTACCCCGAGGAGGAGTTTGAGGACGTCGAGAAGGTCTACTACTACATGGTGAAGGTCGGCCCCATCAACGACCAGTTCTCGGCCACCGACGCCAGTGTGAGCGCGACCAACATCTCCTACCGGGTGGAGAGCGACCAGGAAGTCGCCGCCTATGTCAAGAGCAACTTCAGCGGCCACGACAAGGTAGAGGCCCTGCCAGTCCAGTAGACAAAAAAGAGGACATTCCCAGAGGGGGGCGGCCGGTGCCAACCAACCGGCCGCCCCCCTCTTTGCGCCGCAGGGAAAGGGGGTTTCTCCCCCCGCCCGGCTGTGGTATAGTGGAAAACAGAGAAGAGAGGAGGAGCGAGGGATGGATTGGAAGATCGTCAAGGGGCGGGAAGAACAGGTGGAGGAGATCGCCGCCCTCTACGCCAGGACCATCGACGCGCTGGTGGAGGGGGTCAACTACACCGGCTGGCAGCGGGGCGGGTACCCCGGCGAGGAGACCGCCCGCGAGGGGGTCGCCGCCGGGACCCTCTACGTCGCCCAAAAAGAGGGGGCGATCGGGGGGACCATCATTCTCAACCACCTCTACGAGGGGGCCTACGAAAAGGGCGAATGGGCCGTCGACTGCCCTTACAGCGAGGTTTTCTGTGTCCACACCCTGGTGGTGGACCCGGCCTGCCGGGGGCAGGGGATCGCCTCTGCCCTGCTGGACTTCGCCGCCGCGGAGGGCCGCCGGGCGGGGATGCGGGCGCTGCGGCTGGACGTCTTTGAGGAAAATGCGCCGGCCATCGCCCTCTACGAAAAGAAGGGGTTTGAGCGCCGCACCCGGGTGGACCTGGGGCTGGGCATCCCGGGGCTCAAGTGGTTTTACCTCTGTGAGAAGCTGCTTTGAGGGGGTGAGCAGGGTGACCAACGAACAGATTTACCAGACGGCCCTGCGCCAGTCGGCCATCGACTGCGGCTGCCGGCCGGAGGACTTTTTGGCGGGGGAGAACCGGATCGTCCCCTCCCGCCCCCACGAGAGGGCGCGGCGGTACCTCACCCTCCCCTTCTCCTGCAACCTGGTCTCCTACGGGGGCGGGGTGGTGGCCTCGGTCAGCGGCGGGTTGGAGGGGGTGGTGGCCGACTACCTGAACCGGTTTGACCCCGTCCACTGCTTTGAGACCCCCAACCTGCACGTCTTAAACGACGCTCTGGCGCCCCACGGGCAGCAAATCTGCTTTATGGCCGAGTACTTTCTCCCCGATCTGCGGGCGCTGCGGCCCCTCCCCTCCCCCCTGCCCACCCGGCTGTTGGGGCCGGAGGAGTTGGCCCCCCTCTACCTGCCCCAGTGGAGCAACGCCCTCTGTGAAAAGCGGCGGGAACTGGATGTGTTGGCGGTGGGGGCCTACGACGGGGCGGAACTGGTGGGGCTGGCCGGCTGCTCGGCCGACTGCGAGGAGATGTGGCAGATCGGCATCGACGTACTGCCCGGCTACCGCCGCCGGGGGATCGCCGCCGCCCTCACCAGCCGGCTGGCGGCGGAAACCCTGCGGCGGGGCAAGGTGCCCTTTTACTGCGCGGCGTGGTCCAACATCCGCTCGGTGCGAAATGCCATCAAGAGCGGGTTTCGCCCTGCCTGGGTGGAGATGACCGCCCGGGAGCGCGCCTTTGTGGAGGCGTGCAACGGCAACCCGTGACCAAAAGAGCGCCGGCTTTTTAGCCGGCGCTCTCGCTCTTTCTGTGGGGTTTACTGGCCATCTGCCGCCAGGGCGGTGGTGTCGTGCATCCAGTCCTTTAACTGGGGGTAGAGCTTGCGGTACTGCTCGAAAAACGCCTGGTAGCGGGCGTGGCGCGCGGGGTCGGGGAGGATCCGCTTCTCCATTGCCACCATGGCCTCCGAGGCGGTGGGCAGGTCGGGATATGCCCCCAGCCCCACTGCCGCGCAGATGGCCGAACCCAGGCAGGAGGCCTGTTTGTCCCGGGGGACGAGGATCTCCACGTTGCTGATGTCGGCGTGGATCTGCAAGAAGAGGTCGCTCTGGGCGGTGCCGCCGCTGATGTGCAGCCGCTCTATCGCAAAGCCGTTTTCCCGCAGCTGGCAGAGGAGGTTTTCGGTGCCGTAGGCAATCCCCTCTAGCAGGGCGCGGTAGAGGTGGACCCGGGTGTGGTGGAGGGAGAAGCCGTAGACCATCCCCCGCACGTTCCCATCCAGGTAGGGGTGCTGGTTGCCCTGCCAGTAATCCAGGGCGATGAGGCCGCCGCTGCCGATGGGCAGGCCCTCTGCCTCCCGGTCCAGCAGGGCGTAGACCGACTCGCCGCTCTCCTCGCAGCGGGCGCTCAAGTCCTTGCAGAACTCGCCGATGAACCACTTGAGGATGGAGCCGGAGCTGACCTGGCCCCGGTAGGCGGTGTAGTAGCCCTCGATGAGGTTGTCCGGCCCGGCGTTGACGGTGGCCTCGCCGAAGGGGGGCGGGTCGGGGGTGAGGACCATGGCCAGGTTGGAGGAGCCGGTGATCAGCGCCACCTGGCCGGGGCGGCAGGCGCCCATCCCCAGAATGCCGATGGAGGCGTCGATCCCCCCCTGGCAGACCAGGGTGCCGGGGCAGAGACCCAACTGGGCCGCCGCCCCCTCGGTGAGCCCGCCGATGGGCTGCCCCACCCGAAAGACGCGTTCGTCGGGGAATTTGTCCAGGGCGTCGGCCAGGCCGATGGCCCGGTAGAAATCCCGGTGAAAGTCCCCCAGCCGAGCGTCGTACCCCCAGTTGCAGCTGCAGTTGACATTGATGCTCCACAGGCCGGTGAGGCGGTAGGTCATCCAGTCCTGGTACTCGCAGAAGACCTGAGCCCCCTCGTAGTGTTCGGGCTCGTTCTCCTTGAGCCAGAGCAGCTTGGAGGGCATCCACTCGGGGGAGAGGTTCTCCCCCGTCAGCGCGCGGATGCGCTCGGCCTGGGGGGCGCTGCGCACATCCATCCAGATCAGGCAGTCGCGCACCGGGGTGCCGTCGCGCTGGCAGAGGAGGACGCTGCAGTTGGTGGTGTCCACCCCCAGCGCGGCGATCTGCCGGGGGGAGATGCCGCTTTTCTGCAGCGCCTCCCCCACCGACTGCACCAGCGCCCGCCACCAGTCGGCGGGGGCCTGGTCGGCCCAGCCGGGGTGGAGGTGGGCGGTGGGATAGGGCGTACTGGCAAAGCAGGCGGGGTTTCCCTGCAGGTCGTAGATGCCCACCCGCATCCCCCCGGTGCCCCCGTCGATACCCATGACGTACTGTTTCATCAAAGTCCCCCTTTCGCAAGCCCGCAGCGATGTGCGGGCAGAGACCAAAAGGGCCGGCGGCGAACTGCAAGTTCGCCGCCGGCCACTTGCGCGCAGGAAGCGAGCTCTATTTCCGGAATGCCTTGACTGTATTCATAAAGTCGACCACCCGGTCGTAGTCGGTGAAGTTGTCAAACTTCCCGTCCTTTTTGAAGGTGGTCCCCACCACCGCGCCGTCGGCGATGGAGAGCTGGGTCTCGATGGTCTCTTTTTTGCAGCCGGTGTTGCAGAAGACCGGGGTGTCGGGCAGGGCGTCCTTCACCTTTTTGAGCACTTGGGTGTCGGTGGACTCGCCCGCGGTGAGACCGGAGACCAATATGGCGTCGGGCTTGTCGTTGAAGTTGGTGGAGCGGGCGATGTCGACGATGTCCCGGTCCCCCAGGTAGGCAGCGGCCTCGGGGAAGATGTTGAAGAGGAGTTTGACCTTCCCCTTCAATCCCAGGTTGCGGTGGTGGCGGACGATTTCGCCGGTGTTGGTGTTCCACAGCCCCAGGTCGCCGGCGTAGACGCCGGACATGACCTCCCGCACAAAGCAGGCACCGGTGGCGGCGGCCAGGTCGAGGGAGGCGAAGGGGTCCCACAGCATGTTGACCCCAAAGGGGATGTGGATGTCCTTTTTCAGCTCGCCGATGACCCGGGCCATGGCGGCGGTGGTGGCGGGCTTGACGGTGGTCAGATAGGGCAGAGAGAACTCGTTGGAGAACATGACCGCGTCAACGCCGCCCTCCTGCAGGGCCAGGAAATCCTCCCGGGCGCGCTCGACGACCCAGTCCATCCCCTTTTCCTCGTCGAAATAGGGGTCGCCCGGCAGGGCGCGGACATGGCACATGGCGATGATCGGCTTTTCGGTGGAAAACAGCTCTTTGACCCAGGACATGAAACTCCTCCTCACAGACAGGCCCCGCAGGGCGTTTGGTTGATTTGTCATTTATTATACTCCTGTAAAAAAGCGGGCGAAACCCTTTTGCCGCCTATCAAATCGACGAAATTGCAAGAACAAAAGACAGCAACTTTCACAGTCTCGGGGAAAAAGAGAGCAAGCGGCCGATCTGTCGAGATTTTGGCCCTGAAATTGTGAATGTTGAAAAAAGGAAACAGGGCAATTGCAAACTGGCGTCAGTTTAGTATAATGGGAGCAGAACCGGCCACGTGAGACTTGAAAGGGGTGCGCACATGCTTGACAAACAAGAGATGAGACCGATCCTGCGGGAGTTTATGGAGACCCCCCGCCTCTCCGGCTTCGAGGGGCCGATGGCCCGCCGCTTCTGCGAGGAGATGAAAAAATACACCGACTCGGTGCAGATCGACCGGCTGGGCAACGCCATCGCCACCTTCCCCGGCACCGATCCCCAAGCGCCCAGCGCCATGGTCCTCTCCCACCTGGACACCATCGGCTTTATCCTCACCCGCATCGACGAGGGGGGCTTTCTCTTCTTCGACCGGATGGGCGGGGTGCCGGAAAAGGTGCTCCCCGGCATCGCCGTCGAGGTGGGGGACGAGGACGGGGGCTTTCACCACGGCATCATCGGCTGCCGGGCCTACCACATCCAGAGCCCCGAGCAAAAGAGCAAGGTCGATCCCATCGGCAACCTCTTCATCGACATCGGCGCCAAGAGCCGGCAGGAGGTGCTGGCGATGGGCATTCAGGTGGGTTGCCCCGCCATCTACGCCCCCCGCTACATCGAGCTGGTGGGCGACCGGATCGCCGGCTCCTACATCGACGCGGCGGCCGGACTGACCAACCTGGTGCAGATCGCCTCGGCCCTGGCCGAGCGCCCGGCCCGCGCCACCGTCCACCTGGTGGGCACCGTCTGGGAGGAGTTTTCGGCCCGGGGGGCGATGATGGCGGCCCGCACCGTCAAGACCGACCTGGCCTTTTCCCTGCTGGGGCCAGGGGCGGCCGATACCCCCGACCAGCGCGGGGCGGTGAGCAACGTGGTCATGGGCGGCGGCCCGGGGGTCACCCTCTTCAACTTCCACGGCAAGGGGACCCTCAACGGGAACATCGCCCACCGCGGCCTGCTGAAACTGCTGCGGGAGGCGGGCGAGGAGACCGGCATCCCCCTGCAGCGGCACGCGGCCCGGGGCGCCCTCTCGGACACCGCCTACCTGCAGTTGGAGGGTGAGGGCATCCCCTGCATCGACCTAGGGGCGCCCGACCGCTACAGCCACTCTCCCATGGAGACGGTTGACCTGGGCGATCTGGAGCAGGTGGGTCGCCTGGTGAGCGCCGCCCTCTACCGGCTGGACAGGGATTTCGACCTGGGCAGATACCCCGCCTAAAAGCCGGGCAGAGACAGACGAAAAGAGCGCCCGAACACGGCATTGCCGGTGTTCGGGCGCTCTCTTTTTTGCAAAGGGGGCCTGTTACTGTGCGGTGTCTTTGCGCCCGCGGCGCTTGAGCACCAAGACGACGGCCAGGGTGGTCAGGGCGACGGCGCCCACGCCGATCCCCGCGATCGCCACGGGGGAGAGCTGGCTGCCGCCGGGGCTCTGGGCCTCGGGGACCTCGGGGTCGAGGATGGTTTCCTCCTGGGTCTCATCGCCGGGTCCGGGGGCCAGGGGGGTCTCCTCGTCGGGGATCTCCTCCCCTTCGGGGGCGGCGGGGGTGGTGCCCGGCGTTGTCCCCGGGGTGGTGCCCGGCACCTGCTGGTACTGGGGCACCTCTTCGGTGACGGTGTTGGTGTGCACCACCGGGTCGTAGTAGAAGGTGAGGACGTTGGCACTGCTGTCGGCGCCAATGGTCAGGGTCTGGCTGGCCGCCAGGGCGGTGAACTCGGCCACGGTGGGGGCGCTGAAGGTGACGGTGGCCGCGTTGCTGGCCACCCCCTGCAGGGCGGGGGCCACCTCGGCGCCGGTCTCCCGGTCGACAAAGCGGACGGTGTAGCCGTAGGTGTCGCCCTGTTTGGTCAGCCCATAGCTGGCCACGGTGGTGATGTCGCCGGTGGCCGGCTGCCCGTTCTGGTAGCCGGGGGCGGCGTCGAGCACCTCGTAGCGGGGCTCGGTCAGCTGGATCTCGCCGGGGTTGGGGGCGTCGGGCAGGGCGGCCCCGACCGGCACCAGGATGGAGAGGCTGCCGGTGGCCTTGCTGAGCTGGTAGGAATAGCCGGTGTCCTCGATTTTTTGCAGGTAGCTCTGGGAGAACCGCCCGTACTCGCCGGGGCGGAAGGTCACCACATAGCCCTTGTTGCCGGCGGCGTGAACGGGCAGCGCCATCAGCGACAGCAGAAAGGCCAGCGCCAGGGTGCAGAGCCGCTTGGTCAGGTTGCGCATCTCGTTCACTCCTCTTCTCTGTGTTTCTTTTTCAGGATGATCAGCAGCGGCAAGGCGATGAAGGCGGCCGCCGCCAGCAGGAAGATGGGGGCGTAGTCGCCGGTGAAGATGGTTTCGCCCGGCACCCGGTTGACCACCGTCTCGGTCTGGGGGGTCACCTCGGCGGCCTGGAAGGTGAACTGGATCAGCCCTTCACTGGCCTGGTAGGGGTTGCCCAGAGAAGCCGCGTCGGGGAGGAGGGAGAGGGTCACTTCGGCCTGTTCCCCCGCCTCCAGGGTGGCCACCAGGCGGTAGCCCTCCAGCTGGCTGTTGAGCTCTTTTAACTCCTGGCTGTCGCGGCCGCCCACCAGCGCGCCGGTGGTCTCGCCGGTGGCGGGGTCGTAACCGTAGAGGACGCTGGTGGTCTCGCCGCTCTTGCAGGTGAGGCGGACGGTGTACCCCGCCCCGGCGGCGCCGGCCTTTTCAAGGGTGTTGAGAACGTCGGTCTTCATGTAGAAGTTGGCGGTGGTCCCGCTCTTGTTTTCGAGCAGAAGGGTGTCGCTCGCCTCCACCCCCGGAAGGATGGAGGAGAAACCGCTCATCTGACCGGTGCAGACCAGTGCGTCACCGGTGTAGGCGACTTCGCCGCTCTCGGCGGCAAAGCCGGTCGCCGGCGCAGCCGCGGCCAGAAGCAGGGAGAGGATAAGGCTCACTGCGCCCATTCGTTTTTTCATCTCTTGTCACCTGTCTTTCTGCCGTTACTGCTCAATGGCTGTGATGTTGCCGTCCTCGTCCAGCTGGGCCAGAACGCCCCAACTGGTGAGGATGCCCTTCTGGTTGACATCGCCGTGTGCGGCGCCGGCGAACTGAACGCCCTCGGCCACCGCCTCTAAGCGGATGGTCTTGTCGGTGTACTCATTGCCCAGTGCGGCGTCCACCGCGAGGGACTGGAGAAGGGCCTCGCTCGCCTCCTGGGGGGAGATGGGGCGGCAGAAGTAGAAGGTCTGGGTCTCCCCGCTGGAGAAGGGAGGATCCGACTCCAGCCAGCCGCTGCCGGCCGGTGCGCTCACCTGGATGGCCGAGCCGTCCAAGTCGGTGCGCTTGCCGTTGTTCTCTTCATCTGCCCAGTACTTGGTCACCGTGACCCGCACGTAGGCGGCCACGGAGCCGGTGTTTTGTACGCTGTACACCCCGGCTTTGCCGGTGGCGTCCGCCAGGGCGACGGTGTCGCCGGGCATCACCGGCTGGGTCAGCCGGTATTCGGCGGCCGGTGATCGGGTCTGGCCGTCGGCCCAGCCGATCTGCAGGGTAGTGGCGGCCAAGGGGGCGCCCACAGCCCGGTCGCCTTCGATCTGGCCGGCGGCCAGAGAGCCGCCGACGGCGGTTGCCGCAACCAGGACCAGCGCCGCACCCATCAGCAAAAATCTCTTTTTCACTTGAAACGCTCCCTCTTCTTGATCTTGTCTGCAAACGCCCACAGCAAACATGCCAGGGCAAAGATCGCGATGCAGACCGCGATGCCGCCGACGGAGTGTAAAGCCGTGGAGACGGCGCCTAAAAGCGGAATGGAAAACAGGACTTCACCGGTCACCCGGCCGTAGGAGACCGGGGTCACATCGGGCTGTGCGTTGGCGTCGCCCTTGGTGATGATCTCCCTTTTCTGGGTGTCGTTTTGCACCACCCGGTGCACCTCCACCAACTCGGTGGCGCTGCCCAGGGAAAAGGTGATGATCGCCCCCTCCGCCAGCTCCTCTGGGTTACAGGACTTGGCGTAGATGGCGCTGCCCACCGGAAGGGCCGGCACCATGCTGGGGGTGAGGACCGAGTAGACCTGAAAGCCCAGCAGCCGGGGCAGGACCAGGGGAAGGGTGAGGAGGGAGAGGCCGATCATCAGCGCCGCTGCTGCAGCGCTGAGAAGTTTTGCCTTCACGGCGCCCCCTCCTTTCCCGATCGACTTGCCCTGCCCGTCTGGGGCAAAGGGTGAAACTAGTTAAACAGAGCCTGGAGCTGGGTCGCCGTGGTGTTGGCAGCGGGGTCGAGGCTGGGGGCCTCCAGGTTCTTTTGCTGCACGGCGGCGGCCGAGACGCTCAGGGAGAAGCCGGCCTGGGCGTAGTTGTTGTCCCACTCCTCACCGGGGATGGCGAAGTGCTCGAACAGGGTCACCTGGTTGGCGGGATTGACGGTCTCACCGGCGGCGGGGGCGGTGTAGCTGACGGCCTCTTTGTAGTAGCAGAGGAGGGCGTCGCCGTCCCGGCTGACGATCCACTTGTCGGTGTCGATTTCAGCGGCGACCAGGTCCAGCAGCTGGCTGCTCACCGACGCGCTGTTGATGTTGGCGTCTTGGCTGTTGGGGACCTCGGCCTGGGCGGTCACCCGAATGGCCAGGTAGCAGGGCTGCGAGCCCTCTTCCACGGTGGCGCCCACCGTCTTGCTGATCAGGTCGCCGGGCATGATGTCGACATAGCCCAGGCCCTTGCCCTCGTTGTCGTTCACCGCGGTGACCATCTCTTTGCCGTCCACCGTGCCGGTCGGGGAGACGTCGACGATGTCGATGTCCACCTTGCCGGTGGTGAAGACGTTGTCGCGCTGGGCGGTGGTGTCGGTGAAGTAAGCCAGGGTCCCCCCCACGGCGATAACGGCGACTAGCAGCAGGCTGGCGGCGGCGATCAGTGCGTTTTTCCGTTTCATCATTCAAACCCCTTTGCTGTTTTGGTGTGGTTGGCCTGGCGTTAGGCCAGGGTGAAGTTGGTGCCGGCCTTGGCGTTGAGGGCGGTCAGGGCCAGGGCGGCGGTGGTGTCGCTGCCGCTCATCCCCTCGGACTGGATGCCGTAGGCGTAGAGGGAGATGGAGGGGATGCTGGCGGGCTTTTCGCTGTAGTTGGCAAAGGTGACCTTGCTGAAGACAGGGGTCAGATCGCCGGTGGCTTTGACGGACGCGTTGTACTTGTAGACGCCGTTGGTGCCCTCTTCAGCGGTGATCTTGGTCCAGTTGGCGGTGTCGATGTTCAGGCTCATCAGGTTGTCGTCCACCCCGCTGATGATCACAAAGATGTCAGCGCCGGTGGTGGGGACAGCGTCGACCGAGACAAACGGGTCTTTGGGGACGGCCTTGTTGGGGTAGATGTCCTTGTAGGTGTTGGCCTTGACCTCGTCGGTGCCCAGCTGGTTGGTGTTTTGAATGTAGTTGTGCTCGTTGAGGTCGATGGCGAGTCCGTCGCTGGCGGAGAAGGCGTTTTCCACCTTTTCGGTGGTGCTGACGAAGTAGGCCAGGGTGGCGCCGATGGCGACCACGGCGACCAGGGCCAGAGAGAGGGCCATGACGAGGATGTTTTTCTTTTTCATTTCAATGCTCCTTTTCAAGTTGGCGGTCAAATGTGTTTATGTAAGGGGCTCTGCAGGCCCCAAAAACCGAAGGGTGTCAGGCGTCGCCCGATTGGGAGCCGCCGGCCTTCTCCTTCTCCCCCGCGGCGACGATGGCGGGGATGAAGTTGAGAAGGATGATGAGGATGGCCAGACCGCAGGCGGCAAAGATGCCGGTGGGGGTCCGAATGCCGGTGGTGATGTAGCCCAGCAGGGGGAGGTGGAAGGCGACCCGGCCGAACACCTGGGAAAAGGCGATCTCCCCGTCAGGGGCGTCGTTGGCGTCCCCCTGGGTCACCAGGGTGCGGGCCTCGCCGTCCACGCTGAGGACCCGGTGGGTGACATAGGTGCTGCCGTCGGGCAGCAGATAGGTGCAGACGTCGCCGACTTGCAGTTGGGACGCCTCGGTGGGCTTGACGCAGACGATGCTGCCCACCGGAATGGCCGGCTCCATGCTGCCGCTGAGGACGGCCATCTCCCGGTAGCCAAGCAGCATGGGGATCAGGATGGCCAGGGCCACCGCCGTCAGGGCGGCCAGCAGCAGGGCGGAGAGGGTGTTGCAGATTTTTTTTGCCATCGGTCTTCTCCCCCGCGCCCTAGAACAGGGCTGCGATGGCGGGGAGAGAGGTCAGGCCGCCGGGCTCTGCGAGGACGCTCTCCTGGTAGATGGTGACCGAAAAGCCGGTCTGCTCCAGAAAATCGCTTAAAGTCTTGGGCTGTCCCTCGCCCCCGTAGAGGTCTTTGCCGATCTTTACGCTGTACATCAGCGGCGGGGTGGCGCTTCCGGCAGGGAGGGGGGCGCAGTAGTAGAAAAAGCCCGATTTCGAGGTGTCGCCGCTCGCCCTGCTCCAGTCGGTGCGGTTGACTTCAATGTAGACCTTGCTCTCGTCTTTCATCGAACTGCCCTTGGGGACAAACAGAAGATCGCTCTCGGCCACGCCGGAGACCATGATCCGGGCCCGCACATAGGCAGGGGACTTGCCGGTGTTGACAATGGACACCGTCTTGTTGCCCAGGGAGTCGTCCTCCTCGATGTCGGTGCTCATGTCGGCGGGAGAGAAGCGGTTGGTGACCGCGCCGGTGCCCGACACCTCATAGGCCAGGGTCGAGCCGATGCCAAAGACCAGCGCCGCCGTCAGAAGGGAGAGCAGCAATTTTTTGCGGTTTTTCCAAAACGCCTTCATGGGTTTCTCCTTTCTGCACTAGTTCTCGTCTCGGTCGTCGGGGGAGGGGATCAGGTCGTCCTGCTTGGGGACGATAAAGACCAGCTTCCCGTCCTCCACCTTGAAGACGTTGCGGGTGGCGCTGCTGTCGGTGGGGATGTCTCCGCCGCTGTACCGGTTTTGGAAGGTCACCTCTCGGTCGAGGGCAGAGGCGTTGTACTGCCGGCAGTCGCCGTCGTCAAAGCCGACGCAGAGGGTGGCGGCGGCGCCGTTTTGGGCAAAGTGGCCGGGGCGGTCGGCGGTGATGCCGGCCAGGGTGTAGTTGAGGTTTTCCAGCTCCTCCACCCGGTAGCTGCCGATGGGGACCGCGATCTCGGCCACCAGCTGGCGGCCATTCCCGGCGGCGTTTCTCATGTCGATGTGGTAGTAGTGGGTCACGCCGTCCTCGCCGGTGAGTTTGAAGCTAAAGACGGGGTCGCCCTTTTCCAGATTTACCTGGTCGAGCTGCTTGTAGATGCGCAGGGTGCCGTGATTTTGGCGGTAGCTGTTGACCAGGGTGAGGGTGGCGGGTCTGCCGGGGCGCAGGGTGACGGTGGCCTTCGAGGAGTCGACGCTCACGTCGTATCCCTCCACCTCCTCCCCCGTCTCGGAGAGGGTGTACTGTCCGGGCAGCAACTGCTGGGTATAGGTGAAGGTGTTGCCGTCCCAGTGGCCGCTGGGGTTGTCGCCCTTGACGGTGAAGGCGGTCTCGCCGTCGCCGTCGGTGACGGTAAAGGTGAGGGACTTTTTGAGGGCGGCCAGCTCCTGGTCGCTCAAGGGCCCTTCGATCACCTTGCGGATGGTGAGGTCGGCCTTTTTCAACTGGTTGGTGACGGTGACGGCGCTGATCCGCTCGGCCTGCACCACCCCTTCGGGGATCTTGCCGGCGCCCTTGCCGTCGGTGTCGATGGAGGTGGCGTTTTTGACCTGGTACTGGGGGGCCAGGTAGTTGTCTCCGGGGGAGACCTCCACCACCTGGAAGCTGCTGCCCCAGATGACCCCGGGGATGACCGCTTTCTCATCGGCCTTCAGGGGGATGACGCCGTTGGACGTGCTCTTTTTCACCCCGCTGTCTAGGTCGAGACTGCTGTCCTCGCGGCTCATCAGGTAGTACTCGCCCGCGTAGGCCTTGCCGCCGATCTGCACCTGCATGT
Organism: Bittarella massiliensis (ex Durand et al. 2017); assembly: GCF_001486165.1. Lineage (GTDB taxonomy): Bacteria > Bacillota > Clostridia > Oscillospirales > Ruminococcaceae > Bittarella > Bittarella massiliensis. The sequence continues at coordinate 104,499 of NZ_LN908975.1, forward strand.
CAAAGCTCTCGTCGGAGGACGCGCCCTGCATCACCTTTTCCACCGAGAGGTTGTAGAGGTTTTGCACCAGGCAGCGGTTTTCAAAGGTGACGGCGGGCCGTTCCTCCACCACCAGGTCCTCCGACTGGTAGACCTGGGTGGAGCCGTCGGGCCCCTCCGCCTTGGCGGTGGTGCTGTTGACGATGACCTCGTACTTGTCGGAATAGGCGCCGATCTCGCTGGCGCGGTAGACGGTATTTGCCTTGATGTTGTCGGCCAGGGCGGCATACTGTCCGTGTTTGAGGGTGAAGGTGCCGTCGCTGGTGGTCCCCTCCCGCACCTTCTGGGCGCTGCCGTTCACATCGGTGTAGACGGTGTAGCGGCCGGTGTAGGGGGTGTAGCGGCCGCCGTCTTTCAGCTCGACTTTAAACTGGAAGTCGGCGTCGGCAAAGTCGGCCATGTTGGTCTCGGTGATCTGTTTGCGCACCAGGATGGTCTCGTCGGGGATGGACTGGAGGTTGAACTTGATGCGACAGTTGGAACCGCCGGCACCCCGCTCCATGTAGTAGTAGCGGAAGGAGTGGGAGCTGTAGTTCTGAAAGATCCAGTTGCCGTTTTTCTTGACGAAGTTCTTGTTTACGTAGTCTTGGCCCTTGGCCGCTCTCATGATTTCGTAGAGGCTCTTGGTGACCACCTGATTTCCGCCCTTTTGGGTGTAGACGTGGTCGATGGTGACCTGCCCGGTGGCGAAGTTGATGGAGCCGCTCATGGCGTCGTGGATGCCGCCCATGTCCAGCACCAAAACCCCGTCGATGTAGATCCAGACGTCGTCATCGCCGGTGAACTCGAAGACCATGTCCCGGTTGCCGATCTTGCCGTTTTTCGGCTGCATGAAGTTGAAGTCCATGGAGAGGCCGAAGTGGTAGTTGGCGCCGCCGTTCAACGTCTGGCTGTTTTTCAGGTCGTTGAGGGGCAGGAACTTGGGGGTGGAGGGGGAGGTGTCTCCCGGCTTGTAGGGGGTGCTGTAGACTTTGAAGTTCTTGTCGTTGTTGTCCACGATGGTGGCGAAGTTTTTGGCCGCATCGTAGATGTAATAGCCCTCGCCGTCCTGGTAAAACAGGTGGTTGAGCCCGGTGCGGGCCGAGACCATCCCGTTGCCGTCACCGACGGCTTTGGGGTTAAACAGGTAGCTCAAGCTGGTGCCGTTGCTCAGGCGGGGGTAGGCGTTGCTCTGGGTCTGCATGGTGGACTGCACCGCTCCCTGCACCACCCCGCGGCCGCTCTTCCAGCCGTTCCAGGTGCGGCTACTGTCCCTGTGCTCGGCGCCGGAGCCGACAAAGGAGATGTAGTTGTCGTATTCGTTGGCCTTGGAGCCGTTGTAGTCGAACAAGTTGAGGTGGATCCCCCGCGAGGCGCTGTCCACAGTTTGGATGGTGCCCAGGGAAGGGCCGTCGCCGGGGGCGGCCAGGGCGGCGGTGGGCGCCAGGTTCGCCAGCATGGCGGTGGCGAGCGCCGCGCTGAGTAAACGGCCGAACAGTTTTCGTTTCATCATTGCTGCCTCCTAAAGGGATGGTGTAGATGGGGCTTTTGGGGCGCCGGCTTCACGAGAAGGCGGCGGAGGGCTTGTCGCCGGGGGGAGAGGTCTCTTCCAGGGCGCTGTCCATCAGCTTGATCAGTTCCAGCGCGCTGCGGAAGTGGCTCAGTTTTCCCTCTTCCAGCCAGGTGACGGTGCCCTGCCAGGTGGCGTTTTGCCGGTAGGCGACCTGGACGGTGAAGGTGGCGCAGCCACCGGTGTGACCGGACAAGTCCTCGATCGGCTGTCTGTCCATACATGTGTTCCCCCTTTGTGCCGGCCGGGGGGAGAAGCTGCGGGCGAGCAGCCCCGGCTGCGGGTAGTTCCAGTTGTCAAAAAGTGTTTCGGCGGCGAGGAGCAGGTGCTCCGCGCCGTCAAATAAGACGGGGGCGGGCGCGTACCGGTGATAGAGCCGGCCGCGAAAAGAGCCGGTGCTCACGGCGTCCACGCAGATGCAAATGGCGTTCCTGGCGTGGCTGACATCTGGTGCGGGCATACCCCTCCCCCCTTTCTCTCTGTATGGCTTTACCATATCAGCAGCGGGTAAAAAAACGGTTAAAACGGGGAGCGGAAAAGGGGAAACTTTTCCAATTGTTTCACCGGGTGTCAAAACGACAGAAAGCGCCCCCGCGCACAGGGCGCGGGGGCGCGAGGGAGAACAGGTAAAGAGGGGGCGCTATTTCCAGCCGGGGTCGGCGCCCATCATCTGGGTGCAGCCGGGGCTGCCCACCGGGGTGGACTTGTAGTGGAGGACCACCCCTCTGGCCCGGTCGGGGGTGGCGCGAAAGCGGGCGTCGATGCGATCGCTGACCAGGGTGCAGTTTTCGCGGGTGAGCCCCATCAGCAGGATGAGAAAGCGGCCGGCACAGGGCTGGGTGTAGGCGTCGCCCCGGCGCAGGGCGGTCTGGATGGCGGCGCTCACCTGGGGGGTGGCCTTGACAAGGCGCTCCCTGTCTCCCAGGGGCTGGCCCTGCCGGTCGGTGAGCCAGCAGAGCATCAGATAGGCCGACTGGCCGCTGCGCTCGAGCATCCGCCCGACGGCCCGGTAGGTGTCGATAAAACTGGGGAAGGGGCAGTAGTAGGCCCCGTGTAAGACGGTGTCCTCGGCGAGGACCGTCTGCAACTGCTCCATCGAGACCGCCCGCTCGGGGGCCACCTGCTCCAACTTGCGCAGCGCGTCGATGAGCTGTCCCGACGGCTTGACGCCGAAGGTCTCCTCCAGCCGGGTGGTGGTCTCCTCGTAGACGGCCTTGGCCTCCTGGTAGCGCTCCAGCGCCAGCAGGCTCTCGATGCGCAGGGCGTCCCACTCCTCCTGTGGGCAGAGGGCAGAGGCGCGGGTGGCCACCGTCAGCACCTCGGTGTCCGCCCCGCGGGCGCGCAGCAGGTCGGTGAGGGCGCGCACGCAGCGGCCGTAGAGCTCCCGGCAGTGGACCGCCACCGCCACGGCCCACTCTTCCCCCTGCAGGTGGGGCAGAAAGTCGCCGGTGTAAAGGGCGCAGGCGCGCTGCAGCGCCTCCTCCCGCCCCGGGCCGGTCTCGGCCAGGGCCGCGTCGGCCTGCCGGTAGAAACAGTCCACGTCCACCTCGGTGGGCAGGGCGCTCTGCCAGCGGTAGTTGCCGCCGGAAAATTGGATGGTGGTCCCCGGCAGTCCTGCCTGGACGAGCCGTTTGCGCAGGTTGCTGATGGTGACTTTGAGGTTGTTGGCCGGGTCGGTCACCCGTTCGTCCCGGCCGTAGAGCCGGTCCATCAGCACGGCGCGGGAGAGCCCCTGCCCCCCGCTGTACAGAAGCATCTGCAGCGCCTGCATGGCGCGGGTGCTGTTGTTTCGCTCCAGCTTGAGAACGGTTTCCCCATAGCGGATGGAGAACTGCCCCAGCATGGTGACGATCAAGCGCGCCGCCGGTTCCCTCCGTCTGGTCTTTGCCATTTCCAATTCCATTGCCCTCCTTGCCGCAGTCTGTGTCCCCGCCCGGCGGGAACGGCCGTCAGCAGATCGCGGCGGCAACCGGCGGGGCAACATCACCCCGCTGCTGGGCGCGACGACTGACCAGCAATCTTTAAACCGATATAAAATGAGAGTGAAAAATGTCGTTCAATGCGGGCCGATGCCCGTTCAAAAGCACCTGGATGTGCCGACAATGTGTACATTTTCGTTCGCTGATAAGGTGCTGTTTTGCTGTAAAATACTGGCCAACTTGCTGTGCGCAAGCTGGCTTTTTTTGTTGTACGGGCACAAAAAGCAGGCCGGAAAGAAAACGTACACTCTATCTTCATTATAGAGAAAAAATCCCGAAAGAAAAGACCCAGCGGGGCAATTTCTTTCGGGGAAAATTCGACCTCTTTTTTTATGAGCGCAGAAAAACGGCTTTGCCATGCGGTTTCTTCTCGCCTCTTATCCCGCCAAACGTCACAAAAGGCGGGCTATAAACATCTGTTTGTGACCGATTAGCCGACGGCGGTTTCCAGCAGGGCGCGGATCTCGCCGGGCAGGTATTCCCCCTGCGAGGGATCCTTGATGTCCTTGAGGTAGTGGGCGTCGGAATTGGTGATGGCCTTGATGTCGGCGGGCACCAGCCCGTCGGCGATCATCTGCCCCGCCCGCTCGATGCGGGCGAACTCGCCGATGGAAAAGCCCATCTCCCCGCTCATGATCCCCAGATTGCTCACCAGGCTGTTGGCGCCCTTGTCCAGGTGGGCGGGCCAACAGACCCCGCCCCCTGCCGCCACCCGCTGGGGCACCTGGGAGAGGGGGATGGAACAGGCGTTGATGAGCAGTTTGTCCACCCGGCCGACGATCTGGTCCTCGGTGTCCATCACCAGCTGGTCGCCGAAGATGGCGGGGTCGTTTTGGATGGGGGGCAGGGCGGCATAGACCTCCTCCCCAAAGGCGAGGGCGGCCTCGAGGGTGGGAAAGAGACAGACCACGTGCACCTCTTCCGCGGTGCAGAGCTCCATCCCCGGCAGCACCGGTATCTGGTAAAACCGCCCGGCCTCCAGGGCGGCCGGGCAGTTGAGGGAACTGTTGTGGTCGGTGAGGGCGATGAAGTCGAGCCCCAGGGCCTTGGCCATCCCCACCAGGGTGGCGGGGGTCATCTCGTTGTCCCCGCAGGGGGAGAGACAGCTGTGCAGGTGCAGGTCGTACTTGTAGGCGGGGGCGGAGAAGCGGCCCATCAGAGACCGCCGCCCAGCTGCTCCACCAGCCGGGCCGCCTCGTAGACGGGCAGTTCGGTCCGCAACAGGGTGATCCCCTGTTGGCGGGCCCGCTCCACCGCGGCGGGGTCGAAGGCCATCCCCTCGGCCAGGAGGATGCAGGCGGCGTCGGCCAGGGTGGCCACCGCCACCGCGTTGACGTTGCCCATAACGGTGACCCAGCAGTCGCCGGCCTTGGCCCGCCCCATCACCAAACTCAACAGGTCGCAGCAGTAAATGCCCTCCACCGACCGCTCCTCCCCCCCGCAAACCGGGGAGAAAGAGGGGCAGGACAGCAGTTCTTGGGTGGTCAGTTTCACGAGTGGTCCTCCTTTCTAAAGGGGAGGGGGACGAAGCTCTTCATCTCGCCGCTCTCGAACTCCTCCAGTTCCTCCCGCATCCGGAAGATGCAGTCGCCCTCCTGGGCGAAGCCCCGTACCACGTCCTCGGCAAAGGCCCGGCAGGAGGGGGCCCCGCAGGAGCCGCAGTCAAGCCCCGGGAGGGAGGCGGCAAAGGCCTCGATCTTCTCCATCTTCTCCAGGGCCACCGAAAAGTCGGGGTCCAGCCGCATCACCGGCTCGTAGGTGAGCTCCTTCTCCCAGCGGAAGCTGTCGGGGATGGGGGTGGTGAGCCGGTTGCAGGCCACCGGCAGGTATTTGCGCAGCCGGGCCAGCTTGGTCTTGGCCACATAGGGGTTTTCCACCGTGAGGACCCCGCCCACGCAGCCGCCGGAACAGGCGTTGAGCTCGACAAAGTCCAGGCGGTCGAATTTTTCGTCCTCCATGTCCTCCAGCACCCGGATGACGTTTTCGATGCCGTCAGCGGCCAGGTAGCTGTCCGAGAGGAGGGCCGAGGCCTCCCCCCCGCTGCTGCCCCAGCCCACCCCGATGCGGCCGGTGGAGATGACGGGGGGATTGCCCTCCTCGGTCATCTGCTCCAGCAGGGCCGGATAGAGGTCCTTGACGGCCAGCACGTAGTCCACCGCGCTGCGCTCCACCCCGATGGGGGACTTGGAGGCGGTGACCTTGGCCGGGCAGGGGGAGATAAAGGCGGTGCAGATCTCCTCCTCGGGGATGCCGGTCTTTTCCGACGCCTCCCGCTTGGCCATCCGCGCGGCCACCTCCACCGGGGCGTTGAGGGGGAGCACGTGGCTGACGAGCTGGGGAAAGCGCACCCGGATGAGCCGCGTCACCGCCGGGCAGGCCGAGGAGATGACCGGCTTTTTGATGTCGCCGTATTTCATGATCCGCCGGGTGGCGTCGCTGACGAGCTCGGCGGCGCGGGAGACCTCGAACACCCCGTCAAAGCCCAGGCGTAGCAGGGCGCCGGCCACAATGTCCATGTCGCTCAAGTTGTTGAACTGGGCGAAGAGGGCCGGGGGCGGCAGGGCGATCTTGTACTTGTAAGGGGCGCTTTGCAGCGCGGAGAGCGAGTCATAGGTGGCCTGTTTGGCGTGGTGCGGGCAGATGCGGATGCACTCGCCGCAGTCGATACACTGCTCCTTGATGATGTGGGCCTTTCCCTTGTGCACCCGGATGGCCTCGGTGGGACAGCGCTTGATGCAGTTGATGCACCCGCGACACTTCTCCGGGTCCAGGGAGACCGAATGGTAAAATGCTTCGGCCATGAAGGCGCCTCCTCTCCTGATGTGCTGAATCGGCAAACAGGGTCGCGGGCAGAGGTCAGATCCGCACCGTCATGTAGACGGTGGTGCCCACCCCCAACTCGGTGTCGATGTGGATATCGTCGGTGTACTTTTTCATGTTGGGCAGCCCCATGCCGGCGCCGAAACCCAGGTTGCGCACCTCGTCCGGGGCGGTGGAGTACCCCTCGGTCATGGCCAGCTCCACGTTGGGGATGCCGGGGCCGGTGTCGGCCAGGATCATCTGGATGTGGTCGGGCTCCACCGTGACGGTGACCGTCCCCCCGTGGGCGTGGATGACCATATTGATCTCGCCCTCGTACATGGCGATGGCCACCTTGCGAATGGCCTCGGGGTCCACCCCCAGGGCCTTGAGTTTTTTCTTCACGTCGGAAGAGGCCTCTCCCGCCCGGGTGAAGTCGTCCCCTGGCACGTCGTAGTGAAGGGTCAGCAGTGCTGCCATGTCCGTGTACCTCTCTTGTCGTCATAATAGCCGCCGCTGGCGGGCGTGCGGCAGATGCGCCGCTGGCCGGCAGGAGGACCTGCCGGCTGGATAAAAACTGTGAAAGAAGGGCCGCCTCTCCTCACTGGGGGGAGAAGGCTGTGTGGGGGCCGATGGAAGGGCAGATAGGCCCTCCCGCCACCCCCGGAGCTGGAGTGATATTTCCAGCCGGAAATCGGGGCCGGTGCCGCGGTAGCGGCAGGTGGGGCGGCTGCCCCGCCAGGAGCCGGGGGGAAAGCCGATCAGGCTTTCATACCGCCTCCCAGTTCCAGCCGTTCCCTCCCAGCCGGAAATCGGGGCCGGTGCCGCGGGAGCGGCAGGTGGGGCGACTGCCCCGCCAGGACTCGGTTTCAAGGAGCCGGGGGGAAAGCCGATCAGGCTTTCACACCGCCTCCCAGTCCCGCAGCGTACAGTTTGCCGCAGGCGGTGAACATCCGCTCCGGGGTGGAGAGCAGGGCGATCTCCCGCTGCTGGGCCAGGGCGATCATGGCGCTGTCGGGCACCTTCCCCCGCACAAAGACGACGCAGACCATGTCCATCATCTCGGCGGTGCGGATCACCTGGGGGTTGACGAGCCCGGTGAGGAGGACCGACTGGTTTTTGACAAAGGCCAGCACATCGCTCATCATGTCGCTGCCGCAGGCGGTCTGCACCTCGTGGTCGCGCCACTCCTCCCCGCAGATAAAATCGGCGTTCAATATGGTTTGAATCTCGGCAATGGTCAAGGCTGTTCCCTCCCTGTAAAAGGGCGGAGGCCCGATCCCCCTCCCGCGGAGGAGGGGGCGCACCGCCCGCTTGGTACCTTCTATGATAAGCCATTGCGCGCCAATTTGGAAACGGATTCTTATCAGCAAAACAACCAAATTCCATTTTAAAAATTGATGGTTCCGTCAAAAATTCAGAAAATTGCCAGGATTTGCCGGTTTTGGTGGATTTGAAACCGGGAGTTTGCTATAATTTTTAGAGCTAATGGTCTGCGCCAGACGGCGCATTTACCAATTCTTTTGGGGATCATTCATAGGAGGTACGATTGATGGCCAACAAAATTTCGCCGGTGCCGTTTAACGGCACCAAAGAACAGGAGCAAAAGCTGCTGGAAGTCATCGCCGCCCACAAGGACACCCAGGGCGCGCTGATCTCGGTTCTCCAGCAGGCACAGGATATCTACGGATACCTGCCCATTGAAGTGCAGAAGATCATCGCCGAGAAGATGGGTGTGCCGCTGGAAGAAGTCTACGGCGTTGTCTCCTTTTACGCACAGTTCTCGCTCAACCCCAAAGGCAAATACAAGATCTCTGTCTGCCTGGGCACCGCTTGCTACGTCAAGGGCTCGGGCGATGTGTTCGACAGACTCAGCCGCACCCTGGGCATCTCCTCTGGCGAGTGCACCCCCGACGGCCGCTTCTCGCTGGAGGCCTGCCGCTGCGTGGGCGCCTGCGGTCTGGCCCCGGTCATGACCGTCAACGACGAGGTGTACGGCCGCCTGGTGCCCGACGACATCGACGGCATCCTCGCCGACTACCAGAACCGGTAAGGTGCAGGAGCTCTCCCTCAACATCCTCGACATCGCCCAGAACTCCATCAAGGCCGGGGCAACCCTGGTGCGCATTGAAATCGAGATCGACCGGGCGAAAAACGGGATGCGCATTGCCGTCATCGACAACGGCTGCGGAATGGACGAGGCGACGCTTGCGCGGGTCGTCGACCCCTTTTACACCACCCGCACCACTCGCAAGGTGGGGCTGGGCGTCCCCTTTTTCAAGATGGCCAGCGAGATGGCGGGGGGACAGTTCTCCATCCGTTCCGCCCCCGGCGAGGGGACGGCGGTGGAGGCCACCTTTCAGTGGGACAATGTGGACCGCATGCCCCTGGGCGACATGGCCGCCACCTACTGCAGCTTGGTGATGGTGTCCGAGGGGACCGACTTTGTCTACACCCACACGGTGGACGGCCGCTCCTTTACGGCCGACAGCCGGGAGTTTCGGGCCGTGTTGGAGGGGGTCCCCCTCTCGACACCGGACGTACAGGCGTTTATACGGGACTATATCCGTGAGAATACGGAAGAGATAAGCGGAGGTGCTTACGAATGAAAAGTTTAGCGGAACTGCAGGCCATCAAAGAGAAGATGAAGGGCAGCATCGGTCTGCGCGAAGAGGATAAAAACTGCAAGCGGATCGTGGTCGGGATGGCCACCTGCGGCATTGCCGCGGGCGCCCGCCCGGTGCTCACCGCCTTTGCCGACGAGGTGGCCAAGCGCGGCCTCACCCAGGACGTGATGGTCTCCCAGACCGGCTGCATCGGCATCTGCCAGTACGAGCCGGTGGTGGAGGTCTTTGTCCCCGGCGAGCAGAAGGTCACCTATGTGAAGATGACGGCTGAGAAGGCGGCCCGCGTGGTGGAAGAGCACATCGTGGGCGGCAACGTGGTCAAGGAATACACCATCGGCGCCAACGCGAAATAAGTGAGGAGGAAAGAAGGATGTTTCGTTCCCAAGTTCTAATCTGCGGGGGTACTGGGTGCACCTCCTCCGGCAGCGATGAGATCAGCAAAGTATTTGAGCAGGAGGTCGCCAAGGCCGACTTGCAAGACGAGGTGAAGATCGTCCGCACCGGCTGTTTCGGCCTGTGCGCCCTGGGCCCCATCGTCATCATCTACCCCGAGGGCTCCTTTTACAGCCGGGTCCAGGTCTCCGACGTGGCCGAGATCGTGGAGGAGCACCTGCTCAAGGGCCGCCCGGTCCAGCGGCTGCTCTACGACGAGACCGTGACCGACACCGGGGTCATCTCCCTCAACGACACCAACTTCTACAAACAGCAAAAGCGGGTGGCCCTGCGCAACTGCGGCGTCATCAACCCCGAGAACATCGAAGAGTACATCGCCATGGACGGCTACCAGGCGCTGGGCAAGGCCCTCACCGAGATGACCCCCGAGCAGGTCATCGAGGAGATCAAGCGCTCCGGCCTGCGGGGCCGCGGCGGCGCCGGCTTCCCCACCGGCAGAAAGTGGGAGCTGGCCGCCATGTACCACGCCGACCAGAAATACGTGGCCTGCAACGCCGACGAGGGCGACCCGGGCGCGTTCATGGACCGCTCGGTGCTGGAGGGCGACCCCCATGCCCTGCTGGAGGCCATGGCCATCGCCGCCTACGCCACCGGGGCCGACCACGGCTTCATCTATGTGCGGGCCGAGTACCCCATCGCCGTCAAGCGGCTACAGATCGCCATCGACCAGGCCCGCGAGTACGGCCTGCTGGGCGAGAACATCTTCGGCACCGACTTCTGCTTTGACCTGGAGATCCGCCTGGGCGCCGGCGCCTTTGTCTGCGGCGAGGAGACCGCGCTGATGCGCTCGGTCGAGGGCAAGCGCGGCGAGCCCCGCCCCCGTCCCCCCTTCCCGGCGCAAAAGGGCATCTTCGACAAGCCCACCCTCCTCAACAACGTTGAGACCTACGCCAACGTGGCCCAGATCATCCTCAACGGGGCCGACTGGTTCGCCTCCATGGGGACCGAGCGCTCCAAGGGCACCAAGGTCTTCGCCCTGGGCGGCAAGATCAACAACACCGGCCTGGTGGAAGTCCCCATGGGCACCACCCTGCGCACCATCGTCGAGGAGATCGGCGGCGGCATCCCCGGCGGCAAGAAGTTCAAGGCCGCCCAGACCGGCGGCCCCTCCGGCGGCTGCATCCCCGCCCAGCACTTCGACGTGGCCATCGACTACGACAACCTGATCGAGATCGGCTCGATGATGGGCTCCGGCGGGTTGATCGTCATGGACGAGGACACCTGTATGGTGGACATCGCCAAGTTCTTCCTGGAGTTTACGGTGGACGAGTCCTGCGGCAAGTGCACCCCCTGCCGGGTGGGCACCAAGCGGCTGCTGGAAATGCTGACCAAGATCACCAAGGGCCAGGCCACCATGGAGGACCTGGACAAGATCGAGGAGCTCTGCTACTACATAAAGGACAACGCCCTCTGCGGCCTGGGGCAGACCGCCCCCAACCCGGTGCTCTCCACCCTGCGCTACTTCCGGGATGAGTACGTGGCCCACATCGTGGACAAAAAGTGCCCCGCCGGCGTCTGCAAAGCCCTCCTCACCTACACCATCGACCCCGAGAAGTGCAAAGGCTGCACCCTCTGCGCCCGCAACTGCCCGGCCGACGCCATCACCGGCTCGGTCAAGCAGCCCCACGTCATCGACCCGCAGAAGTGCTTGAAGTGCGGCGCTTGCATCGAGAAGTGCAAATTCGGCGCCATTTCGATTCAGTAGTGAAGGAGTGTGCAAACAGTGGAAAACGTGAACATTAAAATCAACGGCATGCCCCTGTCGGTGCCGAAAGACGCCACCGTTTTGGAAGCCTGCCGTCTCGCCGGCATCCAGGTGCCGACCCTGTGCTACCTCAAAGAGATCAACGAGATCGGCGCCTGCCGCATCTGCGTGGTGGAAGTCAAGGGGGCCCGCACCCTGGTCGCCTCCTGCTGCGCCCCGGTCAACGAGGGGATGGAGGTCTACACCAACACCCCCAAGGTGCTGGATTCCCGCAAAAAGACCCTGCAGCTGATCCTCTCGACCCACAAGCGCGCCTGCCTGTCCTGCGTGCGCAGCGGCAACTGCGAACTGCAGAAGCTGGCCAAGGACCTGGGCGTGGAGGACGAGAGCTACTACGACGGCGAGAATGTCGAGTACGACATCGACGACTCGGCCGCCCACATGTACCGCGACAACTCCAAGTGCATCCTCTGCCGCCGCTGCGTGGCCGCCTGCCAGATGCAGAAAGTCGGGGTCATCGGCCCCAACGACCGCGGCTTCGACAGCCACATCGGCTGTGCCTTTGACCTGAACCTGGGCGACACCTCCTGCATCTCCTGCGGGCAGTGCATCGTGGCCTGCCCCACCGGCGCCATCGCCGAGAAGGACCAGACCGACCTGGTCTGGCAGGCCCTGGCCGACCCCGAAAAGACCGTCATCGTCAACACCGCCCCCTCCATCCGCGCCACCCTGGGCGAGGCCTTTGGGATGCCCATCGGCACCAACGTGGAGGGCAAGATGGTGGCCGCCCTGCGCCGCCTGGGCTTTGACCGGGTCTTTGACACCGACTTCTCCGCCGACCTGACCATCATGGAAGAGGCCCACGAGTTCCTCGACCGGGTGAAAAACGGCGGAAAGCTGCCCCTGATCACCTCCTGCTCCCCCGGCTGGATCAAGTTCTGCGAGCACTACTACCCCGAGATGATCGAGAACCTGTCCTCCTGCAAATCCCCCCAGCAGATGTTCGGCGCCATCACCAAGACCTGGTACGCCGAGAAGGAGGGGCTGGACCCGAAGAACATCTTTGTGGTGAGCATCATGCCCTGCACCGCCAAAAAGTTTGAGGTGGGCCGGGACAACCAGGCCGCGGCGGGGGTCCCCGACGTGGACGTGGCCCTCACCACCCGCGAGCTGGCCCGGATGATCGAGCGCGCCGGCCTCAACTTCACCCTGCTGCCCGACGAGGCGTTTGACAACCCCCTGGGCGAGTCCACCGGCGCCGGCGTCATCTTTGGCGCCACCGGCGGCGTGATGGAGGCGGCCCTGCGCACCGCGGTGGAGACCCTGACCGGCGAGGAGCTGGCCGACGTGGCCTTTAAAGAGGTCCGCGGCACCCAGGGCATCAAAGAGGCCACCTACCACGTGGCCGGGATGGACATCAACGTGGCGGTCGCCTCGGGCACCAAGAACGCCGACGAGCTGCTGAAAAAGGTGCAGTCGGGCGAGAAGCAGTACCACTTCATCGAGATCATGGGCTGCCCCGGCGGCTGTGTCAACGGCGGCGGTCAGCCGGTACAGCACGCCTCGGTCCGCAACAATGTAGACCTGAAGGCCCTGCGCGCCAAGGCCCTCTACGACGAGGACGAGGCCAAAGCCATCCGCAAATCCCACGACAACCCGATCATCAAGGAGGTCTACGAGACCTACCTGGGTGAGCCGGGCAGCGAGAAAGCCCACCACATCCTGCACACCACCTACGTAAAGCGCGGGCTGTAAGCAAAAGAGAAGAAGCGACGAGAGGGCGTCCCCACCGGGGGCGCCCTCTTTTGCCGCCCCCTGTGAAAAAGGGGAAAAGAGGTGGAATACCCAACCAAAACGGGTTTGTCAAAAGGGGGACACAGTGCTATACTGGTGACAGTATTTTGACCCCGGCCCCCGGGGCGACAACTGTGAGAAAGGGCGGTATCCCGCTATGAATCAGCAATTTTCCCCTGCCGATGTCAACCAGACCAAGAGTCTGGCCTGGATGTCCTATCTGGGCGTTCTCTTCTTTGTGCCGCTGCTGGTGTACCAGCAGTCGCCCTACACCAAGTTTCACGTCAACCAAGGGCTGGTGCTCTTTATCGTCGAGGTGGGGAGCGGCATCCTGCAAAGGGTGTTTCACTTTATCCCCCTGGTGCGGATCTTTTCCGGCCTCGCCCTGGGCATCGTGGGGATCTTCACCCTGGTGCTCTCCATCATGGGGATCATCTATGCTGCCCAAGGGCAGGCCAGAGAGCTGCCGCTGGTGGGGCAGATCCACATCATCAAATAGAAAAACCGAAAAGAGGGCCCTGGCAATTGCGCCGGGGCCCTCTCGTTTTGCCCGTTTTGCCTCGCCTTTCCCGCAGGCAGCACTTTCTCCACATCTTGTATGAAAAACAATACAGGGTTTGTGGCTTCTGCCCCCTAGGAGAAGGAGGAGTCTTGTGCTATAATTGATACAAGTTTAGAAAGCAAAAGGCGGCGGAAAAGGAGTGGAAACAGTGGGTGAAAAGCGGTACAAAATCGTTGTTTTGCTGATGCACGCCAACACCTTGGTGATGGGCATCGGCTTTTTTATGCTGATCCCCATTCTCAACAACTACCTGGTCAACGGGTTGGGGATGGCGACGGCCATGGTGGGCTACATCACCGGGGTGCGGTTTTTGGGGCAGGACCTGACCAGCATCTTCCTGGGGGCGGTGGGCGACAAGATCGGCTGCAAGCGGGCCATGGTCATCGGCGCCGCCATCCGGATGTTCGGCCTTTTCCTCTGCGGGTTCATGAGCGACTTTTGGGGCTTTTTTCTGTCCAGCTTCTTTGTGGGACTGGGGGGCGCGCTGTTTGTCCCCTCCTGCTACTCCTACTACGACCTGCTGGCAAACGACCAAAACCGCACCGCCCTCTTCTCCATGCGGGAGATGCTCAACAACTGCGGCAACATCGTCGGCCCCGCCGTGGGTACCTTTTTGATGGTGATGGGCTTTCGCTGGGTCTGCATCGTCTCGGCCGGGGTCTTTGCCCTGACCATCGCCCTGTCGATCTTCCTTCTCCCCGACCTGAAGGCCGATGGGAAAAACGGGGCGGCCCCCGCCCAGACCAGCGCCATGGAGACGGTGCGCACCTGCCTGAAAAACAAGACCTACATCCTCTTTTTGCTGATCACCGCCATTACCACCGGTCTCATGAGCCAGAAGGACCTGACCATCCCCACCCGGATCAAGGCCATCGACCCCAGCTACGCCTATGTGGGCTTTATCTACACCCTGGCCTCGGTCATCGGGGTGGCGGTGCAACTGCCCCTGGTCAAGTGGTGCAAGGGGCACCTGCACGCCAACGAGTCGCTGGCCCTGGCCAACATCCTCTACGGGGTAGGGCTTGCAATCATGGGGTTCGTGCCCGCCCTCCCCGCCCTCTACGTGGGGACGGTCATCTTCACCCTGGGGCAGATGATCTACCAGCCGGTGCGGAACATGCAGGTGACCGATTTCGCCGAGCCGGGAAAGGTGGGGGCCTATTACGGCTTTCAGGGCACGTCGCTGGCGGCGGGCACGGTGCTGGGGAACTTTCTCTCGGGGTACCTCTACGACCTGGCGGAGACCCCTGCCCTGCACTACCTGCCCTGGGTGGTCTGGTGCACCCTGGCGGCGGTGGCCTGCGTGCTGTTCTGGAAATTTCTCAAGGGGATGCCCACCCGGGACCTGCCCATCTACCGCACAAGGGCGGCAAAAGCCCCTTCTCTAAAAGAGGCGGAGGAGGGCTGAGGGCTGAAGTCTAAAGACTGAAGGCCAAGGGCCGGGGAGAAAAGTGCGAGGGAGCGGGAAGCGGGGCGGCATGTCTGCGGGTCCCTCCCCTCCCCCTTTGTGCGGCAGGGCCCCATCGGGAGAGGGGTGTCCTGCCGCTTTTTGCAGCGCCGGGTCAGTCGCGAGAGGGCGGCTCGGGGATGGCCCGGCGCAGGACGGGGAAGAGAGCCGCTGCCGCCGCCCCGCCCACCAGGGCAGTCACCAGTTGGGGCAGGGAGAAGAGGGCGGAGACCGCCGCTGCCTGCTGGGCCGGCAGCTTCAGGAGGATGGGGATGGCGAACTGCACGATGCCCAGATAGAGGGTCGCGGTCTTGGCGGGTGCGGCGAGGAGGGCGGCCCCGCCCAGCGCGCGCCAGCCCTGCCCCCACCTGTGAACGATTGTCCGCCAGACAAAGATCAACACCAGATTGCCGAGGGCGATAAAGGGGATGAGGGCCCACAGGGGACCGATGCCGAGAAATTTGGCCACTGCCGGGGAGAGAAGGCCTACTGCCGTAGCGGCGGGCAGATCCAGAAAGAGGGCGGCGAGGATCAGCAGCAGATTGACCACCGAGCCAGTGACCAGGGTGTTGCCGAAGGGCAGGGTGGCGGCCTGCAGGGCCACCAACAGGGCGGTGAATAGGGCGGTTCGGGTGATGCGGGTAACGGCTTTGTCCATTAAGAATACCTCCAATTGGTTGTGGGGCTGTCCTTTTTGGGCCCATTGTACTACAATGGGAAAAGAAGATATGTTGCACACGCAACAAAAAGGAGGGGCGGCAGATGAAGGTCGCACTGGCGGAGACCGAGCTGTTTGCGGGGGTCGATGAGGGGGAGCTTGTCGCCCTCCTGCAGGGGGTGGGGGCGATTTCCCGGCACTACCCGGCGGGGGCGCGGATTTTGGGTGAGGGGGAGGCGGTCTCCTCCTTTGGGCTGCTGCTGTCGGGGCGGGCCCAGGCGGTGAAGGGGGACGCCCAGGGGCGTTCGGTCATCCTGGCGCTGCTAAAACCGGGGGACGCGATCGGCATCCTCCTGGCAGCCAGGCCGGGAAGGCCGAGCCCGGTGACGGTGCGGGTCACTGAGGGGGCGGAGGTGCTCCACCTCCCCTTTGAGGGGCTGATTGCCGGCTGCCAAAGGGGCTGCCCCGGTGCGGACAGGTTGCTGCGCAACTACGTGGGGATCGCGGCGGAGAAGGGGCTGCTGCTTCATGAGCGGATCGACTGTCTGCTCCGCCCAACGGTGCGGGAGAAGGTGCTGGCCTACCTGCGCCGGGAGACGGAGCGGGCGGGGCGCAGTGCCGTCACCCTGCCCCTGGACCGGGCGGCTATGGCCGATTACCTGCACGTGGAGCGCAGCGCCCTCTCCCGAGAGCTGTCGAGGATGCGGCGGGACGGACTGATCGATTTTTGCAAAAACCGATTTGAACTCCTCGAAGCTGAGGAAGGGGACGACCCCCTTTCCTATATATAAGAGGAAGATGGGCGGCGCCTGGGGAGAGGATTTCCGGGCGCCGCCTGTTCCCTCCCCCTCACAAAAAAAGAAAAGCCCTGCGGCAGAGACTGCCCGCAGGGCTCTAAAGGCGAAAATATAATACAATAAGTATAAATAGATATAGATATTGCAAACGAGGGATCAAAATCCGTCCAGGTGGGTCCGGCAGATGGCGCCGAAGATGCGGTCCTTAAAGCCGCGGTCCAGCCGTTCCTGCTGGCGAATGTACTCCTTCATCCGCTCGCGGTTGGTGTGGCCGTCCACCGGACAGCTGCTCTTGACCACCGGGAAGTCCAGCCGCCGAGCCGCCGAGCTCACCAGGAATTCGTCGGCCAGCACCAGGGGGCGGATGACGGTGAGGTCTTTGCGGGAGAGGTAGGTCACCGGCTGAAAACAGCCCAGCCGCCCCTCGTTGAAGAGGTTCATGAAAAAGGTCTCCACCGCGTCGTCCTTGTGGTGGCCCAGGGCCACCTTGTTGCAGCCGGCGGCCTTGGCCGCGTCGTGGAGGGAGCCGCGCCGCATCCGCGCGCAGAGGGAACAGGGATTTTTCTCCTGCCGCACGTTGAAGATGATGTCTCCGATCTCGGTGCGCTTGACCTGGTAGGGGATCCCTAGTGCGCGGCAGAAGGCCTCGACCCTGCCCCAGTCGGGGGTGGGGACTTTGGGGTTGCCCATGTCGATGGTGATCCCCACCACCTGGTAGTCGATGCCGATGTAATCGCGCAGCCCGGCCAACCCGGCCAGCAGGGCCAGCGAATCCTTGCCGCCGGACACCCCGACGGCCACCCGGTCGCCGTCGGACAGCATCCCGTAATCCTGAATGGCCTTGCGCATTGCCCCCATGAGTTTTTGCATGAGCGCTCCCTCCCCCGTGTCGGTCTGCCGGTGTGGGGAGGCAATGCTCCCTCCCCCGCAGGCGCTTCCTATTATAAGGCCTGGGGCGCGATTTTCCTAGTGCTTTTTTTACACCCCCATCGCGGCGGGAGAAAGAGCGTGGGCGCATCCCTCCAGGGGGGCGTTTGGTGGGCAGCGCGGGGGACGGACGGGGGCGGCCGCCCTGCCTCTACAGCCAATGTACTTCCCGCCCGGAGAAGACCTGCCCGGCAGCAGGCCCACTCCACTGGAGCTGTCCTACCGCCAAGCCGTCGCTGCCCCCTCGCCCCGCTGCCCCGCCGAGGAGCGTCTGTGGCATGGGGGTGTCAAGAGGCCATGCGCTGCAGGGCGGCCAGCGGTCCCCCCTCCCCAACGAGGCCGGCAGGAACGGAACTTCCTATGCTCGACAGCTTTTAAAGTGAAATGGAGGTTTCGAAATCGAGAGGATGAGGGAGGATACGGGTGGAAATAGAAGGTGTGAAGATGCAGATTGAAAAAATCGAATTTTGGTGTTGACAGCGCCGGTGTGGGTGGCTATAATGATACTTGCACGTTTGTGTAACCGGCCGATCGGCCATTTCATACAAGCGAATGAAACCAAAATTCAGGAGGAAAGACCATGTCTACTACCATGCCGAAACCCGCCGAAATCACCCGCAAATGGTATGTAATCGACGCGGCTGGCAAACCGATGGGCCGCACTGCCGCCATTGCCGCCAACCTGCTCAGAGGGAAGAACAAAGTCACCTTTGCCCCCCATGTCGATTGCGGTGACCACGTGATCATCATCAACAGCGACAAAGCGATCCTCACCGGCAACAAGCTGGATCAGAAGTTCTACCGCCACCACAGCGGCTGGGTCGGCGGCCTGAAAGAGGTCAACTACCGCACCTTTATGAAGGCCCACTCTGACCGCGCTATGACCCTGGCGGTCAAGGGGATGGTCCCCGACACCACCATCGGCCGCGCGGCAATGACCCGCCTGCGCGTCTACAAGGGCGACGCACACAAGCACCAGTCTCAGAAGCCTGAAGCTTACAACGGTTAACAAGGAGGAACGCATCCATGTACGATAAAACTCCCTACTACTACGGCACCGGCAGAAGAAAGAATTCGGTTGCGAGAGTGCGCGTCTACGACAACGGCACCGGCAAGATCACCATCAACGGCCGCGACATCGACGACTACTTTGGTCTCGAGACCTTGAAGGTCATCGTGAAGCAGCCCCTGGCCCTCACCGGCCTGGAAGGCAAGTTTGACATCGTCTGCACCGTCTCCGGTGGCGGCGTTTCCGGCCAGGCTGGCGCCATCCGCCACGGCCTGTCCCGCGCCCTCCTCCTGTTCGACGCCGAGCTGCGCGGCGACCTGAAGAAGGCCGGGTTCCTGACCCGTGACCCCAGAATGAAAGAGCGCAAGAAGTACGGCCTCAAAGCCGCCCGTCGCGCTCCCCAGTTCTCCAAGAGATAGTTTTTTCTCCGCTTTCGATCAGCACAGGCGAATTGCCTGTGCTGATTTTTTTGCGCCTTTTTGGCAGGATATATATGAATAAATATTCCATATTTATGAATGACAAAATGGGCGAAAAAAATTTGAAAAACAAAATGTACTATAAATACGAAAATATCCTGTTAGGATAATTTGAGGGGAAGAAATAGAGGGACAGGTTTCCAAAGATGCGGAAAAATCGTTCGACAGGAACCGGTCTGTTTTTTCCAAATGGCTTAACAATCGCATTTTTGCGCTAAATGTTACAAAATGGTTACAGCGAAAAACGGACCATGGCAGAGGAAACGAGAATGATTGGGGGGCTAAACGGGAATCCTTCCAGGTGAGGGGATTTTTCCTTCTGAAACGGCCCAAAGCCCGGTTTGACTGGGAAAATGGCCTTCGGGTATACTGAGACGTACTTTGGCAAAGGAAGCGATTTGCTTTGGTAAAGGAGAATCTATGATACAGAATGCACGAATGATTATAAAGCGGGTGGGGCAGAGCAGCCGGGCGCTGTTCTGCGCCAGCCTCCTGTTGGCGCTGCTGATCGTCTCGACCTTGGTCACCGCCAAGACCGACGTGGTCCTGGTCTCGGACAGCAGCCGCACCACCGCCGTCCTCTGTGTGGGCAGCGCCCCCGAGTCGATCTTGCAAAAGCAGGGCATCTCGGTGGGGCCCGGCGACCTGGTGACTGCCAAGTCCCACGCCGCGGGGGGACTGCAGAAGATCACCATCCAGAGAGCGTTCCCGGTGGCGGTACAGGCCGAGGGCGGTGAGACGGTGGTCTGGACCACCGCGTCCACCGTCCGCAGCGTGCTGGAAGCCGCCGACATCCCCCTGGGGGAGGAGGACGTGGTCGCCCCCGCCCGGGGCGAACTGGTGGAGGATGGAACGGTCATCTCCATCTCCCGGGTGACCTATGCCGAGGCCCAGCACACCGAAGAGGTGCCCTACGGCACCCAATACGAGGAGACCTCTCTTCTGGGGCCGGGGCGCACCCAGCTGCAGTCGGAGGGGCAAAACGGGGAGAAGTTGGTGACCACCCGCACCCGCCTGGTGGACGGGACGCCTGAGGGCGAGCCCCAGGTGGTGGCCGAGGAGATCACGGTGGAGCCGGTGGACGAGGTGGTGCTCAAAGGCAAGGAGCGGGCGATGGTCTCGACCCTGCGCTTTGGCGACGTGCCCATCGGCGACGACGGCATCCCCCTCTCCTACTCCCGGGTGATGAAGGGGGCCATCACCACCGGCTACAGCGTCAAGCCCGGCCAGGGGACGGCCAGCGGGCGCAAACCGGTGCCCGGCATCGTTGCGGTGGACCCGTCCAAGATCCCCTATGGGACGCGGATGTACATCGTCTCCAGCGACGGCTCCTTTGTCTACGGGTACGCCGTTGCCGGGGAGACCGGTTCGGCCATGAAGGAGGGGCGGGTGGACTTCGACCTGCTCTACGCCACCTATGCCCAGAGCTGCGCCCACGGCAAGCGGGCGCTGGACGTCTACTTTTTGGACTGAGCAAAACAAATGACAGGGGGCGCGCCCGCCGGACCGGCCGGGCGCGCCCTCTGCTTTTGTGTCCGGCGGCTGCGCGCGAAAAAAGGGCCGTCGGGCCCTTTTTGTATCGGTGTGGCCGGTCAGGCCAGCCGGGTGCCGCGCTGCGGGGGGGTGGCGATGTCTCCCACCAGCCGTCCCCCCTGCAGCAGGAGTTGCCGGGGGGCGCAGGCGGCCAGCTGCTGGTCGCGGGTGAAGAGGACGATGGAGAGCCCTTCTCTCCCCAGCTGGCGGAGAACGGCCCCCACGTCGGTGTGGGCGTCGGTGTGGCTCTCCCCCGGCTCCTCCACCAGCAGCAGGGACGGTTCGGCGGCGATGGCCCGGGCGATGACGGCCCGCCGCAGTTGGCTGTCGTTCAGGCTGTCCGGCAGGCTGCCGGCGCGCCCCTCAAGGCCGACTTTGGCGAGGGCGCGCAGGGCCATCTCCCGCCGCCGGGCGGTGGGGATGCCCCGGCTCATCAGGGGGTGGGAGACGTCCTCCAACAGGCTGGCCCCCTTTTCCAGGGGGGCCCACTGCAGGGCGAAGCCCATCTCCCCCCGCAGCCGGGCGAGGCAGCACTCCCCCATCCGGGTCACCTCTTCCCCCCGGAACTGGTAGCGGCCATGGGTGGGGGCCTCCAGCCCGCCCAAGATGTCCAGCAGGGCGGACTTGCCGGAGCCGGCCTCTCCCAGCACGGCGGTGAAAGACCCCTCTTCCAGGGCAAAATTGACGTCCCAGAGGGCGCGGACCTCCCGAGGGCCGCAGCCGTAGATTTTGGTCAGGTGGTTGACAGAAAGCAAACGGGACATACCATCTCTCCTTTTTTTCTTTGGAGATAGTATGCCCCGCTCTCCCCCGCGCAACGGGGAGAGGCACAATTATTCTGCTGCGGAGGAGGCCCCGGAAGAGGTGGTCTCGGGCGCCTCTGTCTTGCCGGGAGCGATGTCGAGGGAGGACTCGTTTTTGTCGCTGACGACGGCCACATAGGTCTTGCCGGCGTTGAGGGTCAGGGGCGAGCCGTCCTCTTTGGTAAAGGTGAGGGGGTCGCTGACCCCGCCCTTTTTCCACCGGATGGG
The DNA here is from genome assembly GCF_001486165.1 of Bittarella massiliensis (ex Durand et al. 2017). Taxonomy (GTDB): domain Bacteria; phylum Bacillota; class Clostridia; order Oscillospirales; family Ruminococcaceae; genus Bittarella; species Bittarella massiliensis. The sequence goes on from NZ_LN908975.1 coordinate 125,887, forward strand.
CTCGTACTGGCCGCGGGTGAAGTAGTAGCCCGTCCCGCTGTCCAGGGCTACGTCCACGTGGCCGATCTGGTCGATGACCTGAATGGAGGTGTAGAGGAGCAGGGCGTTGTCAAAGGAGAGGGTCTCGCCGGTGGCGGCGTCGATGTGGGGCTGGCCGAACTGGTACTTTTCGTACCTGCAGGTGGCGGCGTTGTAGCGCAGGGTGTCGCTGACATACCCCGAGAAGGGGAAGGAGACCTCGTCGGCCTTGCCGTAGCTGGGGGCGTAGAGGTCGCCGCTGAACTTGGACTGCTCGCAGAAGGAGAAGCCGCAGCGGGGCGCGCCCGAGAGGCTGATGGACTTTTTGTCCAGCCCCTTTTGGATGAGCTCGCCCGAGGTGAAGGTGCAGTGCTCCCGCGAGTAGGTCTTGTGCCGCACCTCGTCAAAGGAGAAGGCCACGGTGGAGAGGGCCATCCCGTCCACCGTCTTGATGCCGTTTTTCTGCAGCAGGGCGTCGGCCTGGGTGCTGGTGCCGTAGTGGATGAGGGTGGCGTCGTGGCCGGTGGCCAACTCGATATAGACGGGCCGGGCCGAGCGCACCGAGCCGATTTTGGGCACCTGGCGCGCATCGGAGTAGATGGCCAGCAGCCGGGTGATCCCCCCCTCGGCCACCACCTCGTAGAGGATGTCGGCCTGCGCCAGCCCGTACTGGGGCAGGGCGGCCTTTAGGTTGTTGATCATCACCCCCACCGGCCGGTGGGTGGCGGCGTAGTCGTCGTCGACGCGCAGCCCGGTGAGGGGGTTGGTCGGCCGCAGGTCGACCTGGGGGGAGGAGATGGAGCCGCCCGCGGCGACCGCGCTCTCGTCCTTGTTGCAGCCGGCGAAAAGCCCCAGGGCCAGAAGACAGGCCAGGGCCGTGCAGAGTGCCTTTTTCATTCTTGTTTCCTCCAAATGTGAAGTTTGGTGGCTCTATTATACGCCCATCCCCCGCCCTTTGCAAAAAAATGAGAAAAAGAGGGGTTAAAGGAGAAAAATGACCAGCGCTGAAGGTGGCGCCGCAGGGGGTAGATATGCTATACTGTCTCTAAATCCGCAGATAAAAGCCGCCAAAGGCGGCCATTGCATGTTTGCCCCGCTGGGGAGAAGAGAAGAAGGAGAGCGTATGGAGAAGACACTAGAAGTGCGCCAACTGCGAAAGCGGTACGGCCAGGTAGAGGCGGTCAAGGGCATCAGCTTTGACGTGGGCAAGGGCGAGGTCTTTGCCCTCATCGGCCCCAACGGGGCCGGCAAGACCACCACCATTCGGATGATTGCCACCCTGCTGACCCCCACCGACGGGGACGCGGTGGTGGCCGGGCACAGCCTGCGCGCCGAGCCGGAGAAGGTGCGGGAATCCATCACCTACCTGCCCGACGAGGCGGGGGCCTACAAGTCCATGACCGGGATGGAGTACCTCAAGTTCATGGCGGGGCTGTTTGTGGCCGACCGGGAGCGGGCAAAGGCCTGCGTCGAATACGCGGTGGAGCGCTGCGGCCTGGGCGAGCGGCTGGGCGACAAGATCGGCACCTATTCCCGGGGAATGACCCGCAAACTGCTCCTCTCCCGGGCGGTGATGACCCGCCCGGCCCTGGCCATCCTCGACGAGCCCACCAGCGGGCTGGACATCATCAACGCCCTGGAGATCCGGCGGATGATCAAGGGGCTGGCCGCCGAGGGGATGAGCTTCCTCCTCTCCAGCCACAACATGCTGGAGATCGAGTTCCTCTCCGACCGGGTGGGGATCATCGACAAGGGGATCCTCCACGTCACCGGCAACTGCGAGGAATTGTTGGAGCGCTATCAGGCGCAAAACCTGGAAGAGGTATTTGAGAGGGCGGTGAGCGGCCGATGAGAAAGTTTTGGATCCTTTTGAAAAAAGAGCTGCGGGAGATGATCACCCTGCAGTCGGTCCTCTCCATCGTCCTCTGCGCGGGCATCTTTGTGCTGCTGGGCAACTTTATGGGCTCGGTCACCGAGGAGGCCGCCAAAAACGCGGGCGAGGTGGCTGTTATCGACCTGGACGACAGCGAGCTGACCCGGTCACTGCTGGGGGGGCTCGAGCAGTCGGGCTTTGTGGTGCACCGCACCACGAAAGCCTATGAAAACCCCATCGACTACGCCCGGGAGTTGGGCCGGCAGAGCGCCATCGTCATCCCCGAGGGGTTTGGCGCGGGGATCCTGGCCGAAAAGCCGGTGGCCCAGAAGATCCAGCTGTACAGCGAGATCAAGAGCGCGGCCGTCACCGCCAACATCTCCGCCGGGGTGGACAGCCAGGTGGTGCAGCAGCTGGGGGCGATCCTCTCCCGCACCCTGGTGGAGAAGGCGGGCATCGCCGACCCGGGCCCCATTTTGGAGCCGGTGCAGGCAGAGGATTACACCGCCGTGGGAGAACACACCCAGCAGGTGTCGGCGGGCACGGTGTCCGGCTTTCTCAGCAGCCAGACCATGATGGTCCCCATCATCGTCTTTTTGCTGCTGATGTTCGCCTCGCAGATGGTGGTCTCCACCATCGTCAACGAGAAAAATGACAAGACCCTGGAGACCCTCCTCTCGGCCCCCATCAAGCGCACCAGCATCCTCTCCTCCAAGATGATCGCCGCGGGGCTGGTCTCCCTCCTCAACGCGGCGGTGTTCATGGTGGGCTATTCGGGCTACATGGGCAAGCTGATGGGGGGCAGCGGCCAGAACGCCGCCGGCGAGGTGCTGAAGGCCCTGGGCCTCTCCCTCTCCACCGGGCAGTACCTCCTCATCGGGGTGCAGCTGTTCGCCACCATCCTCACGGCGCTGACCATCTCCATCCTCCTGGGCTCCCTGGCGCAGGACATCAAGGCGGCCCAGACAGCCATCATGCCGGTGATGGTGATGGTGATGATCCCCTACTTCATCTGCCTGCTGGCCGATGTCAACGGGCTGCCCACGGTGGCGCGGTTCCTGGTCTACGCCATCCCCTTCACCCACACCTTCATGGCCATCCCCAACATGATGTTTGGCAACTACCCCCTCTTCTTCTTTGGGCTGGGGTATCAGGTGGTCTTCTTCGCAGTCTGCATGTTTCTGGCTGTGCGGCTCTTTTCCAGCGACAAGATCCTCACCGCCAAGCTGCAGTTTGGCAAGAAAAAGAGCGCGGGAAAGAAACCCGCCTTCACCGCCCTCGGCAAAAAGAGCGGCCGTTAAAAATCGCCGCAGGCGACAAAAAAGGGCGCTGGACCAGATGGTCCAGCGCCCTTTTTGTGCGGGAGAGAGGGGGTCACCACTCCACCAGGCAGCCGGCGTAGACCAGCCCACCGCCAAAGCCCACCAGGCAGATCTTGTCCCCCCGCTTGAGGAGCCCTTCCCTGCTGGCCTCGGCCAGGCAGATGGGGATGCAGGCGCTGGACATGTTGCCGTAGCGGTCGATGTTCAGGTAGAAGCGCTCAAAGGGCAGCCCCAGGTTCTGGGCCGCCGTCTCGAGGATGCGCCGGTTGGCTTGGTGGGGAAAGACCCAGTCCAGCTGTTCCAGCGGCAGCCCCGCCCTCTCGCAGACGGTCTTGACGCAGAGGGGGAGGACGCGGGTGGAGAACTTGTAGACCTCCCGCCCGTTCATGTGCAGGGCATGGCCCGCCGACGGGCCCCAGCCGTCGCCCAGGGGGTCAAAGGGCTGCTGGCGGAAGGGGCTGGTGGGGGCGACGCCCCGGGCAAAGAGATGGCGGCCGCCGCTGGGGTCCGACCCGGCAAAGCTCTCGTAAAGGCTGTCGGCGGCGCGCAGGACCACCGCCCCGGCCCCGTCGCCGAAGAGGACGCAGGTGCCGCGGTCGGAAAAGTCAGTCAGCTTGGTGAGCATCTCGCTGGAAACCACCAGCGCGCAGCGGTACCGGCCGCTGGCCAGGTAGTGCTGGGCCAGGTCGACGGCGGCCACAAACCCGGCGCAGGCGGAGTTGACGTCCAGACAGAAGGGGCTGTCGAGCCCCAGCTCCCCCGCCACCAGGCAGGCGGTGGCGGGGGTGAGGTAGTCGCCGGTGACGGTGGAGCAGACCACCAGGTCGATTTCGGCAGGCGCGACCCCGGCGTCCTTCACCGCCTCTTTGGCGGCGCAGGCCGCCATCTGCCAGGTGGCCTTTTCGGTCTCGACCCGGCGGGTCTTGATGCCGGTGCGGGTGGTGATCCACTCATCGCTGGTGTCCACGATCTGCGCCAGGTCGTCGTTGGTGACGACCCGGTCGGGCAGGTATTTTCCGGTGCCGATGATTTGAATTCCCATGATTATTGTCCTTTCCCATCAGTTGTTTTGGCAGTTTAGAGACGCATTTTTTTGAAGAGCAGGGGGATGAAGCCGACGGCGGCAAAGACCATCGTGCCGTAGCGCAGAGCGCCCCCCACAGCCGTCTGGGGCAGGACCAGGGAGAGCCCCCAATCCAGCAGCCAGAGGAGCAGGGCCCCCAGCAGAACCCGCGCCAGCTTTTTGAGCAGGGAGGTCTCGCAGGTGAAGCGGACGGCCGCGTCCTCAAACCAGGCGCCGGCGGCCAGCCCCACAAAGGCGCCGGTGAGCTTGTAAAACGCGGCGCTCCCCTTGGTGGGCCAGGCCAGCAAAAAGAGGGCCGCGGCCGCCACTGTAAAGAGGAGCCAGGGGCGCTTGGTGGTGATGAAGAGCCGGTAGCAGACCTCGGACACCAGCATTGCCAGCAGGAAGCCAGCCACCACGTCGGTGGGCCAGTGCAGCCCCAGGTAGAGCCGGGAGAGGGCCACCGCCACCCCGATCACCACCGCCACAGCCAGCATGGATTTTTGCTTGACGAATTTGTAGATGGAGTAGAGCAGGGTGACGGCCCCCTGGGTGTGGCCGCTGGGCATGGAGGAGCCACCGGCGGTCTGGGTGCGCAGGCTGCGGACCCCCGGCTGGCCGATGGGCCGTCCCCTGCCGACAAGGGCTTTGATCCCGGCGTTTACCCCCTGGGAGGTGAGGCTGGAAAAGGCCAAAAAAAGCCCCATCTTCTTGTTGTAACAGTAGTAGATGACCAGGATGGGCACCAAAATGGCCACCGGCTCCCCCAAAACGGTGATGGCGAGGAAGACGTTGTCCAGCAGCGGGGTGGCAAAGCGCTGGATAAAGTGCAGGATGGACAGTTCCAAAAGCGGTTCCCCTTTTCAAAAACAGACTGCTATTATGATACCACAGGGGCGATGGCTTTTCAAAAAAAGAAAGGGGAAAGATCGGTCCTTTCCCAAAATTCCCCCTCCTGCGCCGGGGGGTGTGGTATAATGGCAACAAAGTGGCATCATACCGGGGGCGGCCGGGCAGACGCGCAGACGCCGTATGCACCCCGCCTCATGGGCCAATGCGGCTATGCGCTCGGCGCTTGCGGGATTGGTGCCGCGGTGCAGCCGTCATGCCGAAACGGCCGGTCGTCCGGTGGGTGGACCGCGGCTGTCCCTGTCCGGCGGTCCGATTTCACCTGGGGATACGATGGCCGCGAATGACCGCGCCGCCGCCCAAGGGCGGGTCGCGCGGCGAGAGGAGGAATCTGCTGTGATGCGTTCGGTGAATTTTTACATGCCGGTCCAGGTGTATTTTGAGAGCGGGTGCGTGCTGCTGCACTCCCAGCAGCTGGCGTCTCTGGGGGACAGGGCGCTGCTGGTCACCGGCAGGAGCGGGGCGGCCAAGAGCGGCGCCCTGGAGGACGTGTGCACCGCCCTGAAGATGCACCGGGTGGAGTGGGAGGTCTTTTCCCAGGTGGGGGAAAACCCCCTTGTCTCTACCTGCAAGCGGGCGGGCGAGGCGGCCCGGGCCTTTGGCGCCGACTTTGTGGTGGGCATCGGGGGCGGTTCGGCCATGGACGCGGCCAAGGCGGCGTCCATCTTTGCCGCCAATCCCCAACTGGACGAGAGCGCCCTCTACGACAGGGAGTGGCAGACCCCCGCCCTGCCGGTGGTCTGCGTCCCCACCACCGCCGGCACCTCCAGCGAGCTGGACCAGACGGCGGTGCTGACCATCGACGAGATCGGTCGCAAGCAGAGTGTCGGGCGGGAGGACACCTTCCCCCGCCTGGCCCTCATCGACCCCAAGTACACCTATTCCCTCCCCTACCGGCAGACCGTCTCCACAGCGGTGGACGCCTTCTGCCACGGGGTGGAGAGCTATTTTGCCCAGAATGCCGACAGGGTGAGCCGGATGTTTGCCCTGCGGGGGATCGAGCTACTCTACGAGGGGCTCTGCCGTCTGGCCGACGCCTGGGAGGACAGCGCCCGGGGCGCGGCGGTGGAGATCCAGCCCCAGCTGCGCGACCAGATCAGCGAGGGCTGCCTCTGCGCCGGTTTCTCCCTCAACCGCTGCGGCACCTGTTTTCCCCACCGGCTGGGCTATCTGCTCACCGAGCGTTACGGCATCCCCCACGGAACGGCGTCGGGCGTCTTCCTGCCGGCCTTTATCCAGCGGGCCAAGAGCTGTTCACGGGAACTGTTCCGCCCCTTTTTAAAGGCCCTGGGCGAGCCGGACGAGCGGGCGGTCTGCCGGCTTTTGCAGCGGTTTTGCCGCACCGGCTGCACCATGACGGCGCAGGAGGTGGAGGGCTGCCGCAGCCGCTTCGAGGCAGTCTCCAACTTTCACCGCACCCCCGGCGGCTACACGGCGGACGAGGCGGTGGAGCTGCTCCGGACCATGTTTGTCAAATAGCGGCCATCCTTTGGGGCCGGGCGAGATCGCCCGGCTTTTTTGTGCCTTCCGGCGGACGGCCGCGCAAAAAAAGAACGAAAAAAGGGAAAATTCGTAGAAAATGTAAAACGGGCGTTGTAGACGGAGGGAGGACAGGGCGTTATAATGGGGCAAACGAACAGAGGGGGGAAGCCGGATGGCAGAGAAGAAGACGGCGCGGGAGCCGGGGTACTTTGGCAAGAATTTGGCGGTGATCCGCGCGGCGCTGCACCTGTCGCAGGAGCAGCTGGGGGAAAAGGTGGGGCTCTCCCGCCAACAGGTTTACCGCTATGAGCAGGGATTGGCCTTTGAACCGCTGCACTCGACGGTGGAGAGGGTGGCGGCCTTTGCCGGGGTGAGTCAGGAGCAGCTGACCCACGCCCTTTTGCGGGAGGGGGATATCCATGTCGATGGCAGGTGAGATCCGGCGGGCTGCCCGCCATGTGTACGCCGACGGCCGGGCGCACGAAAACGCCGAGGTCAGGGACGAGCTGGCTCGGCGGGGCTTTCCCGTGCCGTCGGACAGCGCGGCCCTGCGCTCGGTGCTGCACCAGATGAAGGAACAGGGGGAGATCGAGCTGTTGCGGCCGGGGGTCTACCGCCTCGCCGCCGCAGTAGAGGGGGACGAGGCGTCGCCCGCCACCCCTTTCTCCCTGGAGGAGCTGGCGGCGGAAAAACGGCGGCTGGAGCGGACCATCCAGGAAATCAAGGCCTTTGACTGGCTGCGCTGCAGCGACGCCGAGCTGCAGCGGGCGCGGGAGAAGGCGGCCCTGCTGCGGCAGATGGCCGACCTCCTCCGGCGTGCGGACCTGTAAGTCAAACCCTAGAAGGGGATGACGCCGGCAGGCCACCCGAGAGGCAGGGAAGGTTTTTCGCCTGTGTCGCCTGCCCCACAGCCTGTAAACGGGCAACTGCGCACTGGGAAAATATTTTGTTGCTGTAAATTCCCATTTAACTATCTAATCCTCAAAAACCATTGATTTTTCAAGGCTTCACGCCTGTTTTTCATTCAAACCTTATCTGTTTGCCCTTGTTTTTGCCCTTACGAGCCGAAACAAGGGCAACTTTTTATTCCCCGCCGACCACCTTATCCAGCAGCCTTGCGGAAGTGCGCTTCGCTTCCCTTGTAGAGTGAGCGTAGATGTTCATTGTGGTACTGACATCGGAGTGTCCGAGAAGTTCCTGCACATCTTTCGGCTTTGCGCCGCCGGAAAGCAGATTGCTTGTGTAGGTGTGACGGAGCGTGTGGAAATGGAAATCTTCAAGCCCTTTCACTTTCTTCTTTGCCGCCCTGCACATAATCCCTACCGTACTCGGCGCTTCATACGCCCCGTCTGCTCTCAGGCAGACAAAGGAGATTTCCTTGTAATCCTCCGGGACTTCCTCTGTCCTTTGCAGGCTGTAAACCTCATAATAGGTGCGCCCTTTTTCCTTTACTTCTTTGTAGTAGTTCAGGTGATAAAACTCCCCGTAGCGGAAACGGTTTTTGCGCTGTTCTGTTCTCGCCGCCCGCAGGATTGCCGCCAGCGTGTCGCAGAAATCAACGGTGCGGACTTTGCTCCGTTTTGTCGTTCCCACTTCGGTTGTGTGCCTTGTTCCGTTATAGCGCATGCTTCGGCGTACCGTGAGATATTGTTCCTCAAGGTTAATATCCTGCCAAGTCAAGCCGCATACTTCCCCGATACGAAGCCCCGTGTAGTACGCTATCTGCACAGGCAGCAAGGCGGGATTATCTTTTGCCTTGAGAAATTCCTCCAGCTTTTGGAACTGTTCATGGGTGATAGTAGGAATACTGGAAGTATCTTCCTCACTGTCCGAGAAAATATCCGTTTCCTGCTTCCTGCCCCTCAGCTTCACATACTGCATAGGGTTAAAGGTAATCAGTTTTTTCGGGAAAACCGCAAAGCGGAAGGAATTTTGCAACACCGCCGAGAACAGGAGCATATATCCTTTGCTCATGGGCTTTGAAGTTGTCCCGTCCGGGTTTGTCCCACCGTAGCTCAGAAAATCAATGAACGCCTGCAAATGGTCGGCGGTCACGGTTTTCAGCTTGCGTTTGCCAATGGGATATTGCTTGATACGGTTGACCGTTCCCTGATAGGACATGACCGTCCCGTTGCTTAAGTTGCCGGGTTTCAGTTCTTCCTCTACCCACATATCCAGCATATCGCCTACCGTGATGTTTTCCGCTTTCCCGACAAACTGCTTTTCCTCATAGTCCGCTATCGCTTTGCGGAGCATGGCTTCTGTTTCCGCCTTGCTCTCTGTGCCTGCAAACTCTTTCTGCACTTTTCTGCCGCTTTCATCTTCAATATAAAAGCGTCCGTACCACTTTTTGCCTTTCTTTCTTACAGAACCTTTTGCCATAGATAAAAAACTCCTTTCTATCCGTGGCAATCGGGACTGTGACATATGGTGTGCGTAAAGTAATTGTGTCACTTCCGCCAGTGAAAGTCAACTGGCGTCTTTACTTGTCAAGGTGCCACGGAATTTTCTTTTTCGGAAAGCCTTTCTTCGGCTTCCTCCACTATCCCGAAAAGTGCGCCCATCGACATTCTTGTGCGCCCCTCATCGTGGATATGTAAAATCCCGTCTAAAAACCGTTTCATATCCTCAATCGGTACTTCCATCTTCTTGCGGTATACCTGTTCCATGATTGCCCCGGACTCTATGGCGTACCGTCCAAGAGACTCTTTCAGCCCTTTGTCCTCCGCCACACGGTCAACTTCCTCCATAGCATCAGCAAAGTAGCAGGTCATAACCGTATACAGGTCAACCATCTTGCCGAGAAATGTCGTGAGAAGCTGCTGGTGCGGCTCGCCCTTTACTGTATAGGAAACTGTGTCCAGATATTTCCTGATGTGTTCCTCAATATCCCGCTGGCAAAGAGTATAGGTGTCATATTCCTTATCATCGGAAAGACCTGTCAGCCATTCGGGAGTTGTGAGCAACGCTTCCGCAAGACCGTTGATAACCATTGTGCGCTTCGGATCAACTCCGTCCGCTTCATACCGCTGAATGGTGGATTTGTTCACGCCTACACGCCTGCCAAGTTCCGGCATGGTAATGTTTAACTCTGTGCGGCGTTCCTTAATCCTCCTACCGACCTGTTTTGCGGTGAATGTGGTTTCTTTTTTCAAGGTGTTCACCTCCTGACTGGTATCAGTATAACACGCCGATACTTATTTTGCAACCTTTATCTCAATGAAAGTTGTAAATAAACTATGAATGGTTGCAAAATAGGTTGACAAGAGATGGCAGAATAAGTATAATGATAAAACAGTAGTTGCAAAATGAGTATTCTAAAAGGAGGTTGATAGAATGAGCGCAGTCAAAATGGGACTTACCATAGAGGAAGCCGCAGAATGTACGGGTATCGGCAGGAACACCATGCGGAAGCTGGTGGAATGGGGAAAGCTGCCCGTCCTCAAAGTGGGGCGCAAGACCATTATCCGCAGGGACACGCTGGAACGGTTTCTGACGGTCAATCAGGGAAGAAATCTTCTGAAGCCCGATGATGTCCGCAGAGTGGAATGACCATCCATTCTCTTTTCGGAAAGTAACCCTAAGCCCTCGGCGTTTGAGAGCGAAATACACCCCTCGCACAAATCTTCGATTTGTACTCCGGGTATTTCGCCCTTGCAGGGGGCTTCCGTATCAACCGCCTGCGGCGTATGATACGGGGCTGTCACCGCTGCCGCAGCGACAGCCACAACCGTAAACGGTTGCAAAAAAAGGACGCACCTTGACAACAGAAAACGGAGATGATGTATGCCGAGACACAGTTTTATCCAGATGTCAAAACTGCCCAATGTCAAAGGGCGAATATCGTATATTACAAGCCATGCAAGGCAGGAAAATCTCTATGCCACCTACCGCACCGCCGACAGCACCTTTTGGAGCAACCTTGCAAGGGAAAGCCAGCAGGAGTTTCAGCGCAGCGGCACAGAGGGCAAATGTATCGAAGCAAGGGAACTGATTATCGCCTTGCCCGAAATCTATACGCAATACGAGCCGCAGCAGGTACTCACGGACTTTACAGAGGAGTTCCGCAGGCGGTACGGTGTGGAGTGCGTGTCCGCCCTCCACCACAACAAGCGCAAGACAAATTATCATATCCATCTGATTTTCAGCGAGAGGAGGTTGCTCCCCGAACCTGATGTAAAGGTTGCTTCCCGCAGCGTGTTCTTTGACGAGACTGGAAAGCGTGTCCGCACCAAAAAGGAAATCACGGGGGAGGACGGGCAGATACGGAAAGGCTGTACCGTCATCAAAAAAGGCGAGGTATACGAAAGCCATCTGTTTACTACCAAAGATACACGCTTTAAGGGAGAGCCTTTTCTCCGAGAGATAAAGGAAGTGTATACAGAACTTATTAACTGCCATATCTCCGATCCTGAGCAGCACTTAAAGGTATTTGATAAAAACAGCGTCTATCTTCCGGCCAAGAAAATCGGCAAAAATAATCCCAAAGAGGACGAAATCAAAGCCGATAATGCCGCAAGGCAGGAATGGAACAGGACAGCGGATATGGCGTTATTATCAGGTATCTCCGAAGCAAAGATTTTAGAAGTCAAGCAGACAGAGATACACGAAAAGGCGAGCCAGTCTATCAAAAGCAAGGGCTGGCTGCCGGGTCTGTTCCGCAGTATCGTAAACAAGGCTAAGGACTTCCTGCAAAACTTAATCCGTGAACACGATATGCCGCCGAAGCCTGTCCTTGAAATAGATATGGCAGAGTTCCGTACCATGCAAAAGCTGATGATAAAGGCGCAGGATAAGGCGAAAGAAATCCGGCATTTGCAGGATACGGTACTTCCGAAGCTGAAACAACAGCTTGCCGATACAAAAGGGATTTTCAAGGGTAAGGAGCGCAAGGCGCTCACAGAGCAGATACAGCGGACAGAAAAGGAAATCGCTGAAAAGCTGGATAAACTGCCCGATGTTCTGAAAGAGGACGGTTATCCCGATGTGCAGGCGTACATGGCAACCTACCGTAAGGCGGAGGCTGTTGTGGAGCAGTTCAATCGTGACCTTGCCGCATGGGAGCAACAGGTCAGGGAAAAACAGAAACCCGCCAAAAAAGAGCAGGCAAAGCCGCCTGAACGAGAGAGCGTGCTGAAACGCCTGCGTCAGCTTCAGGCGGAGGGTAAGCAGAGAAACCAGCCGAGACAGAGAAAGAAATCCTTTGACAGAGACAGCCGATAGGCACGAAAAACCGCCGCTATGGTATCACCCATGCGGCGGCATACATAAAAATCTTATTTGTGTTCTGCAAGCGTGACTTTCATATCCTGAGCATTGATGCTTGTTTCCTTTTTGCACTTCGGACAGTAGAGAGGGAAGTTTCTTAATTCTGTATCTTCCCGTATCATTGTGCGAGTTTTATTGCCGCAGATAGGGCAATATATCCATTCTGTGGCTTTCATGTTACTTTTCTAATTTCAAGTCTTTTATTTTTTGAGATATTCTCTCAATGACCTGTATAAAACATTCATCACTTTTGCCCGTCGGATCGGGAAGTCCCCAATTATCATCAAACGCTCTACCGATATAGGGACAGCCGACATCACACCCCATTGAAATCGCAATATCAGGCGTGGGAATTTTATCAATCGTCTTGCTATACTGGCTTTTCTCCATATCTATCCCATAAAGCTGTTTCATAAGCCGCACAGCATCCTGATTGATTTGTGGTTTTGTTTCTGTTCCAGCAGAATAGAAATCAAACTTATCTCCCGCCAAATGTTTTCCAAGTGCTTCTGCAATCTGACTGCGGCAGGAGTTATGCACACAAATAAAGGCTACCTTTTTCTTATCCATCATTAAAACCCCAGCTTGTGCAGCAGAGCAACTACATCAACGGCTTTCAAAACCTTGCCCATAGCAACAACCTTTTCATTGACAACAAGGGCAGGCATACTCATAACCCCGTATTCCATTACTTTCTGCATGTCGGTAATGTATTCGACCTCTACGGAAAGTCCCATATCCTTTACCGCCTGTTTTGCGTATTCAAATTGTTCGTGGCAGGATTTGCAACCTGCTAACACTTTGATACAGCAGATTTCTCCCTCTTTCAAATCAGGACAGCAATCGTTTGTAATGCTTTCTGCTTCGCTGGCAGCACAACCGCAGCTACAAGCGCAAGCAGGTGTTTTCTTTTCTTCTTCCTTTTTCTTCCCAAAGTTAAATAATGCCATAATAATAACCTCCTAAAATTAAACAATTAAATATTGTATTGCGTTGAAAAGATAGCCTACAATAATAATACCAGCAGCACATATTCCAATGAAAATACCAAGCAGTTTCGGCTTAACTGCTTTGCGAAGCATAATTATTGAAGGGAGCGAGAGCGCTGTAACGCCCATCATAAAGGAAAGCACAACGCCGAGCAAAGCGCCCTTTGCCAGCAGAGCCTCTGCAATCGGGATTGTACCGAAAATATCCGCATACATCGGAATACCGACGATTGTCGCAATAATTACGCCGAACGGATTGTTGTCGCCAAGCGTTTTGACAATAAATTCTTCAGGAATCCAGTTGTGAATGAAAGCACCAATGCCCACGCCAATCAGAACATAAGGAGCAACCTTTTTAGCGGTTTCAACAACCTGTTCCCACGCAAATTTCATACGGTCTTTGAAATGCAGCTCCTCCTGCGGAACATCAATTGAGTGACCGTTTCGGATATATTCTTCCACTTGATTATCGAGGTGCAGCTTTTCAATTATCGTTCCGCCAGCCACAGCGATTACTAAACCGAATATTACATATAAAACAGCAACTTTCCAGCCGAAAATACTCATCAGTAAGACAAGGCTTCCGAGGTCAACCATCGGCGAAGAAATCAAAAAGGAGAATGTAACTCCAAGTGGTAAGCCTGCGCTTGTAAATCCGATAAACAGCGGAATAGAGGAACACGAGCAAAACGGTGTTACCGTACCGAGCAGAGCTGCGATGATATTCGCCCATATGCCGTGAAATCTGCCGAGTATCTTTTTTGCTCTTTCGGGCGGGAAATAACTTTGAATATACGAGATAATCAAAATCAAAACGCCAAGCAGTACCATAATTTTTATGGTATCATAGATGAAAAACTGAATACTCGCTCCTATTTTGCCCGTGGTATCTAAACCGCAAGCGTTCAAAATTGTTTCAATGAGACGATTCAGCCAGTTCATACCGAGGACTTCATTTTTAAAAAAGTCCCAAATTGTTTTTAGTGTCTCCATAAAAAGCCCCTTTCATATAGTTATATTGAAATATGTCGATTTATCGTCCCGAATATAAGCCGTGCGGAAAAGCAATCAATAAACTTCCTCACTTTTCACAGCACGACTTGTTTTCGCTTTCAACATCAAGTGTTGTCAACTGCCGCAAACATTCTTTTGCCTGCTCCACACCTTTTTCTGAAATAGAATAGTGTGTCCATTTTCCCTCTTTGCGCCCGACAACTATTTCAGCGTCACAAAGAATTTTCATATGGTGGGAAAGCGTAGGCTGCGTGACATTGATTTCTTCTAGCAACTTGCAAGCACATTTTTCACCTGAACGCAGCAGTTTTATAATCCTAATGCGGTTTTCATCACAAAACGCTTTGAAAATTGCCGCAATTCTTTTTTCATCCATCTCTCTCAATCACCTCCTATAGATAAATGTCTATGTGTTATTATATGCAACACATAGAAAAATGTCAATATATTTTTTTGATTTAAGTGAAACAGCGGTAGGAAAACTAAATCCTACCGCTGTCTTCTTATGCAAAGATGATTTCTTTTTCCACAATCTCCTTTGCACACGCCCGTATGTTATTCATTCTCTGTGTCCATTCCAAAGCGTTTTCCGCCTTTAACTGCTCCGTAATACCCTGCACCCGTTTCATCTGCTCTGTGAGCCTTTCCATGCGTTCCTGCGCCTGCCTGTCGATGTCAGCAAGGTAATTGTTCAGTCTGCCGCTTGTGAACAAGGTTATGTAGGTGGCTCGGCGGTATTCTTTCAGATACCGCAAGTGCCGCTGTCCCCACAAACCAATAGGCTGTTCTTTTTCGGCTGGTAAGATAAGACATGGGATATAATAATCTCCTTGCAGTTCATACCACAGACCATTTTTATCATCGTAAATGTACTTGTCCATTGAAAAATCCTCCGTTATAATATATTCGCACATACATCACAGTTCTCCGATTGCCACACTTTGTTATATCTTGTTATGAGATTTTCTTGCCCTTGTATTTGCCCTTATGAGCAATGAGGGAAAGAGTAAACTTGTGTGTAACCGTATAAAGAGATAAGGCAGACACATTGCGATAAATCCTTTATTTTCAAGGCTTTTGGAGGATTTTATTAAAACACTGTAACCTCTGTTGAGAGGTCATAATTTACTGATATTCAAATTCCCGTTTATTTCTCGCTTCGCCTGCTGCCTGGCTCTAAAATTTCTTTATTCTCCCCGGCCCAGTCGGGGACTGTCGGCTGTCGTCTCGCAAAAGGACAGCAAGGGAGAAAGAGAGGGCGCTTCGCACAGCGGCGAAGCGCCCTCTCTTATTCTAGGCGATCCGGCAGTTACCGGGCCTTGGCGGCAATGCACCGGGCCACAAAGGCGGCGGTGCCTGCGCCGGCTTTGTCCATGCTCTCGGCAAAGCGGGGGTCGGCGGCGTACATCTCGCCCAGGCCGGCCAGTATCTCGTCGGTACAGGGGTAGTAGTGCGCGGTGATGAAGTCCTGCCAGCGCCGCACCGCGGCGGCGGCCTCTGGACTGTCGGGGGCGACGCCCTCTGCCATCAGCCGGGAGAAGGCGGCGAAAATCGCCTCCATCTCCCCTGCGAGGGCGGCCCAGTCGTCGGGGGTGTAGGCGGCGGTGCGCCGCTGGCTCTCCCGATAGGCGTCGGTGTCGCCCCAGCGGGCGTGTGCTTCCTCGCGATAGGCCTCTTTGGCCCGATCGATTTTGTCCATTGAAAATTCCTCCAAACTGGGGGAGGCATCCCCCTCCACCGCCCGGTCCAGCAGGGCGAGCAGCCCGTCCAGCCGCTGTCGCTTGAGCAGCAGCAGTTCCCGCTGGCGGCGCATGGCCTCCTTTCGGTCGTAGGCGGGGTGGTCCAGAATAGCGGCGATCTCGCCGAGGGGAAAGTCCAGTTCCCGCAAAAAGAGGATCTCCTGCAGCCGTTCCCGCTCGGCCTGTCCGTAGAGCCGGTAGCCCGCCTCGGTCTTTAGGCCGGGGCGCAGCAGGCCGATGCGGTCGTAGTGGTGCAGGGTGCGCGCCGTGATTCCCGCCTGTCGGGCCACCTGGGCCACCGTCCACAGAGTTTCTCCCTCCATCCTGTATCTGCCTCCTTGTCGCTGTTCTGTCTTGACCGGTCTGGCTTTAGCATACCCTATGACGTAGGGGCAAGGTCAAGGGGGCGGCTAAAAAATTTTTCAAAACCATCCCTATGGAGGCGGGG
The DNA here is from genome assembly GCF_001486165.1 of Bittarella massiliensis (ex Durand et al. 2017). Classification (GTDB taxonomy): domain Bacteria; phylum Bacillota; class Clostridia; order Oscillospirales; family Ruminococcaceae; genus Bittarella; species Bittarella massiliensis. The sequence continues at coordinate 142,012 of NZ_LN908975.1, forward strand.
TGGATTGCGCGGCGGTGGACAGCGGCGGTATAATGGGTAAAACAAAGGGCTATCGGGCAAGCGCCCGAGAGAGGCGAAAGGGGGAGAGACCGATGAGGATCGACTGCAGCATCGCCCTGGACGTTCTGTCCATGACCAACCTCTCCATCCTGCTGTTTGGCCTGCGGGGGAGGGAGAGGGGCGACAGGGCAAACCGCGCTTACTTCCAGATCGTTTTGCTGGTGCTGGCCTTTTTGGCACTGGACGTGGCCTATCTGGCCCTCTACGGCCGCCCCTGGGCGCGCGTTGCCATCGCCGCAGTCAAAAGTGCCTACTTTGTGGTGAACGCCGCCATCGTCTGGACCTGGGCGCGCTTTGTGCTGCACACCCTCTTCCCCGGCGCGGCGGACGGGCACTCTGCCCTCTACACCGCCCTCTTTGCCGCGGATGCGGCCATCGTCTTGGTCAACTGCTTTTGCGGGTGGATGTTCTCCATCTCGGAGGAGGGGACCATCGTCATCGGCTATGCGGCGATGTGGACCTTCACCCTCCTCAACTACCTCTCCATCGCCGCGGTGATGCTGCTCCTTTACAGAAGCCGCAACTGGGTCAAGCGGGAGACCCTCCTCCCCTTCCTCCTCTTCCCCGTCCTCCCCCTCTGCGCGGAACTGGTGCAGATCGCCGTTCGGAGCGTCTCCCTCATCTGCACCTACGCCCTCTCCACCCTCATGCTCTACCAGGTCTCCCAGGGCAGTCTGATCTACACCGACGCCCTCACCGGCCTGGGCAACCGGCGACTGCTGGACGAATACCTGGGCCGCTGGTTTGACGGCGCCGGCTCGGGGAAGGTCTGTGGGGTGATGATCGACCTGGATGGGCTCAAGGCCATCAACGACACCTGCGGGCACCTGTGCGGCGACCAGATGCTGGTGCGGATGGCAGAGGTCATCCGCCGGAGCGAGCGCAAGGGGATGGTGGCCACCCGGTACGGGGGCGATGAGTTTGTCGTGGTCTGGCGGGACGGAGAGGAGCGGACAGAGGGGCTGCTCCGCCGGTTGGAACAGGCCCGGGCCGCCCTCAACAGCCAGCCCGGCGGGGGCGGGCAGCTCTCCTTTAGCACCGGCTCCCTCTGCTGTGAGAGGGAGGGGATGAGCGCAGGCGATTTTTTGCGGCGCTTGGACGAGGAGATGTACCGGGTCAAAAACGCCAAAAAGCAGGGGGTCGCCCCTCTCGAAGCCGATTTCCCCCGCCCCAATTGAAGGAAGAGAAAAAAGAGTGCCGGATACCGGCACTCTTTTTTGATGGGCAGGGGGAATCTATTCGGGCTGCACCAGGGCGATGGAGAGCTCCTCCAACTGGCTGGGGTCCACCACGTCGGGGGCGCCGCTCATCAGCTCGCTGGCATTTTGCACCTTGGGGAAGGCGATGACGTCGCGGATGGAGGACTTGCCCAGCATCAGCATCACCAGCCGGTCGAGGCCGTAGGCCATGCCGCCGTGGGGGGGAACGCCGTAGGAGAAGGCGTCGATGAGGAAGCCGAAGCGGCGGTGCGCCTCCTCCGCGGTGAAGCCCAGGGCCGCAAACATCCGGTCCTGCAGTGCGGGGTCGGAGATGCGGATGGAGCCGCCGCCCACCTCGCAGCCGTTGAGCACCATGTCGTAGGCGCGGGCCCGGGCGTGGGCGGGGTCGCTCTCGATCTTGTCCACGTCCTCCAGAGCGGGGGCGGTGAAGGGGTGGTGTTTGGCCACATAGCGGTCCTCCTCCTCGCTGTACTCGAAGAGGGGGAAGTCGGTGACCCAGAGGAAGTCAAAGCGATTGGGGTCGATGAGGCCGTGTTTCTCGGCCAGTTCGCAGCGCAGGGCGCCCAGGGCGGTCTGCACCGTCTCCTCGCTCTGGTCGGCCACCACCAGCAGCACGTCCCCGGGCTGCAGATCGGCCGCCTGGCGGACAGCCGCCACCTCCTCCTCGGTGAGGAACTTCTCAAAGCTGGAACTGGCGGTGCCGTCCTCCCCCAGCCGGGTGAAGGCGAGGCCCTTGGCCCGGTAGGTCTTGACAAAGTCGGTCAGCTTGTCGATCTGCTTGCGGCTCAGCTCGCCGTAGAGGCCCTTGGCGTTGATGGCCATCACCCGGCCGCCGGCCTCCAGCGCGCCGGAGAAGACCTTGAAGGTGCAGTCCTTCAGCGCCCCGCCCAAATCGCACAGCTCCATCCCAAAGCGGGTGTCGGGCTTGTCGCTGCCAAAGCGCTCCATGGCCTCGCGGTAGGGCATCCGCAGGAAGGGGGTCGGGATGTCCCGGCCCAGGATCTCCTGAAAGACGTACTTCATAAAGCCCTCGTTGACCGACATGACGTCGTCCTCCTCGACAAAGGACATCTCCAAATCGATCTGGGTGAACTCGGGCTGCCGGTCGGCCCGCAGGTCCTCATCCCGGAAGCACTTGACCACCTGCATGTAGCGGTCAAAGCCCGAGAGCATCAGTAGCTGTTTGTACATCTGGGGGGACTGGGGCAGGGCGTAAAAGGCGCCGGGGTGCACCCGGCTGGGCACCAGGTAGTCCCGCGCCCCCTCGGGGGTGGACTTGATGAGCATGGGGGTCTCGATCTCCAAAAAGTCGTTGCGGTCAAAGTAGTCCCGCGCGGCCTTGACGATCTTGTGGCGGGCCAGCAGGGGGGCCATCACCTCGGGGCGGCGCAGGTCCAGGTAGCGGTAGCGCAGCCGCACCTCGTCCTTGACGTTGATGGAGTCGTTGATTTCAAAGGGCGGGGTCTTGGCTTTGGCCAGCACCCGCAACTCGGTGACGTAGATCTCGATGTCGCCGTTTTTCAGGTCGGGGTTCTTGCTCTCCCGCTCCCGCACGGTGCCGGTGACGGCCAGCACAAATTCCGCCCGGGCGGAGAAGGCCTTTTCAAAGATGCCGCGGTCGGTGCCGTCGTCAAAGGCCAACTGGACAATGCCGGTGCGGTCGCGCAGGTCGATAAAGATCAGGTTGCCCAGGTCCCGCTGTTTCTGCACCCAGCCGCAGACACTCGCCTGCTGGCCGATCTGGGCGGCGGTGACTTCGCCGCAGTAACTGGTCCTCTTAAAGCCGTGAATGGTCTCCATCAGCAATTCCTCCTATTTTTCACACAGCAGGGCGGGCAGGGCCTCCAGGGTGGTCTCCTCCACCTGGCCGTCGTCCATCCGCTTCAGTTTGATCTGCCCGGTCTTGACCTCGTCGTCCCCCAACACCACCGTGTAGCGGGCGCCCAGCTTGTCGGCGTACTTCATCTGCGCCTTCAAGCTGCGGCCCTGCACGTCGCTCTCGGCGTGCAGCCCGGCCCGGCGCAGCCGCAGGGCCAGTTTCTGCGCCTCCACCGAGGCGCCCTGGCCGATGGAGGCCAGGAAGATGTCACAGGCGGGGGGCTCACCCAGGGAGGCGCCGTCGTTTTCCATCACCGCCAGCAGCCGCTGCAGCCCCACCGCAAAGCCGATGGCCGGGGTGGAGGGGCCGCCCAGGGTCTCCAGCAGGCCGTCGTAGCGACCGCCGCCGCAGACGGTGCCCTGGGCGCCGATGGAGGTGGAGACAAACTCAAAGACCGTCTTGGTGTAGTAGTCCAGCCCGCGGACGATCTGGGGGTTGACGGTGAAGGGGATGTCCATGGCCGTCAGCCGCTCCTTGAGGGAGGCGAAGTGGTCGGCGCACTCGTCGCAGAGGTTGTCGATCCCCAGCGGCGCGCCCTTGGCCACCTCTTTGCAGCTGTCGTTTTTGCAGTCGAGGATGCGCAGGGGGTTTTTCTCCAGCCGCTCCCGGCAGGTGGGACAGAGGGAGTCGATGTGCTGGGCGAAATAGGCCCGCAGTTTTTCGTGGTAGGCGGGCCGGCAGTTGGGGCAGCCGATGGAGTTGAGCTCCAGGGCGATGTCGGAGATGCCCAGGGTGGTGAAGATGTCGGCCACCAGGGCGATCACCTCGGCGTCCACCGCCGGGTCCTGGCTGCCGAACACCTCGGCCCCGAACTGGCGGAACTCGCGGAAGCGGCCCGCCTGGGGTTTTTCGTAGCGAAAACAGTTGATGAGATAGTTCAGCTTCAGGGGGAGGGGGTTGTTGAGCAGGCCGTGTTCCAGCACGCAGCGGGCGACCCCGGCGGTCCCCTCCGGCCGCAGGGTGATGGAGCGGCTCCCCTTGTCCTGAAAGGTGTACATCTCCTTTTGCACGATGTCGGTGGTGTCGCCCACCCCCCGGTCGAAGAGGCCGGTGTGCTCAAAGGTGGGGGTGCGCACTTCCGAGAAGCCGTAGCGGCGGGCCAGGTCCATCAGCTTGCCCTCGATGAAGTGCCACTTGTAACTCTCCTGTGGCAGCACGTCCTGGGTGCCGCGGGGGGCGGTGGTGATCAGTTTTGCCATGTTGGTTTCCTTCCTTTCTCACGGGCGGTTTGATGGGGCGGACGAAACATAAAAAGAACCCCATCCCCAAAGGGACGAGGTTCGTACTCGCGGTGCCACCCTTGTTGGAGGGGGTACTCTCTGCGCCCTCTCCCACTCGAGACCCGGTAACGGGGGTCAAGCGGGACCCCCTCTCGCCGCAGGCGATTGCGGGGGACCGGCTCCCAGGACGTCGTTCAGCGCGGCGGCCCGGTCCCCCTTGCAGCCGGTGGAGGGACTCTCTCGGCGGGCGTGATCGCGCCTACTGCTCCTGTTCGCAGCCATTTTTCTGTCGGTTTTCAGTATAATCCAAACCCCGCAAAAGCACAAGGCCCCGGGGCAAAAAAAGCGGTTTCTTGCCGGGGAAAGGCCTATTTGGGGTTGACGATGTTGCGCCAGTCCAGGTCGCCCCGGTCCAGGCCGTGGATCAGCACCTCGGCGGTGGCCATGTTGGTGGCGACCGGGATGTTGTGCACGTCGCAGAGCCGGAAGAGGTTGTCGTCCCCTTCCCTATTTTTGCGCTGGGTGATGGAGTCGCGGAAGAACAGCACCAGGTCGATCTCGTTGGAGGCGACCAGCGCTGCGATTTGCTGCTGGCCCCCCTGGGCCCCGGCCAGATACTTCTGGATGGGCAGGCCGGTGGCCTCTGCCACCAGGCGGCCGGTGGTGCCGGTGGCACAGATGTCGTGGCGGCTCAAGATCCCGCAGTAGGCGATACAGAACTGAACCATCAGTTCTTTTTTGGAGTCGTTTGCGATGAGCGCTATGTTCAAAGTAGACCCTCCCGTCTATTTATTCTCTACTGTACTGCCAGGGGGACCTGCTCCCCCTCCAACCGCCTGGCGATGTTCGCAAAGGCGGTGGCGGCCTCCCCCTCCGGCAGGGCGCGGCCAGACACGGCCGCCAGGTGCAGGGCGGTGCTCTCGGGCAACACCCCCAACAGCCGGGCCCCCACGGTGTCGATGATCTCGTCCAGGTCGGAGATGGGGCCCCGCGCCACGGCCTTGGCGTCCACCCGGTTGATGATGAGGCGGCGGCGGGTGATGCCGGCCTCCGCCAGCAGGTCGCAGACCACACCCCCGTCCCGCGCGGAAATGGGGTCGGGGGTGGCGACGATCAGCGCCGAGCGGGCGGCGGTACAGCCCACCTTGAAGCCGTAGCCGATGCCTGCGGGCGCGTCCAAAAAGGTGTAGTCGTAAAACCGGTCCAGCCCCTGGCAGAGCCAGGCCAGCCGGTGGGGCTCGATGCGGTCCTCCGGGGAGAAGGGGGCGCAGAGAAGCTGCAGGTTTTTGCAGAGGGGGGAGGAGACGATGGCCTCGCTCGGCTTGACCCGGCCGGCCGTCACGTCCCCCAGGTGGTAGACCGTCTGCTCGGAGATGCCGGCGATCACGTCCAAAGAGCGCAGGCCGGTGTCCAGCTCGATGATGAGGACCTTTCGCCCCCGCAGGGCGAGGGTCAGCCCGGTGTAAAACGAGACGGTGGATTTCCCCACCCCGCCCTTGCCGGAGGTGACCAGCATCAGTTCTCCCATCGCTTCCCTGTCCTTTTTGCCATAAAATTATAGTTTTTGCCCAATTTTTTCAAGAAAAGCCCTATTAGCATTGTAGCATAGCGAAATTGGTTCCGTCAAATTTTTCTGCGCTCCCCCTAAAAAAGGGGACCGCCTGCCGGGCTCCCCGGTCAGCCCTGGGGCTGCTGGGGGTCGGCTGCAGGGGCGCCCTCCTGCCCGTCTGCGGCGCTCTCCTCTTCCGGGGGGAAGAAGTAGGCGTTCATGATGTCCCGCGCCAGGGTGGGCAGATAGACGCTGTCGCCGCCGTGCTCGATGATGATGCAGACGGCGATCTCGGGGTCGCCCACCGGCCCGAAACAGATGAACACGGCGTTGGGGCTGCCGCCGGGCACCTGGGGGGTACCGGTCTTGGCGCCCACCGTATAGGTGTAGTTGGCAAAGCCGGAGCGGCCGCTGCCCACCTTTGCCACGGCCACCATCCCGGCCTCAACGGCGGCAAAGTCCTCTTCCGAAACATCCACCTTGGTGGACTGAACGGGGGTCTCGTAGACCGTTTCGCTGCCGTCGTGCCGCTCAATGCTCTTGACCACATGGGGGGTGTAGTGGGTGCCGTGGTTGGCGATGGTGGCGGCGTAGTTGGCCAGCTGCAGCGGGGTGACGGTGGTGTAGCCCTGGCCGATACCGGCCTGGATCACGTCGCCCGGGCCCCACTTCTCGGTGGGGTTGAGCTGGGATTTGACGTCGGGGCTGGAGATCTGGCCGGAGGATTCGGCCAGTTCGACCCCGGTCTTGACCCCCAGGCCCAACTGGTTGGCGATCTTGCCGATGGGGTCGATCCCCACCCGGCGGGCCACGTCGTAAAAGTAGATGTTGCAGGAGACCTGCAGCGCCCTCGTCAGGCTGATGTTCCCGTGGGTGCCGAGGCACTGGGGCTGGTAGTCGCTGTAATAGGTGTAGACGTGGCCGCAGTAGACGGTGGAGGAGGGGGTGATGGTCCCCTCGCTGAGCCCCGCCAGGGCCACCGCGGGCTTGAAGACCGAGCCGGGGGTGTAGGTGCCCTTAAAGGCCCGGTTGTAGAGGGGGCGGCGGCTGTCCTCCAGCAGTTCGGTATAGTTTTTTTGAAAGGTGTTCACGTCGTAGGTGGGGGAGTTGACGGCCGCCAGGATCTCGCCGGTGCGGGTGTCGATGACCACGGCGGTGCCGGCGTTGGCGTCCCGCCCCTTGTCCACCCCCTTGGTGGCGGCGATCTCCTTGATTTTGGCGTCCAGCAATTCCTGCACGGTGGCCTGCAGCCGGGCGTCGATGGTGAGGCGGACGGTGTTGCCGGCCACCGGCTGCTGCACCTCCTCCACCGAGAGGATGTTGCCCTGTTTGTCCCGGGAGACCTGGGTCTTGCCCGGGGTGCCCTTTAGATAGGACTCGTAGAGCTTTTCAACGCCGTCTTTGCCCACGGTGGCGTTGAGCTTGTACCCCTGCTGGGAGAGCTCGGTGTACTCCTCGGCGGAGATGGGGCCGATGTAGCCCAGCAGGTGGGGGGCCAGGGTGCCATTGGGGTATTCCCGCACCGTGTCCTCGACGATGTCCACCCCGGGGTAGGTGACGTTTTTCTCCTGCACCATGGTGACGGTGGTCATGGACACGTCCTCGGCAAAGGTGTATGGGGTGCCGTTGGAGTAGCCCCGCTCCACCATCTCGTAGCGCACCCCGGCGATCTTGCGGGCGGTGGCCCGGTCGTACTCCTGCAGGTCGTAGGTGTCGATGAGTTTGTCCATCACGTTCTCGGCGGTGGCGTAGACGTTGAGGTTGTTCTGCCGCTTGACCTTGGCGATGGTGGCCTCCACCTTTTCGTCAGAGGGCTGGTCCTCCCCGTCGGGCACCTGGTAGGGGGCAAAGGCGAAGGGTTCGGCGAGGGTGATGGGGAGGGTGTCGTTCCAGCTGTCGCCGTTTTGCTCCAAGATCTCGATCATGGCGAGGATGGTGGCGTTGAGCTGGTCGGCGGGCAGGTAGAGGCGGTTGAACTGCACGTTGAAGCACATGCGGTTGCGCGCCAAAGCCACGCCGTTGCGGTCGACGATCTCCCCCCGCGCCGCCTCGGTGGTGTTGGTGTAGACCGAGGTGGAGCGGTTGAGCTCGGCGTACTCCGCCCCCCTGACGATCTGGGTCTTAAACAGGGAGACCGAAAAGAGCCCCCCCACGAGAAGGATGAGGATGGCCAGGTAAAAGAGGCGGTTTTTCAGCAGGTTTCGCAAGGAAGGTCCCTCCTTTTCGGCGCGCCCGACGGGCAGGCGGGGCTTACTCCTCCACGGCGTAGCGGCGGGCGATCCGCCGGGCCAGCCAGAAGAGGGGCGGGCAGTAGACCAGGGTGTACCCGGCCATGGGCAGCAGGGTGTGCAGCAGCAGGTAGAGGCTGCCCCCCTGGTAGAAGATCAAGAAGTTGAAGAGGTAGTCCAGCCCCACCGCCACCAGCAGGGCGGCGGCACAGGCGAGGGTGAAGTTGACGGTGTTCTGCCGGATCCAGAAGAGGAAACAGAAGCTGACCGCCACGCAGAGAACGCAGAGGATGATCCCGAAAAAACCCGAGATGCGGGAGGCGGACAGGTCCCACATCAACCCGGCCAGGGCGCCGAAGATGGCGCCCGCCAGCTCGTTTTCGAGGACGGCCACCGCCAGGCAGACCGGCACCACCAGCACCGGCTGGATGGAGCCGATGGCCAGCAGCCCCGGCGTGGTCTGCACGATGTAGCAGAAAAAGAGCAGCAGGGCGTAAAAGAGCCACTTGAGAAAGCGCTCTTTCCCCTTTTTGGTGGGCATCTCTCGCCCCCCTTTCCCTTCACAAGTCGGTGATCTTGCAGGCGGTTTTGTCCGGCGGCGGGATCAGTAGGCCTTGACCACCATCACCGAGGTCACCTCCGACGGGTCGACCGCCGGCTGCACCACCGCGTATTTGGAGATGCCGGAGGACTCCATCTGCACCTCCAGCACGGTGCCGATGAGCAGGTCGGCCGGATAGGTGCCCCCCAAATCGGAACTCATCACCAGTTCGCCCTCCTTCACCTCTGAGGTGGGGGCCAGGTAGCGCAGCTTGGTCTTCCCCTCCTGGGCGAGGCCCACATCCCCCTCCACCATGCCGGGGTCCCGGCTGGCGGTGGCGGTGGCCCCCACCTTGAAGGCCGGGTCCAGCAGGGTGGTGACCACCGCGTAGTTGGGCCCCACCTCGCTGATGATCCCCACCATCCCTGCCTGGGTGATGACCGGGTCCTGCAGGGCAATGCCCTGGTCGCTGCCCCGGTCGATTTTAAAGGAGTAGAAGCGGCTGCTGGAATCCCGGGCGATGACGCTGGCCGCCTCCATCTCAAAGGTGGGGTGCTCCTCCTGGATCTGCAGCATCTCCCGGTAGGTCTCGTTCTCGCTCTTGTAGCGGTCCAGGTCGGCCAGCTGCCCCTGCAGCTGGCGCACCTGCTGCTGGAGCTGGGTGTTCTCCTCCAGCAGCTCGTCGGCCAGGGTCAGCCGGTCAAAGAAGCCGCCGAACCAGCCGGTCACCGCAGAGGAGACGGCCTGAAAGGGGGTGGAGACAAAGCCGATGGCCTTGCTCGCCACCGAGCTGAGGGTGCCGCTGTACGCGGCCTGGATCATAAAGCCCAACAGAAGGGCCAAAACGCAGAGGATTACCTTGAAGCGGGTGGTCTTGAAGAAGTCACGCATGGCCTTCCCTCCTACCGACGGGTTGTGGAAAACGGTCTAAAATAGGCGGGCCGACAGCGGGCGCTCGTCGCCCTGGCCGCCATTTCCCGCCTATCCGTTTACATGGGTTGCCGGATCGCCGATCCGCGGCGGCCCCTTCCCTCAAAGGGGGCGCGCCCGATCAGTAGCTGCTGTCGCCGTCGTCGGACAGCACTTCTTTGAGCAGATCCAGGTTTTCCAGCACCTTGCCGGTCCCCTCGGCCACGCAGTCCAGGGGGTTTTCGGCAATGTGCACCGGCATCCCGGTCTCCCGGGTCACCAGTTCGTCCAGCCCCCGCAGCAGCGCGCCGCCGCCGGTCAGGGTGATGCCGTGGTCGATGATGTCGGAGGCCAGCTCGGGAGGGGTCTTTTCCAGGGTGGTCTTGATGGCGTCCACCACCTCCTGCAGGGGGGCGGCCAGGGCCTCGCGCACCTCTTTGGCGCTCAGGGAGATGTTCTTGGGCAGCCCGTCGGCCAGGTCGCGGCCCTTGATCTCCACCTCGCCCTCGCCCTCGTAGGAAGAGGCCGAGCCGATCTCGATTTTGATCATCTCGGCGGTGCGCTCGCCGATGAGCAGGTTGTAGGCCCGCTTGACGTAGTTGATGATGGAGGAGTCGAACTCGTCCCCGCCCACCCGGACGGATTTGGCCGAGACGATGCCCCCCAGGGAGATGACGGCCACCTCGCTGGTGCCGCCGCCGATGTCCACCACCATGCTGCCCATGGCCTCGGCCACCGGCAGCCCGGCGCCGATGGCGGCCGCCATCGGCTCCTCGATCACCGACACCTGCTTGGCGCCGGCCTTGAGGGCGGCTTCCCGCACGGCGCGGCGCTCCACCGCGGTGACGCCGGAGGGGATGCAGATGATGATGCGGGGGCGGGCGAACATCTTGCCGTTAAAGACCTTTTTGATGAAGATCTGCAGCATGCTGGTGGTGATGTCAAAGTCGGCGATGACGCCGTCTTTGAGCGGGCGCACGGCCACAATGGAGCCGGGGGTCCGGCCGATGACGTCTTTGGCCTCCTGTCCGACGAAGCGGACGGTGTCGGTCTTTTTGTCCACGGCGACCACCGAGGGCTCCCGCATGATGATCCCCTTGCCCCGCATGAAGACGAGGGTGTTGGCGGTGCCCAGGTCGATGCCGATATCGCGTGAAAACATGGAAATACCCCTTTCAAAGCGCGCGCCGAAGAGTGCGGGCGGGCGCCTGATGTTGTCAAAAAAATTGGTTCTCCCTGCCAAAATGCAGGCAGGCCATATCTTTTCCTATTATAAACGCTGGCCGGGCAAACCTCAACTGAATTTTATGAAGATTTTCCAACAATTTGGCCCTGCCGGCCCCTTTTTCCCAGAGAGAATGCCCCGGTTGGGCAGCCGGCAAGCGGCCGGGGGCAAAAATCTGCTTATTTTGGCGCGGGCAGCTCCTGCAGCGCCTGGCAGAGATGGGCCACCGGCAGCCCCAACACGGTGAAGTAATCCCCCTCCACCCGCCGGCAAAAGGCCGCTGCCGCCCCCTGGATGCCGTAGGCCCCGGCCTTATCGAAGGGCTCGCCGGTGGCCAGGTACCGCTCGATCTCCCAGTCGGCCAGGGGGCGGAAGGTCACCCGGCAGCTCTCCACAAACGAGCGATCCTCCCCCTGTTGCAGCAGGCAGACCCCGGTGTGCACCCAGTGGTCCCGCCCCGAGAGGGCGCGCAGCATGGCGCGGGCCCCCTCCTCGCCGTGGGGTTTGCCCAGGGCCCTGCCGTCGAGGTCCACCAGGGTGTCGCAGCCCAGGACGGTGTGGCCGCCTCCCAGCTCCTCCAGCACCGCCTGGGCCTTGATGTGGGCCAGGTGGGCCACCGCCTCCTGCGGGGGCATGGGGCGGGGCAGGGTCTCGTCGGCCCCGCTGACGCGGACGGCAAAGTCGTCGGTGATCAGGTGCAGGTACTCCTGCCGCCGGGGCGAGGAGGAGGCCAGCACCAGGTGCAGGTGTTTGCAGTCGTACATCCCGTTTCCCTCTCTCACGGCGCCCTAGCGCTTTCCGGTGGAGCCGAAGCGCCCCTCGCCCCGGCCGGTGGTCGCCAGCTCCTCCACCTCCTGGATGGGGGGGGTGAAGATGGGGGTCAGCACCAGCTGGGCGATGCGGTCCCCGTGGCGGACGGTGTAGGGGGTGTCAAAGGTGTTTTGCAGCGAGACCAGCAGCTCGCCGGTGTAGTCGGCGTCGATGACCCCCACGCAGTTGGTGGGCACCACCCCGTGGCGGACGGCCAGCCCGCTGCGGGCGTAGATGAGCCCCACCATCTGGCCGTGGGGCATCCCCACGGCGATCCCGGTGGGGAAGATGTGGGCCTGGCCGGGCGCAAGGGTGATCTCCCCCTCCTCGGGCAGGCAGGCGCACAGGTCGTACCCGGCGCTGGATTCGGTGGCGCGGCGGGGGAGGTTTGCCCCCTCCCGCAGCCGTTTGATCTGCAACTTGTCCAATGGCTTCTCTCCTCGCTTGTGGCGGGCGCTAGACCGCCCGGAAATAGAGCCCCCGGGTGTACCTGCCCTGGGGGGTGCTGCGCTGTCCGGCAGCGTAGCGGCGGATGGTGGGGGCGATTTCCCCCGGGGCCTCGACGGTGAACCAGAGCAGCTCGCTGTCGGCCAGGGCCAGGGCGTCCCGCCGGTCGCCCATGTCCAGGGGAAGGCAGTTGAGCAGCTGCGACCAGCCCCCCTGGCACAGCAGGGGGAAAAGGCGGCCGGTGCGGTCCACCACCCCGCCGGTCCGGCGGCAGGCGGCGCAGCCGCCCCGGTTTTGCAGGGGGCAGGCCCGCAGGTTCATCACCGGCAGCCGCCCGTAACCCAGGGCCCGCAGAAAGACCGTCTGGGGGAACTGGGCGATCTCGGCGGCCTGTACCTCGGGCGAGAGGGTCGCCCGCACGGCCCCCATCCCCTGCAGGGCGAGGGCGGCGGGGCCGGAGAAACAGCTCAGCCCCGGGCCGGCCGTCACCTCTGCCCCGCAGCCGCGCAGCAGTTCCAGGTGGGCCAGGTTGTCCCCCTCGACCCGGGGCAGGCCCCGGGCCGCCCAGCGGCGGGCCCGCTGGGCCTCCTCCCCCTCGCCGGTGAAGAGGAGCCGGGGCAGGCAGCCGGTGAGTTTGGGCAGCAGCTCGTCCAGGAAGGGGGCCAGCCGCCGGTCCTCCAGCACCCGCAGGGGGAGGAGGATCTCGTCCAGCAGGGGCCAGACCTCCCTCGCCGCCAACAGCTGCTCCACCGCCTCGAACCGGGCGGCCAACTGCCGCCGGGCCGGGCGCCCCCTGCGGCAGCTCCCGCCGCGCGGGAGCCGGTGCGGCGCAGCGCTCGGCCAGCTCCCCGTAGACCTGCCGGCGCAGGGCGTTGCAGGCTGAGACGGGGACAAAGAGCCCCTCCTCCACCGCGCAGTCGCCCTCGGCCAGGGAAAAGGGGGTGTCGCCAGTCTTTTCCAGGCAGCGCATCAGGGCCTCCCGCCCGGTGGGCTTGGCTTTTGCCTCCTGGGCGGGGATCGAGCCCTGGGCCTGCGCCTCCCCACATTGGGCGGTCAGGGTGAGCCCTTCCCCCCGGCGCAGGGTGAAGCGGGCGCGCAGGGGCAGCTTGTCCCCCCGTTCCCGCCGGGGGAAGAGGGGTTCGGCCACCAGCCGGGAGAGGGCCTTTTGGCTGGCCCTGGCGTCGACCTCTCGCCGGTGGCCGAACATCTGCGGCCCGATGGCGCCGGTCAGGTAGCCGTCGGTGAACCCGCTGCGGGAGAAGAGGTCTCGCAGCAGGGCCTTGTCATACCCCTGCCCCGCCCGGGCGCGCCAGACGGCGGCGGTGACCTGCCCCACGTACTCCGGCCGCTTGAGCCGCCCCTCGATCTTCACCGAGGCGACCCCCAGCGCCTGTAGCTGGGGGAGGTGGTCGATGCCGCAGAGGTCCTTCAGGCTCAAATCGTAGCGGTCGCAGGCCCCTCCGGGGAGGGCGGACGCCTCCTCCGGCGAGGAGACGGCGCAGAAGGGCAGCCGGCAGGTGCCCGCGCAGTCCCCCCGGTTGCCTGAGCGCCCGCCGATGACGGCGCTCATCAGGCACTGGCCCGAAACCGACATGCACAGCGCCCCGTGGATAAAGACCTCCAGCTCCAGCGCCCCCTCCCGGGCGATGGCGGCGATCTCCATTAAAGAGAGTTCCCGCGCCAGGATGGCGCGGGAAAATCCCAGCCGCGCCAACTGCCGCGCCCCGGCCGGGGAGTGGATGCTCATCTGGGTGGAGCCGTGCAGGGGCAGGTCGGGGAAGGCCCGGCGCGCCAGGGAGACGAGCCCCAGGTCCTGCACGATGAGGGCGTCGATCCCCGCCCGGTGGGCCTGGCGCACCACCTCCAGGGCCTGAGGCAGCTCGCTCTGGCGCAGCAGGGTGTTCAGGGCCAGGTAGACCTTGACCCCCCGCCCGTGGCAGTCGTCCACCGTGCGGCCCAGCTCCTCCTCGTCAAAGTTCTGGGCGCCGCTGCGGGCGCTGAACTGCTTGGCCCCCAGGTAGATGGCGTCGGCCCCGTTGAGGATGGCCGCCCGGGCCTGGGCGGGCCCCCCGGCGGGGGCGAGGATCTCGATGGGCGCCATCACTGGATGTCCAGCCGGGTCTTGAGGGAGGCGATCTCCCGCTTGAGCCGCTCGATCTCCCGCTTCTGCTCCTCGCACTCGATGCGGGCCTTGGCCGCATCCTCCAAATAGTCCTTGATCTGCAGCCGCATGTTGTCGGTGCTCTCCTGGGCCTTGACGCTCTCGTCCAGGTGGTCCAGCGCCGCCAGCACCGCGGCGGTCATCACCGAGATGCGGGGGTTTTGCGCCATCATCTTCTTCAGCTCGGCGTCCAGCTTCCGGGCCAGGTTCAGCACGTACTCCTCGTCCTCGTTCCCGGCGATCACGTAGTCAATGCCGCAGATGGTGATTTTGACTTTGTTCATTGCCCGTCTCCTCCTTGTTGCGCGTCCCTGTATGGCGGGGTGTTGCTGTGCCTTTTTCTTTTCCCCGCAACGGCAAAAATGCCATGACAGATTGAATCGGACCCAGACAAAATGGGTCGAATCTATCATAGCACAGTTTGCCGCAGATGTGTGAAGTTTTTGCAAAGGGAGAGGGGGCAAAAATGTCCGCCTAGGCGATGGAGAGGACGGCCAGCATCGGCCCCAATTTTTGATAGGCCCCCTCAAAGCCGTCCAGGGGCAGCGGGTTCTCCCCCAGCCCCACTTCCAGGGTGTAGCCGGGGCGGCCGGTCTCCTGAATAAACCAGTCCTTGAACCCGGCGTGGGAGGCGGTCCCCCCCGGCTGGGCCACCCGGTAGCCCCCCACCGAGGCCAGCATCTGGGCGACGAGGGCGCTCTGCTTGGGGGTGCGGGGGCCGTACTGGTAGTAGATCTCCTCCCCCTGGCTGTGCAGGGCCACCACCTGCCGCGGGGCGTAGAGGCGGCAGAAGTCGGCCAGGGCCCGGGTCTCCGGCTCGGAAAAGGGGAAGGGGCCGCCGTACTTGGTGGGCCCCGGCAGGTAGATGCCGGTCTGCTCCACCTGGCGGCGGGCGATGTCGAAGCCGGCGTCGAAGTTGTGGTTGAGGTCCACCCCCCGGGCGTTGGCCTGCCAGTGGCTCAAGTCCCCGCCGCAGTGGGCGAAGACAAAGGTGCGCAGGGGGCCGGCGGTGTCTACGCCCCCCACCCAGAGCTCCAGCCCGTCGGGGTTGAGGCAGGGGATGAAGAGGAGCCCCCGCTCCCCGATGGCCTTGCCCATGGGGGTGTCATAGGGGAAGGTGCCGCTCTCCAAACTCTCAAGCACCTCTTCGCAGAAGCGGAAGCACCCCAGCACCCCGTAGTACTCGGTGGCGTGGGTGCCGCCCACAATGCAGGTGGCGCTCTGCAGGTTGCCCACCCCGATGGCGTAGATTTCCCGCCCCAGCCAACTGCGGCCGATGGAGAACACCTTGGCGGCCGGGTAGCGGATGGCGATCCTGGCAAACCGGGCCATGGTTGTGGTATACTGTGGATATTCCTTGTAAAACAGGTCGGTCATGACGTCACCTCCCTGCAGTATATGCGCCCTCTGGGCGCAACTTGCCCGGCGGGGGGCGGCTGGCCGCCGAGCTCGATGCGCGATGGAGGGATTGTCCCATGAAATTAAACGAGACGACCGCGGCCCAAAACACGGTGTTTTCCGGCCGCATCATCACCGTCTGCGACGACGAGGTGGTGTTGGAAAACGGCAAGCGCACCCGGCGGGAGGTGGTCTACCACCACGGCGGGGTCTGCGTGGTCCCCTTTGACGGGGAGAACACCTATCTGGTGCGGCAGTTCCGCTACCCCTACAAAGAAGTGGTGCGGGAGTCCCCCGCCGGCAAGTTGGAGCCGGGCGAGGACCCGCTGGAGTGCGGCAAGCGGGAACTGGAGGAGGAGCTGGGGGCGGTGGCCGGCCGCTACACCGACTTGGGCCGCTTCTACCCCTCCCCCGGCTACACGTCGGAGGTGATCCACCTCTACCTGGCGGAGGAGCTCTCCTTCACCCAGCAAAACCTGGACGAGGACGAGTTCTTGGAGGTGGAGAAACTCCCCCTGCGCCGGGCGGCGGAGCAGATCCTCTCGGGCGAACTGGTGGACGGCAAGACTCAGGCGGCCATCCTCAAGGCCGCGGCCCTGCGGGGGCTTTTGGGGGAGGGCAGGCGATGAACTGGCTGGACAAGCTGGAGCGAAAGGCCGGCCGCTTCTGCATCCCCCGGCTGATGTGGTACCTCTCCGGGCTGATGCTGGTGGTCTTTCTCATCGACCTGCTGCTGCCCCAGGTCGGCTTTTCAGGCTATCTGGTCTTTGACCGGGCACTGATTTTACAGGGGCAGGCCTGGCGGCTGGTGAGCTTTCTCATCGTCCCCCAGGGAAACACCGTCTGGATCCTCTTGAGTCTCTACTTCTACTGCGTCCTCAGCGACGGGCTGGAGGCCTGCTGGGGCAGCTTCAAGTTTAACGTCTTTTACCTGGTGGGGGCGGTGGGGGCCATCCTCTCGGGGATGATCACCGGCCTGGGGTGGAGCGCCTACCTCAACATGTCCATCTTCCTGGCCTTTGCCCTGGTCTACCCCGAGTACGAGGTCAACCTCTTTTTCCTCCTCCCCATCAAGGTGAAGTACCTGGGCTTTTTAGGGGCGTTCTACTACTGCATCGCCCTCATCGGCGGCAGTTGGTCGACCCGGCTGTCCATCGTCATGGCCTTTTTGAACCTCATCCTCTTTTTCGGAGGGGACTTCTGGGGCCGCATCAAAAGCCGCTGGAAATACCGGGAGAGCCGCAGGGCCTTTCGCCAGTACCAGAAAAACCGGCAGCGGGGCCCCTGGGGACAGTAGGGCGGCTGCCGACGGATCGAGAGCGCAAAAGGGGGATACGGGGATGAACGGTGCTGTACAGAACAGAAAAGAAAACCTGGCACAGCGGGTTTTCCTCCTCTTGGCGGGGTGGCTCGTCGCCGTGGCGGCGGTGGGGGACGTCTTTGCACTCCGCCCCTATGTCCTTCCCGGGAGTCAGGTCGTCAAGTGGGTGGCGCTGCACCTCCTCTGCGCCCTCCTCGTCTCCGCCTTTTCCCGGGCCGTGTCCAGGGGGAGAGAGGGGTGGCGGTGGCAATGCCTGCTGGCGCTCCTCCTCGCCCTCCCCCCACTGACGGGGTATCTGGGGTCGTTTACCGAGCTGGCAAACACCCCCCTCCTCAATCCGCTGATGTCCTTTCACAGCGCGCTGTTGTTGGCAAGGCCGATCTGGCTCTGGTTCTCGGCCTGCGCGCTGGGGAGCTGTTGGCGGGCCCCCGCAAAGGCGGTGTCCCCCGCCAAAGGGGTGGCCGTCGCCCTGGCCGCCCTGGCGCTGGGCTTTGCGGCCATCGCCCTCTCCCCGGATTTGACAGCCGCCTTTGTGCGGCAGTACCATTTTCCCCTGTGGGGGGTGTACCTGGCCCGCCCCGGCCTTCTGGTCTCCGGCTTTTTGGGCGGGGTGAGCGGCCGCCTGCTCTCCCGGTGCCCTGCGAAAAGGCCGGTGCGGGCGCTGGCCGTGGCCGCCCTCGCGCTCGCCTGTGTGCTGGTGGCGCTGAGCGGGCAGACGCAGGACGCCGCCCTGGCGCTCCTCCTCTTTGGCAGCTGGTATCTCTTCCTCTAGCGCCGCCGCGGTCAACCCCTTTGGCGAAAAAGGCGGTGCGCACCGGCCCTAAAAAGGGGCCGCACAGGGGGGACCCCACGAGGGGCATTGGAATTTTATCGCATGGCGCGCACTGTCACCGGTGATATAGGCGCTATTTTCTGCCGCCTTTGCGTCTTCTGTGCCCTTCCTTTCAGGCGGTCTTCTGCGAGAGCGATTTGACACTCCCGGTAAAATCGGGAACTGGGGGTGCCAAAGCGACAAATAGAAAAGGCCCCCGCCTTGAGGCGGGGGCCTTTTTTCGCGGGGATCAGCCGCGCACGGCGACGGCTTCGATCTCCACCAGACCGCCCTTGGGCAGGGCGGCCACCGCCACGCAGGAGCGGGCGGGGAAGGCCCCGTCGAAGTACTTGGCGTAGACTTCGTTGACCGCGGCAAAGTTGCCCATGTCGGTCAAAAAGATGGTGGTCTTGACCAGGTTGGCGGTGCTCATCCCCTCGGCGGCGAGGATGGCGCAGAGGTTTTTCAGCGAGCACTCGGCCTGTTCGGCCACCCCGGCGGGCATCTCCCCGGTCTGCATGTCGATGCCCAGCTGGCCGGAGATGTAGAGACTCTCCCCCGTCATGACGGCCTGCACATAGGGCCCGATGGGGGCCGGCGCCTGTTCGGTGAGTACGGTTTTGCGCTCCATAACGATTCTCCCTTTCTCTTCTGGCGCCGGCCGTCAGCCGGTCGCCCGTCTCGCCCGGGCCCCGGGGGCGGGGGTCCATCCCCTCTCCGCCGCGGCGCCGGTGTTTAAAAAAAGTATAGCAAAAATTGCCCCTCAGGGAAAGGACGGCCGTCCACACAGGGAAATTTTTTTCTGCAAAAAGGGCCAAAAGTGGAGGGGAGGATTTGTGCATGCGGTTGCGTTTTTGAATCTTCTAGGAGAAGTGCATAAATTTAAAAGGGGATTGTTATGGAAAGGCACAAATCGCCCCATGGAAACAAAACTTCTCTTAACAAATGCCGGCAAATGTTGTATCATACACAGTAGGATGTTGTACCAATCCAGACAGTCGTGTGGAAGCGTTTTGCGCGGCTTTCCGCCCCTTTTATGCCCTTTGCGGGCCGAAAAGAGCGCCCCTTGCTAGCCGGGGGCCGGCGGGCCGGAAAACGGGTGCGGCACCGGGTAAACGGTCTGCTGCCCAGGGGGGATCTGCCCCTCCGGGAGTTTGTTGCCGTTTGGGAAAAAACAAACCGCAAAGGGAGGAAAACAATCAATGGAGATGAAGATTACACCGCATATCAATCCAAAAGCTGAGATCGCGCCCCGCATTCTTCTGCCTGGCGATCCGCTCCGGGCGAAATACATCGCCGAAAACATGCTCGAGAACGCCGAGCAGTTCAACGAGGTCCGTGGGGCCCTGGGCTTCACCGGCACCTACAAGGGCGAGAAGGTCTCGGTCATGGGCACCGGCATGGGCATGCCCCAGGTCTCCATCTATGTCACCGAGCTGATGAAATTCTACGGCGTCAAGACCCTCATCCGCATCGGCACCTGCGGCGGCATGCTGCCCGATATGCAGTTGATGGATCTGATCCTGGGCACCGGCGCCTGCACCACCAGCGGCATCAACCGCCACATCTTCAACGGCGACTTTGCTCCCACTGCCGATTTTGAGCTGCTCAACAAGGCCTACGAGATCGCCAAGGAGAGAGAGATCAAGACCTACACCGGCCTGATCCTGTCCAGCGATATGTTCTACGGCGAGAACAAAAAAGAGGATTCCGAGATGTGGAAGAAGTACGGCGTGATTGCCGGCGAGATGGAGGGCGCCGCCCTGTACACCATCGCCGCCAAGTACCGCTGCAGAGCCCTGACTATGCTGTCGGTCAGCGATGGCCCGTTCATCGACAGAGACCTGACCTACGAAGAGAAAGAGAAGGGCCTCAAGAATATGTTCGAGGTCGCCCTCGACACCGCTATCGCGTTTTAAGACAACATAAAAAGGGAGGAATTCGATTATGAGTTTACATATTGGCGCCAAACCCGGCGATATTGCTGAAAGCATCCTGCTCCCCGGCGATCCCAGAAGAGCGAAGTACATTGCCGACACCTTCTTCGAGAACCCCGTCAAATTCAACGACGTGCGCGGTATGTGGGGCTTCACCGGCACCTACAAGGGCAAGAAAGTCTCCGCCATGGGCACCGGCATGGGCATTCCCTCCATCAGCATCTATGCCAACGAGCTGATCAGAGAGTATGGCGTGAAGAACCTGATCCGCGTGGGCACCTGCGGCGCCATGCAGGATCATGTCGGCCTGAAAGACGTCGTCCTGGGGATGGGCGCCTGCACCGACAACGACTTCAACCACCATGTCTTCAAGGGCATCTACTGCCCCACCGCTGACTTCGAGCTCATCCGCGCTGCCTACTACACCGCCAAAGAGACCGGCGTCGACGTGAAGGTCGGCAACATCTCCTCCGGCGACATGTTCTACGGCGAGCACGACGAGAAGTCCGACCGCTTCACCGAGTACGGCGTTCTGGCCGGCGAGATGGAGGGCGCTGCCCTGTACACCATCGCCGCCCGCGAGCACGTTCGCGCCCTGACCATCCTCACCGTCACCGACCACCCCAGTGGAAACCTGACCCCCGAGGAGCGCGAGCTGACCCTGAACACCATGCTGCAGCTGGCCCTGGACACCGTCATCAAATTCCAGGATTAGTTTTCCGCCTGCCAAGAGGCGCGGCCATCCGGCCGCGCCTCTTTTTTTGTTTCCCCTCGCCGCCCTTTTCCCGCTCTCCTCCATCCCGCTTTCCCCCCCTCCGCCCCTCGCCCCGCCGGGGGAGAAGCGGTGGTGCCGGTGGGGGAGGGCACGGGTCGCCCGGCAGGGCGCCTCCTCCCCCTGCCGCGTTTTGCCCTCGCCCTGCGGCCGCCCCACTCCCGCCTCCCCCTGCGATTTTTTCGCCCATCTCGCGTTGCCCCGCCTTGCCCTTCGCTCTGCTCCCGTCTCGATTTTGCCCTACCTCCCCTCGTCCCGCCCCGTTTTGCCCCGCTCCACCGCACGCTGCTCTCGTTTTGTCCCACTTCCTTTTCCCTGCTCCGCCCAGTCCTCCCCTCCCTTTGCCTTTCTTTCGTCCCACTTTGTCTCTGCCGTGTCTTCCCCTCGCTCCGACTCCCTGCCTCGTTCTCGCCCTGCTCTCTGCTTCGCCGCCGTCCGCCCCCTTCTCTTTTGAGAGTCGGCGGGGTATAATAGAGGGCGGAAAAACAGGGCGCGGCAGCGCCGGAAAGGGAGTGGGCACGATGGTTGTGATCAGCAGCGGCGTGGTGGAGGGGGTCATTGCCGACCGCTTCGGCAAGCGGGGGGAGCAGTTTGGCCCGGGGGAGGTGCCCACCTACTCCCTCCCCCTGCAGATCTGCGAGCCGCCGCAGGGCACCCAGAGCTACGCCCTGGTGCTGGAGGACCGGGACGCCTTTGCGGTGACCCCCGGCTTCTCCTGGATCCACTGGACGGCGGCCAACCTGCAGCGCGACTTTCTCGAGGAGAACGAGAGCGTCTCCGCCCGCGACTTTGTGCAGGGGGTCAACAGCTGGATCAGCGAGGGCCTGCCGTTGGAGGACTGCACCGGCTACGGCGGCATGGCGCCGCCCGACTGCCCCCACCAGTACGAACTGCGCGTCTACGCCCTGGACTGCCTCCTCCCCCTGGAACAGGGCTTTCTCTACGGTGAACTCTACCGGGCGATGGAGGGGCACCTGCTGGACAGCTGTGTCCTCAAGGGCTGGTACCGTGCGTGAACGGCTGGCCCCGCCCCGGGTGGGGATGCGGATGGTCAAGACCGCGGTGGCGGTCTTTCTCTGTTTTGCGATCGACGCCTTCCGGGGCGGGGGGATCCCCTTTTACTCGGCCATTGCGGCGGTGCTCTGCCTGCAGCCCAGCTGGCAGAGCAGCACCCAAAAGGCCCGGGAGCGAACGGTGGCCACCTTTCTGGGCGGCTTGGCGGGGATGCTGGTGCTGGCGGCGGAGCGCAGTTGGTTCCCGTCCATCCCCGCCCTGGGGTGGTACGCCCTGGTGGCGGCCTGTCTCATCCCCCTGCTCTCCCTGACGGTGGTCCTCAAAAAGCCGGGGTCCGCCTATCTCTCCTGCGTGGTGTTTATGAGCGTCACCGTCAGTCACGGCGGGGATGAAAACCCCTATCTCTTCGCCTTCAACCGAATTGTGGACACCCTCATCGGCATTCTGGTGGCGCTGGCGGTGGGCGGCATCCGCCTGCCCCGCCGGGGCGGCGATTGCCTGTTGGCGGCCGACCTGGAAGGGCAGTTGGCGCCGGGAGGGACGCTCTCCCCCGCGGTGCGGGTGCGGCTGACCCGGCTCTGCGAGAGGGGGACCCCCTTGGCCGTCTGCACCGCCCTCTCCCCCTCGGTGGCGCTGGGCCGGTTGGCGGGGGTCCCTCTCACCGCCCCCCTGGCCGTGCTGGGTGGCGCGGCGGTCTGCACACAGACGGGGGACGACGTTCTGTGGTCGGTCCCCCTCTCGCCGGAGGGGGAGCGGGCCGCCCGCTCCCTCCTGGACGGGGTCGGGGCCGCCGGGTTTTGCTACTTTCTCGACCGGGAGGGGCTGCAGATCAGCTATGGCCCCGGCCTGCGGCCGGGGGAGGAGGCGCTGCGCCGGGCGACCCGCGCCCTCCCCCACCGGCACTACCGCTTCTCCCCTGGCGGGGCGAGGGGCGAGGGGGCGGTGCTGGGCTGGCTCGCCCTCCTGCCCGAAAAGCAGGCCGAGGCCGTCCGGCAGGGGGCGGACGGCGAGGTGAGGG
This sequence comes from Bittarella massiliensis (ex Durand et al. 2017), assembly GCF_001486165.1. GTDB lineage: Bacteria > Bacillota > Clostridia > Oscillospirales > Ruminococcaceae > Bittarella > Bittarella massiliensis. The sequence continues at coordinate 164,532 of NZ_LN908975.1, forward strand.
CGGATGGCTATCCCAGCGGGGAGCCGGGGGAGCGCTGGGTCTGGCTGCACAGTCCGGCGGCGGGCTACGGCCCGGCCCTGGCCGAGATCGCCCGCCGGCTGGGGATGTCCGCCTCCGTCCCCTTCTGGCCCCCCGACGGCCTGACGGGGGAGCGGGCGGTGCGCGCCCTGGAAAAACGGGTCTTTGGCGGCCGCTGACCCTTCCCGAAGGGCGGCCGGCTGTGGTATCATAGAGAAAAGAGCGGGCGGCATGGCGCCGCCTGCGCGCCCGGCCGCAGAGGCTTGGGTGCGGGAGAGGAGTGTGCGGCGATGCCCGGATGGGGTTGGGTCCTGCTGGCCCTGGTGGCGGTTGCTATCTTGCTTTTTGCGGCGGTGAAGGGGCTGCAGCGGCTCTGGTGGGGGGTGCGCCACTCGGCGGTCGGTCTGGCTGCCGACGTCATCCGCGCGGCGGTGGGGCAGGAGGGCGAACTCCCCCCCGAGCCCCGCTCCCTGCAAAATGGCGACAGCATCTACGGCCCGCAGATCCAGCGGGATTTCACCGGCTTCAACATCGCCCGCGCCAAGGAATTGGCCGAGAGTGCGGTGCGCCGCGCCTGCCCCGGCGGCACCGTCCGCAAGACGGTCATCAGCGGCTACGACCGGCGGGCGGAGCGGCGGGTCATCACCTTTCAGTGCGGGGTGAAGGACGGCCAGCGGGAGCGCAAGTTTGAGGTGGACTACCGCTACCAGGCCCCGGGCTTTGGACAGGGGGAGACGCCGGAGGTCTGCCCCCGCTGCGGCGGCCCCATCCCCGCCGTCCACGGGGGCAACTGCCAGTTTTGCGGGGCGAGGCTGGACTCGGCCATGGAGGGCAGCTGGGAATGGACCCCCTGCCGGGAGGTGTAGCGGTGAAACTGGTGATTTTGACGGGCCCCCACGCGGTGGGAAAGATGACGGTGGGCCAGGCCCTGGAGCGGCGCACCGGCCTGCGCCTCTTTCACAACCACGAGAGCTTGGAGCCGCTGCTCCACCTCTTCCCCGACCGGCCCGACATCTGGGGACCCTTGAGCGACCAGTTCCGCTGGCAGGTGTTCGACGCCTTCTCCCAGACCGACGCCGCCGGGCTGATCTTCACCTATATGTGGGCCTTTGATGCCCCCGAGGACCGGGCCTATATCGAGCGGGTGCGGGCGCTGTTTGAGGGGCGGGGCGCGCCCGTCTATCTGGTGGAGCTGGCGGCGGACCGGGCGGTGCGGCTGGCGCGAAACCGCAGCGAAAACCGGCTGCTCCACAAGCCCTCCAAGCGCGATCTCCGGCAGTCGGAGGCCCTGTTTTGCCAGTTGGAGGGGGCGCACCGGCTGAACTCCCTGCCGGGGGAGATCGACTGGCCGCACTACCTGCGGCTGGACAACACCGCCCTCTCCCCCGAGGAGGCGGCCGACCGCATCTGCGAGGCCTTTGCGCTGTGAGGCCGGGGAGAGAAGGGGCCGGTGGAGGGGCGCTGGCGATCCGGCCGGTCACGGCAGAATGCCTGCCCGCGGTGCTCGCCCTGCGGGTGGCCCCCGGGCAGGAGGGGTTTATCGAGACCACCGCCCAGTGCCTGGCCGAGGCGGCGGAGGAGCCCACCTGGCGGCCGGTGGCCCTCTGCGACGGCGGGCAGGTGGTGGGCTTTGCCATGTACGGCCGCTTTCGCAACCATCGGCGGATCTGGCTGGACCGGCTGCTCATCGACCGCGCCTACCAGGGCAGGGGCTACGGCCGCGCCTTTTTGGGGCTGCTGTTGGAGCGGCTCTTTGCGGAGTACCGGTGCGACAGCATCTACCTCAGCCTGTTTGACGACAACCGGCAGGCCCTCGCCCTGTACGAGTCCTTTGGCTTTGTGTCCACGGGCGAGCGGGACACCGGGGGCGAAGCGGTGATGCGGCTGCGGCGGACGCCGTGATAAAAAAGACAGCCCGGGAAAAAACAGCCCTCCCTCGGGGGGGCTGTCTTTTTGTTGCGGACAGAGATGGGGGTCAAACGGGAAAGTCCGTCTGTGAAGGACAGATTTGCACAGACTGTGAACGAATTGTCTGGAATGCGGGCGAAATGTGAGGGCTTTTTTAGGGAGAAAGCGGATGGACGGTGGAATCGGCCCACCGTATAATAGGGAACAACCCCCGGGCGGAAAGGCCGCCCGGGACAGAGGACCGGCCCCGCCATCCCCGCCCCGTCGGGAGCGGGCGGAGCCGCGCACTCCATCACTTTTTTAGGAGGGACATCAATGGCAACCAACCGCGTGTACAACTTCAGCGCAGGCCCGTCTATGCTGCCCGAGTGGGTATTGGAGCGGGCTTCTTCAGAGATGCTCTGTTACGGGTCTTCCGGCCAGTCAGTTATGGAGATGTCCCACCGATCTAGTGCCTTTGAGCAGATCATCGGCGACTGCGAGGCCTCTCTGCGCCGCGCGCTCTCCATCCCCGAGGGGTACAGGGTCCTGTTTTTGCAGGGGGGCGCGTCCAGCCAGTTCGCCATGGTACCTCTAAACCTGCTCACCCGTTCAGGCAAGGCCGACTATGTCATCACCGGCCAGTGGGCCCAAAAAGCCTGGCAGCAGGGCCGCGTCTACGGCGAGTGCCGGGTGGTGGCCAGCTCAGAGGACCGCACCTACAGCTATATCCCCCAGGTGGACCCCGCCCAGCTCGACCCAGCGGCCGACTACCTGCACATCTGTTACAACAACACCATCTACGGCACCACCTTTTCCCCCCGCACCCTGCCGGTGTCCGGCAGCGTGCCGCTGGTGGCGGACATGTCCTCCTCCATCCTCAGCGAGCCGGTGGACATCTCCCGATTCGGCCTCATCTACGCCGGCGCCCAGAAGAACATGGGCCCCGCCGGCCTGACGGTGGTCATCATCCGGGAGGATTTGATCGGCCACGCCATGGAAAAGACCCCCATCATGTTTGACTACAAGACCCACGCCGAGGCGGGCTCCATGTACAACACCCCGCCTACCTACGCCATCTACATCTGCAAGCTGGTCCTCGACTGGCTGCAGGGCCCCATGGGCGGCCTGGCGCAGATGGCGCAGCGAAACCGCGAGAAGGCGGAGCTGCTCTACGACTACCTCGACCAGAGCCGTCTCTTCTCCCCCACTGTACAGGGGGAGGACCGCTCCCTGATGAACGTGCCCTTTGTCACCGGCGACCCGGCGCTGGACGCCGCCTTTGTGAAAGAGGCGGAGCAGGCCGGGCTGGTCAACCTCAAGGGACACCGCTCGGTGGGCGGGATGCGGGCCTCCATCTACAACGCCATGCCGATCGAGGGCGTGAAAAAGTTGGTGGCGTTTATGCAGGCGTTTGAGTCGGATCACCGCTAAATTTGGCAGGGGGTGCTTGGCCGCAGGGCGAAGCGCCCCCTTTTTGTCCCCCGACAGCACCCCACCTCACCCCGCCGCGCCGGTCGCCGGTGCGGCAAACACAGCACCCCAAAATCAGACAGATGAGAGAGGAAGCGCATATTGATGTATACTGTAAAAACCCTCAACCAAATCAGCCCCGCGGGCCTTCGCGCCTTTGACCCCGCCCACTTTGTCCTGGACGACGGCGCCGAGCGGCCCGACGCCCTGCTCTGCCGCTCGGCAGACCTGCACCAGTACCCCTTTGACCCCTGCCTGGCCGCCATCGGCCGGGCGGGCGCGGGGGTGAACAATATCCCGGTGGAGGAGTGCAGCCGCCGGGGGATCGCCGTCTTCAACACCCCCGGCGCCAATGCCGGCGCGGTGAAGGAGATGGTCCTCTGCGCCCTGCTGCTGGCCTCCCGCAAGATCCCCGCCGCCCTCGCCTGGGTGCAGGGGCTCAAGGGGGAGGCGGATCTGCAGAAGCGGGTGGAGGCCGGGAAGAAGGCCTTTATCGGCCCCGAGCTGGGCGGCAAGACCCTGGGCGTCATCGGGATGGGGGCCATCGGCATCCAGGTGGCCAACACCGCCCGCCACCTGGGGATGGAGGTCATCGGCTACGACCCCTACATGTCGGTGGAGGCCGCTTGGAAGGTCTCCCGCCAGATCGCCCACGCCGTCAGCCTGGAAGAGGTCTACCAAAAAAGCGACTACATCACTCTGCACGTCCCCTACACCGCCGACACCAAGGGGATGGTCGACGCCGCCGCCCTGGCGCAGATGAAGGACGGGGTGCGGCTGCTCAACTTCGCCCGGGGCGAACTGGTGGAGACCCCGGCCCTCCTCGCGGCCGTCGAGGGGGGAAAGGTCGCCTGCTACGTGACCGACTTTGCCCAGGAGGAACTGCTGGGGGTCGAGGGGGTCGTCGTTCTCCCCCACCTGGGCGCCTCCACCCCCGAGAGCGAGGACAACTGTGCGGTGATGGCCGCCCGGGAGCTGATGGACTACCTGGAAAACGGGAACATCAAGAACGCGGTCAACCTGCCCACCTGCCGGATGGCCCGCTCGGGCCGGGTGCGGGTCTGCGTCATCCACAGAAACATCCCCGCCATGATCACCCAGATCTCCAGCGCCCTCAGCGGGGCGGGGCTGAACATCGAAAACCTGGTCAACAAGTCCCGCGGCGAATACGCCTACACCATGCTGGACCTGGCCGACGAGCTGCCGGAGCCGGTAGAGGGGGCAATCCGGGCCATCGAAGGGGTCGTCCGGGTGCGGGTCTTGCCCCGCTGCGAATAGAGGGATCAGCGGAAATGACCGCGCGAAAAGGGCCGAAAGGAATGTTCCTTCCGGCCCTTTTGTTGTATTTTATTGTGATTATACAAATAGGAATATTCTATTCTGCAAAGACGCCGGTCAAACCGGTGCGCGCGACCCGCTCGGCGATCTCTCCGCCGTCCACCGAGCCGAGGCCCAGCTGCCCCAGCCGCTCCCAGAGGACCGAGCCGGAAAAGGTGTATTTCTTCCGCCGGCCCTCGCCGGTGGCCATCTGCTCTCTCACATAGGCGATCGCCTCCCCCACCGCCAGGGCGCGGGGGAGGACCAGCGGCGGTCGGTCTGTCAACTGGCGGGCGGCGTTGTGCCCCGCCAGGGTGCCGGTGACGATGGCCTCGGTGTGCCCCACCAACAGCCCGGCCTTTTCGCCGGCACAGTAGAGGTTCTCCACCCCCTCCACCCGCAGGGCGTCGTCCCGGGGGGCCATGGCGAAAAAGCGGAGGGAGTTCCCCTTCCCCCCGGCGTAGGGGTCCTCGTAGCGGGCGTTTTCAAACCCCGGCACCTGCCGCAGCTTTTCCAGGGGGAAGGTGGGGGTCATCAGCTTGGCGTGGCCGGTGTCCAGCAGGACGAGGTTGTCGCGGTAGCTGGCCTGCGCATACTGCTGGCAGGCCTTTTGGGCGAGGTGGTCCTCCCGCAGCGGCGGGGGCAGGGGGATCACCGCCACCCCGTCCCGCTCCAGCTTCTCCTGCAGCAGCCGGCTTAGGGAGCCCTTGTGCAGCTTGCAGGAACCGCTCATGGCGCCGGGCCCGCCGCCCGCCTTCTCCCCCACCCATTCGGCCACCCCGCAGAGGCCGGTGAGGCTGACCCGCCCCCCGAAGCTGGGGCAGCGCAGGATGCACATGGCACAGCCGTTTCCGTAGCGCTGGCAGTTGACCATCGGCCCGGCGGTGCCGGTGGCGTCGACAAAGGCGTCGGCGGGGAAGCGTCGGCCGTCGCTGCAGAGCACCGCCTGCAGGCAGTCCCCCTCTCGCTCGACCCCACTCACCCGGGCCTGAAAGACCACCTCTACCCCCAGGGAGCGCAGGTGCCGGAGCACCTCTCCCGGAACCAGCCCCACATCGTAGAGGGTGGCGTGGGCGTGGCCGGGGAAGGAGACGTTCCGGTGCCGGGCGCAGCGGTCGGTGAGGGCGAAGAGCTCCCCCGCCCCCAGGGCCTCCATCTCCAGCGCTGCGGCGAGGCGGCCGTTGTTCTGCATGATCCCCCCCACCAGCCCAGTCCCCAGCAGCATGTCGGTGCGCTCCAACAGCACCGCCCGCGCCCCGGCCCGGCGGACGCTGCAGGCTGCGGCGCAGCCGCCCCAGCCGCCCCCGGCGATCACAACTGTCTTTTCCATTTGCAGGCACCTCCCATTCCCCACCAGTATGCGCCGGTACCCCCGCGCAATTTGCCGAAGGGGCGGTGGCCGATTTGTCCGGTTTGCCCAGGGGGATTTGTGCCTTGTGCCAAAACTGCCCCGCCGCCGTTGACACCCCCGCAGAGGGACCGCTATACTTGAAAAAACGGCGGCTTTTCCCCGCGTCCGGCGCGGGGAGGGCCGCTCTGCGCCGGTCCCCCACCTGCGGGGCCGGGCCAGAGGAAGGGGAGAGGCGGCAATGAGCCGTTACATCATGGCGCTGGACCAGGGGACCACCAGTTCCCGTTGCATTTTGTTTGACCGCGAGGGGAAGATGGTCTCCCTGGCGCAGAAGGAGTACACCCAGCACTTCCCCCGGGCGGGCTGGGTCGAGCACGACGCCATGGAGATCTGGTCGACCCAGATCGGGGTGGCGCAGGAGGCCATGTACAAAATCGGCGCCACCCACCGGGATGTGGCCGCCATCGGCATCACCAACCAGCGGGAGACCACGGTGGTCTGGGACCGGCGGACCGGCGAGCCGGTCTACAACGCCATTGTCTGGCAGTGCCGCCGCACTGCCCCCTTCTGCGACGAGTTGAAGGCCCAGGGGTTGGAGGGGTGGTTTCGCGCCAAGACCGGGCTGCCCATCGACGCCTACTTCTCCGCCACCAAGGTGCGCTGGATCCTCGACACGGTGCCGGGGGCGCGGCAGAAGGCGGACGCCGGCCAGCTTGCCTTTGGGACGGTGGACAGCTGGCTGATCTACAACCTGACCAAGGGGCGCTGCCACCTGACCGATCTCTCCAACGCCTCCCGCACCATGCTCTTTAACATCCACACCCTGGACTGGGACGATGAGATTTTGGAGAAGTTGCAGATCCCCCGCTCCATGCTGCCCCGGGTCTGCCCCTCCAGCGGGGTGTTCGGGTTCACCGACCCCTCCATCTTCGGCGGGGAGATCCCCATCGCCGGGGCGGCGGGGGACCAGCAGGCGGCCCTGTTCGGGCAGACCTGCTTTGCGGCGGGCGAGGCCAAAAACACCTACGGCACCGGCTGCTTCCTCCTCCTCTGCACCGGGGAGAAGCCGGTCTCCTCCAGCCAGGGGCTGATCACCACCATCGCCTGGGGGCTGGGAGACCGGGTGACCTACGCCCTGGAGGGCTCGATCTTTGTGGGGGGCGCGGCGGTCCAGTGGCTGCGCGACGAGATGAAGTTGGTGGAGTCGGCCGAGGACAGCGAGTACATGGCCCAAAAGGTGCCCGACACCGGCGGGGTCTATGTGGTGCCCGCCTTTACCGGCCTGGGGGCCCCCCACTGGGACCCCTATGCCCGGGGCGCAGTCTTCGGGCTCACCAGGGGGTCAAGCAAATACCACTTCATCCGCGCCACGTTGGAATCCATCGCCTACCAGGTGACCGACGTGCTGGGGGCCATGAAGGCGGACGCCGGGCTGGAACTGCAGGCCCTGCGGGTGGACGGCGGCGCCTGCGCCAACGACTTTTTGATGCAGTTTCAGTCCGACATCATCGGCGCGCCGGTCCACCGGCCCGCCTGCATCGAGACCACCGCCCTGGGGGCCGCCTATCTGGCCGGTCTGGCGGTGGGCTACTGGAAGAGCCAGGAGGAGATCCGTGGCAACTGGCAGCTGGCCCGCATCTTTGAGCCCGGGATGGACGAGGCCGGCCGGGCGCGCCGGCTGGAGGGCTGGTCCCGGGCGGTGGCGGCCGCGCGGGCATTTCGGGGGGAGGAGTAAAAAAACAACTGCTTTTTGCCAAAGCAATATCCTCTATCGATCGGGCCTGAGGAGGTTGGCGGCGCGCACCGCCCCTTGCAGTTTTTGGGCAAGGGATGGTATGATAGATACAAATTGCAAAAAAGGAGTGCTTTCCCTGTGAATATCGTGTTGCTGGAATCCCTGGGCATCTCTGACGAGACCCTGAACGCCTGCGCCAAACCTCTGGTGGAGGCGGGCCATACCTTTGCCGCCTACCCCAAGGACACCGACCCCTCGGTGATGATCGAGCGGGCCAAGGATGCCGACATCGTCATGCTGGCCAACATGCCCCTGCCCGGCGAGGTCATCGCCGCCTGCGACAGGTTGAAGTTCATCGACGTGGCCTTCACCGGCGTCGACCACGTGGATTTGGAGGCCGCCCGCGCCAAGGGGATCGCGGTGAGCAACGCCGCCGGATACTCCACCCAGGCGGTGGCCGAGCTCTGCGTCTGTATGGCCCTCTCCCTGCTGCGCAACCTGCCCCAGGTGTCCCAGCGGTGCCGGACCGGCGGCACCAAAGACGGCCTGGTGGGCAGTGAGCTGGGCGGCAAGACCGTCGGCATTGTGGGCACGGGGGCCATCGGCCTGCGCACCGCCCAGCTGTTTGCCGCCTTCGGCTGCAAGATCCTGGCCTACGCCCCCCGCCCCAAGGAAAACGCCAAGGGGATCGTGGAGTATGTCTCCCTTGAGACCCTCCTGCGGGAGTCGGACATCGTCTCCCTGCACTGCCCCCTCAACGACTCCTCCCGCGGCCTGATCGACACCCAGAAGCTGGGGCTGATGAAGTCCAGCGCCCTCCTCCTCAACGCCGCCCGCGGCCCGGTGGTGGATTCACAGGCCCTGGCGGAAGCCCTCGACAGCGGCGCCATCGCCGGCGCGGGGATCGACGTCTTTGAGGTGGAGCCCCCCCTGCCCGCCGATCACCCCCTGCTGCACTGCAAAAACATCCTGGTCACCCCTCACGTGGCCTTTGCCTCCCGCGAGTCGATGGAGGCCCGGTGCAAGATCGTCTTTGAAAACATCGAGAAATGGCTGGCCGGAGAGCAGGTCAACACTATTTTATAGCGACAAAAAAACACCGCCCCAGACGGGGCGGTGTTTTTTTGTACGGTGGGGGAAGAGAGGGCGGTGCTTTCAGGCCGGGTCGGGGCCTGAGACCGCCCGAATCTCGGCCGAGAGGGCGCGATACTCCCGCAGTACCCCCTGGTAGAGGGCCAGCACGGGAGCGCTGCCGGCGCGGGCGCTCTCCATCAGCCGGTCGTAGTGGTTGCAGACGAGGGCGGTTACCTGCGGGCAGATGGCTCCGGCCGCCTGCATTTGCCCCAGGATGGCCAGCACCCGCTCCCGGTCAAAGGCCTCCTTGTAGCTGCGCGCCCGGGCCAGGGCGCTGACGATGTCCGCCACCGCCACCACCCGTTCGGGCAGGCTCAACTCCTCCCCCCGCAGCCCCAGCGGGTAGCCGGAACCGTCCAGCTTTTCGTGGTGGCGCACGGCGATGCGGTAGATGTCGTCGCGAACAAATCCGCCCAGGATCTCGCCGGTGACCGCCGCGTGTTCCCGCATGACAGCCATCTCCTCCCCGGTGAGTCGCCCCGGCTTTTCCAGGATGGAGACGGGGGTGGACACCTTGCCCAGGTCGTGGAGGAGGGCTCCGTAGTAGATGCACCGCCGGGTGTCCTCATCAAGCCCCAGCAGCCGGGCGATGGCAAGGCTGACGCTGACGGTAGTGATGGTGTGCAGCACCGTGCACTCGCTGCGAAAGTCGATGGAGTAGGCGAGCATCTGCAAAAAGGCGCGCTTCTCCCCCTCGTCAAAGGAGAGGCGGGAGGCCGCCACCCAGAGGGGGGCGCAGAGGGCGCCCTCCCCCTGGTCCAAAAGCTGCCGCTCGCTGTCGGCGCGCAAAAAGAGGTCCACCAGCAGCGGGTCAAAGAGATTGCCACGCTCCCGCGCCAGCAGGGCGGGGATCTCCGCCTTGCGCCTCGCCTGCACCAGCACGTCCACCCGGTCGCACAGGCAGATGAGGGCGGCGCCCATCCGGTGGGGGGTGTCGATCTGCCGCAGCTCCCGGTAGGGGCAGTGGTGGTAGAGGACGGCGTCGGCCACCGCCCCCAAAGGGGAGAGGTTTTTGAGAAAGAGGTAGCCGTAGACGGCGTGGTCCCAGCCGCCCTCCCGCTCAAAGGAGAGGAGGCCGTCGATCTCGTCGGTCTTGTAGGCCCCCACGTCGTGAAAGAGGGCCGCCAACACCAGATCCATCTCCCTGCGGGAGAGTGCCTCCCCCTTTTGGGTGAGGAGGAGTTGCAGGGCCAGCCCGGCGACCCGCTCCCCATGGCCGGTGAGCCGCCGGTCGACCCGCCCGAGGGTCCGGCAGACGATGTCCACCACGTGTTTGCTGCTGATGATCTCCATCCGTCGCCACCCTTCCCCCGCGAATCGGGGTGTTTTAAAATGCTCTCTCCGTTAGTATACAGCTTTCCCCTTAAAATAAAAGGGATTTGCGAAAGGAGGGCGACGGAATGTTGCGGGAGACCGCATTTCCCTGTTCACTGGAAAGGGCGCACCTGGGTGCGCCCTTTTTTGCCCTGTCCGTGCCCTTTTTCCCCTATTCTTCCAAAATGGCGTTGATGGTCTTGACCACGCCACTCTCGACAATGACCATTACGGTGCTGTTGCTGCCCTCGTCAAACCAGATGGAGGTGTTGGCGGAGGTGCGCGGCGCAAAGCCCATGATGGCGGTGGCCTCCGCCAGCGTCATCCCCTCTTTGAGCTGTTTTGCGTGCTCCACAAAGAATTTGCCGTAGGCGTATTGGCTTTGGTGCACCGAGGCGGAGGGAGAGTGGTACAGGGTGCCGCCGATGGCGTCGGTGTAGTCCGCCACCTGCTCCTCGGTAAAGGCGCTGTTCAGACGGATGAGCACGTTGCCCTTGACGATTTGGTACTGCAGCAGGTCCAGGACGCTGAAAGAGTTGAGCTTGTCGGCGCGGGCTTTTGCCGCGGCCTCGCTTTTGTAGATTTCCACAGAGCCGCTCTCGGGTTCGCTTTCGTCGTACGCCGTCTCCAGACGGCTGTCGGCAAAGTTGCCCTTTTCCTTGTAATCGTGCGGCCCTTCGCCGTTGGGGTCGGTCGCGTCGTCATAGACGATGGAATAGGAGATGGGAACGCCCTTTTCCTTTAGATCCGCAATGACCGAGGCGGCGGTCTCCCCACCTTTGCCGCACCCCACGAGCGCGGCACAGATCAGACATACGGCGATGGCTCCACTCAGCAATTTTTTCATCATATAAGCCCCCTTTTTCAACAGTGTAGCAGAAACTTGTCGAAAAAGGAAGAATGGAGTGATATTTCAAGAGAAGAGGAGCGTGGTTTTGTAGAGCGGGTTTTGCCGGGCGACCGGCCATCCCCACCGGCAAAGCCGGGGGATCGAACCGCCCCCATAGGGGACTGGTGGCGGCGGGCGTGTGAAGGCGCACCGAGATTTTTTCACCCGTCTGCCCTGCGGCCTGCAAACGGGCGGGATTGCCCTTTTGCGGCATCCTCTTCCCAACGCCCTTCGGCCCTTGGCGGTCCGCTTGGCCCGGCGATTGCAGCGAACGCTTTTTGGGGGAGCGCCCCACCGGCGGGACGGGGGCTTTGCCGGCAAAAAAATTACACCACCAGCGCTGTGCTGATGGTGTAAACACATGGTTGCGGAGGCAGGATTTGAACCTACGACCTTCGGGTTATGAGCCCGACGAGCTACCAGACTGCTCCACTCCGCGATATCTATTTCTCAAGTGCAAGATTTATTATATCACAGGACAAAAAAAAGTCAACACCCAAATGCGGGTGTTGACCAAAAACATTTCGACTAGTATTTCTCTTCTTCGTCCTCTTCCTCTGCGGGGGCGTCGCTCTCCTCGGCCGGGGCCTCTTCGGCGGCGCATTCGTCGCAGCAGCAGTCCTCGTCCTCTTCGCCACAGCAGCAGCCGCACTCGTCGGCATACTCGTCGTCCTCGCCGAACTCGTCGGTGTAGGCGTCCAGGTATTCGCAGCCGTCGTCGTCGCAGCAGCAGACACAGTGTTTTTTGAAGAACTTGTATGCCAGGTAAATGACCCCCGCGGCAGAAGCCAGCACCGCCAAGGTCGAGAGCAGCTTGCTGAATTTCATAGTCGTTCCTCCCTTTCACCTTCAGTAGGTTAAACTCATTATAGTATGTGCAGCCCAAAAAAACAATACCCGCCTGTGTACAGTTTGTTAATTTATACCATAAATTTCGCGCGCATTTTTGGCGGAGATGTCACAGACCTCCTGCGGGTCGAGCCCCTTGACCTGGGCGATCACCTCGACGATGTGGGGCAGCATGGCGGAATCGCAGAGCTGCCCTTCCAGCACCTTGGGGGGCATATAGGGGGCGTCGGTCTCAATGAGCAGCCGCTCCATGGGGGTGGCTGCCAGCACCTTGAGGGCGGTCTCGTTGTACTCCGGCCAGGTGATGTCGCCGTTGAAGCTCACGTACATCCCCCAGTCGAGCACCCGGCGCAGCCCCTCCACATTGCCGGAAAAGCGGTGGACGACCCCCGGCAGCCTGTACTCCTCCAACACCCGGTAGGTGTCCTCGTGGGCCTCCCTGTCGTGGATGATGACCGGCAGTTTCAGCTGCTGCGCCAGATCCATCTGCCCGCGGAAGATGCGCTCCTGCAGGTCCCGGGGCTCGTCGAAAAAGTAGTCAAACCCCATCTCCCCCAGGGCCACCACCTTGGGCGAGCGGGCCAGCCGCTCCAGTTGGTCCAGATAGTCCTCCGGCGTCTCCAGCACCCAGTGGGGGTGCACCCCCACCGAGCCGTAGACAAAGTCGTACTGCTCGGTCAGCGCCACCACCAGCGGGGCCACCCCCAGGTCGGAACAGCAGTTGAGCACCCACTCGACCCCCTGGTCGGGCAGGCCGGCGAGGATGCGGTGCCGGTCCTCGCCGAACAGAGCGTCCTCGTAGTGGGCGTGCGAGTCAAACAGATGTTGCAGTTTCACAGGGAAATCTCCTCTCCCGGGCAGCCGGGTCCCCCGGTCCACCCAAAAGCGGCCGGGCGGTCCGTTCCCCTGGGGGAACAGCCGCGCCAGCCGCTGACTTGCCAAAATGCCCCTCTCTGAAAAAGGGAAATAGCTGTCTACACTATATCGGAAAAAGGGGAGGGGCGCAACCCAAACCGGACAATTTGCAAACACTCTGGAACTTTTCACAAAAAAAGCGGTTGTCCTTACCGCATTTTCCCCGGGAAAAAGGTTTCCACACCGTTGCAAAATCGGGCACGACTTGCTAAAATACAACTTAATATGTGGCGCTCTGCGCCGGACAGGAGGGAAAAACAAAACCGGGTTTTGTTCTTCCTTTTCTTTTGTCCGCCGCCTTTCCTTTATAAAGGGCGCCCGACAGGAACGCGAGCGGCTGGTGACGGCCGCCTTTGTTGAGACAGGGCCGGTTTTGTTTGCAAAAGACCTCCGGCCCTGCCGCTGCGCAGAAAGGAAATGCCCATGCTTGCAGGAAGAAATCTCATCTCCCCGTCCGACTTCTCCCCCCGGGAGTTGGACGAGCTCTTTGCCCTGGCCGACGACATCGTCAAAGACCCGGCAGCCTACGCCCACGCCTGTGACGGCAAGCTGCTGGCCACCCTCTTTTTTGAGCCCAGCACCCGCACCCGCCTCAGCTTTGAGGCGGCCATGCTCCGCCTGGGCGGCCGTGTCTTTGGGGTGCAGAGCGCGGCGGCCTCCTCCACCTCCAAGGGGGAGACAGTGGCCGACACCGCCCGCATGGTCAGCTCCTATGCCGACGCGATCGCCATGCGGCACTTTTTAGAGGGGGCGCCCCGGGCGGCCACCCTTTACGCCGGCATCCCCGTCATCAACGCAGGGGACGGCGGGCACCAGCATCCCACCCAGACCCTCACCGACCTCTACACCATCCGCACCGCAAAAGGCCGACTGGACCACCTGACCATCGGCCTCTGCGGCGATTTGAAGTTTGGCAGAACAGTTCACTCCCTCATCGAGGCCATGTGCCGGTACGAAGGCGTCACCTTCTACTGCATCTCGCCTGAAGAACTGTCTTTGCCAAACTATATTATTGCCCAAATGGAGGCGGCGGGGGCGGCTTTCCACCAGGTGCGCACCATGGAGGAGTGCATCGGCCGGCTGGACGTCCTCTACATGACCCGGGTGCAGGGGGAGCGCTTTGCCGACCGGGCCGAGTACGAGCGGCTGCGCGACTGCTACATCCTCGACGCGGCCAAGATGGCCGGGGCGGGGGCCGACACCATCGTCCTGCACCCCCTGCCGCGGGTAAGCGAGATCGCCACCGAGGTGGACGCCGACCCCCGCGCCTGGTACTTCAAGCAGGCCCAGTACGGGATGTTCGCCCGGATGGCCCTTCTCTGCAAGGTGCTGGGGGTCACCGACGGCCACCCGGTCACCGGGGCCCGCAACCACCTGGAACCCACCCGCACCCCGGCGGGGGACCACCCCGGCCACCGCTGTCAAAACCCCAAGTGCGTGGCCTGTGCCGAGCCCACCCAGCCCCCCCGCTTTGTGGAGGAGGGCGGCCGGCTGCGCTGCTGGTACTGCGACCAACTGGCCGATTGAGAGAGGAGAGACCGATGGACCTGCTGGTGAAAAACGGCGTCCTCTGCGACGCGAACGGGCGGCTGCGCGCCGACCTCTACATCCGCGGCGGCCTGATCGAGGCCGTCGGCCGGGAGCTGGCCGTCCCCGCCGGCTGCCCGGTGCTGGACGCGGGGGGGAAGACGGTGCTGCCCGCCTTTGTGGACCTGCACTGTCACTTCCGCGACCCGGGCTACACCCAGAAGGAGGACATCGCCACCGGCAGCCAGGCCGCCGCCGCCGGGGGATACACCGCCGTCAACTGCATGGCCAACACCGACCCGGTCTGCTCCTCCATGGAGGGGGTCCGCTACGCGATGGAGCGGGCCCGGGCCGTCGGGCTGGTGGACCTGCACCAGTGCGTCAGCGTCACCGAGCACTTTGACGGCGAGACCACCGAGCACCTGAAGGGCCTCACCGCCGAGGTGCGCTGCATCAGCGAGGACGGCCGGGGGGTCGCCCGCGCCGCGGTGATGGAGCGGGCCATGCGCATTGCCCGGGAAAAGGGGATGGCCGTCCTCTCCCACGCCGAGGAGATGGAGATCTCCCCCTACGACTACCGGCTGGCGGAGAACCTGGCCACCGTGCGGGACATCGCCCTCGCCGCCCACACCGGCGCCCACCTGCACCTGTGCCACGTCAGCACCCGGGAGGCCATGGCCGCCATCGCCGCCGCCAAGGGCGCCGGGGTCTGGGTGACCTGCGAGGTGGCCCCCCACCACCTCTATTTCAAAGACAGCGGCTACCGGGTCAATCCCCCCATCCGCCAGGGGGCCGATGTGGAGGCCCTCATCCAGGCCTGCCTGAAAGGGGAGGTGGACGCCATCGCCACCGACCACGCCCCCCACACCGAGGCGGACAAGGCCGCCGGGTCGCCGGGGATGGTGGGGCTGGAGACCGCCTTTTCGGTCTGCCACACCGTTCTCTGCCGGGAAAACGGGCTGCCGCTGGAGGCGCTCTCCCGGATGATGAGCCAAGCCCCCGCCCAGCTGTTGGGGATGAACAAGGGCCTGCTGCGCCCCGGCTTTGACGGGGATCTGGCCCTGGTGGACGAGGCGGCCCCCTACCGGGTCGAGGCGGCCAAGCTGCACAGCAAATCCCAAAACACCCCCTTTGACGGCAAGACCTTCACCGGCCGGGTGGAGTGCACTGTCAAGGCGGGAAGGGTCACCTACACCCGGGACGGGGAATGACAAATTGAAATAAACAGATAAAATACAACGGACTGTAAAACAAGGAGGAACCTGCTGTGAACATCTGTATTGCCGACAAACTGTACGAATCGGTGGCGGCCCGCGGCCCCATCTGCGTCGGGCTGGACACCGACATCTCCTACGTGCCCCAGTGGCTGGCCGCACAGTACCAGACCCCGGGGGAGGCGGTCCTTGCCTTCAACCGGCAGATCATCGACGCCACCGCCGATGTGGCGGGCTGCTTCAAGGTGCAGATCGCCTACTACGAGTCCCTGGGCCTTGACGGGCTGCGCGCCTACAAGGACACCCTGGCCTACCTGCGGGAGCGGGAGCTGGTCGCCATTGCCGATGTCAAGCGGGGCGACATCGCCAAGACCGCCGAGATGTACGCCAAGGCCCACTTCACCGGCGACTTTGAGGCCGACTTCGTCACCCTCAGCCCCTATATGGGGCTCGACAGCGTCACCCCCTACCTCCCCTATGTGGAGCAAAGCGGCAAGGGCCTCTTCATCCTGGTGCGCACCTCCAACCCCGGGCGGGAGGACTTTCAGTACCTGCAGAGCGAGGGGGAGCCCCTCTACGACATCGTCGGCAGAAAGGTGCAGGAGCTGGGCAAGCCCTACATCGGCACCTACGGCTACTCCCCGGTGGGGGCGGTCATCGGCGGCACCTCCTCCCTGGAGGCGGAGACCATCCGCGCCGCCCTGGACTCCACCTTCTTCCTGATCCCCGGCTACGGCGCCCAGGGCGGCAAGGCCGAGGACATCGCCCGCTATCTCTGCCGGGGCAACGGCGGGGTGGTCAACTCCTCCCGCGGGGTGCTGCTGGCCTACAAGAAGGACGGGGATGAGAGACAGTTCGCCGAGGCCTCCCGCAAAGAGGTCCTCCGCGCCAGAGAGGAGATCGCCAGTGCCTGCAGCGTATACGGTAAATAAGATCCTACAAAACGACCGGGTGACCGAGACCGTCTACAAGATGAAGGTCGATCTGGGGGGCGCTCCCCAGCCGGCCCCCGGCCAGTTCTACATGGTCCGCGGCTGGGAGGGGAACGACCCCCTCCTCTCCCGCCCCATCAGCGTGAACGACGCCGGCGAGGGGACGGTCACCTTCCTCTACGAGGTGCGGGGGCGGGGCACCCGCCTCCTCTCCCAGCTGCCGGCGGGGGGACAGGTCTCCCTGTTGGGCCCCGCCGGCACCGGCTTCCCGGTGGGCGAGGTCAGCGGCCGGGTGGCGGTGGTCACCGGCGGCATCGGCCTGGCGCCCATGGTCTACACCGCCAAGTCCCTGCAAAACTGCCAGGTGGACTTCTTCTGCGGCTTTCGCGACCAGAGCTACGAGCTGGAGAGCCTGCAGGGCGCGGTGCAGCGGGTGGCGGTGGCCACCGACAGCGGCCGCGAGGGGCAGAAGGGGTTTGTCACCGACCTCTTCTCGGTGGCCGACTACGACTGGGTGCTGACCTGCGGCCCCCAGGTGATGATGGAGAAATTGGGCCGGGCCTGCCTGGACGCCGGGGTCCGCTGCCTACTCTCCCTGGAGCGGCACATGGCCTGCGGGGTGGGCGCCTGCCTGGGCTGCACCTGCAAGACCGCCCACGGGGCGAAGTGCGTCTGCAAAGAGGGCCCGGTCTTTCGGGCCGAGGAGGTGATCCTGTGAGCGATCTGCGAACCGACCTCTGCGGGGTGGAGCTGAAAAACCCGGTCATCGCCGCCTCGGGGACCTTTGGCTTTGGGCAGGAGTTCGCCCCCTTCTTCGACGTGGGCCGGCTGGGGGGCATCTCCTCCAAGGGGCTCACCATGGGGGGCAAGTACGGCAACGAGGGGCAGCGCATCTGCGAGACCCCCAGCGGGGTCATCAACTCCATCGGCCTGCAAAACCCCGGGGTCGAGGCCTTCCTCCGGGACGACCTCCCCTTCATGCGCCGCTGCGGGGCCGCGGTCATCGCCAACCTGGGCGGCAGCGACCTGCAGGGCTATCTGGACGGGGCCACCCTCTTGAGCGAGGCGGACATCGACATCCTCGAGCTCAACATCTCCTGCCCCAACGTCAAGGCGGGGGGGATGGCCTTCGGCATCCAGTGCCAGTCGGCCCATCAGGTGGTGTCGGCGGTGCGCAAGGTCTGCAAAAAGCCGCTGATGGTCAAGCTTTCCCCCAACGCCGAGAACATCGTCGAGATGGCCCAGGCCTGCGAGGACGCCGGGGCCGACGCCCTGAGCCTGGTCAACACCTTCCAGGCCATGGCCATCGACGTGGAGCGGCGGCAGCCGGTCTTTGCCAACCTCTTTGCCGGCCTCTCCGGCCCGGCCATCCGCCCCATTGCCCTGCGGATGGTATATCAGGTCTGCGGGGCGGTCAAAATCCCGGTGGTGGGTCTGGGGGGGATCGCCTCCGCCAGCGACGCCCTGGAATTTCTGCTGGCCGGGGCCACCGCCGTGCAGGTGGGGACCGCCAACTTCGTCAAACCCGACATCTGCCTGGACATCATCGACGGCATCGACCGGTACCTGGAACGCCACGGATTTGCCGCGGTGAGTGAGATCCGCGGCCTGGCCCGCACCGACCGGTGATATACAAATAAGAATACAAACACCGCTTTATACAGGGAGGCATCACATGCAACAGAATGAAACCAAGAGGGCCTGGCTGGTCCTGCAGGACGGTTCGGTCTACCCCGGCGTCTCCTTTGGGGCTGAGGGGACCACGGTGGGCGAGACGGTCTTCAACACCGGCATGACCGGCTATCAGGAGGTGCTCACCGACCCCTCCTACTACGGGCAGATCGTCACCCAGACCTATCCCCTCATCGGCAACTACGGCATCAACAACGACGACATGGAGTCGGGCCGCAGCTGGGTCAAGGGCTACATTGTCAGCGAGTGGTGCGAGACCCCCTCCAACTTCCGGGTGGCCATGGACCTGGACGCCTTTCTCAAATCGCAAAACGTCATCGCCATCGCCGGCATCGACACCCGGGCCCTCACCAAGAAACTGCGGGAGTCCGGGGTGATGAACGGGGCCATCACCACCGCCTACGACGAGTCGAAGAAGGACGCCCTCCTCGAGCAGATCCGCGCCTACACCATCGCCGACGCGGTGGCCGCCGTCTCCTGCACCGCGCCCGCCTCCTTCCCCAAGGCCGAGGGGAGCGAGGGGGACTACCACGTGGTCCTCTGCGATTACGGCTACAAGCGCAACATCGTCCGCTCCCTGCAAAACCGGGGCTGCCGCGTGACCGTGGTGCCCGGCCACACCTCGGCCGAGGAGATCTTGGCCCTGCGGCCCGACGGCATCATGCTCTCCAACGGCCCCGGCGACCCGGCGGAGAACACCGCCATCATCGCCGAGATCGCCAAGCTGCTGCCCTCGGGGGTGCCCATCTTCGGCATCTGCCTGGGCCACCAGCTCACCGCCCTGGCCACCGGCGCCGCCACCTGCAAGCTGAAATACGGCCACCGCGGCTCCAACCAGCCGGTCAAGGACCGGGATCTGGACCGCACCTTCATCACCTCCCAAAACCACGGCTACGCCGTAGAGGGTGACAGCTTTGACACCAACCTGGGGCGCATCAGCCACGTCAACGCCAACGACGGCACGGTGGAGGGCATCCGCTACGAGCGCTACAACTGCTTCACCGTGCAGTTTCATCCCGAGGCCAGCGCCGGGCCCAAGGACACCGCCTATCTCTTCGACGAATTCATCGACCGCATCAAAGACGCGAAAGGGGACAGATAAGCCATGCCAAAGAGAAGCGACATCAAGCGGGTTTTAGTCATCGGCTCCGGCCCCATCGTCATCGGCCAGGCGGCCGAGTTCGACTACGCCGGCACCCAGGCCTGCCGGGCCCTCAAGGAGGAGGGGCTGGAGGTGATCTTGGTCAACTCCAACCCGGCCACCATCATGACCGACAAGGCCATGGCCGACAAGATCTACATCGAGCCCCTGCGCCCCGAGATCATCAAGAAGATCATCCGCAAGGAGCGGCCCGACTCCATCCTCCCCACCCTGGGGGGACAGACCGGGCTCAACCTGGCCATGGAGCTGGCCGAAGAGGGCTTTTTGGAGGAGGAGGGCGTCAAGCTGCTGGGCGCCAACCCCGAGACCATCAAAAAGGCCGAGGACCGGCAGGCCTTTAAGGACACCATGCTCTCTATCGGCGAGCCCTGCATCCCCTCCCAGGTGGAGACCACCGTCGAGGGGTCCCTGGCCTTTGCCGCCGAGATCGGCTACCCGGTCATCGTCCGCCCCGCCTACACCCTGGGCGGCTCGGGCGGCGGCATTGCCCAAAACGAGGAGGAGCTGCGGGAGATCGCCGGGAACGGCCTGCGCCTCTCCCCCATCACCCAGGTGCTCATCGAGAAGTGCATCTCCGGCTGGAAGGAGATCGAGTACGAGGTGGTGCGCGACGGCAAGGGCAACGTCATCACCGTCTGCAACATGGAGAACATCGACCCGGTGGGGGTCCACACCGGCGACAGCGTGGTGGTCGCCCCCTCCCAGACCCTGACCGACAAAGAGTACCAGATGCTGCGCTCCTCGGCCATCAACATCATCTCCACCCTGGGCATCGAGGGGGGCTGCAACGTCCAGTACGCCCTCTACCCCAACAGCTTTGAGTACGCGGTCATCGAGGTCAACCCCCGGGTCTCCCGCTCCTCCGCCCTGGCCTCCAAGGCCACCGGCTACCCCATCGCCAAGGTGGCGGCCAAGATCGCCATCGGCTACAGCCTGGACGAGATCCCCAACGCCGTCACCGGCAAGACCTGCGCCTGCTTTGAGCCCACCCTGGACTACTGCGTGGTCAAGTTCCCCCGCTGGCCCTTTGACAAGTTCGTCTACGCCGAAAAGACCCTGGGCACCCAGATGAAGGCCACCGGCGAGGTGATGGCCATCGCCCGCAGCTTTGAGCAGGCCATGATGAAGGCGGTGGTCTCCATCGAGTTGGGGATGGAGACCCTCACCCTCCCCCAGCTGGAGGAGCAGAGCGACGAGGAGATCGTCCGCCTCCTCTCGGTCACCGACGACGAGCGCCTCTTCGTGGTCTACGAGGCCATCAAGCGGGGGATCTCCTTCGACCAGATTTTTGACATCACCAAGATCGACAAGTGGTTTTTGGCCAAGTTTGCAAACCTGGCCCGGATGGAGCTGGCTCTGAAGGCCGGCCAGCTGGACGCCGAGAGCTATCGCCGCGCCAAGAAGCTGGGCTTTTTGGACGCGACCATCGCCCGCCTCTCCGGCAAAGAGCTGCCGGAGCAGTGGCTCCCCGGCTACCAGATGGTGGACACCTGCGCCGCCGAGTTCACCGCCGAGACCCCCTATTTCTACTCCTCCTACGGCGACGAGAACGAGGCCGCCGAGCACATTGCCCGGGAGCAGAGCGGCAAGAAGAAGGTGGTGGTCTTCGGCTCGGGACCCATCCGCATCGGCCAGGGGATCGAGTTTGACTACTGCTGCGTCCACTGCGCCTGGGCCCTGAAGGAGAAGGGATACGAGGCCATCATCGCCAACAACAACCCCGAGACGGTCTCCACCGACTTCGACACCGGCGACCGGCTCTACTTCGACCCCCTCAACCCCGAGTACGTGAAGGCCCTGCTGCAGACCGAGAAGCCCGACGGGGTGGTGGTGCAGTTCGGCGGGCAGACCGCCATCAAGCTGACCAAATCCCTCAAGGAGATGGGGGTCCCCATCCTCGGCACCTCCCCCGACGCCATCGACGAAGCCGAGGACAGAGAGCGCTTTGACGCCCTGTTGGAGCGCTGCGGCATCCCCCGGCCCCAGGGGCACACCGTCTTCACCACCGAAGAGGCGGTGGCGGCCGCCGGGGAGCTGGGCTACCCGGTGCTGCTGCGCCCCTCCTACGTGCTGGGCGGGCAGAACATGATCATCGCCCACTCCGAGGCCGACGTGGTGGAGTACATGCGCATCATCACCGCCCACGAGCTGGAAAACCCGGTCCTCATCGACAAGTACCTCATGGGGACCGAGACCGAGGTGGACGCCATCTGCGATGGCAGGGACTACCTGATCCCCGGCATCATGCAGCACGTGGAGCGGGCGGGCGTCCACTCGGGCGACTCCATCTCGGTCTACCCCAGCCAGACCCTCTCCCCCTCCATCAAGGAGACCATCGTCGACTACACCGGCCGCCTGGCGCGGGAGCTCGGGGTGGTGGGGCTGATGAACATCCAGTACGTGGTGCACGAGGGGCAGGTCTATGTCATCGAGGTAAACCCCCGCTCCTCCCGCACCGTCCCCTACATCAGCAAGGTCACCGGGGTCCCCATGGTCGACCTGGCCACCCGCTGCATGCTGGGCGAGTCCCTGGCGGAGATGGGGTACGGCACCGGCCTCTTCCCCGAAAAGGACTTTGTGGCCGTCAAGGTGCCGGTCTTCAGCTTTGAAAAGCTGCACGACGTGGACACCCAGCTCGGCCCCGAGATGAAGTCCACCGGCGAGGTGCTGGGGGTGGCAAAGACCTACGAGGAGGCCCTCTTCAAGGGGCTCTGCGCCGCCGGATACCAGTTCAAGCACCACGGCGGGGTGCTCATCACCGTGCGCGACCAGGACAAGCACGAGGTGGTGCCCATCGCCGACCGCTTCAGCCAGATGGGCTTTGACCTCTACGCCACCGGCGGCACCGCCCTGCGGCTGAACAAGAACATGGTCCCCACCACCGCCGTGAAGAAGATCGGCGAGGGCTCGCCCGACGTGCTGGACCTGCTGGAGAGCGGCAAGATCGACTACGTCATCTCCACCTCGGCCAAGGGCCGCACCCCCGAGCGCGACGGGGTGCGCATCCGCCGCAAGGCGGTGGAGCGGCAGATCCCCTGTCTCACCGCCATCGACACCGCTGACGTCCTCTCCAAGATGCTGGCCAGCGGCCGCACCGTCGAGGGCATCGAGGTGGTGGACATCACCAAGATCTAGCGGGTCTCCCGCAGAAATCAAAAACCAGCCGGGCGGAGGAGTTATTCCTCCGCCCGGCTGGTTTTTGCCTCTACCGCTCCGCCGGGGGCGAAGCGAGGGACAGGGGGGTCTCGGACCGGTTGCCCAACTTGTCGGTGAGCACCAGCAGGTAGTCGCCGCTGGGCAGGGTCTGCTCCAACACCAGCTGTTCCCCCTGCAGCCGCAGGGGGTAGCGCGCCTCCCCCTGGCAGAGGTAGCAACCCTCCGCGTCAAGCCCTGCCGGGTCCTCCTCCAGGGCCACCGACAAGCGCCCCTCCTGCAGGGCGGCGCTGCGGGGGACCGGCCCCTCCCGGTCGATGCAGCCCACCGTCACCGCCGCCGAGCAGACCGCCCTCTCACCGGCAAAGGCCGTGAGGGTGTAGCGCCCGTTCTCCCCCACTGGGAGGGTATAGCGCCCGCCCTCCGGCTCCGCCATCCAGGCGGTCTCGCCTCCTGGGCCCTCGACCAGCACCCCGTCCACCGGGCGGCCGTGGACCGCCGCCTCCAACACCGCCGTGCGCACGGACGCCTCTCCCGGCACGTCGGCGGTGAGGGTCGGGGCCGCCAGCATCTGGGCGGCCAGCAGGGCAGCGGCGGCGGTGAGGGTGGCGCTGGCCCCCACGGCCCAAGCCGACACCTGCCCCCGAACCGGGGCGGGGGGCAGGGCTGCCCGGCTGCCCAGGGTGTGGGCGGCCGTCTGCAACTGGCGCGGCAGGGCCAATCCCAGCGGCACCACCGCCAGCTGCCCCAGCCCCCGGCGCAGCCGGCCTTTGGCCTGCCGCAGTTGGCGCTTGACGGTGGAGAGGGACATCCCCATCTCGGTGGCGATGTCGGCGAGCCGCTCTCCCTGGTAGTAGTGGCGGATGACGATCAGCCGCTGCTCCTCCGGCAGCCGCGCCAACTCCTGCTGCAGGGCGAGGGCGGCCTCCCGCCGGCCCAACTCCTCCGTGCTGGCGCGCTGGGGCAGGCGGTCCAGGGTCTCCTCCTCCACCGAGACCGCCTGCTCCTCCTTTCGCAACAGCCGCCGGCAGCACTGAAAGGTGCAGCGGTTGAGGTAGGCCACCACCGCCTGCGGCTTTTCGATGCCCGGCAGGGCGTGGTGCAGGGCCAGGTAGCTTTCCTGCACCGCGTCCATGGCCAGGTGTTCGTCCCGCAAGAGGGCAACCGCCTGAAAGTACTGCGCCTCCGCGGTGGCCCGGTAGAGCGCATCAAAGGCCGCCTTGTCCCCCTCGGCGGCACGGCGCGCCAGCTCCCCCAGGGAGCGGTGATCCAACCTAACCACCGGCACTGCCCCTTTCTTTCCTGTTTTTTCGACAAAAACTGCTCACTCAGTATATCACAAAGGGGTATAAATGGTGCATTGGAAAAGTTTTTTGTGGGAATTTTGAAAAAGTTGACCCCTTTTTCTCTGTTTTGACCTTCTTATTGAGAATCAACCTGCAAAAGAACACAAGGGAGCGTGAAATAGAGATGAAACGGGAAAACAGAGGTTGGCGACAGGGGGCGCGCAGGGTGACAGCCGCGGCGCTGGCGGTCTGCTTTGCCACCGCTGCCCTCCCGACGACAGGGCTGGCGGAGGGGTCGGCAAAAGAGGCCAGCGATGTGCTGGTGCAGGGCTTTCACCAAAACATCAGCATGGATAAAATGGCGCAGACATTTAGAGTGTCCGGTAGTACCCTGTCACCGGTAGGAGGAACGTTCGACTTTATTTCCGGTACAAGGAATGCCTATGACCAGGACTACCAGGGAAACTATGGGGAAAAGACTTCCGGCAAAGGGTGCTCTGGCAATATCACTTCAAAGTGGAGAGTTCCGCTGACAGCCAGTTGGAAGATGGGCATCTCCTATTCCATCTCACCGATGGCCGCTTTGGACAGCGACAGGCTGGATGCGAATAACCTTTTCTACCTGCTGGAGGATCAAACTGGCGCAACACGGCTTTTGGCGCTGGTTTCCACTCACGATGTCAAGTTCAATGGAATTTGGTCAGGCCTTGGCATTACTGCCGTAGGCGGCGATTTGAACTACGGCACCACCGGACCGGGCGTAGCGAGTGGGTATGCCTGGCACAACGGTGGGGAGAACGCGTATGGCAGCAATAAAAGCAGTGTCCTCGCCTGGGACGCCCAAAGTCAAGTCATGTCCGCCCAGTTTGCGGGGGAAACAATATCTTCCAGCAATCAAAACAAATCTGCGGACGGGTACCCGCCGCTGGGACTCGACACCAATCAGCGTCTCAGCATCTTACTGTCGAACTGGAACTTTACCCGAAAGAGCAAGGTGGATAGCGTTCTCAGCAAGAGTCAGTCGAGCGTCACCCTCAATTCCATCGGCTACGACCACTTTGCCCCCGAATTTGTAAAGGTGGAGTACCTCGACCCCAAGGATCAGACCCGGGTCATCACCGGCGGCATCGGCCGGGGGCAGGAGGCGGTGGTCCGGGTCACCCTCAAAAACGGCGATTTGGCCGCCGCCGGCGAGACCATCCCCGCCTTCCTCTCTCTCGGCGACCAGGCGGGCTTTGTCAGCGAGGGGTTCGAGACCACCCAAATCAGCGGAACCAAGAAGATCGCCCTCAACTTTGTGGGCAACGACGAGATCTCCGCCACCTTTAAAATCAAGGTCACCGGCGACCCCGAGACCCAGTTCAAATTGGGGCTCAAGGTGGAGGACGACCCCTTTGGCAGCTACCGGTCGGCGTATATCCTGCACGACATCGGCCCCGACATGGTGAAGGGCGGCGTCTTTCCCGGCGATGTCAACTACACCCTTACCGGCACCGCGGGCAGCAACGGCTGGTACACCAGCAATGTGGATTTGAACATCCAGACAAACGACTACGACCTGGCCTACTTCGACGGCGTTCTCGCCGATAGGATGGGCAAGACCTTCACCCAAGAGGGCAAGACCACCACCAGCTTCTACGCCCAGCAGGACGGCAGCCGCCCTCTCTCCAAGTGGGGGACCACCGGCATCATGAGCGAGAGCTTGGGGATCGACAAAACCGCCCCCACCCTGGCCCTCACCGACCGCTCCACCCTGGCCCTGCGGGCGCAGGACGGGGTCTCGGGCGTCTGGAAGATCCAGGTCAAGCGCCCCGGCGCCACAAGTTGGGAGGACATGACCACCTATACCCTGACCCCGGGCGGGGCCAAGCCGGGGGACACCGGCGCCTCCTCCCGCGACTACCAGGCGCTAAACGACTGCAATGCTCTGGGCACCTACCAGTTCCGGGCGGTGGACGCGGCCGGCAACGTCACGCCAGACGACAAGGTGCTCACCGTCACCCGCACCGACGTAGCCCCTGTCATCGTGGCCGACGACAGCCTTGTCTTTTACGGGGAGAAGCTGCCCAGCGGCTTGGTCCCGCAGACGGCCTTTGACATGATCGCGGGGGACGACGCCCCCATCACCCACCTCTCTACAAACGGCGTCAAGACCCCGGCTGCCCACAACGCCCTGCCCCCGTACACCGATTTGAGCGGGCAGCCGCAAAATCGGGTGCAGCTGCCGGACGACCAAATCAGCTGGAAGTTGGAGCGCCTGGGCCTCACCGCCTCCTCCTTCCCGGTGCAGAGCGGCAGCCGCTCCACCCAGCCGGTGGCGGTGGAGCTGCCGGCGGGCAGCTACAAGCTGACCTTCTCCCTCAAGGGGGTGGACGACGACGGCAACGCCGCCCTGCCCAAGGAGTGCTTCCTCTACATCCTCCGCGGCGGCTCCCCCGACGTGGGTGGCCCCACCCCCTCGGGCGAGGGGGAGCCGGGCTATCACCCCGATGTCCCCAACGACCAGCTGCCCGACGAGCAGCCCGACCCCTCCGTTGACGACGAGGGGAAGATGCACCGGGACATCTACGACGAGATCACCGAGCTGATCACCACCCCGGCCGCCGGCGGCGGCAGCTACGGAAAGGCGGAGATGGAGGCCCTCTTTGCCCGCCGGTACCAGGTCACCTCCACCCTGCCCGCGCCGGACGACGCCCTGGATTGGGGTGAGCTGACCATCTCCAAGGGCGGGGTGCCCACCGACACCATGGACACCGCCCGCCAGGGCACCTATCTGGTGGAGCGCACCGCCACCGACCGGGCGGGAAACACCACCACCATCCATCTGACCTACCACTTTGTCTACGACAGCGGCATCGAGCCGCCGGTGGTGACCCCCGGCGGCGGGGAGGGGAACGGGTTCCCCCCTCTCCCGGACGAGCTGCCCGACGGCACCCTCAAACCCGACGAGACAGACCCCAACCGCCTGCACCGAGACATCTGCGACGAGGTGGTGGAGTATGTCCGCCCCAACCCCTCCTTTGGGGGGCTGTTGACGGGGGAGAAGGCAGAGGCCTGGCTGGCACAGCGCTACCAGATCACCTCCTCCCTCCCCTGGCCGGCCGACGCCCTTTCCCGGGGACCGGTCTCCATGAGCGGCGACCTGCGGGGCGGATCCTTCCCCACTGGGGAGGTGGGCAGCTGTGTGATCACCCAAACGGTGACCGATGAGGCGGGGAACACCACCACCATCCACCTGACCTACCGCATCATCGAGGCGGCGCAGCCGCCGGTGGTGATCGTGCCCGACCACCCGGACGGCGGCTCCGGCGGTGGCTCGGGCGGCCAGGGGGAGAACGGCGGCGACAATTCCTCCGGCGGCGGCCAGGGGGAAAATGGCGGCGACAACTCCTCCGGCGGTGGCTCGGGCGGCCAGGGGGAAAACGGCAGCGACAGCGCCTCCGGCGGCGATCAGGGCGAGAACGGACGCCCCGCCCCGGACGGGTGGCCCGACACCAACTCCCCCGACGGCGGGGAAGGGGGCCTCTACCCCCTGCCGCCTGTCGTCGAGACCGACGAGGAGGGGCTGCGCCACGCCCTCATCCGGGACAAAGTCACCGTCCTCATCGGCCGGGAGCCGCTTTACGGCGGCAGCCTTTCCGATGAAGAGGCCAGGGAGCTGATGGAGGGGCGCTATCAAATCGTCAGCGGCCTGCCGGCGCCCGACGACGGCCTCACCTATTTCCCGGTGGAGATGAGCGACCTCTCGGGCCGCCCCATCGCCGCCATCGACACCGCGCACCCGGGGGATTACCTCATCCGCTGGGGGGCGGCGGACGCCCAGGGGAACACCACCACCATCCTCCTTTGGTACCAGCTGGTGGAAGAGGAGGAGGGGGACACCCCTGCGCCTCCGCCCTCTCCCACCCCCGGCGAGGGGGAAGGGGGCGACGCCCCTGGCCCGAATGGCGGCGGCCAGACGGCGGAGCTGGGGGAGACCACCCAGGCGGGCGGCGTCCCTTACACCGGGGAGCGGGGACCTTTCGGCGGCGGTGCTCACACCGGCCACGCGCCCGGCAGTTGCATCGTCCACTGGCTGGCCCTGTTGGGCACCGTCATCACCGGCGGCTATGTTGCCCTGCGGCTGGTGTGGGAGCGCAGAGAAGAGGAGGAAGAACATGAAGTGGTGTGACCTGCTGTTTTTCTCCGCCGGGGCCGGCTTGGCCGCCGTCCTCTGGTGGATGCGGGGCTGCCCCCTGGACAGTCTGCTGATCCTGGCCCTCCTGGCGGCCCTGGCTGCCGGCGCCCTCGCCATTGCCCTGCACGGGCGCAAAAAAGAGCGGGAGAGCGACCGCCCCTAGATTTGAGCGCCCCGCAAAAATGGACCCCTTGCGCCGCATATACAGCGGTGCAGGGGGTTCGTGCGTTTGGGAGAAAGCGCTTTCGGCAAACGCTTGCGAAATCGTTTTCATCAAAGTGACGGGAATTTTCCTTTTTCTTTGGCCCTTTCGTGCATTTACTTTGCCAGAAGGGGACAGGTATACTGAACTTGTATTTCTTTTATGGGTCAAGAAACCGAAGGAAAAGAAGAAGGAGTGTGTAGCATGAACAAGAAGCCCAAGGTGTACATTGCCGGGCCAGAGTGCTTTTTCCCCAACAGCGAAGAGATCTTCGCCGCCAACAAGGCCATCTGTGAAGAGCTGGGGTTTGAGCCGTCGGTGGCTGCCGACTACGATTTCAGCGGCTGCAAGACCAAACAGGACACCGCCAAGGTGATCTTTGAAAAGAACATCGAATCCATCAAAAACTGCGACCTGATCGTGGCCGATATGAACAACTTCCGCGGGTGGGAGCCCGATTCCGGCACCTCCTTTGAAATTGGCGTGGGCTATATCTGGGGCAAGAAGATCTATGTCTACCTGGACGACCTGCGCAGCTGCGGCGAAAAGTTCACCGAGGAGACCTACCTCGACGAGCAGGGCCGCCGCCGCGACAAGGACGGCCTCACTCTGGAGGGCGGCCCCCTGAACCTGATGATCTCCGGTCACGCCACCATGGTGGAGGGGACCTTCCGCGACGCCCTGCTCCGGGCCAAAGAGGACATGGAAAAGGAGGGCTGCTAGATGTTCATCGACAAAAACGGCGTTGTCCGCCGCCCGGTGGCCTACCTGGCCGGCCCCGACATGTTCTGGCCCAACGGGGATGAGATCGGCGCCGGTTACGTGGAATTGAGTCACAAGTACGGCATCGACGGCATCTTCCCCCCCGACCCCGCCAGAGAGGACGAGTTCAAAGAGTACGAGCCCAAGGACGACAGCTCGGAGGAGATGGAGAAGAAGATCTTCATCCACGACATCAACCACGTCCGCCGCTCGGACATGATCATCGCCAACCTCAACGACTTCCGCCGCGGGCAGGAGCCTGATTCCGGCACCTGTGTCGAATGCGGGGCCGCCTATGCCCTGGGCCAGCGCTGCTACGCCTTTGTGGACGACGCCCGCCCCATGATCGAGCGGTTCTCCGGCGCCAAGCACCAGAACGAAGAGGGCAAATGGGTGGACGAGAACGGCTGCACCATCGAGGACTTCGACTCCCCCCTCAACCTGATGTTCGGGGTGCCCTTCACCATTGTCGAGGGCACCATGGAGGACGCCATGAAGCGCGCCCGAGCCGACTTTGACGCCGAACTCATCGCCGCCGGCTACGAGCCCTTCCAGGTCGAGGAGTAGTTTTGCCGGGCCCTTTTTGCGGGCCTTTCCCTCCCCCCGGCGCACAAGGGGTGCGGCCGGGGAGATGATTCCGGAACAGGAGGCGAGTTTGACTTGTTTATCGACAAAAACGGCGTTGTCCGCCGTCCGGTGGCCTATCTGGCCGGGCCGGACATGTTCTGGCCCAACGGGGACGAGATCGGCGCCCACTATGTGGAGTTGAGCCACAAGTACGGCATCGACGGCATCTATCCCCCCAACCCCGCCCGGGACGACGAGTTCAAGGACTATGTCCCCAAGGACGACTCCCGCGAGGAGAAGGAGAAGCGCGGCTTCATCCACGACATCAACCACGTCCGCCGCTCGGACATGATCATCGCCAACCTCAACGACTTCCGCCGCGGGCAGGAGCCCGATTCCGGCACCTGTGTCGAGTGCGGGGCCGCCTATGCCCTGGGCCAGCGCTGCTACGCCTTTGTGGACGACGCCCGCCCCATGGTCGAGCGGTTCACCGGCGCCAAGCACCAGAACGAAGAGGGCAAGTGGGTCGACGAGAACGGCTGCACCATCGAGGACTTCGATTATCCCCTCAACCTGATGTTCAGCGTGCCCTTCACCATCGTCGAGGGCACCATGGAGGACGCCATGAAGCGCGCCCGGGCCGACTTTGATGCCGAACTCATCGCCGCCGGCTACGAGCCCTTCCAGGTCGAGGAGTAACCGGCGCTGCCCGGCCTGCGGGCCCGCCGAAAACGCGCGCAAAAAGGCCGCCGGTCAAAAACCGGCGGCCTTTTGTGGATGGCTGTCAAAAGCGGCCCTGTACCCGCATAAAGTGAACGGTGTCCCGCAGGGTCTCCTCCATGGGGCGGGGGCGGTAGCCCAGTTCGTCGGCTGCCTTCTGCCAGGAGAAGACGGCGTTTGTCTCCAGTGTGTAGAGGGAGTAGCGGGTGTAGAGGGGCGGGGCCTTGCGGATTTTGTAGTAGATTTCCGACAGGGGGGCGGTGGCCCGAGCAAACCAGAGGGGCAGGGTGTGGCGGATGGGTTTGCAGCCGGTGGCCAGGTGGCAGCGCTCCAAAAACTCCTGCACGGTGAAATAGCGGTTGGCGAGGATGTAGCACTCCCCCACCCGGCCCCTGTCGGCGGCGGCGATCACCCCGGCGGCCACGTCCCGCACGTCCACAAAGTCATAGCCGCCCTCCACGCCGGCCAGCAGCTTGCCGCGGGCGCAGTCGGCCACCAGGGCGTTCAGGTGGCCGTGGCCAAAGTCCCAGGGCCCCACGATGCCCGAGGGCTGCACCACCACCGCGGGCAGCCCGTCCTTGGCGGCTTCCAGCACCAGGGCGGTGGCCTCCGCCTTGGTCTTGGCGTAGAGCCCCTCCACCAGATCGGGGTCAAAGTGGTCGGTCTCCACCACCACCTGCCCCTCCGGCCGCTCGGGGATGGCGTGGACCGAGCTGACATAGACCATCTTCTCCACCCCGTACTGGCGGCAGAAGGCCAGCAGGTTGGCGGTGCCGCCCACGTTGACATCCCACACCTTCTGCTGGTACTTGGAGGCGATGCTCACGATCCCCGCCGCGTGGATCACCACCCGGCGGCAGGGCTCCTCGGTCTCAAAGAGGGGGTGGAGGCTGGCCGGGCAACAGACGTCGCCGCGGATCACCTCGACCCCATCGGGCAGGGAGACAGCCGGGTCGCCCGGCAGGGCCAACCCCCGCACCCACTCGCCCCGTTTGGCCAGCAACCGCACCACCACGTTGCCCAGGTGGCCGTAGGCGCCGGTTACAATGTACAGTGTTTTCATCGCGCGCACCCCTTTCATCTGCTGTTAGTATATCCCGTCTATGTGAGCAATAGATGGACAATTTGTAAAACGCCCGCCCCTCCGGCCGGAGAATCTGGCCGCCGGCTTTTGTGCGTTTTGGCTGTTTTTTTCGGCGCATCTTCTACGCCCCCATCCCCTGTACGCGCCCCTGATTCTAAAGTATAATGATTTGGTAAGGCCATATACCAAGAAATGGAGGAGTCTGCACAATGAGCAAGAAAGTGTTATTTGACTGCGATACCGGCGGAGACGACGCCTGCGCGGTCGCCCTGGCCGTCGCCAGCCCCGAGCTGGAGGTGCTGGGCATCACCACCTGTATGGGCAACCAGCCCATCGAGAACACCACCCAGAACACCCTGGAGCTGGTGCGCTACCTGAAGACCGACATCCCGGTGGCCCGGGGCTCGCAAAACCCCCTGGTCCGCCAGCGCTGGGTCGGCAACCCCGAAGGGCACCGGCTGCCCATCCCCGATTTGAGCGAGGAGGTGGGTCCCCTGCAGGAGAAGTCCGCTGTCGAGTTCATGGTGGACGTGCTCCGCTCCAGCGAGGAAAAGGTGACCCTCATCCCCCTGGCCCCCCTCACCAACATCGCCAAGCTGATGCTCCAACACCCCGACTTGGTGCGGGAGAAGGTGGAGGAGATCGTCCTCATGGGCGGCGGCATGTATTTCGGCAACACCACCGGCGCGGCGGAACTCAACTTCTACGCCGACCCCGAGGCGGCCCAGGCCGTTTTCTCCTTTGGGCTGCCGGTGGCCATGTGCGGGCTGGACGTCTGCACGAATGCCTATATCACCCCCGCCGACAACGACAGTTGGAAGGGCTTTGACAACCCCTGCGCCAAGGCGTTTTACAGCATCACCCACCACTCCCTGAACGACGGCTGGGGCGAGTTCCCCGGCGAGCGCACCCTCATCTTCGACACGGTGCCGGTGATCTACCTGTTAAAGCCCGAGCTCTTCACCACCGTCAAAGCGGACATCCAGATCGAGTGCGCCTCCGACCTCTGCGACGGGATGAGCGTCTGTGACGCCCGCACCGGGCTGCACCAGACCGCCCGCCCCCACATCCACACCGTGGTGCTGGACGTGGACCGCCAGGGCTATGTGGACGCGGTGCGCGAACTGCTGAAAAACGCCTGAGAAAGGGAGGAGAGAAGAGAATGGAACAGAACAAACGCCCCATTATCCTGGACTGCGACCCGGGCACCGACGACGCCATCTGCCTGTTTATGCTGCTGGGGGACGAGCGCTTTGACATCAAGGGGATCACCCCGGTCTGCGGCAACAAACCCCTGTCCTTCTGCGAGAAAAACGCCCTGCAGCTGTGCGAGCTCACCGGCAGGGAGGACATCCCCGTCCTCAAAGGGGCCAGCCAGTCCCTCTTCTGCGGGGAGCGCACCGCCGGCAACGTCCACGGCGCGGGCGGTTTGGGCTCGGTCACCCTGCCGGAGCCCCACAAGCAGGTGGAGGACCAGTACGCCTGGGACTTCATCTACCAGCAGGCGGTGGCCTGCAAGGGCGAACTGGAGATCGTGGCCATCGGCCCCCTGACCAACGTGGCTAATGCGCTGTTGAAATACCCCAACTTAAAAGACTATGTCAAGCGCATCTCCATCATGGGCGGGGCCAAGGGCCTGGGCAACTGGACGGCCGCGGCCGAGTTCAACATCTGGGCCGACCCCCACGCCGCCAAGATCGTCTTTGCCAGTGGCATCCCCATGGCGATGATGGGGCTGGACATCTGCTTTAAAGCCTATGTCACCGCCGACGATTTGGCGCGCATCCGCGCCGCCGGCGGCCCGGTGGCGGAGGTGGCGGCCGCGCTCATCGGCGAGCGGGTCGGCTACGCCGAGAAGAACGGCCGCCCCGGCGGCATCCTCTGCGATGCGGTGACCGCGGCCTACGTGATGGACGAATCGGTGGTGCAGACGGTGGATGTCCACGTGGATGTGGAGACCCGCGGCATCCTCACCGAGGGCAAGACGGTCATCACCTACAAGCACACCGAGGACCGCCACTTCCCCCCCAACACCAAGATGGGCGAGGATGTGGACCGTCCCCGCTTCATCGACCTGATCGTCAACAGCCTGACCAATTTAAACCGCTGATATCGAGGGCGGGCCCCGGCAGAATGGCGCCGGGACCTGCCCTTTTTCTCCCCTTGCAACCCGGGGAGATGTCTGGTATACTCGTATTCGAAGAAACGAAGAAAGGCGAGGTAACCACACCGCGAATGAGACTGTTTTGACCTTTGTGCGCAACCACTGAAAACGGACAAAACGCCCTCTCTCAATGGGGGGCCGTTTGGTCACCTGCGCGGCAAAGGGGAAAACAGCACGGTGTGCGGTGGAGGCAAGTCCCCCTTTTTTCGCGCGCCCTCTGTCTTTTTCCTCCCTTGCAGGTGACCCTGCAAGGGAGGTTTTTCATTTGTCTGAACGAAACGTGCTGGTCTCGATTTGCGGGCTGGCCTATTTTATCGGGGAGCGGCGGCTTCTCGACATCCCCGAACTGACGGTTTTGGCGGGGGACCACATCGGGATCGTGGGGGAGAACGGGTGTGGCATGTCTCTTATACACATCTAGCTGTGTATAAGAGACAGCTTCACCATTGTCGAGGGCACCATGGAGGACGCCATGAAGCGCGCCCGGGCCGACTTTGATGCCGAACTCATCGCCGCCGGCTACGAGCCCTTCCAGGTCGAGGATGATACACAGCTAGATGTGGATAGGAGAGAGGCGTCAAGCTGGCCGCCGCCCTGGAGGAGGGCGCCCCCCTCCTCCTCTGCGACGAGCCCACCGCCAACCTGGACGAGCGGGGGCAGGCGGAGATCCGCCGACGGCTGGCAGAGGTGGGGTCGCTGCTGCTGGTCAGCCATGACAGGGCCCTGTTGGACGCCCTCTGCGACACCATTTGGGAGGTGCGGGACGGCCGGGTGGGGGTCTATCCCGGCAACTACGCCGCCTACCGCCGCCAGCGGGCCCAGGAGGAGGAGCGGGCCCAGCAGCAGTGGGAGGAGTACACCGGCGAGCGGGCCCGGCTGCTGGCCGCCGCCCGCCAGGTCTCCCGCCGGGCCGACGGCGTGAGGAAGGCCCCCAGCCGGATGGGCAATTCCGAGGCTCGCCTCCACAAGCGGGAGGCCACCCAGAAATCGGCCAAGATCGCCCGCCGCAAAAAGGTGTTGGAGGGGCGCATCGAGCGGATGGAGCGGGTGGAAAAGCCCTTTGAGGCAGACGGCATCGCCCTGCGCATCGACCCGGCCCCCCTGCGGGCCCGCACCGCCCTCACCGCCGCGGATCTGGCGGTGGGATATGCCGGTGTCCCCCTCTTTGAGGGGGCTGTCTTCACCCTTCCGACCGGCAGCAAAACCGCCCTCATCGGCCCCAACGGGGCGGGCAAGACCACCCTGCTGCGCACCCTGGCGGGGGAGATGGTCCCTCTGGCCGGCGAGTGCCGCCTCTCGCCCCAGGCCAAACTGGGGTTCCTGCGCCAGGGGTTTGAACAGCTGGACGAGGGGCGCACCGTCCTCGAAAACGCCCTTGAAGGGGCCCTTCAGTCCCCCACCCTGGTGCGCACGGTGCTGGGGCGGCTCCTCTTTCGGGGGGAGGCGGTCAACAAGCCCCTGGCGGTGCTCAGCGGCGGGGAGCGGATGAAGGTCGCCCTCTGCAAGCTGTTGGTGGGCGGCTGCAACCTCCTCTTTCTGGACGAGCCCACCAACTACCTGGACCTCCCCGCGGTGGAGGCCCTGCAATCCCTGCTCCAGGGCTATACCGGGACCCTGCTGCTGGTCAGCCACGACGAGGCGTTTGTGGAGGGGGTGGCCGACCGGCTGCTCTGTGTCGGCGAGGGCGGCCTCACCGCTTTTGCGGGCGGGCTGGCCGACTGGCGCCGTCAGCAGGAGAGGCCCGCCCGCAGGGCAGGGCAGAGCGCCGCCCTGCGCAAAACGGTGCTGGAGATGCGGTTGAGCCAGTTGGCGGTGGAGATTTCCGCCGCGCCGCTGGAGAGAAAAGCCGCCCTGGAAGAGGCCTACCGGGAGGCGGCGGAGGAACTGCGCGCCCTCAAGGAAGGGGAGTGACCCCCATTTACAAAAAAACCATCCCCGGCAGAACCTTCTGCCGGGGATGGTTTTTTGCAGTTTGTCAGGAGAGGGAGAAGACAAAGGGCTCGAAGTCTACGGTGTAGTCTTCAGACAGGATTTGAAGATGGATCTGCAGTGCTCCAGGGTCCTTCAGAGCGGGAAAAACCACTACCCCGGTGGCGGTGACGCCGGGCAAAATGTCATCGGGAAGGACCTCGTAGTGGGCCTCGGCGTTGTATGTTTCGGCGTACTGGGCTCCGTCCTGCGCCAAGTACCCGGCCTGGTAGGAGATGCTGGCCCGGCCCGTGTTTTGAATGCGCAGGTAGAGCCGCGTCTCCTCTTCTGCAAATTCGATCTTCTCGACGGTGACCGAACAGCCCTCCTGTGTCTGGGTGAGGGCGGGGTCGATTTCTTTGAGGGTGGGGCGGATGGCGTCTTTGTAGGTGGAGTGGGTCAGACCGGCCGCCGCGAGGTGGGGCAGGTCGGTGCCGGTGTTTTTGGTGGACCAAAACTTCCCGTCAACCAGGAGGATGTCCCCCTCCTCTATCTGCAGGGAGGGGTCGGCGGAGTGGACGGCAATGGGGGAACTGCACCCTTCGGGGATAAAGAGAAAGGACGATTCGCCGGTATGGCGCTCCAACGTGCTGATGGCGCGGCCGACCAGCTTGACGTATTTCCCTCGGTAGCCGGCCGGGTCGGCATAGACGCGGGGCAACTCTGCCGTGTCGATGTACTTCCTTCCCTCGTCGGGGAAAGAAAAGGCCTCGCTCTTTTCCCCACAGCCGGTCATCAAAAGGGCCAGGGTGAGACACAACAGGGTAATCAGATGTTTTTTCATAGGGTCTTCTCCTCTCTGACAAAGGCACCGTCCCGCCGCACCCGGCGGCAGTGCGCCGCGCTATTTCTGCAAGTTCAGCTCAAAGCGCTCGAAGTACCCCAGCAGCTCCCCCTCCTCGTTTCGCACCGGGTTGATGTAGTAGCGCTGGTTGTCCGGGGTCACCCCCAGGTAGATCTCGTTGCCGTGGCGGCGCAATTTTTCCACCGCCGCCTCGATGCGCTCCCGCGAGAGCTCCTGGTGGCAGTCAAACAGGGAGCGGCCAATCAGGTCCCGGTACCCCCGCACCTGATAGTAGTGGTATTTGGCGGCCCGGTTCAGGTAGCGGATGACGTGGTCGCAGTCCACAAATACCACCCGGTAGGGGTAGCTGTCGAGAATGGCTTCCAGCATTTCCAATTTTTCCATCGCGTATTCCTCCTTGTGTTTTGGGCGGGGTCATTCCCCGTCCAGCAGTTCCCGCAGCATCCTCTCCGGCGCCTCCAAAAAGGCGCGGGTGACCTGGTAGTGGCTGGTCTCCCGATAGGCCGTGGGGCGGATGGCACCCCCCTCCTCAAAGGAGAGGATGGCGGCGCCGGGCAGAGCCATCAGGATGGGGGAGTGGGTGGCAATGATGAACTGGCTGCCCCCTTCCGCCAGCAGGTGGATCTGCCGCAAGAGGGCCAGCTGCCGGGAGGGGGAGAGGGCTGCCTCCGGCTCGTCGAGAAGGTAGAGCCCGCGCGGGGGAAAGCGGCCCAACACCAGGGAGAGAAAGGCCTCGCCGTGGGACTGGCTGTGCAGGGAGCGCCCCCCGTAGCTGTCAAAGAGGCCGGGGGCCCCGATCTCCTCTAACCGGTCCACCTCGGAGGCCAGGTTGTAAAAGCTCTCTGCCCGCAGAAAGTAGCTGGTTTGGGGGCGGTAGGGGCCTTTGGTCACCGTCAGACAGCGGTGCAGGGGGGAGTGAGTTTCTTTAGAGGCAAAGTGAAAGTTGCGCCCGCCCCCTTCCGGGTTGAGGCCCAGGGCCACGGCCAGCCCCTCTAATAGGGTGGACTTTCCGGTCCCATTCTCCCCCACAAAATAGGTGACTGGGCGGTGAAAGGCCAGCGCCCCCAGCTCCCGCAGGCAGGGCAGGTCGGTCAGATAGCCGCCCACCTGCCGCAGGGCGGCCCGATCCAGCGCCACCTCGGCGACAAACAGTTCGTTCACAGCCCTTCCCCCCTTGGGCCCATTATACCCCCTGCCCGCCCTGTTGCGCAATCGCGGCGGGCGGGGCGAAGGGGGAGAGAGGGGACAAAAAAAGAGGGCCCCGTACGGGGCCCTCTTTTCCAATTCGTCCGATTTCAGAAATCAGGCTGCCAAACTTGACCACCCTTTTGGGGGAATGGCCCTGAGCAGTTCCAAACGGCGGTCCCGCTCTTTCTTACGCACACCTGCAAACTCCTTTTTGCATCTGTTTGCAAAGACAAGCTATGGGCGGAGTTTGAAATCAACTGGGGTTGCCTGTCTTTCAGATTTGAAACCTACCCATTGGACAATACCTCCTGTGCGCACTGCACATTTGCCTTGAACGGTGGATAAGGCTCCGTTTTGAAGGGCCATGGTACGCGAATTTCCTCACCTATTATCTGTTTTGGTATACAACCAAAGGAGGTTTGGTACGAAACCCTTTTCTTACCTATAATATATAATTTGACTGCACGAAAATCAATATTTTTATTGAACAATCCTTCGGCCTGTTTTTTGTGCAAAAAGCAAAAGGGCCCCAAAGAGGCCCTTTTGAAGCAGCTTTTTTGTCTAGTCGTCGTAGCCGTTGGGGTTTTGGCTCTGCCACCGCCAGGAGTCGACGCACATCCGCTGGATGTCGTACTCCGCCTCCCACCCCAGCTCGGCCTTGGCCTTGGAGGCGTCGGCCCAGCACTCGGCGATGTCGCCGGCCCGGGGCGGGGCGATCTTGTAGGGGACCTTCTGGCCGCTGGCCTTTTCAAAGGCGTCCACCACCTGCAGCACCGAATAGCCGTTGCCGGTGCCCAGGTTGTAGATGTGCACCCCGGCCTTGCCCGCCAGCTTCTCCACTGCCTTGATGTGGCCCTTGGCCAGGTCCACCACGTGGATGTAGTCGCGCACCCCGGTGCCGTCCACCGTGGGGTAATTCTCCCCGTACACGTTCAGGTACTGCAGTTTGCCCACCGCCACCTGGGTGATGTAGGGGATCAGGTTGTTGGGGATGCCCTTGGGGTTTTCCCCGATGCGGCCGCTCTCGTGGGCGCCAATGGGGTTGAAGTAGCGGAGGATCACCAGGGAGAAGCGGGGGTCCGCCCGGTAGAGGTCCCGCAGAATTTCCTCGGTCATCAACTTGGTGGCGCCGTAGGGGTTGGTCACCGAGAGGGGGAAGTCCTCGGTGATGGGGACGGTGGCCGGCGAGCCGTACACCGTGGCGGAGGAGGAGAACACCAGGGTAAAGACCTGGTACTTTTGCATCAGCTTGAGCAGGTGCAGGGTGCCGGTCAGGTTGTTGTGGTAGTATTCCAGCGGTTTCTCCACCGACTCCCCCACCGCCTTGAGCCCGGCGAAGTGGATGACCCCGTCGAACTGGTGGGCGCGAAAGACCGCTTCGGTGGCGGCGTAGTCCAGCAAGTCGACCTGGCAGAATGTCACCGGTTTGCCGGTGATCTCCTGTATGCGCTCCACCACCTTGGGGCTGGAGTTGCAGAGGTTGTCCAGGATCACCACCTCGTGTCCCGCATTCAGCAGTTCCACGCAGGTGTGGCTCCCAATGTAACCGGCGCCGCCGGTGATCAGCAGTTTCATAAGATGTCCTTCTTTCCCTTTCATCCGGTTTTGGCAGATGGAAAACTGCCTATATTATAGTGGTCGGAGGGCGGTTTGTCCAGCCGCTTAAAATGTGAAGAAACCCTGAATAAACGGGCATCCAGAGGGGAAAGCGGGCCTGTCCTATTGAATTTGAGGGGGGCTTAGAGTATAATTGATAAATAAATTTGCCCTTTTTCGTGTAAAAAGACAGTTTGTGGAGGAAAACCATGACAGACCTGATCGAGCAGAGAGAGACAGGATCTCAGGCAGACCCTGCCATTGAGGTTTCTGTGGTCGTCCCCATCTTAAATGAGGAGGCCTATATCGGCCCCTGCATAGAGTCTATTCTGAAGCAGGACTTCCCCCGTGAGCGGATGGAAGTCTTGTTTGTTGATGGCGACTCGGAGGACAAGACCACCGCCATCATCGCCCAGTACCAGGAGAAGTACCCCTTTATCCACTGCCTGCACAATCCGGGCAGGACGGTGCAGTTGGCCCTCAACATCGGCATCCGCGCCGCTGTGGGGGAGTATATCGTCCGCCTGGACGCCCACTCGGAATATGCCGACGACTACATCTCCCAGTCCATCGCCACCCTCAAAAAGACCGGCGCCGACAACGTGGGCGGCCCGATGATCGCCTGCGGCAAAAACGCGGTGCAGAAGGTGGTGGCGGCCGCCTACCACTCCCCCTTTGCCCTGGGCGGAGGGAAATTTCACATTGCGGACTACGAGGGCTATGTGGACACCGTCTTTCTCGGCGCCTACAAGCGCCAGACCATCCTCGATTTGGGCCTCTACGACGAGGATTTCCCCCGCAGCGAGGACGACGAGTTCAATATGCGGCTGCACGCCCACGGGGGCAAGGTGTACATGACCCCCGCTATCAAGAGCCGCTACTACCCCCGCGACAGCTACCGCAAGGTCTTCAAGCAGTACTACGAGTACGGCGTCTGGAAGGTGGCGGTCATCAAAAAGCACAAAAAACCTGCCCGTCTCTCCCATCTGGTGCCCATCAGCTTTGTGCTGTTTATCGCCGTGTTCGGGCTCCTCTCCCTCTTCTTCTCGCCGGCCCGCTGGGTTTTTGGCGGGGTGATGGGCCTCTATCTGTTGCTGGACATCTACTTTTCCTTCTCCAACAAGCGGGTGAAGGGCTTTGTCAACAAGCTGCGGCTGATGTGGGTGCACTTCATCCTCCACATCTCCTATGGACTCGGCTTTTTGCAGGGGATCTTTCAGTTCGCCGGCAAGACCTTTCAGCCGGTCTAGAGGGGATTTGAGGCGGCCAATATAGAGAGGAAGGCGAGAGGATGGGCGAAAGCTATACCTTTACCCCGGAAAAATTGCGGGAGCTCCAGCTAAAGGGGTTGGAGATGGCCCTCTATTTCAAAAAAATATGCGATGAAAACGGGCTGCTCTTTTACTTCTGCGGCGGCTGCTGCATTGGGGCGCTGCGCCACCAGGGATTCATCCCCTGGGACGACGACGTGGACGTCTTTATGCCCCGCCCCGACTACGAGCGCCTCAAGGAAGTCTGGCCCCAGAAGGCCGACACCCGCCGGTACAGCATCTGCTATCCCACCCGGGAGCGGGTGGACGGCAATCTCTTCATCACCATCAAGGACAACGAGACCACCTATATCAAACCCTACCAAAAGCAGATGGACATCCCCCACGGGGTGGTGCTGGACATCCTCCCCCTGGACGGCTGTCCCAGCGACCCGGGGAAGCGCAAGCGGCAGAAGTTTTGGGCCCTGCTCTACTCCCTCTACTGCGCCCAGCAGGTGCCCACCAACCACGGCAAGAAGGTGGCGGCGCTGGCGAGGGTCGCCCTGACCTGTGTCCCCTTTAAAGGGCTTCGCTACAAACTCTGGAAGCTGGCCGAGCGGAAGATGACCCAGTACCCCATCGCCCAGTGTGAAAAGATCACCGAGCTCTGCGCCGGTCCCCACTACATGCAAAACGAGTATCCCCGGGCGGCCTTTGACAGCGCCGTCTACCGGGCGTTTGAGGGGCACCCCATGCCCCTGCCGGTGGGGTATGACCAGTACCTGACGATCGCCTTTGGCGACTACATGCAGCTGCCCCCCAAAGAGAAACAGGTGGCCCACCACGACTGCCTCTTCTGCGATTTGGAGCACGGCTACCAGCAGTACAAGGGAATTTACTACTGCACGGAGGATTGAATCATGATTTTTGGCGCGATTTTGGCCGGCGGCACCGGCTCCCGGATGAACATTGCGGACATGCCCAAGCAGTTTCTCCCCCTGGGGGACAAGCCCATCATCCTGCACACCCTGGAGAAATTCCTCCTCTGCGACAGGATGGACCGGGTCTACGTGGGGGTCCACCCCGACTGGGTGGGACACATGCAGGACCTGTTGGAGCGCCAGGTGCCCCAGAAAGAGCGGGTCACCCTGGTTCCCGGCGGGGGTGACCGCAACAGCACCATCTTCAACATCGTCGACAAAATCGAGGCGGACTGGGGCCAGTCGGACGACCACCTCATCGTCACCCACGACGCCGTTCGCCCCTTTGTCACCCTGCGCATCCTCGAGGAGAACATCGAGGCCGCCCGCGCCTTTGGCGCCTGCGACACGGTGGTCTCTGCGGTGGACACCATCGTCGTCTCCGAAAACGGCGAGACCATCTCCCAGATCCCCGACCGGCGGCTGATGTACCAGGGGCAGACCCCCCAGAGCTTCCGCATCTCCCTGCTCAAAAAGCTCTACCAGAGCCTCGACGAGGAGGAGAAGGCGATCCTCACCGACGCCTGCAAGATCTGTGTGGTGCGCCAGACCCCGGTGCGGCTGGTGGAGGGGGATGTCTCCAACCTGAAGATCACCACGGTCAGCGACTACAAGATCGCCCAAGCCATGGTGGGGGGACAGGTCGTTGATTAACCACATCTATCAGCTGGTCAGCCCGGGGGTGTTCTCCATCGAGTACGCCTCCACCGACCTGGCGGACAAGGTGATCCTCCGTCCCCGATTCATGGCCCTCTGCCATGCCGATCAGCGGTATTTTCTGGGGCAGCGCAGCCAGGATGTGCTCCGCAAAAAGCTGCCTATGGCCCTGATCCACGAGTGCTGCGGGCGGGTGTTGCAGGATCCCACCGGGACCTTTGCGCCGGGGGCGCGGGTGGTGGCCATCCCCAACAGCCCTCAGAGCCCCGACCCCATCATCTCTGAAAACTACCGGCGGGACAGCCGGTTCCTCTCCAGCGGGTACGACGGCTTTATGCGGGAGTATATCGACCTGCCGGCGGACCGGCTGGTCTCCTGCGATGGGGTGCCCGATCACATTGCCGCCATCACCGAGTTTGTCAGCGTCACCGTCCAGGCGGCCCGGCGGTTTGACCGGCTGGCCCACGCCCGTCGGGACCGCGTCGGCATCTGGGGGGACGGCAGCATGGCCTTTGTGTTGGCCTGCACCCTCCGCTCCCTCTTCCCTCAAATCGAACTGCACGTGGTGGGGAAGAACGCCCGCAAGCTGTCCATGTTCTCCTTTGTGGGGGCCACCCACTTCGCCGACGACCTGCCGCAGGGCTTCTCGGTGGACCACGCCTTTGAGTGCGCGGGGGGCGAGGGCAGCTACTACGCCATCGACGACATCATCCGCACCATCGAGCCCCAGGGGGCGGTCATCCTGCTGGGTGTCAGCGAGAACAAGGTGGCCATCAACACCCGCGACGTGCTGGAAAAGGGGCTCACCCTGGCCGGCAGCAGTCGATCCGGGCGGGAGGACTTTGTCGAGGCCATCCGCCTGATGGGCGACCCCGCCGTGCAGAACCGCCTCAACCGCATCATCAGCATCGACGACCCGGTTTGCCAGATGGGAGACATCGAGCGGGTCTTTCGCACCGACCTGAACACCCCCTTTAAAACGGTGTTCGAGTGGAGGATGTAGAAAAAACATCCAGGGGAAAGGAGCGTTTGCCAATGGAAGAGGCTACCCCCACCATCAGCATCATCGTGCCCGTCTACAAGGTGGAGGCCTATTTGGACCGGTGTGTGCAGTCCATTCTCAACCAAACTTTTTCCGACTTTGAACTGATTTTGGTGGATGACGGCTCGCCCGACCGCTGCGGGCAGATGTGCGATGCCTACGCGCAGGGAGACCGGCGGGTGCGGGTGATCCACAAAAAAAACGGCGGCTTGAGCGATGCGCGCAACGCGGGGATCGACGCCGCCCGGGGAGAATACCTGGGCTTTGTGGACAGCGACGACGAGATCGCCCCGGACATGTACGAGAGCCTCTATCGCCTTTTACAGGAGGGGAACGCCGATCTCTCTGTCTGCGGACTCTGTGATTACTTTGCCGACGGAACGGCGATTTCCCAGGCGAAGCGGGAGCTGAAGGGCGTTTTCACTGCGGAAGAGGCGCTGGGCGAGGTCTTGCGGGGCCAGAGTATCAGTGTGAATGCCGTCAACAAGTTGTACAAGAAAAACCTCTTTGAGGGGATCCGCTTCCCAGTGGGAAAGACCACCGAAGACGGTTTTGTCATGGTCAAGTTGGTGGCAAAAACAGAGCGTGTAGCGGTAGATACCGCCGTGAAATACCGGTACTGGCGCCGCGAGGGAAGCATCACCACAGGGGCATTTTCAGAGAAGGACTGGAATGTAGTAGAGGCCTACACTGAAAATGAGCAGTTTGTCCGTCAAAACTATCCGCACCTTCTTTCGGCAGCTGAATTTCGGTTGATTTGGGCTTACAAACACATTGTTGACCGCCTTGCCCTCAGCTTAGGCAGGTGGGATGAAACGGCGAAGGCCGCCAAACGGGCGGCTGTCAGCTGGGGCAGAAAACATCTCGCCATGCTTTGGAGAAATGGGTGCTATTCGTTCAAACAAAAGGGAATGTACACCTTCTTGTTCTGCTTTCCCAGCGCTTATATGAGAGTTTATGCCCACCATCAGCAAGACAAATGGTAAGCTGTCAATGAGGAGGCACACCATGGTATCAGTGGTAATGGCGACCTATAACGGAACCAAATATTTGGACAAACAACTGTGCTCCATTCGGGATCAAACACTGCGGCCGGACGAGGTGATTATCTGTGACGATGGGTCCACCGATCAAACGGTGGAGTTGGTAGAGCAGTTCATCAAAGAGAATCGGCTGGAGAACTGGTCAATAACACGCAACGCCAAAAATCTCGGGTATGCGCGGAATTTTTTACATGCCATGGAGTTGGCGAGTGGGGACATCTTGATTTTTTCCGACCAGGATGACATTTGGCTGCCAGAGAAGGTCGAGATGGTGAAGGGGTGGATGGAAAAAGAACCGGCCATTCTCTGCCTCTTTTCACAATATACCTACATCGATGGAGAAGACCATATCATCTCTACCCCCTATAAAAAATACGTACAGAAGCCCCTTTATCAGGTGTCATTTCCCGAGCACTGCAATGATTTTGCATACGCGGGAATGTCTTTGGCGATTCGCAGCGAGCTCAAGCAAGAGATGCTCGATGTCGCCCGGACAGAGAAAGAGATCATCGCCCACGACTGGCTGGCGACACTGCTTTCAGTCAAATCTGGCGGATTTTATACGACCGATCAGGTGCTCACCCACTATCGTCTGCACACCAGCAATACCGTCGGCGTGGACTTGCGCGCGCAGGATCGCCGGGACAACACAGAACGGCTTGAAACGCTGCAAAGGGATTTGCGACACTATCGCTGTGCGCTGGCTATCTTACAAAATCAGTTTGAAAAGAGCCAGCAAAGAAATATTGCCTATCTGCAAAATCGCATTCGGGTAATGGAAAAAAGGATACGAATTGTTT
This sequence comes from Bittarella massiliensis (ex Durand et al. 2017), assembly GCF_001486165.1. Taxonomy (GTDB): domain Bacteria; phylum Bacillota; class Clostridia; order Oscillospirales; family Ruminococcaceae; genus Bittarella; species Bittarella massiliensis. The sequence continues at coordinate 209,385 of NZ_LN908975.1, forward strand.
CAGAGGCAAGGCCCTTCTCTGCATTGGGGATGATTTCGCAGATAGGACATTACCCGTTTTTCAAAAATTATCTGGGGGACTTTTTGTTTGCTGTGGGAGCGGCAAAGTTCTTCGACAAGGGTGAGAAACAGTGACGAGAGGGAGAGGTTTTGATGGAAGCGAAATCTAGAAATCGCTTGACGATTCAAACGGTTTTAGAGAAGACGATTCTAAATCGGGAACTGTTTTGTATTGGGCTTTTGGTGTACTCTTACGTGTTGGGACTTGTTCCAATAGCGGTATCGAATCAGGGCACGGCGCGGTATGTGTTGGCATGGGCGGCTGTCTTATTGCTCTACGATTTGTTTACCAAGCGCTTTACATTCCGATTTTACGGAAATGGCTATCTCATTGCCTTCATGGTGGCAGTCGGTGTCACCTATTTGGTGAATGGGCTGCCGGACATCAGTTCAGGTCTTGCCGATGCAGCGTTTATCGTGGTTTTGTTTTTCTTGTTTTACACGATGAAGATGGATATGGACCGGGAAGCGCTGAAAAAGTTTATTCGCCATATCGCCGGGTTTACATCTTTTCTGCTTTTTGGAAATACGGTTGTAAGTTTCTGGCTTCTGTGGAACGGTTATTCCATTCCGTATTTACACGATTACGGGTATGCCACCCGTCTCTACTATATTGGGATCAGCCGAGAAGGCCGCTTTTGCGGTCCCCAGGGAAATCCCAATCTGCTTGGTTGGTTTGCCATGGCTGGGTTTGTTTGTACCGTTCTCTATTTGCTATTGCGCGAAAAAAGAGGAAAGCTGGCCTGGACCTACGGAATTGTCAGCTGCGCTCTCCAGTGGGTTTGCGTTGCGCTCTCAGAGTCCCGCGGTGCGCTCGTGGCACTTTACGGTGGGGCTGCGGTCTCTGGATTTTTATACCTTGTTTTCTGCAATAAAATTCGGAAAAAGAGATGGCCAGTCAAGGCCGCTGTCTTTATTGCTGTGTGCTTGGTCTGCGCGGCGCTAATGAGCGCATCTCGCGCAGTGGGAAAGACCACGATTGGCGTTATCCGCGACAATATCACAGTGCAGCAAGGCGGCAATATGTCCGAAGAGATCCTACTTACTCAAAGGGAGTTTAACGGCGATTTGAGTACAGGGCGACTCGTCCTGATGAAAACCGGCTTGAAAGCTGCCTGGAATGAGAATATTATATTGGGAGTAGGCGCCCCCAACGCCCCTGACCGCTGGCTGGATTATAAGCCTGCCGATTTTGCGGGCGAGACATCCGATGCGGGGAATATGCACAACCTCTTTGTGCAACTGATCCTCAACAATGGAATTGTTGGACTGCTTCTCGTCTGCTTGTTTTTATGGTACTGTATCTCCTGCGCCTGGCGAGCATTTTTCAGGTGTAGATGTTCTTCTAAAGACCGCTCAATTATGTCTGCCCTCTTGTTCGGCATTTCCAGTTTTGGACTGGTGGGCATGGTAGACAGCATTTTGATTTACCCTTATGCACAATATCTCGACTTGCTCTTTTTCCTATTTCTGGGCGGTCTCATTCAGTACATTGCCCTGTCATTTGGCGATGAGGCGGTGCGTGACCCGATCGCCCAGAAAATCGGCTCGGTTTTTCATCGGAGACAAAAGGGAAAAGAGGAAGATGGAGACACCCATTAGAATTCTGTACAGAGAGGGAACACAATGAAGGGGATTATTTTAGCCGGCGGCGCGGGGACGCGCCTTTATCCTTCCACCATTGCAACGTCAAAACAGATTTTGACGGTATATGACAAACCGATGATCTACTATCCCATGTCTACGCTGATGTTGGCGGGCATTCGGGAGGTCCTGATCATCTCCACGCCCCGGGACATCGGCAATTTTCAGGAGCTGTTTGGAGACGGCAGCCAGCTGGGAATGGACATCTCTTATGCGATTCAAAGTGAACCGCGCGGGTTGGCCGACGCCTTTATTGTGGGGGCAGATTTTATCGGCAAAGACAATGTATGTTTGGTTTTGGGGGACAATATTTTTTATGGCTACTCCTTTACCGAGCGGCTGCGGGCCGCGGTGAACCGCAGCGAAGGAGCAACTATTTTTGGCTACCATGTCAGCAACCCCACCGAATTTGGTGTAGTGGAGTTTGACGATGAAGGAAATGTCCTTTCAATCGAGGAAAAACCCCAACAGCCAAAATCAAACTACGCCGTTCCCGGCCTTTACTTTTATGATAATCAGGTGGTGAATATCGCCCGCTCGGTCGAGCCCTCTGCCCGCGGAGAAATCGAGATTACCGCAGTCAACAATGCGTACCTGGCGGCAGGAAAACTAAAAGTCGAGCTCTTTGGGCGCGGCATGGCGTGGCTGGATACCGGCACGCACCGGGCAATGCTGGATGCGGCCAATTTTGTGGAGGCTGTTCAGACGAGACAGGGCCTCTATATTGCCTGTTTAGAGGAAATCGCCTATCGCAACGGCTTTATTGGCAAGGAACAATTGCTGGAACAGGCAAATCGCCTCAGCAAGTCTGAATATGGACAGTACCTGTATCAGGTAGCACAGACAGTTAAGCCCAAAAAGTAGGAGGGCAAAAAATGGATATTTTGATTACCGGTGGCCGTGGACAGCTGGGCACAGAACTTCAAAAAATTTTAGAATGCGGCAGGTCAGAACTCGGTGAGATCCCGTGTGAACTGCAGGCGGCCCGGTGTACCTGTGTTGATGCCGATGAGTTGGACATTGCTGACGCTGCTTCGGTAGAAGACTTTTTCTCCCAAAATCACTTCGACCTCGTCTTCAACTGCGCGGCCATGACCAATGTAAACGGATGTGAATCCAACCGGGATTTGGCGATGCGGGTCAATGCCATCGGTGCTCGAAACATTGCGGTCCAGGCGGAGCGAGCAGGGGCAAAGCTGGTACATGTTTCAACGGATTACGTCTTTTCGGGAGAGGGGACGACCCCCTTTTCAGAGTGGGACCAATGCGCGCCCCAGAGCGTCTATGGAAAGAGTAAGTGGCTTGGCGAACAGTATGTGCAGAGTTTTTGCAGCCGCTTTTTCATTGTGAGGACCTCCTGGCTATATGGGTATGCAGGCGCCAACTTTGTCAAAACAATTGAGAAGATTGCCCGAGAAAAGGGTGTGTTGCAGGTTGTCAACGACCAATTTGGGAATCCGACCAACGCGGCCGACTTGGCCTACCACCTTCTCAAGATTGCGGTTACGCAGGAGTATGGGATTTACCACTGTACGGGAAAAGGCATATGTAGCTGGTATGATTTTGCCTGTGAAATTGTCAAAGACGCGGGTGTCAATTGTGAAGTGAACCCCTGTACAACCGAGGAATACCCCACTCCAGCAAAAAGACCTGCGTATTCTGCCCTTGATCACCAAATGTTGAGATGTACGGTTGGGGACGATATGCGGGACTGGAAAGTGGCTTTAAAGTGCTACTTTGACAACAGAGAAAATGGGGGGAAAACCTTATGAAAACCTATTTGGTAACTGGTGGCGCCGGTTTTATTGGCTCGAACTTTGTGCTGTACCTGTTAAAAAAGCATGGGGAGATCCAGGTGATCAATCTGGACAAATTGACCTATGCGGGCAATCTGGAAAATTTAAAAGACATAGAGGGCGATAAGCGGCATCTGTTTGTACAGGGGGATATCTGCGACGAGGCGCTTGTCTCAAAGCTGTTCTCCGAATATGATATTGACTATGTAGTGAACTTTGCGGCCGAAAGCCATGTGGATAGAAGCATCAGCGATCCGGAGATATTTGTAAAAAGCAATGTGTTGGGAACGGTCAACCTGCTCAACTGTGCCAAAAAGGCCTGGCAAATAGGGGATGACCAGTATCGAGAGGGATGCAAGTTCCTCCAGGTTTCCACCGATGAAGTATATGGCTCGCTGGGAGCGGAGGGCTTTTTCACCGAAAAGACGCCGCTAGACCCCCACAGTCCCTATTCCTCCAGCAAGAGTTCGGCGGATCTCTTTGTAAAGGCGTATTGGGATACATACCACTTCCCCATGAATATTACCAGGTGCTCCAACAACTACGGTCCATACCAGTTCCCAGAGAAACTGATCCCCCTGATGATCAACAACGCCCTGCAGCACAAAGAGCTGCCAATATATGGAGACGGCATGCAGGTTCGGGATTGGCTCTATGTGGAAGATCACTGCAAGGCAATTGACATGGTCGTTGAAGGGGGAAGGCTGGGCGAGGTCTACAATGTGGGAGGGCATAATGAGCGCCCCAATGTGGCGATCGTCCAAACGATTTTGAACTATATTCAGGAACATGTAGATCCTGAGGTGGGCGAGGCGTTAATTCGCCATGTAGAGGATCGCAAGGGACACGATCGCCGGTATGGGATCGATCCCCAGAAGATCAAGGACGACCTGGGCTGGTATCCGGAGACGACCTTTGAAGAGGGCATAAAAAGGACCATTCGCTGGTATTTGGAGCATATGGACTGGATGAAAAATGTCACCAGTGGCGCTTATCAGGAATACTACGCCAAAATGTATCAGAATCGCTGAGAGGAGAATTCGGGATGGGCAAGTTTGTTTTTCAAAAAACGTCAATTGACGGAGTAATGGTCATTGAGCCGACTGTCTTTGGCGATGCCCGCGGCTATTTTATGGAGACGTACAGCGCCGCCGAATTCTCTGCAAATGGCATCACCACTACCTTTGTACAGGACAACCAGTCAAAGTCTAGAAAGGGTGTTTTGCGGGGACTTCACTTCCAAAAAAAGCATCCTCAGGGAAAGCTTGTTCGCGTTATTTCGGGAGAGGTGTTCGATGTAGCGGTGGATTTGCGCCCTGGCAGCAGTACATATGGAAAATGGGAAGGGGTTTTGCTGTCTGCGGAGAACCAAAAACAGTTCTATATTCCCCGGGGATTTGCTCACGGTTTTTTGGTCCTTTCAGAAGAAGCAGAGTTTGTCTATAAATGCGATGACTTTTACCATCCGGAAGATGAAGGCGGCCTTATGTGGAATGATCCGGCTGTCGGCATTGAATGGCCCATTTCGTCTGATATGGATATTCTCCTCAGTGACAAAGACCAAAAGAATCCGCTGCTGCGCGATCTCGTGTAAAGTGCCATGAAAAAGCTCAACAGTAAGATTGCAGGAGCAATTACCAATCTGTCATATACCTTTGTCGCCAATATCATCTGTACGCTCATATCAATGGCCATTGTGGCTGTGGTCCCCAAGGCACTCGGCACAGTAGAGTACGGCTATTGGCAGCTCTATGGATTTTATGGTTCTTATATTGGTTTTTTCCATCTGGGCTGGGCAGACGGCATTTATTTGAGATACGGCGGGAAAGAGTACCAGGAACTGGACAAGAAACTGTTTCACTCCCAATTTTGGCTTTTGTTTGCATTTGAAACGCTAGTAGCCATTGGAGTAGCTGTATTTGCAGTATTTTTTGTGGAGGATTCCAACAAGAAAGTAATCTTCTATATGCTTGCACTCTGCTGTATCCTGCAGTTGCCCCGCGGAATGCTTCAGTATGTCTTGCAGGGGACCAACCGCATCAAAGAGTATGCCAAAAATGTGCTGGCAGAAAAGTTGATTTACGGTGTTTCGGTTGTCGTCATGGTCAGCCTAGGTGTGCGGGATTTTCGCTTCCTCCTGTTGGCCGATTTGGTGGCAAAGTTGGTTACCCTGGTGACCATTTGCTGGAGCTGCCGCGACATTGTCATCTCCAAGGCCATGGACTTTGCAGCGTCCATTCAAGAGGCCTGGGAAAACATCAATGTTGGCGTCAAGCTGATGTTTGCCAATGTGGCCAGTATGCTGATCATTGGCATTGTCCGCTTTGCTATTGAGAGGGTTTGGAGCGTCGAAATCTTTGGCCAGGTGTCTCTTACCCTCAGCATTTCAAATATGCTGATGCTCTTTATCAGTGCGGTCAGTGTGGTCATGTTTCCCCTGCTCAAAAGAACGCCGCAGGAGAAATGGGCTGATAACTATATCTTCCTGCGCACTACGCTGGTGGTTCCCATGTTGGCAATCTTAATGGCCTACTATCCCGCGAAGGTCATTTTATCTGCCTGGCTGCCCCAATATGCAGAGAGCCTATCCTATATGGCGCTGATGTTCCCCATGTGTATGTATGAGGGGAAGATGTCCATGATTATCAGCACCTATTTAAAAGCTCTGCGCCGAGAAAACTTAATGTTGGCCGTGAATCTGATTTCTGTTTGCTTGAGTCTTTTGACGACCGGAATCATCGTCTATTCCATGAAAGATCTGCCCTTGGCAGTGGTATCTATTTTAGGCCTACTGGCATTTCGCAGTATTTTGGCAGAGGTGTTTCTCGCCCGCATTTTGGAAATTAGGGTCAGCACAGACATTCTTCTTGAAGTGGCAATGACGGTCATCTTTATCTGGAGCAGTTGGATCGTCAGAGGATGGGCCGGTGTTGGCATCTACCTTGGAGCCTACGTGGTTTATCTTTTCTTAAAGCGAAAAGACATTACTGGAACATTTCGCATTGTAAAAGAGACATTTCGCCCTTCGGCAGCTGCGGAATAGAAGATGAAAAGGAGCTGGACAAATCTGTCCAGCTCCTTTTTTCTCTGATTGCTGCAATTTACAGGATGATGCTCTCCCCGGTCATCTCTTCGGGCTGGGGCAGCTCCAGGATCTTTAGCATGGTGGGGGCGATGTCCGCCAGGCGGCCGCCCTCCCGCAGCTTGCAGTCGCCGCACCCGATCACCGTAAAGGGCACCGGGTTGGTGGTGTGGGCGGTGAAGGGGGACCCGTCGGTGTCGTAGAGCTTGTCGGCATTGCCGTGATCGGCAGTCAACAGCACCGCGCCGCCCTTTTGCAGGATGGCGTCCACCAGCTGGCCCACGCCGTCGTCCACCGCCTCGACCGCCTTGACGGCCGCGTCAAAGACGCCGGTGTGGCCGACCATATCGCAGTTGGCGTAGTTGAGGATGATCACGTCGTACTTGTCCGAGGCGATCCGGGCCAGGGCCTCTTTGGTGACCTCCGGCTCGCTCATCTCGGGCTGCAGGTCGTAGGTGGCGACCTTGGGGGAGTTGATCAGGGCCCGGTCCTCCCCTTCACAGACCTTTTCCACCCCGCCATTGAAGAAGAAGGTGACATGGGCGTATTTCTCGGTCTCGGCGATCCGCAGCTGGGTCAGCCCCTTCTGGGAGATGTACTCGCCAAAGGTGTTGGCCAGAGACTGGGGCTTAAAGGCCACATGGACCCCGGGCATGGTGGCGTCGTACTGGGTCATGCAGACGTAGTAGAGGGGAAAGCAGCCCTTGGCGCGGGCAAAGCCGTCAAACTTCTCGTCTACCAGGGTGCGGGTGATCTCCCGCGCCCGGTCGGGACGAAAGTTGAAAAAGATCACCGAGTCGCCGGCGTTCATCCCGGTGTAACCGGTGCAGACGGCGGGCATCACGAACTCGTCGGTCACCTCGTCCTTATAGGAGTTGGGCATCACTTCCAGGGCGTCGGCGGTGACCCCCTTGGCGTCCACCATGGCCTGGTAGGCCTTCTCCACCCGCTCCCAGCGGTTGTCGCGGTCCATGGCGTAGTAGCGGCCCATGATGGTGCCGATCTTGCCCACGCCGATTTCCCGCAGCTTCTCGTCCAGGGCCTTCACGTAGTCGGCGCCGGAGGAGGGGGGCACATCCCGCCCGTCCATGAAGCAGTGGACCCAGACCTCTTTGAGCCCCTTCTTCTTGGCCAGCTCGATGATGGCGTAGAGGTGCTCGTTGTGGCTGTGGACCCCGCCGTCCGAGAGGAGCCCCATCACGTGCAGGGCGCTGCCGTTTTGTAGGCAGTTGTCCATGGCGCCCACCAGGGCCTCGTTTTCAAAGAAGTCGCCGTCGGCGATGGACTTGGTGATCCGGGTCAGCTCCTGGTAGACGATCCGCCCGGCGCCGATGTTGGTGTGTCCCACCTCGCTGTTGCCCATCTGCCCGTCCGGCAGGCCCACGTCCATGCCGGAGGCGCCGATCTCGGTGGTGGGGTAGGTGGAGAAAATCTTGTCTAGGTTGGGGGTCTTGGCGGCTTTGATGGCGTTGCCGTAATCGCTGCCGTTGATACCAAAGCCGTCCATGATGATGAGGGCCAGAGGTTTTTTCATAGTTGTGCTCCTTTTCAATGGATTGCGGCCGCGCCGACGGCGCGGCCGCAATCCGCTCTTTGTTGCTTTCCCCGCGGGGGATCCTATTTGCTGGCGGCCTCCACGATCTGGCTGAAGGCGTCGGCCTTCAGGGAGGCGCCGCCGATCAGGCCACCGTCCACGTCGGACTGAGCCAGCAATTCAGCGGCGTTGCCGGCGTTCATCGAGCCGCCGTACTGCACCACCAGGTGGCTGGCGGCCTCTTCGCCGTAGAGCCCGGCCACGGTGGCGCGGATGACGGCGCAGACTTCACCGGCCTGCTCGGCAGTGGCGGTCTTGCCGGTGCCGATGGCCCAGACCGGCTCGTAGGCGATGATGATGGACCGCAGGCCCTCGGCGTCGATCCCCTGCAGGGCGACTTTGGTCTGCAGCGACACCACCTCGGCGGTGATGCCCTGCTCCCTTTGGGCCAGCAGCTCGCCCACGCAGACGATGGGCTTCAGCCCGGCGGCCAAGGCGGCCTTGGTGCGCAGGTTGACCGTCTCGTCGGTCTCGGCGAAGTACTGGCGGCGCTCGCTGTGGCCCAGCACCACGTACTCGACCCCCATCTCGGCGAGCATGTCTGCGGCGATTTCGCCGGTGAAGGCGCCGGACTTCTCAAAGTGGCAGTTCTGGGCGCCCACCTTGACGTTGGTGCCGGCGGTGGCGGCCAGGGCGGTCTCTAAATCGGTGAAGGGCACACAGACCACCACGCCGCAGCCGGCGTCTTTCACCAGGGGGCAGAGCTCCTCCAACAGGGCCTTGGCCTCGGCGCGGTTTTTGTTCATTTTCCAGTTCCCGGCAATGACCGGGGTGCGCAGGTTCTTATTCATACAGCAAATTCCTTTCTGGCGGTTTTCCTCTGAGAAAATGGCACGAAGGAAATCCCTCGTGCCATCTCTTCGCACAGCACAAGCCGGCCGGTTGGGCCGCGGTGCTCCCCCGCCGCAAGGGCGGCGGGATATCTGTCGATTTATTTGTCGTTGAGGCAGGCGATGCCCGGCAGCTCTTTGCCCTCCAGGAACTCGAGGGAGGCGCCGCCGCCGGTGGAGATGTGGCTCATCTTGTCGGCAAAGCCCAACTTGGTGACAGCCGCCACCGAGTCGCCGCCGCCGATGATGGAGATGGCGCCGCTGTCGGCCACGGCCTTGGCGATCTCCAGGGTACCGTCGGCAAACTGGGCGAACTCAAACACGCCCATGGGCCCGTTCCAAATCACGGTGCCGGCGTCTTTCACGGCGTCGCAGAAGAGGGCGATGCTCTTGGGGCCGATGTCCATGCCCATCCAGCCGTCGGGGATGTTGTCGGAATCCACCAGCTTCTTGCCGCAGTCCTCGGCGAAGTGGTCGCCCACCTGGTTGTCGATGGGCAGCAGGAACTTGACGCCCTTGGCCTCGGCTTTGGCCATCATCTCTTTGGCCAGCTCGACCTTGTCGTCCTCGCAGAGGGAGTCGCCGATGGTGAAGCCCTTGGCCTTAAAGAAGGTGTAGGCCATGCCGCCGCCTACGATCAGGGTGTCGACCTTTTCGAGGAGGTTGTTGATGACGCCGATCTTGTCGGAGACCTTGGCGCCGCCCAGGATGGCGACCAGCGGGCGCTTGGGGCTCTCCAGGGCGCCGCCCATGAAGTTGATCTCCTTCTGGATCAGGTAGCCGCAGACGGCGGGCAGGTACTCGGCCACACCGGCGGTGGAGGCGTGGGCCCGGTGGGCCGCGCCGAAGGCGTCGTTGACGTAGACGTCGGCCAGAGAGGCAAGCTCTTTGGCGAAGGCGGGGTCGTTCTTCTTCTCCTCTTTGTGGTAGCGCACGTTTTCAAGCAACATCACGTCGCCGTCTTTCAGCTCGGAAGCCAGCTTCTTGGCGTCGTCGCCGATGACGTCTTTGGCCATCTTGACCTCTTTGCCCAACAGCTCGCTGAGGCGGGCGGCCACCGGGGCCAGGGAGAACTCGGGCTCCCAGCCCTCTTTGGGACGGCCCAGATGGGAGCAGAGGATCACCTTGGCGCCCTGGTCCACCAGGTATTTGATGGTGGGGAGCGCGGCGACGATCCGCTTGTCATTGGTGATGACGCCGTCTTTCAGGGGAACGTTGAAGTCGCAGCGGGCGAGAACCTTCTTGCCGGCTACATCGATGTCTTCGATGGTCTTTTTGTTCAGAGAGGTCATGTGTTTGCCACCCTTTCGTCTTTTCTTTTTTATTGTGAATAAAAAAACAAACTGAGATATAGGGCAGCCCGCCGGGGCAGGCTTGTCCTTTTCTATTTTACACGATATCAGTGGGCTTTTCAAGGCGGTTTTCCCCTCGAAAGAGGGGCTTTTTTCGGGGATCCCGGAGGGCCGGGCTCACCGCTTTTTGGCGCCCTTGACCAGCACCCCCACCACCTTGGGCCCTGCGTTGATGGCGATGCTGGCCCCGGCCTTGTAGCGGCCGGAGCAGCCGTAGTGGAATTTCTTCTCCAACTGCTCGGTCAGTTCGTCCCCGGGGGCGTCCAGCTCCCCGCTGATGACCACAAAGGGGCTGCGCTCGGCCATCCGCTTCTCGGCCCAGCGGCAGAGGCCGGGGATGACGTTGGCGTCCCCCCGCACCTTCTCCACGATGTTCATCTCCCCCTGGGAGATCTGGAGGATGGGCCGCAGCCCCAGCAGCTCGCCCACAAAGGCGGCCGCGCAGCTGATGCGCCCCGACTTTTTGGCAAATTGGAGGGTGTAGACCGAAAAGTAGACCTCGGCGGTGTCAAACCAGTCCAGCAGGTAGTCCCGCACCGCGGCGTAGCCCACCCCTTTTTGCGCCATCCGCGCCGCCTCGGTCACCGGGAAGCCGTAGCCCAGGGAGTAGGTCTTGGAGTCGATGACCTTGATTTTTATCTGCGGGGCGTCGGGCTCCTCTTTGAACATGGCCTTGGCCTGCAGGGCCGCCTGGTACATGTTCGAGCCCTTGGAGTTGATGGTCACATGGATCACGTGGGTGTACCCCTCCTGGGCGGCCCGCTCGTACTCCTCCAAAAACTGGTGGGCGGGGATGTGGCTGGTGGTGGGGATCTTGACGCAGCGGTTGAGCACGTCGTAGAACTCCTCCTTGGTGAAGTCCACCCCCTCCAAATACCCCATCCCGTCCACCTCGAGGGGGATGGGGAGGATGCGGATGCCCAGCTCCTCGGCAGTCTCCTGGGGGATGTCGCAAGCGGTGTCGGTGAGGATCAGCAGTTTTTCCATTTGGCACAACCTTTCGCAATCGGTTCTCGTGGTGGGGAGGGGGCCTAGCGGGCGTCCTCCCAGTTGTAGCGGGTCAGCTTCCCCTGCGAGTGCAGGGTGGGGTAGCCCCACTGGCGCAGGACTTCATATACCCCGATGGCCACCGTGTTTGACAGGTTCAGGCTCCGCGCCGCCGCCAGCATCGGCAGCCGGACACAGGCGTCGGGGTGGGCGAAGAGCAGCTCTTCGGGCAGCCCGGCGTCCTCCCGGCCAAAGACCAGGTAGCAGCCGTCCGGGTAGGCAACGTCGCTGTGGACGGTCTGCCCCTTGGTGGTGAAGTAGTAAAAGGGGCCCTCGTTTTGGGCGGTGAAGTCCGCCCAGCCGTCGTAGTGGCGGATGTCCAGCAGATGCCAGTAGTCCAGCCCCGCCCGCTTGAGTTTTTTGTCGTCGATTTGAAAGCCCAGCGGCCCCACCAGGTGGAGCCGGGCGTTGGTCGCCGCGCAGGTGCGGGCGATGTTTCCGGTGTTTTGTGGGATCTGCGGTTCCACCAGCACGATGTTCAGCTCGGCCATGGCCGTCCCTCCTCTCCTCTCGGCAAATCAGTCGCCGGTCTTCCCCAGCCGCTCAAAGATGCCGGCCTTTTTGAGGATGGGTTCCAGCAGCGAGTAGAGCAGCAGCGAGACCACCACCGCAATGATCGCGTTGACCCCCGAGGTGAGGGCCTTGGTCCCCGCAGCCACCAGCACCGAGTCGAGCATCTTGCCCTGGAGCAGGGTCCCCATGAGGATGTTTTTGACGGTGTAGAGGACCACGTACAGCCCGGCGCCGACAACGGCCCCGGCGGCGCGGCTGCCCTTTCCGCCCCGCTTGGCAATGGCGCCGCAGGTGGCGCCCATGGCGAATTTCATCAAAAAGGTGATGGGCGATTCGGCGATGTAGGCCGGGTCGAACAGGTCGTAGACCGCCGAACCCAGGCCGGCCGAGAGGCCGCCCTTCAGGGGGCCGAGGATCATCCCCGACAGCAGGCACATCACGTTGCCCAGGTGGATCATGGTCTTGCCCAGCGGGGTGGGGATGTCGATGTGCAAAAAGGTGGCCACAAAGCACATGGCCCCCATCAGCCCCACCAGGGTCACAGTGTAGATCGAACTCTTGCGCTTCATTCTTACTCCTTCTTTTCGTGCAGAGATAGGGTCGGCCGCCCCGCGGCCGGGAATGCTAAAAGGGCTCGGCCCGAGAGGGGCCCAGCGGCTCCAGCAGCTTGGGGAGGGCGGCTTCCACCAGCACCCCGTGCCGGGGGTCGGTGCCCGCCGCGGCGGTGAGGGAGATGGCCTCCTCCACGAACTGGGTGGCCCGCTGGGCGGCCTCGGCCAGGCTCTGCCCCGCCAGCAGCCCGCCGGTGAGCACGGCGGTGAAGATGTCGCCGGTGCCCGGATAGGAGCCGGAGGCATACCGCCCGCGGATGCGGAAAAAAGTCTCCCCGTCAAAGAGCAGGTTGTAGCGGCCACCGTCCATCTCGGCGCTGGTGATCACCGCCCGGCCCGCCCCCTGGGCGCAGAGGGTGCGCAGCCATTTCTTGGCGCTGAGGGGGGTGAAGCGGACCGGCCGGGTGAAGTCCATCCCCAGCAGCATGGCCGCCTCGGTGGCGTTGGGGGTGATCACGTCCCCCGCCCGGGCCAAACTCTTCATCTTGGCCCGCAGCGGCGGGGTGCAGGTGCGGTAGGGCTTTTGGTGGTCCCCCATCACCGGGTCCACCACCTTGAGCGCCTTGGGATAGGCCTCAAAAAAGGCCTTGCAGCACTCGATCTGGCGACTGTCCCCCAGAAAGCCCGAGTAGATGCAGTCGAAGTCCAGCCCCAGGGACTGGTAGTGGCGCAGGGCCGGCAGCAGGGAGTCGGTCAAGTCGGTGATGACCGGGTCCCCCAGCCCCCCTGTATGGGTCGAGAGGATGGCGGTCGGCACCGGGCAGACCTGCACCCCCATCACCGAGAGCACCGGGGTGATGGCGGTCAGAGAACAGCGCCCAAACCCCGACAAATCGTGAATGGCCAGCACCCGCTTGGGCGGGGAAACCAGGTGTTCCATAGGGCGCCTCCTTCCTTTTATTCCAAAATTTGCCTGCCCTTGGCGGGCGGCGAGACTCTTTCATACACAGCCAGTATATCACAAAAGGGGTGGGCAATACTAGTTGTATCTCGACCTCGGCCGGCTCTGCCGGCGCGGGGCCGCAGGTACAAATGAAGGAACGTGGGGAGGCATTTTCTATGAAACACAGCGGACACACCGCCCGCAACGTGGCCATCGGCATGGCGCTGGGCGCCGTGGCGGCCACCGTTGGCACCGAGCTGATGCACACCAACAAGCGGCAGCTGAAAAAAACAGCCAACCGCGCCATGAAGACCATGGGCAACGTGGTGGGGGAAATCTCCACCATGATGCGGTAGTTACACTGCCGAGGGACGGGCGAGAGAGGGCCGGGTGACATGTCACCCGGCCCTCTTTTTTGGCAAAATGGGAAAAACCGCGCCAGTCAGCGCCCCAGCGCCTCCCCCAGAGGGCGGTAGGCGGCGATCAGCCGCTCCAAGGTGAAGCGGGCGTTGGCGGGGCTGGTGGAGGGGAGGGGGATGTCCTCCACCCCGGTCTGGGGCAGACAGTGGCGCTGGTAGAGGGCGTGCGCCTTGGCCCCGGTGGTGAAGACGGTGCGCACCCGGGTCTTTTGGAGCAGCCCGGCGATGTCGTTGGCCCGGGGGCGGCGGATGGTGGCGTCCGCCGCCCCTTCTATCTCGCAGGCGGCCAGCACGTCCCAGAGGGCGATGTGCCGGCGCAGACAGAATTGCTCCTTCGCCGCGTTCCCCTCGGGGACGGGCTCCCCCAGCACCCCGGCCACCACCCGCCAAAAGCGGTTTTGGGGGTGGCCGTAGTAAAAGCCGTTTTCCCTCGATTTGGGCGAGGGGATGGTCCCCAGGATCAGCACCTCGCTCTCGGGCGACCAGACCGGCAAAAAGGTGTGTTCCACCAACTGTCCCACAAAAAAGCCCTCCCTCTGCCGGGGCTGTCTATTCGCCCTGGCCCTCACATAGAAGTAGTATACCCCCCTTTCTGTCCCCGCGCAATTGGCGAAGGGCGATTGTGCAAACCGCCCCGCCGGGGTATAATGGGAAAAACGCCATGGGAGGGGATCGGATGAGCGAGCACAATGAGAGAGACGGGGTCGAGCGGCTGCGCCGCTGGGTCGACGGCTGCGACAACATCGTCTTTTTTGGGGGAGCGGGGGTTTCGACCGAGAGCGGCATCCCCGATTTTCGCAGCGAGGACGGCCTCTACCGCCAGCACTACGACTGGCCCCCTGAGACCATCCTCAGCGCCGGGTTCTTCGCCGCCCACCCGGAGGAGTTCTACCGCTTTTACCGGGAGAAGATGCTGGTCACCGGCGCCCAGCCCGGCCCGGCCCACCTGGCACTGGCCGAGTTGGAGCGGCGGGGCAAGCTGCGGGCGGTGATCACCCAGAACATCGACGGGCTGCACCAGAAGGCCGGCAGCCGCCGGGTGTACGAGCTGCACGGCACCATCTACCAAAACCGCTGTCTCTCCTGCGGGGCCCTCTGCGGGCCGGAGGGACTGGGGAAGAGCGGCCTGCCCCGCTGCAGCTGCGGGGGCCTCATCAAACCGGAGGTGGTCCTCTACGGCGAGTCGCTGGACGGGGCGACCCTGCAGGGGGCGGTGGACGCCATCTCTCGCTGTGAGATGCTGATCGTGGGGGGCACCTCCCTGGCGGTCTACCCGGCGGCGGGGCTGCTGCAGTACTACCGGGGCCACCGGCTGGTGCTCATCAACAAGAGTCCCACCCCCCAGGACGGGCGGGCAGACCTGCTCCTGCGGGGCTCCATCGGCCCGATCCTCACCGAGGCCATCCGCCCCCTGGGCGGGGAGGCGGCCCTGTGAACGGGCAGCGCCGGGCGGACATCCGCATCGGGGCCCTAGTGGACATCGTCCTCAAAAAAGACCAGCGCACCGGCCGCCTGACCAGGGGACACGTCAAGCGGATATTGACGGGCAGCGCCACCCACCCCCACGGCATCAAGGTGATGCTGCGGGAGGGCGACCAGGTGGGTCGGGTACAGGCGATTTTGGAGGAGAGCGATGAATAAGCTGCAGGGTTTTTACAGGTTGCGCCAGGGCGGTCTGCCCGCCGTGCCCTGGCAGACCTTCGCCCCCGACACCCGGCTGGAGGAGGGCATCCTCTGGACGGTGCGCAGCGCCGTCGAGCGGGGGGACGACCAGAACCTGCCCCGGCTGGTGGGGGCCTCCGCCGCCGAGGCGGAGACCTTTGCCCAGGGGCTCTTGGGGGAGTTGGGCCCCGGCGGCCTGGTGGTCTACTACCCCTATTTCGTGGCGGAGAAGAGCGGGGTGATCGAGCTCTCCCCCTTTCGCACCGTCATCGAGGCGGTGCGGGGGGACCTCTGGAACCTGGCCACCGGGGGGGAGCACGACGAGACGGTGGTCATCACCGACGAGGACGTGGAGGTGATGGGGGACGAGGGCTTTCTCTCCCCCGCCGAACTCGACGAGCTGGCCGATTGCGCCCTGCGGGCCCGCCGCCGCTTTCGGGGGGAGCTGGGTCGGGCCAGCGCCCTCTATCTGGAGTGGAGCTACGCCTGCAAGAGCGACCTGCAGAAGCGGCCCATCGGCCCGGCCCAGTTGGTCTTTTACGAGTTGCGGGCGGTCTGACCCCGCCGCTTTGGGAAAGTGTCTGTCAAATTTCTGACAAAGGTTTGTCGAAAGCGGGAATATTGTTGCGAAAAGGCCCTTCCTTGTGTATAATAAAGGTATTCTAAAGCGGGTTTGGCGGCGATCGCCCCCGCTTTGGGGAAAAGGAGGTCGATTTTTTGACTTGCCCGAACTGCGGCGTTGACAACGCCGAAAACAGCGCCTTCTGCAAGGCCTGCGGCGCCTCCCTCACCGGAGAGCAGCCCGAATCGCAGGCGGCGCACCAGGGCGAGGCGGTGCCCTCGCCCTACCAGCCGCCGGTCTACTCGATGTACGCCCCCTACCTGCCGACCCCCCGGCGGGAGTACACCTGGAAAGACATCTGCACCATTGTCGGGTTCATCAGCTCCATTGCGGGGCTGTTCACCTTCTGGGTGGTGCTCTGCCCCATGGGTCTGCTCACCAGCTGCCTGGGGTACCGGGGCAACCGCACCAGGGGCCTGGCCGTGGCGGGCATCATCATCTCGCTGCTGGCCATCGCCATCAAGATCGGCTTTATCCTCTACCACCTGGACGTTCTCCCCTCCTGGCTCACCGACGGAGCTCTGTAGGGAGATTGACTGTCAGACACCCGCCGCCAATGGGGCGGTGGCTTTTGAAAGGAGAAAATGCAGATGAAATGTAACAAATGCGGCAGTGAGCTGGAGAGCGGCGCCAAGTTCTGCGCCGTCTGCGGCGAACCGGTCCCCCAGGCCCCCGAGGGCGACGGCGCGGCCCAGCAGCCCTACCAGAGTGCCCCTCAGCCCGAGCCTCAGCAGCAGCCCACCTACAACTACGGCGCCCCCCAGCAGGACGCGAGCTACAGCTACGGCGCGCCTCAGCCCCAGGCCTCTCCGGTCTACGCCAACGTTCCCCCGGTCAGCGGCACCGCCTACCTGGTGTGGTCCATCATCGTGACCATCTTCTGCTGCCTGCCCCTGGGCATCCCCGGCATCGTCTTCGCCTCGAAGATCGACAAGCTGGCCGCCATGGGCGACCTGGCCGGCGCGCAGGACGCGGCCAAGAAGTCGAAGATGTTCTCCATCATCGGCGGCATCGTGGGCGTGGTGGTGATCATCGTCTCGATCATCTTCTACGTGGCCGTCATCAGCGCTGCGGTCGGCGGCAGCTATTACTACTACTAAACACCCGGGGCCGTTGGGCCCCTCGGCAGATGCCGCGGCGGGTTTCCGCCGCGGCATTTTTGCGCCCGTTTGTCCCTGAAAGGACGGGGGAGTTGCCAAAACGGCGCACTTTCGGGTATACTAACACGGTATGTTTTTGGGCCCGGCGGCCGGTTTTGCCGGGCGGAAAGGGAGTGTTTGCAGTGACAGGAGAGACTGCGCGGCTGCGGCTGCGCCCCCTGGCCGAGTCGGACGCCGACGCGGTGTTCTCTTTGACCAGCGACGCCGAGGTGGCCCGCTTTATGCGCTTTTCGCAGCAGCGGGAGCGGGGCGAGGCGGTCCAGCTCATCCGGGACTACCTCGCCTCGGGCGGCTGGGCCTTCGCCATCGAGCGAAAGGCAGACGGGCGGTTTGTGGGGGTCTACGCCGTCCGCCCCAGCGAGGGCGACCCCGCCCGCTGGGACATGAGCACCTTCACCGCCAAGGACTGCTGGAACCAGGGCTATTCCAGCGAGGTGCTGGGCGAGATCGTCCGCCTGGCGAGGGAGGCGCTGCCGGGGATCACCCTGGTGGGCCACGTGGTGGCCGAAAACCGGGGGTCGCGCCGGGTGCTTGAAAAAAACGACTTCTCCCACACCGAGACCCTCCATTTCCCCGACATGGAGGGGGAGGGGCTCTGCATCTACCAGCTCGCCCTCTGAGCTTTGCCCAAATCATCTTGCAAAGGAGTTTTCTATGAGCGCCCTCTTCGCCTTTTTTGACGCCGTCTCCCAGGCCTTTCGCAGTTTTCTGGGGGCTGCCAACGACTTTTTGTACAGCTTCATCCTCATCTTTTTGCTGGTCATCGCCGGGCTCTACTTCACCTTTCGCACCCGGTTCGCCCAGTTTCGGCTGCTGCCCGACGCCATCCGCTCCATGACCGAGCGCCGGGAGAAGGGGTCGGTCTCCTCCTTTCAGGCGCTGATGATCTCCACCGCCTCCCGGGTGGGCACCGGCAACATCGCCGGGGTGGCCACCGCCATCGCCCTGGGGGGCGCGGGGGCCGTCTTCTGGATGTGGGTCATGGCCCTGGTGGGGGCCGCCTCCGCCTTTGCCGAGAGCACCCTCGCCCAGATCTACAAGGTGCGGCGGGGCGGCGAGTACCGGGGCGGCCCGGCCTACTATATCCAAAAGGCCCTGGGCAGGCGCTGGCTGGGGGTCCTGTTTGCCGTCCTCCTCATCGCCTGCTTTGCCTTTGGCTTCAACGGGCTGCAATCCTACACCATCACCTCGGCCTTCGCCCCCTACTTCGGGGCCTCGCTGGCCCCCTACGCACCGGCCATCATCGGCCTGGTGCTGGCGGCGGGCACCGCCCTGGTCATCTTCGGCGGCACCCAGCGCATCGGCTTCATCACCTCCTTCATCGTCCCGGTGATGGCCATCATCTACATGGCGCTGGGATTTGTCATCATCGGCCTGAACATCCAAAAGCTGCCCCAGGTCCTCTCCCTCATCCTCTCCCAGGCCTTTGACCTGCGGGCCATTGCCGGCGGGTTTGCCGGCTCGGCCATCGTCATCGGCATCAAGCGGGGGCTCTTCTCCAACGAGGCGGGGATGGGCAGCGCCCCCAATGCCGCCGCCACGGCGGAGGTCTCCCACCCGGTGAAACAGGGCACGGTGCAGGTCCTCAGCGTCTTTATCGACACCCTGCTCATCTGCACCACCACCGCCTTCATCCTCCTCTTCTCCGGGGTGCAGGGGTCGGAGAGCCTCAACGCCCTCCCCTTCGTGCAGGCGGCGGTGGGCAGCCAGGTGGGGCAGTGGGGCGTCGGCTTCATCGCCTTTTCGGTGCTGGCCTTTGCCTTTAGCTCCATTGTGGGCAACTACTGCTATGCGGAGGGGAACCTCCTCTTCATCCGGGACAACAAAACCCTCCTCACCGCCTTTCGCTGGGTGGCGGTGGCCGCCGTCTTCTTCGGCGCCCAGGCCGACTTCGCCACCGTCTGGGACCTGGCCGACGTCCTCATGGGGCTGATGGCAATCGTCAACATCGTCTCCCTCTTCGCCCTGTCAAAGACCGTCTCCCTGGCCGAGCGGGACTACACCCGCCAGAAGAGGGAGGGAAGGGACCCGGTCTTTCGCCCCGCCCAGATCGGCATCACCGGCGCCGACTGCTGGGAGGATGGCACCCCACAATAACCCGCTTTGCAAAAAAAGAGAGGGGCCGCTCACCGCGAGCGGCCCCTCTCTTTTTGATTTTAGGCGTGGCGGATTCCTGCGTGGCGGGCGATCTCCTCGTCCAGGGTGCAGAGGTCGTCGACCGACAGCTCGTCCACCCGGCGGTGGCCGCAGATGCGGCAGAAGGTCTTGATCTCCTCGCAGCTGCCCCGCAAAAACCGCTCCACCCGCCGGGCGCCCTCCTCCCCATCCAGCCGCTTGCGGAGGACGGGGTCCTGGGTGGCGATCCCCATGGGGCAGCGGCCGCTGCCGCAGATGCGGTATTGGCGGCACCCCAGGGCCATCAGCGCCGAGGAGGCGATGGCCACCGCGTCGGCCCCCATGGCCAGGGCCTTGGCAAAGTCGGGGCCGGTCCGCAGCCCCCCGGTGATCACCAGCTCCATCTCCAGCCGGTGGCTGTCCAGGAACCGGCGGGCCCGGTGCAGGGCGTAGATGGTGGGCAGGCTGGTGCTGTCCCGCAGAAAGCGGGGGCTGGCGCCGGTGGCCCCGCCCCGGCCGTCAATGGTGATGAAATCCGCCCCCGACTGGGCGAGGAAGGCCAGGTCCTCCTCCAGGTGGCCGGCGGCGATCTTCACCCCGATGGGCCGCCCCTGCGAGCGGTCGCGCAGCTGGCTCACCAGGGCCCGCAGGTCGCCGGGGCTCTCGATGCCGGGGAAGCGGGAGGGGCTGTGGATGTCCTCCCCCACGGGCTTGCCCCGCAGGGCGGCGATCTCGGCGGTCACCTTCTCCCCCGGCAGGTGGCCCCCCATCCCCGGCTTGGTCCCCTGGCCGATCTTGATTTCGATGGCGGCGGCCCGGCGCAGGTTCTCGTCGGTGGCGCTGTACCCGTTGGGGGGATACTCGTAGAGGTAGGTGGCGGCGGCCGCCTGCTCCTCGGGCAGGATGCCCCCCTCCCCCGAGCAGGCGGCGGTGCCGGCGGCAGTGGCCCCCTTGGCCAGGGCGACCTTGGCCTCCCGCGACAGAGCGCCGAAGGACATGTGGGAGATGTAGAGGGGCATGGAGAGGACCATCGGCTTTTGGGCGTGCCGCCCGATCACCGTCTCGGTCGCCACCGGCTCCTCGTCGAGCAGGGGCAGCCGCGCCAACTGCCCGCCCAGAAAGAGGATGTCCTCCCACCGGGGCAGGGGCAGGGTGGTGGCCATGGCCGCCGTCTCGCTCACCCCGGTGCGGGCCAGGCGGTCGATTTCCGCCAGGTGGGGATCGGCGTCGGGGCTCCCCGGCGCCTCCCCCTCCTCCTCGCCCGCCGGCGGGGGCGGGTCCTCCACCCGCTCAAACAGCGCCTTGGGGGCGGTGCAGCGGGGACAGCGCCACCCCTCCTCCAGCTGGGCAAAGGGGCGGCCCTCCTCTCCCTCGTCATAGATATATCCGCAGACGGAACACCGGTATTTGGCCATGGGGACATCCCTCCTTTTGTCCATTGTACCCCGCCCCCGCCCAAAGCGCCAGGGCGCCGGCCGCACCTTGTGGAGAAGGGCGAAAAGCACCCCTTCTTTTTGGGCAGAACGCGCTGATTGAGCGGTTGTCCCCTTTTTTTGCAAAGGCCGATTGCGCCCCGGCGTTTTTCCGTGCTATCATAGAACCGGTAAGACCCCATCGGAAAACAGGACAGGAGGAAATAGGCAGAAATGAGCACCCTCTACATTGTCGCCGGGCTGCCCGGAACCGGCAAGACCACCCTTTCCGAGTACCTGCAAGAGGAGCTGGGCGTCCCCCTCTTTTGCAAGGACAAGATGAAGGAGATCCTCTTTGACGTGGTGGGCTTTCAGTCCCCCCAGGGCAAGGAGCAGCTGGACCGCGCCAGCACCGAGATCCTCTACTACGACGCCCACCGCTGCCTGAAGGCCGGGGGCGACGCCATGATCGAGAGCAACTTCAAGGCCTGCGATCTCCCCGACGTGGAGAAGCTGGCCGGCGAGTTCGGCTGCCGCTGCGTCACCCTCTACCTCACCGGCGACCTGCGGGTCATCTTCGACCGGCTCTGCGCCCGCAACCATGCCCCCGACCGCCACCCGGCCCACGCCATCGACGACCACTACCCCCTCCTCCCCGGCGAGAGCGACCCCGCCACCATCTTGGAGGACTGGGACGAGTTTGAAGCCATGGTGAAGAGCTGGGAGGTGGAGAAGTTCCACCTGGGCCCGGTGGTCACGGTGGACACCACCGACTTTTCCAAAGTCGACTTCCCGTCCGTGCTGGCAGAGCTTCGGGCCTGCCTGCAATAACCGCACAGAGAAAAAGGAGGAACCAGACCAATGGCAATCAACTACCGACCCTTCCCCAAGGACTTCATGTGGGGGGCTTCCACCAGCGCCTACCAGGTGGAGGGCGCCGCCGAGGAAGACGGCAAGGCCCTCTCCCAGCAGGACGTCATCAACCGCCGCCCCGGCGTGGCCGACGCCTCCCTGGCCAGCGATCACTACCACCGCTTTAAGGAGGACGTGGCCCTGATGAAGGAGCTGGGGATGACCTCCTACCGCTTCTCCATCTCCTGGTCGCGGGTCTTCCCCCAGGGCAGTGGGGACCCCAACCCCAAAGGGGTGCAGTTTTACCACGACCTCATCGATGAACTGCTGGCAAACGGCATCACCCCCATCCCCACCCTCTACCACTACGATATGCCCCTGGCCCTGGTCGAAAAGTACGACGGCTGGATCAGCAGGGAGAGCGTGAAGGACTTTGCCCACTACGCCCGCTTCATCATCAACGAATTCAAGGACAAGGTCAAGTACTGGACCACCATCAACGAGCAGAGCATCATCGTTCAGTTCTGGACCCAGAAGTGCCTGATCCCCGAGAAGTATCTGGACGACCCCCAGATCCGCTACCAGATCAACCACCACCTCAACCTGGCCCACGCCACCGCCTGCAAGCTGGTGCACGAGCTGGTCCCCGGCGGCATGGTGGGCGCGGCCATCAACACCGCCCCCATCTACGCCCTGACCTCCAAGCCCGAGGACGCGCTGGGGATGCTCAACGCGGTGGACTTCCGCACCCTCTTCTACCTGGACGTCTACTTCAAAGGGGAGTACAGCAAGGCCTCTATGATCTACTTGGAGGAGCACAACATGGCCCCGGTGATCGAGGAGGGGGACCTGGACCTCTTTAAAGAGGGGTACTCCGACTTCCTGGCCTTCAACTACTATTCCAGCGACTGCGCCCGCAGCGCCGGCGACGCCACCGAGCGCACCGAGCAGGGGGTCAACTGGACCGGCAAGAAGGGGGAGATCGAGTCCTACGAGACCGAGCCCGACTTCTTCCAGATCGTCCGCAACCCCGCCTGTGACACCACCGATTGGGACTGGGCCATCGACCCCATCGGCCTGGAGTTCATCCTCCGCGATATCTACGCCCGCTACGGCAAACCTCTGATGATCACCGAAAACGGGATGGGCGCCTACGACGCCCTCACCGACGACAAAAAGGTGCACGACAGCTACCGCATCGACTACCTGCGCGCCCACATCCAGGCCATTCAGCGGGCCATGCACTACGGCGTGGAGGTGCTGGCCTACAACCCCTGGTCGTTCATGGACCTGCTCTCCACCTCCAACGGCTACAAAAAACGCTACGGCTTTGTCTACGTGGACCGGGACGAGGAGGGCGGCAGCTGCGAGCGCATCAAGAAAGACAGCTACTACTGGTACCAAAAGGTCATCGCCACCAACGGCGCCGACCTGGACTAAATGCCCCCGCCCCTGGCGGCGGGACCGAGAGAGGAGGGGACGGCTGTGCCCAAGCGCTGTGTCATCTGGGACTGGAACGGCACCCTCTTTGACGACCTGGACGTCTGTATCCAGGTGGAAAATGAGCTGTTGGCGGAGCGGGGGCTCCCCCCAATCCCCAGCCGGGAGGCCTACCTGCAGGTGTTCACCTTTCCGGTGCGGGACTACTACCAGCGGCTGGGGTTCGACTTTTCCGCCGAACCCTACGAGGCGGTGGCGGCCGACTACATCCGCCGCTACGAGGCCGCCTGCCCCACCTGCGCCCTCTGCCCGGGGGCGGAGGAGGCGCTGGCCGCCTTAGAGGAGCGGGGGCTCTGCCAGGTGCTGATCTCCGCCTCCGGGCGGCGGAGTCTGGCCCACCAGATGGCCCCCTTCTCCATCGCCTCCCGCTTTTCGGACATCCTCGGGGTGGAGCACGACCTGGCCCACGGCAAGCGCGGCCTGGCGAAGGGTTGGCTGGCCCAGAGCGGCTTTTCGCCCGGTCAGTTGGTGGCCGTGGGGGACACCCTTCACGACCTGGAGGTGGCCCGCGCCCTGGGCTGCGACTGCGTCCTGGTGGAGGGCGGTCACCAGAGCTCCGCGGCACTGCGGGCCTCTGGGGCGCCGGTCATCGCCACCCTCGCCCAGCTGCCCGCCCTGATCGACAGTTTGGGGAAATAGCTGCCCTTTGCCAAAAAATAAAGAGAGAGCCGACGGTCCCTTGACCGTCGGCTCTCTCTCTTTGCAGTGTTCGCGCCCCCCCTCTCCGGTTTTGCCGGGGGAGACAAATGGCCTTGGCATACGGTTTCATAAAGGGAAGGGGGCCGAGGGCGCAAAGGAAGGCAATTCGCTGGGGTGGGGCGGTGCCAACCGCGCTCCCGTCTTGCCGGGCTGCCGGTGTCAGCGGGTGCAGTGCCCTCTTAAAAATCCGATGGTCCGCGCGGCGCAAAGGCTGCATGGGTCCCTTTTCGGGCCCATGCGGGCGGGTTTGGTCGGCAGAGGTCCTTCACTCCACCCGGATTTCGATGCGGGTCAGATAGTGCTCGGGATCCCTGGTCGAGTCCGCCGACAGCAGCCGCGACTCGTAGCTGCCGCTGGCGATTTGCAGCCCCTCCCGGGCGATGTAGGACAGCAGCAGGCCGTAGCTCTCCCAGGCCGAGTCGTAGTACCCCCGGTGGTGGATGATGGCCCAGCGGCCTGCCGGTTCCAGGTGCTCCTTCTCGTCGCCGGTGGGGGCGGGGTGCTCCATGGCGTAGTAGCTGGCGCTGAAATAGTCCCCCGCTGCCAGCCGCTCCCGCGAGACCCCGGCCCCCGACGAGTTGCCCTGCCCGTACTGGTGGGCCCGGCAGTAGCGGGAGAGGAGGGCGGCAGTCTGGGCGTAGCTGGCCGGGGTGATGGGGGCGGAAAAGGGCTCCAGCAGAAAATGGCGGGGTCCCCGCCGCTCCACCCAGGGGGAGAAGGGCGGGTGGCTCTGGGCCAGGAGGGCAAGCTGCCGCTTCCGCCGCACCGATTCCCGCAGGTACTCCAGCCGCTCGATCTCCCGGTTCAGGTGGCGCTCCTCCTCTTCCAGCAGGGGGAGGAGACCGCCCTCCTCCCCCTCCAGCAGGCGGCTGCGGATCTCTGCCAGGGGCGTCCCCAGGTCCCGCATGGTGAGGATGGTCTCCAGCTCGTCGTACTGCAGGTGGGAGTAGTAGCGGTAGCCGTTTTCGCCCACCACCTGGGGGGAGAAGATGCCCTCCCTGTCGTAGTAGATCAAAGTTTGGCGGGAGACCCCGCACATCTGGGCGAACTGGCTGACGGTAAAGAGGGAACGCCTGCTTTTTTCCATAAAATTTCTCTCTTTTCTTTGTGCAAAAAACACATGAAAAATCGGTTGACTGTATAGTTCCTATATAGTTTATCATACATTCAGGAAAAGAAAAAGGAGGATGCTCGATGAAATCGATTCCCGCCGTTTTGCTGGTGGACACCGGGGTGGACGACGCCTTTGCCATCGCTCTGGCGGCCCGCAGCCCGCAGATCGACCTGCTGGGGCTGGTGGCCTCGTTTGGCAACAGCAAACTGGAAAATACCCTGCAAAACACCCTCTGGCTCACCCAGTTGCTGGGGGTGCAGGTGCCGGTCTGCAAGGGGTCGGCCCACGCCTTCTGCGAGCCCGACTGGGTGCCGGAAGAGGGGGTCGTCAACTGCCACGGCGACCGGGGGCTGGGCCCGGTGGTGGCCCCCGACACCCTTGCCGCCGCCCCCGCCGGCGAGGACGCGGTGGCCTTTTTGACCGGTATTTTGGAGAGGAGTGGGGAGCCGGTGGCCCTCATCCCGGTGGGCCCCCTCACCGATGTGGCCCGCTTTGTGGTGGCCCGCCCCGACCTCATCCCCAAGATCCGGGTGATCTCCCTCATGGGGGGCGCGGGCCGGGGCGGCAACGTCACCCCCTTTGTCGAGGCCAACATCTCCAGCGACCCGGAGGCGGCCGCCACCGTCTTCGGCTGCGGGGCGCCCATCGTCATGTGCGGCCTCGACTGCACCCGGGACTGTGTGGTCACCGCCGCCATGATCGAGGAGCTGCGCGCCGAGAGCGAAGGGGAACTGGCCCAGGTCCTCTGCGACAGCGGGGCCTTCTACCTCTCCATCGACGAGCTGCTCCACGACCCCCTGGCCGTGGCCTGCCTCATCGACGAGGGGGTGCTGCGGACGGAAGAGCACTACGTGGACATCTGCCTGACCCCCGGCGAGCACCGGGGCCAGACGGTGGTCGACTGGGAGGACCGGCTGGGCCGTCCCGCCAACGTGCAGGTGGGGGTCGCCGCCGACCCCCAGCGCTTTTGGCAGCTGGTCTCGGCCGCGGTCAGGGGCGCCCTCTAGACAGGCGCACCGCCTGTTTTGCGGCAAACAGCCGCCGGAAAGGAATGTGAAACAATGAAACCGATCCCCGTTATTTTGGATGTGGACACCGGGGTGGACGACGCCGTCGCCATCACCCTGGCCGCCCGCTGCCGATCCATCAAACTGCTGGGGCTGGTGGCCTCTTTCGGCAACCGCCCCCTGCACTACACCCTGCGCAACACCCTCTGGCTCAAGGAGCTATTGGCCCTGGAGGTGCCGGTCTGCAAGGGGGCAGCCTCCCCTCTCTGCCAGCCCGATCACCCCGAGCCCGAGGACAGCGAGCACATCTTCCACGGCAAGGAGGGGATGGGGAACGCCGTTCCCCCGCCATCCCTCGCCACCGCCCCCGACAGCGACGACCCGGTGGCCTTTCTAGCCGACTTGCTGGAAAAAAGTGAGGAGCCGGTGGCCCTGGTGCCGGTGGGCCCCCTCACCAACCTGGCCCGCCTGGTCACCGCCCGCCCCGACCTGCTCCCCAAGATCCGGGTGATCTCCCTCATGGGGGGCGCGGCCAAGGGGGGGAACGTCACCCCCTATTCCGAGGTCAACATCTACAACGATCCCGAGGCGGCCGCCACCGTCTTTGCCTGCGGGGCCCCCATCATCATGTGCGGGTTGGATTGCACCAGAGACTGTTACCTCACCGACGGGGAGCGGGCGCAGCTGCGTCAAACCCACCGGGACCCCCTCTCCCAGGTCCTCTGCGACGGGCTGGAGGGATACGCCGCCTCCAACGCCCGCTTCGGCGAGAACTGCGTCGTCCACGACGCCCTGGCGGTGGGCTGCCTGGCCTACCCCGAACTGCTGCACACCAGCCCCTACTATGTGGACATCTGCCTGACCCCCGGCGAGCACCGGGGCCAGACGGTGGTCGACTGGGAGGGCACCACCGGCCGGGCGGCCAACGTCCAGGTGGGGCTGCGGGCCGACCGCGACCTCTTCGTCCAGCTGGTGCAAAAGAGCTTTGAAGGCGCCTTCTAGCGCCCTTCAAATATACGATCACCTCTTCCATATCAAGGGGGGCGGGGCCGATGGGCCCCGCCCCCCTCTCGCATTTGCCGAAAAAGGGACAAAAAGGGGGGCGCGACAGCAATCGTCGCGCCCCCCTTTACAGGTGGCAGTCTGGCCGGTGGCCTATTTGCCGGCGGCCTGGTCCATCTCGTAGAGCTTTTTAATGGTCTCGCAGCCCATCAGGGACAGGGTCTTGATGTTGTCCTCGCTGTGGTCGAGGGCCTGCTCGGGCTCGTACTCGCCCTCGTCCTCCTGGGAGTCGATGATGTTGTCCAGGGTCACGGCCATGGCGCCGCCGCGCAGCCCCCAGATGCGGGTGAGCACCAGCACGATGCTGGTCTCCATCTCGCCGCCCATGACGTTGAGTCTCTTCAAGTCGGGGTAGAAGTTCTCCCAGCGGGACTGCCAGAAGCCGTTAAAGGCGCTGCCCGGCTTCGGGTAGTTGGCGTAGAAGGTGTCCTGGGTGCGGGTGGTGCCCACGTGGTAGGGCAGGCCCAGCTCCTTGGCGGCCTGGACGGCGGCCTCGACGGTGTCGTGGTCGGCCACGGCGGGGAAGGGGCCGGGGGCGTAGTGGTAGGAAGTTCCGTCGTAGCGGCAGGCAGAGTCAAAGATCTGCATGTCGCCCTTCTTCACGTAGTCCTGGAAGGTGCCGCAGGTGCCGATGCGGATGAAGTTTTTCACCCCGCAGCGGGCCAGCTCTTCCATGGCGATGGCGGTGGAGGGGCAGCCCATACCGGTGCTGGTGCAGGAGATGGGAACGCCCTTGTAGACGCCGGTGTAGGTCACGTGCTCCCGGTTGTCGGCCACGAAGTGGGCCTCATCCCAGTAGCTGGCGACGATGGGCACCCGCTTGGGGTCGCCGGGCAGCAGCACGTAAGGGGCCACATCTCCCTCTTTGATTTTCAGGTGGTATTGAAGAGACATTGAATCTTCCTCCTAGACGTTTTATTCCAGGCGGTCGCCCGCCCGTTTTACAAAGTGAGACGCCATCTTCGCAAGCGTTTTCTCCACCTCCATCATAGCCGGAGAAGGGGCGTTTGTAAAGACGAAAAGAGAGACTTTTTATTTTTGCAGGGAGAATTTGCCGGGCTGTCTAGGCCTCGGCGCCCGCCTCTTCGGGGGCCTCGTCCCCGCTGTCGGAGACGATGGCCTTCTCCTTCCAGCCGCCCTGGAAATACCGCCAGAAGGCGATGATCACCTCGGTGAGGGAACCCAGGCCGATGGAGAACCAGATGGCGGCAAAGCCCACCTTGGGGGCCAGGGCGAAGACGCAGATGGTGCGCAGTACCATCCCCGTGAGGGTGCAAAAGACCAGCAGGTTCATGTCCCCGGCGCCCTTGAGCATCCCCTCGCCGGTGAACATCAGCCCCTGGATGAAGAGGATGAAGGCCATGTGCACCAGGTGGTAGGTGCCCCAGTTGATGACCTCGGCGGCGCCCTCCACCTCCCGGTTGACGAAGATGCCCACTAGGTTGGGTCCAAAGAGGAGCAGCAGCACGCAGGAGGCGGCGGCAAAGATCAGCACCATGATGAGGGCGCTCTTGAAGCCCTTTTTCACCCGCTCCATCTTCCCGGCGCCGATGTTCTGCGCCACAAAGGTGGAGACGGCCATCCCCAAGTTCATGATGGGCATGCCGGCGATGGACTCGATCTTGTTGGCGGCGGTGTAGCCACTCACCAGCATCGGCCCAAAGCCGTTGATCACCGTCTGGCAGAGGACCGAGCTGATGGAGACCGAGAGCTGCTGCAGCATCGAGGGGATGGCCAGCCGCACGATGGTGCGCAGCATCTCGGTGCTGAACACCCGGTGGTCCGCCCGCTTTTCAAACTGCCCCAGCCGGTTCATCAGGTGGATGAAGGAGAAGACCGCGCAGACGCCCTGGGCGATCATGGTGGCCCAGGCCACCCCGGCGACCCCCATCCCGAACTGGATGACGAAGAGCAGGTCCAGCCCGATGTTCAGGAAGGAGGAGAGGATCAGGTAGTACAGCGGGGTCTTGGAGTCCCCCAGCGCCCGAAAGGTGCCGGCGATGGTGTTGTACATGAACATGAAGGTCAGGCCGAGAAAGTAGATGAACAGGTACTCGGTGGCCATGTCGATGGTCTCGGGGGAGGTGCGCATCCACTTGAGCACCGTCCCCGAGGCGGCCATCCCCAAAATCGAGAGGGCGATGGAGACCACCAGGTTGAAGATCAGCGAGGTGGTCACCGACATCCGCACCGAGCCGTAGTCCTTGGCCCCCAGGTACTGGCTGGTGACCACCGAACAGCCCATCCCCAAACCGCTGGCCACCGCGATGGCTACAAAGACGATGGGGAAGGTGCAGCCCACGGCCCCCAGGGCGCTGGGGCCCACGAAGTTGCCCACCACGATGGAGTCGACCATGTTGTACAGCTGCTGGAACAGGTTGCCCAGGAACATGGGCAGGGTAAAGAAAAACAGGGTTTTGGCAATCGGCCCCTTGGTCATGTCGGTATGCCGTTTTTTGGGCCGGGCAATCGCTTCTGCCATTTCACATCCTCCTCTTTTTTCCGCCTGGCGGCGCGCAGACCGCCCCTCCCCAAAGGGGCGTTTGGCAAAAAGGGGGCGGGCGCCCGGGCGCAGCTGCGCCAGATGCCCGCCACCATACCGTCTGCAATCGCGCCGCCCTCTGCGGGCGGAAATTGCGTTGCTTTTTGCGTTCTTCTTCATGATACCAAGTTGGACAAACCCTGTCAACGGCAAAACCCCAGACTTGTGATTTCTCCAAAAACTGGTACAATGATTGTATCTATCTGTACAAAAAATCACCCCCCTTTACAGGGGGAGAGAGGGGACGACCGCCGTGGAGAGAAGGGGAGAGCGCGCCCGGCTGCTGTGCGAGGGGGCCCGCCGCCGCTACCAACTGGTGGGGGCGGCGCTGTTGGGCTATGCCCTCTTCCCCCTGGCGCTGGGGTTTTTCTCCCTCCTCGGCTGGGAGATCACCTCCCTCCTGGGGGGGAACGCGGCCCCTGGCGACCCCAGTCCCGCCTGGCAGGGGGCGGCTGGGCTGCTCTCGGCCTTCCTGTCGGGGGCGCTGCCCTTTTGGTGGCTGCGCCGGCAGTTGGGGCTGGCCCCCATCTGGCGGCGGACCCAGATGCCGGCGGGGTCGTGGCGGCGCTTTGGGGGGCATTGTCTGGTGCTCTTGGGGCTCAACACCCTCGCCACCGCCGCGGCCGAGGCCCTGGCAGGACTGCTTCGGGGGTGGGGGCTGGCCCCTGTCAGCCCCGACTTCTCCCTCACCGGGGGCGCACCCGCCCTCTTTTTGCTGTTGACGGCGGTGGCGGCGGCCCCCCTGGTGGAGGAGTACGCCTTTCGCGGGGTGTTGCTGCGGGCCCTCGCCCCCTGCGGCCGCCGCTTTGCCATTGTCGTCTCCGCCCTCCTCTTCGCCCTGGCCCACGGCAACCTGCCCCAGGGGCTGCCCGCCTTTGTCATTGGGCTCTATCTGGGGTATCTGGCCGATCAGACTGGCACCCCCCTCTACACCGCCGCTCTCCACCTGCTCAACAACGCCGTGGCCCTGGCCCTCCCCCTGCTGGAAGGGGGCTGGGCCCTCCTCTACCTGCTGGTCACGGCCGGGTCGGCGGCGGTGGCGGCCGTCCTCTACGGCGGCAAGCTCTTCTGCCGGGAGGCCGCCCTCCCCCCAAACGACCCCGCCATCCCGCGGGAGTGGCGGTGGCCCGCCCTTCTGCGCAGCCCGGCGATCTGGCTGGCCCTGGGCTACTACCTGCTGAATTTCATCCTCTCCACCCTGCCGTGAAAAAAGAGAAAATGGGGGACGCCCGACAGGCGTCCCCCCTTTTTTATCGCTCTTATCGCTATTCCGGCATCTCCGGCACCTTGCCGGCGGCAAATTCCTTGACCATGATCCCCTTGATCAGTTCGGTGGCGCGCTCTTTCTTGCAGGAGCAGAGGTAGCGCACCCCCTGCAACAGGTACATCAGCCGGGTGTCCGGGTCGTCGGGGAAGTAGGTGCGGCTGTCCCGGTAGGCGGCCATTAGCCGGTGGCAGTTGGGGTCGCCCATGCCGATGTCCTCGATGGACATGATGACCATCCGGTTGAAGAAGTAGCTCTCGAAGTCCCGTCCGGAGAGGAAGCCGTCGCAGGCCACCATCAGGGCCTCGCGCTCCATGGCCCGGCGGATGCACTTTTGGAAGGCGGCCAGGATCAGGTCGGCGGAGACCCCGCTGCGGGCATTGAAGTGCTCCCAGGCGATGTAGCCGGGGGCCTTGAATTTCTCGCCGTGGCCGTATTCGGGGGTCAGGATCTCCCGCAGACGGGCGATGTAGGGCTCGGCCACCCCCTCCAGGGCGGGCACCACCTTGGAACCGCCGTCGGGGTCGAGAAAGTCCAGCGGGGTGCGGCCCCACTCCACCCCCAGGCGGGTGTGGTGGTCATAGCAAAAGTCGGGGATCACCGGCTGCGCGCCCCCGTCCAGGGTGCCGCGGATCTCTCTGGTCACCGCCTCCAGCGAGTCGTCCCGCCCGCAGGCGCAGAGATAGCGGATGGCCTGCACAAAGCAGAGGCAGTGCATCCCGCCGCCGGCGGGATTGTAGATCTCGGTGGTCTCTTTGATCTTGCGCAGGCTGTGCACCTGCTCCACCGCGTAGGGGTCGGCCAGCCCCACCTCTTGCAGGGCGATCTGCATCAGCTCGTCCCAGATGCGGCCCTCCCAGTCCTCACTGGTGCGGTACATGTCA
The DNA here is from genome assembly GCF_001486165.1 of Bittarella massiliensis (ex Durand et al. 2017). Taxonomy (GTDB): domain Bacteria; phylum Bacillota; class Clostridia; order Oscillospirales; family Ruminococcaceae; genus Bittarella; species Bittarella massiliensis. The sequence goes on from NZ_LN908975.1 coordinate 241,110, forward strand.
AAGGCCACGTCGCAGGCGCGGTCCACCTCCCCCGCCACCACGTAGTGGCGCAGGGCTTGCAGGGCCTTGGGGCCGGGGATGCCGGCGCGCGTCAGGGTGTGGGCGAGCATATCGTAGGCTTTTACAGGCATAGGGGTTCCCTCCGTTTCAAAATCGGTGCGGTGGGCGCAAAAAAAGGCGCCTCTGGCGCCGGTCAATCCCTCTTCGCACCGCGCGGCGGCGCCCGTAAAATTGCCCGGCAGGGGGCCAGATGGGCAGCGCGCAGTCGCACTGTGTCAACGGTATGGTAACACGTCTTTTTTTCCAGCACAACCGCTCCTCCCCATTTTCAGCGCTTTGGCCGGGGTGGGAGCAGGGGATTTGTGCAATTTGCGCAAACGTTTTGACAAGGGGAAGTGCCCCTAGAAGTGGGGCGAGTAGCCCCGCAGCAGCGCCTCGGTCTGGGGGTTTTGGGGGTCGAGGTGGCGGACCAGGGCCCAAAATCGCTCCCCGTGGTCGGGGTAGAGAAAGTGGGCGTACTCGTGCACCAGCACCCCACAGAGGCATTGGCGGGGCAGGTGGAGGAGGAATTTGTTGAGGGTGATCTGCCCTTTTTGGGTGTGGCAGGTGCCCCAGCGGGCGGTCATCCGCCGCCCCCGCACCTCGGCCCGGGACACCCCCAGGGGGGCAAAGAGGGGGGCCACCTGGTCGTTGGCATCGGCAAAGACCCGGGCGCTGCAACAGTCCACAAAGCGGGCGAAGGCGGCCTTGCGGCTCTCCTCCCGCTCGGGATCCTCCACCTTTAAAAAGAGGATGCCCTCCCAGGCGAGGCCGGGCCCATCGGGCTCGCTCGCCACCGGGGGCAGGGCCTGGCAGATGCGCAGGGTGTAGGGCTTGCCCAGCAGTTCCACCCGCTCGCCGGTCTGCACGTGCCGGGGCTGCTGGGCCTGAACGGCGCGGCGGGCCATCCGCTCCTGGGCGCGGGCGATCCAGCGGGACTTCTGGCGCAAAAACGCCTCCACCGTCGACAGGGGGCAGCCCGCCGGGTAGGAGACCAGCACCTGCCCCTCCCGGTCGATGCGCACGTTGATATTTTTGACCCGCTTGCGCTCACAGCGGTAGCGGAGGATCCCGCTCTCGGTCTCCAGGCTGCGCTCCATCGGCGGCTCCCCCCTTTCCCATTTGGCGGCCTCTGCGGGCCGCGGCAAAAACAGACTGGGTCTATTGTATAGCAAAAGCCGGTTTGACACAATATGGAATCAGAGAAACCGGCGGGAAAGGGGCGGTACAGGTGAACAAGCAGCGGCAGCGGGGGAGGGGCGGGCCCTGGGCGATCGGCGCGGCCTACGGCTTTTACTATATGGCCTACACCGCCTCCTTCTCTTTTATGGCGGTCTTTTTGAAGAGCCGCTCCATCACCGACGCCCAGGTGGGCGTCATCTACTCGCTGATGGCGGCGGTCAGCCTGGTGGCGCAGCCCCTCTTGGGCTACCTGGCCGACAGCAAGGTCCCCATCAAGTGGATCGTCCTCGCCCTCATGGGCGGGGCCATCCCGGTGGGGTTCCTGGTGCCCCCGGCCACCTCGTCGTTCCCCCTGGCGGCAGCGGCGGTGCTGGCGCTGGCCTTTTTCGACCAGTCCCTGGTGACCCTGCTGGACTCCTGGACCACCCAGGCGGCCGAGAAGAACGCCCGCATCGTCTACAGCGTGGCCCGGGGGATTGGGGCCTTTACCTGCGCGGTGGCCGGCTTTTTGGTGGGCAGGGCCATCTCCGCCTGGGGGGAGGGGACCATCTTCTGGCTGCACGCGGCCTTTATGGCCCCGGCCCTGGTGGCGGCCTGTCTCTTTGCCTCGGTGCCCTGCAAAAACCGCGCCGGCCAGCGACAGGGGGAGGGACACTACACCTTTTGGCAGGCGGGCAAGGCGCTCCTCAAAAACCGGGCCTTCGCCCTGCTGCTGGGGGGGCTGCTCCTGCTCAACATCGGCAACCGGGCGGTGGTCACCTACCTGCCCATGCTCATCGGCCAGTTCGGGGGGACGGCCGGCGACCAGGGGATGGCCGTCACCATGATGTCGGTGGGGGTCTTCCCCTTCATGCTCCTCTACCCCAAGCTGGAGAAGCGGTTTTCCAATAAGAAGGTGCTCTTCTTCGCCTGCGTGCTGGTGGTGGGGCGCAGCCTCTCCTTCGCCCTGGCAGGCTCCCTGCAGGTGGCCATCTACATGCAGCTGTTGGAGGCGGCGGCCCTGGGGCTCTACAACCCCGCCCTCATCCGCTACACCGCCTCGGTCACCCCTCAGCGGCTGCGCTCCTCGGCCATCGCCCTCTCGGCGGCGGTGCAGGTGGCTGTCTGCGGCATTGTGGGCAACGCCCTAGCCAGCCTCTTTCTGGCCTACGCCAGTCTGCGGATCATGTTTGTCGTCTACACCGCCCTGGCGGCGGCAGGGCTCTGCCTGGTGGGATTCAGCCTGCGCCAGAAGCCGGTGTCCGATCCCGGCGAGCGCCCCGCGGGGACTTGAAAACGGGGGCCGCTGGCGCTACAATGACCAGTGAAGGCCCGCCCCGGGCCGGGAAAGGAGCCCGCCCCAAGATGGAGAGAGAAAAAATCCAGCGGATCAACGAGTTGGCCCACCTGGCCAAAGAGCGCCCCCTCACCGAGGAGGAGAGCGCCGAGCGCCAGGCCCTGCGCCAGGAGTACCTGGCCTACTGCCGCGAAAACCTGCGCAGCCAGCTCGACCGGGTCGTCCTGGTGGACGCCCAGGGAAACCAGACCCCTTTGAAAAAGAAGGGCGAGTAAAGCCGCACCACCCGAGAGGGGGCGCTGTCTTACGACAGCGCCCCCTCTTTTTGTCCTCTGCGGCCTAATGGCCCATCTCCCCGCGCACCAGCTGGGCAAAGCGCCGGGCCACCGGGTCCTGCGCCCGCTCCCGCCGGCAGAGCAGGGCCATCTCGCAGCCGGCCCCCGGCAGTTCCCGGCTCACCAGGCGGTACCCCTCCAACTGGCTGGGGTGCAGGGGGATCCCCGCCAGGTACCCCACCTGTCCGGCGGCCAGCCGCAGCCGCACCTCCCGGTCCTCCACCTCGATGCGGCGGGCGGCCGTCAGGCAGCGGCGGTAGTCGGCGGGGAAGTACCCCTCCAACTGACCCAGGCCGCCGTAGAGGATACAGGGGTACCCCAGCAGCCGTTCGGGGTCCAGCGACCCCTCCGCCAGGGGGTGCTCCCGGGCTGCGGTCAGGGCAAAGGGCTGTCTTCCCAAAGGGGTGCGGGCGATCTGCCGCCGCTCCAGCAGGGCGGCCTGTTCCCCGATGTCGTCCCCCGGGGGGCAGAGGACCACCGCCATGTCCACGGCGCCCCGGCCCAGCTGCTCCACCGCCTCGCTCCACCCGCCCCGCCTCAGTTGCAGCAGGAGGGGGCGCCGCTCCCGGCACTCCTCGCACAGCCGGGCAAAGGCCCGCTCGACGCGCAGGCTGGCCGGGGCCATCACCGACAGCCGGCAGGGCTCCTCCCCCTCGGCCAGGGCGGCGATGGCCGCCTCCTCCTCCAAGATCACCTGCCCCCGGCGCAGCAGCTCCTCCCCCCGGGCGGTCACGGCGATGCCCCGGTTGCTGCGGACAAAGACGGCAAATCCCACCTCCTCTTCCAGGGCGCGGATCTGCTGGCTGACGTGGGGCTGCGAGAGATAGAGCTCCCGCGCCGCCTTGGAGATGGAGCGGTTTTTGGCCACCGCCGCCGCAATGGCGAGCTGTTGTGTATTCATGAGACCCCTCCTCTGCCGGTCCGCCCCCAATGGGGGGATAAAACATCCGTATGCCCCGCCCGGCCGCGGCGGTGCTATACTCTTTCTACACCCATCCTACCACACTTTTCCCCCCGAGGGAAAGGACCAGACAGAAAGGAAGAAGAGAGATGGATCTGGCACAGCAAAAGCAGCGGGCCCTGGACGCCCTTGACCGCCGCGCCCCCCAACTGGCCGCCCTGGGCGACGCCATCTGGGACCGGCCTGAAACTTCGTTTGAAGAGCACTTTGCCGCCCGCACCCTGGCCGCGGCGCTGGAGGAGGCCGGTTTTGCCCTCACCTGGGGGCTGGGGGGGCTGGAGACCGCCTTCTCCGCCGCCTTTGGGACGGGCGGGCCGACCATCGGCATCCTGGGCGAGTACGACGCCCTCTCGGGGATGAGCCAGCGCGCCGGGGCCCTTGCCCCCGACCCCCTCGTCCCCGGCGGTCCCGGCCACGGCTGCGGGCACAACCTGCTGGGGGTCGGCTCCCTCGGGGCGGCCCTGGCGGTGAAGGAGTATCTCGTCGCCACCGGCGCGCCCGGAAAGGTCGTCTACTTCGGCTGCCCGGGGGAGGAGGCGGGGGCGGGCAAGGCCTTCATGGCGCGGGACGGCGCCTTTGACGGGCTAGACTGCGCCCTCTGCTGGCATCCGGGCGAGCTCAACGCCGCCACCTCCGCCCGCTGTCTGGCCAACTGCGAGGTGCTCTACCGCTTCACCGGCCGCAGTTCCCACGCCGCCAGCGCCCCCTACCTGGGGCGCAGCGCCCTCGACGCCGTCACCCTCCTCAACACCGGCGTTCAGTTTTTGCGCGAGCACATCATTCCCGAGGCCCGCGTCCACTACGCCGTCACCGACACCGGCGGCTATTCCCCCAACGTGGTGCAGGCCTATGCCGAGGCGCTCTACCTCATCCGCGCCCCCCAGCGCAGCCAGGTGGAGGAGATCCGTGCCCGGGTGGACGACGTGGCCCGGGGCGCGGCCCTGATGACCGGCACCCAGGTGGAATGTCGGTTCGTCAAGGCCTGCAGCGAGCTGATCCCCAACCACACCCTGGCCGGGGTGATGGGGGAGAACCTGGCGGCCGTCCCCCTGCCCCTGTACAGCGAGGAGGAGCTGGCCTTTGCCCGGGCCTACTGCGACACCCTGCCCGCGGGCGGCGGCACCCTGGCGGCCATGGCCGGGCAGCTGGGCCCCGCGGGGAAGGCTCTGGCTGAGGCCCACCGGGCGGAGCCCATCCACAACTTTGTGGTCCCGGCGGTGGGGGGCGAGGCGTTTCTCTCCTCCTCCACCGACGTGGGGGATGTGAGCTGGCTCTGCCCCACCGCCCAGATCATGGCCGCCACCATGGCCGCCGGCACGCCGGGACACTCCTGGCAGCGCACCGCCCAGGGGAAGAGCAGCATCGCCCACAAGGGTACCCTCTACGCCGCCAAGGTGATGGCTGCCTCGGCCATCGACCTGTTGCAGCGCCCCGACCTCCTGCGAGCCGCGGGGGAGGAGCACCGCGCCCAGTTGGCGGGCCGGCAGTACCTCCCCATCCCGCCGGAGGCGCGGCCCATCGCCGTCCGGGGCGCCCAGTCCGAGAACTGATCCCCCGGCGCCAGCCCCTTTTTCTGGCGGATAAATGAAGAAAAAATGACAAGAGTTTACAAACTATTACAATCTGCGAAACGCACTTGTGGGGCCGATCGGGGGAATGCTACAATGGGGCCCTGAGAAGCGGATGAAGTCCGCAATGGAAACGGGAGGCGGCGCAGAAGGATGAACGGCAAATCGGTGAAAAAAAGACAAAATCGGGGGGCCAAACGGGTGGTTGGCCTGGGTGTCATCTCCCTTCTCCTCGCCGCCCTCGTCCTCTCCTTGAACTCTTTGGCCTTCGCCCTCTCCCCCCGGCCCTCCTCCGACGAGCAGTTGGCCCAGGGCCCCTTTGCCGTCCGGGAGGAGACCCGGCAGGTGGGAAAGATCCGCTCTAAAATCGATTATCAGGAGAACACCGCCTACAGCGTCCACTACCCCCACCTGGGTAATGAGGCCGCCGACAGCGCCATCGCCGAGACGGTCGGCTCCTTCATCGACACCTTTTTGAGCGACCTCGCCGACTACCGCGCCCCCTCCCCCCAGGAGCGGGCCGTCCTCACGGTGGACTACGAGAGCTACCGGGCCGGGCCGGTGGTCTCGGTGGTCTTTCACATAGAGATGAGCGAGCCCAATATGGCCCACCCCTCCACCGGGGTGGAGACCCTGGTCTTTGACAGCCGCGACGGCCGCCGGCTGGGGGAGGGGGACTTTTTTCAGGGGGACTACCACCCGGCCCTGGAGCAGTTGGTGGGCGACTTTTTGCGCGCGAGCGAGGACTACCGCGAGGGGGCGGAGGACCCGGCCTTTCTGGCGGAGGGCTTTGCCCAGGAGGGGGTCTTCAGCCGCTTTGCCCTCACCGCCCAGGGGGTCCGCTTCTACTTCCCCCGCTACCTCCTCCTCCCCGGCGCCTACGGCGTTCCGGTGGTCGACCTGTCCTACGACCAGCTCAAGCCCTACCTCGCCTGGGACCAGGACGAGCTCACCGAAAAGGAGAGCGCCAAGTTCCTCGCCGGGAGCCTTTCCCCCATGGGCACCTCCGCCCTGGTGGAGCGGGTGAAGACCGGCCGCTACGTGGACCCCAACAAGCCGATGATCGCCCTCACCTTTGACGACGGCCCCCGCCCCGACGTGACCGGCCGCATCCTCGACCGGCTGGGGGAGGTGGGCGGCCGCGCCACCTTCTTTGTGCTGGGCAACCGGGTCGGCAGCTACCCCGACATCCTGGCCCGCGAGTACGCCGAGGGGCACATGGTGGCCAGCCACACCTACAGCCACAAGTCCCTGCCCAAGTGCGACGAGGGGGAGTTTGCCCAGCAGGTGCAGGGGGCCGACGAGGCCATCGGCGCGATCTTGCCCGGCCAGCCAAAGGCCCTGCGCCCGCCCTACGGCGCCTACGACGACACCACCCGCGAGAAGGTGCCCCACCCCCTCATCATGTGGTCGGTGGACACCCTGGACTGGAAGAGCCGCAACGCCGACGCGGTGATCCGGGCGGTGCGCCAGAACGTCCGCGACGGGGACATCGTCCTCATGCACGACATCCACCCCACCACCGCCGACGCCTGCGACACCCTGATCGCCGAGCTGGCCAAGGACTACCAGCTGGTCACGGTGGAGGAGCTCTACCGGGCAAAGGGCATCCCCCTGGAGGCAGGGAAGGTCTACTTCAGCGCCCGCACCGTCCGCTGACGGATTTTGCGCAAACCCCTTTCGGTCCCGCCGCGCAGCGGGTCGAAAGGGGTTGTTTTTTGCCGCCTTTTGTACTACTCTAAAAAGAGTCTTTATCTCTGCCGTTGCCCCCTTGCCCTCCTTGGCCCAGCGGAGCGCCGGGGGGAACGGGACAATCTGCATTCGGGAAGGAGCCCCCATGAACCCCAACGACATCCTCAGAAAGTACTACGGCTACCCCTCCTTTCGCCCCGGGCAGGGGGAGGTGGTCTCCGCCATCTTAGAGGGGCGGGACGCCCTGGCCATTATGCCCACCGGGGCGGGAAAATCCATCTGCTACCAGGTCCCCGCCCTGGCCATGGACGGCGTGGCCCTGGTCATCTCCCCCCTCATCTCCCTGATGAAGGACCAGGTGGGGGCCCTTTTACAGATGGGGGTGCGGGCGGCCTACCTCAACAGCTCCCTCACCTTTCCCCAGTACCGCAAGGCCCTGCAAAACTGCAAGGACGGGGTCTACAAAATCATCTATGTGGCCCCTGAGCGGCTGGGGACCGAGGGCTTCCTCTCCTTTGCGCAGCAGGCCAACATCTCCCTGGTGGCGGTGGACGAGGCGCACTGCGTCTCCCAGTGGGGGCACGACTTTCGCCCCAGCTACCTGCAGATCCCCGCCTTTCTCGAGGCCCTGCCCCGCCGCCCGGTGCTGGCGGCCTTCACCGCCACCGCCACCGCCGCTGTCCGGGGGGACGTGCTGAAAATTTTGGGGCTGCAAGACCCCCTCTGCATCACCACCGGCTTTGACCGGCAAAACCTCTACTTTGGGGTGGAGACCCCCAAGTCCAAGATGGACTATGTCCGCCAATACGTCCGCCAGAACGGGGAGAAGAGCGGCATCGTCTACTGCTCCACCCGCAAGGCGGTGGAACAGGTCTGCCAGTCCCTGGTGGCCGCCGGGGTGGACGCCACCCGCTACCACGCCGGCCTCTCCGACGAGGAGCGCCGCCAAAATCAGGAGGACTTCCTCTACGACCGCAGCCGGGTGATGGTGGCCACCAACGCCTTTGGCATGGGGATCGACAAGTCAAACGTCTCCTACGTGCTGCACTACAACATGCCCAAGAACATGGAGAGCTACTACCAGGAGGCGGGCCGCGCCGGGCGGGACGGCAGCCCGGCCGAGTGCATCCTCCTATACAGCGGGCAGGACGTGCGCACCGCCCTCTTCTTTATCGACCAGAGCTTTGAAAACCCCGACACCGACCTCACCCCCCAGCAGGTCGAGCAACTGCGGGCGAAGGAGTACGACAAGCTCCGCCAGATGCAGGGCTACTGCACCGCCACCGGCTGCCTGCGCCAGTACATCCTGCGCTACTTTGGGGAGCACGCCCCCGACCGCTGCGGCAACTGCTCCTCCTGTTTGGGAGATTACACCGAGGAGGACATCAGCGAGGCGGCCTCCCTCATTTTGCAGGCGGTGCGCAGCGTCCGCGGCCGCTTTGGGGCCGGGGTCATCGGCGAACTGCTGAAGGGGAGCGAGACCGCCCGCATCCAGCGCTTTTCCCTGGCTGAAACCCCCCTCTTCGGCAGCCTCTCCCACCTCTCGGGGGTCAAAATCAAGGGCTATATCTCCGCCCTCTGCGAGCAGGATATCCTCCAGACCACCGAGGGGCAGTACCCCCTGCTGCGGTTGGGGGAGGGGGCCAGGGCGGTGCTGGAAGAGGGGGAGCCGGTCGTCATCCGCCAAAAGCGGGTGGAGCGCCGGGCGGCGGCCGACGACTTTTACGACCCCGCCCTCTTTCAAAAGCTGCGTGCCTTGCGGGCCCAGATCGCCCGGCGGCAGAGCGTGCCCGCCTACGTGGTCTTTACCGACGCCACCCTCAAACAGATCAGCGCCATTCAGCCCACCACCCCCGCCCAGCTGTTGGAGGTGCCCGGCGTGGGCGAATCCAAGCTGGGGCGGTACGGGCAGGCCTTCCTCGATGCGGTGCAGGAGTTCCAGCAGAGCGGCGAATAAATACAGCCTGTATATTTTGAGTATCATATTCAAAGGGGCCCTGCCGGCATCGTCCGACAGGGCCCCTTTTGGTAAGAGGGGTGCGCACGGCGAAGGGCAAGCGATTTTTCACCATTTCCACCGAGTTATCAACACAGTGTTAAAATAGATGATGGCTTTACAAATAGGATTTTCTGTTTGCCCTGCCCTTTGGCGCGGGGAAGGGCGGCCGCGAAGGTGCAAAACAGCAGCGATTGAGCAACACGGGCGGAGGAGGGGGGCTTTGGGCAGATGGCCCAGTGGCTCCGCCCGCCCTGCTGGTGTTCCCGGCAGGGTCCCCTTTCGCCGGTCCACCGCCTCCCCCAAAAAGAATTGTTCCGTATATGTGGAGACATATTCTCGGCGGGGAAGAGCGCCCACCCCCCTGTCGATGCGACCCTTCTCCCACCGACAGAGAGAGGGCGCTTCCGGCAGCGGCGGAAGCGCCCTCTCTGACAGCGGTCTCTCTTTTGGCTTTTACCAGCGGAAGAACTCCTCGATGGCCTCGGTCTCGTCGCCCAGGCAGACCAGGTGGTGGTTGCCGATGGGCTCCCGGGTGAAGTAGTCCACCCCGCCGGGCAGCCGCACCCGGATCTGGGTGCGACAGAGGGTCGGGTCCTGCAGGTTTTCCACAATGGTGCCGGCGGCGGCAAAGTGGCGGCTGAAGTCCCCTGCGCACTTGAAGACGGTGCAGGGCCCGGGGGCGATCTGCCCGTCCAGGGCCACCCCCAGCCCCGACTCGAAGTGGGTGGTGAAGGTGTAGCTCTGGGGCATCTGCATGGGCAGGGTGCAGTGGGCCAGCACGATCTCGCTCTCCTCCGCATCCAGGCGGGAGGGGTTGCACATGAAGACCGGTTTGCCGGTGAGCTGCCCCATCACCGCCATGGAGATCAGCGAGGTCATATCCCCCTCGCAGCCGGCGTAGATCCCCTCGGCGTTGAGGATGGCCAGGGCCAGGCAGCTGGTGCCCTTGACGGTGGGCAGCAGGTCAAAGCAGCGCACCGTCACCCCCAGCAGGCCGTATTTCTCGCACAGCCGCTTGAGGGCGCCGTAGATCCAGAGGGACTTCTCGGTGTCTTCGGGGCTGTACTTCTTGGCCAGGGCCTCCTCGGTGAAGGCGTTGGGGGTGTACTCGTGCCGGTCGATCTCCCGCATGAACTCCTCCATCGAGATGTCCACCAGCTCCAGCCCCGACACCTGCTTGACCGACTGGGGGTTGACCCCGCTGGCGATCAGCCAGTCGCTGGGGGCGCCCACCGACCCCAGCTTGGCCCCCCGCAGGGAGCGCCGGGCCCCGAACACCCGGGCCAGCAGCAGGATGCGGGCGGCCACCTTTTCGCAGCTGCCGTGCAGGATCTCGCCGCTGCGGCCGTGGCGCTGCAGGTAGGAGAGGATCTCCAGCGAGGCCGCCAGGGAGTTGTTCCCCCCGGTGGTCAGCAGGAAGATCGGCCCCTCCAACTTGGGCAGTTGCTGGAGGAAGAACCCCTCGCTGCCGCCCCCGCCGATAAAGACCAGGGGCAGGTCGCAGCCGGCCAGCTCCTCCGGCTGGCAGTGGACGATGGGTTGGCCCAGGGCCTTTTCCAGTTGGCTGAAAAAGGGGTCGCTGTCCCGGCCGGGGCGGTCAGCGTTCAGGTTGGCGGTCTGCAGGTCATACACGCCGATTTTCATTGTGCACCTCCAAATAATCGTGTTTGCTCGCTCATACATTTTTATATTACCCGCTCCCCCACCCCCAGCACAAGGGGTGGAGTACACAGGGTTTACCCCGCCTTTTTAGGCAAATCTTCCCCGGCGGCCCCCCGCAGGGAGCGGCCCATCTTGGCAAAGCCCACCAAGTCGGCGCAGAGCCAGCCGATGGGGATCGACCACCAGATGCCCGCCGGGCCGAAGGGAATCGAGAGGGCGGCCGCCAGCGCCACCCGCAGCCCCAGCGAAATCACCGTCAGCAGGATGGACATGGGCAGGTCGCCCAGCCCGCGGTAGAAGCCGTAGTGCATGAAGAGAAAGCCGATGAGGGCGTAGAAGGGGGCCACCACCCGCAGGTAGTTCACCCCGGTGGCGATGACCGCCCCCTCTTCCGGGGCGAGGAAGATGCCCATCAGCGGCCGGGCAAAGACCACCACCGCCAGCGAGATGACAAAACAGGCGCAGAGGATGGTGCCGATGCAGACCTTGGTGCCCTGGCGGATGCGGTCCATCCGCCCGCCGCCCTTGTTCTGGGCCACATAGGTGGAGAAGGCGTTGCCGAAATCCTGCACCGGCAGATAGGCAAAGGCCTCGATCTTCACCGCCACCGTAAAGGCGGCGATCACGTTGGTGCCGAAGGTGTTGACGATCCCCTGCACCGCCAGGATGCCCAGGTTCATGATGGACTGCTGCACCGAGGTCAGCACCCCGTAAGAGGCGATCTTGCCGAAGATGGCCCGGTCAAAGCAGAACTCCCCCTTGGCATAGCGCAGCAGGGTCAGTTTTTTGAGGCAGTAGAGGATGCAGCACACCGAGGAGACCGCCTGCGCCGCCACCGTCGCCAGGGCCGCCCCCTGTACCCCCATGCCAAAGCCCACCACAAAGAGGAGGTCCAGGACGATGTTCAGGGCAGTGGAGAGGATGAGAAAGTACAGCGGCACCTTGGAGTTGCCAAGCGAGCGCAGCAGAAAGGCCCCCGCGTTGTAGAGGAAGACAAAGGGCAGCCCCCCGAAGATGATGAGGATGTAGCCCCGGGTCAGCTCAAAAATCTCCTCGGGGATCTGGATCAGCCGCAGCAGCGGCCCGGCAAAGGCCAGGGAGAGGGCGGTGAGCACCACCGTCAGCCCCCCGGCAAAGAGCAGGGCGGTGCTCACCGCCCGCTTGAGCCGGGGAATGTCCCCCGCCCCGAAGTACTGTGAAAAGACCACCCCGCACCCCATGCAGATGCCGATGAGGATGGCGGTGATGAAGTTCATCAGCGAAAAGGAGGCCCCCACCGCCGCCAGGGCGTCTTTGCTGACAAAGCGCCCCACCACGATGGAGTCCACCACGTTGTACAACTGCTGAAACAGGTTGCCCACAAACAGGGGCAGGGTAAAGCGCAAGATCAGCTGCAGGGGCTTCCCCCTGGTCATATCGGTCACACTGCTCATTTGGTCCCTTCCTCTCGGCCGCGCAGGGCCCCAGGCCGCAAAAGGGGCGCCGCTCCCCGGTCTCCCGGGGCACAGCGCCGCTTTTTCGGTTTGTTTCGGTTTTGAGGGGGCTATACCTGGTAGCCCGCCTCGGTGAGGGTCTGCATGAACGACTGCACCCGCTGGGGGTCCACCGGGTTCCAGACGTTGCCCTCCTCTTTGAAGCTGGAGCCGATGATGGCCCCGTCCGCCACGGCGAAGAACTCGGCGGCGTTTTTCTCGTTGACCCCGCTGCCCAGCAGGACCGGGGTGTCGCCGGCGGCCGCGGCAAATTCCTGCACCTGTTCCAGGGTGGGGTTCTGGCCGGTCACCACCCCGGTGACGATGAGGGCGTCGGCCCCCTCTTCAATGGCCTCGTGGATGCTGTCGGCGATGGGCACCGGCACCAGGGGCTCGGTGTGCTTGGTGTTCACATCGCAAAACAGCAGTGTGGGGGCGGGGTAGCGCCCCTTCTCGCGCATCAGGGCCGGGGCGGCCGGATAGGTGATGCCGTGGGTGCCCACCCGGGTCTCCACAAAGGCCTCGACCCGAATGAAGTTGGAGCCGGAGGCATAGGCCATCCCCCACTCCTCCACCGCGCAGTTGTACTGCACGTTGATGCCCAGTTTCATGGTGGTGCGCTCCCGCAGCTGGGCGGCCACCGAGGTCATGCAGGCCAGGGTGATGAACTCGTTTTCGGTGCCGTAGGGCACGTCGCCGAAGTTTTCGATGATGGCCGCCTTTACTCCCGCGCCCTCCAGGGCCTTCAGGTCCCGCAGGGCCGCCTCAAAGACGGCGCGCATGCTGCCGCCGTAGCGGGGCGAGCCGGGCAGGGGCAGCAGGTGCACCATTCCGATCACCGTTTTTTCACAGCCCATCATCTGGGCAAATTCCGCTTTTGTCAAACCAAACACCCCTCTATCTCGATCGGTCGAGAAATATTGCCAAGAAAGCTGCCTTCATTCTAGCATTTTTGGAGATTTGCCGCAATGCCCATTTCCCGCTATTGCGGCGAGGGGGCAAAATGTACTACTATAAGAGCAGAAGTCGTTGCCCGCCGAAAAACCCGGCGTCCCGCCCGGGGCGGGAAGAGAAATGTTGCGAAAGGGGTCTTTCTATGTCCACAGTGGATTGCCTGCGCTGCAACCGCGAGGCGCAGCAGATCGCCAAAAGGGCCTTTGCCGAGGTCGCCCGCCAGATCTGTCCCGGCATGACCGAGCGGGAGATCAAGCGCCGGGTCGAGATGCTCCTCATCCAGTACGGCTCGGACTCGTTTTGGCGCTACGGCATCGGTGCCACCGTCCACGTGGGCCCCCGCACCACCCTCTCGGGCAGCGCCCGCACCTACCGGGTCACCGATTTGGCGGTGCAGCCCAACGACTGTGTGGTGATGGACCTGGCCCCTTCCCGCAGCTTTTACTGGGGGGACTACGCCCGCACCGTCTTTCTGGAGGAGGGACGCCCCATCACCGAGCCGGAGGAGCTGACCATCCCCGCCTTTCGCGAAGGGCTGGAGGCGGAGATCGAGCTGCACCGGACCCTGCGCCGCATCGCCCGCCCCGACATGACCTTTGCTGAGCTCTACTGGCGGATGAGCGAGGAGCTGCGGGGATTGGGCTTTGAAAACCTCGACTTCTCCTGCAACCTGGGCCACTCGGTGGAGCTGGACGCCAAAAACCGCCGCTTCATCGACGAGAACTGCCATCAACCCCTCTCCGCCTGTGAGGCCTTTACCTTTGAGCCCCACATCCGGCGGCCAACCGGCCGTTACGGCTTTAAGCGAGAGGATATGTACGCCTTTGGCAAAGGCGGCAAATTGGAGGTGCTTTAATGAATATCCAACAGCTCAAGTGCTACACCGAGGCGCAGAACATCGCCCGCCGCACCATGGAGGATCTGGAGCAGTACGTCGCTTCCGGCATGACCGAGGACCAAATCAAGCGCCAGGCTGAGATCCTCCTCATCCAAAACGGCTCCACCTCCTTTTGGTACCACGGGGTGGGGGCGCTGGTGCATGTGGGTGAGCGCACCCTGGTCTCCCAGGGGGGGCGGGAGTACCGCTCCGGCGACACCCGGGTGCAGGAGACCGACGTGATCACCGTCGACCTGGCCCCCACACTGGGCACCTGCTGGGGGGACTTTGCCCGCACCATCTTCGTGGAGGACGGCCGGGTGGTCAGAGAACTCAGCGAATTGCAGACCTCCGCCTACAAGGCGGCCATCGAGGCGGAGTTCAAACTCCACAGCTTTTTGCTGGAGGTGGCCCGCCCCGAGATGACATTCGAGGAGCTCTATTTCTCCGCCAACGCCCTCATCGACGGGCTGGGGTGCAAAAATCTCGACTACTCGGGCAATCTGGGACACTCCATCAACGTCCTTCAGCAAGACCGCATCTACATTGAAAAGGGGAACACCACCCCCCTCAAGGACGCCGAGTGCGAGTGCTTTACCTTTGAGCCCCACATCTGCAAACAGGGCGGCGCCTTTGGTGTCAAGCGGGAGAACATCTACTACTTTGTCGACGGGCGGCTGAAGGAGATGTAATTTTTCGGGGGTCCCCATCCCCCGAAAAATGCAAACTCCCCTTGGCCCAGTAAACTGTCCCATTTTTCCTGCGGAAAAAACGGGGAGTTTAACCCTACGGCTGTGGGGGGAGCTCGGTATCTGCGGTGTTCTCATTGTCCGGATGAAACAACAGATGTGGGCCCCCATCCCATGAAGTTGTCAAACCCGCCGATGGCGGGTTTGGGCCTGTGGTCGTGGGCGGAAGCTAGCATCCCTCAACTCCTATTGCCTGGACAGAAAAACAGATATGGGGTCCCCATCCCCCGAAAAATGCAAACTCCCCTTGGGCCAGTAAACTGTCCTATTTTTCCTGCGGAAAAAGCGGCGAGTTTGGGCCTACGGTTGTGGGAGGAAACCAGCATCCCCCAACTCCTATTGCCTGGACAGAAAAACAGGTACAGGGTCCCCATCCTCCGAAAAATTCAAACTCCCCTTGGGCCGGTAAACTGTCCCATCTTTCCTGCGGAAAAAACGGGGAGTTTGACCCTACGGCTGTGAGAAGGACCCGGTATCTGTGACGCTCTCATTGTCCGGGCAGGAAAACGGGCGTGGACCCCATCCCATGAAGTTGTCAAACCCGCCAGAGGCGGGTTTGAGGCTGTGGTTGTGGGAGGAAACCAGCATCCCCCAACTCCTATTGCCTGGACGGAAAAACAGATATGGGGTCCCCATCCCCCGGAAAATGCAAACTCCCATTGGGCCAGTAAACTGTCCCATCTTTCCTGCGGAAAAAGCGGGGAGTTTGACCCTGTGGCTGTGGGAGGAGCTCGGTATCTGCGGCACTCTTACCATCTGGGCGGCAAGACGGCTGTGGGAAAAGGGGCGCTTGCCGAAATCTGTATTGTCGGGGAGGCAAAACACGGGAATGCTGCTCTCTGAAAGATATAAATGTCCATTTGGGCCGATGAGCATCCCTATACCCCCTGCGGGGAGAGAGGCTCGGCCTCGCGAGAGCAGGGGCACTAGACACCAGCTGCCCCCTTTATCCAAATGGCCGCCGCAGAAAGATACAGTTGCCAAAAGAGACCTGCCTCCCATGTGGGGTAAAGTCAAAATAAACAGTTTGGAATATCCTTTATAAATAAACAAATTGTACAAAGAGGAGGACATCCCATGCACAAGATCATCATCGACTGCGACACCGGAACCGACGACGCCATCGCCCTGGTGGCCGCCCTCAACAGCCCGGACATCGACCTGCGGGCCATCACCACCGTCTCCGGCAACGTGGACCTCTGCTACACCGCCCCCAATTCCCTCAATCTGGCACGGATGCTGGGCTTCCCGGTAAAGGTGGCCAAGGGCGCGCCCCAGCCCATCCTGCGGGACCTGCACAAAATCCGCCTGATGGACGCCGACGAGGCGGGCGGCCTGCCCACCCACGGCCAGACCGGCATGGGCGACGTGGTGCTGCCCGAGTGCGGTGAGCCCTTCTACGAGAAAAACGCCGTCGAGACCATCTGGGAAGAGGCCCAGGCCTGTGGCGGCGAACTGGAGATCGTGGCCGTCGGCCCCCTGACCAACATCGCCCACGCCCTGATGGTCTACCCTCAGCTCAAGGAGGGGCTCATCAAGAAAATTTCCTTCATGGGCGGCGCGGCTTACGGCGGCAACACCACTGCCGTGGCGGAGTTCAACATCCTCTGCGACCCCGAGGCGGCCCGCATCGTCCTGCGCTCCGGCATCCCCCTGGTGATGGTCGGTCTCGACGTGACCGAAAAGGCCGCTGTCCCCGACGAGGACTGTGAGATCATCCGCCGGATGGGCACCAAAGACGCCGTCTTGGTGGCCGACATCCTCGACTTCATGCGGATGCGCCGGGACGAGTTTGGCGGCGAGGACACCCTGATGCACGACGCCCTGGCTCTGGCCGCCGCCGTGCTGCCCGGGGTGGTCTCCGGCCACGACTACTACGTGGACGTGGAGTGTGCCGGCGAGTACACCTTTGGCCACACCTATGTGCAGAAGGACCACCGCCTGACAAACAGCGCCCCCAACTGCTGGGTCGCTGAAGAGGTGGATATGAAGTGCTTTATGGACTGGCTCAAGGGCTGCCTCGAGCAGAGCAAGAACCGCTAGGGGAGGGGTCGTGATGAACGCCAGCACCCGCCTTGTCGACCGGGAGACGGTCGCCCGGCTGCTCGGGATGAAGGACTGTATCGCCGAGATGGAGCGCACCCTGATAGAGGTCTCCGCCGGCCAGTCGGTCAATCTGCAGCGGCAGATGATCCCCCAGCCCGAGGGCAATATGTTCGCCATCATGGGCTCGGCCCTCACTGCCCAGTCCCTGGTGGGGAGCAAGGTCATTGTATTTCCCGGGCAAAAGGCCAAGGAAAACGGCACCAGCCAGGGGATCATCCCCCTCTTTGACGGGGGCACCGGCGCCCTTTTGGCCGTTGTCGACGGCGAGGGGATCACCGGGGTGCGCACCGCTGCCACCAGCGCCGCCGCCACCAAGGCCCTGGCCCGCGCCGATGCGTCCGCCCTGGCCATCCTCGGGGCTGGGCGGCTGGGGCGGCTGCACATCGAGGCCATCTGCAGCGTTCGCCCCATTGAGACGGTCTATGTCTGGGACATCGCCCCCGCCGCCACCGAGAGCTGCTGCGCCTGGGCCGAGCAGGCCTTCGGCGTCAAGGCCGTTCCCTGCAAAACGGCGGAGGAGGCGGTGGTTCCCGCCGACATCGTCTGCACCGTCACCCAGTCGGCCCAACCGGTCCTCCTGGGGGAGTGGCTGAAGCCGGGCGCCCACGTCAACGCCGTCGGCGCCTGTGCCCCCCATGTCCGCGAGGTGGACACCGCCACCGTCTGCCGGGCCCGGGTCTTTTTGGACTGGACCGAGGCCGCCCTGCGGGACACCGGCGACCTGGTCATCCCCGTGCAGGAGGGGGCCTGGAGCCCCGAGGAGGCGGCAGGTGAGATCGGCCGTGTCCTCGCTGGGGAGCTCTCCGGCCGCCGGGACGAGAGCGAAATCACCCTCTTTGAATCGGTGGGGATCGCCGTCGAGGACTTGGCGGCGGCTGCTCTGGTCTACCGCCTGGCCGAGGAGCAGGACCTGGGCACCCTCGCCAGCTGGTAATTCCTCTGTCCCCGAGGAGGGGGCGCGTTTGACAAATTGGATAAAATAGGTTTAGAATAGCCCTGTACAGAGACCACCTGTCCGTACAGGGCTATTTTTGGCCGCGCCACCGGCCCGGCAACCTTTACAAGGGGGAAAATATTTGTGAAAAAGTGTATCGACACCGCCTTTTTTTACGCGGTGGCCGCCCTGGCGGGCGGGGTCTACTTCCGCGAGTTCACCAAGTTCAACCAGTTCACCGGCGTCACCGCCCTGGGCAAGCTCCACACCCACCTGTTTTTGCTGGGGATGGTGATTTTTCTGCTGTTGGCGGCCCTGGATGCGCCCCTCTCGCTCACCCGGGCGCCCGGTTTCGGGCGGTTTTACCTGCTCTACAACGCAGGGGTCGCCCTCACCGCTGTGATGATGGCTGTCCGCGGCACCGTCCAGGTGCTGGCCCTCCCCCTCTCCCGCGGGACTGATGCCGCTCTTTCGGGGATTGCCGGTATCGGGCACATCCTCACCGGCATCTCCTTTATCCTCCTCTTTCTCCTCCTCCGCCGGGCGGCTGCCCAGCGCCGTCGCTAAAAGGGGCTTGACGGCAAAAAAAGAACAGGCGCAGGCCGGAAAATACCCGGTTTGCGCCTGTTTTGTTATTTCCAGTTAAGTATATACTTAAAGTAAATTATTGGATGTTTCGCGCCTGCCGGACGGCCGCCATGAAGTCGGCCACGTGGGCGGGGCAGAGCTCATTTTCGGCATTGTGGTCCTCTTTGAAATAGCTGCCCACAATCGCTCCGTCGGCCAGGGCCAACTGTGCGGCGGCGGTCTCGGCAGTCAGCCCGGCCCCCACGATCAGGGGGACCCGCCCGGCAATCAGCCGCCCGAACGCCTGGATTTTTTCCAGCCCGGTGTCCAAACCGGTGCCCGCCCCGGTCACCACGATGCCGTCGCAGCGATCCAGGGCCAGCTCCATGTCCTCCTCCAGCGGCCGGCCGGAGAGGTAGGGCTGGTACTTAAAGCGCACCCCGCCCAGCAGGCAGGCGCTGCTGTCCGCCCGCAGGGCGGCCAGGTGCTCGGCGAAGGCGGGCTCGTCCTCGGGTTTCAGGTGCCCGGCCACCGAGTCCCACTGGATGAACTGGGCTCCGTAGGCCCCGGCGAGGGCGAAGGCCCTGTCCAGGTCGTGGAGGACATTGACCCCCCGCACGGCCTGGGGCCGCTCGGCGGCGATGCGGGCGAGCACCTGCTCCACCTCGTCGGCGGTGCCGTAGTAGTCCTCCACGATCACCCCGTCGACCCCGTTTTCCAGCAGGGTATCCAGTTCCCGCATGGCCCGCTCCACCGTCTGCTCCGGGGTGTCCCCCTTCAGGTGGAGCATCCCCAAAATCGGCTTTGACGCCGAAAAGAGGGAGAGAAATCGGCTGTTTTTTTGCATGGCGATCGCCTCCTCTGTCCGTTGGGCAGAAAAGCGGCGTCGGGGCGATCCCCCCGGCCGCCGCTCCTCTGCGCACCATCCCTCCGCCCCGGCGCGCCGGGCGGAGGAGCTGTTTTTCTATTGCTTTTGTCGGGCGGTCTTTACAGCTGGTCGTCCAGACGCTTTTGCAGCATGGCGGCGATCTCCTTGACCCGGCCGGCGGCCTCAGCTACCGGCACCGTCTCGGCAATCGACTTGTCCCTGGTCTTGAGCTCCACCACACCCTGTTTCAGGTTGCGGGGGCTCACCACCACCCGGATGGGCACCCCCAGCAGGTCGGCGTCGGCGAACTGCACCCCGGCCGAGAGGTCGCGGTCGTCGTAGAGCACCTCGAAACCGGCGCCGCAGAGCTGGTCATACAGGGCGTCGGCCTGCTCCTTCACCGACTCGTCGGCCCGCTTGATGGCGTTGATGTGCACCTGCCAGGGGGCGATGGAGATGGGCCAGACGGGGCCGTAGTCGTCGGCCCCGTCCTCGATGACGCTGGCCAGCAGCCGCCCGACGCCGATGCCGTAGCAGCCCATGATGGGGGTCTTGAGCTGGCCGTCCTTGTCGGCGTAGGTCATCCCCATGGACTTGGTGTACTTGTCGCCCAGCTGGAAGATGTTGCCCACCTCGATGCCGTTTTTGAGGGTGATGTGGGCCTTGCCGCACTGGGGGCAGACCATCTCCTCGGTGACCTTGCACAGGTCGGCAAACCGCTCGTCGGGGTAGACGCGCAGGTCGCAGTTCTTCACGTGGACGTCCACCTCGTTGCCGCCGCAGACCACGTTGTACATCCCCTTGAGGGAGTTGTCAAACCAGACCTCGATCCCCTCATCCAGGCCCTGGGGCCCGATGTAGCCGTAGGCGATGTGGTCGCTGCCGTCCTCGTCCACCCGCTGGGCGATGTTGGTGCCCAGCAGCCGGCGGACCTTGGCCTCGTTGACCTCCAGGTCGCCCCGCACAAAGACCACCACCGCCTTGCCGGTGTCCTCCCGGGTGAAGACCACCGCCTTCACCAGCCGGTTTTGGGGGATGCCCAAAAAGTCGCACAGGCTCTCGATGTCCTTGGTGCCGGGGGTGGGGACCCGCTCGGGCTCTCTGCACTCGCCCAGGTCCTCCACCGGGGCCAGCACCCCGGTGGCCACCTCCATGTTGGCGCGGTAGCCGCACTCAGGGCAGATGGCAATGGTGTCCTCGCCGTCGTCGCAGAGGAACATGAACTCGTGGGCGATGGCGCCGCCCATCATCCCGCTGTCGGACTTGACCGAGACCACGTGCCCCAGCCCGGCCCGCTTGTAGATGCGCTCATAGGCCTCGTGACAGCGGTAGTAGTATTTCTCCAAGTCCTCCCAGTTGGTGTGGAAGGAGTAGGCGTCCTTCATGGTGAACTCCCGCACCCGGATCAGCCCGCCCCGGGGCCGGGCCTCGTCGCGGAACTTGGTCTGGATCTGGTAGATCATAAAGGGGTATTTCAGGTAGCTCTTCCCCTCGGTGCGGGCCAGGTGGACGGCCGCCTCCTCGTGGGTCATCCCCAAAAGCATCCCGTGGCCGGTGCGGTCGGTAAAGCGCAGCAGCTCTTTGCCCACGCTCTCGTAGCGGCCCGACTCGTCCCACAGCTCCCGGGGCAGCACCACCGGGAAGAGGACCTCCTGCCCGTCGATGCGGTCCATCTCCTGGCGGATGATCTTCTCGATTTTGGCGGCCACCCGCTTGGCGGGAGTCAGCAGGGAGTAGATGCCCGCGCCGACCTGGCGGATGTAGCCGCCCCGGATCAGCAGCCCGTGGCTCTTGAGCTGCGCCTCCGAGGGCCACTCCTTGTAGCGCTCGCCGATGAGTGCACTCATTTTCATTTTTCGCACGATCCTTTCTAGCCCTCTCCGGCCCGGCCAAAGAGGGGGCGGCCGGGCCGCCCATTTTCAGTCTCACAGATAAGATAAGTGTAGCATCTTCCCAAGGCCCCTGTCAAACCCCAAAATGCCGCCGCCAGGCCCTTTTGGGGCGCTTTGTCCGCCCTGTGCCAAAGAAAAGGCCGCCCCGCCTTTTCCGCGGCGGGGCGGCCTTTACGTCTGTCAGGGATTGGTCGGGCAGGGGTCGGCTCCCCCTTCGTCGGGTCCGGGGTCGGCGGGCGGCTCGAGGGCCTTTTCGGGGGCTTCCGGCAGGGCGGCTTCCATCTGCTCGGCCAGCTCCCGCTCGGTTTTGGGGGCGGGGATCTGGGGGAAGGTGACGATGGCCTTGAAGAGGTCGCCGTCCACCAGGATGGTGAGCTTGCCCCCCAGCCGGTCGACAAAGGTGTCGGCAATGGCCAGCCCCAGGCCGCTGCCCTCGGTGGTGCGGGAGAGGTCGCCCCGCACGAACCGCTCCTTCATCTGCTCCCCGGCGAAGTTCATCTGGTAGCTGGAGATGTTTTTGAAGATGACCGACACCGTCTTTTCGCTGTCCACAATGTCGATGTAGGCCCGGGAGCCGGGGAGGGAGTACTTGGTGATGTTGACGATCAAGTTTTCAAAGACCCGGTAGAGCTTCACCCCGTCGGTGAGCACGTAAAGGGGCCGCTCGCTGTGCCCGGGGATCAGCTCGATACCGCTGCGCTCCACCACCTCTTCCAGCTCGCCCACCGCCTGCTCCAGCAGCTGGCAGATGTCCAGGGGGGCCAGCTGCAATTCCAGGTTGCCGCTGGTGGCCTTGGAGAGGTCGAAGATGTCCTGCACCAGGCTCTTGAGCCGCTGGGACTTCTGGTCGATGATGGTGACGTAGTCGTTTGCCTCGGGTGGGTCGAGGGCCTGCTGGCGCAGCAGTTGGGTGTAGCTGATGATGGAGGTCAGGGGGGTCTTGAGGTCATGGGAGACGTTGGTGATCAGATCCACCTTCATCTTCTCGCTGTGGATGCGGGTCTCGATGGCCCCCTTCACGTTCTCCTGCATATCCCGCACCGCGTGGAAGAGGGGGTAGAGGTCGTCCTCCGGGTCCAGGGAGATGGTCTGGTCCAACTCTCCCCGGGAGATGGCGCCCACGTAGTCGATGACCTGGCCCAGCTGGCGGATGATCTTGAAGTAGTCGAAAATCAGTTTGCCCACCAGGGCCACGGCCAGCACCGCCAGCCCCATCCCCACCAGGACGAAGAAGCCCGACGAGCTCATCAGCGCCAGCGCCGCCGAGAGGAAGGCCAAGATCCCCAGGAAGATGGCCACCAGCAGGCTGGTCAGGAACTGGCGGCGGATTTTTTGCTGAAAGGGGAATTGCAGGTTGTAGCGCCGCACCAGGGAGAAGATGACCGAGGGGATGTTGACCCGAAAGGTCTTGAAGCCGTTGTACTTGAGATCCCAGTAGAGCCCCAGCACCGACAGCCAGAAGAGGATGGCCATCATCCAGGGGTTGCCCTCGGTGAGGATGGAGGAGTAGGCGATGGCGTAGCCGTCCAGCAGGCTGCCCGCGGAGGCGACCGCCAGGAGGATGCCCAGCACGTACTTGAACTCATAGGGGATGCGGCGGATGCGGCGGGCCACCCCTTGACCGAAGCGGCGCAGGGCGCGGTGGAGCACCAGCGAGAGCCCCAGCCCGATGAGGGAGAGGCTGATCCAGAGGGGCATGGCCCGAAAGAGGACCAGACTGTCGTGCCAGTTGGTGTAGTTCACCGTGGACGAGAGCCCGGAGTTGGAGTAGGTGCGGATGTCGGGGATGGCGATGAGTACCATTCCGTCCCCGTCGGTGGAGGGGTTGAAGTAAAAGGGGTAGCTCTCGCCGTAGTAGCCGGTGTACTCCACCTGCTGGGGCGGCTGCCCTTCGCCGCTGCCCTCCAGGCGGTAATAGGCGGTGGTGGTCCCCCGGTCGTAAATCAGCCAGAAGTCGTACTGGTTTTGCCGGCAGGAGGCGAGAAAGGCGTCCTGGTCGGGGTAGGAGGTGTTGGTGTAGACCGCCCCGTTCTTGGTGTTTTTGGCGTAGACCTGCATCCCGTAGGAGAGGGAGTCCAGGTAGTTGGCGTTGCTGCCGAAGGTGATCAGGCTGGAGGATTCCTCCGCCGCCCCTTCCGCCACAGCGGAGGAGGGGGTGCCGCTCAGCCCCTCGTTGCAGAGGTTGATGACGCTGTTGATGGAATAGGTGAATTCGCTGGTCTGGTAGAAGTTGTCGCCCCCGTCCCGGGTGTGGTAGTGAGCGTACTGCAGCAGCGAAAAGCCCGCCAGCGTCAGGCTGATGACCGAGGCGAAGAACAGCAAAAAGGCGGTCAGGGCCAGGGCGCGGCCCCGCGCGTCAGAGTTTTTCGATCTTGTATCCAAGTCCCCACACCACCTTTAAATACTTGGGTTTTTTCGGGTCGAACTCAATTTTCTCGCGGATGCGGCGGATGTGCACCGCCACCGTGTTCTCGGCGTTGAAGCTGGGCTCGTTCCACACCTTCTCGTAGATTTCGTCGATGGAGAAGACCCGCCCTTGGTTTTGCATCAACAGGTGGAGGATCTTGTACTCGATGGGGGTCAGCCGCACCGGTTCGCCGTCCACCAGCACCTCTTTGGTGGTGTTGTTGATGACCAGTCCGTCGCACTGGAGCACGTCGTCCCGCTCGCCGAACGAGCCCGAGAAGGTCACGTACCGCCGCAGCTGGCTCTTGACCCGGGCCACCAGTTCCAGGGGGTTGAAGGGCTTGACGATGTAGTCGTCGGCCCCCAGGTTCAGGCCGATGATCTTGTCGGTGTCCTCCCCTTTGGCCGAAACCAGGATGATGGGGATCTGGTTTTGCTCCCTGATTTTGAGGGTGGTCTGGATGCCGTCGAGTTTGGGCATCATGATGTCCATCAAAATCAGGTGGATCTCATTTTCCCGCAGCTGCTGAATGGCCTGAATGCCGTCGTAGGCCTTGAGGACGTTCAGCCCCTCGTTTTTCAGGTAAATTTCGATGACGTTGACGATTTCCCGGTCGTCGTCCACCACCAGAACGTTCAGATCCTGCATGCTGTTTGCCGCTGCCATATTGTCCTCCTCCGCCCGGGGGGCGTGTTTCTCAATTTAGAGGTGACCGCGGCGGCTTTTGCCGCGCGGTCGCTTTTCATTAGTATACCACACGCCCTGCGTTTAGGAGTAGTGTAAACCCCGTTTCTTACCGGGGCCCCGCCAAAAAAGTGACGATTTTCTTTCGCTTTTTTGCCCCTTCGGCCCGGCGGCGCGCCGCCGTTTGTGTTACAATAAACACAGTCTGCCGACCGGCGGGAAATACAGGAAAGAGGGGATGAGCGAATGCGCTATGAGACCGTCTGCCGCGCCACCTTTTTGGAGCGGCCCAACCGCTTTGTGGCCTGGTGTGACCTGGCGGGGGAGCGGGTGCGCTGCCACGTGAAGAACACCGGCCGCTGTGGGGAGCTGCTGCTGCCCGGGGCCCAGGTCGTCTTGCAGGACCGGCGGGGCCGGGCGGAGGGACAGAAGACCCAGTTCTCCCTCGTCTCGGTCTACAAGGGGGGGATGCTGGTCAACATCGACTCCCAGGCCCCCAACGCCGTGGTGAAGGAGGCCCTCCTCTCGGGGGCCCTCGCCCTGCCCGGCTACCAGTCCCCCGACCTGGTGCGGGCCGAGTACCCCTTTGGCGCCTCCCGCATCGACTTCTACTTGGAAAAGGGCGGCCGCCGTGCCCTGGTGGAGGTCAAGGGGGTCACCCTCGAGGAGGGGGGCGGCCTCTACTTCCCCGACGCGCCCACCCAGCGGGGGGTCAAGCACATCGAGGAGTTGGAGCGGGCCCATGCCCAGGGGTGGGACGCCTTTCTCCTCTTTGTGGCGCAGCTCTCCCCGGCCCGCTTCCTCTCCCCCAACGACCGCACCCACCCCCAGTTTGGGCAGGCCCTCCGCCGGGCCGCCGCGGCCGGGATCACCCCCCTCTGCTACGACTGCCGGGTGACGGAGGACAGCCTTGTGCTGGGCCGGCCGGTGGAGGTGCGGTTATAAAAAACAGACAGCAAAAAAAGAGCGCCGGCGGCCAATGGGCCGCCGGCGCTCCTGCTTTTAAATCGCTGCAAAAAAGCCTATTCGAGAGGGCTGCCTTCCCCATCTGCGGACATCTCGCGCTGCGCCTCTAGCAGCTCTCTGGCAGATTTGACGAGATAGTCCTGCAAGGAGGGGGCGAGCTGCCCAAACGCTTCAAGGAGCTCTTTCTTCCGCCCTTCACCCGGCACAAACATCCCGCCGCTCCCCGTGCGCAGCCAGGTTTCGCTGGCGCTGAACTGGCTGCAGATGGCCTTGATGTTCTGCTCGGTGACCGTCGAGCCGCTCTTTTCCAGATAGCTGACGGCGCTCTGCTTGCGCCCAATGCGCGCGGCAAATTCCTGCTGACTGAGCCCCAGCGCCTTGCGCAACTGACGGATGCGATCGTTCACAGCGTTTTCTCCTTTACTGTATCTCTTACCTGTCTTTGGGGGTCTTTGGGGTCATCTTCTCCTGCTTGACGACCTCCAACCCCAGGCGAATCAGCTCCGCCGCGGCCTGCGAGTGGGTGGGGAAGCGCCGCTCAAAGCGAAAGGCCTCCAGTTCTCGGAGCATCTCTTCGTCTACCGAAATCATGCAGCGGAGGCTCTTGGTCGCCATGTTGTCGCCTCTTTATATAGGCACCATAACACAGTGGGGTGCCGGTGTAAAGACCAGGGGGAAGGTAGTGGCGGACAGGCTGGCGGTGCTTGGCATTCTGCCGCAGTGAGAGGACGCGCGGCGTTTTCACAGGGCGGAGAGGGGGCGTTCCAATGTGTACAATTGAAGTATCCCTAGTTATAAAATAGGGTCTTTCGCTCGGGTTGTCTCAAAGTAATATTGGAAGTTTTTCCAGTCCTCCTGTTCCTGAAACATAGTGAGTAAAATTTGCTCCTCCAGTGCTTGAGAATCCTCTCTGTCCAATTCCTTCATAAAGAGCTGTAGAAATATCCTGTTTGCCGTCCGCCTAACAACAATGTCGCGGGAGAGCATCAGCAAGAGGGGGAGAAGCAGTTTGCTGTCACTAAGGGTCTCTCGAAAATACCGAACTTCTCGAAAGGTCTCCCCATCCCCCAATTGCAAAAAATCCTCCCTAAATTTTCGAGTTGCGACTTATGGGTCTCAATTATACCATTGAATCCCCTATATCATTAAGGAAAGGTTTGCGACTGATTGGTCACAACTGGTGAGAGGGGAAAAACTTGAAAAATATGATTATTCAGAATGTCAGTTTGTCTGACAATTTGAAGAGATTGCGCAAACGGGCAAACCTATCTCAAGAAAAGTTGGTGGGGAAGATGAACCTGTTGGGAAGTCGTCTGGACAGAAGTGCTTACTCGAAAATAGAAACAGGGATACTTCAATGGCGCACATCGAAATGTTTTTTACAGCCCCTCTTTTTCGGGGCTATTTGTCCCCTTTGCATTGCCGGGAATATAATTTATAATGCCTGATACATTACAAGCTAAAATGGAGCAGAGAGTATCCAGTGTCGTAGTTGTAATTGGCTTTCCTTGCTTTATGCGGTGTAGAGTATTGCTGGAGATTTTATAATAATGAATTAAGTCATATTCTTTTAAATTGCGCTTATTTAGCGTTTTGTAAAAAGGGGCATAGGAGATTATAAACATGCCTCCTTTCTAAATGAAACAATTTGTAAGTGTATTTAATATATTGAGCATATTTTGTAGATTGAGTATGGTGACCATGGGAACAAAAGTACCGGCTTTTGCCCCATCTGTGTATAGCGACAGGACGAAAAGGCGCAAAAGTGAAAAACATGAACAGTGATAGGGAGGGAGCGCAGGTGAAAACCCAATACCCCGAAAATTTCAAGGCCCTGGGCCAGAACCTCGCCTATTACCGCAAGCGGGCGGGCTACACCCAGGAGGCCTTTGCAGAGTACATCGGCAAGAGCGCCAACTTTATCTCCCAGATAGAGGGTCCGGCGACCTTGAAGGGGGTGTCGCTGGAGACCCTCTTCAAAATGGCAGACACCCTGCACATCCTGCCCGGCCAATTGCTGGACGGGCGGTGAGGGGTTAGCCCCGCAAAATCTCCTCCTGGTAGGCCCGGCTCAGGCGGATGGCAGTGGACAGCAGTTCGCAGGCCGCGTCCCCCATCTCCGGCGGCACCTGGGCCCGGGCGCGGGCGAGGATGGCATCCTCCCGCCCCTGGTTGAGCACCGGCAGCCCCCGCTCTTTTTTGTACTGCCCCACCTGGGCCACCACCGCCATCCGGCGGCAGAAGAGGGAGAGCAGCTCCCGGTCGATTTGGTCGATTTCCTCCCGCAGCTTGTCCAGTTCCACAGCGTGTTCCTCCCTGTTTGTTTTGGTTTGGCCCTCAGCCCTTTAGCCCAGCAGGTCTGCCAGGGCGATGGCGGCGGCCGCCTCCACGCAGACGGCGGCCCGGGGGACGATGCAGGGGTCGTGCCGCCCGCGGATCTCGGCGGTGAGGGCCTCTCCGGTGACAAAGTTGACCGTCTGCTGCGGCTTGGCGATGGAGGGGGTGGGCTTGAAGGCCGCCCGAAAGAGGAGCGGCATCCCGTTGGAGATGCCCCCCTGGATCCCCCCGGCGGCGTTGCGGCTGGTGCGGATCTTCCCCCCTTCGCTGACAAAGGGGTCGTTGCTCTCGCTCCCCCGCATGCGGGCGGCGGAAAACCCGGCCCCAAACTCCACCCCTTTCACCGCGGGGATGGCGAAGAGGAGGTAGGCCAGCCGGCTCTCCAGGGTGTCGAAGAAGGGGTCGCCCACCCCGGCGGGCAGCCCGGTGACGGCGCACTCCACCACCCCGCCCACCGAGTCGCAGTCGGCCCGGGCGGCGGCAATGGCGGCCTGCATCCCCTCGCCGGCGGCGGGGTCGAGCACCGGAAAGTCGCGGCTGTGCAGAGTGTCGAATTCCCGGGGCCCCACCGACACCGGGTCAAAGGGGGTGTCCGCCACCCCGGCGATCTCCGCCGCGTGGGCGCCGATGGCGATGCCCCGCTGCCGCAGCATCAGGCTGGCCACCGCCCCGGCGTAGACCAGGGGGGCCGTCAGCCGCCCCGAGAAGTGGCCGCCCCCCCGCACGTCGTTAAAGCCGCCGTAGCGCAGGTGGCCGGTGTAGTCGGCGTGGCCCGGCCGGGCGATCTGCGACTGGGGGCCGTAGTCGCCCGAGCGGGTGGAGGTGTTTTCGATCACCACCGTCAGGGGGGTGCCGCAGGCCACCCCGTCCACCGCCCCGCTGACGATGTGGGGCAGGTCGGGTTCGCGGCGGGCGGTGGAGTAGGCCCCCCGCGCCAGCCGTCGGGCGCAGTAGGCGCGGATGTACCCCTCCTCCAGGTGCAGGCCGGGGGTCACCCCCTCAATTACCGCGCCGATG
This sequence comes from Bittarella massiliensis (ex Durand et al. 2017), assembly GCF_001486165.1. Classification (GTDB taxonomy): domain Bacteria; phylum Bacillota; class Clostridia; order Oscillospirales; family Ruminococcaceae; genus Bittarella; species Bittarella massiliensis. Next base: position 269,654 of record NZ_LN908975.1, read on the forward strand.
GCCGGGCCGTGGCTCTCCCCAAAGAGGGTCACCCGAAACCGGCTGCCAAAACTAGAAGACATGAACGCTTCCCCCCAACATCTCGTAATCGCGGAAGAAGTCGGGGTACGACTTCTCCACGCACTCGGCGCAGTCCAGCTCCACCGGCCCCTCGCACCAGAGGGCGGCGATGGCCGCGCTCATGGCCATGCGGTGGTCGCGGTGGGTGGCGGCCGGCCCGCCGGGCCGCAGCCCTTCGGCCAGGGGCTGGCCCTCCACCGCGAGCAGGTCTCCCTCGCCCCGGCAGCGGCCCCCCAGGTCACTGATGAGGGCGGCGGTGGCGGCTAGGCGGTCGCACTCTTTGATGGTCAGGCGGGCGGCGCCGGTAAAGGCGGTCTCCCCCTGGGCGGCGGCGGCGGTCACCGCCAGGATGGGCAGGATGTCAGGGATGTCCTCCCCCGCCACCGGGCCGCCGGTGAGGGGGGCCGACTGCACCCGCACAAAATCCCTGCCCCGGGTCACGGCGGCGCCCCAGCGCTCCAGCACGTCGCAGACCGCCCGGTCCCCCTGCAGCGAGAGGGGGGAGAGCCCTTCCACCGTCACGTCGCCGGAGATGGCCCCGGCGCAGAGGAAGAAGGCCGCGCCCGAATAGTCCCCCTCCACCGCGGTATCGCAGGGGACAAACCGCTGTCCCCCGGGGATGAACCAGCCCAGGGGGGTGCGCCGGGCCCTCACCCCGAAGGCGGCCATGGCCTGCAGGGTCATCTCCACGTAGGGCCCGGAGTGCAGCGGGGTGGTGAGGAGGATCTCGCTGTCCCCCTCCAGGGCGGCCAGGGCGAAGAGCAGCCCGGTGATGAACTGGCTGGACACGTCCCCGGCGATTTCGTACCGGCCCGGTTTCAGCTGCCCGCCCAGGGTGAAGGGGAGGGTGTTTTCGTAGTGGAAGGCGGCCCCGCCTGCCGCGAGGCAGGGCAGGATGGGGGAGAGGGGACGGCTGGGCAGCTGCCCGGCCCCCGAAAAGGTGGTCTCCACCCCCAGGGCGGCGGCCACCGGCACCAAAAAGCGGAGGGTGGAGCCGCTCTCCCCGCAGTCGATGGCGGCCTGTCGGGGCCGCGCCCCGGTGGGGATGCCCAGGATGGAGTAGGCCCCCCCGTCCATCCGCCGCACCCGGGCCCCCAGGGCGGCGATCCCCCGCAGGGTGGCCTGCACGTCCTTGGAGGCGGGGACGTTTCGCAGCACCGTCTCCCCCTCGGCCAGGGCCGCGCAGAGGAGCAGCCGGTGGGCCATCGACTTGGAGGGCGGCGCGGTGATGGCCCCCCGCAGGGCCCGGGCGGCGACCCGCGCCCTCACGCCCGGCTCCCCCCAGCGGCCATGAACTGCGCGAAGGCGCCCCACTCCATCGACACCGGCTCACAGCGGCCGATGGCGCGGATGAGCACCGGGGAGATGCTCATCCCGTCCCGCTTTTTGTCCCCGGCGGCAATAGCCAGCAGCTCTTCCAGGGGGGCGTCATAGCGCCAGTCCAGGCCGTTTCGCTGCAGACAGTCGCGGATGGCGGCCGGCACCTCGGGGGCGCAGAGGCCGTTTCGGGCGCAGGCGTCGGCCATCATCTGCATCCCGATGGCCACCGCCTTGCCGTGGGTGACGGCAAAGCCCGAGTGCTTTTCGATGGCGTGACCCAGGGTGTGGCCAAAGTTGAGGACCATCCGCTCCCCGGTGTCCCGCTCGTCGGCCTCCACCACCGCCGCCTTGATGGCGATGCAGCGGGCGACGATGGGTAGCAGGTTGCGGCGAAAGTCCCCCCGCATCTGCTCGAAGAGCTGCGCGTCGCGGATGGCGCCGTACTTGATGGCCTCCCCCACCCCGTCGGCAAAGGTCTCTTCCGGCAGGGTGTCGAAGAAGGCGGTGTCGCAGAGCACCGCCGAGGGCTGCCAGAAACAGCCCACCAGGTTTTTCCCCCCGTCGATGTTGACGGCGGTCTTCCCCCCCACCGAGGAGTCGATTTGGGCCAGCAGGGTGGTGGGGATCTGCACGTACTCCACCCCCCGCAGGTAGACGGCGGCGCAAAAGCCGGTCACGTCCCCAGGGATGCCGCCTCCCAGGGCCACCAGAAAGTCGCTGCGGGTGATGCCCTCACGGTGGAGAAACTCGCAGATCGCCAGGGCGGTCTCCATCCGCTTGTGGGGCTCCCCCCCGGGGAAGGCGAACTTGCAGCAGGGGATGCCCCGCCCCTCCAGCGCCCGACGCACCGATTCGCCGTAGAGGCCGTCCACCGTCTCGTCGGTGACAATGGCGGCCCGCTTGCCCTGGTGGCGCGCGGCCAACTGGTCGTAAAAGGCGTCAGCGCAGCCGTGGCCCACCGTCACCTCATAGGCTCTCCCGGTTTTGACTGGTATGATTTCCAAGGGTCAGGCCCTCCTTTATTTCGCGTCCCTCCCGCAGCAGCCCCTCCAGGGCGCTGTCGTCCCCCTGGGCAAGGGCAGCCCGGTACCGGGCGAGGTTGTCGCTGAAGATGTCCAGTTCGGCCAGCAGGGCCGCCCGGTTCTGGGAGAACAGGTCGGTCCACATGGCCTCGTTGAGTTTGGCCACCCGGGTCAGGTCCTTAAAGCTGCCCGCCGAAAAGCCGCCGAAGTCCCCGGCGGTGGGGCTTTTGACAAAGCAGTTACTGACGATGTGGCACAGCTGCGAGGTCAGGGCGATGATGCGGTCGTGCTCCTCGGGGGTGGAGAGGACCACCTGCCGAAAGTGCAGGGAGAGAAAGAGGGCCCGCAGCTTTTCGATCTCCGCCTCGCCGCACCCGGGCCCGGGGGTCAGGATCATGCTGGCCCGGTGGAAGAGGTCGACCTGGCTGGCCCGGTAGCCCGAGAGCTCCCGCCCGGCCATGGGGTGGCCCCCCACAAAGGTGAACCCCTCCTCCCGGGCGATGGGCCAGACCTGGCGGCAAATCTCCCCCTTGACCCCGCAGCAGTCCACCACCAGCCCCCCCTTGGGGAAGGCGGCCCGGTTTTCCTCTATATAGTCTACCGTTTTTTGCGGCCAAAGGCAAACCAAAATCAGCTCGCACCCGCCAAAGCGGGCGGGGGTCAGCTCCCCCTGCGCCGCTCCGTCGCGCAGGGCGGCGGCCATGGTCTCGGCGTCCCGGTCACAGGCGAGGACCCGGTGGCCGTGCTGGGCAAAGCACTTGGCCAGGCTGCCGCCGATGAGGCCCAGCCCCACGATCCCCACCGTCATCTGGCCCACTCCTTCCCGCAGAGTTTCACAAAGGGCCGCAGCCCCTCCACCAAGTCGGCAAACTCCTGCGGGCGCAGGGACTGGGCGCCGTCGCAGAGGGCCTTTTCCGGCGCGTTGTGCACCTCGATGATCAGCCCGTCGGCCCCGGCGGCCACCGCCGCCCGGGACATGGGCTCGATCATCCAGGGGATGCCGGTGGCGTGGCTGGGATCCACCACCACCGGCAGGTGGGAGAGCCGCTTGAGCAGGGGGATGGCCGAGAGGTCCAGGGTGTTGCGGGTGGCCGTCTCAAAGGTGCGGATGCCCCGCTCGCAGAGGATCACCTGCTCGCAGCCGCCGGCCATCACGTACTCGGCGCTCATCAAAAACTCCTCGATGGTAGAGGAGAGCCCCCGCTTGAGCAGCACCGGCTTGCCCATCTCCCCCACGGCCCGCAGCAGGGTGAAGTTCTGCATGTTGCGGGCCCCCACCTGGATGATGTCTACGTCGGCGAAGTGGGGCAGCTGCTCCCTGTCCATCACCTCGCTGACGATGGGCATCCCGGTCTTCTGGCGGGCGACCCGCAGCAGGTCCAGCCCCACCGGCCCCAGCCCCTGAAAGGCGTAGGGGGAGGTGCGGGGCTTGAAGGCGCCGCCCCGCAGCACACAGGCCCCGGCGCCCTTGACCGCCTGGGCCACCTCGGTGATCTGCTCGGCGCTCTCCACCGAGCAGGGGCCGGCGATCATGCAGAAGTGCCCGCCCCCCAGTTTGCGCCCGCTGACATCCACCACCGTGTCCTCGGGGTGGAACTTTCGGTTGGCCTTTTTGTAGGGCTCGGAGATGCGCTGTACCCGCTCCACAAAGGGGAGGGAGGCCAGCTGTTCGGCGTCGAGGGACGAGGTGTCCCCCACCAGCCCCAGCAGGGTGGTCCGGGTCCCCCGGGAGAGGTGCACCTCCATCCCCTGGTCGTGCAGCCAGTGGGTGAACTGGTCGATTTGTTCCTGAGTGGTTCCCTTTTTGCAGATGACGATCATCCTGTTTTCCTCCATTCTCGGCCGGGTCCGCTCCCCGCGCGGCGGCCCTCTTTGCGGCAAAGGCGCAAAAAAAGCCGGCACCTGGGAGGCGAAGCCCAGGTACCGGCAAAAAAATCGCTCTGTGGTTTTCTTTTACCCGCTCTACCCGCGGCCCCTCTTCACTTTTCCATACGACAAAACGCCCGCGCCATAAAAATAGCCCAGGTAGCGGTAGCCGTAATAGGAGACCGAAGAGAGGGAGACCGCGTTGTCCATGTTGCTTTACTCCTTTAAAGGGCGACTGCATCGCCTTTGTACCCAATATACGCCGCCGGCGGGGATTTGTCAACCGCCTTTTGCCGGTTTTTCCCCGCGCCCTTCCCGGTCGGCCCGGCCGCGGCGGCGCGCCTCCCGCACCCGGCCAGGCAGGCGGATGACCCCGTGGGCAATCAGATCCTGGGCGACAATGGCCCCCAGCGGCCCCAGGAAGATGCCCCAAAACCCCAGCACCGCCCCGCCCAGGTAGGCGCTGGACAGGGCCACCAGCGGGTGCAGCCCCACCTGGTTGCCCAGCACCTTGGGCTCCAACAGGCTGCGCACCATCGAGATGACCGCGTAGAGAAGGGCCATCTGCAGCCCCAGCCCGGTCTTCCCCGAGAGGAGCAGGAAGGCCGCCCAGGGCACCAGCACCGCCCCGGTGCCCAGGATGGGCAGCAGGTCGACAAAGGCCACCAGCAGCGCCATCGAGACCGGGTGGGCGATGCCCAGCAGCCAGAACCCGGCCGCCAGTTCGGCAAAGGTCACGGCCATTAAAATCAGGTAGCTCTTGGCCATCTGTAAGGCCGAGCGCTGGACGCAGTCCTTCACCAGGTAGAGCACCTGCGCCAGCCGGGGCGGGGTGCAGCGGGCAAAAAAGCGGGTGATGCCCCGGTAGTCGGCGGCGAAGAAGAGCCCCGAGATCACTGCCACCGAGCACCAGAGAAAGACCGCGGGCAGGGCCGCGGCCAGCCGGGTCACCGCCCCCATGGCCCAGGCGGAGAGCTTTTGCAGGCAGGCGTCGATGGAGCCCCCCGCCAGGGCGAAAAAGTCCTCCCAGTAGACCGGGGCGCCGGGGGAGAAGCCCTCGATAAAGCCCAGCAACCACTCCTGGAACCGGGACAGCAGGGGGGCTATCTCCTGGGCGTAAAACCCCGGCAGGGAGGAGAAGATGCTCCCCAGCGAGACCACCAGCCGCGCCCCAAAATACCAGATGGCCGCCCCCAGCCCCAGGTAGAGCAGGGCGGTGAGGGCGGTCTGGCAGCCCCGCTGGGGCAGGCGCCAGCGGCGGTGCAGCCAGCGGGCGGGCCGGGCGGCGACAAAGGCCACAAAAAAGCCCGCCAGCAGGGGGGAGAGCAGGGGCAACAGCCAGCGCACCCCCAGCAGGCCGAGGGCCAGCACCAGGCCGAAAAAGAGGGTGTTTTCCAAAAAGGCGCGCCGTTTCTCCACTGCTATCCCCTCCTTTTTTCGCTTATTTTCAAGAGGATGGGCAGTTTTGGGTGGGATATGCAGGCCCGGCCCCCTGGCAGGATATGCGGGGGAGGGGGCAAAAAGAATCCCCGCGCGGCCGGAGACCGCACGGGGATCGCAAAAGCTATGTACGCGGGCGTGCCGCGCCCCAAAACCTGACGGAGGGGACCCTATTTGGTCAGGAAGTTGTAGGCGTACTCGCCCATAAAGGTGGCGCCCACCTTCAGGCTGGCCTCGTCGATGGCGAAGTTGGCGTTGTGGTGGTTGCCGGAGGTGCCGGGCAGATCGCTCTTGGCGCCCACCACGCAGTAGAAGCCCTTGAAGGCGTGGACAAAGGCGGCGTAGTCGTCCGAGCCGGTGGCGGGGTCGCCCTGGGGCAGAACGGTCAGCCCCTGCTCGGCGGCCAGGGCGCGGCCAGCGGCGGCGGCCTCCTTGTCGTTGACCACCGGCAGCGGGGCCATGATCACCCGCTCCACCTCGGCGGTGCAGCCGTAGGCGGCGGCCACGTTCTCGGCGATCTTGCGCATCAGGTCGATGACCTCAATGTCCTCGCCGGCCTTGAAGAAGCGCAGGTTGCCCTCGATCTCGGCGTCGTTGGGGATGATGTTGTTCTTGGTGCCGGCGTTGATCATGCAGGGGCTCACCACCACGGTGGAGAAGGGGTCGTGCCGGTTGACCGGGATGGCCTGCACCTTCAGCAGGATGTCGCAGGCCGGGCGGATGGGGTCGACCGCCAGATCGGGGCGGGAGCCGTGGCCGCCCACGCCGTGGACCTTGATTTTAAAGCCGGTGTTGCCGGCCATCATCGCCCCGTCGGGGATGCCGATGAGACCGACGGGCATCTGGCCCATCAGGTGGGTGCCGATGGCCTGGTCCACGCCGCCGTGGGCCTGCAGGTACTCGACGCACTCCTCAGCGGCGCCGCCGCCGACCTCTTCCGCCACCTGGAAGCAGAGGTAGACCGAACCGTTGAGCTCATCCTTGAGCTCGTTCAGGGACTTGGCGATGCCCAGCAGCATGGCGGTGTGCCCGTCGTGGCCACAGGCGTGCATCACGCCGGGGGTCTGGGACTTGAAGGGCAGGTCGACTTCCTCGCAGACCGGCAGGGCGTCGATGTCGGCGCGGATGGCGATCTTCTTGCCCGCCTTGTTCTTGTTGATGATGCCGATGACGTTGCGGCGGCCGACGACCTCGTACTGGATGTTCATCTTCTCCAGCTCTTCGCAGATCCGGCGGGAGGTGCGCTCCTCCTGGTAGCTCAGCTCGGGGTGCATGTGGAACTCCCGGCGCATCTCGATGATGTAGTCCTCATTTTGGGCGATCAGTTCTTTAATGGTCATGGAAAGATACCCTCCTTGATGATGGTGAAATAGACTCACTACTTTGTATTATAGAGGCAAAAAATGGGGCTGTCAAACCAACTTTCTGTGAACAGCGCACAGAAACGGCGCGTCTGTCCCGGGGCTATTTCAAAAATGCAAAGGCGTATTCGGCCATGAAGGCAATGCCCAGTTTGATGCAGTCCTCGTTGAGGCAGAAGGTGGGGTTGTGGTGGTTGCCGGAGGTGCCGGGCATCTCGCTGTGGGCGCCCAGCATGGTGTAAAAGCCGGGGAAGGCGTTGAGGAAATTGGCGTAGTTGTCCGACGCGGCCTGGGGGTCGGCGGGGGGCAGCACCGTCAGCCCCTGCTGGGCGGCCAGGGCGCGGCCCCGGGCGGCGGCTTCATTGTTGTTGATGACCGGGTAGGGGGCCATGGCCTCGCTGGTGACCTCCACCGTGCAGCCCCGGGCGGCGGCCAGGTGCTCGCTCATCCGGCGGATCTCCTCCACCGCGGCGTCGCCGTCGCCGTAGGCGAAGAAGCGGATGTTCCCCTCGATCTCGGCCTCGCCGGGGATGATGTTGTTCTTGGTGCCCGCGTGGATGGTGCAGGGGCTGACCACCAGGGTCTTGAAGGGGTCGTGCCGGTTGACCGGGATGGCGGCGATGGCCTGCAGGATCTCGCAGGCCGGGCGGATGGGGTCGACCGCCGCGTCGGGGCGAGAGCCGTGGCCGCCCACCCCGTGCACCACGATCTTAAAGCCCATGTTGCCGGCGTACATCGGCCCGTCGGGGATCCAGATGGTCCCCACCGGGGCCGCCCCGGCGATGTGGGTGGCGATCACCTGGTCGACCCCGCCCTTTTCCTGCAGGTAGGCCACGATGTCGTCGGCGCCGAAGCCGGTCTCCTCGGCCACCTGGAAGCAGAGGTAGACCTTGCCGGAAAACTGCTCTTTGGTCTCGTTGAGGATGCGGCCGATGGTCACCAGCATGGCGGCGTGGGCGTCGTGCCCGCAGGCGTGCATCTTTCCCTCAAACTGGGATTTAAAGGGCAGCTCCACCTCCTCGGTGAGGGGGAGGGCGTCGATGTCGGCGCGGATGGCGATGGATCTGCCGGCCCGGCCGGTGTCGATGAGGCCCACCACGTTGCGGGGACCCACCACTTCACAGGGGATGCCCAGTTTCCCCAGCTCCTCCACGATGCGGGCGGAGGTCCACTCCTCCTGCAAGCTCAATTCGGGGTGGGCGTGCAGCTCCCGCCGCAGGTCGATGGCATAGGACTCGTACTTCTCGCTCAGCTCTTTGATGACAGACATCTCAAAACACTCCTTTTTATTCTTGATACCTTTTGTATGCAAAAAAGTTGTCCCCTACTCCTTTACTCCTTGCCTCCCAGGAGGTCAAACAGGCAGGCGGCAAAGAGGGCCAGCCCCTCTTCCAGGCACCTCTCGTCGATGCAGAAGGTGGGGTTGTGGGCGTTGCCGGAGGTGCCGGGCAGCTCGCTGCGGGCCCCCAGCATGGCGTAGAAGCCACCGAAGGCCTCGAGGAACTCCGCGAAGTTGTCCGACGCGGCCGAGGGGCCCTGGGCCGGGATCAGCGAAAAGCCCAGGTCGGCGGCCAGGGCGCGGCCCCAGGCGGCGGACGCGGGGTCGTTGAGGACCGGCTCGGTGCACTTTTCGCCCCCGGTGACCCGGGCGGTGCAGCCGTAGGCCGCGGCGGTGGGCCCGGCCAGCCGGCGGATCTCCTCCACCAGGGCGGGCCCGTCCCCGTAGCGGAAAAAGCGGATGTTCCCCCCGATGGAGGCGCTGCCGGGGATGATGTTGTTTTTGGTGCCGGCGTGGATCAGGCAGGGGCTCACCACGCAGGTGGCAAAGGGGTCGTGCCGGTTGACCGGGATGGCCGCCGCCTTGAGAAGGATCTCGCAGGCCGGGCGGATGGGGTCGGACGCCAAATCGGGGCGGGAGCCGTGGCCGCCCACCCCCTCCACCTCGATGTCGAAGCGGGTGGCGCCGGCGTACATCGGCCCGTCTTGCAGGTAGAGGCTGCCCACCGGGTAGGCGCCGTTGACGTGCAGGCTCACCGCCCGGTCCACCCCGCCCAGGGCCTTTAGGTGGGCGACGATGGGGCCTGCGCCCTCGCCGGTCTCCTCTCCGGGCTGAAAGCAGAAATAAGCTGTGCCGCACAGGTGCTGGCGTTGCTCCCAGGCGATGCGGGCGGCCCCCAGCACCATGGCGGCGTGGGCGTCGTGCCCGCAGGCGTGCATCTTCCCCGCAATCTGGGACTGAAAGGGCAGCTCCACCTCCTCGGTCAGGGGCAGGGCGTCAAAATCCCCCCGAAAGGCCAGCCGGGGCCCCGGGCGGCCGCTGTCCACCACCGCGACGATGCCCCGGTTTTGCAGCACGGTGTGGGGGATGCCAAGTCCCTCCAGCTCCCGGGCGATGCGGGCGGAGGTCCACTCCTCCTCCATCGAGAGCTCCGGGTGGGCGTGCAGTTCCCGGCGAAAATCGGTGACATATCCGGCATATTGATGGGCCAGTTCTCTCACTTGCAACAAAATTCCCCCTCTGCGCCCCAAAGGACGCCTCTTTTCTCAAAGTATAGCCTTTTCACAGAGGGCCGTCAATCGAGAGGAAGGCGCAAAAAGGGTCGGATCCTGGCGAATAGTCGCCAAAAATATCCGCTTAAAAATGTAACAGACGCCCAAAAAAGCTCCTGTCGATGGAGTTTTGCACAGCAGGATGCTACCATAAAAAAAAGACGGCGCGGCGCAGTCCGCGCCCAAGGGGGGGAGGACGGCAACGTCTTTTATCCCTGGCCATTGCGCGTGGGGGCCGCCCTCCCCCTCTGGCAGGGGCCGTGGCGCTATCCCCTCATCGCCGCCCTCGGCCTGGCCTTCCTGGCCATCGGCTCTTTCGTCGAATGGCAGCGCTCCCTCCTCAAGCGCTGAGGGGTCCAAAACGAAGAGCGCCCGGCGAGACCAACTCGCCAGGCGCTCTTCATTTTAGATATAACAGCCGTTTACAGATTCCCCGTCAGATACATCACCACGGCCGCCGCCGCCAGAGGGGCGGTCTCACAGCGGAGGATGCGGGGCCCCAGGGAGGCGATGCCCACCCCGCGGCCCTCGGCCAGGGCCACCTCCTCGGGGGTCAGCCCCCCCTCGCTGCCCACCAGCAGCCCGCAGCTGCGCACCGGCCCATCCGCCTGGGCCTGGGCCAGCAGCTCGCCGATGGGGCGGCCGCCCTTCTCGTAGAAGAGGAGGGGGAGATCCTTTTTCGCCAGTTCCTCCACCGCCTGCGCAAAGGGCAGACAGGGCGAGACGGTGGGCAGCACCCCCCGCCCGCACTGCTTGGCCGCCTCCCAGGCGATTTTCTGCCAGCGCTCTGTCTTGTTTTGCAGGCTCTTGGGGTCGGGGCGGGAGACGCACCACTCGCTGGTCACCGGCACGATCTCCCGGCAGCCCAACTCCACGCACTTTTGCACCACCAACTGCATCTTGTCCTGTTTGGGCAGGGCCATGTAAACGGTCAGGTCCAGGTCGGGTTCGGCGGGGCAGGGGCGCTTTTCCAGCACGGTGCAGACCACCTGGCCCTCCTCGACGGTCTCGATTTGGCAGTCGTAGTCAAACCCCGCCCCGTCGCAGAGGGTCACCGCGTCCCCCGGGCCCAGCCGCAACACCCGGGTCAGGTGTTTGACGTCCCCGCCGCGCAAAATTCCCCGCTGCCCGGCGATGTCTTCGGTAAAAAACTTGGGCATCCCGCATACTCCTTTAACAAAGCTGTCCACCGCCCGCAGGGGCAGCCTTTAGGCCCGGCAGGTGATGGCGTACCAGCCCTTTTCCTCCCGCACGTCCAAAACCGTCAACCCGGCCTGCTCCATGGCCGCCAGCACCTCGTCCCGGCGCACGTCCACGATTCCCGAGGCCACCAGCACCCCGCCCTCGTTCAGGTGGGGCTTCACGTCCGGCAGCAGCCGGATCACGATGTCGGCCACAATGTTGGCAAAGATCACGTCAAAGCGCCCCTGCACCCCGGTGGCCAGGTCCCCCTGCACCACGGTGCAGCGCTCGGCCACCCCGTTGAGGGCGGCGTTCTCGCGGGCCACCTTGACCGCCGTCTCGTCGATGTCGCAGAGCACCGCCGAACCGGCCCCGCACAGCAGGGAGGAGATGGCCAGGATCCCGCTGCCGCAGCCCACGTCCAGCACGCTGCAGCCGGGGCGCACCACCTCCTGCAGCCGCTCCAGGCAGAGCTTGGTGGTGTGGTGGGTGCCGGTGCCGAAGGCCATCCCCGGGTCCAGGGTCACCACCACCTGGCCGGGCGATTTTTCGTAGTGCTCCCAGCTGGGGCAGACCACCAGCCGCTGGCCGATGGGCAGGGGGTGGTAGTACTTTTTCCAGCCAAAGGCCCAGTCCTCCTCGGCGATCTCGCCGGTGGAGAGGGTGTGGCCGATCCCCTCCTCCTCCAGCCGCCCGGTCAAAAAGGAGACGGCCTCCATGGGCGCCTGGTCGGCGGGGATATAGAGGTGGATGACCGCGTGCTCCCGGTCCCGGGCCAGCAGCTCCTCGTCGATCAAGTCGATGTGGGCCACCTGGGGGGCGACCTCCTCCAGGTCCGAGTAGTCCTCGATGTAGATGCCGTAGGGCACCACCATGTGGGCGATGGCCGAGGCCACCTCCACGTCCCCGGCGGCGACGGCTATCTGAATCTCTGTCCAGTCCATCTTCTCTGTCTCCTCTCTCAAAGAGAGCGCCCGCGGCAGACAGCCTGCGGGCGCCCCGGTCAACTGTTTTGCAGGTAGTCGGCCAGCTCCTCCACGCTGTGTACCAGCGCGTCGGCCTCGATCTGGCCCTCCTCCATCCCCAGGTAGCCAAAGCCGTAGGTGGCGGCGGCAAAGCGGCAGCCCACGGCGGCGGCCCCCTCTTCGTCATAGGGGCTGTCCCCCACCATCAGCACCTCGTCGGCGTCGGCCTCGTCGATCCCCATCTCGGCCAGCGCCTCCCGGATGATCCCCTCTTTGGAGGGGGTCTTCTCCGGCACTGACCCGCAGATGGCGTCGAAGAGGGGGGTCAGGCCGAAGTGGTCGGTGGTCTTGCGGGCAAAGCCCACGAATTTGAGGGTGGCCACCCCCAGCTTGACCCCCTGGGCCTTGAGGGCGGGCAGCAGGGTCTCCCACCCGGGGTAGAGCCTGCCGGCGGCGATGTGCTCGTCCCGAAAATGGGCCTTGTAGCTGGCCACCGCCCGGTCCAGCAGCGCCTCGTCCTCCACCCCGGCGACAATGCGGAAGCACTCCTTCAGGGGCGGGCCGATAAAGCGGTGGAAGGTATCCTCCGGGGGGATGGGGATCCCCAGCTCCTCCATGGCCTCTTTGGCACAGGCGATGATCCCCCCCGAGGAGTCGATCAGGGTCCCGTCCATATCCAGTAACAGCGCGCGATAGCGCATGGCAACGCCCTCCCCTTCTTTTCATGGGTTGATTCTACCATATTTCCCAGCAAATATAAATAGATAAATTCTGCAACATCCCTTTGGCCAATATTCATAAATCGTTAAAACACAATTGCTTGTTTGTTCATTTTATGTTACAATTCATAAACATAAAGGCGCTGTTCTGCAAGAAAAAGAAAGCATAGGTTGCATTTACCAAAAAAATCTACTGTTTTCCGTCATTATCACCAATGACTGGCAGCCGCGCATTAGATTAGGAGGCGATCAAAATCATGTCGGTACGGGACGACATCTGCAAGTTGGTGGACGACAAGGCCGCTCTCTTCACCCAGGTCAGCGACAAGGTCTGGTCTACGCCGGAGCTGGGCTTCAAGGAGTTCCAGTCCTCGGCTGCCCTCATCGAAGTGTTGAAGCAGGAGGGCTTCGCGGTGGAGACAGGGCTGGCGGGCATCCCCACTGCCTTCTCCGGCACATTCGGCAGCGGCAAGCCGGTCATCGGCATCCTGGGCGAGTTTGACGCCCTGCCCTCCCTCAGTCAGGAGGCGAGCTGCTCCTCGAAAAAAGAGGTGGTCAAGGACGCCCCCGGCCACGGCTGCGGGCACAACGCCTTGGGCGCGGGCAGTCTGGCGGCGGCCGTCGCCGTCAAGGACTACCTGCAGTCCACCGGCAAGAGCGGCACCGTCATCTACTACGGCTGCCCCGGCGAGGAGTTCGGCTGCGGCAAGGCCTTCATGGCCAGAGAGGGCTGCTTTGACGGCCTCGACTGCGCCTTCAGCTGGCACCCCGGCGACTGCTTTGCCCCCATGGGGATCAGCTCCCTGGCCAACATCAGCGTCTTTTTCAGCTTTGTGGGCAGGACCTCCCACGCGGCCGCGTCGCCCCAGCTGGGCCGCAGCGCCCTCGACGCCGCCGAACTGATGAACATCGGCGTGCAATTTTTGCGCGAGCACGTCAGCCCCGAGGCCCGCATCCACTACGCCTTCCACGATGTGGGCGGCACCGCCCCCAACGTGGTGCAGGACCGGGCGAAGCTCCACTACTACATCCGCGCACCCAAGATTGCCGAGGCCAAAGAGCTCTTTGCCCGCATCGAGAAGATCGCCAAGGGCGCGGCCATGATGACCGAGACCGAGTCGATCGTTCAAATCAAAGACGGTCTCTCCGACTACATCCCCAACGAGGTGCTCACCACCCTGTTGACCGAGGCCATGAACGAGGTGGGCGAGGTCCCCTTTGACGAGGAGGACAAAGCCCTGGCCCAGTCCTTCCGCGACACCCTCACCCCCGCCGAAAAGGCCGCCTCGGCCCAGCAGCTGGGGATGTTGGGCGGCCCGGAACTGGCGCAGAAATACGCCGACCAGGCCATCTGCGGCGAGGTCTTCCCCTACCGGCCCATGGGCAACATCGCCATGCCGGGTTCCACCGATGTGGGCGATGTCAGCTATGTCACCCCCACCGCCCAGATGACCGCCCCCACCGCCTGTTTGGGCACCCCCGGGCACTCCTGGCAGCAGACGGCGCAGGCCGGCTCCCGCCTGGCCCACAAGGGGCTGCTGCAGGCCGGCAAAGCTTTGGCGCTGGCCGCCGTCAAGGTCATTGAGGACCCCTCCGTCCTCGTCCCCGCCCAGGAGGAGTACCTGAAAAAGACCGGCGGCAAGTACAACTGCCCCTTCCCCGACGACGTCAAACCCTATCTGGACTAACGGTTTCAAACAGCGAGCGGTAACTGCGCTGTTGCGATACACAATGAAACAGAAATGAGGAGTGAATCAAATGACATTCAAAGAACTGTCAAACAGCACCTGGCTGTGGATTCTGGTCATCGCCGGACTGCTGTACGTAGCCGGACTGGCCGCCGCCTTCATGGTGAAGGCCCGCAAGCGCTGCCTGGAGCTGGGCATCGAGAACACGACCATCAAAAAGGTCATCAGCTCGTCCTGCACCTTCTCCATCGTCCCCTCCCTGTCCATCGTCATCGGCCTGATTTCCCTGGCCGCCGTCCTGGGCACCCCCTGGGCCTGGTTCCGGCTCTCCGTCGTGGGCGCCGTCTCCTATGAGCTGATGGCCGCCGACATGGTCATCCAGGCCATGGGCCTGAACTTCGCCAGCGCCGGTGCGCAGCCCGCCAACGTCTTTGGCGCCGTGATGATCGTCATGAGCATCGGCATCATGTTCGGCATCATCACCAACATCATCGCCGCCAAGAAGATCACCACCAGCATGGCCGACTACAACCGCAAGAGCGGCGGCTGGGGCGCTGTCTTCTCCGGCTGCTTCATGATGGCCATGATGTCCGTCATGATGCCCCTGCAGGTCTACAACCCCGCCACCGGCTGGAACTTCGTCGGCACCCTGACCCTGCTCACCAGTGCCGGCATCGGCCTGCTGATCGCGACTATCGCCAAGAAGACCGGGGCCAAGTGGCTCAACGACTTCAACCTCGCCATCGTGTTGATTTTGGGCATGGCTTCCTCCGTGCTCTGGACCAACGTGGTCGGCATGTTCGCTTAATAGGGAAAGGAGGACTATACAATGAACAACGAGAAATACATAAAGTCCATCCATCGCCTGGGCCGGCTCGGCAGTATTGGCGCCCTCGGCTTCATGGTGGGTATCCCCCTGGTCATCTGTGCCATCTACAGCTGCTTCCCGGACTTCGGCCTGGTTTTGCAGAGCGGCACCGGCCTGCTGGCCATGTTCATCCCCATCGCCATCTCTGAGGTGTTCAGCTACGCCCCCGTGCTCGGCTCCGCCTCTTACATCACCTTCATCACCGGCAACGTCATGAACCTGAAGCTGCCTGTGGCCATCAACGCCATCGACATCGCCGGCGTGGAGCAGTCCACCGACGAGGGCGACGCCGTTGTCACCGTGGCCGTCGGCGCCTCCTCCATCGTCACCATGGCCATCATCGCCCTGGGCGTCATCCTGCTGGTGCCGCTGCAGCCCATCTTCGCCATCCCCGCTGTCAAGACCGCCACTGGCTACATGCTGCCCGCTCTGTTCGGCGGCCTGGCCCTGGGCATCTTCAACGGCCGGTCCGGCAAGTACAACATCAAGGGCAAGCTGCTGGGCGCTGTCCCCGCCGTCATCATTGTCATCATCCTGATGATCATGGGCGTGCCGCTGAGCACCTACCAGGGCTTTGTCATCGTGGGCATGATCCCCGTCACCATCCTGACTTCCTGGCTGATGTACAAAAAGGGCATCATCAAAGTTTTCGAGCAGGGCAAGACCGAGCCCGAGCCGGTCGCGTCCAAGAAGTAATCATCCCCTTTTCGCAGTTGAAAAGGGCCGGGGCGGATTGCCCCGGCCCTTTTTTGCGCCCTGCTCCTTGCGCCCTTTTAAAAGGAGGGGTATACTGAAGTTACAACAGCTCCTGCCGGGCCGGCCCGCCGTGCCCGCAGAGGAGAGAAGGAGGCCTTTTCATGGAGATGGAATACAGACAGCTGGGAAACACCGGGTTTTCCGTCAGCGCCGTGGGGGTGGGGGGCGAGCACCTCTGCACCCGCGACTACCCCACCGTCGAGACCACCGTGGGCGCCGCTGTGGAGCGGGGGGTCAACATCTTCGACCTCTTCATGCCCGAGGTGGAGTACCGCCGGAAGATGGGGGACGCCCTGCGCCCCTACCGCAAAAACGTCTACCTGCAAGGGCACATCGGTGCGGTGCTCCAGGGGGGGCAGTACGCCCGCTCCCGCAAGGTGAAAGAGGCCGACACCTATGTGCGCGACTTTTTGGAGAAGTACCACACCGACTACATCGACCTGGGGATGGTCCACTTCGTCGACACCCAGAAGGACTGGGACGGCGTCTTTGAGAGCGACTTTATCGATTACGCCCTCCGCCTCAAGGAGAAGGGGGTCATCCGCAAGCTGGGGGTCAGCTGCCACATGCCCGCCACCGCCATCAAACTGGTGGAGACGGGGATTTTCGACCTCCTCCTCTTCTCCATCAACCCTGCCTACGACTTTGAGCCGGCCGAGAAGACCCTCGACCAGCTCATCGCCGCCGCCCCCACCCAGGGCCAGCTCTCCCCCGAGCGGGAGCGGCTCTACCAGCTCTGCGGGGCCCGCGGGGTGGGGATCACCGTCATGAAGGCCCTGGCCGCCGGCAAACTGCTGGACCCGGCCACCACCCCCTTCCACCGGCCCCTCACCGTCACCCAGTGCATCCACTACGCCCTCTCCAAACCCGGGGTGGCCAGCGTGCTGCTGGGGGTGCAGAGCGTGGCCGAGCTGGAGGACGCCCTTGGCTACTTTGATGCCAGCGAAGAGGAGCGGGACTTCTCCTTCCTCGCCCAGGAGATGCAGGGCTCCCTCTCCCACCGGTGCATGTACTGCAACCACTGCCTGCCCTGCCCCCAGCACATCGACGTGGCCGCCGTCCACAAATACCTGGACCTGGCCGAGGCGGGGGAGGGGCTGTCGGTCCCCGCCACCGTGGCCGCCCACTACGAGGCCCTGCCCGTCACCGCGGGGGAGTGCATCGCCTGCGGCTCCTGCGAGAAAAACTGCCCCTTTGGGGTGCCGGTCATCGAGAATATGGCCAGGGCCACCCGCCTTTTCGGGAAGTAGTCGGTGCGCCCCTACGTCTTTGACAAGACCAAGCGCCGCTACTGCTATCTGCGGGAAGGGGGCCGCTGCTTTTACTGCGGCAAACCCCTCTCTTTTGGCGGCGGCACCCTGGACCACCACCTGCCCCGCGCCCGCGGGGGTCCCTCGGCAGTTTACAACCTGGTCCTCTGCTGCCGGGCCTGCAACCGGGAAAAGGGGGACGCGGTCCCTCCCGACTGGGAGGGGACGGTCTGCGCCCTCTTTTCCCGGGCGATGGGCGACGGGGCCCTTCCCCTCCCCCCAGGAGAGGGGAGACGGCTGCCCCCGGCGGTGGCGCAGGGGGTGGCGGGGGTGTGCCCCTGGTCGGAAGGGCTCTGCTTTTTCGGGCCCGCCTTTACCGCCTGGTGCGATGGACACCGGGTCACAAAAGTTCGCTATCCCCCGCCGCGGCGGGGGGAGAAGCGCCCGCCCGACACCCCTGCCGGCGGCGGGCGCACAGAATGGGAGGAAGACAATTGAAATTGGTACCAGTCGGCCCCGCCGGGGCAGAGGAAACCGCCCGCATTGCCGTTGAAGGGGCCAAGGCCCGGGGCATCCGCCACCTGGTGGTGGCCAGCTCCTCCGGCGCCACAGCCGAACTCTTTCGGGACTGTGGCTTACAGGTGACGGTGGTCACCCTGGCTTACGGCTCCAAGGAGCCGGGCAAAAACGTCATGGAAGAGGCCGAGCGCCAGAAGTTGAAGGACTGGGGCTTTTCGGTCTGCACCGCCGCCCACGCCCTCTCAGCGGCCGAGCGGGCCGTCTCCGGCGCCAACGGTGGGATGTACCCGCTGGAGATCGTCGCCAACGCCCTGCGGATGTTCTCCCAGGGCACCAAGGTCTGTGTGGAGTGCTCCACCATGGCCATAGACGGCGGCTACCTCCCCTTTGGCGAGGACGTGGTGGCGGTGGGGGGGACCAGCCTCGGCTGCGACACGGCTCTGGTCCTGCGCCCCAGCTACTCGTCCAAACTCTTTGCCACCAAGGTCAAAGAGGTGCTCTGTCTCCCCGGCAAAGAGGGGGAGTAAGCGCCTCTAAAAGGCCCTCGGCGCCCTTTTGCGGCGGCGAGGGCCTTTTTTGGCGGTTTTCCCAGATTTCTCGGTGTTTTCCCCCTGCATATTTTGTGCCGCCCCCTTCTTTATAGAGGAACTTCTAAAAAGAATGCGGCGTCGCTGTGAAGGCGGCACAAAAGAGTGCTTTATTGCGAGAAAGAGCAATATATCCAAAAAATAAATGAATAGTAAAATTTAGTTGACAAATTAAATTAATTTGTTTAAATTGGAAGGCGAGGAACAGTTTGGTATAGATTTTCATTCACTCCAAAAGAGGGTCGAAAAAAGCAAAAAAGGCCGACATTGCATCAACAATGCCAACCTTTCGTTTGATTTTTCCCCTCTTTGAGGGCGAAAGAAATCCTATACCATTCTGAATGAAAAAAGAGAGCGAGGGAAACGAGCAATGAAAAAAGCGTTGGCAATCCTGTTGGCCGCCCTGACGGCGTCATCTCTGCTGATGACCGGCTGCGGCGAAAAGGACGAGGGCAACAAGGACGGGGAAAAGAAGTGCCGGGTGGTGATGATCTGTTCGGCCCTGGGGGACAAGTCCTACTACGACATCGCCTACGAAGGGCTGAAAAAGGCCGAGACCGACCTGGGAGTGGAAATCAAGGTGGCCGAGATCGGCACCGACAAGGCCAAGATGGAGCCCGCCATCCAGGACGTGGCCGACGCCGGCTACGATATCATCTTCTTTGGCAGCACCGAGTACATCCCCATCATTGAAAAGCACCAGGACGAGTACAAGGAGTCCAAGTTCGTGGGCTTTGACATCGAGCCCAGCACCGAAATCAAGATGTCCAACATGTTTTGTATCACCTATATGCAAAACCAGGTCGATTTTTTGGCCGGCGCGCTGGCGCAGAAGATGTCCAAGTCGGGCACCATCGGCTTTTTGGGCGGCACCGAGGGCACCATCATCAACGACTTTTTGATCGGCTTCATCGAGGGCTCCCTTCTGGCCAACCCCAAGGGGAAGGTGGCCTCGTCCTACATCGGCAGCTGGACCGACGCCGCCAAGGGCAAGGAGATGGCCCTGGTGCAGATCAAACAGTTGGGGGCCGACCTGCTCCACCCCTGCGCCATGGGTGCCGGACTGGGTGTCATCGAGGCCTGACGCGACAACGGTCTCTGGGCCATCGGCGTGGACGCCGACCAGCGGGAATTCTTTATCGACAGCAAGAAGGACATCGCCGACGCCATCCTCACCTCGGCCATGAAGCGGGGGGACATGGTGGTCTACAAGGTCATCAAAGACGAGCTGGCCGGCACCCAGACCTACGGCAGCCTGGAGAAGTGGGGCCTGAAGGAAGAGGCCGTGGGCCTGGCCAAGAACGACTACTACAAGGAACACACCCCGCAGGAGATCCAGGACTATGTGGACAAGGTGGAAGGGCAGCTCCTCGACGGCAGCCAGGAGGTCTCCACCGCCTACGGCATGAGCCAGGACGACTTTGTCGCCATCCGCGAGGGGGTCAAGCCCTAACGGCGAACGCGCCGTCTCCACTCAAAAAAAGAAAAAAAATTATTTTTTACCCCAAATGAAGCCCTTTGTCTGCCAGATTCTTCCTAGGTGTTTTTGCCAATAAAAAAAGGGGGCTTTTGTATCCCCACACAAAAGGAGGGCCGACCTTCCGCCAAAAGGGACAAATCCCGCCATCTGCAATTGGGAGAAACGGCGAAAAAATAGGGTTTTTATAAGACTGCAAAAGTCTGAAAAAAACATCCTCCCGCGGGACAATTGTCCTGGCTCCCCCTCTTTTCAAGGTCTAGGATGGGATTGTGAAGGGCGGGTGAACGCCCGTCGAAATCGTGAAAATCCAAAAAGAGAGAGCGAGGGAAAACTGTGAAAAAGGCACTGGCAATTCTGTTGGCCGCCCTGACGGCGTCATCCCTGTTGATGACCGGCTGCGGCGAAAAGGACGAGGGCAAAAAGGACGATGAGAAAAAGTTCCGGGTGGTGATGATCTGCTCGGCCCTGGGCGACAAGTCCTACTACGACATCGCCTACGAGGGGCTGAAAAAGGCCGAGACCGACCTGGGGGTCGAAATCAAGGTGGCCGAGATCGGCACCGACAAGGCCAAGATGGAACCCGCCATCCAGGACGTGGCCGACGCCGGCTACGATGTCATCTTCTTCGGCAGCAGCGAGTACATCCCCATCATCGAAAAGCACATGGACGAGTACAAGGAGTCGAAATTCGTGGGCTTTGATATCGAGCCCACCACCGAGATCAAGATGTCCAACATGTTCTGCATCACCTACCTGCAAAACCAGGTGGACTTTCTGGCCGGCGCGCTGGCGCAGAAGATGTCCAAGTCCCACACCATCGGCTTTTTGGGCGGCAGTGAGGACACCATCATCAACGACTTTTTGATCGGCTTTATCGAGGGCTCGCAGCTGGTTGCCCCCAACGGCAAGGTGGCCACCTCCTACATCGGCAGCTGGACCGACGCCGCCAAGGGCAAAGAGATGGCCCTGGTGCAGATCAAACAGCTGGGGGCCGACCTGCTCCACCCCTGCGCCATGGGCGCCGGGCTGGGTGTCATCGAGGCCTGCCGCGACAACGACCTCTGGGCCATCGGCGTGGACGCCGACCAGCGCCAGTTTTTCATCGACACCAAAAAGGACATCGCCGACACCATCCTCACCTCGGCCATGAAGCGGGGGGACATGGTGGTCTACAAGGTCATTAAAGACACCCTGGCCGGCACCCAGACCTACGGCCACCTGGAGAAGTGGGGCCTGAAGGAAGAGGCTGTGGGCCTGGCCAAGAACGACTACTACAAGGAGCACACCCCGCAGGAGGTGCAGACCTACATCGACGGGCTGGAGAAGAAGCTCGTCAGCGGCGAGCAGAAGGTCTCCACCATGTACGGCATGAGCCAGGACGAGTTTGTGAAGATCCGCGAGTCTGTCAAGCCGTAGCGGACACATCTGTTTTTCAACGCGCAAAACGCACCGTCAGCGGCGGCCAGGGCCATTGGCCGGGGCCGCCGCTGCGCTGTTCAAAACCAATTTGAGGGAGGTACCCCATGGAACGCGAAAACACCGTATTCATTCCCCAGACCACCTACATCTATCGGGTGGTACACCGGGTGATGGAGGGGGACTGCCAGTGCGAGCACGGCCCGATGCCGGTCACCGTCGGCCCCCTTTACGCCGACGTCTACCCCGTCACCAACGCCCAGTACTACCAGTTTGTGCAGGACAGCGGCTACCGGCCGGAGGACGACCGGGGCTACCTGCGCCACTGGGTGGACGGCTGCTACAAGCCCGAGGACGCCGACAAGCCGGTGGTCTGGGTCAGCCTGGAGGACGCCAGGGCCTACGCCGCCTTTTACGGCAAGCGGCTGCCAAAGGACTACGAATGGCAGTACCTGGCCGCCGGGGACGAGTGCCTCGAGTGGCCCTGGGGCAACAGCCCCGACTACAGCCGGGCCAATGTGTACAGCCACGGCCTCACCCCGGTGGACGCCTTCCCCCAGGGGGTGTCCCCCACCGGCTGCATGGACATGTGCGGCAACTGCTGGGAGATGGTGGACGAATTCCACTTTGACGGCAGCCACTACTTCCAGCTGCTGCGGGGCGGCAGCTTCTACCGGGCCCACCACTACTGGCACGCCGAGGGCGGGCCGCAGAAGAACAACACCCACTTGAAGATGCAGTTTTTGAGCGGCGCCATGAGCCGCAACGCCACCGTTGGCTTTCGCTGTGTAAAGGAGGGAGACTGATATGCTGCAGTACGACCAGAACACCAAGCGGGCGGTCATCCGCAACAACACCCTCCAGATGACCCTGAATTTTGTCGACGGCATCCTCATCGAGGAGTGTTCCAACCTCCTCACCGGGGACCAGCAAAACCCCCGGCGGGAGCTCTTCAACCTCACCTTTATGGGGGGACAGTACTCCTCCCGCGACTTTGCGGTGGGCGAGGTGCTCACCTGCCAGGACCGGGTGCACCAGCTGCTGACGGTCCCCCTGGAAAACGAGGCCCTGGGCCTCTCCATCCGGGTGCACTTCCTCAACGACAAAAAAGAGACCATCTCGGTCATCGTGCAGATCCGGGACCGTTACATCCACGGCGTCCCCTACGAGCTGTTCCTGCACAGCCCCTTTTTGGCCCAACTGTCCATGCGGGGGGAGGGGGACCGCTATTACTACCCGGCCAACGCCGTCGAGAGCCTGGACGGCACCCCGCTGCTGAAGATGATGCGGGAGAGCTTTTACAACAACGACGTCAAGCTGCCCCTGGTCTGCTGCGACAAGGGCGGGAAGAGCGGCTTTGCCGTGCAGTTCCCCTCCAAGGCCGACTTGGACGACTGCGG
This sequence comes from Bittarella massiliensis (ex Durand et al. 2017), assembly GCF_001486165.1. Taxonomy (GTDB): domain Bacteria; phylum Bacillota; class Clostridia; order Oscillospirales; family Ruminococcaceae; genus Bittarella; species Bittarella massiliensis. The sequence goes on from NZ_LN908975.1 coordinate 292,103, forward strand.
CGCCATCCAAAACCGCAACATGCAGTTTTCCAAGATCGCCAGCGCCGAGGAGCTGCACACCCACCAGATCCTCTGCAACCCCGACAACACCTACAACGACACCTTCGAGTTCGAGATCACCGGCCTCTCCGGCGGCTGGGTGGAGGCCTTTGCCCGCTTCCGCCAGCAGTGGGAGAGCGGGTACGACTTCTCCGAGTACGAGAAGGAGGATCTGAAGTGGTTCAACGAGAAGTTCCTCCACCAGTTCTCCTTCCTCTACGGCACCGAGGCCTATGACGCCGAGAACCAGAAGATCGACCCCGAAAAGCTGCTCAAAGAGGGGGAGGCGTTCGGCGGATTCGACACCGTCACCCTCTGGAACCAGTACCCCCGCCTGGGCGTCGACAAGCGCAGCCAGTGGGATTTCTACAACGACTTCCCCGGCGGGATGGCCGCCTTTAAAGAGGCGGTGGACGCCTTTCACGCCAAGGGGGTACAGGTCTTCATGCCCTACATCCCCTGGGACGCCGGGGCCGAAGAATCCCCCGAGACCCTGGGCGACCACTTTGCCGGGCTGCTGGAGCAAACCGGCGCCGACGGCTACCAGCTGGACACCCTGGGCGACATCCCCGACTCCTTCCGCGAAAAGTGCGACGCGGTCCGCCCCGGGCTGGTGATGACCACCCAGCACCACCCCGACAAGAAACACCCCATCGAGAAAATCACCACCTCCTGGGACGAGTTCTGGGACACCCGCCCCATGCCCAAGGTGGACATCTTCCGCTTCCTCTGTCCCCGGCACATCGCCCCGGTCATCTCCCGCTGGTACCGCAAGGAAGACAAGGACCTGCTCATCCAGTACAGCCAGTTCGGCGCGGCCCCCCTGGTCATCTGGCAGGACATCTTCGGCCGCTGGATGCCCTTCTCCGCCGAGCAGAAGGCCGCCATCAAGGGCTGGAAGGAAGTCTACCTGGCCCACCGCCTCACCTACCAGTGCGCACTGCCCACCCCCTTCTACCCGGTGGCCCCGCGGGAGGTCTACTGCAACCTCTTCCCGGCCGACAGCGGCAGCGAGCAGATCTACTCCCTCTACAACGACGGCGACCTGCTCTTTGACGGGGCCCTCTGCGAGCTCTTTGTCCCCGGCTCCACCGCCGAGGTGATTTTGGGCGGCGGCGAGGCGTCGGTCAAGAACGGCAAGCTCTACGCCCAACTGCCCCCCAAAGAGGTGGTGCACATCTCGGTCAAACCCTAGACACCCAGCCAAACCGACCCGCCGCGGCCGCCACACAGGCCGCGGAGAGGATCTCCATCCAAATGGGGAGGGGCGCTGCCGACTTTTGCCGGCGGCGCCCCTCTGCGCTTTGGGGAAAGGGGGCTGGCAAGCGCCCGCCCGCTGTGCTATAATAGCCCAGGTAAACGACGCGAGAGAAGAAAGTGGGGAGCGATCGATTATGCGCATACGCAGAAAACCCTGGGCCCGCCCCGAATTGGAGGCCTGCCCCTTTTACATCGCCCAGCCGGGCGAGAACCGGGGGCGCTGGCGGCAGCAGTTTGCCCGCCCCGACGCCCCCCTGCACCTGGAACTGGGCTGCGGCAAGGGGGGGTTCATCTCCCAGCTGGCCCCCCAGCACCCGGAAAACAACTATCTGGCCATCGACATCAAGAGCGAGATGCTGGGGCTGTGCAAGCGCAAGGCGGAGGCCGCCTATGCCGCCGCCGGGCGGCCGGTGGACAACCTCTACATCTTCGCCCAGAACATCGAGCTGCTGCCCCAGGTGCTGGCCCCCGAGGACAGGGTCGAGCGCATCTACATCAACTTCTGCAACCCCTGGCCCAAGGCCAAGCACCAGAAGCGGCGGCTCACCCACCCCCGCCAGCTGCAAAACTACCGGGCGCTGCTGGCCCCCGGGGGGGAGATCTGGTTCAAGACCGACGACGACCCCCTCTTTGCCGACACCATGGTCTATTTTGACGAGGGCGGGTGGCGGGTGCTCTACGCCACCACCGACCTGCACGCCCAGCAGCTGCCCGACAACATCGTCACCGAGCACGAGCAGATGTTTGTCGAGATGGGAAAGACCATCAAGTTCTGTAAGGCAGCCCTGGACGGCTGAACACCGAGAGGAGGAATTCCCCGTGCAACCCGAATTCATCGCCCTTTACGAGCGGGCCAAGGCGGTGCTCCGCCCCCGGCAGCTCTCCAAAAACAGCTTTGCCGGCTCGGTGGCGGCCGCCATCGAGACCCCCAGTGGGGCGGTCTACACCGGCGTCTGTATCGACACCCCCTGTTCCATGGGCTTTTGCGCCGAACACGCGGCGGCCGCCGCCATGGTCACCGCCGGCGAGAGCCGGGTGGTCCGGCTGATCGCCGTGTACGAGGACGGCTCGGTCATCCCCCCCTGCGGCCGCTGCCGCGAATTCCTCTGTCAACTCCACGACGAAAACCCCGCCTGTCTGGTCCAACTGGCCGACCGGGTGGCCACCCTGGATGAACTGCTCCCCGACCGCTGGGGATGAGCTTGCCGGCAAGCCCGCAAAAACGGCCGGGCCGGCAACCGGAAAAACGGCGGCTTTGACCAAGCCAAAGCCGCCGAAATAGCAGGATATGTCTGCCGCGCGACAGCCCTCTGTGCTGTCGCGCGGCTGTTTTTTGACCCTTTTGGCGGAAGACCGACGCTGCGCTTGTGCGGGGAGATAAACGCCTTCTTTTTTACTGGCAAAAACACCGCAGCGCCGGCCCGGCCTCCGCCACTGGGCTACGGTGTTTTTTCGCTACTCCCACCTGAAAAATTGCAGGGACACGCAGATGCAGATCGCGGCGATGGCGAGCATGATTGCCATCGGCACAAGGGCGCTGCCGGCAGGGGCGTTGAGAGAGGCCGCCTTGAGCAGCTTGATTCCCTGCGTCAGCGGCAGGATGTCCGCGACCTTTTGCAGGGCGGAGGGCATCCCCTCGTAGGGGAGGGTCGCCCCGGAAAACAGCAGCATGGGAAAGTAGAGCGCGCTGGCGATGACCCCCGCCATCTTTGTGTTGGGGGCAAGGCCGCCCACCATCATGCCGATGCTGAACATCGACCCCATTACTAGAAGATAGCCACAGAGAAAACGGAGGGGCGACCCGCGAAATCGGTACCCGAAAAGACCTGCCGCGGCGAGGTAGAGCGACAGCAGGGACAGCAGCGCGTAGAGGGTGTAAACGGCGACCTGCACGGCCAGAATCAGCGAGGGGCTGACAGGGGTCACCCGGTAGCGCTTTAGAATGCCCCTGCCCCGGTAGTCGGACACCACCAGGGGCAGCCCCATCACGCCGCCCGCGCAGATGGAAATGGAGGCGAGCGCGCCGAAGGACTGCTCCAAAAAGGTGTGTTCGGCACCCGTGGAGGCGGGCTGATTGCCGCAGGTGATCCCCAGGATGACGAGGGTGACCAGGGGGGCGCAGATGGCAAAGAGGAACATATCCATCCCCCGCAGGGACAGCTTCAGCTCTGTCCTCAGCATGGATTTAAACGCTTTCACGAGAATCCCTCCCTTCGCTGGTGTACCAGAGATAGGCGTCTTCCAGGGTGTCGCAGGGGCTGCCGGCGACCGCATCGGCGGCTGTGCCGCAAAATACCGTCCGCCCCCGTTTCAGGATGCAGATTTGGTCGCACAGGGCCTCCACCTCGTCCATGAAGTGGGAGGTCAAAAAGATGGTCAGCCCCTTCTTTTTGCGCTCGGAAAGGGCCGCCCAGACGCCCCGGCGGGCCTCGGTGTCAAGTCCGGTGGTCAATTCATCCAAAAACACCACCTCCGGGTTGGGGAGGAGGGCGAGCACGACAAACAGCCGCTGCCGCTGCCCGCCGGAGAGCTCTTTGACGGGGCTTTTCTGCCGCCCGCCCAGTCCAAACTGGGCCAACAGGTCGGCCGGATCGGCCGGTTTTTGATAGAGCGACGCGGTGAGCGCGCAGAGTTCCCCCACGGTGATCCCCTCTTGGCAGCGGCCCTCTTGAAACTGCACCCCCACCCGCTCAAACAGCCGCTTGCGATCTCTGTGCGGGTCCATTCCCAGGATGGATACTCGTCCCCTGTCCGCCCTTTTGGTCCCCAAAATGCACTCCACCGCTGTGCTCTTCCCCGCGCCGTTGGCTCCCAGCAGCCCCAGGGCGGTTCCGCCCTTGACCGACAGGTTGATGTTTTCCAGTGCCAGCAGCTTGCCGTAAGATTTGGCGAGCCCCTTTACCTTGATTGCCTCCTGCATGTTGTTTCCTCCTTCTCTTTTGGGATAAAAAGAGGATACCACCAGGCAAAACACTGGTGGCAAGGTGGAGGGTTGGGGGCGGGAAAACTAGGTAAAGGCCGCTTTCATCCCCCGCAATTGGCGGATCATCTGCTCGGCATTTTCCTCCGCGGCTGTCAGGGAGGAGATCAGCCGGTCGCACACCGCGACGATCTCCGCGTCCTCCCGCGGGGTGTCCAGAGCCTGCCGGATGTCTGTCCCCGGGTTTTGGGAGAGCCGGCAGAGCATCCCCAAAATGGCCTCCAAAGAGTAGTTGGCGCACCGCAGGGAGCGGATGATCTTCAGCCGCCGCAGGTCCTCGCCGGTGTAGACGCGGTACCCGTTTTGCCTGCGCTTGACGCGCAGCAGGCCGTTGAGCTCCCAGTTGCGGAGGGTGTCCGTCGAGATGCCGAGGAGCGCGGCTGCCTCCCCGCGCCGCCAGAGGCGGGTGGATTTTTCCGGCTGGCCGGCCAGGAGCTGATTTGCGACCGCAATCGCCTCCTCCGCGTTGGCCTGTTCCCGCCGCAGCTTTGCCAGGTACCCTTCGGCGAGGGTGAGGGCGGCGTCAAAGTCGCCCGCCGCGGATGCCTTGACCACCGAAACGACCTTTTTCCGCAGACCGTTTTGCAGCACCTCCACCTGAAAGGCGAGGCGGGCGAGCCGAAACTGGGCGAGGTGGAGATCGGTGAAGACGCGGTAGCCGTTGGGGCGGCGAACCGGCGGGGAGATCAGCCCCCATTTTTCGTAGAGGCGGACGGTGTTGGGGTGGACGCCGATCGCGGCCGCCACCTCGGCTGTCTGATAGGTCCTCACCGGCGGTCGCCTCCTTTCTAGATACCATCATACCACAGGGCCGAAGGTTGGTGGTATAGTGGAGGGTTTTGGCGGGGAAGGAGGGTTGCGTCGCCCCCGGCCGCCGCTCCGTTGCGTCCAGCGCAAAAAAAGGGAAGGGGAGGACCGGCCGGCCCTCCCCTCCTGCATTCTGTTTTTTTATGGCCGCTCGGCAGAGGGCAGGCGGGCTTTCTTCGGCTCGCTCTTAAGCGCGGGCCCGCTCCACCTCGTCCATGTAGCGATTGGCCCGCTCGGGATCGACCGGGTTTTGCAGGCTGCCGTTTTTGATCCAGGCGCCCACACAGACCCCGTCGTAGTGCTGCAGAAGCTCGTAGACGTTGTCGCCGGTGGTGCCGCCCCCCAAAATCAGGGGGACCTCCACCAGCCCCCGCACCGACTGGGCGTACTCGATGCTCTTTTCCGGGGTGGGGGCCGAGAGGAGCAGCCCGTCGGCGTGGGCCCCGGTCACCGTCTCAAAGGCGTTTTGCGGCAGGGGGATGGGGTAGGCCGGGGTACCGTGGAACTCGTAGATGTCGGCGTAGATGGGCATTTTGGAGCCCAGCTTCTTCTTGAGCTCCAGCACCTCGACACACTGGCCCTCGATCATCCCGCAGAGGGTCATCTCCGCCCGGGTGTAGACGTGCTCCACCCGCACAAAGTCGCTGCCGGCAGCCTCGGCCACCGCCAGGGAGGCGACCCCGTCCCAGTTGACCAAAATGCCCTGGATCATCTCGGGGAAGGCTGCCTTCAGCCGGGTGGCCAGGGCGGTCATGCAGGCCACCGTCTCGGGCCCGCACTGCTGTTTGACCGGGCCGTCGGCGAAGTTTTGCAGGATGTAGCCGTCAAAGCCGTATTTCTGCAGGGTGCCGGCCTCGTTCAGGGTGTAGTCCAGGATGGCCTCCATCCCGCGGCCGTCGTAGAGATAGCTGCCGGGCAGCGGCGGCGGCTGCACCATCCCCAGGGCGATCTTCTTCTTTCCAAACAGCTCCATTTACAGCTCCCCCTTTTCCAACTTTGCGGCGTATTCCCGGGCGACGCCGAACATGGCCGTCCCCGGCACGATGCCCACCTCGGTGATGTAGCCGGTGATGTACTCCGGCCCGATGATCGAGAGGTCGGGGCAGGTGAAATCGGTGTGGGCGCGCAGGGTTTCGTCCCAGTGGGGGGCCAGCAGCCCCGACAGGTCCTGGGCCAGGTCCCGCTTCACGATCCCCTGCAGCCCCCGCATGTCCACCTTGATGAGGGTGGTGGGGATGTAGAAGGGGACCCCCGCCTGTTTGCAGAGGATGGCCAGCATGTCGGTGCCCACCGTGTTGGCGGCGCTGCCGTCGGGGTAGAAGGTCTCCACCCCGATGAAGGCCATGTCGCTTTTTTTGAGGAAGTGGTAGATGGCCACGTCGGGGAAGAAGTGCACCCGGTGCCCCATCTCCACCGCGGTCACTGCAAAGGGTTTGCCCCCGTCCAGGACCCGGCTCTCGGGGATGTAGATGTCCATGATCTGCCCGTTCAGGGCCGCCTGCTTGGCGATGGCGTCCACCGAGGAGGAGTAGTCGAACACCAAGATCCCCTTGCAGCCCTTGATGAGGTTGTAGCCGTAGGTGACGATGTTGTCCATCCACTCCCGGGCCTTTTCGCCGTAGCGGTTGCAGCTGTCGGTCACCCGCTTGCAGGCCTCGGCCAGGGGGGCCTCCCGCAGGGCGCTCAGGCCGCCAGTCATCAGTTTGATGGCGTTGGTCACGGCCACGGTGCTCTCGCCCCGCAGCTTGTCAAAGTAGCCGGCGATCGCCAGCACCCGGTCGATCATCTCCCCGGCGGAGAGGCCGTTTTCGGCGGCGTGGGCGGCGATGTCCTTGAGCATGTTGCCGATGGAGACGATGTTGGCGCTGGCCCCCAGCTTTCGGGCGAGGACGATGTCGTCAAAATCGTCCTTGGCGCTGGGGGAGAGGTAGTCTTTTAAGGTGTCGGGTTGGTACATGGGGTTGTCCTCCTCTTTTAAAGGGAGCCGTCAGGCGGCGCCCGCAGTCAACAAAACCAAATATGTATTTATACAAAACGTATAATTTGAATTAGAGAACAGGGGGCGCGACCCGCAGGCCGGCGTGTTCTCGGGCAAAGGCCTCCACCTCGTCCACCGACACGGCCCCGGTGCGGGAGCCCACCGAGAGGATGGAGCGGTTGGCGGCGGCGGTGGCGAACTCCCCGGCTTCCCGCAGGGTCATCCCGCTGCAGAGGCCGTGCAGGAACCCGGCGTTGAAGGTGTCCCCGGCGCCGGTGGTGTCCTTGGGCTTGACGTCGTAGGCGGGGATGGCGATCTCCCCCTCCCGGGTCTTGACGATGCAGCCCTTGGCCCCCAGGGTCAGAAGGACGATCTTGTCGCTCCTGCCGATGAGCTCGTCGATGGCCGTCAGCCCCCGCCCGGCGCAGAACTTTTCCAGCGAGGCGTCGTTGAAGGAGAGGACGGAGGCGCGCTCAAAGTAGAAGCGGTCGTCTGGGTCGTCGTAGGAGGTGAAGGTGGAGCGCTCGGCGTCGTACATGATTTTGACCCCGTGGGCCACCAGACCGTCGATCAGCTCCCGGTTGCCTTCGATCTCCTTCATGTTGACCATGGTGGTGTAGATGTAGGAGGCCCCCTCCATCAGCTCCCGCTTCTGGGGGGTCATGGTGATGAAGGGCTTGTGGTTTTCGTAGAGGAGCACCGTCTTTTCGTTGCCCGAGAGGAGGATCTGGGCGCGGATGTTCTCCTCCCCCGGCAGCACCTCGATGTAGTCGGTGTCGATGCCGTGGCTGCGCAGATCTTCCAGCAGCATGGGGGTGTACTGGTCGTCCCCCAGCGAGTCCAGCAGGTAGGTCTTGGTGCCGAAGGCGCTGAGGATGACCGCGCTGTTGGCCGTCAGCCCGCCGGGCGAGACCGACAGCTGGCGGATAAAGCACTTGTCCCCCACCACCAGCGGCTGCACGCACTCGTAGTACTCGTCGATGTCGTTGGGCCCCACGGCCACCACGTAGCCGCCCGGGCGGTTTCTCTGATTCATGGCAGTTGCCTCCTTTATATTGCAGCGCGCCGCGCTAGCGCAGCAGCAGCTTTAACAGGTCCAGCTTTTCGCCGTAGGGCGGGTAGCGCACCGGCAGGTCCAGTCTGCCCCGCAGCACCACCGGCTTTTGGTGGCTCATGGCCAAAAAGCCGTGGGGGCCGTGGTAGCGGCCCATCCCGCTGGCCCCCACCCCGCCGAAGGGGAGGGTGTTCCCGGCCATCTGCACCACCGTGTCGTTGACACAGCCCCCGCCGAAGGAGAGCTGCTCGCAGACCCGGCGCACCGTCCCCGCGCTGCGGGTGAAGAGGTAGAGGGCCAGCGGTTTCTCCCCCGCGCGCACCAGGCGGATGGCGTCACCCAGCCGGTCAAAGGTGACCAGGGGCAGCAGGGGGCCGAAGAGCTCCTCCCTCAGCAGGGGGTCGCCCGGCTCCGCCTCGACGACGGTGGGCTCGATCTTCAGCTCCTCCCGGCAGACGCCGCCCCCCACCAGGGGGGTGCGGCCGATGAGCAGCCCCGCCAGCCGGTCAAAGGCGCGGGCGCTCGCCAGGCGGGGGTAGTCCCTGTTGTGGGCAAAGTCGGGGCAGAGCAGCGCCAGCTGCCGCCGCAGCTCTGCCACCAGCGCCTCCTTTACCGAGCGGTGCACCAACAGGTAGTCGGGGGCCACACAGGTCTGCCCGGCGTTGAGTAGCTTGCCCCAGAGGATGCGCCGGGCCGCCAGGGGGATGTCGGCGCTGGGGGCGACGATGCAGGGGCTCTTTCCCCCCAGTTCCAGGGTCACCGGGGTCAGGTGTTCTGCCGCCGCCCGCATCACGATCTTTCCCACCCGCTGGCCGCCGGTGAAGAAGATGTAGTCAAACCGCTCGGCCAGCAGGGCCTGGGTGGTCTCCACCCCGCCGGGGATACAGCTGACCCACCCCTCTGGCAGGGCCAGCCGCAGCAGCCGGCAGAGGGCCTGGGCAGTGGCAGGCGCCCCCTCGGAGGGCTTGAGCACCGCGCAGTTGCCCGCGGCGATGGCGTCGATGAGAGGGATGAGGCAGAGCTGCACCGGGTAGTTCCAGGGGGCGATGATCAGTACCAGCCCTCGGGGTTCGGGGCGGATGAAGGCCCCCGCCGGGAAGTGGAGGGGGGAGACCGCCGCCAACTTGGGCCTGTCCCACCTTCGCAGGTGGGACAGGGTGTAGCGCAGGTGCTGCCGCACCAGCCCCACCTCGGTCTCGTACCCCTCAAAGGGGTGTTTGCCCAAATCCCGCTCCAGGGCGGCCAGCAGGTCGCCCTCACTCTGCTCCAGCGCCCGCAACAGCCGGCGCAGGGCCGCCTCCCGCCGGGGCAGAGGGCGGGTCGCGCCGCTGTCAAAGTAGGCGCGCTGCCGGTCCAGCCGCTTTTCCAGATGGTTCATCGCTCCGTCTCCCCACTTGTCAAATCGTTTTTTTCACTCTGTACACCTAGTATAGCACAACCTGCCCCCTCTGTTTCGGCGCTTTCCCGGTTGTCCCCCATTCTCTGTGCAAGTTCACAAAAGATTCACAAAGAAATTGTTGCATATCGCCAACGACCGACGTATAATAAACCACATTGATAATTTACATACTGAACTATTTGCAGAGGGGGAACGGGAGATGCAGGACGACCGCGCGTTGGCGGTGCAGATTTTGAGGGAGGCCCACCGGTTTGGCTACCGGCGGATGGCCCGGGCGCGGGACGCCGCCCTCTTCCAGGGGGAGATGGCGGTGCTTGGCTGTCTCTACGGCTGCACCAAGGGGGCGGAGGGACCCCTCTCCCCCTCTCAAATCAGCGCCGAGCTGGGGGTCAGCCGGGCCCAGGTGACCTCGGCCCTGAACTCGCTCGAGAAAAAGGGCCTGTTGCAGCGCCAGCCCAGCCAGTCCGACCGCCGCCGGGCCCAGGTCACCCTCACCGAGGAGGGGCGGGCCTTTATCCAGGGCCAGACCGACCTCTTTGTGGAGAAGGTGACCCACATCATCCGCCAGATGGGACAGGAGGACTTTTTGCAGATGGTCTCGCTTGTCAAGGCGGCCTTTCAGGCCGCGTTTCAATACGACCGGGAACACCCCGAGCAGTCGCCCAGGGGGCCCCGGCACACAGGTGAAGGGAGAGAGAGAGATTGACCAAACTGACAAGGTATTTCAAGGCCTACTGGTCGCAGATCCTGGCTGTTTTTGCGCTGCTGTTCCTGCAGGCCATGTGCGACCTGTCGCTGCCCGACTACATGTCGGACATCGTCAACAACGGGGTGGCCGCCCAGGACCTGGCCTACATCCTTCCCGCCGGCGGGAAGATGCTGCTGGTGGCCCTGGTGGGGGCCGGCTGCACCGTGGCGGTGGGGCTGATCGCCGCCCGCATCGCCGCCGGCATCAGCCGCGATCTGCGAAACGACGTCTTTGCCAAGGTGGAGGGCTTTTCCCTCGCCGAGTTTGACCGCTTTGGCGCCTCGTCGCTGATCACCCGCACCACCAACGACATCCAGCAGATCCAGATGGTGACGGTCATGCTGCTGCGCTTCGTCCTCTACGCCCCCATCCAGGGCATTGGCGGCGTCATCAAGGCTGTGGGGAAGAGCCCCTCCATGAGCTGGCTCATCGCCCTGGCGGTGCTGGTCATCCTCGGGGTGATTTTGGTGCTGTTCTCCATCGTCCTGCCCCGCTTCAAGGTGGTGCAGAAGCTGGTGGACCGCCTCAACCGGGTCACCCGCGAATCCCTGGTGGGGATGCTGGTCATCCGCGCCTTCAACAACCAGGGTCACGAGGAGGCGCGCTTTGACGAGGCCAACCGCGACCTGACCCGCCTCAACACCTTCGTCCACCGCTTCATCGCCGCCATGATGCCCACCATGATGCTGGTGATGAACGCCCTCACCGTGGGCATTGTCTGGTTCGGCTCCCACTATGTGGACGCCGGCAGCATGCAGATCGGCGACATGATGGCGTTCATCCAGTACGCCATGCAGATCATCATGAGCTTCCTCATGGTGTCCATGGCCTTCGTCCTCCTCCCCCGGGCCAGCGTCTCGGCCGAGCGCATCAACGAGGTGCTCACCTGTGAGCCCGCCATCCGCGACCCCGAGAGCGACCGCTCCGACGAGGGCGGCAACACCCTCCCCGGCACGGTGGAGTTCCGCAACGTCTCCTTTGCCTACCCCGGGGCCGACGACGAGGTCATCAAGAACATCTCCTTTGTCGCCAAGCCCGGGCAGACCACCGCCTTCATTGGCTCCACCGGGTCGGGCAAATCGACCCTCATCAACCTGATCCCCCGCTTCTACGACGCCACCGAGGGCCAGATCTTGGTAGACGGGGTGGACGTGCGGGAGCAGAGCCAGCACGCCCTGCACGACAAGATCGGCTATGTCCCCCAGAAGGGGGTGCTCTTCACCGGCACCATCGCCGACAACCTGCGCTACGGCGATGAGGAGGCCGACGAGGAGGAGCTGCGCCAGGCCGCCCAGGTGGCCCAGGCGCTGGACTTCATCGAGGAGAAGCCCGACGGCTTTGAGACCGAGATCGCCCAGGGCGGCGGCAACGTCTCCGGCGGGCAGAAACAGCGCCTCTCCATCGCCCGCGCCCTGGTGAAAAAGCCCGAGGTCTACATCTTTGACGACAGCTTTTCCGCCCTCGACTTCAAGACCGACGCGGCCCTGCGCCGGGCCCTGGCACCCCAGACCAAGGACGCCACCGTCCTCATTGTCGCCCAGCGCATCTCCAGCATCATGCACGCCGAGCAGATCGTGGTGATGGACGACGGCCGGATCGCCGGCATCGGCACCCACCGGGAACTGCTGGAAAACTGTGAAGTCTACCGCGAGATCGCCCAGTCGCAGCTTTCAAAGGAGGAATTGGCATGAGTGAGAAAACCACCCACCGCCCCCGCCGCGGCGGCCCCATGGGCGGCGGCATCAAGCCCGCGGGTGAAAAGGCCAAGAACTTCAAGGGCACCATGGGTCAGCTGGCGCGGTACATGCGCCCCTACTACCTGAAAATCGCCATTGTCTTTCTCTTCGCCATCGCCAGCACCGTCTTCGTGGTCATCGGCCCCAAGATCCTCGGCAACGCCACCGACGCCATTGTGGACGGCTTTGTGGAAAAGGCCGCCTACGGCCAGATCATGGAGCACCTGCCCGAGGGCGCCCAGCTGCCGGAGGGCACCACCGCCGGCCAGCTGCTGGCGCAGATGCCCGAGGAGGCCAAGGCCAAAATCCCCGAGGGCACCCTGGAAAAGATCCAGGAGATGGACCTCTCCCACGAGCCGGGCATCGACTTTGGCCGGGTGGGGAGCATCCTCCTCTGGCTGCTGGGGCTCTACGCCCTCAGCGCGGCCTTCAGCTATGTGCAGGGCTTTATCATGAACGGGGTCTCCCAGCAGGTGTCCTACAACCTGCGGCGGGACATCTCCCAAAAAATCAACCGGCTGCCCCTGGCCTACTTTGACCGCCAGACCCACGGCGAGGTGCTCAGCCGGGTCACCAACGACGTGGACACGGTGGCCACCACCCTCAACCAGTCCCTGACCCAGATGGTCACCGCCGTGGCCACCCTGGCCGGCGTCCTCTACATGATGCTGTCCATCAGCGTCTGGATGACCCTGGTCGCCCTGGTGATGCTGCCCATCTCGGTGGGGCTGATCTCCACCGTTGTCAAAAAGAGCCAGAAGCACTTTGTCGGCCAGCAGAAATACCTGGGCAACGTCAACGGCCACATCGAGGAGATGTACTCCGGCCACAACGTGATCAAGGTCTTCAACCGGGAGGACGTCTCGGTCAAGAAGTTCAAAAAAATCAACCGCAAGCTCTACGACTCGGCCTGGAAGAGCCAGTTCCTCTCGGGGCTGATGATGCCCATCATGACCTTTGTGGGCAACCTGGGCTATGTGGGGGTCTGCGTGCTGGGCGGCTACCTGGCGGTGCAGGGCTCCATCAGCATCGGCAACATCCAGTCCTTCATCCAGTACCTGCGGCAGTTCAACCAGCCCATCTCGCAGATGGCGTCCATCGCCAACGTGCTGCAGAGCACCGCCGCCGCAGCGGAGCGGGTGTTTGAATTTTTGGCTGAGACCGAAGAGGTCCCCGAGAAAAATCCCCCCAAAGAGCTGGGCGAGGTGCGGGGCCAGGTGGACTTTGAAGACGTCTCCTTCGGCTACCGCGACGACAAGATCATCATCCACGACTTCACCTCCCACATCCAGCCGGGGCAGCGCATCGCCATTGTCGGCCCCACCGGCGCCGGCAAGACCACCATCGTCAAGCTGCTCATGCGCTTTTACGACGTGAACGGCGGCGCCATCAAGGTCGATGGGGTGGACATCCGCGACCTGCGGCGCAGCGACCTGCGGGACGTCTTTGGCATGGTGTTGCAGGATACCTGGCTCTACGGCGGCACCATCCGCGAGAACATCCGCTACGGGCGGCTGGACGCCACCGACGAAGAGGTGGAGGCCGCGGGCAAGGCCGCCCATGTGGAGCACTTTGTCAAGACCCTGCCCGGCGGCTACGACGCCGAGCTCAACGAGGAGGCCAGCAACGTCTCCCAGGGGCAGAAGCAGCTTTTGACCATCGCCCGGGCCATGGTCAGCGACCCGAAGATCCTCATCCTCGACGAGGCCACCAGCTCGGTGGACACCCGGACCGAGGTGCGCATCCAAAAGGCCATGAACAACCTGATGAAGGGGCGCACCAGCTTCATCATCGCCCACCGGCTCTCCACCATCAAGGACTGCGACTGGATCTTGGTGATGAAGGACGGCGACATCATCGAGCAGGGCACCCACGACCAACTCATCGAGCAGGGCGGCTTTTACAAGACCATGTACAACGCCCAGTTTGAACAGACCGCATAGGAAACTGCTTGACAGACAAAAAGGGGCCCGGCGCCATTGCGCGCCGGGCCCCTTTTTTGGGAAGTGGTGCCGGGGAAGAGAAAAAGCCGCCCCCGACAGGCAGGGACGGCGATACAGGCCTTGCCATCACATGGCCAGGATCTGGGCCAGGGTGTTGGCCTTTAATTCTGCAATCAAGACATTTTGGATGCGGCAGAGTTCTTTGTGGACGGTGCAGACCTTTTCCCCGCTGTTGTTGACGCAGATATAGCCCCCTTCCAGGCACTCGTTGAGCAGCAGGTTGCCGCCGATTGCCCGGGCAATGTCCAGCAGGGTCGTCTCGTTGAGATCGCAGAGCAGGCGGTAGCCGCCGCCCTGACCGCGGATGACAGTTACGATTTCGCTGTGACTGAGCTTTTTGAGAACTTTGTAACCGAACTCGGTGGGGATGTCCTCCATGCTGCATATTTCTTTGATGTTGTGTTTTTCGCCGTCGGCCAGTGCGCGCACCGCCCGAATGGCATAGTCCATTTCCCGCGTGATTAACATGATACACCACCTTATTGTAGAACTGTTGTCTGCACAGCGGAGGACAAGCCCTCGCCGCTTAACTGTACCAACATTCTAACAAAAAAGGGAGAAATGGTCAATTCACGGGGAAATCAATTGAAAAAGGGGGGCGAAAACGGCCTTGGCGCACCGGTCAGTTGCCGTATCTCTCCCCGAACTCCTCCTTCATGTCGATCAGCCGCCGACAGATGGCGCAAACCGGCGTCTCGTGCAGCCGGGCGTAGTTCAGGTGGTCTGGAAACTGGTAATCCTCGGCCCGCAGCACCCCCTCTTCCTCCAACTGAAGGACGGCCGCGACCCACCATTTGGGGTAGTCCCCCGAGCCGACCGAGTCCTTCCAAGCCATTGACAAAGGGGGCATTTTGTCCTGGGTATGCCGCGCAAAGTCCTCCCCCAGGGTGAGGTAGGTCACCTCCGTCAGGGCGTGCATGATGGCTGCCTGGGTGTAGCAGAGGGGGTGGTGGGTGCGCACCACAAAGCCAAAGCGCCCCCCGTGCAGGGTGTCGCCCAGGCAGTAGCGCAGCCCGTGGCGGAACATCGGGTCGTCAAAAGCGGAGAGGTTTGCCGTCACCACCCGCAGGGTGGCGGCGAACCGCTCCGGCAGGTCGTTTATGGGAACGGTCTGCTGGTAGACAAAGGTCACCATCCGGGTCAGGTGCCAGCGCTCGGCGATGATCCAGCGGTCGTGCACGGTGATGTGCTTTTGATAAATAAACGGGGCCCGCTTGCCCGTCTGCGGCGGAAACGCGATCTCGGGGTAGATCTTTCGCGGCGGGGACGGGGGGTGGCTGGTGTCAAAGACCACCTTGTCCCGCAGGGCGGGCAGCAGGGGAATTAAGTTGGGGGGGACCTTTATCATCGCACTTCGCTCCTTTCGGACCATAAAATAGGGCGGCAGAAGGTGCTCCTGCCGCCTTTTCAAAATGGAAACGGGGAAAGGTCTTCTCCCGGAGACCGGCGGGAGCTAGCTGCCGTGCAGCTCCCGGAGAATGGCTTGCGCCTTGCGCTTGGTGGCGGCGGGCATGGCGTGGTAGAGCTTCAGCAGCGCCGCCTCGTCGTCGTCGGCGACGAGGTGGTCGCCGAGGTCGGGAACAGGGTATTGAAATGCCGTGCGCCCGAGAAGGTAGTCGGTGCTCACCTGAAAAAAATCCGCCAACAGCAGAAGGGTGGGCAGAGAAGGTGTTACTTTTCCGGCCTCGTAGGTGTAGACCGTCTGCGGGGTCACGTGGATGGCCCGGCCCATTTCAGCCTGGGACAGTCCGCGCTGCAGGCGCAGCTTTTTTAGGTTTTTCAGAAAGACTTTCTCGCCTGCCATCCGCGCACTCACCACCTGTTTCCATCTGCTATTATCATAAAGAGAAAAAGAAAATTTTACCACCAGTTAATCGCCGCAAAATTATGCGCCAAAACTGAAAAAACGGGGAAACCCAATCCCCGGCGTAGAGCGGCGCTTGGCCCGCGGGGACAAGACAGGGGCGGCGCGCCGACGTGCCCCCCTGCCCCGCCCCACCGGCGGCGGGGGAGGCCGTTTCTAACATGCGTTGGAGTGCCGTTCCCCCTTTTCCCTTTTCTCGCCCCCGCCGAATTTATGGGATCAAGGCGCTTTTTTGAAATGTCCCGTCCAATGTAGCACAAAACAAATTCTTAATGGGCTCGTTGACAACAAAGTGACATCGCCTTTTTGGCAAAGGTTCGCAATCTGGCCGAATAGAATGCGCGTTCCGCCAACCGCGAGACAGAACTGCTGTTTCAGCGGTATGTTGAAGAATTTGAAAAGAAGCATGGAGATACTGCTGAATGGTGTCGGCGGGAGGGGGATATTTGGCACGTGTGCTCATCTATAAGAGGAAAAAACACCTTTGATTTGACGATGTGGAAAATATTTTTATGCACGCAGAGTTGCCGATTACTTGCCATAAGGTTAACAATACACTGCATTTATATAAAATGTCAATAAAAATCACAAAAGTTACTTATAAAAGTATATAAATGTTATAAAATATATGTATAAACGTTATTTTTAGTGGCTTTAAATGTTTTAGTAGGAAAGTCTAGAAAGTGGTTTATAAATGTGGTAAAGGCGATACTTTCAAAAGGTTGTTCTGGGAGACCGATGGCGTGACCGCGGAGGCAACGTATTTTTGACTTTTACGTGTGAGAGGGCCGGTTGTAAAGGACGTCGAATTTTGTTAGACTTGGGGTATCCTTTCAGAAAGGGAGTATGGCCCATGTCTTGTTCCACCAGCGCCAACAAAGACACCTGCCCCTGCACCGCCGACTGCAAAAACCACGGCCACTGCTGCGAGTGTATCAAGCTGCACCGCCAGGAGAACATCCACGAGGCGGTGGCCTGCATGCAGTGCAAGTTCGCCGAGAAAAAGTAGGTCTTTCCGGCAGGAAGGGGCGGCCCGGCGGGCGCGGAACCGGCTGTGGCGATGAGGTTATAGGGAGGCGGCTTGGCGGTGAACTTTCTTGAAAAGCTGAATTTCATGATGGGAAAAAGCGGCTTGACGAAATAT
Organism: Bittarella massiliensis (ex Durand et al. 2017); assembly: GCF_001486165.1. Lineage (GTDB taxonomy): Bacteria > Bacillota > Clostridia > Oscillospirales > Ruminococcaceae > Bittarella > Bittarella massiliensis. The sequence continues at coordinate 309,115 of NZ_LN908975.1, forward strand.
TCGCTGTCGAAAGCCAGCGGTATACCCTATACGACGGTTGACGGCTGGTATAAAAAGAAATGTGAGGGGCCCAAACTCAACACGCTGCGCAAGTTGGCGGAGTATTTTGGAACCTCCCTTGATTTTTTGGTGGATGACGGCTCTGCCGAAGAGCTGCTGCTGGATGATGAAATCCATCATTTGGCAGAGCAGTACCGCCAATTGAGCGAGGAAAACAGGGCGGTTCTCCGAAAGACCGCCGATACCCTTTTAGAGGGGCAGGCCGCCTGCCGCTGACCGGCGGGGGGAGAAGGGGCGAAGGAGCGCCCCTTCTCTTTTTTGCGGGCTGGGGGCCGGTTGCAAAGGGCGTCGAATTTTGGTAGACTTGGAGTATCATTTCAGAAAGGGAGTATGGCCCATGTCTTGTTCCACCAGCGCTAACAAGGACACCTGCCCCTGCACCGCCGACTGCAAAAACCACGGCCACTGCTGCGAGTGCATCAAGTTGCACCGGCAGGAGAACATCCACGAGGCGGTGGCTTGCATGCAGTGCAAGTTTGCCGAGAAAAAGTAGATTTTTCCGGCAGGAAGGGGCGGCCCGGCAGGTGCTGGGCCGCCCTTTTTTGCGCCGTCGGCCAAACTGTGCTATACTGAGCGAAACGACAGATTGCCCCCTGGGGGCGGGGAGGAGCCGGCTGTGATCAAGTGGTTTAAAAAGTTGCCCAACACCACCAAAATGCTGATGATGTCGGGCGTGGTGGCCCTGTTGGCCATTCTCCTAGTGGTTGTGACCGTCATGCAAAACGCGTAAAAAGGACCCGCCAAATGGTAGCTACGCATAAAACAGTATCAACTAACAAACTGAATTAAGGTAGCTGCCATTCAGGGTATAGAAAAGAGCAGTGAGAAAGTTGATTGCCTATCGCTTGCTTTTTTCATTTTATTACGCGGTAGAAGCCCATTTTTGAGGGAAAATGTATAAACCTCTTACCCTTGATGTTTTCGTGTCTGTAAGCCGCTTAAATTAAGACTATTTTACACTTTATTTCGTAACATTACTGTGGCAGTTCATATATTTGTTTACTCGAAACAAAACCTGTGGATGCTTCCGGTGTTGGATTATCCGATAGTGGCTTTACCGACATCGGGTAATCCAATACTGGAAAATCCAACGCGATTAAATAAAGGTATATAAAGTAAACATTAAAAAATTGCTAGTTAAATCAAATTACCTATAACCCGCTGGAACAGAAGCGAAAGGAATTGGAAATGCAGAAATAATTATCCGTTTATAAAAGCCATAGTTCATAGAGAGTGCAAGCGGTCTATCCGATTGCGCTCTTGATTTCCCCAAAGCAAGGACAGGGAAAACCGTCAAAGCCGCGAAGCGCGAAGCTTATTCTTGACGACTTTCTTTGACTTTGCTACTTACTGAGATATGAAACATATTTTAGTAGTGTCTGATGTCCATAACATAGCCATTCCCCTTTTGCATAAAATAAGAGTGGTAAAGCTCCTGTAAAATCAAGGATTTACCACTCTTTTGTCTTGCTTTTGTTGCTTAAATCTACTTTGCGATACTAGAAGATAGCAGGCAATAAGAAAACTATACATTCCCACTTGCAGTGATTTATCGTTTGCTAAGTTGCTCGAAAAGGTCACTTCCTAACATTTTCAAAGAAGTTCTTGCAACTTCAAGCATTACCATAATCATATCTCCATCATTCCAGTGTCCTCCCCCGCCTTGCGTATAAATTGAAGCGGCTTGCAACATGATAGTTGCACCGTTGCATTTTACAAATCTATTTTCACAAAGATTGGTATTTATAGGCATACCATAATTTGCAGCGGTTAATCTATCAAGTCTGTTCAATGTTCCGTCGTTATAAACCAATGTCACTTCTCTGCCATCAGGTCTTATGACAGTTACATTTTGTGTCAAAAAATTGGATCCCTCCAAAAACAGAATATAAGGGAAATATCGTTCGGATAGCATGAAATTGGCAATTTCATTTACGTTTTTATATGCTCTTTCGATTGCATTTCCTGCTGCCATAAGGTCTTGATTGTTTTTCTTGCCAACAAGTTTGCCAGCTCTAATATTTTCAATATCTTTCCCCTGATGCTTTGCCTCCGATACTAACACAACGCGCCAATTACCGTTATCATCTTGTACCTCTATAAGTCCGCCATCCGGCCTTATGCTTGCGCTTTCTACGAAAAGTGTTTGTCCAAGGTATTCATCAATCCTTTTCAAAGCTTCGTTAATTTCTCTCTTATATAAGTCCTTTCTATATCTAAATGTAAGCATGGGAAATTCAAACTCAAGTTGTTTTTTGACAAAAAGAGATGTATTTCCGACTTCTTTATCATGCATTTGTGCATCTTTATGAAAGATTGTTATAGGGCCCTGCCCCTCTTTTTGCTGTACGGTTAATCTATTTGACTGTCCTTTTTTCATTGCTATGTACTCCTTTATCCAACATTGAAGAAATTATCAACACTTGTTATTTCTTCATACTCGGTATCTTGCCCCAAATTTTTCATTAATTCAATATGTTTATTAAAATAGTCCTTTGAAGCAGGGTCGCTATCACACATTAAACAGTGTCGTCCCTCTGTAATACACACTCTACCAACAGTTCCACTTCCTGCAAAAAAGTCAAGGACTATTGAACCGGGATAAGAAAGCGATTTGATGAAACGGTCAATAATTTCAACAGGTTTCTGTGTTGGGTGCCCTACACGCTCTTTACTGTTTCCATTTAACCTACCAATTTGCCAAACATTGGTGGGGTTTTTCCCTTTCATCGTGTTTTCAGGGTTAAGACGCTTATCCTTTAATGCCAGTTTCAAATCTTCCTCTGAATACGGCTCTCTAACTGCGTCTAAATCAAAATAATAGTCATTGGTCTTTGCTAACCAAATGACTTCTTCATGTCTGTTTGCAAAATATCTATGTGCCGACATGCCATTCTTATAATGCCAAATGATAGTGTTTATCAATTTGAATTTCGTGTTATGTCTAACGTGTTGAATAATATCTATCAAATCACCGGACTTAACATCGCGGAATTGAATACCACCAAAAATAACCATGCTACCATTTTTTGATAATACTCTATATGCCTCATTTATCCACGTTGAAGCCCATTCAATATAGTTGTCATATATATCCCATCCTGTGAGTTCAAGGTTATATGGCGGATCTATACATATCAACTGTACAGATTCATCCGGCAATTCTTTCAGAAACTCGCAACAATCCATAATGCTGTGAAGTATCTTCACTTTATCAGGCTTTTCAAAATCTGCTGCACTTTTTTGCTTCCAGCTATTATTCTTACGCATTTTATTTAATGACATTAAAGCATGGTTGCTGTGGGATTTATTATGTATAGCCATGTAATTTGTACCTCTTTCATTTTTTATTTCTATGTATCAGTGGTAATTTCCATAATATCGTCCAGCCCACAATTTAACGTGGTGTATATCTTCGCAAGGCTCCCCATTGAGATAAGCTCGTCCTTACCCATTTTTGCAAGTATATTGGTGCTGATACCCGCTTGCTTCCGCATTGCCGTCCGGCTTATTTTTTATCAATCAACAACTTCCAAAGCTTGTTGTAGTTATACGTTATTCGGAAAGCCCTCCTTGCCTTAGTTGCCCATCTTTATTTTAGCATAACACAAAGCAAGCGCAGCGCCAACTATGTATTTTGAAATTGTGATATTTTATTGTGTTGAGCTTTCTCGCTTTTTCTTTGGCGTTTTGAAACCTTGTCTGTAGTAGAAAATGAAATGGAAAAAGCACATGCTTTTTAAAAACCTCTCTCAAAACTTAGTCAAAATTATCCTGTGCGGTGTTGTAAGTAGTGAGGGAAAAATCAGAGAGCATGAAAAGTCGTGCGGTTTATTGTTATCAATAACGGCATTGACAGCGCAAACCAACAGGACAGCAATTTTACCCCGTTTCTCCATATCATCAATGAGTGGTATGTGAAAGACACGAGCAAGAAAATCAGCGCTGTGATGAAGTCCAAAGGCGAAGCAGACGAACATCTTTGAACAAATTCGTCTTATGGATATATGAAAAATACAAACGATAAAAAGCGTTGGATTGTGGACAGGGAAGCTGTCGAGGCAGTCAAAAGGATTTTCGTGCGAAGCGATTATTGTCACTGACACATGGGAACAGGTATAGGAATCGCGTAAGAACAAATGCCGCCCGACGAGAACAGGAAAACAAATTTGCTCTCCGGCATAGTGCGTTGTGCTGATTGTGGAGAAAAGCTGTATTACTGTGCAAGCAAAATTCTTGAAGCAAGACAAGACCATTTTGTATGTTCTACTTCAGGACTGAAAGGGAAAGAAGTTTGTCCGACGCATTTTATTCGCGCTGTGGTACTGGAACAAGGTGTGCTTGCACATCTGCGGCTTGTAATTTCCTGTGTAGCTAACCATGAAGAACAGTTTAGAAAAGCTATGGGTGCAAAGCAGAAGGCCAAAGCAAAAAAAGAACTTGCGGCAAAGCGGCGGTAAGAGGCACAAGCGGAACGCAGTATTGAAGAATTTGACCGACTATTTAAGCATATTTATAAGGACAACGCTAACGGAAAATGATCCGATAGCGGATTTCAAATGCACTTTGGCGATTATGAACAGGAGTAGGAAGAACTGCGGGAAAAGCTATTGTAACTGAATGAAGAAATTACACAGCAAGAAGAACAGGCAGAAAATATTGATAGGCTTATTAGTAAGGTGCAAAGGTATCTTAATTTGGACGAGCTAATGCCGACGGCCTTAAACGACACGGAGAAACGGCATAGCTGAAGTTATGCCGTGTCCCGAAAACATTTTTAAGCTGTTTTATGAGTGCCACCCTGAAGAGGACTCTTTTTTTGCATCCATTGGGGAGGACAGCTCGTTGGGGGAGAAAGGAAGAGCGCCCGCGAAAAAGAACTCGCGAGCGCTCCTTTATGCGCGTCAGACCTGTGCCGCCTCCGGCAGGCGGATGCGGTCGAGGGCTGCCTGGTCGGCGATCATCCGCCCGGTCTGGCGGAAATCCACCCGGTAGATGGTGCAGGCCAGCTGGATCACCGTGTCGATAAAGGGGGTGGGGATCCCCAGCAGCCGTCCCACACTGGAAATGGGGACCAGGCCGGTGGGCACATCCTCCCAGACATAGCGGCAGTCGGTGGACTGGGGGGCGTAGACGTCGGCGTAGGCGGGGTTTTTCTGGATGGTCTCGTAGAGATCGGCTCCCGGCTCAATGCCGTAGGAGCGCACCAGCCATTCCAGGGCGGTCTCCACCTCCAGCCCGAGGCCGGCGGCCACGGCCACCCGCTCGGCATCCACCTGGCTGATGTACTGGGCGACCATGGGGGTGATGGCCTCTTTGTAGTAGAGGAAGGTCTGCCCCGACTCGATGCGGGTGTAGTTGAGGAGGATGGGGGTGGGGTGGAAGATCATGCCGATGTTGGTCAGCCCGGTGTAGAGGATGGAGGGCACCCCGTGGATCCCGGGGAAGAGCTCCTGCATCAGCTCCACCGCCGCCGGGGTCCGCTCCGGCTCCAGGCAGGCGAGGCGGATGTCCTCTTTGATGGAGTAGATGATGGGGTGGTTGAACTCCTGATTGCGGCAGGTGAACACCAGGGTGTCGGTCTCGGCCACGGTGACGTCGGCGGTGCAGCCGCAGCTCTCCAGGGTGTGGGCAAACTCGTAGGCGCCAAAGGTGCGGCCGGGGTTGAGCACCACCGTCTGCCCGCCCTTCAGGTAGGGGGCCATTTTGGTGGCGATCTCCTTGTGGGTGTTGGCCGGGGTGGCCACCATGATCAGTTCGCTGCCGCGAATGGCCTCCTCCATGTCCAGGGTCACCAGCCCCACCGGCACGGTGGCGTTCACCACGCCGGCCAGGTTGATTTCCGGCTGGGCGCGGTAGAGCTCCACCTTCTGGGGGGTGCGGGTGAACAGCTTGACCTGGTGGCCCAGGTAGGTCAGGTAGCCGGTGAAGGCGGTGCCGCCGTTGCCGCTGCCGATGACAGTAATTTTCATCCTGAATCCCCCTCTGCTTATGCGTGAAGGGGAGCGGGGTCCAAGTATCCCTCGATCGGGATCCCCTCTTTTTCACAGAGGTGGGCCAGCCGTTCCCGCTCGGTCAATTCCCGACCGGCCTTCCGGTCGTACGCCACGCAGCGGCCGCCAATGATGGTGGTGAACAGGTCGCCGGTGAACTCGCCGCCCTTGACGATGTGCGGGGCGTCGATAAAGCCCCGCTTGATGCAGTCGGCGATGACGGCCGGCTCGCAGAGGGGGTCTTGGTAATCGCTGTAAAACCGCTCGATAAAGGAGAGGAGGAAGCGGGCCTCCTTGAGAAGGTGCTCTTTGCGGGTCTGCACCCGGGGGTCGTGCACCAGGTCGATCTGGTCTTCCAGGCAGGTCTTGATGACCCCGCGCACGATCTTGCAGCTCTCGATGACGTCTTTGGGGGAGGCGATGTGCTCCGCCTCGCAGAAGCCCACCACGTGGATGATGTGGGGGTGCACCGCCATCTGCATATAGGTGGTGGCCGCCAGCTGGCCTTTGGCCACGTCGAGGTCGGCGCTGAGGAAGGGCAGGCCGGCCCGGGTCTCCCGGTAGAGGGTGAAGGTGTCGTCCTGCAGGCTTTCGGTCAGCTCGATCATGGCCAGCACCCGCGCCAGATCCATGGGGAAGGAGAGGGAATTGGGGACGTTGAACATGTACTGGCTGACGTAGTGGCGGACCCCCGCCTTTTTGGCGTTGCGGGCGCTCAGGTAGGCCATGACAACCGGAATGACGTCGTGGGCGTCGCGCAGGCCCCAGTGGTGGGGCTCGTTCGCCTCGACGGGGATGCCCCGCTCGGCGTGCCAGCGCATCAGCTCCACCGCCTCTTTGACCGAGGTGTCGATGTCCCGGTCGCCCCGGCCGTCGAGCTTGTTGTACCAGCACAGGGGGACGGCGCACCAGGCGTTGTTGAGGGTGTCTTTGAGCAGCTGCGCCATGTCGAAGACATCGGCAGTGCCGCTGTAACAGCGGATGAGGGGCTGGTTGCCAAACTTGGTGGCGGCCTTCAGGGCCTCGAATTCCTCCCGCGTGCGCAGGGGGACGCCGCCGGCGCCCTCGTACTCGGGTTTGCGCTTTTCGGGGTGGAAGTAAAATTGCTGGGTGTTCTGGTCGGGGCCGACGGAGATGACGTCGAGCACCCGGCTCTCGGCGATCTCGCGGATACCGGCGACCGTCTTTTCCACCGAGGGCTCGCCGTAGTGGTGGCGCAGCAGGGGATAGGGGTACTTGGCGCTGATGCGGGCCACCAGGTCGTCGGGGAGGACCTCGTCTTTGGTGGCCTTTTTGCCGTTGCGCAGAAAGTAGAGGGAGTCGTCGATGTCGTCGCTCCCGTCGGAGATGTAGTCGAAGAAGTCAAATTCCTCCGCCACCCGGGCCACCGGGCCGGTGCCGCCGAAGGACCAGACGGTCTCGATCCCCCGCTCCTTCACCTTCTGCACCAGTTCGGCGATCAGGGGACGGGCGTTTTCGGGGGTGAGCCGGTAGCCGACGGCCACCATGGCGGGGTGGTGCAGCTCGATTTCCCGCAGCAGGTCGTCCACGGGGATGGCGGGCCCCAGGTAGATGGGGGTGTAGCCCTCCCGCTCGGCCAGCTGCAAAAAGTGGGCCACGCCGCCCACGTGCACGCAGTTGCCAAGGGACGCGCCGAGAACGATTTTTTCCATAGTCATTTCCTCCCTCCGAGAAGAGACAGGGCGGTCTTTCGACAAAAAGCCCCGCAAAACACCCGGGAGGGGCGTTTTGCGGGGCGGACCCGCTTCAGGTATAGCGCAATCAATGGATTTTTGGTGCCGGGTCATTCGCTTGTTCCGCTATCTGCTTCAAAACGCCTCCAGGTGTGTGTTCACCTCTGTTAACTGTTGTTTATATCGAAATTATTATAGCAGAATTGCCGGCCCTTAACAATCAATATTTTGTGAACAAAAGGGCCCACACAGAAAAGGCGGAGGAGAAATATTGGGGAATTTGACGAAAATTATGAAAAATCATTGTCGCGTTTCAACGATTTGGGCAGGGAAAGACCGGCGGATCGGCCGCTGCGGACGGGGGAGAGGGTTACTTGTAGGACTCGCATTTGACGGCGAAAAAGCTTTGGGGGTGGTGGCAGGCGGGGCAGATGGCCGGGGCCTCTTTTCCCTCGAACTGGTAGCCGCAGGAGCCGCACTGCCACAGCACCTTTTCCCCCTTTTTGAAAACCGCCCCCTGGGAGAGGTTTTCGATCAGGGCGCGGTAGCGCTCCTCGTGGGCCTTCTCCACCGAGCCGACCTTGGCGAAGAGGTCGGCGATCTCGGTAAAGCCCTCCTCCCGGGCCTCCTTCTCGAAGCGCTCGTAGAGGTCGGTCCACTCGGCGTGTTCGCCGCCGGCGGCGTCCAGCAGGTTCTCCATGGTGGAGGGGATGCCCGCGTGCAGCAGCTTGAACCAGACCTTGGCGTGTTCCAACTCGTTGGCGGCGGTCTCGGAAAAGAGTTTGCCGTAGGCGTGCAGCCCGTCCACCCCCGCCTGGGTGGCGTAGAATTGGTACTTGGCGCAGGCCTGTGTCTCCCCGGAAAAGGCGGCCCGGAGATTTCGTTCGGTGGCGGTGCCTTTGAGTGATTTCATGGAATATTCCTCCTCGAAATGGTTTGTGGGCGCTTTTGCGAGGGAGCGCGAAAGCCCTTCAAGCCATTTGTATGCACCGCGGGCCGTTTTTGAACCGATTTGGTGCAAAAACGGGACAAAAGGGGCGGGAAAAGGGCCCTTTGGCCGGGTGTTTTGAGGGGTGAGGGGGAAGAGGACAAAAAAATCCCGCGGCGGGCGGCCGCGGGGAAGGGGCGCGGAAAAGGGAAAAAGGGGAGAGGAGGGACTAGCGCTTGAGCCGGGCGGTGACGGCGTCCACCCCTTTGGCGATCTCCTCGCGGGCGCTCTCCAGGGCGGCGGTGGGGGAGGCCCCCTCGGCGGGCTCGGGCCCCAGGGCCAGGTAGAAGAGATAGTCGCCCACCCGCACCACCTGGGCGACCTGGGCCTTGGGGCTGTCGGGGTACTCGCGGGCGGCCTTGTCCCGGTAGGCGGCCAGCTCCTCCTCCAGGGCGTCGGCCTCTCCCTCCTTGGCCTTGACGGCGATGAAGGTGTCGGGGTGTTCGGAGAGGGCGGCCTCCTCGGCGATGACCTCGTCCATCTTTTCGCGGGTCAGGCCGTACTTGCGGGACAGGGTGTCGTTGTCGATGGCCAGGGAGGGGTAGTACCCCTCGCCGTAGAGGGCCTTGACCTCCCGGTGGATGGCCGAGAGGTCGGCGTCGCTGGAGGAGCCGTTGGAGTCGTTGCCGCAGCCGGTAAAGGCCAGCAGGGCGGCCAGGAGCAGGGGGAGCAGGCGGGTGAAGGGGGTGTGGCGCATGGCGGTCGTACCTCGATTCTCGATTTCAAGGCCGCCGGGAAAGGGCGGCCCTTTTTCCAGAGTGTTTCCCGGCCGGGCGCCGTTATGCGCAAAAAAGCCGCCGGCAAAAAGGCGGGCGGCTTTTTTGTGAAAAGCGAGGATCTAGCGGGAGTAGCGGGCGCAGATGTCGAGCAGCATCCGGTTGAATTTGTCGCGGTCGGCGTCCAGGGCGACCCAGCAGTTGTCTGGCAGGTTGTGGAGCTTGCGGGTGTCCACGATGGTCTGGCCGTCGGCAAAGCCGCCGGAGATGTCCACGTCCACCCGGGTGTGCAGCAGGCCGGGGAGGACGCTGGGGTCGATGACATAGGCCACGCAGAGGGCGTCGTGAATGGGGCAGAGGTCGGGCTCGTGCAGGGGCTGCAAGAGGTTGTAGGCCCGGGTGCGGATTTCGATGAGCTGGGCCACCATCTCCCCCACGGGGGTGTGCAGGTCGCGGTAGAGCTGGGCCTCTTCCAGCCGGGTGGAGGCCTTGTGGGTGGCGTCCAGCGGCACCAGCACCACCTTGGCCCCGCAGGTGAGGACGATCTCGGCGGCCTCGGGGTCCTTCCAGATGTTGAACTCGGCCGCGGCGGTGGAGTTGCGCTCGGTGTGGCCGCCGCCCATGATGACGATCTCCTCGATGTTCTCCACCACGGTGGGGTCGGCCCGCAGCACCATGGCGATGTTGGTCAGCGGCCCCACCGGGATGAGGGTGACCTTTTCGGGGCAGGACTTGATGGTGCGGATGTACCAGGGGATGAAGTTTTCATCCACCGGCTTGAGGGTGGCCCTGGGCAGGTCGAACTCCTTGGGGTGGTAGCAGATCTCGCGGCCCTGGTCGTCGTACTGGGTGGTGGGGGTCATGGGCTGGTGCAGCCGCCCGGGGTTGAGCTCTTTGACCAGGGGGACGTCCATCCCCTTGACCACGGGGATGCGCTCCTGCGCCCCCAGCAGCTCGACGATGCGCAGGGTGTTTTCCAGGGTGTAGCACAGGGGCTGGTTGCCGTTGACCGCGCAGACCCCCAACAGGTCGATGTCGGGAGAGAGATCGGCCATGATGATGGCGATGGCGTCGTCGGAACCGGTGTCCACGTCGAGGATGACTTTTCGGGGTGTCGATTGCATGGGAAAACCCTCCTTTTATTGCCTTGGCTTTGAATTTTAGTATAGGGGCAGCTTTTGGGGGAGGTCAAGGGGAAAGTGGGGTTTTCTCCCAAACGCTGCAAAGGGGCGGGGCGGCTTTGTGAAAAGGCCACAGTTGCCCGCAAAAAAGCCCCCCGCAGCGCAGTGCTGCGGGGGGCTTACAGGTGCGAGGGAAACCGACCGCCCTCACACGGGGATGAGGAAGGTGGAGAGGAAGAGGACGGCGGGGATGGTGATGACCGAGCAGATGGTGGTGACCGCCACGATCTTGCCGGCGTAGACGTCGTCGGCGCCGAAGATGTTGGCGAACATGGCCGTGGCCACCGCCGAGGGGGTGGAACTGGCAATCAGGTTGACCATCACCGCGAACTCGATGTTGTCGATGCCGGTCTGGCAGAGGAGCCAACCCAGCCCCAAAATCAGCAGGGGGCAGAGCAGCAGGCGGGCCGCCGCCACCTGGAAGACCTCCCTGTTTTTCACCAGCTCTTTGGGCTTTACGTTGGAGATGAGGATGCCGATGATCAGCATGGAGGAGGCGGTGTTCAGGTTGGCGATGTTCTGAATGGCCCCGGTGAAGACGGTGGGCGGGGTGAAGCGGCAGATGTAGAGCAGGAAGCCGATGGCCGCCCCGATGTTGCTGGGGTTGATGAGGGCCTTTTTCAGGTTGATTTTATAGCGGCCGTTTGACACCTCTTTGGCGCCGTTGGTCCACATGAAGATGCCCGAGGCCGCCAGGAAGCCCACCAGCAGGAACACCCCGGTGGAGCCCAGACTGGCCTGCACCAGGGGGATGCCGATGAACCCGGCGTTGGAGTAGCCGGTGCCGTAGCGGTTGATGCCGTTTAGGGGGTCGCCCTTTTTGCGGAAGATCAGGGTGCCGGTGAGGACGCAGATGCCCTGCACCACCACCCCCAGCGCAAAGGCGTAGAGGAAGAGGCGAAACTCGGCCGCGTCAAAGGGGCGCAGGAAGGAGTTGATGATCAGCATGGGGGAGACCAGGTAGAGCAGGATGTTGCTCAGGGGGGTGGTGAGGGCGTCGCTGATCTTGCCGGTCTTTTTCAGCAGGATGCCGCAGACGGCGATGATGACCATCACCACGACCTGGCCGGATACTGCAAGGGCAATTTCCATAGGGGGTGCACTGTCCTCTCTGTGATGGGATTTGGGGCGGCCCGCCGCAGGGCCGAAAGGGGCGGGGGTTAGAGGGCGGGCTCGTCGTCCGGGGCCTCGATCTCCAGTTCCATCAGCAGCTCTTTGAGGGAGTAGAGCTCCTCTTTGGTGATGGTGACGCCCTTGCCCATCTTGCTGTGGTCGGGGGACCACTCGCGGATGTCGTACTTGGGCTCCCGCTCGTTCCAACTGATGAGGTTGAGCTCTTTGGTCCAGCCCTTGGCGTTTTCAGAGAGAACGCCGATCATGTCCACAATTTCGTATTTGAATTCTGCCAATTTGAAATACCTCCTGAAAGTCGGCGGGCGCTCTTCGCCCGGCCGCTGTGTTCTCGCCGATGCTGCGCCGGGGCGGGTGGTACCGCACTTCCCGGGCGCATCCATTTGTATATCATAGCACACTCCCGCCCGCAAAAAAAGCATGAAAACCAATTTTTGACCCCTTTTTCGACCGGGGAAGGGGGATGGTCTGGAGGGGGAGGAGGAGGGAGACTGGCGAAGTGGGGGAGGTGGCCGCCCCGCTGTTTTTTGACTGGGAGAGGGGGCGGTGAGGGAGGGGAGGAGAAAAAACCGGCAAAAGAGGGGGATGGCAGTGGTCATTCTCTCTTTTTTGAGCGAGGATAGAAGCGTTCTGGTGGGGGAAAGGGCGAGAGAAAACGGAGAAGTGGGGAGGCGGTGGTGCGTTCCCCTTTTTCGACCGGAGAAGGGGGGACTGCCTCGGCGGGAAGGGGCGGGAGAAAATAGCGGAGCGGAGGTGACGGTGGCGGCCCCACTTTGTCGCTCAGGAAAGGAGGTACCCGGCAGGGACGGATCGGGGAAGTCGGTGAAGCGGGAATGGAGGCGGCAATGGCCCCCTTTTTCAATTGAGGATGAGAGGCGCTCCGGCGGGGAGAAGGATGGGAGGAAACGGCGAAGAGGGGGGAGAGGCAACAGTGCCCTCTTTTTCGACCGGGGATAGGGGTGTTTTGGCAGAGGGCAGGACCGGGGAAATCGGTGAAACGGGGGTGACGGCGATGCCCTTTTTTAACCGAGGGGAGGGAAAGCACCACAGCGCAAGGGGAGGGAGGAGAAAAACGGGCAGAGCGGCAGAGACAGCGGCAATACCCCCCTTTTGCCACCGGCGCGCAGAGAGGGCGAGGGGCGAAAAAAGATTGGCAAAGGGCGGTTGACAACCCTGGTGGATTGTGGTATTTTGGGGCTACAGCAAAGAGCAAAAAAGCCCAGAAGGGGACAGCGGACCAGACGGGACCTTACAGAGAAGCGCCGGTTGGTGAAAGGCGTGAAGGAAACCGTGTGGAAGGGCCTTGGCCCGGCGGACCGTTCCGCCGCCGATCACCCCGGAGCTGCGCAGTGAAACCCAAAAGGGGAGTAAGTGTCGCCGGTATCCCACCGTTAGAGGGGAGCGTGTTGTTGGACACGGCTGAGCGGCCCTTTTGAGGGGCAACTGAGAGTGGTACCGCGGAGCAGCGATGAAAAATAGTCGGCTTCGTCTCTCTGAACCGATCCGCCCGAGAGGGCGGGTCGGTCAGGGGGGCGGGGCCTTTTTTCTTGCCTTCACGGCAGGGCCCACGTCCAACAGGGAAACAAAACCAGAGTCAGAGGAGGACATTGCAATGCTGCAAAATGAAATCAGCCAAATTGCCGAGAGACTGCGGGGCCTGCGCCAGATGACCGACACCACCCCCGAGGAGATGGCCCAGGTCACCGACACCGCGGTGGAGGAGTACCTGCGCCTGGAGGAGGGGGAGGAGGATTTCTCCTTCACCTTCCTCTACAACTGCGCCAAACACCTGGGGGTGGACCTGACCGAACTGATCACCGGCGAGATGCCGAAGCTGTCCTTTTTCACCGTGGTGCGCCGGGGCGAGGGGATGCCCATCCGCCGCCGGGCGGGGTTTGAGTACCAGCACCTGGCCTATCTGCTGCGGGGGCGGATGTGCGAGCCCTTTTTGGTCAAAGCTCCCTATCGGAAGGAAGAGCAAAACCAGGAGATCGCCCTCTCCCGCCACAAGGGGCAGGAGTTCGACTTTGTCCTCAAGGGGAGCCTGAAGGTGCGCATTGAGGACCACTACACGGTGCTGCACGCGGGGGATTCGATCTACTACGACTCCAGCCACGGGCACGGGATGATCGCCGCCGAGGGCGAGGACTGCGAATTTTTGGCAATGGTTGTGGAAGGGCGTGACGAGAAGTGAGCGAGATGATCTACCAGAGATTTACCGAGGAGACGGTGGACGAAAAGGGGCGGCTGACCGGCATCTCCTTTCACCCGCCGGAGCACTTTAACTTTGCCTTTGACGTGATGGACGAACTGGGGCGGACCAAACCCGACGAGCGGGCCATGGTCTGGCTGTCCGAGGCAATGGAGGAGCGGGTCTTCACCTTTGGGGACTTCAAGCGGGAGTCCTCTCGGGCGGCCCACTACTTTGCCAACATGGGCATCGGCAAGGGGGACGTGGTGATGCTGGTGCTCAAGCGCCACTACCAGTTCTGGTTTGCGGTGCTGGCGCTGCACAAGCTGGGGGCAATCGTCATCCCCGCCACCAACCAGCTGATGAAGAAGGACTTTGTCTACCGCTTCAACGCCGCGCGGGTGAAGGCCATCGTCTGCACCTGCGACGGGACGGTGGCCGACGAGGTGGACCTGGCCATGGCGGAGAGCCCCACGGTGGAGCTGAAAATCTGCGTCAACGGGGAGCGGCCGGGCTGGCGGCCCTTTGACGCGGAGTACGGGGCCTTCCCCGGCGAGTTTCCCCGCCCGGCCCCCGAGGAGGCGCCGGACAACGAGGACCCGATGCTGATGTTCTTCACCTCCGGCACCACCGGGTACCCGAAAATCGCGGCCCACTCCTTCACCTACCCGCTGGGGCATGTGGTGACCGCCCGCTGGTGGCACAACAACCGGCCGGGGGGACTGCACTTCACCATCTCCGACACCGGCTGGGGGAAGGCCATGTGGGGGAAACTCTACGGCCAGTGGCTGTGTGAGGACTGCATCTTCACCTACGATTTCGACCGCTTTGACGCCAACAAGATCCTGCCCCTGTTTGCCAAGTACCACATCACCACCTTCTGCGCGCCGCCCACCATGTACCGCTTCTTTATAAAGGAAGACCTGAGCAGGTACGACCTGTCCTCCCTGGTCTACTCCAACACCGCCGGCGAGGCCCTCAACCCCGAGGTGTTCCGCCAGTGGAAGGCGGCCACCGGCCTGACCTTGATGGAGGGCTTTGGCCAGACCGAGACCACCCTGACGGTGGGCAACCTGCTGGGAGCCGAGCCGCGGATGGGTGCCATGGGCAAGCCCAGCCCCCAGTACGACGTGGACATTGTGGACGAAAACGGCCGCTCCTGTGTGCCCGGCGCGGTGGGGGAGATCGTCATCCGCACCGACAAGGGGAAGCCCTGCGGGATGTTCATCGGCTACTACCTGGACGAGGCCCTGACAAGGGAGGCCTGGCACGACGGGATGTACCACACCGGCGACACCGCCTGGCGGGATGAGGACGGCTACTTCTTCTTTGTGGGGCGCACCGACGACGTGATCAAGTCCTCCGGCTACCGGATCGGGCCGTTTGAGATCGAGAGCGTCATCATGGAGCACCCCTCGGTGCTGGAGTGCGCGGTGACGGCGGCCCCCGACCCGGTGCGGGGCCAGGTGGTGAAGGCCACCATCGTGCTGGCCCGGGGCTATGCCCCCAGCGAGGAGCTGAAAAAGGAGATCCAGCAGTACGTGAAAAAGAACACCGCCCCCTACAAGTACCCGCGGATCGTGGAGTTTGTGGAGGAGCTGCCCAAGACCATCAGCGGCAAGATCCGCCGGGTGGAGTTGCGGCAGGAGGCACAGAAGTAGGCGACTGTCAAAAAGCAAAAAAGGGCCCGAGACCGAAGGCGCGGTCTCGGGCCTTTTTTGTTGTGGAATGGGTCACTGCCGCCCCTTTTTGGCCTTGGCGAGCAGGGGGGACCGGGCGTAGTCGCGGTAGAGGCGGGAGGCGGAGCCGGAGAGGGCCAACAGGCCCAGCAGGTTGGGGATGACCATCAGCCCGTTGAAGAGGTCGGCCAGGGACCAGACCAGTTCCAGCTTGAGCAGGGAACCCAGGACGATGAAGCCCACCACCAGCAGGGCATAGGGGAGGACGGCCTTTTTGCCGAAGAGGTAGACGATGTTCTGCTGGCCGAAGAAGAACCAGCCCACGATGGTGGAGAAGGCGAAGAAGAGCAGGCAGATGGCGATGAAGCTGTTGCCGAACGAGCCGAAGGTGGCGGTGAAGGCCGCCTGGGTCAGCTCGATCCCGTCTGCTCCCGAGCCGTACTGGCCGCTGGTGAGGATCACCAGGGCGGTGAGGGTGAGGACCACAAAGGTGTCGATGAAGACCCCCATCATGGCGACGACGCCCTGCTGGCAGGGGTGCTCCACCTGGGCCAGGGCGTGGGCGTGGGGGGTGGAGCCCATCCCGGCCTCGTTGGAGAAGAGGCCGCGGGCCACCCCGTAGCGCATGGCCTTTTGCACCCCGATGCCGCAGGCGCCCCCCAGCACGGCGGTGGGGGAGAAGGCGCCCACAAAGATCTGGCGGAAGGCGTCGCCGATGGAGCCGGCGTGAAAGGCCAGGGCGACGGCGCAGCCCAGGATGTAGACGACGGCCATGAAGGGGACGATTTTCTCGGTGAGGGAGGCGATGCGGCGGATGCCGCCGATAAAGACAAAGCCGGCCAGCACGGCGATGACGATGCCCACGACCAGTTTGTTGGCGCCAAAGGCGGTGGCGAAGGCCGAGGAGATGGAGTTGGCCTGGACCATGTTCCCCATAAAGCCCAGGGCGAGGATGATGAAGACCGAGAAGAGGACGGCCAGCACCCTGCCGAAACGCCCTTTAAAGGCGGCTTTTATGTAGTAGACCGGCCCGCCGATGACCGCGCCGTCCTTTTGGGTGCGGTGGGCCTGTGCCAGGCTGGCCTCGGCAAAGATGGTGGCCATGCCGAAGAAGGCGGAGAGCCACATCCAGAAGATGGCGCCGGGCCCGCCCATGACGATGGCGGTGGCGGCCCCCGCCAGGTTGCCGGTGCCCACCTGGGCGGCCACGGCGGTGGCCAGGGACTGAAACGAGCTCATGCCGTCGTCGCCGGCCTTTTTCCCGCTGAAGCGGATCTTGCCGAAGACCTCTTTACAGCTCTGGCCGAAGCGGCGTACCTGCACGAATCGCAGGCGGAAGGTGAAATAGATGCCCGCCCCGCAGAGCAGAAAGAGGAGGAAGTAGTTCCAGAGATAGTCGTTTGCAACCGATACGAGAGATTCCAAAAATGACATGATAACGCCCCTTTTTTCTTTTGTCACACGTTTGGCAGTATACCAGAGAAAGGGGCGGTTGTCTACAATAAAAATGCAGGTGTATTCCATACAGAGACAATCTGGCGGGCTGTCGGTTGGTGAAGGACAAAATTAAAAAGAAACAAAACGGTTAAAAATAGTTGCAAATTAGAAACAAAAGCGGTATACTGTACTTACGGAGTTGCGAAAAAGAAATAGAGGGCGTCGGCCAAAAGTGGCATGGCGCCTGAATGGTGAACGGCCCTGCTCCCCCCTTTTTTGGCTGGGGTAGTTGCCGGCGAACAGGCTGGGAGAAAAGCACAGATGAAGAGGCGCTGCGCCAAGGGGGAGGTGCGCCTCTATCGTTTCTGAAAAGAAACGAATTATTCGGAAACCAGGTTGTCGCGGTAGTGCTCGGCGATCTGCTGCAACTCGCCCAGGGTGGAGACCTCGACGCCCGAGTCGAGGATGATTTTGCGGACGGCGACGGGGAGGGAGTTGAAGTAGGGGGAGAGGGCGGGGTCGTTGAGGTAGAAGTTGGCGTTGGCGGACATAAAAAAACCTCCTTTGGGATGAGATGATGGCTTGCTTTCAGTGTTTCCCAGCGGGGGCAAAGAATACAGGAGGACGGAAAATGACGGAGAGAGAATGGCGGGAGCTGCCCCATCTGCAGCGGGAGGTCAAGCTGCTGCAGGGGCAGTTGGAGCGGCTGCGCAGGGCGCAGGAGAGGTGGGCGATGCGGCGGCCGTGTGAAGGGGAGATGGCGCAGGAGGAGATCGGCACCGAGATGCGGGAGCTGGAGCGCCGCCTGCAGGCCACCGTTCGCGAATATTTGATGCGGGTGGAAGAGGGCTACGCGTTTTTGGGCGAGGTGGAGGACAGCCAGATGCGGCAGATCTTGAATCTGCGCTACCTCGAGGGGATGAGCTGGCAGCGGGTGGCCTTTGCCATCGGCGAGTACGACGAGCAATATCCCCGCAAAAAGTGCCGCCGGTTCTGGGTAAAGGAGGAGGGACGCATTTGACGAAAAGGACGGCCGGGGGGCGGTATACTGAAATTGTGAAAGGGGAGGACACTCCCCCGATGTGGCAGAGACACCGCAGCGAAGCGGCAGGGGAAGGGGCCGGCGGTGCAGGAAAACCAGGGCGGTGAGCCCAGAAGATAAAGGGGGGACAGACGTTGACAAAAGCGGAGATCAAGGCCGTTTTGACCGGCGCGCTGCAGGATGGGGTGGCGCTGTACTGGCAGTTCCCGCCCAGCGGCACGGGGCGCTGCCTGGTGTGGGGAGAGACCGGCCCGGCCGGGGGTCCGGCCGCCGACAACCAGTCGGGGGAACGGGGGATGAAGGGGATGGTGGAACTCTACACCACCCTGGAGGAAGACCCCCTGTTTGCCGCGGTGGAAGAGGCGATGCGCGGGGCGCGGCTGGCGTTTTCCTGGGAGAGCAGCGGCTACGACCGGGACGCGGGGCTGGTCAAGCACCGCTGGCGCTGGGTCAGCCTGTGAGGGCTTTTGAGAGGGTGCAGACCGCCGAGAGAGGCGTTTGCAAATAAATTTTTAAAAGGAGCGGATCAAGATGGCGACTATTGGCGTGAGCAAACCGTATTATGCCCTGTATCAGAGCGAGGGCGGCACCGTCAGCTACCAGGGCGGCGGCCTGATGGGCAAGGCGGTGGAACTGTCTGCCAGCATCGAGGCTGGCGAGGAGAACAACCTGTACGCCGACAACATGGTGGTGGAGAGCGACAGCTCGTTTGCCGGCGGCACCCTGACCATTACCACCGACGACCTGCTGCAGGAGGCGAGCAAAGTCCTGCTGGGGCTCAAGACCAACGAGGTGACCGTAGGCGAGGAGAAGGTCACCGAGCTGGTGTACGACGACGAGTCCGTCGCCCCCTATCTGGGAGTGGGGATCATCATCAAGAAAAAGCGCAGCGGCAGCTATGCCTACCGCGCCATCATCTTCACCAAGGTGCAGTTCAAGGTGCCGGAGGACAGCGCCACCACCCAGGGCGAGGCGGTGGAATGGCAGACCCCGGCCATCGAGGGGGCCATCTTCCGGGACGACAGCGCCACCCACGTCTGGAAGAGGGAGGCCACCCTGGACAGCGAGGAGAAGGCGGAGGCCTACATCAAGCAGGTGCTGCACATTGGGGCCCCTTCTCCCGAGCCCCAGGCGTAAGGGGGAGAGCCGATGGAGAGACTGAGTTACATTGAGCTGGCCGGCCGGCAGTGCCCGCTGAATTTCTCGCTGGGTGCGGTGGAGGAGATCGGCAGGCGGTACGGCAGCTTGGAGGGGATGCAGGAGGCCTTTTCGGCCTTTGACGAAAAGCCGATCCACGAGGCGCTGGGCGACATCCTCTGGATTTTGGCGGTCCTGCTCCGCCAGGGGGCCGAGTACTGCCGGGTGATGGAGGGGAGAGAGGAAGAGCCCTTCACCGAAGAGCAGTTGAAGTGCTTGCTGGGCGCGCAGGACGCCGGGCGGATCACAGAGGCCCTGACCGAGGCGATGCAGCTGGGCCAGGGCAGAGAGGTCGAGGTGCAGGCCGACCCAAAAAACGGGGAGGCCGCGCAGGGCCGGTAAGCACTGCGTGGTACTGGTTTTACGGGAGGATGCTGGGGATCCCCCGCCGGGAGCTGTGCGCGATGCCGATGGGGGAGCTGTGCGACTTGATCGCCTGCTGGCAGATCGCCCAGGGGGCAAAGGAGCGGCCGGTGCGGCCGCTGGATGAGGAGATGATCCCCGACCTCCCGTAGGGAAAAGAGAGAAGGGGCGGGCGGTCGTTGGCCGCCCGCCCTTTCTAAAGAGAGGGAAAGGAGGAGAGGATTTGGCGAATGATTGGAGCGTAGATGTTCAGGTCAACGGGAGCGAGATATTTGCGGCGAAGATGGAGTTTTTAAATAAGCAGCTCAAGATGTTTTCGTCTGTGCTGGCCGAAAGTGCTGCTTCTATGGGCAAAAATGCGGCTTCGGTGCAAGATCTGCTGGTGAAAAAGCAGATGCTCCGCAATTCGATCGCAGTGGAGCAGACGGCACAGGAGGCCCTGCGCGAAGAGTATGAGAGACAGAGCAAAAAACTGGAAGAGCAAAAAAAGAAATACAAGGAGCTTTCGGAGACGGTTGCCGCCGGCTCTGACGAGAGCGCTGCCGCCGTCAACAGGGCGGAGGAGGCCTACTGGAAACAGAGTGCTGCGGTGTCGGCGCTGCGGAATCAGCTGTATGACGTTTCGACCAACATTGCGAAGATGTCCGACGAAGCGGCGCAGGTCGAAGGGCAGACAACTGGACTGGGAGCCTTTAAAACGGCGATCCAGCACGTCGCTGACCAGGCGAAAAACGGTGAGACGACCCTCGGCAAATTTGTCGTCGGGGCCAAGAACATCTCCGCGGGATTGAAAGTGGCGGGGAAGGCGGTCTCGGGGATCGCGGGCGCCGTGGGGGGCGCCTTCCAGGGGATCGCCGGGGTGTCGAAAAAATTTGCCGAAAACTTTATGGATGCGGAGGTGATTGCGGAACTAAATGGAAAAAAGCAGGAGCTGTTTCGCGTTTTGGGCGATCAGGCCGCGCCCATCGCCGAGGTGTTTTCATCCAGTATGGAGTCGGCCAAACCCGCAATCAGCCAGGCGATCAACGGGCTTTTTTCAGGCAACGAGGTGAGCGGCGACGCGCTGACGAGCTCCCTGACAGGGATGTTTGACGGGATGATCGGGGGCTTGACCCAACAGCTGCCGACCTTTTTAAATGGCTTATCGGGGGTGCTGACCAGCCTTCTGTCGGCCTTGGCGGCGGTCCTTCCCAGCCTGACACAGACGCTTCTGCCCGCGGTCATGACGGCGCTGGTGGGCCTTGTCTCCGCACTGATCGGGCAACTGCCCACGCTTTTGCCGGCGCTGCTGGGGGCGGGACTACAACTGTTTTTAGGGCTGATACAGGGGCTCAACCAGGTGGTTCCCCTGCTCATGGAACAGCTCCCCATGCTCATTTCCAGCATGAGCATGGTCCTACTGGAGAATATTCCCCAGATCATCTCAGCGGGGATCCAGCTGCTGACGGGCTTGGTGGCGGGGATCGCCCAGTCTGTCCCCCTGCTTGTGGGGGAGATTTTACTGCTGATACCGACGGTGGTGGCCTCGTTGATCGCCAATTTGCCGGCGCTCATCATCGCGGGGATGCAGATCCTGCTGGGATTGATCGAGGGGATCGTACAGACGATCCCTGTTCTGATCGAGCAGGTCATCGCGCTCATCCCCGTTTTTGTGGAAACATTGATGCAGAATCTGCCGGCCATCCTCTCCGCGGGGTTGGAAATCCTCCTGAGTTTGGTGGCGGGCATTGTGCAGGCCCTCCCGATGCTGATCAATTCGGTGGTCGCAATGATCCCCATGATCGTCAAACTGATCATGGACAACCTGCCCCAGATCATCCAGGCGGGGATCCAGATACTGACTGCCGTGACGAGTGGACTGGTGCAGGCCATCCCGCAGCTGGTGGGCAAACTCCCGGAAATCATCGGGAAGATCGTCAGCGCCTTTGCCAACACCGACTGGCTGCAGGTGGGCATCGAC
Organism: Bittarella massiliensis (ex Durand et al. 2017); assembly: GCF_001486165.1. GTDB lineage: Bacteria > Bacillota > Clostridia > Oscillospirales > Ruminococcaceae > Bittarella > Bittarella massiliensis. Next base: position 330,747 of record NZ_LN908975.1, read on the forward strand.
CTGATCAAAGGGATCGGGAGAGGACTTGCGAATGCGGGGGGGATCCTCTGGGACATGGCCAAGGAGGCCTGTGCCAACGTGCTCAAAAAAATCAAGGGGTTCTTCGGCATTCACTCCCCGTCCAAAGTCTTCCGGGACCAGGTGGGAATGAATCTGGCCAAGGGGCTGGGCATCGGCTTTTTGGGGGAGATGGGCCGCGTGGGGGAGCAGATGAAAAATGCCATTCCCACCCGCTTTGGCGGGATCGTGCTGGCGGGGGGGATCTCCCCCAGCACACTGGCCGCCGCCTCTGCCGGGGTGCCCGGCGGGGTGGTCCTCAATCAGACGGTGAATAACTACAGCCCCAAGGCCCTTTCGCCGGCGGAGACGGCGCGGCTCAACCGCAATGCAATGCGCCAGATGGTGATGGGGGTGAAATTCGCTTGATCACACAGAAGAAAATTACCTGTGAAAACAGCAGGGGGGAGAGGATCTCCTTTGGGTATTTTCTGCCCCTCTGGCTCAAGGACGCCACCGGGCTGACCTCGGCTGCCTATGAGGTGAGCACCCAGCGGCAGGACGGAATGGACGGGGAGAGCTGGCAGAGCAGCTGCGCCCAGAAGAGGAACATCGTCATCACCGCGGCGATCAAAGGGGAGTACGCGGCCCAGAGAGAGCGGCTTTTCGGCTTCTTTCAGCCCCGGGAGAGGGGGACCCTCACCTACTGGGAACAGGGGGGCCGGGAGAAGGCCATCGACTACCAGGTGGAGAGCGTGGAGTTTGCGCTGCAGGGGAAGACCCGGGATGTGAGCATCTCCCTCATCTGCCCCTATCCGCTGTTTCGCGCGCCGGAGCGGTCGGTGGTGAACATGGCCTATTGGGAGCCGCTGGTGCGCTTCCCCTTTGTGTACGGCGCCCCCATCATGACCGCCCGTCGGATCGCGGAGCGGATCGTGGAGGTGCAAAACGACCAGAACGTGGCCTGCGGCCTGACAATTACCTTTGTGGCCCGGGGGCCGGTCAAGGACCCCTCTCTCGCCGAGTTGGGGAGCGGGGGCAAGTTGGCGCTTGAACTGGAGATGGCGGAGGGGGACACGGTGGTGGTGACGACCGGGCGCGGCCAGAAGCGGACATTCCTCAACGGGGTCTCCCACCCGGAGATCTGGCCCCTGGCAAACGACTGGATCCAGCTGTACCCCGGGAAGAACACCTATCAGTACGGCGCGAAACAGGGGGTGGAACACCTGGATGTGAAGCTGGAGTACACCCTGGAATACTGGGGGGCTTGAGAGATGGAACTGTATGTGTACCCGCCCATCGGCCAAGGGCTTTCGTGGCACGGGGTGATCGACCAATTCGGCTCCCTGCGCTGGCGCCGGAAATACACCGAGCCGGGGGAGTTTGAGCTGCACCTCCCCGCCAGCAAAGAGAATGTCGCCCTCCTCCGCCCAGGGGCCCGGCTGCAGCGGCTGGACTGCCGGGAGCAGGGGGAAATCGCGGGGATCAAGCTGGAGGGGGAGGAGATGTCGGTGACCGGCCGCATGCTCTCCGCCCGGCTGGACCAGCACATCCAACCGCTGTTTGCCTGCTCCTGCAGCGCGGTCGAGGCCATGCGCAAGGCGGTGGCGGCCGGGGGGGTGAAGGCGCTGGCAGAGCCCTCTGTTGAGGGCGGGGGAGCGGAGGAGACCGTTCAGCTGCAGGCGCGGTTCAAGAGCGACCTGCAGATCGTCTCCGCCCTGGCAAAGGCCTACAACCTGGGGTTTTACCTGGAGGTGCTGGGAGACGGCGCCCTTCAGCTGGCCATCTACCAGGGGGCCGTTCGGACGCTGGAACAGACGGAGAACGCCCAGGTGATCTTCAGCGACCTGTATGACAATCTGCTCGCCCCGGTCTACACCTATTCGGCCACCGGCTACAAAAACGTGGCCCTGGTGGCCGGGGAGGAGGCCGAAAACGGCGAGCGGATGGTGGTGGAAGTGGACCGAAGCGGCGGGGGTGACCGGCGGATGCTCTACGTCGATGCCGGCGGCCTGCGGCGGGAGGAGCGCACAGAGGAGGAGTACCGGGCGCTCCTGCGCCAGGAGGGACTGCAGAAGCTGGCGGAGAGCCAGGTGGCGGAAAATTTCGACTCCTCCATTCTGCCCACCGCCCCCTTTGTGTACGGGGAGGACTGGGCGCTGGGCGATGTGGTGAGCGTCTACGATTCCCGGTGGGGGATCCGGCTGGACGCCCGGGTCACCGAGATAGAAGAGGTCTTTGAGGGCGGGGTACACCAGGTGATCCCGGTGCTGGGGACCCCCCTTCCAGAGACGTTGCAGTTGTAAAAGGAGGGATTTGCAGATGGCGGAACAATACGGATATTTTAACGGGCTGGCCTATGACGAGGACTTTCCGGCCCAGCGAATTGCGGCTTTGGTGCCAAACGGCGTCTACCAAAACGGGTCGCAGGTGCTGGCCGACGGGTCGATGAAACTGCAGGTCACGCCGGGACGGGCCTGGATCAACGGGTATTTTTACCGCAGCGACGAGGCGGTCGAGGTCACCGTGCCCACAGCGCACCCCTCGCTGCCCCGCAAGGACGCGGTGGTGCTGCGGTGGGATCTGCCGGAAAAGGTGATGGGGGTGCGCGTGGTCGAGGGGACGCCTGCCAACAACCCGCAGCCCCCCGCCCTGCGCCGGGACAGCCAGGTGTACGACCTGCAGTTGGCGCTGGTGAAGGTGGAGACGGGGGCAATCGCCCTGACCCAGTCGGCGGTGCAGGACACCCGGACGGACAAGGCGGTCTGCGGGTACACCCAGGGGTTTGACCAGATGGATTTCAGCCAGCTGATGGCGCAGTTGGACGCCTGGGCGGAGGAGTACCGCACCGGCAAAAACGAGGAATTTCAGGGCTGGTTCGACACCATTAAGGACCAGCTGACGGACAATGTGGCGGGGTCCCTGCAGGCACAGATCAACCAGATCACCGAGAGCAAGGGGCAGCCGGGGGGCATTGCCGAGCAGGACGCACTGCAGGCGCTGGCGGACAGCAGGGGACAGGCGGACGGGATCGCCACCCTGGACGGCGCGGGCAAGCTGGCGCAGATGCCGACAGCCGGCGATGTGGGGGCCGATGCGGCCGGCAGTGCGGCGGCGGTGCAGGCGGCGCTGGGCAGCCACACCGGCAACAAGCAAAACCCCCACGGGGTGACGGCGGCCCAGGTCGGCGCGGCCCTTGCGGGGCACACCCACACGGCGGCCCAGGTGGGGGCCGCTCCCTCCAGCCACACCCATACGGCAGCCCAGGTGGGGGCGCGCCCTTCCAGTTGGATGCCGACTTTGGGGGACCTGGGGGTCCTGTTTGGCACCTGGACCCCCAAGGCCAAGGGGTGGACCCTGGCCAGCTCTTCCAAGGGGTACTACGCCAAAATCGGTCGGTGGGTCCACCTGAGTTTTGACCTGGCGATCACAGGGAGGTCCGGCACCGATTCGGTTGTCATCAACAACCTTCCCTTCTCGCCGGCGTCCACCTCTGCCGGGTCGGTTTCCTACTACAATTTTGGCGTCTACGCCAACGGCTCGACCAGCAGCCCCTTCAGCGCCCTGTCCACCTGCATTTACAGTGGGGACAGCGGGTTCTACTTTGTGGGAAACTACGCAGAGCGATCCTGGCGGGTGGCAGCCCATGAAGGGCTCGGCATATCCGGCACGGTGGAGCTGGTGGGGAGCATTTCCTACCTGACCGATGACTAGGGCCGACGGCGGAACCGTCTGCCCCAACGCCGTCTGCGAAAATCGGTTTGAGCGCTTGGAGCAGCGGGTGGACAAGAAGTCGGATCAGCTGGACATGCAACAGGAAAAGATCGTCCGCCTCGAGGAGAAATTCGACAGCCTGACCCATTCTTTGCAGGGGCTGACCAAGGCGCTGTGGGGGATGAGCGGGGCCATTGTCTCGGTCCTGCTGGGATTTTTTATCTGGTATGTCCAGACACTTTAAAGGAGGGGTGCAAGTGCAGGTGAAGGAGAAGTTGGCGCGGCTCATCGATGTCAAGAGCATCATCACCCTGATGGTGATGGGGGTCTTCTGCGCGCTGTCGGCAGCAGGGAGGATCGATGTGCAGAGCTTTATGACGGTGGCCACAGCGGTGATCACCTTCTATTTTGCAAAACAGCCGTCCAGCGGCAAAAAGGGGGAATGAGAGATGGCACAGAGACTGATCCAGCCCCTCAACCGGGCGCGGGTGACCGCGTCTTACAAGTGGGGCGGCGCCTACCAGCGGGAATTTGGGGCCCTGCACTACGGGCAGGACATGACCGGCGGCCCCATCGTCTACGCCCAGGGCGAGGGCACGGTGGCCTTTGCCGGTTGGGACAACGTCTGCGGCTATGTGGTGGGCATCGTCTACGACGACTGCGTCAACCACTTTGACGGCGGGCACCGTCCCCTGGTGGGGCGGTACTACCACATGGCGGACGTGCGGGTCAAAAAGGGGCAGCGGGTCACCAAGGACACCCGCATCGGCACGGTGGGGAACACCGGGAAGCTGACCACCGGCCCCCACCTGCATGTCGAGTTTGACACCGACACCCGCTACCCAGCCTACACCCCCACCCTGACGGGGCACTCCAATCTACTCAAGAAGGGACTGCGGGGGGCGAAGGACACCACGGTGGACCCCATGCGGGTGACCCACTGCAAGGCCTCCGGCCCCGACTGGCAGGCCATCGCCACCGGCTACGGCCGGGAATGGGTCGACCCGCGGGATGCGCAGATCCCCGAGATCCAGTAGCGACAAGACCCCATAGAGGGGGAGAGGCCCGACCAAATCGCCGGTCGGGCCTCTCCCTTTGGTGCGCGGGGCATTCACGCCTGCCGCCGCCGGTAGGTGGCGGGGCGCAGGAGGATGAGCATGGGGAAGATCTCCAGCCGCCCCAAAAGCATGTCCAGGCTGAGGACGATCTTCGAGAGGTCGGAGTAGGTGGAGTAGTTGTGGATGGGCCCGACGATGTCGAGCCCGGGGCCGATGTTGTTGAAACAGGAGAGGACGGCGCTCAGGTTGGTCACCAGACTGAAGTTGTCCAGGGAGACGACCAGCAGGGAGGCGATGGCGATCAGGCAGTAGGCCGACATGTAGGTGTTGATCCCCTCGAGCACCGAGCGGCCGACCGGGCGGCCGTTGAGCTTGACCGTCTCCACGCTGTTGGGGTGGAGCAGCTTGCGAAAGCCCGCCTTCATATTCTTGAAGATGAGGAGCAGGCGGATGGTCTTGACGCCGCCGCCAGTGGAGCCGGCGCAGGCCCCGGCGATCATCAGCACCAGGAGAAGGACCCGGGAGAGCTCCGGCCAGAGGTCGAAGTTGGAGATGGCAAAGCCGGTGGTGGTCATGATGCTGCTGGTGTGGAAGGTGGCCTCGTGGATGCTCATCCCCACCGAGCCCATCTGGGGGTAGATGTTGCAGGCGATGACGGCCGAGACGCTGAGCATGATGGCGAAGTAGAGCCGCACCTCCTCGTCTTTAAGGGCGGCACGCCAGTTGCGAAAGAGGAGGTAGTAGACGCTGAAATTGACCCCGAAGAGGGCCATAAAGACGGTGCAGACCCCCTGCAGGTAGATGGAGTAGCCGGCCATGCTGTCGTTTTTGATGCCGAAGCCCCCGGTGCCGGCGGTGCCGAAGGCGGTGCAGAGACTGTCGAAGAGGGGCATCCCCCCTGCCAGCAGGAAGAGGACGCAGATGATCGTCAGCCCGACGTAGAGGAGATAGAGGATCTTGGCGGTCTGGCGCATCTTGGGCACCAGTTTCCCCACCGAGGGGCCGGGGCTCTCGGCGCGCATCAGGTGCAGGGTAAAGCCCTGCCCCTTTTGCCCGGGCGCGACGGCCAGCAGGAAGACCAACATCCCCATGCCGCCCAGCCAGTGGGTGAAGCTGCGCCAGAAGAGCAGCCCCTTGCTCATGGCCTCCACGTCGGTGAGGATGGAGGCACCGGTGGTGGTGAAGCCCGAGACCGTCTCAAAAAAGCAGTCCACCAGGCTGGGGATCTCCCCGCTGAAGTAGAAGGGGAGGCTGCCCAGAAAGGACATGACCACCCAGGCCAGGGCCACCAACACGAACCCCTCTTTGGCGTAGAAGGTGGAGCCGGATCTCTGCCCTGCCCGCCGCAGGAGGAGCCCCAGCACCACGAGGATGCCGACAGTCAGGAGGATGCCGCGGCGGGCGGTCTCCTCCCCCAGGGAGGCGGAGATGGCGGCGGGGGGGACGAGGAAGGCCGCTTCCAACAGCAGGAGATTGCCCAGGTAGCGGCTGATGATCGCGCAGTTCATAGTTTCCTCCCCCGCCTATCCCGCGAAGATGTCGCCCAGATCCCGGATGGTCTGCTCGGCGGTGGTGACGACGATGACGGTGTCGCCCAGGCGGATGCAGTCGGAGCCCTGGGGGATGATGGTCTTTCCCCCGCGCAGGATGCAGGAGAGGAGGATGTTGGGTTTGATGGGCACCTGGGTCAGGGGCTCGTCCAGATGGCGGGTGGCAGAAGTGGCCACGAACTCCAGCGCCTCCGCCTTCCCCTCGACGATGTAGTGCAGGGTCTGCACCGCGCCGCCGGTGGTGTTTTCCATGGCGCGCACATAGCGGACAATGTCGGTGCAGCAGAGGTCTTTGGGGCTGATGACCGTGTCGATGCCCAGGTCGGAGAAGGTGTCGACGTACTCGGCCCGGTTGATCTTGGTGATGCTCTTGGGGACCCCCACATGGGTGGCATACATCGAGATGATGAGGTTTTCCTCGTCCATGTCGGTGAGGGTGACCACCGCGTCGGTGGAGGTGATCCCCTCGGCCCGCAGGATGTCCTGCCGGCTGCCGTCGGCGTTGATGATGGTGGCCTTGGGCAGCAGGGCGGCCAGCTCCTCGCAGCGGGCGATGTCCTGCTCGATGATCTTGACGGTGATGCCGCTGGAGAGGAGACGGCGCGCCAGGTAGTAGGCGATGCGGCTGCCGCCGATGATGAGGGCGCTGCGGGTGCGCTCGGTGGTGAGACCCAGATTTTTTAGCAGGGTCACCAGGTCCTTGCTGTCGGCGGTGACCGAGATCTTGTCCCCCTCTTCGAGGGTGAAGGCGCCGGAGGGGATGTAGACCATCCCCCGCCGCTCGACAGCGCAGACGAGCACCTTGACCCGGATGAGTTTGTAGAGCTGGGAGAGGGGCTTGCCCCGCAGGGGGGAGTCGGCGCAGATCTTCAGCTCCACGATCTCCACCCGCCCCTTGGCGAAGCGGTCGCGCTTGAGGAAGGAGGGGAACTGGAGCAGGTGGTCGATCTCCCGGGCGGCGGCCATCTCGGGGTTGATGGTCATGGAGAGGCCCAGCTCGTCCTTGAGGAAGTTGAGCTGGCCGGCGTATTCGGGGCTGCGCACCCGGGCAATGGTGTGGACATTGGCCATCTTGTTGGCCACCATGCAGCACAGGAGGTTGATCTCGTCGCTGCTGGTGGCGGCGATGAGGAGATCGGCGGTGTTGATGCCCGCCTCCTCCAGCACCGACTTGCAGGCGCCGTTGCCCTGTACCACCATCACGTCATAGGTCTGTAAACTCTCTTCCAGCACCCGGGGATCGCGGTCGATGACCACCACGTCGTGCCCGGCGCGGGACAGGCGGGCGGTGAGGGCCAGACCGACCTTGCCGTCGCCGACAATGACGATTTTCATTTCAACACCTCTCATCTTTCGTGAAAAGAAAAGAATTTTGTCGCGATGGGTATATCTTAACACGTTATTAACAATAAGGCGAATGAAATTAACGAAATCTTTATATAAATCCCGCCCTGATTTTTTGGCGAAAAGGGAGAAAAACAGGGGGACAGGTCGGGGAGGAGGGCTACCGGGGGCGGCGAAAATCTGCTATACTGTCTGACAGGAGATCGCGGGGGGCGGCTGGCCTGTCCCCTGGAACAAGGGAGGAAATGAGCGGTGGAAGAGCGGGTGTTGGAAGTCCCCAACCTGGACTACTTTGAGAGCGGAAACGACTATGTGGGCAGCCACAGGGGGTTTAACTACCGGATCTGGCCCCAGGAGGGACAGCTGTTCGCGGAGGTCTGGTACGGGTACTTTTGCCGGGCCAAGAGCGCAGTGGAGGGCGAGCAGTCCTTTCCCCTTGACGAGGAGGGGCGCACCGCCCTGGAGGGTTGGCTGAAAGAGGCCGACGCCGCCTTTGCGGAGAAAAAAGAGGCGGGGGAACTGGAAGAGAAGCTGCGCATCTAAAAGAGGGCCGTCTGCGGACGGTTTGAAAAAGGAAAAAGAGCGGGTCGCCGGCAATTGTGTCGGTGACCCGCCCTTTTTGTGTGGGAGGGAGAGGGGCCTGCCCCAGATAGGGGGTGGGGGAGAGCCCTTTTCTTGTTGGTTTCCTCTGCCGGTGATGGAGGGGAAAAGGGGAAACCGGCTTTTCCCGGGGAGGCGAAAGCGCGTCCTGTCTGCTCCATGGGGGAAAAGGGAGGGGGGATATAGGGACAAGGGGGCTTTTGCTCGGTGGGTCGGGGGAGGACGGAGGGAAAGGCGACGCGGCCATTTCTCCGGGGCTCGCGGCGAGAGAGAGAGGAAGAGACTGCACCATCTTTTTTCCAGGGTCTGCGTCGGGGCGGCCAAGGGAAGAGGCGGCATAGCCTTCCTCTCGGGACTTGCGTTAAGAGAGGTCAGAGAGGTGGGCGCGGCTTTCTCCTCAGGACCTGTGCCAGGGGGGCTAGAGGAGAGCTGGGGGGACCTTTCTCCGGGGTCTGCGCTTGGGGGAGGAAGGGGAAAGAGGTGGGTGCGGTCTTTCTCTCGAGGCCTGCGTTGGGAGAGGCCGGGGAGAGATGGGTGCGGCCCTTCTTCCGGAGTCTGCGCCAAGAGGGGCCGGGGAAAGAGATAGCACGGCCTTCCCCTCAGGGCCTGCGGCGGGAGGGACTGGGGGAGAGCTGGGTGCAGCCCTTCTTCCGGATTCTGCGTCAGGAGGGGCCGGGGAAAGAGATAGCACAGTCTTCCCCTCAGGACTTGCGTTGGGAAGGGCCGGGGGAGAGCTGGGGATGGCCTTCCCCCCCGGGACTTGCGCTGAGAGAGGACAGGGAGAGATGGGCGCGGCTTTTTCCCTTGAGGCCCGGTCGGGAGAGGGAGCTCTTCGGCAGAGCTCTCCTTTAATGGAGGTTAGCGGCGGCGAGGATGGCCTCTTTCCACTGCGCCTGCTTGGGCAGGGTGAGTTTTAGCACCCCGCCGTCTGCCGCGACGACCACAAGCGCCTTTTGCAGCAGGCCGAACTTGCCGTCCCGCACGGCCTGGATCTCCTCCAGCGGGATGGAGATGGCGCCGTACCGGCCGGTCATCTTGTTGACAGCGGCGGCGGTGAGCCCGGTCCTCAGGTTGAATCCCTCCAGCTTTTCGGGGATCGCCAGCAGCCGCCGGTCGGTGAGATAGATGGACGCGCTTGTGCTCATCTTCCCGAAAAACTGCTTGTCCTCGGTCGTGAAGGTGCCCGACGCTTCCAGCAGCTTTTTCTCCCCTTCGCCGCCCGCGAGGCGGGTGCCGCAGCGGGGGCAGCAGTCCGCCCCGTCCGGCGTCTGTTCGGCAAAGCCGCAGAGGGGACATTTGATCTCTGACATAGGGTGTAGACCTCCTTTTTTTCTGTGCCGGTGCCGCCGAGAGGGGTCCGTTCGGCCACGCGTCGGCAGACGCCCCCAAAAGAGGGGCGTATTGGCATGATTTGAGTATAGCACGGATGGGGAAGCGCTACAATAGTCCCCCTGGCGGCGGGTCGGGTGGAGGAGGGCCTGGCCACCTCGCGCAGTCTTGACGGCAGTTCGGCCTTTGCGCCCGCTGGGCAGTACCCCGTCCCCGGCAAAGAGGGGAGCGGCGACAAACGAAAAAAGGAATGACCTTTTGATAGTGGACAGACTGCTGTCAGCTTTTTTGCGGTAGGATGGGAGCAGCAAAGGGGAAGACCCCCTTGGAGAGAGGAGCGTATCAAATGAGCGAAGCGTACTGCCAATCCTGCGGGATGCCATTGGGCGAAGGCGGGGAGATGCGGGGGAGCGAGGCCGACGGCAGCCCCAGCCGCGACTACTGCAAATACTGCTACGAAAAGGGCCGGTTTCTGGCCGACTGCACCATGGAGGAGATGATCGACTTCTGCGTCCCCCTCATGGCTCAGTCGGGGATGGACGCCGGCCAGGCCAGGAGGCAGATGGAGGCGGTCTTCCCCCAGCTGAAGCGCTGGAAGCGGGATTGAGACAAAAAGGGGGAGCCCTGGGACAGGCAGTCTGTCCCGGGGCTCCCCCTTTTGGCCGGTTTAGCGGTAGAAGCCGTACTTGACCTTGATGCGCTCGAGCTTTTGGATGAGGGAGGGGCCGAAGAGGAAGAGGAAGAGGGCGGTCCCCGCCCCGTGGAGGGCGTCGTAGGGGACGCCGGAGAGGTAGAGGAGCCCCAGGGAGGGGAGGGTGAGCCCCATGCCCGAGGCGGGGAGGGCGCTGGCCATCACCAGGGCGGCGGCGTTCATGATCCCCCCGTAGACGATGAAGGTGGTGAGAAAGCCGAAGGAGGCGAGGGTCAGCCCGTCCAGCGGCAGCCGCCTGCGCTGGATGACCAGCCCGCAGAGGAGCCCCAGGGCGCCGAAGGCGTAGAGCCGCCAGCCGAGAAAGCCGCCCCCGCCGTCCCAGCGGTCCGCCAGGAGGGCCAGGGGAACGGCCAGTCCCAGGCAGAGGAGGGCGGCGAGGAAGGGGAGGGGGGGGGGGGAGGGGGGAGGGGGGAGCTGGGTGGGGAGGGGAAGCGAGGGGGGGGGGCGGCCCAGCGGGGCGCGGCTGGGAGCGGGAAAAGGAGGAAGCGTCATGTCGGGCCGCCTCCAGCGACCAGGAGAGGAGGATGGACAGCTCCCGCCCAAAGACCCGCAGCCGGGACAGGGGGCCGCCCTGCCCCCCCCTGCCCAGGCAGAGCCTGTCTCTTATACACATCTAGATGTGTAGAAGAGACAGGCGCCAGGCGGCCCCCGGCGGGGGCCCCTGTGCCCAGCAGGTGGACCGCCAGGGCCGCCGCCACCGAGAGGAGGGTGCAGACCACCGGCCCCTGCACCAGCTGGAATTGGCGGGAGTTGGTGCGGTTGGCGGCGGCGCGGTTGAAGACCAACCCCGCCAGAAAGCCCAGCAGCCCCCAGCAAAACATCTGCCAGGGGGTCCAGGGCCCCTGCATGGAAAAGAGGTTGGCGCAGAGCCGGGCCAGGGCCCCGGTGAGAAACCCCGCCTCGGGCCCGAAGGCGATGCCGGCGATGATGACCAGGGCGGTGCCCGGCTGCAGGGGCCCCGCCAGATAGCCCAGCAGGTTGCCGCAGACGGCCAGGGCCGCCATCATGGCGATCATCACGATCTCCCGCGCCTTGGGCCGCCGCTTTTCGTAGACGAGGAAGAAGGGCAGAGAGGTGTAAAAGACGATCAGCAGGCTGACCAGGAGATAGCGCTGGTCGTCCAGCAACGCCACCCCCGCGAAGATGGTGAGGGGGATCAGCAGAAAGATGATGGCGGCGGAGAGGAGGGTGCGCCGCTTTCTGGCCCGGAGCTGTTGGCGGTCAAATTCATTGCGCACAGTGTGATCACATCCTGACAGGTGACGGCCTCTGCAAACAGGTGGCGGGACATCCGGTTGGCGGAGGTGGTGTAAAAGCTGTTGCCGCCGAAGAAGCGGCGGGGCGGGTCCTGCGAGGCGATGCAGCCGTCGAAGAAGAGGGCGCAGGTGTCCCCGTATTCGGCGCAGAACTCGATGTCGTGGGAGACCATGAAGAGGGTGAGCCCCCGGGCCAGCAGCGACTTGAGCAGCTTGGCCAGAGAGGCCTTGAAGAAGGGATCGAGGCCCTTGGTGGGCTCGTCCAGCAGCAGGATCTGGGGCTGGCGCAGGAGGATCTTGCCCAGGGCCAGCCGCTGCTGTTCCCCCCCGCTCAGGTCGTAGGGGTGGGCGGCGCGCCGGTCGGTCAACTCCAGCAGGGCGAGCATCTCCTCCACCCCCTCCCGGCGGGCGCGGTCGGTGCCGGGGAGGTCCGCCAGGGCGTCGAAGAGCTCCTCCTCGGCGCTGAGCTCGGTGAAGAGGGCCTGGGGGTTTTGGGGCAGCACCCCCAGAGCCAGCCCGTCGGCCACCTTTACCCGGCCGCGGTTTGGCTTGAGCAGCCCGGCGATCAGTTTGAGGGCGGTGCTCTTGCCCGCCCCGTTGCCCCCCAGCAGGCAGTACCACTCCCCACGGCGCACCGTCAGGGAGAGCCCCCGCACCACCTCGTCCTCCCCCCGCCGGTAGCGAAACCAGACGTTTTCCAGGGTGAGGGCGGGCTCCGCCGGGGGCGGGGGGGCGGTGTCCCCCTCCGGGAGGGCGGGCCGGGAGACCCCCTGGGGAAAGAGGCCGTCCAGCCAGAGCCGCCCCTCCCGCACGGTGACGGGGCAGGGGCCCTGGGGCTGCACCCCGGCGCAGATGCGCACCGCCGCCGGCAGGCCCAGGTACATGGGGTGTGCCTGCCCGGCCCGGCTCAACTGGGCGCTGACGGCCTGGGGGGTGTCGAAGGCGGCGATGCGGCCCCCCTCCATCACCATCACCCGGTCGGCCAGGGGAAAGGCCTCCTCCAGCCGGTGCTCGGAGAGGAAGACGGTGGTGCCCAGCTCCCGGTTGATTTTGGCGAGGGTGGCGAGAAACTCCGAGGCGGCGATGGGGTCGAGCTGGGAGGTGGGCTCGTCGAGCACCAGCACCTGGGGCTGCATGGCCATGACCGCCGCCAGGTTCAGCAGCTGCTTTTGCCCGCCGGAGAGGGCGTAGACGTCCCGGTGAAACCAGTCCTGAATGCCGAAAAAGCTGGCCATCTCCGCCACCCGGCGGCGGATCTCGGGGGTGGGCAGCCCCAGGTTTTCCAGCCCGAAGGCCAGCTCGTGCCACACCTTGTCGGTCACCAGCTGGGCGTCGGGGTCCTGCTGTACAAAGCCGATGGCGCAGGCGGCGGTGCGGAGGTCGAGCCGGTCGACGGGGGTGCCGCGGTAGAGGACCTCCCCCCGGCGGTCGCCGTAGGGGGTCATGCTGGCCTTGAGGTGGCGCAGCAGGGTGGATTTGCCGCAGCCCGAGCGGCCGCAGAGGACGGTGAAGGAGGCGGCAGAGAGGGAGAAGCTGACCTCCCGCAGGGCGTCCTCCTCCCGGTCGGGATAGCAAAAGCTCAATCGCTCACAGCGGATCTCTTCCATTGGCGCTCTCCTTTCCAGTCGATCAGGGGGGGCAGCAACAGCAGCGCCCCGTAGGCGGCGGCAGAACAGACAAAGAGGGGGCTTGCGGGGGGAACGGCGATCTTGGGGTAGAAGGCCACCTCCCAGGCGCCGCTGAAGATGCCGGTGCAGGCCGCGGCAAAGAGCCCCCCGATCAGCCCCAGCAGGGCGCCGTCTTGCCGGGTGAAGCGGAAGGTGTGAAAGCTGGTGCGGCCCTTGAGGCCGTAGCCGCGGGCCTCCATCGAGTCGGAGGTGGCGATGGCCGCCTCCAGCGACCAGGAGAGGAGGATGGACAGCTCCCGCCCAAAGACCCGCAGCCGGGACAGGGGGCCGCCCTGCCCCCCCCTGCCCAGGCAGCGCTGCCCCATGGACACCTCCCCAAACCGGGCTTTGAGCAGGGGGACAAAGCGGAGACAGATGGAGAGGGTGAGGGAGAGGGCGGGGGAGACCCGGCCGAAGAGGTAGACCACCTTGTCGGAGCGAAAGAGGGGCCCCATGCAAGAAAACCAGAGGAGGATGCCCCCCATCAACACGCCGGTGGCCAGCCCGTAGAGAAAGGCCTCGGCGGTCATGGGGTTGTCGGCCAGGTAGAAGAGGACGGTGGCCCCCCGGTGGTTGAAGAGGGGGTTGATCAGCGCCGTCAGCACCACCGCCGGCAGGAGGAAGAGGAGGGCCAGCCGCAGGGCGGCCGCCCCCCGCTGCAAGAGGGCGTAGAGGAGGGCCGAGCAGAAGGTCAGCCCCAACAGCAGCGGGTGGAGGGAGAAGACCGAGGTGACCACCAGGGCGGCAAAGTAGGCAAAGGTGACCAGGGGGTGGCAGCGGGCAAAGCCGCCCTCCCGCGGGGGGGCCCTCATCTGCCCCCCACGTCCTTGCCGAAGTCGCAGGTGTAGCACCAGACCAGGGTGTCCCCATCCTTGAGCGGGTACTGGCTGCACCCGTAGTTGGGGAAGGTGCCGTTCACCTTGTACATCCACCCGCTGCCGCTGCCCACCTGTTTTTCGTAGAGGTGGCCGATCCCCTCGATATAGGCGCTGCCGTAGCCCGACTGGCTCTGAAATTCCATCTGGATGCGGTGGCTGCGGGTCACCCGCTTGAGCACCTCAAAGGCGCTCTCCCCCTCCTGGATCTCTACCTTGGTGGGGGGGAGGATGACCCCGTTTTGGGGGATGTAAGGGCGGAGGTTGTCGTCCACCTGGTCGAGTTTGTCCAGCAGGGTGGTGCAGACGATGGAGACGGTGACCGTGGAGGTCTGGGGGGTGCTGGCGCTGTTCCCCCCGGACGGAGCGCCCTGCGACGAGCTGGCGGAACTGCCGGCGCTGCTGGGGCCCGACGGGCTGGCGGGGGCAGAGGAGCTGCCGCCCGCGGGGGTGGTCGAGGGGGTGGAGGGGGCTTCGGGCTGCTCCTCCTCCCCGCTGGGCTGGTCGGGAGCTTCCTCCCCCGCCGCGGGGAGGAGGACCCAGCTCCCCCCCTCCCCCAGGGAGAAGGAGAGGGCCCCCTCCTCCGCCTGCACCGGGCCGGCGTATTCCAGCGCGCCGCCGGTGTAGCGGTAGAGGGCGGCGTAGGCCGTCTCCCCCCCTGTTTTCAGGGAGAGGTCGGCCTGCACCGGCAGGGCCCCGTTGTGGCAAAAGGCGAGGGTGAGGGCAAAGGCGGGGTCCTCTTTCCCCTGCGCTGCCAGCAGTTGGACGATCTCATCGCCCTCCGACCCGCCGGCGACCACCTGCAGGTTGATGGAAGCCGCCTCCCCCAGCTGGTCGCAGGGGAGGGACCAGGTCAGTTCCCCCACTCCCTCGACAGAGAGGGTGCGGGTCAGGGGCGCGCCGCTCTCGGCGGCGGCCTGCAGCTCCTGCGGGGTCAGGCAGTTTTGGTTGGCGCCCTCGGCAAAGCGGGCCCCCTCCTCCGCCAGGGCCTGGGCGGCGGCCGCCCGCTCCTCCTCGGTGGCGCTGTCGCTCTGGGCCAGGGTCTGGGCGCTATTCAGCGCGCGGCGCAGGGCGCCCAGGGCGTTCCAGGAGTATTCGCCGGCGGCGTTCCCCTCCTGGGCGCCGTCGAGAAGGGCCTGGGCGGCCTCGATCTGCGCCCCCAGTTCCCCGCCGCGTTCGGCCGGTTCGATGGTGGTCAGTTTGAAGATCCCCGCCGCGGCGAGGAGGGCAAAAATGCCCACAACGGCCCACAGGCGGGCCCTTTTTTTCCAGGTGCTCATCGGCATCTCCCTCTTGGTTGGTCGGTGCGCGCAAAGGGCGACCGGCGACGGGGCCGGTCGCCCTTTTCAGCGGGTGGGTGCGAACAGTAGACGGTCAGGCCCGGCGGCGCTTGCAGGCGAGGGCCAGCGAAAGGGCGGCCAGCGCGGCGGCCAGCAGGGTCGGCGGTGTTGGCGCTGGCGTCGCCGCTGTCCGTCTCAGAGCTGGGTCCATCCAGCAGGGCGGCGGCCTGCTGGGCCACCTCGTCGGCCAGCCGACCGTTTTGCAGGTACTTCAAGTCCCCTTCCAGGATGCCGTCGCGGTACCCCTGGATCTCCCGGGCGATCGCCAGCAGCTGGGCGGCGTTTTCGGCGGTGACGGGGATGGGCTGCCCGTCCTTCATCAACAACTGGGCGGTCATCAGGTTGACCAGGTCCACCTTGGCCGGGCTCAGGTACTGCTCGATCTCGGAAATTTTGGCCAGGTCGGCGGGGAGCAGTCCCTCCAGCGCCCGGTCCAGCTCCTGGATGAGGGGGCGGCTCTCCAGGGTGATCTCCGCCCCGCCGAGTTTGTCGGCAATCAACTGGGCGGCAGCGGCCATCTGCTCCTCGATGACGGCCACCCGGGCGCGGCTGTCGGCCAGCCGCTGCCGGTTGGCCAGTTTCTCCCGCTGGGCGTCGGCGAGGGCTTCATAGCGCGATTGCAGGCTGTCCACCGCGGCGCGGTCGCCGGAGGTGAGGGCGGAAAGGGCGGGCAGGGCGGCGATGTCCTCGTCCAGCTTCTGGACGATCGCCTCCTGGCGCAGGGTCTCGATGGCGGCGGCCGCCTTTTGCAGGGTGTCGGCGCCGGTGATCTGCGAGCGCTCCTGGGCGGAGAGGGCCTCGTAGGCCGAGAGCAGGGCGCTCACCTTGTCCGCGTCTTTCAGGGTGAGGGACGAGAGGTCGAGAGAGGCGATGCCCTGGTTGATGCGGGCGATGGGGTCGGCGGTGGAGAGGGACAAGATCTCTTCCAACTTGCCGTGGTTTGTCACTTTGGCCTGTTCGGCGGCGGGGAGGGCGCGGTAGCGGCTCTCCACCCGCCGGGCCTCCGCCAGGTTGATATAGCGGTAGGAGGCGGCGTCGGGCAGCCGCTCGATCTGGCGCTGCACATCGGCGGCGGTGATGGCGGTGTCCCCCTTGTTGCCGTAGCAGTAGAGGTAGCTGGCGTCGTTGTACCAGACCAGCGAGCCGTTGGGGGCGATGGCGATGCTCTGGGTGCAGTACTGGCGGCGGCCGATGCCCGGGACCACCTCGACCTGGGGAGCGGTCTGGCCCTCCCTGTCCTTTAAGATGAAGAGGTTGTCGGAATTCTCGTTGGCCACAAAGTAGAGATAGACCTGGTTGCCGTTTTCGGCGCTGGCGTAGGCGGTGGTCAGGGCGGCGGAGCCGGCGCTGTTGACGGTGCCGGTCTGGTAGAGGGTGGTCATGGTGTTGACGTCGACGACAAAGACCGGCATCTGCGCGCCAAACCCCTGGCCGGCCAGGTAGAGCCGGTCGTTGTAGATGACCGGGGAGGACTGGGTGTCGCCCCCCGAGATGCCAGCCGTCCACTCCCGCAGGCTGGCCTGGTCCAGCTTGCCGTCGGCGCGCAGTTTGTAGCTGCGCACCGCCGCCCCCGCCGTGGGGTGGCCGGAGGAGAGGTAGACGCGGCCGTCCTTTTCATAGTAAAAGGGGGTGGAGCGGGCGTTGTAGCCGCTGGGCAGCGAGAAGGTGTCGGCCACCGCGCCGGTCTTGTAGTTGACCGACCAGACGGTGCTGGAGCCGGTATAGTTGGCGTCGGTGAAGACGGCGTAGTCCCCGGCAAAGGCCACGCCGTTTGTGTTGAAACCGGCGTCGGAGGGGGAGGCGACGGTCCAGTTTGCGGCTTTGACCTCGGTGGTGCTGGCGGGGTTTTCGTCGGCGGTGTCAAAGCAGGCGTAGACCCCGCCGGTGCGGTAGGAGCCGGTGAACACCCGCCCGTCGTGGCAGATGACCGGGCTCTGCATGGCCGAACCCGGCAGCTCCTGGGTGACGTAGAGCTGCTCGAGGGTCTCGGCGTCAAAGACGCGCAGGAAGTTTTTCTGCACCCCGGTGGCGTCGGCATCCAGGTTGTTGATCTCGCAGGGGACGAAGATTTTGCCGTCCCCCGCGCCCAGGATCATGGTGTACTGGTTGTGGGCTGCGCCGAAGACCGGGGCGCTGGCCACCTCTTTGCCGCTGTCCAGCTCGTACTTGCGCAGGCGCTGGAAACTGTAGTTGTAGACGTAGTTCCCCAGGATGACCGGGGTGCCCGACGAGTCGGTCCATCCGGTGGACGGGCCGACTTGCTTCTCCCACTTGAGCTCGATCTCGCCGGCGGTGGTGGGGGTTTTGGCGTCGGAGACGCCCTTGAGCCCGTCGGTCCCTAAAAACTGGGGCCAGCCCAGTTCTGTCGACGGCTCTGCCGCCAGGGCGGACAGGCTGCCGGAGGCGCAGAGGCAGAGCGCCAGCAGTGCCGCTGCCGCCCGCTTTTTTACAGAGATGTTTCCCATTTTCTTCTTCCTCTCGATGGTCGCGGGGATGACAGCTGGGGGAGGACGACAAAAAAAGACCGTCGTCCGACGGCCTTTCGTGCAAAAAGGGCGGGCGCAGGGCGGCCCAGCCTGTTTTGGCACTTTTGTCCTCGGCCGGAACTACTCATACACCCTGTTGCGGCAGGTCTCCTGACTCGGATGTCTCCCTACTTTCCAACCCGCCTTCCCAGGCCCAGATGCCCAGTGGCGGCAGCAAAGCTGCCGTTGGATTTCGCCATCCTCACAGTAGCGGCGACTGTCACGGATTTTCACCGTGTTCCCTCTTGCTCGCCCCCGAGGGGCGACCACAACGAACCATTCTGTTTTTGATGAGACCACTATACCACGGCCCTGGCCCGCAAGTCAATTTGAAGGGGGACTTTGCCGGAGATGCGCGCCTGGAAAGTTTTGTTCCCGGCTGGACGGGCCACCTTGCCGCCGGCTGGATAACGGCGGGGCGGCTGTGAAAAATAAGGGGGAGGGAAAGGAGGGGGCGCGTTTGACCCCATTCACAGCCTATTTGGAGGGGCTTGAGACGGTGCGGCAGCGGGCGGTCCTCGGTGAGGTCCTGCGCTGGGTGGGGGAGAAGTTTCCCGATTTGACCCCTAAAATTGCCTGGAACCAGCCGATGTTCACCGACCACGGCACCTTTATCATCGGCTTTAGCGCCGCAAAGGCCCATCTGGCGGTGGCCCCGGAGAGGGCCGGGATCCTCCGCTTCTCCGGCGCGATCGAACGGGCGGGGTACCGCCACAGCAAGGAGCTCATCCGCATCCCCTGGGGACAGGCGGTGGACTTTGCGCTGCTGGAAGAGATCATCCGCTTCAACGTAGAGGACAAGCGGGACTGCACCGCGTTTTGGCGGGGGTAAAACCGCTCGCCGCGCCGATCGATTTCCCTGCCGGGGCAGAGAGGCGGGGGCCTGCACAGGGAAAAAGAAAAAAACCCGGCGCAGATCGCGCCGGGCGTTCCCGTCTGGGGTCTATACCGTGAAAAGGTGCCCGCCGCAAACCTGCGAGAAACGGCAAAACGAAAAAATGAGCCCGAGCGCGAATGCGCCCAGGCTCAGACTGGTGGAGCAGGCGATGGGAATCGAACCCACAACCTCAGCTTGGGAAGCTGATGTTTTACCACTAAACTACGCCTGCACCTGTAAGTGCTTTACTATTATAGTACGGCTTGCCCCCAAACGTCAAGCCCCGGGCGAGAAATTGCAAAAAAATTCCCCTTTCCCGCCCCTTCGACAGGGCGGGGGGCAGCTGTGGGAAAAAGGGCGTTGTGCGCGGGCGGAAAAGGTGCTATTTTAGAGGGGAGAAAGAGGGGGATCGAGCGATGAAAGAGGCAAAGGGGGAGAAGCGGGTGTGGATTTTGTATGCGGTGTTGTCGGCGGTGTTTGCCGCCCTCACCTCGATTTTGGCCAAGGTGGGCATTGAGAAGATCGATTCCAACCTGGCCACCGCCATCCGCACGGCGGTGGTGTTGGTGATGGCCTGGGGGATCGTCTTTCTCACCGGCGCCCAGGCGGGGCTGCGGCAGATCGGCGGGCGCAGCATGGTCTTTTTGGTGCTGTCGGGGCTGGCCACCGGGGCCTCCTGGCTGTTTTACTACAAGGCCATCCAGATGGGGGAGGTCTCCCGGGTGGTGCCCATCGACAAGTTCAGCGTGGTCATCACCATGGTGCTGGCCTTCGTCTTTTTGCACGAGAAGATCACCCTGAAGACCGCCCTGGGCGGGGTGCTGATCACCGCGGGGACCTTTGTCATGATTTTGTGACCCGGCCTCGGCCGGGAGAGCGGTCGGGCCGCCCCTGACAAAGGCGGGCAAAAGGCGGGAGAGGAGCGACACGGCTCCCTCCCGCCTTTTTCTGTGCCCTGCGGGCGCGCGGGGGCGGCGCGCCGCGGCCGGGGAGGGGGGAAAACGCCCCCCTTTTGCAAGGCGGGCGCACGGTGCGATTGCCTTTTTGCCGGCAAGCAGTGTTGTCGGCCTTTCCTGAAGGCGGAAAACCGCCGCCCACAAGGGGCTTGCCGTTGGCCAAAGGCGGACCGGATCCTTTCGAGCTCCCCTCGGTCTCCCCCCGTTTTCCGCGCAGACGCGGTCGCGGCAGGTACGGCCTGTGACGGGGGCCTTCCCCATGGGGGGCTGGTGTCGGGGCATAGGGGCTGTTGCCGCCGGCATGGCGGTCCGGCCCGTCTGGGACGCGGACAGTGTTTTGCGGACCGCGTTTGGGGCATCTCCGCCCATTTTTCGCTTTTTTGTCCCCCCTATCCCCACAGGATGGGACGGAGCGGGGGAAAATGCGGGGAGAAAGGGAAAACACCTTCTGACCATCTGCCCGTTTGCCCCGCTTTGTGCCCCCACGCGCTGTTGGAGAGGCGGCTGCCGGGCGGCGGGAAAAGGGAAAACGGCACCGCCAAAGCGATGCCGCTTTCCGACAGGGGGGAGATTTTCCTGTGGGCTGCCCTCGCCCCCCTTTGCGGGGACTAGATGTTGAAGCTGGGCGGCTGCTTTTTGGCCGGGTCAAAGGACTGACCGCCGGGATAGGACAGGTCAAAGTAGATGCGGGAGTCCACTGTGGTGCCCCACTCCTTCTGGCTGCCGGTGTCCTGAATGCGGTTGAAGGCCTCGCGGAACATGGTGTTGTGGGCCTCCTCCCGGTTGAGGAGGAAGTCGATGGTGTCCCGCACCCCCTTGTCGTCGATTTGGCGGTAGAGGTACTGGTAGACCACCTTGGCCCGCTGCTCGGCGGCGATGTCCGAGAGGATGTCGGCTGCCAGGTCGCCGGTCTCGTTGACGTAGGCGGCCGTCCAGAGATAGCCGGAGGCGTTGGCCAGCATGGGGGTCAACCCGGTGAGGACGTGGGCCTCCACGTTCCCCACGGTGGCGTGGGCGGCGTCCAGGTCATGGCCGTTGAGCAGGTTGACCGCGGTGGCCACCATCTCCATGTGGCAGAGCTCCTCGGCGGCCACGTCCAAAAACAGGTCCTTGATCTCCGGGTCCTTGATGCGCATGCTCTGGGACAGGTACTGCAGGGCGGCCTTCAGCTCGCCCTGGGGCCCGCCCAACTGCTCCTGCAGCATGGCGGCGTAGTTGGGGTTGGGCCTGTCCACCTTTACTTCGTGAAGCAACTTTTTGTCGTGTTTGAACAACGTTTCTTCCTCCTTTGGCGCCAGGGGCGCAGCTTTTTTTATGGGGGGACGGTCCGCTCTGCCGGCCCCCCGCCGGTATAGAGAGGGGGCGCTTACCGGCCCAGGCGGCCAAGGGTCGCCCGGCGGCCCAGCTCCTCTTCAATGGCGAGCAGGCGGTTGTACTTGCAGACCCGCTCGCTGCGGGCGGGGGCGCCGGTCTTGATCTGCTCGGCCGAGAGCCCCACGGCGAGGTCGGCGATCGAGGTGTCCTCGGTCTCGCCGCTGCGGTGGGAGAGGATGGCCCGGTAGCCGTTTTGGCGGGCCAGGGACACCGTCTCCGCCGTCTCGCTGAGGGTGCCGATCTGGTTGGGCTTGACCAGCACCGCGTTGGCGGCCCCCACCTCGATGCCCTGGCGCAGTCGGGCGGGGTTGGTGACAAAGAGGTCGTCCCCCACGATCTGCACCCGGCCGCCCAGGCGGGCGGTGAGGGCGGCGAAACCGGCGAAGTCGTTCTCCCCCAGCGGGTCCTCCAGGGAGACGATGGGCCAGCGCCCGCAGAGGCCGCACCAGTACTCGGCCAGCTCTCCGGGGGTGAAGGGCTGGCCCCGCTTGGGCAGCCGGTACCCCTCGCCCTGGCTCCACTCGCTGGCCGCCGCGTCCAGGGCGATGGACAGGTCCTGCCCCGGGCGGTAGCCGGCGGCCTCGATGGCCTGGCAGAGCAGGGCGAGGGCCTCCTCGTCCCCCGGCAGGTCGGGGGCAAAGCCCCCCTCGTCCCCCACGGCGGTGGAGAGGCCCCGCTCCCGCAGTAGGCGGCCCAGGCTGTGGTAGACCGCGACGCCCATCTCCATGGCCTGGGAAAACCGCTTTGCCCCCACCGGCACGATCATGAATTCCTGTACGTCCAGGTTGTTGCCGGCGTGGGCGCCGCCGTTTAGGATGTTCATCATCGGCAGCGGCAGGGTGCAGGCGGCCGCCCCGCCCAGCCAGCGGTAGAGGGGCAGCTCCCGCGCGGCAGCGGCGGCTTTGGCGCTGGCCAGGGAGAGGGCCAAAATGGCGTTGGCCCCCAGGCGGGACTTTGACTCGGTGCCGTCGGCGTCGAGCATGGCCCGGTCCACCGCCAACTGGTCGTCGGCGTCCAGGCCGGTGAGGGCCTGGGCCAGCGCCCCCTTGACATGGGAGACGGCCCGGGTCACCCCTTTGCCGTCAAAGGGCTCTCCGCCGTCCCGCAGCTCCCGCGCCTCAAAGGCCCCGGTGGAGGCGCCGGAGGGCACCATCGCCTCCCCTGTCGCGCCGCAGCGCAGCCGCACCCGGGCGGCGACGGTGGGGTTGGCCCGGGAGTCAAAGACCTGCCGGCCGCTCACCCTGCAGATGGCGGTGGGAAAACACGCTTTTTCATCCATTTTTTCGTCCTCCTTGTGTCGTGTCCTGGCGCTCCTGCCGGTGGTCGTAGAGCACTTCGCCCCCGATGAGGGTGTAGAGGGTCTCGGTGAACACCTCCATGGGGTTGCCGGAGAAGACGGCGATGTCGGCGTCCTTCCCCGGCTCCAGGGTGCCCAGCCGGTCGTCCACCCCGCAGATGGCGGCGGCGTCGCAGGTGATGGCCCGCAGGGCCCGCATGACGCCCAGCCCCTCCCGGGCGGCGATCCCCGCATAGATGGGCAGGTACTGGAGAAGGGAGACCGGGTGGTCGGTGGTGATGGCCACCGTCACCCCCTCGTCGGCCAGGAGCCCCGCGGTCTTGAAATCGGCGTACTGCACCTCCACCTTGTTGCGCGAGGCGATGGAGGGCCCGACGATGGCGGGGAAGCCCGACTCTTTGACCTGCCGGGCGATCAGGTGGCCCTCGGTGCAGTGGTCCAGGGTGAGGCGGAGGCCGAACTCCCGCGCGATGCGGATGGCGGTGAGGATGTCGTCGGCCCGGTGCGCGTGGGCCTTGAGGGGGATCTCCCGGCGGAGCACCGGCAGCCAGCACTCCTTGCGAAAATCCTCCTCAAACCCGTCGCCGCTTTTTTGGGCGGCCTCCTTTTTGGCCAGGTAGGCCTGGGCGGCGGTGAGCTCTTCCCGCAGCATCCCGGCAATGCTCATGCGGGTGGCGGGCATCTTGCTCTGGCCGCTGTAGTTGGTTTTGGGGTTCTCGCCGAAGGCGACTTTCATGGCCGCCGGGGCCAGCACCACCATCTCGTCCACACTGCGGCCGTCGGTCTTTAAAAAGGCGAACTGTCCCCCCACCACATTGGAGCTGCCCGGGCCGATCATGGCGCCGGTGATGCCCGCCCGCACGGCGTTGTGAAAGGCCGCATCCATGGGGTTGATGGCGTCGACGGCCCGCAGGTAGGGGGTGATGGGGTCGGTGGTCTCGTTGCAGTCGTCCCCCTGCAGCCCGGTCTTCTCCTCGCTGATGCCCAGGTGGCAGTGGGCCTCGATGATGCCCGGCAGGACCCAGCCGCCGCCGGCGTCCAGCACGGTGGCCTCCGCCCGCTCTTTGGCGGTGCAGTGGGTGTCCACCCGCAAAATTTTGCCCTCCTCAATAAGGACACAGCCGTTTTCAATGGGGTCTTCGCACATGGGGAAGACCCGCCCATTTTCAATGATCAGCACGCTCTCGCCGCCCTTCGAGTGATTCCTTGTTTTGGCAGTATTAGCATGGCTTTTTCCCCCTCTTTTATGCGGTGGAGGCTGCATAAAAAGGCGGCGAAGGGCGGATACTAACAGCGTACTTTTGAGTGGAAAGGGGGGTCAATTCATGTACGAGCAGAATCAGCAGAACCAGCAGAGCCAGCAGCAGAAAAAACAGCAGCAGAACCAGCAGAATCAGCAGCAGAAAAAGCAGCAGCAGAATCAGCAGAACCAGCGTCAGAACAACAACGACTAGTTGCCTGACGATTTGAGGGCCGGAGCCTTGAACCGCTTTTTTTGTGAGGGCGGCTCAGGGCTCTGACTATTTTTCCCTCCTTTTAAAAAAGAAAAGGGGTATGTAGGGGGGCGGCGTTTCGCCCCCCTATCACCTGTTCTGCCGCGCCTCAGTTGAGCTTGAGCACCTGTCCGGGGTAGATGAGACGGGGATTTTGCAGCTCGTTGATCCCGGCGAGGCGGTTGACGGTGGTGCCAAGGCGGGTGGCAATGGCCCAAAGGGTGTCCCCCCGCTGTACGGTGTAGGTGATGGCCCCGCCGCTGGTGGCGCTCGCCTGGCCCGCGGAGATCCGCAGCACCTGCCCGGGGTAGATGCGGTTGGGGTTTTGGATGCCGTTTTCGCTGGCAATGGCCGAGACGGTGGTGTCAAAGCGACGGGCGATGGCCCAGAGGGTGTCCCCCCGGCGCACGGTGTAGGTGGCGGCGGACACGGAGGAGCGGTCGACCGCCGCGCCGGAAGAGGCGGCCCCGACCCGCAGCACCTGCCCGGGGTAGATGCGGCTGGGGTTTTGGATGCCATTTTCGCTGGCAATGGCCGAGACGGTGGTGCCGAAGCGACGGGCGATGGCCCAGAGGGTGTCCCCCCGGCGCACAGTGTAGGTGATGGGCCCGCCGGAGGCGCCGACGGTGCCACTGCCGGCGTGGCCGGGCAGGCGCAGCACCTGCCCGGGATAGATGAGGTTGGGGTTTTGAATGCCGTTGAGGGAGACCAGTCTCCCCACGGTGGTGCCGAAGCGGCGGGCAATGGCCCAGAGGGTGTCCCCCCGCCGCACGGTGTAGCTGCCGCCGTCGGACACCGGTGTGGGGGCGGTGACGGTGGGCAGGGGGGCGCTGTCGCTGCGCAGCAGGGCCTGGGTGAAGCGGTCTAGGTCCACCCGGCCGGAGATGCCGGGCACCTGGCCGTCGTCGGCGTACTGCCAGCCGGCCCAGTAGGTCCAGACGTTCCCGGCATTGGGCTGGTCGACCCCGTACTCGGCGACCCACAGCGGGTAGGAGGCAAAGCGGCTGTCGAAGACGTCCCGGGCGTTGGAGGCGTCGGCATAGATGGCGCATGGCTTGCCGGTGACCGCTTCCAGCTCCTCCAGGAAGGCCAGACCGACGGCGCCGATCTCCTCCCGGCTCAGGGAGCCAAAGGCCTCAAAGTCCATGGCCAGCAGGCAGTCCGGCTGGGTGCCCCCGGCCAGCGAGGCGAAGTAGCGGGCCTCCTGTCGGGCCTGGTCGGGGGTGCGGGCGGTCACATAGTGGTAGAGGCCCACCAGCAGCCCGGCGTCCTTGGCGCGGCGGTAGTTTTGCCGGTAGAGGGGGTCTTGGTAGTCGCCCCCCACCCCGGCGCGGATATAGACCATCTCGACGCCGGAGGCGCGGACGGCGGAAAAGTCGATGTCGCCTTGCCATTCGCTCACGTCAATGCCGCGGTATTCCCGGCCGGGGGCCGGGTCCAGGGCAAAGGCGGGCAGCGCGCAGCCCAGACAGAGCAGCGCGGCGAGCAGGGCGACAGCCCATTTGCGTAAAGGGCGGTCAAACACGATCGATCCCTCCCGTTTGGTGTAGATTTGAGGTGCGCGCTCGGCGCACACCACCAGTTTATGAGCGGGGGGAGGGGCGGGTGTTTTGGGGACGGCAGAGCAAACCTCTTTGGGGGCAAAAAGCGGAGGGCCGGGTGGAAAAGTCCATCCGGCCCTCCGCTTTTACAGTCGGCGCAGGGAAAGAGTGAAGGGCGGATCTGTGGGGCGTTTAGCCTTCCACAGCCTTTTGCAGCCGGGTGAGCACCTGCGCGCGCTGCAGGGCGCCCATGAGCAAAACGGCAATGGCGGTCCCGCCCAGGCTGGAGATGCCAAAGGGGAGGACGTAAGCGAACAGGGCCGTCTCCTTGGCCATGACGAGGGTGGCCAGCGGGTAGGCGGCCAGCGCCCCCAAGAGACCGGTGCCGACCAGTTCGCCCAGATAGGCCAGGGGGAGCTTTTTGCCGAATTGGTAGAGCAGCCCGCAGAGCAGGGCGCCGCACATGCTGCCGGGGAAGGCGAGCAGGCTGCCGGTGCCCAGCATCACCCGCACCAGGCTGGTGCAAAAGGCCATGCCGACCCCGTACCAGGGCCCGAGAAAGACACCGGCGAGGATGTTGACCAGGTGCTGTACGGGAAAGCACTTGGAGGCCCCCACTGGGATGGAGAGGGGGGAACAGACGACGGCGACAGCCACCAACAGCCCGGCCAAGGCCAGCTTGCGGATACGGGATGAGTTCAAGAAAAAGACTTCCTTTCTGATATTGTTTTAAAATATGCTGGATATGAATTAATTGCTTTTTTATAAAAGGTATCATATAATTATTAAAATATAAAGCATGCCCTAGTGGAGGGAAAATTTTGAAAAAGGTTTTGTTTGTGTCACATACCGCCAATTTTTCTAAGTTTAATAGACCATTTATGAGGTGGTTTCATGAGCAAGGATTTGAGGTTCACTATGCATCGGCTGGAGAAGAAAGGGTGCTTGACTGTGACAAGCATTTTACAATTCCTTTTGAAAGATCGCC
Source organism: Bittarella massiliensis (ex Durand et al. 2017) (assembly GCF_001486165.1). Taxonomy (GTDB): domain Bacteria; phylum Bacillota; class Clostridia; order Oscillospirales; family Ruminococcaceae; genus Bittarella; species Bittarella massiliensis. The sequence continues at coordinate 357,240 of NZ_LN908975.1, forward strand.
ATTTTCTATTCGGAATTTAAAGGCAATTTATAGTTTGAGAAAGATTATTCAAGCAGAAAACTATTTACTAGTTCATTGCCATACACCGGTTGGGAGTGTAGTAGCACGTTTAGCGGCGAGAACAGAAAGAGAAAAAGGAACAAAAATTGTTTATACAGCGCATGGTTTTCATTTTTTTAGAGGGGCACCTAAAATAAATTGGCTTCTTTTTTATCCAATAGAGAAATTTTTGTCAAAATATACAGACTGTATTGTTACTATTAATCAGGAAGATTATGAACTGGCTTCGTCAAAGTTCCACTCAAAGCTGGTAAAGAAAATAAACGGTGTAGGCGTTGATCTCAGCCGGTTTACCCCTGTTGATGAACAAACAAAACGAACTTTTCGGAGGGAGCGAAACTACAATAACGATGATTTTATCCTGATTTGTGTTGCAGAGTTTACAAAAAATAAAAATCAACAGTTGATTATTCAGGCTGCAGAAAAGTTGGTTTGCAAGATACCTTCTTTAAAAATAGTCTTTGCTGGGTGTGGTGAATATCTCCAAGAATGCCGTGCCCTTGTAATGTCTTTAGGCCTTGAAAATTTTGTGGAGTTTGTGGGATACCGCAAAGATATAGAAAAATGGTACAACATAGCCGATGTGGGTATTTCGGCAAGTTTACGAGAAGGCCTTCCTATCAATATTGTAGAAGAGATGGCGAGTGGATTGCCTGTTATCTGTGCAAGGATCAGAGGACAAATCGATGTGGTAACAGATCAGAGGAACGGATATTTATATGATACAGATAATGTGGATCAGTTTTGCGCGGCGGTTTTGAAATTGTATGAGAATAGAAATAGCCTATTAAATATAGGAAAAGCTTGCCGAGAAGATGCACAATTATATTCAGTCGCAGATGCGATCGAATCGATGGCAGACATTTACACTCAAGTATTAGAAAAATAGTGTTTAGATTATTTGTCCTGGATTTTTAATGGACGAAAAATGGGAGTGAGTCAGATGCCGCTTTATAGTTCAACTGGGCCAATTAGGGTTCTGCAGGTCGTGACAATAATGAATCGGGCTGGTCTTGAAACTATGCTAATGAACTATTATAGGACGATAGATCGATCAAAAGTCCAATTCGATTTTTTAGTTCACCGCAAAGAAGCTGGTGCCTATGATGATGAAATTCGGGCTTTGGGAGGGAAAATTTATCAACTTCCTCCAATTACTTTAACGACGTTGTCTTCCTATCAAGATTTAGCGGTTGCATTTTTTAAACAGCATCCTTACTATAAAATTGTGCATTCCCATCTGGATGCACTTTCTTCTTTACCGCTTCGGGCTGCTCAGTCTGTAGGTGTTCCTGTTAGAATAGCACATGGACACAACAATAATTTTGCTGTTGATTTAAAATTTCCTATGCGGATGATTTTAAAGAAATCTATTCATAGATATGCTACTGATTATATGGGTTGTTCACCAGAAGCGTTGCAATTTATGTTTGGGAAATATGGGGAACAAGGTGTTGTTTTGAAGAATGCGATAGATACGAGTAAATTTGTATTTAACTCTTCTACGAGAAACACTGTTAGAGAACAACTAAAGCTTACAGATGAGTTTGTTGTAGGACATGTAGGGCGTTTTTCTGCTCAAAAAAACCATATGTTTCTTTTGGAGGTTTTTTCCCAGCTTTTGAAAAGAAGGCCTAATAGCATTTTGATCTTAATTGGTGAAGGACAACTGCAGGAAAAAGTAGAAAAGAGAGCCAAGGAACTTCACATTGAAGGAAAGCTCCTTTTTATGAAGTCTCAAAATAATGTAAATGAGTTAATGCAGGCAATGGATGTTTTTGTTTTGCCGTCTCTATTTGAGGGGTTGGGAATTGTTCTGATTGAAGCGCAAGCTGCGGGGCTTTCCTGTTTAACAAGTCAAGGAGTCGTCTCCGAGGAAACGAGAGTAACGGAGTTGATACATTATCTTCCGTTAAAAGATGGGGCAGCTCGGTGGGCTGAGGCAGTAGAAAACATGTATGTAGAACGCAAAGATCGCAAAGATATGTCAAAAGAAATTGTATCTTCGGGTTTTGAAATTAAGAGAAATGCACAATGGCTGCAGACATACTATTTAAATAAATTGGCAAGTAAATAGAGGGGAGTGGGAGAAGTTGGGTATTCCACTTGTGACTATTTTCACACCAGTGTATAATCGCGCATATATCGTTGAAAAGCTGTATCATTCATTGAAATGTCAAACGATAAACGATTTTGAGTGGATTGTAGTTGATGATGGTTCGACTGATAACACTGAGGAAGTCTTAGAGAGAATAGAATCTGATGAACACAATTTTTCTTATCGCCATGTCCGACAAGAGAACGGCGGAAAGCACACTGCAATTAATCGTGGAGTTTCTCTTGCAAAAGGAGATCTATTCTTTATTGTTGATTCAGATGATGTTCTAACCGCAGATGCAATTGAAAAGATATATAAGTATTCTAGTACAATTTCTGAACAGGACTCATTTGCGGGTTTAGCGTTTTTAAGAGCTTCTCTAGATGGCTTAAAAATCATTGGAACTACTTTTGAAGGGATGCAAAGAGACTTTACTTCTCTTGAGCGAATGAAGAACGGAGTATATGGAGATAAGGCGGAGATATACTATACTAAAGTTTTAAAAGAGTTCCCGTTTCCTGTTTATAGAGGAGAAAATTTTGTAACAGAAGCATTAGTGTGGAATAGAATAGCGGCGCAGGGTCTTAAAATGAGATGGGTTAATGAGGCAATTTACTTATGCGACTATCTAGAAGATGGATTAACTCATCATATAGATGAATTATTGATTCGCAATTTTAATGGATATACAGAATATGCTAGAGAACTAGTATATTATCCTCAAACATGTTTAAAAGAAAAACTAAAGACCATTGGTATGTATGCCTTAAGGGGAAGAAAAAAAGGATTGACGTACAAGAATCTCTCATCAAAAATTGGAGTTTCGGCCTTTACTTTATGGATAATGGGTGTATTAGCAAAGATGTTAAAGAGGTAAAAATGAAAGAGAAAGTATATGTTCTTCAAGTTTTAGAAGGGCTCCATGCAGGTGGAATGGAAACTTTGATTATGAACTATCTTCGCCAGATTGATCATACATCAGTGCAGATAGACTTTTTGGTGTTTTCTGGACCATCTCATTATGATGAAGAGGTTGAGTCTCTTGGATCAACAATTTATCGTTTAACACCGCGCAGAACCAACCCCATTAAGAACTATTGGGAAATTGATCGCTTTTTTTCTAGACATCTTGAATATTCTATTGTCCATATTCATCAGGGGATAACCTATTTTAAACCGCTTAACTCTGCATATAAACATAAAGTGCCGATTAGGATTGTCCATAGTCATGGCATTGATATCCGATATCGTACAAAGTTACGTTGGTTTTATCATCATTATGCAATCCCTCATATATGTAAAATGGCGACCAACTACTTTGCGTGCTCAGATGATGCTGCAAAACAAATGTTTGACACTAAGATTATTGATAGTAAAGCTTACTATTTAATGAAAAATGCAATAGACATACAAAGATTCTCGTTCAATTTTGAAACTCGTAGAGAAATGAGACAAGCTCTTCACATTGAGGGTAAGCATGTTATTGGGCATATAGGGCGTTTTGATTATGCAAAGAATCATGATTTTTTAATACGGCTTTTTTCCGAGGTCAATAAGGTTGACACTGATTCTTTGCTGTTGTTAATTGGAACAGGGGAAAACTATGAGGCCATACAAAAAAAAGTGGATGAGTATGGACTAAAAGAAAAGGTTCTTTTTCTGGGAGTGAGGGATGATGTACACAGACTTTTACAAGCAATAGATGTGTTTGTTCTTCCCTCTCGTTTTGAAGGGATACCTTTTGTTGGTATTGAAGCACAGGCGGCCGGGTTGCCCTGCATTTTTTCTACTAATGTTGATCGAAATATTGATGTTACAGAGACGAGCAGTTTCTTATCTTTGACGGATTCTATAGACAATTGGGTAGAGCAGGTGCTGTCTGCTTTTCAAAAGGACAGAATAAGCGTAACTAGAATATTAGCTGATAAAGGGTATGATATTAAAGTAGAGGCAAAAAAGCTAGAGCGTTTTTACCTTCGGAAAGGAGAGCCAATAGACAGATGATTATTTATAGCTTAAATATCCTTTCGATGGTATGCTTTGGTGCATTATTTGGTGGGCTGTGTCCGACGAATTCCTACTGCTCAGGTCATTTGTGCTCTTTAAACTACGAGAAAAAAAGAAAGTTTTTATGTATATTGTTTAGCAGTCAACTTTTTTTAATTTCTGCCGTTCGAGTAGGAATGGGGCTGGACTATGGAAGTTATCGCAATATTTTTTTGGAGATTTCTTCTTTACAAATCAAAGATTTTTTGCAGTATAATATTGAAAAAGGATATGCGCTTTTAAATGCTGTTCTGTGTATGTTTACACAAAATTTCCAATGGGTAGTGGTCTTAACGTCATTGGTCATTTGGTCACTAATCGGAGGAGCTATTTACAAATACAGTAAATATCCAGCGCTGTCATTTTTGCTGGTCACATCTTTCTTGTTTTATTTTTCACTAAGTGGTATTCGTCAATCTATCGCTATTGCAATAACCTTAATAGGTTTTAATTACTTAAAAGACAAAGAATTTTGGAAATATATTATTGTAATATTTATAGCAATGATGTTTCATTATACGGCAGCAATTATGTTCCTTGCATACCTGTTCCATCGTGTTAAGTATAATAAGAAATCTATAGTTATATTATCTGTCGTTTTCCTAACGCCGCTTCTCTTTGCCAAACAAATTTTTGTTTTATTTACAAAAATTATACCGAAATATGCACATTATGGATACGGCGAAAGCTTACAAATGTATGTAAAGGGGATGTCCTGGAAATCAACGATTATTGCTATATTCATCTTCCTGGTTATGCTTCTTTTCCATAAGAGAATGGTTTTGATTGATAAAAAAAATTCAGTGTACTTGCATTTGTCGTTTTTGTCATTGCTGATAACACTGTATCAGACCAAAATCAATGTTATGGATCGATTTCCATATTTTTTAAATATTTATATTGCTTTTAGTTTTCCGTTGCTGATTGAGTGTTTTGATCAGGCGTTTTTAAAAGATATAATTTATAAGATGTTTCCAGATAAAAAGGCAAATATGATCTACATTAAGTTGGTCAGCAAGGTGAGTGATCAATTTTTACAAAGAGTTATGGCAGTAAGTATAGCGCTATTTGCAGTAGCGTATAGTTTTTATGTTTGGAGCAATAATTACTATGGAATATTACCGTATAAGTCTATTTTTTCTTTTTAATTTTGGAGAGGCACAATGAAAATTCTATTTTCAGTTGGAGGATGTCTTAGACAGAATAGTTCTGCAAATTTATGCCATTCGGCGTATATTAGAGGCTGTATTGAAAATGGGCATACAGTTGATGTAATATCGCTATCTGATCGAGATTGTCAAATTGATAAATCAATTTCACTCCCTCATGCAAGAAATTGGTATTATTATAATGGGGCAGTTTATTCGCACTTAGCAAGCTTATCTTCAAAGCATCGAGTGAGCGATTCCCCAACGAATAAGTCGGTTGATATTGCCAAACCGAGTATGAAGTCAAGGCTGATTAAAGTATTAAAAGATAAAGTCGTGTCTTTATATGGTGTATATGGATTAGAAAAAGGATGGGTAAGAAATGCAAGGCGATTTTCTTCTAATGAAGTATATGATTTAGTTATCTCTCTTGCTACCCCACCTGCAAGTCATCTTTTGATAAGGCAACTTATTCACGCAGGTAGAATAAAAACAAAATATTGGTGCCAAATATGGGAAGATCCTTGGGCATCGGAGCTGTATGTGGATAAAAAGCTTTCTAAAAAAAGAGTGGCGGAGCGAAAAATAGTAGCTTGTGCAGATAAGGTGTTATATGTTAGTCCGCTAACTTTAGAGTATCAAAAAAAGCTATACCCGGAAAGTGCAGGTAAAATGGATTGGGTTCCTCTCCCGTATTATTATAAGGAAGAGGGAGAAAAGAGAGAGGGAATAGGGATAAAACGCAATCCGCTTTTGGGTTACTATGGGGACTATGACCCGAAAATAAGAAATTTGGAACCATTTTATAGAGCAGTAAGAGATTTGAATTTGCAAGCTAATATTTTTGGAAATCCAGCTGGCCTTTTTCAGTCAACTGAAAAAATACATGTGTCTCCAAGAGTAAGTTTGCAGACGTTAAGTTTGGCAGAAAAAGAGACAGATATATTGGTGTTTCTCTGTAACTTAAAGGGAGGGCAAATTCCAGGAAAGATATATCAATATTCTGCAACTTCGAAACCAATATTGTTTATCCTTGATGGTACGGAAGCAGAAAAAGAAGCCTTAAAAAAATATTTTAGAGTTTTTGATAGATATGTCTTTTGCGAAAATACAGAAGAGGCTATTCAGGAAGCAATCACCAAAATGATTGATCATAAGCAAGATGATACAAGGATAATCAATCGAGTTGTTGAGGATTTTAGCCCTGCAAATATAGCGAAAGAAATTATTGACTGCTGTTGTAGAAATGATTAGAAAAGGAAAGGATACTCCGTGAAGATACTAATTGTAGGCAACTGGGCTACGAATAAGGGAGACAGAGCGATATCCAGCTTTTTAGTTCAACAATTAAAATCAATTCCTCAAATTGAAAAAGTATATGTTTCGGCGACTTTGCCTGAATATCTTAAAAAATATATGGAACCTTTGGATAATGTTGAATATATTCCATTTGGTTGTGATGCCTTCGTTGAAGGAAATGACTTTTTCAGTAAGTTAAGACGAAAGATAAAACAGTGGTATTACTTTCGCGTCATGTTTCCCCAACTGATTAAAAGAGTCAATTGTGGTGAGCGTAGACTCTCAAAAAGCTTTTGCTGTTCAAAGTTTTTTTCTGCTATACAAGATTGCGATTTTGTATTATTAACGGGGGGGCATCATATCACTTCGTTAAGAGAATACGATAGTCTCCATTCAATTACATATGAATTAGGGCTTATGTGGCTTTCTAAAAAACCGTACTCTCTTTGGGCACAGACTATTGGGCCGCTTGAGTTTCATGAAGAGCGCAATAAGCAGTATGTCCTTAAACTTTTAGAAGGGGCAGATTCGGTTTTTATTCGGGATGAGAATTCTAGTGTAATTTTACAACAGCTTGGATATCAAGGGCAGAATTTAAAGAAAACTTATGACTCGGTCTTTGGAGTTCATGAAATGTATCCACTTCACTCTAAAAGAAGAGATAGCGGTATTGTTGGGATCTCTATTTTTTATGCCAACCTGAAAGATGACCGCCAACTTCAAGCGTATTTAGACACTATGGCAGAAGTATGCAATTATATTATTCAGAAAGGCTATAGTGTGCGATTTTTTCCGATGGAAACAGAGGACCAAGAACTGCAGTTGATCAACCAGATTCGAAATAAAGCCGTACATTCAGACAGAATTGATGTTTTTAATACCAATATATCTACTAAGAAGCACATATTAGCTGTAAGTGATTGTGAGATGTTTGTCGGGCACAAAACACATTCAGTTATTATCTCATTGGCAACTGCTACACCGCTTATTGCAATTTGCTATCATCCCAAAACGGCGGATTTTATGGCTTTATACGAACTGGATAAATACGCAATTGCAGATTGTGATTTTACATCCACTTGGTTTTTTCAACAATTTGATGATCTTGAAAAACACAAAAATGAGATACATCAAAAGATGGAGCAATATAGTAAAAAGTATTCCGCTAAAGTGATTGCTGATTTGAAAGATATCTTTGCCTAGTTTACTGTGGTTTTTAAATATACTAAGAGAAGGTGGATATCATCAACCGATATAAAAAACTGGCAACTGACACGGCGCTGTTTACTGTTAGTACTTTTGCCTCGAAGTTGTTGTCCATTTTTATGCTACCATTTTACACGAACATACTGACTGCCAGTGATTATGGAACTGCAGATATGATAACAACGACTGTAAGTCTTATATTCCCAGTTCTTACTATGGGAATTTGTGATGGGGTTCTTCGTTTCTGTTTAGATAAGGATTCAGACAAAAAAGCTATTTTTACTATAGGGCTGCGCATTGTTTTGGCGGGGACCGCTTTACTGGTAATTGCTACCCCAATATTATTGGTAATAGGAATTCCTCCGTTACTTGTTAGCATGTTTCTTTTCACTTATATAACAGTAGTGTTTACCAATATGCTCAATCAATTTTCTCGTGGTATTGGAGAGACAAAGGTCTTCGCTATTTCTGGTTTTTTGGCAACAGCGACTACGATTGGTTTTAATATATTATTTCTAGTCGGATTGAAATGGGGGTTAGCAGGGTACTTGCTTTCAACCATCCTTTCAAATACTGTATGTATTATCTACGTTTGTGTAGCTGTCGGGATCAAGAAATATATTTATTTAAATAAAAAGTTACCCAAAGAAACGCAGAAAGAGATGCTTAAATATTCAGTTCCACTAATTCCGAACAGTATCGCGTGGTGGATAAATTTGTCGTCATCTCGGTATTTGTTGACCTTTTTGGTAGGAGCTTCTGCCAATGGAATATATGCTGTAGCCAATAGACTACCAACCATCATCACTTCACTGTCAGATGTTTTTATTCGTGCATGGCAATTATCTGCAGTTAGTGAGTTTAATGCGGAAGATAGGAATAGCTTTTACAGACGAGTATACCGTTACTATAATGCTGTCATTGTTTTAGGTTGTTCTGCGATTATTTTAGGAATTCAAGTTATTGCAAAGATTTTATTTTCAGCAGAGTTCTATGAGGGTTGGCGGATTGCCCCCTTTCTAATGGTATCTGCGACATTCTCGGCATTTAGTGGTTTTATTGGATCGCTTTATACTGCATGCAAAAATACTCGTACTATTTTTCATACAACTGTTATGGGAGCAGCAATTAACTTGCTTTTAAGTGTTCTTTTAATTCCTTTTTTACAAGGAGTTGGGGCTGGATTAGCTTCTCTTATAAGTTTTATAGTTATTTGGGCAGTGCGAACATTTACCATTTCCAGTGGCTTTGAAAGTGTACAATTGGGACATCCTAAGTATTTATTAAGCTACGGCCTTCTTATTGTGCAGAGTTGTGTACTTACTTTTGAATGTCCTTATTATTATCTGCTAATGATTGTTATTTTTGCTGCGATAGTGCTTCTGTACTGGGAAGAAATAGTATCGGCAGTAAAGGGAGGATATCGATTCCTTAAATGCAAGGGGGGAAAAGTTTAGCGATGAAATGTATGTATTTGGAAACAGACGAGCGGAGAAAGTGTTGTGGGTGTACAGCCTGTGAAAAAGTTTGTCCAACACATGCGATTAAGATGTCTCCAGACAATGAAGGTTTTTTGTACCCTCATGTGGACAATCAGATATGTGTGGAATGTGGGCTATGCAATCAAGTATGTCCATTTGGGCAGCATAAAGACAACAAAGAGAAAATTCCACTTGGAGTATACGGTTTTAAACACAAATCGAATGAAGTGCGTATATTAAGCTCTTCTGGAGGCGCTTTTACGGCTATTGCCAATATGGTATTGGAGAAAAAGGGAGTCGTCTACGGCTGTGCTTTTAATGATAAGTATGAAGCAGTACACATCCGAATTACAACTTGCCAGGCCCTCGAAAGGATCCGTAAGTCAAAATATGTACAAAGTCGACTCGATGATATATTCTTACAAGTTCAAGCTGATTTAGAAGAAGAAAAATATGTTTTATTTACAGGAACGGCTTGTCAAGTAGCTGGACTTTCTAAATATATTGAACAAAAGAAAATTTCCAATAAAACTCTTTTATGTTGCGATATAATATGTCATGGTGTACCTAGCCCTTTAATTTGGAAAGAGTACATTGAATATCAAAGAGCACAGCTGGGTGGAATGATACAATCTGTTTGTTTTCGAGAAAAAAATAGCCACGGTGGATGGACTCCTCTTGTAATGCAAATTAGGACAACAGAAAAAGTCTATAAAAAGCAGTCAGATAGTGATCCGTTTTACCGCCTCTTCTTTGATCATTATATTTTGCGTCCATGCTGTCATGAATGCCCTTTTACTAATTTTAGCAGGCCTTCAGATATCACAATCGCAGATTTCTGGGGGATAGAAAAGGCAAATAGCGGTTTTGCTGATTCTTTAGGGGTGTCGCTCTTGCTGGTCAATAGTGAAAAAGGAGCCAGTGTATTTAACTATATAAAGGAAGACAATGATATCTATCAGAGTAATATACAAGAGTGCTTACAACCGAATCTTCAACAGCCTACTGCTATTAATCCGCAAAGAGAACAATTTTGGAATGTGTACTATGAGCAAGGCTTTTTAGCAGCAATGAAGATGTATGGACAGGATTCATGGAAGATAAAGGCAAAAAAGAACTTTGCAGTGTTTTTGCGAAAAATACATGTCCTTGACATCGTAAAACGAATTATGAGGAAGACAAGATAATGGATAAAACGATAATGCTGGTTTTTGGCACTCGTCCAGAAGCCATTAAGATGTGTCCACTTGTGAATGAACTAAAGACCAGAAAATTTGCAAGAACAGTTGTTTGTGTAACCGGTCAACATCGACAAATGCTTGATCAAGTTCTTAGCACTTTTCATGTAGAACCAGATTATGATCTGTCCATTATGAAAGAAAAACAGACGTTATTCGATATTACAGTTAATATTTTAACACGTTTGAGGGCAGTTTTGGAGGAAGTGCGCCCAAATGTAGTTTTGGTACATGGGGATACCTCTACTACATTTGTAACGGCTCTAGCATGCTATTATTTGCATATTCCTGTAGGACATGTAGAGGCTGGTTTGCGTACTTATCAGATTTACTCTCCCTTTCCAGAAGAATTTAACCGTCAGGCAGTTGGCCTTTTGGCACAGTTTCATTTTGCTCCGACAATAAAGGCTAAAAATAATCTTATTCGAGAAGGAAAAGAATCAAAGACGATTTACGTCACAGGGAATACAGCAATTGATGCCTTAAAAACAACTGTAATTTCGGGATATAAACATCCGCAGTTAGATTGGGCTAATGATTCGCGTCTTATTATGATTACCGCTCACCGCCGTGAAAATATAGGGGAGCCTATGGTTCATATGTTCCGTGCAATTCGCCGTATTGTTGAAGAGATTTCCGATGTTAAAGCAATTTACCCTATCCATATGAATCCAGTGGTTCGGGAGGCTGCACAACGAGAGCTAGGAAACTGTGATCGAATTCGAATTATTGAGCCTTTAGATGTTTTGGATTTTCATAATTTCCTGGCAAATAGTTTTTTAATCTTGACGGATAGTGGCGGTATACAGGAAGAAGCGCCTTCCCTTGGAAAGCCAGTTTTGGTAATGCGAGATACAACGGAACGGCCAGAAGGAATTGAAGCGGGAACGTTGAAGCTTGTGGGTACAGAGGAAGATAAAATTTATCAAGAATGTAAGTTGCTTTTAACTGATTCTATAGAGTATCAAAGAATGAGCCATGCTACTAATCCATATGGTGATGGGTTAGCGTCTAAAAGGATTGCAGATATTCTTGAAGTAGGTCTAGACAATTAGTTTGTATTTGTAGTGTCTCTTTAGCCAAAGTTGTTTGTTTTGCATTTTTGAAAGACAAAAAGACGAGGTATAAACACCTCGTCTTTCTTCTTGGCGGAGCGGGTGGGATTCGAACCCACGGAGCCTTGCGGCTCAACTGATTTCGAGTCAGTCCCGTTATGACCACTTCGATACCGCTCCCTATTCAATTGGGCTGTGACTACCTGTTACAGCCCAATTATTATAACAAATCACTCTACAAAAGGCAAGAGCCTGCACAAAATTGCCTTTATGGTCTACTTTTTTCATCTCTTCCCACGGGGAAAACAGCGCTAGTATTTTCGCTCGATATCGATTGCGCGAGGGACAACCCCAGTCTCGATAAAGGAGGAGATGTTGTGGTTGGCAATCTCTACAATACGCTCCCTGCTGACGGCGTTGCAGGAGCCTCCGGTGACATGGGGGGTGATCAGCACATTGGGATATTTCCAAAGGCGGTGTTCTCTGGGAAGGGGTTCCGGGTCGGTGACATCCAGCCCGGCAGCGCCGACTTTTTCGGCGTCCAGCGCCTGGCAGAGGGCCTCGGTGTCGACAGCGGTCCCCCGCCCGATGTTGATGACCAAGACGCCATCCTTGCAGCAGGAGAGGGTGTGGGCATTGAGAATCTGGCGGGTTTCGGGGGTGTCGGGAAGGGAGAGGACCAGAGCATCGGCCTGGGGCAGGATCTCTTCCAACTGGTCCATCGTCGCCACCCGGTCAAAACCGGGCAGATTGGCGGCGGGAGTGCGCTTGACACCAATGGTATGGGCACCCAGCAACTGGGCTTTTTTGGCGTAGCTAGCTCCCAAATCGCCGGTGCCCAGGCAGACCACTGTGCTTCCGGCCAGCTGGCTCACCTGGCCGAGCATCTCCCATCTGCCCTCCGCCATGGCGTCTCGATACTGGCCGAGCTGCTTGAGCAGGTAGAGGTGCATGCCAATGGTGAACTCGGCGATGATCTCGCCGTAGGCGCCGCTGGCATTGGCCAGAATGACCTGACGGGGGTAGTCGGGGTCGTTGACGTAGACGTCTACGCCGGCCGAACAGAGCTGCAGCAGCTTGAGGTCGGGGAGCTCTTTTATGAGCGAAACTGGAGGATTGCCGATGATGCAGTCAAACCCGGCGAGTTCGGCCGGGGTGGGCAGGTGATCAAAGAAGTGGACCTCCTGGCGGGGATGGGCTGTCTTCAGCCGCTCCATTTGAGCGGAGCTGAAGGGACCAAAAGAAGGGATAACAGCAGTTTGAAACACGGTGAGCACTTCCTTTCAAATGGTGCAGGTGTAAGGCAATTGTAACACAGCAGAGGAGAGCGGCGCAAGAAAAGAGGGCCCCTTTGCGGCCCCCTTTTTATAATCAAACACTGATGACATCCGCAAACCCATATCCTCTTGCAATCTCCGCCAACTGCTCCATATACTCTTCCGACGGGGTTTCCAGCCGGTTATATGGCTCCCGCACCCCGAAGGGGCGAAAGCGGATCAGCTTGTAGCGGATGGGCCCTGCGGAGAGATAGGGGGCCAGCAATTCACAGTAGCCCCGTACCGTCTCCTCATTGGGGAGATAATCGGGGATGACCACCGTGCGGATCTCGGTGAGTTTCCCCTTTTTTGCCAGAAAAACGGCGTTTTCCCGCACCCGCTCGCTGGGTTGGCCGGTGAGCTTTTGGTGAATGGCGCTGTCAAAGCACTTGATGTCCAGCATCACCCCGTCACAGGTGTCCAGCAGTTCGGCATCGGCGGAGAAGTCCCGGCTCCCGTTGGAGTCCAGAAGGGCGGTCAGCCCCAAGGGATGGACCCGCTCGAAGAGGGAGACGACGAAGTCGCGATAGAGGGTGCACTCCCCGCCGGAGACGGTGATCCCCCGAATAAAGGGCATCCCCTTCTCGACTTCGGCCAGCACCTCCTCCACCGCGAGCAGCCGCACCTTGGGGGAGGAGAGGTGGGGGCAGACTTTGATGCAGGTGTCACAGCCGACGCACCGGGCGGGGTCCCAGCAGACGGTCCCCGCTTCATCCCTTCGCAGGGCGCCCACCGGGCAGTCCGCCACGCAGGTCCCGCAGTTTTGGCAGAGGTGGATGGTCTCCGGGTTGTGGCAGTAGTGACAGCTGAAATTGCACCCCTGAAAGAAGATGGCCGTCCGGTTGCCGGGGCCGTCCACGCTGCTCTGGGGGATGATTTTGTTGACGGGCGCTCTCAGCATAAGCTCCTCAGCTTTCGGTCGTCAAAGTGGCGCAGCCGCATGGAATTGGCGCCCAGGGCCACCGTGTCGTGCTGGACGGCCTTGCCGCTGTCGTATTTTTCCATGTCGCTCCGCTTGACCAGGTAGCCAGTGATGCGGATGACGTCGCTGTCGCTGGAGTAGGTGGAGAAGTAGCGCATCCCCGCGGCAAAGCCGCCCTTGATGACGTCCAGCACGCTCTCGGGGTTGCGGGCCGCGGTAGACTCAAAGGGGAAGATGTCGCCGGCGCCGGAGACAAAGTACTTCTCGTAGCGGCCGCAGTGGCGCAGGTGGTCGTAGAGTTCGGGCTCGTCGCCGATGGCGATGCGCACGCCGGGGGAGCACTGGCTGTCGCTGTCCACCCCCACCTGGGCGTGCAGGAGGAAGCGGCCGCCGGTCTGGGGGCAGTAGGGGTTGTGGTGGGCCTTGACCCGCTGGTCGATGAAGGCCATGATCTCATCGCCCAGGGCGTTGGCCACCTCGTCGTGGCCGTAGCGCCCGGCCACGCCCTCTTTTTTCAGCAGGTCGTTGACGCACTCGCACATCCCCACCATCCCGAACATTCCGGTAAAGCGGTCGGGGTGGACAAACCCCTCGGTGACCAGGAAGTTGGAGCGGAAGAAGGCGGATTTATTGACCAAAAAGTCGATTTTGGCGTCCATGATGGCGCACTGCACATCGATGGCCCGGGGCAGGCGGTTCTGGAAGAAGTCCTCCTTGCCCTCGGAGTGGAAGGCGATGTTGTTGAGCAGCAGCCGGGCCAGGGTGTAGGAGCCGCCGCCCAGCAGCAGCCCGTTGTAGCAGCTGGCGATGCCGTACTCGTTTTCGCCCAGGTCGGCGGAGAACATCCTGTGGTTGGCAAAGGAGGGCTTGGCGCAGTCCAGCGCCGCCTGCACACAGAGGCAGGCAAAGTCGTCCGGCGTTTTGTCGGGGTCGTAGAGGAGGGTGATGTTGGGGGTGGAGTCCTGCAGCTCCCGCTCCGCCTCCAGAATGAGCCGGCCGGCGGTGGTGGCCTCGGGGCCCAGGTCGCCGTGGCAGAAGGAGTCGGAGATGGTGCGGTCGATAAAGCGCATGAAGTCCTTGATCAGGACCTTGGCCTCCGCCTCATCCTCGATGAAGGGGTCCAGCAGGCGGTCCAGCTTGCCGATGAAGACGGGGAAGTGGGTGGTGGAGGGAACGTGGTGATAGAAGATCTCCAGGGTGTTGATGGCCTCCCGCAGGTTGGTAGGGGGATCGAGGCGGAGGAACTGACAGCCCTCTCTCATCAGCTTGTCGTAGTCGGGGAGGATGTAGCGGGGGACGTAGGGGACAAAGCCCTCCCCCATGGCGCTCATCTCGTTCAGTTCGTCCTGCAGCTCCAAAAAGCCCTCCGGCATGGGAAAGCCCTCGGTGTAGCTCTCGGCCAGGCGGGAGAGCTGCATCATGGCCTGCTCATGGGTCAGGTGGGGGTCGCTGACCACCCGCAGAACGGCCTCTTGAAACTGTCTGTACTTGGCGTTTTCTTCCACGGCGATATCCTCCTTATGGCGGGGGCGGCCCGATCCGGCGGGAAAGGCGCCCCTTCGCAGTTTGTCTATGGCCTTATTGTAGCGCCGGGTGTATACTAAAAACAATGACAGTTGTCACTGTTTGGGGGAGGTTTTGCAGAGATGACCCTGGGGTACAGCGAAGGGGAGAAGAGGAAGGTCGCCGCCATTGTAGCGGGGGGGATGGGGCTCCAGCACACAGACGGGTCGGTCCGGCGGGAGCTGTCGCCGCTCTGCGAACAGACCGCCTTTTTGAGGCGGGCCAGGAAGGGGGAGGTGCTGCTGCTGAATGGCGACCCGGCAGACCGGGTGGTGCTCTTTCTCTGCGGGCAGTGTGCAGTCAGCCGGTACAGCGCGGAGGGGGACAACATCTCCTACGCAGTCCATGAAGAGGCCATCCTGCTGGGGTTGTTGGAGTACCTGGGGGGACAGCCGGCGGTGCTGGCCACCGTATCGGCATTGGACGAATGCTGGTACCTCACCTTTCCGGGGGAGCTGTTTTTGGAGGCGGTGCTGTCTGACCGGGAGCTGACGCTGAAGATCCTTCGCTTTTTGGCCTCCTTCGCCGGGGGCAGCATCGATCGGGTCAACGAACTGGCCCAGTACACCAACCGGGAGAATGTGCTGCTCTGCCTCTACCGGTACAGCCGGGGACAACCCCTCCCCTTTGTGTTTCAAAAGAGCAAACGGGCTTTGGCGGAGGAGTTGGCAATGAACCTGCGCACCCTCTACCGGCAGCTCGACGCGATAGAGGGGGAAGGACTCATCCAGCGGGTGGGGGGAAAGATATGGATCGGGGAGCGGGAGAGCAGGCGGCTGGAGGAAGCGGCGTCTAGATTGCTGTAATGTAGCGGCGGAGGGAGCAGGTTGTTTTTTCGGATGCTGGCGGCTTACCTGATGAAATGCCCTTTTCCCTTGCATTCTTCCAGAAATTTGGATACACTGAAATAGAGCGCCGGCAGGGATGCGATGCGGGCGCCGTCGAGAAAAAACATATAGTATTTCTGATTATATAATATACGAATTGTTATAGGAGGGCGAGGGCATGAGTGAGACCACCAAGACCGATATTGTCATCATTGGCGCCGGCGCTGCGGGGATGACCGCCGCCGTCTACGCCGCGCGGGGAGGCAACAGCGCCATTGTGCTGGAACAGAATGTCCACGGCGGGCAGATCGTCAACACCGGCGAGGTGGAGAACTACCCCGCCATCCTCAGCATCTCCGGGGTGGAGTTTGCCGGCAACCTCTACGAGCAGGCCACCTCCCACGGGGCGGACATCCGCTACGAAAAGGTCACCGGCTTTGATTTTTCCGGCCCGGTGAAGGTGGTGGAGACCGACGAGGGCCGCTACGAGTGCAAGGCGGTCATCCTGGCCAACGGGGTGGTCAAGCGCAAGCTCGGGGTGCCCGGGGAGGAGAGGTTCCAGGGCCGGGGCGTATCCTACTGCGCCACCTGTGACGGTGGCTTCTTCCGCGGCAAAAAGACGGCAGTGGTTGGCGGGGGGAACACCGCGCTGGAAGATGCCCTCTTCCTGGCCAACCTCTGCGAGGAGGTGACCCTCATCCACCGGCGGGATGAGTTCCGGGGCGACGCCCACAACGTCAAGGCGGTGCTGGCGCGGGAGAACATCCGCATCCTTTACGACACCGTCCCCCTGGAGGTGCTCGGCGACCAGCAGGTCACCGGCCTCAAGGTGCAGAACAAAAAGACGGGCGAAGAGAGCGAACTGGCGGTGGACGGGGTCTTTGTGGCGGTGGGCCAGATCCCGCAAAACGAGCTCTTTCGCGGGGCGGTCGAGATGGACGAGAGCGGCTTTGTCGCCGCCGGCGAGGACACCAAGACCAACATCCCCGGCGTCTTTGCCGCGGGGGACACCCGCCAGAAGCTGGTGCGGCAGCTGGTGACAGCGGCGGCCGACGGCGCGGTGGCGGCTGTCATGGCCGGCAGTTATATCTTCTCTCTCTAGCTCATAGAATCAATACTGGGACAAGCGGGCTGCCCGGTCCCCTGGGGACTGGGCGGCCCCTTTCTATTCCGCAGAGAGAAAGGGGTGGCAAGCGGTGGTGAGACCTCCTTATCGCCGGCCGTACCGGGATGGCCGGAGCAGAAAGGTGGGTGGTGGCGGCACCCGCTTTTTGGCGGTGTTGCTGGCCGCTGCCCTGATGACGGGCGCCTTTTGGCTGCTGCCTCGCCTCTCGGGCAGGGGGGAGGGGGGACCGTCCTCTGCCGCCCCCTCTGTCTCCGGCGGCAGCGGCGGCTTGAGCGCCCTGGAGGGCAGCGAGGCTCCGGACGGCGAGTACCGGGCCGTCTGGTTTTCCTACCTGGACCTGGCAGACATCCTCACCGGAAAGGGCGAAACGGAATTTACTAAAAGTATAAATGACGAGTTTCAAAACTGTACGGAGATGGGGCTCAACACCGTCATTGTCCAGGTGCGGCCCTACAGCGACGCACTCTACCCCTCCAAGCTGTTCCCCTATTCCAAGTACGCGGCGGGGAAGCAGGGGCAGGATCCGGGGTTTGACCCGCTCAAGATCATGGTGGAGGCGGCCCACCAGAAGGGGCTGAAGATCGAGGCCTGGATCAACCCCTACCGCATCAGTTCGGCGGCCGACTCGGCCCCCTGCGCCGAGAACCCCGGCGCCAAGTGGTTTGCCGACAGCGCCACCAAGGGCGACTGGGTGGTGCAGGTGGGCGAGGGGCTCTACTACAACCCGGCCATCCCCCAGGTGCAGGACCTGATCGTCTCCGGCGTGGAGGAGATCTTGCAGAACTACGCCGTTGACGGCATCCACTTTGACGACTACTTCTACCCCTCCGGCGCCGACGACAGCTTTGACGCGGCGGCCTACCGGCGCTACCAGGACGGGGGCGGCCAGCTCTCCCTGGGCGATTTTCGCCGTGCCAATGTGGACGCGCTGGTGCAGCGGGTCTATCGGGCGGTGAAGGCCAAAAACCCTGCCCTGGTCTTCGGCATCAGCCCCCAGGGAAACGTGGACAACTGCTACCGCTCCATGTATGCCGACGTGAAGAAGTGGGCCTCGCAGCCGGGGTATGTGGACTACATAGCCCCCCAGATCTACTGGGGGTACAGCCACCCCCAGGCATCGGCCCGCTATGATGTGAAAATCAGCGAGTGGAACAGCTACTGCAAAGAGCCGTCGGTCAAACTCTACATCGGGCTGGCGGCCTACCGAATGGGCGACGAGGCCACCGGCTTCTCCCAAAACGGCGACGACATGGTGCGGATGGTGGCCGACGCCCGCAAAAAATCGGCCTATCGGGGGTTCATCCTCTTTCGCTATCAAAACCTGACGGACGGCGGTGAAGTCGCGCAAAAAGAGGTGGGCAACCTGAAGGCCCTGTTGAAAAAATAGAGGGCGCTTTTGGCGGGGACGGGGCCCCCGCCTTTTTTATGGGGCGGAAAGGGGAAGCTTTTCCGCCGGGGGCGGTAGGCAACGGGGCCCGGCCGTGCTATACTGGAAAAAACAGCCCGGCAGCAGGTGCTTTTGCCGGGCGAGTCTGCAAAAAACGGGGGAATTTGTCGTGGCCAATCTACTGCTGAAAAACGCCCTGATCCTCACCATGGACCAGGCGCTGACGACGGTGCAGAGGGGATACCTGCAGATCCGCGGCGACCGCATCGCCGCCCTGGGCGAGGGGGAACCGCCCTTTTCCGAAGAGGGGTATCAGGTGCTGGACTGCAGCGGAAAGATCGTCATCCCGGGGATGATCAACACCCACAACCACCTGCCCATGATCCTCTTTCGCAGCCTGGGCGACGACGTGGCCGACCGGCTCAAGCGCTACCTCTTCCCGCTGGAAAACGAGTCGCTGGACGCCCCCATGGTCCGCGCCGGGGCCGACTACGCCTTTGCCGAACTGCTCTTCGGCGGGGTGACCACCTGCTACGACGCCTACTACTTTGAGGACGAGGTGGCCCAGGCGGCCGAGGCCTGCGGCATCCGCGCGGTGCTGGCCGAGACCATTTTAGAGGGGCCCAGCCCCAGCGCCAAGGAGCCCTATGGCGAGTGGGCGTACACCAAGTGGTTTGTGGAGAAGTGGAAGGGCCACCCCCGCATCACCCCTTCGGTCAACTGCCACGCCCCCTATTCCAACGACACCGAGCACCTGGTGGCCGCCCACGACCTGGCCCGGCGGGAGGGGCTGCTGATGAGCATGCACGTGGCGGAGATGGCCTACGAGCACACCGGCTGTGTCGAGCGCTACGGCCTGAGCCCGGTGGCCTACCTGGATTCCATCGGCATCCTAGACGAGCACTTCCTGGCCGCCCACTCCATCCTGATGGACGAGGCCGACCTGGATATCTACCAGCGCCGGGGGGTCAAGGTCTCCTACAACGCCGGCTCCAACGCCAAATCCGCCAAGGGGGTGGCCAAGATCCGGCAGATGCTGGACCGGGGCATCCCCGTCTCCCTGGGGACCGACGGGGCCATGAGCGGCAACACCATCGACATTGTGACCCAGCTCTCCCTGGTGGGGAAGATCCAAAAGCTCTTTAACGGCGACCGCACCCTCTTCCCCGCGCGGGAGATCTTGCAGCTGGCCACCATCGGCGGGGCCCGCGCCCTGGGGATGGAGGGGGAGATCGGCTCCCTCGAGGTGGGGAAGAAGGCGGACATCGCCATCTTCGAGACCGACAGCGTCAACATGAGCCCGCTCTACGACCCCTACTCGGTCATTGTTTACAGCGCCAACCCGGGCAATGTGGAGAGCACCATCGTCGACGGCGAGCTGGTGATGCACCGCCGCCAACTGCGCAGCATGGACTTTGGCGCCGTCAAGGCCCGGCTGCTGGCCTACCAGGAGCAGATCCGGCAGACGGCGGCAGAGCTGGACCGGGCGCTGGCAGAGGGATGACGGCGTTGACGGGGAAAGAGGGGGAAGAGAAGATGAAACGAGTTTTGGTCGTCGTCGGCGGTGGCCGGCCCGGCGGGAACACCGCCCAGCTGGTGGACGCCTTCGTGCGGGGGGCCCGGGAGGCCGGGTGCCAGGTGGAGCGGGTCTCCCTGCTGCAAACCGAGGTGAAGGGCTGCCTCGGCTGCAACGCCTGCCGCCGCGGCCGCCCCTGCGTGATGCGGGACGGGTTTGCCGACCTGGTCCCCAAAATAGAGGGGGCCGACCTGATCGTCTTTGCCTCGCCCCTCTATTTTTGGACCCTCTCCTCCCGCATCAAGGCCTTGATCGAGCGGTTTTACTCCCTTGCGCAGGCCGACGAAAACCCGCCCCTGGGCCGGTACGAGCGGTACCCGGACAAGGAGTGCGCCCTGCTGATGACGGCGGCGGATGACCTTTTCTGGACCTTTGAGCAGGCGGTGTCCTACTACCGCTTTGCCCTGGTCAACTACATCGGCTTTCGCGACCGGGGGATGGTGCTGGCGGGCGGGTGCGGCCCCACCGAAGGGGCGCCGCAGATCGCGCAGACCGGCCACCTGGAAGAGGCCTATGCCTTTGGCAGGTCGCTCTGACCGGGGAGGGCGAAGGGCAAAGGGAAAAGGGAAAAGGCCGAAAAAATAGAAAGGGGAGCGCTTTGGAAGCGCTCCCTTTTTTGACGGATCTGACCGGCGGCTATTTTCTCTTTCGGTAGAAGAGAAAGGAGATCACACTCAACAGGGCGATGAGAACAGCCGCCAGGCCGATAAAGCCCAGGACCGACAGGGCGGAGACAGAGCGGGCGGCAAGTACCATAAAAATCCCTCCTCTACGGCGCTGGCCCAAACATGGGCGAAGTCTTCTGTTCACCCCTATCATACCCGGGCCGGGGGCGGCCGACAAGGGGGGGAGGGCAATCGTTAGAGGGGCGCAAAACAAACTTCATCACTTCGTCATTTTCGGAGAAAAAACAGCCGGTTTCCGACAGACAGAAAAGCCCCCGCTCACGAGAGAGCGGGGGCCGGTTGCCTGTTTGCAGAGGGCGTTCAGACGGTTTCGGGCTCGTCCTCCCCGTCCAGATCCAGTTTGACGTAGTGGCGGTACAGGTCGCGGTAGCTGTCGTTTTCCCGGTCGTTGATCAGGCCGATGGCGACAGCCGCCAGGGCGATGACGATGAGCAGTTTCAGCAGGCCTTTCACAGGTATGTCCTCCCTTTTGGCCCGGGGCGGCAGAGCGCCCGGGGCGGTTGAGTCGCGCCGTTTGGTCCAGTATACACCCTAGAGGCGCAAAAATTCAATGTCGCAGAAGCCGTCGGTGCGGTAGACCGAGGTGCTTTCCCGCTCCTCCACCGGGGAGACGGTGCCGAAATGGGCCATCTTGGGGTTTTGGCAGCAGATGTACAGGTTCCCCTTCATCACCGTGGTCTCGTCCAGCTGGTGGGCGCCGTAGAGCCGCTCGAAGAGCCGCTCGGAGAGGAGGAAGGTACACCCCCAATAGACCCCGATCTCGTTGTAGCCGCCCTGGGTGAGGGGGGTGAAGTCGGCGCAGATCTCCCGGGTCAGGTCGTCGACGATCTCGGTCCCGTCGCAGAGGGTGGCGAGGAACCCGCCGTAGATGTCGCAGGTGACATTGATGTAGTAGCGGCTGGCCTGGGGGAAGGGGTCGAGGGAGAAGGAGGCGCAGCAGTTTTGGAAGATGTCCCCTTCGTCCCGCTGGATGGGGATCAGGTCGGGATTTTCAAAGACGGCGTGGTTGACGTAGAGGCCGGCCCCTGCAACCGCGGCCAGGCGGGTGTGCATAAAGGGCTTGAAAGAGCCCTTTTCTTGGGGAAAGTCGGTGGGATAAACGGCGGGCAGCATGTCGAAAGCCGGCATGGAGTCCTGCAAAACGGCGGTGATCTTCACAGGGCAAAGTCCCCCTTTGAACGATTTTGGAGCGGCGGGGGCGCCTTCCCCGCGCCGCAAATACCCTTACAGTATAGCACAATTCCCGCCGAAAAGGGGGAGAATGCCGCGGCGGATACAAAAAAGCCGGTTGTCTTTTGGGACCCCAGCGTGGTATGATGGGGGCGGACAGAGGGCGTTGCCCCCTGCCCCATCACAAAAAAGAGGAGAGCTGTTTTTTGAAGCGTTCCAACCAGTCGGAGATTGCGCCAAACCGGGAGGTTTGCGCAAACTGATCTCCGCGATCCTCCCGACAGAGCGACTCTGCTTTTAGGAGGAGTTTCCATGAATCGCGAAAACAAGAGAAAACAAAAAGATCCAGGGTATTACCGGACCCACCGCTGCGAAGAGGTCTTTACCTGCAAGGTGTGCGGCCGCCAGGTGGTGCCCGAGGGGGCTGGCAGCGGACACCGCAACCACTGCCCCAACTGCCTGCACAGCCTGCACGTCGACGACCGGCCCGGCGACCGGGCCGCCTGCTGCGGCGGGATCATGGAGCCGGTGGGCGTCTGGGTGCGGAAGGGCGGCGAGTGGGCGGTCATCCACCGCTGCCGGCGCTGCGGACATCTCTCGTCCAACCGGGTGGCGGCCGACGACAACCCCATGAAGCTGATGTCCATCGCCCTCAAGCCCTTGGCACTACCCCCCTTCCCCCTCGAGCGGGTGGAGGAGCTCACCGCCCTGATGGGCGGCGAGGGCAGCTTAAAAGAGTAGGAACTGCAAAAAAAGCGGCGAGCATGCGCTCGCCGCTTTTTGGCGTCTCTTGGCAAATCAGCCCACCAGGACCTTGCCCTCGGGCATGACCTGGTTCTTTTTGCGCCCGCCCCGGCCGGAGGCCAGGGAGATGGCGAGGGAGGCGGGGCCGACCCGGCCGATGAACATGGTGAGCATGGTGATGATGTGGGTGAGGGCGTTCCCCTCGCCGGTGAGCCCGTCGGAGAGGCCCACGGTGCCAAAGGCCGAACAGGCCTCGAAGATGGCGTTGATGGGGGTGTTGAATGTGCTGCGGGGGATGGAATAAAACATCACCGAGGAGGTGATGAAGACCACCACCAGGGCCAGCGCGGAGATGGTGAGGGCCTTGTAGACGGTCTTGTGGTCGATGCGCCGCTTGAGGATGACAGTATTCTCCCGCCCGGAGGAGAAGCTGAGGATGGTCATGACGATGACGGCGAAGGTGGTGACCTTGATGCCGCCGCCGGTGGAGGCGGGGCCCGCGCCGATGAACATCAGGATGCTGGCCACCAGTTTGGTAAAGCCCGACATGGCGTTGAGGTCGATGGAGTTAAAGCCCGCCGTCCGGCAGGAGATGGACTGAAAGAGCCCGGCCCCCAGCTTTTCGGGGACGGAGAGGGGGCCCATGGTGGAGGGGTTGTTCCACTCCAACACACAGAAGAGGAGGGTCCCCAGCAGGATGAGGAGGGCGGTGATGAAGAGGACGATCTTGGTGTGCAGCCGCAGTTTTTTGGTGTGCCGGAGACCGTAGAGGTCGGCCCAGACCAAGAAGCCCAGGCCGCCGATGACGATCAGGGCGCTGATGGTGCCGATGACGATGGGGTCGCCGGTGTAGTGGATCAGGCTGCTGTAAGCCCCCTCGTGGCCCAAAATGTCAAAGCCCGCGTTGCAGAAGGCCGACACCGCCAGGAAGAAGGCGGTCCACAGCCCCTGCAAAAAGCCGTAGCGGGGGATAAAGCTGAGACAGAGCAGCAGGGTGCCGCAGCCCTCGATGAGCAGCGAGGCCTTGACCACCATCCGCACCAGGTGGGGCAGCCCGCTGACCGAGGAGGCGCTGATGGACTCCTGCGCCAGGGACATGTTCTTGAAGCGCATCTTCTTGCCCACCGCCACGCTGAAAAAGGTGACGAAGGTGATGAGCCCCAGCCCGCCGATCTGAATCAGGCAGAGGATGACCAGCTGCCCGAAAAAGCTGAAGTGCAGGTAGGTGTCCACCACGATTAGCCCGGTGACGCAGGTGGCCGAGGTGGCGGTGAACAGGGCGTCCAAGAAGGGGGTGAACTCCCCGCTGCGCGAGGAGAGGGGCAGACAGAGAAGCAGCCCCCCCACGGTGATGACCAGCAGGAAGCTGGCGACGATGATCTGGGTGGGGGAGAGCGGTTTCTTGACCTTTTTTTCTACCGTTTGTTCCGACATGACAGCAATCTCTCTTCTCTTTCAAATTTTTGCCTATCGAACCACTGAAACGGCGCCCGGGGCGGGGGCGAAATGGGCCTCCCCCGCCGGAGCGAACTGCCTATCAGTATAGCAAATCCCCATTTTCTTTACAACAAGTTTAGGCTTCTTTTTCTTCTCTTAACGCTTTCTTAATGCCCCTGTTCGAGGCAGAGCGGGCATTGCTTTTGGGCGGCGGGTCTGCTATAATAATGTGCAGCCGACCGACTCGCAGCGCGGGACGGACGGCCGTTCACACCGGCGCTTGTAACTCAGCTGGATAGAGTGCATCCCTCCTAAGGATGAAGCCGGGGGTTCGAATCCCTTCAAGCGCGCCAGCGGCAGGCTGCCGCACCCAAGTCGCACACCCCACCCAGTGGGGTGTGTTTTCTTTTGCGCCTGCGCTGGAAGCGGGCATCCATTTTGTAAACGTTTCCCAAAAGCAAAAGAATCCTTGCGTAAGCGGGGGCTCTTTTGCTTTTGATAGGTGCGCAAGGAGGAGAAGCCCCGGGCGCAGGCGGGGAGACAGCAGCGGAGAAAAAGAAGCGGGAAGAAAAACGGAGGGACCGGCGGAACGCCGGAGAAAATAGTATCACCTTCAAATCCCTCCGGGCGCGCCAGCGGCAGGCTGTCGCACCCAAGCCACACACCTCACTTTGTGGGGCGTGTTTTCTTTTGCGCCTGCACCGGAAGTGGGCATCTTTTTTGTCAACACTTCCCAGCGGCAGGCTGCCGCACCCGAGTTGCACACCCCACCCAGTGGGGTGTGTTTTCTTTTGCACCTGCACTGAAGCGGACGTCTTTTTGTGGGCGCTCTCCCCCAGGCGGGGCCTGGAGCCAATTCGCGCTCTAGACTTTTTTGAAGGAGGTGCCCGCGCGGAGCGCGTTTTTTTGCGGCGCAAACCCCATCGTTCTGGGTTTGGGGCAACTCGCCTTCTGGGCCCAGCTTTTTATTTTGCCTGTTCGCCCGCGTTTACGGCTGGGGGGCTTTTGGGCGGCGCAAGCCCAGCGGCCAGTCGCCGTTTTCAAGCCCTACACCGCCCGCTGTGGGGGGCTTTTTTGGCCCCTGCCGAAAGGTTTTTAAAGGCCCGGGGCAAACCCAGCGCCCGGGGCCTTTTTTAGGGGCCGCGCGCCCGCCCGCCGCCCCTGAAAACGGCCTTGCGCCGCCCTGCGCCGGACGGCGGCGCTTTGCTTTTTGGCAGGGGGTATGCTATAATGATGGCAATTTATTGGCAGGGCCCGCCGCCCCAGCGCCCGTTTGCCGGGGAAGGCGGGGGGCGGGTCCGCCCCATTCCAACACCGCTCTCTTTTAAAAGGAGGAGTTTTCGTGCAGCGCATTCCCGACCGCGTGGTCATCAAGGTGGGGACTTCCACCCTTACATACAGCACCGGCCACCTGAACATCCGCCGCATCGAGGCCCTGGTAGAGGCCATTTCCGACATCAAAAATTCGGGCAAGCAGGTGATCTTGGTCTCCTCCGGCGCCATCGGCGTGGGGATGAGCAAGCTGCAGATGCGCGACCGGCCCACCGACATCCCCTCCAAGCAGGCGGCGGCCGCGGTGGGGCAGTGCGAGTTGATGTACATGTACGACAAGCGCTTTTCTGTCTACAACCACGTGGTCTCCCAGGTGCTTTTGACCCGGGACATCATCGACCAGGACGAGCGCCGGCACAACGCCCGCAACACCCTGAACCGGCTGTTGGAACTGGACGTCATCCCCATCATCAACGAAAACGACACCATCTCCACCGACGAGATCAAGTTCGGCGACAACGACGCCCTCTCGGCCATGGTGGGGGAGCTGGTGGGCGCCGACAAGCTGATCATCATGTCCGACATCGACGGGCTGTTTGACAAGGACCCCCGCCAGGACCCCACCGCCCGGATCATCCGCCGGGTCGAGAGGATCGACGAGCAGGTGCGGGCCATGGCCGGCGGGGCTGGCAGCCGCCGGGGCACCGGCGGCATGATCACCAAGATCCACGCCGCCGAGATCTTCACCGCCACCGGCGGCGACATGGTCATCATCAACGGCGACAACCCCCGGCTCCTCTACGACGTCTTTGACGGCAAGCCGGTGGGCACCACCTTTGTGGGACAGGAGGGAGAGAAATGACCGATTTGACAGTGCTCGGCGGCCGCGCCAAGGCGGCTGCCCGCGAATTGGCCCTGCTGGACAGCGGGGAGAAAAACCGGCTGTTGGCCGCCGTGGCCCAGCAGGTGCGCGACGACTGCGCCGCCATCCTGCAGGCAAACGGGGAAGACGTGGCCGCCGCCCGGGAGGCGGGGATCAGCGAATCCCTCATCGACCGGCTGCTCCTCAACGAGCAGCGGGTACTGGCCATGGCCGACGCGGCCGAACAGGTCGCGGCGCTGCCCGACCCGGTGGGCCGGGTGCTGGGGGGCCAGCGGCTGCCCAGCGGGCTGGAGATGACCAAGGTCTCCACCCCCCTGGGGGTCTGCGGCATCATCTACGAGGCCCGCCCCAACGTCACCCTGGACGCGGCGGCCCTCTGCCTCAAGTCCTCCAACGCGGTCATCCTCAAGGGCGGCAAAGAGGCCCTTCGCTCCAACCGGGCCGTCGTCGCCTCGGTGCGGGCGGCCCTGGCCGCCGCGGGGCAAAACCCCGACTTCGTCCAGCTCATCGAGGACAGCGCCCGCGAGACCACCAGCGCCTTTATGAAGCTAAACGGCTACCTGGACGTGCTGATCCCCCGCGGCGGCGCGGGGCTGATCCGGGCGGTGGTGGAAAACGCCACCGTCCCGGTCATCGAGACCGGCACCGGCAACTGCCACATCTACGTGGAGGGCACGGCCGACCTGGAGATGGCCGCCGACATTGCCTACAACGCCAAGGTCTCCCGCCCCTCGGTCTGCAATGCGGCCGAGACCTTTTTGGTGGACCGGTCGGTGGCCGCCCAGTGGCTGCCCGTGATTGCCGGGCGGATGGCCGCCTCCCCCCGGGTGGAGATCCGCGGCTGTCCCGAGACCTGCGCCATCCTGGGCGGGCGGGCCGTTCCCGCCGTCGAGAGCGACTGGGAGAGCGAATTTTTGGACTACGTCGTCGCAATCAAGGTGGTGGACGGCTTTGAAGAGGCTGTCTCCCACATTCAGCGATACACCACCGGCCACAGCGAGTGCATCGTCACCCGGGACTACGAGAAGAGCCGGGCCTTCTGCCGCCGGATCGACGCGGCGGCGGTCTATGTCAACGCCTCGACCCGCTTTACCGACGGCGGGGAGTTCGGCATGGGGGCGGAGATCGGCATCTCCACCCAGAAGCTGCACGCCCGTGGGCCCATGGGGCTGGAACAACTGACCACCCACAAGTACATCCTGCAGGGTGACGGCCAAATTCGATAGGAGCTGATCTTTTGTCTGCACGCAAACACAAGCTTTCCAAGAAGGGAAAGGCCCGCCTGGCGGGATACACCATCCTCGGCCTGGCGGTCTTGGGGGTTGCCTTTTTGGTGTTTTTGGGCACCAAAGGGGTGCAGTTCCTCTTAGATGACAGCGACAAGCGGCTGGAGTACCAGAAGTTCATCGAGCCGGTGGTCATGCTCGACCCAGTGCCCTTTGACTCCCCCGACCAAGCAAACCCCGACTTTTTGCTGCAGTCGGCGGTCTGGGCGGTGCTGAAAAACGAGGACACCAGCCGCTACGCCACCGACCAGACCGGCGCTGTGCTGCTGCCGGCGGCCGACGTCGACCTCTACGGCGCCAAGCTCTACGGCAGCGACATCAAGCTGGAGCACAAGAGCTTTGGCGACGACACCATGAAATTTCAGTACGACACCGCCACCCAGTGCTACCGGCTGCCCGCCACCGGCCTGATGGGCTACTACACCCCCCTGGTCTCCAAGATGGAGAAGCGGGGGAAGATCATCCGCTTGACGGTGGGCTATGTGGCCGCGGGCAGCAGTTGGACCGGCGACGCCGACGGCAACATCTACCAGCCCGAGGTCGACAAGACCATGATCTACACCCTCTCCAAGACCAGCGACGGCAACTATGTCATCCACTCCATCGCCGAGGCTGCCGAGGATGAGGCGGTCAAGAATGAGCAGAAGAAGGGGAGCAGCAGCGCCTCTTCCAGCGCCCCCGCCGCAGGGGAGGGCACCACCCCCGCCCCCGGCACCGAGAACAGCCCCCAGGAGGACACCACCAGCGGGGAGGCGGCAGCCCCTGCCGCTGCCTGACAGAAGAATAGAAGAGCAGGGCCCCGATCCGGTGGGCCCTGCTCTTTTTGACAATCAAATATTACAAATTGTAGTAAAGTGCAGAATTTATACTTTTAATCGGGGATGGCGAAGAGGCGGCGGGCATTTTCGTTGGTGACCCGCAGGATCTCCTCCACCTCCACCCCCTTGATTTCGGCCAGCCGGGCGGCGGTGTGGGGGATCATCCGGGAATCGCAGCGCTTGCCCCGCAGGGGCACCGGGGCCATGTAGGGGCAGTCGGTCTCGATGAGGAGCCGCTCCAGGGGCACCTGGGCCGCCGCCTCCACCGGCTTTTTGGCGTTTTTGAAGGTCACCGAGCCGGTGAAGCCGATGTGGTAGCCCAGCTTCAGGTACTCCCGGGCGGTCTCGGCCGAGCCGGAGAAGCAGTGGACCACCCCGCGGCAGCGGTGGTGGCGGACGATTTCCAGGGTGTCGGCCGACGCCTCCCGGCTGTGGATGATCACCGGCAGGTCCAGCGCCTCGGCCAGGGCCATCTGCTCCTCAAAGACGGCCTTCTGCACCGCCCGGGGGGAGAAGTCGTAGTGGTAGTCCAGCCCGATCTCCCCGATGGCCACCGCCTTTTCGTTTTCCCGGGCGGCGCGCTCCAGGTAGCGCAGGTAGTCGCTCTCTGCCACCTCCTGCGCAGCGTGGGGGTGCACCCCCACGCTGCAGTAGAAAAAGGGCCAGCGGCGGGTCAGGGCGAGGGAGCTCTCGCAGGAGGGCAGGTCGCAGGCGGCGTTGAGGACCAGCTCCACCCCGCTGTCGGGCAGGGAGGCAATGAGCTCCTCCCGATCGGGGTCAAAGCGCTCGTCGTCGTAGTGGGCGTGTGAGTCAAAAATCGGTTGCACAGTCGATCCTCCAGACAGTTGTTGCAAGAGAAGGGGGCGGGCCTGTTCGCCCGCCCCCTTCCCGGGTGTGTTCGTTGCTAGCAGACGCTGCTGCCGGGGGCAATGTTGTCGCCCAGCAGGAGCACCTGGATCGAGTCGCCCTTCTCCGCCGAGAGGATCATCCCCTCGCTGATCTCGCCCCGCAGCTTGACCGGTTTGAGGTTGGCAACCACCAGCACCGTCTTGCCGACGAGCTCCTCGGGCCGGTACCACTTGGCAATCCCGGAGACCACCTGGCGGCCCTTGCCGCCGTCGTCCAGCTGGAATTTCAGCAGCTTGTCGCTCCCCTTCACCGGCTGGCAGTCCAGTACCTTACAGGGCAGCAGCTGCACCTTGCCGAAGTCATCGATGGTGATGACGCCGGGGACCTTTTCCCCTTTTTCCGCGGCGGGCTTCTCCGCCGGGGCGGCGGCCTGTTTGGCCTTCTGCTCGGCCTCGAGGGCGGCCAGTTCTTTTTTGGCGTCGATGCGGGGGAAGAGGGTCTCGCCCTTGTGCACCTGCACTTCGGCGGGCAGGGCCCCAAAGACGCCGGCCTTGTCGTATCCGGTCTCGGCCTCACCCGCGCCGATCTGGGCGAAGATTTTCTCCACCGTCTGGGGCATGAAGGGGGTCAGCAGCTGGGCGCAGATGCGGATGCACTCCAGGAGGTTGTACATGACGGTGGCCAGCCGGTCCCGGTTGGCCTCGTCCTTGCAGAGGACCCAGGGAGCGGTCTCGTCGATGTATTTGTTGGTACGGCTGACCACCTTGAAGACCTCGATCAGGGCCGACTGGAAGGCGTACTGCTCCATCTGCTCCTCGTAGACGGCCTTCAGGCCGGTGGCCAGGGAGATGAGCTCGTCGTCCAGCGGGTCGGCCTGCCGCCCGGCGGGCAGCTTGCCGCCGAAGTACTTCTCGACCATGGCCACGGTGCGGCTGACCAGGTTGCCCAGGTCGTTGGCCAAATCGGCGTTGATGCGGCTGATGAGCAGCTCGTTGGTGAAGTTGCCGTCCGAGCCGAAGGGGAATTCCCGCATCAGGAAGTAGCGCAGGGCGTCGACCCCGTAGCGGTTGCAGAGGATCTCCGGGTCCACCACGTTGCCGAAGGACTTGCTCATCTTCCCGCCGTCGATGAGCAGCCAGCCGTGGCCGTACACCTTTTTGGGCAGGGGCAGGTCCAGCGCCATCAGCATGGCCGGCCAGATGATGGTGTGAAAGCGGGTGATCTCCTTGCCCACAAACTGCACGTCGGCGGGCCAGTACTTGTCAAAGTCGTGGTATCTGTCGTTGCCGTAGCCCAGGGCGGTGATGTAGTTGGAGAGGGCGTCGATCCAGACGTAGACCACGTGTTTGGGGTCGAAGTCCACCGGGACGCCCCAGCTGAAGGTGGTGCGGGAGACACAGGTGTCCTCCAGCCCGGGCTTTATAAAGTTGTTGACCATCTCGTTGAGGCGGGACTCGGGGGAGATGAAGTCGGGGTGTTCCTCGTAGTATTTCACCAGCCGGTCGGCGTATTTGGACAGCTTGAAGAAGTAGGCCTCCTCCTCGGCGTCCACCACCTCCCGGCCGCAGTCGGGGCACTTGCCGTCCACCAGCTGGCTCTCGGTCCAGAAGGACTCGCAGGGGGTGCAGTACTTGCCCTTGTAGACCGACTTATAGATGTCGCCCTGCTCGTAGAGCTTGCGGAAGATCTTCTGCACCGACTCCACGTGGTAGTCGTCGGTGGTGCGGATGAAGCGGTCGTTGGAGATGTTCATCAGCTTCCACAGGTCCTGGATCCCGGCGACGATCTCGTCCACATACTGCTGGGGGGTGACCCCGGCGGCCTTGGCCTTCTGCTCGATTTTCAGGCCGTGCTCGTCGGTGCCGGTCAAAAACATCACATCAAACCCCTGCATTCGCTTGTACCGCGCCATGACATCGGTGGCGACGGTGCAATAGCTGTGTCCGATATGCAGTTTGTCGGACGGGTAGTAGATGGGTGTTGTAATATAAAATGTGTTCTTCTGACTCATTTTATATCCTCCTTTAGATGTGTAATGGATTTGATGTGTGTCTAATTTGTTATTATAGCAGAATTTGGGCGGGCAAGAAAGGTGTATCGGGCAGAAAAAGCGCGGCAATTTGCAAATGGGGGCGGATCTGCCCTCCTTTTGGGCGGGCAGATTGCAGGATCTCCCCGGGGGTGATATGATGGAAAAAACGAGCGAGGAGGGGAATGCCGTGCGGCACATCCTCATTGACACCGACACCGGCTCCGATGACGCGGTGGCCATCGTCATGGCCCTGCACTGCCCGGGGGTCCGGGTCGAGGCGATCACCGCCGTGGCGGGCAACGTCCCGCTGGAACAGGCCGGGCGCAACGCCCGCATCGCCGTGGAGTGGGCGGGTCCGGCCCGGCCGCCGGTCTACCTGGGCTGCGGCGGGCCGATGCTGCGGGAGCTGACCTACGCCTACGAGACCCACGGCCGCGACGGGATGGGGGACATCGGCATCCCCGACCCGCAGATGCCCCTGGCCGCCGGTCACGGGGCCGACGTCATCATCGAGCTGGCCCGGCGCTTTGCCGGGGAATTGGAGATCGTGGCCCTGGGGCCGCTGACCAACCTGGCTCTGGCCCTGCTGCGGGAGCCGCGGGTGGCCGGCTGGGTCAAACAGTTGACGGTGATGGGATCGGCCGGCTTCGGCCCGGGCAACGTCACCCCCACGGCCGAGTTCAACATCTGGGCCGACCCCGAGGCCTGTGCCGTGGTGCTGCGCGCGGGCATCCCCCAGCTCTACGCCGGGTGGGACCTCTGCTGCGGCGAGGCCGTCCTCACCGAGGGGGAGATCGAGGGGGTGCTGGTGGAGGGCAGCCCCTGCGCCCAGCTGTGCATCCGCTGCAACCGCTGCCTGATGGAGCTCAACACCCGCCGCTTTGGCTCCCCCTGTTTGGACATGGCCGACCCGGTGGCCATGGCGGTGGCTCTCTGGCCGGAACTCGTCAAGGAGAGTCTGCCCTGTTTTTCCTATGTCAACACCGGCGAGGGGCTGGACAGGGGCCAACTGGTGTTCGACTGGACCGGCGCTGCCGGGCGCCCCGCCAACGCCGCGGTGGTGCGCGCCATCCACATCCCCGCCATGAAGCAGCGGCTGTTGGAGGCCATCGGGTGAAAGGGGCCGGGCGGGACGGCCGGGGACGGCTGGAACGGTCGGTCTCGGGACTGTGAAGGGTTGCCTGCGATAGGCGGGTGGGTGCCGGGAAAATGGCCGCTCCGTTTTTCCCATGTCAATACCGGCGAGGGGTTGGACAGGGGCTGGCCGGTGTTCGACTGGACTGCCAACGCCGCGGTGGTGCGCGCCATCCACATCCCCGCCATGAAGCGGCGGCTGTTGGAGTCCATCGGGTGAAAGGGGCCGAGCGGGACTGTCGGGGGCGGCTGGAACGGCTGGTCTCGGGCTTGTGAAGGGTTGCCGGTGGCCGGGCGGCGGGGGGCTGGCCCTCCTCCGGCGGTTGGAAGAGGGCCGCGGGCTTTGAGAGGATGGCAGGCGGAGGAGGGCGCCGAGCTGCCCGATTGCTTGGAGTAAAGTGGGGAAGAACGGCTGTCAAAGGGCGTTTTTGCCCCCTTTCGTTACAGGCCGGCCCTGCCATAGGGGGCAAATGGCAAATTGCCGTGCGCCGAAAAGGGCACCGGCTGGGCGGGGCGTTCCCCGCTCCACTGCAGATGAACTGGGCCCGACGGCGGCCGGGTGCCGCGACAAATGGATAGAGGGAGGAATTTGGCCGTGGAATGGGAGATCCACACTGCACTGAAGGGGATCGTGCGCCGGGGGGAGAGGATACTCGTCCTCCGCCGCTCGGACAGCGATGAGATCGGGCCAGGGAGCTGGGAGTTCCCCGGCGGCAAGATCCGCTTTGGGGAGGAGCTGGAGGAGGCCCTCCTGCGGGAGATCGAGGAGGAGAGCGGCCTGGCTGTCGAGCCGGGAGAGTTGCTCTACGCCACCACCTTCCACCCGGCCCCTCACCGGCAGATCGTGCTGCTCAGCTACGCCTGCTACTGGGCGGGGGGCGAGGTGACCCTGTCGGAGGAGCACCAGGAGGCCCGCTGGGCCACCCGGGAGGAGATGGGGGAGTTGCTGCCCACCTCCATCTTGGCCGATCTGGAGCGCTGGGACGTCTGGGACCGGCTGGGGCTGGCCTGAATTGTGAGAAGGGATAAAAGCGCAAGGGACGCGGGATTTCATTTTGCATGCTATTTTGCGGTTTTTGGAAAGGCTGGAGGGGGAACGTACACACTGCATCTCTCACGGCGATAAGGGGGCAAAGGGCAAAGGGCAGGGCGACCTGTCCCCTTGCCCCTTTTTTGATGGCCGGGCGGGGGTCAAATCGCCCTGTCCCCCACGGAGGTGGCGGAAAAATAGAGCAAAAGAAGTAAAAGATTGGGTAAATTGGAATATATTTGTTGCAATTCTTTACAGAGAGCGTTATACTATTAACAAATTAAGGCGTAGCTTTTCATTCGCAGATGAAATCGAGAAAAGCGCACGGTTTTTTGGCAGGTCTGTCTAAGACAGACCTGCTTTTTTTGTGCACAAAATTTAAAAAAATAAATGAACGAAAAAGCACACCTTTCAGACTGAAAATTTAAATTGAGGAGTTGAATCTGCCATGAAGATGCATAAGCGGTTGCTCTGCATCGCGCTGGCTCTGGTTTTGGCGGTGGGCAACCTGCCTGCCGCCCTGGCGGAGGGGGAGCCGTCGGTCACCTCCACCATCGGCATCGAGCCGGGCTATGCAAACGAGGTACAGCAGAGCGAGAGCGGGTATCAAAACGGCTACCACACCTACACCTTCCCCCAGTTGGAGGTGACCCAGCCGGGCAACCAGCCCATCAAGAGCGTGGTGGTGCAGTTCTCGCGGGCCATCCAGTCCGGGGACGCCATCCAGGCGATAAACCCCGCGGTGGCGGGGATTACCTCGGTGAGCGCCGGGGGCTGGGTGACCAACTGCGTTCTCACCAGCGCCAGCGGGCTGAGCGCCCAGCAGTGGCAGGATTACCTGCGCCAGAACCTGCAGGTGCGCTTGACCAATACCTCCAACGTGGTGCGCAGCCTTCGCTTTTCGGTGAGTGTGGAGCAGCTCGACAGCGTCTACCACTACAACGAGGACAACGGCCACTACTACCTGGCCGTGCCCACCGCTGTCAACTGGCCCACCGCCTATCAGCTGGCCTCCCAGCAGAGCTACCTGGGGCGGCAGGGGTATCTGGTGACCATCACCTCCCAGGCCGAGCACGACTTTGTCTACTCCCTGATCGGCACCAACTGTTGGACCGGCGCCACCTGCCTGGACGACTACACCGGCCACCCGGGCAGCTACGGGTCTGCCAAGGCAGACTACTACTGGGTCACCGGGCCGGAGGCTGGGCAGTTGATGTGGTCGGGTGCGTATAAGCAGACGACCCCCAACAACCCGGAGAGCTCGAAGATGTACACCAACTGGTCCACCGGCGAGCCCAACAACTCTTCCAGTGGCGAACAGTGCATGCACTTTTACTCCACCGTACAGGGGCAGTGGAACGACTTCTCTCAAAACACCAACTGCGCCTATGTGGTGGAGTTCGGCGGGCTGGAGGGGGACAGCGAGGGGGTTACCGACACCTCCAGCACCACCGATATGGCCCTGGATATGACCGGCAAGACCCTAGGGGTCAACTGTTCCGACGTCACCTACGGCAGCGCGGTCGTCCCCAGCACCAACGTCAACGGCAAGCCCTTTGAGGAAGAGGTACATTACACCTATTATAAAAAGCAGCCGGACGGCAGCTTCGTCAAGGTCGAAGGGACGCCCAGCGACGCCGGCACCTACAAGGTGGAGGTGACCAAGCCGGACGACGCCACCTACACCGGCTCCAGCAAGACCTTCACCATCTACCCCAAGGCGATCACCGCCGCTGATTTGGGCATCTCCCCCACCGTCAAGCCCTATGACGGCACCAACCAGTTTTTGGGGTCGGTGAGCATCTCCTCCACTGTGGCGGGGGATGAGCTGTCCATCCAGTTTGACGGCAGTTCGGGCTACAACTCGCCCGAGGTGGCGGACGCCGACACCATCACCCTCACCGGCCTGACCCTGGCCGGAGCGGACGCGGGCAACTACACCCTGGAGCCCGACCGCCTGGAGGTGGCCGGCTCCATCACCCCGCGGGAGGTGTGGGTGGGCCCCACCGCCGACCCGAGCGAGAAAAAGGTGGGGGAGGCCATCCCCCGCTACGGGGTGCAGTGGCTGCAAAGGCCGAGCACCCGCGCCGCCGCGGCAGACCCCTTTGCCCGCCCGGTGAGCGACCTGGGCACCCCTTCCTTTACCTGCCAGAACAGCGCCGGGGTGGAGTTGAGCGAGACCAGCCCGGCCGGCACCTACTATCTCTGCGTGGTGGGATTCACCGACGGGAACGCCGTCTGGCAAAACCCCAACTACCGGGTGCACCTGGTCAACCCGGCCACCGTGGTGGTCACCCAGGACCAGGGCGGATACCAAATCACCGGCGAGCGCAAGAACAACAGCGGCTGGTTCACCGGCCCGGCCACCGCCGCCCCCACCGACGAGAGCGACTACCGGCAGATCGCCGACCTGCTGGCGGAGAGCCCCGCCGCTTGGGGGAGCGAGCGGGTCGTCACGGGAGACGGTGTCCACCGGCTGCAGTTGCAGCTGAAAAAGGAGGACACCGGCGCGGTGACCGAACCGGCCGACGAGGTGGTGAAGATCGACGCCACCGCCCCCGTGCTGGACGGGGAGCGGGACATCTCGGCCGTCTACCGGGATGGGAAGGACCACCCGGCCCTGCCCCCCATGGGCGGATTTGAGCGGGTGTACAACACCCCCATCGATTTATCGGTGCGCGCCGCCGACGCCACCAGCGGGCTGGCCTCCATCCAGTACGCGCTGCATCCCACCGCCGACCCGGCGGAGGTCTACACCCCCGCCGCGCAGGAGTGGCGCAGCGACCTGACCCCTGACGGAGATGGAAAGATCGCCATCCCCTTTACCAGCGACTTTCGGGGGATCGTCTACCTGAAGGCGGTGGATGTGGCCGGGAATGAGACGGTCGTGGCCTGCCCGCTGCTCGTCGACCTGACCCCGCCGGCAGTTTCTGGCGCGCAGGACGGCGGCATCTACTACGTGAAAAAGGACCTGCAGGTGAGCGATTTCAACTTGCAGCAGGTCATCGTCATCCAGGACGGGGTAATCGTCCACCAGGCGACGGCCGGCCAGGGCCAGGAGCGGGTCGACCTGACCCTGCCCAGCGGCGGGGAGCCGGCGAACTACACCGTTTTGGCCTACGACAAAGCCGGACATGTGACCGAGTACAAGGTGTCCACCCGCCCCATCGGCGAGATCCCCGCCCCCATCGAGGACGTGACCCCCGACACCGTCACCGGGGACGACCGGGAGGACATCGAGTCGGTCAAGGAGAAGGCCGAAGAGGTGAAAAACGACCCCGACGCCAGCGAGGAGCAGAAGGAGGAGTTGCAGGAGATCATCGACCGCTGCGACGAACTGCTGGACAAGCTGGACGAGGTGAAGGAGAAGATCGAGGAGGTCAAGAAGCCGGACGGGGGCAGCGAGCCCCTGGACCCCGGCGCGGTGGACAAGGACAACAAGGACGACGCCCAGCAGGTGGTGGACAAGATCGA
The DNA here is from genome assembly GCF_001486165.1 of Bittarella massiliensis (ex Durand et al. 2017). Taxonomy (GTDB): domain Bacteria; phylum Bacillota; class Clostridia; order Oscillospirales; family Ruminococcaceae; genus Bittarella; species Bittarella massiliensis. Next base: position 394,403 of record NZ_LN908975.1, read on the forward strand.
GGACCTGCTGGACGGGGAGGACAGCCACCTGACCGAGGAGGAGCGAAAGGACCTGGAGGACCTGAGAGACCAACTGGAAGACGCCATCGACCAGGTGGAAGAGGTGGAGCGGCTGGAGGAGGACCTCCGCCGGCTGCCGGAGGACCTGCACGACGCCACCGCAGAGGAGCAGCGGGACATCCTGGACCGGTACAGCCAACTCAGCGAGCGCCAAAAGGAGATGATGGACCCGGCCCTGCGGGAGAGGGTGGAGGCCCTGTCGGTGTACACCGGCGACGCCACTGCCCCCCTGGGGTGGGGACTGCTGGCGGCCCTGGGCGCCCTGGTGCTGACGGCTGCGGGCAAGCGCCGCCGCGAGGGGTAGGGCAAAGGGTCTGAAGAGGGCGCTTTGCGGATGAGCAGATAAATAGAGAGAGGGGGCCCGGCCGATTTGGCCGGGCCCCCTCTCTCTATCCCTTCCCTGGGGATGGGGGCGGCGTTTTTCCCGGGGGTGCGGGAGGGCGCTGGAAAGGCGCCTGCTCCCACAAGCTGTCTACTGCCGGGCGGGGGAGCGGTGCTCCCGGACGGCGGTCTCGCACCAGCGGGCCATGGCCTCCCGCACGGCGGGGATGTCCGACTCGTCGCAGAGGAGGGAGAGCTGGTCCCCCTGCAAGAGGAGGGTGGCCCCGCCGGGCACCAGCTCCCGCTCCCCCCGGCGGACCGAGACCACTAGGCTGCCGGCAGGCCAGTCGATCTGGCTGAGGGTGCGGCCGCAGGCGGGGGAGCCCATGCAGACCGGGGCCGCCACCAGCACCTTTTCGCCGGTGGGCTCCAGGGGGCGGCCACGGCTTTTGAGCAGCCGCTCCAACAGCTCGTCGTAGACCGGCTTGCACCCCAGCAGGTCGGCGGTGGCGTAGGCCACCAGGGAGACCAGGGAGAGGGTGAGCATGTGGGTGAAGCTGCCGGTCATCTCGCTGATGAGGAGGATGCCGGTCACCGGCGCGCGGACGATGGCGGCAAAGTACCCGGCCATCCCCAGGATGACGAAGTTGTCCACCATCTCGGGGGCCAGCCCCAGCGAGGGGGCCAACCCGGCGAAGAAGCCCGCCCCCACCAGAGAGCCCAACACCAGCAGCGGCAGGAAGATGCCCCCCGGCACCCCTGCGCCGAAGCTGGCCATGGAGAAGAGGAATTTGCAGCCGAAGAGGAGGGCCACCGCCCCCAGGGTGGCGGTGGGGTCGATCCCCTCCACCAGGGCGTGGCCGCCCCCCAGCAGTTGAGGGGCCACAAAGGCCAGCACCCCGGCCAGCAAAAAGGGGATCAGGGTGCGCAGATAGGCCGGGCGGACGTGGGCATAGAGGTCCTGCGCCAGGGAGGTGCAGCGGTTGTAGAGCACCCCCAGCAGCCCCAGGGCGACGCCCAGCAGGGCCACCGCCCAGTAGTGGCGGATGGGGAGCATCTGCCGCACCGACAGGTCGAAGACCGGCTTCAGGCCGAAGATGTTTTTGGACAGGAAGTCGGCGGTGATGGAGGCGGACATGGCCGGCAGCAGCACGTCCAGCGAGAAGTTCTTGTGCACCTCCTCCAGGGAGAAGAGGACCCCGGCGAAGGGGGCGTTGAAGGCCGCGGCCAGCCCGGCCGAAGCGCCGCAGGTCATCAGCAGCTTCTCCTCGGTGCGGATGCGGGCGGTCAGCCGGGAAAAGCCTTTGCCCGCCATGGCCCCCAGCTGGATGGAGGGCCCTTCCCGCCCCAGGGAGAGGCCGGCCCCCAGGCTGAGGAGTCCGCCGGCAAACTTGCACAGCAGTACCCGCCACCAGCGCTGGTGCACCTGGCCCACCATCTCCCCCTCCACCTGGGGGATGCCCGAGCCGGAGATGTAGGGTTCCCACCGCAGCAGGAGGGTCACCAGCCCCGCCGCTCCGGCCAGGGCCAAAAACCAGAGGGCCACCGCCCAGCCACCCCGCTCTCTGCAAAAGGCGATGGCCTGGCCCCGCAGGCCGTCGGCCCCCTGGATGGCCAGCCGGAAGAGGACGGCCACCAGCCCGGCAATGGCGCCCACGGCGATCCCCTCCAGCACCAGGGAGTACCGGTACCCCCGCACCCGTTTGACCGTCTTGGCGACGGCGCTTTCCCCTTGTTCTGACATTGCAGTTTCCCCCTCTGTTCTTCTTTTGCCGCAAAAAGGCCGCGTTCCCCGGCGGGGGGCCTCCCCACCGGCTCGCGGCCGGACGATTTCCGCTTTTTAGTATACTGCGCCGCCGCGCCAAAGAAAAGGGAAAGAGGCGGTCAAAACGACGAAATATGGACAGGATCTGGACCCATTCTCGGGCAGTTTCCCCGCCGCCCCCCGCCGCGCTTGTGTGGGGCGGGAAAATCCCGTATAATGGGAGCGAGAAAAAGGACGCCCCGCGCGCGGGGAAGAGGGAGGGACCGACATTGTCAAAATACCGCTTTGTCCTGCTGGATGCCGACAACACCCTGCTGGATTTCGACCGGGCCGAGGAGATCGCCCTGCAGACCGCCTTTGCGCGGTGGGAGGTGCCCTTGACAGAGGCCGTTCGGGCGCGCTATCAGGTCATCAACAGCCGGCTGTGGGAGCAATTTGAGCGGGGGGAGGTCAGCAAGGAAAAACTCCAGTCCCAGCGCTTCGACGAGCTCTTCGCCGAGCTGGGGCTGTCCCACTCGGGGGCGGACTTCAACCGCACCTATATGGACGCCCTGGGGGAACAGGGCTGCTCGATCCCCGGGGCGGCCGACGTCTGCCGCCGGCTGGCCCAGCTCTGCCCCCTCTACCTGGTGACCAACGGGGTCAGCCGCACCCAGCACCGCCGGTTGCAGGGCAGCGACATCACCCCCTACATCGCCGACGTCTTTGTCTCCGAGGACACCGGCTACCAAAAGCCCCAGAGGGAGTACTTTGACTATGTGGCCGCCCACATCCCCGGCTTTGACCGGGCGGCGGCCCTGCTGGTGGGGGACTCCCTCACCTCCGACATGATGGGGGGGCAGAACGCCGGCATCGACACCTGCTGGTACAACCCCGGGGGCAAGCCCAACGCCCTGGGGGTGCCCATCACCTACGAGATCGCCCGCCTCGAGGAGCTGCCCGCCCTTGTGGCCGGGGCGTGAGCAGCGGGATGGAGACGCCGATCGAAGAGGGGCGCTACGCCCTGTTCTTGCAGCTTCTGGACGCCCTGGACGAGGGCTGCCGGCTGATGGAGGTGTACGACGCCATGCCCCACCGCTACGGCGGCGAGACCCTCTACCAGGCCGAGAGCCACACCATCGCCCTCATCGGCCGCAGCCCGGGCATCACCGTCACCGACCTGGCGGCAAGGCTGCAAAAGACCCCCAGCGCCTGCTCGCAGATGGTGCGCCGGTTGCGGGAGAAGGGCTGGGTGACCCAGGCCAAGAACGCCCGCAACAACCGGGAACAGAACCTGGGCCTCACCGAGCACGGCTGGGTCATCTTTGAAAACCACGAGCGCTTTGACAGGGAGTGCCACCAGCGGAGCTGCCGCAACCTGGCGGGCTTTAGCGACGAGGAGCTGCGGACCTATCTGGCGGTGCAGGAACACCTCAACGCCTCCTTCCGTCAGGATGTGGAAAGAAGCCGCCGGGATTTTAGCGAAATCCCCGAAAAATGAGTTTTGCCCCCGGGCTGATTGACAAACCCTCCCGGCGGCGATAGGATGGAAACAGAGAATACTTAAGCAGCTTAAATGTTGCCGGCGCCGGGCCCCTTCCCACTCGGGATGGGGGCGGGTCCGGCCCGGCGGCCAAAAAAGGAGACGTGTGCGATGAGACAGTACGATCTGGACCAGCTCGTTGACCGCAAGGGCACCTTTAGCTCCAAGTGGGAGTTTATGCCCGGCGACGACCAGTCCGCCCTCCCCCTCTGGGTGGCGGACATGGACTTCCCCTGCGCCGACCCCATCATCGACGCGCTGCACAAGCGCATCGACCGCAAGATCTTCGGCTACACCGTGTACAACAACCCCACCTATAAAGAGGCAGTCACCGGCTGGTACAAGCGCCGCCACGGGTGGGACGTCAAGGCCGAGGACATCTTCTTCTCCCCCGGCGTGGTGCCCGCCATCTGCTACCTGATCCAGGCCCTGTCGGAGGAGGGGGACGGCATCGTCATCCAGCGCCCGGTCTACTACCCCTTCACCAACAGCATCCTCGGCAACGGCCGCAAGGTGGTCAACAACCCCCTGATTTACCAGGACGGCCGCTACACCATGGACTATGAGGACCTGGACAAAAAGCTGGCCGACCCCGGCGTCAAGGGGATGATCCTCTGCAGCCCCCACAACCCGGTGGGCCGGGTCTGGACCCTGGACGAGCTGAAAAAGGTGGTGGAGATCGCCAAGAAGTACGACAAGTGGATCATCTCCGACGAGATCCACTTCGATTTGGTGCGGGAGGGGGTCACCCACATCCCCCTGCTCAAGGCCTGCCCCGAGTACAAGGACCGGATCATCGTCTGCACCGCCCCCAGCAAGACCTTCAACCTGGCGGGGATGCAGCTGTCCAACATCGTCATCGAAAACCCCGACTACCAGGAGAAGTGGCTGCACACCATCGGCGACAAGAACTCGGTGGGCTTTGCCAACCCCTTCGGCATCACCGCCATGATCGCCGCCTACAACGAGAGCGAGGACTGGCTCAACCAGGTCAACGCCTACATCGACGGCAACATCGCCTTCTGCAAAGAGTTTGTGGCCGAGCGGCTGCCCAAGGCCACCATGGTCGACTGCGAGGGCACCTACCTGGTCTGGCTGGACCTGCGGGAGTACTGCAAGGACAAGGAGGAGCTGGAGGAGATGATGCTCCGCCGGGCCAAGGTCGCCCTGGACGAGGGATACATGTTCGGCGAAGAGGGCATCGGCTTTGAGCGCATCAACGTGGCCTGCCCCCGCTCCATCGTCAAGGAGTGCATGGAGCGGATGGCCCAGGTGCTGGAAGGCAAATAGAAAGAGCGAGCGCCTCTGCGCGGCGAGAGCCGGGCGGCCGGAGTTTTTCGGCCCCCGGCTCTCTTTTTTGTACCCTTTTTTCGGCGCGAGCGGCAGACGGGGGCGAAACCGGTGCCCCGCCCACCGCCTGCCCCGGCTGCGTTGACAAAGGCTGCTTGCCGGGGGATAATGGGGAAAATGAGAGAGGAGGGGCCCTTTGTGGAGAGACCGCCCTTTGCGCTAAATCGCTGGCAACCCCGGGACTACCGGGCCTTTGTGGCCTACCTGCGGGAGCGGGCCGAACCTGGCTACCAGGCCTTTAACGCCCGCATCGTGAACGACCCCCAGTGCCCCCTGCTGGGGGTGCGGATGCCGGTGCTGCAGGCCTGTGCCCGCGCCATCGCGCGGGGGGACTGGCAGGGGTTTCTCGCCCTCTCCCGAGACGACAGCCACGAGGAGGGGATGGTGGCCGCCCTGGTGGCGGGCCGCGCCTCCTCCCTGCCCTGGCCCGAGGGGGTCCCGGCGGTGGAGGGGTACATCCCCCGGGTGCACAACTGGTCCCTCTGCGACAGCTTCTGCACCGCCTGCAAGGGGTTGGCCGGCCAGCCGGCGTACACCTGGTCCCTCTGCCAGAGGCTGGTGCAGAGCGGGAGCGCCCCCTGGGAGAAGCGGGTGGGGCTGGTGCTGGCCATGACCTACCTGCTGTGGGGGGACTGGGCCCCGCTGGCGGTGGAGCTGGCGGCCGCGGCCCCCGCGGGGGAATACTATGTGGACATGGCCCGGGCCTGGCTCCTCTGCACCGCCTGGCCCCGCTTCCCCGCGCTGGTGGAAGCCCTGCTCGCCGAGGGGCGGCTGGACGACTTTACCCACAACAAAACCCTCTCCAAGCTGCGCGATTCCTACCTGGTGGCGCCGGAGGAGAAGGCGCGGCTGTGCGCCCTGCGGCGGGGGAAGGGGGCGGGGAGATGAGGGAGATCACCCGGGCGGAGGCGGTGGCCCGGCGGCTGGCCGCCCACCACCTGACTGCGCCGCTTTGCGGGCAGGGGGCGGTGGAGCAGGCCCTCCCCCTGGGGGTGCAGGACAGTCCGCCGGGGATGGGGGAGGCCGCCCTCTTCTGCCGGGTGGGGGATCTGGCCCCCGGCTGGGTGGAGGAGGCGGTGGCCTCCGGCGCGCTCTGCCGCTGCTGGAGTTTTCGCGGCGCGCCCTACCTTTTCCCCGCGTCCCAGCGGGGTCTCTTTCTCGGCGCGCTCTGCGCCCAGGAGGGGGAGGAGTGGATCTACGCCTACCCTGGCTTTGCCCCGGTGGCCGCGCGGCTGGGGCTGGGGGCAGACCAGCTGTTGCCCCTGCTCTGCCAGGCGGCGGAGGAGCTGCCCGCCCCGGTGACCGGCAAGGCCGAACTGGACCGGCAGCTGGCGGACCGGATCGCCCCCCGCCTGCCCGCAGGGGTGAGGGAGGGGTGGGAGGGCCCCTCCCTCTACGGGCCGGACCAGCGGCTGGGGGAGGCGGCGGTCTCCTTTTTGCTGCGGGCCTGCGCCCTGCAGGGGCACCTGGTGCTGGGCCCCCGCCAGGGGCGCTCCCCCCTCTTCTGGCCGGGGGACTGGGGGCGGGAGCGGCTGGCCCCCGCCGACCCCGCCCTCTTGGGCGCGCCGGGCCAGCGGGAGTTGGCGCGCCGCTTTCTCGCCCTCTACGGCCCGGCCACCGAGGGGGAGTTTGCCACCTTTTTGGGCTGCTGCCCCCGGCAGGGCAGGCGGCTTTGGGCCCTGGCCGAAGAGGTGGGGGAGCCGGTCGCCTTTTTGGGACGCCCGGCCCTGGCCCTGGCGGAGGGGGACTGCCCCTCCACCCCGCGGGGGGTGCAGCTGCTGCCCCCCTATGACCCCTACCTCTACGGGGGGCGCCGCTGGCTCTGTGAAGAGGGGCTGGCAGGACAGCTCTGGAAGACGGTGGGCAACCCCGGGGCGCTGCTGCGGGATGGCATTGCCGTGGGCTGGTGGCGGGGCAAGACCTCGGGCAGGAATTGGTCGGTCCGGCTGATGGGGTCGCCCCTCTCCCCCGGGGAGAGGGAGGCGGCCGTCGCCTGGTTGGAGCGGTACGCCGCCTTTCGCGGGCTGCGGCTAAAGGCGGTGGCGTGGCCCGAGTAGGGCGAAAAGAAAGTCCGGGGCGGGAAACAACGGCTGTTTCCCGCCCCGGATTTGTTGTTTGGGGGAGAGGGGCTCTCACTTCTCCCCCTGTTCCCGCCGCCGCTCGATCCCCCGCCGGATGAGACTGAGCCCGGCGATGTAGCAGAAGAAGACCCCCATCACCAGCGGCTGGATCGAGATGGAGAGGAGGCCGTCTTTGACAAAGGCGACCCGTCCGGCGGCCCAGGAGAAGAGAAATTCCCCCCCAAAAAGGGCGCCGAGGGCCAGATAGACCCAGGAGAGCCAGCTGCCGCTGCGCCCGAAATAGGCGTTTTTGCAGATGGCCAGGGTGAGGAAGTAGAGGGCCGGCAGCACGATGAGGAGGAGGGCCTCCATCATCGGTTCGGCCCACTCGCCCCAGCCGGTGCGGACGATGCCGTCGGCCAGGATGAGAACGAGGGTCAAGAGGAGGGTCTGCATGGCGATTTTTTGCCGCTGTTGCAGCTGGTACTCGTCGTACTCCCGCCCGTTCACTGCTCTCCCCCCTCTTCTTCGGCCTGGGCCCGCTTCCACTGGATGCGGTAAATCAGGGCCTGCACCCCCAAAAACAGGACCATCAACAGGGTGGCGCCGCCGTCGAGCTGGCCGTTTTCGGTGAGGGTGAAGTTGCCCCAGACGGCGTCGCAGGTGAAATAGACCAGCGCCACCAGCACAAAGACGGGGATGACATAGTAAAACAGGCGGTGGTAGCCGGGGTGCCTGGGCAGCACCTGGCGCAGGGCGCAGAGACAGCCGAAGAGGGACTGGCCCCCCACCACGATCAAAAAGGCGGAGTGCTGGGGGCTGGTCCAGTCAAGGCCCGCCTCCCGCACCAGGCCGTCGGCCAGCACGGCGAGAAAGACGGCGATCAGCGTCTGCATGCCGATGCGGTCCCGCTCCCGCAGCTGCCGCTCGTCGTACTGCCCTTCACAGAGAAATATTTTGCTCATTGTCCTTCCTCCCAAAACAGTTGGTCCAATGTCTGCCCCAGCGCCCGGCAGATGGCGCGGCAGAGGTTGATGGTGGGGTTGTAGTCCCCCTTTTCAATGGCGACGATGGTCTGCCGGGTGACCCCCACCTTTTCCGCCAGGTCCTTTTGCGACAGCCCCAGCATGGCGCGTGCCGCCTTGAGCTTCACGTTTTTTCCCATCTGCTCACCTCTTTTCTCTGCCACCAATATATAACTTACCGGACATAAAGTCAAGTATATTTTACTAAAAGAAAATTATTTTATGCTTTCCAAGAGAAAAAAGGTCGCCACAGTGTACGGCGCGGCGGCCTTTTTGGAAGGGGGAGCTGGAGGGGAAGGTGTTTGGCGGATGGGGGCGCGGGGCATTTGGCGACGCGGGTGCAGGCCGCTTGACGAATCGGGTGCGGGGCGTTTGATGACTCGAGTGCGGGGTACTCGGTGAATGGGGTGTGGGGTGTTTGGCGAACCGTGTGGGGCGTTTGGGCGGTTCGGGTACAAAACACTGGATGGACTGGAAGGGAAGTGCTCGACAGCTCGGGAGTGAAGTGTTTGGCAGCTCGGGTGCGAGGTGTTTGGCCGGGTACGAGTTGGTCGGCGAATCGAGCGCTGACGGTTCAGCGGCTCGGGCGGGGGCGAGGGTGGGTTTGATTTTGCTCCTTGTCGCCGCGGCCAGAGAGCAGCTCCTGGGGAAGGGAGCCGGGGCGCTGCCAGAGACGCGAGGTGGACAGAGGGGATGCAGGTCGTTGGAGCGCTGCGAAACGACTTGCCCGGAGAATTTTGCCCTTTTAAAAACGGGCGCATAGGTCCTTTTTCACCGCGATGCCGGCCCACAAAAAACGGACTGCTGTCCCTGCCGTCCCCACCGCATGGCTGAAGGACCCGCCTGCCAAATGGCGAAAGAGGGGAAATGCGCGGTGGTGGGGCCGGTGAGAGGAGCAGAAAGAGGCGCTGCAACTCGAATTTTGCGAAAAGTCCTCCTTTCTGACGCTGTTATACCGGCGGAGGAGAGGGAACACCCCCGCCCCTGGGAGAGCGGGAGGAGGAGTTGATGGGGAAAGGGAAATGGATACCTCTCCATCGAATTTTGGCGATTTTTGTCGAATTTGTGCGAACAAAGGTGGGCAGAGCCGTTGAAACAGCCAATGGACAAGCCCTCCCCAATATAGGAAAATAGAACCAAACGGGGGGAGAGCCGATGAGAAAGAGAAAGAACGCCAATTTAGAGGCGATCGAGCCCGAGATCATCGCCATGCGCAAGGAGGGGATGACCCGGCAGGAGATCGCCGACTTTTTCGGCCTGGACCTGGACCAGATCCGCTGGTGGGTGACCCGGTACAACCGCAAGCAGGCGCGGCTGGCGGCTGGAGAGGTGCTTCGCCCCAAGGGGAGGCCGCGAAAGGAGAAAACCCCCTGAAGAGCGGATTTTGACAGCGAGAGAGCGGCGCGTCCCCACGCAGGGGCGCGCCGCTCTCTTACACGGTGGGGGAGGATCCCCCTATTTGCCGATCATGATGTTGAGGATCTCCACGTCGGTGGATTTCATCCCCACCCGGCCCATCCGGCCGATGGCCTGCACCGTCTCCTCCGGAGTGCTCATCACCAGCCCCTCTCCGGCGCCAAAGGTGCGGTTTTGCAGGGACATGCAGTGGCTGAGGATGGCCGCGTCCACCGCCGAGGCGATCTTGGCCGCACAGGAGGGTTTGGCCCCGTCGCAGACTACCCCCGACACGTCGGCCAAGGTGTTGACCACCGTGCGGCAGATGGCCTCGAAATCGCCGCCGCAGAGGTAGGTGATGGCGGCTCCGGAGGCGGCCGCGGCAGAGACCGCCCCGCAGTAGGCGCTGAGTTTGCCCAGCCCCTTTTTCTGGTAGATGGCGATCAGGTTGGAGAGGACCAGGGCCCGGTAGGCCTTTTCCTCGCTGACGCCCAGCTCCTGGGCATAGGCCAGCACCGGCAGGCAGACGGTCATCCCCTGGTTGCCGCTGCCGGAGTTGGTGACCACCGGAAGGGCGCAACCGCTCATCCGCGCGTCGCTGCCGGCGGCAGCCCAGGCGCGGGCCCGGATCTTGACGTCGTCGCCGTACTCGCTGAGCAGGGTGCGCCCCACCTGGGCGCCGTAGGGGTGGGAGAGCCCCTCTTTGGCGATGGCGTAGTTGTACTCGATCTGGCGGGAGATCACCTTGCGCACGTCGTCCAGGTCCACCGTCTCGGCAAAGGTGTAGATGTCGGCCAGGTCCAGCAGTTCGTAGGCCTCGCTCAGGTGGTCTTCCACCGGGGTGTCGGCGCCGCCCACCAGCACCTCGCCGTCGCGCTCGACCCGGACGATGTTGGTGTGGGAATAGCAGATCTCCACCACCGAGGTGTGCTCCCCCGCGGTGGCCTCGACGATGATCTGCAGGTTGGAGACCCCCTCCAGCAGCTCGGTCTCGCAGATGCCGGCGTCCAGCAGCTCTCTGGCCCGCTGCAGGTCGGCAGGGGTGACGGCGGTCAGCACCTCCAGCCCCCGCTCGGGGTCGCCCCCCACCGCGCCCAGCACGGCGCTGGTGTCGATCCCCTTGAGGCCGCCGGAATTGGGGACCACCACCCCCTTGACGTTTTTGATGATGTTGCCGCTGCAGGAGACCACCATCTTCTGGGGCTCCTCCCCCAGCACCTGGCGGGCCTTGGCGGCGGCCAGGGCGATGGCAATGGGCTCGGTGCAGCCCAGGGCGGGTACCAGTTCCCCCTCTAAAATGGCGATGTACTGCTCGTAGATGTTGCGGTTCACGATCGGCGTCCCCCTCTATTCGCGCGTCGGCAGGGCCGGCGGCTTGTCTTTGTCTCCATTATACTCCTTTTTTCAGCGGGAGACTATCCCCCTTTTGCGCGGGTAAAACTGCCGGTTGAAAGGGGGGAGCGGTTGTATTACAATAAAACGGTACGGCCGGTTTACACCGATTGCAAGAAAGTTGAAAGAAAGGCGGGCGGCAGGATGAATACCATATTACAGACACTCAAACAGGAGATGATCGACCGCGGCTACAAGTGCGTGGCCGGGAAGGGGGAAGGGGTGCTCTTCTCCTCCCACAAAAACGGGATCGCCCCCCTACTGGACCTCTACGAGGCCAAGCTGGGCGGCGAGGGCGGCCTCTGCATCTGCGACCGGGTCTTTGGCAAGGCGGCGGTCTTTGTGGCCTACCTCTGCGGCGCGAGGGACTGCTACGCCTTTGTGGCCAGCCGCCCCGCCCTGGACCTGGCCGCCGAGCTGGGGATGCGGCTGGACTGCGAGACCGAGGTCCCCTTCATCGAAAATCGGGACAAAACCGGCCAGTGCCCCATCGAAAACTCGGTGATGGACTGCCGCACCCCCGAGGAGGCGCTGGCGGCCATCCGCCGCCGGTTGGCCGCGCTGCGGGGGTAGGAGGCGGCGCAGGGTCTCTGAAATTTGTGTGAAAAACACATTTTTCCCCTTGCCAGAGGGGGGCGGTTTCTGGTATTTTAGAGCAAGCTGCAATTTTAAAACGTATGAGAGGGATGCCCATGTCTGTCGATCTCGTTCCGGCTGTCGCCTATCCTGCCCGCCCGACCCTGCCGTCCGGCCAAGCGCCGGCGGGCAGACGCCACATCTATTTGGTGTTCACCCACACCGGCACCCGCTTTTCCAAGGTGCTGAAGATGGTCACCCGGGGGGAGTACACCCACGTCTCCATCGCCATGGACGCCAGCTTGGACCGCCTCTACTCCTTTGGCCGCAACAGCATCAAGGAGCGCCCCTGGGAGGCCGGCTTTGTCTGTGAGCAGAAGGATGGCGGCGTCTACCGGGAGTTGCCCGGCACCCGCTGCACCGTCTACCAACTGGAGGTGAGCGAGGAGCAGTACCGCCGCGCGCAGGGGATCATCGACCTCTTTTTGCGCCACCAGTCGGTCTTTAAATACAACTATCCCGGGCTGTTTTTCATGTCCATCGGCTGGGCCAAGCGGTGCAAGCGCCGGTTCGTCTGTTCGCAGTTTGTGGCCTATGTCCTCGAAAACAGCGGCACCATGCGCTTTCACAAAGATTTCAGCCTGATGCGCCCGACCGATTTGAAGGGCCTTCTCTACGCCCCGGTCTACACCGGCATGCTGCGCAGCTATTCGGCGGCCCATGCCCTGTAACGGGCCCCTCCCGAGCAGAAGATTTCAGACGGCCGCAGGGCCGTTTTTTTGTTGCCCTTTTCCCCGGTGTTCGGAAAAGCCCACTTCTTTGCATTGCTGTGTTGACGCGCTGCTGCAAGAAAGTGAATTTGCACAATGATTTTTTTGAGCAGATGGTGATTTTTATGAGAGGGTGACAGTATTTTTTCGGTTTTTTTACTAATGTGTACAAACTTTTAACAGAGTGGCCGCGGGCGTTGGAAAATGTTCACCGATATGGTACACTACAAATGTCGGCCCGAGGGCAGGGCCCTGCGCGCGCTTCCCAATGGGGGCCGGCGCCCTTTTTTTGCCCGTTTGCCGCGCGGCGGCGGGAAGGGCAGTTTTTGAAGAGATAGGAGAGGGAGAGAAATTTGAGTAGAAAAATCGCGATCGAACGGGACCAGGGCTTTTACGGCTCGGTGTTGTCCCTGGCCATCCCCCTGGCGCTGCAGTCGGCGCTGATGTACAGCGTGACCACCCTCAACAGCATCATGCTGGGCGCCCTGGGGGAGATCCCCATGTCCGCCTCGGCCATTGCCGACCAGCCCTTCAACATCGTCTCGGGCATCTTCCGCGGCCTGACGCTGGGCGGGGCCATCCTCATTGCCCAGTACTGGGGCAAGGGGGACACCAAGGCCATCCGCCGGGTCATCGCCATCGGCATCCGCTGCTCGGTGCTCATCTCCCTGCTGACGGCCATCCTGGTCATCGCCTTCCCGGCCCCCATCATGGGCGTTTTCTCCACCGACAAGGCGGTCATTGACGCGGGCATCGACTACCTGCGCATCGTGGCGCTGACCTATCCCATGTTCGCCGTCAGCAACTGCTATATGCTCTCCATCCGGGCGACCGAGAACGCCCGCACCCCGTTGCTGATCAACCTGCTCTCCTACGGGGTCAACATCCTCCTCAACTACGGCTTCATCTTCGGCAAGTTCGGCCTGCCGGAGATGGGGATCACCGGCGTGGCCATCGGCACCCTGCTGGCCCGCGGGATCGAATTTGCCTGTGTGCTGGTGCACATGCTCTGCCTCAACAAGAAGGTGCGGATGAAGCTGAGCGACTTTGTCAAGCGCGACAAGCTGCTCTTCAAGGACTTTATGACCTACGCCGCCCCCTCCCTCCTCAGCGAGATGATCTTCACCATCGGCATGTCCGCCTACTCGGTCATCTTCGGCCGCCTGGGCACCACCACCATCGCCGCCAACACGGTGGCCGAGGTGCTCCACCGCATCGGCTCGGTCTTCTTTGCCGGGCTCTCGGGCGCCTCTTCGGTCATCATCGGCAAGACCATCGGCTCGGGCGACATCCAGCGGGCCAAGCTGCAGAAAAAGACCTTCAACGTGCTGGCCATGGGAGTGGGCCTGTTCACCACCGCCCTGCTGCTGGTCATCAAGAACTTTGTCCTCTCCCTCTATAACATCGCCCCCGAGACCTATGCCATGGCCGACAAGATGATCGTCATCAACGCCATCTTCATGATCGCCTTTGCCTACGAGTCCCTCTATGTCACCGGGCTGCAGGTGGGCAGCGGCGACGCCACCAACATCCTCATCTACACCACCATCATCATGTGGGGGGTCACCATGCCCATCGCCTTTGCGGGGGCCTTCTGGTTCAAGCTCTCCCCCCTGGTGGTCTTCGTCATCCTCAAGTGCGACTACGCCGTCAAGGGCGTTTACGGCTACCTCCGCACCCGGGGCGACAAGTGGATCAAGCAGGTCACCCGGGACGAAAAGGACCTGCAGGCGCAGGAGTAAACGGATCTTCTCCGCAAAAAAAGAATGGCAAAAGGAGGCGGGCAGCTGCGGCTGCCCGCCTCCTTTTTGCCGTGTCGAAAAAAGAGAGAATATTTTCAAACCGCCTCATTGCAGAGGGGGGAGGGATGCGCTGTGCTGGGGGTGCAAAGGGGGAACACGAGATGGAAAATGAAGGGAAAAAGGACTTTAACGCAATGCTGCACAGGGCTGCGGGGATGCCCAAGACCCAAATCGTCACCGACCCCAAAACGGTGGCCAAATACGGCGGGGAGAGGATGCACTTCGCCCCGCCCATCGACTGCGACCGGGTGATGCGGCGGGTCCCCTTCGGCAGGGTGATCGCGGTGGGGGCCATACGGGAGCACTTTGCCGCCCAGAACGGGGCCGACTTCACCGCCCCCATCACGGCGGGCATCTTTGTCTCCATCGCCGCCTGGGCCAGTTTTCAGCGCCAGGGGGACGAGACCCCCTACTGACGCACCCTCAAGGCCGGGGGCGAGCTCGACCCCAAGGATCCCGGCGGCGTTGAGGCGCAGCGCGCCCGCCTCGAGGGGGAGGGGCACACCGTCTTGCGGCGGGGGCGCACCGATCTGCGCTCCTTTGTAAAGGACTATGAGCAGGCCCTCTTTCCCCTGGACGAGAGGGGATAGGGAGATAGAAAAAGAGGGCCGGTCGACCTGCGACCGGCTCTCTTCTTTTTCGTTACTGGTGGGCAATCAGGTAGCGGATGCCCTCGATGGTGGCCTTGATGGCCTTTTCGGTGTCGTGGTCGTAGGGGTTTTCCATCCCCAGGGCGGCCCGCTCCTGGTTTTGGACGACGTGCATCACCGCGCCCGCCTTGCAGCCCAGGGACTGGCAGACGGTGAAGAGGGCGGCGGACTCCATCTCACTGCCCAGGGTGCCGGCCCGCTTCCATGCCTCCCAGCGGTTGAGCAGCTCATAGGAGATGGGCATCCTGTCGGGGGAGTGCTGGCCGTAGAACGAGTCCTTGCACTGCACCACCCCGGTGTGCACCCGGTAGCCCAGCTTTTTGGCGCCTTCCCGCAGGGCGTAGGCGATGTCCAGGTCGGCCACGGCCGGGAACTCGATGGGCAGGTACTCTTTCGAGGTGCCCTCGGCGCGGATGGCGCCGGTGACCACCACCACGTCGCCGCCCATGACGTCGAGGTCGATGCCGCCGCAGGTGCCGATGCGGATGAAGTTCTGCACCCCCAACAGGTGCAGCTCCTCGATGCAGATGGCGGCGGAGGGGCCGCCGATGCCGGTGGAGCAGACGATGACCTTTACGCCGTCCAAAAAGCCCTCGTAGGAGACGTACTCCCGGTTCTCGCCCAGCTTGCGCGGGTTGTCCAAAAAGGCGGCGATTTTGGGCACCCGGCCCGGATCGCCGGGCAGGATGGCAAACTGCGTGCCCTTGACGTCCTCCTCGTTGAGTTTGATGTGGTAGGTCCTCCCGTCGTCGCCGACGATCATTTTGCTGAGCATGCACAACACACCTTTCTATTTGAATCAAACGCGGGTTTGTGGAAATACATCTTCATTATACACCCGTTGGAAGCGTTTACACAATTCGGAAAATGCGCCAAGAAGCGCGGCCCTTTTTAGATAAAAAGTCAAGGCAAAAGAAAGGGGGACAAGGGCAATCCGCTAAAAATACAGGCTGCGAAAGGGCAAAATCGGGCAAAAATACAATATTTGTGCGAAAGAATTGACAAATCTTCGCGGTCAACAGTATATTATAAAGAGATGGAAAACGCTTGCGCTCGTGGCGGCGAAACGTTTTGATATTGTCTGTCGGGCCCCTGGGGTCGGCTGCCGGCGGAATGTGAGGGGCGCTGGCCCCGTAAAGGTGGAGTGAAGAGTGGAGACCAAACAGATTACCATCAAGGACATCGCGCAGAAGGCGGGGGTGGCAGTGTCCACCGTCTCTCGGGTGCTCAACGGAAAGGACCGGGTGAGCCCCGAAACGCGGCAGCGGGTACAGCAGATCATCGACGAGTACGACTATGTGCAAAACGCCGCGGCGGTGTCGGTGGTCAAGCGCAAGACCAACATGATCGGCGTCATCATCCCCGAGATCCAAAACCCCTTTAACGCCTCCATCGTCTATGGGGTCGACAAGGTCTGCAAGACCCGGGGATACAACATCTGCGTCTTCTCCACCGACGACAAGGTGGCCGATGAGGAGCGGCTCATCCGCTCGGTGGTCAGCCCCCTGGTGGACGGAATCATCGCCATCACCTGCACCGATGGGCGCATCTACCTGGGCGGGCGCAAGCCGGTGGTGCTGGTGGACAGGGGCCTGGGGGCCGACGACTTTGACGAGGTGGTCATCGACAACATGGGTGGGATGCACCGCGCCTGCGACTACCTGATCAAAAAGGGGCACCGCAAGATCGCCTATATCTCCGGCCCGCTGGAGTTCACCACCGGCTTGGGGCGGCTACAGGGCTTTCGCAGCTGCATGGAGGAGCACGGCATCCCCATCGACGAGGACAACGTCTACGTGGGCGACTGGTTCGTGGCCGACGGCCGCCGCGCCACCCAGAAGATATTGGAGAGAAACAGCGCCGGTGCGGGGGTCACCGCCATCCTCTGCAGCAACAACCTCATCTGCAAGGGCTGCATCGAGGTGCTGCACGAGGCCAAGGTGGCCATCGGCGAGGACATCTCCCTGCTGGGCTTTGACGAAAACGACCTGGTGCACTACACCACCCCCAAAATCACCTATGTGGCCCGCCCCACCTACGAGATGGGGGAGAAGGCCGCCGAGATGCTTTTGGAGAAGATTGCCTCGGAGAAGAGCTACCTGGGGCAGAAGATGGTGATGCGCACCCGGCTCATCGAGCAGGGCTCGGTCAAGGACCTAAACAGGAAATAGCGGCGACGGAGCTGCCGAAAGAGAAAGACGACTGCCTTTGGGTGGTCGTCTTTTTACATTTAGGACTTGCTTCTGAGGAGGGGGTGCGGCGAATCGGCAGTTGGTTTTGCGGTCGGGGCTGGCCATGAGGGAGGAGGGAAGGGCAGAGGCTCTTGCCTGCGACCGGACAATCGCGCCCCAGGGGCTGGCGCTTACCCCCGACCAGATAGGGGGAACTGGTGCAAAATCAGTGCCGCCTGCGAGCTGTCGGGCGCGTGGAGATACGGGGGAGACAGCGCAGCCGCACCTTCTGCGACTCCCCCTACCTCTTTCTCTGGGAGTATCTGCCCGCACGGGAAGGGCTGTTGGCGCTTTTTTACTTTAACTAAATCGGCGAGAGGTTGAGCGGCCGGGAGCCGATGAAGCGGATGCGTTTCTATTTTGATGAGAGTTGTGGGGGTCCCGC
The DNA here is from genome assembly GCF_001486165.1 of Bittarella massiliensis (ex Durand et al. 2017). Classification (GTDB taxonomy): domain Bacteria; phylum Bacillota; class Clostridia; order Oscillospirales; family Ruminococcaceae; genus Bittarella; species Bittarella massiliensis. Next base: position 411,707 of record NZ_LN908975.1, read on the forward strand.
TGGAACTGCCGCGGGAGGGAGAGTGGAAACAGTTGGCCCAGGTTCTGTGGGAGGGGCCTCCTCCACCCCAGACTTACACCGGCAAAGACCATTGGTGGGAGCTAAAAGAGGGGGACGATGGCGAATGCGTGTGAGAGGGCCCTTTTCTGGACGGCTGGCGCCCGACTTTAAACGAGCTGTTGGTCCTCCGGGACGGAGAGGCGGTGCGACAGATGGAGCGGGAGGACAGCTCCGTCGAGCGGGGATTGGCAAATGCCCTGCTGTACTCCGTCTGCTCCGTGATTTCCTCCGCCAAGGGGAGGGGGATGTGTCTGGCATTCCGCCGCGGGACGGGGGGCTGTCCTCTTTCCCAGCCCTGCCCGGGGGAGCGCCGCCGACCCGCTTTGCCGGCGCTTTATCCTGCCGGATGGAGGACTGCGGCAGGATGGGGCGCGGTACAGCTGTGCCCCCCGACAAGTTGGCGATGGCGACAGGGGTAGCGGCCTGGGGTCCCTGCTGGAGAGCGGGCGCTTTGCCGACGGCGAGTGCCGTCCCCTCCTTGAGACTTTGGGGGAGACGGTGCAATCTCTCCTCCTATGGGAGGCCGGTACTTTTGGTTGGGGCGAAGGGGGGCGGAAATGGCCTGCTTCTGCACCGCCCCCCAACCCCGACAGAAGTGGTCGCGGGAGCTGGCTGCCGGGAGGCGGAGGGATGGCAGGGCGCAAAAAAGAGCTGTTTGAACCGGTCAAACAGCTCTTTCTATCTTCGGGAAGGATCACCGCTCCCCGCTGCCCAGGGCCTGTTCGGCCAGGCGGAGGGTGTAGACGGCGGCAGCCAGTTGGTCGGGGTCGCGCATCCCCTGGGCGGACTGGCGGTCCAGGGGGAACTCCACCACGTCGGCCCGCATGGCGGCGGCCATCACCGGCACCACGTCGTAGCCGGTGCCGTCGTAGTAGCCGACCCCCTCTTGAAACCGGCCTTTGAGGACGATCATCGCCCGCAGGTTGGCCTCTTCCGGCGGGGCGGGAAAGGCGGGCGCGCCGTGCAGCAGGGTGACCGGGCCACTGCCGGCGCCGTGCAGGGCGACCAGGGCCTGGCGGAGCAGGTCGGTGGGGGCGTCCTCGGCGCAGAGGAGGACGGGGGCCCCGCTGGCGCCCGCCGCCTTCAGCAGCGGGGTGTCGTCCAGGGCGGCCCTCCCCAGCTGCCAGAGGGGCATGCCCAGCTCTGCCAGGCGCTGGGCGTGCTCGGCTTTCTCGGGGAGGACCAGCAGGAGGATGCCCAGGGCGTTTGCCTCCTCTTTTAACTGGGTATAGTGGGGCCCGGCGACGGCAAAGGGGAGGAGCATGCCGTTGACCCCCGCCTCGGCGGCGGCGCGGATGAAGAAGTGGGCGTCCTCCTCGCTGTGGCAGCCGCGGGTGGCGTCGGCCAGCAGGATACAGCGGCTCATTGGGCCTGCTGCTCCCCGCCGTCGATGACCAGCTCTTTCAGGGAGGCGGCTAGCCCGGCCATGGACTGGATCTCGGAGGGGATGATGATCTTGGTGGCCCGCCCGTCGGCCACCTTTTCAAAGGCCTCCAGACTCTTGAGGGCAATGACCTTGTCGCCGGGATTGGCGTCGTTGAGCAGGCGCAGACTGTCCGCATAGGCCCGCTGCACCATCAGGATGGCTTCGGCCTCGCCCTCGGCCTCGTGGATCTTCTGCTCCTTGACCGCCTCGGCCCGCAGGATGGCCGACTCCTTCTCGCCCTCGGCCACCAGGATCTGGCTGCGCTTCTCGCCCTCGGCCCGCAGGATGGACTCGCGGCGCTGGCGCTCGGCCTTCATCTGTTTCTCCATGGCATCCTGGATCTCGGCCGGGGGCACGATGTTCTTGACTTCCACCCGGTTGACCTTGATGCCCCACTTGTCGGTGGCCTCGTCGAGGATGGTGGTGATGCGGGTGTTGATGACGTCGCGGGAGGTGAGGGTGTTGTCCAATTCCAGGTCGCCGATGATGTTGCGCAGGGTGGTGGCGGTCAAAAACTCGATGGCGGCCATGGGGTTGTCGACGCCGTAGGTGAACAGCTTGGGGTCGGTGACCTGAAAGAAGACCACCGTGTCGATCTGCATGGTGACGTTGTCCTTGGTGATGACCGCCTGGGGGGCAAAGTCCACCACCTTCTCTTTCAGGGAAACCCTCTTGGCGACCCGGTCCACAAAGGGGATCTTGAAGTGCAGGCCGGTGGCCCAGGTCTCCCGGTAGGCGCCGATGCGCTCGACGACATAGGCGTTGGCCTGGGGCACCACCCGGATGTTGGCGACCAGGATGATCAGGATCAGGGCGACAAGCCCCAGCAGGACGTATTGCATTGTGACTCCTCCTCGTTTTGGTTAGCGGGATCCCCCGTCGGCGGGGCGGACAAACAGCCGGACCCCTTCAATGCGGCAGACTTGCACCACCGCGCCCTGGGGGATGGTCTCGCCCCCCTCGCTGCGGGCGGCCCAGCTCTGCCCGCAGACAAAGACCCGCCCGCTGGGGGCCAGGTTGTCCACGGCCTGGGTGATGGTCCCCTCTTTGCCGATGACCATGTCGGCGTTGGTCCGCTGGGCCCGGCCGCTCAAGAACTTTTTACACAGGGGGCGGGTGGCGGCCAGCAGCAGCCCGCTGACCACGAAAAAGACCAGCAGCTGCACCCACAGGGACTCGGTGAACAGAGAGGTGATGAGGCCGGCCACCCCGCCGGCGGCAAACCAGATGGACACCAGGGCCACGGTCGCCGCCTCGGCAATGGCGAAGACGGCGATGGCGACCAGCCATCCCACAGCGTAGATCATAAGCAGAGAACCTCCTTTGCAAGGTGACGGGCGGCGCCGGCGGCCAAAAGGGCGCCGGCGGGGCGGGTGAGATCGGCCGTCGGGGGCGGGGAGCGGGGCGGACAAAAGCTGCCCGCTGCCGCGGCGCCCCGGCCGTTTGCGGTCGTGCTTTCCCGGGCGCAGAGCGCGTGGGGATTTGGCTGTGGGGCGGGGGCAAACGGAGGTTGTACCCTCTGCCCGGCCCTCTCAGCACAACGACTGCGTTGCGATTATTATACCACAGTTTGGCCGGAAAAACGATTTTGCCCCCACAAATTGGCCGAATCCCCCAAAAGGAGGGGGCAAGCAGCGCAGCCGGTCTATTTTGTGGGGGAAAACGGCCCCTCTTTTGGCAGTTTTCTCAAAAGGCCGCGATTTGCCCGGCAAGATGGAGAAACTGGCGATATGACCGGCCTTTTTTGCCCCTTTGCGCCCTCCAATTTCGGCAGAAAGCGGATTGCAAAGGCCGTTTGCCCGGTGGTACAATAGAGGCAACAAGTGAGAACCGCCATCCGTTCGAGAGTTGAAGGAGGAACGCCCCATGATCACCCAAATTTATTCCATGCAGACCCCTGAAGAGGCCCTGGCCTGTGTCGAGGCCGGCGCCGACCACATCGGTGTCAACCCCACCGCCAAGAATTCCGGCATGAGCAAAGACGAGGCCATGGCCAAGTGCAAGGCCATCTTTGACGCCGTGGGCGACCGGGCCGTCAAGGTGGCCCTGACCATCGACGACACCCCGGAGGAGCAGATCGAGATCATCGAGAAGCTGCACCCCGACGTGCTGCATGTCTCCGGCGCCGAGGACGACGCCACCCCCGAGCAGGTGGCTGCCTGGAAGGCCAAATACCCCTGGCTGAAGATCATGCAGGCCGTTCCCATGAGCGGGCCCGAGGCCATTGAGCGGGCGGTCGCCTTCAGCAAGTTCTGCGACATGCTGATCCTCGACTCGGTGGTGCCCGGGGTCATCGGCACCGGCGCTGCCGGCATCACCCACGACTGGGCTTGGGACAGGGCCATTGTCGAGCAGGCCTCCTGCCCGGTCATCATCGCCGGCGGCCTGGGGCCCGACAACGTGGCCGACGCCGTCCGCGCCGTCAAGCCCTGGGGAGTTGACTCCCTGACCAAGACCAACTGCGAGAAGAGCCACATCGGCAAGAAGGACATCGACAAGGTGCGCGCCTTCTGCGAGAACGCGCAGGCTGCCGCCAAGGAGCTGGGCATCTAGTTTTCCCGATACAGCAAATAAAAACTCCCCGTGCCAAAGGCACGGGGAGTTTTTTTGTCTGTGTGCAGAAAAAATCTAGTGGTGGCAACCGCCCTGGCAGCCGTCGTGGGGGTGGCCGTCTTTTTCGTGGTGGCCGCCGCAGCCGCAGGAGGGGAGGGGGGCGAACTGCAGCTGCCCGTCGAGGTAGCGCTGCACGACCGCCTCAATGGGGCCCTCGCAGCCGCCGATAAAGGCGATGCCCTCGGCCGTCAGTTTGTTCTGGGCACCCTGGCCCATGCCGCCGCAGAGGACCAGCTCGACCCCGTTTTCCTTGAGCAGGTCGCCCAGGAGGTCGTGGCTGTGAATGAGGTTTTGGATCTGCCGGGTGGAGACGACCTTCCCCTCTTCGACGGTGAAGAGGGTGAAGTCGCGGGTCTTGCCGAAGTGGTGGGAGACCTGTCCGTCCAGGGTGGGGATGGCGATGATCACTTCTCCTCGCCTCCCATCAGGGCCTCGACGGCGTCGCAGGCGATGTCCAGCGCCGGGAGCTGCACCTCTTCGATGCGGCCCTCGTCGCAGAGGGCGGCCACCGCCGGGTCGATGGGCAGCCGGCCCAGGAAGGGCAGGGAGAACTGGTTTGCCACCGACTCGGCCTTGCTGTGGCCGAACAGCTCGATCTGCTTGCCGCAGTCGGGGCAGGTCAGGTAGCTCATGTTTTCCAGCAGACCCAGCACCGGGATGTGCATGGCGGACGTCATGTTCACCGCCTTGGAGACGATCATCGACACCAGGTCCTGGGGGGTGGAGACCACCAAGCAGCCGTCCACCGGCAGGGACTGAAAGACCGTCAGGGGCACGTCGCCGGTGCCCGGAGGCATGTCCACAAAGAGAAAGTCCACGTCCCGCCAGATGACGTCGGTCCAGAACTGTTTGACCACCCCGGCGATGACCGGCCCCCGCCAGATGACCGGCGTGGTCTCGGTGTCCAGCATCATGTTGATGGAGATCACCTGGGTGCCCTGGCCGGTGAGGGCGGGGTAGATGCCCAGCCCGTCGGACTGGGCCTGCTCGTGGATGCCAAAGAGTTTGGGGATCGAGGGGCCGGTGATGTCGGCGTCCAGCACGGCGGTCTTGTAGCCGCGCCGGGCCAGGCCGACGGCCAGCATCGAGGTGACGAAGGACTTGCCCACGCCCCCCTTGCCGCTGGCCACCGCCACTACGTGTTTGACCGAGGACAGCTCGTGGGGCTTCTCCAAAAAGCTGGCGGGACCCGCCTGCTCTCTCGAGGAGCAGGACTGGGAACAGCTGCTGCAGTCGTGGGTGCATTGCTCTGCCATCAAATCATTCCTCTCCATCTTCTTTTGCCGTTTTGCCGCACAGCTGGCAACAGGGGTGGGGCTGGCCCTCCAGCGCCCGGCAGCGCAGCCGGTAGCTGCCGCCGCCGATGAGCAGGGCCTTTCCCCCCACCACCGCCTCGGCCACCTGCCGCCTGGCGGCGGTGAGGATGCGCTGATAGGTGCCGCGGGAGACGCCCATCTGTGCGGCGGCGAGCTGCTGGTCGAGCCCCTCCAGATCCGACAGGCGGAGCGCCTCCAACTCCTCGACGCTGAGGCGGACGCTCCCCTGGGGATGGGGCGGGGAGAACTGGCTGCACCGGGGAACGAAGCAGACCTCTCTGCATTTCTTGATGCGCGCCACAGCAGCTCCCCCTTTTGGCAAAGTGATTGAAACATTTATTTTGTGCAAATGCACAATACGGCAGTATTATACCGCACCCCAAAGGGGGCGTCAAGGGCTATTTGTCCCGGCGGCGGCGCAGGACGGCAAAGACCCCCAGGGCGATGAGGAGGACGGCCGCCGCCCCCAGGGCGATGTAGAGCCCGGTGGGGGTAGTGGTGGTGTCCCCGGTGAGGGGGGAGAGGGTGAGCAGGGTCGGATACACGGCAAAGCACTCCTTTCGCGGCGCGGCGGGCAGCAGAGGCCCGACGGCGGTTTGAATTCTCCCTCAGTATAGCACAATTGCCACTGTTCGGCGCCCCTGCCGGGGAAAAAGGGCAAAAAACACCCCGGCGAGGGGGAGGGGAGCTCCGCCCTGTCGGGGTGCTTGGCTGCTAGCTGTCGGGAAAGGCGGGGACAGCTGGAATGGGGTGGACGCCGCTCGCCGCCCGTGGAGGGAAGTGGGGCAGAACGCCGGAACAGAAGAGGCGGGAAGGGGCGCGCTACTCGGAGAAGAGCAGCTGCCCGTAGGAGGGGTAGGGCCAGCAGTCGGCGGCGGTGAGGGTCTCCATCTCATCGGTGACGGCCCGCAACTTCTGCATGGAGGGAAAGACCTTTTCCCGGCAGTGGCGGGCGCAGGCCTCCAAGTCGGCGCAGTTCTTGGTCTCCAGCAGCGCCTCCTCTAGGGTTTCGACGACCTCTGCAAAGCAGCCGCTGAGGGCGGCCAGCCGGTCGATGATCTTCTCCTCGCAGCGGCAGGAGAGGGCGGGGGAGACGGCGCGCTTGGCGTTCACTGCGGCGCAGAGCTGGCCGGTGTAGCGGCTGACGGCGGGGAGGATATCCCGCCGGGCCATCTCCAACATGGTCTGGGCCTCGATGGAGAGCACCTTGGCGTAGTTTTCCAACAGGATATCCACCCGGGAGCGCAGCTCCACCTCGCTGTAAATTTTGTGTTTGGCTAGCAGGGAGATGTTTTTCTCCCGCAAAAAGCAGGGGATGGCGTCGGCCGCTGAGGGCAGGTTGGCCAGCCCCCTGCGCTGGGCCTCCTCCACCCAGTCGTCGCTGTAGCCGTTGCCCGAGAAGAGGATTCGCCGGTGCTCCTTGACGGTGCGCGCCAACAGCTCGGCCAAGGCCTGGTCAAAGTCTTCGGCCCCCTCCAGCTCGTCGGCGAACTGGGCGAGGCTCTCGGTGACGATGGCGTTTAAGATGGTGTTGGGCCCCGAGATGGAGAGGGCGCTGCCGGGCATGCGAAATTCAAACTTGTTGCCGGTGAAGGCAAAGGGGGAGGTGCGGTTGCGGTCGGTGTTGTCCAGGGGGATCCTGGGCAGCACGTGCACCCCCACCTTCAGTTCGCCCCGGCCGCCCCCGTCGTAGCGCTCCCCCCTTTCAATGGCCTGCAGCACGGCGGTGAGCTCGTCGCCCAGGAAGATGGAGAGGATGGACGGCGGCGCCTCGCTGGCGCCAAGCCGGTGGTCGTTGCCCGCCGTGGCCACCGAGGCCCGCAGCAGGTCCTGATAGTCGTCCACCCCCTTGATGACCGCGCAGAGAAAGAGGAGAAACTGGGCGTTTTCCCGCGGGGTGTCGCCGGGGTCCAACAGGTTTTGCCCGCCGTCGGTGCGGAGGGACCAGTTGTTGTGCTTGCCCGAGCCGTTGACCCCGGCATAGGGCTTTTCGTGCAGCAGGCAGACAAAGCCGTGGCGGCGGGCCACCTTCTTCATGGTCTCCATGGTCAGCTGGTTGTGGTCGGCGGCAATGTTGGCGGTGGTGTAGATCGGCGCCAGCTCGTGCTGGGAGGGGGCCACCTCGTTGTGCTCGGTCTTGGCGTAGACCCCCAGCTTCCAGAGCTCGGTGTTCAGCTCCTCCATAAAGCCCTTGACCCGGGCCTTGAGGGCGCCGAAGTAGTGGTCGTCCAGCTCCTGCCCCTTGGGGGCCTTGGCGCCAAAGAGGGTGCGGCCGGTGTACTTGAGGTCGGGACGTCGGTCGTAGAGCCGCTCGTCCACCAGAAAGTACTCCTGCTCCACCCCGACCGAGGTGCTCACCCGCTGGGTGGTCTGGTCGCCGAAGAGCCGCAACACCCGCACCGCCTGGCAGCTGAGGGCCTCCATCGAGCGCAGCAGGGGGGTCTTTTTGTCCAGCGCCTCCCCCCCGTAAGAGCAGAAGGCCGTGGGGATGCAGAGGGTGTCGTCCTTGATAAAGGCGTAGGAGGTGGGGTCCCAAGCGGTGTAGCCGCGGGCTTCAAAGGTGGCCCGCAGCCCCCCAGAGGGGAAGCTGGAGGCGTCGGGCTCTCCCCGGATCAGCTCCTTACCTGAGAACTCCAGGATGGCCGCCCCCTCCCCGGTGGGGGCGAGAAAGCTCTCGTGCTTTTCGGCGGTGATGCCGGTCATGGGCTGAAACCAGTGGGTGTAGTGGGTGGCCCCCTTCTCGACGGCCCAGTCCTTCATGGCGCTGGCCACCACGTCGGCCAGCGCCTGGTTTTCACGCCCCAGGCTGCGCCCCTCACGAATGGTGCGCCGCAGGGCCAGATAGGTCTCCCGGGGGAGCCGCTCCCGCATCACCTCGTTACCAAAGACCATGCTGCCAAAAACCTCTCTCACAGTGTTCACAGTCGATCCCTCCTCGTGTGGGCGGTGCTTTCCGCCCTGCTTTCTCTTTTTGCCTGCCACCGCGCACCTCGAACGGGGGCAGCGGCGGGCAGTGGGGTGCTGTCTCAGGTCGGCCGGGCAGGGCGAGAGGCCCCGCCCCGGCGCCTGCTTTTTCGAGACCCAGACAAAAAAAGCGCTGCCGGCCCGTCGGGGCCTGCAGCGCCTTTGCTGTTTCTCTATGCCGGCCAGTATACCCCTGGCCGGGGCGGTTGTCAACACCCCGGCCGCCCTTTTTTCGGCGGGAGAGCGGGGCAAACGGAGGGGCCCGACCGATATAGGGACCCTGGTGGGGGCGCAAAAAAATTTATCCAGTGGGCAGATCGGCCCAAAAAACGGGTTGACAACTGGCTTTTTCATCGGCTATACTTGCACCAGTAAGTGAACAAAGGCGTTCACCGTGGAAGGGACGAGGGCCCCTTCTCCGGTGGACGCTTTTTTGGGTTGTGGCCGAGGAGAGGGCGGACACAGGGCAAGATGGGCGGGACAGGGCCCGCCAAACAGGGAAAGGACGGAGTAGCAGTGGATTACACCGTGGGAGAGATCCTCCAATTTGTGGAGGAAAACGACGTCAAGTTCATTCGGCTGGCGTTTTGCGACGTCTTTGGGCGGCCGAAAAACATTGCCATCATGGCCGACCAATTGGAGAGGGCCTTTTCCTCCGGCATCTCCTTTGACGCCTCGGCGGTGCGGGGCTTTTTGCAGGTGGAGGAGTCGGATCTCTTCCTCTTCCCCGACCCGGGGACGATGGCCATTCTGCCATGGCGGCCGCAGCAGGGGCGGGTGGTGCGGTTTTTCTGCCACATCCGCCATCCGGACGGGCGGCCTTTTGCCGGGGATGGGCGCTACCTCCTCCACCAAGCTGAAGGGGCACTGGCTGAGATGGGCTACACTGCCAAGGTGGGAGCTGAGTGCGAGTTCTACCTCTTTTTGCAGGGGGAGGACGGCGCGCCCACCAAGATCCCCTTTGACCGGGCGGGCTACCTGGATATGGCGCCACTCGACCGGGGGGAAAATATTCGCCGGGAGATCTGTCTGACGCTGGAGGAAATGGGCATCCTCCCCGAGAGCTCCCACCACGAGCAGGGGCCGGGGCAAAATGAGGTGGACTTTAAGTACGCCGACCCCCTGCGGGCGGCCGATGACCTCACCACCTTTCGCTCGGTGGTGCGGGTGGTGGCGGCGCAAAACGGCCTCTGCGCCAGCTTTGCCCCCAAACCCCTGCCCGACGCCAGCGGCAGCGGGCTGCACGTCAACCTCTCGCTGCACCGGGACGGGGTCAATCTCTTTCGGGCCCAGGGCGAGGGGCACAGCCGAGAGGCGGAGGCCTTTCTCGCCGGGATCCTCGACCGGGTGGAGGAGATCACCGCCTTTTTAAACCCTCTGCCCCAGTCCTACGAGCGGCTAGGCCGCTGCGAGGCGCCGGGATACCTCTCCTGGTCCCACCAGAACCGCTCCCAGCTCATCCGCATTCCGGCGGCGGCCGGCCCCTATGCCCGCATGGAGCTGCGCTCCCCCGACCCGGCCTGCAACCCCTATCTGGCCTTTGCCCTGTTGCTGCGCGCCGGGGCCGAGGGGGTGCGGGAGAAAAAGGCCCTCTGCCCCCCCTGCGATCACAACCTCTACACCGCCCCAGAAGAAATTTTGCGGGGGGTACGCCCCCTGCCCAAGGACTTTGCCGCCGCCGCGCAGCTGGCCAGGGAGAGCGCCTTTGTGCGGGCAGCGCTCCCCCAGGGGGTCGTGGACAGTCTGCTTGGCGGTCAGCAGCCCCGCTAAAGGGGCGGTCGTGTGCGGGAAAGGGGGAGTGAGCGATGATGACGGCCCTGTTGGTGCAGCGCTCCAGCGATGGCGGACCGCTGCCGGACCTGCTGAAACAGGCGGGCTATGGCCAGGTGGTGAGCGCCTGTTCAGGGGCGCGGGCCCGGCAGCTCGTCGCCCGGCAGACCTTTGACTTGATCCTCTGCAACGCCCCCCTGCAGGACGAGACGGGGGAGCCGTTTTGCTGCGACTGCGCCGCCAGGACCGACGCCGGGGTGGTGCTGATTGTGGGGAGGGAGCGCGCCGGCGAGGTGGGGGAGCGGGTGGGCCACTGCGGGGTGTTCACCGTGTCAAAACCCATGAGCCAGCCGCTGTTTTTCCAGGCGGTGCGGATGGCCCAGATCGCTCGGCAGCGGCTCTATACCCTGCGGCGGGAGAATGTCGAGCTGCAGAAGAAAATCGACGAGATTCGGCTGGTGGACCGGGCCAAGTGCGCCCTGATTCAGTATTTGCAGATGAGCGAGCCCCAGGCCCACCGCTACCTCGAAAAGCAGGCCATGGATATGCGCCTCACCCGGGCTGAGGTGGCCCGCAGTGTGTTGCAGACTTACGAGAAAGAGTGAGGGATTGGGGGGACCGACGGTGACATACCGCTTTACCAAGATGCAGGGGTGCGGCAACGACTACCTCTACTTTGACTGTTTTGCCCAGTCGGTCACCGACCCGGCGGGACTTGCCCGACGCTTTTCCGACCGGCATTTTGGGGTGGGGAGCGACGGGGTCATCCTCATCCTCCCCAGCGAGGTGGCCGACGCGCGGATGCGCATCTTCAACGCCGACGGCAGCGAGGGGAAGATGTGCGGCAACGGGGTGCGCTGTGTGGGGAAATACCTCTACGACAGCGGGCGCTGCAAAAAGACCGCGCTGCGCATCGAGACCGGCAGCGGTATCAAGACGTTGCAGCTGGAGGTGGCGGGGGGCGTTGCGCGCCGGGCCACCGTGGGGATGGGCCCGCCCGATCTGCGCCCGGCGGCGGTACCGGTGCTGCTGCAGGGGGAGCGGGTGGTAAACGCACCAGTCAAAATCGGGGGACAGCGCTGGCAGATCACCTGCGTGAGCATGGGCAACCCCCATTGTGTGGTCTTTGTCGATTGTGTGGACGAACTGGACCTGACTGTCCTGGGTCCCCTGTTTGCGGGGAGCGGCCTCTTCCCCGAGGGGATAAACGCGGAGTTTGTACAGCCGCTGGGGGAGCGGGCCATCAAGATGCGGGTCTACGAGCGGGGCAGCGGCGAGACCCTGGCCTGCGGCACCGGGGCCTGTGCGGCGGCGGTGGCCGCCATCGCCGCCGGCCGTTGCCGCCGGGAAGAGGAGATCGCCGTCTCGCTACCCGGAGGCCAGCTGCAAGTCCGCTGGGGGGAGAGGGAGTGCTATTTGAGCGGCCCGGCGGAGACGGTTTTCTGCGGCCAGCTGGAGTGGTAAACAGAGGACTCGGAGAGCGAGTGGGGAGGAAAAGAGATGCAACAGAAAAAGAGAAAGTACGTATTTGTCACCGGCGGGGTGGTGTCCGGGCTGGGCAAGGGGATCACGGCCGCCTCTCTGGGCAGGTTGCTCAAGAGCAGGGGGCTCAAGGTCATGGCCCAGAAGTTGGACCCCTACATCAACGTGGACCCCGGCACCATGAGCCCCTACCAACACGGTGAGGTCTTTGTCACCGAGGACGGGGCCGAGACCGACCTGGACCTGGGCCACTACGAGCGCTTTATCGACGAGAACCTCAACCGATTCTCCAACCTCACCACCGGCAAGGTCTACTGGAACGTACTGCAAAAGGAGCGGCGGGGGGAGTATCTGGGCGAGACGGTGCAGGTCATCCCCCACATCACCGGCGAGATCAAGGGCTTTATCTACTCGGTGGGGGAGCGCGACGACGCCGATGTGGTGATCACCGAGATCGGCGGCACCACCGGCGACATCGAGAGCCTGCCCTTTTTGGAGGCGATCCGCCAGGTGGACCAGGAACAGGGGCCGGGGAACTGCCTCTTCATCCACGTGACCTTGGTGCCCTATATCCCCGGGTCGGAGGAGTACAAGTCAAAGCCCACCCAGCATTCGGTAAAGGAGCTGATGAGCCTGGGCATCCGCCCCGACATCATCGTTACCCGCTCCGACGGGCCCATCGGCGAAGAGGTGCGGGAGAAGATCGCCCTCTTTTGCAATGTGGAGCCCGACTGCATCATTGAAAACATCACCCTGCCGGTGCTCTATCAGGCCCCCAAGATGCTGGAGGAACAGCACTTCTCCGACATCGTGCTGCGGGGGCTGGGGCTGGAGGGACTGCCCCCTTGCGACCTGGCGGAGTGGGATGAGATGCTGCGCCGAATCGGCGCCTGCCGGGGCGAGGTGGAGATTGCCCTGGTGGGCAAATACGTCCGGCTGCACGACGCCTACCTCTCGGTGGCGGAGGCGCTGCGCCACGCGGGCTGTGCCCACGGGGTGGAGGTGGCCATTCGCTGGGTGGAGGCCGAAGAGGTGACCGACGACACTGCCGAGGCCCTGTTGGGCGGTTGCAGCGGGGTGCTGGTGCCCGGCGGATTTGGCGACCGGGGGGTGGAGGGCAAGATCGCCGCCTGCCGCTACGCCCGGGAGAACGACATCCCCTACCTGGGCATCTGCCTGGGGATGCAGGTGGCGGTCATCGAGTTTGCTTGCCACGCCCTGGGCTGGGCGGGGGCCGATTCCAGCGAGTTTGCCCCCGATACCCCCTACCCGGTCATCGACCTGATGCCCGATCAACAGGGGGTCGTCTCCAAGGGGGGGACCATGCGGCTGGGGGCCTATCCCTGCGCCCTGGCCGAGGGGTCGCTCCTGCGGGCGGCTTACGGCGAAGCCGCTGTTTCGGAGCGCCATCGCCACCGTTACGAGTTTAATTCCCGCTTCCGCGCCGCCTTTGAAGAGGGGGGGATGCGGGTCGTCGGCACCTCGCCCGACGGCCGCCTGGTGGAGGCGGTGGAGATTCCCCACAACCGCTTCTTTGTGGGGGTGCAGTACCACCCCGAGTTCAAGAGCCGGCCCAACCGCCCCCACCCCGCCTTCTGCGCCTTTGTGGGGGCCGCCATGGAGCGGGGGAGAGGGGACAAATAGGCCAACAGGAGAGAGAAAGCGACCGGAGGGCGGTTTGAATGCCGCGCTGTACCGACAGGGGGGAACACCATTGCAAATCAACGGAAACTACCGCAACTTACAGCCAAACTACCTCTTTTCCACCGTCACCAAAAGGGTGGCGGAAGAGAGGAGGCGCCACCCGGGCAAACCCATCTACCGCCTGGGGGTGGGGGATGTGACCCTGCCTCTCTGCCCGGCGGTCATCGGCGCCCTCGGCAAAGCGGTGGAGGAGATGTCGGCGGCCGAGACCTTTCGCGGGTATGGGCCCGAGCAGGGGTATGACTTTTTGCGGGAGAGGATTCAGCAGTACTATGCCGCGTTCGGGGTCTCCCTGGACCTGGAGGAGATTTTTGTCAGCGATGGGGCCAACAGCGATTTGGGGAACATCCTCGACCTCTTCTCTAAAGAGAACACCGCTCTCATCCCCGACCCGGTCTACCCAGTCTACCTGGACACCAACACCATGGATGGCCGCAAAGTCCTCTTTATGGATGGAGGGGAGGAAAACGACTTTCTCCCCCTGCCCGACCCCTCGGTGAAGGCCGACCTCATCTACCTCTGCTCCCCGGGCAACCCCACCGGCGCGGTCTACACCCGCGCGATGCTGCAGAGCTGGGTGGACTACGCCCGGGCGCGGGGGGGCGTCATTCTTTTCGACGCGGCCTATGAGAGCTTTGTGACGGGGGACCTGCCCCACAGCATCTACGAGGTGGAGGGGGCCAAGGAGTGCGCCATCGAAATCAGCTCCCTCTCCAAGACCGCCGGTTTCACCGGGATGCGCTGTGGCTACACCGTGGTGCCCCGGACCCTGGAGCGGGAGGGGATGTCCCTCAACCGGATGTGGCTGCGCCGCCAGACCACCAAGTTTAACGGCGTCTCCTATGTGGTGCAGCGGGGGGCGGCCGCGGTCTTCACCCCCGAGGGGCGGCGGCAGACCGGCGAGGCCACCGCCTTTTACCGGGAGAACGCCGCCCTGATCGCCGCCGCCCTGCGGGAGTTGGGGGTCTGGTTTACCGGCGGGGTCTGTTCCCCCTACATCTGGATGGCCTGCCCTGAAGGGATGGGCTCCTGGGAGTTTTTTGACCTGCTCCTACGCGAGGCCGGGGTGGCCGGGGTGCCCGGCGCCGGGTTTGGCAGAAATGGCGAGGGGTATTTTCGCCTCACCGGCTTTGGCAGCCGAGAGGAGACCTGTCAGGCCATTGCGGCCCTGCAGGAGCTCTACCGGGCCAGGGGACTAGCCGGGTAAAACCTGGTAAAAAGAAGAGAGGGGCCCTTTCCCGCCGGGAAAGGACCCCTCTCTGTAAATGATAAAAGGAAGGTCAACGCCCCTCGCCGTCCTCTCGGGCGACGAAGGCCTTGATCTGGTCAAAGGACTCCTGACTGATGATGTGCTCGATGCGGCAGGCGTCGGCGTCGGCGATCTCCGCCGGGACGCCGAGGGTGAGGACCAGGTAGCGGGAAATCAGCCGGTGGCGCTCATAGACCGCCTCGGCCTTTTGCTGCCCCGACTCGGTGAGGAGGATGTTGCCCCCTTCCCCCACCTGCACGTAGCCGGCGGATTTGAGGATGCCGATGGCCCGGCTGATGCTGGGCTTGGAGAAGCCCAGTTCGGTGGCCACGTCGATGGAGCGGACGTGCCCCTGCCGCTGGCGGAGGAGGAGGATGGTCTCCAGGTAGTTTTCACCCGACTCTTGCAGTTTCACGGTGCACCTCCCAAAGATCCGCCCGCAGGGCGGAGAGATGGCCCCGGGCAGAAGACGGCCGGGGGCGGCTCGAGGCCGCTTATAAAGGTATTCTAACACATTCTCCCCCGCGCCGCAATCGCTGGCCGGAGGAGTTTGGTTTTCCCCTCTCGCCGGGGGGAGACGGCAAGCGGCGGCGCCCGGCCTTGAGGAAGCCGAGCGCCGCCGCCCTCTATGGATTTTTTGGAAGAGGCAGTTGAAAAGGGAATTTACGGTTTGACGCTGTCACGGAAGGTGACGTACTCGTCCTGGTCCATTCCGTAGACCATCTTCACCTCGATCTCGCCCGAGGCGATCTTGGCGGAGAGGCCGCCGATGTAGTCCTGGGTCTCCTGGGGGACCTGGGCCTTGTAGTAGTCGTTCTCGGCGAGGACGGTGATCCCCTCCTTGAGGCCCCACTTGTAGAGCTTGCCGTACTCGGCAGTGCCCTCGACGGTGTCTTTAATGGCCTTGGCCATGGTGATGTCGTTGCGTTTGGTCATGGAGGTGAGGATGACGTCGGCGATCTCCGGCTTGGTGTCGATGAAGAACTCGCGCTGGTCGGCGTCCACGCCGATGCCCCAGAGGCCCTTGTCCTTGCAGGCCTCAAAGACGCCCAGCCCGGCGCCGCCGGCCACCTGGTGGATGACATCGGCCCCCATCTGGTTGGCCTGTACCAGGGCCAGCTCTTTGGCCTTGGCGGTGTCGGTGAAGCCGCCGATGAAGGAGTTGGCCACCTTGCCGCTGGGGTTGGCCTCCAGAGAGCCCTGGATGTAGCCGATGATGAAGTTGTTGATGGGCACGGTGTCGGCGCCGGCCACCAGGCCGATGGTGCCGGTGCTGGACATCTTCTGGGCCAGGGCGCCGGCCAGGTATTCGCCCTCGTGCTGCTTGCTCATGACAGCGAAGACATTGGGGATGTTCACCTCGGTGGTGGGGGTCAGGTCGGTGACGATGAACTTGGTGTCGGGGTACTCGGTGTAGATGCGGTCGAGGATCTCATAGAACTCGTTGCCGTTCATCACCACAATGTCGTAGCCCTCGGCCGCGTCGCGGACAGCCGGCTCCATCTTGGACTTGTCGGTGCCGTACTCGATGCACTTGGCGTTCAGGTCGATTTCCTGAGCGGCCTTCTGCACCCCCGACCAGGAGAGGTCGTTGAAGGATTTGTCGCCCAGCTGGGCGCAGATGTAGCCCACACTTTTGTACTCGCTGCCGCTGGCGGAAGAGGCGTCTCCGCCCTCGCCGGACTGGCCGCAGCCGGTGAGCAGGGCAGAGGCGGTCAACAGGCACGCCAGGGCGATGGCTCCAGTCTTTTTCATTGCGATGTCGCTCCTTTTTCTCATGTCTCAAAGTGTTCGATTTGGCGGAGGGGGCGAGCGCTCGCCAGACGGGCCCTGTCGGCGAATCCTGTGTCCCCAATTGCTGAAATCAGTGTAGCATGGCCGCAAAAGGGGGGAAACGACAATTGTCGCTTCCCCCAAAAAAACAAACGGATTTTCGATTTTTCGGTGAAATCGCCCAGGGAAAACGCTGCCATCTGTCCCTCTTTTGCCCGATTTGGAAAAAAGGACCTCTCCTGCGCCCCCTCTCTGCGAGGGGCGGGGGGAAAGCGACAGCTGTCGTTTTCCCCCCCTCTGGAGGCGGCTATAATGGGGGTGTCCCCTCAGAGGGTCAGCTCCTCCACCAGATCGAGAAGCCGCCGGTGCTGCTCCTCGGTGACGGTGATCTTGCGGTGGGAGCCCCCCACATACCCCTGTTCCCGCAGCTTTTGGATGATGCGGTCCACCGAGCGGGGGTCGCGGCCGATGTAGCGGCCGATCTCCGAGCGGGTCTCGAGGATGCGGATGGCCCCCTTCTCGTCGGGCTCGCAGCAGTCGCGGTAGATGGAGTAGAGGAAGCTGAGATAGCGGGCCCCCGCCAGCAGGGAGTTGTTGACGTTGCACTCCCGGTAGAGGCGCTGGTCGTCGTGCTTTTGCTCGATGATGTAGAGGAGGATGGCGTTGTAGACCGGCAGGCAGATCTGGCTCCAGCGCAGGAAGTCCTGCCCGCGGATGCGCAGGGCCGAGACCTGGGTCTTGGCTCGCACCTGGTTGCGCCGCTTCATGGGCTGGGGGGAGAGGATCTCCGCCACCCCGATGAACTGCCCGGCGAAGAGGCGGATGCCCGTCAGGTCATTGTCGCCGCTCTCGGCGAAGGCGCGAAAGTGCTCGCACACCCCCCGGACCAGAAAGAACAGGTCGGGCGGGGCAAAGCTGTCCTTCTCGATGAGGAGCTCCCCCGGGCCGATCTGGCACAGCTCGATCTTCTCCTGCTCCTCCTGGGGCAACCCCTCAAAAAAGGGGGCCGCCTGGGGCCACTGCTCCAGCAAATGTGTCACCGATCACCGCCTCCACTCTCCTGTATTCCTGTCTTTTAGGATAGCACAGGCGGCGGGTCAATACAATGGAAAGGATGAACCTTCATGCGCTTTCGCGTCAACCGGGAGGACCGGCGCCCCAACATCCTCCTCATCACCTGCGACCAGCTGCGCAGCGACTACCTGGGCTGCTACGGGGCCGACTTCATGCAGACGCCTCACATCGACGCCCTGGCCGCCGAGGGGCGGGTGTATGAAAATGCCTACTCCCCCAACCCGGTCTGTATCCCCGCCCGCATGGGGCTGCTCACCGGCCTGGGCTGCCGGCACCACCAGTTTTACGACAACCGCTGGGCCCCCGACGCCCCGCCCCTCTCCTACAAGCTGCCCACCTTTCCCCAGATCCTCTCGGACAGCGGCTACGACACCTGCGCCGTGGGGAAGATGCACTTTCAGCCCGAGCGGCGGGCCAGCGGGTTCGACCACTTCTTCGCCATGGAGGAGGGCCCCTCCTCCCGGGAGGCGGACAGCTATCTGCAATTTCTCAAAGAGCAGGGCTACGGCCGGGTGCAGAGTGTTCACGGGGTGCGCCACTGTCTCTACATGCAGCCCCAGCGCAGCCTGCTGCCCGAGGCGCTGCACGGCTCCCGCTGGGTGGCCGACCGCTCGATCCAGTACCTGGACGAGCAGCGGGGCCGGCGGCCCTTCCTCCTCTGGACCAGCTTTATCCACCCCCACCCGCCCTTTGACGCGCCCGACGAGTGGGCCGAGATGTACGCGGGCAAACTGCCCGCCCCGGCGGTCCCCAAGACCCCCCTGGGCCTGCTGGCCGAGGAGAACAAGACCCTGGGCGACCTGGCCGACGACGCCTCCCTCCAGCGGATGCGGGAGCTCTATGCGGCCTGCGTCTCCTACTGCGACCACCAGGTGGGGCGGATCGTGGAGAAACTGAAAGAGTTGGACCTCTACGACGACACCCTGATCCTCTTCACGAGCGACCACGGCGAGATGCTGGGGGACCTGGGCACCTACCAGAAATTTCTCCCCTACGACGCCTCCTGCAAGGTCCCCTTTGTCCTGCGCTGGCCGCAGCGGGTGGGGGCCGGGGAGAGGGACCCCCGCTTTGTCGACCTCCACGACATCCTCCCCACTTTTTTGGACGCCGCCGGGGCCGCGTACCCCGACGTCTACGACCTGCCGGGAGAGAGCGTCTGTGGCGAGGGGGTCAAGGACCGGCGCTACCAGTACGCCGAACACCAGCAGGGGAGCAAGCGCTGGTGCATGCTGCGGGACGAGCGGTACAAGTACGTCTACTCCTACGGCGACGACGAGCAGCTCTTCGACATGGCGGCCGACCCGCAGGAGACCGAGAACCTCCTGTGCGGCGGCGGCACCCCCGAGATGCGGGCGGTGGCCGACCGGCTGCGCCAGCGGCTGATCCGCTACGAGGCGCGCTACGGCCTGAAGGGCGGCATCGTGAACGGCGACTTTGCAAAGCGCCCCCGCTACCAGCCGTCCCTCTACTGGGAGGAGAACTTTCCCCCCTTTGTCCGCTCCCTGGTCAGGGAGGGGGAGAGAGGGGAGCTGGACGACATGCTCGACGAGGTGCTCTGGGCCATCCAAAAGGAGCCCACCTCCAAACCGGCCCAGACCCACGCCCGGGACATCCTGCTGCGGGCGGGCTACGCGAAAGAGCGGGTCGACGCGCTGATGGAGCGGGCCAAGGCGCAGGGCAACGGCTGACATTGCACAGAGAAAAAGGACTTCGGAAAAAATCCGAAGTCCTTTTTTTATGGGTGAAGGGGAGGTTTTAGAGGGGGTTTACGGCTTGACACTGTCGCGGATGGAGACGAACTCGTCCTGCTCCATGCCGTAGACGGTCTTGACCACCAGGTCGCCCGAGGCGATCTTCTTTTCCAGATCGTCGATGTAGTCCTGGGTCTCCTGGGGGACATTGGCCTTGTAGAAGTCGTTTTTGGCCAGGACGGTGACGCCCTCGGCCACGCCCCACATGTTCAGCTTGCCGTACTCGGCGGTGCCGGCCACGGTGTCGCGGATGGCCTTTTCCATGGACATGTCGTTGCGCTTCATCATCGAGGTGAGGATGACGTCGGCCAGATCGGCCTTGCTGTCGATGAAGAACTCGCGCTGGTCGGCGTCCACGCCGATGCCCCAGATGCCGTTGTCCTTGCAGGCCTCAAAGACGCCCAGCCCGGCGCCGCCGGCCACCTGGTGGATGATGTCGGCCTTGGACTGGTTGATCTGCACCAGGGCCAGCTCTTTGGCTTTGGCGGTGTCGGTGTAGCTGCCGATGAAGGAGTGGGCCACCTTGCCGCTGGGGTTGGCCTGCAGGGAACCCTGCACGTAGCCGATGATAAAGTCGTTGATCGAGACGGTGTCGGTGCCCGCAACCAGGCCGATGGTGCCGGTCTTGGACATCTTCTGGGCCAGGGCCCCGGCCAGGAAGTCGCCCTGGTGCTGTTTGGAGTTGACGCCGAAGAGGTTGGGGATGTCCCACTCCAAAGTCGGGGTCATGTCGGTGGCGATGAACTTCACGTCGGGGTAGTCGGTGTGGATGCGCTGCAGGATCTCCACGTACTCGTTGCCGTTGAAGAGGACGATGTCATAGCTCTCGGCGGCGTCGCGGATGCAGGGCTCCATCTTGGACTTGTCGGTCCCCCACTCGATGGCCTTGGCGGTCATCCCCAGGTCACTGGCGGTCCGCTGGATGCCCGACCAGGACAGGTCGGTGAAGGACTTGTCGCCGAGGGCGCTGCAGACGTAACCGATGCTCTTGTACTCGCTGCCGCCACTGGAGGTGGCGTCCCCCTTGTCGTCGGACTTGCCGCAACCGGAGAGGAGGGCGGAGGCCGCCAACAGGCAGGCCAGCGAAACGGCTCCAATCTTTTTCATCATACACACTCCTTTTGAAAGTCGTATCCAAAGCCGGCGGCCCCTCTGGCGAGCGGACCCTTCCGGCTGCTACTGGTTTTAGTATAGCACGGCGATTTTGAGGGGAAATATGACAAATGTCTATTTTGTAAAAGAAAAGGGGAGGGGGCGCGCCCTTGATGCCTGTGATTTCCCGGTTTCTGGAAAAGGTGTCTGTCTCCATAGAAAAGCGGGCCCCCTGCGGCGGGCCCGCTTTTTTACCGTTTTGTCTGCGCCTCCAACTGCCGGCAGAGGGGGAGCATCTCCTCTGGGTGGTCCGACTCGATGAGGTCGACCCCCAGGGCCAGGGCCTGGCGAAGCCGCCCCTCGCTGTTGATGACCGAGCCGTCCACCAGGTAGCCCGCCCGGTGCAGCTGCGCCACCAGATCGGGACAGAGGTTGTCGATGTAGCAGAGATAGATCTCGGCCTCCATCTCCTCCATCAGCCGCACCGGGTCGGCGGGGACAAAGGGGACGATCAGCCCCAGGTGGACTGCTGGCAGCAGCCGCTTGATCTGGCGCAGGGTGCGGTAGTCGGTGCCGAAGACGAAGCTGTATTCGGCAAAGTCGTGCGTCTCGACCGAGCGGGCGATCTCCTCGGCCAGGCGGGGCATGGTGGGGGCCATCTGCAGCAGTTCGCACTTGATTTCCAGGGCGGCGGGCAGCTCCCGCTCCCGGCACCAGGCCAGGCACTCATCCAAGGTGTTGATGGAGAAGGCCGCCTTCAGCTCGGCCGCGGTGTAGTCGGCCACCCGCCCCTGCAGGGGGGAGCGCTCGCCCAGGTCCAGGTCGTGGTAGACCATGGCCACCTGGTCCTTGGAGAGCTGGACATCGATCTCGATGTGGGAGAGGCCCAGCCCTGCCACCTCCGCAAAGTTTTCGAGGGTGTTTTCCCGCACCCGGGAGAGGTGTCCCCGGTGGCCCCCCACCAACAGCCGTTTGCCCCGGCTCTGGGCGATCTCTTCAAAGAGGGTCATGTTGCCTTCGCGCTCCTTTCGCTTTCCCGCCTGTGGGCGGGCTTTCTTTCAGTGTAGCAGGACAGCCCCTTCTAAAATAGGACAGCTGTCGGCTTTTTGGCAAAAGGGGGCGCTCCCCTTTTTTAGAGGGAGCGCTCCTCGATGAAGCGGCGCAGGGTCTGCCGCTGAGCGGAGGTGATGACCACCTTTCCCCGCTCCACCCCGATGCAGCCGGCCTCCCGCAACTTTTGGATGATGCGGGCCACCGAGCGGGGATCCCGGCGGATGGACTGGGCGATCTCGGACTGGGTCTCCCACAGCCGCACCGGGCCCTGGTAGCCCTCGGGATAGCAGCCCAGGTAGACCCCGTAGAGGTAGTCCAGGTAATAGGCCCCGGCCAGCACCGAGTCGGTGACCGAGCAGTTGCGGTAGAGCGTCTGCAGGCGGTGCTTTTGCTCCAAGCTCTCAAAAATCACGGCGTTGTAGACCGGCAGGCAGACCTGGCTCCAGCGCAGAAAGTTCTCCCCCCGGATGCGCAGGGCGCAGAGGGGGGTCTTGGCCACCACCTCCGCCGTCCGCTTCATGGGGACGGGACTGACGATTTCCGACAGGCCGATGAACTGGTTGGCGCAGATGCGGTAGCCCAGGTCGTTGTCCCCCGAAAGGGAGAAGGCGCTGTACAGTTCGCACACCCCTTTGACCACCAAAAACAGGTCGGGCGGGGCAAAGCTGTCCTTCTCGATCAGGGTCTGGCGGGCGGCCCGCTCCACCAGGGTGATCTTCCCCTTCTCCTCGGGGGGGAGGGGGGAGAAGAGGCCGGCCGCCCAGGGCCAGTGCTCCAGTGGTTCGCCCATCTCCATCGCCTCCTTTAAAAAGGATTTCTCTCCCCACCAGATTAGCACAGGCGGCCGATTTATACAAGAAATACCGGGCAGGTCCCCCCGTTTTTGACAGGCGGTCTGCCCTGGGAACCGGCAAATTTTTTGCGGCAAAGATGACAGGTGTCGTTTTCCACCCGAGGGCGGAAAGTTATAATGGAGGCAAAGCTGGGGCGGTGCGCCGCCCTGTTCGCTTCCCGCGAAGACCGCCTCTCCGCGCCCACCCGGCCCGGCCAGCGGATCTGAATCAATGGAAAGGATGGTTACCATGCGTTACCGAGTCAACCAGGAGGACCGGCGTCCCAACATCCTCCTCATCACCTGCGATCAGCTGCGCAGCGACTATCTGGGCTGCTACGGGGCCGACTTCATGCAGACGCCCAATATCGACGCCCTGGCCGCCGAGGGGCGGGTGTATGAAAACGCCTACTCCCCCAACCCGGTCTGCATCCCCGCCCGGCACAACCTGCTCACCGGGCTCACCGACCGCCACCACGGCTTTGACGACAACTACTTCGGGGCCGAGGCCAAGCCCCTGCCCTACTACCTGCCCACCTTCCCCCAGATCCTCTCGGACAACGGCTACGACACCTGCGCCGTGGGAAAGATGCACTTTCAGCCCGAGCGGCGGATGAACGGCTTTGACCACTTCTTCAACATGGACGAGGTCCCCCCCGACAGGGAGGCCGACGACTACATGCTCTTTTTGAAGGAGAAGGGGTACGGCAACCTGCAGAGCATCAACGGGGTGCGCCACTGCCTCTACATGCAGCCCCAGCGGGCCCTGATGCCCGAAGAGCTGCACGGCTCCCACTGGGTGGCCGACCGCTCGATCCAGTACCTGGACGAGCAGCGGGGCCGGCGGCCCTTCCTCCTCTGGACCGGTTTCATCCACCCCCATCCCCCTCTGCACATCCCCGACGAGTGGGCCGAGATGTACAAGGGCAAGCTGCCCGCCCCCTCTGTCCCCAAGACCCCCCTGGGCCTGCTGGCGGAGGAGAACAAGACCCTGGGCGACCTGCCCACCCCCGAGGCGGTGCAGCGGATGCGGGAGATGTACGCGGCGGCCATCTCCTACGTGGACTTCCAGGTGGGGCGGATCGTGGAGAAACTGAAAGAGTTGGACCTCTACGACGACACCCTGATCCTCTTCACCAGCGACCACGGCGAGATGCTGGGGGACCTGGGCACCTACCAGAAATTCCTCCCCTACGACCCCTCCTGCAAGATCCCCTTCATCGTCCACTGGCCCAAACAGGTGGCGGCGGGAGAGAGGGATCCCCGCTTTGTCGACCTCAACGACGTGCTGCCCACCTTCCTGGACGCCGCCGGGGCCGAATACCCCGACGTCTACGACCTGCCGGGGGAGAGCGTCTTTGGCGAGGGGGTCAAGGACCGGCGTTACCAGTACGTGGAGCACCAGAGGGACAGCAAGCGCTGGTGCATGCTGCGGGACGAGCGGTACAAGTACGTCTACTCCTACGGAGACGACGAGCAGCTCTTTGACATGGCAAACGACCCGCAGGAGACCGAAAACCTCCTGTACGGCGGCGGCACCCCCGAGATGCGGGCGGTGGCCGACCGGCTGCGCCAGCGGCTGATCCGCTACGAGGCGCGCTATGGCCTGAAGGGCGGCATCGTGAACGGCGACTTTGAGAAGCGCCCCCGCTACCAGCCGATCCTCTACTGGGAGGAGAACTTCCCCAACTTTGTGAAGATGCTGGTCAAAGAGGGGGAGAAAGAGGCCCTCAACGACATGCTCGACGAGGTGCTCTGGGCCATTGAGAAGGAGCCCACCGTCAAGTTGAGCCTCAACCACACCCGCGACATCCTGCAGCGGGCGGGCTACTCCAAAGAGCGCATCGACGCGCTGATGGAGCGGGCCAAAGAGCAGGGCAACTACTAGAGCCGACCTTTTGAGATGGGAAAACGGCGAGAGGGGATCGGGGCTGTCAGCCCCGACCCCCTCTTTTTTTGTGTGTTTTGTGCGGCGGCCGAGGATCAGTCGGTCCCGCCGGTCTGCCGGTTGAAGTGAAAGCGCAGGATGCCGGTGAGCAGGGCCTCGGCCAGGGCGGCGCAAATCAGCGCCACAAAGGCCCCGATGCTGAAATAGCCCGCCACCACCGCTGCCGCCAGCAGCAGGATGGTCATCCACCGCCAGCTGTACCGGCCGGCCATCTGCTCCACGTACTGGGTGCGCTCGTCCTGCTCTTCCAGCAGGAGGGCGGTGAGCCGGGCGTCGTCGCGCAGGGCGAGGAGGTAGCGCACCACAAAGAAGATGGCCACCAGCTCCAGCCCAAAGAGCATGCCCATCTGAAAGCCGGCGAAGAAGTCGGCGTAGTGGGTGTCGCCGACGAGAGGGGACAGGGTCCAGGTCGACGCCAGCACGGCCAGCAGCAGGATACAGCCGCTGCCCATGGCAAAAAAGGCCAGCCGGCGGCGCAGAGTGGCGCGCATCCGTTCGAGTTTCTTTTCCATTTCAATTTTCCTCCCAATCTGAAAAGTCAAAAACTTCTTCGATGGTCAGCCCAAAGTAGTGGGCAATTTTATAGGCCAGCGGCAGAGAGGCGGTGTACTTCCCCACCTCGATGGAGGTGATGGTCTGCCGGGTGGTGCCCACGGCGGCGGCCAACTCCTCCTGCGAGAGTTTGCGCTCCCGGCGCAGCTGGCGGATGATGCTCTTCACAGGCAGCCCTCCCTTTTTGTTAGCAAAGCTCGCTTTGCATTTTTAGTATAGCTCGCTTTGCAAAATATGTCAAGCACACTTTGCAAAAATAGTTTGAAAAAGAAAAAATGGACAGCTGTCGTTTTCAGTGGGGGGAGAATCCGCTATAATGAAAGACAGAAGCCGCGGCCGCCTGTGCCCCGGATGTCTGGGCAAATGGCGGTGGGGCGAGGGCACCCGGCGGCAAGACAGAAAACCCGTTCCCGCCCGGCGGGAGCGATGTGGCCCCTTGGCGGGGCATTCTTTAGAGAGGGGGGAGTGCGCCGTGCCCGCTGTGAGTATGCTCATCAAGCCCGCCTCCGACGCCTGCGACCTGCGCTGCAGTTACTGCTTTTACGCCGATTTGGCCGAAAAGGGGGGCTGCCCCAGCGGCAAGCGGATGTCGGAAGAGACCCTGACGGCAATCGTCCAAAAGGGGATGGCCGCCGCCGAGGGGGCCTGTCGCTTTGCCTTTCAGGGGGGGGAGCCCACCCTGGCCGGGCTGGACTTCTTCCGCCGGGCGGTGGCCCTGCAGAGGGCGTTTTCGCGGGAGGGACTGCGGGTGGAGAACGCCATTCAGACCAACGGCTGCTCCATCGACGCCGAGTGGGCCGCCTTTTTGGCCCGGGAGCGGTTTTTGGTGGGCCTCTCCCTCGACGGCACCCGCGCCAGCCACGACGCCTTTCGCCGGGACAGCCGGGGGGAGGGCACCTTTCGCCGGGTACTGGCCGCCCACAAGCTGCTGCGCGAGGCGGGGGCCGAGGTGAATATCCTGACGGTGGTGACCCCGGCGGTGGCACGACAGGCCGACAGGGTCTGGGACTTTTACCGGGAACAGGGGTTTGACTACCTGCAGTTCATCCCCTGTATGGCCCCCTTGGGACAGCCGGCCACCGGACCCCAGGCCCTGACCCAAAAGCAGTACGGCGACTTTCTCTGCCGCATCTTCGACCGCTGGCACAGCGACCTGCGGCGGGGGCGGTACGTCAATGTGCGCTACTTTGAAAACCTGTTGGGGCTGGCCGCCGGCCGCCCGCCGGAGGAGTGCGGCCTCTGCGGGCGCTGCGCCAACCAGCTGGTGGTGGAGTCCGACGGGTCGGTCTATCCCTGCGACTTCTATGTCCTCCCCCAGTGGAAGTTGGGGGAGATCGGAGAAGACGACCTCTCCGACCTGCTGCAGTCGCCCCGCTCGGGCGAGTTCACCGCCCCGCTGCCCCTGCCGCCCCGCTGCGGCGGCTGTCGCTGGCGGCCCCTCTGTGGGGGTGGCTGCCGCCGGGAGCGGGAGACCGCGGGCGGCTTGGGGGAGTACCGCTGGTGCGCCGCCACCCGCCGGTTTTTGGAGTACGCCTGGCCCCGGCTGCAGAAGTTGGTGCCCTATGTGCGGCGAGATGGGCGTTAGAGAGCGCAAAAAAAGCGTCTGTCCTTTTCCCAGAGAGGGAGAAAGGACAGGCGCTCTTTCTTTTTGCAGAAGGGGGAGAATCAGAGTTTCCCCACCACCTGGCCGCTGCAGGAGACCTGCTCGAACCGGGCCAGGGAGATGTCCGGGTAGGCGGGGTTGAGGGAGATCAGCCGGTCGCCCCCAAAGCGCTTGAAGTAGCCCTCGCCGTCCAGGGTGAAGACCCCCAGCTCCCCCACCGGCACCGCCTCCTGCTGGCGTACCAGCAGGATGTCGCCGTCCAGGTAGTCGGGCATCATGCTGTCGCCGCAGACCCGCAGGGCGAAGTCGGCCCGGGCCGAGGCGGGGGTCAGGGGGACCTCCAGGTCCTCGGTGTCGCTGGAGTCCAGATAGACGCCGGTGCCGGCCGAGACCGGCAGGGCGTAGAAGGGGATGATCTTGGTGCTGGCCCGGCGGGCGGCGGTTTTGGCCCGACGGCAGCGCTCCACCTCCTTTTGCAGGATGGTCTCCACCAGTTCGCGGCTGTAGTCGTCCAGCCGGCGGTAGCCGCTGAGCAGGGCTTCCTCCTCTGCGGTGAGGGCTGCCTGCACCCCTGCGGGACCGGCGGGGTAGTGCCCGGCAAAGAGGTAGTTGGCGTCGCACCCCAGGACCTGAAACAGCTTGTAGAGTACAGGTTCCTTGGGGTGGCTGACTTCGTTTTCGTAGTTCCCCACGGCGGATTTGGTGATGCCAAGCTGTTCGGCCAGTTCGCCCTGGGTGAGGCCGAGGCGCTCCCGCCCGGCCCGTATCTGTTTGCCAATGCCCACTGTTAAGCCCTCCTTTTGTTCATATTCTAACATGCGGCCCAGCCGCGGTCAAGGAAAAAGTACAAGAAATTTGATTTTTCTATTGACAACACAAGTTTCTTGCGGTACACTGGGGTCACACAAGAAACTTGTACATGCCCTTTGCTTACAAGAAGGAGAGAGACGTATGAAAACATATAGATCCATCTTCACCGGGCTGGCTATCGCCGCCCTCTTCTTTGCCGCCGGCGCCCTTGACGCCGGGTTCTTCTCGGTGGGACAGGCCTTCATCACCTGCCTGGCCTCGGTCGCCGTCCTCTGCTGGAGCAGCCTGCTGCGCCCGGCTCGCCGCCGTCCTGCCCGTCGCCCCCAGCCCGCCGCCCAGCCGGCAGGGAGGGCGTTTCGGCCCCAACTGGCCCCTCGCAGCAGGGGCAGCGCTGCATAAAAGCGGGCAAAGAGAAAGCGCTCCCCCTTCTCGGGAGGGGGGAGATGGGGGTGTGGCTTGGCGGCTGCACCCCTTTTTGAATGAGAGAGGGGAAGAGAGATGGAGAGAGAAAAGTCGTTTGCCTGCTGCGGGCTGGCCTGCTGCCTCTGCGAGGTAGGGGACTGCCGCGGCTGCCGGGGAGAGGGCTGCCCACAGGAGACGGACTGCACCCTTCGCCGGTGCTGTCTGGACAGGGGGTTGGCCGGCTGCTGGCAGTGCGAGCAGTTTCCCTGCGGGGAGTTGATGTTGCAGAGGCCCCGCAACAGGGCCTTTCTCCGCTTCCTCAAGGACCGGGGAGAGGCGGCCCTTCTGAAGCGCCTCGAGGCGGATGAGCGGGCGGGGATGCGCTACCACCACCCGGGCGCCCTCACCGGCGACTACGACGACCTGGGGGACGAGGAGGCCATCTACCGCCATCTGCGGGGACTGTGAGGGGGGAAGTCATTTGACGCGCGCGCAGTACGACCTGATAGAGGGGAAGATGCTCGCCTGCACAGAGGACAGCGCTCACGACAGGGAGCATATCTACCGGGTGCTGCACCTGGCCCTGGAAATCGCCGCCACCGAGCCGGGTTGCGATCGGGAGGTGTTGGCGGCCGCCTGCCTGTTGCACGACATCGGTCGGCCGGCGCAGTTTGCCGACAGCCGGGTCGATCACGCCGACGCCGGTGCGATGCAGGCCGCCTGTTTTTTGCGGGAAAACGGCTTCTCACCCGCCTTTGCCGGGCGGGTGGGGGACTGCATTCGCACCCACCGCTTTCGCAGCAGCGCCCCGCCCGAGAGCCTAGAGGCCAAGATCCTCTTCGACGCCGACAAAATCGACAGCTCTGGAGCCATGGGGGTGGCCCGCACCCTGCTCTACCAGGGGCAGATGGGGCAACCCCTCTACACCCTGCGGCCGGACGGCCGCATCTCCGACGGGCAGGGGGAGAAGACCCCCTCCTTTTTCCGCGAGTACCGCCGCAAGCTCGAGGGGCTCGGCGACAGGCTCTACACCTCGCGCGGGCGGGTCATGGCCGCCCAGCGCCGCGACGCTGCCGCCGCCTTTTACCAGAACTTGCTGGACGAGGCTCGCGCCGCGGGCGACGGCGAGAGGGTCCCCCCCACGCTCTGGGAAAGGCCTTGAATCCGCTGTAAAAGGGACTTTGGACCCGGCAGTGGACGGACGCGTTGGGCAGGGGGCTGCGGCGGGCTTGTCCGCCTTTCCAAACAGTTTGCCCTATGCGCTCCCAGCCCTATCGTCAATACCGGCAGGGCGAAACACATTCCGCGCTGGCTGGGGGTATAGTCGCTGTGCCCGTGTATTGCTATGGTGGGAGGGAGAAGTGCCGACGGCCCTTCTGCGTTCCTTCTATTTCGGCCTGAAGGGGACTTCCAGTGCAGAGGAATGCCCTATTACAGGACAGCATCCCAGGTTGAAAACAGCACCCCAAACAGAAAGACGCCGTTGCCCGGTTTGCCGGGCAGCGGCGTCTTTTTGTCGTCCCTTTTGCACAGGGGGCAGAGAGGGGGCGAGGAGAAATTTTGCGCCGTGCGGGAGGGGGGCGATACCCGGGCAGGGCGCTTCCTCGCCTCTGTTCGGGTGCACCCTTGTCTCAATGGACTCCTGTCCTGACGTACCCATGTTCCGACGTGCCGCTGTCTCGATGGGCTCCTACCACGGTGCGCTTTGTCCCGGGGCATCTGTTTCGGCGTATCTCCATCTCAACGTGCCCTCGTTCCAGTGTGCATTTGTTCCGGTGTGCGCCTGCTTCGGCATGGGCCCTACTCTGCCGCGCCCCCTGCTGGTGCAAGCCTGTCACCGGCATGCCCCTGTCTTGGCGTGCTTCTGCTCCAGTGCATTTCTGTCCTGGTATGCCCCTACCTCGATGCGTCCCCCATTCCAGTGTGCATCTGTTCCGGCGTATTCCTGTCTCGAGGTGTCCTCACCCCAGTGTGTAGCTGCCCCGATGCGCGCCTGCTTCAGTATGGATTCTGCTCCAAAGCACCTCCTGCCCCGGTGCAAGCCTGTCACCGGCATGCCCCTGTTTTGGCGTGCTTCTGCTTGGGTGCACTCCTCTGCCCTGGCATGCCTCTATCTCGATGCGCCCCCATTCCAGTATGCATCTGTTCCGGCGTATTCCTGTCTCGAGGTGTCCTCATCCCAGTGTATACCTGTCCCGACACGCGCCTGCTTCAGCATGGACTTTACTCCTGACGCGCCTTCTGCCCCGGTGCAAGCCTATCACCGGCACGCCCCTGCCTTGGCGTGCTTCTGCTTGGGTGCGCTCCTGCTCTGGCATGCCCCTATCTCGGCGCGTCCCCATTCCAGTGCGCATCTGTTTTGGCGTATCCCTATCTCGACGCGTCTCCGTCCCGGTGCGCGTCTGTCCTGGAAAGCGCCCATTCTGGTGGTGCCTTTGCCTCGGCGTGCCGCCCCCGACGCACCTCTGCCTCAGTTTGCTTCCGCCTCGATGTACCCTTGCCTCGATGCTCTCCTGTCTCGGCGTGTCCGTGTCCCGGTGTGCCCCTTCCCGTTGCGCGCCGGCTGAAAGGGGGCTGCTGCAAAGGGGATGTCAGGCATTGGAGTGGAAGCGTTCGACTGGGACCGAAGGGAACCCTATTCCGGCGGCTGCCAGAGGGGGAGGGTCAGGGTGAAGGTGGCTCCCTCCCCCGGGCGGGAGGAGGCGGTGAGGTCGCCCCCCATTTCAAGCAGCGCCTCCCGGGCGATGAAGAGGCCCAGTCCCCGGCTGTCTTTATCCTGCCGGGTGGAGAAGTGCCGCTCGAAGAGGCGGGGCAGGTCGTCCCCCTCCACCCCCTGGCCGCTGTCGCTTACCGCGATCCAGGCGCTTTTCCCCCGCACCCCGGCGCGAAGGGTGATTTCTCCCTCCGCTGGGGTGAAGTCGATGGCATTGTAGACCAGGTTTTCCAGCGCCCGGGTCAGCCGGTCGGGAAAGGCCAGCACAGAGACCCCTTCCGGCGGCGGGGCGAGGGTGAAATGGATGGCCGAGGCGTCGGTGTCCGGCAGCAGGGATCGGTGGAGCCGCCGCAAGAAGGGGGCCAACTCCACCCGCTGCCGCCCGCCGGAGGTCAGTTCCTGGGCGGTGTAGCGCTGCAGATACCCCAGCCGCTGGGCCACCTCGCCGCTCTTCTGGCCGATAATGTCCAGGTACTCGCCCAGCTCCCGGTCGTCGCTCCCCTCGCCCTGGCGGATGAGGGAGGCATAGGTGGCAATGGCTGCCGCAGGGCCCTTGATGTCGTGGGCCAGGTCGGCCAGAAAGCGCCGCCGCTGGTTTTGCAGCTCGGTGAGCTGGCGGGTGCGCTGGGCCACCGTCTCCTCTAGGTGGGCGGTGAGGGCGCGGTTTTGACGGGCGATCCGAACGTTTTCCCGCACCATGGCCGCCGCCAGCAGCACCACCAGCCCCAGGCCGCCGTACTCCACCGGCCAGCCGCCGCGGATGGGCTCGAAGCGGTTGGCCTGCACCACGCTCAGCCAGAGTGCGACCCCGTAACAGCAGCAGCCGAGGTAGACCAGCCAGCCCGAGGGGCGCTGTTTGCGGACCCCCCGGAAGGATGTTATAATGAGGTAACTTCCGACCCCGAGGCGGCAGAGGTCGATCAGTGCGCCGTAGAGGGGGAGAAAGCCCGGTGCCCGCGGCAGCACAAAGGCGTTGCAGACAGCCGAGAAGAGGGCGAAAAAGAGGGTGAGGGGCTCGGCCAGCCACCGCTGGGCCCGGCTCGTTTCCAGGTGGGACAGCCGGGAGACCAGGGAGCACAGGCAGAAGGCCGCCCCAAAGAAGGCCGCGTCTTCCAGCACATAGGGCCAGCGCCCGCCCAACCCGCCCAGCCAGTGGAAGAGGGGGTAGGCCGCGTGCAGGCCGAAGAGGAGGCAGAACCCGCCGAAGGAGAGATAGTGGCGCTCCCGCCGGTCCACCGCCCAGACGGCCAGGGAGAAGAGGGCCAGGGTCACGGCGCCCAGGGAGATCGCCCCGTAAAAGAGCAGCTGCCCGGCCAGGGCCGAGGAGAGGGCCTCCGGCGTTCCCAGCAGGGGCGGGTAGTAGAGGCCGCTGTAATAGTGGCTGTAGTTGGCCGCCTCCACCACGATTTCGGTGCGCGCCCCCGGCGAAAAGGTGAGCAGGGCGTTTTGCACCCCGGGGCGGTAGCCCTCTGCCTCGGGCTGGCCCTGCTGCCAGAGCAGCACCCCATCCACCCAGATGCAGCTGGCCGAAAAGACCTCCTGCACCTGCAGGGAGAGGGCGGGCAGCGACTGGGCGCCGGTGAGGACCAGCCGGTAGGTAGCGGCCCCATACGGGCTGCGCCCCGCCTGCCGGCGGGAGAAGTCGGGGTACTGGCCGATATAGGTCTGCTCCGGGGCCCCTCCCCGGCCGTCGGCCAGCTCCTGCGGGGTGTAGAGTCCGTCGTAGAGCTCCCAGCCACCGGTCAGGACCGCCAGCTCCCCCGCCTGCAGAGCGGCGGCGTCCAGCGGCTGTGCCCCCTGTACCCTGCCGGTGGCCAGGGGGGCGGTATACTTGTTATCAAAGCGGTAGGCCAGGGCGAACAGCCCACCCACCAGTGCCAGGGCCAGTAGAAGGGCGGCGCTTGCGAGGGCGCCGCGGCGAGAAGGGGACACGATGTCACCGCCTTTCGGAGTATTTGAGAAGAGGGAGAGATAGAAAAGATGAAAAAGAGGGGATTGGCCGGCCTGATGGCGGCTTTGATGCTCCTCCTCCCGGCGGGAGGGCTGACGGCGTCCGCCACCGCGCCGGCCGAGGGGGAGTACGAGCGGTTTCAGGCGTGGTACGAGGAGCACCGGGTGGGCGGCGGCACCTTTGCCCTGCGGGGGGACTTGCTCTTGGAGGAGGGGGAGTGGTACCTGGACACCGCCGATTTGGTGGGGGAGATCACCATCGACTGCGGCCCCCACCAGATCTTGATGGACGACCCCGTCCAGTCGGCCTACCTGCGCCAGAGCGGCGGCAGGCTGCGCATTGTGGGGGAGGGCCGGCCCGACGGGATGATCCGGGTGGAGGACGGCGTCTTCAGCCTGTACGGCGTTGAGGTTGCCGCCGAGAGCGGGGTGGCCATCTGGCAGGGGGCCCCCGCCTGGGTGTTCATCGGCTCCGGCAGCGAGCCCACCCGCCTCTCGTCCCGGGGCGAGGGCGCCACCGCCCTTCTCTGGGCGGGGGAGGGGGCCGAGGGACAGCTGGACCTCTTTCAGGCGGAGCTCTCCGTTCAGGGCAGAGACAGCGCCGCCCTGCGGTCCGCCTTCCCGGTCTGCGCCCAGTTTTGCACCTTTGCCGCCCAGGGGGAGGGGGCCCAGTCGGTCGTCTGCCAGGGGGAGATCACCCTCAGCGGCAGCAGTGCCCAGCCCGACCCGGCCCTCTCCGGCCAGCCGGTCGTCCGCCGGACCTGGCAGCTGTTGGGGCCGCCGGAATGCCGCCCGGTATCGGTCCTCCCCGGGGCCAGTTTGGCCGAGAGCGGGCTGCCCACCGCGGTCCCGGTCGACCTTTTCTGTGAGGAGGAGGACAACTATCAGTCCCCCTACTTCCCGGTGCACTGGGATGAAAACGCCTACTGGAACGGGCAGGCGACAGGCGGCAGCTTTTCCCTTCCCGGCGTGGTGGAACTGCCGGGGATGGACGGCCTGCTGCCGGGGGGCACCGTCGCCGTTACCGCCGAGGTGGAGGTGACCGGCGCGGCCCCCGTCGGCGACCTCTGCGTCCGCCTGCCGGAGAGGGAGAAAGATCCCCCCGCCCTCTTGCTGACAAACCCCCTCACCTTTGGGGGCATCTACCTGCAATCCTCCCGGGACGGGGGTTTCACCTGGTCGGAGGAGCGGGCCGTCGCCTACCCGGCAGAGGGCGGGGAAAGGCTGGCCATCGACCTCTGCGACCTGGAGGAGGGGGAGTGGCAGTTTCGGGTGCGAATCACCCGCTCTCCCCGGGCGGGGGTCAGCAACACCTGCCGCTTTACCTGGGACAGGGAGGCCCTCTTTCCCGACGAGGAGCCCCTGCCTCCCGACGGAGAGCCCCTTCCGCCCAGCGAGGAGCCGGAGGAAGAGCACGAGGACATTGACGGGAACCGGGGCGGCGGGGGCCGGCAGGACCCCGAGACCCCTCTGCCCAGCCCCGACCCCAAGGAGGAGACAGCCCCCAGCAGTCCCACTGTCTCCGGCTCGGCCCGCCCGGAGGAGCAGGTGCCCCCACAACCCGCTGAACCCAGTGTAGGCGAGGAGAGAGGGGAGCCCGGCGGCGAGACGGTCCCCCCGGAGGGAGAGGATGCGGCCGCGCCCGTCTTCTCCCCCGCAGGGGAGGAGCGCCCTGCCGGCAGTTGGCTCTGGCCGGTGGCGGGAGCCGCCGCTGCCTGTGGGGCGGCGACAGCGGCCATCCTGCTGTTGCGGCGGGCCCGGCGCAAATAGGGTGGGAGAGGGGGGACCGGCCTTGCGGGCCGATCCCCCCTCTTTTTTACGCTGTGGGCGGCGGGGAAAACCGGTAGCCCTTCCCCCAGACGGTCTGGATCAGGGAGTGCTCGGGCAGCGCTGCGGCCAGCTTTTTGCGCAGCTGGGCCACATGCACCTGCACGGTGTGGGTGCCATCCAGCCCCGGCTGGTTCCAGATGGCCCGGTAGATGGCGTCCTGGGTGTAGGGGGCGTCCCGGTGCTGGGCGAGAAAGACCAGGATGTCGAATTCGCTGCAGGTCAGCTCCAGCGGCCGGCCCTCCACCTCCACCTGGCGCCGGTCGAGGCGGATGCAGACGGGGCCGAAGCGCAGGACCTGCTGGGCCCTGGTGCCCTGCCGGGCGCGGATGCGGGCCAGCACCCTCTGTTCCAGTTCGGCCAGGCTGTATGGCTTGCAGAGATAGTCGTCCCCGCCGGAGAGGAAGCCCTGCACCCGGTCATCCTCGCTCCCCAGCGCCGAGAGAAAGACGACGGCGGCCCCGGTCTCCTTGATGGCCTGGCAGAGTTTGAGCCCGCTCTGGTCGGGCAGCAGCACGTCGACCACGGCGCAGTCAAAGGGAGGGGGCGTTTGGGACAGCCGCAGCGCCTCCCCGGCGCTGAGGGCGGTGGCCACGAAGAAGCCGCGGCTGGAAAAGTAGTCGAAGAGGGCCCGGCAGACAGCCGGGTCGTCGTCGACGGCGAGCAGTCGGTACATGCAGAAGATCCCCCCATCTGTTTTTGGCGGGGCCCCTCGTCTTGGGTGGGGCCCCGCGGGTTTGTGGAAACGGCACCTGTTCGCGGCGGCGCGAGAGGGGCGCGGGCGGTCCTTTGAACGGGAAGGGACGGCCCTGCCGCCGGCCGGTAGAATGGAATCCATTATACCATATCCCCCGCTCTTTTGAAAAACAGGAAATCACAATAAATGACAAGGCGCGGGCGGTTGTCCCGCCGCCCTCTGCCGCCGGTGTGCAAAAAAACAGGGCAGGGCAGCGCGTTGCTGCCCCACCCTGTTTGCGAAAGTCCTGGTCAGGCGGTGATGGTGACGCCGGTCTCGTAGAGCTTGTCGTCGCAGACGAGCTTGACCTGATAGCGCCCCGAAAGGCCCTCTTTGCTGATGACCTTGTCCACGTCCCGGGGGTCTGCCTTCTGGAAGGTCCCCACGCACATGGCCTTAAAGGACTGTTTGGCGGTGTTGATGAAATAGCGGTGGGTGCTGCCGTCCTCCCCGCAGAGGAGCAGCTGCACCAGCTCCCCCTTTTCGTAGGTGGCGCTGAAGGTGAAGCGGTCGTCCTCCTCCACCAGGCGGGCGCCGTAGTGTTCGGGCACCAGTTCGCCGGTCTCCTCGGCGGGGATGGCGGTGTCGAACTCGCCGGTGACCCCCAGGCTGCCCAGCACCTTGCCCGCCCCCAACTCCGCCTGTTCGCCGGCGTAGTAGAGGGGCAGTTTCTCCGCCCGGTAGCAGTTGGCCGGGACGTGCAGCTCGTAGACCAGCCGGTCGTCCACCAGCTCGCAGGTGATGGAGCCAAGCTGCACCCGGTCCCCGTCGGGACCCTGTTTCATCTGGGCGGGGATCCCCTCGCAGGGGGCCCCGTCCAGGGTGCCGATGCCGCCGGAGTGCACCAGATAGTGGCCGTCTTTATAGTACTCCACATTGGAGATGTAGCAGGAGAAGAACTCCGCCCCCCGCTCCTTGCCGTACTGCCAGACCTGGCGGATGGTCATCTTCTCGGTGTCGATGCGGTAGCGCACCCCGCGGGTGTAGCTGTCCGCCGCCTTTAAGTAGTGCGCCGGGTCTTTGGAGCGGTAGTGGCCGTTGTCCAGACACATGATGTCCCCGTCGGGCAACACCATACAGGCGTGCTGCTCGTACTGCCACTCAAAGTCCTCCCCCACCGGGGTGAAGAAGTAGCGCTGCATCTCCTCCGGCCAGCCCTGGGGGTCGCCGATGATCCAGTTGAGGTCGCCGGTGTCGTAGTCCAGGTTGATGATGGCGTCCTGGTGGCGGCCGGAGAAGGTCAGGGAGTTGGTCTTTTTGTCGTACCAGACGGCGTTGTTGTGGAACCAGTCGTGCTCGTCCTGGCTGCCGGAACCGCCCTTGTCCTGGGGCAGGACCTTTTTGTAGTCCCAGCTCTTGAGGATCGCCCCGGTGTCCTTGTCCACCAGCACACAGCAGTCCTCCACGGTGGCGGCCTCGGGCTGCTGGGTCAAAATCAGCAGGTTGCCGTCCTCCATGGGGAAGTGGTCGTGGTGGTAGCCGCCGGGCACCCGGTACTCCTTGAAGATCTTGCCGGAGAAGGCCATCTCGTAGACGCCGGTGGTGTAGTAGGGCATCCCCACAAAGCGCTCGGTCCCCACCAGCAGGTGACCGTTGGGGCGCCGCTTGAGGTCGAAGTTGAGCTTTTCGGTGGAGTACCAGCGGATGTCCCCCCGGTAGTCAAAGGCCACCGGGGTGGCGGCCATGGCGGCGGTGAGGACCATCACGTTGTCCCCCATGTAGGCGGCGGTGGTGTCGATGGAGGTGGCCTGCGGCACCTCGTCGGGCAGCGGGTCGGTGGGGATGGAGAGACGGCTCTTCTCCCCGTTTTCCAGGGTGATCTCCACCTGGTTGTCCCAGCCGGGGTAGAGGCCGTAGACCGGCAGCACGTGGCGGGTCTCGCGGGGGAAGCGGTGCACCATGTCCCCGGCGGGCTCCTTGCCCAGGACCCGCACCGTCACCTCGCAGGGGGTCACGGTGTGAAAGAGGACCAGGGCGCACAGGGGCGCGAAGAAGTAGGGGTTGAGCTGGACCAGCGGGTGCTCGGGGGTGTAGTCCCCGGCGTCCAGCTGGGAGAGAAGGGCCTCCTCGGCCCGGGCCTGGCGGGTGATGATGTGTTCCTGCCGGGTGTAGGAAATGGTCTTTTCCATTGTGATCTGCCTCCTGAAACCGCCCAGCGGGCGGATTGTGGGTGTTTCTTTGGGGTTACAGGTAGTGAAGGGGCTGTTTTCCCGCGGCGTAACTCTCCAGCACGGCGGGCTGCAAAATCAAAAAGCGGTGGGGTTCCCGGGCGACCACCCCTTCCTCCATCAGCCGCCGCACCATCCGCGAGATGGTGACGCTGTGGATGCCCAGGATGCGGGAGAGCTCCTCGTAGTTGAACCACCGGTCCAGGGCCAACACCCCCTTTTGGTCGTAGGCGTTGTCCTGAAAGAAGCGGCAGAGGACGGCGGCGGTCTTGTTCTCCCGCATCAGCATCAGGTTCTCCTCCAGCCGGCCGACCTCCCGGCCCAGCACCTCCATCAGGTAGCGAAAGACCCCGGCGTGCTGCTGGGCGTAATTTACGCACTCCTCCAGGGGCACCTTGTAGCACAGGCAGTCGGTCATGGCGACGATGCTGGCCCCCTCGAAGATGGGGGAGTTGCCCCGCTCCCGGTAGAGGGCGGCCTTGCCGGCGCAGTCCCCCCGGTGAAAGTAGTGGAGCACCCGTTCCCCGCCGTCCTCGTCCACGCAGCCCACGATCCCCGAGCCCTTGAGGATAAAAAAGAGGGACTGCAGCGGCTCTCCCTGGTGGAGGAGGTAACTCCCCCGCCGGTAGAAGTGGTTGTACTCCTTTTTGAAAAGGGCGGGGTTTTGGGCGATCAGGTCTTCCAGCATCATCATGGCTCTCTCTCCTTTGCGGGCGTTCTCATCTCTCTTCATTATAGCATAGCCGCGGAAGAAAAATGAGCGGTCGGCCGTTGGGGCGCGTTTTGCTATCCGGCGATGGTGGAGACGATGAGGGGCTTTTGCTGCAGCCCCTTGAGGCGGGCTTTCTCCGCCCCGCCCTCAAAGAGGATCATGGTGGGGTAGCCCTCGACCCCGTGGGCCTTGACGGCCTCGGGGTTTTCCTCAAAGCAGACCTTTACGATCTCCACCCCGTCGACCTCCTTGGCGACATCGCCCAGGACAAAGCCCAACATCTTGCAGGGCCCGCAGGTCTTGGAATAAAAGTCCGCCAGCACCTTGGCGCCGGTTTCGATCAGGCGCTCCAGTTCGGCGCCGTCCATCTCTTTCACAGTGACTGCCATAAAAGTTCCTCCTTTTGTAGTCGGGGCGTGGGGCCCCCTGTTCGATACCTGCAAACAGAGGGGCCATGCCCCCCCTGAAAAGCTGTTAGCGGGTGAGGGCGCGCACATAGCGGGCCGCGCTCTCGGCGGCGATGGCCCCGTCGCTCTCGGCGGTGACGATCTGCCGCAAGCCCTTTTCGATGGCGTCCCCGGCGGCGAAGATGCCCGGGCGGGCGGTCTTCATCTCCCGGTCGGCTAGGATGTAGCCGTGGTCATTCAAGATCCCCAGGGAGCCGAAGGACTCGGTGGTGGGCTGCAGCCCGATGTACTCGAAGGCGCCGTCGGCGTGCACCACCAACTCCTCCCCCGTTTTGGTGGAGACCGCCCGCAGGCCGGTGAAGTGCTCGCCGGGCAGAAACTCCTTGATGTCGTAAAACTCGTGGACATCCACGTTGGGCAGGGCCCGCAGCTTGTCGCAGGCCGAGGGGTCGGCCGTCAAATCAAAGAGGGTCACCACCGTCAGGTGGCGGGCCAGTTCGGCCAGGTAGAGCGACTCCTCCACCGCCGAGTTGCCGCCGCCCAGCACCAGCACGTCCCGGTCCCGGTAGTTGGCCCCGTCGCAGACGGCGCACCAGCTGATGCCGCTGCCGGCAAAGTCGAGTTCGTGGGGGACCCCCAGCATCCGCGGCCGGGTGCCGGTGGCCAGGATGATCGCCTTGCAGGAGATGCGCTGCCCCTCTTTGCAGGAGAGGGTCTTCTCCTCCCCCTCGTCGAGGATCTCCTCCACCGTGGCATAGTCGAAGGCCACCCCCAGCTTTTGGGTGTGCTCAAACATCGAGATGGCCAGGTCGGCCCCGCCGACTTTCTCCATTCCCGGGTAGTTGCCGATTTCAAAGGTGTTGACGATCTGGCCGCCGGGGGCCAGTTTGTCCAGCAGCAGCACCTTCATGTTGGCCCGGGCCGCGTAGATGGCCGCCGTCATTCCGGCAGGACCGCAGCCGACAATTGCAACGTCGTAATCCGCCATAGTGCATTGCCTCCCAGCACACAAAATCGCCCGCCTCCCCTGGGGGGAGGGGACGCTGTCATTGTAGCAGATTGGGGTGGGAATTCTTTAGCGCAGGCTAACGAGGCCGTCGGTTTTACTGGCAATCGGCGCGGGGAGATGGTATGATGACAGGGACGAGAGGCGGATTTGACCGCCCAAAAAAGAAGGGGTGGGAAAGATGACGATCGAGGTGTTGGACGGCGACCTTTCGGTCTGCCAGGTGCGGGATCTCTCGGCGGTGGATTGGGGGCAGCCCCTCTGCTTTGCCGAGAAGACCGACGAGGAGTGCTCATTGGTCTGCCCCACCGGGTGTGCGCCAAAAGACGCCCTGGCCCGGGAGGACGGCTGGCGGGCCTTTCGGATCGCAGGGGAACTGGATTTCTCCCTGGTGGGGATCCTCGCCCAGATCTCCTCCCTGTTGGCGGGGGCGGGGATCGCCCTCTTCGCCCTCTCCACCTACCGCACCGACTACATCCTGGTCAAGGGAGAGCGGCTGCGCGATGTGCTGGCGGTGCTGGCGGGGGCCGGTTGGGAGGTTTCCGGCAAAAAGCCGCCCGCCGGCGATTGACAGCCGCCGGCGGGTCTGGTATGCTTGTGTACAAAGAGAAGATTGGGGAATGAAGTGCTCCCCCGGGCAACCGAAACCGCTTTTGCAAGCTGATGACTTCTGTGATTTTATAGTCGCAGAGGGCCATCGGCTTTTTTCTGCGCAAAAAGGAGACTTTTTTATGCTCACCTCCCTCGCATTTATCTTTTTGGCCGGTCTGGCGCTGGCTGCCGTCTGCCAGCGGCTACACCTGCCCCGCATCATCGGGATGTTGGTCACCGGCATCCTGCTGGGGCCCTATGCCCTGGCCCTCCTCGACGGCTCGATCCTCTCCGTCTCTGCCGACCTGCGGCAGATGGCGCTGATCGTCATCCTCATCAAGGCCGGCCTCTCCCTGGATCTAAAGGATTTGCAGGCGGTGGGGCGGCCGGCCCTCCTCCTCTCCTTTCTCCCCGCCCTCTTTGAAATCGGCGCTGTCACCCTTTTTGCCCCCCGGCTGCTGGGCGTCACCCGGCTGGAAGCGGCCCTGCTGGGGGCGGTGCTGGGCGCGGTCTCCCCGGCGGTGGTGGTCCCCAAGATGGTGCAGCTGATGGAGGAGGGGCTGGGCACCGACAAGCGCATCCCCCAACTCATCCTCGCCGGGGCATCCCTGGACGACGTCTTTGTCATCGTCCTCTTCACCACCTTTGTGGGGATGGCCCAGGGCGGCTCCGCCTCGGCCTGGGACTTCGCCGGCATCCCCCTCTCCATCTTCACCGGCATCGCCCTGGGGGCCGCCGTCGGCTGGGGGCTGGCCCGGTTTTTTGAAGCTGCCTTTGCCCGCGGGCGGCTGGTGCGGGGCAGTCTCAAGGTGGTCGTGGTGCTGGGGGTCTCCTTTTTGCTGGTGGCGGCGGAGGGATGGCTGGCGGGAGCGATCCCCCTCTCGGGGCTATTGGCGGTGATGGCCATGGCCTGTGTGCTGCAGCGGGAGAGCGACCCGCTGGTGGGGCGCCGCCTCGCCGAAAAATTCGGCAAGCTCTGGCTGGCGGCAGAGGTCATCCTCTTCGTGCTGGTGGGGGCGGCGGTGGACATCCGCTACACCCTGGGGGCCGGGCCGGCGGCGGTGGGGCTGATTGCCCTGGGGCTCCTTTTTCGCTCGGCGGGGGTCTTTCTCTGCCTGTTGGGCACGCCGCTCGACAAAAAAGAGAGGCTATTCTGCGCCATCGCCTACCTGCCCAAGGCCACTGTGCAGGCGGCCATCGGCTCGGTCCCCCTGGCCCTGGGGCTGCCCTGCGGCAACATCGTCCTCTCGGTGGCCGTCCTCTCCATCCTCCTGACCGCGCCGCTGGGGGCCCTGGGGATGGACGCCAGCTGCCGCGCCCTGCTCCACCGGTCTGGGCCGCGGGAGGAAGCCCTTTAAAAGGGCGCAAAAAGGCCGGAACGGCGGCTGCCGTCCCGGCTTTTTTGCTGTGAGAACAGGGGTGAAAATGGAGCGAAAGACGCTATTTGCCCAGCTGTTTTTTGACAAAGGCCTTTTTGGCCTCGTCGTCCTCTTTGGCGAGCATCTCCATCAAGATGGGCTTGAGCTCCTTGTCGTAGAGGTCCATGTGGGGCTCCACCTTGCCGGGGCCCTCCGGGTCGAGGAATTGCTCGAAGCCCAGGCCCAGCTCCCGCCCCCTCTGGGTGTGCATGTCGATGGCATAGTCGGGGATGGTGGGGTAGATGCCCTCGTCGAACTCGCGGAAGATGATGTTTTTGAGGATGTCGCTGGAGCGCTCCTTCTTGCACTTGCAGAGGTAGCGGATGGCGTGGATGGGGAAGAGGGCGCGGCTGCCGCCGGGGGTGTAGTCAAATTTTTGGCGCAGGTGGTCCAGGGCGTCGATCATCAGGGGGGCGTTGGGCTCCCCAAAGCAGATGTCCTCCACCGAAATCACCGCCAGGCGCATCCAGAGCAGGTTTTCCATCTCTTTGCTGGTGCAGTACATCTCGTATCCCAGGCGGATGGCGTTGTCCTCGTTGCCCCGGCGGATCTCCTTTTGTAGGGCGGAGATCACCTCGTCGGCGACGAAGCCGTGGCGGGTCTTCTGGCTCGACCAGGTGTCGTAAAATTCGTGTTTGACCATGTTGATGCGCCTACCTTTCTCGCTGCAGAGAGCTCGGTGAACTCTCTATAAAAACGTTTTTATTCCGTTTGCAGTATACCACCGATGTTGGGGGGATGGCAATTGTTTCGGGGAAAATGAGCGAGTTGTACAACCGTCCTTTTGTAAAATTGTCCATTTCATCCATTTCCGGCGCACAGGTCTTTTCAAACCGGGTGGGAGACGGTATACTGAAAGGCAGCCGGGGCAGCCTGCGGGCAGCCCCTTTTTTGCGGGGGGAGAAGGCATGCCGAAACTCTATTTCAAATACGGCGCCATGGGCAGTTCCAAGACGGCCCAGGCGCTGATGACCAAGTTCAACTACGAGGAGAAGGGCTATACCGTAGGGCTGATGAAGCCGGCCACCGACGACCGGGACGGGGCGGACGTCATCCGCTCGCGCGTCGGGCTGGAGGGGCGGGGGATCGTCATCTCAAACGACCTGGACCTCTACGACTGGTTTTTGCAAAACCGCTACGACGTGCTGGTAATCGATGAGGCCCAGTTCCTCACCGCCGCCCAGGTCGAACAGCTCAAGGACATTGCCATGGAGTTTGTGCCGGTGCTCTGTTTCGGGCTGAAAACCGATTTTCGCACCTACATGTTCGAGGGCTCCAAGCGCCTGTTCGAGATCGCCGACAGCCTGACCGAGATCAAGTCGGTCTGCCGCTGCGGGCGCAAGGCCGAGGTCAACGCCCGCATCAAGGACGGCAGGGTGGTCAAGGAGGGGGAGCAGATCCTCATCGGCGGCAACGACGCCTATATCGGGATGTGCTACAACTGCTGGCAGGCGGGCAAGCTCGACTGAGCGGGCAGGGCCTGTGAAAAAAAGAGGGCCGGGGCAACCGCTTTGCCCCGGCCCTCTTCTACCTAGTCGGCCCAGCGCTCCCGCACCACCAGCTCCTCCAGGGGCTTGCGGCTGCGGGGCCGCCCCTCTTCGGCGGGGTAGCCCAGGGGGCTCACGGCGACGATGTCGTACTCCGGCGGGATCTGCAGCGCCCGGCGGACCCCCTCCTGCTCGAAAGCGCCCAGCCAGCAGGTCCCCAAGCCCTGCGCGGCGGCCTCCAGCATCATAAAGGAGAGGGCGATGGAGCAGTCCACCGTCCGCGCGGGCTGGCCGCAGCGCATCTGGGCGGCCTGGTCGGCGCAGAGGACCAGCACCGCCGGGGCCTGGGCCACAAACGGTTGGCTGCAGCAGGCCTCGGCCAGCTGTTCCCGCAGGGCCGGCTCGGTGGCGACCACAAATTTCCAGGCCTGCTGGTTGCGGGCCGAGGGGGCCAGCTGGCCGGCCTGCAGCACCGCCTCCAGCGCGGCGGGGGGGATGGGGCGGTCCAGGTAGGCGCGAATGCTCTTTCTCTTCTCAATGGCTTCCATAACGGTCATGGCAGCTCACCTCCACTGCCAGTATACCCCCCGCGCCGGGCGGGGTGCAAGGGGTTTTGCGGCGGGGCGGGGTGTGGTAAAATAGCTTTTGTGCGGCGGGAAAACCGCCGCGGGGACAGGGGGCGCGCAGCGTGAAAAAGACCATCGGCATTTTGGCGCATGTGGATGCGGGAAAGACCACCCTCGCGGAAGGGCTTCTCCACCTGGCGGGGGCCACCCGCCGCCGGGGTGGGGTGGAGGAGGGGACCTCCCTCCTGGACTGCGACGCCATTGAGCGGGCGCGGGGGATCACCGTTTTTTCCGGGCAGGCCCGCTTTTCCTTTGGGGGGGATGAGTACGCCCTCATCGACACCCCGGGCCACGCCGACTTTGCCGCCGAGATGGAGAGGGCCCTCTCGGTTTTGGACGGGGCCGTCCTTTTGGTGGACGGGACCGAGGGGGTGCAGGGCCACACCCAACTGATCTGGCGGCTGCTGCGGCAGCGGGGGGTGCCCACCTTTTTCTTTGTGGGCAAGTGCGACCGGGAAGAGGCCGATCTCCCCGCCGTTCTCGCCCAGCTGCGCGTCCGCCTCTCGCCCCGGCTGCTGGACTTGAGCGGCGGCTTTGCGGGGGAACTGCCCGCGGCGGCGGTGGAGAGCTTGGCCGAGTGGGACGACGAGCTGTTGGAGCGGTATCTGGACGGGGGATACGACCCCGCCCTCTGGCTGCGGCGGGCGGCCCAGTTGACGGCGCGAGGGGAACTGTTCCCGGTCTTTGCCGGGTCGGGTCTCACCGGGCAGGGGCTGGAGGATCTGTTGGCCGGGCTGGGGGCCCTTCTCCCCACCGATTATGAGGAGTGCCGGGAGGCCCCCTTTGCCGCCCGGGTCTTTGGGGTGCGGCGGGACCCCGGCGGCGGGCGGGTCACCTTTCTCAAGATCCTCTCCGGGTCCCTGGAAGTCAAGGGGGAG
Organism: Bittarella massiliensis (ex Durand et al. 2017); assembly: GCF_001486165.1. GTDB lineage: Bacteria > Bacillota > Clostridia > Oscillospirales > Ruminococcaceae > Bittarella > Bittarella massiliensis. The sequence continues at coordinate 455,700 of NZ_LN908975.1, forward strand.
GTGGGGGGCGAAAAGGTCAACGAGATCCGCTTTTACGAGGGGGAGCGCTACACCCAGGCCCCCCGCGCCCTGGCGGGGGAGGTCTGCGGGATGACGGGACTGCGCCGCCCCCTGCCGGGCGGCGGAGTTGATGGCCCGCCTGATCGAGGCGCGCCCGGCAAGGGTCACCGTGGTGGCGGTGGCCGCCATGACCAACCTGGCGACATTCCTGCTGCGCTACCCCCCTCTGAACGACCAGATCGAACACCGGGCGCTGATGGGGCGCCCGGCACGGGGCCGGGGGGATTGTCCACCGGCGTCAACCTAAAGGCCTGGGGGGTGGACCTCTTCACCTTCACCGGCCACAAGATCCACGCCCCCAAGGCCTGTCTCTTATACACATCTAGATGTGTATAAGAGACAGGCCCGCCCCGGCGCTGCAGCCGGTGTTGCAGGTGTCGGCCCGCTGGGGGGAGCAGCGGCTGGGCCAGGTGCGAGACGCCTTTTTGGCGCTGCAGGAGGAGGACCCGGCCCTTGAAGTTCGCTGGGACGAGACCCTGCGGGACCTGCAGCTGCGGGTGATGGGGGAAATCCAGTTGGAGGTGCTGCAGGAGCTGATGGAGCGCCGCTTTGGGCTGGAGGTCGCCTTTGGCCCGGCGCAGATCTGCTACCGCGAGACCATTGCCGCCCCGGCGGTGGGGATCGGCCACTTTGAGCCCCTGCGCCACTACGCCGAGGTCTGGCTGCGGCTGGAGCCGGGGGCGCCGGGCAGCGGGATCGCCTTTACCAGCGAGTGCTCCACCGACGCGCTCGCCCACAACTGGCAGTCCCTCATCGAGACCCACGTTTTGGAGAAGGAGCACCGGGGGGTGCTGACCGGTGCCCCCCTCTGCGACGTGCGGGTGGTGCTTTTAAAAGGGAGGGCCCACCTCAAACACACCGAGGGGGGCGATTTTCGCCAGGCGGTCTACCGGGCCATCCGCCAGGGCCTCTGCGGGGCGAAAAGCGTTCTTTTGGAGCCGTGGTACGACTTCATCGCCATCCTCCCCGCCGACCAGCTGGGCCGGGTGCTGGCCGACATCCAGCGGTTACAGGGCAGCTTTTCGCCCCCTGAGATCGCCAGGGACACAGCGGTGGTGAATGGCAGCGGGCCGGTCGCCACCTTCCTCCACTACGCGGCCGAACTGCCCGCCTTCACCCACGGGCGGGGGCACTTTTCGGCGGTCTACGGCGGGTATCGGCCCTGCCACAACGCCGACGAGGTGGTGGCTGCCGCCGGTTACGACCCGGAGCGCGACCTGGAAAACCCGCCCGGGTCGGTCTTTTGCGCCAGGGGGGCAGGCTACCCGGTGCGCTGGTGCGATGTGCCCGACATGGCCCACCTCAAATAGGGAGAGCCTCGTTTTCCCCTGAAAAAGCCGCCGCCGGAGAGCTCTCCGGCGGCGGCTTTTTGGGGCGGGTCTCTGCGGGGTCAGCGGTCCAGCAGGCGGCGCAGGATGTCCTGGGTGCGCGCGGGGTCGGCGCGGCCCTGGGTGGCCTTCATCACCCGTCCCACCAGGGCCTGCAGGGCGGCCTTTTTGCCCCGGCGGTAGTCGGATGCCGAGCGGGGGGCCGCCCGCACCGCCTCTTGGGCCAGCCGGGCGAGGGCGGTTTCGTCTGTGATCTGCCACAGCCCCTGGGTTTCGATCCACTCCTCGGGCGGGCCGTCTTGCCGCCAGAGGGCTTCCAGCGCCCGGCGGCAGGTGGAGCTGTTGATTTTTCCCTCCCCCCAGAGCTCGCAGAGGGCGGCCAAATGGGCGGGGGAGAGGGGGATCTCGCCCCCGCCCTCCCCCAGCAGGGAGAGGACCTCGCCCAGGATCAGGTTGGCCGCCAGCGCGGGGTAGCGACAGCGGACAGCGACCGCCTCGAAGTAATCGGCCACCTCCTGCCGGGCGGTCAGCTGTTCGGCCGCGTAGGGGGTGAGGCCGAACCGGGCCACGTAGTCGGCCTTGCGCGCGTCCGGCAGGGCGGGGCTCTCCCCCTGCAGCCGGGCCAAATAGGCCTCGTCGACTCGAATCGGCGGCAGGTCGGGGTCGGGGAAGTAGCGGTAGTCGTTGGCATTTTCCTTGCGCCGCATGGAGAGGGTCTTGCCGCTGTTCTGGTCAAAGCGGCGGGTCTCCTGGACAACGGCCTCCCCGGCCTCGAGAGCGTCCACCTGGCGGCGAAACTCGTATTCGATGGCCCGGGTGACCGACTGAAAGCTGTTGAGGTTTTTCATCTCGGTTCGGGTGCCGAGGGCCTCTTCCCCCGCCGGGCGGACCGAGAGGTTTACATCGCAGCGCAGGGAGCCCTCCTGCATCTTGCAGTCGGAGATGCCGGTGTAGAGGATGACCGTCCGCAGCTTTTGCAGGTAGGCCTTGGCCTCTTCGGCCGAGCGGATGTCCGGCTCGGAGACGATTTCGATGAGGGGCACCCCGCAGCGGTTGCAGTCGATCAGAGTGCCGCCCCCGGGCAGGTGCACCAGCTTTCCCGCGTCCTCCTCGATGTGGATGCGGGTGATGCCGACGGTCTTCTGCCCCCCCTCGGTCTCGATGGACAGGGCGCCCCCCTCGCAGAGGGGGAGGTCGTACTGGGAAATCTGATAGGCCTTGGGCAGGTCGGGGTAGAAGTAGTTTTTTCGGTCCTGCCGGGAGCGGGGGGAGATGTGGCAGCCGGTGGCCAGCCCCGCCTTTATCGCGAACTCCACCACCTGGCTGTTGAGCACCGGCAGGGTGCCGGGCATCCCCATGCAGACAGGGCAGCACTGGGTGTTGGGCGGGGCGCCGAAGGTCGTGGGGCAGTCGCAGAAGATCTTGGCGGCCGTCTTGAGTTCGACGTGCACCTCCAGCCCGATGACCATCTCATACCCTTTATAGGTGTTCACACGCATGATTTCTCCCCCTCTCGATCCTGTTCAAAGGCCTGTCCGGCCCGGTAGAGGTCCCCCTCGCCAAAGGGGCGGCCGATGAGCTGCATCCCGATGGGCAGGCCCTGGCTGTCCGCCCCACAGGGCAGGGCGAGGGCCGGCACCCCGGCGATGTTGACGGGCACGGTGTAGACGTCTCCCAGATACATCTGCAGCGGGTCGGCGGCCTTTTCGCCGATTTTGTAGGCGGTGGTGGGGGCCACCGGGGAGAGGATGCAGTCAAAGTCCCGGAGGATCCGGTCGAAGTCCCCCTTCACCAGGGTGCGCACCTGCTGGGCCTTTTTGTAGTAGGCGTCGTAGTAACCCGAGGAGAGGACGAAGCTGCCCAGCAGGATCCGCCGCTTGACCTCCCGCCCAAACCCCTCGGTGCGGGTGTTCTTGTAGAGGCTGTCCAGGTCGCTGTAGTGGGGGGAGCGGTAGCCGTACTTCACCCCGTCGAAGCGGGCCAGGTTGGAGGAGGCCTCGGCCGAGGAGATGACGTAATAGGCCGGCAGGGCGTATTCCAGGGTGGGGAGGGAGACCTCTTCCACCTGGGCGCCCAGGCGGGCAAAGGTGTCGGCTGCCCCGCGGATGGCGGCGGCGATTTCGGGGGCTAGGCCCCGGCCGAAATACTCCCGCGGCAGGGCGATGCGCATCCCCTTGACCCCACCGTCGAGCTGGGCGGTGAAGTCGACCCAGTCCCGGTCCAAGCTGGTGGCGTCGCGGCTGTCCTTTCCCGCCAGGGCGTTTAGCACCAGGGCGTTGTCCCGCACCGTGCGCGTCAGCGGCCCCACCTGGTCGAGGGAGGAGGCGAAGGCCACCAGCCCGTAGCGGGAGACTGCGCCGTAGGTGGGCTTCATCCCCACCACCCCGCAGAAGGCCGCCGGCTGGCGGATGGAGCCGCCGGTGTCCGAGCCCAGGGCAAAGGCGCATTCCCCGGCGGCCACGGCAGCCGCCGCCCCGCCGGAGGACCCCCCCGGCACCCGGCTCAAATCCCGCGGGTTGCGGGTGATTTGAAAGTGGGAGTTCTCGGTGGAGGAGCCCATGGCGAACTCGTCCATGTTCAGTTTGCCCAGACTCACCGCCCCGGCCTCCTCGGCCCGCTCGACAGCGGTGGCGGTGTAGGGGGGAACGAAGGTCTCGAGCATCTTGGAGGCGCAGGTGGTGGCGACCCCCTCGGTGCAGAGGTTGTCCTTGACCCCCATGGGCACCCCGGCCAGGGGGGGAAGGGGGTCGCCGGCGGCCCGCCTTGCGTCTATCTGCCCGGCGGCGGCCAGGGCCCGCTCGGCAGTGACGGTCAGAAAGGCGGCCACCTGGGACTCGGCTGCGGCGATCTGTGCCAGGTGGGCCTGGGCGACCTCCTGGGCGGTGAAGGTCCCGGTCCGAATCCCCTCGGCCAGGGCCCAGGCGGTGTATTCTGTCAACTCTTTCACGGCGCGCTCCTCCTATTCTACCGCCGAGGGCACAAAGAGGTAGCCGTCTTGTGCCTCGGGCGCGTTTTGCAGCAGTTTTTCCCGGCCGGTGAAGGGGCGGGGCCCCCCAGTCCGAAAGACATTTTCCAGCGGCACCACGTGGGAGGTGATCGCCACCCCCTCGGTGTCCACCTGGGCGAGGGCGTCGGCGAAGGCAATCATCCCCTCCATCTCCCGGGCGAGGGAGGCCCGCTCCCCCTCGGCGATGCGCAGTTTCGACAGTTCGGCCACCGCCTCTACGTCGATTTGAGGGGCGGGCCGCGCCCCCTCCCCCCGGCTGCCGGGGCGGAGGAGGGCGTCCAGCCCCAGCTCGGCCAGCTGTCCCTGGTCCACCGGTGAGGGGGCTTCGGTGAGGGGACAGATCGCGTCTTTGTTTTTGGGAAAGGCGATGACCTCCCGCAGGGAGGGGGCGCCCAGCATCAGCATCACCAGCCGGTCCAGGCCGAAGGCAAAGCCCCCGTGGGGCGGGGTCCCGTAGGAGAAGGCCCGCACCAAAAAGCCAAAGCGCTCCTCGACCTCCGCGGGGGAGAAGCCCAGGGCGGCAAACATCTGCCGCTGCACCTCGGGCTGGTGGATGCGGATGCTGCCGCTCCCCAGCTCCACCCCGTTGAGCACCACGTCATAGGCCTGGGCCCGCACCCGGGCGGGGTCGCTCTGCAGATAGGGCAGGTCCTCGGGATAGGGCATGGTGAAGGGGTGGTGGGTGGCCAGGTAGCGCCCCTCCTCCTGCGACCACTCAAATTCGGGGAAGTCGGTCACCAGGCAGAAGCGGTAGTCCCCCTCCTGCCGTAGATCCAACATCTGGGCCAAATCCAACCGCAGGCCGCCCAGGGTGCGGCAGACGGTGGCGAAGGAGTCGGCGCAGAAGAGGAGAAGATCCCCCGGCCGGGTGCCCGCCCGCTGCAGGATGGCGTCTAGTTGGGCGGCGGTGAAGTACTTGGTGAGGATGGAGTTGATCTCCCCGTTGGAGCGGACGGCGATCCAGGCCATCCCCTTGGCGCCGTAGCCCAGGGCGCGGCGGGTCAGCTCCTCAATCTGGGAGCGGGTGAGGGAGGCCCCACCGGGCAGGTTGATGCCCCGCACCAGACCGCCTGCCGCCACCGCCCGGTCAAAAACCGAGAAGCCGCAGCCGGCCGCCAGGTCGCTTAGCTCCACGATGGGGAGGCCGAAGCGGAGGTCGGGCTTGTCGGTGCCGTAGCGGTCCATGGCCTGGCGCCAGGTCAGGCGGGGGAATGGCTCCTCCATCTGCACCCCCAATACCTGGGAGAAGAGGGATTTGAAGAGCCGCTCTAGGTGCTGTAAGATGTCCTCCTGGTCGACAAAAGAGAGCTCCATATCCACCTGGGTGAACTCGGGCTGGCGGTCCGCCCGCAGGTCCTCGTCCCGAAAGCAGCGGGCGATTTGGTAGTACCGGTCCACCCCGCCCACCATCAGCAGCTGCTTGAAGATTTGGGGGGATTGGGGCAGGGCGTAGAAGGAGCCGGGGTGTACCCGGCTGGGGACCAGGTAGTCCCGCGCCCCTTCAGGGGTGGATCTGGTGAGCATCGGGGTCTCCACCTGCAGAAAGCCCGCCCCGTCCAAGAAATCCTCCACCGCCCGCACCACCCGGTGGCGAAAGCGGAGGTTTTTCTGCAGCTGGGGGCGGCGGATGTCCAAGTAGCGGTACTTCATCCGCACGCTCTCCCGCACCCGCTCCCCCTCCTCCAGGGAGAAGGGGAGGGTTTCGGCGCGGGAGAGCAGTTCGATCTCCCGCGCCGCCAGTTCGATGGTGCCGGTCTCCAGCTTGGGGTTGTAGGTCTCCTCCCCGCGGATGCGGATGTCCCCCCGCACGGCGATGACCGACTCGCTCTTCAGCCGGTCGGCCACTGCAAAGCCCGCGGGGCTGAGGTTGCGGGCGTCAAAGACCACCTGTAAGATGCCCTCCCTGTCCCGCAGGTCCACAAAGATGACCCCGCCCATGTCCCGCTTGGTCTGTACCCAGCCGGTGGCGGTGACGGTGCGGCCGGTGTCCCGCTCCCGCAGGGCGCCGCAGTAATCGGTTCGCTTCACAACGATTGCTCCTCCTTTTGCGCTTGGCGCTTCAAATGCCGCCGGGCAGAGGATGGAAAAAGAGAGCCTTCCGCCCCGCAAATTGGGACGAAAAGCTCTCTTCACTTTCCGCGGTACCACCCAAATAAGCCGCGCCCTTGCGGCCCACTCGTCACACACTGTGTCCGAAAGGGGAAAGATCCGCTCCCTCTCGGCCTATGGTCTGCGGCTGTAACGCGCCGCCCGCGTCTGAGCCTACTGCCGGCAGCGCCGGGTTCGGTCAGCGGCTCGGGGATGTTCTTCCCCCCGCTTCCTCTGCGCCGGCTCTCACCTCTCCCGGCTCTCTGTCGCGTTGGACTGCGGGGCTACTCTTCCCGTCGTCACCTTTCTCTGTTGTGAATGAGGTTATTATATCCCGATTTGGGCGGTTGTCAAGCGGCAGATCGCAATTTTTACGGCGGCCCGCCCGATTGGGCGGCGACTTGTGCCCCTTTTATGCAGGTTGCAAAATGGGAGGCAAGAGGGCGCAGACTGCACAGTTTTGGCAAATTTTTGCCTGCTGTTTTGGTGGGGTTTTGGAACTTTAAAAATTGCGCCTTGATTTGGCGCTACAGGTGTGCAAAGATAGGGCAGTGATGTTTTCCAATGTACACGCAGCAAGGCGGTGTTTTGTGTGCGCTCCTACCTCGTCCCCATCCAGGCGGCCTTCCTCCTCTTCCCGGTGCTGGCCGCCCTTTTCTCCCTGCCCTATGTGGTGGCCCAGTACCGGCGGTACGGGGCGCTGCTCCTCTTTCGGGTGCTCGTCGTCTACTCCCTCATCCTCTACCTGATGTGCGCCTTTTTCCTCACCGCCCTCCCCCTGCCGCCCATCTCCCAGGTGGCGAAGATGACCACCCCCATCCGCCAGCTGCACCCCTTTCACTTTGTGCAGGTGTTTTTGCAGGAGAGCTGCCTGGTGCCCGGCGACCCCTCCACCTGGCTGCCCGCTCTGCGCCAGGGCTGTTTTTATCAGCCCGCCTTCAACCTGCTGCTCCTCTTTCCCCTGGGGATCTACCTGTGCTACTACTTCAAGCGGGGCTGGGCCTCCACCCTGCTGCTGGTCTTTTCCGTCACACTCTGCTTTGAACTCATCCAGTACTCGGCCCTCTTTGGCATCTACCCCCGGCCCTACCGGATGTTTGACGTGGACGACCTCTTTCTCAACACCCTGGGGGGGATGCTGGGCTTTTGGCTCACCCCGGCCCTCAGTTGGCTGCTCCCCACCCGGCAGCAGCTGGACACCCTCTCCTACCGCAAGGGGCGGCGGGTCTCCTACCCCCGGCGGTTGGTGGCCTTCTGCCTCGACTGGGGGCTGCTGGCGGGCCTTGTCACCCTGGCCCACCGGGGTTTGGGCTGGCCCGGCCTGCGTGACCTGCTGGGGCTGCGCAGCTGGGGAGCGGCCCTGCTCTACCTGGGGCTGGTGCTCCTCTACTTTGTGGCGCTGCCCTGGCTCACCGGCGGGCGCACCCTGGGCAAAGCCTTGGTGGGGCTCAAACTCGCCGGGGAGGGGGGAGAGCGCCCCCGCTTCTGGCAGATTCTGGTCCGGCAGGGGATGCTCTACCTGGTCTTTCTCCCCGCACCGGTGGTGGCCCTGCGGCTCTTTGAGCGGCGCGCCGCCCTCTCCCAGGGGCTCAACCTGCCGGTGCTGGTCCTCTTTTCCCTGCTGGGACTGGTCTCGGCCTTCTTCGTCTTCTCCCTCTTTGCCGCCGGGCTCACCCGGCAGCACCGGCTGCCCTACGACAAGCTGGCCGGCACCGAAAACCGCAGCACCGTCGCCCGCCGGGGCGGGGAGGAGGCGCCGCGGCCTTGACAGCCCCGGGGGCAGATGGTATGATGCCCCAAACACCCGCCGCCCGGCGGTGAAAAGAGGAGGGCTTTTGATGCCGTTACAGCTTGTGTTTCCCAGCGAGGAGTGGAGCGACCAGGTGCTCTGCTACCGCGCCGAATTTTTGGAGGCGGGCGACAGCCTGGATGGCACCGCCGGCCTTGCCGAAGCGGGCAGCTTTGCCGCCTGGCTGGCCGCGGTGCGCCGGAACCGGCGGGAGGAGACCGCTCTCCCCGGCATGGTGCCCGCCACCACCCTGCTGGCGGTGCGGCCGGAGGACGGGCGGCTGGTGGGGATGATCGACATCCGCCACCGGCTCAACGACTACCTGCTGCAGTTTGGCGGCCATATCGGGTACAGCGTCCGCCCCTCCCAGCGGCGGCAGGGGTACGCCAAGGAGATGCTCCGCCAGGGGCTGGCGCGCTGCCGGGAGATGGGACTTGCGCGGGTGCTCGTCACCTGCAACCGGGAAAACCGCGCCTCGGCGAGGACCATCCTCGCCTGCGGCGGGGTGCTGGAGGACGAGCGGGAGCGGGAGGACGGCGGCGTGACCCAGCGCTACTGGATCGTCCTGCCCCCCGCCTAAAGTCGACCTCGCAGAGAAAGAGGGCCGCGAGAGGATCTCTCTCGCGGCCCTCTTTTTTGCCGCTTCGCGCCCCCTGATTTTACCGGGGGGTCAAATCGATTTGGCGGAAGTCTTTTCTGAAAGGGTGTTGGAGGGGTGGAAAAGAATGCGATTTTTGGGGGTGGGTGACATGAAGGGGTGTCCGGGATCGCCGGTCTGGCGGCGGCAGTGGGGTACACGCGGCCGTAAAACCCTGCTGCGCCCTGGGCGGCTGAGCCCACGCGATGCCCCTTTGGAGCTGCCGTCCAGCGCCCATCGAGGCGTGGGGTCAGGGAGCCGGCTCCCCCGCCTCGGCGGGGAGGGGGGAGGGGGCGGCCACCCGTTTCTCGCAGCGGGGGAGGACGACAAAGTAGAGGGCCGCTCCCACCAGGAAAATCAGCAGGATGCTGAGCACCCCCCAGGGGGCGGCCTCCTGGGCGACCCCTTCCAGCACGGCGGCCGGGGCGTCGGCGGCGATCCCCCGGGAGGAGCGGATGACAGAGGCTGCCACCGAGGAGGCCAGGGCCACCACGCTGGGGCCGATGATGGCCGAGAATTTGCCGAAGATGTCGTAGAAGCCGAAGAATTCGCCCGAGCGGGAGCGGTCGGGGATCATCTTTCCGAAGAGGCTGCGGCTGAGGGCCTGGATGCCCCCCTGGCTGGTGGCCACCAGGATGGCCAGCACCCAGAACTGCCAGATGGAGCGGATGAAGAAGCCGAAGACGCAGATGCACATGTAGATGCCGATGCCGACCCCCACCATGGTCCGGGCGCCGAAGCGGCCAGCCAGCTTTTGGTAGAGCAGGGCGAAGGGCAGCCCCAATAGCTGCACCAGCAGCAGGGCCAGCAGCATCTCGGTGGAGCCCAGGCCCAGGGTGTCGCCGTAGCTGGTGGACATGTGGATGATGGTGTTCACCCCGTCGATATAGAAGAAATAGGCCAGCAGGAAGACCAGCATCTGCCGGTGGCGAACAATTTCCTTCACCGTTTTGCCCAGCCCCTTCAGGGCCTGTCTCACCGCCCCGGGGCGGTAGGGGGCGCCGCTTTTCTGGCGGACGTTTTTGAGCAGCGGCCAGCTGAAGCAGAGCCACCAGAGGGCGGTGAAGCCAAAGGCAAAGCTCAGGCAATAGATCATCTCCACCCCCACCAGGTTGAGGAGGAGGAAGAGGAGCAGGGGGATGGTGCTCCCCCCGATGTAACCCAGCCCGTATCCCAGCAGGGAGACCTGGTCCATCCGCTCGGGGGAGGTGACGTCGACGAGGAAGCTGTCATAGTAGAGGTTGGCCCCGGCGAAGCCCACCGTGCTGACGATATAGAGCCCCAAGATCCAGAGGCCCACCCGCTCGGCCACGGCGGTGTCGGTAAAGCCGGTGAGGGGGGTGATGGCCAGCCCGGCACAGGAGAGGACCCCCACCGCCAAAAAGATGCAGAACAGCCGCTTGCGCCAGCCCCAGAAGTCGCCCAGCGCCCCCAGGATGGGGGCCAACAGGGCCACCAGCAACATGGCGATGCTGGTGCAGTACCCCCAGGTGGCCATGCTGCTGGAGGAGTCCCGGGTGAAGCCGGCCACGGTGCCGTAGAAGATGGGCAGCACGGTGACCACCACCACGCTGTGGGCCGAGTTGGCCCAGTCGTACATCATCCAGCTCTTTTCCTCTTTGCTGTAACCCTTTAACAGTCCCATTGCGATACCCTCGTCTCTCTCTCATTTTTTGCAGGGGGAAAGGCGGCCGCCGCCTTCGGCGGGCCGGGTCGATCACGACATGGTCGACAGGGGGGCGTTGTAGTAGCCCAGCTTGTGAAAGGCGAACCACTCCTGAATGAGGGGTTCGGGGGCGGCGTCAAGGGCCAACAGGGCCTCTTTGGCAAATTCCAGGGCGGCGGTGCCGTTGGCGGTGACGATGTTTTGGTCCCGCACGGCCTGCCGGGTGAGATAGCGCTCCTCCCCGGTGTAGGCCTCCCCTGCCCAGCGCTTCAAGTCCCCCAGGTCGTTGGCAGTGTGGCGCACCTGGTTGAGGGCCCCAACGGTCCCCAGGAAGCCCGCGGCGTCGCAGATGCCGCCCAGCACCCGCCCTTTGGCCAGACAGTCCTTCACCAGGGGGGTCACCCGGCGGGCGCTCTCCTCCCGCCAGGAGAGGCCGCCGATCAAAAAGAGGGCCTCGTACTCCTCCGGCGCCCCGTCCACAGAGAAGTCGGGCAGCGCCCGCACCCCGCCGATGGAGGAGACGGGCTCCCCGGTCAAAGAGACGGTTTTGACGGCGTATTTGCCGGGGGCCAGCATTCCCAGGGCGGAGGCGAGATAGGCGCCCTCCCAGTCGGCCCACCGGTCGAGCAATACAAGCAAAATGGTTTTCAAAACGACAGCACTCCTTTTTTCGCCGCGCAGAGCCGCGGCCAGCTATTTTTTTCCGCTCTTCACCGCGTCGGCGACGGCGTAGACCATGTCAAAGCCCAGGGCGCAGAGGGCGAGGAGGAAGGGGATTTTTGATAGGGTGAGGATGTGGACGGTCTCCAGGGCGAAAAAGGCGGTCAGCCCGCCAAAAATCACCGCCACCAGGCGGTATTCGGCCCGTTTGTCCGCCCGGCGCCGCTCCGCTTTCCCCTTCCAGCGATAGGTGTTTGAGAGGATGGGGCCGCGGCCCCTCGCCGCAAAGGCGGTGTAGACGCCGCCCAGCAGGGCCAGGGCGCCCGTGGCACAAGCCAGGGCGATTTGCCAGTGGGTCATTGTTGAGACGCCTCCTTCCAGACGGGCGCCGGGGGCGGCGCCAGGTGGACCGCCCAGCACGGGGGTCACCCCTATCCTACCACAGCTGCCCGAAATGGCAACCGATCGGGGAGAAAAATGACAGAGATTTTGCAGAGGGAGGAGGGGGATCATCCCTTCCAGCCGTGTTCCCGCTTCCACCGCTCGATCTGTTCCAGCCGCTCTCGGTAGCGCTTTTCCGAGCCCTGGTCGGTGGGCTGGTAGTACCGCTTGCCCAGCAGGGAGTCGGGCAGGCACTGCATGGCGGTCACCTTCTCGTCGGCGTCGTGGGCGTACTCGTACCCCTCGCCGTAGTGCAGCTCCTTCATCAGGCGGGTGGGGGCGTTGCGGATCTGCAGGGGCACCGGCTCGGCCAACATCCCCAGGGCGTCCTTCTTGGCGCTCTCGTACCCGGCGTAGAGGGCGTTTGACTTGGGGGCCAGCGAGAGGTAGGCCACCGCGTGGGCCAGGTTGACCGAGCACTCGGGCATGCCGATGAAGTGGCTGGCCTGGTAGGCGGCCACCGCCACCTCCAGGGCGCGGCTGTCGGCCATCCCCACGTCTTCGCTGGCGAAGCGGATGAGCCGCCGGGCCACGTAGAGAGGGTCCTCCCCGGCCTCCAACATCCGCGCCAGCCAGTAGATGGCCGCCGAGGGGTCGCTGTTGCGCATCGACTTGTGCAGGGCCGAAATCAGGTTGTAGTGCTCCTCGCCCCCCTTGTCGTAGAGGAGGGACTTCTTGCTGATGCACTGCTCCAGGCTCTCCCGGGTGACCACCGTCCGCTCCCCCTGCCGCTCTCCGTTGAGGACGGCCATCTCCAGAGTGCCCAGGGCGGTGCGGGCGTCGCCGTTTGCAAAGGCGGCCACCGCCTGCACCAGTTCGTCGGCCATCTCCACCTGCAACTTGCCAAAGCCCCGCTCGTCCGTCAGGGCGCGGTGGAGCAGTTCGACGATCTCCCCCTCCTTTAAGGGTTGGAGCACAAAGACCTTGCAGCGGGAGAGAAGGGCCGAGTTGATCTCAAAGGAGGGGTTTTCGGTGGTGGCGCCGATGAGGGTGATGCTCCCCCGCTCCACATAGGGGAGGAAGGCGTCCTGCTGGGCCTTGTTGAAGCGGTGGATCTCGTCCACAAAGAGGATGGTTCGGTCCCCCATCATCCGGCTGCGCTCGGCCGCTGCCATCACCTCTTTGATCTCCTTGATGCCGCTGGTGACGGCGCTGAAATCCACAAATTCCGCCTGGGTGCGGCGGGCGATGATGCGGGCCAGGGTGGTTTTGCCCACCCCCGGCGGCCCCCAGAAAATCATGGAAGAAATCAAATCCTGGTCGATGAGTTGGCGCAGGATCTTTCCCTCCCCCAACAGGTGGCGCTGCCCTGCGAACTCCTCCAGCGTCTCCGGCCGCAGGCGGGCGGCCAGGGGCTGCGACTGGGTGCGGGAATCAAAAAAGCTCTGCTGTTTCAAGCGGCTCTCCCTCCTCTGTGCCATGTGGGCAAACCTTTGTTTTCTCCATTATACCCGGCGCAGGGGACGAGGGCAAGGGAGAGCAAAGGAGGGCAAGGGAGAGCACGGCAGGAGAAAAGGGGACGGCCCGACGAAGAAGGGGGAGGGCATTTTCTTTAAGTTGATTTTAGGCGGAGGCGGTAGGGTGAAAAGAGAAATTTGACCGCCGCGGCCTTGGGTTTTCCCCGATGCCGGGGTATAATGGAAAAAAACGCCGCGGGCAGGGGGAGATGTCCCCCCGGGGGGCACCCGATTGGAGAGAGGGGCCGCCGGCCGGGGCGGCGGAAGGAGAGGGGAGAGGCGCTGTGCGATTGCTGCTGGCCGAGGACGAGCGGGAGCTCTCTGCCGCCCTGGTGGCCATTTTGCGCCACAACCGATATGAGGTGGACGCCGTCTACGACGGGGAGGACGCCCTGGCCTACGGCGAGAGCGGCCAGTACGACGGCATTGTCCTGGACATCATGATGCCGAAGATGGACGGTTTGCAGGTGCTGGCCCGGCTGCGGGAGCAGGGGGTCTCGACGCCGGTGCTCCTCCTCACCGCCCGCGCCGAGATCGAGGACCGCATTGCCGGGCTGGACGGCGGGGCTGACGACTACCTGAGCAAGCCCTTTGCCATGGGGGAGCTGTTGGCCCGCATCCGCGCCATGACCCGCCGCCGAGAGGTATACGCCCCCAACACCCTCACCTTTGGCGAGCTCTCCCTGGACAGGGAGAGCTTTGAGGCGCGCTGTGGAGGGCGGGCCCAGCGGTTGGCCAACAAGGAGTTTCAGATGCTTGAAATGCTGCTGCAAAACCCCGGGCGCTACCTCTCCACCGAGCAGTTGATGGAGCACGTCTGGGGGTTTGACGCGGAGGCCGAGGTCAACGTGGTCTGGGTCACCCTCTCGGGGCTGCGCAAGAAACTGGCGGCCCTGGAGAGCCGGGTGCAGATCCAGGCGGCCCGCGGCATCGGCTACCGGCTGGAGGAGAGGGGATGATCAAGCGGCTGCAGCGCAAGTTCGTCCTCATCGCCATGGGCTCCCTTCTGGCGGTGATGGTGGTGCTGGTGGGGGCCATCAACGCCGTGAACTTTGTGCAGATGGACCGGCGGGCGGACCGGCTGCTGGAACTGATCTCCCAAAACGGGGGCGGGTTCCCGGCGGGGGGGAAGGAGCCCTACCGGGGGGAGAAGCCCCAGAAAGAGGGGCTGTTGGGCCCCGGCATGACCGAGGAGACTCCCTTTGAGACCCGCTATTTTGTGGTGTGGGCCGACGGGGCGGGACAGGTCTCCCAGCTGGACACCAGCCACATTGCCGCCCTCTCCTCCCAGGAGGCCCGGAGCCTGGGGGAGGAGGTGCTCGCCTCGGGGCGAACGGGCGGCTACAAGGGCAGTTACAAATACCTGAAGACCGCCAGCGGTAGCGGGAGCATGGTGGTCTTTGTCGACTGCAGCAGCCAGATGCGCACCGGGCTTTTCTATCTGGCGGTCTCCTGCGGGGTGGCGGCGGCCAGCTTTTTGGTGGTGCTGGTGCTGGTGAGCGTTTTTTCCCGCCGGGCGGTGCGCCCGGTGATGGAGAGTTTGGAGAAGCAAAAGCAGTTCATCACCGACGCCGGACACGAAATCAAGACCCCTCTGGCGGTCATCTCGGCCAACACCGACGTGCTGGAGCTGGAGAGCGGGGCCAACCAGTGGACCGAGAGCATCCGCAACCAGACCGCCCGTTTGGAGCGGCTGGTCAAGGACCTGCTGGCCCTCTCCCGCATGGAGGAGGGGAGGATCGCCCTCTCCCTGAGCGATTTCTCCTTCTCCGACGTGGTGGAGAAGGCAGCCGAGCCCTTTCTCGCCCCCGCCCGGCAGAGGGGGCAGACCCTCGAGCTGGCAATCGAGCCGGGGGTCGCCCTCTGCGGGGACAAGGGCGGGGTGCGGCAGTTGGTCTCCATCCTGCTGGACAACGCCGTCAAGTACGCCGGCGAGGGGGGGCGCATCCAGCTGCGGGCCGGCCGCCGGGGGCGGGGCGCTTTTTTGGAGGTGGTCAATACCGCCGACAGCCTGCCTGAGGGCGATTTGGACAGGCTCTTCGACCGCTTTTACCGGGCCGACTCCTCCCGCGCCCGCGCCACCGGCGGGTACGGCATCGGCCTCTCGATCGCCCGCGCCATCGCCGAGGCCCACGGCGGCAGGATCACCGCCCGTCGGGGCGAGGGGGAGATCCGCTTTCTGGTCGCCCTGCGGGCGGGGATAGAGGGCCCGGGAGGGCAGAAATAAGCAAAGAAACAGTTCTCAGCGGACGGCCGTCTGCTGGGAGCTGTTTTTTTGTTCCATCTTTCCTTTTCGGGGAGGATTTGGGGGAACATGCGCCCTTTTTGGCCGAAGGGGTCGAGGGCCTTAAGTTGTTTTTAGGTTGGCCCTGTACACTTTGAGAAAAGGCGGGGGGAACCCCCTGCCGAATGCAAAAAGGAGGCAGCGAAATGGGGGATTACCAGGGCGTTTTTGAGCGCTATGAAAAAAAGTATCTCCTCACCCCCGGGCAGTACCGGGCCCTTCGCCAAGAGATGGAGGGGCGGACCGAGCCCGACCAGTACGGCCGCAGCACGGTGTGCAGCGTCTATTTCGACACCCCCAGCTACCGGCTGATCCGCCGCTCGCTGGAGAAGCCCGGCTACAAGGAAAAACTGCGGCTGCGCAGCTACGGCGAGGTAAGGGGCGACGACCCGGTCTTTGTGGAGCTAAAGAAAAAATACGGGGGCATCGTCTACAAGCGGCGGGTGCAGATGACCTTGGATGAGGCGGAGGCCTACCTCTACCGCGGCCAACCGGCGGGAAATCCCAGCCAGATCACCCGGGAAATCGACTGGTTTTGCCACTTTTACGGCGAGGTCGCCCCGCGGATGCTCATCACCTGCGAGCGGGTCGCCCTCTGCGGGGTGCGGGACGAGGGGCTGCGGGTGACCTTTGACCGGGACATCCGCTGGCGGGAGGAGGCCCTCTCCCTGCGGGAGGGGGTCTGGGGCGACCCGCTGCTGCGGCCGGGAGAGCGGCTGATGGAGATCAAGGCGCCGGGGGCGCTGCCCCTCTGGCTGGCAGATGCCCTCAGCGGGCAGGGGGTCTTCCCCATCTCCTTTTCCAAATACGGCAGCGCCTACTGCCAGAAGATGGGGGGCAGCGCCCCCGCAGACGACCGACACCTGAAAGAGAAAGGGGCATCCATCTGTGCTTGATTCGCTTTTTGCCAGCATTTTGACGACCTCGTCCGCCGCGGCGGCCCTCTCCTTGGGGAAGCTGCTCCTCTGCACCGCCACCTCGCTGGTGCTGGGGGCGGCGATCGCCGCCATCCACACCTTCCGCAACCGCTACACCAAGGGGTTTGTCATGACACTGGCCCTGCTGCCGGCGGTGGTGCAGATGGTGATTTTGATGGTCAACGGCAACCTGGGCACCGGGGTGGCGGTGGCGGGGGCCTTCAGCCTGGTGCGCTTTCGCTCGGCTCCCGGCAGCGCCCGGGAGATCTGCAGTATCTTTTTGGCCATGGCGGTGGGATTGGCCACCGGCATGGGCTACCTGGCGGCGGCCGCCCTTTTCGTGCTGGTCATCGGCGGGGCGAGCATCCTCTACACCTGCTTGCGATTCGGGGAGCAAAAACAGCTGGAAAAGGAACTGAAGATCACCATCCCCGAGACGCTGGACTACACCGACCTCTTTGACGACCTGTTTGCCCGCTACACCGCCCACTGGAAGCTGGAGCAGGTCAAGACCACCAACATGGGCAGCCTCTACCGGCTGGATTACCGCATCGCGCTGCGGGACCCGGCCCAGGAAAAGGCGTTTTTGGACGAACTGCGCTGCCGGAACGGCAATCTGGAGATTGTCTGCGGCCGCCTCCCCCTCCTCACCGAGGAGCTGTGAGTGGAGAAAGAAGGCGTATGGATTTGACAGGGAGAAAAAGACAGAAGCTGGCGCTGCTGCTGGCGGCGACCTTGGCCCTTTGGAGCTTGGCGGGGTGCGGGAAGAAGGCGGCCGAAGAGACCGGAGAGGAGGAGAGCGGCGCGCCCGCTGTCTCCGCCGCCGACATCGACATCACCTTTACCGCCCGGGACCTGGACGTGGGATACGACGAGGGGAGCGCCACCAAGGTGGCGTTTGACGGCTCCGGCGCGACCGTCACCGGCAGCGGTGCGGCCCTGGACGGCGGGGTGCTGACCATCTCCGCCGAGGGGACCTACCTCCTTTCCGGACGGTGGGACGAGGGGCAGATCCGCGTCTCGGTGGGGAAAGAGGAGAAGGTGCAGCTGGTGCTGCAGGGGGTGACGGTGCACTGCAGCACCGGCCCGGTCCTCTACATCGCCCAGGGGGACAAGGTCTTCATCACCCTGGCGGAGGGGAGCGAAAACGCCCTGAGTGACGGGGAGAGCTACTCCCTGGACGAGGCCGACGGCAACCTGGACAGCGCCGTCTTCAGCCGGGCGGATCTGACCGTCAACGGCGCCGGCGCGCTGACGGTGGACGGCAACTACAAGCACGGCATCGTCTCGAAGGACGACCTGGTGATCACCGGCGGGGAGCTGACAGTGACCGCGGTGGGGCAGGCCCTGTCGGGGAAGGACTGCGTCAAGATCGGGGACGGGACCTTTGTTCTCACCAGCGGGACCGACGCCATCCAGTCGAGCAATGCCGAGGACGCCGGGCGGGGCTTTGTCTATATTGCCGGGGGGGATTTTACCCTGCACGCGGGCAACGACGGCGTGCAGGCGGAGACGGTCCTCTGGATCGACGGGGGGACCTTTGAAGTGGTGAGCGGCGGGGGCAGCGCCAACGCCAGCACCGACGCCGCCGGCGAGGCCCAGCCCGGCTGGGGCCAGTGGGGCGGCGACATGCCCGGCGGGGAGAGGCCGGGTGGAGGGATGCCCGGGGGGATGGGCAGCGCGCCCGACGCCACCCCCACCGGGACCCAGACGGTGCAGACCGCGGCCCAGCAGATCGACACCGCCGGCACCCAGAGCGGGGACAGCGCCAAGGGGCTGAAGGCGGGGAGCGAGCTGATCGTCAACGGCGGCACCTTTGACATCGACTCGTCGGACGACTCCCTCCACTGCAATGGCGATTTGACGGTCACGGACGGGACCCTCCGCCTCTCCTCAGGGGATGACGGCATCCACGCCGACGGCAGCTTGCAGATCGGCGGCGGCACCATCGAGATCGCCAAGTGCTACGAGGGGATCGAGGGGTTGCACATCGACATCTCCGGCGGCGAAATCAGCTTGGTGGCCAGCGACGACGGCCTCAACGCGGCGGGGGGGAACGACGGTTCCTCCCTAGGCGGCAGGCCGGGACAGAACGGCTTTGCCGGCGACGGGGACGCGGCTACCATTTCCATCTCGGGCGGGGTGCTCAGGATAGACGCGGCCGGGGACGGCATCGACTCCAACGGCGACCTGCTGATCAGCGGTGGCACCGTCTATGTAGACGGGCCCACCAGCGGGGGGGACGGGGCCCTCGACTACGACGGCAGCGGCGAAATCAGCGGCGGCACCGTGGTGGCGGTCGGCAGTGTGGGGATGGCAATGGGCTTTACCAGCGGTTCCGCCCAGGGCTCCATCCTCTGCAATTTCCCCTCGTCGGTGGCGGCGGGGACCGAATTTGCCCTCAAGGACAGCGCGGGCAACACCCTGGTGAGTTATACCCCCCAGAAGGCCTACCAGTCGGTAGTGGTCAGCTGCCCTGCAATGAAGCAGGGGGAGAGCTACACCCTGTGCGCCGGCAGCCAGACGGCGGAGGTGACCCTGTCCGAACTGGCCACCACCTATGGCCAGGGGGGAATGGGCGGCGGCCAGATGGGCGGCATGCCCGGCCAACAGGGCGGAAGGATGCGCTAGAAGACGGCGCCAGTATAGGAGAAGGGTCCGGGAGGCGACAGCCTGGCCGGGCCCTTTTTTGGCGGGCGGGCATTGACCGGGGCCGCTGGGAAATGGTATGGTAGGGGGAGCAGATCGCCCGGCTTGGACCGGGGGAGAGGGGGACGCAGATGGAGCGGCAAATCGATGCCTATTCCTACCAGTGCGGGGTGATGGACGCCTTTTGCGAGATGGTCCACGCCGGGGTCAAGAGGATCGCCCTCAGCCACCCCTGCCCCACCCGGGAGGAGCGGGACAGCTACCTGCCGGTGGCGGAGGAGCTCTGCCGGAAATACGGTGTGCGCTGTTTTCTGGAGAACGGGGGGCTGGTGACCGACCTGTTTCCCCGCGCCCTCAACGAGGGCAGCTACAACCTGGTGTTTTACCGCCGGGAGGAGGACATTGTGGCCTACCGGGCCATTGGCGAGGAGAAGGCGCGGCTGCTGGCCGGCGGGGCCTACCGGGGGGCGGCGAGGGAACGGCTGGCAGTGAATTTTGGCCGGTTGCTGGGCTACCGGGAGGACGACATTGCGCGGCTGATGGCGGAAAACGGCGACCGGGAACCGTGAGGGGATAAGACGGATGAACTATGTGATTTTGGATTTGGAGTGGAACCAGCCGGTCTCGCAGGACCGGGCAATCGAGGGGTTGGCCGGGGAGATCATTCAGTTTGGCGCGGTGAAATTGGACGGGGAAAAGCGGGTGGCGGACAGCTTTGAGGCGGTGGTCCGCCCCTGCCGCTACACCAAGATGAACCGGTATGTCAAAAAACTCACCGGCATCGACGAGAAGATGTTGGCGGGGGGGATGCCCTTCCCACAGGCGCTGGACGCCTTTCACCGCTGGTGCGGGGAGGATTTTGCCCTGTTGACCTGGGGGCACGACGACGGCCCGCTGCTCAAGGAGAACGCCCGGCTGCACGGCCTGTCCACCGACTGGATCGCCGCTCCCTACAACCTGCAGGTGCTCTTCAACGAGCAGGTGACGGGAGAAAACCGGCAGTGGTCTCTGGCCTCGGGATTGGAAAAGCTGGGGCTGGCCCCGGACGACGCGGCCCACGACGCCCTACACGATGCCCGCAGCACTGCCCAGATCGCCGCCCGGCTGGACTTGGACAAGGGGATCGCCGGGTACCGGGACGCCACCTCCGCCCTCCTCTGCGCCGATGTGCTGGTCAGCGCCGGGTTTCGGGGGCTGGCGGACCCGGCGGCCGCCCTGGAAGGGGCGGTGGGGGGAATCCCCTGCCCTGTGTGCGGGCGGCCGCTGGAGAGGGGCGAGTGGGTAGAGCAAAACGGCGAAAAGCGCATTGCCATGGCCGTCTGCCCCGAACACGGGCGGTTTTTCGTGCGGCTCAAGCTGTGGCGCACCGGCAAGACCTTTTCCGCCCGGCGGACACTCTGCCGGCCGGACGAACAGATCGACGCCTTTTACCGGGAAAAGGCGTCGCGCGCTCGGCAGCGGGCGGAAAAGCGGCGCGCGGATGGGGCAACAGGCGAACAGGCGGGCGAGAACTAAAAAGGCGAGAAGCCGTTTCTCCGTGGGGGAGAGACGGCTTCTCGCTTTTTGCCTTTATTGGAAGGGGTACTCCTCTTTCCAGAGGCCGTGGAGGTTGCAGTACTCGTAGACCGCTTCGGCTTGGTCATCGGGGTCCAGCCAAAAGGTGGCCACCGGCCGCTGGTCAGGGGAGAGGGACTTGTACTGGCGGACGCCGTTTTTCGTCTCCAGCGCGATCCAGCGGATGGAGTGTTCGGGGGTCATGGGGTGTTCGGCGGAGCCGACGCAGACGTGAACGGCATTGCCGTCGACTTGGACGACGGGGAGGTGCTTTTCGACCGCGCCGTCGGTGGTTCCGGGGTGCAGCTCCCCCATGGGCTGGCCGCAGCAGACGGTGGGGACAGAGGTGGGCTCCACCATCTCGACGATTTTTCCGCAGATGTCGCACTTGTAAAATTTCATCAGTGAACTCCTTTCACGGGGAGGAGGGAGGGCAATGGGCGCTCCCGTCCTCTCTTATTGGTGGGTCTATGGCAATTATGTGCGGCCGGTTCGGGGAACATTCGTCAAGAGAGGGGAAAAGAGGAAGAGGGATCGCGGAGCAGGCACAGAGAGCGATGCTGCGTTTTTGATTCGCAACGAAATAGCCAAAAACTGTTTCAAAAGATAGTGCAAGATTCTTGTCTATTATATATTGAAAAACAAATGTTCTTGTACTATCATAGAGATACAGCCGATGTCGGGCAGAGACGAAACTGGCGAGAGGGCCAATGCTGGCTACGAAGTAGCGAAAACGATATAAGTATTGCTTAAATTGTTTCTTTTTAGGATTAAAAGCGAGAGGTGGCCAGGGTGGATCGCACGGAGAGGTTGGGAAAATCTATCGCGTCGGCGGGGCTGCGGAGTGACGCGCCCTTACAGCGACAGAGAAAAATACCGGTTGGATCGGCAAAGGAGGAGAGAAAATGATTTACCCCTGTTACAACTGCAAGGAGGAGAGGCCCTGCGACCGAGAGCACTGCCTGGCATTTCAGTTGATGCGGCAGCACGGGGAGGAACTGTTGCAGGAGCGAAGGAGGGCCCAGGAGCGGGAGAGAGATGTCCGGCAGACGGAGATGGAGCGCACGGAGATGATCCGGCGACGGTACAAGAGATAGAGGGTGTGGAGATGGCGACAGAGGAAGAGCGGGTCAAGGCGTTTTTGCGCCAGTATCTGGAGTGCGAGCGGGAGATAGAGGTGCGCGCAGAGGAGCTGGCCAGGTGCCGGTGCCTGGCGGTCAAGACCACGGGGGCAATTGGCGGTGAGCGGGTACAGGGGAGCCGGAAAAACCGTCTCGAAGAGACTGTTGAGCGGATCGTGGAGTTGGAAGAGGCCCTTTTGGAGCAGATCGACCGACTGCGGGGGACCAAGGAAGCGGTGGATCGGGCCATTGCAGCGGTGGACAGCGGGGAGCAGCGGGCGGTTTTGCAGATGCGCTACCTGGCGGGGAAAAATTGGGAGGAGACCGGCGACGCGCTGGGGTACAGCCTGCGCCACGCTGCCCGCCTGCACAATTTGGCGGTAAAAGAGTTGGCGGGGAGAGGTCGGTTTGTCAAAGCAGGGTGAAGGGCGGTACCCTTGAGGGAGGATGTCCTTTTTTGTCCCTTCGCCGTGTGCTAAGATGATATTGGAGAAAAGAAGACGGACCCTCCGCTTCTTTTTTTCAGGAGGGCAGGCAACATTTGGTGTTGTCTATAAGAAACAAATTTTATTGAAATGAAAAGGAGAATGCAACAATGGCAGTATCTGAAATCAAAAGAGGAACCGAGATGGCGATGATCGATTGCTGTATGATCGTCGTGACCCCCGAGGGCGAGGAGAAGGGTTTGGCCGTCACCTCCAATACCAAGTTGGGGGTGGAACCGCTGGTCGAGGTGACCGAGGCGGTGAAGCTGATCATCAAGGGTGTGCTCAAAGCGCAGAAGCCCGAGGTGAAAACCATTACTGGCCACACCCTCACCCTGACCGACAATATGACCATTTTGGAGTTTATCGAAGTGATGCAGGGCGGCACCCTCACCCGCAACGAGGCGGGGGAGATCACCGGTTACACCCCCCCTGTTGTGGGAGAGGCCTACAAGCCCAAAAAGTTCGTGCTGGAGGCATACTCCTCGCAGATCGACCAGGGCGGCAATGTGATCAAGTACGAGAAGGTCCGTTACCCCGGCTGCACCGGCCAGCCCGTCGGCATCAACTCGGAGGATGGGGTTTTCCGCCTGCACGAGTATGTCATCAACTCGGCCCCCGGCAAGGGCGAGGCGCCGTATGAGCTCTCCTACGTGGACGAGCTGCCCGATGTCGACGCCGTCACTCCGGCCCCCGGCAAATAGGAGAGAGAAGGATGGCTGTTACAACCATTGAAGAGCTGCGCAAGTACGCCGACGGCAGCGAGGTGGAACTGCCCGGTTTTACCCCTGAGCAGCCGTTTGTCGTTCGACTGCGCAGGCCTTCCCTTGTCGAGTTGATTGTGGAAGGGGAAATCCCCAACCCACTGCTCGGTTCAGCGGCCAAACTATTTCAGGACGGGGTGAGCCAATCCCTGGGATACGACGGCGAGCAGTTCCGGCAGACGGCAGAGGTGCTGATGCAGGTGGCAAAGGCATGTCTAGTCGCCCCCACCTTTGAAGAGATCAAGGCCGCCGGTCTGAGTTTGACAGACCTGCAACTATACAGTATTTACGGCTTTATGCAAACGGGGGTCAACGCCCTTGCCAACTTTCGTACAGGGCAGAGGGGCAAATCCGGTGATCCGAATGGCAGAGCTGTATCAAAAGCGGCCGAGTGAGATTTTGGGGCTCGCTGACGAATACACTGCCTACTGTTTTGATGAAGCCTGCGCGTATATTGCGCTTATGGAAAAGAGCGGGGAGGCACCCCGATACCGCGAACAGGCAGTGGGATTTTCACAATTTTATCAGAGATTGGGGGTGAATAGATGAGTGAAGAGCTCAAGGAGCTAGAAAATTTGGAGTATCAGATCCGTCGTGTTCGAGATGAGATGGAGCGGCTGGCAACGAGTACTTCAAACATGGGAAGCGAGTTGGGCGTTTTGAGTGGCCCTCTAAGTGAGGCAGCTCAGAGTTATGGCCTTTTGGCAGCACCTATTTCTCTAGTGGAGAATGCTCTAGATCATCTAAAAATAAAAAATGAAACAGCGGTAGAGAGCATTCAGCAAATGTTAGAGGGTTTTCTAAACGCCACTGAAGGGACTCGGGGATTTGCAAATGCGGCTGGCAACGTAGGCGAGGCTGCGGCTAACGCAGGTGAGTCTTTATTCAACGCTGGCGAAAAGGGTTTGGGATTGGGACAGACACTTTTGGAGATGGTCTCTCCGTCTGCTTTGGCTACGACGGCTATTGGCCTTTTAGGCGCGGGAATAGGTGCTTACGTAAAAAATATTGAGGAGGCGCGGGCAAAAACCGGGGAATTGATTGCCAGTGGATTCAACGGATTTCAAGAAGGAGTCCAAACGGCACAGGGTTACTTGACTAGTTTTGACGACAGCTTGTTTGTTTCTGCTGAAAAACAGACAGAGATCGTACAGGGCATTCAAGAGGTTCAGGCAAATATTCGAGACCTGATTCAAGAGGCCATGGCGGCAAATGGAGAGTATACTACAGAACAGTCCAATAACCTTGATGAGTATTTTGCCAAGCTAGAAGAGCTCAATAGTCAGCAGGTTGCAGCTGAACAGATGAAGAGCGAGGCAATTGCACAGCAGGCTGTAATGATGGCGGAAACCCACGACATGTCCCTTGAGGAATATCAGGTCAATGCGGAGCAGTGGGTCGCCACCGCCCAGGAGCAGGCGGACAAGCAGAAAGCACTTATAGAAGAACAGACTACTCAGGAGCTGGTACTTCTCAACCAGAGACATGGCGAAAAAGCCAATATGGAGAATGCTGATTACGCCAGAGAATACAATGCGCTTATGGACAAAAAAAAGAAATCTATTGAAGCAGCCAACGCTGAGGTAGGAGAAGTAACGGCGGCCTTTGCCAGCGGGTATGCAGAGCAAGCAGGTCTGCAGGATATTTTTACCAAGCAGGTGGGGGCGAATCATCAATCCATGGAAGATGAGAACAAGCGATACACAGAAACAATTGAAGCGCTTAATGAGCAGCAATGGACAAGCGAAGAGGAAAAAAACTTGGCTATTGGTAGGGAGACTTCAGAGCACCAGAATCGAATGAGCAGCATTTGGAAAAGTTTGACAAAGGACATGTCCCAAAACGAAGTTGAGCAACTGGGTGTTTTTATGGGGATGGCGGCCAATAGTGAGATGTATGGTGGAAAGCTCGACGAAAACGCGCAGAAGACGGCAGAAGCCATTGTCTCTAGCTATGATTCGATGCCCAAAGAGACGAGAGAAGCTATGGAAAAAGCAATGAAACCGATGGTGGAGGAGATGGAAAAGTCAGAACCAAGCCTTTTTAGCAAGGCAATCAACATTGGCAAAGGAATCCTCAGTCGGTTACGCAAGGCTTTTGACGAGCATTCTCCCTCCAGAGAGACCCGCAAGATATTCCGCTTTGTGATGGAGGGTGGGCTGTTGGGGATGGAAGACGAAGAAAAGGGCCTCTACCAGCAGAGCGACGACATTGCCAAGGGAGTAATAGGGCGGCTGGAAAAGGGCCTCCAGAATTCGCGATTGACCTTGCCAGATTTGCCAGGGCAGGATATCGTTCAACAGGTGAATGGAGTTTTTGAGGAGACGGTGCAGCTAGCGGGTCAAAACAGTGATGAACTGGCGGAAAAACTGGCCAGAGCATTGCGAGAGAGCCCAATTCAAGTACGGTCTACTGTGGATGCGATGATTGAAACGACCAATATGGTGGAGTTGGACGGGGAACGAGTAGGGCGGTCAATTGCACCAACGATTTCACGGGTATTGGCACGAAATTTGAGTTAATTGACAAAACCTTCCAAAGCAGAGTATACTGAAAATAAGAAATCTGCGAAGGAGGGTAGATCAATGAAGAAGGGACTGTGCTTTCTGCTGGTTTTGTGCTGCTGCTTAGTGGGATTGATAGGATGTATTCCCTATGAGGATGAACTCGATGTGGAAAAGGATCCACAGTCACAACCGGAAGAGGCGAAGAACTTTGTAGAGGGGCTATGGGAGGAGTACGGGGAAAAGGCAGAGACGTATGAGCTGGCGTACAATATAGAGCGCGGTGTATACTATGATTCTGACTTGGGAACAGACGTTTTTGAGGTAAGAACACCGGACGGAGTTAAAAACATCGCCAGTGTCTATCCCGATGTAGACACGAAGAAGAACTACACAGGGGAGTACGACCTGTATTTTGACCCCCGGAAACAAGCGAGTGGCCTGCGAGACCTCTTGACGGCGACGTTTCTGATTTGGGACGAGAACCTAGACGAAGCGGGAGCGCGGGAGAAAGTCAAGGAGCTGATCGACAGCTACAGCGAAGACGAGTACAGTAAAATAGTGGAGTGCGGGGAGATGCGGGTGGTGATTTGCCCCGATGGCAGCACGTCCCATGTGTGGATCTACAAGGCGAGCCGGTACGGATTCCCAGAAGTAAACAAGGAGGAGTACGAGCCGATCACGCCGGAATTGTACGACATAGAACTGAATGCAGGAACCAAAGTGGTAGCAGAAGGAGAGGTTTCCTGGATTCGTTTACCGCCAGCAAGGGTGATTGGATCCCTGACCAATATGCGTATTGTAGACGATACGGGGAAGGAATACCATATTGAGTACGCGTATAGGTTCCACGGCTTCATTGAGTTTGAGGTGGGACAGCGGGTCCGAGTTTATGGAGATACGGGGAAGGCACTGTATGGAAAGCGAGTTTTTGCAGACCGGATTGAAGTAATAGAGTAGAGTGCTCGGATGGTTTGCACTGAAAAGAGAAGTTCAGCTCGTAGGGGCTGAACTTCTCTTTTTGCAGTTGAGAGGTGTGAGCAAAACACTTTTCAGAGCAGTAGGTCAAAGAAGAGTTGTCACAAACAATAATTCTATTTGATTGGATGTGAAAATTATTGTAAAATGACATAAGAGGAGGGGGGAGCATGAAAAGGTTTTTGAAGAATGCGCTGGTGCTGCTGATGGCGGTCACCCTTTTGACCGGTTGCGGGAGAACAAAACTGATGGAAGCACAGGCTGATGAGGGGTTGGGTCTGGGAAAAGATGAGTTTATTGCGCTTTACAACAAACTCATTGTAAAAGAGCTTGCCGGCAATGCGGAAAAAATTGGGGAGCAGACTTCACCCACGATAACAGAGCACTCCAGCTATATTGACATCTATGGGATTTCTCATCCCTACCGGGAGGTCACCTCTCGGTTTAAACTTGAAAACGAATTGCTCATCAGTATAGAAGAGCGAGAAAATGCAAAAACGATTACAAAATTTCACCTTTATGGGACTGCAACGGTCGGCATGCCGTACATACGCGCTTTTTTGAACTGTTTGAAATTGAGCCAAGAGGACCGGGAACAGGTGGAGCAAAGTATACAGTCTCTCGTAGATGATGGGGGAAGTTATTCTGAAGACCGAGGGGGATTCCATTTTTATTTTAGTATTGATGGAAAGCTGAAGGGAAACAACAAAAGAACACTTAATTTTGATTTCTCAATAGCTGATGCAGCAACGAGTGGCAGGGACATCGACCAATAGGAGCAGGTAGCAGAGAAATTTGGAATCCTGGTTTTCAGCGATGGCGGGGGAATGTCTCTGTCTCATGGCGAAGCCATTTACACGGTTGGGGCAAATATACATTTTGAGGGAGCGCACCGAAGGGGCGCTCCTTTTTCGTGCCACCATTTGAAAGGCGAACTCTCAAATGGCGGCTTTTATTTTGGGAGGGAGGAATATTGATGGAAAAAACAGCAGGCGGCCGGGTGGGGGAAATCTGCAGGATCGACGGCAAAGATGCGTTTGCGACATTTGGCGCCGACTTGGCGGAATGCGCCCTCTCGCTGGGAAAGGCCAGCGAGGCGCACCAGAGGATAAGCGGTTCGGCGGACTTTATTCACTACGGGGCGGACAGCGATCTGCGACAGATGAAACTGCGCTTTGTGGTGGGGGGAGAGAGCGACGATGAGGCAGAGCAGCGGATGTCAAACCTGATGAAGGCCTGTCGGAGGTGCGAGGTGACCCGGGAGAGCAGCGATATGGCGTTTGACGGGTTTCTCACCGACTGCAGTCGGGAGGAGACGGGGATCGAGCACTATTTCTACCTGGAAATCGCCCTGGCCGGCACCCTGCGGGGGGCTGAGCAGGTGGTGTACCTGTCCGACAGCGGCAGCTATGAAAACGGGGGGAACGTGGCTTCGGGCTGTGTGGTGTCTATTTTGCCGGCAGAGGATTTGGCGGAGTTGACGGTGGCGGGGATCACCTTGCGCAATTTGAAGGCCGGCGAGCGGTTTGTAATTGACGGGGTGAAAAAGGAGATCACCTGCGAGGGAAAAAATCGGTTTTTGGACACCAACCTCACCGCCTTCCCAGCGGCGTTGCCGGGGGAAAACCGGGTGGAGCTGTCGACCCCTGTGCCGGTGGAGATCGCCTTTCGGCCCACCTATTTGTAGAGAAAAGGGAAAAATGACAGCGGTCGAGAGAGGGCGGTGGAGGCCGTCCCCTCCGCCGTGTGGATGAGGAGGGGAAGCATTGCTGTTTTTGTGTGGAGAGGGGAAGCGGCCGGTGGCCGCCATCGACCCCATTCCGGGAAGTTACTGTGTCACCTACAAGCAGGGGGGAGCAGATGAACTGACCTTTGAGGTGCCCAAGAGCGACCCGGTCTACTTGAAGATACGGGAGGAGTCGGTGATCTCGGACGACTCAAACCGGTACCTAGTGAAAGAAAGGGACAGCCACGGCGAGACGGGAGAGTTTTTCTGTCAGCTGGATCTGGACGAGCTCAAGAGCCGGTTTTATAGGGCGTACAGGAGCGAGGAGACCCTGCCTGACCTGTTTGCCCGCCATCTGCCCCCGGAGTGGCGTTGGGAGACCGGGGGACTGGTGAGTGAAAAGCGGGTCGTTGGGCTGGAGGCGGGGACCGATTTCGACGTGCTGGAGAAGGCCAGAGAGGTACACGGGGTCTGTTATCGGTGGGACGTGCCCAAACGGCTGCTACAGGTCATCAAACCCTCGGAGGTGGCGCCTTCGGGGGAATTTTTGACAGACGAGTTGAATTTGCTGTCGGTGGGCTTTTGCGGGGAGACGGGAGATTTCGCCACCCGGCTCTACCCCTATGGCAAAGAGGACAGGGAGAGCGGCCAGGTGCTGAACATCGCCTCGGTCAACGAGGGGCTGGAATATGTGGAGGACCACAGCTACAGCGACAAGGTCATCTCCGCCTGCTACCGGGACAAGGACTGTGAGGACCCGCAGGAGCTCAAGGACCGGGCCATTGAGATGCTCAAGACCCTGGCGGTCCCGCAGCGCTCTTACGAGTGCAAAATCGCTGACGGTGCCCAGACCTTTGCCCTGCACCAGGTGGTGACCCTTTTGGACCGGGAGGAGGGGGGACGGGTCGACCACCAAATCGTGGAGTACCGGGACTTCCCCCTCTGCAGGGAGAAAAACACCGCCACCTTGGAGGGGCTGGGCCGCCGACTGGAGACCGGGATCAAGGAGAAGATCGGGGCCCTGGACCGAGACCTTGCCAGCGGGGAGCGGCGGCTAAATGAATTTGTGGTGGATGCCGACGCCACCTATGCGCGCATTTCGGAGACCTACACCAAGGGAGAGACCGACGCGGTGATCGCCAGCCAGGTGACCCAGGCAAAGGATGTCCTGCGCACCGAGGTCAGCGAGACCTATGTCACCGGGGAGGAGATGCAGAAGCGCGCTTCGGAAATCGAGCAGCGGGTGGAGGAAATCACCCTGTCGGTCAGCCGAACGGGGGGTGACAATCTGGTGCGGGCGTCCGACGCCCGTCTGGGCCTGGAGGGCTGGACGGTGGCGGGGACGGTCTGTTGCGACGACGGGGCGGACTGCCGGCGCAACACCTCGGCCGGGGCCGCGTTCCTGTTGGGAGAGGGCCTTGAAAACAGCAGCGGGAGATTGGCCCAGACGGTGAAGCTGGTGCCGGGGGGACAGTACGCCTGGTATTTTCGCTGCAAGTTGGAGAAGGGGATCACGACCGGGGCAAGCGCCTCCTTTGGCGGGGTGACCATCGACCTGTCGGGCGAGGTGGAGGAGTGGACAGAGCACACCGGGGCCTTTGTCGCCCAGGACCAGAGCGGAGAGATCGCCTTTTCGGTTGAGGAGGGGCAGCTCTGGGTGGCGGACATCACCCTGGTGGAGGGGCTGGTCTGCACGGCTTGGCAACAGGCAAAAAATGAGTTGATTGCCGGCAGTGTGTCGGTGAGCGAGAGGGGAATGGAGGTCGCCCAGGCGGGGGATCCCTTCTCCGCCAGGATCGACAACCGGCAGTTTTTGATCCACAACACCGACACGGGGGAGGATGTGGCCTATTTCAACAAGGACGAGGGGCGAATCTCCAAATTGACGGCGGAGGACGGGCTGACCGTCCGCCGCCGGGGAAACCAGAGCGGCGCTCTGCGGTTGATGCCCGTCGAGGGCGGGGTGTTTTGGATCGTCAACGACTGAGGGCGGAAGCGGAGTTTTGCGCAGACCGACAAGAGGAGGAAATAGAGGATGGCGAGCAGCGGAAGCTGGTACACGAATTTCGGGGGCGGGCACTATCAGCTCACCCTGTCCTGGAGCGCCTCGCAGAGCGTTTCGGGAAACTACAGCGACATTTCGGCGAAGCTGTACATCACCTGTTTTGGCGGGTGGTCCATCAGCGCCAACGCCACAAAGTACGGAAACATCACCATTGACGGGGACCAGATCGACTTTACGACGGTCATCGGCTCTGTCAGCGCGGGGAACACCCCCAAACAGCTGGCCAGCGCCAGCAAGCGGGTCTACCACAACGCCGACGGCAGCAAATACCTGAATATCACCGCCTCGCTGGGGGTGGATGTGACGATTTCGGGAGTTGGACATATTGGGACGGTGAATGTCAACTCCTCCAACTCCCTGGACAACATCCCGCGGGCCAGCTCGGTTTCCCTTGCCAATTTTACGGCTGGGGACAATGTGACGGTGAACATCAGCCGGGCCAGCGGGAACTTCACCCATTCGATTCAACTGGATGTGGGCGGGGTGGCCATCAAAACGGCCAGCGGGGTGGGGACCAGCCACACCTGGAGCTTTACAGAGGCGGACATCAAGAAGATCTACGCGGCCATGGGCTCGGCGAGTTCGGCCAGCGCCACAGTTTGGTGCAACACCTATTCGGGGAGCACTCTGGTGGGGGACGCCCACACCAACGCCACCTGTTACCAGGTGGGAAACAGCGCCCTG
This sequence comes from Bittarella massiliensis (ex Durand et al. 2017), assembly GCF_001486165.1. GTDB lineage: Bacteria > Bacillota > Clostridia > Oscillospirales > Ruminococcaceae > Bittarella > Bittarella massiliensis. Next base: position 486,564 of record NZ_LN908975.1, read on the forward strand.
CAGACGGCGCCGACCTTTGTGGTCGGGGACAGCCGGACCTACACCGTCAACCGCCTGCGTGGTTCGGTGAGTCACACCCTACAGCTGTTCGCCGGGTCGACCCTCATCCGCACGGCGACGGGGGTGGGGACATCGTACTCCCTGACACTCACCGAGGCGGAGATTGCCAAAATCTACGCCCTGGGGACATCGGTCGCAACCAAAATGGTCTGCACGGCCTACCATTGTGGCCGAAACATCGGCACATCCCAGTTGACGGGGACCGCTTCGGCACCGCCGGTCAGCAGCATCACCAGCAAGCCGGACCACACCATCGGCAGCGGGTACACCACCTCCATCTCCCGCAGCCGGAACGCGGTGAGCCACACCCTGCGGCTCTATGTGGCGGGGCAGATGATCAAGGAGATCGGCGGGGTGGCGACTGCTTATACCTGGACGCCCACGGCGGCAGAGGTGGCGGCGGAGTATGCGGCCACCCCCAACAGCAACACGGCAGCGGCCCAGGCCACCGTCTGGTGCTACCACTACGGCAAGCTTATCGGCACCGCCACGGCGGGGGGGACGGCCACCGTTGACCCGGCAGCGGCTGCGCCGATTTTTTCTGGCTTTTCCTTTGCCGATACCCGCACTGAGACAACGGCTCTTACCGGAGACGACCAGGTGCTGGTGGCGGGGGAGAGCACCCTCAAGGTCATCGTGCCCGCTGCGCAGGCGGCCAAAAGCACCACTGGCGCCAGCATCAAGCAGTACATCCTCTACTGTGGAGGTTCCACAGCCACGGGGGGATATGCGGCTTCAGGGGATGTCTCCATCCAGATGGAGAGGGCCAAAGCGGGGAGTGTGCGGCTGGCGGCGGTGGACAGCCGGGGGAATCAAACGGTGGTGGAGCGGTTGGCCGCTTTGGTCGACTACATTCCGCCTCGGGTCACCCAGATGCAGCTGCGCCGGGACAACAACGTGGACAACAAGACCAAGCTGACTGTCAAAGGGGTGTGGTGGCCGGGAAATTTTGGCGCGGTGGACAACGCGCTGGAGGCCCGTTACCGGTACAAGGTCACCTCGGCAGGAGAGTTTGTCGAAGGAGCCACCGTCCCCCTGGCCTTCCAGAAAGGCGAGTGGTCGTATGAAGGGTATCTCCCTGGGGACATGGGGGCGGAGGGCTTTGACTTTCGGAAGTCCTTTTCGGTTGAGGTGACGGTCGAGGATGTCCTCAACGCTGCGACAGAGACCGGGACGGTGGACCGCGGCATCCCCACCATGCACATGGATAAAGGCGGCGTAGGGATTGGGAAGATCCGGGAGAACGGGGCTCTGGATGTGGAAGGGGATACACACATTTCGGGGGCCATTGATGGGAGCCGAAGCGCGCATTTTTCGGAAGCCGTTGATATAGGTGGTGCGCTGACAATAGGCGGGTCAGCAACGGTAAAAGGAAACTTGTACAGCAACCTGAACTGGGCACAATCGCAAAGAGATTTTTCGATTGGGACGCTGATTCAGACTTCTATTGCTATAAATGATAACGGGCAGTCGGCGCCATTCTTCTTGGAAATTAAAGGGAATTTATATGCTGGAGGCGGCCCCGCCTATAATTTGTACCAGGGGTATTATTACAGCAAGACAGTTTACAATTCAGGGAAATATGAAACAAAGCCGTTGAGTGGTTTTGTATCCTTCCGCTATAAGGGGAAACTGTGTTTTTGGTTTCCAAGGCAACAGTATTGGCAGGGTTTTACTGTTTACTGTACAGCGGTGAATCCAAACCAACTGATGAATACAGTCACCTCAATAACTGATGCTACTCAACCGTCAACTGAATGGCAATTCAGCGGGTGGGTGGACCAGTGGCTAAATCGAACTTATCCAGTCGGATCATATTGGATTGGCCACACAAATACTTCTCCGGCATCGCTGTTTGGGGGCACTTGGTACAGAGTGGAAAGTCGCTTTTTATGGGCAGGCCCGGCGGGTAGTACAATTGGTGCCACCGGCGGTGAACAGACACACGTGTTGACTGTAAATGAGATGCCGAAGCACAGTCATACACTTAACCAACTTTTAGGAGGAAGCGGAGGTCTTGCCAACGATGGGGGGACGGTTCCAAGAGGTTATTTGGGAAGCAATTACACCAATCTGGCAGCTGACTATCCCAGTAACTATGGAATCAGTTCAACTGGCGCAAGCGCAGCCCACAACAACATTCCCCCATATATCAATGTCGCTATCTGGCGTCGGACAGCGTAAAGGAGTGAAAGTGTGAGAATTTTAGATGTGAACGATGTTGAGGTGGAGGCCCCCAATTTAGAGAGGGGCTATCTCAAAGAAGAGCGCCTTTTTATCGCCCACCACGAAGCGGTTGAAGCGGTTGAAGAAGAGGGGCACTGGGAAACGGTTGTGGAATATCCCAATGGTGGAAGAGATGTAAATTGGGTGGCTGATGTTCCTGCCGTGGAAGCAGAAGAGGCGTGGGACGAGTATGAAGACATTTTGCGCTACGTGCTCTACAGTGAGGAAAAACTTGCAGAAATAAAAGCGCAAAAAAAGTTACAGGAGGAGGACGCGGCGCGTCTTGATCGAGCAAAAGAAATTGCCTTTGATGCTGTGACTTGGGCCGATTTGGAGACGGCATTATTAGAGGGGGTGAATAGCATTTGAATAAAAAGGATTTTGTTCTGGACACCATGCGACGGCAGGGCCGTGCTATGGCCTTTGACTTGCAAAAGAGGGCCCCCAGTATGGCGGGAACGGAACTCGTCGCAGAAGACAGCTATCTGCCCGAGTTTCAGACCGCCAAGGACGTTCAAAATATGCTTTCCCGGCCAGTTGGTTTTGTGTGCAAGTCTGCTGCGGGGCGGGTCGTGAGGTTGATTCAGCCATACGACAGCGACGTCTATATGGGTGAGCCAGAGGACTTGCCGGCCCAGTGGGGCTTTGTATGGTCAACTGATCCCCGTAAAGCCCTGCCGTTTATTGCAATGTCTACCAGCCCTTATATGGCAGGTGACTGCTGTACGGAAAAAGGGGCGGCCTATCGGTCAAAGATTGACAATAACACCCACTCCCCCAGCGAGTATCCCAGGGGATGGGAGTGCTGCTAGAAAAGAAGATGGACAAAGCAAAGAGCCCCCGCCTTTTAAAAGGCGGGGGCCCTTTTTGCGTGCAGATTCTCCTGGTATCATAAAGAAAAAATATTTTCCGCACAAAAAATCCAGCGGCACATCGTGTGCCGCTGGATTTGGCGGAGAAGGAGGGATTTGAACCCTCGCGACGGTTTCCCGCCCTACTCCCTTAGCAGGGGAGCCTCTTCGACCTCTTGAGTACTTCTCCAAAGTCAAAGGAATCATCTATAAAATAAAGTTGAGAGCTGGCGGAGAGGGTGGGATTCGAACCCACGGCTCTTGCGAGTCACTGGTTTTCAAGACCAGCTCCTTAAACCGCTCGGACACCTCTCCATGGCAAGTAACATCCATTATATTAGCATAATGCCCCCCTGCTGTCAACGGGAATTTCCAATTTTTCAGGGCGCAAAAGAGCCCGTCCCTCCGGCTTGCGGGAGGGACGGGCTTCCTGCAGGAAATAGGGTGGTTTGGCGGAGTGTTGGGGTCAGTCGGCCAGCAGTTGGTGGAGGACCTTGCCGTCGACCCCCTTCATCTCCAGCCCCAGAAGGGCGGCGAGAGTGGGGGCCTCGTCGACGATGTCGCAGCATTCCAGCTCGACCCCCGGTTTAACGCCGGGGCCCACCAGCATAAAGGTGGGCTGGGGGCCCTTTTCGGGCAGGTGGCCGTGGGTGGCAACGCTGTATTTGTAGTCGGAATTGTCCGCCGAGAAGACCAGCGGCCCGGTCAGGTTGTTGCTGTAGGCATAGCCGTCGGCCCCCTCCAAAACAAAGGCGAAGTCTCCGGTGAGGCGGTGCGCCTTCACGTCTTCAGCGGTGAAGATGGTCTCGATACCCAGCTCCCCCTCGTCCTGCCAGCGGCGCAACAGGGCGGCCACCCGGGCGCGCAGGTCGCTGTCGCCGGGATCTTTTAGGTAGACGTGGGCCGAGTGGGCGGCGGAGTTGACAAAGACGTCCCAGTCCTTTAGGCTGCCGTCCTCGTTCAGGCGGATGAGCCCCTCCTCCACCAGCTTGATGTTGGGGCAGACCAGGTGGTCCACCGGGGTCTGGCCGTGGTCGCTGGTGATGCAGAAGGTGGTGTTTTCCAACTCGCCGCTCTCCTCCAGGGCGCGGACGATCATCCCGAACTCCTTGTCCTGCTGGATCCAGGCGTCCCGCTTGAGGCCCTCGGCAAAGACCCCCAGATTGTGCCGGGCGTGGTCGACGGCCGACAGGTGCTGGAAGAAGACGTCGGGCTTTTTCTCCTTGATCATGTAAGCCAGGGCGTGGTTGCAAAACCAGTCGAAGTAGGGGTCGCTGAGGCCCTGGAGGATCTGCCCATAGGTGGGCCAGATCTCCTCGATAAAGGCGGGGGTGCTGCTCTCCATCAGCTGGCGGCGCATGTCCTCGGGCTGGAAGGACCAGTCCCAAATTTCGGCCACGTTCCAGTCGATGTCCAGACCGCCGGTGGTGGGCCAGAAGACGCTGCCCACCTTGTAGCCGCTGCGATGGGCCAGTTCAGGCAGGGTGTCGAGCGCCTGATAGGGGGTGCGGTAGTGGTACCAGATGGGCAGCGGGTCGCCGGGGGTGAACTGCTCGTTGTGGACGATGCCGTGCCGGTCGGGGTAGCAGCCGGTGATCATGGACGCGTGGCAGGTATAGGTCAGCGACGGGTAGACGGTTTTGACCCGCTTGACCCGGGAGGCCCGTTTGACAAAGGGGCCCAGGTTGGGCAGGGTCTCCATAAACGCGGTGTCCTCATAGATCATGGCGTCGATGGAGAGAACATAGAGCTTTCTCTTTTGCACGGAAAAAACACCCTCCTTTTTTCGGGCGAAGCGCCCGCACACTGCACAAAGCAGTTAATAAAAACGTTTTTACACTCGGGGCAAAAAACACCCCTTTTGCGGGGGCAATTCCATTGTAGACCGGCGGACGGTCCGGCGCAACTGGCAAATTGCCGATTCTGCCGCCCTTCTCTTGTGGAAGGCGACGGGAAAAATTGGGTTGCCGGGCGGGGTGGTGGATGGTAGACTGTACAAAAAGAGAGGAGGCGCTGCGGTGTTTACCATTGCCGAGTTGAGCGAGGAGAGGGCCAGGGAGGTCTGCGGTTGGGTCTACCCGCCGCCCTGGCAGATGTACAACCTGCCGGACTGGGAGGAGGTTTGCGCCAGCGGCTGGGGTTTGGCGGACCCCCAGCGCCGGCGGGAGAACTGGCGGGCCCTGCTGACGGAGGAGGGGGAGCTGGCGGGTTTTTTCCGGCTGAAGGGACGCCCAGAGGGCGTCACCATCGGCCTGGGGTTGGCGCCGCGATTTTGCGGCCGCGGCCTGGGGCAGGAGGTGGTGCGCCTGGTCTGCAGCCAGGCGGCGGCCCGCTTTCCCCGGCGGCCGGTGTTGCTGGAGGTGCGCGCCGACAACGCCCGTGCCATCCGCTGTTACGAGCGCGCGGGCTTTGAGGGGGTGGAGGTCTACCGCCAGAACACCCCCACCGGCCCGGCGGACTTCTGGCGGATGGAGCTGCGCGAACCCCTGCCCCAGCCGCTGCGGAGGGGGGAGCGCGCCATGGACCAGCGGGCACAGCAGGAGGAGCTGCTGCGCCTCGGCAGGGTCTGCCGGCTGGCCCTCTGCGACGGCGACCGCCCTTACCTGGTGCCCTTGAATTACGGGTACAGCTGGGATGAGGGCGGGCTGCGGCTCTACTTCCACTCGGCGAGGGAGGGGCGCAAGCTGGACCTGCTGCGCCGCTCCCCCCGCGCCTGTTTTGGGGTAGACGACGGGGGCGGGCTGACGGCTGGAGAGACCGCCTGCCAGCACGGTTGGGCCTACCGGAGTTTGATCGGCGAGGGGGCGGTCCGCTTTTTGCACGGGGAGGAAAAGCGCCGGGGGCTGGAAATCTTGATGGCCCACCAGACCGGACGCAGGGACTGGACCTTTGAGGAAAAGGCCTGCCAGGCGGTGGTCGTCTTCTGCCTGGAGGTGAGCCACCTGTCCGGCAAGTGCCGCCGGGCCGCGCCGGTGCAACCCGATGTCTGAGAGGCGCCTGTAAAAGGGGCGTTTTGCCGCTCGTTTTTCAGGTTTCCCGTTGGCAGCGGGGAGGTTGTCGCCGCCGGCGCGCGGCCTTTACAGGGAGAAAGACAAAAAAACAGGGGGCGAAGCAATGCGCTTCGCCCCCCGTTTTTTGATGTAGGCGGATGGCTTACAGCAAGCCGGCTTTTTTGGCCTCGCCAAAGACCCAGTCGGGGACCGGGGGTTCGACCTCAGCGGGGATGGGGCAGACGTACTGTCCGCCGGTCTCCTCTTTGAGTTCGGCTTTGGCCTTTTCCAGCACCGAGGGGTCATCCAGCACCCGCGCAGCGGCCAGTGCCAGCGCCTCGCTGGCCTTGAGCAGGGCCTTTTTGCCGATGGAGGAGCAGGTCTGCCCGGTGATCTGCCAGGTGTGGCCGGGGGTGCCGATGGCCATTCCGGCAGTGCCCATCTGGGCGGTGGGGACCACATAGCTCACGTCGCCCACGTCGGTGGAGCCGGGCATGGCGACCTTGGAGAGGACCAGGGGGGCGATGTCGGTGTCCAACCCCTGGGCCAGCAGTTTCTTGCCGTGCTCCTCCCCGCGGGATTTGAGGATGGCCGCATCGCTGGCCTGGCGCAGGTCCTCGCCCAGGGAGTCGCGGAACTGGCGGGCCAGGGCGTAGTCAGCCTCGTCAAAGTCGGGAGCGCCCACGTCCACCAGGGCGTCGTAGAGGATGCCGGTGAGGGTGGGGTTGGGGATGTAGTCGCTGACGCCGGTGCGGATGTACCAGTCCATGGTGGTGCCGCAGATGAGGGCGGCGCCCTTGGCGATGTCCTTCACCCGCTCCAGGATCTCGTGCACCTGGGAAATTTTGGGGGCGCGGATAAAGTAGCTGAGGGTGGCGTGGTCCTGCACCACGTTGGGGGAGGTGCCGCCCACGTCCAGGTAGGCGTAGTGCATCCTCGCCTCGGGGATGACGTGCTCGCGCAGGTAGTTGACCCCCACGTTCATGATCTCGCAGCTGTCCAGGGCGCTTCTCCCCGCGTGGGGGGCAGCGGCGGCGTGGGCGGTGCGGCCGTGGAAGTTGAAGACGATGTTGATGTTGGCCAGGCAGCTGACCCCCCAGGCGGCGTTGTTGTCAAAGGGGTGCCAGGTGAGGACCGCGTCGACCCCCTCAAAGCAGCCGGCGCGGGTCATGAAGGTCTTGCCGTAGCCGGTCTCCTCGGCTGGGCAGCCGTAGAGCTTGACGGTGCCGCTTTTCCCGGTCTTTTCCAGGTAATCTTTGACGGCTAGAACGGCGCCAAAGGCGCCGGCGCCCAGGGCGCTGTGGCCGCAGCCGTGGCCGTTTTCATTCTCGGGCACCGGGGTCTTGACGGGGGTGGCGGCGGCCTGTCCCAGCTGGGAGAGGGCGTCGAATTCGGCCAGAATGCCGATGACCGGCTTCCCGCTGCCGTAGGTGCCGATGAAGGCGGTGGGGATGCCGGCGACCCCGGACTCCACCTCAAAGCCCTGCTCCCGCAGCGCCTGGCAGAAGCTGGCGGCGGACTTGACCTCTTCGTACCCCAGTTCGGCGGCCGACCAGACGGCCTCCTGCAGTTCCCAGATGGCGGCCTCCTTCTCGCGGACGGCGGCCTGCACTTGCTGTTTTGCATCCATGGGTTCATTGCCTCCTTTTTTAAAAAAAGCGCGCACCCGGCGGGTGTGCCCGGCAGTTTCGGGGGAAGGGGGAGGGCCCCCTTTCCGCTCTACTGCCAGTGTAGCACAGGGGCGGACACTTTTGAAGCGAAGGAGGGGGGGGATGGGAAAAATCGGCGTGTTCCATAAAAAAGAGGGGCCCTTTTGCACCGCTTTCACCACCGGGAGGTGGCGGCTTTACGGCGCCCTGATGTTGGCCCAGGTCTGTCGTGGAGAGGGGACTGGCCCCCGCGGCATTGCCGGGCGGCCCATTTCAGTTGGCGCCTCCCGCAGGGAGAGGGCGTCGAGGGGAAGGGCGAGGGTGGATGGCTGTGCGCCGTTGGTTCGCCGCAGAGGGCGCGGCGGGAGGCGATTTCGGCGAATGGCTGTCCACGCACCTGCAGGGGGGGCGGACGAGGGAAAATCGTTTGCCGCGTTCCTCCTGGCAATCTCTATTCCGCACACCCGCGCAGGGGTGCCGGGGGTGGTCGAGAACGGCTCGAAGAAGGTGTTCTTTCGATCCATTTCCCCATGTGGGAGGCGGTGCTGAAGGCAGATCGCGCCATTCTCTGCGGCGATATTTCGATCTGTGCACCATGTGGGGGGATGGGTCCGGCGGCTTGACATCTTGACGGCATCCCCATTCCACTCCACGCGCCCGTGTGAGGTGTGACCCCAGCGCGCCTATACCACGCGGCTGAACAAGCTATTTCAATCCACGCATCCGCGTGGGGGCGGCGTGCTCGGGGCTGTCCGTCCCCGAAAGGGTGTTGTTGCAGCCCGCACAGGGGGTGGTCGGGAAGAGGGGGTTGGCCAATTCTGGAGAGGGCATTTCGATCGATGCACCTGTGTGGGTTGAAATGGGGTGTGGCTGGGTAGAGCGGCGACAGCCGAGACCCCTTTGGCCTCCCTCGGGCTTCGCCTGTACCCATGCCCTCTCCAAGTCCGCCATCGCCTGCGGGGAGGACACCGAACGCCGCCGCCATCGGGTCGATTGTGGATCCCTCGCTTGCGTGCGGAGGACGATGCGGATGGAGAGGCGGCGATTGTATCGTCCTTCCCTTTCATCCGTGCGCCCACAGAGGATGCGGCGGCCGTGGCAGCGGCGCTGCAGGCAAAGTGCAGCTCATGTCGCCGCAGGCAGCAAAAAAACAGGCGGGGCGACGTTTCGCCCCGCCTGTTTGAGCGGTTATTGCTTTTTGCTGCCCAGCAACAGCCGGGTGACGTTGAGGACCGAGAGGACGGTGACCCCCACGTCGGCAAAGACCGCCATCCAGATGGTGGAGAGGCCGAAGAGGGAGAGACCGATGACCAGGAACTTGACGATGAGGGCAAAGGCGATGTTGAACTTGATGAGGTTCATCACCCGGCGGCTGAGTTTGACCGCGCCGGGAAGGGAGCTGGGCTTGCCCGAGACCAGCACCACGTCGGCGGCCTCGATGGCCGCGTCGGTGCCAAAGCCCATGGCGACCCCCACGTCGGAGGCGGCCAGGACCGGAGCGTCGTTGATGCCGTCGCCCACAAAGGCCACCGTCTTCCCCTCCCCCTTGAGGGAGAGGAGGCCGTCCACCTTGTCCTGGGGCAGCAGGTCGGCCCGGTAGTCGTCCAGCCCCAGCTGGCCGGCCACCTTGGCGGCCGCCTTGGCGCTGTCGCCGGTGAGCATGGCGGTGCGCACCCCAAGGGCCTTCAGCTGGGACATGGTCTCCCGGCTGTCGGGACGGACTTGGTCGCCCACAGTCACATAGCCCTTGCATTGCCCGCCGATGGCCAGCAGGACGTTGGCCTCGATCCCCTCGGGGACGGCCACCCCGGCGTCCCGCAGCAGCCGGGCCGAGCCGCAGAGCAGCTCTCTGCCCTCCAGCTGGGCGCGCACCCCTTTGCCGGCGATCTCCTCCACCGAGAGGAGTTTTTCGCCGGGGAGCTGGGGGCACTGGGCGACGATGGAGCGGGAGATGGGGTGGTTGGAGTACTGCTCTGCCAGGGCGCTGTAGGCCAGCACCTCCTCCTCGCTCAAGTCGGCCAGGGCCTTCACCTCGGTCACCTGCAGCTTGCCGTCGGTGAGGGTGCCGGTCTTGTCAAAGACGGCGTCGGTGAGTTTGGCCAGGTTTTCAATGTGCTTGCCCCCCTTGATGAGCACCCCCCGCTTGGAGGCGGCGCCGATGCCCGCGTAGAAGCCCAGGGGGATGGAGATGACCAGGGCACAGGGGCAGGCGGAGACGACAAACACCAGGGCGGTGTAGATCCAGTGGTTCCAGCTGCCCAGCCCGGTCAGGGGGGGCAGGATCGCCACCAGCAGGGCGCACAGGAGGATGACCGGGGTGTAGATGGCGGCAAAGCGGGTGATGAACTTCTGGGATTTGGATTTCTGGGCGGCCGACTCCTCCACCAGCTTGATGATGCGGGCGGCGGTGGACTCCTCCAGCGGGGAGGTGACCTTGGCCCGTACCAGGCCGGAGAGGTTGATGGCCCCGGAGGGGAGGGCGTCTCCCTCGGCGGCGTTGACGGGCAGACTTTCACCGGTGATGGCCGATTTGTCCACCGCGGTGCTGCCCGAGAGGATGACGCAATCCAGCGGCACCCGGTCGGAGGGGCGGATGACGATCTCGTCGCCCACCTGCACCTGCTCGGCCGGGGTCTCGGTGATCTGGCCGCCCGGCCCGGCCACAGCGGCGGTTTCGGGCTGGATGTTGGTGATGGCGTTCAGGCTCTTGCGGGTGGCGCCCACGGCCCGATCTTCTAAGTAGAGGCTGATTTTAAAGAGGAGGGCCACCATGGCGGCCTCGCCGAACTCGCCCAGGAAGAAGGAGGCGATGACCGCCACCGTCACCAGCAGATTTTCGTCGACTCTCTTTTTAAAGATGCCGGTGACGCCCTTGTACCAGACGTCGTAACAGGCCAGGGCACAGGCCGCCACCAGCAGGCCGTCGGCGATCCAGAGGACGGCGGTGGCCGTCGCCAGGTGTTCGCTTGCCATCCCGGACACCGCCAGCAACACCGCCAGCAGCAGGGGCCAGAGGGGGCGCTTTTCTGTCCCTTCCTCGCTGGGGGCGGCCTTTTTGGAGGGGGCCGCCCCGGCCAGGGAGACCTGGACGCCGGGCTCGATGTCGTCGCACACCTGCTGGACGAAGGTGAGGTCCTCGAGGTTGAGGGTGCGCAGGGAGCGGATGAGGATGGTCCCGGTGGCAAAGCTCACCGACACCGCCTCAAAGCGACCCGACTTCTCCAGCCGCTCCTCGATTTTCATGGCGCAGTGGGAACAGCTGAGGCCGGTGAAGCGGAGGGTCTGGGTGCCGGGGCGGGCAGCCAGTTTGCGGGCGGCCTGCTCGCTGGCCTCGACGGCGGCCTCTTCGCCGTGGTCGTGCTCACAGCCGCAGGCGTCGTGCTCCCCGTGGCCGTGGTCGTGCCCGCAGCCGCAGGTGTCGTGTTCCCCGCGGTCGTGGTCGTGCCCGCAGCCACAGGCGTCGTGCTCCCCGTGGCCGTGGTCGTGCCCACAGCCGCAGGCGTCGTGTTCCCCGTGGCCGTGGTCGTGCCCACAGTCGCAGGTGCCGTGTTCCCCGTGGCCGTGGTCGTGCCCACAGTCGCAGGCGTTGTGCTCTCCGTGGCCGCGGTCGTGCCCGCAGCCGCAGGCGTCGTGCTCCCCGTGGCCGTGGTCGTGCCCACAGCCGCAGGCGCCGTGTTCCCCGTGGTTGTGGTCGTGTCCACAGCCGCAGGCATCGTGTTCCCCGTGGCTGTGGTCATGTCCGCTGCCGGGAACCGCGCCTGCGGTCGGGGCAGTCCCCGGCTTTTGCAGGGAGAGGGTGACCCCCGGCTCGATGTCGTCGCAGATTTTTTGCATGGCAGCCAGCTCCCCTTCGCTGACCGGGTGGTCGCTCTCCACCAGGATGACACCGGTGGCAAAACTCACCGCCACTTCGGGAAAGAGCTTCCTCTTCTCCAGCTTCTCCTCAATTTTCATGGCGCAGTGGGAGCAGCTGAGATGTTCAAAGTAGACCCGCTGTTTCATAAAAAGTTCCCCTTTTCCATTGCGTTGTTGATTTACCCCATGTGGGAGATGTGGTTGACCGCCTGGACGATGATGGTCTTGACGTGGTCGTCGTCCAGGGAGTAGTAGACCGACTTGCCGTCCTTGCGGAACTTGACAATGCCGCTCTGGCGCATCAGCCGCAGCTGGTGGGAGACGTTTGACTGGCTGCACTCCACCGCGCCGGCGATGTCGCAGACGCACATCTCGCTGTCCACCAGGGTGAGGATGATCCGCATCCGGGTGGGGTCGGAGAGGACCTTGAAGATGTCGCAGAGCGGGTCGAGCTTGTCGTCGTCCAGGATGTGCGCCCGGGCGGTTTGGATGAGACAGGTGTGCTTGTGCTGCTCTTGGCAGCGCTCGTCAGGTTTCATGGGGGCCTCCTCTATTTTCAAAGTGGACGGGTGTTTGAAACAAGTGAACATGTGAATAACTGTTCATCTGTTCATAGGATATGCTCTTCCTGCCCATTTGTCAAGGGGGTGAGAAGTGTTTTTTCGCCTTTTTTGACCGGTGCTGCGGCCGTTCGCGGCAGGGGAGAGGCGGGGGAACGGCAAAACAGCCCGCCCCTCCCGACGGGGGGAGGGGCGGGCTGTCACGGGGGACAAAGGCGGTTTAGGAGAGGAAGTTTGCCAGGGGTTCCAGCGCGGTGCCGGGGTAGTAGTGGGCCAGGATGTCCTGGGCGGAGGAGCCCTGCCGGGCCATGTAGTCGGCGCCGTACTGGCTCATCCCCACCCCGTGGCCGTAGCCCTTGACGTCAAAGGTGAAGGTGCCGTCTTTATAGGAGACGGAGAAGGCCGCGCACCGCAGGTTGAGGGCGGAGCGGATGTCTCCGCCGCTGAGCGCCTTGCCGCCGACGGTGAGGGTCTTGACGGTGCCCGAGGGGGTGGTGGCCAGGTCAGCAAACCAGGTGGCGGGGTCGTCGCCCAGAGCGATGTCCGACCACTTCTGCGAGAGGTTTTCCTTGACCACGTCCTTGGTGAAGGTCTCCTTGGTCTCGTAGTCGGGGGCCAACAGGTCGCCGGGGCTGTCGACGCTTACCAGGTAGGGGACGGCCTGGCCCCAGATGTCCTCGGCCGCCTCGGTCTTGCCGGGGGAGATGGAGTGGTAGGCCGAGATGATGGGGGCCCCTTCATAGGTGAGGATCTGATTGCCCGACTGGTCCACCGCCTCCTGGATGAGGGAGCGGTAGTAGTCGTAATTCTGGCCCCAGCGGGTCTGCAGGTCGGCGTCGCTGATATACCCCTGGTGGAGGCGGGAATCCACCGAGATGTCGGCCCCCTTGAGGGACTCGTTGGGGCTTTCGGCCGCCTGCTGTTTGAGCCGCAGGGCGTAGGTCGCGCAGGCGGTGGCCTGGGCCTTCAGCGCCTCCGGGGCGAAGGTGGGGGGCATTTCGGCGGCCAGAGCGCCCCGCAGATAGTCGGAAAAGGCCAGTTCCATCACCTTGTCCTGGGCGCTGTCGTAGACCTTGATGGTGGCCTGACCGCCGGCCGGGGCGGGGGAACTGCTCTCCGTCCCGCCGGACTGCGGGCTGGCCGGGGAACTGCCGCCGCCCCCTTCCGGCGTGCCGGCCAGAAAGACCGCCAGGGGGGAGGCAAAGGTCACCGCGGCAAAGACCGCCGCCACCGACACTTTCAAACGCATGTGAACACATCCTTCTCCGCTGTGCCGTTCCCCCCTGTAACAGACGGGGATCGACATTTTTTATTTTGCAGGATTTTAAAAATAATATTTCAAATTTTGAAAAAATAAGCCAAAAGTGTTCGCTTGAATTGAATAAAATGAAATACAAAAGAGAGAAAAGTGCAAAACGGTGTTGACAAGCCCTGGACAGAACAGTACAATAAGAACAATTCGCAAAACCGGCCGCGCCGGTTTTAGCCTGATAAAGGGGTGGTACCTGTGGGATACAACGTGTCCGGTTCTAAGCAAAAGGCCATTAACATCCTATGTGATGAGTTTCGGAAATATAACTTCATCGACCCGGAAGACTGCGAGAAGCTGGGGGTCAAGCGGGGACTGCGCAACGCCGACAACACCGGCGTCCTGGCGGGGCTGACCCTGATCTGCGACGTGGTGGGCTACGAGATGGTCGACGGGGTCAAGACCGCCACCCCCGGCAAGCTGCTCTACCGGGGCATCGACCTGGACGAGTTCGTGGCCGGGGTCATCGAGTCGGGCCGCTACGGGTTTGAGGAGTTGAGCTGGCTGCTGCTCTTCGGCAAGCTGCCCACCCAGCAGCAGCTGGACTTCTTCAACGACGTGCTGGCGGACTTTCGCGCCCTGCCTCCCGGCTTTGCCGAGGACATGATCATGAAGGCCCCCTCCCCCGACGTGATGAACAAGCTGGCCCGCTCGATTTTGGCCATGTACAGCTATGACGACGAGGCGGAGGACCTCTCCATGGGCAACGTGATGCGCCAGTGCATCGAGATCATCGCCGGCACCCCCACCATCATCACCAACGCCTACCAGGTCAAGCGGCGCAACTACGACCACAAGAGCATGTACTTCCACCTGCCCAAGCGGGAGCACTCCACCGCCCAGACCATCCTGCGCACCGTCCGCCCCGACAAGCGCTTTACCGAGGAGGAGGCCCACCTGCTGGACCTCTGCCTCATCCTCCACGCCGAGCACGGCGGCGGCAACAACTCGGCCTTTGCCTGCCGGGTGCTCTCCTCCTCCCTCACCGACACCTATTCGGCCCTGGCCAGCGCCGTGGGCTCCCTCAAGGGCCCTCGCCACGGCGGCGCCAACCTGAAGGTGACCCAGATGCTGGAGGGGATGAAGGAGGCCATCTCCCACCCCGCCAGCGAGCAGGACGTCAAGGACTACCTGCGCCGCCTGCTGCGGCGGGAGGCGGGGGACCGCTCGGGGCTGATCTACGGCATCGGCCACGCGGTCTACACCGTCAGCGACCCCCGCGCCCAGATCCTCAAGCGCTACGCTGAGCACCTGGCGGTGGAAAAGGGCTTTGGCGAGGACCTGCACCTGCTGCAGATGGTGGAGAAGCTGGCCCCCCAGGTGTTTGCCGAGGAAAAAGGTGTTGACAAGAATTTGTGCGCCAATGTAGACTTGTATTCGGGACTGGTGTACCGCACCCTCGGCATCCCCGAGGAGCTGTTCACCCCGCTGTTCGCCGTTGCCCGGATGCCCGGTTGGTGCGCCCACCGCATGGAAGAGCTGATGTTTGGCGGCCGGATCATCCGCCCGGCTTACAAGAACCTGACGGCAAAACAGTCGTACGTCCCCATTAACCAACGTTAGGTGGGGTTTTTATGAAGATCGCTTTTCTGGCCGCCTGGGCCGTCTTTACGGCTGCCTCGGCGGCCTTGCGCGTTTTCCAGCTGGACCGGTATGTGGCGGGGGGGCTCTTTACCAGCCAGTCCCTGCTCCAGTACGGGGCCATTGCCGGGGCGCTGCTGCTCTGCATCCTGCTGGCCCTCTTCTGCGCCAGGGGGGAGCCGCGGGGCCGCCGGGACGGCTCCGCCCGGCCCGGCTGGGGCGGGGTGCTCTGCGCCCTTGGCATCCTGGTCGCCGGGGTGGGGGCCGCCCAACTGGTCTTCCTCTTTTTGGGGGGGCGGGTCCCTCTGGCCCGGCTGGGCCTTTATGCCTTTGCCGTCCTCTTTGGGGTGGGGCTCTTCGGCTGCGGACGCTACCTCGCCGGGGCGGCCAGCCGGCTGCCGGTGCTCTGCGCCCTCTATCCCGGCTACACCCTGGTGCTGCTGATTGCGGGGCGGGCGGTCTCGGCCCTGGTCTCCCAGGGGGTTTTGGAGCTGCTCTCCTGCTGCACTGCCTGCTTCTTCTTTGTCCACGCTGCCGGGGCCATGGGCGCCCAGTGGGGCGGCGACCGGGTGCGCAAGGGGACCTTTTGGGGGCTGTTGCACCTGTTCTGCTTCGCCCTCGCCACCTTCCCGCCGGCGGTCCTCTCGCTGGGGGGCGGGTCGGCCTTTGCCCTGGGCGACCTGCTGGGCCTTGCCTTTGACCTGCTCTACTTCGCGGCCGGGCTGGTGCTCTGTCTCTACCTGGCGGGAGAGCTGGACCCCGCTCGCGTGGCGGGGGAGCACCTGGCCCCTGCCGCCGGCATCCCGCTGGCGGACCGGGCGCAGCTCTTCTACACCGCCGACAGGGAAGAGGAGCCGGAAGGCCCCCCCGCAGAGGAGAAGAGGGCTGCACCCCCCTCTGGGGAGGGAAGGGGGAAGGCCGCCGCAGACGGGGAGCGGTCTCTTATACCCCTCTAGATGGGGCTAAGAGACAGCACCGGCCCCGAGGAGCGGAACGTCCCCCCCCCGCCGGGCGGCGGGCAGGGGGGACGGCGCCTATGTGTACCGGCCCCGCAGCAAGAGAGAGGGCGGCCCCCGCCGGGGGCGGTAGCGCCCAAATCGAGAGAAAAAAGCCGTCGCCCGGCTGGAAGCGGGCGGCGGCCTTTTTGATTTTGGGGAAAGGGAAAGCGGCCCTGCGCGATCCGCCGCGCAGGGCCGCTTTCCTTGGCTTGAAAAAACTACGCGTAAGGCAGCTGACAGACATCAGCCAGCTCCACGTAAAGGGCCGAATACCGGTTTTGGAGCAGCTCAAAGGGGCTCTCGCTCCGAAGGACCGGATCCTCGGCGCTCTTCCGCACGGGGAGGGTGCACTTGACGGTGGTCCCCTCGCCAGGGGTGCTCTGCAAGAGGACCCGCCCGCCGTGGAGGGCGACTGCATACCTGCAGAGGGTCAGCCCCAGCCCGGTGGAGGGGAAGCCCCCATCCGGCCCGTGGGAGAAATAGGGTTCAAACACCTTGGCCTGCAGGGCCGGTTCGATGCCCCGCCCCCGGTCCCGCACGGTGATCACCACTTCACCGCCCACCAGCCGCGCGTCCAGGTGGACGGCGTTTTGGTCCCGGGTGTAGAGGAAGGCGTTGGAGAGGAGGTTGGTCAGCGCCTGTTCCAATTTGCCCTGGTCGGCCTGCATCTGCACCCCGTCCAGCTCGATTTGGCTGGTGAAGGGGATGCCACTGCGCCCCATCACCAGCCGCACCCCCTCGCAGAGGTTTTCCAAAAACCGGCCCATGTCCAGGGGCTGGGGCAAAAAGGGGTTGTTGCCCGACTGGTACTTGGCGATCTCCTCCACGTTGCGGCTGATGCGCAGCAGGCGGTAGGCGCTCTGGTTGACCCGCTCCACCAGCTGCTGGCCGGTGTAGTCGCCGCTCTCCTCCAGCCGGCGAGCCAGGGGGGGCAGGGCGGAGAAGATGGCGGTCAGCTTGGTGCGATAGGACTGGGAGAAGGCGGCCGCCACCCGCTGCGCCCCCTCCAGTTCCAGGGGGGAGGCGGCGGCAGCCGGCGCGGGGAAGAGGGCGAAGACCGCCTCCAGGGCGCCGTCGTCCAGACAGGGCAGCAGCCGCACCGAGGAGGTCTCCTCCCCGGAAAAGAGGGAGGGCAGCCGCAACAGCACCTCCTGCCCCCGGCGCAGCTGCGACTCGACCTGCGGCCAGTCGCACTCCTGCGAGAGCTCCCGCAGGTTGCGCAGGGAAAAGAGAGGGCACTGGCGCTCTAAATATGGGTTTTGCCAAAGGGTGTCAAGCGCGGGCCCGCAGAGGGACACCGGCGCCTGCATATCTCGAAAACACCGCTTGACCATCTCCACGATGGGAGGGTGAAGGGTTGGGTCCAAACCATTCATCGACAATATTCTCCATAATTCGACAAAATAGGATAGTGTCAGTATACTATCACTGAAATCGGTTTGTAAAGACATTTCTCCAAATATTGGGGTTTCTGTTGGGCGAAAGGGCCCCTTTTTGCAAACGCCTGCACGCCCCGGCGGGGAAAACGTGAAAATACTGGAAAGGAACAGTTAATTTTGTGACAAACCCTTGCGGTTTCCCCTGTTTTGATATAAAATGAAAGCAACTTAAAATATAGGAGGCTGTTTCCAATGGCTATCAAAATCGGTATCAACGGCTTTGGCCGCATCGGCAGACTGGTGTTCCGCGCTGGTCTGGACAACCCCGACTACGAGTTCGTGGGCATCAACGATCCCTTCATGACCCCTGACTACTGCGCTTACATGCTGCGCTACGACACCGTGCACGGCCAGTACAAGGGCGAAATCAGCTACACCGATGACGCCATTGTCGTCAACGGCAAAGAGATCAAGTTCTACGCTGAGATGGACCCCGCCAACATTCCCTGGGGCGAGTGCGGCGCCGACTACGTGGTTGAGTCCACCGGCGTCTTCTGCACCACCGAGAAGGCTTCTGCCCACATCAAAGCCGGCGCCAAGAAGGTCGTCATCTCCGCTCCTGCCAAGGACAAAGAGACCCCGACTTTCGTGTGCGGCGTCAACCTGGAGACCTACACCAAAGACATGATGGTCGTCTCCAACGCTTCCTGCACCACCAACTGCCTGGCTCCCATCGCCAAAGTCATCAACGACAACTACGGCATCGTCGAGGGCCTGATGACCACCGTTCACTCCACCACCGGCACCCAGAAGACCGTTGACGGCCCCTCCAAGAAGGATTGGAGAGGCGGTCGCGCCGCTGCCGGCAACATCATCCCCTCTTCCACCGGCGCCGCCAAGGCCACCGCTCTGGTCATCCCCTCTCTGAAGGGCAAGCTGACCGGTATGTCCATGCGCGTTCCCACCCTGGATGTCTCCGTGGTCGACCTGACCGTCAAACTGGCCAAAGCCACCACCTATGAGGACATCTGCGCCAAGATGAAAGAGGCTTCCGAGACCTCTCTGAAGGGCGTGCTGGGCTACACCGAGGACGCCGTTGTCTCTTCCGACTTCTACGGCGATCCCAGAACCTCCATCTTCGACGCCAAGGCCGGCATCATGCTCAACGACACCTTCGTGAAGCTGGTTTCCTGGTACGACAACGAGTGGGGCTACTCCAACAAAGTTCTGCAGCTGATCTCCCACATGGCCGAGGTCGACGCGAAGTAACTTTGCCGCAAGCATTCAAAAGGGCCGCTGCCGAAAGGCAGCGGCCCTTTTATTGTGCGAAAAATGGGCGGCAATATGCGGGAAAGGGGCAAAGCGGCCTGCGGGGGGCCGCGCGGTCTGCGGGGAGGAGGGATGTGCCCTTCCAACGCTCCGGCCGGGCGAGAAAAGTGCTGCCCCCTCTGGACGGGGGGGCAGCGTTTTTCAAGGTGGAGCGGCCTGTTCCGACGGCACGGTTTTCTGCGCCCTCCGCGAGCGGGAAAATCGCAGAGGATGGCCTTTTTGCGGGCGGTTTGAAGCTGGCCATGCTCTCCCCTTTGAGATGGTGCCCTTCACCGCCGAAGAGAGGTGGAAAAAACGCTGTCGCTGTGGCCGGTGTGCGTCAGGGTGAGAGCCTCCTGCCGCTCTGGCCCAACAGGTGGCGGGCGGGACGGCTATTCTTCGCAGTTTGCTTTGAAGGAGACCTGTCCTTCCCGTCTGGCCTTTTTACCGCACGGCGGCGGTTGGAGCGACCCCGCACAGGGGGGCCTGCTTCCAACCGGACAGCCGGGCCCTGCTGGAAGCCAGAACTTGAGGGTTCAGATCGCCGGACAAGCAGCCGGAACGGCGGCTGCGATCCCTCGCTCCGTGCGGCTGCCGGGAACGGCCGCGTCCTCCTGTTCCGGCCCAAATGGCCTTTTCTCTTTAGGGGCCAGCCCCTGGCGTCTCCCGACAGTGACATCCCAAAGGCCGACCCCTATTTCGCGGTGGACACCTCTCCTGTCACGGCCCGACGCCTCCCTCCAGCCCGGCAGCGAAGGGCTGGGGCGCCGTTCCCACAGCGACTTTAGGGCCGGATGCCGCCCTCTTGGGGAACCGGGCCTCCATACCGCCAGACGGCGGCGGCCAGGACGGCGGTCACCACAGCGGCCCCTGGCCAGAAGAGGGGGTTGTGGGTGCCGCCCGCCAGGATCAAGAGCCCACCCAGGGTGGCCAGCAGGGGGATGAGCACCCCGCTGACCCAACCGCCTGCCTTCCCCCGGAAAAACAGCCGGATGAGGAGGAAGTAGACCGCCATGTAAAACAGGTAGCTAAAGGCCACCGTGCACTCGGACAGGTCGGCGTTGGGGAGCCAGCCGCCGCGCTGGCTCCAGTAGTGCAGCCCCAGCCAGAGCGCCGAGGTGGCAAAGGAGAGGATGGCCGAGGGGACAGGGATGTCCAGCCGGGCGTTGACCCGTTCGAGGGTGGCGGCCCCGGGCACCATCCCCCGCAGGGCCAGGGCGTGGGGCATGCGGATGCTCCCCATCACCAGGCCGTTGACCGTCCCCATCACCGAGATGAGGACAAAGACCAGCACCGCCTTGGCCCCCCAGGGCCCCAGCAGGTTGCCTGCCATCACGTCGATGTGGGCGTCCCCCAGGGCCATCACCCGCTCCGGGCCCAGGTAGCAGGAGACCCCCACAAAGTAGAGCAGGTAGATCGCCAGCACCAAAAGGGGGGCGGCGATGAGGGCGATGCGGAGGTTCCGCTTGGCGTCGCGCACCTCGTGGGCGATGGAGGTGGCCACGATCCACCCGTCAAAGGAGAAGGCGATGGGGGCCAGGGCCGCCGTCCACCCCAGGGCGGCAAAGGCGCTGCCGGTCTGTGGGGGGACGATGGAGGTGGGGTCGCCGAAGAGCATCCCCACGGCGGCGAAGAGGAGGAGGGGGATCAGCTTGACCACCGAGGAGAGGCGCTGAAAGGCACCCCCGAATTTGGGGGAGAGGGTGTTGTAGAGGTAGCAGAGAAGCAGGAAGCCACCCCCCACCAACACCTGTGTGCCCAGGGACCAACTCTGCCCAAAGAGGAGGGCCAGATAGACCCCCACCACCGAGGAGACCACCGAGATGAGAGAGGGGTAGTAGAAAAAGGTCTGGAACCAGCCGGCCGCACAGGCCAGCCGGCGGTTGCCGAACTCCTGGGCGTAGGCCACCAGCCCGCCGGGGGAGTCGGTGAGGGAGGCCAGCTGGGCAAAGGCCAGCCCGCCGAAGACGATGGCGATGGCCGCCACCGCAAAGGCCAGGGCCCCCAGGGCGATGTTGCCCCCGGTGAGGGTGAGGATGTCGTCGGCCTTGAAGAAGATCCCCGAGCCGATGACGATCCCCACGATCATGGTAAAGGCGGTGAACAGGCCGTATTTTGGTTTGAGTTCCACGCGGTTGCCTCCTTTTCCCCTTTCGCGCGCGGCGGAAAGAGGGCTTTGTGTTGAGTATGGTCGATTGCACTGCCCTTTAGCCGCCCGCCGCTGCCCGGCGGACAGAAAAAAGGCGGGCCGCCCGGAAAGGGCAGTCCGCAGTCGAGTTGGAAAAGGGAGAAAAAGTTTGAAAAGCGTTTTCAATTGCGGGTAAAAATGGTAGTATACTAATGGACAGGGGGCGACGGCCCGACCCCGGGGTGCCGCCTACTTTTTGCCCCTGCCACCGCCGTTTTTGCCCAGCTCCGCCTCCACATTGCTGATGAGGTTTTGCAGGGAGGAGTAGTAGAGCGGGTAGTTCTCGGTCATGGACTGGGTGGTCAGGGCAAAGGCGTCCCGGTTTTCGATGGGGGTGAGTCCCTCCAGGTCCTGCCCTGCCGACAGGCAGTCGATGTTGGCCTCGTTCTGGCTCATGGCGCTGCCGCAGAGGTGGGACACCCGCACCTTGGAGATGCTGAACATGGTGTCCTGGTTTTTGGGGTTGATGCCGCAGAGTTTGCGAAAGGACTTGTAGACGGCGGTCATCAGGTAGCTCGACACCTCCCGCGTCAGCGAATCGTTGCGCCCCTTGGAGAGCATATCGAAGACGATGTGCAGGGAGTTGGTGATGAGCTTTTTATTGAGCACCGGCATGATGCTGCCGGCAAAGGCGTTCTGGCGGCCGCCGTCCCCATCGGGCAGGTCGTCCACCGAGAGGGTGAGCCCGGCGCGGTCGGGCGAACGGCCCAACAGGTAGTCGCAGGAGACGCCGTAGTAATCGGCCACCTTCACCACGAACTCCAGCCCGCACTCCCGTATGCCCTTTTCGTAGTGGGAGAGGAGGGCCTGGGAGATCCCCAGGCTGGCAGCCACCTGCTTTTGGCTGACCCCCTTCTCCTTCCTCAAAAGAGTCAGGATCCTATGAAAATCGGCATTCATCGTCAAAACTCCCCGCATTTTTACATAGTGTAAATTATAAAGCAAGCAAAACCTTTTGTAAAGGCAAATTTGAGTGATTTGGGCGGAGGGATTTTTCTTTCTCCGCATTGCAATAATAAGGAATGGTGTTTTTATGAAAACTTACAAGGTCCACCTCATCCGCCACGGCCTCACCCAGGGCAATTTGGACGGCCGGTATGTGGGGGCGCGCACCGACCTGCCCCTCTGCCCCGAGGGGGTGGCCCGCCTGCGCCGATTGCAGGAGGATTACGACTACCCGGCAGCGGACAAGCTCTATGTGGCGCCCCACCTGCGCTGCCGGCAGACCGCCCACCTGCTCTACCCCGGGGTGGCCGAGCAGGAGGTCATGGAGGAGCTGGGGGAACTGGACTTCGGCCGCTTTGAGGGCAAGACCCTGGAAGAGCTCAAGGGCGACCCCGACTTTGAGAAGTTTGCTGCCGGGTCGCCGGACGCCTTGATCCCCGACGGGGAGGAGATCGAGGAGTTTGCCGCCCGCTGCACCCTGGGCATCCGCACCGTCATCGAGGACATGATGAAGGGCGGCGTGGAGTCGGCGGCAGTGGTGGTGCCCGGCGGGGTGATCATGGGGCTGTTGGCCGCCTTTGGCTACCCCCGCAAGCGCCAGTTGGAGTGGCACTGCGACGACGGCTGCGGCTACACCCTGCTGGTGACCCCCCAGTTGTGGCAGGCCGCCCAGGCCTTTGAGGTCATCGGCATCATGCCCCATGGGGCGCAGACGCCGACCCCCCTCAGCGGGCGGTAAAAAGAGAGATTCGGCGGGGCCTGTGGCCCCATGGAGAGAAAGGCGGTCGCGTGATGGCGGAAGAGAGAAGAGAGCAGTTGGGCCTGGTGCATATCTACACGGGGAACGGCAAGGGGAAGACCACCGCCTCGGTGGGGCTGTGTGTCCGGGCGCTGGGCGCGGGGGAGCGAGTCTACTTCACCCAGTTTTTAAAGGGCGGCGACTCGGCCGAGCTGGAGAGCCTGCGCCGCCTGGGGGCCCAGGTGTGTTCGCCCCGCACCAGCGGCAAGTTCTACTTTGCCATGGACGAGGGGGAGAAGGCGGCCTGCCGGGCCCAGCAGCAGGAGCTGCTGGCCGCGGCGGCCGCGGCGGCCGCCGGCGGGACCTACCGGCTGGTGGTCTGCGACGAGATCATGGCCGCCCTCTCCCTGGGCCTGGTGGAGGAGGGGCAGGTGCTCGCCCTCCTCGCGGGCCGGGATCCGGGGACCGAGGTGGTGCTCACCGGGCGGGACGCCCCGCCCGCCCTGGTAGAACAGAGCGATTACTGCACCGAGATGTGCTGCCGCAAGCACCCCTTTGAGAGGGGCGTCCCCGCCCGCAAGGGGATCGAGTTTTGACGCTGATGGGAAGGGAGGGAGCAAGCGAGTTGAGACAGAGCATCAAGCGGGACTCGAAAAAGATCCTCCGCCACCAAATCGGCAAGGCCATGGCCGTCCTCTTCATGGTGGTGTCGGTGCTGATGTTTTTCACCCTGGTGGAGCGCATCTGCGCGCAGACCCTCAACATCTGGGGCCTCTCCGACCTCTTTGCCCTGGAGGAGGTCCCCTTTGACGCCCCGGTGGTGATCCTCAGCGCTTCGGTCATCCTCGCCATCTGGCTGCTGCGGGGGCTGGTCTTGGCCCCCCTCTACCTGGGGCAACACCGCTGGTACTGGAATGTGGCCCTGGACCCCGACGCCCCGGTGTGGGATGTCTTTCACTACTTCGGCAGTCTGCGGCGGATGGGGCGGAGCATCTGGTACGCCCTCAACCTGATTGCCCGCAGCGCCTTTTACAGCGTCTGCATGCTGGCCCCCTCGGCGGGGCTGCTGTGGGCCGGGTACTACTTTTACATCTCCACCGACAGCACCCTCTTCACCGCCCTGGGGGCGGTGGTCATCATCCTCTCCCTGCTGTTGATGGCCCTGACGGTGCCGCTGCTGGTCTACTTTCTGACCCGGTACTTTCTGGCCAAGTACATCGTCATCTCCCGCTCCGACATCCCGGTGCGAAAGGCCTTTCACATCTCGGTCAAGGAGATGGCCAGCCGCCGGGGGGAGCTGTTCTTCCTCTACCTCTCCTTTCTGCCCTGGGCCCTCCTCTCCCTGCTGGTGATCCCCATCCTCTACTTCTTCCCCCACCTCTCCACCAGCACCGCCCTCTACGCCCACTGCTGGCTGCGGGAGCTGGACTTCACCGCCTACGGCTGCCCGGCGCAGCGGGCGGCGCAGGGGGAGGGCGGTGCCTAAAACAGCGCCGTCTGCCCCAACAGAGCAAAAGAAAGAGCCGCACCGGCGACGATCCGGTGCGGCTCTTTTTTTGTCGGGCCGCCCCGTGGGCAGCCGGCTTTTTAGGGCGCAAAAAAGGCGGCGCCGAGGCGCCGCCTTCTTGCCGCGTGAGGAAAACGCGAAGTGCAAAACTTGTATGAAAAACAAAGAGGGCAAGCGAGGGGAGAAGAAGTCTATTTTTTCAACTTCTCAATGCAATCGCTGCAGACCAGGCGGTCCATGTAGTTGACCAGGTCCTTGTCCGAGCCACAGAAGACGCAGCTGTCTTTGACCTTGCGCAGGCTGATGACATCGTCCTCCACAAAAATTTCAATGTTGGTCCCCTTGGTCATGTCCAGGCTGCGGCGCAGCTCAATGGGGATCACGATGCGGCCGAGTTCATCCATCTCACGAATAATGCCAGTAGATTTCATTGCTATTTCTCTCCTTCTTGTCGATATAAAACTGCAAAAAATGTGGGAACTGAGATTATTATAGTCAAAGGGCGTCGATTTGTCAATTTTTTCAAGTAAATAAATGGGAGAAAGGAATACAATTTACACTCTTGACATATTTATCCTCGAGAGAGGGGCGGATTTTCGTGATGACGTATATATGGGTGGGGATGCTCGTTCTGTCGGTGATCTGCGGGGCCCTCACCGGGCGGATGGAGGGGGTTTCGGCCGCCGCCATGGGGGAGTGCATCAAGGCGGTGGAGCTGTCCATCACCCTGCTGGGCTCCCTCTGTCTCTGGGGCGGGGTGATGAACATCGCCGAGAAATCGGGGCTGACCGAAAAGATCTCCGGCTGGTTTTACCCCCTGGTGGGCAGGCTTTTCAGTGGGGTGCGGCGGGATTCCCCCGCCTTTGCCGCCATCTCCATGAACCTGATGGCCAACCTCCTGGGGCTGGGGAACGCCGCCACCCCCCTGGGCCTTACCGCCATGCGGGAGCTGGACCGGCAAAACGGCGAGAGGGAGAGCGCCTCTGACGACATGATCACCTTTGTGGTGCTCAACACCGCCTCGCTGCAGCTCATCCCCACCACCGCGGCCACCCTGCGGCTCAAGGCGGGCAGCCAAAACCCCATGGAGATCATCACCTGCGTCTGGCTCTGCTCCGTCCTCGCCCTGGCGGCGGGGCTGCTGGTCAACCGCGCCCTGCGGGGCGCCACCCGCCCCCGGGGGACCAAGTCGGCCGCCCGCCGGATCGCCAAGGGGGGGAGCCGGCCGTGACCGCCTATGTGGTGCCCCTGCTCCTCTGCGCCTTTGCCCTCTACGGCATCTCGCAGAAGGTGCCGGTTTTTGACGCCTTTATGGAGGGGGCGGGGGAGAACGCCAAGGTGATCCTGCGGGTGCTCCCCTCCCTGGTGGGGCTGATGACCGCCGTGGGGATGTTCAAGGCCTCCGGGGCGCTGGACCTGCTGCAGGCGGGGCTGGCGCCGGTGGCGTCGCTGCTGCAGATCCCGCGGGAGATCATCCCCCTGGCCCTCCTGCGCCCCATCTCGGGCAGCGGGGCAATGGTCATCTTCCAGGACGTGCTCCAGTCCTTTGGGCCGGACAGCTACATCGGCCGGGTGGCCAGTGTGCTCATGGGCTCCACCGAGACCACCTTTTACACCCTGGCGGTCTACTACGGGGTGACCCATGTGAAAAAGACCCGGCACACCCTGCCCTCGGCCCTCTCGGCCGACCTGGCGGGCTTTGTCTGCAGCGCCCTGCTGGTGCGCCTCTTTTTCGGCGCGGCGGGCTAAGGGCGAAAAAGGAGGGGCGCAGGCCCGCCGCGCGCGGTGTCTGCGCCCCTTTTTGGGCCGCCTTCCCCTTTCGGATCAGGGGGAGGCGGTCTTTTGGCCGTTCGGGTCCCTTCCCCGCGGGCAGGGAGGGCGCTCAACCGGTCCGCCCCTCTGTCAGCTCCTCCATCGAGACCTGCAACAGCTGGGCAATCTGTGCCAACTCCACGTCGGTCACAAAACGGCTCCCGTTTTCGATGCGCTGGATGGCGTTCTTGTCCAGATCCAGGCCGAGCACCTGTAGCCGCTCGGCCAACAGCCGCTGGGACACCCGGGGCCGCATCTGTTTGCGCAGCCGGGCGATCTGCTTGCCGCAAAGGTTGTTGCGGCCGTCTGGAGCTTTGTTCTTGTACATGGTCGTATCACCTTCTCGCTCGCCTTACACAGGCGTTTTTTCAAGCCAGTTTTATTATAGGTTTGCCCGGGAGAGAGGGTGACATTCGCCTAATGTCAGGGTCGCGCGGCTGTGGGAAGAGGGAATAAAAAAAGAGAGGGCGGGGGAAGCCACTGCTTCTCCCACCCTCTCGGGCGCATGGAATGCGCGGTTGCACAGGTGTTTTACAGGCCGATGAAGCCCACTTTTTTGTAGACCTTTCGCAGCATTTTGGCGGTGGCGCGGCAGGCCTTTTCCGCGCCCTCGGTGTAGCATTTTTCCAGGTATTCCCTGTCCTTCGACAGCCGGGCAAAGGCCTCGCGGATGGGGGCCAGCTCGTCGCTGACGGTCTCGCCCACCGCCATCTTGAAGGCGCCGTAGCCCTTGCCGGCAAACTCCCGCTCGATCTCGTCGAAGTCCTTGCCGGTGATGGCGGAGTAGATGGACATCAGGTTGTTGATGCCGGCCTTCCCCTCCCGGCGGCAGACCACCCCTTCGGAGTCGGTGACCGCCTTTTTGAATTTGCGGAGGATGACGTCCGGCTCGTCGAGGATGGAGATGAAGCCGTTGGGGTTGGGGTCGGACTTGCTCATCTTCTTCTCCGGCTCGGTGAGGGACATGATCTTGGCCGCCGTCTTGGGGATGTAGGGTTCGGGCACCACAAAGGTCTCGCCGAAGCGGCCGTTGAAGCGGTTGGCGATCCCCCGGGCCAGCTCCAGATGCTGTTTCTGGTCCTGCCCCACCGGCACCAGGTCGGTGCCGTAGGCGAGGATGTCGGCGGCCATCAGCACCGGGTAGGTGAAGAGCCCGGCGTTGATGTCGTCAGGGTGCTTCTGGCTCTTCTCCTTGAACTGGGTCATCCGCCCCAGGTCGCCGAACTGGGTGAAGCAGGAGAGGACCCAGGCCAGCTGGCTGTGGGCGGGGTTGTGGCTCTGGATGAAGAGCAGGCTCTTCTGGGGGTCAATGCCGCAGGCGATGAGCAGGGCGTAGCAGTCCAGCGTCTGGCGGCGCAGCTTGGCCGGGTCCTGTTTGACGGTGATGGCGTGCAGGTCCACCACCGAGTAGGTGCAGTCGTACTCGTCTTGCAGGGGACCCCAATTCTTCACCGCCCCCAGATAGTTGCCCAGGGTGAATACCCCGGTGGGCTGGATGCCGCTGAAGATGACCTTTTTGCGCGGGGTCGTGCTCTGTTCCATAAATGCTCCTCTTTTCTATACTAAACGTAATTTATGCAAAAGTTTTTACAATTTCCGCCATGATCTGCACCCCTTTGACGATCTCCTCGTCGCTGGGGGTGGAGTAGTTGACCCGGAAGGAGTGACAGGGCTGGCTCTCGTCGGTGTAGAAGGCGTTGCCCGGCACCAGGGCCAACCCGGCCTTGACGCACCGCTCGCAGAAATCCAGCATGTCGATTTCATCGGGGAGGGTGCACCACAAAAACAGGCCGCCCTGGGGCTTGCGGTAGGTGACCTTGCCCCCCAGGTAGCGGTCGATGGCCTCGCACATGGTCTGGGCCTTTTTGCGGTAGGTGGCCTGCAGCCCGGCGATGTGCTCGTTTACGTCCCAGCGGGTGAGGAACTCGTTGCAGATGATCTGCGCCAGGGAGTTGGAGTGGACGTCGGTGGTCTGCTTGGCCACCGCCAGCTTGGAGGCCAGTTCGTCCCGGGCCACCACAAAGCCCACCCGCAGGGCGGGGGCCAGGATCTTGGAGAAGCTGCCCAGGTAGATGACCCGGTCGCCCCCCCGGTCGAGGGACTTGATGGTGGGCACCGGCTCCCCGTCGATGCGCAGGTCGCCGTAGGGATTGTCCTCCAAAATCAGCAGGTCGTGGGCCTGGGCAAAGTCGAGGATGGCCTGGCGCTTTTGCAGCGAGGTGACCACCCCGCTGGGGTTTTGGAAGGTGGGGATGATGTAGAGGAAGCGGGGGTTGTGGGCCCCCTCCCAGGCGGATCGCAGGCTGGCGAGGGAGAGGCCGTCGTCCTCCAGCTCCACCGGGGCCAACTGCACCCCGTAGGAGCGGAAGGTGTTGAGGGCGCCGATGAAGGTGGGTTTCTCCACCAGCACCGTGTCCCCCTCGTCGCACAGGCACTTGGTCACCAGGTCGATGCCCTGCTGGGCGCCGGAGGTGATGAGCAGGGTGTTTTCGGAAAAGTCGATGCCGTAGTCCTGGGCCAGCCATCGCTCCAAGGTGGTGCGCAGGGCGGGATAGCCCTCGCTGAGGGAGTACTGCAGGGCGGCGGTGGGGTCTTTTTGCAGGATGTCGGCGGTGATGGCGGCGATCTTCTCCACCGGGAAGGTCTCGGACGCGGGGTTGCCGGCGGCGAAGGAGATGACGTCCGGGTCGGACGAGTACTTGAGGATCTCCCGGATCACCGAGGGCTTGAGGGTCGACATCTTGTGCGAGATGGGGTAGGACATGACGGTTCCTCCTTTTCACGGTCCCAGCCGGGCCCCGATGGGCCGGGCCGGGGGATGGGTGCGGCTGAGAATGCCAGAGGCGCGCAGCAGGAAGCGGTACAGGCCATGGGGTGGGGAGCAGAGGTGTTTGCACATCCGCCCGGCCACCGCCGGTATCATGGCCACGCTGCAGTTTGGATGCCACCGGCGCGCCGCGCGCGTGGTACAGGCCATGGGGCGGGGAGTAGAGATGTTTGCGCATCCGCCCGGCCACCGGTGTCATGGCCGCGCTGCGGTTTGAAGGCCACCGGCGCGCCGCACGCGTGGTATGGGCCACGGGGCGGGGAGCGGAGGCGTCTGTACATCCGCCCGACCGCCGGTATCATGGCCGCGCTGCGGTTTGGATGCCGCCGGCGCGCCGCACGCGTGGTATGGGCCATGGGGCGGGGAGCAGAGGCATTTGCACATCCGCCCGGCCACCGCCGGTATCATGGCCGCGCTGCGGTTTGGATACCGCCGATGCGCCGCGCGCGTGGTATGGGCCACGGGGCGGGGAGCGGAGGCGTCTGTGCATCCGCCCAGCCACCGGTGTCATGGCCGCGCTGCGGTTTGGATGCCGCCGATGCGCCGCGCGCGTGGTATAGGCCATGGGGCCAGGGACTTTTTTGCATCTGCCTGACTGCCATTGGCATCATAGCCGCGTTGCGGCCATTATACCACAAAGAGCGGGGGGAGAAAATCCCCCCGCCCCCGCAAAGCGCCGAAAATCCCCCGGCCGGCAGCCGATAAATTGACAAATGCCGGCCCAGACTGTACTATAAGGGCAGGTGGCTGCCGCCGCCTTTTTTGTGCGGCGCCGGCCGACTGCACGCCGCAGCAGCGCCCGCCCCGGCGGCTGGGCAGTTTTGATTTGAAGAGAAGAAAAGGTGGTAAAGAGAATGGAAGGCAAAGTTCGCACCCGGTTTGCACCCAGCCCCACCGGCTACATGCACGTGGGCAACCTGCGCACCGCCCTGTACGCCTATCTGGTGGCCAAGAAAGACGGCGGCACCTTCATCCTGCGCATCGAGGACACCGATCAGCAGCGCAAGGTCGAGGGGGCCGAGGACATCATCTATAGCACCCTGCGCCAGTGCGGCCTGCGGTGGGATGAAGGCCCGGACATCGGCGGCCCGGTGGGCCCCTATGTGCAGAGCGAGCGGATGGGGATGTTCATCGACTACGCCAAGCAACTGGTGGAGTCGGGCCACGCCTACTACTGCTTCTGCGACAAGGACCGGCTGGAGCAGATGAAGACCATCCAAAAGGCCTCCGGCCAGCCCACCCGCTACGACGGCCACTGCCGGAACCTCTCCAAGGAGGAGGTGGAGGCCCGCCTCGCCGCCGGAGAGCCCTATGTCATCCGCCAGAAGATGCCGCTGGAGGGGACGACCACCTTCCACGACGAGATCTTCGGGGACATCACCGTCGAGAACAGCACCCTCGACGACCAGGTGCTCATCAAGCGCGACGGGATGCCCACCTACAACTTCGCCAACGTGGTGGACGACCACCTGATGGGGATCACCCACGTCATCCGCGGCAACGAGTACCTCTCCTCCACCCCCAAGTACAACCTCCTCTACCAGGCCTTCGGGTGGGAGATCCCGGTCTACATCCACTGCCCGCCGGTGATGAAAAACGCCACCGAAAAGCTCTCCAAGCGAAACGGCGACGCCTCTTTTGAAGACCTGGTGGCCAAGGGCTATTTAAAGGACGCGGTCCTCAACTACATCGCCCTGCTGGGGTGGAACCCCAAGGGCGAGGAGGAGATCTTCACCCTCGATGAACTGGTGCGGGAGTTCTCCCCCGAGGACATCTCCAAGTCCCCCGCCATCTTCGATTCCCAGAAACTGCGCTACATCAACGCCGAGTACCTGCGGCGGATGGACGAGGAGACCTTCTACGAGACCGTTCTCCCCTGGATGAAGAAGGGCGTCGCCCGGGAGGACATCGACTTTCACCTGCTGGCCCAGGTGCTGCACGCCCGCACCGAGGTGTTGGAAGAGGTGCCCCCCCAGCTGGACTTCATCGACGCCCTGCCCGATTACAGCAACGACCTCTACACCCACAAGAAGATGAAGACCAACGCCGAGACCTCCCTGGACGCCCTGCAGAAGGTGTTGCCGGTGCTGGAGGGGATCGAGGACTTCACCCTCGCGCCGGTCCACGACGCCCTCTTCGCCCTCATCGCCGAGTTGGGGGTCAAAAACGGCGCCGTCCTCTGGCCGCTGCGGGTGGCCCTCACCGGCAAGTCCTTCACCCCCGGCGGCGGGGTGGAGATGGCGGTCATCCTGGGCAAGGAGGAGTCTCTCGCCCGCATCCGCAAGGGTATCGCCCAGCTGCAGGGCTGACGGGCAGATCCCCTTCAAAAGAGAAGGGACGGCCGCGGGGCCTTGTCGGCCCTGCGGTCCCCTTTTTCTGTGTGCGGCCCCGCCGCGAAAGGAGCGAGTGAACGTGTTTGTCGACCTCACCCTCAAAGTCACCCCAGAACACACCAAGGACGCCCAGGGGAATGAAAAAAAGGCCCTCACCGGCCACCTGGGCACCCACTTTGACGTCATGGACAAGGTCTTCCCCCTGGCGTTTCTCCGCCGCCCGGCGCTGGTGCTCGACGTGTCGGCGGTGGCGGGGCGAGACATTGAGCCGGAGGACCTGCCCCTGGAGCGGGTCCTCCCCGGCGACGCCGTCCTCTTTTCCACCGGCTGGCTCGAGCGGGAGGGCTACGCCACCCCCGCCTACTTCAAGGAGCACCCCCAGCTCTCCCAGCGGCTCATCGACGCCCTGCTGGAGCGGGAGGTCTCCCTCCTGGGCATCGACTGCGCCGGCATCCGCCGGGGCAGGGAACACACCCCCGCCGACCAGCGCTGCGCCGACCGGGGGGCCTTTGTGGTGGAGAACCTCTGCAACCTGCAGGGGGTGCTGCGGGGCGCGCCCTGGGCGGGCTGCACCCTCTACACCTTCCCGGTGAACTTCGCCCAGATGAGCGGCCTGCCCTGTCGGGTGGTGGCCGAGCTGCCCGAGGGGGAGGAGTAGGGGACAGGTCCTCCGCCCATTCCTCTGCGCGGCGAACGGGAGGGCGTTCCCCGCGAGCGCCCGGCGCCTGCCCGGGCGGCCCCGTTGGATGGCGATCCCTATCAAACAGAGAGAGGCGGCCCGAAAGGGGCCGCCTTTTTTGCGCCCCTTCCCGAGAAAAAGCGCCCCCTTCTCCCAAAAGGGGCCCTTCTCCCGCCTCCCTCGCCGCAAAGGGCTATTTTTCCCCATGCCCGCTGCGACAGAATTTCCACCCGCCGGCCCTCTATACTGAATGTACCAAAGAGGACCGACACCCCTCCCCCCTATGTGTATGCGCCGGGGGAAGGGAAGATGCGCAAACCAGGGAGGAATTGGCCATGAGAGGGATGCTGTTTACAGCCGCCGGGCGGCTGGCCCGGGGCAGGGCGGGGAAGAAGGGGGAGGGCCAGCGCAGTTGGCTGGCCCAGATGGCCCACCGCCACGCCTTTTTGCTGCGGCAGGCGGGGGTGTTCGCCGTGGGCTTTGTGCTGGCGGGGGCCTCGCTGCTGGGGGAGATGTCCCCCCTGGCCATCGCCTTTCTGGCGGCGGTCCCCGGCGACTATCTGCTCTGGAGCGCCACCGGCGCCTTCTGCGGCTACCTGCTGCTCACCCCGCTGGAGACGGGGCTCACCTACCTGGCGGCGGCACTGCTGACGGTGGTGCTGCGCTGGGCCCTGGCCTTCCGGGCGGAGGACCGGCGTGCGGCTTGGCCGAAGATCACCGCCTGCGGCCTGGGGGTGCTCATCGCCCGGGTGGGGCTGGCCTCGGCGGTCGGGTTGGCGCCCGACCGGCTGGCCCTGGCCGCCAGCGAGGCGCTGCTGACCATGGGGGTCTGCTACTTCTTCACCGTCACCGCCGCGGCCTTCTCCCAGGGAAAGAGCCTCAAGGGCTTTTCCAACCTACAGCTGGCCAGTCTCTTCATCTGCCTGGCCTGCGGGTTGATGGCCCTCGACGGGATCGCGGTGCTGGGCCTCTCGGTGGGGCGGATGGCGGCGGTGGTCTTCACCCTGGTGGCCGCCTACCTGGGCAAGGAGTCCACCGGCGCGGTGGCGGGGGTGCTGATGGCGCTGGCCATCTCCCTCTCGGGGCCGCAGATGCTGCTGTTCATGGGGGCCTTCCCCCTGGGCGGGCTGGTGGCGGGCCTCTTCGCGCGGCAGAACAAGGTGCTCTGCGCCCTCTCCTTTGGGGTCTGCTGCACCATTGTCGCCACCTTCCTGCCGGCGCAGGAGCTCTCGGGCGGGCTGGTGGTGGAGTGGTTCGTGGGCTGTGCCCTCTTCCTCCTCCTGCCGGGGAGGCTGCTGGGGGCCCTGCCCCTGGGAGAGGGGGCGGACAGCCTGGTCAAGAGCGAGCGGGTCAAGCGGATGGTGAGCTACAAGCTGCAGTCCACCGCCGCCTCCCTCTCCACCATCTCCCACAAGATCCAGACCCTCTACAAGCGGCTGGACACCCTGGGCGGGGAGGACATCTCCCAGGTCTACCACTGCGCCGCCGACAAGGTCTGCAAAAACTGCGGGCTGTGCAGTTTCTGCTGGGAGCAGCAATACACCGAGACCTGCGACTGTCTCAACAAGGGGATGGAGGCGCTGGGGCAGCAGGGCCAGCTCTCCGGGGAGGACCTGCCCCCCTATTTTGTCAAGCGCTGTGTCAAGCTGGCCCCCCTGCTGCAGGCGGTGGAGGAGGGCTATGAGCGCTACCTGCAAAACCGGGCGGTGGGGCGGAAGATGTCCTATGTCAAGAGCGGGGTCATCGGCCAGATGGACAGCCTCTCCAAACTGCTGGCGGGGATGGGCGAACAGGTGGAGAGCATGGATGACGTGGACATGCAGTCCAGCCGCCAGATCGCCAATCTCCTCACCGACCTGGGCTTTGCGCCCAAGGACGTCCTCTGCACCACCTCCCGCCAGAAGGGGGCCAAAATCGAGCTCAAGCTGGACAACGACCTGAGTGAAAAGCAGCAGCGCTACATCTCGGAGGAGCTCTCGGACTACTGCGAGCGAAACTTTGACGAGGGGGTGCTCAAAAAGACCCTGGACGGCAGCTACCTCACCCTCAACGAGCGCCCGCCCCTGGTGCTGGAGCACGGGGTCTGCCAGCTGGCGGCGGACGGCCGCTGTGGCGACAGCTTCGACGTCTTTTCGGGAGAGGACGGCTACTGCTACTGCGTCCTCTCCGACGGGATGGGCACCGGCGACTTCGCCGCCATCGACTCCACCATGACCTGCTCGGTGGTCTCCACCGTGCTGCGCTCGGGTTTTGACATCGACGGCTCGGTGGAGCTCATCAACAGCGCCCTGGCGGTCAAGACCGGGGACGAGGCGGTCTCCACCATCGACCTGATGCGCTTTGACTGCTTTACCGGCGAGGCCCTCTTTGTCAAAGGGGGCAGCCCCTGCACCTACCTGCTGCGGGGCGGCCGGGCCGCTCGGCTGGGCAAGCCCTCCCTGCCCATCGGCATCCTCCAGAGCGTGGCGCTGGACAAGAGCGCCGCCCGCCTCAAGGCCGGCGATCTGGTGCTGATGGTCAGCGACGGCGCGGTGGGGGAGGACGAGGCCCTCATCGCCCAGCAGCTGGCCCTTTTAAAGGACAGAGAGCCCGAGGAAATCGCCCAGGCCATCTGCCAATTGGCCAAACACGCCGCCGGCCAGCGCGACGACATCACCGCCATCTGCTTTCGGGTCTCGGCCCAATAGGCGTTTCCCCCGCCGGGGACGCCCCCTCCCCTGCCCGGTCAGCGGGGGAGGGGCGTCCAGCGGCCCTGCATACCATCTCCTCTTTTTGTGACAGCGCCCCCTTCCGCCCTCTTGCCGGCGAAGGGGGCGCTGCCGCGCGCCCGGCCCCTCTGCAAAGGTGCACAAAAAAGCCGCCGTCTATTTTGCGAAAAAATAGACGGCGGTCTTTTTCTTTTTAGAAGGGGGCTCTTATACTGTAAGTGCGGCCAGTTCCTCCCGCGCAAGGAGGGTCACCGCCCGGCGGTCCGCCCGCACCAACCCCGCCTGTTCCAGCTTTTGCAGGGCCCGGTGGACGCTGCGCAGGGTGGTGAAGAGGGCGTCGGCCATCTCCTGTTTGGGCAGGGTGACCACCCCGTTTTCGTCGGCATTGGCCAGCAGGAGGGCCGCCAGGCGGACGGCCACCGTCTTTCCCTTGGCGCCGGTGCGCTCCAGCGACTGGTTCAGCTGTTGGCGGGCGGTCTTTTCGTAGAGGCGCAGGGCGAGCCCCGCGTCCCGCTGCAAAAGGGCCAAAAGCGCCGCCCCGCCGATGCGGTAGCCCCGGCAATCCCCCGCGGCAAAGACGGTGGTGATGACCCGCTGGCGGCAGACGATCTCCAGGTCGCCGAAAATCTCCCCCGGCCGGTAGCGGTAGAGGATGGCGGAGAAGCCGTCGGGGTCCAGGGTGCGGACCACCGCCTCCCCCTCGGTGAGAAGGCAGGCCCACTCGGGCACCTCCCCCTGCAGCAAAATGGCCTCCCCGTTTTTGCAGGCAAAGGGGGAAAAGTGCCCCAGTAGGTCCCGCTGCACCAGGTATTCCAAAACGTTGTCCACAGGCCCACCCCCTTTTTTCTTTTATGATAGGGGGGCGGCATCCATTTGTCAATTGAGAGAGGAGAGATCGCACGTGCAGACAGCGCGCAAAAAGATCATCATCGACACCGACACTGCGTCCGACGACGCGGTGGCCCTGGTCATGGCCCTGCGGGAACCCACCTTGCAGGTGCTGGCCATCACCACCGTGGCGGGGAACGTCCCGCTGGAGCTGGCCACCAAAAACGCCTGCCTCAGCGTCACCTACGCCGGAGGGGCGCGCCCGCCCATCTACCCGGGGGCGGCCCACCCCCTCTGCCGCCCCCTGCGCTGCGCCGAGGGGATCCACGGCAAAGACGGGATGGGGGACCAAACCTGTTTTCGCGCCCCGGAGGTGGAGGCCGAGCGCACCCACGCGGTGGACGCCATCCTGCGGCTGGTCAGAGAGGGGGAGGGGGACATTGAGATCGTGACCCTGGGGCCCCTGACCAACCTGGCCCTGGCCATCTTGCAGGAGCCGGAGACCATGAAGCGGGTGCCGCGGATCACCGCCATGGGGGGCGCGGCTTTTTACGGCAACACCAGCCCCACCGCCGAGTTCAACTTCTGGGTGGACGCCGAGGCGGCAGACATCGTCTGCCGCTCGGGCATCCCCCTGACCATCGCCACCATCGAGGCCTGCCACAAGGCGGGCAATCTGGGGCCGGAGGAGATGGCCAAGTTGGAGGCCGTCTCCGAGCGGGGGTGGTTCTGCGTGACCTGCAATGACACCATGCGCCAGCTGGGCATCCAGCGGCGGGGGGTCCCCCAAATCGGACTGCCCGACCCCATCGCCCTGGCGGCCCTCACCCGGCCCGAACTCATCACCGGCTCCTTTGACGCCTATGTGCGGGTGGAGACCCAGGGATCGGACCTGACCTACGGGATGATGGTCCGCGACCACCGCCTGCCCGACTTCAAGGCGGTCTCCAAGCACGAGGGACCCCGCCGGCCCTTCCAGGCAAAGGTGGTCTATGAGATGGACCAAGAGGGCTTTTTTGACTACCTGTACGAGCTGGTGAAATAGCGTGAAGGAGGAAAGTACCGTGAAAAAAATCATCATCGACACCGACACCGCGTCCGACGACGCGGTCGCCCTGGTGGCGGCCCTGCGGGACCCCACCTTGCAGGTGCTGGCCATCACCACCGTGGCGGGGAATGTGGAGCTGCCCCTGGCGGTCAAAAACGCCCTCCTCTCGGTGGAGCGGGCGGGCAGCTACCGGCCGCCGGTCCATGTGGGGGCCCCCGGCCCCCTCCTCTGCGAGCTGGAGACGGCCGACCAGATCCACGGGGCCGACGGGATGGGGGACCTGGGGACCCTGGGGGAGCCCACCCTCGTCCCGGCCCCCGGTCACGGGGCCGACGCCCTGGCCCGCTATGCCGGCCAGGGGGAGGTGGAACTTCTGACCCTGGGGCCCCTGACCAACGTGGCCCTGGCCATCCGCAAGCACCCCGAGGCCATGAGAAAGCTGCGGCACATCACCATCATGGGCGGGGCGCACCCCTACCACAACCCCCACACCGTCTGTGCCGAGTTCAACATCATGGTGGACCCGGAGGCGGCCCAGATCGTCTTCTCCTTTGGGGTGCCCATCACCCTGGTGACCCTGGAGGCCTGCGGCGGCGCGGCCGAGCTGGATGACGCCGCCATGGAGCAGATGCGGGAAGCCGGCGAGATCGGCCGGTTCTGCGTGGACTGTAATCGCACCCTGACAGAGCTGGCCCGGGCGCAGAGGGGCGCGCCTTCTCTGGGGCTGCCCGACCCGGCGGCCCTGGCGGTCCTGGCCCGGCCCGAGCTGATCCGGGAGAGTTTCCCCGCCCACACCCAGGTGGAGACCCAGGGGGAGTTCACCCGGGGAGCAACCATCTTCTGCAAACCCGGCAACCTCTACGACCCGGCCTTCGGGGACGAGCCCGCGCCAGAAAACTCCCTGGTGGTCACCGGCCTTGACGTGGCGGGCTTCCACCAGTACCTCTTCGACCGGGTCGCCCTGTGACGGGGCCGCCCACAAGCCTTTCCCATTTTCCATCAGAGAGAGCCGGCCCTCATCGGGGGCCGGCTCTCTGCCGCTGTCGCTTGGGGGAAGGGGATAAAAGAGGCACCGGCCAGACGGCCGGTGCCTCTTTTTGCACCCCGGGGCGGAAAGCGCCGCCTGCCGGGGGATAGGAGCGGTGGTTAGGCCTTGCCGGCGCAGCCCAAGACGTTGTTGATCTTGTGCTTGACCATCTCGCGGATGGCGTCGCGGGCGGGGGCCAGGTACTGCCGGGGGTCGAAGTGAGAGGGGTTCTCCCACAGGTACTTGCGGACCGCGGCGGTCATGGCCAGGCGCAGGTCGGAGTCGACGTTGATCTTGCAGACGGCCATCTTGGAGGCCTGCAGCAGCATCTCCTCGGGGATGCCGATGGCGTCGGGCATGGCGCCGCCGTACTGGTTGATCATCTCGACGAACTCGGGCACCACGGAGGAGGCGCCGTGCAGGACGATGGGGAAGCCGGGCAGCCGCTGGGACACCTCTTCGAGGATGTCAAAGCGCAGCTGGGGCTTCTGGCCGGGTTTGAACTTGTAGGCGCCGTGGCTGGTGCCGATGGCGATGGCCAGGGAGTCGACCCCGGTGCGGGTGACAAAGTCCTGCACCTGGGCGGGGTCGGTGAAGGAGGCCTTGTCGGCGTCGACCTTCACGTCGTCCTCGATGCCGGCCAGCTGGCCCAGCTCGGCCTCGACGGTCACATCGAACTGGTGGGCGTAATCGGCCACCTGCTTGGCGACGGCCACGTTCTCCTCGTAGGGGAGGTGGGAGCCGTCGAACATGACCGAGGTGAAGCCGCCGTCGATGCAGCTCTTGCACAGCTCAAAGGAGTTGCCGTGGTCCAGGTGCAGGGCGATGGGGACGCCGGTCTCCTCGACCGCCGCCTCGACCAGCTTGGTCAGGTAGGTGTGGTTGGCGTACTTGCGGGCGCCGGCGGACACCTGCAGGATGACGGGGGCCTGCAGCTCTTTGCAGGCCTCGGTGATGCCCTGCACGATCTCCATGTTGTTGACGTTGAAGGCGCCGATGGCGTAGCCGCCCTCGTATGCCTTTTTGAACATCTCACGGGTATTTACCAGTGGCATAGAAATTCACGCTCCTATTCTTTTGTCGGCCGGTCTCACATGCCGGCCTCCTAGCCCCTAGTATAGCAGACCCGGGGCCGTTTGGAAAGGTGTCTGGGCGCATTTGTCTTTTTTTAAACAGGGGCCGTTCCCCCCGCCGCCCTCCCGGCGGCCCGGCTTTTCAGCGCCCCGGGGCAGAGCCGGCAGTAGTGAAAGAGAAACTGCTGGGCCAGCCCCTCGTATCCCCGCAGGTAGCGGGGAAAGCCCTTGGGAAAGAGTTGGGCCATGGCCCGCTTCATCCAGACATCCATGGGCACCACCTCCCACCGCCCCAGCCCGTAGAGGAGGGCGCAGTCGGCCACCT
Organism: Bittarella massiliensis (ex Durand et al. 2017); assembly: GCF_001486165.1. Lineage (GTDB taxonomy): Bacteria > Bacillota > Clostridia > Oscillospirales > Ruminococcaceae > Bittarella > Bittarella massiliensis. The sequence continues at coordinate 525,369 of NZ_LN908975.1, forward strand.
TGGGCCCCACCCCCCTGATTTGGCAGAGGGCGGCCCGGGCCTCCTCCAGGGGCAGGGCGGCCACCGCGTCCAAATCGAGCCGGCCTGTGGCCACCTGCCCGGCTGCGTCCAAAATGTACTTGGCCCGAAAGCCCGCGCGGATGGGGGCCAGTTCCTCTAGGGTGCAGCGGGCCAGCCGCTCGGCGGTGGGGAAGGTGTGGAGCACGGTCCCCGGCGCGTCGGGGTGGGCCAGGGGCTGCCCCAGCAGGGCGGTGAGGGCGCGGACGATTTTTTGAATGCGGGGGATGTTGTTGTTCTGGGAGAGGATGAAGGAGCAGAGGGCCTCCCACGGGTCCTGCCGCAGCAGGCGGATGCCCGGGGCAAAGGCCACCGCCCGGCGCAGCATCGGGTTGCGGCAGAGCAGCTCCCTGGCCGCCCGGTAGTCCCGGTCCCAGTCGAAGTAGGAGAGGATCGCCCCCTCCTCCCCGGGGCGCAGCCCGGTGAAGACGACGGCGTCCCCCTCCTCCCTGGCGCGGCAGAAGGTGTTCCCCACCACCCCCTGCCACCAGCCCTCTCCGTCCTGCCACCAGCCAAAGCACTGGCCGCACTGCAGGGTGCCCTCCAGGGAGAAGGGCGGGTCTCCCCCCTCCCCGGTGAGGAGGAGGCGGTCCCCCTGCCTGCGGGCGGTGAGTCCGGCGGGCGAGGGGAGGAGCAATTCGGTGGACATACAAAAGACACCTCTTTTCTAAAAAACGGAAAATGAAGGGCGAAGGCCGGGCGCTTGCAGGGACTGATTTCCCCCCTTTTTTCGCCATTTGCAGGGGGGCGCAAAAGGGCTTTCCACCGCCCCCGGGCGGCCCTCTGGGAGGCGGCCCGGGCGGGGAAAAAGGGCCGGCAGTCGCCCTGTGCTGTCCCCACTATACCAGAAAAAGGGGTGTTGGAAAACGGAAAATCCCACCGCCGGAGAGGAGAGAATCCGAGTGGATTGGTGGGGTTTAGACAGATTGCACGAAATGCCAGCCGGTGACCGCCCCGAAAAACGGCGAAAAAACGGGGCCTTCCCCCCTTGCATTTTGGGGCGATGCAGGCATTGAAATTGCCGCGAAGTTTACATAATATTCACATTCCACCGGGGTGCAGGAGGTTGCAAATCCCGGTATTCCACCGTTTCAACCTGTTTTCCACAGAGAGATTCCACACTTTCCACAGGGTTTTCCACTGAAATTATGGAAACCTCCAGCAAATACCACCGGTATAATTCCCGAGGGGTGCATAAATCCCCCGCCGATTTGGCAAACCTAAAGGTGAGAAATGGGCGGAAGGGAGAGATGCCGGGTGGTGCGCGGTGTGAGCAAGCGGGTGGTGGAGATCGTCGGCCAAAAAGAGGACTGTTTTGAGCGGGCCATTGTCATTGTGAGGGGAGAGGCGGACGGCCTGGGCGCCGCCCAACTGCGGCAGAGGGCCACGGGCGCCCTCTCCGGCCTGGTGAGTTACCGGCGGACGGCGCTCTGGCGGGACTGGCTGCTTGTCGGCCTGCGCTACCTGGGGGCCTTTTTGGCCGGGGCGGGGGCCTGTTACTGGCTGATCCACTGACCGAAGCGGCGGGAGGGCGAAGGGGCGCCCTCCCCTTTTTTCTCTCCCAAAGGGCGCGGCCCCGCCGAAAGCACTCCCTTTTGGCAGGGCGGGCCCGCGGCGGGGGGAGCCGCCGATCGGCCGGGCGCGGCGGACCCGGGACGGGAGGGGTGCGAGCCCCTCTTTTTTTGTCGCACAGGGGCGAAAAAGGCCGCAAAAAATTGAAAGGGGGCGGCCCTCTGTGCTATACTGGTACAGATAGTGAGCCGGCGGCAACAGGGCCGGAACGCCAAACGCCAAACAGAGACACCGCGGTCCCGGCCAACGCCGGGCCGCGAGGGATAGAGAAGCGGGAGAATGAGCGATGTACGATGAATTGGTAGCCGGGCGCAACGCCGTGTACGAGGCGCTCTGCGGCAGCCGGGGGGTGGACTGTGTCTACCTGCAGCGGGGGGCCCGCCCCAAGGGGGTGGCCAAGATCCTGGCCGCCTGCAAGGAGAAGGGGGTCCCCTTCAAAGAGGTGGAGAGGGAGAAGCTCGACGAGATGGCGGGGGAGGTGCCTCACCAGGGGGTAGCGGCCACGGTCGCGCCCATCGCCTACCGCTCCATCGAGGAGATATTGGAGATCGCCCTGTCGCGGGGAGAGGCCCCCTTTGTGGTGCTCTGCGACGGGATTTTAGACCCCCACAACCTGGGGGCCATCATCCGCACCGCCGAGTGCGCCGGCGCCCACGGGGTCATCCTCCCCAAGCGGCGCAGCGCCCCCCTGTCGGCGGCGGTCTACAAGACCTCGGCCGGGGCCTGCGAACACCTGGCCATCTGCCGGGTGGGGAACCTGGTGCAGGCCATTGAGAGCCTCAAAAAAGCTGGGCTTTGGCTCTACTGCGCCGACATGGACGGCCAGAACTGCCGGGACACCGATTTTGCCGGCGGGGTCGGCCTGGTGGTCGGCAGCGAGGGCGAGGGGGTCTCCAAGCTGGTGAAGGAGCGGTGCGATGTCACCGTCAGCCTCCCCCTGCGGGGGAAGATCACCTCCCTCAACGCCTCGGTGGCCGCGGGGATCGTTCTGTACGAGGTGGCAAACCAGCGGCTGGCCGCCGAGAGGGGAAGGGGGAAGGAACGTGGATAAAAACCGCAAGTACGACACGCTGACCAAAAACGCCCTGGTGGACGAGATCCTCAAACAGGTGCGGGCCAAGCGGGAGCCGGAGGCCCCATCCTCCACCCCTGCACCCACGCTGCCCCGCCCTGGCGGGGAGAAGCGCCCCTCGGCCGCCGAGCTGGTCAGGGAGGTACAGGCCGAGCGGAGCGCTGCCCCCGACCCCCTGCAGGCCCGATTTCCCGCCGGTGGCGCAGGCGGTCTGACATCGCTCTCTTCCGGTGCCGCTGAACGTCTCCGGCCAGGAGGAGATCTTTGTCGAGCGCAGCGAGAAGCGCGCCCGGGAACTGGCGGCGGAGGCCCCCTCCGGCACCTTTGACATCAGCGAGCGGATGGACCGGGAGATGCGCCAGGCGGTGGTCGAGGCCGAGAGCCTGGACACCCGGGAGCTGCTGCGCCGGGCGCGGGCGCCCAAGGTGTCCCAGTTCACCATCGAGCACGGGGCCATCGGCGACGCCGAGGCCTTTACCGGGGAGGAGGAGTCGGCCTACACCCAGGCCGAGGACGAGGAGGACTTCCTCACCGACAAGGACGAGCACACCGCCCTGGAGAAACTGATCTCCCTCAAGGGGAAGCTGAAGATGCGCATGGGCATCACCTTCGCCCTCTTCCTGCTGCTGTGCTACCACAACCTGGTGCCGGTCTTTGGGCTGCCGGTGCCCGCCTTCCTCTCCCCCGGGGAGGGGCCCTATCTCTACCTGGGGCTCAACTTATTGCTGCTGTTGGCGGGGGTGTTCTGCTGCACCTCCACCGTGGTCAACGGCTTTCTCTACACCTTTACCCTCAAGGGGGACAATGACTCCCTGGTGGGGCTGGCCTTCTTCGGCTGCCTGGTGCAGGCGGCGGTCCTCTTTGCCAACCCCGGCTATCTCAAGAGCCCCGACGTCTTTCTCTACTCGTCGGTGGCCATGTTCTCCCTCTTTTGCAACTGCATGGGCAAACTCAACATGGTGCACCGGGTGCTGCGCAACTACCGCTTCATCGCCTCGGACAGCGACAAGTACACCACCGAGATGGTGGAGCCGGCCTCCCTGGCGGAAAACATCGTCAAGGACCTGGCCATCCGCGAGCCGGTGCTCTGCTACCGCAAGCGCAGTCAGGTGCTCGACGGCTTTGTCTCCCACAGCTTTTCCGAAGACCCCTCCGACCGCTGGGCGCGGGTGGCGTCGGGCATCTGCCTGGTGCTCTCCCTGGCGGTGGGCTGCGGCCTCTACTTCTTCAGGCAGGACCTGGTGGGGGCGGCGGGGGCCTTCTCCCTGCTGCTTTGCCTGTCGGCCCCCTTCTCTTTGATGTTTGCCTTCAACGTCCCCTTCAGCCGCACCTGCAAGACCCTCAACCGCTATGGCGGGGTGCTGGCGGGCTACTCGGCGGTGGAGCGGCTGTACGACCTCAACGGGTTGGTGGTCAGCGACACCGACCTCTTCCCCCGGGGGAGCGTGCTGCTGCACGGCATCAAGACCTTCGGCGGGGAGCGGATCGACGAGGCCATCCTCAAGGCGGCCAGCGTCCTCTGCGCCGGGGAGTCTGACCTGAAGCCGGTGTTTATGAAGGTGATCGAAAACCGCACCGACATCCTGCTGCCCTACGACAGCTTTGCCTACGAAAACGCCATGGGCTACTCCTGTTGGATCGAGAACAAGCGGGTGCTGGTGGGCAACCGGGAGCTGATGCGCAACCACGGCATCGACCTGCCCTCGGCCGACTACGAGGCCAAGTACCGCAAGGAGGGGGAGCGGGAGCTGCTCTACCTGGCCACCTCGGGCGAGTTGACGGCCATGTTCGTCCTCAGCTACACCCCCAACGAGCAGGTGGGCCAACTGCTGTCCCGGCTGGACAAGACCGGCGCCCTGATTGCGGTGAAGACCGGCGACCCGGGGCTGACGGTGTCCCGCATCTCCGAGACCTACGGCCTGCCGGAGGACATGTTCACCCTGGTGCACAGCCACACCGCCGCCCAGCTGGACGCCCTGCACGACGACCGGCCGGGGGATTGCGGGCTGACCACCATGGGCTCCTTCCTCTCCTTTGCCCAGGGCATCCTCTGCGCCCTGGGGGCCAAGAGCGGGGTGCTGGCGGCCCTGGTGGTGCAGTTTGTGGGGCTGGGACTGGGGGTGGCCCTGGCGGCCCTCTTCGCCCTCACCGGCGGCGCCGGACAGTTGAGCACCGCGGTGGTGCTGGGTTACCAGTTTATCTGGCTGGTGCTGACCGTGGCCCTGCCCGCCCTGAAAAAACAGTAACTCTGCGGCAAAAAGCCGCGATGCAATAAAAAGAGAGAGGGCGGCTTCCCCCAAACGGGAAGCCGCCCTCTTTCTTTGTCTGCACGGACAGGCAGAGCGGTCTATTTGAGCCCGGCTTTTTGCAGGGTCTCGTCGCTCTGGGCGTCGACCCAGGCCTGCAGCCGCTGCTCGGCCTGGGGACAGTGGTACTCGTCGATGACCAGGTCGCCCTTCTGGTTCTTGTAATAGGTGAAGGAAATCTCGTCGCCGGTGCGGATACAGGCACTGGGCTCATAGTCGCTGGCGGGGAAGACGCGGTAGGTGTCGGCGGTGCCCTCAGGCAGGCGGATGGAGTAGGCGGTGTAATATGTCTTGTAGGCCGCACCCTTGCCGCCCAGGTAGTCGCTATTGCTGTAACTGCCGGCGACGACCCCCTCGGCCTGGTGGAGTTCCCGCCCTTCCCAGGCCCGGTCGAGGGCCATCTTTTCGCCGTTTTTGGTGTAGTCAAAGCCGCTTGAGAGGATGTCGACAGGCTCTTCTCCCGGGAAGACAGACACCGCGACACCCTTGTTGTTGTCCGGTGGGGGCTGGGTGAAAAATATGCGGTCGATCCACTCCATGAGAAGGGGGCGCAGGGCGACCCCCACCACCAGGACGAGAACACAGATGAGAAAGATGAGCCCCTTTTTGTTTTTCACGGCAGTTACCTCCCTTTGAGCCCGGCTTTTTGCAGGATCTCATCGCTCTGGGCGTCGGTCCAGGCCTGCAGCCGCTGCTCGGCCCGGGGACAGTGGTACTCGTCGATGACCAGGTCGCCTTTCTGGTCCTTGTAATAGGTGAAGGAAATTTCGTCGCCGGTGCGGATACAGGCATTGGGCTCATAGTCGCTGGCGGGAAAGATGCGGTAGATGTCGATGGTGCCCTCGGGCAGACGAATGGAGTAGGCCCAGTAGTAGGTTTTGTAGGCAACCCCCTCGCCGCCCAGGTAGTCGCTCTTGCTGTAACTGCCGGTGACGACCCCCTCGGCCTGGTGGAGTTCCCGCCCTTCCCAGGCCCGGTCGAGGGCCATCTTTTCGCCGTTTTTGGTGTAGTCGTAGCCGTTGCAGATGAGATCGACAGGGTACTCCCCCGGAAAGAGGGACACCGCGACCCCTCGGTTTTCATCCAGAACAACGGGCTTTTCTATAAAAGTGTACCAAATCCAGTCCATAATGAGGGGGCGCAGGGCGACCCCCACCACCAGGACGAGGACGCAGATGAAAAAGATGAGCCCCTTTTTGTTTTTCACGGCAGTTTTCCTCCTTTTATCAGTATAACAGGGGGAGAGCAGAAAAGATATGGAATATCTGCACATTTCGATTCTTTTTGAACTATTTAAAACTACAAATTGATGTTATTTTATATAATATGATTGATTTTTTTCGCGAAAGGGCTATGCTGGATGTAGAAGAATGATCCCGCCGGACGGAGGGTTGGAGCGGTAGGGGGCGCCCTGCTGCTCTTATTAAAAAGAGAGGCGATCAGGATGGCGAAGGGATTGGAATGCCGGTGGCTGCGGCTGTGGCATCCCTTGCCTTTCCACCCTTGCCGGTGGCGCAGGCGGTCTGACATCGCTCTCTTCCGGTGCCCGCTGCCGGGAAAGAGGAAAAATCGTTTCCCCCACAGCCGGCCAGGGGTGGGAGTGGTTTTCGGCGCGCCCGACGTATTTCCAAGGGCCTCTGGCTTGGGTAGGCCACGGATAGCCGCCGTGGGCGGAGAAAGGCCCTGGCAGTGCCAACGGCTGAAGGGGTGGGGACACCCATTGTCCACAATGGATAGAAGGCGGAGGGTAGGGGGGCACTGGCCAAGCGGTGCCTCCCTGTTTTGAAAGGGGATGGGCCTGGTGAAGAGGCTGGTTTGTTTGACGGTGCAGCGGTTTCGCAAGAAATCCCTGCTCTTTGCGGTGATCCTCTCTCTGGCGGCAGCCCACTTTCAGTGCCTCTCCTACCTGGGCGGGCCGTTTTCAAAATACGCGGTGGAAGCGGTCAACCCGTCGATGGTCAATGCCATGCTACTGAGCTACTCCCTGGTGCCGTTTCTCTTCTGCCTTTTCATCGGGTATGAATTGAGCGAGGGGATCCGCGCCGAAAATCTGCAGGAGGTCTGGGGGACCGGCAGAAACGGCCTGGGGCGGGTGGTATTGGCCCATCTGCTGGTGCTGGCGGGCTTTGCCTTCCTGCTGACCCTGCAGTACGGGGGGTACAACCTCTACGCCTGCCTGCGCTACCAGGGGGCCACGGCGGGGTACGGGCTCAACCTGCTGGGCGCGCACCTGCTCTACCTCTTCCTGCCCTGCTTTGCGGCCTGTCTCATGGGAACGGTTCTGGCTCTTTTTGCCGGGCGATACACCGCCTACGGGGTGATGGTGCTCATCGGCTACCTCTCCTCTAGCCTTTTTGCCGAACTGCTGGAGGCGGTCAACATCTTTGGAGGGAGGGCTGCCGGGCGGCTGCTGACCCTCTTCACCCTGCCCTTCCAGAGTCGGTCGCTCTTGGACGAGGACTACGGCTTTGGCCTGGAGGGGTACCGGTTTTTCCGGGTCGCCTTCTGGCTTCTGTTGCTGGCGGGCCTTCTCTGGCTGGGCTGCCGGATGCGGCGGCGCTGGCCTGCGCTGCTGTGCGGGGGGCTGGCGGTCCTCTGCGTCGGGGGCTTCTTTTTCCGCGGGTCGGCCTTGGTGCGGGAAGAAGGCCCGGACAGGACATCGGATGTGCTCTATTTTTACTACAGCGAAAATCCTGTCCGAGACCAGCCGGCGGACTTCGCCGTTCGCTCCTGTGACCTGAAGCTGAAAATCACCGACCGGCTCAAGGGGACGGCCGTCCTCGCGGTGGAGAAAAACGAGGTGGGGGCGGACTGCCGCTTCACCCTCTACCACGGCTACAAGCTCACCTCCCTCACCGACGGGGCGGGCGATCCCCTGGATTACAAGCGGGAGGGCGACTACCTGACGGTCTACCCTCCTGCGGGGGAGCGGTTGGAGGAGCTGGTCTTTCAGTACAGGGGCGAGGGTGGGCTCTCCTACTCCAACCGGCAGGCGGTCTTTCTGCCGGCGGGGTTTGGCTACTACCCCCTGGAGGGGTGGGTACCCCTGTATGAAGAGGACGAGGTGCCCTTTGCCGCCGTGGGGGCGGAGAAGGACTTCACCTTACAGGTGTCGGCCTCCTGCCCGCTGGAAGTCTCCCTTCCCCCGGCGGAGAAGGGGTATGCCGGGCGCACCCAGGGGGTGACCCTGCTGGGTGGACTGGTGACCCGCGGGGACTGCGGGGGGATGGAGCTGGTGAGCGCCTCCCTCTCCCACCGCATGGGGAACATCTTCTGGGACGAGTACCAGAGCCGGCTGGACGCGGCCGCCCAGCTGGGGTTTGGCTTCTCCGACAAGCTAAAGGACAAACCGGTCTTTCTCACCGACCAGTCCGACTGGGCGAACTACACCCCCTTTGTGGAGTTCTCCGACCACTACCTCTGCCGTGTCCCGCCCATGCGGTGGGTGGCGGACGAATTCGTCCACCAGGCGCTGGCGGATGCGCCGGAGAAGGAGAAGGTGGCACAGACGGCCATCTTACTGCTGGACGAGCGCACCCGCAAGGCGTTCGAGGTCAACTGTGTGGGGGCGGGGCTGCCGGAGCCGATGCTGGGGGTCATCGACCTGGACAGGTGCGGCGGCTGGACGGTGGTGCAGCCCTTTGGCGAGGCGGTGTTCCGCCTGGGGGAGGAGCCGGTGATCGCCCAGGTGAAAGCCTACCTGGCCGACGGGACCGACACCCGCACCGCCCTGGAATTTTTGAATGACCTGCGCAGGGGGGCGGAGGGATGAACCGATTGTGTTACTGGAAGATGCGGGGGATGGGCTGGTGGTACCTGCCGCCGCTGATCGCCCTCTGGCTGGTGCTGCCGGGGATGCTGGCCATCTGGTACCATCAGGACCCGCTTCTGGCCGCCACCAGCTACCTTCGCCTCTGCGAGCAGGTGATCCCCCTCTTTTCAGTCTGGTGGCTGGTGATGGCCCGCAAGGAGGAGCTCACCGGCGACGGGCGGGAGCTGCTCTACATCTACGGGGGTTACCGGGGCCGGTTGGGGCCGGTCCTCTTCACCCTGGTCTGGTACCTCCTCCATGCGGCCCTGCCGGTGGCGGCGGGGGTCTGGCTGCTGCCGGAGATGGGGGCGGAGCACCTGGCCAAGACCGGGGCGCAGGTCCTCTTTGTCTGGGGGCTCTGCCTGCTGCTGATGGAGCTCCTGCGCTCCCTGGCGGTGCCGCTGCTCCTCTGCGCGGCCTACTGCTTTGGCGCCTATCTGCTGGAGCGGGAGGTCATGGAGCAGACGACCATCTTTTTCGACGTGCACACCGGCCCGACCTTCTGGCCCAAGTGCGGGATCATTGCGGCGGCGGGGCTGCTGCTGGCGGCCCTGGGGTGCTGGGGGCTGCGGCGGATGCGGGAGTGAAGGCCCTCTTTTGAGAGGGCCCCTCTCCCCTCAAAAGAGGGGGGAAAGCGCCCCAGAAGGGGAGCGGACAAAAGCCGGGCGAGTTCGCCCGGCTTCCTCTTTTTCCCTGTAAAACCGTTATTTTACCCCCTTGCCGTTCACAGAACGTTAAAATTGCAGTCACAATTGTAAACTATACTGCCAATTGCAGGGGTGATTCCCTCTGTTCGCTTTAGTATTGCACAATTTCGTGAAATATCTTCGCGTTTTATATTGCACAAATACCAAAAGCTGTGTACAATATAGATAATATGGTTTGGCAATACTGGCATTTTCCACAATGGAGGTGGCCGGGTCCCCCGCCTCGGCGGGGCCCTTTTGCCGCCAGGGCCATGCACCTTCGGAAAAGAGAGGAATCGCACTATGTCTAACAGATTATTTCAGGGCATCATCCACCAGATGAAAGACACGGTGGACCGGGTCATCGGTGTGATCGATGACAAGGGGAACGTCATCTCCTGCAGCGAGCTGACCAAGATCGGCGATGTATTTGAGGGCTGCAATCTGCAAAATGCCAATTTGAAGGAGTGCTTTGTCAAAGAGGGCTATACCTTCAAGCCCTTTGGCACCAACGAAAAGGGCGACTACGCCGTCTTCGTGGCCGGCATCGACGACATCTCCGCCAGCTATGCGGGGCTTTTGACGGTGGCGCTGACAAGCATCAAACAGTACCACGACGAGAAGTACGACCGCAACAACTTCATCAAAAACGTCATCCTGGACAACATCCTGCCCGGCGACGTCTACGTGAAGGCGCGGGAGCTGCACTTTGGCACCGACGCCCACCGCATCGTGCTGTTGGTGCGCACCGTGGGCAAGACCGAGGTCTCGGCCTACGATGTGATCGTCAACCTCTTCCCCGACAAGCAGAAGGACTTCATCTTCAACATCTCCGAGACCGACACCGTCATCGTCAAGGAGATCCACCCCGACATCGAGACCAAGGACATCGAGAAGCTGGCCCGCAGCATTGTGGACACCCTCTCCAGCGAGTTCTACATCCGCTCCTTTGTGGGCATCGGCACCGTGGTCACCGGCATCAAAGACCTGGCCCGCTCTTTTAAAGAGGCCCAGGTGGCGCTGGAGGTCTCCAAGGTGTTCGACGCCGAGAAGACCATCGTCTCCTTTGACAAGCTGGGCATCGCCCGGCTGATCTACCAGCTGCCCACCACCGTCTGCGAGATGTTCCTCAAAGAGGTGTTCCAAAAGGGCTCCATCGACCAGCTGGACCAGGAGACCCTCTTCACCATTCAGCGGTTTTTCGAGAACAACCTCAACGTGTCCGAGACCTCGCGGGGGCTGTTTGTCCACCGCAACACCCTGGTCTACCGGCTGGAGAAGATCAAAAAGCTCACCGGGCTGGACCTGCGGGAATTCGATCACGCCATTGTCTTCAAGGTGGCCTTGATGGTCAAGAAATATCTGAACTCCAACCCTGTGAAATACTGATATTGAGGCAGTTTTTACATGATTGAATTCAAAAATGTGTCCAAGGTGTACCCCAACGGCACCTATGGGCTCAAGGACGTGAACGTCCGCATCGACGACGGGGAATTTGTCTTTGTCCTGGGCGCGTCCGGCGCGGGCAAGTCCACCTTTTTAAAACTCATTATGCACGAGGAGAAGGTGACCTCCGGCGAGCTGGTGGTCAACGGCTTCTCCCTGGCCGGGCTCAAGCAGCGGGAAGTGCCCAAGCTGCGCCGGTCCATGGGCATCGTCTTTCAGGACTTTCGCCTGATCCCCTCGATGAACGTCTACGACAACGTGGCCTTTGCCCTGCGGGTGACCGACACCCCCTACCGGGAGATCCGCAAGCGGGTCCCCTTTGTGCTGGATCTGGTGGGGCTCATCCACAAGGCGAAGAACATGCCAAACGAGCTCTCCGGCGGGGAGCAGCAGCGGGTGGCGCTGGCCCGGGCCCTGGTCAACAAGCCGGCCCTCATCATCGCCGACGAGCCCACCGGCAACATCGACCCCGAGATGTCCATGGAGATCGTGGACATGCTCGACTCCATCAACAAGGTGGGTACCACCATTTTGATGGTCACCCACGAGCACGAACTCATTCGCCGGTACGACCACCGGGTCATCACCATTGAGGGCGGTTCGATTTTGAGCGACCGGCCGGATTGGAGGGATGCGCGGTGAAGGGAAGCGGAACGGGATACCTGGTCAAAACCGGGATCAAGAGCATCTGGCACAACAAGCTGATGAGCCTGGCCTCCATCGCCGTGCTCAGCGCCTGCCTGATGATTTTGGGGGTCGCGGCCCTCTTTTCGGTCAACATGGGCGAGGCCCTGGCCTATGTGGAGAGCCAAAACGAGATCGTGGTCTTTATCGCCGAGGAGGCCACCGACGAGGAGCGGGCCGATTTGGAGGCGCTGGTGGCCGGCACCGGCAACATCGAGAGCTACCAGTACATCTCCAAGGAGGACGCCCTCAAAGAGACAAAGGAGGAGTTCGGCCCCGACTCGGCCCTGCTGGACGGGCTGGAGGAAGACAACCCTCTCCCTGCCTCCTACCGCATCAAACTGCAAAACCTCGACTATATGTACGACACCGTCTCCACCTTCCAAAATGCCCCCGGGGTCGAGACGGTCAGCTATCCCCAGGACGTGGCGGAGACCATCGTCTCGCTGAAGAACATGGTCAGCATCTTTGGCATCGCCATCATCGCCGTCTTTGTGGCGGTGTCCCTGGTCATCATCTCCAACACCATCCGCCTGACGGTGTTCGCCCGCCGGCGGGAGATCAACATCATGAAATACGTGGGGGCCACCAACGGCTTCATCCGCCTGCCCTTTGTGGTGGAGGGGATGTTCATCGGCCTGCTGGCCGCCCTCATCGCCTACTTTGCCGTCTGGGGCGGGTACCAGGGGATCATGAACATGATTATGGGCACCACCTCCCAGTTCTTGCAGTCCATGGCCGACAGCCTCATCCCCTTTGGCGAGATCTGGTACTGGGTGCTGGCCGGCTTTGCCCTCACGGGGATGGGGACCGGCGCCCTGGGCAGCGTGCTCTCCATCCGCAAACACCTGAAAGTCTGATCGCTTTTTCCAAATGAAGGAGGTCTTTCCCATGCATCGAACCCACAGAAAAAAGGCGGTGGTGTCCCTGCTGTTGGCCCTCGCCATCACCCTGGCGGGGCCCTTTGGCGGAACACAGACGGCCAAGGGCGCGTCGGTGGACGATCTCAACTCGAAATACGACCAGCTCGACGACAAGATCAACGACCTGCAAGACAGCATCAACGACCTGAAAAGCTCCAAGTCGGAGGCCCAGGCCCAGAAGGAGCAGCTGGACGAGCAGCTCTCCCTGGTGCGCCAGCAGGTGGCGGTGCTGGAGGACAAGATCACCGCCCTCAACACCCAGATCGCCGAAAAAGAGGCCTTTATCACCCAGAAGGAAGAGGAGATCGCCGACAACGAGGAGCTCTTCCGCAAGCGGCTGCGGGCCCAGTACATGTCCCCCCGGACCGACGGGCTCACCGCCATCCTCGGGTCGGAGGACTTCAGCCAGATGCTCGTGAAGATGGACACCATGACCCGCATCGCCGACCACGACAAGCAGCTCATCGAGCAGCTGGAGCGGGAGAAGCAGGAGATCGTGGACGCCAAGAACGAGTTGGCTGCCAACAAGGCGGACATCGAGGCCTCCAAGTCCCTGCTGGACGCCAAAAAGGCTCAGTTGGCCAGCCAGGCCGAAGAGGTGGGCAACAGCATCTCCTCTCTGGAGGACCAGCAGGCCATGAACGAAAAGCAGGTGGCCCAGTACCGCTCTGAGCAGAAGGCGGTGCAGCAGCAGATTTCCGATCTGCTGGCCTCCTACGAAAATGCGGGCGACACCATGGGCGACAAGTACGTGGGCGGCCAGTTCCAGTGGCCGGTGCCGGGGTACTACCACATCTCGGCCCCCTACGGCAAGTCGGCGGCCTACGGGTGGGAGTTCCACACCGGCATCGACATCTCCCGCGGCAGCCAGGCCAGCATCTACGGCAAACCCATCGTGGCCGCCAACGACGGCAAGGTGGCGGTGGTCCGCTACGGCAACACCGGCTACGGCAACTATGTGATGATCGACCACGGCGGCAGCCTCTACACCCTGTACGGGCACACCAGCTCGATCGCGGTGAAACAGGGGCAGTACGTCAAAAAGGGGCAGACCATCGCCTATGTGGGCAGCACCGGGAACTCCACCGGGCCCCACCTGCACTTTGAGGTGCGCAAGGGCATCAGCTACGGCAGCGACGTCAACCCCATGCCCTACCTGCAGAGTTAACGCATAGAGTCCGCCCCCGCAGGGCGGTGAGAGAGGGCCGGTTTTGCCGGCCCTCTTTTGCGCGCAGGGCGGCCCCGGCGCGATTGGGGCTGTACCCCAGGGGGCAGGATGTGCTATAATATGATAAATATCGTTTGTTTTCACCGGGCGCCCCGGGCACCCGGCTTGCACGCGGCCGCAGCGGCCGCGATCCCGCCCGCGCCCTTTGCCGCGGGCAGAGAAGGCGGTTTTGTCTATGAATAAAAAAGTTTCTGTGGGGGTCCTCATCTCCCTGTTGGCCATGGTCTGCGCCCTGACCTTCACCATCACCATGGTCCTCTCCATCGGGCTGTTCGACAACAAGATGAACTCCACCAAGAGCCGGGAGGCCATGTACTCCAAAATCTCCGAGGTGGACACCTACGTGCGGGACAACTACGTAGGGGAACTGGCCGACCAGAACCTGATGGACGCCATGCTCAAGGGCTATGTCAGCGGGATGGGGGACAAGTACGCCCGCTACTACACCGTGGAGGAGTGGAACAGCATCGAGTCCACCTTCAACGGCGCGGTCACCGGCATCGGGGTGGCGGGGAAGGCCGATACCTCGGGCTATATCCGGGTGACCAAGGTCTACGACGGCTCCCCCGCCAAAGAGGCCGGCATCGAGAAAAACGACCTGATCATCGCCGTGGATGGGCAGGACGTGCTGGCCATGGGGGTCACCAAGGCCATGGCCCTGATCCAGGGCGACCCGGGCTCCAAGGTCAAGGTGGACTTTCAGCGCGACAGCGTGAAAAACAGCGTGGAGATCATCCGCAAGAGCATCACCGTCCCCTCGGTGGAGTACCAGAACCTGGACGGGGTGGGCTACATCCGCATCTTTGAATTCAACAACACCACCGCCTCCCAGTTCGACTACGCCCTCAACCAGCTCAAGAGCGCCGGGGCCAGAAGCCTGATCTTCGACGTGCGGGACAACTCCGGCGGCCTGACCAAGGTCACCGCCGAGATTTTGGACACCCTGGTGCCGGAGGGGACCATCCTCTCGGCCGAGTACAAGAGCGGGGAGCAAAAGACCCTCTACACCTCGGGCAAGAGCGAGGAGACCCTGCCCATGACGGTGATCGTCAACGAGAACACCGCCTCGGCCGCCGAGATGTTCGCCGCCGTGCTGCGGGACTTCGGCAAGGCCAAGCTGGTGGGGACCGGCACCTACGGCAAAGGGGTCATGCAGGAGTACAAACAGCTCTCGGACGGGTCGGGCATCGACATCACCGTGGCCTACCTGGTCCCCCCCTCTGGGGAGAAGTTCAACGAAACCGGGCTCAAACCCGACTACAAGGTGACCCTCAGCACCCAGCAACAGCAGCAGGCCCACATGCTCACCGTTGAGACCGACCCCCAAATCAAAAAGGCCGTCGAGGTGGTGAGCGCCGGGAACAACGCCCAGGGCAGCGCCAACGCCTCCTCTTCCGCCCCTTCCTCCGAGGGCCAGGGGGAAGATGGCCAGCCGGAAGGCGGCGAGGGCGAAGGCGAGAGCAGCGCCCCGGAGGGCGGGTCCTCCGACGGCGGCGAGGGACAGGAGGCCGCCTGCGGCCCCCGCAGCTGGTACGCCTTTTAAAGAAAAAGACGAAATCCGTCCCCTTCTCCCCTGCGGAGAGAGGGGCGGATTTTTAGTGTCAACATGTGAAAGGCCACTGGGCGCTGCCTTCTCTCCCCGCCCGAAAAGGGGGGAATACCCCCCGCCGCCCCCTCGTATACTGGGAAAAAGGAGGGATGGCGGATGGTGGTGCTGTTGCGGGCCGACGAGAGGCCGTTTCCCCGCAACCTCTTTGCCCGGGTGAAGTGTGAACCCCTGCGGGAGAAGGGCTATCTCCTGCACCGGGTCACCTACCCCAGCAGCCGCAAGCTGCAGGCCTTTTTGCGGGCCCAGGAGGGGCCGGTCTATACGGTGGGGGAGGAGGAGCCGGACCCCGCCTTTCGCCGCGGCCTGGTGGAGGGGGCGGCGGAGCAGCTGCTCTCCCTGTTGGGGGAGGAGGCCTGCCGCCTGCGGCTGCTCCTCTGCGACAGGGAGGGGGATTGTCGGGAACTGGTGGCCCGCTGCCTGCGCCGGGTCAACACCCTGACGGTGGCCACCGACCGGGTGGAGGAATATCGCGCCTTTGCCGAGGAACACTTTCTGCAGACCGGGGCGCTCTTTGCCGTCTCCCCCTGGACGGAGGCCGAGAAGGCCCTCGGCCAGAGCGGTGGCGCGGTGCTGGTGCTCAACCCCCTGGGGGAGGAGGTGTGGGCCCCGGGCTGCATCGTCCTGGGGGGCGGGGGCGGCATCGGCGTGGAGCCGGCCGAGTGCGCGGGGCTGCCGCTGGACTGGGTCTGGGCCCTCTGCCGGGACGGGCAGGTGGAGCCCGCCTACCTCTTTTGCGACGAGTGGGAGGTCTCCGCCAAGCGGCGCATCTCCCTGGGGGAGCTGGCGGAGTACGTGCGCCGCCAGTGCGTCCCCGCCCGGGCAGAGGCCGCCGGCGGGGGGCGGGGGCGGTGAGAAATCCGCCTTGACATTGGCAGTCCCACTCCCTATAATATATATATTGCCTTGGCGTGCCTGGGTGCCCGCCGTTTACGGAAAGGAAGAAGAAACCATTGGATAAGCAGCTTATCGTGACCGAAGAAGGTCTCAAAAAACTGGAAGACGAGCTGGAGCAGCTGAAGACGGTTCGCCGGCAGGATGTGGCGGAGAAAATCAAGGTTGCCCGTTCTTTTGGCGACCTTTCGGAAAACAGCGAGTACGACGAGGCCAAGAACGAGCAGGCCATGGTGGAGGCCCGGATCGCCCAGCTGGAGCAGCGTTTGAAAAACGTGCGGGTGCTGGACGAGGACGACATCGGCACCGACCACGTCAACGTGGGCTCGGTGGTCAAATGCACCTGCGACGCCTACGAGGGGGAGGACAACTTCACCATCGTCGGCTCGACCGAGGCCGATCCCCTGTCGGGGAAGATCAGCGACGAGTCGCCGGTGGGCAAGGCCCTGATGGGCCACCAGCAGGGCGACACGGTCGAGGTGGAGTTGCCCAGCGGCCAGCTGGTGCACTACACCATTGTAAAGATCGGCAAATAGTGCCCCGCCCCGCCGGTCAAGCGGCGGAGAGCCAAACAGTTGGGTTGCAAGGAGCGGAGCGAAGAGTCCGCTCCTTTTTTAGAGTGAATCGCAAGGACGAAAAAGGGGGATTTTTTCGTGGAAAATGAGAGATCAGTCAGCGCCCCGGCAGAGGGCAGCGAGCTGGCGGTGCGCCGCCAGAAGCTCGAGCGGCTGAAGGCGGAGGGGCGCGACCCCTTTGTCATCACCAAATTTGAGGTGAGCGCCCACGCCGCCGAGATCCAGCAGGATTTCGAGCGGATGGAGGGGCAGATCGTCTCGCTGGCCGGGCGGCTGATGGGCCGCCGGGACATGGGCAAGGCCAACTTCATCGACCTGCAGGACAAGACCGGCCGCATCCAGATCTTCGCCAACATCGGCGGCCTGGGCGAGGAGGCGTTCGCCGAGTTCAAAAAGTGGGACATCGGCGACATCATCGGCCTGACCGGCGAGGTGTTTCGCACCCGCCGGGGGGAGATCTCGGTCAAGGCCCAAAAGATGACCCTCCTCTCCAAATCCCTGCAGCCGCTGCCCGAGAAGTTCCACGGGCTGACCGACACCGACACCCGCTACCGCCAGCGCTACATCGACCTGATCATGAACCAGGACGTGCGGGAGACCTTCATCAAGCGCTCGGCCATCATCCGCGAGATCCGTAACTTTCTGGACGGCCAGGACTTTGTGGAGGTGGAGACCCCCATGCTGGTGGCCAACGCCGGGGGCGCCGCGGCCCGGCCCTTCTCGACCCACTACAACGCCTTGGACGAGGACATCAAGCTGCGCATCTCGCTGGAACTCTACCTCAAGCGGCTGATCGTCGGCGGACTGGACCGGGTCTACGAGATCGGGCGGGTCTTCCGCAACGAGGGGCTGGACACCCGGCACAACCCCGAGTTCACCCTGATGGAGCTCTACCAGGCCTACACCGACTACAACGGGATGATGGATCTGACCGAGAACATGTTCCGCCACGTGGCGCAGAAGGTCTGCGGCACCACCCTCATCCCCTACGCCGACGCCATGATCGACCTGGGCAAGCCCTTTGAGCGGATGACCATGACCGAGGCGGTGAAGAAGTACGCCGGCGTCGACTTCGACCAGGTGCCCGACACGGCGGCCGCCAAGAAGCTGGCCGACGAGCGGGGGCTGCACTACGAGGAGCGCCACACCAAGGGCGACATCCTCAACCTCTTCTTCGAGGAGTATGTGGAGGAGCACCTGATCCAACCGGTGTTCATCATGGATCACCCGGTGGAGATCTCCCCCCTGACCAAGAGAAAGCCGGACAAGCCCGACTATGTGGAGCGCTTCGAGCTTTTCATCTACGGGCGGGAGATGTGCAACGCCTACTCCGAGCTCAACGACCCGGTGGACCAGCGGGAGCGCTTTGCCGAGCAGGAGAAGCTGCTGGCCCAGGGGGACGAGGAGGCCAACCACACCGACGAGGACTTCCTCACCGCGCTGGAGATCGGCATGCCCCCCACGGGCGGCATCGGCTACGGCATCGACCGGCTGGTGATGCTGCTGACCAACTCCCCGGCCATCCGGGACGTGCTCCTCTTCCCCACCATGAAATCCATCGGCGGCGAGAAGAAGGCGGCCTCCGCCCCCTCTGCGGCAGCAGCGCCGGCGGAGAAGATCGACTTCTCCCAGGTAAAGGTAGAGCCGATTTTTGAGGAGCTGGTGGACTTCGAGACCTTCAGCAAGTCGGATTTCCGCGCGGTAAAGATCGAGGCCTGTGAGGCGGTCCCGAAGTCGAAGAAGCTGCTCAAGTTCACCCTCAACGACGGGACAGACCGCAGGCGGACGATTTTGAGCGGTATCCACGAGTACTATGAGCCGGAGGAGCTGGTGGGCAAGACCGCTATCGCCATCGTCAACCTGCCGCCGAGAAAGATGATGGGCATTTCCTCCGAGGGGATGCTGATCTCGGCGGTCCACGAACAGGACGGCCGCGAAGGGCTGAACCTGCTGATGGTGGACGACCGGATCCCGGCGGGCGCAAAGCTGTACTAAATGCACGAAAGGCGCCCCGCTTGGGGTCGATCCCCTTTATCTGCGCCAGAGAATAAAAAGTCAACTTCCCGCCGCCCGCTCGGGCGGCGAAGGGCGGGCCTGCACCGGCGGTGAGCCGCGGGGGCAGACCCGCCTTTTTTGGCGCCCAGTGAGGGCGTGCTGGCGGGGAGAGAAAGCTGACAGCGCGCCCCGCCCCCGGCGTCTGGGGCCCCTTCATTCGCCCTTTTTGGGGTGCAGCCTCCCCCTGTTTATGGTATAATAGCCATAAACAGGGGGAGGGGTGCAAGCGCTGTTTGCCCCCTGCCCCATGGCCCGAAATGCCGCTGTGCGCCCGGCCCTTGCGGCGTCCTGAGCGGATGGCGGCGGCAATGCCGTTTATGCGCAGAAGGGCCCGACCCGATGTGCACCGTGAAAAGGCGCGGGGCCGAGGGCGGCTGAAAACCGGCCGGGTCGGCAGTCGGCCCGGCATAGCAAGAGGGGGGAGCGACCGTGGCGGCACTGGCGATGATATTCACCTTGGCGGTGTCGGTGGGGCTGCCCCTGGGGGCGCTTTTCTACCTGCTGGTGCGGCGGCGGGTCCTCCTGCGCCCCTTCTTGGCCGGGGTGGGGACCTTCCTCCTCTTTCAACTGCTGCTGCGCATCCCCCTGCTGGGTTGGCTCAGGGGGTGGGATGGGTTGGCCCTGTTGGCCTTTCGCAGCCCCTGGCTCTACGCCCTCTTCCTGGCCCTCACCGCCGCCCTCTTTGAGGAGGGGGGCCGCTATCTGGCAGCCCGACTGCTGCTGAAAGGGCGCACCGGCTGCGGGGAGGCGATGGCCTTCGGCCTGGGCCACTGGGGGCTGGAGGCCCTGGCCCTGGTGGGGCTGCCTCTCCTCCTCTCCCTTCTGGCGGCCCCGGGGCTGACCCTGGCCGCCGGGGCTGGGGGGCTCCTGGCGGCGGGAGTGGAGCGGGTGGCTGCCCTGCCGGTCCACCTGGCGGCCACCCGCTTGGTCTTTGCCGGGGTGCGCCGGTGCCGGGCGCTCCCGCTGCTGGCAGCTTTTGCCCTGCACACCCTGGTGGACCTGTTGGCCGCCCTGGGCCCCCTGGCGGGGCTGCCCCTCTGGGAGATCGAGGGCGGACTGCTGGCGGTGGCGGCGCTGCTCGCCGCCTGGATGATCGGGGACCGGAGGAGAGAGGGGAAGGAGAAGAGAGGATGCAGGTGAAAAAATGGTTGGGGACCGCCCTGGCGCTGGTGCTCGCCCTGGGTTGCCTGAGCGGCTGCGGCGGCAAACTGCCCGAAGGGTTTTCGCGGGACGAGGTGATCGCCCAGGCCAAGGCCGCCTCCCAACTGCTGGAGGAAGAGGACTACCAGGGGCTGGTGGCGTGCTGGCGGCCCGACCTTCGGGACGGCCAGTTGGAGGAGAAGCTGCGCCAGGCCTGGGAGGGGCTGGGCGGCCCCGAGCTGGGAGAGCGCAGCGAGTACACCGCCGAGGAGGCGGTGGGCAGGGAGGACGAAGGCGGCGAGCCCTATGTGGTGGTGCTGCTCATCGCCAAGTACGAACGGGGAAAGGTGCAGTACACCATCAGCCTCGACAAAGAGGGGCGGCTGGTGGGCTTTTACCTCAAATAAAATAGGACCGAGAAGAGAGACGGGGGGCGCCCTGCGGAGGAGCGCCCCTGCGAGAATTGGAGTTGTGTAGCCATGACCACCATCTACTTTGTGCGGCACGTACAGGCCGCGGGAAACATTCAGCGGACCTTTCAGGGCGCCATCGACACTGACATCAGCCCCCAGGGGGAGATCCAGTGCCAAAACCTCACCGACTACTTTGAGGATGTGGAGCTGGACAAGGTGATCTCCTCCCCCCTGCGGCGGGCGGTCCGCACCGGCGCGGCCATCGTCGGCGGGCGGGAGATCCCCCTCTACACCGACGAGCGCATCAAGGAGATCTCGGCCGGCGTCTGGGAGGGGCAGCCCATCGACCAGCTGGAGAGGGACTACCCCGAGGCCTTTCGCACCTGGCAGAGCGAGCCCTGGAACTTCGCCGTCGAGGGCAGCGAGACCATGCGCCAGGTCTTTGCGCGCTGCGCGGCGGCGGTGCAGGACATCCTGGCCCAGAACGCGGGCAAGACCCTGGCGGTGGTCTCCCACGGGTGCGCCCTGCGCTCCTGCATCGCCGCGGCGCTGGGGTTGCCGGTCGAGGGGTTGGGCCAGGTGGAGTGGGTCCGCAACGGCGGCGTCTCCAAACTGGTGTTTGCCGGTGACCAAATTCCCGGCAAAGCGGAATTTCAGGGCTACACCGGCCACATCGACACGGGCACCATCCTGCATGGCGGCACCTTTTACAGCCGCAAGTAGGGGCAAAGGGGGAAGAGAAGATGGTCATTTTGGGGGTGGACTACGGGGATGTGCGCACCGGCCTGGCCCTCTGCGACAGGGGGGAGATGCTGGCCCGTCCGGCCGGGGTCATCTGCGAGCCGGGGCTGGACAAGACCGTCAAGGAGATCGTGGCCTTTGCCCTGGACAACGGGGTGGAGCGGATCGTGGTGGGGCTGCCCAAAAACATGGACGGCAGCCGGGGCGAGCGGGCCGAACTCTGTGAGAAGGTGGCCCGCAAGATTGCCGGGCGGCTCAACGCCACCCCCATCCGGGTGGATCTGTTCGACGAGCGGCAGACCACCGTCTCGGCCATCGGCATCCTCAACGAGCAGAACATCCGCGGCAAAAAGCGGAAGGAGACGGTGGACGCGGTGGCCGCCACCCTCATTTTAGAGGCCTACCTCCGCCGCCGCAAGAACGAGGGGGAGGCGGAGAGATGACCGGGCTGACCGCCTTTTTCCCCACCCGTGACCTGGCGGCCTGCCGCCGCTTTTACACCGGGGCACTGGGCCTTTCCCTGCGCCAGGAGGGGGAGGGCCAGTTCATCGTGGACACCGGGCGGGGCTGCCTGGGCTTTGTAGACTACGGCGACGGCCGCCCTCTGGCCCAGGGGGTCTGCCTCTCCTTTGACTGCGCCGACCGGGCTGAGGTGGACGCAGTCTACGCCCGGCTGCAGGCGGCCGGCCTTCCCACCTTGGGGGAAGGGCCCTGCCACCACCCCCGCTTCCCGGTTTACTCCTTCTTTTTAAAAGACCCCAACGGCTACACCCTGGAGTTCCAGAAGATCGACGGGGAATAGCGGCAGTAGAAAAAGCGCTCTCCCATCCCCATTCTTTGGGGTGGGGGAGCGCTTTTGCAGACGGTGGAGAAAATGAGGTCCGCCTTTTCCCTTTAGCAGGGAAGGCCTAGCAGCCGCCGCACCACCAGCGAGGCCAGGGTGTACCCGGCCACCGGGGGGACAAAGGAGACGCTGCCGGGGGAGTGCCGCCCCTGAGGGGAGTCGTCGGCAAACCCCTCCGGCGGGCGGATGACGGGGGCGGTGGAGTAGACCACCTCCAGCCGCTCGATCCCCCGCTTGCGGCAGAGGGAGCGCATCACCCGGGCCAAGGGGTCGCCACAGCCGCCGGTGTCGTAGAGGTCGCCCAGGTGAAACTGGGTGGGGTCGAGCCGGTTGCCGGTGCCCAGACAGCACACCAGGGGGACACCGGCCCCCTGACAGCCCTCGATCAGGGCCAGTTTCGAGGTGACGGTGTCGATGCAGTCCACCACGTAGTCGGGCCGCCAGGCCAGCAGTTCAGGCAGGGTGTCGGCGTCGAGAAAGCAGTCCCGCTCCTCCACCCGGCAGTCGGGGTTGATGGCGCGCAGCCGCTCCCCCAGCACCGCGACCTTGCGCCGGCCGACGGTCTCGGCAGTGGCCAACAGTTGGCGGTTGCGGTTGGTGTCGTCCACCCGGTCGTGGTCCATCACCAGCAGGTCGCCGATGCCGCAGCGGCAGAGGGCCTCGGCCGCCGCGCCGCCCACCCCGCCGATGCCGATGACGGCCACCCGGCTGCGGCGCAGGGCGTCGCACCCCTCCTGGCCGATGACGAGGGCCTGTCTGTCCAGCCACATGGGCTCCACTCCTCTCTCGGATCGTCGAAAAATGCCCCTTGCCGGGGCAAAAATGGCAACAAAAATCCCGCGATGCCGTCTGCAGCCAAGTTAAAACCCGCTTTTTTCAAAACAGGGTGGATACGGGCTCCTTCGCACCGCGCGCTCCCTTCGTCCCCTTGCGGGGGAGGTCTGCAGTTGGTGAGAAGAGACGACCTTCCAATTACATACTTGTAGGATTATAAAAGGCTGCAACAAGTCGAACACCGCAGGACGGAGTATCTCTGCCACCGGCAGAGATACTCTTCGAGGCTACCCTCATTTTTTCTACGGAAAAAATGAGGGCTTTACGCCTCGGATGGGGTCGGAAGATAGATGGTACATGCCACCGTCAGAGATACTCTTCAAGGCTACACCCATTTTTTTAAGAAAAAATGGGTATTTTACGCCTCGTACAGGGTCGGAAGATAGATGGGGCCTATCACCGGCAGAGATGACCTTTGAGGCCACCCTATTTTCTACGGAAAACTGGGGTGCTTTGCGCCTCGGGTGGGGTCGGAAGATAGATGGGGCCTGCCACCGGCAGAGATACCCTTCGAGGTTACTCCCATTTTTCTACGGAAAAACTGGGGTGCCTTGCGCCTCGGACGGGGTCGGAAGATAGATGGTACATGCCATCGGCAGAGATACCCTTCGAGGCTACCCCCATTTTTCTTTGGAAAAATGGGTACTATACGCCTCGGACGGGGTCAGAAAATAGATGGGGCCTGCCACCGGTAGAGATGATTTTCGAGGCTACCCCTATTTTCTACAGAAAAACGGGGGTACTTTGCGCCTTGAACAGGGCCCAAAAGTTAGATGGGGCCTGCCGCAGGCAGATAGATCTTTCAATAGACATTCGGGAAACAGCGCGGAGGAGGGAGAGCCACGCTCCTATCCTCTTCAGCTTTCCCGGGGGAAAAGGGGGTTATTCCTCCTCTTCGATGTCGTAAAGGTCGCTCAAGCGCTCGATGAAGATTTGGGCGATCTCGCCGAACTCCTCGTCGTTTTGAATGGGGGTAAAGACCGCCTCTTCGCCCTCGTCCTCCTCCGACTTCATGATGACCAGTTGGCCGTCGCTCTCCAGCATCTCCTGGGGCTGGTCGTACATGGGGATGAGCGCGGTGTAGAGGACCCCGTCTTTTTCCATCGAGTCCACCAGCTCAAAGCTGTGTTCGCACCCGTCCTCGTCGCTCATGGTGACGATATAGGGCTCGCCGGTCTCCTGCTCGTTCTCGCTGCCCTCGGAAAGGGGCTCAAAATCCTGGGCCATGGGAATGACCTCCTCATTTGCTGATGGGCAAGGGGGCCTGTTTACAGGGGCCCTTGCGCGGGAGGCGGCCGGTCTCCGGCGCCTTCTCCCTGCCCTTATTGTACCCTCTTTACAGGGGGTTCGTCAACAGCAAAAGGGGGCCATTTTCCATCCCCGTCCCCGGCCGCCCCGATTTGCCAAAAAGCGCCCGCTTTTTCTTGCATTTGCCGCCAAAACAGGGTAGGATAGGGGTTGCAATCCGATCGGGAGGGCGCGCAATGAATTCAAAAATTTGGTCTGTCCCCCTGGCGTTGGCACTGGCTTGCAGCCTGCTCTTCGCCGGGTGCGGCACAGACAAAAAGGAGAGCGGAAGCAAGATGCCTATGCAGTTTCAGACCCCGGCCCAGGACGCGCCTGTGGCCGTCATGCACACCAACCAGGGGGACATCTCCCTGGTCCTCTTCCCCGAAAAGGCCCCCAAGGCCTGTGAGAACTTCCTCACCCACGCCAAGGACGGCTACTACGACGGGGTCATCTTTCACCGGGTGATCGAGGGCTTTATGATCCAGGGCGGCGACCCCGAGGGCACCGGCCGCGGCGGCCAGAGCATCTGGGGCCGCGTCTTTGAAAACGAGGTCAGCGGCGACCTGCGCCACTTTGTGGGGGCCCTCTCCATGGCCAACGCCGGCCCCAACACCAACGGCAGCCAGTTCTTCATCGTCACCGGCGACAAGGTGGACTCCTCGCTGCTGAAGCAGATGGAGCAGCTGGGCTGGCCGCAGGAGATCATCAAGGCCTACCGGGAAAAGGGCGGCAGCCCCCACCTGGACGGCGGTTACTCGATCTTCGGCCAGGTCATCGCCGGGCAGGAGGTGGCCGACGCCATTTCCAAGGTGGAGACCAGCGCCGGCGACAAGCCCAAAGAGGACGTGGTGATCCAGTCCATCGACGTGACCACCTACGGCGAATGGGCCCAGTAAAAAAAGAGAGCGGGGGCGCCCTGTCGGCTGCGATGCCGGCGGGGCGCCTTTTTGTCAAAGCCCCTCCCCGGCTGTGCCGGGGGACCAGAAAGGCGTTGGCGCTGCGGGGAGAATGGAAGTTCCTTTTGATACCATAAAAGTGCGGTCTGCCAACTGCACAAAAGGCTCAAACAACCCTGCCGGTGGGTCACCATTGCCCTGGGGGAGTAAAACCCGGTCGAACACGGCAAAGATTTGCGCCATCCTGCACAAGGAAAGCCCCCTTTTTTGGCTAGATTTCCAATTTTGCAAAAACGTTTTTACAACCGGTTGACGGAGCCTCTCCGAGAAGGGTACAATGGGTTTATCAAGAAGTTTTCCGGCCCCACGGCGGGCCGGTGAGGGGAGAGATGTTCGATGGCAAAACCAGTGGTGGTATTCGGCAGTTTCGTGGTGGATCTGATGGCCCGGGCGGACCACCTGCCCGTGCCCGGCGAAACGGTCAAGAGCGACCTGTTCAAGATGGGGCCCGGCGGCAAGGGCTTTAACCAGGCGGTGGCCGCCAAGCGGGCCGGCGCCGAGGTGGAGATGGTGACCAAGTTGGGCAAAGACAGCTTTGCCAACGTCTGCCTGGAGATGATGGAGGGCGAGGGGATGGACCGATCCCACGTCTTTGTCACCGACAAGGCGTCCACCGGCGCGGCCCTCATCATGGTGGATGAGCACACCAGCCAAAACCAGATCCTGGTGACCTTGGGCGCCTGCTCCACCTTTGACGACGCCGACATCGCCCAGGTGACCCCCCTCATCGAGGGGGCGGGCATCCTGCTGACCCAGCTGGAGACCAATGTGGACGCGGTGGAAAAGGTGATCGACATCGCCCACCGCAGCGGCACCACGGTGCTGCTCAACACCGCGCCGGTACAGCCCATCACCGACGAGATGCTGCGCCAGGTGGACGTGATCACCCCCAACGAGGTGGAGGCCTCCATCCTCACCGGGGTGGAGATCAAGACACCCGACGACGCCCTGAAGGCCGCCCAGGTCTTTTTGGACAAGGGGGTGGGCCAGGTGGTCATCACCCTGGGCAAACAGGGGGTGCTGGCCGTCACCCCCCAGCGCCACCAGCTCTTTGGCAACTACGATGTGCCGGTGCTGGACACCACCGGCGCGGGGGACGCCTTCAACGGCGGTTTTGTGGCTGCCCTGGCCGAGGGGAAGGACCTCTTTGAGGCCTGCGCCTTCGGCAACGCGGTCTCCAACCTGGCGGTGACCAAGATGGGCACCTCGGTGGCCATGCCCCACCGCGCCGAAGTGGACGCCTTCATCGCCGCAAACGGCCTGATGGGATAGCGCATAACGGTGCAGAAAAAAGCGGCCCGCCCCTGTTGCAGGGGGCGGGCCGCTTTGCCTGCCGCTCGAGCGCCCAAGCTCCCCGGTCCTGCCGGGGGACAAACAGGCTCTCTGGGTGGGAGAGCGCCAATGCCCAACGGCGCAAGAGGAAGGGCGGTCTCCGGGTGCGGAGAACGCGAAAGGACACCCTAACTTGCCAGATGACCGGCGGTGGTGGAGCAGTGCCCCCTAAGGTTTTGATGCCCCTTGAGGAGGCACGCCGGAACAGCGCCCCTCTCGGGCCCGCACGCACCGCCCGCTTTACCGGCGGCTTTGATTGGGCAGAGAAGCTATCCCTCTTTGCGGTGGATGTAGACAGTGAGGCGGTTTTCGTCGAGGGGCTCCCCCTTTTCCAGCCGGCCGCCGCTCTCCTCCATCTGCCGGCGCTCCTCCTCTTCCCGAGCCTCCCCTTCCCGCTGGGCGGCCTCCAGCCGGGCGAGGAGTTCACCGCTCTCGATGTCGGCGGGGGTGAGGCCGTCGATCATGATGGTGGCGCCCTCCTCGGTGGTGGTGAAAAAGTGGTAGCGGGCAAAGGTGCAGCCGGCCGTGGTCAGCTTTTGGTGGGCAGCCTCGAACATCTCCGCCAGGGCAGGAAGGGAGTCGTCCTCCCAGTCGGCGCGGATGGTGAGCTCCCACTGATCGGAGAGGGATTTGGAGAAGGGGACGTCCAGCGGCAGGGCGCGAACGACCGCCTCGGAGGCGCTGCCCTTGCCCCCCAGCGTCACCATCGAACGGTTCCCCTCCAACCCGGGGACCGCTTGGAGGAGGGGGATCACCTCGGCGCTGTAACTCTCCTCCAGCCGCTGGCGGGTGTTCCAGCGGTCGGTGACATAGGTGCCGTAGTCGTCGTGCTTGACCCGGCCGCCCCGCCAGTAGACGGCAAAGTGGGTGTCCTCGCTGTCGGGGCTCTGCACCTGGGCGGTGTACTCGCCGAACTTGAAGTTGTAGCGGGCCTTCTCCACCTGCCACTCCTGCTGGGGATAGGCGGCCTGCAGGTAGGCGACGATGTCCCGCCGCGCCATCCAGGCAGAGAGGGGGTTGCCCACAAAGGCGTTTGCCAAAAAGGCCAGCAGCGCCATCAGCAGCAGGGCGGCCGCCAGGGCCAGGATCTTCAGGGCGGTTTTCTTGCGGGTTCGGTTGGCGTTCATTTTGCACCTCCTGGGTGGTGGGGTCGGGCGGGATCGCCGGGCTCCCGCCGAAAGACAAAGGCCAGCAGCCTGGCGATCACCGCCCCCACCAGGGCGAGCAGGCTGTAAATCAGGGCCATCAAGAAGGGGGAAAAGAGGAGGAGGGAGAGCCCCTCCCCCCACCCCATACTCCCGGGGGAGGTCAGCAGTTCCCAGCCGGCGCGGAGAAACAGCCAGAGGTAGGTCAGCCCAAAACAGCCCAGGGGCGCCCAGGGCCAGCGCCTGCCCAGGGCCAGGGCCCCCGCCGCCCCCGCCAGGGGGAGGAGGAGCAGGTTGTAAAACATGTTGGCCGAATAGGTGATGGCCAGCCCCACCAGGCAGCCCAGCCCGGCCAGCAGCAGCCCTCCGGCCAGCAGCCGGTGGCGCAGGGCGGCCAGCACCCGCTCGTCGCTGGGGGGCGAGGGGGGGAGGAAGGGGGTCTCTCCGGCGGTCTCGGCCCGGCAGGACGGGCAGTGGGCCAGGTGGTCTTCCACCAGGCGGCGGCTCTCCTCGCTGGCCACCCCGTCGCAGACCAGGGGCCAGAGGTCCAGGCAGACCTGGCAGGGGATGTCGGTTCGTTCACCGCTCACAGCGATCCCTCCTTTTCCAGCGCGGCGCGCAGCCAGCGCTTGGTGCGAAAATCGATCACCCGGGCCGACGCCTCGGAAATCTGCAGCCGCCCGGCGATCTCGGCGTAGGGCCAGCCGTCGGCCCGCATCCGCACCACCGTTTCGGCCGGGTCGCCTCGCCGGCGCAGCAGCTCCCCGATGCGCGCCAGGGTCTGGCGGCGGCAGAGGTCGTCCAGCCCGTCGGCCAGGTAGAGGCCCAGCCGCTCGTCGAGGGGGGCGTGGGCGCGCCCCTTTTGCAGCTGCCGCAGCCAGACGTTGCGGGCAATGCCGAAGAGCCAGGTCTTGGCCGTGGACTCCCCCCGGAAGGCGGGAAGGGCCCGCAGCGCCTCCAAAAACGTTTCGGAGAGGAGGTCTTCGGCCAGATTTGGGTCCCGCGCCAGCCCCAACAGGTAGCGGTAGACATCGTCCCGGTACTGCCGGTAAAAGCGCTCGATGGGGTGCAAGGCGGCTCCCTCCTCTCCGGCCGTCGGGCCCATTGGGGTGTCTTCACCTATCTGTCGCCAAAAAGGGGTCCGGCGTTACACCCCCTCTCGAAAAAAAGGGGCAAACTGCAAAATTGTTTGCTTGACGCGGGATAGGATGGGTGCTATCATCAAACATTAAACACAGAGTGGCTGCGCCCTGCAGCCGAGAAGGAGGAGCGGGATGAACGAAAACACCATCACCTATGAGGACATTCGCAGCAACCCGAAAATTCGCACCTACATTCAAAAGGCGGACGAGATGCTCTCGGCCCTGGGCTTTACCGAGCACTCCTTTGCCCATGTGACCCTTTGCGCCCAGAAGGCCGGCGACCTGCTGGCGGCCCTGGGCTACTCCCCCCGGGAGGTGGAGCTGGCCCGCATCGCCGGGTTCATGCACGACATCGGCAACACCGTCAACCGGGTGGCCCATGCCCAGTCGGGGGCGCTGATGGCCTTTCGCCTGCTGGAGGAGCTGGGGATGGCGCCGGAGGAGGTGGCCACGGTGGTGGCGGCCATCGGCAACCACGACGAGGGCACGGCCCAACCGGTCAACCCCGCCTCGGCGGCCCTGATTTTGGCCGACAAGTCGGACGTGCGCCGCAACCGGGTGCGGGGCCCGGTGCGCCACCACGAGATCCACGACCGGGTCAACTACGCCGTCACCAACAGCAGCCTGCAGCTCTCCGAAGACCGGTCGGTCATCCTCCTGCGGCTGGAACTGGACAGCGCCATCTCCGACGTGATGGACTACTTTGAGATTTTCATGCAGCGGATGGTCCTGTGCAAAAAGGCGGCCAATTTCCTCAAGCTGCGCTTTCACCTGGAGATCAACGGGGTGCTGCTGGTCTCGTAGGGGCCCGTTCAGGGGCGAAAGCGCCGCTTGAGACGGGCGGGGTCGGCGATGGCAACGCCCCCTTCCACCAGGGCAATGACCCCGTCGTCCCGCAGCTCCTTCAGATAGCGGTTGACGGTGCGCACCGTGCTGCCCAGAATGGCGGCCAGGGCGTCCTTGTCGACAGCCAGGGGCTGGCCTCGGTTCTGGGCCAGCGTCCAGAGGTATTCGGCCACCCGCTCCTTGGCGGGGCGGTAGAGGTCGAACACCACCTGGCGGGTGTAGTTGAGGATCCCCTGGGCGCAGTACTGCGCCTCCCAAAGGGAGAGGGCGGGGTCGTCGCGGATGATCTCCATAAATTCCCCGGCGGTGATCTGCAGCGCCCGGCAGGGGGTGACCGCTTCGATTTTCACCAGGGAGGCCTCCCCGGTGAGGACGTTCAACTCCCCCAAAAAGATGTCGGGCCCCACCGGGCGGCCGGCCAGATAGGTGCCGTTGGGGAGAAGGCGGAGGGTGCAGACCTGCCCTTCCAGGAGCAGGTAGACGTGCACGGCGATCTCTCCAGGGGAGAAGATGGTCTGCCCGGCGGCGAAGGAGACCGGCCGCCAGCGCCCCAGCTGTTTGCTTGCGCGGAGGAGTTGATATGGGCTGTCCACTGTGGGCGTCCCCCTTTCCCCGTGCCCAGCGGCACGGCTCAAAAGTAGCGCGTTGGAAGATTTACACAAAAAAATATTGATTGTTTGTGCAACAAGGCGGGACAGCGAACCTATTCGCGGTCCTGCCTTATTGTTTACAATGAAATCAGCCCCTTGAGGCGCTGGGGATCGGCGATCCGGACGCCGTCCCCGACGGGGGCGATGATCCCTTCCTCCCGCAGCTCTTTGAGATAGCGGTTCACCGTGCGCACGGTGGTGCCGAGGAAGGTGGCCATAGACGGCTTGTCCAGCCGCAGCGGTTCGCCGCGGCGGCGTGCCTCCCGCAGAAGGTATTCTGCGATCTGCCCTTTGAGGGGGCGGTGGATGTTGGAGACGGTGTCCCGGGTGTAGTTGAGGATCCCCTGGGCGCAGTACCGCGCCGCCCAGAGGCAGAGCTCGTTGTCCCGCCGCAGGATGTCCAGATAGACGCCTGCCGGGGCGCGGAGCATCCTGCAGGGGGTGCAGGCGATGGTGTCCACCAGGGGTGGCTCATCGCAGAGGACAGCCAATTCGCCCAAAAAGGTGCCGGGACCCACCCGCGCCACCTCCAGCTCCACCCCGTCGGTGAGGGGGAGGACGGTGCGCACCTCGCCCTCGACGATCAGGTAGACCTGAACGATGATCTCCCCGATGGAGGAGATCACGTCGCCTGCCTGAAAGGCGACCTCGGTCCACCGGTTCAGGTGACCGTGGCTCTTGAGGATGTCGTAGGGTCCCCGCATCAACATGAAAATCACCCCTTTTGCTCAATAATGGAAAGACAATGACCCAGATGGATTTTTTGGAGGAAGAAAAATGAAGAAGACAATTGCCAGTTTGCTGGCCCTGACCCTTGCCGCCGGCGCCCTGCTTGCCGGGTGCGGCGACCAGAAGGGAGCGGGCGGCGACACATCCGAAAAAAGCGACCTTCGTAACGTGGCCTTTATCACCGGTGCCCTGGGCGACAAGTCCTTTGCCGACCTGGCCTGGGCCGGTGTGAAAAAAGCGGGCGAGGATTACGGGATCGAGGCCAAAGCCGTGGAGTACGGCACCGACAAGGCCAAGATCGCCCCCACCCTGCTCGACACCGCCGAAAACTACGATATTGTGGTCTTCACCGGCAACGAGGTCATCGAGACCTTGGAGCAGTACTACCAGGACTACCCGAACACCAAATTCATCGGCTTTGACATCGACCCCGATTACGAGCTCCACATGGAGAACGTCTTTGCCATCACCTACATGCAGCACCAGGGCGAGTTTTTGGCCGGCGCCCTGGCCCAGAAGATGTCGAACACCGGCACCATCGGCTGTGTGCTCGGCAACGATTCCACCGGCATCAACGACTTTTTGGTGGGCTACATCCAGGGCTCGACCTACGCCAACCCCGAGGGGAAGGTGGCCTCCTCCTACGTGGGGGGCTACACCGACACCGCCAAGGCAAAAGAGTTGGCGCTGGTGCAGATCAGCCAGTCGGGGGCCGACGTGCTCCACCAGGTGGCCGGCGGTGCCGGACTAGGCCTTTTCTCCGCCTGTCAGGAGAGAAAGGTCTGGGGCATTGGGGTGGACGCCGACCAGCGGGAGTTCTTTGTGGACAGCAAACCCGAAATTGCCGACGTGATCCTCACTTCAATGACCAAGCGCAACGACACATCCCTCTACAAAACCATCGGCGAGACCATCAAGGGGGAAACGCCCTACGGCACTAAGGTGAAGTGGGGGGTCAAAGAGGGGGCCACGGTGCTGGCAGAAAACGACTACTATCAAAAACAGGTGCCGCAGGAGACCCGCGACTACATCGACGGCCTGGAAGATAAGATCTCTTCGGGTGAGCTGAAGGTGCAGACTGCCTATGGAATGGAGCAGAGTGTCTTCGTACAGATGCGCGACGGGGTCAAGCCCTAGCGGAAAACCGACCGGGAGGATGAACAATGGATTGCAGCCCCATTTTACAGGCATACTTTGACGCAGGATACGGCCGCGAATGGCCCCAGTCCGCCTGCAGCCCCGACTTTTTGGCCCGGCGCTTGCAGCGCCCCGAAGGGGGCAAGCGGCTGGCGGTGGTGCTGGACACCGACACCTTTAACGAGGTGGACGACCAGTACGCCCTGGCCTACCTGCTCAAAAATCCCCAGCGCTTTGACCTCAAGGCTATTTTAGCCGCTCCCTTCCAAAACATCAAGGCCGAGACCCCGGCTTTGGGGATGGAGCGCTCCTACCAGGAAATTTTGCGGGTCTTAAAATTGGTGGGACAGGAGGAGAAGGCCGAACTGGTCTACCGGGGGGCGGAGCGCTTTCTAAAAGGCGAGACCGAGCCGGAGGACACCCCGGCCGCCCGGCGGCTGGTGGAGTTGGCCCTGGCCCAGCCCGACGACGAACCCCTCTATGTGATCGGCATTGCCGCCGCCACCAACCTGGCCTCCGCCGTGCTGCTGGAGCCCGCCATCTGCCAGAAGATCGTGGTGGTCTGGCTGGGCGGCCACAGCCGGGACTGGCCCAACTGCAAGGGCTTCAACCTCCTGCAGGACATCGCCGCCGCACGGGTCCTCTTCGGCACCGGGCTGCCCCTGGTGCAGTGCCCGGCCAACGGGGTCACCAACACCCTGGCCGTCACCGGCCCCGAGTTGGAGTACTGGCTGCGGGGGAAAAACCCCCTCTGTGACTACCTCTGCGACGTCACCGAGAAGGAGGCGGCCATCTACCACCAGGAGGGCTGTTGGAGCCGCATCATCTGGGACGTGGCCCCGGTGGCCTGGCTGATGGAGGACGATTTCGCCCAGAGCCGGCTGGTCACCAGCGTGCAGCCCTCTTACAGCGGCTACTACGAGGTGGGCTCCCTGCGCCACCTGATGGGCTATATTTACAGCATCGACCGGGACAGGGTGTTTACCGAGCTGTTCCGGGTGCTGAGCAGGTGAGTGCCCGCAAGGGCATTTGAAACCTCCCCTTTTTCCAAACCAGAGCGTCGGGGCCTGCGGGCCCCGGCGCTTTTGGCCGCCAAAAACGCCCCCGCCTCTCAATCGCGAGGCGGGGGCGTTTTGCAGCCGCTATGCGGGCAGTTCGCTCGCGAGCAGGCGCTGGAGGGCGGGGAGGGTCTCCTCCCGCAGGGGAAAGAAGAAGGCGGTGTGCCGGCAGAGCTGCAGCGGCTGTGCGTCCAGGGAGAAGGAGACCCCCATGGGACAGCGGGGGTTGCAGGCCCCGCTCCCCACCAACCGCTTGCAGGGGGCGGCGCGGCGGACGGCGTCCTTCATCCCCTCGGGCAGACTGTCGAGGAGGGCGGCGTCGGCGAGGGCGCGCTGGGGGTAGAGGCGCACCTTGGCCCCTGACTTGCGGCAGACAAAGACCGCCAGGGTGCCCCCTTTGGCCCCCCGCTTGAAGGAGAGGGTGGGCCCGCTCTTGGCCTCTTTAAGGGTACAGGGACACCCGCCCTCGGCGAGCTGCCGGATCAGGGCCTGGGCCACAGGGCGCTCCCCCTCGCCCAGGGCGGCGAGAAAGTGCTCCGGCGCGCCGTCAGCCACGGGGGGACTCCTTCTTGACCACCGGGATCCAGACTTCGTACTGGGTGTTTTGGGGGTCGGGGTTGAGATAGACCTCCACGTCCGGGCCGTCGGCGTACTCGTAGCCCGAGGTGGGCAGCCACTCGGTGACGATGCGCTGTTCCAGCTCCTGGATGGAGCGGCCGGTGCCGCCGCCGGGGAAGACGGCCCAGGTGAAGGCGGGGATGGTGTACTCCTCCAGCCCCTCGGGCGCCGGCTGGCTGGAGGAGACGGCGATGAAATAGCGCCACTCCTCCTCGTCGCCGCAGGCGCTGACCCCCAAAAGCCCCATGGGCGGGGTGTCCATCAGGGCGGCCAGCCGGGGGATGGTGCCGTCGGTCGCGGCCCGCTCCCACATCTGGGGGACGACGGTGAAGTTCTGCTGGATCTCCCGGTGCAGGGGCGCGCTGATCCCCAGGATGCGGATGGGGCCTCTCTCTTCGATGCGGTAGTTCATTTCCTCCACTCCTTTGACGGTGATTTTGAAACTGACGGGAGGGTAGGATTTCAGGGGCACGCCGCCCTTCTTGGCCAGGGACGGGGCGATGCCGTGAACGCCCTGAAAGGCCCGGTTGAAGGCGGTGGGGGAGGCGTAGCCGTAGCGCAGGGCGATGTCGAGGACCGTCTCCTCCCCCCGGCAGAGGTCCACCGCGGCCAGGGACATCCGCCGCCGGCGGACGTACTCGGAGAGGGGGACCCCCGCCAGGTAGCTGAACATCCGCTGAAAGTGATAGGACGAACAGCAGGCAACCTTGGCCGCCTCGTCCAGGTCCAGTTCGCCGGCGAGGTGCTCCTCGATATGGCGCACGGCCAGGTTCAGTTGCTCGATCCACTCCATGAAATCCACTCCTTGTCTCCATCATACCGCCGGGGGCGGAAGGTGTCCTCTCTTTTGGTGGCCGGGTCCTGCGAGGCCGAAAAAACGCGCGGCGGCGGGGGAGAGCGCCCCTGCCGCCGCGCGGGAAAAGCGGGTGTCTACCTGCCCTGTAAAAAGGCCAGGGCGTTGTCCAGCACCTTGCGGCTGAGCCGCTGGTTCATCTGGAGGGAGGCGCCGGAGCCCCGGTGGGTCAGCAGCACCCCCCGCAGCCCCTCCAGTTCGGGGGCGGCGTCGCCGATGCCGCAGCCGTCGCAGAGGTAGTAGTTGTCCCCGTCCTCCGCCAGCCACTCCTTGAGGGCGGCCCGGTCGAAGGTGTCCCCCAAAGAGGTGTTGAGCAACAGCTTCCCGCCGGTGAAGGCGGCAAACTCCTCCCCGCCCAACAGGCGGGTCCCCCGGGGCAGGTGGGTGGAGACGGCGTCGCAGGTCTGCAGCAATTCCTTCAGGGGCAGATAGCGGATGCCCAACTCCTTTTCCACCTGGGGCTTGGGGGTGCGGCTGAAGTAGTAGAGCTGGGCGCCGAAAAACTGCAGGGCGCGGGCCAGCTTGACGCCCACCGTCCCCAGGCCGATGATGCCCACCTTGAGCCCCCCCAGCTCCCGCGGCTCCCCCCGCCAGAGGGGCCCCTCGAAGCCATGGAGCAGGTTGACCAGGGCGGCCACCTCGTACTCGATGACCCCCTCGTCGCCGTAGTCGAAGATGCCGGTCACCGGGATGCCCCGGGCCTCGGCGGCGCGGATGTCCACGTTGGCGCTGTCGGCCCCGTAGAGGCTGCAGCACATCCCGATGTAGCGCAGGCCCGGCGCGGAGGCAATGGCCGCGGCGGAGATGGGGGTCTTGTAGGAGACAAAGAGGGCGTCGCACCCCGCCATCCGGCGGACGGTCTCCTCCTCGCTGTCGGGGGCCGTGTCGAAAAAGTCGACCCGGTCGCAGAGGGCGCGCAGCTCCGCCCGCCCCTCATCGGTCAGATTGGTGGGGTCGATGACCACCGCATGGGAAAATCGCTCCATCCTGTATTCCTCCCTCGGTCGATGAAAATTCAGTAGCCCAGCACGTCGGTCAGGGAATCGTCCTCGTCCACCCAGGCGGACTGGACGTCGATGACCCGGTACTCGTCCCGGGTGTCGCGGATGACCACCGTCTTGATGCCGGCGTTGATGATGAGCCGCTTGCACATGGAGCAGGAGCTGGCGTTCTTGACGTAGTCGCCCCCCTCGCACTCCCGCCCCACCAGGTAGAGGGTGGCGCCGATCATCTTCTGGCGTTCGGCGGAGATGATGGCGTTGGCCTCGGCGTGGACGCTGCGGCAGATCTCATAGCGCTCTCCCCGGGGGATGCCCAGCTTGCTGCGCATGCAGTAGCCCAGGTCGCAGCAGTTCTTGCGGCCCCGGGGCGCGCCCACATAGCCGGTGGAGATGATCTCGTCGTCCCGCACGATGATGGCCCCGTACTTTCGCCGCAGGCAGGTGCCGCGGGTGAGCACGCTCTCGGCGATGTCCAGGTAGTAGTTTGTCTTGTCCCGCCGTCTTTCCATATCCGATCCCTCCCAGGTTGCTTTTTCAAGTTGGTGGCGTTTTCTCTATCATAGGAGATTTTGAAACCGTTTGCAAGGAGATCCCCAATTTTCCAGCGGGGGATGGGGACTGTTCCCAGCCAAAAAAGTGTGCTATAATGGCCGCAGGACAGCCCGCCCGGCGCGACCGGGCCCAAGCGGGCGGCCCACCGGCCGCCACCTGATTTTGAGGAGGTCATTTCCATGACAAAAGAGCAAGAGAAGATTCTCATCGAAAAATCCATCGCTTCCTGCGAGGGGGCCTATGTGCCCTACAGCGGCTTTCACGTGGGCGCCTGCGTGCTGGGCGAGGACGGCAAGTTCTACACCGGCTTCAATGTGGAGAACGTCTCCTACGGCGCCACCATCTGCGCCGAGCGCTCGGCGGCCATCAACATGATGACCAACAGCTCCTCCCGCAAGATCCTCGCCCTGGCCGTGGCCGCCGGCGACACCTGTGACACCATGCCCTGCGGCATCTGCCGGCAGTTCCTCTGCGAGTTCATGGCGCCCGACGCCCCGGTCTACACCGTGGCCAGAAACGGCGACTACATGGTCAAGACCTTTGCCGAGATCATGCCGTTCGCCTTCACCTCCTTCAAGAAGGACTAGCGGATGCCGCAGCTCTGGAAGATTGGCTCCATCAAGGACATCCTCTCCCGGCACGGCTTCACCTTCTCCAAGGCCCTGGGCCAGAATTTCCTCATCAACCCCACCGTCTGCCCCCGGATGGCGGAGGTCTCCGGCGTCACCCCCGACAGCGGGGTGATCGAGGTGGGCCCCGGCATTGGGGTGCTGACCGCCGAGCTCTCCAAGCGGGCGCGCAAGGTGGTGGCCATCGAACTGGACGACCGGCTGCTGCCGGTGTTGGAGGAGACCCTGGGCGGCCGGGAGAATGTGACGGTGGTGCACGGCGACATCCTGAAAATCGACCTGAAAGGGCTTATCGAGCGGGAGTTCGCCGGGATGGAGGTCTGCCTCTGCGCCAATCTGCCCTACTACATCACCTCCCAGGTCATCATGCGCCTGCTGGAGGAGCGGCTGCCCCTGAGATCCATCACCGTGATGGTGCAGAAGGAGGCGGCCGCCCGTCTCTGCGCCCCCCTGGGCAGCCGGGAGTGCGGCGCGGTGACGGTGGCGGTGCGCTATTTCAGCGAGCCGCGGGTGGTCTTTGGGGTCTCGGCGGGGAGCTTTCTCCCCGCCCCCAAGGTGGACTCGGCGGTGATCCAACTGGCGGTGCGGGAGCGTCCCCCGGTGGAAGTGGAGAGTGAGCGGGCCTTTTTCCGGGTGGTGAAGGCCGCCTTCGCCGGCCGCCGCAAGACCGCCGTCAACAGCCTCTCCATGAACCTGGGGCTGCCCAAGGAGACGGTGTCCGCCGCCTTTGAAGGCGCGGGGATCGCCTCCACCGTCCGGGCGGAAAACTTCTCCATGGAACAGCTGGCCGCGCTGGCGGCCGCCCTCTTCCCCCAGACGGGATCGCCACAGGGTGAAAAAGAGAGATAACAGAAAAAGTTCCCGTGGGCTGTCAGGCCCGCGGGGGCTTTTTTGTGGGCCGGAGCAGGAAAATACCTCCTTCTGCGCGGCGGAGGTGGGGAGGGTCCGGGGCTGCGGGCTGAGGCAAAAACGGCAGTTTCCGCCGCCTTTACCGGTGGGAAACGCACCCTACCGCCCGGTCGGAAACCCTTCCATGGAACAGTTGTCCGCACTGGCGACTGCCCTCTGCTCCTATTCCCAGACGGGATCGCTGCAGGGTGAAAAAGAGAGATGACAGAAGAAGTCCCCGTGGGTTCAGGCCTGCGGGGGCTTTTTTGCAGGCTGGAGCAGGGAAATACCACTTTCTGCGCGGCGGAGGTGGGGAGGGTTTGGAGCTGTTCACCGAGGCAAAAGCAGCGTTTTCCGCCATCTTTGCTGGCGTGAAAATTACCCACCGCCCGGGAGGAGGCCCCTCCGTGGAAAAGCCAGCCAAACTGGCGACCGCCCTCTGCCCTTCTTCCCAAACGGGATCGCCGCAGGGGGAAAGAGAGATGACAGAAGAAGTCTCCGTGGGCTGCCAGGCCTGCGGGGACTTTTTTGTGGGATGGAGCAGAGAAATACCCCTTTCTACGCGGTGGGGGTGGGGAAGGTTCGGGACTATTCACCGAGGCAAAAGGGACGTTCCCACCGCCTTTGCCGAAGTGGAAATCGTCCTCGCTGCCCAGGCGGAAACCTCTTCCATGGAACAGTCGGCCGCACTGCCGTCTACCCTCTGCTCCTATTCCCAAACGGGATCGCCGCAGAGGGAAAAGAGAGATAACAGAAAAAGTTCCCGTGGGCCGCCAAGCCTGCGGGAACTTTTTTGTGGGCCGGAACAGAGAAATATCACCTTTTGTGCAGCGGGGATGGAGAGTGTTTGAGGCGGGCTGCCAAGCCTTCATTCTTTCCGCGGGGGGGGGATAGAGGAATGGCCCTTTCTGTGTGCGAAGACGGAGAGGGGGCTGCCCGCCGAGGCAAAAGGGACGTTTTCCGCCGCCTTTCCCGGTGGGGAACACACCTCGCTGCCCGAACGGGAACCCTCTCTGTGGGGCAATGGGCTGCACAGGAGTCCGGTGGGAAGTGCCAGGGCTTTGCTCCCAAACAGAAAAATCACTTGACAGGAGAACGATTGTTAGCTAATATAAAAGCGAACGAACGTTAGCTTAATGGCGGCCTGCCGCCGAGGAGGTTTTATGAAACTCTATTTTGGAAAATCGACCCTGACCACCCTGCTGCTGGCGGGGTTTGTGGCCTATGCGGCCCTCGCCTTCTGGCGGCGGGCGGAGATCCAGCACTGGGGCCGCAGGACCCTGTTGGTGTTGGCCTGGGGGCTGGTGCTCTGCGCACAGGCCGCCGTGCGGGACGGCTACCACCTCTCGGTGCAGCACGCCATCGACGGCAGCTGCGCACCCGGCCTCTTCGCCGCTGCGGGCCCCCAGGCCATCGTCGGCGGGGCGCTGGCGGCAGCGGTGGTCCTCTGCGCGATCATCACCCCCTTTGTGGGCAGCCAGTCGGGGCGGCGGGGGTTGTTTTTCACGGCCACCGGGTGTATGCTGGTGAAAATTGCCTTTGTAGAACTCTCCCGCGTCTGGTTCTGGCTGTCGGGGAGCACAGGCTGGAAATTCTGACAGAAAAGAGGGGTCGCATGCCCAGGCGAAACACCAAGGAGATCATTTTGGAGAGGGCGCTGGACCTCTTTTCCCAGCGGGGGTACGCCGGGGTCAGCGTGCGGGACATCGCCGCCGCCGTGGGCATCCGCGAGAGCTCGCTCTACAAACACTTTCCGGGCAAGCGTGCCATCTTTGACGCCATTGTGGAGGAGATGCGGGGCCGGTATGCCGCCGCTGAGCGGGCCCTGCAGGTCCCCCAGGCGGGGGAGGGGGACCTCGCCGCAGCCTACGGCGAGATCGGGCCGGAGCAGCTGGCAGACCTCTGCCGGAAGATGTTCCTGCACAGCACCCGCGACCCCTACGCCACCCAGTTTCGCAAGATGCTCACCATCGAGCAGTACGCCTCGCCCGAGGTGATGGCGACCTACCGAGACTTCTTTCTGGACGGGCCGATTGCCTTTCAGACCGAGCTTTTTTCCCGGATGATCGCCCAGGGCTATTTTCGCGAGGGGGATGCAAAGGCCATGGCCCTGCAGTTTTACGGGCCCATCTTCCTGCTGCTCTCCCGCTGCGCCGGACCGGAGGACGAGGAGGACTGCCTGGCCCTGTTGGAGCGGCATGTGGCTCAGTTCGCCGCCGACCACGGGAGCGGTGCAGAACAATAAAGAGAGGGGCGGCCGAATCATCGGCCGCCCCTCTCTTGTCTCTGTCGTCGGGGAAAGGGGGGATGGTGCGCCGCCGGATGACAGGGCAGGCGGCCCGACTTTGCAGGGCTACTTGTGGGGAGGGAGGAGCGCCTCCCTCCCCCCTCTCTCCCCGCCCCGTGCCCGGGAGAGCGGGCCTGGCCGGACAGGGCGCAGAGAAAAGGGGCAAGGCGGAGGCTGCCGCTCTCTAGGTGGGGAGACCCTTCCACTCCCGGTACCAGCGGGGGACCGGCTGGGCAAAGCCGTCGTAGTCGGCCAGGGCGCTGCGGCAGCGGGCCTGCATATCCGCCACCTTGGCGGGACCAAAGGCCTCGGCCCACTCGACGGCGCCGAGGGAGTTGTAGGCGACATAGGCCGCCAGGGCCTGCCAAAAGGGTCCCGGGGGCTCCCCCTGCCAGTAGCCCTGCACCTGCCCCACCGAGAAGGGAACGCTGACGGGGACGTCAAAGGCCTGGACCATGCGAAACTCCTCCCACCCGTCGCCGATGCGCTGGCGGTTGAAGTCGATGATCCCCACCCGCCCCTGGGGGGTGAAAATCAGGTTGCCCAGGTGAAAGTCGCCGTGCAGGTAGACGGCCGGTCGGGCCGCCAGCAGGGGCAGTTGGGCTTTGACCAGGTCGAGGGCGGCCTGGTCCCCCTCGACCCGCGCGCCGCTCTGCTCGTATCGGGCCAACTTGTCCAGCCGCCGGCCGAGCAGGTCCTCCGCCCCCTCCCCCGGCGAGAGGGGGAGGCTGTGCAGCGTCCGCAGGAACTGGCCGGCCTCCCGCCCCAGCCGGTACTGCTCATCCGGCGCAAGGCGGGGGAGGGCGGTCTCCAGCGACTCGCCCTCGACCCATTCCAGCAGCATGTAGAGGGACCTGCCGCCCTGGCACTCGCCCATCTCCACCGCGCGGGAGAGGGGGAAAGGCAGCTCGCCGAAGCGGTGGATGCGCCGGTACTCCACCTCTTTTTGGGGGCGCTGCTGTGCATCAGTGATCCGCAGGAGAAAGTCCTCTCCCGCCCGGGTGCGCACCCGGTACTTTCGCTCGGCCGACCAGCCGGCGAGGATGGGGGTCACCTCGTCCCAGCGCCCGGCGCCGGGGATGTCCTGCCACTCGTTCACACGCGCTTCCTCCTTTTCGGGCCGCCTTTCCGGCGGCGTTTTGCCGTGGGAGAACAGGATACCACCCAGCGGAAAAAAAGACAATGGCGCGGCCGCTTTTTTGAAGGGAAAATGGCAAAAGTTCACAAAATCTTCCCTTTTGCCCCGGCGCGCCGATGGTATACTAAAGACGGCCTTTGGCCTATACGGAAACACGAGAGCCGGGAGGTTTGGAATGAAGGACCTACAAGACTGCTATATTTTGAAAAACGGCGTCAAAATGCCCTGTGTGGGCTATGGCACCTACAAGACCCACGAGGAGGAGACCTACCGGGCGGTGCGGGCGGCCATCGACATCGGCTACCGCCACATCGACACCGCCTCCCTCTACGGCAACGAGGCGGCGGTGGGCCGGGCCGTTCGGGACTGCGGCCTCCCCCGGGAGGAGCTGTTTGTCACCAGCAAGCTGTGGAACGACGACCAGGGCTACGAGTCCACCCTGGCGGCCTTTGCGCGCACCCTGGAGCAGTTGGGGATGGACTATGTCGACCTCTACTTGATCCACTGGCCCATCCCCGAGGGGCGGGAGGGGGAGTGGCAGACCCTCAACCAGGAGAGCTGGCGGGCCATGGAGGAGCTCTACCGGGCCGGCAAGATCCGGGCCCTGGGGGTGAGCAACTTCCTCCCCCACCACCTGCAGTCGCTGATGGACACGGCGCAGGTGCCGGTGATGGTGGACCAGCTGGAGATCCACCCCATGCGCCACCAGCGGGAGGCGGTGAACTTCTGCCAGCGAAACGGCATTCAGGTGGAGGCCTGGGCCCCCCTGGTGCGGGGGCGCGCCTTTGATGACCCGGTGCTGCGCTCGCTGGCCGAGAAGTACCAGAAGACGGTGCCCCAGATCTGCCTGCGCTGGAGCATGCAGCAGGGCATCGTCCCCCTGCCCAAATCGTCCCACGAGGGGCGGATCCGGGAGAATGCCGACATCTTTGACTTCGCCCTGGCCCCCGAGGACATGGCAAAACTCCTCACCCTGGACGGCGAGCTGGGGGTGGGCCGCCACCCCGACCACTTCGGCGAGAAGAGGTAGCGTCTGCCCGGCTGCAAAACCTGTCGATCGGTGGGCGCACAGCGGTGGAAAATAGCGGTTTTGGTTGCTTTTTGCCCTCCTTTTGTGCTATCCTTAAAACCAAGTAAGGCCGCGCAGGCAGATGTGCTGTTGGCGCGGCCGGTTTAAGAGGAGTGCAATCGTATGAAATCCATCTTCCGCAAGATCGCCTGTCTCTCCCTGGCGGCGCTGGTTGCCCTGGGCGCCCTCACCGGCTGTGGGAAGAACAGCTACGTGTCCAAGCTCAACGAGGTCACCGAGGCCTGCAATCCCATTGTCGACGAGTTCAACACCGCCCTGAAAAACTTCGAGTCCGAAGAGGGCGCGGGCCAGATCGGGGACATTCTGGACCGGCTGCAGACCGAGTACAAAAAGATCCTCGAGGTCAAGGCCCCCAAGGGCTATGAGGACTGCACCGAGAAGTTCCAGGAGGCGGCCGACAAGCTGGACGCGGGCATCGCCCTCTACAAAGAGGCCCTCGCCACCCCGATCAGCGACGAGATGACCGCCGAGGAGCGCAAGGCCTACACCGAAAAGATCTCCCAGGGCGACGATCTCTTTAAGGAGTATCAGACCGCCTACCAAGAGGGGATCAACCTGGTCAACAGCAAATAGGGGCAGCCGCCCAAAGAAGAAGCCCCCTCTCCCCAACAGCGGGAGAGGGGGCTTTTGTTTTCTCTTTTACTCGCTCACTCGGCCGCGAGGGCCTCTTCCCGGGGGGCGGATCTCTTTTGGCGGGGGAAGATCAACTGGCAGACGGCGGCCATGGCCACGGCGGTCACGGCGAAGGTGGCGTAGGCGGGCCGGTAGCTGCCCATGCTGTCAAAGACCGCGCCCATCACCAGGGGGGTCAACATGTCGCCAAAGCGGGTGAAGGCGGTGAGGAAGCCGTAGATGGCGCTGTAATCCCGCAGTCCGTAAAGGTTTTGGGTCAGGATGGGGTAGGCCACCGAGCCGTAGGCGCAGCCCAGGCCGGAGCCGAGGACCACCAGCACCAGGAAGAGGGGGGAGGCGTGGGCGAAGAGGCAGCCGATGAGCCCCACCACCGTGGCGGCGTAGGCCGAGAGGGTTGCGATGCGGATGCCCAGCTTGTCGTAGAGGGTGCCCAGCAGCAGTTTGCCCACCGCCAGCGAGCCCATACAGGCCGCCGAGATCAGGGCCGAGGTCTGCAGGGAGTAGCCCACGTCGCTGACGTGGGGGGCGATGTTGATCATCAGCCCGTACATGCACAGCTCACTGACGATGATGCAGAGGCAGAAGGCCCAGAAGCGGGGGGTCTTGACCACCTGACCGAAGGTGAAGCCCTCGCTCATCTGGGCGGTGGGGGCCTGTTCCCCCTTCTCCCCCAGGGGGAGAAGGCCCATGTCCTCCGGCCTGTTGCGGATGACGAGGAAGACGATGGGGATGAGGGTGACCCCCATGATGGCCGCCAGGATCTGAAAGCTGACCCGCCAGCCCATCCCCTCGATAAGGACCCCGGCCAGGGAGTTGAAGAGCATGCCGCCCACGCCGCTGCCCATAAAGGCCAGCCCCAGGGCAAAGCCCCGCTTCTCGTGAAACCAGTTGCTCAGCAGGATGGAGAGGGGCACCATGTGCACAGTGCCCAGCGCCAGCCCCAGCACCGCCGAAATCAGGTAGAAGACCCAGATGGACGAGGCCAGGGAGTAGCAGAAAAAGCTGACGGTCAGGGCGATGGAGCTGACCTTCATCACCTGTTTGACGGCGAAGCGGGAGAAGATCCTGCCGCTGAGCAGGGCGGTGACCATCATCGCCGCATTGGAGATGGTCTGCATGGCCCCCACCGACTGGCGGGAAAAGCCGAAATGGGCGCAGATGGGCTTGATGAACAGGCTGAAGCAGTTGGTGGCGATGCCCATGGAGACCGCCATCACCACAAAGGCCGCCCCCACGATCACCCAGCCGTAGAAAAACGGTTTGCGAGTCTTTTGCACGGTGTCAATCCTCCT
The DNA here is from genome assembly GCF_001486165.1 of Bittarella massiliensis (ex Durand et al. 2017). GTDB lineage: Bacteria > Bacillota > Clostridia > Oscillospirales > Ruminococcaceae > Bittarella > Bittarella massiliensis. Next base: position 569,522 of record NZ_LN908975.1, read on the forward strand.
CAACGTCCCCGAAAACCGAGCGGCTGCCCGGTTTTCGACAATACGTGTTCATTTTAGCGCAATTTGACGGGGCGGGCAAGGGGCGGCGCAAAATTTGAGGGCTGTCCCGGCCGGGACAGCCCTTTTTTGAAGGGAAAAACCTGTCAGCGCCGGTTGAGGCCGGCGAACACCCCCGCCCCCAGGGGGAGAAAGCAGACCGGGTACTGAAGGAGGAAGGTGGCTGCCCGCGAAAAGGCGTAGGTGGGAAACCCGCCCAGGAGATAGACCCACAAAAACCCCCAGAGGAGCAGAAAGAGCGCTGCGCAGAGCAGGCCCATCCCTCTGCGCACCTCGCCCCGGCGGATGCGCAGGTCCTTCCAGACCGAGGGGAGGGCGAGGATGACCGCCCCCGCCAGCCCGTAGTAGAGGGGGGAGAGGGCCGCCACGAAAAGCAGGTAGGGGCGGAGGTTGTAGGTGTGCATCCCCTGCTCGTGCAGGCCGGGCCCCACCAGGGTGCGCACCAGCAGCGCCGCGGCGAAGAGGGCCGTCAACACCGCGGCCCGCACCGCCCGCTGCCGCCGCCCGGCGGCAAAGCTCTCGCCCCCCAAGTCAGCCATCACCTCGTCGGCAAACTGGCAGGGGGGACCCAGGCGGGCGATGGTCTCCGCCTCCCCCTCGCCGTGCTCGGCGGCGGAGGCAAAGCTCTCGCGCAGGTTGGCGAGGACGCTGGCCTCGGCCTCCCGGGACAGCAGAAGCCGGTTTTTCACCTGTTTGATGTAACGCTCTTTCACTTGACTGCGCCTCCTTTTTTCGCGCTTTCGATGAAGCCGCCCACACAGGACACATAGCGGCTCCAATAGGCGGTGAGCTCCTCTAGCAGGGCCCTGCCCGCCGGGGTGATGGAGTAGTACTTCTTGGTCCCCCCGTTGGCTGCGGCGGGGGCGGTGCGGCTCTGGATCAGGCCGCCGCCCTCCAACCGGTAGAGGATGGGGTAGACCGTCCCCTCCCGGGCGGGGCCGAAGATGTCGCCGCCCCGCTGCCCCAGATGGGTGATGATTTCGTAGCCGTAACTCTCCCCCTCGGCCAGCAGGCAGAGGAGCACCATCTCCAAAGACCCCTTTTTGAACTGTTGGATATACTTGGCGTCCAACCGCACCCCTCCTTTGCACCGCTATTTAGTATTGCTAGGTATTTTTCCACCTTCAGTATATCCCCCTTGGGGCCGCCTGTCAATGGGGAAGGGGGTGTCTGACGCGGGTGCAGGTGGGTTTGACAGCCCAACCGTGAAAGGTGGGGCGGATCATTGCGCTGGGGGCCCGGCCTCGGCGGCGAAGGGGTGTGCAACTGGTTTTACCCGGTGGAAAGAGAGGTACTTAAAAATCGGGAGGGCGTCGGGGAGATAGAGAGGGATGCCGCCTTGCGATTGCCGACCGACAAACTGGGGAGGGGGGCCGCCGTCGCCGCGCTGTCCCATCCCCCCTGTAAACAGTGCCGGGCCTGTCGAAGGGGGCGCCCAATCGGCCATCGGGCAGACGCGGCCGCCCGACGCGCGGACCCGCCCGCGGGGAGGAGCGGAAGGGGGGCAAAAAAAGAGGGGCACAGCCATCTGGCTGTGCCCCTCTAAGCGGGCAGATAAAAAATGGGCGCTACATCGACTCCGGTGCCGAGATGCCCAGCATCTCCAGCACGTTGCGCAGCACCTGGCGAACGGCCAGGCAGAGGTTCAGGCGGGCCTGCAGCAGCCCCTCCGCCTCGCCCTTGACGTGGCAGGCGTTGTAGAACTTGTGGAAGAGGGTGGCCAGCTCGACGCAGTACTTGGTGATCTTGGAGGAATCCAGCGCCTTGACGCTGGCGTTGACCACGTCGGGCAGGGTGGCCATAAAGCGGACCAGTTCCCGCTCCTGCTCGGTCTGCAGCAGGCCCAGCTCCTCCCGGGTGCAGGCGCGGGGGGAGATCCCCTCCGCCGCCAGGGACTTGAGGATGGAGCAGATGCGGGCGTGGGCGTACTGGACGTAGTAGACCGGGTTCTGCGAGGACTCGCTCACCGCCAGTTCCAGGTCGAACTCGCAGTGGGTGTTGGGCTCCCGCTGGTTGAAGAAGAAGCGGGCCGCGTCCACCGGGATCTCGTCCAGCAGGTCGGCCAGGGTGATGGCCTTGCCGGTGCGCTTGCTCATCCGGGCGACCTCGCCGCCCCGCATCAGCCGCACCAGCTGCATCAGCACCACGTCCAGCTTGCTGCCGTCCAGCCCCACGGCGTCCATCGCGCCCTTGAGGCGGGCCACGTGGCCGTGGTGGTCGGCCCCCCAGACGTTGATGACCCAGTCAAAGCCCCGCACGGCGAACTTGTTGTAGTGGTAGGCGATGTCGGCGGCAAAGTAGGTGGGGTTGCCGTTGGCGCGCACCAGCACCTCGTCCTTCTCGTCGCCAAAGGCGGTGGCCTTGTACCAGACGGCCCCGTCCTTTTCGTAGGTGAGGCCGCGGCTGCGCAGCAGCTCGATGATCCGCCCGACGCTGCCGTCCTCGTGGAGCTGGCTCTCGTGGAACCAAACGTCGTAGTGGATGCGGTACTTGGCCAGGTCGTCCTTGAGTTTTTGGATGTTTTTGGGCAGGGCGTAGTCGATGAGGGTCTGGCTGCGCAGCTCCTCGCTCTCCTTTTCAAGGCCGGTGCCGTGCTCGTCGATGTACTGCTGGGCCAGCACCCGGATGTCCGCGCCCTGGTAGCCGTCCTCGGGGAAGACCACCGCGTCGTCGCCCAGCACGATCTGCATATAGCGGGCGGAGAGGGACTTGCCGAACTTTTCGATTTGGTTGCCGGCGTCGTTGATGTAAAACTCCCGGGTCACGTCGTACCCGGCCCAGCGCAGCACGCTGGCCAGGCAGTCGCCCAGGGCGCCGCCCCGGGCGTTGCCCAGATGCATGGGGCCGGTGGGGTTGGCCGAGACAAACTCCACCATCACCTTTTTGCCCTGGCCCAGGTCGGTGGTGCCGTAGCGCGCCCCCTCTTCCAGCACCGCTTCCACCGCGCCGGTGAACCAGCTCTGGTCCAAGAAGAAGTTGAGGAAGCCGGGGCCGGCCACCTCGATGCGGGAGAAGCCGGTCCCCTCCAGCGCGGCGTGGGCGACGATGGCGTCGGCGATCTTGCGGGGGGCCATCTTGTAGGTGCGGGCCCCGGCCATGGCGAAGTTGCAGGCAAAGTCGCCGTGGCTGTGGTCGGCGGGGATCTCGATGCCGTACTCCCCGGCGGGGCAGTCGGGCAGGTCCCCGGCGGCGATGGCGGCGGCCGCCGCCCGATCGACGATCTGGGCGATCTGGCCTTTGGCTTGTAAAATTGGGTTGATCATAGGCTTGTCCTCTCTTTTAGTCGGGAAATTTGACCGGCGGGCGGCAGCCCTTTGCCGGGTAGACTGACATTTTTGGGGGCGGCCCTGCGGCCATTGTGCGAAAAGCGCCGGGTGCGCAGGGGGATTTGGCCATGGGGCAAACGATATTTGTACATCTGCCGGGCCGTCTGTGGCCATTATACCACACCGGCGTCGCCCCGGGGGATCATTCGGGCAAAAAAGACCGGTCGCGCAGCCGCACCGAGATGTGCACCCGGTTGACCGCCAGCAGGGTGTGGGCGCAGTCGATGTGGTAGACCAGCTCCACCTCGCCCCCCTCGGCGGTGAGGTGGTTTTGGATCTCCCGGCCGACGATCTCCAGCTCCAGGATCCCGGTGCCGGTGTCGTACTGGCACTGGTGGCGGCGGCCCGGCTCCACGATCAGCCGGGTGCGGCTGTCGCCGAAGCGCAGGAGGGTCGCCTTTTGCTCCCCCTCGATGCGCAGGGTGGTGGTGTCCCCCTCAAAGCCGGTGGCGACGGTCTCCTGGTAGGTGAGGAAGGCGCGCCCGCCCTGCCAGCCGAAATTCCCCTCGGTGACCAGTTCGGTGGTCTCCGCCTCGTCCCCGGCCGACTGGGTGGCCCGAATGGTGATGACAGCGGGTCTCTTCACAGTCCGGTTTCCTCCTTCCGCCCCGCGGGCAGTCGATTGCAGTAACTTATTTATTCTACCCCATTGTCTGTCAAAAAACAAGGGTGGCCCGGCCTATCCGGCCACGATTGGCCCGCCCTTTTGCCCCGCCGCATGGAAAGGCGGGGGCCGATGTGATATGGTAGAGAAAAGGGATGCTCTGCGCGGGGCGAACAGGGCCCGGGCGGTTTTGAATGGGGGATGCACAGGTGAAAAAGGCCTATTTCAACTGGAGCGGCGGAAAGGACTCCGCCCTGGCGCTCGACCGCGCGCTCCAGTCCGGGGAGTACGATGTTTCGCTTCTCTTTTCCACTGTCAGAAAGGGGGATGCGCGCCTCGCCATGCACGAGACGGGCGTCGACCTGCTGAAAAGGCAGGCCGCCTCCATCGGCCTCCCCCTGGTTGTGTGGGAGTGGGACACATCGTCGTCTGTAGAGGCGTACCGGGCGGCCATGGGGCGTCAGGTCGCCCGGTTCAAAGAGATGGGGATCGAGACGGCCCTCTTTGGCGATCTCTACCTGGAGGAGTTGCGCGCCGACCGGGAGAGACACTGTGCCGCCTCCGGCATCGAGGCGGCTTTCCCCCTCTGGGGGATGGGGGCGGAGCGGGTGATGGAGGCGTTTGTCGCCGCCGGCTTCAAGGCGGTTGTGACCTGTGTTGACAGCTCTCTGCTGGGGGCGGAGTTTTTGGGCAGGGAGATCGACGAGGGCTTTCTCCGGGACCTGCCGCCGGGGGTGGACCTCTGCGGCGAGAGGGGGGAGTACCACTCCTTTGTCTTTGACGGGCCGATTTTTCAAAGTCCCGTCCCCTTCCAAATGGTGGAGAGGGGCTGCGGGAGATCGGCAGATCCAGCGGGGATCGGGGCCGGCCGGTACCGGCACTGCGAGCTGGTGTGACATACATTAAAAAGCCGCCCTGCGGACGGACATCGGAGGAGGGCGGTCCACAGACAAAAAAGGGGAGCGGGTGTCGCCCGCCCCCCTTACAGGAGTTCTGTCCAGACCTGCGCCTTCTCTAAAAGGCGTCGATGTCCACCTGTTCGACCTGGCCGCTCCAGCTGTCCCCCATGAAGAGGGAGGCCACCGCCTCGAAGTCGTCGGTGCGGTCGCTGACGTAGTAGCGGTCCTCGGCCGGGGCGGAGAGGCCGCTCTCCATCCCCTTTTCCTCGAGGAAGTCCCGCAGGCGGCGGGCCACACAGACCCCGGGGTCGACGAGCTTGACCCCGTCCCCCACCACCGGGCCGATGATCGACTTGAGCAGGGGAAAGTGGGTGCAGCCGAGGATCAGGGTGTCGATCCCCTCCTCCGGCACAAAGGAGAGGTAGTCCTTCGCCACCAGGGTGGTGACCGGGTCGCCCGGCTCCACATAGCCGTTTTCCACCAGGGGGACAAAGAGGGGGCAGGGGCAGGAGTGGACACGCACCTCGGGCCGGTGTCCCGTCACCGCCCGTTCAAAGGCGCCGCTGCGCACGGTGGCGGCGGTGCCGATGACCCCCACCTGGCCGCTGCGGGTGGTCTCGGCCGCCGTGCGGGCGGTCACCTCCACCACCCCCATGTAGGGCACCGGCAGGGAGCGGGTGAAGGTCTCGTCCACCGTGGTGCTGATGGTGCCGCAGGCGGCCACCAGCATCTTCACCCCGTGGGAGAGCAGGAAGCGGCTGTCCTGCCTCGCGTAGTGCAGCAGGGTCTGGCGGCTGCGGTTGCCGTAGGGGACCCGGGCGGTGTCGCCGAAGTAGACGATCTGCTCCCGGGGGAGCAGCCGCTTGACCTGCTTGACGATCGAGAGCCCGCCCAGGCCGGAGTCGAATACGCCGATGGGGCGAGGGTCCATGTCAGTCATCTCCTTTTCAATGGGCCGGCAGCCTCACTCCGCCGCCCGCTCCAGGGCCAGGTCCACCAGCCGGTCCAGCAGCTCCCCATAGGGGATGCCGGCGGCCTCCATCATCTTGGAGTACATGCTGATGGAGGTGAAGCCCGGCAGGGTGTTGATCTCGTTGAGGCAGATGCCGAACTCGCCCACAAAGAAGTCGATGCGGGAGAGGCCGGTGCAGCCCAGCACCGCAAAGGCCCGCTTGGCGGTCTCCTGCACCTGGTCCAGCAGGGCGGGGGAGAGCCGGGCGGGGACGACGGTGGGGCTTTGGGAGACGTACTTGGCGTCGTAGTCGTAAAATTCGCTCTCGGAGAGGATCTCCCCGGGGATGCCGGTGATCAGCTGGCGGTTGCCCAGCACGGCGCACTCCACCTCCTGGCCGACCATGGCCTTTTCCACCAGCACCTTGTCGTCGTGGGTGAAGGCCAGCAGCACCGCGTCCCGCAGCTCCTCCTCGCGCTTGACCTTGGTGATGCCCACCGAGCTGCCGGCGTTGGCGGGCTTGACAAAGCAGGGGTAGCCCAGGTCCCGGGCGATCTCTTTTTTGTAGGCGTCCAGCCGGTCGATGTCGCCTTTGGAAAACCAGAGGAAGGGGGCCGTCTGGATCCCCGCCTGTTCCAGCAGCACCTTGGTGACCACCTTGTCCATGCAGCAGGCCGAGGAGAGGACGCCGCAGCCCACATAGGGGATGCCCGCCAGGTCCAAAAGCCCCTGCACGGTGCCGTCCTCGCCGTTTTTGCCGTGCAGCACCGGGAAGGCCGCGTCGATCTTGACGCAGGAGGTGGTGCCGTCGGGCAGGAACTTGACGATCCCCCGGCGGCTGCGGTCGGGGCTGATGGAGCAGCCCACACAGTCGGGGTGGGTCTTCCAACTGCCGTCGCGCACCATCTCATAGCTGCCGGGGAAGTAGAGCCAGCGCCCCGACTTGGTGATGCCCACCGGGAACACCTCGTAGCGCTCCTGGGGGATGTTTTGCAGCACGTTGTAGGCCGACTGCAGCGACACCTCGTACTCGCTGGAGACGCCGCCGAACAGGACGGCCAGTTTGATTCTCGACATAAGCGGTTTTCCTCCTCACCGGGGCGCGCCGGGCGCGCGTCCCCCTTCATCTATATGCGCGGGGCGCGGCAAAAAAGCGCCCTCGGTTCATTTACCCGCCCATCATAGCACAAAAGCGGCGGCGATTCAACGCAAACGGGGCGAAAAAGGCGGGCCAAAGCCTTGACGCGGGGGAGCGCTTGTGCTATAGTAGTTGTACCTCTAAAAAAGGGCTCTTTTTTTGTGCGCATTTTTTGCGGGGCAAAAAGGACCCTGCTGAGGGAGGCCAAAAAATCCGATACAATCAGGAGGTGCCGAAATGAGAGTGAAAGTCACTTTGGCTTGCACGGAATGCAAGCAGCGCAACTACAACAAGATGAAAAACAAGAAGAACAACCCCGACCGACTGGAGATGAACAAGTACTGCCGTTTCTGTCGGAAACACACGCTCCATAAGGAGACGAAGTAGAGGCGAAAGGTAGGGTCAGCCAATGGCAAAAACCACTGCGGACAAGCCCGCCAAGAAGAAGGGGCGCTTCAGTCCCAAGCGCATCGCCTCGCGAATCGCCAAATACTTTCGAGATTTCAGGAGCGAGCTGAAAAAGATCGTCTGGCCGTCCAGAAAACAGATCGTGAAGAGCACCGCCGTCGTCTTGCTGATGGTGTTCATCGCGGGTGTGGTCATCTGGGGCTTTGACACCATCTTGGGCTTCCTCGTCAACCTGCTTCTCAAAAACGCTTGACCGAATGCCGCCCGACCGGGCGAATGACTTGGCGTGTGGAGGGATGATTCATGTCAGATTCTGCAAAATGGTATGTGGTGCACACCTACTCGGGTTACGAGAACAAGGTGGCACAGAACCTGGAGAAACTGGTGGAAAACAGAAATCTGCAGTCCCTCATCCATGAAGTGAGGGTCCCGACGGAACTGGTGGTCGAACAGAAGGACGACACCCAGAAGGAAGTCGAGCGCAAGATGTTCCCCGGTTATGTCTTGGTAAAAATGGAGATGACCGACGACTCCTGGTATGTTGTCCGCAACATCCGGGGGGTCACCGGCTTTGTCGGCCCCGGCTCCAAGCCGGTCCCCCTCTCCCCCAAAGAGGTAGAGGCGCTGGGCGTTGAGAAGCGCTCGTACAAGGTCGACTACGCCGTGGGCGACAGCGTCAGCATCAAAGAGGGCCCCCTGGAGGGCTTTACCGGCGTCGTCGAGGCGATCGACCCGGAAAACGGCACGGTACAGGTGAAAGTCTCCCTGTTCGGGCGGGATACCCCCGCCGAGCTGGAGCTCTCGAAGGTACAGCCGGTCTAGTGACGCGACCTCTTCGCGCCAGCCGTATCCACTCGGCTGTGGGAGGAAATGGGACCCCGGTCCCCCTCATTTTCCGCTTACCACAATATTTATGGAGGTGCAAACAATGGCACAAAAGGTAGTAGGCTACATCAAACTGCAGATTCCCGCCGGCAAGGCGACCCCGGCTCCCCCGGTCGGTCCGGCCCTGGGCCAGCACGGCGTGAACATCATGGCATTCACCAAAGAGTTCAACGAGCGCACCAAAAACGACGCCGGTCTGCTGATCCCCGTCGTCATCACCGTGTACGCCGACCGCTCTTTCAGCTTCGTTACCAAAACCCCTCCGGCCGCTGTGCTGATCAAAAAAGCCATCGGTCTGGACAAGGCTTCCGGCGAGCCCAACAAGAACAAGGTTGGCTCCATCACCAAAGAGCAGATCCAGAAGATCGCCGAGCAGAAGATGCCCGACCTCAACGCCTCCAGCGTCGAGAGCGCCATGAGCATGATCGCCGGCACTGCCAGAAGCATGGGTATCACTGTAGAGGACTAGCCGCCAGCGGCTTTTCAGGCACAAGGCCTGTTTGGCGGCGTCCCTTTTCGCTGCCAAAACCCCTACCCGTGGGAGGAAATTTCCGCTAATTACCACTATTACAGGGAGGAACGAAAGTGAAACACGGTAAAAACTATACAGACAGCAAGAAGATCGTCGAGAGCGACAAGCTCTACGACCTGGCAGAGGCCTGCGAGGTGGTCTGCAAGACCGCCAAGGCCAAATTTGACGAGACCGTCGAGCTGCACGTCCGCCTGGGCGTCGATTCCCGCCACGCCGACCAGCAGGTCCGCGGCGCCGTCGTGTTGCCCCACGGCACCGGCAAGAACGTCCGCACCCTGGTGTTCGCCAAGGGTGACAACGAGAAGGCCGCCCAGGAAGCTGGGGCCGATTTCGTGGGTGCCGAGGAGCTGATCCCCAAGATCCAGGGCGGCTGGATGGACTTCGACGTGGTCATCGCCACCCCCGACATGATGGGCGTGGTCGGCCGTCTGGGCAAGGTGCTGGGCCCCCGTGGCCTGATGCCCAACCCCAAGGCCGGCACCGTCACCCCCGACGTGGCCAAGGCTGTCACCGAGGCCAAGGCCGGTAAGATCGAATACCGCCTGGACAAGTCGAACATCATCCACTGCCCCACCGGCAAGGTCTCCTTCGGCTCCGAGAAGCTGCAGGACAACGTGCAGACCCTGATGGACGCCATCGTCAAGGCCAAACCGGCCGCCGCCAAGGGCGTCTACATCCGCTCCTGCGTGATCGCCTCCACCATGGGCCCCGGGGTCAAAGTCAACCCCAACAAATTCATGCAGCAGCAGTAAATCTGCCAAAAAGCCGGGTCTGTCCCGGCTTTTTTTGTTGCCTGTGCAAAGCGGTAAAAAGCGGGGCGTGCCCGGCTCGGGCCCCAGGGGAGCGGGGACCGAGCGCGCGAAAAAGTGGCCCTCTGCCCGGCGGCCGTTTGGCCGGGTGGGGGGCAAGCGGCAGGTGGATTTTGCGAGAGGGAGGAGAGGCCGGTGAAGGGGGAAAGCAGCCCCACCCTGTATACCCGGCGGCTGACTCTGCGCCGGTTCACACCGGCGGACCGGGAGGCGCTGCTGGACATCTACGGCGACAGGGAGGTCAACACCTTTCTGCCCTGGTTTCCCATCTCCACTCTGGAGGAGGCCGACGCCCTCTTTGCGGCGCGATACGAAGCCGCCTACCGGCAGCCCGGCGGGTACCGCTACGCCCTCTGCCGGCGGGCGGACGACCGCCCCATCGGCTATCTCCACCTGGAGGGGGAGGGGGCGCACGACTTCGGCTACGCCTTGCTGCGCCCCTTTTGGGGCCGGGGCTATGCCACCGAGGCGGGCCGGGCGGTGCTGGAGCGGGCGCGGGCGGACGGCGTTCCCTTTGTCACCGCCACCCACGACCGGCAAAATCCCGCCAGCGGCCGGGTGATGCAGCGGCTGGGGATGGTCTACCGCTACTCCTACCGGGAACAGTGGCAGCCCAAGGACCTGATGGTGGTCTTCCGCCTCTACCAGCTCAATTTTACCTGTCCGGAGGATCGGGTCTACCGGGGATACTGGGAGCAGTACTCCGAGCACTTTGTGGAAAAGGGGCTGTGAACCCGGCCCCGCATCCCTCCGCTGTGAGGGCGTCCCTGTGCTGCCGGTACCGCTTTCCCCCCGTGATCGCCGGCCGGGGGGAGGGGACAGAGGGCCATCTCTTCCCCTCGACAAAGCCGAACATCGCAGGGCCCAGGCCGACCAGGCCAGATGCCGCTCCGGCGAGCGTTCCAGCAGGATGTCCGTCAGGAGGATGGAGGGACCCAGCCCTATATTCTCCCTTTCCCTCCGCCCCGGGCGGGGCAGGACTCTGTCCCCGGTATACCGGCCTGCCCGCTGAGGGGCAAGGGGAAAAACGGGAGTGGCCGCCCAAAGTTTTGGTTGACAAACCGGTCTTCCTTTGCTAAACTATATACGTTGTCATTCGTAGACAGCAGGTGCAACTGCGTAAGGGCTCCGGCCCGCCTGCCGAGGATGAGGCGAGAAATTTTGATTTTTCTGCCCTTCCTCTGCGCGAGGAAGGGTTTTTTCTTGCGCGAATGACCGAAACCAGGTGTGGAGGTGAATGAATTTGCCAAGTGAACTGACTTTGAACAAGAAGAAGGAGTATGTCTCCCAGCTCAGAGAGAAGGTCGAGAACTCGGTTGCCGGTGTGGTGGTGAGCTACCAGGGCATCAGCGTGGCCGACGATACCTCCCTGCGCAAAGAGCTGCGCGAGGCCGGGATCGACTACAAGGTCGTGAAGAACACCATGCTCCGCTTCGCCGTGGAGGGGACCGCCTTTGCGGACCTGAGCAACGTGCTGGAGGGTTCGACCGCTCTGGCCGTCTCCAACGAGGACCCCATTGCCGCCGCCAAGATCCTGGCCAAGTACGCCGACAAGATCGAATCTTTCGAGCTGAAGGCCGGCTATCTGGACGGGAAGGTGCTGGACGCCGCCGGCATTGCCGAGATCGCGAAGCTGCCCGGCAAGCAGGAACTGCTGTCCATGCTGTGCAGCGCCCTCAGCGGCAACATCAGAGGTCTGGCTGTGGCCATCAACGCCATTGCCGAGAAGCAGGGCGACGAGGCCGTTTCCGCCTAGCGTTTCCCCCAACCCAACGACTGGCCGCCCTGGGCGGCCCCTACAACATCAAAAAATAGGAGGTAGCTATCATGGCTTCTGAGAAAATCCTGAAATTTGTTGAAGACATCAAAGAGCTGACCGTTCTCGAGCTGAACGAGCTGGTCAAAGCGATCGAGGAGGAGTTCGGTGTTTCCGCCGCTGCTCCCGTCGTCGTCGCCGGTGGCGCCGCTGCCGGTGCTGCCGCTGCCGAGGAGAAGACCGAGTTTGACGTGGTGCTGGCCGACATCGGCGGCAACAAGATGCAGGTCATCAAGGCCGTCAAAGAAATCACCGGCTTGGGCCTGAAAGAGTCCAAAGAGCTGGTCGAGAGCGCTCCCAAAGCTATCAAAGAGGCCGTCGCCAAAGACGAGGCCGAAGAGATGAAGAAGAAGCTGGAAGAAGTCGGCGCCAAGATCGAGCTGAAGTAGTTTCACCTGACACCGAAGAGAGAGAGCGGATTTCCGCTCTCTCTTTTTTTGTCCTTTTGCCCTTTTGTCGAAAAATGTCGCCTCGTTCTGGCCCTTCTGCCAATGGCCGAACCGCCTGTGACCCGGTATACTAAAGGGGAAGAACCCCCATCCCGCCGTCTGCAAAAGAGAGGAGCGCACCCCAGTGAAGCGAGCGAGCACCCCCGCCGTCAAGCGGGCCGGTCTGCTGACCCTGACCGGCTGTCTCACCCTCACTCTTGCCCTTGCCCTCACTCTCGCCCTCACCGGCTACAGTGGGTCGGCCGGGTCAGCCGCCCTGCCGGATGGACCGGCCCCCATGGAAGAGGTACCCGCCCTCCTCCGCCCGCCCCCTGCGGTGGCGGCCTTTCTGGCCGGGGCCGGGGAGGCGGCGCTGGAGGAGAGGACAGGCCTTATCTGCTACGCCCCCTGGGAGGGGTGGGAGAGCGCCTTTCCCGACGGGACGGTCACGGCGACCGAGTTTCAATTGGACGACAGCGACGGCTGGGACGGTTTTTCCCCCTTTGCCGTCCAGGGGGACTGGGTCTATGGCACCCGCAGCGACCACTCCTACTTTACCAAGACGGCGATCTGGCGCTTGAACCGGGCCACCGGCCGGGGGCAGCGTCTGCTCTCCTCCGACCAGTTCACCTATCTCATCCCGCCGGAAACCTCTCCCTACTCCGAGAGCAATACGGTGGTCATCACCCTGAACGCCCTGTCGGAGGAGCGGCTCTTCTTCACCGTCTCCCTGGGGGTCGTTTTGGGCCCGGTGGGACAGAGGCGGCTGTACAGCTGCAACCTGCAGGGGGGCGAGGTGCGCCTTCTCTACGATTTCCCCGAGGAGGGGGCGGAGAACACCCTCTGGGGCACCTGGGGGGAGCGGTACCTGCTGGCGGAAGACGCCCTCTACTTCTGCGCCGTCCCGGGCGCAGAGGGGGCGTTCGACCCGGAGCGCAGCCCCTTCCCCGACACCGTCCTCCTGCGCTGCGACCTGAAAAGCGGGGCGGTGACCACCCTGCTGGAGGGCGGCTATGCCCCCATTCTCCGCGACGGCCAGGTCTGCTGTTATCAAAAAGGGGAGGGACTGGTGCGGCTGGTGCGGCTGGACGGGACGGTGTTGGAGACCCTGCCCGATGACGCCTTCTCCCGCTGGTACAACATCGGGGCGGGGGAGGACGGCGCGTTGGCAGTGTCCACCGATTTTGACAGGCGGGAGCACAGCCTCCTCAGACAGGGGGCGGGGCTTCAGGGCGGCGGCAGCGATCTGGTCGTGTTGCGGGCCGCGGGCGTCGACCTAACAGAGCGGATCTCCGACGGCTGGTGCCTCCTTCAGGACGGGGCGTTCACCCCCCTCTTCGCCAGCTATATGGGCTGGAGCGGCGTCTCCAGTTCTGCCCCGGTGCTGTCGGCGGACGGGCTGCTCTGCTGGGACCAGCGAGACGAGAAGGGGCGGCTCCCCCTCTGGCTCTACGACCGCGAGGGGGAGCGGTTCCTCACCCTGCCGATCCCCCTGTCGGACGACTGGCAGGCCGTCCCCTTAAAGGACGGGGAAGGGTTGGCCCTCTGGGTCGTCACCCGTTTACCGGGGGAGGGGGAAGGGGAGAGCACCTGCCGCTACACCCTCTACCGACTGACCACCGCGCCGCAGGGGTGAATCAAAAGGGCCGGTGGGACAGGTGGCGTGCGCCGGTCTGAAGGGGCGCCATACAGGCCTCGCTCCCCAGGGGGCATCCCCTGTGGGTTGCATCGCGCCCGCTGTCGCTGGCGATTTAGAGCAGCATCTCCTACCACCCGCTCTCCAAAGGCCGCTTTTCGGTCGTCCCCCAGTGCCCTTCCCCTCAAGAGATTTTACGCCAAGGCGATTCGTCTCTCCCGGCAGGGCCAGAGGGCTGGATGTTTCCGTTGCAGGTCACACCCGCCGGTAAAACCGGGGGCTAGATCCGGCCTCATAAGGGCCTGGTATTGGCGGGCGTTTGAAGGCTCGGCAAAACGTTGTATCCCCCGCGCCGCCTGCCCTGCGGCTGCAAATGGGCGAATGTTCCTTCTTGCGGTCCCCTTCCGGCGCGACAGCCCGCTTCGCCCGGCACTTGCGGCAAACACTTTTTATATGCCCCACCGGCAGCGCCGGTGATCTCTGTCAACGTCAAAAGGGCCGCCGTCCTCGATGGACGGCGGCCCTTCTTTGCCGTGTTCAGGTTGCGAATTTAGCCCTCTCTGGCCTGCTTTTGGGCGGGCTGCAGGGGATAGCAGTGGTGCAGCAGCAGGTCCTGGCCGCCGATGGCCCGGTAGAAGTGATCACAGATGCGGCCGGTGATCACGTCGATGTCCCGCGCCTCGAGATCGGACGCCATGATGAGGAATTGGCAGCTGCTGTACTGGGTAAAGACGTCCCCCATCCGCAGGGAGTGGAGGATGACCTCCTTGAGGGTGTCCATCTGCGCCCCCCGGTCGGCGAGGGCGGGATAGTCGCCCCGCCCGTCGGTGAGGGTGATGAGGATGATGTAAACACTCCCCGCCACCCGCTGCAGGCGGCGCTCGACGAACCGGTAGATGCGCTGAAAGGTATCGTAGTCCTGGCAGTAGGCGCCGGGGGCCGGCTGCTGTTCGGACAGCTCCTCCCGGATCAGCTGCATGTCGGTGGCGATGCCATCCCGCCCTCCCCGGGCGGGTTTGGCGGCGCGGTCCCTGCGGCGGCGCTTTTCCTCCAACAGGTGCTGGTCGGCCCGGTCAAACAGGCTCTGGTAGTCGTCGCCGGGCTGGTAGAGGCTGCTGCCGACGCTGGCCGTGAGGGGGAAGCTGGCGCCCCCGACGGGGATCTCCCGCAGCCGGGCCTTGATTTGGCGAGCCCGCTCCCGGACAAACCGCTCGTCCTGTTCCAGGGGCATGTAGAGGACGAACTCGTCGCCCCCCACCCGGCCGACAATGTCGCTTTTAAAGGCCAGATAGCGCAGCACCTGCGCGATCTGCTGCAGCACCTGGTCGCCCGCAATGTGGCCGAATCGGTCATTGATCTGCTTGAACTGGTCCACGTCGATGACCAGCAGCAGGCCGGTCTGCCGCTGGGCAATGGCCTCGTCGACCTTCTCCTGGGTGGCCATGCGGTTGTAGAGGTGGGTCAGCCAGTCCTGTTGGGCAAGCTGGGCCAACCGCTCGTTTTCCTGCTGTAATTGGGCGATGACTCGCTCCATCCGCTCTCCCTCCCCTCGCTGGGAAAATATATCCTATTCTCTCTTATCATACTGAAAATGGCGCGGCGCGTCAATCGCCAATGTGCGGGACCTGGCGCGGGGCGAAGGGTCAATCGCCCGGCTGCGCCCTCCGCTTTTCGGCCAGGGCCAACCCCTCTTTGGCCTCGGCCGAGCGCTTCCAGCGACCGCTGGCAATGTACCAGGCATAGAGCAGGGTGGAGACGATGGGCCCGATGATCACGGCGACGGCGATCCCCGAAAAGCCCATCAGCCGGGTGCAGAGAAAGGCCACCGGGATGCGCACGGCGTACTGGGAGAGGAAGACATTGTAGAAGTTGACCATCGAGTTGCCGGTCCCCCGCAGGAAGCCGATGAGGGGGTGGACGGTGGCGAACCCGAAGTAGGAGAGGCAGGAGAGCCGCAGATAGCTGCCCGCCAGTTCCTGCACCGCCGGGTCGCTGTTGAAGACCCCGGCGATCCGGCTGCCGAAGAGGGCGACAATGGCGGCCACCGCGGCGGCGATGAGGAGGGCCAGCTTCATCGACTCCTTGAGGCCCTCGGTGATCCGCTCGGGTTTGCCGGCCCCCAGGTTTTGCGAGGAAAAGGAGGACATGGAGGCGTTGATGGCGTCGCTGGGCAGCATGGCAAAGCTGTCGATCTTGATGCCGATGCCGTATGCCGCGCTGGCCTGCAACCCAAAGCTGTTGGCCAGCCCGCTGAAGGTGGTCATGGCCACGTTGAGCAGCAGCTGCTGGGCGGCGGTGGGCAGCCCCAGGTGGAGCAGCCGCTTCAGGTGGGGCCGGGAGATGCGGATGGTCTTGGGGTGAAAGGTGATGACGTGCCGGTTGAGGCGGAAGTAGGCCACCCCCATGAAAAAGGAGACCGACTGGGAGATCACCGTCGCCAGCGAGGCGCCAAAGGCCCCCAGCTGAAAGAAGCGCAGAAAGACAAAGTCCAGCACGATGTTGGTCACGGTGGCCACCAGCACAAAGATCATGCTGGAGCGGGAGTCGCCGAATCCCCGCTGAAAGGCGCAGATCAGGTTGTAGCCGAACATGAAGACGATGCCGGCGAAGATGGTGCGCAGGTAGGCGACCGCCTGGTCGAAGGCCTCGGCCGGGGTCTGCACCAGCCGCAGGATCTGCGGGGTGAAGAGGATGCCCAGGGCGGTGACCGCCGCCGCCAGCAGCAGATAGAGGGCGATGGAGGTGCCGGCGGCCTGCACCACCTCGCCGTCCTCCCCCCGGCCGGCGTAGCTGGCGATCATCACCGACACCCCGATGGAGAGGCCGGTGATGGTCATGATCATGATGTTCATGATCGGCCCGCTGACCGACACGGCGGCCAGCCCGGCGGTGCCGGTGTAGCGGCCCACAAAGAACATGTCCACCGCGTTGTAGAGGGCCTGAAAGAGGTTGGACACAATGAGGGGCAGGGCAAAGCGGAGGATGTGCCCCCGCACCCCGCCCCGGGTCAGATCGTTTTGCAGCGCCATAGGCGCGCCTCCCTTCTCGACAAGTCATTTCATACAGGTTCCAGTATACCACCGATTGGCCCCGCTGTGTTGACGCATTTGCACAGGAAAGCACCCCTTTTTTTGTGGAATTGGCCGAGAGAGAAGGGCTGGAAAGGCCTCGCTTTCCCCCTGCGAGGGGAGGCGGGTGTCGGCAACTGGCACAAAAGAGGGGGCGGAAAAGTGCACCATCTGCCGAAGTTTTGGCGGGCCGTTGTTTTCCGCCGAGAGAACCGCTATACTTAATTTTGGATTCCATTTTGCCAGAAAAAAGAGGAGGAAGAAACGATATGAAGAAGATCCCCGTGCTGCTGGACTGCGACACCGGCTTTGACGACGCCTTTGCCATCGCCATGGCCATCGCCAGCGACCGCCTGGAGGTCAAGGGCGTCACCACCGTGGCGGGCAACTACACCCTGCCCGACGTGCTGCTCAACACCAAGCGTACCCTGTCCATCACCGACCCCTCGGTCCCCTACGCCGTGGGGGCGGCCCAGCCCCTGCTGCGGCCCCTCTACACCCACGGCCACCCCACCCACATGATGGAGGAGCTGGGCGATCCCGACATCGCCCCCGACCCCCGCGGCGCGGTGGAGTTCATGGCCGACATCCTGCGGGAGAGCGACGAGCCCATCACCCTGATCCCCCTGGGCCCCCTGACCAATATCGCCGTGCTGCTGGCGGCCCACCCCGAGCTCAAGGAAAAAATCAAAGAGATGGTCATCATGGGCGGCTCGGTGTACAGCGGCAACACCACCCCCTCGGCGGAGTTCAACATCTATGTCGACCCGGAGGCCGCCCACATGGTCTTCAAGTCGGGGGTGCCCATCGTCATGTGCGGGCTGGAAGTCTGCGAGGACGCCCGGGTGAACCCCGACCACGCCCACCGGCTCATCGAGTTGGGGAACCCCACCGCCGTGGCCTACGGCAACGAGCTGCTGCGGGGCTTCACCGTGGGCGAGAGCATCATCTTCGATGCGGTGCCGGTGGCCTACATCCTCCACCCGGAAATCGTAAAGACCGAGCGCTACTATGTGGAGGTGGACATCACCGGCGGCCTCTCCGCCGGCTGCACCGTCACCGACACCCGCGCCTTCCACCACGACGACGCCCCCGCCCCCAACACCACCGTGGCCATGTCCATGGACCGGGAGAAGTTCGGCGAGCTGCTGGTGGAGCTGTTCTCCTCCTTTGGCAAATAGCCCATGCACACGAAAAGAGGGAGCCCTTTCGGGCCCCCTCTTTTTTGGGTTACATCTTGTACTTTCGGTTGCGCTTGATCCGCCGCTTCTTCTTCTCCCGGCGGATGGCCAGCACCACGTAGGCCACATAGGCGGCCACCGCGAGCCCCAGCAGGACGAGGATCACCTTGGCGGTGGTGGTGGCCAGCAGGCCGTTGATGGAGTCCACCATCCACAGCAGGGTGGAGCGCTTGACCGACTCGGCGGCCACCAGGGTGGTCTCGCCGATGGGCTCGCCCCCCAGCTTGAGGGTGACGGTGCCCAGCTTCTGCCCCTTCTCCACCGGGGCGGCCACCTTTTCGCTGTCCAGGGTCACCACCAGCTGCACCGAAGACTCGTCGGCGCTGGTGGGCATCAGCAGGCTCACGTCCGACCCGGCCTGGAGCAGCAGGTTGTCGGTCTGGAAGGAGTGGGCCACCTTGACCTGGTGGACGGCCTCCCCCTCCTTGAGGGGGGTCTTGAGGGTGAAGTTCTTGTCGGCCCAGGAGAAGAGCTTGTTGGCCAGCAAAAACGCCCTGTTCTGGGTGCCCTCCATGGGGGCGCCCATGATCACCAGCAAGAAGTCCTTGCCGTTGTTTTGATAGCGGGTCACCACGCAGCGGCCGGCGTTGTCGGTGGTGCCGGTCTTGATCCCCTTGATGTAGGGGGAGTAGATCCCCTCCCCCCCGCGGATGCGGTCCTGCATCAGCACGGTGGTCACCAGGGTGCGGGGGCCCTGCTTGTTGGTCTGGGGGATGGTGTAGCGGCTGGACTCGCACACCTCGGAAAAGTTGGGCAGGGAGAGGGCGTACTGGGCGATTTTGGCCATGTCGCGGGGGGTGGAGTAGTGGTTGTCCGCGTCCAGCCCGTGGGGGTTGACAAAGTGGGTGTTGGTGCAGCCCAGCTCGGTGGCCTTTTGATTCATCATCTGGCAGAACTTGTCGATGCTGCCGCCCCCGAAGTGGTCGGCCACCACGCTGGCCCCCTCGTTGGCCGACTGCAGCATCATGGCGTAGACCAGCTGCTGGATGGTCAACTGCTCCCCCCGCAAGATGTTGGCGGTGGAGACGTTGAGCCCCACAAACTCGTCGTAGATGTAGTCGGGGGCGGTGGCCGTCTCCTCCTCCCAGTTCTCGGTGTTTTCCAGGGCGAGGATGGTGGTCATGATCTTGGTGAGGGAGGCCGGCGCCATCTTGGTGTCGGCGTTTTGCTCAAAGAGGACCTGCCCGGTGTCCAGGGACAGGAGGAGGATCCCCTCCTGGGCGCTGTCCATCTCGAAGTCCGGCTCGTAGACGGCGGCCTGCGCCGGGAAGGTGGGGAGAAATAGGGTAAAGGCGACTGCGAAAGCGGTGAGAACCCGCGCAAATTTTTGTTTCATCTAGACATCTGCCCTCTAAGTATTGTATTATAAAACCAGCGCCGGCTCTGCCGCTATTTGTGGCGGGGCCGGTCTGCCGGCGTCTTATCTAATGTAGTATACCAAACAGACCGGCAAAAAACAATGAAATCAATCTTAATTCTGCCGCGGCGCGGAAAAACCGGCCGCTGCTCACGGCGGGGAGAGAAGGGTTAGGGATGCTCTATCTGACGGGGGACACCCACGGCGACTACCGGCGCTTTGAGCGCAAGGAGATCCGCCATCTCAAACAGGGCGACGTGCTGGTGGTCTGCGGCGACTTCGGCTTTGTCTGGGAGGGCGGAAAAAAAGAGGAGAAGCTCCTGCAAAAAATCGGCAAGCGCAAATACCACACCCTCTTTGTCCCCGGTGCCAACGAAAATTACGACCTGCTGCGCCAGTACCCCGAGGTGGAGTACGCCGGCGGCCGGGCGCGGCAGATATCGGGCAACCTCTACCAGCTGCTCACCGGCGAGACCTACCGCCTGGGGGAGAAGACCCTGCTGGCCTTCGGCGGGGGGGAGGCGCTGGACTGCGACATTGTCGACCGCACCCTCTACGAGGACCAGCTCCCCAAGAAGGAGGAGCTGGACGCCGTTCTGGCCAGGTTGGAGGGGCAGCGGGTGGACTGCGTGGTCTCCTACGAGCCGCCCTACTCCATCGCCGCCTTTCTCGATTTGGAGGCCAAGCCCGACGGCTACTACGGCCTCTACCTGGACCAGGTGCAGAAGCGGCTCCAACTGGGACAGTGGTTTTTCGGAAAGTACCACCTGGACAAGCGGGTGACCCCGCGGTTCATGGCCGTCTACGAGAAGGCGGTCCCCCTGCGCTAGCGCGCACCCCAATATCCAAGTGAAAAACGCCCTCTGCCGGGAATCATGGCCGGCAGAGGGCGTTTTTTGGCGGCAAAAGCCGCCCTGCAAGCGAGGGGAGAGAGCTACTTCAGCTCAAAGGACTTGCAGTCGGTGCACTGGTCCATGGTGGGGTTGAGCTCATGGGTCCCGACGGTGATGCAGTCCAGGGCGCAGTAGTCCTCGTTGGCGCAGTGGTTTTTGCACTGCTGAACGGTGCATTTGATGCAGTGGTTGGCATGGCAGTTCATAGTGATTCCCTCCGTCTTGTTTTTTTATTGAAGTGAAGACGCTTCCCCTCTAGTATGTGCTGCTGTCGCACAACTATCCCGGCCGGACGGCTGCCAGGGGAGGAAAATTTTTTTGTCGCCGCGCGGGCAGACTGGCCCCAGTCGGCGCAGCGACCAGGATGCGCCCCCACGAGAGCGGAGGAAACGATCTATTGGCCCTCATAAAGGGCGGCCATGCCGCGCGCCCTCCGCCCCATTTCAGCGCGGATGTGGGGCGGGCCCAAGCACTCGCACGCGTCCCCAAAGCCGAGCAGGATGCGGTAGTGGTAGTCGTTCTCCACAAACGGGAAAGAGGCGATGGAGTGCTCGTCGCCGTCGGGCTTTGTGTTTTCCCAGCTGCAAAAGGCGAGCGCCCTCTCCAATGCCGACCAGTGGATGCGGACCTCGCTCCTCGTCTGCATCCTCTCCAGCATATTTTGATACCGGGGAGGCGAACTACCTCTTTGCCCTCTTGCCAAGCCCGCTCTTCGACAGCAAGAGGAAGGACGCTCTCCCCAAAATCGACTGGTTCGCACCGCAGAAAAAAATAAAGGCCTTCGCAATCTGGAAGTCCACCGCGCCAGCGTCTAGGACCCCGCCGCTCTCTTATCCTCTATATGGGCGGACTGGGCGTGTTTGTGAAAATCGGACACTCTGGACTCCTGGACGCAATACTTTGGCGCCGGCGAGCCGAGCTATCTCTTTGTCCTTCTTGTAGAGCTTGCCCCCTGACGGCGAGAAGGGCGGCTTCCCCTCGAAATAGGCTCGCACCGCGACAGAATAGTGCCGCTTGCAGGTCGGATGTTCGCTATACCGACTCTAAGGGCTCCACTATTCTCTCATCCTCTATGGGTGGACTGAGCGTGTTTGAGAAAATCGGACACTCTGGCCCCCTGGGCGCAATACTTTGGCGCCGGTGAGCCGAACCACTTCTTTGCCCTTCTTGCAGGGCCTGTCCCCTGATGGCGAGAGGAGCGACTTCTGCTAGAGATAGATCTGCGTTGCAACAGTGTAGGGCTCTTTAGAAGCTGGACGCCCACTGCACCGGCTTCTAAGGCTCCACTGTTTTCTCATCTTCTATCCGAACGGATTGGAACACGTTTAAGAGGAAAACAAAAAAGACCGCAAACTCGTGTTGTCGCGCGACTTTGCGGCCTTTTACTCGCTGTAAAACCGAAGGGGAGTGTTGGAGAGCCCCCTATTTGTTCCTCCTCTTTGGCGGCCGCTCCGGCTTGCCCAGCAGCCGCCGCAGGGTCTGCCAATCGGCTTTTTTGGCACAGCCCAAGAGGCGGCAGAGGGGGAGAAAGAGGGCCAGCGACGATCCGATGGCCGCGGGCAGCTGGCCGGGGGAAGCGCCCCCCGCCAGCAGGGGGCCCAGCAGCAACCGGGCCCCGGCACACCCCAGCAGGGCCGCCGCCAGGGGGCGGATCACCCACAGCCCCCAGCGGGGCACCACTTCGGTGCGCCGGCAGAGCAACCAGAGCCCCAGCCCGGTGTTGAGGGCCGAGGGCAGGTAGAGGGTGACGATGTACCCCCGGATGCCGAAGCGGGGGAGGAGGAGCACCAACAGCGCGGCGGTGAGGGCCATGTCGGCGATGTTGTGCCAGAGCAGCCGGTTTTGCTCCCCCATCCCCTTGAGGACGCAGTCCACCGCGTGGTCGAGAAAGAGGACGGGCACCAGCGGGGCCAGGGCCTGCAAGAAGGCGGAGACCCCCTCCCCGGTGGGGAAGATGGCCGCCAGCGAGTCGGAAAAGACCAGAAAGACCCCGGTGACAAAGCAGGAGAAGAGGAGGGTCAGCCGCACCACCGCCACGATCAGCTCCTCCAGCTTGCGGGTGTTTTGCAGGGTGTGCAGCTTGACCACCACCGGGATCAGCAGCATGGAGAAGGAGGCCAGCAGCGCCCCCGGGTAGGAGAGGAGGGGGAGCACCATCCCCCCCAGCACCCCGTACTGGGAGAGGGCCAGCTCGGCGCTGGTCCCGCTCTGTTGCAGCCCCTGGGGCACCAGGGTGTTTTCCAGGGTGTTGAAGCCGCTTTGCAGGTAGGAGCAGAGGGCCACCGGGATGCAGATGCGCAGGAAGGCCAGTCCCAGGGAGTCGCCGTCCCAGGCGGGTCCCCGGTCAGGGGGCAGGTCGCGGCGTCCCCGCCAGTAGAGGGCGCCCAGGTAGAGACAGCCCCCCACCTCCCCGCAGGTGGAGGCAAAACAGGCCGTCGCCACCGCCTCGGCCGCCCCGGCGGGGGGCTGCAGTGAAAAGAGGAGGGCGGTGAGCCCCATCTTGCACAGCCGTTTGACCACGTTGGCCAGGGTGCCCTGCACGATTTTAGAGCCGGCGTAAAAATATCCCTGCAGACAGGCGGAGAGGGCCAAAAAGGGCAGACCCAGGGCCAGCAGGCGAAAGGGGTACACCGTCTGGGCGTTTCCCAAAAGTGCCCCCAGCCGGGGGGCGAGGGCCCACCCGCCTAGCCCGGTGAGAAGCCCTAAGGAGAGGGCGTAGAGACCGGCCCGCCGCAGCACCCGGGGCAGGGTGGAGAACTGCCGGCGGGCGATGGCGGCCGCGCAGAGCTGGGTCACCCCAAGCTGGGCACCGGACATGGCCAGGGTGGCCGCAAACCCGAAGAGGGAGAAGACCAACTGGTAGAGCCCCATCCCCTGGGAGCCGATGATCCCCGACAGGTAGATCTTAAAGCCGATGCTCATGGTCTTGAGCACCAGCCCCAGGGCGGTGAGGGCGGCGGCGCTGTACAGCGGCCGGGCCCAGTTTTTCCTCTCTGCTGCCGCCATCCGACCGCCCCCTTTTCGCCTGATCCTCTTACAAGGGATATGCGGCGCGGGGGGAGAAGATGTTCCCCTTTGGGCGGGACGAAAGGGGTTTGAGAAAAGGGAAAAAGCGTGCTATGATAGAAAAAAGGCCGGGTTTTCGGCCGCGCCCCACAGGCAGAGAGAACAGCGGGGCAGAGAGGCAAAACGAGAGGGGCGGGCCGTCGGCCCGGCCAGGGGGGATCACATGTTTGAAGAGCTGAGGACCTTCGTCGACGTGGCGGAGAGCAAGAATTTTACCAAGACCGGGAAGAAGCTGAACTTCTCCCAACCCACCATCAGCCAGCAGGTAAAAAAGGTGGAGATGTTCTTCGGCAATGTGACGCTGCTGACCCGCTCGGCCAACTCCAAACAGGTGGAGCTGACGGCTGAGGGCGAGGTGGTCTATCGCAGGGCCAAGGAGATCTTGGCCCTGCTGGGCCAGACCTTTGAGGAGGTGGAGGCCTGCCGCCACCAGGGGGAGGAGCGGCTGCGCATCGGCGCCAGCGAGACCATCGGCAACTTCCTGCTGCCCCGGTTGCTGGAGCAGTACGCCCAGCGCTGGCCCCAGGTGGTGGTGGAGGTGCAGATCGCCAACACCCGCCAGACCTGCGATGCCCTGGCGGAGGGGCGGGTGGACATCGGCCTCATCGAGGGGCGCAACATCCACCACAACTTCCGCCGGATCGACTTCTTCACCGACCGAATGATCCTGGTGGCCGCCCCCCAGGTGGCCCGGCGGGTCCCCGGCTTCTCGGCCAGTCTGCTGGGAAAGCTGCCCTGGGTCACCCGGGAGAAGGGCTCGGGGACAGAACAATACCTGCGCGCCTTCACCGAGTCCAACAACATCCTCGTCGAGCACACCGCCGTCTGCAACTCCAACTACGCCATCAAGGAGATGGTCAAGCAGGGGCTGGGGGTGACCGTCCTCTCCCAGCTGGTGGTGGAGGGGGAGTTGGCCTCCGGCGAGCTGGTGGAACTGCCCGCCCACAAGTCCTATAGCCGCAGCTTCTCCTACATCCTTCCCGAAGGGCGGGCCTGCTCCCCGGCGGCGCAAGATCTGATTTCCATTTTGGAGGCGCTGGGGGAGAGATAGCCTCGATCTGCCCCGGCCAATTTTCCCTATCTCAAACTGTCCCAGGGGCTGGGGGGATTGAAACCGAAGCCCCACCTGCACCTCAAGGGGAGTCGGTCATACCCCGCGCAGGCAGTCGGAGTAAAACCCCTATGTCGCCCCCAACGCCGGCAAGCGGTTAAACGCCACACTCCGCGCGGGTGGGGCGATTGAAAACGGTGCCCGGCTAGAAATGCTCCGGCGCGAAGGGCGCTGATCCCGCCCCCTGACAGTTTGCCCGTTTGCGCCGGTTTTTCCCATCCTTGCCCTCGCCTTTGCCCTCACTTCTGCTTTTTTGCAGAGAGGCCCCTCGATGTAGCGTTTCTCCTACATCGGGGGGCCTCTTTTTGCCACGCATTTTTAATTTCACTTTTTGGGTAGCGTGGGGAGGCAGCTACGGCTGCCTATCCCCGTCTGTGGCGGCCCCTCCTCCCTGCCGCTGCAGCAGGGAGAGCCCCTTGACCAAGGGGGTGTAGAGCAGCAGGGTGGTGAGGAAGTTGCCGGCGCAGTGGGCGATGTCGAAGGGGATGCCCGAGACCCAGTTGGCCAGGGCCGCCCCCGGGCCAAAGGCCAGGTAGGGCAGGGCGCAGAGGGCCCCAAAGCAGAGGCCGTACCCCCCTGCCGCCACCGCCCGCACCACCCCGGAGGAGGTGCGCCGCAGCGCTAGGGAGAGGAGCACCCAGATGGGCCAGACGTAGAGGTACATCACCCACCAGAGGCCAAAGCCGTAGAGGATCCCCTCCAACAGGTCAAAGACCAGCACCGCCCCCAGCACCTGCCGCAGGGGAAAGACCGCCGTGTAGCAGAGGAGCAGCAGGGTCACCAGCTCGATGTTGGGGAGAAAGGAGAGGCTGATCTGCGCCAGCAGCAGGATGGCCGCCAGCAGGGCGGTCACCACCAGGGGCCGGGGGGAGAGGCGGGGGGCCGGGCGCATCAGTAGCCGGTGGTGAGGGTCAGCTCAAACCGGTCGCCGTCGGCGATGGGGGTGGTGTCCACCCCGGTGCTCACCGGCTCGCCGCCCTTGGTCAGGCACCACCACTGCTGCTTGGCGCTGTCGGCACAGACGCCGCCCGCCTCGGTGATGTAGAGGCCGTAGGGGCCGTCCTCCCCCTTCACCAGCCCGGCGTCCAACAGGGCCTGGCCCAGGTACTCGGCGTCGGTGTGCAGGGTGTGCTCGTCGCTTTTCTCCCCGGCGGCCACCGTCACCACCACCGCTTTGGCCCCAGCCTGGGTGCCTGGGCGCAGGGCCAGGTAGACCCCGGCCAGGGCCCCTACGGCCACCAGCAGCGCCAGCACCGCCAGCACCGCCAAGAGGATCTTGGTGTTTTTCTTCATCGGTCGTCACATCCCTTGTCTCGTTAAAAAAGGACTGGCAGAGCAGCCCCTTTTTCTTTGTTCAGATTATACCACGGCGCCAAACAAATGGCAAAGATCCCCTGCCTGATGGACAGAAGGGGATTTTGGCGGCCGCCCTTTTGGGAGCGGCCCGTCCAGGCCTAGTCCTCCTCGGCGGGGAGACCGGTGCCCTCCAGGGCGGCGGCGTCCAGCTGGCGCAGCAGGGCCTCCCGCTCGGCGCCCTGGGCGGCGCGGAGGATGGCCTGGCGCGCCTGGCCGCTCTCCTGGCAGAGGGCGGCGTACTCCGGCCCAAACTGGTGGGAGAGGCGCTTTTTCACCTCCCTGGCGAGGCCGGGGTTTTGCCCCCCGGTGGAGACCGCCAGCTGAAACGCCCCCCGCTTCACCACCGCGGGGAAGATGGCGTCCGACTGCTCCGCATCGTCGCAGAGGCAGCAGAGGACCCCCCGCTCCCGGCAGAGGGCGCCGATGCGGGCGTTGACCTCCCGCCGGTCGGTACAGGCCACCGCCAGAAAGATCCCCTCCAAGTCGGCGGGGGCGAACACCCCCTGCCGCCAGGTGATCGCGCCCCCCGCGGCCAGTTCGGCCAGCCGGTCGCAGAGGACCGGGGCCACCACCTGCAGGGCCGCCCCGGCGGAGAGGAGGGCATCGGCCTTTCGCCGGGCCACCCGGCCGCCCCCCACCAGCAGCACCGGTCGGTCGGCGAGCTGAATCATCAGCGGGTAATAGGACATGGAAATCTCCTCCTCACAGGCTCAGGCCCGGCCGTCTTCGACGATGAGCCGGGCCATCTCCTCGGCGGTGCAGCGCCCGCTCTCCAGCGCCGGCTCCAGCCCGTGGGCGCGCAGGCAGCCGCTGGTCACCGGGCCGACGCTGACGATTTTGGTGCCCGCCAGGCAGGAAGCCGGGTCGGGGCCGAGGGCGCGCAGGGTGCTCTCCACCGCCGAGGGGCTGGTGAAGGTCAGGTAATCGGCCTCTCCGTCCCGCAGGGCCGCCAGGGCGCCCCCCAGGTCGCGGGCCTCCTCCACCGTCTCGTAGAGGACCACCTGGTCGGTGGGGCAGCGAGTGGGCAGCAGTTCCCCCAGTTTTCCCCGCACCGCTTTGGCCCGGGGGTAGAGGACCCGGTCGCCCGGCCCCAGCCGGTCCCCAAGTACCTCCCACAGCCCGGCTGAGGTGTGGCGGGGCGGGGTCAGGTCGGCCGTCAACCCCTCCCGGGCCAGGGCGGCGGCGGTGGCGGGGCCCACGGCGCAGAGGCAGGGCCCTGCCAGGGCGCGCAGGTCTCTGCCCGAGCGGCGGAGCTCCTCCAGGAAGATGCGCACCGCGTTCTGGCTGGTGAAGATCAGGTAGCTGTACTCCCCCAGCCGGGCAAAGGCCTGCTGCAGGTCCTCCCCCGGACAGGGGCGGATGCGGATGGCGTCCAGCCGCTCCACCCGTGCGCCCGCCGCCTCCAGGGCGGCGGAGAGGTCAAAGCCGTGGGATTTTTGCCGGGTGGTCACCACCGTGCGCCCAAAGAGGGGGCGCTCCTCAAAGCAGTCCAACACCCCGCCCAGCGAGGCCACCTGCCCCACCACGGTGATGGCCGGCGGGGGCAGCTCGGCCGCCCGCACCGCCGCCGCCAGCTTTCCCAGAGGGGCGCGGACGGTCCGCTGCAAGGGGGTGGTGGCCCGGCTCACCACCGCCGCCGGGGTGTCGGGGGACAGGCCGTTTTCCAGCAGCTTCCGGCAGGTATTTTCCAGCCGGGAGAGCCCCATCAAAAAGACCAGGGTCCCCTCCTGCCGGGCCGCCTCGGCCCAGTCCACCGGGTCCTCCCCGGTGCGGCTGGCGGCGGTGTAGACATGAAAGGAGGTGGCGAGCCCCCGGTGGGTGATGGGGATGCCCGCGCAGCAGAGCCCCGCCACCGCCGAGGTCACCCCCGGCACCACCTCAAAGGGGACCCCCGCCCCCTTCAGGTAGAGGGCCTCCTCCCCCCCGCGTCCAAAGACGTAGGGGTCGCCCCCCTTGAGGCGGACCACCCGCTTGCCCTCCTTTGCCTTCTGCGCCAGAAGGGCGTTGAGTGCCTCCTGGGGGAGGGCGTGGTTGCCCGCCTCCTTCCCGGCGTAGATCTGCTCGCAGCCGGCGGGGGTCAGGGCCAGCAGCCGGGGGCTCGCCAGGTGGTCGTAGACCACGCAGTCGCACCGGCGCAGCCGGTCGGCGGCCCGCAGGGTCAAAAGACCGGGGTCCCCCGGCCCCGCCCCGACGATGGAGACAAGCCCGCTCATCGGTCCGTCTCCCGCAGGCGCTGGGCCAGTTGGGCTTTTAGCTGCTCGCCTAGGCGGCGGCCCAAGGCGGCCTCCTCCCCGGCGGGGGCGCTCTCCCGCCCCTCGACCCAGAGGGGGCCGTCCTCGGTCCCCAGCATCCCCAGCAGGGTGGAGCGGCCCTCCTCCACCCGGCAGTAGGCCCCCACCGGCAGGTGACAGCTCCCTCCCGCGGCGGCGAGAAAGGCCCGTTCTGCCGCTGCCTGGCGGGTGGCCAGGGGATCTTCCAGGGGGGCCAGGGCGGCCTTCACCGCCCGGTCATCGGCGCGAATCTGCAGCCCCAGGGCCCCCTGGCCGCAGGCGGGGATCATCTCGTCGGGGGAGAAGGGGTAGCAGATGCGTCCCTCCCACCCCAGCCGCTTCAGGCCGGAGACCGCCAGGATGGTGCCGTCCAGCCCGTCTCTTTCGATGCGGCTGAGGCGGGTGTCCACATTGCCGCGGATGGGGCGGATTTCCAAGTCGGGGCGGATGGCCAGCAGCTGGCAGATGCGCCGCTTGCTGCCGCAGCCGATTTTGGCCCCCATAGGCAGCTCCTCCAGCGAGGCGATGCCGGGGCGAGTCACCAGGGCGTCCCTCGGGTCCTCCCGGGCGGGGACGCAGGCCAGGTCCAACCCCTCCTCCATGGCGGAGGGCATGTCTTTGAGGCTGTGCACCGCCAAGTCGATTTCACCGCTGCGCAGGGCGGCGACAATGGCCCGGGTGAAGATGCCCTGGCCGCCGATTTGGTCCAGGGGCAGGTCCTGAATGCGGTCGCCCTTGGTGGTGATGGTCTTGATCTCCACCTCCACCGCCGGATTCTGGCGGCGAAGGGCGTCCGCCACCCACTGGGTTTGGATGAGGGCCAGCCGGCTGGCCCGGGTGCCAATCACGAGTTTCACAGGGGAAGCCTCCTTCTTGTGGGGTTTGTGCGGGTTGCGCCGGGATACTGCGCCAAAGCGCAGCGCTTTTCTCTATTGTAAGCCCGGCGATGGGGCAAAGACAAGGGCCAAACGGCCTGTCGCCGCCTGGCCCTTGTGGATCGCGCAAATATCTGTCTAAAAGCGCCCTTTACAGGGTGCAAAGAACGCGCCCTTTTGCGGCGGGAAGCCCCTTTTCTGGCAGGTGGCCCCGCGGTCTGGGCCTGCCGGAGAGGCTCTCTCCCCCCCTTTTTTTTGACGGGGTGTGGAAGGACAAACACCTCGTCCTGCCTGACCCAAACACTTGCCGATGCGGCAGGTCTGTTCGGCACTGTACTGGATGTGCCGGGGAAAGCATCCCTTTCAGCCGGCGCAGGGGGGAAGCGGCTTGCTCCCCTCGGCCGGGCGCTCCTGCATCCGACGCCCCACCCAGCAGCGGGGCTGCTTTCCGATTTTACCTGAGAAAAACCGCGAGCGGAGCGAACGGAGGAGAGCCGCCAGACAGTGCAGGCCCAGCGTGCCGGGGAAAGCATCCCTTCCAGCCGGCGCAGGGGGGAAGGGAATTGCTCCCCTCGACCGGGCGCTCCTGCATCCGACGCCTTACCCAGTAACGGGGCTGCTCTCCGATTTTGCCTGAGCAAGACCGCGAGCGGAGCGAACGGAGGAGAGCCGCCAGACAGCGCAGGCCTAGCGTGCCGGGAAAAGTATCCCTTCCAGCCGGCGCAGGGGGGAAGCGGCTTGCCCCCCTCGGCCGGGCGCTTCTGCATCCGACGCCTCACCCAGCAGTGGGTCTGCTCTCCGGTTTTGCCTGAGCAAAACCGTGAGCGGGGCGAATGGAGGAGAGCCGCCAAACAGCGCATACCCAGCGTGCCGGGAAAAGCATCCCTTCCAGCCGGCGCAGGGGGGGAGCGGCTTGCTCCCCTCGGCCGGGCGCTCCTGCATCCGACGCCCCACCCAGCAGCGGGGCTGCAAAGCGGTTTTGCTTATGCAAAACTGCGCACATTGTGCGCAGAGCTTTGCTGCCAAACAGCAATAAAGGCGCGGTGCGCCTTTATTGCTGGGGGCCGGCCACCGGGTGCTCGCCGATGGGGATGACGTTGATTTGACCCCGCATCTCGCTCTCGGCCCACATGATCCGCTGGGCGACCTTGGCCTCGGGGTTGAGCTCCACCCCGTCGAGGATCATCTCCTTGAACTTCTCGTACCCGGCCATGTCGATCAGGTGGCCGCCGTGCATGTAGACGGGCTTGTAGTCCAGCACCCAGGCGGAGAATTTCTGCCAGTTGCCCAGCACCCCCAGCACCACCTCTTCAGTGGCGAAGTTGATGAAGGTCTTGCCCAGGCGGGGGGTGTGCTTGCCGGTCCGGCCGCCGATGGTGATGCGGAAGAACTTCTTGGGCTGGCGCACCCAGGCCCCGGCCGGGCAGACCACAGCGCACTCGCCGCAGCCCAGGCAGCAGCAGGCGTCCTTGGCGACCTTTTTGTCCTCGGTCATGCTCAACACACCGGTGGCGTGCTTCTTGCAGGCGTCCACACACTGGCCGCAGCCGATGCAGCGGTCGTAGACGTAGTCCATCTTGGCCTGGCCGATGATGCCGAAGTCGTTGCACTGGCCCTTGCCGCAGTCGTTGGGGCAGCCGGACATCCCGATTTTGATGTGGTAGTGGCTGGGGAAGATGAGGGGCTCGATCTTCTTGGCCAGCTCCTGGGTGTTGTAGTTGGCGAGAATGCAGTGGCGGTTGCCGATGCAGGCCATGATGTTGCGGGCGCCGATGGTGGGGTAGCCGTTTTCCGACTCCTCCATCTCCACCCCGCACATCTCATTTTCCACCTGGGAGATGTAGTCTTTGATGTAGGCGTTGACCGCCGGGATGTTTTCGTACTTGACGCCGGGGACGTTCAGGGTGTGGCGCATCCCCACGTGAAAGAGGCCGTTGCCCCAGGTGTTGGCGATGTAGATCACCCGCTCCAGGTGCTTGGCTTCGATCAGGGAGCCGGGCACCCGCAGCTGCAGCATGAATTCACCGGGCACCTTGGACTGCCGCCAGCAGTTTTTTTGCAGTTGTTTGATGTTGATATCGCAGTTCATCCTCAATGCCTCCCCTTAGTCCAGCAGGTTTTTGGCCACGGTGTACGGGAATACCGGCCCTTCCAGGCAGACGTAGGTCTCGTCGATGCGGCAGTGGCCGCACTTGCCCACCGCGCAGGACATCTTGCGCTCGAACGAGACCCAGATCTTCTCCTCCGGCACCCCGCATTTCACCGCTTCCAGGGCGGCGAAGTGCATCATCACCGGGGGCCCGACGATGATCACGGCGTAGTTGCC
Source organism: Bittarella massiliensis (ex Durand et al. 2017) (assembly GCF_001486165.1). Classification (GTDB taxonomy): domain Bacteria; phylum Bacillota; class Clostridia; order Oscillospirales; family Ruminococcaceae; genus Bittarella; species Bittarella massiliensis. The sequence continues at coordinate 600,575 of NZ_LN908975.1, forward strand.
CCCAAAGGTGTCAAAGGGGATCTCGGGGATGAACTTGGTCACCAGCCCGGTGTTCCAGCCCTCGATCTGGTCATTGTCCAGGGTGTAGTGGGTGGAAAAGCGCTCCTTCCAGCGGGCGAGGTCGGGCTTGAAGAGGATGCCGGCCTCGTTTTTGAACCCGGCGATCAGGTGGACGCTCTCGGCCATCTCCGGCTCGTCGTAGAGCTTGTTCAGCCAGCTCTTCACCGGCGCCAGACCGGTGCCGCCGGTCACAAACACCAGGTGTTTGCCCCGCAGCTCCTCCACCGGCCAGCCCTTGCCGTAGGGCCCGCGCAGGAACATCTCGTCGCCGGGGCGCATGGAGAACAGCTCGTCGGTCACCTTGCCCACGGCGCGGATGGTGAATTCCAGCCAGCCCTCGCCAAAGGAGCTCACCGAGATGGGGCACTCGCCCACCCGAGGGACCGAGAGCTGAAAGAACTGCCCGTGCTCGGGGACAAAGTCGGCCTCGATGCGGAAGGTGTACTCCATCTCCGTCTCGTGGTTGATATGTAAAATGCGGTGTGCTTTGGGCATCACGGGATTTGTCATAGGGTCGTCCTCCTCACTCTATTTCGACGCTTCGGCCGCGATCTCCTCCAGGGCGGCGCTCATCTTGTTGATGATGGCCGGGAAGGAGATGAACTTGGGGCACCGGGCGCTGCATCGGCCGCAGCCGACGCACATGTGGTAGTCCCCAAAGCGGGCCTTGTAATCGTGCACCTTGTGGAGGGCCCGATAGCGGATGCGATCGGCCGGGGTGGTGCGGAACCCGTGCCCGCCGGCCATGGCGTCGAATCCGGCGATCTGGCAGGAGTCGTGCACCCGGCGGCGCTCGCCGGCCTTGGCGTTCTCGCTGTAGATCTTGTCCCGGGTGGTAAAGCAGGTGCAGGTGCTGCAGGCCAGGGTGCAGCTGCCGCAGCTGACACAGCGGTCGTTGTACTCCTGCCACATGGGGTGCTTTTTCAGCTTGGCCAGGGTCTCCTTGTCGGCGATTTCGGGGATCTTGACGTCAAACTGGTTTTTCTCGATGAACTGCAACTGCCAGTCGACCTCTTCACAGCCGGCGAAATAGGGGGCCAGCTCCTCGTCCTTCACCGACCAGAAGATCCCCTCCTCGGTGTGGCGGACGGCGGCGCTGTACTCCTCTGCCCTGTTGGCGCCCATGGAGCAGCAAAAACAGGTGTCCCAGCCCTCGGTGCACTCCATCAGCACGAAGCGGGTCTTCTCCCGCATCCGCTGGTAGTAGCTGTCGCAGAAGCCGCCATTGTCCAGGTAGATGCGGTCCTGGTGCTCAAAGGCGTTGATGTCGCAGGGCCGCAGGAAGATGAGGATCTTCTTTTTTGGGGCCCCGCTCTCCCGGTACTCGTCCTCGGTGAAGTAGAAGATGGGCTCGGTCACCGGGGTGAGCACCTCTTTGGCGGAGAAGTCGGACTTCTTGTCCCAGACGATCTCCTCTGCCGTGTGAATCTCGTCATAGCGCACGATGTCGGTGTCCGAGTAGCGCCCCTGCTTGGCAAACCGCTTGGGGGCATAGATTTTGTACTCTGCCGCCAGCCGGTCGAAGAGGGCGTCGGTCTCTCGGTGATTTAAGCTGTATCCCATTGCTGTACCGCCTTTCCTGTGAACCGCCCGGCGCACCGGAAGGGGCCGGTGCGCCGGGCGCTGCTCGAGGTTTTCTATGGGTTTTAGTATAGCATATTCGGGACAGGCCGGCCACCATTCGCCCCGGCCCGCTCCATTGGAAAAAAGAATGGTTAGCCGAGCAAGGGCTGATGATTCGACAAAAGGCAAAGAAAATCCCCCTCTTTTTCCTCGATATTTGAGAAAAAGAGAGGGAAGGGGCGAGATTCAGCGGTCGCTGTCCTTTCTCGCCAGCAAAAAGGGGTGGCGCTCCCCCGCGCCCCAGAGCACCTCTTCGCTCCGAAGCACCGAGAAGCCCATCTCCTCCAGCAGTTCCCGGTAGATGGCGGCGGCGAAGTTGCTCCAGTACATGGTGGTGCCGAAGAAGTCGGGCTCGGTGTAGGAGGGCTCGTCCTCCCGGGCGGCGGAGAAGAGGAAGTAGCCGCCCGGGGCCAGCAGCTCCTTCACCTTGTGCAGAAAGGCGGGGTGGAGGTCCCGCCGGGTGTGAAAGAGGGTGTAAAAACAGGTGATCGCCGCAAAGGGCCCCTCGATGGCCAGCTCCAGAAAGTCGCCGCAGAGGAGCCGGGCCTCCGGTACCTGCCTGCGGGCGATGGCCAGTTGGGCGGGGGAGAGATCGACCCCCACCACCTCCCGACAGCGTTGGCAGAGGGCGCGGGTCACCGGCACCCCGCCCCCGCAGCCGATGTCCAAGGCCCGGTCCTCGGGGGCCAGAAGGGGCAGCAGCCAGTCCAGCGCTGGCTCCCGGTCCCCGCTGCGGGCGGCGCAGTAGTCGGCGGCGCAGTTGTCATAGCCCTGGCGCACCAGGGCCAGGTAGTCGGTCTGTCGGTCGTCCACAGGGGTGACGGGCATCTCGGTTTCCTCCTTAAAATAGGGCGGGATGGGTGTCAAAAGAAGAGTTTGCTCTCCCCTTTGCCCCGCCTTCCGATGGCGGCGGCGCAGCGGGCGGACTCCCGCAAGATCTCCTCCACATCGAAGGTGAGGCGGCCGTCCTCCTTGACAAAGCGGCCGCCGACCAGGGTGTGGCGGATGGCCCGCGCCGGGTCGGCGCTGTATAGGATGGCGGCCAGGGGATCATAGAGGGGGTCGGTGGCGGGGTCGTCCAGCGACCAGACGTTCAGGTCGGCGGCCCAGCCCTCCTTTAACCGGCCGCTGTGAAAGCCCAGGGCCTGGTGCCCGGCAAAGAGGAGCCGCCAGATGTCTTTCAGGGCGAAGTCCTCGGCCTGGTCCCGCCACTTGCCCAGCAGGGCGAAGAGCCGGGCCTGTTCCAGCGGGTTAACGGTGGCCGAACTGGCCGCCCCGTCGGTGCCGGTGGCCAGGCGGAGGTTTTTCCAGTGCCGCCAGAGCCCGCCCTCGCCCATCCCCAACTTGAGATAGGTCTTGGGGCAGACGGCGACAAAGGTGTCCTCCCCCAGCAGGGGGAGGTCGCCCTCCTCGATGTAGAGGGCGTGGGCGACGATACAGGGCAGGGTGAAGCCCCCGCAGTCGGCCACCACCGCAAAGGGGGTGCGGCCGTACTTCTCCCGGCTCTCGGCCACCTGGGCGGCGGTCTCGGAGACGTGCAGGTGGATGCCCACCCCCCGGGCCCGGGCCCGCTCGACGAGGGCGGTGAGCACCTCCGGGGTGCACATGTAAGGGGAGTGGGGGCCAAAGCGCACCTGCACCAGGGGGTCGCCGGCACAGGCGTCCATCAGGTCCTCGGTGGCCTGTATCTCGGCGGCGGCGTCCCCCCCAAAGCCGAAGGCGGTGTAGGCGATGTCCGCCCGCAGCCCGCACTCCCGGGCGGCCTGGGCGATCATCGCCCCGCCGAAGTAGTGGTCGGCAAAGGCGGTGACCCCGTTCTGGGCCATCTCGGCGATAGCCAGCTTGGAGCCCCAGTAGATGTCCTCGTCGGTGATCTTGGACTCGTAGGGCCAGAGTTCCCGGTTGAACCAGTCGTCGATGTTCACGTCCTCGGCGATCCCCTTGAAGATGTTCATGGGGGTGTGGGCGTGGAGGTTGCAGAGCCCGGGGGTCAAAAACTGCCCGGTGCAGTCGATCCCCCGGGCCCCTTCGGCCGGCAGGTGGGGGCCGATGCGGGCGATGAGTCCCCCCTCCACCAGCAAGTCGGTGTGGGGGGAGAGGCGCCCTTGTTCGTCGATGAGGGTGGCGTTTTGAAAGAGGGTGGACATGGCGGGTCCTTCCTTTCTGGTGGGGCCGCGGCGGCGGTCAGTTGAATCCGTTTTCGGAGATGGAGGAGAAGAGCCGCCCCACCGCCTGGCGCAGCAGGGGCCAGCGGCGGAGGGTGGCGTCCTCGTCCAGCAGTTGGCGGGCCACGGCCGAGGTCTCGGCCAGGGTGGTGCGGTCGGTGAGCAGGTCGGCGATCTTGAGCTGGGGCAGGCCGTGCTGGGCCGCCCCAAAAAAGTCGCCGGGGCCCCGCATCTCCAGATCCAGGTTGGCCAGGGCGAAGCCGTCGGAGCTCTCGCACATGGCCTGCAGCCGCTTGCGGGCCCCCTCCCCCCCGCTCTTGGAGAGGAGGATGCAGTAGCTCTGGCAGTCCGAGCGCCCCACCCGGCCCCGCAGCTGGTGCAGGGCCGAGAGGCCGAACCGGTCGGCGTTGTGGATCATCATCAGGTTGGCGTTGGGCACGTCCACCCCCACCTCCACCACCGTGGTGGAGCAGAGGGCGTCCAGCTCTCCGGCCGAGAAGGCGGCCATCACCGCCTCCTTCTCCCGGGCCTTCATCTTCCCGTGCAGCAGGCCGATGCGGCGGTGGGGGAGGTAGGCGGCCATCTGGTCGCGCACCGCGCTCACGCTCTCCAGTTCGCTCTCCCCCTCCTCGATGAGGGGGCAGACCACGTAGACCTGGTGGCCGGCGGCAATCTGCTTCTCGGCGAAGTTCAGGGCCCGCTGGTAGCGGCCGTAGCCCACGGCAAAGGTCTCGATCTCCCGCCGCCCGGCGGGCTTTTCGTCCAGCACCGAGATGTCCAGGTCGCCGTAGATGATCAGCGCCAGGGTGCGGGGGATGGGGGTGGCGCTCATCACCAGCACGTGGGGGGCGCGGCCCTTGTCCCCCAGGGCGCCCCGCTGGTTGACCCCAAAGCGGTGCTGCTCGTCGGTGATGACCAGCCCCAGCTCAGCAAAGGAGACCGCGTCCCCCAGCAGGGCGTGGGTGCCCACCACCAAGTCGGTGCTGCCGTCTTGCAGCCCGGCCAGCACCGCCCGCTTCTCGGCGGCCTTCATCGACCCGGTGAGGAGGGCGACGGCCAGCCCCAGGGGGCGAAGCAGCCCCTCCAGGGTGCGGTGGTGCTGGGCGGCGAGGATCTCGGTGGGGGCCATCAGGGCGCTCTGCACCCCAGCCTGGGCGGCCCGGTAGACGGCGGCGGCGGCCACCACCGTCTTGCCCGAGCCCACGTCCCCCTGCAGCAGCCGGTTCATGGGCACCGTCCCCGCCATGTCCCCCCCGATCTCGCCGATGCAGCGCAGCTGCGCCCCGGTGAGGGAGTAGGGGAGGGCCTGCAAAAAAGGCCTCAGGTCGGCGGCGGGGATCTGCAAGTCGGTGTGCTCCCGCCCCTTTTTTTTGAGGCTGCCCAGCCCCAACTGCAACACCAGCAGCTCCTCGAAAATCAGCCGGCGGCGGGCGGTCTGGGCGGCCTGGGCGGTCTCGGGGCGGTGGATGTTCTTCACCGCGTACCCCGCCCGGCAGAGCTGGTATTCGGCCTGCACCGGGGCAGGCAGGGGGTCGGGGATCTCCTCCCCGTAGGCCGCGAGGGCGTTTTCCACCGCCGTGGCCACCGCCTTGGAGGTCAGCCCCTTGGTCAGGGGGTAGACCGGCAGCAGGTCCCGCCGCTCCCCCTCGGGCAAAAAGAGGGGGGAGTTGACCTCCCGCTGGGTCAGGGTGCCGCTGAATTTTCCGTAGAAGAGGTAGTCCTGTCCCTCCTTGAGGGACTCGTAGGGGAAGCGGTTTTGCCAGAAGACGACGGCAAAGTCCTGGGTGAAGTCGGTGGCCAGCAGCTTGTAGAGGGTCTTGCCCCCGCCCAGCCGGGCGGGGGGGAGTTTGCGCACCACCCGCCCCAGCACCGCGCAGGGGGCGTCAAAGGGCGCCTGGGAGAGGGGGAGCGTCTGCTGCAGGTCGATGTAGGCCCGGGGGTAAAATTGCAGCAGGGCGCCCACCGAGTCGATGCCCAGCTTGGAAAACAGCTCGGCCCGCTTCGGCCCCACCCCTTTGACGTACTGTATGTCGATGGAAAACAGGTCCCGCTGTCCGTCCACGGCGCTTCCTCCTCTCGCGGGAAAATAAAAGGGCGGCAGGGGCGGCGGCCGGCTGCAACCGGCTGCGCCGCCACTGCCGCGCCAAGGGCCGAACAGCTCTCTATTCGGCGGAAATGATGTAGTAATAGACCGGCTGGCCGCCGTAGACCACCGCCATCTCCACCCCTTCGGGGAGGCGGGCGCGCACGGCGTTTTCGATCTGCTCGCTCTCGGCGGTGGGGACGTCCTGCCCGGTGATGAGGGTGATGAAGGAGGTGTCCTTTTTGATGAGCTGGCGCACCAGCTTGACCACCGCCTTCTGCAGGTCGCTCTCGGTGAAGGAGAGCTTGCCCCCCAACAGGGCCAGCATCTGCCCCTCTTTGATTTTGTGGCCGTCGTAGTCGGAGTTGCGGGCGGCATAGGTGATCTGCCCGGTGCCCACGTGGTCGATGGCCTTGGTCATGTTCACCGAGTTCTCCCGCACCGAGGCGGAGGGGTCAAAACTCAGCATGGCCGAGAGCCCCTGGGGGATGGTGCGGGTCTGCAGCACCACCACCCGGCGGTCGGCCAGGGCCAGGGTCTGCTCGGCGGACATGATAATGTTTTTGTTGTTGGGCAGCACGAACACCGTTTTGGCCGGCACCGAGTGGATGGCCTTGAGGATGTCCTCGGTGGAGGGGTTCATGGTCTGCCCCCCGCTGACCACCGCGTTGACCCCCAAATCCAAAAAGAGGGTCTTGATGCCGCTGCCAGCGGCCACCGCCACAAAGCCGTACTCGCAGTCCGGGTCCACCGGCTGGTAGTCAAAGCGGTCCTCGTCCTCGTCGGCGGCAAAGGTGGGGGGGACTTCCTCCTCGGGGTTGGCCCCCTCGGCCAGCCGGGCCTTGTACTGCTCGAGCATGTTCTCGATTTTCAGGTTGGTCAGGTAGCCCCACTTGACCGCCTCGCTCAAGGCGGCGCCCGGGTCCCCGGTGTGCACGTGCACCTTGATGATGTCCTCGTCGTCCACAAAGACCACGCTGTTGCCCATGGCCTCCAAAAAGGCCCGCAGCTTCAGGGGATTCTGCCGGTCCTCGCCCCGGTTGATGATGAACTCGGTGCAGTAGAGCTCGGTCATGGACATGTCGAACTCGCCGGCCACCTCTTTGGTGCCGGCGGCCTTCTTGGCCTTTTCGGCGGTGCGGTTTTCGCCCTCCACCACCGGGCCGCCCTGCAACACCTGCAGCATCCCTTGGAAGATGACCAGCAGCCCGCGGCCGCCGGCGTCCACCACCCCGGCCTTTTTCAGCACCGGCAGCAGTTCGGGGGTCTCGGCCAGGGTCTCCTCGGCCACCTGGCAGACCAGCGCCCACAGATCGGCGGCGCTCTCGGCGTGGGGGGCGTACTCCACCGCCCGCTCGGCCGACACCCGGGCCACCGTGAGGATGGTGCCCTCGGTGGGCTTCATCACCGCCTTGTAGGCCCCGGCCACCCCCTCTTGCAGGGCGCGGGCCAGGTCGGCGGGGGAGGCGGTCTCCAGCCCCTTGAGGCCCTTGGAAAAACCGCGGAAGATCAGGGACAGGATGACCCCCGAATTGCCCCGCGCCCCCCGCAGCAGGGCCGAGGCGGCGGTCTTGGCGGCCTCGGCCACGGTGCAGCTGTCCGGCAGCATGGCCAGCTCTTTGGCCCCGTTGCCGATGGTCATGGACATGTTGGTGCCGGTGTCCCCGTCGGGCACCGGGAAGACGTTTAACTCATCCACCGCCAACCGCTGGTTTTGAATGTTGTTGGCGCCGGAGATGATGCTGTCGCGCAGCAGTTGTCCTGTTATCATCCAAATACTCCCCTTTATTCGGCCGCCATGTCGTCAACAAAGACGTTGATCTTTGCCACCTGCAGACCCACGGCCTGGGAGACGGCGTACCGGACTTTGTTCATGATGCTTTTCACAATGGCGGAAACGTTGATTCCGTAGAGGACCTTGATGTGAATGTCCACGACCAGCTTGTCGCCGATCGCCTTGATCTTGACCCCCTGCGCGGGAGTGGAGCGGCCGGACACCCGGCGCAACATCCCCTGCATCGGGGTCGAGGCGGAGATCCCCACCACGCCGTAGCAGCTGGAGACCACGTTGCCGATGAGACCGGCAAAGTATTCGGTGGTGATCGTTGTCGTGCCCAGGTGGTTTTCTAATTTCAACAAACCAAGTCACTCCCTTTTCCATTCGTCTGGCGGGGCGGGGGAGCGCTGCCCCCGCGCCCGCCTGAAAGCAATCAAAACAGGCACCTCTCGCCCGGCGCCCAGCGGGGGCGGGGAGAAATGCGGAAAAATGGTACCTCTATTATAGAGAATAAACGCCGTTTTGTAAACTGGGGGGCGGCCGGGGTGTCCGCCCCCCTATCAGTTTATGCCAAAATAGGGCCCCTTATCGCCCGGGGCGGCACAAAAAGACAGCCAGCGCCCGCGAGCGGCGCTGGCTGACGGCGGGGCGTCGGACCGCCCCACCCGACCTGGAGCCCCGATTCAGCGGGGCTCTACAATGAGCTTGATACCGGTCTTTTCTTCCCCGTCAATGGCGATGGTGGTAAAGGCGGGGATACAGATCAGGTTGACCCCCGACGGCGCCATATAGCCCCGGGCAACGGCCACCGCCTTGAGGGCCTGGTTGATCGCGCCAGCGCCCACCGCCTGGAGTTCAGCCGCACCGCTTTCTTTGACCACTGCTGCGATTGCGCCCGCCACAGAGTTGGGCGCGGACTTGGACGACACCTTTAACACTTCCATGTAACACCCTCCTTACAAGGTGAACTCCTGATAAAGAGAGTGTAACACATTGACTATATTTTTACAATAGCAAAGGAAATATACGGTTGTTATATACAAAAAGAGGTGATATTTTTCGCTCTTTTGCCCTCCAACTCCAGGGCGACCCCGCAGAGGGTGCAGGGGCCGGTGGCGATCTCGAACCGGTTTGGCAGGTGGGTGAGGAACCGCTCCAGGATGATTTCCTTTTTCACCCCCAGCACCGAGTCGACAGGCCCGGTCATCCCCGCGTCGGTGATGTAGGCGGTGCCGCCGGGCAGGATCTGGGCGTCGGCGGTCTGCACGTGGGTGTGGGTGCCCAGCACGGCGGACACCCGCCCGTCCAGGTAAAACCCCATGGCCCGCTTCTCGCTGGTGGCCTCGGCGTGAAAGTCCACCACCACCGTCTCGCAGGGCGGGTCTTTGAGAAATTCGTCCATCGTCTCAAAGGGGCTGGGGAGGCCGTCCATAAAGACCGTCCCCATCAGGGAGACCACGCAGACCTGCCCGCGGATGCTGTCAAAGAGGTACCAGCCGCAGCCCGGCGCCCGGGTGTAGTTCAGGGGGCGCACCACGTGGGGCATCTCTTCGAGGAGGGAGAGGGCCTCCCTCTTTTTAAAGAGGTGGTTGCCGGTGGTGATCACGTCGGCTCCGGCCTGCAGGAGCATCTGGGCGCTGTCGTAGCTGAGGCCGTTCCCCTCGGCCGAGTTCTCCCCGTTGCAGATGCACAGGTGCGCCCCGTACTGCCGCCGCAGGTCGGGCAGCACCCGCTGCAGGTGGCGGCAGCCCGCCGGCCCCACCACGTCCCCGATAAAGAGGATGTTCACATCTCTCCGCTCCCTTCTCAAAAGCCCGCCCGCCCCATCTCCGGGGCCGGGCGGCCGATCCTGTCTGCTATTATAGCACAAAAGCGGCGAAAAAAACGCCCCGCACCGGGATTTCTCCGGCGCGGGGCGCTCTGTGTACAGAAAAAAGGGTACGGCCTTATTTGGCGAAGTCGATGGCCCGGCTCTCGCGGATGATGTGCACCTTGATTTGGCCGGGGTAGTCCAGGTCGGACTCGATCTTCTTGACGATGTCGTGGGCCAGCACGGTCATCTCGTCGTCCTTGATGACCTCCGGCTTGACCATGATCCGCACCTCGCGGCCGGCCTGGATGGCAAAGGACTTCTCGACCCCGTCGAAGGAGTTGGTCAGCTCTTCCAGCCGCTGCAGCCGCTTGATGTAGTTCTCCACGTTCTCCCGGCGGGCGCCCGGGCGGGCGGCGCTGATGGCGTCGGCCGCCTTGACGATGCAGGCGAGAACGGTCTGGGCCTCCACGTCGCCGTGGTGGGCCTCGATGGCGTGGATGATCTGGGGGTTCTCCCGGTAGCGCTTGGCCACGTCCACCCCGATCTTGATGTGGGAGCCCTCGACCTCGTGGTCCAGGGCCTTGCCGATGTCGTGCAGCAGCCCGGCCCGCTTGGCCATGTCCACGTCCACCCCCAGTTCACCGGCCAGAAGGCCCGAGAGCTGGGCGACCTCCATCGAGTGGTTGAGGACGTTTTGGCCGTAGCTGGTGCGGTAGCGCAGCCGGCCCAGCAGCTTGACCAGTTCGGGGTTGATGCCGTGGATACCCAGTTCCATCACGGCGCGGTGCCCCTCCTGTTTGATGGTGTTCTCCACCTCGTTTTTGGCCTTGTTCACCATCTCCTCGATGCGGGAGGGGTGGATCCGGCCGTCCTGGATCAGTCGCTCCAGGGCCACCCGCGCCACCTCCCGGCGCACCGGGTCAAAGCTCGAGAGGGTGATGGCCTCGGGGGTGTCGTCGATGATCAGGTCGACCCCGGTCAGGGTCTCCAGCGCGCGGATGTTGCGGCCCTCACGGCCGATGATCCGCCCCTTCATCTCGTCGTTGGGCAGGGGCACCACCGAGACGGTGGCCTCCGAGGCGTGGTCGGCGGCGCAGCGGGCGATGGAGAGGCCCAGCAGGTTGCGGGTCATCTCGTCCTGCTCCTCTTTCAGGTGGGCCTCGTAGGCGTTGATCTTCAGGGCCTTCTCGTGGGTCAGTTCCTCGTCCAGCTTTTCCAGCAGCTGGGCCTTGGCCTGCTCGGCGGTCAGGCCGGAGATCTTCTCCAGGGTCTCAAACTGGCTGGCCTTGATGGCCTCGGCCTCGGCCAGGCGGTCCTCGGCGTCCTTGAGCTTCTTCTCCAGCCGGTCGCTCTTCTGCTCCACCCCGGCGATTTTTTTGTCCAGGGACTCCTCTTTTTGAATGACCCGCTTCTCCTGGCGGGAGATGTCCGCCCGGCGGTCTTTCAGTTCCCGGTCGGTTTCGGTCTTCAGTTTGAGGATCTCGTCTTTGGCTTCCAGCAGGCTCTCTTTCTTGCGGGCCTGCGCCTCTTTCACGGCGTCATTTACAATTCTGGTCGCTTCGGTCTCGGCTGCGCCGATTTTGGATTCGGCCACTTTCTTGCGGTAGGCAAAGCCGCCGGCAAAGGCGACGACTGCCAAAATCACCGCTGAAACGGCGATGATTGCAATGGTTACAGGCGTAAATGGCATAGAGAAAATCCCTCCTTTTCTTTGAATTTTTTGCTTTTCAGCATGTATTTTTTAGCAGTTAGAACAAAAAGGACACTGTTCTTATTTTATATTAGGAACAAGTTGCTGTCAAGGCGCAAAGACGGGCGCAGGGGGCGGAAGTCCCCTCCAATAGGCGTGCTTTTTTTCGCCGAAAAACGGCCTGCCAGGCGCTCAGATGGCGATTGACAGGGGGGGAAAGCTGTGCTAGTATGAAAACAGAAAAAGCGTAGATGAGGACATGCGCGCCCGCCTTCCCCAAAAGAGAGCGCCGCCGCCGGCTGAAAGCGGCGCGGGGTGGGGGCGGGGCCGCGTACCACCTCGGAGTGCAGCCAATCCCTGCCGGCTCAGGGCCGTTATCCCCTGGCACGAGTGGCGCCCCTTACCGGGCGCAATTTGGGTGGAACCGTGGAGTTTGCGAGAGTGTGACTTCACCCCTTGGAAGATGCGAGGGGTGAAGTTTTTTTATTGCGCCGCGGCCGACGGGCCGGGCGCAGGGCGCGGCCTTCCCGCCGCCAGCCCCTCTGGGCCCCGCCGCACAGACGCGGCAACTTGTGCACACAGCGCCCCTTCGGGCGCACAGTGAGGAGGAGACAACAATGATCGATGTCAAACTGAAAGACGGCTCGTCGCTGCAGGTGGAGCAGGGCTCTACCGTGGCGGAGGTGGCCAAGCAGATCTCCATGGGCCTTTACCGCAACGCGGTGGGCGGCCTGGTGGACGGCGAGGTGGCCGACCTGCGCCAGCCGCTGGAGAGGGACTGTTCCCTGGAGATACTGACCTTTGAGGACGCGGCGGGCAAGCGGGTTTTCTGGCACACCGCCTCCCACGTCCTGGCCCAGGCGGTGCAGCACCTCTTCCCCGGGGTGAAATTCGCCATCGGCCCGGCCATCGACGGCGGCTTCTACTACGATTTCGACGTGGAGAAGCCCTTCACCACCGAGGACCTGGAGAAGATCGAGGCCGAGATGAAGAAGATCGCCAAGGAGGCCCTGCCCCTGGAGCGCTTCGAGCTGGACCCCGCCGAGGCCAAGGAGCTGATGGCCGACCAGCCCTACAAGCTGGAGCTGATCGAGGAGCACGCCGGCAAGGGGGAGAAGATCTCCTTCTTTAAACAGGGGGACTTCACCGACCTCTGCGCCGGGCCCCACCTGCTGGACACCTCCAAGGTCAAAGCCGTCAAGCTCACCAGCGCCACCGGCGCCTACTGGCGGGGCGATTCGGACAAGGCCATGCTCTGCCGCGTCTACGGCACCGCCTTCCCCAAGGCCAGCTTGCTGGAAGAGCACCTGGCCCTGCTGGAAGAGGCCAAAAAGCGGGACCACCGCAAGCTGGGCAAGGAGTTGGAGCTCTTCACCCTGCTGGACGAGGGCCCCGGCTTCCCCTTCTTCCTGCCCAAGGGGATGGTGCTCAAAAACACCCTCATCGACTACTGGCGGGAGATCCACCACAAGGCCGGCTACCAGGAGATCAGCACCCCCATCATCCTCAGCCGCACCCTGTGGGAGCGCAGCGGCCACTGGGGCCACTACAAGGACAACATGTACACCACCGTCATCGACGAGCAGGACTTCGCCATCAAGCCGATGAACTGCCCCGGCGGGATGCTGGTCTACAAGACCCAGCCCCACTCCTACCGCGACCTGCCCATGCGGGTGGGCGAGCTGGGTCTGGTGCACCGGCACGAGCTCTCCGGCGCCCTTCACGGGCTGATGCGGGTGCGCTGCTTCACCCAGGACGACGCCCACATCTTCATGACCTCCGAGCAGATCAAGGACGAGATCAAAGGGGTCATCCGCCTCATCGACGAGGTGTACAGCCTCTTCGGCTTCCCCTATAAGATCGAGCTCTCCACCATGCCCGAGGACCACATGGGCAGCGACGAGGACTGGGAGCGCGCCACCAACGGCCTGAAGGAGGCCATGGAGGAGCTGGGCCGGGAGTACACCATCAACGAGGGCGACGGCGCCTTCTACGGGCCCAAGCTGGACTTCCACCTGGTGGACGCCATCGGCCGCACCTGGCAGTGCGGCACCATTCAGCTGGACATGCAGATGCCCGAGCGCTTTGAGCTGGAGTACACCGGCGAGGACGGCCAGAAGCACCGCCCCGTGATGATCCACCGGGTGGTCTTTGGCAGCATCGAGCGGTTCATCGGCATCCTCATCGAGCACTTTGCCGGCGCCTTCCCCACCTGGCTGGCCCCGGTGCAGGTGAAGATCGTCCCCATCAGCGAGAAGTTCCACGACTACGCCCAGCAGTTGCAGCAGCAGCTGGACAGCCAGGGCATCCGGGTCGAGGGGGACTACCGCGCCGAGAAGATGGGCTACAAGATCCGCGAGGCCCAGTTGCAGAAGATCCCCTACATGCTGGTGGTGGGCGAGAAGGAGCAGTCCGAGGGCAACGTCTCGGTCCGCTCCCGCAGCGAGGGCGATCTGGGCGCCATGTCGGTGGAGGCCTTCACCGACATGGTGAGGGCGAAGATCGCCACCAAAGAGCGCGACTGACCGAACCTGCCCTGTATAAAATATGAGAAAACGCCTGCACGGCGATGAGCGAGCGGCGGCCACTTGTGGCCGCCGCTCGCTTTTTGCGCCCCGACGGCCCGGCAAAAAATCGGTATATTTTTTGCGCAGCGGGGCAGGATAGTGGGGAGCGCGGCCGGCGGGGGGAGAGATGACTCCCTCAAAGCGGCGCAGAAGGCGCGCGGGGCCGACCAGCCGCCCCGCAGATTTCCGGAAATTTGGCAAAAAAGTGTTGACTTTGCAGGGGGCAAGTGCTATTATAAATAAGCGCTTTACGGGCGCATTTTTCAGAATATGAACCACTAGCTCAGTTGGCAGAGCATTTGACTTTTAATCAAAGGGTCCGGGGTTCGAATCCCCGGTGGTTCACCAGAAAAGGTCTCACACAGTTGTGTGAGACCTTTTTGTCGTGCTGTTTGCAAAAGAGAGGCTATAAGTGGCAGGGATTGGGGGCAACTGCTTTTTCCCCCTTCGCTATCGCTAAAGCGCACTAAATCGATATTTTGGCCCCCTTCCTCGCGGAAGGTGACGCAGAGGACACAGCTATACATGCGTCTCCTTTGATTTCAATCCACACCTTCCTCGCGGAAGGTGACAGCCGTTGGTAGGGACAACCAAAACGGCCATCGGATTTCAATCCCCACCTTCCTCGCGGAAGGTGACCCTCTGGGTTCCCTTTGCGAAACTTGAGCAACGAATTTCAATCCCCACCTTCCTCGCGGAAGGTGACAGCAGATATTCACAAAGAAGGCAAAAATACGCCTCGCTTTTCTGTAACTTGTGTGCTCCTTCTCAACAAACAGTGCTTTTTTTTCGCGATGGCATACATTTTTTCGGCAAAAGAGCGATTTTCCCGGTGCGAAGGCACCGGGAAAACCACGTCTATATGTCGTTCGCACCGTCAGAGGAGAAGTACGCCTTCGGCCTCATAGGAGGGTTTGGCGCCGATGTGTTCGACCTTGCCGCGATAGTTGTTTCCCAGATAGTAAAACCGAAGACTGTCCTTTTCCGGGTCAATGAGTTCTTCTAGCTGGTGGCGCAAGAGGCGGGCCTGGGCGGCGTCCAAAATGCACTCAAATACGGAGTTTTGCACCCTTTGTCCAAAGTTGACGCACTTTTTTGCGACCTTTCGCAGCCGCTTTTTTCCACCGGCATCGGTGGTGTTGACATCATAGGTGATGAGAACCAGCATTGTTTCCTCACTTCCACAAAAAGGGCGGGTAAGCGTCTAAATCGCCGCGGAGATGACGGGCCAACAGCATGGCCTGGACGAAGGGAACCAGTCCCCAGGGGATTTTTTCCTCCAGAAAGGGGTGGGTCAGTTCCTCTTTTTTGCGGTTTTGCCAGGCCGTCAGCACAGCTTTTCGGGTATCGTCGTCCATGACGACAGCGCCGCTCTCCCGCTTGGTAAAGCCCTTGGGGGAGACCACCCGGTTGTTGATAAGGGAGAGGACAAACCGGTCTGCGCAGACACTGCGAAGTTCCTCCATCAAATCCAGTGCAAGGGAGGCGCGCCCCGGACGGTCTCGATGCAGAAAGCCCACATAGGCGTCTAGCCCCACCCCCTCTAGAGCCGCGGCGCAATCGCTGGACAGCAGGGTATAGGTAAACGAGAGCAGGGCGTTGATGTTGTCCAGCGGTGGGCGGCGATTTCTTCCCTGAAAAGAGAAGGCGTCTTTGTTCTGCAAAATCAGCTCGTCGAAGACCGAGAAGTAGCGGGTGGCCGCTTCTCCTTCCAACCCCCTCAACTGCTCCAAATCACCGCAGTTTGCAATGGGGGTGAGGGAGGCGGTGAGGGCCTGAGAAGCCGCTCCTAAGGCCGCTTCGTCCACCCGCATCCTGTGGTCGCGGAGAGCTCGTTCCAGCACCCAACGCGAGTTGTAGACCTTTCCGACCAAAAATGACCGGGCGATGAGCGCACTGCCCGAGGGGTCGTCGGATACCCGGTACTGGGCTTTGCGCAGGAGGATGTTTCCGCGGCTTTTGCCGTTTACCCCGGCCAGATAGCGGCCGTTGGGGGAGAAAAAGGTGAGGGCGATCCCGCGCTCGACGCAGGCCCCCATCAGGGCCGGGCTGGCCCCTTTGTAGCCGAAGGAGACGATCCCCTCCAGGATGTGAAGTGGAAATTGGCGGGAGGGACTGTCCTCATCCCCCAATACCACTACATTTTCGCCGTCCAAGGCCAGATAGGTGTCGGGGGTGGTCACATAGAGGGTGTTCAGCAGTTTTCGCACGGTGTCACCTCCTCCAATCGGGCGCGGATATACGCGGCAGCACTGCCCTTCCGCGCCAATTTTGGCAGGCAGAGGTCTTTGAGAGAGCAGGCGTTACAGGACTTGCTGGGCCGCACTTTGGGGGTATATTGGCGGCTGTAAAGTCGGTGTATCTCCTCTGCCATAGTTGTGACGGCAGTGCGCAATTCCCCGGTAAAGGGCACGGTTTCCCGCCTTCTCGTCTCCCCGTAATAGAGGTACCCCTGGGGGATGGAGCAGGCCAGCATTTCCTCCAGGCAGATCGCCTGTCCACAGAGCTGCAGTCGGTCTGCGTCCCCCTCTTTGGGCCGCCCCTTTTTGTATTCGACCGGCACCGGGAGGTAGAGCCCCTCCCGCCCCTGCAGGGGGATGCCGTCGGGGGCGGGGTGAAATTCCACCACATCGCAGGCGCCGCTCATCCCGAGGGTGCGGGAAAAAACCTGCATGCCCCGGGTGTAGAGGACGCCGTCCCGCATCTCCGACAAATCGGCATTGTGGGCGCGCTGGTGCATGATCTCCCCTTCGACGGTGCGCAGGTTTTCCGCCCACTGCTGTTCGATGTGGATCAGGGCCCACTGGCGGCGGCAGAAGGAAAAGTGCTGCAACCCGGAGAGGAGGAGAAATTCCTCTTCCCGGTACACGGTCAGATCATCCGGGTACAGGTGACCCCTGCCGGCAGCGCGTCGGTGTGAAGTTCCACCTGGTAGTCGCTGTACTGTCTGGCCGGTGTGGTGGGGTCTTTTCTGGCCACCGATACCGTCTCAAACAGTTTGTGGGAGGGGGCGTTGCCCAGCTTGCACTCGTGCTGAAAGACGATGAGTTCCCGCACCGCCATCTTGCCGCGCGCGGCGGAGTGGTCGTCTTCAAACATGTTGATGATGGCCTGCCAGAGGAGAGCGAGGTCCTCTTCCGAAAAGCCGGTCACCTTTTGGGCGAGGTTGGCGGAGATGTACCCCTCTGCCCGGTAGAGGGCGTAGGGGATCACGTGTTTGCGGCCCATCTCCGTCCCTTTTTTCTCGGCATCGGCCTCGGTCGTGATGGCCACCCGGGTGATGGTGACTTCCTGGGGAACGATGGGATCGACACTTCTGGCAAAACTCATCTGCACTGGCCCGCGCACCTGCCCGCAGTTGAGGGCCGCCTTGACAAAGGTGACCATCACCGCGCCAAAGGTGCGGATATCGTAGAAGTTCTCGCACATGAAGTTGCGGATCTTCAAGTCGAGTTCAGGGTCCTCCTTCTTTTTGGCCGCCACCCCTTTTTCCTCTACGCCCAGGTAGTCATAGGCCTCGCGATCACTTCTGTTAAGGGGAACGGATTCTTTGATGTAGATGCGATACCCCTTTTCCCCTTCTTTGACGGTCTCTATGTAGTTGCGGATCTTTCTCTTTAAGCAGACGTCGGTGACAATACCATACCCTGTCTCGGGGTCGATCCGGGGCATATTGCCGGCGTCGGGGTCGCCGTTGGGGTTGCCGTTTTCCACGTCGAACAGAACAACAAAATCATACCGGTTTTCAATTGCAGCCATCGTCTAATCCTCCCTGCCGTCATCGGTGTTTTTGTCGGCCGAATTGGCCTTTCCATAGCGCGCCTTGACCTGGTGGTAGTAGCCCAAAATAAAGAGACCCTGTTCTTCTAGGGTGAGGTGTTTGGGGTAGGGGCGGTTGTCCACCTCCAACTTGTCGAGTAGGTCGCCAATCTGCTGGTCGGAGTAGTAGCCATATCTCGCCTTGGAGATGTGGTGCTGCGCCAGCATCAACAGGGTGGGGAAGACTGCCGCCGGGGTGGTGCAGGCAGAGGTGAAGTAGCGGTCTTTGATGGTGGTGTTGATGCCGGGATTGGCGTCCAGCTGCGCCTTTTCCAGTACGGCGAAGAGCCGACCGAGCACATACGCCTGCCCACCGGGCTCCTTCCCGCTGTATTCTTTGTTCAGAGACATGGTCAATACCTCCCGATAGAGAGCCCCCTGCGGCTTTCGCAGCAGGCAGGCCTTGATGATAGCGGCGCGGCCGCGGGTGATTTTGTGGGTCCTGCGCTCGGTGTTGTCCTGTTCAGCGCGGACCCGCAGCAGAACGGACTCGTAAAGGGCCTCAGGATAGGGTCCCCCCATGAGGATGGCGCGGAGGGTCGCCGCCGCCATTGAAGAGGAGGGAGCTTTGTCGCGGGCATTCGGGTTGACCGTTTCCCGCAGGAGCCAGTAGAGAGTCAGGTACTCCCGCTCGTAAGGGGCGCGTTCGATGGCCAGATCGCGGTAGTGGCGGTGGATGTTTTTCACCATCGTCCCAAAATCGCTTTGGAGGAAAAAGCGCACCGAGAGCCGCGCCGCGTTCGGTGCCAAACCCAGAACATAAAAGGGGGTGGAGAGGGAGAGGTCCCTAGCGACAGGGTCGCCTCTTTCTACATGGGCGAAGAGCTCTGCCAACAGGTGATCGGGGTCCTCCTCACCTTCGATGTTGCCCATCATCGTGTTGAACAGATCGACAAACTGCGGGTTGGGGTCTGCCGCCCAGTAGACCACGGTGGTATCGCCGACCTGGCAGTGGTGATGCCAGTCGGAGAGCAGCCAGTTGAGGGCGGTCCCATAGGCGAAGGCGGCGTATTCACTCACCGGGGCGTTGAGCCCCTGCCCACCGGATCGCCCGTAGGACTCATAGGCCGGGGCGTTGAAGGACACCAGCGAGGCGCCGACCGACTGCGCTCCCCGTACCCCCTTGATTTTGGGGTGGAGAACGGCGACAGGCGCTTCTTGTCCGGTGACCAGACACTGCATCTGGGGCGACTCGCTGTGTGATGCCCGCCACTGTTCCCACTGCGCTTTGACGGCGGGGTCCTCCTGCACAAAGCGGCCGCCAAAGGTGAAGACGAGGCTTCCTCCGCCGGTCAGCTCGTCCAGGTATTCTGCCAGAACGGGGTGCCCTTTGGCAAGCGCTGGGTCCCAGCGGGTGAAGAACTGATACACCGCTTTTCCAGCAGGGGAAGAGGTCCCCTCCAGCACAGAGCGGTGGAGGTCTCGGGCTGCGGCGAAGCAGGCTGCTGTGCGCGCGGGCTTTCCTTTTTTGTCCAGGCCCAACAGATAGCCGGAGTTATCGCAGAGAAAATATGGGTGGATGTTTACGGCGCGGGTGTCTTGCTCCGGCACCACCAGCACCTGGGGGGCCTCCACCTCTTTCTTGCCCCGCTGCTGCTTGACGCGCAGGGAGAGCACACCGAGGAGCTCCCCCTCTGGCGAGAGTTCCAGAGCATAGGACACCTTGGCGGGACTGTACCCCGGTGGGGGAACGGTGCCGTCCTTGTCCTTTTGGCGCAGGATTTCGTAGTATTCCACCAGAGATTGAAGGATCATCCCCGCACACCCCCCGTCAGGTCCAAGACCCCATTTTTGAGCACCGCGTGGAAAAACAGGGGGCGTATGTCAGTGGGTTTTGTGTAGTCCAAATCCCAGAGCATGTACCCCAAGTCCTCCTCGCTGTCCGGGTAGGCGGTGACCACCGTCTCCCCCTCAAAAAGGGAGATCCGCGCAGGAAATTCCCGACAGCCGAGATAGGGCTGTTGAAAGCACTGCCCCTTTTGCAGCCGGCGCATGGCGATGGCGTAGTGCTTGTCCGGGTTGTCCCGTTCGCCGGCGCGGTCGGTCATCTCGAAGTGGGCCTCGATGACATACCGCACGTCCCGCAACACCTGGGAGGCGCGCTGCTGAATATTGGCCGATGCGTCGATGTAGAGGGGGATGCGGGCTCCTCTCATGGCGGAGCGGGCGGTGCTGGAGAGGGCGACGGCGGATACTTCGTTGCGGCGGATATTGGTAAAGCGGATGGGGTTACAGACGTAGATTCTGTCGATGACCCACTGGATCGCTGGTTTCCAATAAATGGATTCCAGTAAACCTCGGGCCGCCGAGGGGGTGATCATCTCATAGGAAGTGCGCTCTGCCTTGAGTTCGGGCCTGGTGAATAGAGCCAGGTCACCAGAAACCTCCACCATGATACCGTAAGTACCCATGTAATTCACTCCTTTCTTTTTATTTTTTCAGTTTTTAGTAATTACCAAAAACTTAATGGAGAAAAACCTCTATTACCAAAATATGCTTATTTTATTATATTGTCAAGGGCTAAATGGAAAATAATAATTTTGCGCCCAGGTGGACAGTCAAATAAAAGTGCCCTATAATAAATGTGTTATATATGCAGTTGCATGTATATGGATTGAAATAGTTTATAGTGTATTACGTAGGTACTTAGGTGGAGGTCCTGTAAGGAGATGTGGCAGTTTACGGCTGTTGCATCTCTTTTCCTTTATGCAAATAACGCATCCCCCGTTTCTACATTGGCGGTGAGGCCCATCTCTTCTGAATAGCAATCCAGATCGTGTAGCAGGTAGAGACCGTCTGCTAACAGTTCCAATTTGCCGCTGTCCCAGAGGGCGCGAAATTGATTTTGGTAGACGTTGACGCTGTAAAGGCCGGCCTTGCGCAATCGCTCCCGGCTAAAAAAGCCGAGTTGCAGGTCTTCGGCGAGTTGGGCGGCTTCCTCTTCCAAGGGGATAAGGATGGTTTGGGTGGGGCTTTCAATAAGGTGAAACTCCGCTGCGACCTGGGCGAAGGGGAAGAGGAGGTTCCGAGCGCCCCGCTCAAAAGAGGGGAGGATCCCTTTGCGGTCGAGCATCGGCCGCTGCAGGTAGAAGAGCTGGGAGAAGTAGTCGTGAATTGCCTGGGGCGAAGCTAGGTCCTCCTGTCGCGCCGCCACCAGGCGGGCGACCTCCAGTGGGGTGCGAAGGGCGGCGGGGAGGTGTTTCCGATACCGCTCCTCTGGGACAAACAGTTTGACCAGACTCTCTTCGAGGGGGCGCTTGCCCTCCCGATTGCAGCGTCCCGCCGCCTGAATATCTGAATCCAGTCCGGCCTCAGAGCGGTAGACGAGGGGAAAGTCCACATCCACCCCCGCCTCGATGAGGGAGGTGGAGACCACCCGGCAGGGAAGCCCTTCTTTTAGCCGTTTGCGGACGGCCTTTAAAATTCGCTTGCGGTGGTTGGGATAGAGGAGAGTGGAGAGGTGAAAACGACCCTCTGGGGGGAGGAGTTGATAGAGGTTTTGCGCCTGTGCGCGGGAGTTGACAATGCAGAGGACTTGCGGCGCCTCGGCCAGCTCTGCCGCCAGCTGCGCGTCGGTCCTCTCGCCGACGGAGAGCAACTGGGTCCGGCGGAAAAATCGGTAGAGCGCGTCGGTGTTTTGGCAGATTTCCCGGGGGCGGCAGGAGTCGGGGAAAAAGGGGTCCAACGCGGGCTGGGTCGCCGTGCAGAGAACGGCGGTACAGCCGCAGTTGACGCACAGTTCTGTGATGGCGCCAACACAGGGCAGCAGGTAGTCGCGGGGCAACATCTGCGCCTCGTCGAAGATGACGACGCTCCGGGCGATGTTGTGCAGTTTTCTGCACCGGGATGAGCGGTTGGAAAAGAGGGACTCGAAAAACTGCACGTTGGTGGTGACGACTACAGGGGCGTCCCAGTTTTCGGAGGCCAGTTCCGCAGGAGTCACCTCGTCCTCCTCCCGCTGGCGAAAACAGACATTGGAGTGGTGCTCCAACACGTTTTCATCCCCCAAAATATCCCGAAAGACCTGAGCGGTCTGCTCGATGATGCTGGTGTATGGGATGACGTAGATGATCCTCTGCAACCCGTGTTGGATGGCGTGTTTGAGGGCAAATGCCAGGGAGGAGAGGGTCTTCCCACCCCCGGTGGGAACGGTGAGGGAGAAGAGGCCCGGCGCTTCTTCCGCAGCCCTCTGGCAGTCATCCAAGATGTCGCATCGCTTTTGATTGAGGGGGGTCTTGGGCGGGTAAAATGTCTGCAGGTGCTGTGAGAGTTTTTGCCAGAGATCGGGCAGCGGCTCCCCCATCCCCCGCTGCGGCGGCTGGTCGGCCATAAAGGCCTCGGTGTCCAAAAAATCGGCATCCACCAGGCAGGAGTAGAGCATCCTGGTGAAAAAAGCCATGGTGAATCCGCCGTTGACAGGAGAAAGGGGAGGGGGATTTTTGGGCAGCACAGAGGGGATAGAGACCTCCTGTAAACCGCTTGCATAGTCGGGTACGACTTTTTTCAGCCGGCCCATCAAGGTGGGGGCGGCTGCAGTGTCCGAACTGCTTCCGCCATCGGGCAACCCGCTGTGATGTCCTGCAATGCAGTAGGCCATGAGCCGGGCGAGTCCATTTTTCATCACACCGCAGAGGGCCTGGGCGCCTGCGGTGGAGTGATCCACCCGGGGGCCGTTATCGAGGATGCGATGGCGAAACTCTTCCGAATATTTTCCCAAGTCGTGGAGCATTCCGCAACAGAAAGCGCATTCCCCTGCACTTAAGGGGGCGGCAAACCTTGCGGCGAGGCGGGCCACATTGTGCAGGTGTTCCGACACGGTCTGAAAGGTGGCCTCCCCCTTTTTGTGTGCTATATACATAAAAACAAATCAACTCCATAAAAAAATTAAAACAAAATGTGATTTGTCTCATTATAGCACTGTTTTTCATTTAGGAAGGCGAAAGATGTCGAATTTGAGAGAATTTTGCACTTTTTAGCCCCAACACTATCCAGCCATAATCCCCGCCCTTTCGCCAATACTAATCCCGTTGAAATTTGTGACAGACGGGAAGTGGTTTTGGGTGAAACGAGCGGGGGAATCGGCGGCGGTCTTCGCCATCGGCTGTGTGGGGTACGGCGCCATCGAGGTGCTCTGGCGGGGATATACCCACTGGACCATGGTGCTCACCGGGGGCACCTGTTTTTCCATCCTCTACGCCGTCAACGGCAGGCACCCTGCCATGCCCCTCTGGAAAAAGTGCCTGGTGGGGGATGCGGTCATCACCGGCATTGAATTTTGCGTGGGCTGTGTGGTCAACCGCTGGCTGCACTGGGGCGTCTGGGACTACTCCCAATTGGCGGGCAATCTCCTGGGGCAGATCTGCCCCCTCTACTCCTTTCTCTGGTACCTGCTCTCCGCCCCCATCGCCTGGCTGGCGGCAGGGCTGCGGCGCAAGATCAAGGGACAGCAGGACCTTTTGCAGCCGCTGCGACGGCTGCTCCACCCCTAGTAAACAAACAAAAACGAGCCCCTGCGCCATACTTGGCGCAGGGGCTCGTTTTGATTCGGTCTTAGAGGGCGTTTTTCAGCCCACAGCTGTAGATGGAGGCGACGTCCCCGGCGCACTGGCTCACGTCCACCCGGTAGCCCTCGCCCTCCTTGGTCAGCTTGAGGACGATTTTCCACTTGGTCTCCTTGCCGCCCTTTTCCAGCTGTTTGACGATGTTCTGGGCGATGTCGTCCTCGCTCAGATCGCCGCCTTCCAAGCTGGCGGCCAGCTGCTCTTCCGAGGCCTTCTGAAACTCCTCGGCCAGGTCGACAAAGGTGGCCCCCACGGTGACGGTATAGCCCGAAGCGTCGTCGCCGGTGGACTCCAAAATGTCGAACTTGGCCTCGGCCCGGCGCTTGGCCACCACGTCGGCGCAGTAGCTCAAGTCGATCTCCCCCTGGTCGTAGCCGTCGGCCGCGGCCATGGTCGCCGCGTCCCCCTTTGCCACCGCCTCCATATAGGCGATGGCCGCCTTGTCCTGGGGCGCCTTGGGTCCGCCGCAGCCCGCCAGCAGGCAGAGGCTCAGCAGCGCAGTGGCGCACAGGGCAAATCGCTTTTTCATCATTTGTGTCCCCTCCGTTTCCGCGGCGCGCCGGACGTTCTGCCGGGGGTCTGCGCCGCTGCCGCAAAAATCCGCGAAATGTAGCGAAATAACAGATATATCTTAACACGGGCGGCGCTTCATTGCAACAAAAGCCCCTTGTTTTATGGGGAAAGATGGATTATTATAGAGGTGGCGCACCGCCCGGCGCGCCGCATTACTGCAAAGCTACTGTAAATCGAGCTGTGCATTTTTGGAGGTACTCAAATGGCAGAATTCATGTCGTACGACCCCTGGAAGAACATCACCAGCAGAAACGGGATCCCCGGTGACGAACTGGTCTCCGCCCTGCAGAAGTCCATCCGCCGCGGCAAAGAGGAGATCGCTGTGGACGTGGCTTACGAGATGTACATCACCAGCGAGCAGTTCGAGGACAAGATGTGGCGCCGCCTGATGGCCATGGCCGTCGAGGACGTGGGCTTTGGCGACACCAACGCCCCGGTGGTGGTCTACACCCTCAACAAGATCCGGCAGGAGTTCCCCTACAACGACGGGGATCGCCCCCTCTTCTTCATGCACGCCATCCGCTTCCTCTGCTCCCGCAGCAAAGAGCGCTCCACCGACTGCCTGAAAAACATCACCATCAAAAAGTTTGACCGCGGCTACAAGCTCGAGATCCCCGACTACGCCTACGACATGCACACCGACAAGGGCCGCGCCATGGGCCGCGACATCATCCACTTCCTCGAGTCCTCCAGCAAGGTCGAGCCGGTGATGGAGGGGTATGACGACACCTACCGCCAGAGACTCATCAAAATGATCCACGAAGAGCTGGAGCAGGGCGACGACCTGCCCCACGACCCGGACGCCTTCGTGTACAGCGTCTGGCAGTTCTAGGCGCAGACCGACACAGCACAGACCGCTTTTTGGGGGGCCGCACCGCAGGGTGCGGTCCTTTTTTTGCGGCGTTCCCGCCCCGATGCTCGAGCTTCTGCCAGGGAGACAGCGTGCTTTTCTCACAGGATCTCTTGAAAGGGAAGGCGTTGCAGGCGCAGAAAACAGGCGTTGGAGTGGTGGACAGCGCGAAACGGGTTCCTGTGCTGCCGGTTTGCCGGTGGCGGTGGGGGCGGCGCACTCTCATCCCCTTTTTGGGGGGGATGGGTCTGTATACCGCCCGTTTAAGGCCGGTGCGGGCCCTCTGTTTCACCGGCGGTTTTGTTTTCCCCCATCCACCCCTCTTCCCGCATGGTCCCGGTGCGCGGCGCATATCCATATGTGGAAAAAGAGGGGAGGGGTTGCCCGGTGGACAGCGGCGTTTTGCAGGCCCTGGCCCTCTCCAGCGCGGCGGGTCTCTCCACCGCGCTGGGGGCGCTGGCGGTCTTTTTGGGCAGGCGGGGGAGCGACGCCCCCATGGCGGCGGCCCTGGGCTTTGCCGCCGGGGTGATGGCCGGCGTCAGCCTCTGGGACCTCTTTCCCGAAGCCATCTCCCTGTTGGCCGGGGCGCTGGGCCGCAGGCGGGGCTTCTGGCTCCTCTTCGCCGCCTTTTTGGCGGGCATCGCCCTCACCTTTGCCATTGACCGGCTGGTCCCCGACCGGCCGGTCACGGGGAAAGGAGCACCCGGCAGCGCCCCGGGGAAGAGGAGCCTCTTTCACCTGGGACTGGTCTCGATGCTGGCCATCTTGCTGCACAACCTCCCTGAGGGGATGGCCACCTTCATGGCCGGCTACCAGGACGCAGGGCTGGGTCTCTCGGTGGCCCTGGCCATCGCCCTGCACAACATCCCCGAAGGGGTCACGGTGGCGATGCCCATCTACCAGTCCACCGGCAGCCGCGCCCGCGCCTTTGGCTGCGCCCTTCTCTCCGGCCTCTCCGAACCGGTGGGGGCCCTTCTGGCCTGGCTGGTGCTGGGCCCCTTTCTCTCGCCGGCCCTGCTGGGGGCGGTCTTTTCCCTGGTCTGCGGGGTGATGCTCTTCATCGCCGTGGAGGAGCTGATCCCCGCCTCCTGGGGCTTTGGCCGCTACCGCCTCACCCTTCTTTCCATCGGGGCGGGGCTGGCAATCTCCTGGCTGGGCACCCGCCTCTAAATGGGGTGGCCCCGATCCCCCCTTGCCAAACATTTTTTATTCTGCTAAAGTGGAAAAAACGATTGGGGGAAATGCCGGTGAAGAGAAGCGTCTTGTTTGGCAGCCTTGTGGCCGAGGGGAGCCGCTACCAGGTGGGGCAGGCCTATGCCGCCCAGTTGCGGCAAAACCCCCTCCTGCGGCAAATCAACCTCCTGCCGGAGGGGGAGGAGGTCACCGGCCCCGCCCTGCGGGCGAAGATGCGGCTGCTGGAGGCGGCGATCCCCGGGCTGGGGGAGGAGATCGCCGGCACCAGCGAGGCCCTGGGTATCCGCCCCGGCCGGCTGGCCATCTTTTCCGATCGCTGCTGTCAGCCCGGCCGCTGCAGCCAGATCGCCGCCCTCCCCGCCATCACCGGGGACGGACACCTCTACCTGGCCCGCAGCTACGAGTACGGGTTTGCGGACGAGCTCTGCCTCTGCGTCACCCGGGCGGCGGGCAGTCCGGCCCAGGCGGGCTTCTCCCTCCTCCTCTTTGGGCGGATGGACGGGATGAACGACCGGGGGCTCTGCGTCACCATGTCCACCTGTTCCTTCCTGCAGCCGGCCGAGGGGGAGGGGCTCTGGTTCCCCGTGGTCCTGCGGGCCCTGTTGGAGCGCTGCGCCACGGTGGCCGAGGCCAGCGACCTGCTGGCCCAGCTCCCCCTGCGCACCAACGACGTCTTCTTGCTGGCCGACCGCAGCGGCCGCGCCCGGGTGGCGGAGATGGCCAGTGTCGGCGGCGCGCACCGCCTCTCCTTTCGCGACAGCGAGCGGTGGCTGGTGGCCACCAACCACTATCAAAATGAGGAGATGCGCCCCTTTGACAACCACCGGGGCCGACACTCGGTCCGGCGCTGGAAGATCGCCCGCCGCGCCCTGGAGGAGGGGGTGGGCCGGCTGGACGGGCCCGCCCTCAAGGCCCTGCTGGAGCGACCCATGCCCGACGGGGTCGCCTGCCCCTACTATCAAGACGGGCTGGGCACCCTTCGCTCCATGCTCTTCGACGTCACCGCCGGCCGCCTGGAGGTCTGCTTCGGCGCCCCCACCGGGGCGGGGTGGACCCCGGTCTCCCTGCAAGACACCTGCGAAAATCGGGTCTTTTCGGTGGAGGTGGAGAGCCGCGCTCCCCGGGACCCCGCCTCCTTCTGGACCTTTCTCCCCCCGGGGGACGAGGACGAGGGCGACGACTGGCAGAGCGCTTATTGAATCAAAAAAAGAGCCGTCCCGGCCGGGGCGGCTCTTTTTGTCGGTTCGCGTTCGGTCAGTGGACCGAGTACTTCTCGCTGTACTCCTGGTAGAGGCGGTTGTACTCCTCCTCCCGCCCGTCGTGCAGGGTCTGGCGGTACTGGTGGGCGTCGAAATCGCCCTTCTGTTCCCCCTCGTACCCCACCACATAGGCGGCGATGTTGGAGCAGTGGTCGGCGATCCGCTCCAGGTTGGTCAAGATCTCCAGGAAGATGACCCCCGCGTCGATGGAGCAGGTGCCCTGTTTCAGCCGCTCGATGTGCTGGGCCTTCAGCTCGTCTTTGATTTGGTCGATGGTCTCTTCCAGCGGCTCGATTTCCCGGGCGACCTCCACGTCCCGGTCCCGGAAGGCGGCGACCGCCTTGCCCAAGATCTCGCCGATGGCCTTGTCTAGGATGATCAGCTCCCTCTTGGCCATGTCCGAGAGGACGACCTTCTTGTCGGCGATCTCCCCGCCCCGCTCCAACACGTTGATGGCGTAGTCGCCGATGCGCTCGAACTCGGTCACCAGCCAGAACATCTCGGACACCTGGCGGCTCTCCTGGTCGCTCAAGGGCTGGTTGGTCAGCTTTAACAGGTAGCGGGAGAGGGTGACCTCCATCTTGTCGATGGCCGCCTCGTACTCGGCAATGCTGTCGGCGGTCTTCTGGTCGTAGCTGAACAGCTGTGAGACCATCTTCGAGCAGTTTTTCTGCCCGTATTCCCCCATCTTCAGTACCACGCTGCGGGCCTGCTCGATGGCCAGCCCCGGCGAGGCCAGCAGCCGCTCGTCCAGCAGCGGCACCTCGGGGGTGAGGTCCTCCTCTCCCTTCTTGGAGCGGATGGACATCTCAGCCAGCTTGCCCAGCCCCTTGTAAAAGGGGACCAGCAGCACGGTGGTGCAGATGTTGAAGATGGTGTGGAAGTTGGCGATGTCGGCCCGAGTGATGGCCTCGTTCCAGAAGCCAAAGCCCACCAGGTGTTGCACCGCATAGATGGCGGTGAGGAAGACCGCGGTGCCGATGACGTTGAAGTAGAGGTGGACCGCCGCCGCCCGCTTGGCGTTTTTGTTGGCGCCGATGGAGGCCAGGATGGCGGTGATGCAGGTGCCGATGTTCTGCCCCATGATGATGGGGATGGCGGTGGAGTAGCGGAGCTGCCCGGTGGAGGAGACGGCCTGCAAAATGCCCACCGAGGCCGAGGAGGACTGGATGACCGCCGTGAGGATGGTCCCCGCCAGCACCCCGAGGATGGGATTGGAGAGGGCGGTGAGGATGTCGGCGAACTGGGGCAGGTCCCGCAGGGGGGCCATGGAGCTTTCCATCGACTGCATCCCGATGAAGAGGATGCCGAAGCCCATCAGGATCTGGCCCAGATTTTTCTGCTTGTTGCCCTGCAAGAACATGAAGAGGACGATGCCGATGGCCGCCATCAGCGGCGCCAGGGCGGTGGGCTTGACCAGCTGCAGGAAGAAGTTGGAGGAGCTGATGTCCCCCAGGGCCAGGATCTGGGCGGTGATGGTGGTGCCGATGTTGGCCCCCATGATGATGCCGATGGCCCGGTCCAGCTTGAGGATGCCCGAGTTGACCAGCCCCACCACGATGACAGTGGTGGCCGAGGAGGACTGGATGACCGCCGTGATCAGCGCCCCCAGCAGCACGCTCTTGAAGATGTTGGAGGTCATCTTGGTGAGGATGATCTCCAGCTTGGAGCCGGCCAGCTTCTCCAGCCCCGACCCCATGATGTTCATTCCGTAGAGAAACATGGCCAGCCCGCCGGCCAGCGAGAGAAAGTTGAAGAAATTCATGTCGTTCCCCCAAAACACAAGAATTGGTCCGCCGCCTCGCTCCCCCTGCCCGTCCCTAAAAGGCGGGCGCCGCGGGAAAAGGCCGCTCGTTTTGTCGGCGCTTTTTGCCAGGGACAGTATAACAGTTCTTTATGGGCACTTTAATATTATTTTGCAAAGGCGATATTTTTCGATGTTTTGGCTAAAATACTCCGGAAAAAGTCCGGAATGGATCGCCCAAAGCGACAAGAAAATATCCAAAAAAAGGAATCTTGTCTTAAGAGGGAAGGGGGCGATTTACAGAGACTTTACAAAAAGGCAGGCGGCCGGTCGCCCCGGCCGCCTGCCAGTTGAAGGGCGGCGTCACATGGTCTGAAAGGTGTAGCCCTGGGAGAGGGCATAGTCGATGAAATCGCCGAGGATGGCGGTGTTGGTGCTGGAGACCGAGTGCAGCAGGAAGATGGCCCCGGGGTGGAGGTTCTTTTTCAGCTTCTCCAGGCTCTCGGCCTTGTCCGGCTGGGCCTCGGGCACCCAGTCCTTGTAGGCGTAGGACCAGAAGATCGACTTGTAGCCGTAGTCGCGCACCACGGCCAGCATCCGCTCGGAGTACTCGCCCATGGGGAAGCGAAAGACCTTCATGTCGTAGCCAAAGGTCTCCTTGACATACTGGTGCATGAAGTCGATGTCGGCGTTGGCCTCGCTCACCGAGAGGGTGGGGAAGGACTTGTGCTTTTGGGAGTGGTTGCCCAGGGTGTGCCCCTCGGCGACCATCCGCCGGCAGAGGTCGGGGGCCTCCTTGCAGTAGTCGTAGGTCAAAAAGAAGGTGGCGGGCACCTGCTTTTCTTTGAGGGTGTCGAGGATCTTGCCGGTGTAGCCGTTTTCGTACCCCTGGTCAAAGGTCAGGTAGATGACCTTGTCCTCCGGGCCGATGAAGGCGGCGTTGTACTCGTCCCCCAGCTTCTGCTGGGTCTCCACGGCGGCCACCGGGCGGTTTTTGTCGTCCATCTCCCGCCCCTGTCCCCAGCCGATCTTGTTGTTTTTCAGGCTGTCGTAGTCGGTCTTGGAGGCGGTGGTCCCGGCGTTGGCGGCAAAGGCGCTGCCGCGGGAGGTGTCGTCCCCGTCCTGGTTTTTGGTGATGGAGGAGGTGCTCCCGATCCCGCTGGTATCGTTGGTGCAGCCTGCCATCGAGAGACAGATGGCCAGGCAGAGAGCCAGTGCGGCGCATTTTTTCATACTCGTCTGTCCTTTCCGGGTGCGGCCCGCCAGCGGGCTGCATCGCTTGCAAAATAGGGTTGCGAAGATTAGTGTTGCGGCTTTTGCAGGGGATATGCGCCCCGGCGCGCCTGCGGGGGGAAGTGGCAGAATTGGCAGAAATTTGCCTTTCAAAGGGAATAAAATAGAAAACAAATTGTCGTTTTTAAGTCGAAAAATACGATTTGTATACAAAGAGGGCGGCCGAGACGGGGCAACAGCGGGGAAGGGAGGGGGCGTTCCCCCCCTTTTTATCCCGGCAGGGGCCGGAGAGCGTTTATTCCTTTTTCCCCTCCGCCCCCGTACCCTGTGGCCGACGTGCCGCCCCAGACTGTTTTTGCCGTGCCGTCATCATCGAGTGGCTATCGGCCATCCAGTCCTTTTCCTCTGCATCGGCGGTGGCCGGGTTGCCGCTCGGCATGCCTCTCGCTGTGGGGATGTGGGGCGGCCCTTCGCCCCTTTTCTCCCTGCGCAGACCGCCTCTCTTTCCCTTGCATCCATGGGGTGTGGGGGTACTGCCCGTCCCCTTTTCTCTGTACTGATAGGCGGAAGGGCCGACTTCCCCTCTTCTCCTCGCAGCGGTGGGACAGAGAGGCCACTCCGCCTCTCCTCGCGGCGGTGGAGCAGAGAGGCCGCTCCGCCTCTCCTCGCAGCAGCGGGACGGAGAGACCGTTCCGCCTCTCCTCGCGGCGGTGGAGCAGAGCGGCCGTTCCGCCTCTCCTCGCGGCGGTGGAGCAGAGCGGCCGTTCCGCCTCTCCTCGCAGCGGTGGGACAGAGAGACCGTTCCGCCTCTCCTCGCAGCGGTGGGAC
The DNA here is from genome assembly GCF_001486165.1 of Bittarella massiliensis (ex Durand et al. 2017). Taxonomy (GTDB): domain Bacteria; phylum Bacillota; class Clostridia; order Oscillospirales; family Ruminococcaceae; genus Bittarella; species Bittarella massiliensis. Next base: position 631,414 of record NZ_LN908975.1, read on the forward strand.
AGAGGGGCCGCTCCGCTTCTCCTCGCAGCGGTGGGGCAGAGAGGCCGCTCCGCCTCTCCTCGCGGCGGTGGGACAGAGGGGCCGCTCTGCCTCTCCTCGCGGCGGTGGAGCAAAGAGGCCGTTCTGCCTTTCCTCGCGGCAGCGGGATAGGATGCCCTCCCTCTTTTCCTATATCGATAGGACAGAGTTGTCCCCCCCTTTTTTCTCCCTTTATGGCGGTAAGGCAGGGGTGTGGTCCACCGCTTCTCCCCACATCAGAGGGCAGGGCTCTGCCCTTTTCCCCCGCGTGCAGAACAAGGATCTCACCCTCACTCCGCCACACCAGTAGGGCCGGGTCGCGCCCTGCCCACCCCCTCTCTGTGTGGGGGGACCGAGGCGGTTCCCAGCCCCCTTTCCCCTGCGGCGGTGGGGGCCGACCCCACCGATCGTGTGAAAAGGGAGGTGCCTTTACAGAGTGCTTCCGCAGAGAGGCGGCGTCCAAAGGCGGTTGGCCGGCAAAAGGAAGCGGTGGACGGCCAAGGCTGCCCCGCCCTTTCAAGGTCCCCTTTTCCCCCGCAGTCTTCAGGGAAGAGGAACCTGCTGCGGGAGGGGGCCGCCCCTGCCATCCTCCAGAGCTCCGGCGCGGCGGCCCTCTGCCCAAAGTCCCTTTCCAGCCCTCTGCAAGCGCCCAACGCGGGTCACCCACCGACTGCCTTTTTCCCGCCCTTTGCCCCCTCTATCCCGCAGCCCCCTTGCCCCCACATGGGCCCTGCCGGAAAAGAAAAAAGAGCCCCGGCCCCCACAGAGGGGGCGCGGAGCTCTTTTGAAACGGCTCGGTCGGCCTTTTAGAGAACGCTGTCCAGTTCCAACAGGGTCTCGATGTAGAGGCCCAGGGCCTTTTGCAGGGTGGCGATGGGCATCACCTCGTCGGGCTGGTGGGGGGCGCCGTACCCCTCGGGCAGGGAGGCGTCGTCCCCGACAAAGGAGGGGCCGTAGGTCAGCCCCAGGGGGAAATAGCGGGCGTAGGTGGCCCCGTAAACCACATAGGGCTCGCACTGCTCGCCGGTGACCCGGTCGTAGCAGTCGCAGAGGGTGCGCACTCCCGGGTGGTCGGGGTCGATGTAGTGGGGCGGGTCAAAGAGGGGGAGGAAGAGCTCCCCGCCGATGTCGTCGCAGCAGAGCTCGATGCCCGCCTTCAGCGCCTCGGCGTCGATGGCCATCGGCCAGCGGATGTTGAAGCCGATCAGGTAGCGCTCCTCCTTCTTGTTGAGGGTGCCGCAGATGCAGGTCAGCTTTTTGAAGACCTCCTCCTCGCAGGCGACGCCGAACCCCTCGCCGTAGATGGTGGAGGAGAGGTCCCAGCACAGTTCCAGCACCTCTCGCTCGTAGCCGTCCACCACGTCGTTGTCCAGCAGGTAGCGCACCGCCTTGGCGATGGCGTTGTCCCCCTTTTCGGGGGTGGAGGCGTGGGCCGAGCGGCCGAAGGCGTCGAGGATGGTCTGGCCGTTTTCCTCCCGCACCAACAGCTCGCCGTCGTCCACCGGGGGCAGCCCCGCCCGGTCGATGACCACGTGGGCCTTGTCGGGCACCACGTTGGAGGCGACCCCCGCCTCAAAGACGACGATGGGGCTGTTGTCGATGGGCCGGGAGATGATGTCCCCCTCGCACAGCCCCTTCTCGCCGATGCAGACCGGGAAGGTGCCGTCGGGCACCAGGGTCATTTTGGGGGCGGTGCGGTGTTTCAGGTAGTAGGGCATGTCGGTCATCCCCGTCTCCTCGTCGCAGCCGAGGATCAGATCCACCCGGTGTTTGAGGGCGAGGCCGCTCTCCTGCAAAAACTTCATGGCGTAGAGGGCCATGGCCGCTGCGCCCTTGTTGTCGTTGACCCCGCGGCCGTAGACCCGGCCGTCCTTTTCCACCATGTCAAAGGGGTCGTGGCTCCAGCCGGAGCCGGGGGGCACCACGTCCAGGTGACAGGCAATGCCGATGGACCCCGCGGCCGAGCTGCCGTAGCTGAGGACCCCGCAGTGGTAGTCCACATTGTCGGCGGAGAGGCCCAGCTCTTTCCCTCGGGCCAGCATATAGTCCAGGGCCTTGGCGCAGCCCTCCAGGTAGGGGTAGCGCCCGCTGGCGGGCACCACCGGCGCCATGGAGGGGATGGCCACCAGGCGGCGCAGGTCCTCCAGCATGGCGGGGGTGTTCTCCTCGATAAAGCGCTGAATTTGTTCCTTCATCTGCTCACCACTTTTCTGCGCCCAGGGCGCAATTTTTTTGCCGGCCGTTCGGGCCGGTCGCCAAAGGGGGCGGTACCTGCCGCCCGGAGGCGGCTGCCGCCGCTCCGGGGGCCGACCGCCCCCCTTGGGAGACCGGGTGGATGGAGCCGCCCGGTCAGGCTTGTATCTTCATTGATAACTTTGCCGGGCAGCGTCTACTCGGCTTTCAGGGTCACGTCCGATTTTACCTTTGCCAGGAAGTCCTCGTCCTCGCTGATGACCGTCATCGGCTCGGACATGTTGAAAGAGCAGAGACCGAAGAAGCCCAGGGGGGATACCACCGGCGATCTCCACTGGCCCTGTTCGACGGCAACCTCGTCTTTGGCGGCGGAAGCCAGCTCGTACAGACGGACCGCTTTTGCCAGGTCATCGATTTTTACACTCACTTTTGCCATAGGTTGATACCTCCATTTTTGCTCTGCTGCAGATTAGATGGGCCGCTCTGACCCTATCCTCACATATTATACCATATTGCCGCCCAGTTGCAACGGCCTGCACAAAAAAAGGCGAAGATGGCAGGGGATGTCCCTCTTTTTACCCATTTTCGGCGGCCAGATTCCAAAATATGCATCTGATTTTGGAAAAATATTTACAAATCACCTGTGTGTCCGCGGGGGATTTGTGATATACTGAAAGCGTAGCAGTGAGCCACGGCAAACCCGCCTTTTTTCTGCCGATGGGGCGGCGTGAATTAAATTGGATAATAATAGTTGACTTTCTTTTTCCCCTCTGGTATACTGGTGTCAGAAAATAGGAATGATTCCTGTTATCACTTGAAGGGAAAGAGAGGTGAGCTGCTTGAAGTACTCCAGACAGAGGGAGCTGGTGCTGGCAGAAGTCAAGTCCAGCCGGGAGCACCCCACGGCGGACATGGTCTACGCCGCCCTCAAGGCCGACAACCCCAGCCTCAGTCTGGGCACGGTCTACCGCAACCTGAACCTGCTGGCCCAGATGGGCCAGATCCACAAAATCGGCATGCCGGGGGGGAGCGACCGCTTTGACGGCCGCACCGACGAACACTATCACATGCTCTGCCAGAAGTGCGGCCGGGTATACGATGTGCAGCTGGACACCCTCTCCGAGTTGGACGGACAGATCCAGTCCCAAACAGGCTTTCTGGTGCACTCCCACGACCTGATCGTCAGGGGCGTCTGCCGGGCCTGTCAGCAATAAAAATCCCTGTGAGGGGAAATTTAAAAAGTGAGGTAATGAAACATGAACCTGAAGGGCACCAAGACCGAAGCCAACCTGCAAACCGCATTTGCCGGTGAGTCCCAGGCCAGAAACAAATACACCTACTACGCCTCCAAAGCCAAGAAAGAGGGATACGAGCAGATCGCCGCCCTCTTCCTGGAGACCGCCAACAACGAGAAAGAGCACGCCAAGATCTGGTTCAAGCTCCTCGACGGCATCGGCGACACCGCCGCCAACCTGGCCGACGCGGCCGCCGGCGAGAACTACGAGTGGACCGACATGTACGCCACCTTTGCCAAAGAGGCCAAGGAGGAGGGCTTTGACCACATCGCCTACCTGTTCGAGGCCGTGGGCGAGATCGAGAAGGAGCACGAGGCCCGCTACCGCAAGCTGCTGGCCAACGTGGAGGGCGGCGCCGTCTTCATCAAGGGCGAGAAGGTCATGTGGCAGTGCGCCAACTGCGGCCACATCGTCATCGGCGAGAAGGCCCCCGATGTCTGCCCGGTCTGCTCGCACCCCAAGGCCTACTTCCAGATCAAGGCCGAAAACTACTAAAAACGGCGAAACGGCCCCAAGTGGGCCGCGGGGCGGGTGCCGCACACCGGCGAGAGCGGGTGGGCAGCACCCGTTTTTTGCCCCATTTGGCCGGGCGGGACCCCCGCCCGGCCCGCCGAGGAGAGAGGAGGGGGCTTTTGATGTCCCATTTGGCAAGCGACCCGGTGGCCCTGGCGGCCCTGGGCACCGGCTTTACCTTTTTGTGCACCGCCCTGGGGGCGGCAGTGGTCTTTTTTGTCAGGCGGGAGCTGAGTCCCAAGTTGGGGCTGGGCTTTCTCGGCTTTGCCTCCGGGGTGATGATGGCGGCCTCGGTCTGGTCGCTGCTCATCCCCGCCATCGAGATGGCCGAGGAGCAGGGGAAGACCGGCTGGATCCCCGCCCTGGGCGGCTTTGTGCTGGGGGGCGCCTTCCTTTTTTTGCTCGACCGGCTTCTGCCCCACCTCCACCTGGGGGCGAGGGAGCCCGAGGGGCCCAAGAGCTCCTTCAAGCGCACCACCATGCTGGTCTTTGCCGTCACCCTCCACAACGTGCCCGAGGGGATGGCGGTGGGCCTGGCCTTTGCCCTGGCCGCCACCGGCGAGCCCGGGGCCCTGACGGCCGCCTTTGCCCTGGCCCTGGGGATGGGGCTGCAAAACTTCCCCGAGGGGGCCGCCATCTCCCTGCCGCTGCACCGGGAGGGGTTGGGCCGGGGGAAGGCCTTCTTCTACGGCGCGGCCAGCGGCTTTGTCGAGCCGGTGGCCGGGCTGATCGGGGTGCTGCTGGCCAGCACCGTCACGGGCATCATGCCCTGGATGCTGGCCTTTGCCGCCGGGGCCATGATCTACGTGGTGGTGGAGGAGCTCATCCCCCAGAGCCAGGAGGGGGAGCACGGCCACGCCGGCACCTTTGGCGCCATGGCCGGCTTTGCCCTGATGATGGTACTGGACGTGGCGCTGGGTTAGGAGTATAATACCCTTGCGCGGGGGCGGGGCGCTCGGTCGCCCCGCCCCCGCCCCTTTGCAGCAAAATGAACCGGGCCCGCCCTGGGCGCGCCCGCTCGACGATATTTGATAGAGGAACTTTGCCATGCCGGTGATCACGCCGCTGGGCAGCTACCTGCCCGGCTTTCTCTCCCTCACCCCGCTGGGGGGCGCCGCGCTGGGGGCGCTGGCCTTTCTCTTCTGCCGCCTCTTCACCCGCCGCGGGCGGGAGGTGGGCGGGGGCCGCCTCCTGCTGCTGGCCCTGCTCTTTCTCTGGGCGGGGGTGGTCTTCTCCCTCACCATCCCCATCGCCTTTCCCAGCCAGTGGCATCCGGGGGCCAATGTCCGGTACGTGCTGGCAAACATCCAGTACCGGCCGCTGGAATCCTCCCTCCTCATCTACAAAAACTGCGCCTCCATCCAAAACTACTGGCCCTTTCTGCGGCTGGTGGTGGGCAACTTTTTCCTCCTCGCCCCCTTTGGGGTGCTGCTGCCGGCCCTCTGGCCCCGTCGCTGGAAGCTGGGGCGGGTGGCGCTGCTGGCGGGGGGGATCTCCCTGGGCATCGAGGGCAGCCAGCTGCTGATCAACCTGCTCTGCGGCTCCCTGGTGCGCACCGTGGAGATCGACGATTTGATCCTCAACCTCTCGGGCTGCGTGGCCTGCTACCTGCTCTTTGCCCTCTGCCGCGCCCTCTGGCGCAGGTGCCGAAAAAAGGCCACCTGACGATCCCCTCTCCCGCCCCCTGGGGCGGGAGATTTGCTTTTTGGCGCGATTTGTGAGAAGATGGGAACAGAAAAAACGAGGGCCGCTCGCCCCTGAAAAGGGGTCCCGCCGCCCGCAGAGGAGGGAACATATGCCGTCTCAACCGCCCGTCGACAAGAGCGCCCCCATCCCCCTGTACTACCAGGTGGCCTGCGACCTGAAGAGCCGCATCCAGCAGGGGGAGTGGAAGCCCAACGAAAAGATCCCCTCGGAGCACCAGCTGACCGAGTACTACGGCGTCAGCCGCATCTCCCTGCGGCAGGCCCTGGCCGAACTGGAAAAGGACGGCATCCTCCTGAAAAAGCGGGGGAAGGGGACCTTCCTCACCGACCGGCCCACCCCCGACTTGCAGCCCATGAAGTACATGCTCACCTCCTCCCTGCGCTTTAAAAACCAGCGCGAGCGGATGGAGGTGGAGGTGCTCGACAGCGGCCTGCGGGACGCCGGTTCCTTCCCCAACCTGCCGCAGGAGTTCGGGCTGCAGGGCCGGGTGGTCTACTACAAGCGCCTCTTCTTCTCCGGCGGGGTGCCCCTGGCCCTGGCCCGCTCCTGGATCCCGGCCGCCCTCGTCCCGGGGATGGAGGAAAAGCCCCTCCCCCGGGGGCGGATCGTCCGGCTGCTGGAGGGGGAGTACGGCCTCTCCCCCTACCGGGTGGCCGACTCGCTGGAGATCATCCGCCCCACCCACACCGACGCCCAGGACCTGCAGATCACCCGCGACAGCCCCCTCATCTTTGTCAAGGGCGTCTCCTACCTGAAGGGGGAGACGCCGCTGGAGTACTCCTCCACCCTCTGGGTGGCCGACCGGGTCCGCTTTCAGATGGAGAACCGGGCGGAGTGGATGGAGGGCTGACGCCCCGGCCCGCAAAAATGGGTCTTGACAAATGGGCCTGGGGGGAGTATGTTGATAGCACATCCCCAAAAACAGTGAAATGCTTTGACGGAATTATGCCTGGACCAGAGTGCTCCAGAGAGCCGGCGGGTGGTGCGAGCCGGTGCCGAAGGTCCCTGTGCAGTCTGCCTCCCGAGCAGAGCTCCTGAACCCCATTGAGTAGGGAGCTCCGGTTTCCCCGTTACAGGATAGGGACTTGTTGGAGTCCCGAACAAGAGGGACTGCCCCCGCTGCGCGCCAGCGGCCGGGCGGTAACCAGGGTGGTACCGCGGAAGAGAGTTTTCGCCCCTGAAGCCAGTCGGCTTCAGGGGCTTTTTTGATTGCCTCCGCCCCCCATCGCCCCGCAGAGCAAAGTAGCAGAGAGAAGCGACAGACCAGAGAAGGAGAGAAAAGCGATGCGCAACTTGCAATTTGCCGACGTGACCCTGCGAATGACCGGAGCCCGGCCCGAGGGGGCCCCCAGCTTCAAAGAGAAGATCGAGATCGCCAAGCTGTTGGACCGGCTGGCGGTGCCGGTGATCGAGACCCCGCCCATCACCGACGCCCAGGTGGACGCCCTGGTGATCAAAACCATCGCCAATCTGGCCGAGACGGCGGCCGTCAGCGTGCCGGTGGGGCTCAGCGAAGAGGGGGTCGCCCGCGCCTGGGAGGCCGTCAAGGGGGCAAAGCACCCCCGGCTGCAGGTGATCGTCCCCACCAGCCCGGTGCAGATGGAGTACGGCTGCCACAAAAAGCCCCCCATGGTGTTGGAGATGATCGCCGCCCTGGTGACGGCCTGCCGGGCCCGCTGTGCCGAGGTGGAGTTTGTGGCCGACGACGCCACCCGGGCCGAGCCCGCCTTCCTGCGCCAGGCGATCGCCGCGGCCGCGGCCGCCGGGGCCTCGGTCATCACCCTCTGCGACGCCGCGGGGACCAGCCTGCCGGAGGAGTTTGCCGCCTTCTTCTCCGCTGTCCGGGCCGAGGTGCCCGAGGCCGCCGGCTGCGCCTGGGGGGTGCAGTGCAGCGACGGGCTGAAGATGGCCCTCGCCTGCGCGGTGGCCGCCATCCGCGCCGGGGCGGACGAGGTGAAGGTCACCGCGGACGGCGGCGACTGCCCGGCGCTGGACGCCCTGTCCCAGATCGTCCGCTCCCGGGGGGACGCCTGCGGGGTCTACTCCGACCTGCGGGTCACCGAACTGCAGCGGGCGGTCTCCCAGATCCGCTGGATGACCGAGCCCGGCCGCAGCGCCAGCTCCCCCTTTGACGGCAACCGGGCGGCTGCCGCCCCCGCGGGGGGCGAGCTGGGCGCCCACGACGACCGGGAGAGCGTCGGCCGCGCGGTGCGCCAGTTGGGCTACGATCTCTCCGAGGAGGACATGGCCAAGGTCTACGAGGCCTTTGTCAAGATCGCCGAGAAAAAGACCGTCAGCCCCAAGGAGCTGGACGTCATCGTCGCCAGCAACGCCCTGCAGGTGCCCCCCTCCTACCAATTGCAGAGCTACCTCATCAACTCGGGCAACGTCATCACCCCCATCGCCCACCTGAAGCTGGAGAGGGAGGGGGAGACCCTGCAGGGCATCTGCGCCGGGGACGGCCCCATCGACGCGGCCTTCCTGGCCATCGAGCAGGCCGTCGGCCACCACTACGAGCTGGACGACTACCAGATCCAGGCCGTGACCGAGGGGCGGGAGGCCATGGGCGCCGCCCTCATCCGGCTGCGCTCCGGCGGCAAGCTCTACTCCGGCCAGGGGATCTCCACCGACGTCATCGGCGCCAGCATCCAGGCCTACTTGAACGCCCTCAACAAGATCGTCTACGAGGAGATGTGAGATGAAACTGTCTTTTTCCATCAACGGCTGGGACGGATACAGCTGGGAGGACTTTGTCCAGACCGCCCTCGAGGTGGGGATGCAGGGCATCGAACTGCGGGGGGTCCACGGCACCCCCCTCGACGCCCGGGGCGGCCCCTTCCACCCCCACCAGACGGCGGCCACCGCCCGCAGCCTCTTTGAGAAAAACCTGCAGATCCCCTGTCTGGACGCGGTCTGCGATCTCTCCGACCGGGGCGCCTGCGGGGAAAACCGCCGCGAGATCGCCGCCTGTATGGAGATCGCCCGCAACCTCTCGGTCCCCTATGTGCGCATCCACGCCACCGGGGAGGGGGAGGGGGCGGCGGAGGCCGCCGCCGACTGCCTGGCCCCCCTGGTCCCCCTGGCCGAGGAGCGGGGGGTCACCCTGCTGTTGGAGACGGTGGGCGCCTTTTCGGACACCGCCCGGCTGCGGGACGTCCTCAACCGCTTTGCCTCCGACCGGCTGGCCGCCCTCTGGGACCTGCACCACCCCTACCGGGACCGGGGCGAGAGCCCCGAGACCACCATCCAGAACCTGGGTGCCTACGTCCGCCACGTCCACGTCAAGGACTCGGTGGTGGAGGAGGGGGGCCGGGTCCGCTACTGTCTCATCGGCGAGGGGACGCTGCCGGTGGAGGAGATGATGGGGGCCCTGGCCTCCATCAACTACGACGGCTACCTCTCCCTGGAGTGGGACCCCCGCTGGATGATGGAGCTCACCGAGATGGAGGTCATCTTCACCCACTTTGTCACCTATATGGAGCGCTTCGGCAGCCCCTCCCGGGCCCGCCGCCACCTCTACCAAAACGACGCCCACACCGGCCACTACGTCTGGAAGAAGGACAATCTGGTGGACCTGACCTTCTCCCAGGTGCTCGACCGGATGGTGGAGGAGTTCCCCGACCAGTACGCCTTTGTCTACACCACCCTCGACTACACCCGCACCTACGCCCAGTTCCGGGACGACGTGGACCGCTTCTGCCGCGCCCTCATCTCCCTGGGGGTGGGGCCGGGCAGCCACGTGGCCATCTGGGCCACCAACATCCCCCAGTGGTTCATCTCCTTCTGGGCGGTGACCAAGATCGGGGCGGTGCTGGTGTCGATGAACACCGCCTACAAGAGCCACGAGGCCGAGTACCTGCTGCGCCAGTCGGACACCCACACCCTCATCATGGTGGACGGGTACCGCGACTCCCACTACACCGAGATCGTCCAGCAGCTCTGCCCCGAGCTGGAAAAGACCCGCCCCGGCGAGCCCCTGCACGCCCAGCGCCTGCCCTTTTTGCGCAACGTCATCACCGTGGGCTGCAAGCTGCCCGGCTGTCTCACCTGGGAGGAGGCGCTGCAGCGGGCGAGCGCCGTCCCCCTGCAGGAGGTCTACCGCCTGGCCGCGCGGGTGGACACCGGCGATGTCTGCAACATGCAGTACACCTCCGGCACCACCGGCTTCCCCAAGGGGGTCATGCTCACCCACCACAACGTGGTCAACAACGGCAAGTACATCGGCGACCGGATGGACCTCTCCACCGCCGACCGGATGATGATCCAGGTGCCCATGTTCCACTGCTTTGGGATGGTGCTGTCCATGACCGCCTCCATGACCCACGGGGCCACCATGTACCCGCTGCCCTACTTCTCCCCCAAGCCGGCCCTCTCCTGTGTGAACGGGGAGAAGATCACCTGCTTCAACGGGGTGCCCACCATGTTCATCGCCATGATGCAGCACGAGGACTTTGAAAAGACCGACTTCTCCCACATCCGCACCGGCATCATGGCCGGCTCCAACTGCCCGGCAGACCTGATGAAGCAGGCCGCCGAGGTGATGAACATGCGCCAGATCGTCAGCGTCTACGGCCAGACCGAGGCCTCGCCCGGCTGCACCATGTCCAGCTACACCGACTCGCTGGAGGTGCGCACCGAGACGGTGGGCAGCGCCTTTGCCAACGTGGAGTGCCGCATCGTCGACCCCGAGACCGGGGAGGCGTGCCCCGACGGGGTCACCGGCGAGTTCGTGGCCCGGGGCTACAACATCATGAAGGGCTACTACAAGATGCCCGGCGCCACTGCCGCCGCCATCGACGGCGAGGGCTGGCTCCACACCGGCGACCTGGCCTGCCGGGACGGGAGCGGCAACTACCAGATCACCGGCCGCCTCAAGGACATGATCATCCGCGGGGGGGAGAACATCTACCCCCGGGAGATCGAGGAGTTCATCTTCACCCACCCCAAGGTGCAGGACGTACAGGTGATCGGGGTGCCCGACCCGCGCTACGGCGAGGAGATCATGGCCTGCATCGTCCTCAAGGAGGGGGAGCAGATGGGCGAGGAGGAGATGCGCGGCTTCATCGCCGCGCAGATGGCCCGCCACAAGGTCCCCCGCTACATCGACTTTGTGGACGGCTTCCCCATGAACGTGGCCGGCAAGATCCTCAAGTACAAGATGAGGGAGGACGCCATCAAAAAGCTGGGGCTGGAAGGGTAGTTCCCGCCCCACCAAAAAAGGGTCCCCGGCCGAACTGGCCGGGGGCCCTTTTTTCCGTCTGCCGGCGGGGGAGGGGGCTACCCCTCCTCCTTTACCGGCCTGCCTCTAAAGTAGAAGTCCCTGTCCTGGGGGCCGATGGGGCGGAGCACCCGGCAGGGGTTGCCGGCGGCCACCACCCCGGCGGGCAGGTCCTTGGTGACCACGCTGCCCGAGCCCACCACCGTGTGCTCGCCGATGGTCACCCCGGGGTTGACCACGGTGTTGCCGCCGATCCAGACCCCGTCGCCGATGGTGATGGGAAAGGCGTACTCCACCCCCTGCCGGCGTAAGCCGGGGTCCACCGGGTGCCCGGCGGCAAAGAGCCCCACGCGGGGGCCGATGAGGACGTCCCGCCCGATGGTCACCGCCGCGCAGTCGAGGACGGTGAGCCCGGCGTTGGCGTAAAAGTTCTCCCCCACCCGCAAAAAACAGCCGTAGTCGCAGTGAAAAGGCGGCTCGATGGCGCAGTGTTCCCCCTGGGCCCCCAGCAGTTCCCGCAGCACCGCCCGGCGGCCGTCGTCGTCCTCTGCGGGCAGGGCGTTGAAGCGGGCCACCAGCGCCCGCGCCCGCCGGTGCATGGCCGTAAGCTCCGGGTCGTCGGCCCGGTAGAGCCGCCCGGAGAGCATCTTTTCTCTCTCTGTCATCGCGTTTTCTCCCCCTAGCGCACCACGCCGCCCAGGGACTCGGCGATCACCACCGCCTGTTCCAGGTCCAGCTTGGTGTTTTTCATCTTGCAGGCGCGCAGGTCCACCCCGTCGATGCGGGCGCCCCGCAGGTCGCAGTCCTGCAGTTTGGCCCCCTGCAGGTAGCAGAGGGTCAGGTTGCACTCCCGCAGGTCGGCCCCCTGCAGGTCGCACTCCCGCAGGTCGGCCCGCTCGAAGTTGATCCCCCGCAGGTCCTGGTTGCGAAAGCCCGCCCCCTGCAGGGCGGTGTAGCTGAAGTTGCCCCCCTGCAGGGCGAGGCCGGACAGGTTGCAGCCCACAAAGCTGCCGCCCATGCACTTGCACTGGGCAAACAGGGCCCCGAAGAGGCCGCACTCCCGAAACTTGCAGCCGGTGAAGGCGCAGCGGGTAAAGCTGACCCCGTCCAACTGGCAAAACTGAAAGGCGCAGTTTACAAACTGGCAGCGCACCGCCTGCAGACAGTCCATCTTGGAGGACTGAAAGGTGCAGTTTTCAAAGGTCAGCCCCTCCAGCGCCAGGTCGGAGAGGTCCTCCTCCCAAAAGGTCTCCCCGACAAAGTGCTCCTGTGTTGCAGAAAACAACCTTCTCCCCCCTTTTTTCTTGCCCTCCCAGTATGCCACAACCGCCGGGTAAAGGCAACCGGGCCAAATGTGAACGGCGTTTGGACAAACGGGGAAGCGGGGGCCGCTCTGTCACAAAACGGCAACAATTTGTTTACCCGCTACCGGTATAAATGGGGGCGGGGATGGGGTATTCTATAAGCACAGGGAAAACCTGACGACACTCGATATCCTCTCATCTTTTGTTTCATATAACTCCTCTTTTAGAAAAGGCCGCTTGCAGCCCCCACTGCAGGCGGTTTTTTCTGTGCCCAAAAGGGCGGTCCCCCGGGAGGGAGGGGCTACTCCCGCGCCGCCTGGTCGGAGACGGCCGCGGTGTGCCGCTTGCCCATGGAGAAGCCGCGGCCCCGCACCTCGTTGACCTTGCTGATGACCAAAAAGGCCTCCCCGTCGATCCCCTGCACCAGTTTGTTCAGGGCGGCCAGCTCCCGCTGGGAGATCACCGTCATCACCGCCCGGCCGGGGCGGTGGAGGTGGCCCGACACCGTCTCGAGGAAGGTGCAGCCCCGGTCCAGCTTCTCCTGCACCGCCTGGGCCACCTCTTCGTAGCGGGGGGTGATGATGGTCACCTGGGTCTGGTTTTTGCCCATCACCATCACCCGGTCCATCACCAAAGAGGTCACCAGCACCACCGCGATGCCGTAGAGCACCTGTTCGCTGGTGGAGAAGAACACCTGGGTGAGGAGGATGGCGGTGTCGAAGACGTAGATGAGGGCCGGCACCGACCAGCCGAAGTACTTGTTGAGGATCAGCGGGGGGATGTCCATCCCCCCGGTGGAGGAGCCCTCGCGGATGACCAGCCCCATCCCCGCGCCCATGAGGATGCCGGCGTAGAGGGCGGCCAGCAGGGTGTCCTGGGTCAGATGTTGCAGAACATCCAGCTGCCGGAAGAGGGAGAGAAAGACCGGGTAGAGGAGGGTGGAGAGCAGGGTGGTGAGGGCGAATTTCTTCCCCAGCACCACCGCGCCGGCGAGGAAGAGCACCCCGTTGGCCACCGCCACCCCGGCGCTCACATCCATTGCGAAAAAATGTTCAAACACCAGGGCGATGCCGGTGACCCCGCCGGAGATCAGCCGGTTTGGCAGCACAAAGGCCGCGATGGCAAAGGTCAAAATGGCGTTGCCCAGCACCACCACCCCGACGCTGCGGATCTGTTTTGCCGCTTGTTTCATCTTTTTGTATCCTCCTGTTCTGCCGCCTCGGTTTGCCGGGGCGGGGTTGGTGCGGGCTGCAAAAGCCCGCAAAAAAAGAGAACGGCCGCCGCGGTCTCCCGCGGGTCCGTTCTCCTATTTTACTCTTCTACGACGGTAGCAGACAAAAGCGCCGGCATGCAGATGGCCGACTCCCCGACCTTGTTGATGTAGCCGTACTGCTCGCACAGGTGGTCGGGACACTTGGAATCGACGAACTTGACGCCGTTTTCATCCCGCACCAGGGTGGCCACGTTGGAGGTCTTGGTGGAACCGTCTTCATTGAGGATGGGCTCGCCGTTCTCGTCGAGCTGCTCCATGTTGTTGCCCTTGACGGTGAAGGTGGCCGGCTCCCCGTTGAGGGGGATCTCCAGGACGTTTTTGTTGTCGTACTCCACCACCACCATCAGCCCCTCGTACTGGCTGGGCTTGAACAGCAGCCCCCCCGCCGAGGCGATGAGAATGGCGCCCAGCAGGGCCATGGATATGATAAATTGTTTGGACTTCAAAAGGTACACCTCGCTGTTTCAACCGGCGGGGCAGACGCCCGCGCTCTCCTTACGAGTATACCACAAAATTTTCACTTGGCAAGGGCCGTCCGCTCGCCGCGGCCGGGACAGGTGGAGGAAAAAGCGGGAGGGAGCGGCGCGCGCCGACTCCCTCCCGCTGGGTCAGGTATGGAAAAATGGGGTGCTAGATCCGCAGGTCGCAGGCAGATGTCATCTGGCTGCCGCCAGAATAAAAGCGGTCAGCCGGCTTATCCCCTGCAATGGCGACCAGCGAGCCGATCACCAACAGCGCTGTGAGCAGACCAATCAACTTTTTCATCTTCGCGACCTCCTTTGAAACCGGCGGCTGTGCCGCTCGTCTTTTCTTCTGTACTTTCAGTATACTACATCGCCGCGGAAATAAAACTACTGGCCGCTTACAATCAAGTGAAGAATTGGTTACAACAGATTACAAAATGGAAACAAAGGTTTCAAAAGAACTACAAACGGCGCTGCCAAGCGAAAAGGAGGAGGGGCGCCCCTCTTTTGCCCCCTTTTCAGGGGGAACCGCGGCGGGCGGATGTGAATAGACTACGGGCAGGGAGTGAACCCCAATCTTTGAAAAAGGTGATTGCTATGATTCCGTTTTTCCAGAGACCTGCGCTGGCCTATGCCCTGGCCGGAGAGAGTTCCGTCCGCCACCCGGGGCAGGGCGGGAAGATGCGCTCACTCTTGTTGAGCGTGTACGATGAGATCAAGAGCTTTGGCGACCGGGACCGCTTCTACAAGCGGGCTGCCGACAAGGAGCTCGACGACATTTTGAAAGAGGCGGACCGCCCTGCCGACGAGGCCGGGTTCGACCGCTACTACTCGGCCCGGGAACTGGAGCCGGAAGCCCCGCAGGCGAAGGAGGCGGAGTCTGCCCAACCCGCTCCGGGAGGGGAAGCCGAGGCCCCGGAGGCCGTTCCCGCGGCCTCTTCCTGCGGCTGCGGCTGTGGGTGCGGCTGCCCCACCGGCGGAGAGACGGGCGGCACCGGCGGAGAGACCGGCGGCGACTGCCTGGATGAAAACGGGTACTGCCACGGCTACTGGGACGCAAACGGCGTCTGCCACTGCGGCGACGAGACCGGCGGCACCGGTGGCGAAACCGGCGGCGAGACAGGTGGGACCGGCGGGGAGACCGGCGGCAACTGCCTGGATGAAAACGGGTACTGCAACGGCTATTGGGACGCAAACGGCGTCTGCCACTGCAGCGACGAGACCGGTGGCACCGGCGGCGAAACCGGCTGCGAGACAGGTGGGACCGGCGGGGAGACCGGCGGGGACTGCCTGGATGAAAATGGGTACTGCCACGGCTACTGGGACGCAAACGGCGTCTGCCACTGCAGTGACGAGACCGGCGGCACCGGCGGCGAGACGGGTGGGACCGGCGGGGAGACCGGCGGCGACTGCCTGGACGAAAACGGGTACTGCCACGGCTACTGGGATGAAAACGGCGTCTGCCACTGCAGCGATGAGACCGGCGGCACTGGGGGAGAAACCGGTGGCAGCGGCTGTGAGAGCGGCTGTACCTGCGATGAGTGCTGCGATTGCAGCCAGTACTGCGACTGCGCCTCCTTCTGCCGCTGCAGCGGCCAGGCCGGCGGTGAGAATGCCGGCTGCGGTTGTGGCTGTGGCTGTGGGTGCAGCGGCGGTCAGCCCAGCGGGTGTTCCGACTGCGACTGCGAACAGCACTGCCTGTGCAGCGAGTACTGTGACTGCGACGCCCTCTGCTGTGGCGACGACGCCACCGGCTGTGACACCGGCGCCACCGGCGGGGAGACCGGCTGCGGTTGCGGGTGTGTCTGCACCTGTACCTGCGGCTGCACCGGCAGTACCGGCGGAACGGGCGGCAATACCGGCGGCACCGGCTGCGGCTGTGGCTGTGGCGGCGACACCGGCTGCACCAGCTGCTGCCCCCACTGCGACGAGGGGTGCGGAAATGAGACCGGCTGCGGCTGTGATGCCGGCGGCGAACCGGGCAATGCCTACAACGGCTGCGGCCGCAGCGAGGGCGGCGGCTGTGTCGGCGCCGGCGGGTACAGCGGCGGCACCGACGGGGACTCGGTGGAGACCAGCATCACCAGCGGCTGCCTCTGTCACGGCGAAGCGGGCGAAGACGGGCCCTATGTCTGCGGCGCCTGCTGCGATTGCAGCTACATCTGCTACCCCCGCATCTACTGTGACGAGCGGGACTGCTCCTACAACTTAAATGGGCGCTGTGGAAAGCACCTCCCCTGCGAGGACAACACCTTTGAGGACAACAGCTTCCGCCCCCACTGCGGCTGCGCCAAGACCGAGGAGGACCGCCCCATTTCGCAGCCCCCCATCCCCCAGGCGCGCCCCGACAACCCCCGCCCCCTGGACCCGGCCACCGAGCGCTTCTACCGCAACGAGCGCAAGCGGATCATGGGGGAGTAAACACCCCTATACTCTGTCTCCGAAAGCAAGCCGTCCCTGGCCAACCAAAGGCTGGGGACGGCTTGCTGTTGGAGCGGTGTCGGCCCTTGGGCGGGCGCGGAAAACAGTTGCCCTTCTCTCTCTGAACAGGTATACTCAAGAAAAGGGGAGACGCGCCTCCGGGCCGTCACCCCCGATACAGAGGAGGAGATGTGAATGCAGTATAAAATCGTAGGGGAGCCCCTGCCGGTGGTGGTCTGTGACCTGCAGCCGGGGGAGACCATGATCACCGAGCGGGGCTCCATGAGCTGGATGAGCCCCAACATGAAGATGGAGACCACCTCCGGCGGCGGGCTGGGCAAGGCCTTTGGGCGGATGTTTGCCGGCGAGGCCATGTTTCAAAACCGCTACACCGCCCAGGGCGGCGCGGGGATGATCGCCTTTGCCTCCAGCTTCCCCGGTTCCATCCGCGCGGTGCCGATCACCCCGGGCAACAGCATGATCGTGCAGAAGTCCGGCTTTCTGGCCTCTGAGTCGGGGGTGGAGCTGTCGGTGCACTTCAAGAAAAAGCTGGGCGCCGGCTTCTTCGGCGGAGAGGGCTTTATCATGCAGAAACTCTCCGGCTCCGGCATGGCCTTTGTGGAGATCGACGGCTACGCGGTGGAGTACGAGCTGGGGCCCGGCCAGTCCATTGTCGTGGACACCGGCAACCTGGCCATGATGAGCGAGACCTGCTCGCTGGACATCCAGTCGGTCAAGGGGGTCAAAAACGTCCTCTTTGGCGGGGAGGGGCTCTTCAACACCGTCATCACCGGGCCGGGCAAGGTCACCCTGCAGACCATGCCGGTCAGCGGGTTTGCCGGCGCTCTGGCGCCCTTTATGAGCAGCAACAGCCAGTGAGAGACAAAAAATGAAAAGGGACCTGCCGGGTTCGCTCCGGCGGGCCCCTTTTTTTGTTGTGGATAAAATGCCAAAAAATTATAATTTTAGAATAAATGCGGATTGGATTTAGCATAAGATTTTCTGAGAGGGTAGGCGACGAAAGGGCAAGGAGAAGGGCCCTCTTTGGGGATGGGGGACGCGAAGTGGTGCCTTGGACTGCCGGTTTGCCGGTGGCAGCGGGTGAACGGCAACCCTACAATCTCGATGCCCTTTGGGGGTGGGGCCTGGGCAGCGTCCTTTTCGGGGGAGAGGATACCATCTGTTTTACCGGTGGCTCTGGTTCAAATGCGGGGGCGTGCGGCCTTGAAGTGTTTTCTGCCGCCAAAATCGCCGCCGAGGTGCGTGGTCACACCCTGCGGGGGCGTATGGGGTATAGTCGCCTAGAGAGGGCGGGGGAGATGGTCGTGTCCTGCGGGTGTGTGTAGTGTAGTCGTCTCAGAGGGGGTGAGAGAAACCAGTCGCACCCTGCGGGGATGTGTGGGGTGTGATTGCTTCGGAGAGTAGGGGGGGAGCAGGTCGCGCTCTGCGGCGGTGTATGGGATGGAGTCGTCTAGAGGGGGCAGGGGGAGCCGGTTGCATCCCGCTCGGGCGCGTCAGTGGGCTTCGGCCCCACCCTTGCCCTTGCCCTCGCCCTTGCCCTTGCCCTTGCCCTCGCCTTCGGCCTTGCCCCCGCCTCCGCCCAGTTCGCTGAGAAGAGAGCAGCCCAGCACCACCGCGCCCCCGACCAGCTGCCAGGGGCCGATGGTCTCCCCCAGCCAGAGGGCCGACACTCCCACTGCAACCAGGGGGTCTAGATAGCTCAAGAGGGCGGCGCTCTGGCCCGGCAGCTCCTTGAGGGCCGAGAAGTAGAGGCAGTAGGCCGCCCCGGTGTGCACCAGACCCACCGCCAGCAGCGCCGCCCAGCCGGTGGGGTCCAGCGCGCCCAGGTGAAAGCCCCCGCTGAGGAGCTGGTAGGGCGCCAGCACCAGGATGGCCGCGGCGAACTGCACCAGGGTCCGGTCCACCCCGCTCACCGAGCGGATGCCCTTGTTGAGCAGGATCACCGCCGCGTAGAGCACGGCGGCCCCCAGTCCCAAGGCGATGCCCAGCCGGTCGTTCGCGCCTGCGCCACGGCCCTGTGTGCCGATGACCAGTGCCATCCCCCCGGTGGCCAGGAGAAAGCAGACCCCCTTGCGGGCGGTCAGCCGCTCCCGAAAGAGGAGGGCGGAGGCCAGCACCACCAGGGAGGGGGCGAAGTAGTAGCTCAAGGTCGCCACCGAGACCGAGGTGTAGCGGTAGGCGGCAAAGAGCAGGATCCAGTTCAATCCCATGGCCGCTCCGGAGAGGAGGAGCCGGGGCAGCTCCCCCTTGATCTGCGCCAGCGGGAGGGGGCGCCGCCGCACCAGCAGCACCGTCCCGATGGCGACCGTGGCGATCACCGCCCGCCAGAGGGCGATCTCCGCCGAGGGCAGGGGGATGGCCCGCACAAAGGCGCCAATGCTGCCAAAGACGGCCATCGCCGCCAACATCCTTCCCCGCGCGCCCATCGCTGCGCCCCCTCTCCACTGCTTGTCAGCCCCCATCATAGCGCCTACGGGTCCCTTTGTAAAGCGGGGGGCGGCAAAAAAGGGTGTGCCCCCAATCGGACCCGCCCTCTTAGGATCAGTAGCCCCGCGAGAAGTCCACCAGATCGGTCAGGGGCTCCCCCTTTGCGTAGGCCTTCAGGTTTTGGCAGACCATCTCGAAGATGCGGCCGTCGCAGTTGTCCGAGAAGATGGCGTTGTGGGGGGTGATGTAGACCCCCGGCAGGTCCCAGAGAGGGCTGTCCGCCCCCAGCGGCTCCTCCTCGAACACGTCCAGGGCCACCCCGCGGAAGTGGTGCTGTGCGGCGAGAAGGGTCAGGGCCTGGGTGTCGATGACCGAGCCGCGGGAGACGTTGACCAGGGCGCAGCCCGGCTTGGTCTTTTGCAGCAGGGGCCCGTTTAACAGGTGGTGGGTCTCGGGGGTGGCGGGCAGGGTACAGACCAGGGCGTCCGCCTGGGGGAGAAGGGCCTCCAGCTGGCCGATGGGGGAGACCTGGTCGATCCCCTCTGCCGGGCGGCCGCTGCGGCTGACTGCCAGGGTGGTGCAGCCGAAGGCCTTGCACCTCTTGGCGGTCTCGCTGGCGATGTTCCCCGCCCCCAAAAAGAGGACGGTCTTCCCCCAGAGCTCCAGGATGTCCGTCTGCACCTGCCAGCGGTGTTCCGCCTGCTGGCGCAGGAAGAGGCGGGCGTTTTTAAAGATTTCCAGCAGCTGAAAGAGGACCCACTCACTGATGGGAATCTTGGTCTGCCCCGCGTTGTGGGCCACCGCGATGCCGCGGGACTCGATTTCCCGCCGGGGCAGGTGGTCAAAGCCCACGCTCACCAGCTGGATGAGCCGCAGCTGGGGGCAGTCGGCCAGGGAGAGGTGGGGGAAGGGGTTGTAGCCCACCAGCACCTCGGCCTCCCGGGCGGCCATGGCCAGGGGGGCCGCCGCCTCGGGGAGCCGCTTTTCGTCGATGTAGAGGACCCTGTAGCCCAGCTTCTCCACCCGGGCAAAGGCCTCATCCCCGTAGGGGAGGGTGAAGAGCACGGTCGGTTGCGACATGAGAAATCACTCCTTTTGCAGATAAGATGGGCAGAATGGCCGCGCCCTATGCCGGGGGGGAGGGGGTGCCCGCTGAAAGCAGGATACAAAGCGGCGCTCCCCTTTGCCGCCGCCGGGCGGTGAGGAGAGCGCCGTTGCTCAAAATGCCCTTAGCTGGGCAGGATATCATTGTAGATGAAGTCGTGCAGTTTTTGGGTAGTGACCGCGTCGTCAAAGGTCATGTAGTAGGTGCCGTTGATCATCTCCCCCTTGTAGTCCGAATCGGTGGGGAAGCGGGTGGTCACCATGGTGGGCTTTTGCAGGGCCAGGGGGGCGTAGCCCATCAGGGTGCCGAAGTCGAGGGAGGTCTTGGTGAGGCCCAGCAGGTCTTTGGCCAGCTGGGGGTATTTGGTGGGGTTCATGGCCAGGGCTTTGTTGAACAGCTGCATCAGGACGGTGCGCTGCCGCTCGGTCCGCTCGAAGTCGCCGTTGCCCACATAGCGGATGCGGGAGTAGGCGACCGCCTGGATGCCGTTGAGGGTCTGGGTGCCGCCATGGCTAACATGAGTAGCTGTTTTTCCTGATATTTCAGCTTGTTCATCTACTCCACCGTTGATGTAGGAGACTTCGTTGTCCTTTACGTCGATGGTCACCCCGCCGACGGCGTCCACGATCTCGGCCATGTTGGCGAAGTCCACGGTGGCGAAGTCGGTGATGTCCAGGTTGAAGTTTTCATTGAGGGTGCGAACAGCCAGCTCGGCCCCGCCGAAGGCATAGGCGTGGGTGATCTTGTCCATCCCCCGGCCGGGGATGTTGACATAGGCGTCCCGCATGATGGAGGAGAGCTTGACCTTGTTGTGGTTTTTGTCGATGGAGAGGATGATGATGGAGTCGGAGCGGGTGCCCTTGTCCAGGAGGCCGTTGCGGCTGTCGATGCCGAAGAGGGCGATGTTCTTGACGTTTTTGTCGATCACCGAGTCAAAGCCCAGCTCGGCCTCGTTGAGCTCCACCGGGTCGTAGCTGCCGGCGATGTCCATCAGGATGTAGGCGGCGGTGCCCCCTGCGATCCCCAGTACCACCAGCACGGGGATGAGGATCTTGACCCAGAGCTTCATCTTTTTCTTGCCGTTTTTTTTCCGTTTCGGCTCCTTTTTGCCCATGGTGGACGCCTCCCTTCTATCTCTGTCCGCTTCCTGCCTTTGCTCTCGCCTCGGCCCCTGGCCGGCTGCGCGGCGGGGGGCGGCGCTCTTTTTCTCCTCGCCCTTGCCGGCGCCGGAGAGGACCTCGTCCTCCTCCAACAGGTTGGGGGAGTGGGGGCGAGGGGCGGGCCGGGCCGGGATGTCCCGCCCCGGCTTGGGGATGTCGTCTAGGTCCAAGATATTAAACGGATCGTCTCCGCGAATGGGTTTTGCCATCTGCTGTACCTCCTTGTGTGCGCGATACAGGGTTTACACATGGCAACTAGTATACGACATTTTCTGCAAAAAGGCAAACGGCGGCCCGGCCGTTTTTATGAAGGTTCTCTTAACAATCGCCGGCGGTGGGGAATGGACAGCCCCGCCGCCCCTGTGGTAAGATAGGGGTCAGAAAAGCGCAGCCGGCCCGGGTCGTGGGGCCGGGAGAGAGGGAGGGACACCGATGTACGAAAAGTTGGGCGATTGGAGCCAGGTGTTGAAGGAGGAGTTTGCCAAGCCCTATTTTGGAGAACTTGTGCGGCGGGTGCGGCAGGAGTACCGCACCGCCACCGTCTACCCGCCGCAGGGGAGCGTCTTTCGCGCCTTTTTGATGACCCCCTACCAGCGGGTGCGGGTGGTCTTGCTGGGGCAGGACCCCTATCATGGCCCGGGCCAGGCCATGGGGATGAGCTTCTCGGTCCCCCCCGGCGTGCCGCTGCCCCCGTCTTTGCAAAACATCTATCAGGAGCTCTGGAACGACCTGGACATCCCCCCCTCGACCAGCGGTTACCTGGGCCCCTGGGCAGAGCAGGGGGTCTTCCTCTTGAACAGCAGCCTCACCGTGCGCAGGGGGCAGGCGGGGTCCCACCGGGCCCTGGGCTGGCAGCAGTTCACCGACGCGGTGATCGAAAAGCTGGGGGAGAGGGAGGCGCCCATGGTCTTTCTGCTCTGGGGGGCCGACGCCCGCTCCAAGGTGCCCCTCATCAAGGGGCCCCAGCACCTGATCCTGCAGGCCCCCCACCCCAGCCCCCTCTCGGCCTTCCGGGGATTTTTCGGCTGCCGCCACTTCTCCAAGGCCAACGCCTTTTTGCAGCAGCACTACGGCCAGGGCATCGACTGGGACCTCTCCCACCCGCCCCAGGAGCCGGCGCGGTGAGCGGCGGTAAGACCCGCCCTTTAAAAGGACCCCGCCCCCATGGGCGGGGTCCTTTTTTATACCTGTTTGCGGGGAAGGACGGGGGACGGTGCGGCGATGCGCGAAGTTGCCGCGGCCGTTTGGGGAGCGTGCAGTCCGGCTGTGGGCGGCAGGGAGGCGTGGGGTAAAAAAGAAAAAAGATGGCCCCCCCTTGGCTGCGGTACAGGGTGCGCGAGAGGCCGGGAAGGGCTGGCGGGGTGTCCGGCGCCGGTCGCTTCCCCCAGCCCTTCCTCCCGAGGCGGCATATCGCCTGTGGAGACACCTGTTCACCCCTTTCTCTGTGGCGCTTGAGAGGTTGCCGCAGATCGGGCGGTCCTTTCTATCTCCGCCTTCTTTAAGGTGGGCCGCGGCGGGGCAATCAGCGCGACCTTGCAGTCCTCTCTGTGCTGGCGAAGGGGCACTGGGGAGGCTTCGGCGGGGAGTGCCTGCCGGGATGGGAGGGAGGTTGGATGGACGCCTTTTCAAAAAATGATTTTTGCCCAGAGGTTGACAGACGATCCACAAGGGTGTATTATTGTATTAACGACTTAGTACAATGGTACAATGGGTGGAAAGGAGCGGGGATATGTGGAAAATCGAGAGTGACCGGCCGATCTACCTGCAGCTGGTGGAGACCTTACAGCAGCAGATCCTGACCGGCGTCTACCCGCCGGGGGGCAAGCTCCCCTCGGTGCGGGACCTGGCCGCCGAGGCGGCGGTCAACCCCAACACCATGCAAAAGGCCCTGGGGGAGTTGGAGCGGCTGGGTCTGGTATACGCCCAGCGCACAGCAGGCCGGTTCATCACCGACGACAGAGAGAGGCTGGAACAGATGAAAGAGCAGTTGGCCGCCGAGCAGGTGCAGATATTTTTGAAGAAGATGAGTGAGATGGGCCTTTCCCGGCAGGACGTCATCGCCCTGTTGGAGCGGGCGGAAAAGGAGATGGAGTGAGATGAACAGAGACGCCATTATCAGCTGTCAGGGGCTGCAAAAGCGCTACAGCTACAAGCTGGCCCTCAACGGGCTGACCCTGGAGATCCCCCGGGGGAAGATCGTGGGGCTTTTGGGGCCCAACGGCAGCGGCAAGACCACCTTTATCAAACTGGTCAGCGGGCTGTTGACCCCCACCGCCGGGGAACTGCTGGTGGGGGGACACCGCCCGGGGGTGGAGAGCAAGCGGATCGTCTCCTACCTGCCCGAGCGCACCTACCTCAACGACTGGATGCGGGTGGAGGGCATTCTGGAGATGTTCTCCGACTTCTACCCCGACTTCAACGAGGCCAAGGCGCGGGATATGCTGGCCCGCCTGGGCATCAACCTCAAAGACAAGCTCAAGACCATGTCCAAGGGCACCAAGGAGAAGGTGCAGCTGATTTTGGTCATGAGCCGGGAGGCGGAGCTCTACCTGCTGGATGAGCCCATCGGCGGGGTGGACCCCGCTGCCCGGGACTACATCCTCGACACCATCATCTCGAACTACAGCGAGAACGCCACCGTCCTCATCTCCACCCACCTGATCTCGGACATTGAAAAGGTGCTCGACGAGGTGGTCTTCATCAAAAACGGCCAGATGGTCCTGCAGTCCTCGGTGGACGACATCCGCGCGAGCTGGGGCATATCGGTGGACCAGCTGTTCAGGGAGGAATTCAGATGTTAGGGAAACTGATCAAATACGAGTTCAAGGCCACCGGGCGGCTGTTGCTGCCGGTGTACGGGGCGCTGCTGCTCATGGGCGGGGTGGTCAACCTGGGGCTGACGCTGCAGGGCAAGCTGCCGGTGCTCAAATTCGCCCAGGGGGTCCTCATCTTCGCCTATGTGGCCCTGATGGTGGCGGCCTTCGCCCTCTCCTTCTTTGTGGTGATCTCCCGCTTTTACAAAAACCTCATCTGCGACGAGGGCTACCTGATGTTCACCCTGCCGGTCAAGGCCGGCACCCACCTGCTGGCGAAGACGGTGGTCTCCACCGTCTGGAGCGTGGGCACCTGTCTGGCGGCGGTGGGCTCCCTGCTGCTGATGGGGGCCGGGCACGGCATCATCAGCCAGCTGCCCGACGTGCTGCGGGCGGCCAATGTGGCCATGAAGGGCGAACTGGGGATGGGGATGAGCGAACTCCTCCTCTGGACCCTCTTCACGGTCCTGGTCTCGCTGGTGGTGACAAACCTCATGTGCTACCTCTCCATCTCCATCGGGCAGTTTGGGCGGGGCCACCGGATCCTCACCTCGGTGGGGGCCTATCTGGTCCTCAACGTGGTGATCCAGAGCATCTCCACCGTGGCGCTGCTCGTCGCCTGCCTCTTCACCGGGCTGGACTTCTTCGGCGACGTTCCCCTGGGGCAGATGGCCGGCTTCCTGCGGATGGTCTTCGCCCTCTCCATCGGCCTCAACGTCTTTTTCGGTGGCTGCTTCTACGCGGGCTCCAACTTCATCCTCTCCAGAAAGCTCAATCTGGAGTAGGACATCGGGATACAGCGGAGAGAGGAGGGGATCCCCCTGAAGCGGATACAGTTGTCGGCCCTGCGCCGGCTGACCCGGTTGCTGGCCGCCCTGGCGGGCGCCGCCGGGCTGGTGCTGGGCATCTGGGCCCTGCTTTCGGCCCGGGTCTCGGCGGGGGGACTGCTCCTCTGCGCCCTGGCCTGCGGGGTGATGTTGGCCCCCAACCTGGCCCTCATGGGGCGAAAATAAGGGGAGTGTTTTCCCCGCAATCGGCAAAGACCGGTCCTCTCTGGGGGCCGGTCTTTGTGCTGGGGCGGGCGGGGGTTGCCCCCAGGGCCGCGGGGGGCGGCGGACGGGCGGGGGACTGAAAAGCGCCCCCGCCCACAGGGGGCGAAGGCGCTTGGGAGAGGCGGGGAGGGGGTCAGCCGTTTGCCTTGGCGGCCTCGGCGAAGGTGTTGTTGACCAGGTTGTCGTAGTCGGCCTTCTGCTTGAGTTCGCCCGCTTCGGTCATCACGTCCTGCAGCCGCTCAAAGGACTCCCGCTCCATCACCGGGTCGGTGGACCAGGCGTCGATGTCCTTGTAGCGCTGCACCACGGTGGTCAAAAGCTCCACGTCGGTGTCGGCAAAGGAGGGGGCGATGGCCTCGGCCACCTCTTTGGCGCTGTGGCTCTGCACCCACTGCTGGCCTTTGTAGACGGCGTTGGTGAACCGCTGCACCAGGTCGGGGTTTTTCTCGATGAAGTCCTTGCTGGCAAAGTAGGCGGTGTAGGGGATCTCGCCGCTCTCCTCGCCGATGGAGGCCACGATGTAGCCGCGGCCCTCCTTCTCCAACATGGAGGCGGTGGGCTCGAAGAGGGCGACATAGTCGCCGTTGCCGCCGGTGAAGGCGCCGGCCATGGCCGAGAACTGGATGCTGTCGTCCAGCGTCAGGTCGGTGCCGGGGATGAGGCCGTTCTGGCGCAGGACATGGCCCAGGGTCATGTAGGGGACGCCGCCCTTGCGGCCGGGCAGCAGCGTGGTGCCCTTGAGTTTGGACCAGCTGAAGTTGTCGTCCTTCTCCCGGCCCACCAGGAAGGAGCCGTCCCGCTTGGTCAGCTGGGCGAAGATCTGGCTGTAATTTTCCTTGCCCTCGTTGTAGATGTAGATGGCGGCTTCCGGCCCGCCGAAGCCGACGTCGATGGAGCCGGAGAGGACGCCGGTCATCACCTTGTCGGTGCCCTGGCCGACCGACAGGTCGATGTCGATGCCCTCCTCCTCGAAGAAGCCCAGGTTGATGGCGGCGTACTGGGGGGCGTAGAAGACCGAGTGGGTGACCTCGTTGACGGTGACCTTGGTCAGGGCCTTGTCGCCCTCGCCCTTCTTCTCGCCGCAGCCGGTGAAGGCGCCCAGCGCCAGGGCGGCCGCCAGGGTGCCCGCGGCCAGGCGGGCGGTGCGGGTTTGCCAGCTTTTTTTCTGCATACTATGTATCTCCCTTTCCTGTTGGATTTGTGAAGCGGGGTTACGACGCAGTCTATGTAAAAATGGGCCCCGGGGTTCCCCTTTTGGCGGAAAAATCGACCGATCGGTTGTCCTTTTGGGGAAAAGGGAGTATCCTTTTTGGTACAGACATCCGCCCGTCGGGGCGCCAAAAAGGAGCGATCGCCGTGAAGGATTTTGATAGAGAGGACCTGCTCCTCTCCCTCTGCGGGCTGTGCTGCGGCCTCTGCCCGATGCAGCTGGGCGGCCACTGTCCCGGCTGTGGCGGGGGGCCGGGCAACCAACCCTGCGCCATTGCCCGCTGCAGTGGGGAGCACGGCGGGGTGGCCTACTGCTCCCTCTGCGACGAGTACCCCTGCCGGCGGTACGCGCAGCCGGAGCCCTTTGACTCCTTTATCACCCACCGCAACCGGCGGGAAAATCTGGCGCGGGTGCGGGAGATCGGCACCGCCGCCTTTCGCGCCGAGCAGGAGGAGCGGCGGGACGCCCTCGACGAGCTGTTGGCCGGCTACAACGACGGCCGGCGCAAGACCTTTTTCTGCCTGGCCTGCAACCTGCTGGAGTGCAGCGAGATCCGCCGGGCGCTGGTGCGGCTGCGGGAGGAGACATCGCCCCGGCAGCCCCTCAAGGAGCGGGCCGCGCTGGCGGTGGGATTGTTGGAGGGGGCGGCCGCCCGCCAGGGGGTGACCCTCAAGCTGCGCCGCAAGCCCCAGGAGAAGAGGGGGTAGGCGGGTCGCCCCTCAGGGGGGGCGCGGAGCGAAATGTCCGCGGTTGCCGCCCGGCGGGCGGGTGGCGGGTCGTCCCCCTGCACGGGGCGGGTGGGTCGAAATGGCACTCCGGCGAAACCGATGACCGGGAAGAGAGGCTCTCTCCTTCCCGGGATAGGTGGGTCGAAAGAGCGGTGGGCTGTGGAGGCAATTTGCGCATCCATGGTCTCACCCCTCCCGCGGGATGGGCGGGCAAAACAGCTGGAATGCGGCCGGGTCCGGCGGTGTGTGGGGGCGGTTCGCGCCCAGCCGGGGGAGGAGGGCTTTTTGCCGGCGGTGGAAGTCTTTTCGCTGTTCCAATCTCCCGCGGGGGGATAGGTTAAAATACCCAAACTGCCGGTGCGCCCATCGCCCGGCGCTGTCTCCTCCCGTGGGAGGGGCAAATCGAAATAGCATGATGCCGGAGTGTGGGTCTTGGGCCTTCGGCGATTGCCTGCGCGGGGGTGCGGATCGAAATTTCGGGAGCAAGGGCGCGATGGTGGAGAGAGGCGTCGCCCCCGCGCGGAGCGAGTGGATTGAAATGACAGTGGACAAAGAAAAACTGACCGAGACCATAGTCTCGCTCCACGCGGGGGTGCGGATCGAATTTTGCCGCGCTTGGCCCGGCGCAACTGGTTTGGGGCGGCGCATCCCACACGGGTGCGTGGATTGAAATTTTTCGTCTTCGCAAAAGGGCAACTCGTGCTTATGGTCGCACCCCACACGGGTATGTGGGTGGAAGTGCGAGTGTTGATACCGTGGCGCCCTTCGCCGCAAATCGCCCCCGGCGCGGGGGGAGGGGAAGCGAAGGTTGGGCAATACCGGCGTTTTGCTGGTCGCCCCTTTGCGGGGGGCGGGAGAGAGGGGGAGAAGGGATGGCCATTCAAATTGCCGCCCTGGCGATCTTGGCGGCCTTTTACGGCATCTACCTGGGCAAGATGCTGGCCCAGCGCAGGCGGGGGATCCGCACCGACCAGATGGCCCGGGGAAACAAGAGGGGGCGGCTTTTCTGGACCGAGTTGCTGCTGAAGGGGAGCACCTACGCCGTGGCCCTGGCCGAGACGGCCTGCGCCCTGGCCGACTGGAACAGCGCCCCCTCCTGGCTGCGCTGGCTGGGGTTGGGGCTGGCGGCCGCAGGGGTCGGGGTGTTTGCCGCCTCGGTCTACACCATGCGCGACAGCTGGCGGGCGGGCATCCCCCGGGAGGGGAAGACCGAGTTGGTCACCGCCGGCATCTACCGCTTTAGCCGCAACCCGGCCTTTCTCGGTTTTGACCTGACCTATCTGGGGCTGCTGCTGGCCTTTTGGAACCCCCTCCTCCTCGCCCTCTCCTGCCTGGCGGCGGTGCTCCTGCACCTGCAGATCTTGCAGGAGGAGGCCTTTCTCCCCACCGCCTTTGGCCCGGCCTACACCCGCTATCGCAGCCGGGTCTGCCGCTACCTGGGCAGGCGGCGGCTGCGCTAGAGAGAAAAAACGGCGCCCCTTCCCGGCTGTGGAAGGGGCGCCGTTTGGGTGAGGGGGAGATGCGGCCCTTGGCGGTCGGCAGGCGGGGAGATCGGCCCTTGGCGGGCGGCTGTCTCGCCCGCCGTCTTTTGGCACGCCGCGGGGCAAAGGGAAAGGGGCGTTTTTTTGAAAAGGGGTTGTAGTGTTCCCACACTTCGCTATACTGGCAGTAGCGGCGCTGCTCAAAAACGAATCGGGAGGAAATGACCGTGCAAAATGCAACCCATCTGACCCTGTCGCCCATCGGCGTTGTCCGCGCCGAGGGCGGCGCCTTTCGCCTGGAGGTGGCGCCGCCCTATCGCCCTGCTCTCGCCGGGCTGGAGGGCTTTTCCCACCTGCAGATCCTCTGGTGGTTTTCCGGCTGCGAGGACGCGCGTTCCCGCGCCAGCCGCACCGAGGAGGCCCCCTACCGGCGCGGACCGGCCCTGCTGGGCACCTTCGCCACCCGCTCCCCCCGGCGGCCCAACCCCATCGCCCTCTCCTGCGCGGGGGTGTTGGGGATAGACCGGGAGAGGGGCGTCCTCGTCCTGGACTACCTGGACGCCGAGGACGGCAGCCCGGTGCTCGACATCAAGCCCTATCTGCCCAGCCTCGACCGGGTGGCGGCCCCGAGTGTGCCCGGCTGGTGCGCCCACTGGCCGGCCAGCGTGGAGGAGAGCGGCGACTTTGACTGGGGAGCGGAGTTCTCCTTTTAGTTGTTGGGCCTGCGATGAGGGCCCTTGTTTGCCCCGCGCCGTCGCGGGCCAAAGAGGAAAGGGGACGCCAACCGGCGTCCCCTTTTGGGCTGTCCGCCCCTTTTTCGTCGTTTGTGGGGAGGGGCCTCTGACCCCGCTAGGGGGGACGGCTTGTATCGCACCTTGAAGGGGCCTCTGTCTGATTTGTGCTTTGGGGGGACGGCCTGGGGGCGCGTTTTGCAGTTGGGCACGGTCGGGCCCTTTCCTCTGCTCTTTATCGAGAAGTGGGGCGGCGCCCCATTGGGGGGCGTGGCGTTGACGGGGCGTGGGCGATGCCCCGACCGGTGAAAGGAAAAGAGAGCAGCGGCGGGCAGGTCCTTTGTTGGAGGAAATCTGCCCGCCGCTGTTTGTTTGGTGGATGGAGGGGCTTGCACCGCCCCTTTAGGCGGTGTGTTGGAGCCGCCGGTCGACCCACTTTTCCAGCAGGACGACGCACTGGTAGAGCAGGGCCGCCACCACTGCCAGGATAAAGACGCCGGTCATCACCAAATCCATCTGAAAGACCTGGCCGCCGTAGACGATCAGGTAGCCCAGCCCGGCTTTGGAGACCAAGAACTCGCCGGCGATGACCCCCACCAGCGAGAGGCCGATGTTGACCTTGAGGGAGTTGAAAAGGGTGTGCAGGTTGGAGGGAAAGACCACCTTGGAGAAGAGTTGCCAGCGGGTGGCGCCGAAGGTGCGCACCATCTTGATGGTCTCCTTGTCGGTGTTGAGGAAGCCGTTCAGCATCTCCATCACCGTGACGATGAGGGAGATGGCCAGGGCCATGACGATGATGGCCTGGGTGCCCGCCCCCACCCAGATGATGATGACCGGGCCCAGGGCGATTTTGGGCAGGGAGTTGAGCACCACCAGGTAGGGCTCGGAGACTTTGGAGAGAAAGGGGGACCACCAGAGCAGGACCGCCAGCCCCACTCCCAGCCCGGTGCCCAGCAAAAAGCCGATCAGCGTCTCGTAACAGGTGACGCCGATATGTAGGGCCAGGTTGTTGTTGGACGCATTCATCAGCGTCTTGACGATGCGGGACGGCTGGCTCATGACGAAGGCGTCGATGACGCCGACGCGGGCCAACACCTCCCACAGGGCCAAAAGAAAAACCAGGATGAGCACCTGGCAGAGCCGGATGTTCACCTTCCGGCGCCGAATTTTTTTGAGATAGACGGCCCGCTCTTTGGAGATGGCCGCAGTGGTTGTCATCATTGGTTCAACTCCTTCCAAATCAGGTTGAAGTAGTGGCTGAACTGCGGGTTGTTGCGCCGCTGCAGGGGGGGCAGGCCGGGCTGGTCGAACTCCACCTGGTGCACCGCCTTGACCACCGAGGGCCGGGCCGAGAGGACGATGATCCGGTCGGACATGCTGATGGCCTCGGGGATGTCGTGGGTCACCATCAGGGTGGTTTTGCCCTCCTTTTTGAGGATGCGGTAGATGTCGTCGGTCACCGTGAGCCGGGTCTGGTAGTCCAGGGCCGAGAAGGCCTCGTCCAGCAGCAGAATCTGGGGGTTGACCGCCAGGGTGCGGATCAGGGCCGCCCGCTGGCGCATCCCTCCCGAGAGCTGCGAGGGGTACTTGTTTCGGAATTCGTAGAGCTCGTAGGTCTTTAGGAGCTTCATGGTCCGCTCCCGGCTCTTCTCGTTGAGCATCCCCCGGATCTCCAGCCCCAGGGTGGCGTTTCGCCAGATGGTGCGCCAGTCCAGCAGATTGTCCTTTTGCAGCATATAGCCGATCTGCCCGCTGATGCCGCTGACCGGCTCGCCCTCGATGCAGACGGTGCCGTGGGTGGGCTGGTCCAGCCCCGCTATGATGGAGAGGAGGGTCGATTTGCCGCAGCCGCTGGGGCCGACAATGCTGATAAATTCGCCCTCTTTTACCTGAAAGCTGACATTTTCAATGGCAGTCACTTCGCCGTTGTGCGCCTGATAGGTCTGGGACACTCGGTCCACTTTCAATATCGCGTCCATGCAATCACCTCGATTGTTTACCACAGTATATACGCCGCCCCCCCTGCGCGTCACAGCGGCGGGGGGCGGCGTTCGTCCCCTGTGCTGCAGGGGCCCCCTCTTTACAAGGGTCTTGCCGAGGGAGAAAAAGGGGGAAGGGGTTCCTCTGGATGCAGGGGAGAGCTGAAGTTTTGCCCTGGCAGGCCGTCCAGCCCAGCGGAGGCCCTGCCGCGCGGTGGGGGGATGGCGACGGGGCGCTTCTGTTGTGCCGCTGCACCCTGTCCGGCGGCACAATGGCGGTCTATGCGGGCGGCGCGGAGGATCGGATGGACGAATGGGGGATGGCTGCTTCTGTGCGGTGCGCCAGATTGTCCGGGCGGTGCAGGGTTCCGGGTGGACAGGTGGTGGGATGGCCACTTCTGCGGGATGCACCAGATTGCCCGGGTGATACGGGGTTCCGGGGGAGCGGACGGAGAATGGGTATTTCTACGGGGGATGCCGGATCGCCCGACCGGCGCGGGATACCGGGTGGACAGGCGGTGGATGGCGGCTCTGCGAGGTGTGCTGGTTTGCCTGGGCGAGGGGGGGCAGGCGACGGCCCTCCCCCCCTCGCCCGCCTGGAAAGCGATTGCCCGCCTAGGGCGCGGCGCGCACCGGCCGGGCAATTTCGGCGCGGCGGAGAGAGGGGAACAGCGGAAGGCAAATTGCGAAAGAGGACGATTTGTGGTATAATGACTTTGATTTTGTAAGTAAAAACAGACGAGAACAAAAGGGGGAGTTCACATGAGAGAACCGATGAAGACCATCAAGAGCTTTCAGGTCGACCACACCAAGCTGCAAAAGGGGCTGTACCTGTCCCGCGTCGACGGGGACTGCGTCACCTACGACATCCGCATGTGCACCCCCAACGGCGGCATCTACCTGCAAAACGCGGGGCTGCACACCTTTGAACACCTCTTTGCCACCTACGTGCGCAACAGCGACCACTCCGACGAGGTCGTCTATGTGGGGCCCATGGGCTGCCGCACCGGCTTTTACTTCATCGCCCGTGACAGCATGAGCCGCCAGCAGGTGCTGGATCTGCTGCGGGAGACCTTCCTCTTCATCTCGGAATTCGTGGGCCAGATCCCCGGCGTCAGCAAGCCCGAGTGCGGCAACTACCTGGACCACGACCTGAACCAGGCCAAGGCCTACGCCCGCACCATCTGCCAGGTGCTCGAGGGCTGGACCCCCGAGCGGATGGACTACGAGGGATAGGGGGGCGGCGGCTTTGGAATGGGATTTGACAGAGCTGACCGAACAGGCGCGCCGGGCGGCGCGGGAACTCTGCGAGGTGGCGGCCCTCCGCCCCGGGGATCTGCTGGTGGTGGGCTGCTCCTCCAGCGAGGTGACCGGGCACGCCATCGGCTCCTTTTCCAGCACCCAGGTGGCCGACGCCCTTTTTGAGGGCATCTTCCCGGTGCTCTCCAAACAGGGGGTCTATCTGGCGGCCCAGTGCTGCGAGCACCTCAACCGCGCCCTCATCGTAGAGGAGGAGGCCGCCCGTGCCCACCGGCTGGAGGTGGTCAACGCCGTCCCCCAGCCCAAGGCGGGGGGCGCCTTTGCCACCGCGGCCTACCGGGAGTTTTCCCGCCCGGTGGCGGTGGAGCGGGTACGGGCCCAGGCGGGGATGGACATCGGCGACACCCTCATCGGGATGCACCTGCAGCCGGTGGCGGTGCCGGTGCGCCTGAGCCTGCGGGCCATCGGCCAGGCCAATCTGGTCTGCGCCCGCACCCGGCCCCGGTACATCGGCGGCGAGCGCGCCCACTACGACCCCGCTCTGGGGTGATGGGCGGAGAAGAGGGCAAAAAAAACAAAACCGCCGGTGAAATGGGCGGTCTGTGCCGGACCCGAACGGGCGTCATATAGGCGTCGCCTCCCGGTGGGCGGCGGCGTTTGGCGGACGCATGACACCCACTGTCGCCGGCAAACCGGCGGATCCGGGAGGCCGTTCCCCATGGTGGTTACGCGGGGAGCGGTTTTTTGTGACTTTGCGCCCTTTTGTGCAGGGGGGGCGAGCGCAATGGGACGCCCCCGGCGGGGGGCATTGGAATGAGGGCGGGCATGCCATCAACGAGAGAGGGCCGGGCGGATTTCGCCCGGCCCTCTCTCGTTTTGGGTGGAGGAAGATGTCAAAATTGTTGGGAGAGGGGGGTTATAAAGAGAGCGTGGGGTGTTTTGTGAAAAGGGGAAGGAAGGCGTCGATCAGGAGAAAATGAAAAATTGGACAAGTTGCCCGTTGTGCGGAGAAAAGTATAGTAAAAACATCTATTGAAAAGAAGAAAAAAATAGGTGTTGTGAAATGGTGCACAAGGGAAAAACAATTTTTTTGTGCACCATTTGAGGTGAGGGGAAAGCCGCCTGGAGAGAGGGAAAAAATGACCGGTGCACTTTGTGGGGAGCGCACAACCGGTTTGGAAGGTGGGGAGGTGGAGGGAGGAGTTTTGTACAAATAAACAAATCTGCCTGTGGCCATTTGGTAGAAATAAATGAAGGGTTATTGACAGGGGGGAAGGCGGCGGCTATCTTAGGAAGCAGCAAGAGCCGCAGCCGTCCCACCGGGGCGGCGCGGGAAAAAAGGAGGCTTTCCTGTGAGAAAGTATATCGCATCTGGACTGGCTGCCCTGCTGGCGCTGTCCGCCGTTTTGACCGGCTGTGGAAAGGGCGAGGGGGACGCCAAGGGCGGCGAGAGCAGCAGCGGCGGGGAGAAGAAGATCGCCAGCGTCTGCTACGTCACCGACATGTTGGGGGACAAGTCCTTCTCCGACATTGCCAACGAGGGTCTGGTCAAGGCCGGCAAGGACTTTGGGCTGGAGGTCAAGACCATCGAGTACGGCACCGACAAGTCGAAGATGGAGCCCTCCATGCTGGACGCAGCCGAGAACTTCGACCTGGTGTTCTTTTACAGCGGCGAGCTGCTGGAGGTGGTGCAGCGCTACGCCGAGGACTACCCGGACGTGAAGTTTGTGGGCTTTGACATCGACCCCACCAAGGAGGCGGGCCACCCCAACGTCTTCTGCCTGACCTATGCCCAGAACGAGGGCGATTTCCTGGCCGGGGCCCTGGCGGCCAAAATCTCCAAGACCGGCACCATCGGCTATGTGGCGGGGCGGGAGTCCCCGGTCATCAACGACTTCCTGGTGGGCTACATCGAGGGCGCCCAGCACGCCGATCCCAGCGGCAAGGTGGCCTTCTCCTACATCGGCGACTTTGTGAACACCGCCAAGGCCAAGGAGCTGGCCCTGCTGCAGATCCAGCAGAACAAGGCCGACGTCATCCACCAGGTGGCCGCCGGCGCCGGGCTGGGTGTCTTTGAGGCCGCGGCCGACAACCTGGGCACCTGGACCATCGGCGTGGACGCCGACCAGCGGAACTTCTTCATCGACTCCAAGCCCGAGGTGGCCGACGTCATCCTCACCTCGATGATGAAGCGCAATGACATCACCCTTTACGACATCATTGAAAAGACCTGCGACGGCAGCGCCGACTTCTACGGCACCAACGAGACCTGGGGCATCCCCGAAGGGGTGGTGGTCCTGGTGGAGAACGACTACTACAAACAAAACACCCCGCAGGATGTGCAGGACTACGTCAAGGAGTGCGAGAGCAAGGTCACCAGCGGTGAGATCAAGGTGTCGACTGCCTACGGCATGGACCAGGACACCCTTAATGAGATGAGAAACAAGGTCAAGGCCTAACGGCGATTTTTGTGAAATGAGGCGATCGTTTGCCCAAGAAAGTGATATTGGATGTGGACACCGGGCCGGATGACGCCGTCGCCATCATCGCCGCCCTGCTGGCCCCCGAGCTGGAGGTCGTGGGCATCTGCTCGGTCAACGGCAACCGGGAGGTGGCCCTCACCACCGACAACACCCTGCGGGTCAAGGCGTTGATGGGGGCCGACGTGCCGGTCTACCGGGGCTGCGAGTACCCCCTGGTGGCCACCCTCGCCCCCGGGCGGAGGCCGGGCATCCCCCGCCGGGAGGGGCAGATCCGCCCCACCGGCTCCCGCATCCAGGGGGACCACCTCCCCTTCCCCGCCACCGACCTGACAGAGGAGCCGGAGCCCGCCGTCACCTGGCTGGTGGACACCCTACTGCGCGCCGAGGAGAAGATCACCCTCATCCCCGTCGGCCCCCTGACCAACCTGGCGGTGGCCCTGCGGGCGGCCCCCCGCATTGCTGAGCACATCGAGGAGGTCGTCCTCATGGGGGGCGGGCACCGGGTCCAAAACACCACCCCCATGACCGAGTACAACGTCTGGGTCGACCCCGAGGCGCTGGAGGTGGTGCTGCAGTCGGGCTGCAAGGTGACGGTGGTGCCCCTGGACGCCACCATGGAGTGCTACCTCACCCAGGCGGACGCCGACGAGATCCGCGGCTTTGGCGGACCGGGGGCGGAGGCGGTGGCCTTTCTGGTGGACGAGTGGCTGCGGGACTACCGGGACGACCCGGCCATGAAGGGATACCCCGGGGTCCCCGTCCACGACGCCCTGGCCGTCTGCGCGGCCATCGACCCCAGCATCCTCACCGACCTGCGGCCGGTCTGCTGCCACGTGGACATCGCCGGCGGGTACGCCGACGGGCAGACCTGTTTGGACCTGCGGGCCCGGCTGGAAAAGGAGGGGGCCAACTGCCTCTTCGCCTTCCACGCCGACCGGGAGAAGTTTGCCGCCACCCTCAAAGAAATCCTCAAAAACGGCTGACGGATCGGCTCCCCAGCGGGGGGGAAGCGCAGCGGGAAACCGCCCTGCGCTTCCCCTCCTTTTGCCGCCTGCGCGGTCGGCGTTGAACCCCGCCGCCGGGGGTGGTACAATGGGCCCAGAGGCGCGGCCGCAGAGACGCGCGGAGAAGGGAAGGGTTGCAGTTGTACAAGGTGGTAGACAGCGAACGGGGATGGGATCTGGTGAGGGGGGAGTACCTGCCCGGCTGCCGGTGGGCGGCGGCCCCCAGCTTTTCGGGCTGCCCGGTGGACCCGGGCAACCTGGGCAAGGTGATCTTTGACGAGGAGCGGATGTCCCTGGTGCGGGCCCTGCAGGAGCCGGGGGTCTGCTCCCCCGAGCTGCCCGGCTATGTCTTTCACGAGCGCCGGGCCGAGATCGAGTACCTGAGCGCGGGGGAGGGGGTCGCCTCCTACCCGGACGGGAGCAGCCACCCGGTGGCGGCGGGGGACTGTCTTTTCCACCGGGAGGGACAGCCCCACCGACTGCTCTGCACCGGCGGGGAGGGGCTGGAACTCTGCGTGGGACTCAATGGCACCGACAGCGAGCGATACCCCGGCCAGCTGGGCCAGAGCCGGGGGGAGTGGAAACCGGATGTCCCCTACCGCGAGGAGGGGGGCTACCGGGTGCTGCCGGCGGGCCGGGGGCCGGACTGGGACGGCTGGGGCCCGGGCTGCCAGCTCACCCTGACCTGCGAGAGCCCCGGCCTCACCTCGGCCCGGGCGCTGGTGGGGCCGGAGGCGGCCTTTGCGGGGGGCTTTTGCCAAAACGACGGGGCCGACGAGATGGCCCTGGTGGTTGGGGGAGAGGGGCTGCTGCTCCTCCCCGACCGCATCCTCCCCCTGCGCAAGAACACCGCCTACTACCTCTTTGCCAGGCAGCCCTACAAGCTGGCCGCCACCGGCGGGGCGCTGGAGCTGTTTGTCTACTGGTCGGTCTCCTCGACGGGGGAGATCGGACGGCGGGAGAGCGAATTGTCCTTTTAGAGGGGGACGGGCGCAGGGCCCGGACAACGTTCGATACGGGCGAAAAAAAGGGGCGCGCTGTCAGGCTGAAAACAGCTGACGGCGCGCCCCTTTTGACGGGCTAGCGGGTTTTGCGGCGGGTTTTGACAGAGACGCCCACCGCTGCGGCCAGCAGGGCGACCGGCGCCCAGAGGCCCGCTTCGGCGGGGCTTCCCGTTGCCGGAGGCAGGGGTTCGGGGGTGGGCCCTGGCGGGAGTTCGGGAGGGGTCTCCTCCTCCGGCGACTCCTCTGGGGGGGCGAGGACGGTGAGCTGCGCCTCCCCCGCCAGCACCAGGCGATAGTTGGGCCCGGCGCTGAGGGTGCCCAGGGCGATGGGGTGGGCTCCCGGGGTCAGCTCCCCGCTGACGGCGAGCTGACCGGTGAGGGCGTCGCCGGGCAGCAGCCCGCCCGCCTCACAGGTGTAGGGGATGGTTGGCAGCGGCTGCCCGGCGGGGATGGCGATGTCGGGCGCGGGGGTGATGGTCAGCGGTTTGGGGTTGACGGTGAAGGTCAGCCGCCCTTCGGAGCGGTAGCCGGTCCCCTCGTCCTCCGCCTCCACATACAGGGTGTAGCTGCCTGCGGGGAGCCGCTCGTTGGCGACGATCGAGCCGTCGCTTTGCAGGGTGAAGCGCTCGGCCTGGGTGGACCGGTCTGAGAGGGTGTAGGCCTTGGTTTGGTGGTCGCCCATCACCGCCCCGTCGGTCACCTGCGCCACCGGGGCGCCCGCGGCAATGTCGCCGTAGGTGGTGGAGGGGGTGAGCCCCGCTGCCGGGGAGAGGAGGGGGACGGTGTGGGTGGTGAGATCGATGGCCAGAAAGAGCCGGACGCCGGCGGTCTGCTGGTCGCTGGCGGCCGTTTGCAGCACCCCGCTCTCGTCCACATAACAGGCGAGGTCGGCGTAGGGGGGTGTACCCTCACAGAACATCCAGTAGCGGGCGGGATTGCCCTGGGCGTCGGTGGCTTTGGCCTGCGGCAGTCCGGCGGGAAAGAGGACTGTTGCGATCTCGCTGCTCAAAATATCCCACTGAAAGATAAAGCTCGGATCGTACAGGCTGGGGAATTGGTCTGCAATGTACTGATATACGCGTCGGCGGCAGTCCTGCGCCTGCGCGAAGGGGAGGTCTTCGTAGACCCTCTCTGAGCAGAGATAGGCGGCGCCGTCGTCGACGCCGGCCACCGTCCAGCGCAGGGAATTGCCGTCGGCGTCGGCGCCGAAGGAGAGGGTGTCCCCCGGCACAAAGAGGCATTCGTTTTTCAAGACGGTGAGGGTGGGACCCGCCCCCGCGAGGGAGACGTCGTACCAGCCGCTGGAAAAGGAGAGGGGTATGTTTGGATGGGTCCCTTGGGGATAGGCGCTCTGCCCCTCATACAGCGCGGCCCGGGCAGAAAAGGCGGTTTCCAGCTTGTCCCCGGGGGCCAGACTGCCCCCTGTGAGCTGAAAGGAAAAGGGGTAGTTGTAGCAGTTATACTGGCCCTCGTAGACCTGCAGGTCTGAGGCCGTGACCTGGATGCGCCGCCGGTCGATCTGCAGCGTTTCTCCCTGGGCGACAGTGAAGCAGTGGGAAGGGGAGACGAGGCGCAGGTCCCCGGCGGTGATGGAGACGCTGACCGGCGGGTAGGAAAGGGGACGCTCGCAGCTCAGGTTGCCGGAAAAGAGGGATCCGCCTTGGTCGAGAGGGGTGCCATCCGCCTGGTAGACGGTGAAGGAGGGGACGATTTCATCCCCGTATGAAAAGCGCTGCCCCGCGTCGGGGGTGACGGTGAGGAGGGGGTATTGGTAGGGTGTTTGGACGATTTCGCTGGGGGAGATGAGAGCGGTGAGGTCAACGGAATAGGTGTTGCCCGACGGGCTGGCGATCTCCACCTCGTCCCCCTCCCCGTCGAAGAGGATGGCGTTTACCCGGCCGCTTTGATCGCTGCGGGCCGTATAGCTGCGGCCCCCGCAGGTGATGCGCAGCTCCTTGCCGGCATCCAGGGGGTCGAGCTGCACCGAGGCGAGGCGGACCGACCCGCCCCCGGCACCGGTGGGGGCGGGGGAGAGGGATTGCCAATTCCCCACGCCGCTCGAGGAGATGGCGACGACGTTGCCGCCGCCCATTTGCAGGGAGCTGCCGCGGATGGCCGTGTCCGGGCTTTGGGCGTGAACGATGCCCCCATTGATGGTGATGTCCGCCGCCGCGGCCCCCCATTTGGGGCGTCCGCCGCCAATGCCGCTGGACTGACTGCTGGAGACGGCGGTGACGTTGCCGCCGTTGATGGTGATCTGGCAGGGGCGGGGGCCGGTGTACTCCGCGTTGCCGATGCCACCGCCATAGTCTCCGCCGGTCGCCTGAATGGTGCCGCTGTTGATGGTGATGACGCCGGCCCCTTCGGTGTAGCCGCAGCGCTGCCCGCCGCCAATGCCGGCCCCCCGCTTGCCGGTCCGGCAGAGGGCGGAGCCGGTGCCCTGGATGACCAGCTCGGCCATGGTGCCGTCGGCTGCCTGGGGCACCCCGATGGCGGCGTTGTAAGCGGCTCCCCAAAATTCATTTTCCCCCTCCAAAATCAGGGTGAGCGACGCCCCGGGGCGGACAAACAGGGGGGAGGGGTGTTCGCTGTCGGTGTCGGTGATGTGGATGGAGAGGTTGTCGGCCACCAGGGTGGTGTGCACCCCGGCCTCCACGGTGATTTTGTTGTCGGTGTGGGACTGCCACCGGCTCACGACGTGGTAGCCGTTGGGGTTTGTCTGGGTGATGAGGGCACCGTCTTCGCTGTAGCCACTGATGTGGTCGGTGTCGATGGAGACGGGGCCCCGGCTGATGTCCAGCAGGGTCATCTCCCCGGAGGTCTCGCCCTGGGCCCAGGTGGAAACGGTCCCCATGGGCGAGAGGCTGAGGACCAGGGCGAGGGCGAGGCTGCACAGCCGTGTCGATTTGTCTTTCATTGGAACTCCTTCCTGGTGCGGGGACGGGGTAGGCTTTTTACAATTCTACCACGTTTTGGAAGGGCTGTAAACGCGGCGCTGGAGGGAGAGAACCGAGCCGCCTGTCCCCAGGTGGGGAGACGGGGCCGCAGAAGAAAAGAGATCCGGGAACGCCTTCGGCGTTCCCGGATCTCTCGCATTTTGAAAGGGGGATGGGAAGGGGGTCAGCCCCTTGCCAGGATGTTTTTGAGCATGGCGGCGAATTTGTCCCGGTCGGCGTGGAAGGCGAAGAAGCAGTTGGGCTCCTCCTTGTCGATGCGGGCCCGCAGGTCCAGGCAGGTCTGGCCGTCGGCGTACCCGCCGGAGATGTCCACGTGGCAGCAGACCGGGCGGACGTCGGTGAGGACAGTGGGGTCCAGCAGGGCGCAGACGGCCAGGGCATCGTGGATGGGGGCGCCCTGGTAGGCCTTCATGTCGGCGTCCATCGAGTAGCCCTTGGTCCGCTGTTCGATGAGGGTGGCCACCGCGTCGGCTGCTTTGTTGCCCAGGGCGCGCAGGTCGGCGGCGTCCTCCACCGTGAGGTAGCACTCGTGGGTGGCGTCCAGGGGGACCAGGGTCACCTTGCAGCCGGACTGGAGCACCACCTCCAGCGATTCGGGGTCGACCCAGACGTTGTACTCGGCCATGGGGGTGGTGTTGTTGACCAGGTAGCCGCCGCCCATGATCATGATCTCCTCGATGTGCTCGACGATGCGGGGGTCGGCGCGGATGGCCATGCCGATGTTGGTCAGGGGGCCGACGGGGATGAGGGTGATCTTCTCCTCGGCGTGCAGCAGGGTGTCGATGAGCCAGGTGACGGCGGGCTCCGGCTCCTCCTTCAAGTCGGTCTCGGGCAGGGGCAGGTGGTCGCCGTGGACCAGGGAGCGCACCCCGGTCATCTCCCCTTCCCGGTGGGGGATGCCGGGCTTGCGGCCGGGGGTGAGGGTGGCCACCATGGGGTACTCGCAGCCCCGGTAGACCGGCACGTCGGAGCCCATGAGGGCCTTGACCCGCAGGGTGTTGTCGGTGGTGAGTTTGACCTCTCTGTTGCCGTTGACCGAGCAGATGCCGATGACCTCCAGCTCGGGGGCCAGCAGGGCGGTGATGATGGCGACGGCGTCGTCGGTGCCGGTGTCCACATCTAAAATCACTTTTCTGGGCATGGTGTTGTCTCCTCCTTTATCTCGTTCGGCCCGGCGTCTAGCGGTCGGCCAGCTTTAAGATGTCGATGACCATGGAGCGGAACTTCTCCCGGTCGGCGTGCATGGCGAAGCGGCAGTTGGGCGCCTCCTTGTTGGTGCGCATCCGCCGGTCCAGGCAGGTCTGACCGTCGGCGTACCCGGCGGCGATGTCCACGTGGCAATTGACCTCCTCCACCTCGGTGAGGACGGTGGGGTCCAGCAGGGCGCAGACGGCCAGGGCATCGTGCACCGGCGCGCCGGAGTACTCCTTCATGTCCACGTCGTTGGAGTAGCCCCTGGTGCGCTTTTCGATGATGGCGGCCACCGCGTCGGCGGTCTTGGTGCCCAGCTTGCGGATCTCGGCGGCGTCCTCGGTGGTGAGGTAGCACTCGTGGGTGGCGTCCAGGGGCACCCAGGTGATCTTGCAGCCCGACTGCATCACGATCTCGGCCGCCTCGGGGTCGACCCAGACGTTGTACTCGGACACGGCGGAGGAGTTGTTGGTGAGGAAGCCCCCGCCCATGATCATGATCTCCTCGATGTTCTCGGCGATCTCCGGCGCCACCCGCAGGGCCATGCCGATGTTGGTCAGGGGGCCGACGGGGATGAGGGTGATCTTCTCCTCGGTGTTTTTCAGGGCGTGCACCAGATAGCTGACCGCGCACTCCTCCTGCTCCTTGAGGTCGGTCTCGGGGATCTCCAGGTGGTCGCCGTGCACCAGGGCCTCGACGCCGGTCATCATCCCCTCCCGCCAGGGGATGTTGGGCTTCCGCCCCGGTTTGAGGGTGGAGACCATGGGGTACTCGCAGCCCCGGTAGACCGGCACCTCGCCCCGGCCCAGCAGGTCGAGCACCCGCAGGGTGTTGTCGGTGGTGAGGCGGACCTCCCGGTTGCCGTTGACCGAGC
Organism: Bittarella massiliensis (ex Durand et al. 2017); assembly: GCF_001486165.1. Classification (GTDB taxonomy): domain Bacteria; phylum Bacillota; class Clostridia; order Oscillospirales; family Ruminococcaceae; genus Bittarella; species Bittarella massiliensis. The sequence goes on from NZ_LN908975.1 coordinate 673,300, forward strand.
AGATGCCGATGACCTCCAGCTCGGGTGCCAACAGGGCCAGCATGATGGCCACCGCGTCGTCCGCGCCGGTGTCCACGTCGAGAATGACTTTCCGCTTGTCCATAGAACCTTCCTCCTGTCACTGTTGTGGAGGGGTTTCCCCTCCTGTTTACCCCAAGTATAGGCGCTTCCCCCCCTCCGGGGGAAGGACAATTGCCCTAAGAAATAGACAAACATTACAGTTATTCTTGCGCGATTTGACGGAAAAGACGGGCGGTTTGCCGCTTTGGGAGGGTGGGGGAGGACGGCGGGTGAGAGAGGTCGGCGGCTTGAGGGAAGAGGACGGCGGCGCTTCCCTTGGCGGGAGGGCGGCGGGGAGGGGAGACTTCTTCGCCCCGGCCAGGGAGCGAGAAGGAGGAGGGATTTGAGGGGAGAGGGCGGCGCTGCACCCCTGGAGAGGGACGGCGAGGGGAGGGTGTGCCGGGCGCAGAAGGGGCGGGAGAGGGGAGCGCCGGCCCTGCCAAAAATACCGGCGGCAGGCGGGGGTTGCCGGCTTGGCAGGGCGAGGAGGGGGCCGGGAAGGGCGGGTTTGGGGCGCTTGGGAACGGGGGCGAAGGACAGGGGCGAGGGAGAGGGGAGAAGCAAAAGAGAAAGGGGAAAGGGGCGCAAAAAAGAGAGCCGGTCCGGGCGCTGCCCGGAAACCGGCTCTCTAGTGGGTCCTATCTTGCTGGCGGGCGTTTGCCCGGATGGGGTCTACTGGTCCTCTTCCCCTTCCCCTTCAAAGAGGTCGATGGGGGACTCGGCCTTGAACTTGTTGACGGCGGCGGTGGCCTTGTTGATGGGCTGCAGGGTGCCGGGGCCGGCGACACAGCCGCCGACACAGGCCATCCCCTCCATCAGGTAGCCCTCGCGCTTGCCTGCCTTGGCGATGGCCAGCATCTTTTTGCAGTTGGCCAGGCCCTCGGCCCGGTCCATCTTGACCTCCACCTCGGGGTAGAGTTTGTGCACCCCGTTGGCGATGGCCCCGGCGACCCCGCCGGAGACGGCATAGCCCCGCCCCTCGGGGGCGGCGTCGGCGAAGGGCTCGCCCTCGATCTCGCCGAAGTCCACGTCCTTGGCGGCGAACATCCCCATCAGCTCTTCAAAGGTGATGACGTAGTCCACGTCGCTGCGGATGGTGCGGCGCATGGCCTCCAGCTTTTTGGCGGAGCAGGGGCCGATGAAGGCCACCTTGTGGTCCGGGTGGGTCTTTTTGACGTGGCGGGCGGTCTCCACCATGGGGGTGTAGGCCTGGGACAGGTACTGGGAGATCTCGGGGAACTCGTTTTTGGCCATGACCGACCAGGCCGGGCAGCAGGAGGTAGCCAGGAAGCGGGCCTCCCCGGTGGCCACGTGCTTGGCGTAGTGGTGCACCTCTTCTACGGTGCCCCGGTCGGCGCCCCAGCCCACCTCCACCACGTCGGCAAAGCCGATGAGTTTGAGGGCGGCCTTCACCTTGTCGGGGGTGGCGGCCGGACCGAACTGGCCCACGAAGGAGGGGGCCACCTCGGCCACCACCGGCACCCCCTCTTTGAGGGCGGTGGCCAGCTGGAAGAGCTGGGACTTGTCGGTGATGGCGCCGAAGGGGCAGGAGACGATGCACTGGCCGCAGGCCACGCACTTGTCGTAGTCGATCTTGGCGCGGCCCAGGTGGTCGCTGCCGATGGCCTTTACCCCGCAGGCGGCGGCGCAGGGGCGGTCGTACTTGACGATGGCGCTGTAGGGGCAGACCTCTTTGCAACGGCCGCACTTGAGGCACTTGTCCTGGTCGATGACCGTCCCCTCGGCGGTGAACTGGATGGCCGACACCGGGCAGACCGACACGCAGGGGTGGGCCAGGCAGTGGCGGCAGTTGTCGGTGACCATGTAGGAGGTCTCGGGGCAGGCGTTGCAGGCGAAGGGGATGACGTTGATCAGCGGCAGCTCGTAGGCCTGGTTGATGAGCATGTCGTCGCTGAGGCCCTTGGAGATGGGGGCGTTGTCGTTGATGTCGCGCAGGGGCAGGCCCATGGCCAGCCGCAGCCGCTCGCCGACGATGGCCCGCTCTTTGAAGACGCTGTCGCGGTATTGGGGGATCTCGCCCGAGATGATCTTGTAGGGCAGCTCCTCCACCTTTTCATGGCTCCACCCCTCAAAGGCGAGCCGGGCGATCTCGGTAAAGATCTGGCGGCGAATTTTGGTGACGGGTGTGTAAACTCCTCTCACGTTGCAATCACTTCCTCACAATCGATAAAATGCGTGTCATGACCTCTTCGTTGGTGGCCTTTTCGATCTGCTGGCCGTCCACAAAGACCACCGGACAGACCTGGCTGTGGTCGTGCTCGGTGTGGCAGACCTGGGTCTCCACCTCGATCTTTACCCCGTGGCGCATCTCGTACTTGAGCTTTTTCAGGCTCTCCACCGACTCAATGATGTCCATGGCGCCATTCATGATGCACTGGGTGCAAACGCAGACGACCACACGGATGGATTTCATCGTTTTCACCTTTGTTCACTCCTGCTCTTATTTGGTTTGCGGTTGGGCTGTTTGATACCGAATTAACAATCTAATCTATTATACACTGGCCATACCGCCATTTCAATAGCATTTATCGACAGTTTTTCCACCCGATTTTGGCAGGAACGCGGCCTTTTCCCGCCCTGCGCAATCGTGTATAATGGATAAAATAGAGAAGCCATGCCCTCCCCCCCTGCCCGGCGGGGCGGCGGGGCCGGCATTTTGACGCGAGGAGGCGCAGAGAGACGATGGTTACAGTGACAGTCTGTGTGGGCAGTTCCTGCCACATGAAGGGCTCCTACCAGGTCATCAAGACCTTTCAGGAAATCATCAAAGAGCGGGGGTTGGAGGACAAGGTGGCCCTCAAGGCCTCGTTTTGCATGGGGCGCTGTTTGGACGGCATCTCCATGCAGGTGGACGACGAGCCCATCTCCCATGTGGGGTTTGCCAACGCCAGCGACATTTTTTACCAGTACGTACTGCCCAAGGTAGAGGAGGAATGAAACGGTGAGCAGCATCATCAAACTCAACGAGGGAAACTGCCAAAACTGCTACAAGTGCATCCGGCACTGCCCCATCAAGGCCATCTCCTTTTCGGGCGGGAAGGTGCAAATCATCGAGGACGAGTGCGTCCTCTGCGGCACCTGCGTGGACGTCTGCCCGCAAAACGCCCGCTTCACCACCGACCACCGGCCCAAGGTGCTGGAGCTGCTGAAGGGGCCCGATCCGGTCTACGTGACCCTGGCCCCCTCTTACAAGAGCTACTTCACCGACCGCACCTTTGAGCAGCTCTCGGCCGCCCTCAAGGCCGTGGGCTTTGCCGGGGTGGAGGAGACCGCCGTGGGCGCCTACGAGACCTCCCGCGCCTACGCCCAGCTGATGGCCGCCGGCGAGATGGAGAACATCATCGCCACGGCCTGCCCCTCGGTGGTGATGATGGTCGAGCGCCACTACCCGTCCATCGCCCAGTGGCTGGCCCCGGTCTACTCCCCCATGATGGCCCACGCCAAGATGATGAAGGAGAAATACGGCCAGAACATCCACGTGATCTTCATCGGCCCCTGCCTGGCCAAGAAGGAGGAGGCCATGGACCCCCTGGCCGGGGGGGACGTGGACTACGCCCTGAGCTTCAACGCCCTGCGCGCCCTCATCGAGGGGGCCCCCCAGGAGGAGAGCGACGGGGAGGCGGTGGGCACCGCCCACCCGGTCAGCCGCCTCTACCCCAAGCCCAGCGGCATCCTCAAGAGCATCGAGCCGGAGAGCTACGGCCACTACCGCAAGGTCTGCGTCGACGGGGTGGAAAACTGCATGGAGCTCTTCTCCTGGCTGGAGAGCGAGCACCCCACCGGCCTCTTCATCGAGGCCAACATGTGCGCCGGGGCCTGCCTGGGCGGCCCGGTGATGCGCCGGGAGGGCATCTCCAGCTTCCGCGGGCGGATGGAGATCGACGACCAGCCCAAGCCCCGGGATGCCCGGCCCGCCCCCTCGGCCGCCTGTGAGCTGGATCACCTGCGGCTCTTCCGGGGGGCCCCCAAGGCCGAGCCCATCCCCACCGAGGAGGAGATCCGCGCCATCCTCGCCCAGATCGGTAAGACCAGCCCCGAGCAGGAGCTCAACTGCGGCGGCTGCGGCTACGAGACCTGCCGGGACAAGGCCATTGCCGTCTACCGGGGGAAGGCCGACGTCAACATGTGCCTGCCCTACCTGCGGGAGAAGGCGGAGAACATCTCCTCCACCGTCATTCAGCACTCCCCCAACGGCACCATCGCCCTCACCGAGGAGCTGGAGGTGCTGGACCTGAACCCCGCCGCCGAGGAGATGATGGGGCTGCGCCGGGAGAGCGCCGTCGGCCAGATCATCCCCGAGTTTTTCGGCGACGACACCTTTGACCGCGCCAGAGAGAGCGGCCGCCCGGCCATGAAGAACGAGGTGGTGGTGGGTGAGGGCGTCAGCGTGGAGGAGACGGTGATCTACATCCGCGAGAACCGGATGTTCATCGTCTTTATGAAGGACATGACCGCCGAGAACGAGAACAAGAAAAAGCTGGAGGCCCTGCGGATGCACACCGTGGACACCGCCCAGAAGGTCATTGACAAGCAGATGCGGGTGGCCCAGGAGATCGCCTCCCTGCTGGGAGAGACCACCGCCGAGACCAAGGTGGCCCTCACCAGCCTGAAAAAGAGCATGGAACAGGGGGAGGACGGTGCCCTATGAAATTCTTTGCCGACGCCGCCTATGAGAGCATCAACCACTACGGCGAGGAGCTGTGCGGCGACAAGGTGGAGTTCATCCGCGACCAGGGGGGCGGCTTCTATGCCGTGCTGGCCGACGGGTTGGGCAGCGGGGTCAAGGCCAACATCCTCTCCACCCTCACCAGCAAGATCATCGCCACCATGATGGCCGAGGGGGCCAAGCTCACCGAGTGCGTCGAGACCATCGCCTCCACCCTGCCCAAGTGCTCTGAGCGGGGGCTGGCCTACTCCACCTTCACCATCGTCAAGGTCAAGCCCGACGGCTGGATCTACACCGCCGAGTTCGACAACCCCCTCATCATCTACTTTCGCGACGGCAAGCTGATGGAGCTGGAGCGGGAGGTGGTGGAGATCGACGGGAAGATCATCTACACCTCCTCCTTCCAGGCCCAGGTGGACGACATGCTGGTGATGTTTTCCGACGGGGTGGTCCACGCCGGGGTCGGCTCCCTGCTGGACCTGGGCTGGCAGTACGACAACATCGTCAAGTACGCCGAGGAGGCCATGGAGAAGGACATCTCCCCCCGGGTGATGGCCAAGAAGATGGTCTCCACCGTCAACACCCTGTACATGAACAAGCCGGGGGACGACTCCACCGTCTGCGCCATCCGCTTTCGGGAGGGGCGGGCGGTCACCGTGATGGTGGGCCCCCCCGCCAAGAAGGAGCTGGACGCCACGGTGGTCAACCGGCTGATGTACTCCAAGGGGCTGAAGGTGGTCTGCGGCGGCACCACCTCGCAGATCGTCAGCCGGGTCACCGGGCGGGAGCTGAAGGTGCTGCTGGACTACGACAACCCGGCCCTGCCGCCCACCGCCCTCCTCCCCGGGGTCGACCTGGTGACCGAGGGGGTGCTCACCCTGCGCAAGGCGCTGGAGAACATCCGCGAACTCAACGAGACCGGGGGGGAGCACGAGCTGATCAACTACAAGAAAAAAGACGGCGCCACCAAGCTGACGAGGGTGCTGATGGAGGAGTCCACCGAGGTGCACTTTCTGGTGGGGCAGGCCCTCAACGAGGCGCACCAGAACCCGGGGATGCCCGTCTCCCTGGGGCTGAAATTCAGCCTGATCGGCGAGCTGGCGGAGGAACTCCGCAAGACCGGCAAGCGGGTCACCATCGAGTATTTTTAAGCGCCGGGATGGGTGCGGCAGGGGCCATTGGGCCGCTGCCGCACCCTTTTTTGTGGCGTTGTTGCCCTGGCCGGGGGCGGCTTTGTTTTGGCGGAGGGGTTTCTGCGAGGGGGGACCGGGGGCGGCCTGCCATCGCCTGCGAGAGGGCGGGGACAGAGGTCTCTCCCCGTGTGGCCGCACGGCCCCCAACCGACATCTGGGGGTGGCCGGTGTTCGCTTCCCGGTGGGGCTGCGCGCGGGGCGGACCGGCTCCACCCTGGGGCCGAAACCGGGCGGGATCGCCCCTGCCGGCGGCGGTGGGGGAGCAGAGAGCAAAAGAGGAGAGCGGACGCACCCATATAGGGCGGCGTCCGCTCTCCTCTCTTTTGACTTCCCGTCTATTTTTTACTGGGCGGCATCCCCGCTGGGGACGCCCTCAAACTCGTCCTGGATGGCGGTCTCGATCTCCTCAAAGGTGGTGCCGAGGGCGGTGGCCAGCTCTTCGCAGAGCAGTTCTTCCGCCCGCTTTTGGTACTGTAAGTCCACCTTGCCCGGCTTTTTGCCCTGGGAGAGGGTCTCCTCGCTCTTGGAGCGGATGGAGTAGATCAGCCGCGCCAGATCCTCGCAGTCGTGGGACTCGAAGAAGCTGTGATAGTGCTCGGCCAGGGTGCGCTGGTCCCGGTCGGCACAGGGTTCCGCCCGCAGTTGGGGCAGTTTTGCCAACAGGGCCAGCCCCTCCTCCCGGGTGATGATGGGCCGCATGAAGGCCCCGGCATCCACCGGGATGAAGATGGTGCCCGTGCCCCGCACAGGGGAGAGCTCGTAGTAGAGCCGCTCCTTGTCGGACACGGGGATGCCGACCGGCGGGCCCACCTTCTCCACCCGGCAGACGCCGGTGTTCTCGTAAACAACGTACTCCCCAATTGGCCAAGCGCCCCTCACCCCCCTTGCCAAAAAGGCCGCCGCCAGAGAGCAGCGGTCTTTTTTGGCGCTGGGAAAGCTGGCCTCGCCGCTCCCTCTTCCCCCGCAAACTGAATAAAGGA
>NZ_LN908976.1:0-228163 GCF_001486165.1 Bittarella massiliensis (ex Durand et al. 2017)
GAATAGACTGAATGAGAACCGCTTCACAAGGTCAAGCCCTCGACCGATTAGTACTGCCCAGCTCAACACGTCACCGTGCGTACACCTGCAGCCTATCTACCTCGTAGTCTTCAAGGGGTCTTACCTGATTGACTCAGTGGGATATCTTATCTTGAGGTCGGCTTCACGCTTAGATGCTTTCAGCGTTTATCCGTTCCGCACTTAGCTGCCCAGCTGTGCCACTGGCGTGACAACTGGTGCACCAGAGGTGCGTCCATCCCGGTCCTCTCGTACTAGGGACAGCTCCTCTCAAATATCCTGCGCCCACGACAGATAGGGACCGAACTGTCTCACGACGTTCTGAACCCAGCTCGCGTACCGCTTTAATTGGCGAACAGCCAAACCCTTGGGACCGAATTCAGCCCCAGGATGCGATGAGCCGACATCGAGGTGCCAAACCTCCCCGTCGATGTGGACTCTTGGGGGAGATCAGCCTGTTATCCCCAGGGTAGCTTTTATCCGTTGAGCGACGGCATTTCCACTCACATACCGCCGGATCACTAACTCCAACTTTCGTTCCTGCTCGACTTGTCAGTCTCGCAGTCAGGCTGGCTTGTGCGTTTACACTCTCTGGCATGGTTTCCGTCCATGCTGAGCCAACCTTTGAGCGCCTCCGATACCTTTTAGGAGGCGACCGCCCCAGTCAAACTGCCCACCTGACAATGTCCTCCGGCCGGTTTCACGGCCGCAAGTTAGAATTCCAGCACTACAAGAGTGGTATCCCAAGGTCGACTCCACCAAAGCTGACGCCTTGGCTTCCCAGTCTCCCACCTATCCTGTACATGTAATACCGAAATCCAATATCAGGCTGCAGTAAAGCTCCATGGGGTCTTTCCGTCTTGTCGCGGGTAACCGGCATCTTCACCGGTACTACAATTTCGCCGGGCGGGTTGTTGAGACAGTAACCAGATCGTTACACCATTCGTGCGGGTCGGAACTTACCCGACAAGGAATTTCGCTACCTTAGGACCGTTATAGTTACGGCCGCCGTTCACTGGGGCTTCGGGTCAAAGCTTGCACTCATCTCCTTAACCTTCCAGCACCGGGCAGGTGTCAGCCCCTATACTTCATCTTTCGATTTAGCAGAGACCTGTGTTTTTGCTAAACAGTCGCCTGGCTCTATTCTCTGCGGCTCATGTTTCCATGAGCACCCCTTATCCCTAAGTTACGGGGTCAATTTGCCGAGTTCCTTAACAACCCTTCTCCCGTTGGCCTTAGAATCTTCTTCCTACCTACCTGTGTCGGTTTGCGGTACGGGCACCTCAGTTGTTCCCAGAGCTTTTCTCGCCTCCGTCCAAGCATGCTTCCCTACTAAATTTCAGTCCCTTACGCCCGGGTCTACCATCGCCCGGGTCATGCCCTTTCAGAGTGTCCCTCTGCTTAAAACTTTCGGTGGTTACGGAATCTCTACCGTATGTGCATCGGCTACGCCTTTCGGCCTCACCTTAGCTCCCGACTAACTTGGAGCGGACGAACCTTCCTCCAAAAACCTTAGGCTTTCGGCCATCATGATTCTCACATGATTCGCGCTACTCATTCCGGCATTCTCACTCCCATGCAGTCCACCACCGCTTCCGCTATGGCTTCACCCCGCATGCGACGCTCCCCTACCCATCGTCTAAGACGATGCCCAAGCTTCGGTACAGGTTTTAGCCCCGTTACATTTTCGGCGCAGGGGCACTCGACTAGTGAGCTATTACGCACTCTTTTAATGTATGGCTGCTTCTAAGCCAACATCCTAGTTGTCTGTGCACCCCCACATCCTTTTCCACTTAAACCTGTTTGGGGACCTTAGCTGTGGGTCTGGGCTGTTTCCCTCTTGACTATGAAACTTATCTCCCATAGTCTGACTCCTGCGCATCGATTTTCCGGCATTCTTAGTTTGATAGGGTTCAGTAACCTCTCGGCCCCTAGCCCATTCAGTGCTTTACCTCCGGAAATCTAACGCAAGGCTAGCCCTAAAGCTATTTCGGGGAGAACCAGCTATATCCGGGTTCGATTAGAATTTCTCCGCTATCCACACCTCATCCGCCACTTTTTCAACAGGGGTCGGTTCGGTCCTCCATTGGGTCTTACCCCAACTTCAACCTGGACATGGATAGGTCACCCGGTTTCGGGTCATATACATGCAACTAATTCGCCCTATTCAGACTCGGTTTCCCTGCGGCTTCAGGCCTTAAGCCCTTAACCTCGCTGCATACATACACTCGCCGGACCGTTCTACAAAAAGTACCATATCACACTTTGACGTGCTCTATGTGCTTGTAGGCACAGGGTTTCAGGTTCTATTTCACTCCCCTCCCGGGGTTCTTTTCACCTTTCCTTCACAGTACTATACGCTATCGGTCACCAGGTAGTATTTAGGCTTGGAGGGTGGTCCCCCCGGCTTCCCACGGGCTTCCTCGTGTCCCGCGGTACTCTGGATCCTGCTCGGTGTGCTCGCTTTTCAGATACGGGGCTCTCACCCTCTCTGGCCGGCCTTCCCATGCCGTTCTCTTAAACTCACACAATCCTAAATGAAGTCCACAACACCAAGGGTATTCATACCCCTGGTTTGGCCTCTTCCGATTTCGCTCGCCACTACTTTCGGAATCTCGTTTGATTTCTCTTCCTCGCCCTACTTAGATGTTTCAGTTCAGGCGGTTCACCTCCTGCACCTATGTATTCAGTACAGGATACCTAGACATGACTCTAGGTGGGTTGCCCCATTCGGACATCCGCGGATCAATACTTATTTGCAGCTCCCCGCGGCTTTTCGCAGCTTATCGCGTCCTTCATCGTCTCCTGGTGCCAAGGCATTCGCCCTGCGCCCTTCTTAGCTTGACCTTTTTTCTTCGGCTGTTCTCTCGACATAAATTGTAGTGTACCTAAAAACTTTCGCCTTTAGTTACCCTTTAGATTTCTATCGCAGTCTATTGCTTTATTCAGTTTTCAAGGTGCATTTTTGCTTGAGTCTTCCTTGTCTTTGCCCGGTTTCCCAGGCCGTGGTGGGCTCAAGTGGACTCGAACCACCGACCTCACGCTTATCAGGCGTGCGCTCTAACCACCTGAGCTATGAGCCCATACTCAAGGGCGCTCCGCTTTCCTAGAAGTCAGTACTCCTTGTCCCTCCCACGATCACCTCTCGGCTCTCGCGTCCACCAATGGTGGAGATGAGGAGGCTCGAACTCCTGACCCCCTGCGTGCAAGGCAGGTGCTCTCCCAGCTGAGCTACACCCCCGTCTTCAACAAGGTTCCTCTTGCCTGAAAGTCTGTCTTCACAGACCTTCAAAATTGAACAATACTTGAAGCTCGAACGTCCCTCTCTTCCTTAGAAAGGAGGTGATCCAGCCGCACCTTCCGATACGGCTACCTTGTTACGACTTCACCCCAATCACCAGCCCCACCTTCGGCAGCGTCCCCCTTGCGGTTAGACTACTGACTTCGGGTGTTACCGGCTCTCATGGTGTGACGGGCGGTGTGTACAAGGCCCGGGAACGTATTCACCGCGGCATGCTGATCCGCGATTACTAGCAATTCCGACTTCATGCAGGCGAGTTGCAGCCTGCAATCCGAACTGAGACCGCTTTTATAGATTCGCTCCACCTCGCGGTTTCGCTGCTCGTTGTTTGCGGCCATTGTAGTACGTGTGTAGCCCAGGTCATAAAGGGCATGATGATTTGACGTCATCCCCACCTTCCTCCGTTTTGTCAACGGCAGTCCCGTTAGAGTGCTCTTGCGTAGCAACTAACAGTAAGGGTTGCGCTCGTTGCGGGACTTAACCCAACATCTCACGACACGAGCTGACGACAACCATGCACCACCTGTCTTACCGTCCCCGAAGGGAACTCCCAATCTCTTGGGATAGCGATAGATGTCAAGACCTGGTAAGGTTTTTCGCGTTGCTTCGAATTAAACCACATACTCCACTGCTTGTGCGGGCCCCCGTCAATTCCTTTGAGTTTCAACCTTGCGGTCGTACTCCCCAGGTGGATTACTTATTGTGTTAACTCCGGCACGGAGGGGGTTATCCCCCCACACCTAGTAATCATCGTTTACGGCATGGACTACCAGGGTATCTAATCCTGTTTGCTCCCCATGCTTTCGAGCCTCAGCGTCAGTAAAAGCCCAGCAGGCCGCCTTCGCCACTGGTGTTCCTCCCGATATCTACGCATTCCACCGCTACACCGGGAATTCCGCCTGCCTCTACTTCACTCAAGAACCACAGTTTTGCGCGCAGTTCAGGGGTTGAGCCCCTGCATTTCACACGCAACTTATGATCCCGCCTACACTCCCTTTACACCCAGTAATTCCGGACAACGCTCGCCATCTACGTATTACCGCGGCTGCTGGCACGTAGTTAGCCATGGCTTCCTCCTGTGGTACCGTCATTATCGTCCCACAAGACAGAGGTTTACAATCCGAAAACCTTCTTCCCTCACGCGGCGTCGCTGCATCAGGGTTCCCCCCATTGTGCAATATTCCCCACTGCTGCCTCCCGTAGGAGTCTGGGCCGTGTCTCAGTCCCAATGTGGCCGTTCAACCTCTCAGTCCGGCTACTGATCGTTGCCTTGGTGGGCCGTTACCCCGCCAACTAGCTAATCAGACGCGAGCCCATCTCAGAGCGGATCATAGATCCTTTCTTAGCCAGGGGATGTCCCCCGACCACCGTATGCGGTATTAGCAGTCGTTTCCAACTGTTGTCCCCCACTCCGAGGCAGGTTGCTCACGTGTTACTCACCCGTCCGCCACTAACAACATCCATCTTCCTAGCAAGCTATTCCGTCGGATGTGTCCGTTCGACTTGCATGTGTTAGGCGCGCCGCCAGCGTTCGTCCTGAGCCAGGATCAAACTCTTTATCAAAGTTGTATCTAAACAGTGTTCCCACCGTTCAAACCTAAGCTCATTTCAAACTTGACGTTTAAAATTACTTCGCTTGGTGTTGTCTCTCAAAGAGACGCATCCAGTCCGTGATAGACCGGATTTTTAGGTCCGTTCAAGCTTCAGTATTGTTCAATTTTCAAGGTCCGTTCGGCATCTCGCCGTGCCTTTTATTATATCTCGCCGCCTTCTTTTTGTCAACCCCTTTTTTCTCGCCTCTCGGCTCGAATCTCGGGGCCCACTCCTCGAAAACCGCACTCCCGTGCGCTTCCCTCCCGGACAGCTTTTGTATAATACCATGGCCTCCTCTTGCTGTCAATAGATTTTCGCCAGCTTTTTTCACTTTTTTGCGGGGTTATACACAAGGTAATCATTTTCCCCTTTTTGCAGCGGGATTCGGGGGGATTTTCTACCGTTCGTCAACTTTCTCCCCCCTTTTCCCCTTCCCTGCCCCGGCGGACGATCGCGCTTTGCAATCGGAGCGGAGCTGTGCTATACTTTTCCCATTCGCTCAAAGGGGGCCTTCGCCCCTACTATATAAGAGAAAGGAGAGCGGCTCATGCCCATCAACATACCCGCCAGCCTGCCGGCGGCGGAAACCCTCATTTCGGAGAACATCTTCATCATGACCCAGGAGCGGGCGGTGAGCCAGGACATCCGCCCCCTGCGCATCGCGATCCTCAACCTGATGCCCAAGAAGATCGAGACCGAGACCCAGCTGCTGCGGGTGCTCTCCAACTCGCCCATCCAGGTGGATGTGGAGTTGGTGCAGACGGTGACCCACGTGTCCAAAAACACCCCGGGGGATCACCTGCTGAAATTCTACAAGAGCTTTGAGGACATTCGGGACGAGCGCTTCGACGGGATGATCATCACCGGGGCCCCAGTAGAGCAGCTCCCCTTTGAAGAGGTGGACTACTGGGAGGAGCTCTGCGAGCTGATGGAGTGGAGCAAGTCCCACGTCTACTCCACCTTTCACATCTGCTGGGGGGCGCAGGCGGGGCTCTACTACCACTACGGTATCGACAAGGTGCCCCTGGCGCAGAAGCAGTTCGGCCTCTTTCACCACCGGGTGCTGCAGCCGGAGCACCCGCTGCTGACCGGCTTTGACGAGTGCTTCCTGGCCCCCCACTCCCGCCACACCGGGCTGCGGCGGGAGGACATCCTGGCGCGGCCGGAGCTGGAGCTGCTCACCGACTCGGAGGAGGCGGGGGTGCACATCATCGCCAGCAAAAACGGGCGGCAGTTCTTTGTCACCGGCCACTCGGAGTACGACCGCTACACCCTGCGGGGCGAGTACCTGCGGGACCGGGAGGCAGGGCTGCCCACCGCGCCCCCCTGCAACTACTTCGCTGGGGACGACCCGGCGGGCGAGGTGCCCTTTGTCTGGCGCTCCCACGGGAGCCTGCTCTACACCAACTGGCTCAACTACTTTGTCTACCAGCGCACCCCCTACCACCTGGAGGAGTTGCGGCAGCTGGAAATCTAAACGGTCACAGCAAAACAGCGCCCTCCCCCGGCTACAGCAGTGCGGCGGGGGGAGGGCGCTTTTCTGTAAAGCAGAGGGCGCAGGCCCCTCACAGGTAGGAGAGGTCGTCGATTTGGTCGAAGAGTTGGCACTCGAGCGCTTTGAGGGCCTTGAGCCCCTCCTGCCGGCCCTGCCAGCGCCCCTCGGCCACCCCCTCCTCGAAGGCGTGGAGGTACTCCTGCTCCTCACAGACGAGAAGGACGTGCACCAACTGTTCGTAGAGGCGGGCGGGCTCGCCCCCTATCTGGTTGAAGGCGCGCTCGATTTCGTTCCACTGGGCGACAGCCCGCCGGTAGCTGGGGGAGTGCCGCCGCCGGCCCTCGAAAAAGGGCCGACTCTGCCGGTATGCCTTTTTGATGCTGTTCATCCCCATCCCCTCCCCCCACAGGATAGCGCGGCGGGAAGGTATCCGTCCAGTGTCGCGGCTGCACCCGCCCGTGTCATCAAATATGATACTACTTTTGATTATAGAAATATCCCTCCATTTTGAATATGATAAAACCATGGCATGAAACGGACAGGATGGAGAGGGGACGGTGGGCGATGGGCTTTGAACTCAAAGCAATCAGTTATAAGCGGGCGGACATCGCTCTGACCACCCGCTTTACAGAGCCCCTCTACGAGCAGCTCTGCGCCCTCAAGAAGCACACTGGCGTCCCTCTCAACTCCATTGTCCTGCAAGCCTGTGAGTATGCCCTCAAAGACCTGCCGGAGGAAATCAAGATGCCCTATAAGTAAAGAGTAGGACCCATCAGAGAGACCGCACCGCCGAAACCGGCGGTCTCTTTTTTGGGAAAAACGCCCCCTTGTGAAAATGGGGGGAGGGGGGTATAATGAGGACAACTCATTTCAGGGAGGGGAAGGGAAAATTGGAGAACGAGCAGCTGCTCAAGCAGATTAGCGAGATGATGGGCGAACTGACCCAGCAGATGGAACGGATGGGGGACCAAATAAATCACCGAATCGACGGGGTGGAGAGCCACCTCAACCGTCGAATCGATCGACTGGAAATTCAATTGGGCCAACGGATGGATCGGATGGAGAGCCGGATGGACCGAATGGAAGGTCGGATGGACCGAATGGAAGGCCATCTGGAACAGGTGAGAAAGACCGCGACGCGGACATCTGTGACCCAGGAAAACACAGTAATTCCCCAGCTAAAACAGTTGGCGGAGGGGCACACGGACTTAATGGACAAGATTGGCATTGTAGCCGAACACGTAGACCAAAACACCGATACCTGTGACCTGCACACAGTGCAGATCGCGGGGTTGCAGGAAAAGGTGAAGGCCCTGGCCTAGCGCTCCCCCCTCCATTAAAATACATACAAAGCGCCCCGGCAGACGGTCTGGTCTGCCGGGGCGCTCTTTTTTTGCAGTCATTCGGCGAGCATCTCCCGCAGGCGGGAGAGGATCTTCTTCTCCCTGCGGGAGACCTGCACCTGGGTCATGGAGAGGGCCTTCCCCACGTCGGCCTGGGTCTTTTCCTGGAAGTAGCGCAGCACCACGATCTGCCGCTCCACCGGTTCCAGGCGGCCCACCACCTCCCGCAGGGAGAGGCTGTCGGTGATCTTCTCCTCGCAGCAGGGGACCGGGATGTCGATGGTCTGCCCGGTCTCGTCCCCGGCGGTGAGGGAGACGGTGGGGTTGTAGATGCCGATGGCCTCGACGATCTTCTCCTCCTCGATGCCCAGGGCCTGGGAGAGCTCGGCGATGGTGGGCTCCTCCCCCCGCTGGTGGGTCATGAGTTCCCGCTGGCGGGCCACCTTGAGGGAGACCTCTTTGAGGCTGCGGGAGACCTTGACGGCCCCCCCGTCCCGAAAGAGCCGCTTGATCTCCCCCAAAATCACCGGGACGGCATAGGTGGAGAACTTGTACCCCAGGCTGGGGTCAAAGCCGTCGCAGGCCTTGATGAGGCCCATGCACCCGGCCTGGTAGAGATCGTCGTACTCCACCCCCCGCCCCCGGAACCTGCCCGCACAGGCGTGGACGAGGCCGAGGTTTTCCTCTACGAACTTATCTCGCTGCTTTGCTGGCGATGCGCTTTTCAAGATAGACGCTGGTCCCCTTTCCGGACGTACTTCTCACCTGCAGACGGTCGGTGAACGCCTCCATAACCGCAAAGCCCATCCCCGCACGCTCCCCGGTGTCGCAGGTGGTGTAGAGGGGCTCCATGGCCCGCTCGATGTCGGGGATGCCGCAGCCGGCGTCCCGGATGATGATGCGCACCCGGTTGTCGGGATAGATTTTTGCCGTTATGTAGATTTTGCCGATGCAGTCTTTGTACCCGTGGACCACGCAGTTGGTCACCGCCTCGGAGACGGCGGTCTTGATGTCGCTGATCTCCTCCACCGTGGGGTCGAGCTGGGCGATGAAGGCCGCCACCGCCACCCGGGCAAAGGACTCGTTCTGGGAGCGGCTCTCAAAAGCCAGCTTCATTTCATTTGTCGGTTTCACTTCCTGGTTTCCTCCTCTATTCGATTCTGACGAGCTTGTCCAACCCCGAGAGGAGCAGGATCCGCCGGATGGTCCCCTTGGCCCCCTGCACCCGCAGCTCGCCCCCCTGTTGCTGCATGGTCCGATAGCGGCCCATGACCAGGCCGACCCCCGAGGAGTCCATAAAGGTGATGCCGGAGAAGTCCAGCACCAGCAGTTTGGGGCCGAGGGACGCCACCCGCTCGTCGATGGAGTCGCGAAAATAGCGGGCGGAGTGGTGGTCGATCTCCCCCTCCAAAAAGGCGGTGAGGGCCTCGCGGTCCCCCTGCAAGTTCACATTCATCTGCGCACCTCCCGCGCGTGTTCTCCGGGCGCGACGCCCGGGCAGGGCCTGTCCCCCTTTGGGATTTGACAAAAAAAAGAGGACATCCCCTGGAATACCTCTATCCTACGGGATGTCCTCTGCAATTTTTGCCGAAACGGGGGCCTCTGCCCCGGTTTCCATTTTTCCCCGCCCGCTGCCGTCGCAGAGACCGGGAGATGTGGTAGAATGGTGTCGACAGTCATCCCCCAGCCGCCGGGCGGACAGAAGAGAGCATGTCCTGTCGGGTCTCTCCCCCAGCGATGCGGTATGATGGGGACACACAGACAGAGGAGGCGGTTTCAGTGGACTGGGTCGCGGGGATCGGCAGGGCCATCGACTACATCGAGGGGCATCTCGACGGCGAACTCACAATGGAGGAGATCGCGGGGCAGGCGTTGCTCTCCCCCTTTTACTTTCAGCGGGGGTTCTGCATGCTCTGCGGCTTTTCGGTGGGCGAGTACATCCGGCTGCGGCGGCTCTCCCTGGCCGGGAGCGAGCTGGCCTCCACCGATGCCCGGGTCATCGACCTGGCCCTCAAGTACGGCTACGAGTCCCCGGACAGCTTTACCAAGGCCTTTGCCCGGTTTCACGGTGCCACCCCCACGGCTGTGCGCAGGGGCGGGGCGACGGTCCGGACGTTCGCCCCGCTGAAACTCAAATTTTCACTGAAAGGCGGTCCCAGCATGGAGTACAAAATTGTCGACAGAGATTCCTTTCCCGTTTTGGGGGTGTCGGAGACCTTCTCCTACGAGGGGGCAGACCAGGCCATCCCGCAGTTTTGGACCGAGCACTTTGCCAGTGGCAGAGGGGATGTGGTACAGGGCACCTACGGCATCTGCATTGACGAGCCAATGGAGGGCGACCAGTTTGAATACCTGATTGCGGACGACTGCCCGCCAAACACCGCCGCGCCGGAGGGGTTTGTGGTCCGGGAGATCCCGGCCCACCGCTGGGCGGTGTTCCCCTGCAAAGGGGCGATGCCCCAGGCCCTGCACCGGGTGCACGAACAGGTCTTTTCCGAGTGGCTGCCCACCTGCGGGGACTACGAGATCGCCGCGGGCTACAACATCGAGTGGTACAGCGACCCCGCGCAGTTCCCCAAGGGGATGGACGACGAAGCCTACCTCAGCGAAATCTGGATCCCCGTCAGGCGAAAGTAGGGACTTTGCCAAAGGGGCGAGGGGGAGAGCAGCAACTGCTCTCCCCCTCGCCCCTTTTTTGCTGTCTCCCCCGCCGACAAAGCGGCCGGTCCCGCTCCCCCTGGGCCCAGATCGCACCCTCTCCTTCTGCCGCAGGGGCGCTCATCTACGAGGGCCAATCGAGAAGCGCCGTCCAGGTGGGAAAGACTCCTGCCCCCCGCTGCCCGAGGGGTCCACCTTCCTCCCTCAAATGGCGTGTTGCCCAGGCGGGAGGAAACTGCAGACGGCCAGCAACTCCTCGAGCGACGGCTTGGCTCGGGCGGCCATGGCTTCTTCCGGCGAGCCATCAAAGCAACGCGGCTTTGAGAGAGCTACCAAGTAGAGCCGAGCAAGCAAGCGCCCTAAAGAGGTGAGTTCCACCTCTCCCCGACCACCCCGTCAAAGTCCATACCACTTTTTCCTGCCACCCAAGCGGTGAAGCGGTCTTCTACCTGTCGGGCGCCCTCTCTCCCCCACCCATGGCCAGAAGGAGGGGCCGCGCCTCGCTCGCCAGGTAGAGGGAGCCGCAGACGACCAGCAATCCCTCGGGCGGCAGCCCTGCACAGGCGGCCAGGGCCCCTTCCAGCGAGCCATCAAAGCAACGCAGCTTTGAGAGAGCTACCAAGTAGAGCCGGGTAGGCAAGCGCCCTAAAGAGGTAAGTTCCACCTCTTCCCGGCCACCCCGCCAAAAGCCCGCGCCGATTTTCCCCACCGCCCAAGTGGCGAAACGGTCTTCTACCTGTCGGGCGTCCTCTCTCCCCTTCCCATGGCCAGGAGGAGGGGCCGCGCCTCGCTCGCCAGGTAGAGGGAGCCGCAGACGGCCAGCAATCCCTCGGGCGGCAGCTCGGTGCGGGCAGCGGCCAGGGCCTCTTCCAACGAGGCGCAGGGGGTGGCGGGCAGCCCCTGGGCGGAAAAGGCGGCGGCCAGTTGGGCGGGATCGGCCGCCCGCTCGCTGGGGGGCTCCACCAGGTAGAGGGCGTCGAAGGCCCCGGCCAGCGAGCGGCCGATCTCCGGCGCGTCCTTGTCCCTCAAAAGGCCAGTCACCGCCACCTTGCGGGGGGCGTCCTGGGCGGCGACCACCCGGCAGAAGGCCGCCATCCCCGCCGGGTTGTGGGCCCCGTCGAGCAGGAGGGTGGGCCGCTCCCCCAGCCGCTCGCAGCGGGCGGGGAAGCGGACGGCGGCCAGCCCCGCCCGGATCGCCGTCTGGGAGATCGCCAGCCCCTGGGCCGTGAGGACGCGCAGCACCTCGATGGCGGTGAGGGCGTTTTGTAGCTGGTACTCCCCCGCCAGGGAGAGGGCATAGGGCAGCCCCCGGTAGGCAAAGGTGCTGCCGGAGAGGCCGCTTCTCGCCACCCGGAGGGCTGCCGGGTCCGGGAGAAAGAGGGGGGAACCCCGCCGGGCGCACTGCGCGCGGATGACGGCCAGGGCCGCCGCGTCCTGTCCGGCGCAGCAGACCACCGGCGCGCCCCCCTTGATGATGCCGCACTTGCGCTCCGCAATGGCGGCGGTGGTGGGGCCGAGGGCGGCGGTGTGGTCCAGGCTGATGGGGGTGATGGCGCAGCAGAGGGGGGCGGGGATGACGTTGGTGGCGTCGGTGTCGCCCCCCATCCCCACCTCCAGGCAGACCAGGTCCACCCCCTCGGCGGCAAACCACAAAAAGGCGATGGCGGTGTTGATTTCAAACTCGCTGGCGTAGAGGCCCTCCCCCTCCATCGCATCGCAGACGGCCTTCACCCGCTCGGTGAGGGCGGCCAGGGCGGCGGGGGGGATCATCTCCCCATCGATCTGAAAGCGCTCGCGGAACTCGAGGACAAAGGGGGAGACATTTCGCCCCACCCGGTATCCGGCGGCCTGCAGGGCGGCAGCCACCATGGCGGTGGTGGAGCCCTTGCCGTTGGTGCCGGTGACATGGACGCAGCGCAGCCGGTCCTGGGGGTCGCCCAGCCAGCGCATCAGCTCCCGCATCCGCTCGAGGCCGGGTTTGGGCAGGCCCCGGCGGCGGCCGTGGATATAGGCGAGGGCCTGTTCATAGGTCATGGTGTACCTCCCTTTCTCCGCCCTGAAGGGCGGGCAAAAAAAGTGCGGGCGGCGGGAAGGCCCGCCGCCCGCACAGGGCAATTTGGCAGTTTGGCAGTGAGGGCGCGGAGAGGGGTGCTAGAGGGCGGCCAGGCTCTCCTCCACCTTTTTGAGCCGCTCCTGGGCGCGGGCCAACTTCTCGCGCTCGGCGTCCACCACGTTCTGGGGAGCGCGGCTGACAAACTTTTCATTTTGCAGCTTGCCGGTGAGGCTGGCGATTTCCTTCTCGCAGCCCAGCTTCTCCTTCTCCAGGCGCTGGCGCTCCTTCTCCCGGTCCACCAGGTCGTCCATCGGCATCCCGATCTTGGCCTCAGCGGTGATGGCCATCACCATCCCCTCCAATTCCAGCTGGGGGGCGACGGCCACCTCGCTGGCGGAGGCCAGGCGCTTGATGAACTCCTCCCCCTGGGAGAAGACTTCGACCCGCTCGGTCTCGATAAAGACCTTGGCCTTTTTGGAGGGGGGGACCTGCAGCTCGCTGCGGCGGTTGCGGATGGCGCGGATGGCCTTCATGATGATCTCGAACTGCTCCTCCTCTCTGGCAAAGGAGAGGGCGGGGTCGTAGACCGGCCAGGGGGCGGTCATGATGCTCTCCCCCTGGTGGGGCAGGGCCTGCCAGATCTCCTCGGTGATGAAGGGGGCGAAGGGGTGCAGCAGCTTCATGGTGCCCTCAAAGAGGGTGCAGAGGACCCGCAGGGCGTTTTTCTTCTGCTCGCCGCCGGCCTGCAGCCGCAGCTTGACGATTTCGATGTACCAGTCGCAGACGATGTCCCAGACGAACTCGTTGACCTTGCCCAGGGCGATGCCCAACTCGAACTTGTCGATGTTCTGGGTCACCTGGCGGACGATCTCGTTGTACTTGCTCAACACCCACTTGTCCTCGATCTCCAGCTCGCTGGGGAGGCCGGGTTCCAGCTCCTCGTCGCCCAGGTTCATGAGGATGAAGCGGGCGGCGTTCCAGATTTTATTGCAGAAGTTGCGGCTGGCCATGATCTTGTCGTCGGAGAAGCGCATGTCGTTTCCGGGACTGTTGCCGGTGGCCAGGGTGAGGCGGAGGGCGTCGGCCCCGTACTGGGCAATGACCTCCAGCGGGTCGATGCCGTTGCCCAGGGACTTGGACATCTTGCGGCCCTGGGCGTCGCGCACCAGGCCGTGGATGAAGACGGTCTTAAAGGGGACCTCCCCCATCTGCTCGATGGAGCTGAAGATCATCCGGGCCACCCAGAAGAAGATGATGTCGTAGCCGGTGACCAGGGTGTCAGTGGGGAAGAAGTAGTCCAGCTCGGGGGTCTTGTCCGGCCAGCCCAGGGTGGAAAACGGCCAGAGGGCGGAGGAGAACCAGGTGTCCAGGGTGTCCTCGTCCTGCCGGAGCTTGCCGCCGCAGTGGGGGCAGCAGGCGGGCTCTTCCCGGGCGACGATGGTCTCGCCGCAGCCGTCGCAGTAGTAGGCGGGGATGCGGTGGCCCCACCACAGCTGGCGGGAGATGCACCAGTCGCGGATGTTCTCCATCCAGTTGTAATAGGTCTTGTCAAAGCGGGCGGGGACAAACTGGGTCTCCCCCTCCCGCACGGCCTTGATGGCGGGGGCGGCCAGCTCCTCCATCTTCACGAACCACTGCTTGCTGACCATCGGCTCGACGGTGGTGCCGCAGCGGTAGCAGGTGCCCACGTTGTGGGTGTGGTCCTCGATGCGCACCAGGTAGCCGCCGGCTTCCAGGTCGGCGACAATGGCCTTGCGGGCCTCGTAGCGGTCCATCCCGGCGTACCTGCCGGCGCACTCGGCCATGTGGCCGTCCTCGGTCATGACGTTGATGATGGGCAGGTCGTGGCGGGCGCCCACCTCAAAGTCGTTGGGGTCGTGGGCAGGGGTGATCTTCACCACGCCGGTGCCGAACTCCCGGTCGACGTACTCGTCGGCCACCACCGGGATCTCCTTGTCCACCAGGGGGAGGATGACCGATTTGCCCACGCAGTCGCGGTAGCGCTCGTCCTCGGGATGGACGGCCAGGGCGGTGTCGCCGAGCATGGTCTCGGGGCGGGTGGTGGCGATCTCCATGTAGCCGCTGCCGTCGGCAAAGGGGTAGCGGATGTGCCAGAAGTGGCCGGCCTGCTCCTCGTACTCCACCTCCGCATCGGAGATGGAGGTCTTGCAGTGGGGGCACCAGTTGATGATCCGCTCCCCCTGGTAGATGAGCCCCTTTTCATAGAGGCGGCAGAACACCTCGCGCACCGCCTTGGAGCAGCCCTCGTCGAGGGTGAAGCGCTCGCGCTCCCAGTCGCAGGAGGAGCCGAGCTTTTTCAGCTGCTCGATGATGCGGCTGCCGAACTTCTCCTTCCACTCCCAGGCGCGCTCCAAAAAGCCCTCGCGGCCCAGGTCCTCCTTGGTCAGCCCCTCCTGGCGCATGGCCTCGACGATCTTGGCCTCGGTGGCGATGGAGGCGTGGTCGGTCCCCGGCAGCCAGAGCGCCTCGTACCCCTGCATCCGCTTGTAGCGAATGAGGATGTCCTGGAAGGTCTCGTCCAGGGCGTGGCCCATGTGGAGCTGCCCGGTGATGTTCGGCGGGGGGATGACGATGGTGTACGGCTTTTTATCGGGATCGGGTTCGGCGTGGAAATACCCGCCGGAGAGCCAGAAGTCGTAAATGCGGTCCTCGACCTGCCCCGGGTCGTATTTCTTGTCGAGCTCTTTACGCATGGCGCAGATGCCTCCTCAATTCTCTAATAGTCTTATTATGAGTGCGCGGCCCAGCCTTGTCAATAGCCGACAAAAGATTGCGGCGGGTTTTGTCGATTCGGTGAAAAAGAAAGGGGGAAACAGCGCGCCGGAGGGGCAGGATCTCCCCTCTATTCCCCCTTTTCGGGGGGCAGCTCCACCCGGGCAAGGGGGGTGTCGGCGGGGCCGCAGAGGACCTCGCCGTCCACCGAGAAGCGGGAGCCGTGGCAGGGGCAGTCCCAACTGGTCTCGGCGGCGTTCCAGTGGAGGGCACAGCCCAGGTGGGTGCAGGTGAGGGAGACCAGGTGCAGCTTTCCCTCCTCATCCCGATAAGCCCCACACCGGCGGCCGCCGATGCGCACCACCGACGCCTGTCCGGGGCGGGTCGGAAGGTCCCCGGTGGGGCGCAGCCGCTCCCCCACCCAGTAGGCGGCGGTGGCCGCCCCCTCCTTTATATAGGAGAAGGAGCAGATGTCGCTGTGGCGGGCCGGGTCGTAGAGGGGCGAGGGGGCCCCGGACGGTTCGAGACAGCGCCCGGCCAGATAGAGGCCGGCGGCAGTGCCGGCGGTCATCCCCCACTTGCCAAAGCCCGCGCAGAAGAGGACGCGGGGGTCGCCCCTGTCCACCTCGCCAGCGTAGGGCAGCTCGTCGGGGGTGCGGTAGTCCTGGGCGGCCCAGCGCCAGACAAATTTCCCCAGGGAAAAGTGGCGCAGGCCGTAGAGTTGCAGGGTAGAGAACTCATCCCCCGCCGTCCGCCCGGTGCGGCAGGTCTCCCCCGCCACCACCAGCACCGGGCGGTCGTCCCGGTCGCGGCAGACCGCCAGCGAGCGCACCGGCTCCTCGGCGCTGATGTACTGGCCCCAAAAGGGCTCGCCCTCGAGCCGGGCGGCCACGGCGTAGGAGCGCGTCGGGTAGAGACGGGTGAAGTAGAGCCCCTTCCCCTCGTACAGGGGGTAGTGGGTGCAGAGGAGCACCTGCCCGGCGCGGATGCGGCTGCCGTTTTCCGCCGTGAGGGTGACGCCGCCGGCCCGCTTTTCCAGCTTGGCCACGGGGGTCTGTTCGCAGATGGTACAGCCCGCTTTGGCCGCGCGGGCAGCCATCCCCTCCAGGTAGCGCACCGGGTTGAGGGTGGCCTCGCCGTCGGCGCGCAGGGCCAGCTCCACCCGCAGGGGGGCGGGCAGGCGGTTGACCGCGGTCAGGGGGAAGTCCAGCCGCTGGGCGAGGGCGGCCAGCCGCTGCAACTCGTCCACCGTGGCGGGGGTCTGGCTGTACAGATAGGAGGGGGCCTCGCTCAGGCGGCAGGGGATCTGGTGCTCCGCCACCATCCGGCGGACAAAGGCGGCCCCCCGCTTGTTCTCCGCCAGATAGGCGGCGGCCATCTTCGGCCCGTAGCGGTCAGAGATAGTGAGCAGCCGGGTGCCGTGCAGACAGCTGAGCTTGCCGGTGTTGTGGCCGCTGGTGCCGCCGCCGATCCGCCCCCTCTCCAACAGCGCCACCGACCGGCCCGCCCGGGCCAGTTGATAGGCGGCGGTGACCCCTGCAACGCCGGCCCCCACCACGGCAAACTCCACCTCAAGGTCCCGCTGCAGGGGCGGGTAGGCCGTCCCCCGGGGAAGGTCGCTCCAAAATGCCTGCAAACCGATCACTCCTTCTTTCAAGTGCTGCGCCCATGCAGGGCGCTCCTCTCCATCAGTCTGGGTCGGGTGGGGGCAAAATACACCGCCGGGAGGCGATGGGCGCAAAAAAAGCGCCTTCAAAGGCGCTTTTTTGCCGCGTGTATCCGTTTCTCACAGGTCGTCTCAAAAGGAGAGGGGATGCTCAGCGCTCCTGCTCTCCCCGCTGGCAGGCGCAAGAGCCGTATCCCTGACAGTCACAGCCGCCCTGGCACCCGCAGCTGCCCGAGCAGCCACAGCTCTCGCGGTGGCAGCCCGCATAGGCGTGCAGATAGCAGAAGATACCGGCAACCGCCAGGAAGAAAAAGAAGAGGGTGGCGCTGACCCCGACACGGGAGATGACCGAACTGCAGTCCTCATTGAGGGAGAAGAGCAGCCCGGAGAGCAGGGTGCCGGCGGCCCCCACCGCGGCGAGGTTGCCGCAACAGCAGTAGGCGGCCTTGAGCTCGGCCGAGCGGCGGGCGAGGAGGGTCGAAAAGAGCAGCCCCAACAGCATGGCCGCCCCCAGGAAGATGAGGATGGCGTAGATGTAGGAACTGGCGCAGAAGTACCCCGACGCCAGCACGGCAAAGGACAGCCCCGCAAAGAGAAGGCCGGCCACCACGATGATGAAGCTGCGAACAAAGCAGCTCTCGGAATTCTGTCTCATAAAAAAATCGGTCCTTTCTAAAAAAGCCGAAAGATGGCGGGGCCGCAGCCCCACATGCCAGTGTATGCCGCAGCCCCCCTTTCCGCCCCGGCGGGCGAAGAGGGAAAAGGGGAAAATGAAGACAAAATGGGGGTTGCTTTTTTGGCGGGAACGAGTATAATATTGAAGGTAACAACATCGAGGTGTGGCTCAGTTTGGTAGAGCGCTGCGTTCGGGACGCAGAGGCCGCAGGTTCAAGTCCTGTCACCTCGACCATTGTAAAAGGCCGTCGACATTTATCGACGGCCTTTTACTATATCTATATTACGCCCAACAGCGAGAATGACTGACAGGATTTGTTTTTGGTGATATAATTTATACAATAAGATATATAAAAGCGAAATTGTTTTATATGGGGTGGTTTTATGGGCAAAGAGGTATTAAAAAAAGCACAATACTTTTATAATCAAGCCTGGCGTTTTATGAAGTGCGCAGAGCGCTGTATGGGAACAGAGAATGATGATGGTTCAATACAAATTATTGGTGGAAGATATCCGATTTTGTCAACGCCAACTATGGTTAATGCTGCTTTTTCATGCGAAGTATTTCTCAAGGCAATTCTTATTCTTTTTTCCATAGAGTATAAAAAGGGACATGGGTTAAAATATTTATATGATTTACTTCCGAACGAAGAATATAAGGAGTATTTGAAAATAACGCCGTCCTCGGGAAAAACATTTGAAGAAGAATTAGATGCACATTCGGAGGATTTTGTTGCTTGGCGCTATTATATGGAAACGCCTGGTGACTATCGAATGTCTCCAATTTTTACATTCTTACTTATGAATAACTTACAGTCTTTATCAAAAGCATTAATTGAACAACATTTAACCCAGAATACTATGTAAAAACAGCTTGCTAATTACCTGAAAGCCATTAATTTTGACTTTCATTTTCTAAGTCCTATAATTGCACCTCGACCACAAGAAGAAAGTCGCCGACACGTGTCGGCGACTTTTTTCTTTCTATCTTAGCGATCCAGTCAAACCCCGTCCTTCAAACGGCCTTCCCTTTGCGGATAGGGCTTTCCGCCGGGCCAAACGCGTGCTCAGTGCCGCTGGAACCGCCGAGGCGACCGACCTGCCCCCTCTCCAGAGGGCAAAAACCACCGCCCTACCCGCCGACCGGCTGTTCCCCCCTATAATCGTCCGACCGCAGCCCTCTGTCGGCAAGGCCCTTCCTGCAGAGACCGCTCTGCGGCCCCACAGTTTTTCTGTACTGCCCACCACCAGGGGGTACACCACCGCCCACACCGGCGAAAAACACCGGGAACTCGCTCGGGCCGCGGGGGCCAAATATCCCTGGCGGGTGCTGCCGGGCCGCCGGCGGCATGGGCGGGCGGCCCTCGGCCGACGCGGCATCCCCCCAAACCGGAGAGGATGCGGGAGGAGAGCGGTCCCTTTCTTTTCCGTCCCGGTGACCCCGAGGTTGCCGGGGCGGAAGGGCGAAAGCCTCTCTTTTGCAGATCGGTGTCATTTTTTGAAAGGGGTTTTTGGCGCCTTCAAAGCCGGCTCTCCCAGCGGGAAACCGGCTTTTTTCCCCGTTTTCTCACCCCGTTTTCAAGGGCACAAGGCCGCCCCTCTATTTCCCAAATACCCTATTTTGCGGTTGCTCTTTTCGACAGACATTGATATAATAAACAAAATAGATGCGGACCCTCGGTCATGGAGGACAAGATGCACAAACGAATGATGCCGGCCCTGCTGGCCGCTGCACTGCTTCTCACCGGACTGCTCTCCGTCCTGTCGATTCGGGGGTTACAGGGAAACGCCCGGGTCATCAACTACGCGGGGGTGGTACGGGGCGCCACCCGGAGGCTGGTCAAAGAAGAGCTGGCCGGCCACCCCAACGACGCCCTCGTCGAGCGGATCGACGGCATTTTAAATGAACTGGCCACCGGCGAGGGAGAAAACGGCCTCGCCCGGCTGAAGGACGACACCTTCCAAGGTCTGGTCTCCCAGATGCAAGACGGGTGGCGGGAAATCAGGGACGCCGTCGCCCAGGTGCGCGAGGGGGCCGACGGAGAGGCGCTCTACCGCCTGAGCGAGTCCTATTTTGAGCTTGCCGACCGCACCGTGTCGGCCGCCGAAGTCTACTCTGAGCGGCAGGTAGACAGGGCGCAACTGGCCCTGCTCATTCTCAGCGCCGTCTTTTTGGCCCTGACCGGCCTGCTGGCCTGGTACGGGGCGGTGCAGGCCCGGCGGCAGCGGGAGCTGCAGGCGGAGGAAGAGGCCAACCGCGCCCGGCAGGAGAGCCTCTCGCGGATGTCGGAGGACCTGCGCGCCCCCCTCGACGACATTTCTGAGCTGATGTACGTCTCCGATCTGGAGACCCACGAGCTCCTCTTCATCAACGAGACGGGGCGCAAGACCTTCCACCTGGACAAGGTGGCGGGGCAGAAGTGCTACCAGGTGCTGCAGGGGTTTTCGCAGCCCTGCTCCTTCTGCAACAGCCAGCAGCTGATCCCCGGCGAGACCTACACCTGGGAGTACACCAACCCCATCACCCAGCGGCACTACCTGCTCAAAGACCGGCTGCTGGAGTGGGAGGGCCGGGACGCCCGGCTGGAGATCGCCTTTGACATCACCGAGGCGGAGGCGGAAAAGCAGTCCCTCAAGCGGACCCTCGACGCCGAGCAGATGCTGATGGAGTGCGTGCGCGCCCTCTATCGGGAGCACGACCTGGATCAGTCTGTTCCCCTGGTGCTGGAACAGGTGGGCCGCTACCTGTCGGCTGACCGCACCTACCTGTTTTTTGAGCGGGAGGGGCTGCTCTACAACGACTACGAGTGGTGCGCAGACGGGATCGCCTCGCAAAAAGAGCTGTTGCAGGGGATGCCCCTGTCCTCCATCGACCGCTGGATGCCCTTCTTCGACCGCCAGGAGTGCGTGGCCGTGGAAAACATAGAGGAGCTGCGGGAGCGCTCCCCAGAGGAGTACGAGCTGCTGCGCAAACAGGACATCGTCAGC
Source organism: Bittarella massiliensis (ex Durand et al. 2017) (assembly GCF_001486165.1). GTDB lineage: Bacteria > Bacillota > Clostridia > Oscillospirales > Ruminococcaceae > Bittarella > Bittarella massiliensis. The sequence continues at coordinate 20,524 of NZ_LN908976.1, forward strand.
CTGGTGGTGGCCCCCCTGGAGCAGGACGGCCAGCTGCGGGGCTTCGTGGGGGTGGACAACCCCCACTCCCTCAACATGCGCACCGTCTCCTCGCTGCTGCAGACGCTGGGGTATTTCCTCATGCTCGCCCACCGCCGCACCGAGAGCGAGAACGAGCTCTCCCGGCTGAGCTATTACGACACCCTCACCTCCTTTTTCAACCGCAATCGCTTTATGGAGGACGCCGAGGCCCTCACCGCCCAGACCGGGCCAGTGGGGATCGTCTACCTGGATGTCAACGGTCTCAAGGACATCAACGACCGGCACGGCCATGCCTTTGGCGACAAGGTGCTGGCCGAGTGCGCCCAGCAGATGCAGGCGGTCTTTAAGGGGGCCAACTTCTACCGCATCGGCGGGGACGAATTTGTCATCATCTGCCCGGGGATGGCACAGGGCGATTTCGAGGCGCAGGTCAAGGCGCTGCGGCAGCGATTTCGGGTGAAAACCAGCTGCCGGGCCGCCATCGGCGCCCGCTGGGCCCAGCAGTTTGAAGACCTGCAGCAGATCATCGCCAGCGCCGACGCCGAGATGTACGAGGACAAAAAGGAGTTCTACCGCCAAAACCCCGCCTCCAACCGCTACCGCCACCACAGCGACGAGGTGCTCCACCTGTCCGACCCGCAGGTGCTGCAAAAGGAGATCTTGCAAAACCGCTTTGTGGTCTACCTGCAGCCCAAGATCTCCTCAGGCGACCGCACCGCCGTGGGGGCCGAGGCCCTGGTGCGCTACCAGCCCCGCTCCGGCTCGCTGGTGCTGCCGGGCAACTTTCTCCCCCTGCTGGAGGAGAGCCAGACGGTGAGCCAGATCGACTTTTACGTCTTTCAGTTCGCCTGCTCCCGCCTCAAGGAGTGGGCCGACCAGGGGAAACAGGCCATGCCGGTGTCGGTCAACTTCTCCCGCTGCTCCCTGGCGCAGCCGGACTTTGTGCAGCGGCTCGACGACCTCTGCCGGCAGTACGGGGTGGAGAAAAAGTACTTGGAAATCGAAATCACCGAGACGGTGCGGGAGTCCGACGGGGTGAATTTCAAGGCGCTGATCGACGACCTGCGGCGGGCGGGCTTCATCGTCTCCATCGACGACTTCGGCACCGAGTACGCCAACCTGGCCCTGCTCTCCGCGGTGGAGTTCGACGTGCTCAAACTGGACAAGACCCTGGTGGACGACGTGGCCTGCAACAGCCGGGCCCGCACCGTGGTGGAGTCGATCGTGGACATCTGCAAGAAGATGGACATCCAGGTGGTGGCCGAGGGGATCGAGACGGAGGAACAGCTCTCGGCGCTGCGCGACTGCGGGGTGGAACTGGCCCAGGGCTTTTTGTTCAGCCGCCCCATCCCCATCGAAGAGTACGAGGAGAAATACCTGTGACCCCTGTTCCGGGGGCCCGGCAAGGCCGTTTGGCTTTGCCGGGCCCTTTTTTGTTCCCCGCATCTCTGCAAGATCGGCCGTTTGGGGGCAAAAATACCCCTGGGCAAAAACCTGCTGCCCCGAGCGGCAGCCCGTGGAGCCAGGGAGCGAAAAGGTGCGAAATTCCCGATTGACAATGTTTTAACAAAGGAGTACAATGCTCTTTAGAAACCCCAGTACAGACAGATGGATTTTATTGATTTTAAGGAGATGGGCAGAATGGGGATCTTTGACGGAAAGGTCGCAATCATTACCGGCGGGGGCAAGGCCAAATCGATCGGCTACGGCATTGCCGTGGCCTATGCCAAGGAGGGGGCCAACCTGGTCCTGACCGGCAGAAACGAGCAGAAACTGCTGGACGCCAAGGAGGAGCTGGAGCGCCTCTACGGCATCAAGGTGTTGCCGCTGGCGGTGGACGTCACCCCCAGCGACGAGTCGGAGGATCGGGTCAAGGAAGCCGTGCAGAAGGTCATCGCCGAATTCGGCCGCATCGACGTGCTGATCAACAACGCCCAGGCGTCGGCCTCGGGCATCCCCCTGTCCATGCAGACCAAAGACCACTTTGACCTGGGCATCTACTCCGGGCTCTACGCCACCTTCTACTACATGAGGGAGTGCTATCCCTACCTGAAGGAGACCCAGGGCTCGGTCATCAACTTCGCCTCCGGCGCCGGCCTCTTCGGCAACGTGGGGCAGTGCTCCTACGCCGCCGCCAAAGAGGGCATCCGCGGCCTCTCCCGCGTCGCGGCCACCGAGTGGGGCAAGGACAACATCAACGTCAACGTGGTCTGCCCCCTGGCCATGACCGCCCAGCTGGAGAACTTCAAGCTCTCCTACCCCGAGGCCTACGAGAAAAACCTCAGAGGGGTGCCCATGGGCCGCTTCGGTGACCCCGAGCTGGACATCGGCCGGGTCTGCGTGCAGCTCGGCTCGCCCGATTTCAAGTACATGTCCGGCGAGACCCTCACCCTGGAAGGCGGCATGGGCCAGCGCCCCTAGTCGCCAAAACTCCTTGCTTTTTCCCAGATATGAAAATACCGCCGGCAGATGCCGGCGGTATTTTTTGCAGCTCATCGGGCGCCCTTCCCTCCGCCCAGGCCGATATGCAGGAAAATATCCTCTTTTCAAGCCGGACACCTTCCCCCGCCTGTCCAAACTTTGGACACTCCGCCCCCTCTGTCTATGTTCATCTCCCCCGCCAGGCGCTACAATAGAGGTGTCAAGGGGGCATCGCCCCCGACGATCAGATAAAACAGAAAGGAGAGGATCATTTTGATCCGAATAGACGCTGACTTTGACTACACCAACGCCCTGATAGAGGGGTGGAACCGCAAGCTGCGCTCGGTCCGCATCGCCAGTTTCATCATCAGCATCCTGCTGGTGGTCTGCGCCCTTCTCTGCGCCTTTTTCCCGGTGCAGAGTGCCGGGGTGATGAGCGCCCTGGCCGCCATCCTCATCCTCGCCCTGGGGGTCTACCAGCTCATCGACTACTTCTGCGCGCCCCCCTTCCTGCGGGAGGCCGGCGGGCTGGTCAGCAGCGTCCTCAACCTCCTCATCGGGGCGCTGCTCCTCGCCGCCCCCACCGAGGTCACCCTCTCCACCTTCGCCTTCCTCCTGGGGCTCTTGATGCTGGTCTTCGGGGTCAACAAGCTCTCCTTTTCCGGCAAGCTGGGCTACTTCGGGGTGTCCGGCTACGGCTGGGTGGTGGTCAGCGGGGTGCTGAACCTCCTGGCCGCCCTCTCCTTCCTCCTGCTGCCCCTCTTCTCCGCCCTGGTGCTCAACTACCTGGTGGCCGGCTACCTGCTGGTGGGCGGGGTGACCCTCTTCATCGAGGCCATCGCCATGAGAGACTTGAAAGTCCGCTGAGAAAACCCGCTGCAAAGCCCTCGGCCCGCCCGGCCGGGGGCTTTTTGCCGTCCCCCGACAAAGAGAGGGGAAACCAGGCCCCAACATTCGACTTTTTCCCCGATTCGTGGTATCCTGTTGCTGTGAAATCGTGCGGCCGCCGGGCGGTCCGCAGAGCAGGAGGTCTTTTTCATGCCCTTTTCCGCCGACACCCTGGACTTCTTATTTGAAAACCGAATGCACGACAGCCGGGAGTGGTTTGCCGAGCACCACGACCGCTACCGCAAGAGCGTTTTGGAGCCGCTGCGCCAACTGGTGGTGGCCCTGACCCCCAGCATGCTCTCCATCGACGGGGAGCTGGGGTGTGAGCCCAAGGTGGACCGCACCATCTGCCGCATCTGGCGGGACACCCGCTACACCCACGACCCCTCCCTCTACCGGGACAACATGTGGATCATCTTCAAGCGGGGCGGGCGGATGCACGGGACCGACTACCCCGGCTTCTACTTCGACCTGTCGGGGAGCGGCTTTGGCTACGGCTGCGGGTTCTACGCCGCCTCCACCGGGTATATGAATACCCTGCGCGGCCTGATTTTGGAGGGCGACCCCGACTACCGCCGGGCGCAGAGATCCCTCGCCAAGTGCAAACAGTACGAGATGGACGGCGATTTCTACAAGCGCCCCCACTACCCCGACCGCCCGGCCACGGAGCGCCAGTGGCTGGAGCGCCGCAACATCGGCTTCAACGCCTTCAGCAAAGACTTTGAGCTGCTCTTCTCCGACCGGTTGGCGGCCTTTCTGGAGGGGGAGCTGCTCCAACTGGCCCCCGTCTACCGCTTCCTGCTCAAGGCCGCCAAGTTGGAGCAGCAGCGGTTGGCCGCCCTGGACGGCGCACAGCGCCAGTAGCGGCAGCCCGGCCCACGATCCGCCCCAGAGGCGCAGAAAGGGAGGTTGGCAAATGGTCCTCACCATCCTGTCGGAAAACCGCTCAGACAGCCCGTTTTTGGGCGCTGAACACGGCTTGAGCATCTATTTGGAGGCCGGCGGCCGCCGCCTCCTCTTCGACATGGGGGCCAGCGGCCTCTTCTGGGAAAACGCCCGGACGTTGGGGATCGACCTGTCGTCGGTGGAGATGGCCTTTCTCTCCCACGGGCACGACGACCACAGCGGCGGACTGCCCACCTTTTTGGCGGGCAACGCCCGCGCCTCCGTCTACCTGCGGGAGGGGTGCTTTGCCCCCCTCTTCTCCCGCTCCGGCGACGGCTGTCGGCCCATCGGGCCCGACCCCGCCCTCGCCACCTCCCCCCGGCTGGTGTTCACCGGCGCGCAGGAGCGCCCCGCAGAGGGTCTGCTCCTCTTTTCCGACTTATGTCGGCGGGAGCACTGGCCCTCCACCAATCGAAACCTGCTGTTGGAAGAGGACGGTGTTTTGGGCCCCGATCCCTTCTTGCACGAGCAGTACCTGCTGGTGCAGGAGGGGGGGACCGCCCTTCTCCTCTCGGGCTGCGCCCACCGGGGGATCGAAAACATCGTGTCCTGCTGCGCCCAGCACCTGGGGCGGGCCCCGGACGCGGTGGTGAGCGGCTTTCACCTGACCAGCCCCCGCAGCGGCCAGGCCGCCGGAGCGCCGGAAGTGCAGGCGGTAGGGCGGGCCCTGGCCGCCTACCCCCACACCCGCTACTACACCTGTCACTGCACCGGGGAAGGTCCCTTTGCCGGGCTGCAGGGGGCGTTGGGCGACCGCCTGTTCCCCCTGCATGTGGGGCAGCGCCTCGCCCTGTGATCCCTCGCCGGCAGCCCGGCAGAGGCGCGGTCTCGGAATTTCAGAAAACCCGAGAAATGGGCGGCGTTTTGTGGTAAACTAGATAGGAACTTTTGGCGGCCAAACCGCATTTTCCCAGGGGGCAGCCCGTCTGCCCCGGCCGCCGGTAAAAGGGGGAAGCCCATGGCATCCAAACGAAAGCAGAACTTTCTGGTACAGGGGACCATCCTGGCGGTGGCCGGGATTTTGGTCCGCCTCATCGGAATGGTCTACCGCATCCCCATGGCCAACATCCTGGGGGAAGACGGAAACGGCATCTATTCGGTGGCCTTCGGCATCTACAACATTGCCCTCACCCTCTCGTCCTACGCCCTGCCGCTGGCCCTCTCCCGGTTGGTGAGCCAGCGGATCGTTCAAAAGCAGTACCGCAACGCCCACAATGTCTTTCAAAAGACCCTCCTGTTGGGGCTGGCCACCAGCACCGCCGTCTCCCTGGTCCTCTACTTCGGCGCCGGCTGGCTGGAAAACCTCTACGCCAGGGACGGGCTGGCCGCCCCCCTGAGGGTGTTGGCGGTCACCACCTTCATCATGTCGATGGTGGGCACCCTGCGCGGCTTCTTCCAGGGGCGGGGCACCATGATGCCCACCGCCCTCTCGCAGATCTTTGAGCAGATCGTCAACGCGGTGGTGAGCGTGTGGGCGGCCTACGCCTTTGTCACCTCCAGCCCCAGCCTCTCGCAGACAGCTTCGCGCGGGGCGGCGGGGGGAACGGTGGGCACCCTGGCCGGCGCCGCCACCGCCCTACTGCTGCTGGTCGTCGTCTACGCCCTCTACCGGCCCACCGTCATGCGCCAGATCCGCCGTGACCGCACCGAGGTGGAGGAGAGCGGCGGTCAGGTCTTTCGCATCCTGCTGCTGACCATCCTCCCGGTGATCCTCAGCCAGACGGTCTATCAGCTGGGGAACACCGCCGACGACCTGATTTTCGGCAACATCATGCAGGCCAAGGGGATGGCCGCCACCGCCGTCAGCTCGCTGCAGGGGGTCTTCAACTCCCAGTACGTGCTGCTCATCAACGTGCCGGTGGCCATCGCCTCGGCCATGGCGGCCTCGGTCATCCCCAGCATCGTCGCCTCCCAGACCCTGGGGGACCACCGCGAAGTCTGCCGCAAGGCCGATTCGGTGATCAAGTTCAACACGGTCATCGTCCTGCCCTGCGCGGTGGGGCTGGCGGTGTTGGCCCGGCCGATCATCACCCTGCTCTTCCCCAGCCTGGTCACCTACCGGGATCTGGCGGTACACCTGCTGGAGGTGGGGTCCTCGGCCGCGGTCTTCTACGTCCTTTCCACCATCACCAGCGCCATCTTGCAGGGGTTGGGCTTTATGCGCACCCCGGTCAAGCACTCCGCCATCGCCCTGGCCATCCACCTGGTGTTGATTTTGGGGCTGCTCTGGTTCACCGACCTGGGGGTGTACGCCCTGGTCATTGGCAACATCACCTTCCCCATGACCACCTGCCTGCTCAACTGGCGGTTTTTGCGGGCCCGCCTCCCCCACCGGCAGAACCTGAAAAAAATCTTCCTGGCCCCCCTCCTCTCCTCCGCCCTCATGGGGCTTGTGGCCTGGGGCGGGTACCACCTGCTGCACCTGCTGGTCAAGAGCAACCTGGTCTGCACCCTGGTGGCCATCCTGCTGGCCGTCGGCTGCTACTTTGTGTTGGTGCTGGCCCTGCGGTGCTTCTCCAAAAAAGAGCTCTACGAGCTCCCCCTGGGCCGCACCATCGCCACCCTGGCAGGCCGGTTGGGATTGCTGAAATAAACGCAACTAAAAAAGTGCTGTCCGATCGGACAACACTTTTTTTGCTCACACCCCACACAGGCGGGTGGATCGGGATCGTCTGAAAGACGGTCTTTTTTACCTCGACAACTGCGGCCCCCCATGCGGGTGGTGGATGGGGATTTTGCAGACTTTCAAGCGTCGGACAACGCTACTCCATCTCCCGGTAGTACCGGCACATCTGCAGCAAGAGCCCCTTATAGCGGGCGGTGTCGGTGGTCATGGCCACCCAGGTATTGGCGGGGGCCACTCCTGCGGGGTCCGCCACCGTCTCGCCGTCCCGGTCACCGGCATCGTCCCGCACCCAGACATGGCGCTCTTCCCCGCCGCAGACGGCGCCGTCCATCGCCCAGGCCACGGCGATGGCGTCGTGGATGATGTTGGAATCCTGCCCTTTGACAAAGGCATTGTGGCGGGAATAGGCGAAGAGCTCCTTGAGCAGCGCGGCCTTGGGGCCGTCGCCGCAGGCGGCGATGAGTTCGTCCAGATCCGCCTCGCTCAGGGCGCCGTCACAGGTGGCGTTGAGCCCCACCATGTGGGTGGGCAGCTTTTCAAAGCAGATGCGGGCGGCGGTGGGGTCTTTAAAGATGTTTGCCTCGGCATAGGGGCTCTGGTTGCCCATCTCAATGCCGCCGCCCATGATGTAGAAGCGGGAGATGAGGCCCGGCAGGTCGGGATAGCGCATCAGGGCCTTGGCCACGTTGGTCAGGGGGCCGACGGCAAAGAGGAGCAGTTCGCCCTCCGCCCGCACCGCCTCGCGGTAGATGACGTCGCAGGCCTCGTCCTCATCCAGGGGCTGGCGGCCCTCCGGCAGGAGGATGCTGGCGATGCCGGTGCTGCCGTGGATCGGGCTCACATAGTCGTCGCCCCGGTCGTATTTCTTAAAAAAGGGCTCTTTGGCCCCCGCCGCCACCTGGGCGCCGATGGCCAGCACCTCGTTGAGGGCGCGGGCGTTGTAGAGGGTCTTCTTCAAGGGCATGTTGCCGTAGACCGCCGTGATGGCCCGGATGTCAAAATGGGGGCAGCTCTGGGCGAGGGCCAAGGCAAAGGCGTCGTCCACACCGGGGTCGCAGTCGATGAGCACGGGAATGCGCGTCACAGGGATCGCCTCCAAACAATTTAGTCTTGTCTCCATCATACCAGATGACAGCGGGTGGGCAAAGGACAAAAGACCTGTTGATTGGAAAACCGCAGGGGCATGGCAGCCGCTTTTTCAAAAGAAAAAAGGTCCACATCGATCGATGTGGACCTTTGCTGGCTGGGGTAGAAGGATTCGAACCTTCGGAATGACGGAGTCAGAGTCCGTTGCCTTACCGCTTGGCGATACCCCAATATTTTCTTGGCGTCAGCAGTATTTATTATACCCCAAAAAAGGGAAAAGTCAACCTGTTTTTGCATTTCTTTTTTATTTTTTCCTCGCAAAAAAAGGTGGTAAAGCAACTCCCTCTCTTCCCTCCGCCCACGGGAAAAGCGCCCCGCCGATTGGCGGGGCGCTCCCTGCGAGAGAAAAAAGCGAGAGGCGAAGTTACTTCGCGGAGTTCTCGTAAGCTTCGATCATCTTTTTGACCATCTGGCCGCCCACGGAACCGGCCTGCTTGGAGGTCAGGTCGCCGTTGTAGCCCTGTTTCAGGTTCACGCCAACCTCGTTGGCAGCTTCCATTTTGAACTTGTCCATCGCTTCGCGAGCTTCGGGAACAACAATTTTATTGCTAGACATGATACATACACTCCTTAAAAAATAGATGTTATTTGCGTTTGCAATAGTAGTATGGCCGCACCCGCCAACACTATAACTGGAAATGTTTTCTCATCTTTTTCTGCATTTTAAAGGGTGTTTGACGACGGCGGGAGCCCGAGGAAGAGGGAGACGGCCGCCGCCGCCAACAGGGTGTACCCGCCGCTGATCCCCGGCGGCAGAGGCAGGTCCTGGGGGTCGGCCAGCCGCCCGAAGGGGCCGTGGATGGGCCGCAGCAGGCTCACCACCGGCTGGCCGTCCTGGCAGCTGGAATAGGTGAGGGTGTCCCGCAGGGACATGCCACAGCTGACGACCTGCCCCCGCACCTCCCCCGTCTGGTGGAGCCAGGGAGCGTCTTCCTGCCGCACCACAAAGCCGCCGGCAAGGGCGTTGGGCGGGAGGGGTGCGCCCCTCGCCCCCTCTTTGATGACCACCAGGCTCTGCCGCCAGCGCAGGGCGTCCCAGCCCTCGCTCTCAAACAGGCCGTACGTCCGCCCTTCCCGGGAAAATACAGCGGTCTGCCCGCTGCGGCAGAGGAGGGCTTCCCCCCGAAAGAGGAGCTTTTCCACCGCCCGGGGGATCCTTCTGTCCCCACTTGGCCCCAAAAACAGAATCGGGATCAATCGCTCATCACCACTTTGCCTTTTCTGCCGCCGTCCGGCGGCCATTCCCCCTTATTCTGCCCAGGATTTGCCGCCGCCACACTTTTGCGCAAAAAAAAGAGACCGCCTCCCAGAGGCGATCTCTCGTTTGAGCGATTTGATTGCTTTGGCGCGCGCAAATTGCAAAGGGGGCATGCAGTCCTCCCCCGTTTGCCTGTCAGCGGCCGCCCAGCAGCTTGGCAATGGTCTTGAGCAGCCCGCCCGCCTGGCCGCCGGTGCTCACCAAGACGGGGCGCTCCCGGCAGAGGGGCGGTTCCGGCTGGACCGGCGCCGCCTTTTTGGGCAGGGGCTCCTCCCCTTTGGCAGGGGCGGGAGGCGCCTCTTTGGGGGGCGGCGGGGCGACAGCGGGGGCGATGGCGGGGAGCTTGCCGCCGCTGAGCTGGCCGCGCATCTCCTCCAGCCGCAGCTGGTAGAGTTCGACGGTGTCCTCCATCCGGCGGAGGTTGCCCTGCATCTGCGCCGCGGCCGTCCGCAGGGTCTCGCTCAACCCGGCCACCTGGTCCCCCAGCTGGCCCATCTCCCGGGAGAGGGACTCCAGCTCCGCCAGGGCCCGGTCCCGCTCCTCCCGGCCCTGGCGCTTGCCCTGGCGCACCAGGTCGGCGGCCATCCGCTTGGCCTCCACCAGAGCGCCCGAAATTTCGCCCTGGCGCTCCTCATAGCCTTTGAGCTTCTCCTGGTACTGGCGCACCATCTCCTGCAGCTCGTCCCGCTCGGAGTGGAGACCATGGATCTCCAGGTCGCTGCGGCTGAGCTTGTCCCGCTGGGCGTTGATCTGGGAGTTGAGAAAGACCACCTTTTCCCCCAGTTCTTTGGCGCCCTCCCTCTCCTGCTCCAACAGCCCGTCCAGGCTGTCGATCCGCTCCCGCAGGGCGGCGTTTTCGTCGCGCAGGGTGTGGGTCTCCCCCTCCAGCTCGTCGATGCGGCTCAGCAGCTCGCTGCTGGCCTTTTGGTTTTCGGCGTTGAGCTGCTCGATATAGGCCAGCACATCCGCCTTGCGGAAGCCGCCGATCGCGCTCTTAAACAATCCGTCCATGACACCCACCCTCTGCTCGGTTTCGATGTTGCCAGTATACCACGCCCGCCCTCAAAAAACAATCGAATTACCCCCGCAGGCAGCAAAAAGGGAACCGTTCCCTCTCGGGGCCGGTTCCCGCTCTCGCAGGGGCGACGATCAGTTGCCCTTGTTTTTGAAGATGTTCATGATGGAGTCGATGTCCTCTTCCATCGAGTCGTCCCGGGACTTGAAGGTGTAGTCGGGAATGCCGAAATCGGCCTTGTTCTTCTCGTCAAAGCCGGTGGCGATGACGGTGATCTGCATCTCGTCCTGGTAGCTCTCGTCAAAGGCGGCGCCCCAGATGATGGTGGCGTTGGGGTCGGCGGCCTTGGTGATCTCGTTGGAGGCGATGGACACCTCGTCCAGGCTGATGTCGGGGGAGGCGGTGATGTTGATGATGACCCCCTTGGCCCCGGAGATCGAGGTCTCCAGCAGGGGGCTGGAGATGGCGGCAGCCGCCGCGTCGACAGCCTTGTCCTTCCCGCTGGCGCGGCCGACGCCCATGTGGGCGAGCCCCGCGTCCTTCATGACGGTGGTGACGTCGGCGAAGTCCAGGTTGACCAGGCCGGGGACGTTGATCAGGTCGGTGATGGACTGCACGCCCTGTTTGAGGACGTTGTCCGCCGCCGCAAAGGCGTTGATGAGGGTGATGGGGGTCTCGGAGATGAGGCTGAGGCGCTCGTTGGGGATGACCACCAGCGAGTCGACGTGCTCGCGCAGGGCGGCGATCCCCTCTTCGGCCTGCTCCATCCGCCGCTTGCCCTCAAAGGGGAAGGGCTTGGTGACGATGCCCACCGTGAGGATGCCCTGCTCTTTTGCCACTTCGGCCACCACCGGCGCGGCGCCGGTGCCGGTGCCGCCGCCCATCCCGGCGGCGATGAACACCATCTGGGTGCCCTTGAGGGCGGAGGCGATGGTCTCACGGCTCTCCTCGGCTGCCTTCTGCCCCTTTTCGGGGAAGCCGCCGGCGCCGCGGCCCTGGGTCAGCTTGTCGCCGATCTGGATCTTCTGGGTGGCCACCGAGCGGTTGAGCGCCTGGCGGTCGGTGTTGACAGAGATAAATTCCACGCCCTTCATCCCGTCGTTGATCATCCGGTTGACGGCGTTGCCGCCGCCGCCGCCCACGCCAACGACGCGGATGGAAGCGACCTGGTCGAAATCGTCATCGAGAATAAAGCTCACTGTTTTCGTCCCCCTAAAATGTTTGTATCACAAGGCACAGCGCGGGGTGAAAGGGTTTTCATCTCCGCCGTGACGGCATTTTCAAAAAAATGTTTACCTACTCTTAAATTTAACAGATGTCACGAAAAATAGCAAGGGTTTTTTACACTTTCACACAGGAAATCGGGCTGCCCGCCGCCGGTTTTCGTCTCTTTTGCCACCCCAGTCACTGGGCGGCCCCCTCGCCCCCCTCGCCGGTGTCCTCCTGTCTCTTATCCACATCTAGATGTGTATAAGGGAAGGGGTGTACCCGCCGCTGATCCCCGGCGGCAGAGGCAGGTCCTGGGGGTCGGCCAGCCGCCCGAAGGGGCAAGGGGGTGGGCGGCAGCGGGGCCGTCGCCCCAGCGCCTGCACGGCGGCGGTGCCGGTCTTGGCCGTCACCTTGCCGGGGATGGAGGCGTCGAGGATGGTGGGCTCGGGGGAGAGGTCCTTTTGCACGATGATCTCGTGCACCAGCTGCAATTTGTACTCCAGCTGGTAGTCCGACCCCAGCTTGACCAGGAAGTACTTTCCGACCCGCAGGGAGATGTTCTGGGTGTCGCTGAGGTCCACCGACTGCAGCCCTTCCAACCCCACCGCGCTCACCGCCTGGTGGATCTCCTCCAGCAGGGGGAGCTTGTCCGGGTCGTCAAACTGCAGCATCTCCCCCAGTTCGCCCTGCTTGGCCTTGACCCCGGAGATGAGGTAGACCCCCTCGGGCAGGGAGACCTGGTTTTTGGCCATGATCCGCCCCGACTCGGAGAGGAGGGTATAGCCGCCCCCCTCCTGCTTGACAGCGGTGCGGGCCACCGCGTCCTTGGCGGTGATGGTCACGGTGGTGGGGAGGGTGCGTCCCACCTGGATGTCGTCGAGGAGGGGGAACTTGCGGTAGAGGGCCTCCTGCACCTCCCCCGCCTTGAAGCGAAAGAGGTTTTCCCCAACGCTCACCGGGCAGCCGCCCTCGATCTGCTGGGCGGTGTAGGCGGTGATCTCCCCCTCAAAGCGGATGGTGTCGATTTTGAAGAAGATGGAGACGGCCACCGTCGCCCCCACCACCAGCAGGCAGCAAAACAGCAGGAAAAAGCGGAACGCCGCCTTTTTGCGGCGCCGCTTCTGCCGCTTTTGGGCGATTGTCCGCTTGATCCGCTCCCGCTCCTCCAACTCCTCCTGGGTCATGGCGACGGCCCGGTAAAAGCCCTCTTCGGTGTACCCGGTGTTGTGGGTGCGCGGGATGTCCCGGCGCTGTGCCTGTTTTTTGACCTGTTTTTTTGGCTTCTTTTTCATCTGCTAAACCTTTTCCATCCGTCCGCCCAGTGCCTGGACGGCTCTGTCCAACTGTTCATATCCCCGCAGGATGTGTTCGATGCCGCCGATCTCGCTCTGCCCTGCCCGCAGGGCGGCGATGCAGAGGGCCGCGCCCCCCCGCAGGTCCACTGCCTCGGCCCGCCCGCCGGTGTAGCGGCTGCCGCCGGGGATGCGGGCCAGCCTCGGGCTCTTGAGCTCCACCTCGGCGCCCAGCTTGCGCAGCTGGGGCAGGTAGGCAAAGCGGTTTTCAAAGACCGTCTCTCTCATTTCGGTCTCCCCCTGGGCGGCGGCCAGCACCGCCGTCAGCAGGGGCTGGATATCGGTGGGCAGCCCCGGGTGGGGGGCGGTCACCAGCCCACCCAGCCCCCGCAGCTTCCCCGTGGAGCGCAGGCCCACCCGGTCGTAGCGCAGGGCCAGCTCGCAGCCCATCTTCTGAAAGAGGGGGAGGATGTTGTAGAGGGTCATGGGGGTGGTGTTGGTGAGGGCGATCTCCCCCCCGCAGAGGGCGCCCATGCAGAGGTAGGTGGCGGCGGCGATGCGGTCCACCATCACCGTGTACTCGCAGCCGTGGAGGGGCCGCCCCCCCTGGATCTTCAGCTCCCCGGTCCCCATCCCCGCGATCTGGGCCCCGCAGGCGGTGAGGAATTGGATCAGGTCCACCACCTCCGGCTCCCGCGCCGCACCGCGCAAGACCGTCTCCCCCTGGGCGGCCACCGCCGCCAGCAGCAGGTTTTGGGTGGCCCCCACGCTGGGGAAGGGCAGCTCGATGACCGCCCCGGTCAGCCGCGGCCCCTCGATCTCGATGGAGCCGTTTGCCCGGCAGACCGCCCCCAGCCGCTCAAAGCCGGAGAGGTGGTAGTCCAGCGGGCGGCGGCCCAGATCGCACCCGCCGGGGTAGGCGGCCTTTACCCGGCCAAAGCGGCCCAGCAGCGCCCCCATGAAGATGGAGGAGGAGCGCAGCGAGTGGGTGAGCGCCGCGGGGAGGGGCCGGTAGAAGGCGCAGGAGGTGTCCACCTCCCACTCCCCTCCCGACCGCAGGACCCGGCAGCCCAGGTACTCGAGGATCGCCGCCATGCTGCGGGTGTCCGCCAGGTCGGGACAGCGGTGGAGGACCACCTTCCCCCCCACCAGAAGGGCTGCCGCCAAAATGGGCAGACAGCTGTTTTTCGACCCCTGAACGGCCAGTTCTCCCCGCAGGGGGCGGCCCCCTTCCAATCGGTACATCGCCACAAAACCATCCCTTTCCGCCAGTGCTGTCCCCCCTCTTGCAGGGGGTATGCACCAGGGTATGCCCGGGGTGGATTTTGTGTGATTTCGCCGTTTGGGCGGGTCCTTTTCGCAAAAAGCGGGGCAAAAACGGCGGGTGGCGGCAGGGGGCTACCGGGCCAGCAGCTCCGCCAGCTCCCGGTAGATGCGCTCGTTTGCGTCGACGATGGCCAGCTTGCTGCTGGCCCGGCCCCAGGCCTCGATGGTCTCGGGGTGCTCGATGAGGGAGCGCACCTTTGCGATGAGGGCCGGGCCGGTCAGGTCCTTCTCCTCGATGATGGCGGCGGCGCCCGCCCGCTCCAGCACCTGGGCGTTTTTGAACTGGTGGTTTTCGGCCACGTAGGGGGAGGGGATGAGGATGGCCGCCTTCCCCGCCGCCTCGATCTCCGAGAGGGTGATGGCCCCTGCCCGGGAGATGACGATGTCCGCCGCCGCCAGGCAGCGGTCCATGTCCTCTATGTACTCCCGGCAGTCCAGCCCCGCCCGGGGCAGTTCGACCCCGCCCGCCCGCAGCCGGGCGACAAAGGCGTCCCGCCCGCTCCCGCCGTAGGCGTGGATGTGGCAGACGTTGGGGCAGTGCTTCTGGGTGTAGGCCATCAAGTCGGCCACCACCTCGTTGAGGGGGCGGGCCCCCAGGCTGCCGCCGAAGGAGAGGATGCAGATCTTCCCCTCCAGCTGGTAGTGGGCCCGGCTCTCCTTCGGCATGGCCAGCAGCACGCTCTCCCGGATGGGGTTGCCGGTGACCACGCAGTCCCCCTTGGGCTGCAAAAACCGCTGGGCCTCGGGCACCGCCAGCAGGACCTTGTCCACCTCTTTGGCCAGCAGCTTGTTGGTGATGCCGGGGAAGGCGTTTTGCTCGTGGATGGCCGTCTTGATCCCCCGCTTGGCCGCCGCCTGCAGGATGGGGCCGGCCACATAGCCACCGGTGCCCACCACCAGGTCGGGGGCAAAGTCCTTGAGGATCGCTTTGCAGCGGCCGGGCGAGGCCGCCAGGCAGCCCAGGGCCTGCAGGTTGTGGGCGATGTTGCCCGGCGAGAAGGAGCGCCGGAAGCCCAGCACCTTCATGGTGTAGAGGGGATAGCCCTCCCTGCCCACCAGCCGCTCCTCCATCGAGCCCTTGTTGCCCACAAAGGCGATCTCGGCGTCGGGGTGGTGCTTTTTGATGGTGTTGGCGATGGCGATGGCCGGGTTGATGTGCCCGGCGGTGCCGCCGCCTGCTAAGAGTACGCGCATAGCTTCACTTTCCCCACTTTCTGCCGCCCCAGACGGCGGCTTTTCGCGGCCCGGTGAAAAGGGCCTTTGAAAATGCCAAAGCGCGAAAGGCGCTGGGCGGGCCCCGGACAGCGGGGCCCGCCGCCCCTTTCGCGGCAAACGGCTATTTTTTCTCGATGTTGGCGTGCCGGGAGACCGAGAGGACGATCCCCATCTCCCCCAGCAGCATCAACAGCGAGGTGCCCCCGTAGCTGAAGAAGGGCAGGGAGATGCCGGTGTTGGGCACGGTGTTGGTGACCACGGCGATGTTGAGCAGCGCCTGCAGCCCCACCTGAAAGGTCAGCCCCAGCGCCAGCATGCTGCCGAATTTGTCCTTGGCCTTCATGGCGATGGCAAAGCCCCGCACCACCAGCAGGATGAAGAGGATGATGACGATCAGCCCCCCCACCAGCCCCAACTCCTCGCAGAGGATGGAGAAGATGAAGTCGTTGTGGGGTTCCGGCACGTAGAGGTGCTTCTGGCGGGAGTTGCCCAGCCCCAGCCCGAACACCCCGCCCGAGCCGATGGCCAGCAGCGACTGCACCGTCTGCCAGCCGTCGCCCTGCTTGTCGATGAAGGGGTTTTGCCACATCTCCAGCCGGGGGATGGCGTGTTCCAGCAGCGGGGTGAAGAGGAGGAGGAAGGCCAGGGCGCCGACGATGGCCACCCCGCCCATGACGAACCACTTGGTGCCGGTGCCGCCGATGAACATCATGGTGAAGCCGATGGTGACGATGAGGATGGTGCCCGACAGGTGGGGCTCCAGCACCATCAGCCCGCAGATGACCGCCAGCACCGCCATAAAGGGCAGCACCCCGTAGCGGAAGGTCTGCAGCCGCTTGTAGTTGACGTTGATCAGGTGGGCAAAGAGGACGATGACCGCGAACTTGGCCACCTCCGAGGGCTGAAAGGTGGTGAAGCCCAGGTTGATCCAGCGGCGGGCGTTGTTGAGGGGCTCCATAAAGAGCACCACGATCAAAAGCACCACCGAGAGGCCGATGAGGATGTAGCTGAACTTCTCGTAGATGTGGTAGTCGATCTTGGAGATGGCCAGCATCATGGTGACCCCGCCCACGGCGAAGATGCCCTGGCGGAGGATGAAGTGAAAGGAGTTGCCGTAGTTGTAGTAGGCAAAGGCGTAGCTGGCCGAGAACAGCATCACCAGCCCAAAGATCACCAGCACCAGCACCAACACCAAAAAGGTGGTGTCCATCTGGCCGGATTTCCGGACGGCCTGGCCACCGCTCCCCCGCTCCTCGCGAATTTGCTTGCGCAGTTCCCGGTTCCGCTTTTTCACCCGCGATCACCCCATTTCTCACACCGGCGGGCAACGCCGCCGCTCACACTGTCCGCTTTTCTCTCACATCCCCAGCACCCAGAAGACCGCCAGCACGCAGCCGGCCAGGGCCACCAGGGAAAAGACCGTCACGATCTTGACCTCGCTCCACCCGCTCATCTCGAAGTGGTGGTGGATGGGGGCCATCTTGAAGACCCGCTTGTGG
Source organism: Bittarella massiliensis (ex Durand et al. 2017) (assembly GCF_001486165.1). GTDB lineage: Bacteria > Bacillota > Clostridia > Oscillospirales > Ruminococcaceae > Bittarella > Bittarella massiliensis. The sequence goes on from NZ_LN908976.1 coordinate 37,385, forward strand.
GTCAGCTTGTAGCAGCCGATCTGGATGATGTCCGAGAGGGTCTCGCAGATGTAGACGATCCCGGTGAAGACCAGCACCACCGGCAGCCCGATGCCAAAGGCCATGGCCACCACGATGCCCCCCAAAAAGAGGGAGCCGGTGTCCCCCATAAAGACCTTGGCGGGGTGGAAGTTGTAGAGCAGGTAGCCGATGCAGCCGCCGGCCACCGCCGCAGCCAGCAGGGTGAACCCGGCATAGCCCAAAATCCCCGAGAGGACCAGGAAGCCCAAAGCCACCACAAAGGTCACCGAGCCCGAGAGCCCGTCGATGCCGTCGGTGAGGTTGACGGCGTTGACCGTGCCCACAATGATGAAGAGGGCCACCGGCCAGTAGAGCCAACCCAGTTCCACCGCGCCGAAGAAGGGGAGGCGCAGGGCGGTGGAGCGGCTGCCGGAGAAGTAGAGGGCCATCAGGTAGACCGCGCCGATGAGCAGCTGCAGCAGGAACTTCTCCCGCGCCCGCAGCCCCATGTTGCGCTTTTTCACCACCGAGATGTAGTCGTCCAAAAAGCCGACAAAGCCAAAGCCCAGGGCCATCAAAATGCCGTAGATCAGCCGGCTCCACTGCTGGGCGCCCACCGTCTGCAGGGCGGTCTTATCCCCCCAAAACAGGGTGCAGGCCCCCAGGGCGGTGGCCACCACGATGCCGATGATGAACATGATGCCCCCCATGGTGGGGGTGCCGCCCTTGTCCTTGTGCCAGGTGGGGCCGATCTCCTTGATGGTCTGGCCGTAGTGCAGCCGCTTTAAAAAGGGGATCAAAAAATACCCGGTGACGGCGGTGATGACAAAGGCGGACACCGCCGCCAATACCACTGGTAGTTGACTCATTGCTTCCCTCCCGGCAGCGCCCAGGGCGCCGCCTTCTCCTCTCTTTTTGCCCGTTTTTTCCGGCTTCTATTCCAAATCGGGTCACTCCATCGCCCCGTAGACGATCTCCAGCACCTCTTCCAGCTTCATCCCCCGGCTGCCCTTGACCAAAACGCAGTCCCCGGGGGCCAGCCAGCGGCAGAGCTCCTCGGCCAGCCGGTCCTTTTCATCAAAGCAGAAAACCGCCTTGCAGCCGGCCTCCCTCGCCCCTTGGGCGATCAGCCGGGCCTGCTCCCCGTAGCAAAACAGGGCGTCGATCCCCTCGGCCGCCGCGTCCCTGCCCACTTGCCGGTGCATCTGGGCGGAGTGCTCGCCCAGCTCCAGCATGTCGGCCAGGACGGCGGCCTTGCGGGCGCCGCCGAAATTCTGCCCCAACAGGGCGAGGCTGGCCCGCATCGAGTCGGGGCTGGCGTTGTAGCAGTCCTCGATGACGGTGATGCCCGCCAGCTTCTTTACCCGCTGGCGCATGCCGGCGGTCTGGTAGTCCTCCAGCCCCGCCACCGCCGCCGCCCGCTCAAAGCCAAAGGCCTCGGCCGCCCCCAGGGCCAGCAGGGCGTCGTAGACGTTGTGCTGCCCCAGGCAGGGGATGCAGGCGGGGTAGGCCGCGCCATCGGCATAGTGTACCACAAAGTGGGTGCGGTCGGTGTCGGAAGAGAGGGCGTCGGCCCAGATGTCGGCGTCCCGGTCGCACAGGGAGATGCGGATGATCCGCCGGGCGCCGTCGGCCCGCTCCACGGTGGAGAGCAGGTCGTTGTCCTCGTTGAGGACCAGGGTGCGCACCCCCTGCAGCCCCCGGGTGATGCTCAATTTCTCGGTGAGGATGTTCTCCCGGGTGCCCAGCTTCTCCAGGTGGGAGACGCCGATGTTGGTGAGCACCGCCACCTCGGGGCGCACCGCCCGGGTCATGGGCTCGATCTCGCCAAAGCCGCTCATCCCCATCTCGATGACCGCCAGCCGGGTGTCGTCCGTCAGCCCAAAGAGGGTGCGGGGCATCCCAATCTCGTTGTTCTGGTTGCCCTCGGTCTTGAGGGTCTTGCCAAAGGGGGAGAGGGCGGCGTAGAGCATCTCCTTGGTGGTGGTCTTGCCCACGCTGCCGGTGACCCCCACGCAGCGCACGTCAAAGAGCTGGCGGTAGAGCCCGCCGATCTGGATCATGGCGTCCAGGGTGTTGGGGCAGACCAGGCAGGGTCTGCCCTCCACGGCAAAGGCCGGGTCGGAGAGGACGGCGGCCGCCGCCCCCTTTTCAAAGGCCTGGGCCACAAAGGCGTGGCCGTCAAAGCGCTCCCCCCGGATGGCCACGAAGAGGCTCCCCTCCCCGATGGCGCGGGTGTCGCTGCTGACATCACAAACCGTCAGCTCCCCGGTGTACGAGGCGCCGATGGCCTCGGCGATCGCCTGTAAGCGCAGCGGTTTCATGGGCGCTCCCTCCTCTCTTCCAGGGCCCGCTTGACGATCTCGTGCTCGTCGAAGTAGACGGTGCAGGTGTCGATGGCCTGGTAGTTTTCGTGTCCCTTCCCGCAGAGGACCACCACGTCCCCCGGCCCGGCCTCGTCGATGGCCCAGCGGATGGCGTAGTAGCGGTCCACCTCCAGGTGGTAGGGGACGCCCCGGTCCCGCACCCCGGCGACGGTGTCCTCCAAAATCACATAGGGGTCCTCGTCCCGGGGATTGTCCGAGGAGATGACCATCAAGTCGGCGAAGTCGGCCACCGTGTTCGCCATCTTGGGGCGCTTGGTGCGGTCGCGCTTGCCCGCGCAGCCGAAGAGGACGATCAGCCGCCGCTTGACAAAGGGCTTGATGGTCTCCAGCAGGTTTTGCAGGGCGTCGGGGGTGTGGGCGAAGTCGCAGATGACGGTGAAGTCGCCGCTGTAAAGCACCTCCGCCCGGCCATAGACCCCCTTGCAGTGGCAGAGGCCCTTGGCCACCACCGCCAGGGGCAGCCCCAGGGAGAGGCAGACCCCGGCCACGCTCAGGACGTTGTAGACGGAGAAGAGGCCGGGCATCTTGATGTCCACCGGGCAGCGCTCCCCCCGGTAGCAGAGGGTGAAGGAGACCCCGTCGGCCCGCTGGCAGATGTCGCTGGCCGTCAGATCGGCCTCTCCCTGGGCCGAGCAGGTCAGCACTGGGATGCCGGCCAACTGGGGGATGCGGCGGCCGTAAGGGCAGTCGAGGTTGGTGACCGCCTGCCGGCACTGGGCGAAGAGTTTGGCCTTGGCCTGAAAGTAGTTTTCCAGGGTGCCGTGGTAGTCCAGGTGGTCCTGGGAGAGGTTGGTGAATGCCCCCACCTGAAAGGTGACCCCGGCCAGCCGGTTTTGGTCCAGCGCCTGGGAGCTGGCCTCCATCACCGCGTACTCGCACCCCGCCCGGCACATGTTGGCCAGCAGGCCGTGCAGGTCGTCGGGCTCGGGGGTGGTGAATTTGGCCGGCAGCTTCACCTCGCCGATCTCGTTTTGAATGGTGCCGATGAGCCCCACCTTGGCGCCGGTGTACTCCAGCACCTGTTTGATGAGGGTGGTGACGGTGGTCTTGCCGTTGGTGCCGGTGACGGCGATCATCTTGAGCCGGTCGGCGGGAAAGCCGTTGAAGGCCGCGCAGAGGGCGCCGTAAGCCGCGCGGGTGTCCTCCACCAGCAGTTGGCAGGGCAGCCCCAGGTCCCGCTGGGCCACCACGCAGACAGCCCCCTTCTCCACCGCCTGGGCGGCAAAGTCGTGGCCGTCGGCGCTGCCGCCGACGATGCAGCAAAAGACGCTGCCCTCCACCGCCTTGCGGGAGTTGGACACCACCGACGCCACCTGGGCGCCGCCGGCAGCGGCCGGGGCGGGCAGCCCCGCCGCCTGTAAGAGTTCTGCTAAAACCATTGCGCTACTGCCTCCAACCGTTTTGGATTTCCGGGTCATGGCGCCTCTGCCCGCCCCGCCAAACGGGGGCGGAGAGGCCGCCCTTCTGGGGGGGTGAAAGAGCCCCCCTAAAAGTAAATAGTATACTCTATTTTGCCCGCCAATGCAAAACGGGCCGTCTTTTTTTGCAGGGGCTAGTCGGCGGTGTCGTCGCTGACGGTCTTATCCCGCAGCTCCACCGTGACCACCGTGCCGATGGGCACTTCCTCCCCCTCGGCCACCGACTGGGCCACCGAGACCGAGCCGGTGTTGTCCGAGCCGCCGCCGGAAAATTTGATGTTGATCTTGGCGTTGGTGGCCACCTGGTTGACGGTGGAGGCCGACATCCCCACCAGGTTGGGCACCCGGGTCATGGTCTGCTCGGCGTCCTCCTCGGTGTAGAGGGTGATGGTGGAGCCCGCCGGGATGGCGGTGCCCGCCGCCGGGTACTGCTTGACGACCGAGTCGCCGTTGCCGACCTTGTTGTACTTGAAGCCCTTGGCCCGCAGGTCGGTCTCGGCCGCCTCCACCGTCTTGTCGGTGACCTTGGGGGCCGACACCATGGCCGCGGCGTCCCCCTCCTCGTACTGGGGGTCGATGCCGATGTAGGGCAGGATGTCCGCCATCAGCTTGCCCACCGACGGCGCCACCAGCGAGGAGCCGTAGATGCTGTAAGAGTGGGCCTCGTCCAGGAACATCAGCACCAGGATCTGGGGATCGTCCACCGGGGCGAAGGCCAGGAAGGAGGCCACGTAGGACGACTCCTGCCCGGAGCTCAGCTTCTGGGAGGTGCCGGACTTGCCGCCGATGCGAAAGCCCTTGACGTAGGCGTTTTTGCCCGAGGCGTTGGGGTCGGCGATGACGTGTTCCATGATCTCGGCGATCTGCTTGGAGGTGGACTCGCTGATGACCTGGCGCACCTCGGTGGGCTCGTAGTTTTCCACCACGTTGCCGTCTTTGTCCTGGATCTGCTTGACCACATGGGGCTGGTAGAGGTGCCCGCCGTTGACCACGGCGCACATGGCGGTGGCCATCTGCAGCGGGGTCACCGAGTTGGTCTGGCCAAAGGAGCTGGAGGCCAGGTCCACGGCGCTGAAGGTCTGGTGGTAGATGCTCTGCGCCTCGCCGGGCAGGTCGATGCCGGTCTTTTCGGTGAAGCCGAAGGCCTTGAAGTAGGTGGCGAACTTCTCCGCCCCCAGCTTTTCGGCGGTCATCATGAAGCCGGGGTTGCAGGAGTTCTTCATGATCTCCATGAAGTTCTGCTGCCCGTGGCCGCCCTTGGCGTAGCTGGCGCACTTGATCATCCGCCCGGCGACCATGTAGTAGCCCGGGCAGTAAAAGCCGCTGTCCTGGCTCACGACCCCCTCCTCGAGGGCGGCGGAGGCGGTGATGGGTTTAAAGACCGAGCCGGGCTCGTAGAGGTCGTTGAGGACCTTGTTGCGCCACTGGCGGGAGCGCTCGTTGGCGAGGGCGGTCTTGAGTTCGTCCCCTTCCAAATTGGCCACCCGCTCCTGGGCGGCCGGGTCGTAGAGCTCCATCGGCTCGTTGGGGTCAAAGTCGGGCTTGGTGGCCATGGCGAGGATCTCGCCGGTCTTGACGTTCATGACGATGCCGCCGCCCCGCTCGGAGGCGTGGTGTTCGTCCACCGCCTCTTGGAGATATTTCTCCAGATAGTGCTGGATGACCTCGTCGATGGTGAGGACCACCGTGTTGCCCTGCACCGCGTCGTAGATCTTTTCGTACTCGAAATCCATCTCGGTGCCGCGGGCGTTCTTGGCCGAAACCACCCGCCCCGGGGTGCCGGTGAGGTATTTGTCGTAGTAGCTCTCGACCCCGGCCAGGCCCTGGTTGTCGCTGCCGACAAAGCCCAGCACGGTGGAGCAGAAGTTGCCGTAGGGGTAGTAGCGCTTGGTGTCCTCGGCGGTGTAGATGGCGCCGATCTTGTTCTCGCTGGCAAACTGGAGCACCTTGTCGACGGTCTCTTTGTCCACCTTTTTCTTGAGGTACTCGTGGAAGTTGCTCTTGTGGCTCTTCTCTAGGATCTCGTCCTTCTCGACCTCTAAAATGGCAGAGAGCCCGGAGGCGATCAGTTCCCTCTGGGCGTCGTCTTTGATGTCGTTGGGGGAGAGGATGACGTTCCACACCGTGTTGGAGGTGGCCAAAACGTTGCCGTTTCGGTCGGTGATGTCGCCCCGGGTGGGGTTGATGACCGTGTCGCGCAGCTGCTGTTCACTGGCCAGGTCGCGGTATTCCTTTCCCTTGAAGATCTGTATATTCACCAGGCTGCCGAACACGGTGCCAAAGCCGATGATCACCACCAAAAAGAGGATGATATAGACCCGCATGTGCATCTTTTTCGTCGGTTTCATAATGCAGCTCTCTGCCCCCTTTGCCAAAAAAAGGGTCAAGATTTTCTCTCAACCCTCTCAACTCATTCCTATTGGATTAAAGGCCCAGGTATTCCTTTATTTTGCTGCCGATGGTCCCCAGGATGCCCTTGGCCGGGGAGTCGTTTTTTGCCACATAGACCTTGTTCTCCTGGTTGAGACTGACGTACTCGACCTGCTGGTTGTCCACCTTGACCAGCCCCAGGGTGTTCTGGGCGTATTCCTCCACGTGGGCGAGGGACATCTTGCTCTCCACCTGCATGTTCAGCCGGGTGGTCTCACTCTGGGTGCTCTCCAGTTCGGTCTTGGCCGCCCGCAGATCGTCTCCCAGCTCCACCAACTGCACCCGGGAGTAGAGCATCATCCCCGCGAGGATGACCACCACCGCTGCCAGCAGGATCTTGGCCGCCGGGGTGCTCTTTTTCTGGGGCAGGGGCTTCTCATTTTTGATGACCCGCATCCGGGGCTCCCGGTTTTCAAAGAGCGACAGGTCGTAGGCCTGCGCCTCGCTGGTGTTTCGCATGATCACTTCATCCTCTCTCCGTGGGAATGGGTCCGCCCGCCTCCGGCAGCTTTTCGATGACCCGCAGCTTGGCGCTGTGGCTGCGCGGGTTCTCGGCCAGCTCTTCCGGGGTGGCGGTGATGGGTTTCTTGTAAATCAGCCTGCCCCGCGGCTTCTTGCCGCAGACGCAGACGGGAAAGTCGGGCGGGCAGGTGCAGCCCACCGTCCAACTGGCGAACTGGCGCTTCACCATCCGGTCCTCCAGGGAGTGGAAGGTGATGACACAGAAGCGCCCGCCCGGGGCCAGCCGGTCAAAGATGGCCTCCATCCCGGCGGCCAGGCTCTCAAACTCCCCGTTGACCTCGATGCGGATGGCCTGAAAGGTCTGCCGGGCAGGATTTTTCTCTTTTCGCCGCACCGCGGGTGGAAGGGCCGACTTGACCGCTTCCACCAGCTGGGCGGTGGTTTCAATGGGGTGCTGTTCCCGGAGCCGCTCGATCTTGCGGGCGATCTGCCGGGCGTATTTCTCCTCGCCGTAGGCGAAGAGGATGCGGGTCAGTTCTTCGGGGGAATAGCCGTTGACCACGTCGTAGGCCGAGAGGCCGGACTGGCTCATCCGCATGTCCAGCGGGGCGTCCGCCCGGTAGGAAAACCCCCGCTCGGGGGTGTCCAGCTGGTGGGAGGAGACCCCCAGGTCCAGCAGGGCGCCGTCGATGGCCTTGATGCCCAGCTCGTCCAGGGCGGGGGCGGCGTTTTTAAAGTCCTCCTGCACCACCTGGGCGCAGGGGTAGGGGGCCAGCCGCGCGCTGGCGGTCTTGACCGCGTCGGGGTCCTTGTCCAGGGCGATGAGCCGGCCGGTCGTGAGCCGCTTGGCGATCTCCTGCGAGTGGCCGGCGCCGCCGGCCGTGCCGTCCAGGTAGATGCCGGCGGGGTCGATGGCCAGGTTTTCCAGGCACTCCCCCAGCAGCACCGGCTTGTGGGAAAATTCCACCGGCTCTCTCCCCCCTCTGCGGGCTAGAAGCCCAGCTCGTCCATGATCCCGGCGATGTCGTCGGAATCGAGTTTGGCGCACTCCGCATCCCAGCGGGACTTGTCCCAGATCTCGGCGTGGTTGGAGGCGCCGACCACCACCACGTCCTTTTCCAGCCCGGCGTATTCCCGCAGAGCCGCGGGCAGGAGAATCCGCCCCTGCTTGTCCGGCTCGCACTCCACCGCGCCCGCAAAGAGGATGCGCTGGAAGGGCCGGGCCTTGGACATGGGCAGGCCCTTGATCTTTTCGGCGAGGAGGTTCCACTCTTCGTAGGAATAGGCAGCCAGACAGGCGTCGCCCAGGCTTTTGGTCACCACAAAGCGCACCCCTAAATCGTCCCGCAGCCGGGCCGGAAAGATCATCCGCCCCTTGGGGTCGATGTTGTGACTGTACTCCCCGATGAGCATCTCCTCACCCCCTTTGTGGTGTTTCGTGCCTTTTTCCACCACTTTTCACCACTTGAACCTATTATAGGGCCCGTCCCCTCAAAAATCAAGGGCCGGGCTCGTTTTTTTGGAATGTTTACATTTCCAATTGTTTCCTTAACCGCCGTTTTTTCAGGTCGTTTTTCACAAAAACGACAGAAGAACACTTCTTTTTTGTGCGCTCTTTTCCAGTCCTTTCCTCTCTTCTCTGGGCGGTGGGGGAAAGTGGGGGACAGGGTCGCCGGTGGGAGGAAGGGGAGGTCTTTCCTTTTTTAGAGAGGCAAAGGGGGCATTGAGCGCCCCCTTTGCCGGGAGAGAGTGCCTCCTTTACCAGGAGAAAGCGTCCTCTTTGCCAGGATTGAGCGCCTCCTTTGCCAGGATTGAGCGCCCCCCCTTTGCCGGGATCGAGTGTCCCCTTTGCCGGGATCGAGTGTCCCCTTTGCCGGGATCGAGCGCCCCCTTTTCCGGGATCGAGCGCCCCCTTTTCCGGGATCGAGCGCCCCCTTTGTCAGGATCAAGTGCCTCCTTTGCCAGGATCGAGCGCTCCCTTTGCCAGGAGGGAGCGTCCTCTTTGCCGGGATCGAGCGCCCCCTTTGCTGGGATCGAGCGCCCCCTTTGCTGGGATCGAGCGCCCCCTTTGCTGGGATCGAGCGCTTCCTTTGCTGGGATCAAGCGCCCCCCTTTGCTAGGAGAGAGGGGGCTGCGCGTTCGCCCGAGAGCCGCCCCCCTTTTTCTCCGGCCGGGCGTGCCCGGAAAACACAGGGCATATTCCCCTCCTGGACCGCCTTATCCCCCAAAAGCGGTTTGCCACAAAAGCGCGCAGGGACGGCCGTTCAGAGGTGACTTCCCCCTTCTCCTCTCCACACCGCCACCGCCCGGCACCGGCGGAATGCCCCCCGCACGGCGGCGGCGCTCCGCCCCCTTCCCCGTGGGTGGGATCGAAAAAGCGAGGACGGCTCCCTCTCCAAATGGGGGGTTGCCACCCGGCAGAAGTTGCCGCAGACGGAAAGGGCGATTGCCTGCAAAGCCCCCCCTCCCCTCCTCCCTCTCCCGACCACAGCGGGGCAGGGTGGCTGGTACCGGCAGGCCGCCTCTCCCGCGCGACCGCGCCATCCCCCGCCGGTCAGTCGGGTCGGCCCGCAAAAAAAGCGCCGCGGGGGACCGATTGGGTCCCCCGCGGCGCGAACGCAGGCAGAACAGGCGCTATTTCTTGCGGCCCCGCAGCTTGGTGCGGGTCTCCTTGACCTCCTCCATCGAGGCCACCAGGAACTGCTCGGTGCTCTTCATCAGGTTGTCGGCAAACTCGGTGGCGGCCTGCCGCATCTCCCGGGCCTGCATCTGGGCCTGGCTGATGATCTCGGCCGCCTTCTGCTGGGCGGCCTTGGTCAGGTCGTCCTGGTTGACGATGGCGCGGGCCTTGTCCTCGGCCTTTTTGACGATGGAGGCCGCCTCCTTCTTGGCGGTGGAGATGATTTCGGCCCGGTCGTTGACAATGGCCTTGGCCTGGCGCACCTCGGCCGGCAGGTTGAGGCGGATGTCGTCGGTCAGCTCCCGCATCTTCTCAATGTCCACCACCCGGCGGCCGCCGGAGAGGGGCAGGGTCCAGGCATCCTCCAGGGCCTCGTCCAGCAAATCCAAAATCTCGTCGATGTTCATTTTGACACTCCTTTACTCAACCGCTGTTTGATGGGCTCGATGATCGCCTGGGGGACAAAGTCGTCGATGTCGCCGCCAAAGGCCGCGATCTGCTTGACCAGGCTGGAACTGAGGTACATGTACTTGGAATTGGTGTTGAGGAAGATGGTCTCCAGCTGGGGGTCGAGCTTTTTGTTGGCCAGGGCCATCTGAAATTCGTACTCAAAGTCGCTGACGGCCCGCAGGCCGCGGATGGAGGCGGTGGCCCCCACCTGGCGGGCGTAGTCCACCAGCAGCCCCTGGTAGGCGTCCACCTCGACGTTTGCCAGGTCGCCGGTGACCGCCCGGATCAGCTCCACCCGCTCCCCCACCGAGAAGGCGGTGCGCTTGTCGGGGTTGACCGAGACCAGCACCACCACCCGGTCAAAGAGGCGGGAGGCCCGCAGGATGATGTCCAGGTGGCCCTTGGTGATGGGGTCGAAACTGCCGGGGCAGAGGGCGGTGCGCATCTACTCCTCCCCCTTCTGGTAGAGGGAGACGACCGTCTTGCCGTAGCGGTAGCTCTTCTGTTTGAGGAGGAGGCCGTAGCTCTCCTCCAAGGGCAGGTCCCGCTCACCCTCCACCAGCACCTTGCCCCCGGGGGCCAGCACCGGCGCCAGGGCGGTGAGGATCTCGCCGTACTGGCCGCAGTGGTAGGGGGGATCGACAAAGACGAAGTCAAAGCGCTCCCGGCAGCGGGCCAGGTAGGCCAGGGCGTCGGCCTGGATGACGCGGGCCCGCTCGGCCACCTTGGCGGCCTGGACGTTGCGCTTGATCACCTCTTGGCTGCGGCGGTCCTGGTCCACAAAGACGCAGAGGCTGGCCCCCCGGCTGAGGGCCTCGATCCCCAGCTGGCCGGAGCCGGCAAAGAGGTCGAGGGCGGTGCGGCCGGGCAGCTCAAAGTGGATGGCGCTGAACAGCCCCTCCTTCACCCGGTCGGCGGTGGGGCGGACATCCTGCCCGGGGACGGTCTCCAGCTTGACGCCCCGGGCTGTTCCGGTAATGACTCTCATGGCAGATTCCTCGTGCGGACGGCCCGGGCGCGCCCGGTGGTCCGCTCTCTCCTGTTACTGTTCATATTATCCCGAATGGGAAAGGGGTTGTCAAGTTTTTTCGACAGCCTTTGCAGGGGCTGGCACTACTTCCCATTGAAGTAGTTGTAGACGGCCAGGGCGGCACTCTTGGGCAGCTTGCCCCGGTCCATCAGCACCTGCACCGGCGCCAGGGAGATCTCCTCCAGCGACTGAAAGGCCCCCAGCAGCTGTTTGGCCCGCTTCTCCCCCACCCCGGGGATGTTGGTCAGCTCCGACTTGAGGGCCGAGTTCTTGTGCAGCTTGCGCTGGTAGGAGATGGCGTAGCGGTGCACCTCGTCCTGGATGGTGGTGACCAGCTTGAAGGCCGCCTTGAAGGAGGAGAGGGCCACCTCCGAACCGTCCAGGGCGATGGCCCGGGTGCGGTGCTTCTGGTCCTTGACCATCCCGAACACCGGGATCTGCAGCCCCATCTCGGCCACCAGGGGACGGATGGCCGAGACGTGCCCCTTGCCGCCGTCGAGGAGGATCAGGTCGGGGGTGGTGGCAAAACCCTCGTCGGCGTCGCCGTTTTTCAGCCGGGTGAGCCGGCGGGTGAGGGCCTCTTTCATGGAGGAGTAGTCGTCCTGCCCCACCACCGTCTGGATCTTGAAGCGCTTGTAGGCCCGGCGGTAGGGGCGGCCGTCCTTGAAGACCACCATCCCGCACACCTTGTAGCTTTCCCCCAGATTGGAGATGTCATAACTCTCGATATAGGCGGGGGGTTCTTCCAGCCCCAGCAGCTTGGCCAGCTCGTCCAGGGCGGCGATCTCCCGCGCCGGGCGGCGGCTGCGGTAGGAGATGCCGGTGACCGCGTTGTCGTAGGCCATCTTCACCAGCCGCAGCTTCTCTCCCCGCTGGGGAATCAGCAGTTCGGCCTTGCTCCCCCGCCGCTCGCTCAGCAGCTGCTCGATGAGGGGGCGGTCGGGCAGTTCCAGCTCCAGCAGCACCTCCTTGGGCAGGTCGGCGCGGGTGGTGTAGTAGCGGGCCACAAATTCGTTGAGGATGTCGGCGGGGGCGCCGTCGTCCTTTAAAAGGTACTCGTCCTTGTCGGAGAGTCGGCCCTGGCGGAACTTGAGGACCACCACGCAGACCTTTCCCTCCCCCTTGGCCAGGGCGATGGCGTCCATGTCCACCTTGCTCTCAAAGACCACCTTCTGCCGCTCGTTTAGCCGCTGCAGCGACTGCAGCTGGTCCCGCACGGCGGCGGCCTTCTCGAATTCCAGGTTTTCGCTGTATCGCTGCATCTCCGATTGCAGGTCTTTGATGATCTTGTCGGCCCCGGTGGTGATGTAGGCGATGGCCCGGTCCACCATCTCCCGGTACTGGGCCTGGCTGATCTTGCCGGTGCAGACCCCGCAGCACTGCTTGATGTGGTAGTTGAGACAGGGCCGCTCCCGGCCGATGTCCTGGGGGAAGCGCTTTTTGCAGCTGGGCAGCAGAAAGGCCTTTTTGGCCAGCTCCACGCTCTGGGTGACGATGAAGGAGCTGGTGTAGGGGCCGATATAGGTGCTGCCGTCGTCGATCTTCTGCTTGGCGGCCTGGATGTCGGGCCAGTCGCCGGGGGTGATTTTAATGTAGTGGTAGCCCTTGTCGTCCTTTAAGAGGATGTTGTACTTGGGGCTGTACTGCTTGATGAGGCTGCACTCCAGCACCAGGGCCTCGAACTCGCTCTGGGTGACGATGAAGTCGAAGTCGTTGACGTGCATCACCATCTGATAGACCTTGGGCAGGTGGCTCTCCACCGCCATGAAGTAGCTGGAAACCCGGTTTTTCAGCTTTTTGGCCTTGCCCACATAGATGACCTGACCGGTCTTGTCCTTCATGATGTAGACCCCCGGCTCCAGGGGCAGCTGATGGGATTTCTGCCGCAGCTGTTCCAGTGTCATGGCGCTCCTCCTCCCGCTCTGCAAAGACGCAAAAAAGGCGCAGCCGGAAAGGCCCGGCGGCGCCCGATCGCATATCCCAAATGCCTACTCTTTAAAGCCAGACTCCACCAGGGCCACCAGGGCCTCAACGGCCTGCTGCTCGTCGCTGCCGTCGGCCAGGATGCGGATGGCGGTGTCCCCCACGATCCCCAGGGAGAGGACGCCCAGCAGGCTTTTGGCGTTGACCCGGCGCTCGTCCTTCTCGACCCAGATGGAGGACTTGAACTCGTTGGCCTTCTGAATAAAGAAGGTGGCCGGGCGGGCGTGCAGACCGACCTGGTTTTCTACAACAACATCTTTCACAAACATAGCGATAGACTCCTTGTCCGTAAATTCTGCCCCCGCTTGTCTTGGGGCGGTGTGGCTGACTTCCCCCGGCCGCGCGCCGGGACATTTTGGATACACTGCGATTTTCAAACGACCTCATTATAGCAATCCCCATGGGATTTGTCAGCAGCTAGAGGGGATTTTCTGCTTTTGCGATAATACCGCCACTTCCCCGGGAACGGGCTTTGTACAACATTTCTATATTTTTATAAACATCATCAGCAGGTTGTACAGTGGCGGTACAAGGATGGCGGGCAGCAAATTGGCCGTTTTGATCCGCTCGCCAAAGAGGAAGTTGATGCCGATGACCAGGATGATGGCGTTGCCCACCATGGAGATCTGCCCCATGAGGGCGTCGGTCATCAGGGGGGCCAGGGCCCCGGCCCCCAGGGTCAGCGCCCCCTGGTAGAGGAGGACCGCCAGGGCGGCAAAGCCCACGCTGGGCCCCAGGGAGGCGGTGAGGACCGCCGCCGAGACCAGGTCGAGGGTGCTCTTGACCAGGAGGATGCTGTAATCGCCGGTGAGCCCCTCCTCCAGCGCCCCGAGGATGGCCATGGCCCCCACGCAGAAGATGACCGCCGCCGGCACGAACCCCTGGGCAAAGCCCTTGATCTTGAGTTTGCGCTCCACAAAGCCGCCGAACCGGCCCAGCCGGTCGTCGATCTTCAGCAGTTCCCCCGCCAGGACCCCCAGCACCAGGCTGACCAGGAGGAGCAGCCCCCCGTCGAAGGAGACCGCGCCCCCCTCCACCCGGCCCATGGCGCCCAGGGTGCCGGTGAGGCCGATGAGGATCACCGCCAGCCCCATGGTCTTCATCACCGCGTCCTCGATGCGCTGGGGGATCCCCTTTTTGCAGAGGAAGCCGACGCCGGTGCCCAGCAGCACCGTGCCCACATTGATCAGGGTGCCGATCATACCGTCTCCTCCCACTCCCCGCCGGGGACTGCCAGGGCCTCCAAAAAGGCCCGGTCCACCCCGTCCAGGGGGGCTGTTTGCAACATGTCAGGGCGCTTTTTCCAGGTGTTGCGCAGGGCCTCTTCCCGCCGGTAGCGCTGGATGTTGGCGTGGTGCCCCGAGAGGAGGACCGGCGGCACCTCCCTGCCCTGCCAGACCGGCGGGCGGGTGTACTGGGGGTACTCCAACAGCCCGTTCCAGTGGCTCTCCTCGGTGAAGCAGTCCTCGCTGGAGAGGACCCCCGGGCACAACCGCACCACCGAGTCCACAAAGGCCATGGCGGCGATCTCCCCCCCGGTGAGGACAAAATCCCCCAGGGAGATCTCCTCGTCGACGATCTCGTCGAGGACCCGCTGGTCCACCCCCTCGTAGTGCCCGCAGAGGACAAAGAGGGACCCCTCCCCCGCGTACTCCCGGCTCACCTGCTGGGTGAGGACCCGCCCCTGGGGCGACATGTAGACCGCCTTGGGCCGGCCTCCCCGCTGGGCGCAGACCGCCTCAAAGCAGCGGAAGATGGGCTCGGGCTGCATCACCATCCCCATCCCCCCGCCGTAGGGGTAGTCGTCCACCCGGCCGTGCTTGTCCAGGGTGTGGTCGCGGATGTTGTGGCAGCGGATGTCCACCAGCCCGTCGGCCATGGCCCGGCCGATGATCGACTCCCCCAAAACGGCCATCACCATCTCGGGGAAGATGGTGGCGATGTCGATCGTCATCATGCAAACAGCCCCTCCAGCGGGCGGATGCGCATCTCCCCGGCGGCCAGGTCGATGGTCAGAACCACCTCTTTGATGGCGGGGATCAGGGTGACGCGCCCCTCTTTTTCAATGTGGTAGACGTCGTTGGCCCCGGTCTGGCTGACCTCGCAGAGGGTGCCGTAGCATTCGCCGGTGTCGGCGTCCTTCACCGTCAGGCCCACCAGGTCCTGCACGTAAAAGCTGCCCTCGGGCAGCTGCACGTCGCCCCGGTCCATGTAGAGGACCTTGCCGATGTAGCGGGTGGCCTGCTCCACCGTGTCGATCCCCTCGAACTTGCAGACCACCACGTTTTTGTGCACCCGGCTGCGCTCGATTTGCAGGGTCTCGGCCCGGCCCTCGGTGAAGAGCCGCTCAAAGCCCAACAGAAAGTCCGGCGAATCGCACCAGGGCTGAATGCGCACCTCGCCGCGCACCCCGTGGGTGGTGACGATCTTCCCCACTTCCAAATCCTGTTTCATCTCGTCCTCCCTCGGCCGCGCCAGAGGCGGCCCCATAAAGGCAGTAGGGAAAGCAAAGTCGCCCTCGCTTTCCCTACGGTGTGAAGTACCCTAGTCGATGTCCACCTGGACCTTTTCGCCGACGCGAACAGCGGCCGCCCGCATCACAGTGCGAATGGCTTTGGCGATCCGCCCCTGCTTGCCGATGACCCGGCCCATGTCGTCGGCCGCCACGTGGATGTGGTAGACGGTGACGCCCTCTTCATTGGGCTCGTCCTTCTGCACCTGGACGGCGGCCTTGTCCTCGACCAGGCCGGTCACCAGGGTGATGAGCAGTTCTTCCATGCCACAGACCTCCTCGGGCAAAATTACTCAGCGCTCTGCTGTTTGAGCAGGCTCTTGACGGTGTCGGTGGGCTGGGCGCCGTTGGCGATCCACTTCTGGGCCTTCTCCATGTCGATCTTCACCACTTTGGGGTCTTTGGTCGGGTCGTAGTAGCCCAGCTCCTCAATGAAGCGGCCGCCGCGGGGATAGCGGGAGTCGGCCACGACGATGCGGTAAAAGGGGGCTTTCTTGGCGCCCATCCGGCGCAGTCTGATTTTCACTGCCATGATACAATTCCTCCAATGATGTTGTTCTCTTTATTGCTGTGCAATAAATGGGGTCGGCGGCTGCAAGGCCGCGCTCTTTTATAGCACCGGCCGGTCTCCCGGGCCGGAATCTACCAATAAAAAAGGTTACACAAAGGTTACATGTGGTTACACAGGGGTTACATAAAGGGCATCATCCGCCGCCGCTTGCCGGGGCGGCTGAACTGCTTCATCAGCTTGCTCATGGTCTCGAACTGCTTGAGCAGGCGGTTGACGTCCTCCACCCGGGTGCCGCTGCCGGCGGCGATGCGCCGCTTGCGGCCGGGGTTGATGAGTTTGGGCTTGGCCCGCTCGGCCGGGGTCATGGAGCAGATGATGGCCCGCACCTGGTCCATCTGGCGGTCGTCCAGGTCGGCCCCGCTGAGCTTGTTTCCAATTCCCCCGGGGAGCATGCTCACGATCTGTTGCAGGCTGCCCATGTTCCGCATCTGGTCGAGCTGGACGAGCATGTCCTCCAAATCGAACTTGTTCTTGCGGAACTTCTCCTCCATGGCCTTTTGCTGCTTTTCATCGAACTGGGTCTGGGCCTTTTCGATGAAGGTGAGCACGTCCCCCATCCCCAGGATGCGGGAGGCCATTCGGTCGGGGTAGAAGGGCTCTAAGTCGTCCAGCTTCTCGCCGGTGCCCGAAAACTTGATGGGCTTGCCGGTGACCGCCTTGACCGAGAGGGCCGCGCCGCCCCGGGTATCGCCGTCGAGTTTGGTGAGCACCACGCCGGTGATCTCCAGTAATTGGTTGAAGCTCTCGGCCACCGAGACGGCGTCCTGGCCGGTCATGGAGTCGATGACCAGCAAGATCTCGTCGGGCCCGACCGCCGCCTTGATGGCGGCCAACTCGGCCATTAGGGCCTCGTCGATGTGCAGCCGGCCGGCGGTGTCGAGGATGACGATGTCGTTGCCGTGGTCCTTGGCGTGGCCCAGGGCCTTTTTGGCGATCTCCACCGGGTCGCCCTGCCCCATCTCAAAGACCGGGACCCCGGCCTGTTCGCCCACCACCTGCAGCTGCTTGATGGCCGCCGGGCGGTAGACGTCGCAGGCCACCAGCAGCGGGCGGTGCCCCTGGCTTTTGAGCAGCTTGCCCAGCTTGCCCGAGTGGGTGGTCTTGCCCGAGCCCTGCAGGCCGCACATCATGATGACGCAGGGCGGCTTGGAGGGGATGTGCAGCCGGCTGACCTCCCCCCCCATGAGGGAGATGAGCTCTTCGTGGACGATCTTGATGACCTGCTGGGCCGGGGTCAAACTCTCGAAGACGGCGGCGCCCACCGCCCGCTCGGTCACCGCGTCCACAAACTGCTTGGCGACCTTGTAGTTGACATCCGCCTCCAGCAGGGCCAGGCGGACCTCCCGCATGGCGGTCTTGACGTCCTTCTCCCCCAGCTTGCCCTTCTGCTTTAACTTTTTAAAGGCGGCGGACAGCTTTTCAGATAGTCCTTCAAAGGCCACGGTGTTTCCCCCCTTTCCCCTATTCGCCGATTTCCTTGACGGTCTCCAGGATCGCTTTGACCGACCGCTCGATCTCGGCGGAGGAGTTGTAGTTGTCGTTGAGCAGCGAGATGTTCTTGGCCTCCTGGGTGATCCGCTCCAGCCCCTGATACATCTGGCGGTAGCGGCGGCAGAGGCCCAGCTTCTCCTCCATCTCCAGCAGGGTGGCCTCCCCCCTCTTGATGGAGTCGCGCACCCCCTGGCGGGTGATGCCGGTGTTCTCGGCGATCTCGCCCAGGGAGAGGTCCTGGTCGTAGTAGAGGACGATGCAGTCGCGCTGCTTCTCGGTGAGCAGCTCCCCGTAAAAGTCGCACAGCAGGGCGATCTCCAAATTTTTGGACACGGGCCGCTCCCCCCTCTCAAAAAGACACGCCGGAGGCCCGGCGCAGGGCCATCAGCGTGTAAAGTGTTTTTCTTTACATTGAGTATAGCAAAGCCCGCACCCCCTGTCAAGGCCTTTCGCTTTACCAATTGCAGCTTTCGTCAAAAAAGAAGGGGATATTTTGTGCAGGCGACCCTATTTTTTCTGCCCGTAGACAAAGACGGTCACCTTTTCGACCCCGGCGTAGGAAAATTCGGTCGCGGCCTCGGCCAGCCTTTGCAGCCCCTGCGCCTCGTAAAAGCGGTGGTTGCAGCCGGTGTCAGTGTGGACGTAGAAGCTCTCGATCCCCTCGGCGGCAAAGTGCTCCATCAAATTTCGGTAGAGCTGTTTGCCGATGCCCAGGCCGCGGCAGCTCTCGTCCACCAGGAAGAGGGAGAGCTCGGCGTCAAAGGGGTAGCCGACCGCCCGGTCCAGGGCGGCCAGGGTCTCGCCGTAGCCCGACCACTCCCCGTTCCCTTTGCGGAAGGAGCGGTCGAAGAGGAGGGGGACGGCGTGGCGGAGGGCGCGGAAGTAGGCCCCCCAGTGCCACCGCTTCCTGCCCTTGCGGCAGTCGGAGCCCACGATGACCCCCACCGGCCGGCCCTCCCGCAGGGCCACGCAGGTATAGCTCTCCCGCAGCAGGCAGGAGAGCAGGTAGCTCTGCCCGAAGTGGGCGGCCCCCTCGGGCCCCCCTGTGAACTGGTCAAACTTCCAGGTATCGACGATGATGCGGCCCAGCTCGGCATGGTCCGACGGCTGGATGCTCCGGTAGGTGATCACCTGTTTTTCTCCTTTCTCCCAGGGCGGGCGGCCGCCCGCAAAAAGTACATGATTGTACCAATAGGATGCCATCTCTCCCCCTGCCTGTCAACCCCCGCCCTGCAAAAAAGGGGGCGGAGCCCCTCGCTCCGCCCCCTGAAAGGGACGCTTTTCCCCCGGCCCTAGGCCCGGTAGACGATCTCCCCGTCCTTGATGGTCATCCGGTTGTCGGTGACGGTGGCGATGGTTTGCAGCGGGTCGTCCCGGTAGACGGCAAAGCAGGCCCGCTTGCCCGGGGTGACGGAGCCCAGGCTCTCCTCCACCCCGCAGAGTTTGGCCGACTCGATGGTGCCGATGCGCAGCGCCTCGAGGGGGGTGAGGCCGCCCTTCTCCACCATCAGCACGTACTCGCTGCAGCTGTTTTCCGGCGGGTTGGACGGGGTGCCCGCGTCGGTCCCCATGCAGATCTTGACCCCGGCGGCATAGGCGTCCTTGAAGGAGCGGATGTGGGAGTCGATGACCGCTTTGGTCTTGCGGATGACGTAGTCGGGCTGTTTGACCGGGCTGTCGCCGTAGAGGATGAAGTGGCTGGCCGCCAGGGTGGGGCAAAACCAGGTGCCCTGCTCCACCATCCGGGCGATGGTCTCCCCGTCCAGGTAGCAGCCGTGCTCGATGGAGTCGATGCCCGCCCGCACCGAGTCGCGGATGCCCGAGGCCCCCTGGGCGTGGGAGCAGACCTTGGCCCCGCACTTGTGGGCCTCTCGCACCACGGCCTCCATCTCCTCCAAGTCCATCTGCTGGGCGCCGGGCTCCACCCCCTTGGTCATGATGCCGCCGGTGGCGATGACCTTGATCCAGTCGGCCCCGGCCCGCAGCTGGTCCCGGGTGGCCTTGCGCATCTCCTCCGCCCCGTCGGCCTGCAGCCCGCAGAGGGTCCAGCTGTGCCCGCCGGTGATGCAGATGCAGCGGCCGCAGGCGAGCATGTCCGGCCCCTGCACCCGCCCGGCGCGGATCTCGTCGCGCAGCAGGATGTCGATGCCCGAGTAGCCGCCCACGTCCCGGATGAAGGTGACCCCCGCCTTGAGAAAGCCCTGCAAACTCTGGATGGCCAGCAGGGTCAGCCGGGCGTCGCTGCCGCCGATGAGGCCCATGTCGGCGTCGCTGCTGATGGTGATGTGGGTGTGGCAGTTGAAGGCGCCGGGGGCCAGGTACTGGCCGCCCATCTCCACCACCCGGCAGCCCTCGGGCAGGGGGCCCACCTCCCCGACCGCGGCGATCCTGCCGTCCTCCACTAGCACGTCGCCGGCAAAGCAGCGGCCCTCCAAGACGTCCACGATGTTGGCATTTTTGAAACAGACCTGTTTCACCGTTTTCACTCCTCCTTCGCCGGCCGCGGGGGCCGGCCCTTTTTTTGCAAGTATGACACCCGCCGCGCCGTTTGTCCAACCCGGAAACCCCTTGCGGGGCCGCTTTCAAAAAAAGTTGTGAAAATTGTACAGACGGCCTCCCTTTTTCTTGACAATGCCGACAGGCAATAGTATCCTGTAAGCAGGGACTAACTTAGTGACGTGTGAAGAGGGGAAGTGCAGGTATGACATTGGACAAAGTGGCACCGGGGCAGGGGGGCGTCATCACCCAGGTGGGGGGCGAGGGGGTCCTCCGCCGCCGGCTGCTGGACATGGGGCTGACCCCCGGCACCCGGGTCTCGGTGCGCAAGATCGCCCCCATGGGCGACCCCATCGAGCTGTTTTTGCGCAGCTACGTGCTGACCATCCGCAAGGAGGAGGCGGCCAACATCGCCGTGGAGGGGGTGGGGGAAACCGCCCTCCCCCGCGCCGCCGAGCACCGGCCTGAATCGGAGGGGGGGCACCCCCGCCGACGCGGCGCCGCGCACCGCCCCGAATCGGCGGGAGAGCATCCCCACCACTGCGGCGCCGCACACTGCCCCGAATCGGAGGGGGACCACCCCCATCACCGCGGCGGCAGGCAGGCGGAACACCACAAAGGGAGGTGGGGCAGATGAGCTATCTGCTGGCCCTGGCGGGCAACCAGAACTGCGGCAAGACCACCCTCTTCAACGCCCTCACCGGCGCCAACCAGCACGTGGGCAACTTCCCCGGGGTGACGGTGGAGAAGAAGGAGGGCACCATCAAGCGCCAGAGGGACGCGGTGCTGGTGGACCTGCCGGGCATCTACTCCCTCTCCCCCTACACCTCGGAGGAGGTGGTGACCCGGGACTTTATTTTAAAGGAGAACCCCCTGGCCATCATCAACATCGTCGACGCCACCAACATCGAGCGCAACCTCTACCTGACGCTGCAGCTGATGGAGCTGCGCATCCCCATGGTCATCGCCCTGAACATGATGGACGAGGTGCGGGCCTCGGGCAACTCCATCGACGTGCAAAAGCTCAGCGAGCACCTGGGGCTGCCGGTGGTGCCCATCTCCGCCTCGAAAAAAGAGGGGATATCCGACCTGCTCGACGAGGTGGGCAAGGTTATCAAAAACCCGACGCCGCCGGAAAAGCTGGACTTCTGCACCGGCGAGGTGCACAAGGCCATCCACTCCATCGCCCACATCGTCGAGGACCAGGCCAAGGCCGCCGGCTACCCGCTGCGCTTCGCCGCCACCAAGCTGGTGGAGGGCGACAAGCCGATGCACGAGGCCCTGGGGGTGCGCGGGGAGGAGTACCACATCGTCCACCACATCATCCACCAGATGGAGCGCAACCTGGGCACCGACCGGGAGGCCGCCCTGGCGGACATGCGGTACAGCTACATCGAAAAAATCTGCGCCGACTGCGTCATCAAGCACCAGGAGACCCACGAGCAGATCCGCTCTGAAAAGATCGACCGGCTGCTGACCCACAAGTACCTGGGCATCCCCATCTTCTTCGGCATCATGTTCTTCATCTTCTGGCTGACCTTCGGGGTCATCGGCGAGCCCCTCAAGGGGCTGCTGGAAGAGGGGATCGCCGCCGCCACCGCCGCCTTTGGCGACCTGCTGGTGCGGGTGGGGGTCAGCGACTGGCTGCGCTCCCTCCTCATCGACGGGGTCTGCGTGGGGGTGGGCAGCGTCCTCTCCTTCCTCCCCATCATCGTGCTGCTGTTCTTCTTCCTCTCCATCCTGGAGGACAGCGGCTACATGGCCCGGGTGGCCTTTGTGATGGACAAACTGCTGCGCAAGATCGGCCTCTCCGGCCGCAGCTTCGTGCCCATGCTCATCGGCTTCGGCTGCTCGGTGCCCGCCATCATGGCCACCCGCACCCTGGCCAGCGAGCGGGACCGGAAGATGACCATCGTCCTCACCCCCTTCATGTCCTGCAGCGCCAAGCTGCCCATCTACGCCATGATCACCGCCGCCTTCTTCCCCCAAAACGGGGCGCTGGTGATGATCTCCCTCTACCTCACCGGCATCCTGGTGGCCGTTCTCTCGGGGCTGCTGCTCAAGCGCACCCTCTTTCAGGGGGAGCCGGTCCCCTTTGTGATGGAGCTGCCGGCCTACCGCATCCCCTCGGCCAAAAGCGTGGCCCTGCACATGTGGGAAAAGGCCAAGGACTTCATCCGCAAGGCCTTCACCATCATCTTCCTGGCGGCCATCATCATCTGGTTTTTGCAGAGCTTCGACTGGCGGCTCAACGCGGTGCAGAGCAGCGCCGACAGCATCCTCGCCTCCATCGGCTCCTTCGTCGCCCCCCTCTTCACCCCCCTGGGCTTTGGGGACTGGCGGGCCTCCACCGCCCTGATCACCGGCATCACCGCCAAGGAGACGGTGGTCAGCACCCTCACCGTTCTCACCGGGGCCCAGAGCGGCGCCCAGTTGGGCCAGATCCTGGGGACCATCTTCACCCCCCTGTCGGCCTTCTCCTTTCTGGCCTTCACCGTCCTCTACATGCCCTGTGTGGCCGCCTTCGCCGCCGAGCGGCGGGAGCTGGGCAGCACCCGCGGGGCGCTGCTGGCCTCCCTCTACCAGACCGGCGCGGCCTATCTGGTCGCCCTGCTGATCTACCAGGTGGGGAGTCTCTTCATCCGCTGATTTCTCTTGGGAGGTGTTTTTCATGAGCGTTGCCGACTGGGTGGTCCTGGGGCTGCTGGCCCTCTGCGTGGCCGCCGTCGTCTTTTTCCTGCGCCGCCAGAAGCGGCGGGGCGGGGGCTGCGCCGGCTGTTCCGGCTGCGCGGGCAGACAGGCGGGCGGCTGCGGGGGCTGCCCCTCCGCCGGGTCCTGCCCGCCGCCAGAGGGAGCGGGACATCGACCCCAATAACCGTCTTCTCAGAGGGGCGGGCCCAAAACGGCCCGCCCTTCTTTTCTGCCCAAATGTTGACAGTCCCTTCTCTATTTGTTCACACCTTCTAAATAAATCGACCATCTTGCACAAAAACCAGGCAATCACTTTAACGAAAATGCAAATGGACATCCGGCGGCCAATCGAATATACTGAAAGTGCAATAGGGAAGCAGAATGACAGACAGAATGGAGGAGATTCCAGTGCAGCAGTTTGACCCACAGCATTGTGGTGATTGCCCGTGCCGCGTCTTTGCTCGTTTCTCTGTGAGTTCCCTCGGCGGTTTGTCCTGGTGACCCTCGACCGATCACCCAGCGTGTGACTTCACAGTTCCCCAAAGCGAACCAAAGCGTGTAAATGCGCCGATTGATTTGTATCCTGCGCACGACAAACGTCCCGCACCTTGAAGTGTTTGTTTTACCAGCCCTCTGCAGCGGTGCAGAGAGACCCCTGCGTAAGACCTGACCCCCGGCGTCCAAACCGCCGAGCAAGGATGTGTTTCTGACCCAGCGTTTTCGTGCAGTGCTTTATAAAAGGCGAATACCGGCCGTATGTGGGTATTTGACACCGTCCTCTCCCAAAAGAGGTGGCCATCAAAAAACTCCCTGGCACGGGCGATCCCACAATTTTTATAAGACAAGTTCATAAGAAAAAGAACGGGGCTGCCGCACTGCGACAGCCCTTCTTTTTTGCCGCGCCCCATACCGGACAGACTGCCGCCGGTATTGTGTGCGATACTGCAAGGGAGAAACCGGCCCCGGTCCGGGGCCGCGCGAGGAGGAACCAACCTTGGAGACCGTGCCCGCCAAACACCTGCTGCAAAAGACCCGCTCCCCCGCCTGGTTTGGGACCGAGTACAACCTCAACCTCTACCGGGGCTGCTGCCACGGCTGCATCTACTGCGACAGCCGCAGCGAGTGCTACCGCATCGACGACTTTGACCGGGTGCGCGCCAAGGAGAACGCCATCCCCCTGCTGCGGCAGGAGCTGGCGACCAAGCGGCAGACCGGGGTGGTGAGCCTGGGGGCCATGAGCGACAGCTACAACCCCTTTGAGGAGGGGCAGCAGCTGACCCGGCAGGCCCTGGCCCTCTTTTTGCGGCACGGCTTTGGCGCGGCCATCGCCACCAAGAGCGACCTGATCACCCGCGACCGGGCCCTGCTGGCCGAGCTCTCCGCCCAGGCGCCGGTCATCGTCAAGTTCTCCCTCTCCACCGCCGACGAGGGGCTGGCCGCCCGGGTGGAGCCCCGCGCCCCCTCCCCCGCCCGGCGGTTGCGGGCGCTGGAACAACTGTCGGCCGCCGGGGTGTTTGCCGGGGTGCTGCTGATGCCGGTGCTCCCCCTGCTGGAGGACGAGCCGGACCAGGTGGTGGAGCTGGTGCGCCGGGCGGCAGACGCGGGGGCCCGGTTCATCTACCCGGCCTTTGGGGTCACCCTGCGGCAAAACCAGCGCGCCCACTACTACCGCCAGTTGGAGCGGCACTTCCCCGGTTTGGCGGAGCGGTACCGCGACCTGTACGGCGACGCCTACTGGTGCGCCTCCCCCCGCCACCGGGAGCTCTACGGCGTCTTTTCCGCCGCCTGCCAGCGGCGGGGCCTGCTCTACACCATGGAGGAGATCGTGCGCGCCTACAAGCCCCCCCGCGCCGAGCAGCTCTCGCTGTTTTGACCCCTGCCGGGGGATGCCGTCACAAAAAGAGCAGAGGGCACGGACAAGCTGCCGGGGGGATGCCGCCACAAAAGAGCAGAGGGCACGGACAAGCCGCCGGGGGGATGCCGCCACAAAAAGAGCAGAGGGCCCGCACAAGCCGCCGGGGAGACGCCGTCACAAAAAGAGCGGAGGGCCCGGACAAGCTGCCGGGGAGACGCCGCCACAAAAAAGAGCAGAGGGCACGGACAAGCCGCCGGGGGAATGCCGCCACAAAAGAGCGGAGGGCACGGACAAGCCGCCGGGGGATGCCGCCACAAAAGAGCGGAGGGCACGGACAAGCCGCCGGGGGGACGCCGCCACAAAAAAACAGAGGGCCCAGACAAGCCGCCAGGGGGATGCCGTCACAAAAGAGCAGAGGGCCCGGACAAGCCGCCGGGGGGATGCCGCCACAAAAAGAGCGGAGGGCACGGACAAGCCGCCGGGCCCTCTGCTCTTTGATCTCTATCTCGCGCCGCCCTCATCCCCCGGGGGGAGGAGGGTGACCGTCCCCCGGCCGCACCGCACCAGCCCCTCTTTTGCCAGGGCGGCCAGGGCCCGGTTGACGCTGCGCATCGGCGCCTTTACCTGAGCGGCCAGGGCCTGTTTGTCCAGCGGCCCGCGGCGGCCCATCTCCCGCCAGCTCTGCAGGCAGGCGCGCACCCGCTCCTTGACGCGCAGGAGCTGCAGCTGGGTGGCGTTTGCGGCGTACCGCCGCATCTGCTGCGCCAGGTGGCGGATGAGGGCGGTGGTGAGGGCAAAGTCCCGCTCCATCCAGGCCAGCAGGTCGTCCCGGTCCAACTGCAGAACAGTGCAGTCGCTGGCGGCCACCACCTCGATGGTCTTGAGCCCCTCGCAGAAGATCTCCAGTTCCCCGAAGATGTCCCCCTCGCCGTAGCGGTCCACCAGGGCGGTGGCCCCGCTCTCGTCCGCCACCCAGGCCATGGCCGTCCCCCGCTCCACCATGTAGATGCAGCGGTTCTCCTCCCCCGCCAACAGCACCGGCTCCCCCTTGCGAAAGGTGCGCCGGTGCAGCCCGCCGCTCAGGTCCTCCGGCATCCGCTCAAAGAATTCCCGCATCTTTTTCTCCTTCGGGTCAATTGACCTGTTTTCATTCTACCGGCCGCTCTATACTGTTGTCAAGGGAACCCAACCGGCCGCCCTGGGCGGCGAGAGAGGAGAGCAGACAGATGAAAAGACCCATTGTGATCGACACCGACACCGGTTCCGACGACGCGGTGGCCCTGGTGCTGGCGCTGCGCGACCCCGCGGTGGAGGTGCTGGCCATCACCACCGTGGCGGGGAACGTGGGGGTCGAACAGGCCACCCAAAACGCCCTGATGACCATCGACTACGCCGAGCGGGGGACCCCGCCGGTCTACCAGGGGTGCGCCAAGCCCCTCTACCACCCCCACATCTCGGCCGAGGGGGTGCACGGGGAGGACGGGATGGGCGACCTGGGCACCCTGGTCCCCAGCGCCCGCCTGCCCGAAAAGGAGCACGCCGTGGACGCCCTGATCGCCCTGGGGCGCAGGGGCGGGGTGGAGCTGTTGGCCCTGGGGCCCCTGACCAACGTCGCCCTGGCCATGATGAAGGACCCCGAGGCCATGCGGGGCTACACCCATATCACCCTGATGGGCGGGGCCTACACCAAGGGGAACACCGGCCACCTGGCCGAATTCAACCTCTGGGAGGACGCCGAGGCGGCCGACTATGTCTTCACCTTCGGCGTCCCCATCACCATGGTCACCATCGAGGCCTGCCGGGACAAGGCAAAAATCACCCGGGACGACTGCGCCCGCATCAAGGCCACCGGTTCCCGCTGCGGGGCCTTCTGTGTGGACTGCAACCGCACCCTCTACGAGGCCAGCGCCCGCTACGGCGAGCCCTACTTTACCCTGCCCGACGCGGCGGCCGCCGCCGTGCTGCTGCGCCCCGACCTGGTGGCCGAGCAATTTGACAGCTACACCCGCATCGAGTGCCGGAGCGAACTGGCCTACGGGGCCACCGTCAACGACCGGCGGCCCCGGGACCGGGTGGGAACCGCCTCGAAGGCGTCCACCCTCCCCCCCTTCAACTGCCGGGTGGTCCACCGGTTGGAGGAGAGGGCCTTCAAAGAGTGGATGATCGCGCTGATCGCGTAGAGAGGAGAGAGAGCTGTGAAAAAAATCATTCTCGACACCGACACTGGGTCGGACGACGCGGTGGCCATCGTCATGGCCCTGCGGGACCCGGGGGTCCAGGTGCTGGCCTGCACCACCGTCTCGGGCAACGTCGAGGTGGAACGGGCCACCTACAACTGCCTGCAGGCCATCGACTACGCCGGCACCTACCGCCCGCCGGTCTACGAGGGGGCGGGGCGCCCCCTGCAGGGGGAATATGAAAACGCCGACCAGGTGCACGGACAGGACGGGATGGGCGACCTGGGCACCCTGCGCCGACCCGCCGACAGCCCCGCGCCGGGGTCCGCCGTGGACGCCATCCTCCGCCTCCTGCGGGAGGGGGCGGGCGACATCGAGCTGGTGGCCATCGGCCCCCTGACCAACCTGGCCCTGGCCATCCTCCAGGAGCCGGAGACCGTGAAAAAGGCGCCCCACATCACCATCATGGGGGGCGCGCACCCCTACAACAACCCCCACACCGTCTGGGCGGAGTTCAACATCATGTGCGACCCCAAGGCCGCCGGCGTGGTCTTCTCCTCCGGCATCCCCTTCACCCTGGTCACCCTGGAGGCCTGTTGGGGCGACATGCGCTTTGACGAGGACGACATCGCCCGCTTTCGCGCCCGCAGCGAAGCCGGCGCCTTCTGTGTCGACTGCAACCGCACCGCCATCGACCTGGCGCGCAAACGGCAGGGCGAGGGCCGCTTCACTCTGCCCGGCGCCGCCGCCATGGCGGCGCTACTGCGGCCCGAACTCATCAAGACCAGCTTCCCCAGCTACACCCAGGTGGACTGCAAGGGCCGCTTCACCCGGGGGGCCACCCTCTTCGAGCCGATCGAGCGCCGCTTTGTCACCGACGCCTTCGGACTCGAAAAGCACCGCCCCAACTCCACGGTGGTCACCGAGATGGACGGGGCGGGCTTTAAAGAGTACCTCATGGGGCTCCTCTAACCCCCTTTCCCTTCTCCAATAAGACGCCACAGGGCGGCCGGGAATACTCCCGGCCGCCCCTCTTTTTGCGGTGTCACACGCCCCCAGGCCGCTTTATGTATGGGGGTTCCCCAAACCAAAGCTGACGCTCAAGGCGTGGTCGATTTGATCCATAGCGCCCGTATCCAGCTGCCCCATCCGCTCCTTGAGGCGGGTCTTGTCGAGGGTCCTGACCTGCTCCAACAGGACGATGGAGTTCTTGGCCAGACCACAGGTCCCCCCGGTCACCGAGATGTGGGTGGGCAGGTGGTTTTTGTCTTTTTGACTGGTGATGGCTGCGGCGATGACGGTGGGGCTGTGGCGGTTGCCCACGTCGTTTTGGACGATGAGCACCGGGCGGACGCCCCCCTGTTCCGAGCCCACCACCGGGCTCAAGTCGGCGTAGTAGATCTCCCCGCGCTTGACGGTATTCACGTCTGTCACACTCCCAAAAGAAAATTGCGAAAGTCGCCCGCCGCGGTCCGCGGCTGCTGCCTGCACCCATAGTTTGGCCCGCTGCGGCTCCCCTTAAACACGGGAGGTGTACCCCATTCTATTTTTTGGAAGTGGCTTTGGTGTGGCCGCCGGACCGCTCTGCCGCCCGCCCCTGAAGGGAGGGCGCAAAAAGAGGCGGGGAGCAGCCGGCCGACCGGCTTTTCCCCGCCTTTTTGCGTCTAAAAAATGGCCGCGAACCGGACCGGCGGCCCGGACAGAGGGACTGCCCCCCTCACGAGACGGCCTTGAAGTTCTCCACCGCGATGCGGGTTTTGGCCCGCTCCCCCTCGCCGCCGTAGGTCATCTCCAGGGGGGCGAGGGTCTCCCCGTCAAAGGTGAGGGTGTAGGGGCCGTTTGCATCCTCCCCCCGCACGGTGATGCGGCCCTTTTTCTCGGTGACCTTGCAGTTTTGGGCCTTGAACAGAGTCTTGATGACGTTGGCCACCGCCGTCCCCCGCATCGGCGCCCCGCCGGGGTTGATGCGCAGCCCCCCGTAGGTGAAGGAGAGGTCGGCGATGGTGATGATGCAGCCCAACCCCTTGAGGGTCTCTGGGCTCTGCACTGTGAACTGGTAGGTGCCCTCCGCCGTCTTTTCCAGGTCGAGGGCGCAGGAAAAGCCCTCGCTCTCCACCGTCACATCGCAGGTAAAGGCCCCCTCAAAGGCGGTGGTGGGGTTTTTCACCCCCGCTCCCCCGTCCTTCTTGCAGCCGGCCAGCCCGCCCAGACAGCACAGTAGCGCCAGGGCGGCGGCCCACCCTCTCTTTGTCCGCGTCATCGCCTCTCCCGCCTTTCCCACAAACTGGTTCCCTCTACTTCTATGCAGAGAGGGGGCCGTTCATGTGCCGGGGCGGGCTAGAGCATCACCACAAAGGCCACGGCCTGGGTCCGGTCGTGGCTGATGCTCACGTCGATGGCCCCGCCCCCCGCCAGCGCCTGGGCGCGGGGGGAGAGGGAGAGCACCGGCTTGCCCCGGCGGTCCCGTAGCACCGAGATGTCCTGAAAGCCGACCCCGCGAAAGCCGGTGCCCAGGGCCTTGACAAAGGCCTCCTTGGCCGCCCAGATGCCGGCGGCCGTCTCGGCCGGGTGGCGGCGAGATGCCAACAGCGCCCGCTCCCTCTCGGTGAAACAGCGCGCCAAAAAGCGCGGATTTTCCAGGCAGCGGCGTACCCGCTCGATCTCGACGATGTCCACCCCACAGCGCAGCACAGCCAGTCCCCCTTCTTTATAAAAAGTATAAACAGCGTATCGGCGACCCGGGCAAAGGCGAGTTTCCAGTAAATGGGCTGCAAAGGGCCCATTCCGCGCGCCGCCGTCTTTTCCCACTATACCAAATTCTGTCCGACTTTTCAAAAATTCGGCGGACGGGGTGTTGAAACCGCCCAAAAAATGTGGTAGAGTAGGGGCAGTAAACGCAGTGACGAAGGAAAGTAACCGTCCACAGACCGCCTCACAGAGAGGGCCCGGCCGCTGAAAAGGGCCCGGGGCGGGCGGGCGGCGAAGTTCCCTTCCGAGCGGCCCCGCTGAACGGCTTGACTCAATAGGCGGGGACGGCAGGCCCCGTTACGGTTAAAAGAGTGTTTGCTCTATTGGCAAAAATCAGGGTGGTACCGCGGAAGCTGTTGACACGGCCTTCGTCCCTATAACAGGGGGCGAAGGCCGTTTTGTTTTCTCCCCCGTTCCCCGGCCGGGGCAGCGGCCAAAAAACGGGAGGGGCCCACGCCCCTCCACAAAAAAGGAGTACAGAGATGAAAGAGGCACTGAAGAGGATCGAAGAGGAGGCGCTGGCCCAGATCGCCGCCGCCGAGGAGGGGCTTGACGAGCTGCGGGTCAAATACTTGGGCAAAAAGGGCGAGCTCACCGCCATCTTGAAGCAGATGGGCGGTCTCTCGGCCGAGGAGCGGCCGGTGGTCGGCCAGTTGGCCAACCGGGTGCGCGGCGGCATTGAGGAGGCCATCGCCCAGAAGACCGCCCAGCTGAAGGCCGAGAAGCTGGCCCGCCAGTTGGAGAGCGAGTCCCTGGACGTCACCATCCCCGGGCAGGCGCCCAAACTGGGCAAAAAACACCCCCTGACCCAGGTGCTCGACGACCTGACCGAAATCTTTTTGGGGATGGGCTTCTCGGTGGCCACCGGCCCCGAGGTAGAGTACGACTACTACAACTTCGAGGCCCTCAACCTCCCCCCCGACCACCCGGCCCGGGACACCCAGGACACCTTCTACATCACCGACAAGGTGCTGCTGCGCACCCAGACCTCCCCGGTGCAGGTGCGGGTGATGGAGCAGCAAAAGCCCCCCATCAAGATCATCGCTCCCGGGCGGGTCTACCGCTCCGACGCGGTGGACGCCACCCACGCCCCTGTCTTTCATCAGATCGAGGGGCTGGTGGTGGACAAAAACATCACCATGGCCGACCTGAAGGGCACCCTCAACACCTTCATCAAAAAGCTCTACGGGCCCGACACCGTCACCCGCTTTCGCCCCCACCACTTCCCCTTCACCGAGCCCTCGGCCGAGGTGGACACCCAGTGTTTCGCCTGCCACGGCAAGGGCTGCCGCCTCTGCAAGGGCGAGGGGTGGATCGAGCTGCTGGGCTGCGGGATGGTGCACCCCAAGGTGCTGGAAAACTGCGGCATCGACCCGGAGGAGTACTCCGGCTTCGCCTTCGGCATCGGTCTGGAGCGCATCGTCATGCGCCGCTACAACATCGACGACCTGCGGCTGTTCTCCGACAACGACCTGCGGTTTTTGAACCAGTTCTAAAGGGTGCGAAGGGGACTGCCGTCCCCCTCGCAAACTCCCCCGGCACGGCCTTCGCTCCGCCGCGAAGGCCGCGAGAGGAGTTTTTCCGGCGGCAGAGCTGCCGGAAAAACAGATGCGCGGCAGCCCCGCGCAAAAGGGGCTGGCTGTCCGGGCGCATCGGATGCGCCGGTAGGGCTCCCGAGAAAGCCGGATACAAGTGCTGAGGGGCTGGCCGACACCCCGATGTCCCAGGGACAGCAGCGACGCTGGGAAATTGGTGGGCGGCGGGAGTGCCGAGAATGGCTGGCTGCCGAGCACACCAGATGCGCTGGCAGGGCTCCCGAGAAAGCCGGATACAAGCGCTGAAGGGCCGGCCGACACCCCGATACCCCAGGGACAGCAGCGCCGCCGGGAAATTGGCGGGCGATGGGAGCGTCGAGAACGGGTGGCTCCCGGGCGCACCAGATACAGCGGCAGGGCTGCGTGAAAGCCGGACACAAGTGCTGAAGGGCTGGCCGGTGCCCCGATGCCCCAGGGACAGCAACGCTGCTGGGAAGACGGGTGGACGGCGGGAGCGCCCGAGAACGGCTGGCTGCCGAGCACACCAGATACAGCGGCATGGCTGCGAGAAAGCCGGATACAAGTGCCGAGGGGTTGACCGGTACGCCCCGATACCTCAAGGACAGCAGCCGCGCCGCTGGTAAATTGGTGGCGGCGGGAAGCCGCCGGGCGGTCTCTCCGCCCCGCGCAAAAGGGGCGGCAACACCCCATTTTCTTACACAAACAGATGGAGGAATCGAGTATGAACCTTTCTTATAAATGGCTGCAGGACTACACCCCCTGCGACCTCGCCCCCCGCGCCTACGCCGAGGCCATGAGCCTCTCGGGCTCCAAGGTCGAGGGCTGGTCCAGTCTGGCCGACGAAATCAAAAACGTGGTGGTGGGACAGGTGGTCTCCATCGCCCCCCACCCGCGCGCCGACAAACTGGTGGTCTGTCAGGTGGAGGTGGGCCGGGGTGAGCCCCTGCAGATCTGCACTGGGGCGGCCAACCTGAAACCCGGCGACAAGGTGCCGGTGGCCCTGCACGACAGCGATCTGCCCGGCGGGGTGCACATCCAGCGGGGCGAGCTGCGGGGCGAGATCTCCGACGGGATGATGTGCTCCTTTGCCGAACTGGGTCTCACCGTCCACGACTGCCCGGACCAGCGCGAGGACGGCATCATGGTGCTGGAGCCCGACGCCGCCGTCGGCCAGGACATTGTGAAGGCGCTGGAGCTGGACGACCTGTCGGTGGAGTTCGAGATCACCTCCAACCGGCCCGACTGCCTCTCGATGATCGGCCTGGCGCGGGAGACCGCCGCCACCCTGGACCAACCCCTGCGCCTGCCCGAGCCCACCGTGGAGCGCGAGAGCGGCGACATCGCCGACTACCTGAAGGTGGACGTGGAGAGCGACCTCTGCCTGCGCTACGCCGCCCGGGTGATCAAAAACGTCAAGATCGGCCCCTCCCCCAAGTGGATGCGCGACCGGCTGCGGGTCTGCGGGGTGCGCCCCATCTCCAACATCGTCGACATCACCAACTACGTGATGCTGGAGTACGGCAACCCCATGCACGCCTTTGACTACGAGCGGGTCGCCGGGCACCACATCATCGTCCGCACCGCCAGAGAGGGCGAACACCTGGTCACCCTGGACGACGTGGACCGCACCCTCACCCCCGAAATGCTGGTCATCGCCGACGAGGCCGGCCCCTCGGTGGTCGCCGGCATCATGGGCGGCGAGCAGTCGGGCATCAGCGACGAGACCAACACCGTCATCTTCGAGGCCGCCTGCTTCTCGGGGCCCTCGGTCCGCCGCACCAGCAAGAAGCTGGGGCTGCGCAGCGAGAGCTCGGCCCGCTACGAGAAGGGGCTCGACCCCAACGCCTGCATGAGTGCCCTGATGCGCGCCTGCCAGCTGGTGGAAGAGCTGGGCTGCGGCGAGGTGGTCGGCGGGGTGATCGACTGCTACAAAAACCCGCTGAAACCCTGGAAGATCGCCCTGGACGAGGGCTACATGAACCGCTTTCTGGGCATCGACATCCCCCGCAGCGAGATGGAGGAATACCTGACCCGCCTGGGCTTCGGCATCGACGGCGGCGACGTGGTGGTGCCCACCTTCCGCGCCGACGTGGAGCACAAGGCCGACGTGGCCGAGGAGATCGCCCGCATCTACGGCTACGACA
Organism: Bittarella massiliensis (ex Durand et al. 2017); assembly: GCF_001486165.1. GTDB lineage: Bacteria > Bacillota > Clostridia > Oscillospirales > Ruminococcaceae > Bittarella > Bittarella massiliensis. The sequence goes on from NZ_LN908976.1 coordinate 70,466, forward strand.
AGATCCCCGCCACCCTGGCCAAGACCGCCGACGAGGCCGAGCTGACCGAGGAGCAGAAATTCAAGCGCGCCGTGGGCGGCGCCCTGGTGGGGATGGGGCTCAACGAGATCATCACCTACACCTTCATCAGCCCCAAATACTACGACAAGATCGACCTGCCCGCCGAGAGCCCCCTGCGCGACAGCGTCACCATCCGCAACCCCCTGGGCGAGGACACCAGCGTCATGCGCACCACCGCCATCCCCTCCATGTTGGAGGTGCTGGCCCGCAACTACGCCAACCGCAACCTCTGCTGCCAGATGTATGAGATCGCCACCGAATACCGCAAACAGGGCGGCCCCGACGACCTGCCCGACGAGAGCGAGGCCGTCCTCATCGGGATGTACGGCGGGGAGAGCGACTTCTACTGCCTCAAGGGGGTCGTGGAGAACCTGCTGGAGGCCACAGGGGTGAAAGACGCCTCCTTCCTGCCCGAAAAGGGCGACCCCACCTTCCACCCCGGCCGCTGCGCCAAACTGCTGCTGGGCGGGGAAGAGGCGGGCACCCTGGGGGAGGTCCACCCCCACGTGGCCCAGAACTACGGCATCAAGCAAAAGGTCTATCTGGCCCGCATCCCCCTGGCGGGGCTGCTGAAAAACGCCCGCAGGGAGATCAGCTACCGGCCGCTGCCCAAGTTCCCCGCCACCACCCGCGATCTGGCCCTGGTCTGCGACGAGTCGGTGCTGGTGGGCGACATCTCCCGCGCCATCGCCGAGAGCGCCGGCAGCCTGCTGGAAGGGGTGGAGTTCTTCGACATCTACCGCGGCAAGCAGATCGGCGAGGGGAAAAAGAGCGTCGCCTACAAGCTGATCTTCCGCTCGGACAGCGAGACCCTCAAGGACGAGCACGCCGACGCGGCCGTGGAGCGGGTGCTGGGGGCGCTGGAGCCCCTGGGCATCACCCTGCGCAGCTAATATTTTCCAGAAGTGGACGGCATTTTTCTTGATTCTTGGGGCAGGATAGTGTATCCTACAAAGAGAGGTGATCGCTATGCAGGACAAAACCATGACCTTTTCGATTTATGAGGACAAGGAGGACGAGACCCGCCGCATCCTCACCCAGGTCTACGACGCCCTGAAACACAAGGGCTACAACCCCATCAACCAGATCGTGGGGTACATCCTGTCCGAGGACCCCACCTACATCACCACCTACGACAACGCCCGCAGTCTGGTGCGCAAGCTGGACCGCGACGAGCTGCTGCGCACCCTGGTCAAATCCTACCTGGGCGAATAGGCGCTCTGCCATCCAACATCCGTCTGTCGCCCCCGCCGGGGGCGGCGGTAAAGGGACGCGGACTCCCCCCTCGGGAGTTCGCGCCCCTTTTTTGTTTTCCTTGTCAAAGCCCTGACAAAGGTGTATCATAAAGGGGTCATAATTTTACACTTCATAAAGTGAACCAAACAGGCAAACCTGCAAAACGCAGGGACGCAAAGCCACAGGGTCTTCTTTCGCACAGGGATGACAGCCGGTTGCCGCATTCGGCCCTGCCGCGAGGACGCTTGGCAAAAAGAGGGGGTTTTATCGTGAGATTTGCAAAGAGGCGACGGGGGGCGGTCGCCCTTGTCCTGCTGGTGGCGCTGGCTGTCCTGTCCCTTTCCACCTGGGCGGAGGAGGCCCCCTACACCGGGGCGGTCTTCACCTGGGCGGAGGCGGGGGACGGGGTCGCCGTCACCGGCTTTGACGACGGCTACCTCGCCTCCCTCACCGAGGTGCAGAGGGGGGACATCGCCATCGTCATCCCCGAAACCATCGGCGGAAAGCCGGTGACCGCCATCGGCGATCTGGCCTTTTACAACAACACCCACCCCTCGTACAAGGACTGCCGGTTCACCTCGCTGGACCTCTCCCAGGCGACCCACCTGGTCCAGATCGGGGAGATGGCCTTTGACAGCCACAGCGAGCTCACCGGCCCGCTGGCCCTCCCCGCCTCGCTGGAGACCATCGGCAAACAGGCCTTTATGGGCTGCCGGTTCACCGGCTCCCTCGACCTGCCCGCCGCCCTCACCACCCTGGGGCAGGGGGCCTTCAAGTACAACACCGGTCTCACGGGGGTGCGCTTTCCCGCCGGGCTGACCACCATTGAAAACGCGGCCTTTTCGGGCTGCACCGGTCTGTCGGGGGAACTGGCCCTCCCGAAGTCCCTCAAGAAGATCGGCGCCCAGGCCTTTCAGTCCTGCAGCGCCCTCACCGGCACCCTGACCCTGCCCGAGGAGCTGACCTTCCTGGGCTCCCAGGCCTTTTACGGGACCAACGTTTCCACCGCCGTCCTCCCCACAGACCCCACAGTCGTTCTGGAAAACGGCGGCACCGCCTTTCGCAACTGTGCCCGGCTGACCGCCCTCCTCTGCACCGAGGAAAACTACGCCGCTTACGCCAAGTCCCTCACCTATGCCGACGCCAAAAAGCTGCTGGGCTACCCGATAAACGTCTCCTATGCCGACGGCTCGGCCCCCGCCCTTGAGCGGCTCTTCGGCCGCCCCCTCAACCTGGTCAAGGACGCAGACGGCCACTGGGCGACGGACAGCGGCTTTGCCCTGCCGGCGGACGACGGCAGCAGCGGCTACCTGACCCGGTGGAGTTTTGCCGAGGGGGGGAGCACCGTCTCCCTCGCCAGCGCGGTGAGCGGCGCCACCCTCTACCCCGTTCGCGGCTACGCTGACCCGGTGCTGACCCCCAGCGACAGCCGGGTCTCCAAGGTGTACGACGGCCAGCCCGTCGAGCTGAAAATCGATATCTCCCACCCCCTCAAGGGCGACAAGGTCTTTTTTTACTGCATGTGGACCAAGGTCCACAACTACCAAAAGGACAAAGACAGGTGGTCCACCGACAACTGCTGGACCGCCGTCGATGTGGCCGACAGCGCCCCCGGTGGCGGCGACTGGTACCAGGTGACCGTCTACGGCTACGACTACGCCACCAAGACCAACTTCTACAAGAGCCAGACCCACTACTTCTACCTCGACATCCAGCCGGCCGACGCCACCGTGCTGCCCGTCTGCGCCGGGGACGCCCCGCTGGAGTCCGGTCTTCCCTCCCTGGCTCTGGGCGAGGGGAGCACTCCCGGCGCCATCGCCTGGGAGGAGGACCAGACCCCGGTGGCCGGCACCGCCAACTACCGCTGGACCTTTGAGCCCGACAGCGGCAATTACCGGGGCACCGGCGGCGAGGTGGCGCTGACCCTCCACCCGGCCCCGGCCATCGCCGTCGAGGCGGGGGTGGGCGGCGCCGTCAGCCGGGAGGGAGAGGGTCTCTGGGGGGAGGACGCGGTCTACCGCCTCACCCCCGACCCCGGCTACCGGGTGGACACCGTTCTGGCAGACGGCGTCCCGGTGGCGGCGACAGGGCGCTACACCTTCCCCCAAATCAGCGGGCCCCACACCCTGCAAGTCACTTTCGCCCCCCTGCGGGCGGAGGAGGCCGAGGAGATGATCGGCACCCTGCCCCCGCTGGACGGCGATCTCGCCCCCGAAGAGCAGGCCGCGGCAGAGGAGGCCGTCCTCGCCGCCAAGGTGCACACCGAGGCCCTGAAAAAGGGTGGCACCGCGCTCTCCGCCGGGGCGCAGGACGCCCTCAACGCCGCCCTGGCCCAGCTCTCCACCGTGGCAGTGGAGGGGCCGGATCACCCCGCCCTCACCCTCAACCGGCCCGCCGCCCTCCTCTCCAACATGAGCCAGGAGGAGGCGGCCGCCCTGCAGGCGGGGGAAATCAGCCACTACCGCCTCTCCCTGCAGCGCGGCAGCGCCGCCCCCGACGGCCGGGAGCAAGCGGCCATCGAGACCGCCGCCCAGGGGTACGTCCTGGCCGACCAGCACAGCCTCACCCTGCAAAAAATCATCACCCGGGGGGAAGACACCGAGGTGGTGCCGGTCGAGCGGCTCGCCGCGCCCATCTCCCTCACCTTCACCCTTCCCCCCGCCCTGCAAGCGCCCGACGGCATCGCCCGGACACACGCCGTTCTGCGCACCCACCAGGCCCCCGATGGCAGTTGGTCGGCCGAGATCTTGGAGGATGTGGATGGCAGCGCCGCCACTGTCACCGTGCTGACCGACCGCTTTTCCACCTACACCCTGATCTACCGGGACGAGGCGGTCGCCCCCAAGCGCTGCACCGTCCACTTTGCCGGGACCGGGCTGGCGGACATCGAGGCCGCTGTCGGCGGCCTGCTGCCCCAACCGGCGGACCCGACAAGGGAGGGGTACCGCTTTGGCGGCTGGTACCAGGACGAGGGCTGCACCCTCCCCTGGGACTTTGCCGCCGACCGGGTGGAGGGGGAGCTCACCCTGTACCCCCGGTGGATCCCCCTGGAGGGGACACCGGATGGAGAAGTGCGCCCCGCCCCCTCGCCCGCTCCCACCCCTGACGAGGGGCTGCCGACTGAGACCGGCGACGTCGGTCTCCCCCTGGCTGCGGGGGCGCTGGCCCTCCTCGCCGCGGGGGCGGTCGCCCTCTCCCGGGCCCGAAAGCGGCAGTAAACCTGCACCCGATGACGGGGCCCTTTTGCGGCCCCGCCATTTTTTCTGCCCCGCCGAATTTCTTCCCGCCAAACAGGAAGATTTTTGGGCCGGAACATGGTACACTGAGAGGCAGAGAGGGGTGCGGCAGATGGACGACGAGGAGAGATGGCGGGCGGTGCGGGACTGCGACCCCGCCTGGGACGGGCGCTTTTTCTACGGGGTGAAAACCACCGGCATCTACTGCCGCCCCTCCTGCCGCTCCCGCCTGCCCGACCGGCAGAACATCCGCTACTTTCCCAGCGCCCGGGCCGCTGAGGAGGCCGGATTCCGCCCCTGCAAGCGCTGCCGCCCCGACCTGGCCGCCTACCGGCCGGAGGAGGAGTTGGCGCGGGCTGCCGCCGGGTGGCTGGAGGAGCACCTCTCCCGGCCCGACGCGCTGCGCGCGCTGCCGGGGGCCCTGGGGGTAAACGGCGACCACCTGCGGGCCCTCTTTCGCCGCCAGTGGGGCGAGACCCCCGCCGCCTTTCTGACCCGCCGCCGGGTAGAGGCGGCCTGCCGGGCCCTGAAAGAGGGGGACGCGCCCGTTTTACAGATTTCCCAGGCGGTGGGCTTTGCCAGCCTGTCGGCCTTTTACGCCGCCTTCCGGCGGCAGGTCGGCCTGTCGCCGGGGCAGTACCGCCGAAAGGCGTTGTCAAAGGAGAGGTGTCTATGAAGACCATCTGTTGGAGAGAGAGCCCCATCGGCCCCCTGGGGGTGGGGGAGGAGGACGGCGCCATCACCCTGATCCTCTTTGCGGGGCAGCAGCCCCCCGGGGGCTACCGCGAAGGGGAAAGCCTCCTGCTGGAGGAGGCCTGGGCGCAGTTGGAACGCTATTTCGCAGGCGAGCTGCGGCAGTTCTCCCTCCCCCTGGCCCCGGCCGGGACCCCCTTTCAGCAGGCGGTCTGGCGGGCGCTGGAGGAGATCCCCTACGGCGAGACCCGCAGCTACGGGGAGATCGCCGGATGGGTGGGTCGGCCCAAGGCCAGCCGAGCGGTGGGGGCGGCCAACCACCGCAACCCCATCCCCATCGTCATCCCCTGTCACCGGGTCATCGGCGCGGGGGGGACCCTCACCGGCTACGGCGGCGGGCTGGACAGAAAGCGGCTGCTGCTGGACTTGGAGCGGCAAAACCGCCCGCAAAAGGGCTGAACCGCCTGCCCTTGGCCTCGCCCTCCCTTGCGCCCTTGCCCTCCCCCCTCGCCCTGCCCGGCAAGCCCTCCCCTGTTGTGGAAACGCGTTGCCATTGCGCGGGAGGGGCGGTCCTTCCCCAAAATGGCCGGACAAATAAAGAGACGGGCGCGACCTTTCAGGTCGCGCCCGCTTTTTTGCTGTCTGTCCTTATGTGCTGGAAATGCCCGGTGGCAATGGGGGATGGAGACCGGCTTATTGGGCGGTGGGCCATTCGGCCCAACAAAAGCGTCATTTTTACAGGCCCCTCCTGCGCTATCTCTCCTCCAGAATCCTGCTGCTGAACTGCTCTATGAAATCCTTTGCGTTCTTCCAATCCTCTATTTCTACCTGGGTGATCCTCTCCAACGCCATGCAGCAGATATACTCATACAGGCCTTGATGCGGGCTCTTGTACAGGATCAGATACAGCGGTTTTGCCGCTGCGTTCCCCATCTCTAAGACTTCTTGAAATTGCTCGCTCTCCAACGTGTAGGTGTACCAACCGGCGCCAAAAGCAAATTCCGGGTCTTCTCTTTCCCTTTTCTCTATTTCGCCGGTCAACTCCTGCAACAGAGCAGCCACCCGTTCCAAGACTGCTGTGTCTACGGCCTCCATCAGCTTTTCTTCGTCTACGCCGTCTGCTGAAATCTCATCCCAAGTGATTTCAGTTGACCCGCTGCTGCTGTTTTTCCCTGGGCTGCTGCCGTTGCCCATATCCCCTTTATTGCCGTTTTGACACCCTGTAAAATGGAACATCATCACGCATGACAGTATAAAGGCCAATGTTTTCTTCATCTATTTCTCCTCGACAAATGCCGACTGGGGGCTGGCTATTTCCCATCGCCGTGCTTTTTCTGCTGTCCGACGATCACCATGACGGCCGCAAAAAAGCACAGGGCCGCGGCGCCCCATGCCGCGGGATGCCCCATCAGCCCGGCCACACAAAAGCAGACCGCCACGATGAGCAGGACCCAATAAAATCCCTTCATACCCGTCTCCCCCTCCCACTGTTCCCGTGCGCCCTCTCTGCCTAAAAGGAACCTTTTTTCATGATACCTGACAGACCTGTTTTTTTCAAGGCAATTTGGCGGGAGCGACAGAACTTCGCTGTTGAGGCACCTGCCCGCGACAGGAACCGACAGCCCCTTCCCTTTACAAACCCGCAGGGCGATGGTATACTGATAAAAAGTACCCAATAGGGAGTTGTGCGGCAACGCGGGGAGGGCTCTCCGCGTTGCCTATCTCTAGTGAAGAACAAATAAAGGAGGTCACCGGGATGGCACAGGTGCAAACGGCGCTGAAATACCAGGGGAAACCCCTCGCCCGCTGCGGCGACGAGCTGTATTTCGGCAGCATGGACGATAAATACATCGTGTATATGCAGATTTTGAGCAAGCAGACCTACCAGGGCGAGGAGATGGCCGACAAGGTTCGGCTCTCCCTCATGCTCACCGACACCAACCTCTCCCCCATCGAGCGCATCATCAAGAGCAGCGAGAAGAAGGGGCTGTGGGGGGCGCTGGAAATCGCCAATATCTGGCTGGAGCGCGCGAACGCAGAAGAAAAGTAGATCGAGTTTGCAAAAAGGCAGGGGACATCATCGTCCTCTGCCTTTTGTGCAACTGTTCCCCCGACCAAATGGGAAGGAGTGTTCCATATGTCCCTGTTTCACTGTCATTTTTTCTCCAAGGTGTTGCAGACCCCCACCGAGCTGACCGTCTGCCTCCCCTCGCCCCCCGACTACGTCTGCAAGGAGACCCCCATCGACCAGCTCTACGCCCCGGTGCAGGACAGGCTGCCGGTGTTGACCCTGCTGCACGGTCTCTCGGGGGACTGCACCAGTTGGCTGCGCGAGTCCAGCGTTGAGCGCTATGCCGCCGAGGCGGGGGTGGCCCTCGTCATGCCCTCGGCCCAGAACAGCTTTTACAGCGACCTCTCCCCCGCCGGACCCTACTTCACCTACATCGCCGAGGAGGTGCCTCGCTTCTGCCGCGCCTCCTTCGGCCTCTCCCCCCGGCGGGAGCAGAACTTCATTGCCGGGCTCTCCATGGGCGGGTACGGCGCGGCCAAGCTGGCCCTCACCCTGCCCGAGCGCTACGCCGCCTTCGCCAGCCTCTCGGGGGCGCTGGACGCGGCGGCCCTGGCCGGCCAGTGGAAGGACGACCCCGCCTTTGTCAAAATCGCCGCCGCCTTTGGCGAACTGGACCAGGTGGCGGGGAGCGAGCACGACCTCTACGCCCTGGCCCAGGGGCTGGCCGAGAGCGACGCCCCCTTGCCCGCCGCCTACCTCTGCTGCGGGACCGAGGACTTTCTCTACCCCTACACCCCCGCCTTTGCCGACTTTCTGGGGGCCCTGGGCTTTGACGTGACCGAGGAGGAGGGGCCCGGCGTCCACGACTGGGCCTTCTGGGACGAGTTCATCCAAAAGGTGCTGGCCTGGCTGCCCCTCCCCCGGCTGTAAAGGGGGGCCGCGCTGTGAACATCACCCGCCGCCAGGTGCTGGACGACCTGCGCTTTTTAAAGGTGCTGGCCCGCCAGTACCCCACCATCCAGTCGGCCTCTACCGAGATCATCAACCTGCAGGCCATCCTCAACCTGCCCAAGGGGACCGAGCACTTTATGAGCGACCTGCACGGGGAGTACGAGGCCTTTTTGCACATCATGGGCAACGCCTCCGGCGCCATCCGCGAAAAGGTGGACCTGCTCTACCAGAACACCCTCTCCCAGGCCCAGCGGGCGGCCCTGGCCACCCTCATCTACTACCCGGAACAAAAGCTCAAAGAGGTCAAAGAGGAGACCCCGCAGGAGGAGTTGGGCGAGTGGTACCGCCTCACCCTGGGGCGGCTGGTGGAGGTCTGCCGGCTGGTGGCCTCCAAGTACACTCGCTCCAAGGTGCGCAAGGCCCTGCCGCCCGACTTTGAGTACATCATCGACGAGCTGCTGCACACCACCTACGACGAGCGCAACAAGGGCCGCTACTACGAAAACATCATCGCCACCATCATTGAGATCGAGCGGGGGGACGCCTTCATCGCCGCCCTCTGCGGCACCATCAAGCGGCTGATCGTCGACCGACTACACATCGTGGGGGACATCTACGACCGGGGCCCCCGGGCCGACATCGTCATGGACTCGCTGATGGCCCACCACTGCGTGGACATCCAGTGGGGCAACCACGACGTCCTCTGGATGGGGGCCGCCGCCGGCAGCCGCACCTGCATCGCCAACGTCCTCAACAACTCCATCACCTACAACAACCTGGCGGTGGTGGAGAACGGCTACGGCATCAGCCTGCGGCCCCTGGCCCTCTTCGCCGCCGAGACCTACGGCGGCCGGGACATGGCCGCCTTCCTCCCCAAGGGGGAGGCCACCCGCGGCTACAGCCCCAAGGACATCCACCGGGTGGCCTGCATGCACAAGGCCATCGCCGTCATCCAGTTCAAGCTGGAGGGGCAGATCATCCTGCGCAACCCCGGCTTTTTGATGGGGGAGCGGATGCTGCTGCACAAGATCGACCGGGAGCGGGGCACCGTCCGCCTGGACGGGCGGGACGTCCCCCTCAAGGACACCGACTTCCCCACCGTCGACCCCGCCGACCCCTACGCCCTGAGCGAGGAGGAGGCCCGGGTGATGGAACAGCTGAAATTCTCCTTTTTGCAGAGCGAGAAGTTGCAGCGGCACGTCCGGTTCCTCTACGCCAAGGGTGGGCTCTACAAGTGCTTCAACGACAACCTGCTCCTCCACGGCTGCGTCCCCCTGCGGCCGGACGGCAGCTTCCTCCCCTTCTCCTGCGAGGGGGAGGAGCTGGCGGGCCGGGCCTTTCTCGACTACGCCGAGGGGTTGGCCCGCCAGGGCTACTACGCCCAGCCCCACTCCCCCCAGCGCCAGCAGGGGAAGGACTATCTCTGGTACCTGTGGTGCGGCAAGAACTCCCCCCTCTTCGGGCGGGAGCGCATCGCCACCTTCGAGCGGCTGCTCTGCGACGACGCGCGCACCTGGGAGGAGCCCAAGAACCCCTACTACCTCCTCTACGAGCGGCCGGACATCTGCGAGAAGATCCTGCGGGAGTTCGGCCTGGGGGGGCCGGGCAGCCACATCGTCAACGGCCACGTGCCGGTGCGGACCAAGGACGGGGAGAACCCGGTCAAGGCCGGGGGGAAGCTCATCGTCATCGACGGCGGCTTCTGCCAGGCCTACCAGCCCAAGACCGGCATCGCCGGATACACCCTCATCTACAACTCCTACGGGCTGCGCATCGTCTCCCACAGCCCCTTTGAGGGGGTGAAGGAGGCCATCCGCCAGGACCGGGACATCCTCTCCACCACCGTCCTCACCCAGGCCACCGAGCACCGCATCCAGGTGGGGGAGACCGACGTGGGGCAGGAGATCCGCGAGAACATCGACGGCCTGCGCAAGCTGCTGGCCGCCTACCGGATGGGGCTCATCAAACAGGACCACTCCCACTGAAATCCGCAGTCGGGACTGCCGGTGGAACGGGGGCGCGGGGCCTCCCCCAGCGGGGGGCGGCGGGGCGGGGGGGGGGGGGGGGTGGGGGGGGCCCGGGCACTCGCCCCGCGCCACCGTCAGCCGCCGCAGACCGCCCCACTCCCGGTAGCCGCGGGCCCCGTAGAAGGAGAAGAGGGAGGGCTCCCCCGGCACCAGGGCGATGCCCGCCCGCCCGCCGGTCTCCCGGCGGTAGACCTCCTCCAGCATCCGGGACATAATCCCCTCCCCCTGCCGCTGGGGCAGGGTGGCCGCCGCGTAGAGGTACCAGAGGGGGACCCGCTCACCGCCCCGGCGGTACTCCACCGGCAGCAGGAAGAGGGCGGCGGCGGGGCCCGCCTCGTCCTGCCAGAGGTAGGGGCGGCAGCTCTCCCGCCAATTTTGCCAAAAGAGGCGGACGTACTCCTCCCCGTCGCCAAAGCCCGCCCGCCAGATCGCACAGAGGGACGCGAAGTCCCCCGGCCCTGCCAGGCGGAGCATCAGTCCGCCACCCGGGCGATGAACTTCTCCACCATGCACTCGGGGTGGTAGGAGAGCTTGGCCTTGCGCAGCCCCTCCTCGCCCAGGTCCTCCTCCCGGTTGATGTAGGTGTAGCCCCCGCAGAGGTTGCGGGCGAACTCCCGGTTGATGATGGGGTAGGCCCCCCGGTAGTCGGAGAAGGCCTTCTCCACGTGCACGTCCACCATGGTGTCGTTGAGGGCGTGGCCGAAGCTGTAAGCCACCACCCGGTCGTCCACCCGGATCAGCCCGCCGAAGAGACCCAGCTCGTCCCAGTGGGCAAAGGCCTTTTTCACCGCGCAGTACTCGATCTGCAGGCTCTCGCTCTGGGTGCAGCCGTTCTGGCGGCACCACTCCTCGTTCATGGCCAGGCAGTCGGCCATGTTGTCCTCGTCGATGATCTCAAAACGCCAGTTGTAATTTTGCTCGAAGTAGGAGATGTGGTTGCGCTTGGAATGGTACTTTTTCCCCGAAAGGGTGGCCAACTTCTCCTGTAAGTAGACGTAGTCGTAGAAGTCCCGGTTGTACTCCAACCGCACCCGGTCGCCGAAATGGCCGGTGAGCAGCGCCGCCTGTTTGGGGCCCGCGCCGCCGATGGTCAGCTGTTTGCCGAGGGCGTCGGCGTCGGCCTTGCAGGCCGCATACCACACCCCCACGTCCACCGCGCCGGCGGGGAACATGTAGTTGACCGTCTCCCCCTCCACACTGCGGGCGAGAAACATCCCCTCGTACTCGGTGAACTGGATGCCGTACCCCTCCCACCACATGAACATGTTGCTGAAGGTGTACTCATCGCTGGTGTACTGGCTCTGGTCCAGCAGGGGCTGGACCCATTTTCGGTCTTCGATCTCCGGCGTTTTAAATGACAACATACAATTTTTAACTCCTTTTTTTGTTACAGGGCGGCCTCGACCGCGCCGCGCAGCTCTTCGCCGATCTCCTCCACCGGGCGGGGAACGCCCCCCCGGGCGCAGTCGATGACCGTCCACCCCAGCTTTTGGCAGCAGTAGAGGGCGGCCTGGCGGCAGTGGTTGAGGTAGGCCAGGTCCTGTTCGTGGATGTCCTTCTCGCCGCTGGCGGCGTAGCGCTTGTCCATCAGCTTCTGCGAGGCCTCGGGCGGCATGTCCAGGTAGAAGACCGCCGCCGGGCGGGGGATGCCCAACTTGCCGAACTCAAAGTCGTAGAGCCAGTCGAGAAAGCCGTCCCACTCCCCCCGCGGGAGCTTGGCCGTCTGGTGGACGGCGTTGGAGGTGGTGTAGCGGTCGCAGAGGATCAAGCTCCCGGCCAGATAGGCCGCCCGCCAGTCCTGGCGAAAGCTGGCGTAGCGGTCCACGGCGAAAAAGGTGGAGGCGGCGTAGGCGTTGACGTCCTCCGGCTTTTGGCCGTAGCTGCCGTGCAGGTACTCGGTCAGGGCCCCGGCGGCCGGGTCCCCGTACCGGGGGAAGGAGAGCTTTCTCACCGCCCGCCCCTCCCCCTGCAGCCGCCGGGTCAAAAGCTCCGTCTGGGTGCCCTTGCCGCTGCCGTCGAGCCCTTCGATGACAAACAGTTTGCCGCTCACCGGCAAGACCTCCTCACAGTTTTTCCAATTTGGCGAAATTCGCCATGATCTTCTTCACCCCGGCGCCCTCAAAGGCGATCTCCAGCAGGGTGTCGCCCCCCATGGGGGTGGTGCGCAGCACCCGCCCCCGGCCGAACACCTTGTGGGAGACCAGGTCGTCGGTCTGATAGGTATTGCCGCCCCCGGCCGCGGCGGGGCGGCCGGTCTGCCCCCCCAGCCCCAGGTTGTTCTGGGCCCGGAAGTGGCCCACCTGTTTGGCGGCGCCCCCGCCGAAGAGGCCGGTGGGCAGTTCCTCCGCCCCCTCGTGCTCCACATACTCCTCGGGGATCTCCTGCAAAAAACGGCTGGGCTGGTTGCGCTGGGTCTGGCCGAAGAGCATCCGCTGCCGGGTGTGCAGCAGGTAGAGGTTCTCCTTGGCGCGGGTGATGCCCACATAGCACAGCCGGCGCTCCTCCTCCAGCTCCTCGGGGGAGTAGAGGGACTGCCGCCCGGGGAAGATGCCGTCCTCCATCCCGGCGATGAAGACGTTGGGGAACTCCAGCCCTTTGGCGGCGTGCATGGTCATCAGCACCACGCTGTCGGCCTCCCGGTCGAAGTTGTCGATGTCGGTGATGAGGGCGATCTCCTCCAAAAACTCCTGCAAGCTGGGCTCCTCGGCGGTCTGCTCGTAGCGGACCACGTTGGAGACGAACTCCTCGATGTTTTCCAGCCGGGTCTCCCCCTCAAAGCCCTGGGCCCGCAGGGAGGCGGCGTAGCCGGTCTCCTCCAGCAGACGCAGGGTCAGCTCCGACATCTTCTCGCTCTCCCTGGCGGCAATCAGCCCGTCCATCACCTGGGTAAAGGCGGCGATGGCCTTTTTTTTGCCGGAGAGGGCGGGGTAGCTCTCCGCCTCCCGCAGCACCTCGTAGAGGCTGAGGCCCAGCCCGGCGGCGATCTGCTCGGCCTTGGCCACGGTGGCCTCGCCGATGCCCCGCTTGGGCTCGTTGATGATCCGCTTGAGGCGGATGGCGTCGGAGGGGTTGTTGAGGACGCTCAGATAGGCCACCAGGTCCCGGATCTCCTTGCGGTCGTAAAAGCGCAGGCCGCCGATTATTTTATAGGGTACCCCCGCCCTGGCGAAATATTTTTCAATGGCGTTGGACTGGGCGTTCATCCGGTAGAGGATGGCGTGGTCGCCGTAGCGGTATCGCCCCTCGGAGACGTTTTTCACCACCGTGTCGCCGATGAACTCGGCCTCGCCGAACTCGTCCCGGGCGGTGTAGTCGACGATTTTGGCGCCATCGCCCTTGTCGGTCCAGAGGTTTTTGCCCTTGCGGGCGGTGTTGTTGGCGATGACGCTGTTGGCCGCGTCGAGGATGTTCTGGGTGGAGCGGTAGTTCTGCTCCAGCCGGATCACCTCGGCCCCGGGGAAGGTGCCCTCAAAGTTGAGGATGTTCTCGATGGTGGCGCCCCGGAACTTGTAGATGGACTGGTCGTCGTCCCCCACCACGCAGAGGTTTTGGTGCCCCCTGGCCAGCATGCTCACCAGCTCAAACTGCACCCGGTTGGTGTCCTGGTACTCGTCCACCAGTATGTAGCGGTAGCGCTGCTGGTAGTACTCCAGCACGTCGGGGTTTTGCTGGAACAGCCGCACCGTGTGGTAGATGATGTCGTCAAAGTCCACGGCGTTGGCCCGCTTGAGGGCGTCCTGGTAGCGCTTGTACACCTGGGCGGTGACGCGGAGCTTGTAGTCGGGGTGCTCCTGCGCGGCGTACTCCTCCCAGTCCACCATGCTGTCCTTGAGGCGGCCCAGGTTGTGCAGCATCGCCTTGGGGGGGAACATCTTGTCGTCGACCTGCATCTCCTTCAAGATGGTCTTGAGCAGCCGCAGGGCGTCGTCCTGGTCGTAGATGGTGAAGTTGGAGGTAAAGCCCAGCCGGTCGATGCCCCGGCGCAGGATCCGCACACAGGCCGAGTGGAAGGTGCTGGCCTGGATGTCGCTGGCCTCCTCCCCGATCATGGCGATCAGCCGGTCTTTGAGCTCGCCGGCGGCCTTGTTGGTAAAGGTGATGGCGAGGATGTTCCAGGGCCGGGGGGCGTTCACCGAGAGCTTGCGGAAGGTCTCGGCGGGGATCTCGTCCCCGTTTTGGATGGCGCTCTCCAGGTTGAGGATGTCCTCCTCGGTGGGGGTGCCGTAGACCTTGTCGCTGTGGTAGGCCTGGCCGAAGGCCACCAGGTTGGCCACCCGGTTGACCAGCACGGTGGTCTTGCCGCTGCCGGCGCCGGCTAGGATCAGGATGGGGCCCTCGGTGGTGAGGGCGGCCTTCTTCTGCATCTCGTTGAGGCCCCGAAAGCGGTAGTCGATATACTGCTTGCGCAGGGTCAAAAATTGGGACTGGTAGTCTGTCATAAAAATCTCCTTGCGGGTGTGATGGGAGGGCGCGCCGGCGCCGCCGGAAAGGGGCGGGGCGCGGGGCGGCCGCCGCCAAGGGGGGACCGCGTTTTCTTCCCTATTGTACCACATCTCCCCATCCAATAAAAGAAAAAGCGCCGATTTTCGGCCCGCAAATTGGATGCTGACTCTCTCCTTTCGGCGGCGTGGACAGATGGCGAAATTGGTCGTATAATAGAAAAAAAGGGCGGCTTGTCGTCTCTCTCCCCGGGGCTGCCGCCGGCCGAAAAGGATGTGTTTCACCGTGAAAAAGGAAAGTCTCGTACAGCTGATCTTGGCGGTGTTGGTGCTGGTCCTCTCCGCCCTCTGCCTGGCGCAGGTGCTGGCCATGGACCTGTGGATGCCGGTGATCTTGGGGCTGTTGAGCGTCATCAGCTTTGTGGCCGGGTGGCGCGCCGTGAAGGAGAAAAAGACCTTTTTGGTGGTGGTCTTTTACCTGTGCGGGCTGTTTGCCCTGGGGGTGGCCCTGGTGGCGGTGTCCATGCGGTAAAGGCCCCCCCTTTCAGGCGGCGGCACAGAGAGAAAGAGCGCCCGAAGCACAAGGCTTCGGGCGCTCTTTTAAGTGCAGGGGAGATCGCCGCGAAATGGCTATTTGCAGATGTTGATGAGGACACCGGCCGCGACCGCCGAACCGATGACGCCGGCCACGTTGGGGCCCATGGCGTGCATCAGCAGGAAGTTGGCGGGGTTCTCTTTCTGGCCGACCTTCTGGGAGACGCGGGCGGCCATGGGCACAGCCGAGACACCGGCCGAGCCGATGAGGGGGTTGATCTTGCCCTTGCTCAGGACGTACATCAGCTTGCCCAGCAGCACGCCGCAGGCGGTGCCGACACAGAAGGCGATGAGGCCCAGGGCGATGATCTTGAGGGTCTTGGGGTCGAGGAACCGCTCGGCCGTGGCGGTGGCGCCGACGGTGACCCCCAGGAAGATGGTGATGATGTTCATCAGCTCGTTCTGGGCGGTCTTGGAGAGGCGCTCGACCACGCCGCTCTCCCGCATCAGGTTGCCCAGCATCAGCATGCCGACCAGCGGGGCGGCATCCGGCACCAGGAAGGAGACGATGAGGGTGACCATGATGGGGAAGACGATCTTCTCGATCTTCGAGACCGGCCGCAGGGTCTCCATCACCACCGCGCGCTCTTTCTTGGTGGTGAGCAGCTTCATGATGGGCGGCTGGATGATGGGGACCAGGGCCATGTAGGAGTAGGCCGCAATGGCGATGGCGCCCAACAGGTCGGGGGCCAGCTTACTGGTGACGAAGATGGCGGTCGGGCCGTCCGCGCCGCCGATGATGCCGATGGAGCCGGCCTCCTGCGGGGTAAAGCCCAGCATGGTGGCGCCGATGAAGGTGAAGAAGATACCGCCCTGGGCGGCAGCGCCCAGCAGGAAGCTCTTGGGGTTGGCGATGAGGGGACCAAAGTCGGTCATACAGCCGATGCCCAGGAAGATGAGCGGCGGATAGATGCCCAGTTTCACGCCCTGATAGAGGTAGTAGATCAGGCTGCCGGCCATCTCCTTGCCGGTCACTGGGTCTATGTAGGGGGCCGCGTAGGAGTTGAGGTTGGCGACCGGGATGTTGGCAAGCAGCATGCCGAAGGCGATGGGGAGCAGCAGCAGCGGCTCGAACCCGCGGCCGATGGCCAGATAGATCAGCACACAGGCAATGGCGATCATGACCAGGTTCTGCCAACTGCAGTTGGCAAAGCCGGACGACGTGAGGATGCCGCCAATGGCGTCCAAAGCTTGTTGAATCATGGCTTCATTTCCTTTCTGTTTCGGTTACGGGATTTAGAAGGGGCGGGTGTTTTCCACAATGCCGGCGGCGCCCCAGGCGGGACGGGTCTGCTTTTTGCGCTTGATGCTGCGCACGGCAAAGGGCTTGCCGCCCATCATGCTGGCAACTGCGGCGGAAATGGCTGCCACGACCTCGCCCGGGATGCCGGCGGTGGCGTTTGCCACCGGAGCGGGCGCCTTGGGGGCGGGAGCGGCGGGCTTGGCCTCGGTTTTGGGGGCGGCGGGCTGCTTCGGCTTGGTGAAGCTGCTCAACAGTTTGCCCATCAGCCAGATGCAGAAGGTCAAAAAGATGAGGGCCGCAAAAACCACGACCATGCCGGTAATGGTGACCAGAATTGCAAAGTCCATATCGCGATCTCCTTTTCTATATTCATTTTGTGAAAATTCCAATCGAATACATTATACCCCAAGGGCCCGTCTATTTCAATTCGGAGTGAATAATTTTTTAACAAATGACTGCCGATTTTTTAACGGAGAAGTTGTCTTTGTTTTGTCAAACTCGTCCAACTCCCCTCCCCCCTTTCCGCCGGGCAGGGCGGCGATTGCCTTTTTGCGCAAAATGTGATAGGGTGAAATCGTCAAAACCGTCTGTGTTAGGAGGGACCCCGCTATGGACACATCTTCCGCCGTCAATCTGCCGGAAATCCCCCAGGGCCTCACCCTGGAGGGGGTCTGGAACTGGTTTTTGAGTATGCTGCCCTCGCTGGCCAAAGCCGCCCTCATCCTGCTGGTGGGCTATATCGCCATCAAGGTGATCCTGCGGCTGGTGGACCGGGTGGTCGTGCGCCGCAACCTCTCCCCCAGCGCCTACAAGTTTTTCTCCTCTGTCCTCAAAATCGTCCTCTGGTTCCTGGTGCTCTTCACCGCCGGCAGCTCCCTGGGCATCGAACTGTCGAGCTTTTTGGCCATCTTCAGCGTGGCCGGCATCGCCGTCTCCCTGGCGGTGAAGGACAGCCTGACCGATGTGGCCGGGGGGCTGCAGATCCTCATCACCAAGCCCTTTGGGGTGGGGGACTTTGTCGATCTCGACGGCACCTCGGGCACGGTGCTGGAGATCGGGGTGGTCTACACCAAGCTGCTGACCATCGACAACCGGGGCATCTACATCCCCAACGGCCAGGTGACCAGCTCCAAAATCATCAACGCCTCCAGCGAGGAGAGCCGCCGCCTGGACTTGGTGGTCCCCATCCCCTACGAGGCCGACTTTGAGCGGGCCATCGAGCTGCTCAAGGGGATCGTCTACGCCCACCCGGACAGCTACAAGGAGCCCGCCCCCCTGATCCGGTTGTCGGAGTTCGGGGACAGCGCCCTGGAGATCGCCGTGCGGGTCTGGACCGAACCGGCGAAGGTCTTCCCCCTGAAATACGACCTGCTCGAGGAGATCAAGCGCACCTTTGACAGGGAGGGCATCCCCATCGCCTACCCCCATTTGGACGTGACGCTGGTCAAATAAAAAGAGCCGCTTTTTATGGCCGCCTTGACGCGCTGGACAGCGCCGGGGCGGCTTTTTGTCGCCCCAGACAGAGGGCCATTTCCGCCGCTGCACTTCCCCCGCCAACGCGAGCCCTTGCAAGCAATGGCCTTTTGGAGAAAACAGAGAGAAGGGATCTGCGTTCAAGGCAGTGCGAATGGCAAACGCACAGGGATTTCCCGGCAGGCTCGCACTGACAAAATAGGGAGAAAATGGAGAAAGAGGATGGGCGGCAAAAGAAATTGCGAGATGATTGACAAGGGTCTGTACAAAAGATATAGTAAAGGGGAAAACAGGTATTCGCTTTTATACAAGTTTGCTGTCGCACCCCGTGCGGGGGCGTGGGTTGAAATAAACAAGGAGGTTAATATCTTATGTACAGACTGCGTCGCACCCCGTGCGGGGGCGTGGGTTGAAATAAGAGATGGGGTTTGAAAAGACCGCTGGGCTGGGTCGCACCCTGTGCGGGGGCGTGGGTTGAAATGTATCTTGGTGCGCCGACCAGTATGGCTATCTGGGTCGCACCTCATGTGGGTGCGTGGATTGAAATTGGGCAGACACAGCGGTCAGTCTCGTCGAAGCTAGTCGCCCCCCTCGCGGGTGCGACAACAGACCTCTCCGCCTCCTTGCCTTCTGAGCCCAAAAAGAGCTGCCGCCGATTCTCTCGGCGGCAGCTCTTCTGCGGTGCGGGCGGCTTTAGCGGGCGGTGTCGATTTTGATTTCGTGCTCGCACTCGGCGTTGCACTGGGCGTTTTCCTTGGTGAACTTCTGCTTGGCCTGGTTGACCTTGTCGGCCTGGGCGGCGGGGGTCTGGTACCAGCCCCGCTTCTGCATCTCCTCGAAGACCTCCATCTGGATCTGGTGCTCCTCGGCGAGGATGTCCATCATCACGCCCTTCATCTGCTTGGTGGCGCACTCGTCGGCAAAGGTGTTGTAGATGCCGGTGATCTGTTTTTGCGAGCTCAGCATGTCGGTCAAAATCGACTTGTCATCCATCATGTTGTTCATCTTCCGTTCCCCTTTCCCCATCTGCCTTACAGGCAGGAGAGCAGTTTGTCAAAGTGGTTCTGGTGCTTGGCGGCCATCTGCTCGCACTTGCTCTTCACCTGCGGGTCGGCGCAGATCGAGGCGTACATCTGGTACTTGGCAATGAGGTTTTGCTCCATGGTCAGGCTGTCCTCAATGCCGGACAGCTCTTTCTCTGTAATGTTCTCCACCGGTCATTCCCCCTTTTTTTGCTTGGAAAAAACAGCCGTCGCAGTCCCTGCAGCCGCGGCGGCCGCTTCTTCCCTATCAGTTTGCGCAGTCCGGCGGGGAAGATGCAAAAAAGCGGATGGAAGTCCATCCGCTTTTTTCTTTTGAAAAAATCTATTTTTTTGATAAAATCCGCCAAAATGCAACTACAAATTGTATAAAGCGCAATCAATAGTCCCTGTCGTAGTTGATGCTGTACCCATCTTCCATCAAATCCAGGGCCATGCCGGTGCCGATGGCCACGCAGTCGATGGGGGTCTCCGACACGTAGCAGCGCACCCCGGTCTCTTTGGAGATGAGCTCGGGCAGGCCCTTGATGAGGCTGCCGCCGCCGGTGAGCATGATGCCGTCCTCCCAGATGTCGCCCACCAGTTCGGGCGGGGTCTTTTCGAGGATGCCCTTGATGGTGGTGACCATGCTCATGGCAAACTCGTTGAGGGTGGCGGTGAGTTCGGAGGAGCTGACGGTGATCTTCACCGGCAGGCCGGTCTCCAGGCTGCGGCCCTTGACCTCCATCTCGGTCTCGGGGAGGACCCCCTCCATCACCGCGCCGATCTCCTTTTTGACCCGCTCGGCGGTCCGCTCGCCGATGAGCACCTTGCGGTTGAGGCGGACGTAGTTGATGATCTTTTCGTCAAACTGGGTGCCGGCGCACTTGACCGAGGTGGAGAGCACCACGTCGTTGAGGGAGATGACGGCGATATCGGCGGTGCCGCCGCCCACGTCCACCACCATCCGCCCCCGGGGCTTGGAGATGTCGATGCCCGAGCCCAGGGCCGCGGCGATGGGCTCCTCCACCAGGAAGATCTTGCGGGCCCCGGCCGAGAGGGCGGCGTTGACCGCGGCCCGCGACTCGACGTTGGTCACCGAGGAGGGGACGCAGATGGCCACCTTGGGCTTGACCACGTAGGAGGAACTGACCTTGCGGATGAAGTACTTGACCACCTCTTCGGTCATGTCGATGTCGGAGATGACGCCGTTTTCAAGCGGGCGCTTGGCGACGATGTGGGCCGGGGTCTTGCCCGCCATCTCCTGCGCCTTTTCGCCGATGGCCAGCACCTCGCCGGTCTTTTGGTTGACGGCGATGACCGACGGCTCTTTGACCACGATCCCCTTGCCCACCACATAGATGATGATGGAGGTGGTCCCCAGGTCAAAGCCAATATCATAATTTGCCATTTGCTTCCCTATTCCTTTCCTTACCTGCGGCTGCCGCCGCGCAGAAATACACCCGTTCACAGCCCCTGACCCGCAGCATCTTGGCGCACTCGGCGGCAGTGCCGCCGGTGGTGACGATGTCGTCGCAGAGGAGGAGGGTCTTGCCCCGCACCGCCGCCCGGTCGGCCACCTCAAAGGCGCCCAGCAGGTTCTCCCTGCGGGCCGGGAGGCCCAGCCGGTGCTGGTAGGGGGTGTCGAACAGCTTGACCAGCGCCCCCTTCAAATAGGGGATGTCCAACTCTCGGGCCAGGTGCTGGGCCAGCAGTTCGCTGTGGCCAAACCCCCGTTCCCGCCGCTGGCGGGGGCGGCCCGGCACGCAGACGACCCCCTCGATCTCCTCCAGGGGGAGGACGGCGCGGCAGGTGTCGGCCATGTGGGCCGCCAGCACCTCGGCCGCCCCCAGTCGGGCGGAGAACTTGTAGGCGGTGATGGCCCGGCGGACCGGCCCCTGGTACCAGAAGGGGGCGATCGCCCCCTCGGCGTAGAGCAGGGTCTCCCCCTGCGCCTCCAACACGCCCTTACGGTTTATTGTATCCGATATGCGGTGGCTTTGCAACGTGCATTTTGGACAGACCCGCTGTCCCAGGGGGATGGCGTCGCCGCAGAAGGGGCAGACCCGGGGGTAGAGCAGGCGGAGGGCCGCCGCAAGGGCCCTCACCCGAGGATGTCCCGCAGAAAGGAGCCCAGCC
This sequence comes from Bittarella massiliensis (ex Durand et al. 2017), assembly GCF_001486165.1. GTDB lineage: Bacteria > Bacillota > Clostridia > Oscillospirales > Ruminococcaceae > Bittarella > Bittarella massiliensis. The sequence goes on from NZ_LN908976.1 coordinate 91,587, forward strand.
CGCTGTAGCGCAGGGTCTTGCGGTTGTTCTCCACCATCATCTCCACGGCGCGGCGGCTGCCCACGATCACCAGCAGCTGTTTGGCCCGGGTGACGGCGGTGTAGAGGAGGTTGCGGAAGTAGAGCTTGGGGTTGGGCTCCAACAGGGAGAGGATGACCGCGTCGAACTCGCTCCCCTGGCTCTTGTGGACGGTGACGGCATAGGCGTGCTCGATCTCCCCCAGCATGTCGGGGGTGTAGGCGGCGCGCTTGTCCTCGTAGCGGATGTGGATGAGGCCGTTTTGGCGGTCGATCTCCTCGATCTGCCCCATGTCGCCGTTGAAGACCCCGGTCCCCTTCTCGCCGGTCTCCTCCTGGGTGGTGACGATGTCGTAGTTGTTGCGCGTCTGCATCACCTTGTCCCCCTGGCGAAAGCTCATCCCCATATAGCCGATCTCGGACTGGCCGTGGGCGGGGTTGACCGCCTCCCGGAGGATGCGGTTTTGCTGTTGCACCCCGGCGGCCCCCCGGCGGCCCGGGGAGAGCACCTGGATGTCGGCGGGAGAGAGGCCGTAGGCCTTTGGCAGCCGGGTGGTGACCAGGTCGCGGATGAGGGCCAGGCCGGAGGGCTTGTCCCTTGCGGGGAGGAAGAAAAAGTCCTTGTCCCGCTGGGCCAGGTCGGGCACCTGCCCCTCCAAGATCTCGTGGGCCGAGGTGACGATGGCGCTCTGGGCGGCCTGGCGAAAGATGTGGGAGAGCCGCACCACCGGGAAAAAGCCGGAGTCGATGATGTCTTTGAGCAGGTTGCCCGCCCCCACCGAGGGCAGCTGGTCGTAGTCCCCCACCAGCACCAGCTTGCAGTTGAGCTTGATCGCCCGCAGCAGCGCCTCGAAGAGGAGGACGTCCACCATCGACACCTCGTCGAGGATGAGGACGTCGCAGTCCAGCAGATCCTCCTCGTTCTTGGTGAAGGCCAGGGTGCCGTCCTTCTGGTACCCCGCCTCCAACAGGCGGTGGATGGTCTTGGCCTCCCGCCCGGTGACGGCGCTCATCCGCTTGGCGGCGCGGCCGGTGGGGGCGCAGAGGGCGACCTTGCGGCCGTCCTTCTCGAAGAGCTCGATCATCCCGTTGATGGTGGTGGTCTTGCCGGTGCCGGGCCCGCCGGTGAGGACCACGAACCCCTGGCGCAGCGCCTGGGCGATGGCCTCCCTCTGGGTGTCGGCGTAGACGATGCCCAGCGCCTTCTCCTGGGCCGCGATCTGCCGGTCCCACTGGGTGCCGTTGTCGGGCATGAAGGAGATGAGCATCTGCAGCCGGGTGGCGATGTAGCCCTCGGCCCGGTAGTAGTCGGGCAAAAAGATCATGGGCCGCTCGTCCCCGGTGTATTCCACCAGGTTCTCCCGCTCCAGCATCTCGCCGATTTCAAAGTCCACCCGCTCGGGGGGCAGGCCGATGTAGCTGGCGGTGACGGCGGCCAACTTCTCCCGCGGCAGGCAGGTGTGGCCGTTTTGGGTGTTGTGGCGGAGCACGTGGGCGGCGGCGGCCTGCACCCTCTCCCCCGATTCGGGGGAGAGGCCCAGCTGGATGGCCATGGCGTCCGCCCGGTCAAAGGAGATGCCGATGAAGGAGAGGCAGAGGCGGTAGGGGTTTTCGCAGAGCAGCTCCTGCGCCTGGGGGCCCCAGAACTTCCACACCTTGATGGCCTCGGCGGCGGAAAAGCCGTACTGGGCCATAAAGGCCAGCAGGGAGCGGATGCCGAAGACCCGCTGGTACTCCAGATGGATGTCCTCCGCCTTTTTCAGGGAGATGCCCTGCACCTGCGCCAGGGCGTCGGGGTCCTTTTCGATGACCTCGAAGGTGCGGCTGCCGAAGCGGTCGACGATGCGGCGGGCCGTCACCGGGCCGATGCCCTTGATGGCCCCGGAGGCCAGGTACTTGAGGATGGCCCCGGCGGTGGCGGGGAGTTTGGTGGTGCAGAGGCTGGCCTTGAACTGGCGGCCGAAGGTGGGGTGGTTGACAAAGACGCCGGTGAGCTCCACCTCCTCCCCCTCGCTGAGTTCGGAGAACTCGCCCACGGCGGTGATCAGTTCGCCCTCGCAGGAGATGTCCACCACCGACCAGCCGTTTTCCCGGTTGCGAAAGACCACCCCCTCCACCGTGCCGGCGAGCTGGATGAGCTGCTCTGCGCGTTCCACCTTGTCCCCTTCCCCCTTCAAAAAGGGCCGCCTTCTGGCGGCCGATACGTCCTGTATTCCGTGTACCAGTATACCCCAACTGCCCTCTCAATGCAAACCCAGTTGGCGGGGGTCGAATGTCTCCCAGACCTCGGGGAAGTCCTCGCTGCCGTAGAAAAAGCCGAGGATCTCCCGCTGCTCCTCGGTGAGCTCGCCGGGGCTGGTGAGGACCAGCTTGCAGGCAAAGGTGCTGCGCTCCACCGTGCGGCGAAGGCTGCGCAGGGCGTTCTCACAGTCGCCCGGCCGGGCGGGGAGGGGCGCGATCAGGTAGAGGGGCAGCTTGCGGCGGCGGTCGATCAGGTCGCCCAGCAGGCCCACGCACTCGGCCAGCCCCACGGCCGCCAGCACCACCAGCAGGAGTTTTGCGACGAATTCCATACTCAATCACCTCTTGCGCCAGTGTATGGGAAGGAGGGGCAAAAGGTGCCCCTCCCGCCCCCTTTTTGTGGGAAAAGCGGGGAAAAAGTGCTGGGGCGGCAGCGGCCCTCCCTTCCCCGAAGGGGGCGAAAAACCGCCGTTTGGGCGCAGGCAGCTCCCCCTCATCTGTCCCGGACAAAAAAGGGGCCGGGCAGGCCGCCCGGCCCGCCCGGCTCCCCTGCCGGCAGGTGAAATTGGTTCGGCCGCCCGTGCGGCCGCAAAAGGGGCTACTGCGCCGAAACGGCGGCCCGGAGGGCGTCGACCCGGTCGGTCTTCTCCCAGGGGACGTTCAGGTCCTCTCTCCCCAGGTGGCCGTAGGCGGCCAGCTGGCGGTAGATGGGGCGGCGCAGGTCCAGGTCGCGGATGATGGAGGCGGGGCGGAAGTCAAAGACCTTCACCAGCGCCTCGGCCAGCTTGTCGTCGCTGACCGCGCCGGTGCCGAAGGTGTCCACCAGCACCGAGACCGGGTGGGCCACCCCGATGGCGTAGGCCAGCTCGACCTCGCACTTTTTGGCCAGGCCGGCGGCCACCACGTTCTTGGCGGCATAGCGGGCGGCGTAGGCGGCGGAGCGGTCGACCTTGGTGGGGTCCTTGCCGGAGAAGGCGCCGCCGCCGTGGCGGCCGTACCCGCCGTAGGTGTCGACAATGATCTTGCGGCCGGTGAGGCCGCTGTCCCCCTGGGGCCCGCCGATGACAAAGCGGCCGGTGGGGTTGACCAGGTACTTGGTCTTTTCGTCCAGCAGGGCGGCGGGGACGATGGGCTTGATGACCAGCTCGATCATGTCCTCCCGGATCTGCTCGAGGGTGACCTCGTCGCCGTGCTGGGTGGAGATGACCACCGTGTCCACCCGCACCGGGGTGTCGCCGTCGTACTCGACGGTGACCTGGGTCTTGCCGTCGGGGCGGAGGTAGTCCACCGCCCCCTCCTTGCGGACCTTGGTCAGCTGCTTGGCCAGCTTGTGGGCCAGGGAGATGGGCAGGGGCATCAGCTCTTCGGTCTCGTCGCAGGCGAAGCCGAACATCATCCCCTGGTCGCCGGCGCCGGTGCCGGCGTCCTCCTCCCCCGTCTTGGCCTCGAGGGCCTTGTCCACCCCGAGGGCGATGTCGGGGGACTGCTCGTCGATGGAGGTGAGGACCGAGCAGGTGTCGCAGTCAAAGCCGAACTTGGCCCGGGTGTAGCCGATGTCGCGGATGACCTGGCGGGCGATCTTGGGGATGTCCACATAGCAGCTGGTGGTGATCTCCCCCATCACCATCACCATGCCGGTGGTGACGCAGGTCTCGCAGGCCACCCGGCCGGCGGGGTCTTTTTCCATGATGGCGTCGAGGACGGCGTCGGAGATCTGGTCGCAGATCTTATCGGGGTGCCCCTCGGTGACCGATTCGGAGGTGAAGAGTTTTCTCATGCTCACAGTTTTTTCCTTCCTTTCAATGCACGCATTTTTCTGCCATTGAAGAGATCACTTTTGCCGGGGTCGAAAAAAAGCCCGGTGGCAAACACCGAGCTTTTATGCGAAGCTTATCTTTCGGCTTTACCCGCAGGATTTGGCACCTTGCACCCCCGCGGGGGGCAGGTTGTCGGGCTTCACAGGGCCTGTTCCCTCAGCCACTCTTGATAAGTGATATTCAATTGTGCGAAAATCAGTATACGCTATTTGGCGGAGGTTGTCAACACCGGTCCTTCCCTGCCGAAAACCAGCTTGCTGATGGGCTTGTAGACCAGGTAGGTGATGGCGCTGTTGCCCAGGGCCTTGACCAGGTTGAAGGGGATGATGATGGGGATGAGCATGGCCGCCACGTCCTTGGCGGTCCCCCCCATGAAGAGGGGGGTAAAGACCAGGTTGCACAGGCACATGACGGCGGTCATGGCCAGGGAGCCCAGCAGCAGCCCCACCAGCGCCCCCTTGCGGGTGTGCCATTTCTGGTAGAGGGAGCCGGCCAGCACCGAAAAGACCCCGGTGGCGAGAAAGTGCATGAGGATGCCAATGACCCCCGACCCGGCGCTGACGGTGAGGCCCTGGATCACCGAGACCACGGCGGTGAGGGCCAGCCCCGCCCAGGGGCCGAAGAGGAAGGTGCCCACCAGGATGGAGACGTCGGCGGGGTCGTACTCCAAAAAGGCGGCCCCGGGGATGATGGGGAAGTGGATGAGGGCCACCAGCACGATGGAGATGGCGGCCAGCATGGCCATGGTGGTGAGCTTGCGGGTGCGGTTGGCGGTTTGTCTGGACATAATAATCCCTCCAAAAAAAGTGTTTGGAAGGTCTGTCTGGGACGCAAAAAGCCCTCGGTCTGAAAAGGCCGAGGGCGTGCGGACGCAGAAAAGATGCGCCGTTTCTCTCATCCGGACTATACCGTCGGCTTCGGAATCACACCGAATCAGTCCGCCGGCCGGGGGCCGGAGGAGTCGCGGGCTTCAGGGCAGGGCCCTGTCACCGCCGGTGGGGAATCGCACCCCGCCCTGAAACAGACTTTCTACTCTCATTATAGGCCGCCGGCCGCCGTTGTCAAGGTGGGGACGGGCCTTTTTTGTGCGGGGAGGGGCGCTAGAGCTCCCTCTCCAGGGCGTAGTTGGTGAGGGTCTGTTCCCCCCGCTTGACCTGCTGTTCCCTGACCACCCGGTACCCCCGGGCCAGAAAGAAGGGCAGGGCGGTGATGGAGGCGTCGGTGCGCAGCACCTTGACCCCGCCCTGCAGGGCGCGGGCCTCCAGCGCGTCCACCAGCAGGGCGGCCAGCCCCTGGCCCCGGCAGTCGGGGTGGACGTAGAGGCGGTCGAGATAGCTGCCGTCCAGGTCGCCAAAGGCGGCCAGTCCCCCCTCCCCCTCCACCACCAGGCTGTAGTGCTGGGTGAGGGTCTTCTGCCAGCGGGAGCGGTCCGGGTTTTGGGGCGCCCAGGCGTCCAGCTGGGCCTGGGTGTAGTCCCGGGTACAGCAGCCGTGGACGGCCCGGTAAAAGAGGTCGAGCACCCCGTCCAGGTCTTTGGAGCGGTAGAGGCGCAAAAGCACAGGTATTCCCCCTTGCGTGATCTTTTGTTGGCGTATGGGACAGCCGTCGAGCAGAGGCCCGCGCCCCCCTCCTCGAGAGGGGCGGTCGGGCGGGGCGGATGGCCGTCTCCCCTCCCCGCCCCGCTCCCCCGCAATGGGCGGGAGAGGGGCGGGGAAGGCCGCACAGCCGAGGTTTGAGAGACTACTTCAAAAAGCCCTCGATGATCTTGGCCTCCGCCTCCTCGGCGGTGAGGCCCAGGGTCATCAGCTTGGTGAGCTGTTCGCCGGCGATCTTGCCGATGGCCGCCTCGTGGATGAGGGCCGCGTCCAGGTCGTTGGCAGTGAGTTCAGGGATGGCGGAGACGGTGCCCTCGTCCATGATGATGGCGTCGCAGGCCGAGTGCCCGGTGCAGCGGACGTTGCCGTTGATGCGGGAGCGGAAGAGCTGTTTGGAGTGCCCCTTCGCCACCGAGCGGGAGATGAGGTCGGCGCCGCTGTCCTCGCCGTTGAGGTCCACCTCGAAATTGGTCTCGGCGTACTGTTCGCCGTGGGTCATCAGCTTTTCGCGGACCACCAGCCGGGCCCGGGGGCCGACCACGCCGGTGGTGAGGCGCTGGGTGGAGTCCACCCCCTTGATCTGGGTGGTGTCCATCTCCAGGTAGCTGTCCTCCTGCAGCTCCACATAGGTCTGGGGGTTGATGATGCGCTGGCCGCTGCCCTCGCCGGTGCCGATGTGCTTCTCCCGGTAGAGGACGCGGGCCCCCGGCTCGAGGTAGAAGCGGTGGATGCCGTTGTGCTGGGAGCTCTCCTCCCCGTCGGTGTGGACGCCGCAGCCGGCCACCACCACCACGTCGGCCCCGGCGCCGATGTAGAAGTCGTTGTAGACCAGGTCGTCCACCTTGCTGTGGGTGACGCAGGCGGGGATGTAGACCGTCTCCCCCTTGGTGCCGGGTTTGACCCGGATGTCGATGCCGGGCTTGTCCGACTTGGAGCTGATCTCGATGTTCTGGCTGTTCTGGCGGCCGGCGCAGCCGGTGTCCTCGCGGATGTTGAAGGCCCCGGTGAAGCCGGTCTCGGGGTCAAAATCGCTGATGAGCGATAGCAGCTGTTTGGTGATGTCGTTCACGGGTTACTCCTCCCCTCTGCAAAAGGCGCAGCGGTCCCCCCGCAGGAGACCGGGCAGAATTTCGTCCTTCGGGCCGTGCATGGTGAGGGACCCGCCCGAGAGGACCACGATCTCGTCGGCGATGTTGAGGATCCGCTCCTGGTGGGAGATGATGAGGACCGAGCCCTCGGTCTCCCGCCGCAAGTCGGCAAAGACGTCGATGAGGTTGCCGAAACTCCAGAGGTCGATGCCGGCCTCCGGCTCGTCGAAGATGGTGAGGGGGGTCTTGCGGGCCAGGACCATGGCGATCTCGATGCGCTTCATCTCGCCGCCGGAGAGGCTGGCGTTGGCCTCGCGGTCGATGTAGTCGCGGGGGCAGAGGCCCACCGAGCGCAGGTAGCGGCCGATGTCGCAGTCGGAGAGGGTCTCGCTCCCGGCGGCGAGGGTGATGAGGTCGCGCACCGTCAGCCCCTTGAAGCGCACCGGCTGCTGAAAGGCAAAGCCGATGCCCATCTTGGCCCGCTCGGTGATGGAGGCCTGGGTGATGTCCCGGCCGTCTAGGAGGATGCGCCCCTCGGTGGGGGCGAGGATCCCGGCAATGACCTTGGCGAGGGTGGATTTGCCGCCGCCGTTGGGGCCGGTGATGACCACAAAGCGGCCGTCGTCAACGGTGAGGTTGACGTCTTTGAGGATCTCCCTGTTGGCGCCGTCTTCGACCTGCAGGGAGATGTGTTGTAATTGCAGCATATTCTTTCTCCGCATCTTTCACAAAACAATTTTGAACGGTATTAGTATACCACATTTTCCCGCCTTTGCAGCAGTAAAATACCAATTTGGTGAACATTTTGTTGGCCGGGAGCCGAAAAGGGGAAAAAGAGGGCTGGGACGGGGAAAAGCAGCTCTTCTGTGAGCTCTCGCGCGCTCCCTCCGGCCCTTCTGTCGCGAAGGGGGGCGAGGGGGGTCTCCTAAAATAGGGGGATGCGGTTCTTTCGTCCAAATGGAGTTAAAAAACGGGGCTTTTGCAAGGAGGATATTGGCCTGGAGGCGAGGGGAGCGGCCAATTTGTAGGAGCGGGATACAGCACTCCGGGCGGGCTGCCAGTCTTGGAGGGGGACGGAGAAAAACAGGTGGGGCGGACAGGTGGGGCAGGTTGCGCGGCAAGGGACGGCGGGCAGGTCGTGGAGAAAGAGGGTCTCGCCTTTTTGGCAACAGCCGTACTTTGATAGGCCCCTGGGGGCTCTCTCTTTCCGCCTCCTGCTGCCCTTCCATCGCAGAAGGGCGCGCCGGGCACTCTTCAAAAATAGGAAAACAGGGGGGGCACCGCTCCCCTCTCCAAAGAGAGATATAAAGACCAGACGTTTGCAAGGACAATATCCGGCCTGGAAGCGAGGGAGTCGGCGGCTAGGCAGGGTTTAGGATATTGCCTCCATCGCGGGCTGCCGGCCTTGAGGGGGGCGGAGAAGGGCGGACAGGTGGGGCAGGATGCGGGGCAAGGGGCGGCGGGCAATGCTCTTCAAAAACAAAGGAGCAGCGCGTTGCCTCCCCTTCCCCCCGAAGAAAAATGAAAAAACCGGGTGTTTACCGGGGCGGCATCTGCTCCGAAAGCAGTAGGAGCGGTAGATGGGTGGACTCAGGATGCGGCCGGCAGGGCGGGTTTCTGGCCTTGAAGGGGAGCGAAGAAGAGCGGCTGGGACGGACAGGGGGCAGGGTGCGGGGAGAGGGGCGGCGGGCAACGGGGCAGAGAAAAAGCGCTTCGGCAAAATTGCCGAAGCGCTTTTTAAGGCTAGAAACTAGTCGCGGATGCCGGTGACAACGCCCGAACCAACGGTGCGGCCGCCCTCGCGGATAGCGAAGCGGAGGCCTTCCTCGATGGCGATGGGGGTGATCAGCTCGACGTCCATGGTGACGTTATCGCCAGGCATGCACATCTCGGTGCCCTCGGGCAGGGAGATGACGCCGGTCACGTCGGTGGTCCGGAAGTAGAACTGGGGACGGTAGTTGTTGAAGAACGGGGTGTGACGGCCGCCCTCTTCCTTCTTCAGGATGTACACCTGGCCGGAGAACTTGGTGTAGGGGTGGATGGAACCGGGCTTGGAGAGGACCTGGCCGCGCTCGATCTCATCTCTCTGGATGCCGCGGAGCAGGGCGCCGATGTTGTCGCCAGCCTCAGCGTAGTCCAGGATCTTGCGGAACATCTCGATGCCGGTGACAACGGTCTTCTTCTTCTCGTCGGCCAGACCAACGATCTCGACCTCGTCGCCGGTGTTCAGCTGACCGCGCTCCACACGACCGGTGGCGACGGTGCCGCGGCCGGTGATGGTGAAGATGTCCTCGATGGGCATCAGGAAGGGCAGGTCGGCTTTGCGCTCGGGGGTGGGGATATACTCGTCAACAGCGTCCATGAGCTCCAGGATGGGGGCGTACTCAGGGGCGTTGATGTCGGTGCTGGTGGACTCGATGGCCTGCAGGGCGGAGCCCTTGATGATCGGAATGTCGTCGCCGGGGAAGTCGTAGCTGCTCAGCAGCTCGCGGATCTCCATCTCGACGAGCTCCAGCAGCTCTTCGTCGTCGACCTGGTCAGCTTTGTTCATGAAGACAACGATGTAGGGAACGCCGACCTGACGGGACAGCAGGATGTGCTCACGGGTCTGGGGCATCGGGCCGTCAGCCGCGGAGACAACCAGGATCGCGCCGTCCATCTGGGCCGCACCGGTGATCATGTTCTTGACGTAGTCAGCATGCCCGGGGCAGTCGACGTGCGCGTAGTGGCGCTTGTCGGTCTCGTACTCAACGTGAGCGGTGTTGATGGTGATGCCGCGCTCTCTCTCCTCGGGGGCCTTGTCGATCATGTCGTAGGCCTCGTACTGGGCCTGGCCCTTCATTGCCAGGACCTTGGTGATGGCGGCGGTGAGGGTGGTTTTACCATGGTCGACGTGGCCGATGGTACCAATGTTCACATGGGGTTTGTTTCTTTCGAAATGCTGCTTAGCCATTGGTGTTCCTCCTTTTTCTTCGCTTGTAATAGCGCAATTATCGTCTGTCAGACAGACCTCTCAATGTACCCCTATTGTAGCAACTTGCCAGGGGAAATGCAAGGCCCAAAGCCGGGCGCAGGGCGGGGAACTAGTCCTCTTTTTTGCCCCGTTTGCTCATGATCCCCTCGGCGATGGACTTGGGAACCTCAGAGTAGTGGCTGGGCTCCATGGTGTACTGGCCACGGCCCTGGGTCTTGGAGCGCAGGTCGGTGGCGTAGCCGAACATCTCGGCCAGGGGGACGAAGGCGTTGATCTGCTGGGCGCCGGGGCGGGACTCCATGCCCTGGATCTGGCCGCGGCGGGAGTTGATGTCGCCGATGACATCGCCCATGTACTCCTCGGGGACGATGACCGCAACCTTCATGATGGGCTCCAGGATGACCGGGTCGCCCTTGCGCATGGCCTCTTTAAAGGCCATGGAGCCGGCAATCTTAAAGGCCATCTCGGAGGAGTCGACCTCGTGGTAAGAGCCGTCGTACAGCTCGACCACCACGTCGACCACCGGGTAACCGGCGAGCACGCCGGTCTGCATGGCGCCCTGGATACCGGAATCAACGGCGGGGATATACTCTTTGGGGATGGCGCCGCCGACGACCTTGTTGAGGAACTCATAGCCCTTGCCGGTCTCGTTGGGGCGAACGCGGATCTTGACGTGGCCGTACTGGCCGCGGCCGCCGGACTGGCGGGCGTACTTGTGGTCCACGTCGCTCTCGCGGCGGATGGTCTCGCGGTAGGCGACCTGGGGCTTGCCCACGTTTGCCTCGACCTTGAACTCCCGCAGCAGGCGGTCGACGATGATCTCCAGGTGGAGCTCGCCCATGCCGGCGATGATGGTCTGGCCGGTCTCCTCGTCGGTGTAGGTCCTAAAGGTCGGGTCCTCTTCAGCCAGCTTGGAGAGGGCGATGCCCATCTTCTCCTGCCCGGCCTTGGTCTTGGGCTCGATGGCGACCCGGATGACCGGCTCGGGGAACTCCATAGACTCGAGGATGATGGGGGCCTTGGGGTCGCAGAGGGTGTCGCCGGTGGTGGTGTTTTTCAGACCGACCGCCGCAGCGATCTCGCCCGCGTAGACCTTCTCAATGTCTTTTCTGTGGTTGGCGTGCATCTGCAGGATGCGGCCGACCCGCTCGCTGTTGCCCTTGACCGAGTTGTAGACGCTGGTGCCCGCATCCAGGGTACCGGAGTAGACCCGGAAGAAGCAGAGCTTGCCCACAAAGGGGTCGGTGGCAATTTTGAACGCCAGAGCCGAGAAGGGGGCGTTGTCGTCGGAAGGACGGGTCTCCTCTTCGTCGGTCTCGGGGTTGACACCCTTGATGTCGGGGATGTCGGTGGGCGAGGGCATGTACTCGACGATGGCGTCGAGCAGCAGCTGCACGCCCTTGTTTCTGTAGGCGGTGCCGCACAGAACCGGAACCATTTCATTGGAGATGGTGGCCCGGCGGATGACTTTCTTCATCTCGGGGATCTCCAGCTCCTCGCCGTCGAGGTACTTCATCATCAGGTCCTCGTCCAGCTCGGCGACTGCTTCCACCAGCTCAGCATGATACTTGTCCGCCAGCTCCCGCATATCCTCGGGGATCTCCTCGTCGCGAACGTCGTTGCCCAGGTCGTCGTAGTAGACTTCCGCGCGCATGGTCATCAGGTCGACGATCCCCTTGAAGGTCTCCTCGGCGCCGATGGGCAGCTGCAGGGGCACGGCGTTGCACTTCAGGCGGTCTTTCATCATGGCGACAACATTGTAGAAGTCGGCGCCCATGATGTCCATTTTGTTGACGAAGGCCATGCGGGGGACTTTGTAGTTGTCGGCCTGCCGCCAAACCGTCTCGGACTGGGGCTCCACGCCGCCTTTGGCGCAGAACACCGTCACCGAGCCGTCGAGCACGCGCAGAGAGCGCTCCACCTCAACGGTGAAGTCCACGTGGCCCGGGGTGTCAATAATATTGATGCGATGGCCCTTCCAGTGGGTAGTCGTAGCAGCGGAGGTAATGGTGATACCGCGCTCCTGCTCCTGCTCCATCCAGTCCATTGTTGCCGCACCGTCGTGAGTCTCACCGATCTTGTGGTTGATACCCGTATAGTACAGAATACGCTCGGTGGTGGTGGTTTTACCAGCATCAATGTGAGCCATAATGCCAATATTTCTAGTCAGTTCCAGAGAAACGTCTCTTGGCATAATGCCCTCCTTATCAGGGTTTGCACGATTCTGTGCAGATGTTTGCTGAGAATATTGAAAACACTACCAGCGATAGTGGGCGAAAGCCTTGTTGGCCTCGGCCATCTTGTGGGTGTCCTCGCGCTTTTTCACGGACCCGCCGGTGGAGTTGACGGCGTCCATCAGCTCAGCGGCCAGCCGCTCTTTCATGGTCCTCTCCGAACGCTTGCGGGCGTACAGGGTGATCCACCGCAGGCCCAGGGTCTGCCGGCGGGCCGGACGGACCTCCATGGGGACCTGGTAGGTGGCGCCGCCGACACGGCGGGCCTTGACTTCCAGTACGGGCATGACGTTCTCCATGGCCTCGTCAAACACGTCCAGGGGGTCTTTCCCAGTCTTCTCTTTTACGATGTCAAATGCCCCGTACACAATCTTCTGGGCCACGCCCTTCTTGCCATCATACATGATGCTGTTGATCAGGCGGGTCACCATCTTGGAATTGTACAGCGGATCGGGTAACACGTCGCGCTTGGCAATCTTACCTCTTCTTGGCACTTTTCTTCCCTCCTTCATATCAATGAATTCACAGGTACTCGAAAGCGACAAAACTCCCGTGCTGCCAAGGACAGGCATTTATAAAAACGCCGACACATGGCAAAAAAAGTCTTGATTACTTCGAAGCACCAGCCTTGGGCCGCTTGGCGCCGTACTTGGAACGGCTGCGCATCCGGCCGGAAACGCCCTGGGTATCCAGAGTACCGCGGATGATGTGGTAGCGGACACCAGGCAAGTCTTTGACACGACCGCCGCGGATCAGGACGACGCTGTGCTCCTGCAGGTTGTGGCCGATACCGGGGATGTAGGCCGATACCTCCATACCGTTGGTCAGCTTCACACGGGCGATCTTACGAAGCGCCGAGTTCGGCTTTTTCGGGGTCATGGTACGAACGGCAGTGCAGACCCCTCTCTTTTGGGGAGAAGACATATCGCTCTGCGCCTTTTTGATGGAGTTGAACCCCTTCTGCAGGGCGGGAGCAGTCGACTTCTTCACCGAGACCTGTCTGCCTTTGCGTACGAGCTGGTTGAATGTTGGCATGTTGCACCTCCTCTTTGATAAAATGTTTTTTTCTATATGAAAAGGGCGCGTTTTCAGCAAACGCGCCCTCTCATAAGCCCTATTTGCTCAACATTCAAAGTTTAACACTTCACCAATATTATTGTCAAGCATTTAGGCAATATTGCCAGTCAAATCTGAGAAAATTTCCCGCAAAAGCGGGGCGTTTCCCCCGATTTTCCCGGATTTCTCCCCCCTTGGGGGAAAACGGGGTCGGATCTAGTCGCCCAGCCCGTCGAGCTGGTACTCGCAGGGGGCCACCTTGCTCACCAGGTCGCCCGCGGACTGATGGGTGAGCTCCACGTCGTTGTAGACGTCCAGCCCGGTGCCGGCGGGGACCAGCTTGCCGATGATGACGTTCTCCTTGAGGCCGGTGAGGGGGTCGACCTTGCCCTTGATGGCGGCGTCGGTGAGGACCCGGGTGGTCTCCTGGAAGGAGGCGGCCGAGAGAAAGCTGTCGGTGGCCAGGGAGGCCTTGGTGATGCCCAGCAGCACCGGGATGTAGTCGGCCTTCTGCAGACTGACCTCGCCCTCGGCGATGCGGCGGTCGATCTCCAAATTGGCCTTGATGAGGTCGGATTTCTCCACCACCGAGCCGGAGATGAGGTTGGTGTCGCCGGCGTTGTCCACCCGCACCTTCTTCATCATCTGGCGGACGATGACCTCGATATGCTTGTCGTTGATGTCAACGCCCTGCAGGCGGTAGACCCGCTGCACTTCCTGGATCAGGTAGTTCTGCACCGCGGTCTCGCCCTGGATGGCCAGCACGTCGTGGGGGTAGACCGAGCCCTCGGTAAAGGCGTCGCCGGCCTTGACCTGGTCGCCCTCGGCCACCTTCAGGCGGCTGCCGTAGGGGATGAGGTAGCTGCGCTCGTCCTTGGTCTCGTTGTTGGTGACCACCACGTGGCGGGCCTTCTTGATCTCGCGGATGGAGACCACGCCGTCGATCTCGCTGATGATGGCCATGGTCTTGGGACGCCGGGCCTCGAACAGCTCCTCGACGCGGGGCAGACCCTGGGTGATGTCCTCCGCCGAGGCGATGCCGCCGGTGTGGAAGGTGCGCATGGTCAACTGGGTGCCGGGCTCGCCGATGGACTGGGCGGCGATGATGCCCACCGCCTCGCCGATGGAGACCTCTTTCTTGTTGGCCAGGTTGGCGCCGTAGCACTTGGCGCAGATGCCCCGGGCGCTGTGGCAGGTGAGGATGGAGCGGATCTTGGCGCTGGTGACGCCGGCGGCCACGATCTTCTCGGCCAGGATGTCGGTGATGAGGGTGTCGCGGTCGGCCAGCACCTCGCCGGTCTCGGGGTGGCAGATGGGCTCGGCAGCGTAGCGGCCGGTGAGGCGCTCCTGCAGGGGCTCGATCATCTCTTTGCCGTCGCGGATGTCCTCGATGATGATGCCGTCATGGGTGCCACAGTCCTCCTCGCGGACGATCACGTCCTGGGAGACGTCCACCAGGCGGCGGGTCAGGTAGCCCGAGTCGGCGGTCCGCAGGGCGGTGTCGGCCAGGCCCTTGCGGGCGCCGCGGGAGGAGATGAAGTACTCCAGGATGTTCAGGCCCTCGCGGTAGTTGGCCTTGATGGGCAGCTCGATGGTCTTGCCCGAGGTGTTGGCGATCAGGCCGCGCATCCCGGCGAGCTGGCGGATCTGGTTGATGGAGCCGCGGGCGCCGGAGTCGGCCATCATGAAGATGGGGTTGTACTGGTCCAGGTTGGCCGTCAGGGCGTCGGAGACCTTGGTGGTGCACTCGTCCCAGATCTCGACCACCTGGTTGTAGCGCTCGTCGTCGGAGATGAAGCCCCGGTTGTACAGGGCCACCACCTGGTCGATCTTCTGGTCGGCCTCGTCCAGGTACTGCTGTTTCTGCGGGGGGATCACCGCGTCGCAGACGGCGACGGTGATGGCGCCCTTGGTGGAGTACTTGAAGCCCTGGGCCTTGATCTCGTCGAGCACCTCGGCGGTGGTGGCGGTGCCGTGCACCTGGATGCAGCGGTCGATGATCTGCCCCAGCTGTTTCTTGGTGACCAGGAAGTCGATCTCCAGGTCCAGCAGCTTCTCGGGGTCGCTGCGGTCCACATAGCCCAGGTCCTGGGGGATGGGGTCGTTGAAGATCAGCCGGCCCACGGTGGTGTCGATGAGCCGCTGGTGCTTGACCCCCTCGACCTCCCTCTCGCGGCGGACCTTGATGGGGGCGTGCAGCCCCAGGATGCCCTCCTGGTAGGCCATGAGGGCCTCGTTTTGGTCGCGGAAGACCATCCCCTCCCCCGGCTCGCCGGGTTTCTGCATGGTCAGGTAGTAGGAGCCCAGCACCATGTCCTGGGTGGGGACGGTGACGGGGCGGCCGTCGGAGGGTTTGAGCAGGTTGCCGGCGGCCAGCATCAGGAAGCGGGCCTCGGACTGCGCCTCGGCGGACAGGGGGACGTGCACGGCCATCTGGTCGCCGTCAAAGTCGGCGTTGTAGGCGGTGCAGGCCAGGGGGTGCAGCTTGAGAGCGCGGCCCTCGACCAGCACCGGCTCAAAGGCCTGGATGCCCAGGCGGTGCAGGGTGGGGGCGCGGTTGAGGAGGACCGGGTGGTCCTTGATGACGATCTCCAGGGCGTCCCAGACCTCGTTCTTGGCGCGCTCCACCATCTTGCGGGCGCTCTTGATGTTGCCGGCGGCGCCGGTCTCCACCAGGCGCTTCATGACAAAGGGCTTGAACAGCTCCAGCGCCATCTCCTTGGGGAGGCCGCACTGGTGCATCTTCAGCTCCGGCCCGACCACGATGACCGAACGGCCGGAGTAGTCGACCCGCTTGCCCAGCAGGTTTTGCCGGAAGCGGCCCTGTTTGCCCTTGAGCATGTCGGAGAGGGATTTCAGGGGGCGGTTGTTGGGGCCGGTGACCGGGCGGCCGCGGCGGCCGTTGTCGATCAGGGCGTCCACCGCCTCCTGCAGCATCCGCTTCTCGTTGCGCACGATGATGTCGGGGGCGCCCAGCTCCAACAGCCGTTTCAGGCGGTTGTTGCGGTTGATGACCCGGCGGTAGAGGTCGTTCAGGTCAGAGGTGGCGAACCGGCCGCCGTCGAGCTGCACCATGGGGCGGATGTCGGGGGGGATGACCGGGACCACGTCCAGGATCATCCACTCGGGCTTGTTGCCCGAGACGCGGAAGGCGTCCACCACCTCCAGCCGCTTGAGCAGCCGGATGCGCTTTTGGCCGGTGGCGGTCTCCAGCTCGGATTTCAGCTCCTTGCTGAGCTGCTCCAGGTCGATGTCCTGCAGCAGGGCCTTGACGGCCTCGGCCCCCATCCCCGCCTTGAACTCGTCCTCGTACTTCTCCCGCATGTCCCAGTACTCTTTTTCCGAGAGGAGCTGCTTTTTCTCCAGGGGGGTGAACCCGGGGTCCACCACGATGTAGGAGGCGAAGTAGAGCACCTTCTCCAGCAGCCGGGGGGAGATGTCCAGCATCAGGGCGATGCGGGAGGGGATGCCCTTGAAGTACCAGATGTGGGAGACCGGCGCGGCCAGCTCGATGTGGCCCATCCGCTCCCGGCGGACCTTGGAGCGGGTGACCTCGACGCCGCAGCGCTCGCAGATCTTGCCCTTGTACCGCAAGCGCTTGTACTTGCCGCAGTAGCACTCCCAGTCCTTGGTGGGCCCAAAGATCCGCTCGCAGAACAGGCCGTCCCGCTCGGGTTTCAGGGTTCTATAGTTGATGGTCTCGGGTTTCTTGACCTCGCCGTAGGACCACTCGCGGATCTGCTCGGGCGAAGCAAGGCCGATTTTGATCGAATCAAACACATTAAATTCCATTGGCGACCCCTTCTTCTATAACCAGTCGGATTATTCTTCGTCTACCAGCTCTTCGGCCCCGTCGGCCAGCTCGGAGAAGAGCTCTTCCCCGCTGTCCTCCAGGCCGATCTCGCTGCCCGCGTCCTCGGGCACATCCTCCATGGTCAGGTTCTCGTTGACCTCGCTGTCCACGGCCACGTGGGAGAAGGCCTCGTCGTCCACCACTCTGGGAATGCCCATGTCCTCGTCGTCAAAGTTCTGCTTGAGGTCGATCTCCTCGCCCTCTTTGTCCAGCACCCGCACGTCCAGCGCCAGGGACTGGAGCTCTTTGATCAGCACCTTGAAGGACTCCGGCACCCCGGACTGGGGCACGTTCTGGCCCTTGACGATGGCCTCGTAGGTCTTGACGCGGCCCACCACATCGTCGGACTTGACGGTGAGGATCTCCTGCAGGGTGTAGGCGGCGCCGTAGGCCTCCAGGGCCCAGACCTCCATCTCGCCGAAGCGCTGGCCGCCGAACTGGGCCTTGCCGCCCAGGGGCTGCTGGGTGACCAGGGAGTAGGGGCCGGTGGAGCGGGCGTGGATCTTGTCGTCGACCAGGTGGTGGAGTTTCAGGAAGTACATGTAGCCGACGGTGACCGGGTTGTCAAAGGGCTCGCCGGTGCGGCCGTCGTAGAGCACGGTCTTGCCGTCTTCCCGCATCCCCGCCTGCTTGAAGGCCTCGGTGATGTCCTGCTCGTGGGCGCCGTCAAAGACCGGGGTCATGACCTTCCAGCCCAGGGCCTTGGCCGCCATCCCCAGGTGCACTTCCAGCACCTGGCCGATGTTCATTCGGGAGGGGACGCCCAGGGGGTTGAGGACGATGTCCAGGGGGGTGCCGTCGGGCAGGAAGGGCATGTCTTCCTGGGGCAGGATGCGGGAGACGACGCCCTTGTTGCCGTGGCGGCCGGCCATCTTGTCGCCCACCGAGATCTTTCTCTTCTGAGCGATGTAGCAGCGCACCACCATGTTGACCCCGGGGCTGAGCTCGTCGGAGTTCTCGCGGGTGAAGACCTTCACGTCCACCACGATGCCGTACTCGCCGTGGGGCACCTTCAGCGAGGTGTCGCGCACCTCGCGGGCCTTCTCGCCGAAGATGGCGCGCAGCAGCCGCTCCTCGGCGGTGAGTTCGGTCTCGCCCTTGGGGGTGACCTTGCCCACCAGGATGTCGCCGGCCTGCACCTCGGCGCCGATGCGGATGATGCCCCGCTCGTCTAAGTCCTTGAGGGCCTCTTCGCCCACGTTGGGGATGTCGCGGGTGATCTCCTCGGGGCCCAGCTTGGTGTCGCGGGCCTCCAGCTCGTACTCCTCAATGTGGATGGAGGTGTAGACGTCGTCGCGGACGATCTTCTCGTTGATCAAGACGGCGTCCTCGTAGTTGTAGCCCTCCCAGGTCATGAAGCCGATGAGGGCGTTTTTGCCCAGGGCGACCTCGCCCCCGGCGGTGGCGGGGCCGTCGGCCAGCACCTGGCCGGCCTCGATCTTCTCGCCCTTGGAGACCATCACCCGCTGGTTGAAACAGGTGCCCTGGTTGGAGCGGAGGAATTTGATGAGTTTGTAGCGGTCGAGCTCGCCCTTCTCGGTCTTGATGAGGACCTCGTCGGCACTGACCGCCTCGACCACGCCGGCGCGCTTGGCCAGCACGCAGACGCCCGAGTCGACGGCGGCCTTGTACTCCATCCCGGTGCCCACGATGGGGGACTCGGTCTTGAGCAGGGGCACCGCCTGGCGCTGCATGTTGGCGCCCATCAGGGCGCGGTTGGCGTCGTCGTTTTCCAGGAAGGGGATCATGGCGGTGGCCACCGAGAGGACCATCTTCGGCGAGACGTCCATGTAGTCCACCTTCTCGCGGGAGATCTCGAGGATCTCGTCCCGGTGGCGGGCGTTGACCTTCTTGTGGAGGAAGTGGCCCTCGTCGTCCAGCGGCTCGTTGGCCTGGGCAACCACGTAGTTGTCCTCCACGTCGGCGGTCATGTAGACCACCTCTTCGGTGACCACGCCGGTGGCCTTGTCCACCTTTCTAAAGGGGGCCTCGATGAAGCCGTACTCGTTGATCTTGGCGAAGCTGGCCAGGTAGGAGATCAGGCCGATGTTGGGGCCCTCAGGGGTCTCGATGGGGCACATCCGGCCGTAGTGGCTGTAGTGGACGTCGCGCACCTCGAACCCGGCCCGGTCGCGGGACAAGCCGCCGGGGCCCAGGGCCGACAGGCGGCGCTTGTGGGTCAGTTCGGCCAGGGGGTTTGTCTGGTCCATGAACTGGGAGAGGGGCGAGGAGCCGAAGAACTCCTTGATGGAGGCCACCACCGGGCGGATGTTGATGAGCGCCTGGGGGGTCACCACCTCCAGGTCCTGGGCCTGCAGGGTCATCCGCTCGCGGATGACCCGCTCCATCCGGGAAAAGCCGATGCGGAACTGGTTTTGCAGCAGTTCGCCCACCGAGCGGATGCGGCGGTTGCCCAGGTGGTCGATGTCGTCGGTGGTGCCGACGCCCTGCGCCAGGCAGAGCAGGTAGTTGATGGAGGAGAAGATGTCGTCGATGATGATGTGCTTGGGCACCAGGTCGTCCTTGCGCTCGCGGATGAGCTCGCGCTTTTCGTCGTCGGACTGGGCGGCCTCGAGGATCTCCCGCAGGACGGCAAAGCGCACCTTCTCGCGGATGCCCAGCTCGGTGCAGTCAAAGTCCACGAAATCGGCGATGTTCACCATCCCGTTGGAGATGCACTTGACCGGGCGGCCCTCCACGTCCAGCACCACGGTGTCCAGGCCGCTGCGCTCGATGCGCTCGGCCACGTCCCGCTTGATGGCGACGCCGGGCTCGCAGAGCAGCTCGCCGGTCAGGGGGTCGATGGCGGGCTCGGCCAGCTTCTGTCCGGTGATGCGGGAGGACAGGGCCAGCTTTTTGTTGTACTTGTAGCGGCCCACCTTGGACAGGTCGTAGCGGCGGGCGTCGAAGAAGAGGTTGTCGATGTGGGTCTGGGCGCTGTCCACCGTCGGGGGCTCGCCGGGGCGGAGCTTGCGGTAGGTCTCCAGCAGGCCCTCCTCCACGCTGTCGGTGGTGTCCTTGTCGAGGGTGGCCATGATCTTGGGGTCCTCGCCGAAGAAGTCGATGATCTCGGAGTTGCGGCCCAGCCCCAGGGCGCGGATAAAGACCGTCACCGGGATCTTGCGGTTTTTGTCGATGCGCACATAGAAGATGTCGTTGGAGTCGGTCTCGTACTCCAGCCAGGCGCCGCGGTTGGGGATGACGGTGGTGGAGAACAGCTCTTTGCCGGTCTTGTCGTGATCCATGCCGTAGTAGACGCCGGGGCTCCTCACCAGCTGGGAGACGATGACCCGCTCGGCGCCGTTGATGACAAAGGTGCCGCTGTCGGTCATCAGGGGGAAGTCGCCCATGAAGATCTCCTGCTGCTTGACTTCGCCGGTGACCTTGTTGAGCAGCCGGGCGGTGACCCGCAGGGGGGCGGCGTAGGTGGCGTCGCGCTCCTTGCACTCCTCCACCGAGTACTTGGCCTCTTCGTCCAGCCGGTAGTCCACAAAGTCCAGCACCAGGTTGCCGGTGTAGTCGGTGATGGCCGAGACGTCAGAAAAGACCTCCTTGAGGCCCTGATCCAAAAACCATTGATACGAGTTTTTCTGCACCTCGATCAAGTTGGGCATTTCCAGCACTTCGTTGATCTTGGAGAAACTCATTCTCACGTTTTTCCCCAGTTGGACAGGCTTGACATTCACCATAGGCTCGATCACTCCATTCCTCTATTGCACAACCTGTTTTTTACAAAATCGACCCGTTCATTTTGTCAAAAATAAAGGTTGCTTTCGCCAGCGGTTAATGATATAATGCCTTTTAGCAAAGACATAAATATCCATTTTGATACAGTATATCAGTATAGTACAAGTTGTCTCTTCTGTCAACTGATTTTCGTCGTTTTATAGGACTTCTTTTTCCCAAAGGGAAAAAGGGGTCTTTTTCTTTTGCCCCCCTCCCCTGCCGTCTGACGCAGGGGCGAGGGAGAGGGCGGCGGGCGGGGTACTGTGGGGAGACCGGGGTGGCAGGATGGCCCGGGGGAGCGGCAGAGAGCGCTGCGCGGGAGCCGGCCGGGGAAAGCGCCCGGTGCAAACCGGGGGAGGGCGAAAGGGGCAGAGCGCGGGCGCGAGAAGAAGGCTTTGTGGGGGCGGACAAACGCCTCTTTCCCCTTTGGGGCGGGCAGCGGGTAGGGGGCCCGTGAGGGCAGCCGCACGGGACGGCGAGAGGGCGAGGGGGCGGGCGGCAAAAGCGCGCGAAGGCCACACAGGGCAGCGCACATGGCGCGGACACGCGGAGGGCGGAGGACGGGAGACAGAGGCGGCGGGGACAGCGGCAGAGAGCGCTGTACAGGGGGCGACCGGGGAAAGCGCCCGGTGCAAACCGGCTGGGGCGAAAGGGGCAGAACGCGGGGGCGGGAAGAAGGCTTTGTGGGGACGGACAAACACCCCTTTCCCCTTTGGGGCGGGCAGCGGGTAGGGGGCCCGTGAGGGCAGCCGCACGGGACGGCGAAGAGGGCGAGGGAACGGGCGGCAAAAGCGCGTGAAGGCCACAGAGGGCAGAGCACATGGCGCGGACACGCGGAGGACGGAGGACTGGAGACAGAGGCGGCGGGGACAGCGGTGCGAAACAGCGCGAACAGAGCAGCTCACAGGGGCAAGAGCGGAAAGCCGCGAGGGCCATGCGGGACAGAGAGACCCCATCGAGTCTGCGCAGATGAAGGGACGGCGCGCGGGAGCGGCGGCACAGACTGCGGGAAAGGGGCGCTCGAAGACAGCCGCACAGCGGAGAAGAGGACTGGGCCGCGCGCGGGGAGCTGGGGGCGTCCTCCCGCAAAGGCCGAGCGGGGCAAAAGGGCTCACACGGGCCAGAAGGGGCGGGGCTGCTGGTGGAAAGGGCGGCGAGAGGGCGAGGGGGCATGCAGGGGCGGGCGGAGAGGTTCCCGCGGGCGCTGCCCAGGGCCAAAGGGCGGGCCGCCACAGGTCAAAACAAGGGGAACGGTGCGGCCGTGTCCAAGGGGGAGGAGGGAGGGGCATCCGGGGCAAAAGAGAGGGGGCCTCCCACGCTGCCTGCAAGCGCGAAAGCCCCCTCCCTCTTTCTCTATTTTCCCTTTAGCGGGACCCGGACGGGCCCTCCCCCGCCATGGCCTGGCGCATGGCCCGCAGCAGCAGCTGGTGGCCTTCGGTGATGGCCTGGCGCTGCTCCTCGCTCAGGAGGCAGTAGGCCTGCTCCTCTGCCGCGGAGAGGGAGTCGAGCACCGGGTAGAGGGCCGCCTCCCCCGCGGGGGTGATCTGCACCGACTTGTTGCGGTGGTCCCGCTCGTTCTGGTGGCGGCGGATGTAGCCCTGCCGCTCCAGCCCGGAGAGGATGAAGGAGACCGTCTGCTTGGGGAGGGCGGTCTTTTCGCAGATGTGCTTTTGGGTGCAGCCCTCGGGGTTGTCGCGGATGACGTAGAGGGCCACCACGGTGTTGAACTGCAACCCGTGCTGCTGGCACCAGGCGCTGTACAGGCTGTCCATCTGGTACCAGTGCTCGTAGTAGGCGCGCACGTGTTCGCGTATTCTCTCCTGCTCGGTCATGGCCTCTTCCCCCCGGCTGTCAAACGGTCTCATGTGATACGGTTTCTCCTGTCTTAGTATGGCGCTTTCCCCCCGAAATTGCAAGGGACACTTTCCCCAAAAAGAAGGCGTTTTTTTCGCCTTTGCTTAAGCGGTGCATTTTTGGTATAATCTTGTCAGAGAAACCGCCCGGCGGGAGGGGCTGCTGTCCCCCCGCCGGGCGCCGGGGAACGCCGAGGGGGCGTCGGCCCGGCCATTTTTAGGCGATGAGGAGGCGTGCGGTGTGAAGAGAGCGGCGACGGCCATCTTTTTGGCGCTGGCCCTTTTGCTCTTCGGCACAGGGCTGGGGAAAGAGCGGTCGGTGGACAGTGTCACCTGCAAGCGGATGGTGCTCTACGGCGGCTCCATCTACGTGGAGAACCGGGGCGACACCCCGGTGCGGCTGCCCGACGAGAGCTGGGGCGAGGTGGGCGAGGTGCGAAACGCCGTCTTCGCCAACGAGCGGCCCTCCCTCCCCTACTACTCCAACGCGGTGGAGCTCATCGGCAGCAGCCTCTACGGCAGCGCAGACGCGCCCGAGACCCTCTACCTGCAGTTGGCCTCCGGCGGCATCACCAGCTACCTGCGCTTTGACCAGGCCAAGAGCGACGCCTCCATCTACCGGCCGGTGGTCCGGCTGGACGGGCGCTACTACGCCGAGGCCGGCTATGTGGACAGCCTCCCCCCCGAGGGGGAGGGCTGGAAGGTGTCCGGGGTCATCACCAACTCCGGCGACCCGGGCAAGGCCCCCAAAAAGGACTATGCCGCCAACTGGCAGGACCTGGTGGGGGCCAAGGTCGTCCGCCGGGAGGACAGCCCCGACACCCTCTACCTGCAGTTCCCCCTGGGGGGACAGGACTACGTGATGCGCTGCACCTACGTGCCGGTGGACGAGGAGGGGGCCGCCCCCCAACTGGTGGTGGGCGGTAAGCTCTACACCGAGGTGGGCGAGGTGGACGCCCTGCCGGAAGAGGGGTTCGCGCAGGCGGGCAACGCCGTCAAGGACGGCAGCGCCAACCGCGCCCCCAAAAAGGAACTGGGCACCAACTACGCCGCCTTTGTGGGCAGCCCGGTCTACCGCAACCCGGAGGACGACAGCACCGTCTACATTCAGTACTACCGCGGGGTCTCCAACCGCATCCTGGAGTTCCGCCTCGCCGACGCGGGGGGCGCAAAGAAATAAGCGGCCAAAAAGGGGCCGGTGGGATTTTTCCCACCGGCCCCTTTCTCTCTGCCCAAAGGGCGGGAGCTAGAGGAACTGGTCCACCGTATAGCCCTCCATCTTCTGGTTGACGGTGTCGGCGATCTCGGCAAAGACACTCCGCACCTTGCAGCCCTGCTTGTCGCCGCAGCTGCACTCCCCCTCTTCGTGGAGGCATTTGCTCAAGTAGACCGGGCCCTCGATGATCTCGACGATCTCCCGCAGGGTGATTGCAGAGGCGGGCTTTTGCAGCTCGTAGCCGCCCTGGGTGCCCTTGTAGGAGCGCACCACCCCGCCGGACACCAGCTTGCTGAGGATCTTGAGGGCAAAGCGGAGGGTGACGCCGGTGGCCTCGGAAATCTTTTTGGCCTCGGTCCGGCAGCCCACCGACGCCAGGTGCCGCACGATCCGCACGGCGTAATCGGTCTCTCGGGTAAAATACATGGGACTTCTCCTAAAACTACACAAAATCACTATACATTTGTTTTAGTATACCCAATCGGGGGCATTTTGTCAAATGGCGGTTCGCCGTTCCCGCGGCAAAAGGCCCCTCTCCGCCGCTCGGGCGGAAAGGGGCCTTTTTGGGAGGCGGCGGGGCGCCGCCGCTGCGGGCCTGCCGGCAACGGCGAGGGGGGGCTGCCGGGGTGGGGGGCGCTCCGACTTTTGTTTCAGGCAAAGCGCCCTGCCCGAGTCCCTTTGCCGTCAAAAGGGGTAGGCGGTCGGTTTATCCCTGTCTGTCCGCCCGCTTTTTCAGCGCAAGCAGGGCCAGCAGCCCCCCTGCCGCCGCCAGCGACAACAGCGGCAGCCCGTTGGAGCGTTCGCCTGTGTAGGGGCCCTCTGCCTCTGCTCCCCCACCTGCGAGTTGGCCGCCCCACTCCCCCTCCCGCAGGCTGTACTGCAGGAAGAGGGAGGTGCGGTTGCCGGAGGAGTCCTCCAGGGTGTAGGTAATGAGGTAGTCGCCGGGGCGGGTTGTATCGATGGTCTCGACCGCCTTGCCGTTTTGGGTGACGGCGAAGCGGATCTCCTTGAGGGCCCCGTCGGGCTGGGCCGAGGTGAACTGGTACCGGCTCTGGAGGAGCGCCCGCAGCTCGTCGCCGTCCAGCGAACCGCCGGAGAGGGGCGGGTTGGAGACTGCCTGCACCAGCCGGTCCTTTACGGTGGCGTACTTGGTGCCGTTCTGCCAGTCCTCAATGATTTCCGGCTCGTCCAGCACACTGCCCGGCTCCACCGTCTCGTCCCCGGGGTTGTAGTCGATTGCGGGCGGCAGGTCCCTGCCGAGCAGGTTATAGGTCAGATAGACGGTGGTCTGGTTTCCCTGGCTGTCGGTGACGGTCTGGGAGATGAGGCAACTGCCGGGTTTGGCGGTGTCGAGGCTGCCCGCCTTCCCCTCCACCGTCACAGTGACCGGGCCGTAGGTCAACACCTCGTCCCCCTGGGCGGTCTCGAACCGGTAGCGCCCGGAGAGGATCTCTGCCGCCACCTCAGCGGTGAGTTTGCCGCCGTAGGCCCCCGGCTCCTTCACCGCCTCGGTGACGGTGTCGTAGATGTAGGCGTGCTTTTTGCCGGTCTCCGTGTCCTCTTTGACCACCGGCTTGGGGGTGGGTTTGAGGGGGTCAAAGGAGGGGCCCACCGGCGGGTCGGGGTCCTCCCCCCACTCCACCGTGGGCGGGGCCGAGCGATCGATGAGGGTGTCGGTGAGGACCACTGTGGTGGTGTTGCCGTCGGCGTCGGTGGCCACACAGGTGACGGTGAAGGCGCCGGGCTGGGTGGTATCCACCCCCTGGCCGGTGACATCCTTGCCCCCCTGGGAGATGGTGTACCGGTAGCTCAGCCCGTCGTCCCTGTCCACATTGGAGGAAAAGCCGTAGCGGCTGTCAAAGAGGTCCTTGGCGTCCTCTGTCGTGAAGCGGCCGCCGTAGAGGGGGGCCTCCCGGTCGATGGATTCCTGCATGCTGTCATGGATAACGGCGTGGACCAGGCCGTTCTCGTCGGTGCTCTGCTCGGGCACCGGCAGGGTGGCGCCGGGGTCGGCGGGGGTGACGGCGGGCGGGTCGTTGACCGTCACCGCCTGGGCGGCGGAGGCGTTCCCCGCCGCGTCCACCACCCGGTATCTGCCGTTTTGGGCGACGGCGTGGGTCTGGCTGGCGGCGCCGTTGCCGTCGGTGAGGGGGTACTCCTGCGCGGTGACCCAGCTCTTGCCGGCCGCGTCGTACCGCTCCAGCTTCCAGACCCCGGCGAGGCCGTCCGTCAGGGTCAGCGCCCCACCCGCCCCGGCCGCGAGGGCGGGGGCGGTCTTGTCGATCTTGACCGTATCGTCTTTCAGGGTGGACATCTCCCCGGTGGTGGGGTTGTGGGCCTGCAGCCCCAGCTCCTTCCCCGCCAGCTCATCGGTGAAGGCCTGGGTGGTGTTGCCAGGGACCAGATAGTGCACATCGCTCACATTCTTGTTGTCCACGATGTGGAACTCGCTGAAGTCGCCGGGGAAGAAGACGATGGACACGTCGGCGTTGTTCCAGCCATTTTCGTTGGCCGGGGTGCGGGTGTAGTGGTAGTCCTTCCCCGCCTCCCCCTGCTCCTCCACCGGCTTTTCGGGGTCCAGGGGCACCAGCTCGATGGGGGGGATCAGGGTGTCGCCGGAATGGCGCTTGGACTGAAAGAAGTCGTCCAGCATCATCTGCCCCACGGTGACTGCCATGCCGTCGGGGTTGTCCACCACCGCCTTGTAGGTGATGACCGTCTCGGTGGGGGAGCAGTCGAAGGGGATGCCCTCGCCGGTGATGTTCACATCCGCGGTCTCCACCCCGTTGATGGTCACCGTCTGGTCGGCCGTATCGGGGAAGGAAAGGCCGGCGGTGGGGTAGTCCTTGCTGTCGGAGAGTTGCAGGTGGCACTGGACGGTGCCGCCGTTTTCGTAGCCATTTTTCACCTTGGCCTGGATGGTGACCTCGGTGCCGTCTTGGATGACGGTCCCCTCGGGGAAGGGGGCCCCGTTTTTGTCCAGCAGGGTGGTGGAGACAAAGACGGGCTTGTAGTCGGTGTAGGCCGCGCGGATGAAGGTCGCCTCGATCTGCTTGTCGTCGGGGAGGCGTTTGTCTGCGCCCTGTTGTTTATTGTCAACGCCGCCGTAGAAAATGACTGATGTGTCTTCAAGGCTGGCGGCAAAGGGGCTGGCATAATTTACCGTATAATAACTGCTGCTGCCAACTTTCGGCAGCCCATTCTCGTCGACATCCGCCGGGTCGGCGATTTCGATGGTGAACCTGCGGGCCGCCGCACTGTAGGAGAAGCGGTACCGCTTGGTGCCGTAAACCTGGGTGGTGGTAAGTGCTGTCAAAGCGGGAAAAGTATCGCTATACCGCACCCCAATTCCAACTCTTGTTCCCGATGCCCCCACAAAAAAAAGATAGTCTCCAACAAAAAAGCCACCGGAATTACAGCAGCCATAGCCGAAGTTGTCAATGGTAAAGTCAGCGAGAAATTCCCAATCGGCCTTTAGAGAAACGGGAAACTCCGACTGAATCTGTGACTGGCTAGACCAAGATGTCGAGTCGGTGGGAGATTGATATTCATGAACACCATCCGCCAGGTGGATGGTGTTTCCGTTTATTAGAAGAGGATCACCCATATTTTGTATTGTAGTGGTGAAAATCTCGCTGAAATCGGTGCACTGCACCACCTCGTCTTCAGCCGGCTTTTCCTCGTCCCCCTCCGCGGCCAGGGCGGGAAAGGCGGTGAGGGCCAAAATGGCAGCCAGTGCCAGCGCCGCCGATCGCTGCCAAAAAGAAATTTGCGCATGATGCCGCATATCAAAGCATCTCCTTCCACATTTCTTGTCGAGCAATTTTCCCTCTCACCAGATTAGGTGTACCTAACCATTCGCCGCGATCCCTCTTCGTCTTTTATTGCAAACTGTTAAAACAAACTGTATTCTCCCTTGCATTTTGGTTTTTTTTGATATATACTTAGTGTCAATCAAGTTGAGCGAAAATCTACACTTTTTGCATTTTTCTTTGCCGTCCTGCCGGTCCGGACGCAACAACACCCCCTGCTGCGCACGGCAGCAGGGGGTGTTTTTACGCGCTGTTCGGCAGCTTCTCACATAGAAGCTGTCCCTTCTGTGTGGGTCTGACCGGGCGTCAAGAAGGGGGGCCTTTGCGGGGAGAGGAGGCTCCCCTAGTCCAAAAAGTCCTTGAGTTTTTTGCTGCGGCTGGGGTGGCGGAGTTTGCGCAGGGCCTTGGCCTCGATCTGGCGGATGCGCTCGCGGGTGACGTTGAACTCCTTGCCCACCTCTTCCAGGGTGCGGGAGCGGCCGTCCTCCAGGCCAAAGCGGAGGCGGAGGACCTTCTCCTCCCGGGGGGTGAGGGTCTGCAGCACCTCGCCCAGCTGTTCGCGCAGCAGGGTGTGGGAGGCGGCTTCGGCCGGGGCGGGGGCGTCGTCGTCGGGGATGAAGTCGCCCAGGTGGCTGTCCTCCTCCTCGCCGATGGGGGTCTCCAGGCTGACCGGCTCCTGGGCGACCCGCATGATCTCCCGCACCTTGTCGGCGGGCATGTCCAGCACCTTGGAGATCTCCTCGGCGGAGGGCTCGTGCCCGTTTTGGTGGAGCAGTTGGCTGGAGACCTTTTTCACCTTGTTGATGGTCTCCACCATGTGCACCGGGATGCGGATGGTGCGGGCCTGGTCGGCGATGGCCCGGGTGATGGCCTGGCGGATCCACCAGGTGGCGTAGGTGGAGAACTTGTACCCCTTGGTGTAGTCAAACTTCTCCACCGCCTTGATGAGGCCCAGGTTCCCCTCCTGGATCAGGTCGAGAAACTGCATCCCCCTGCCCACGTACCGCTTGGCGATGGAGACCACCAGCCGCAAGTTGGCCTCGGAGAGGCGCTTGCGGGCGTAGGGGTCGCCCTCGGCCATCCGCTTGGCCAGCTCCACCTCCTCGGCGGAGGTGAGCAGCTGCACCCGGCCGATCTCCTTGAGGTAGACCTTGACCGGGTCGTCGATGTTGGCCCCGTCGGCGGCGGTGGCGTAGCGCTTGCCCTCCTCGATCTCCTTGGAGGAGATCTTCTCCTCGGGGAGGGCGGTCTCGGCGGCGGCCACCAGCTTGAAGTCCTCCTCCGGGTCGATGTCCTGGTCGGGGACCAGGTCGTCCATGATCTCGACCTTTTTGGATTCGAGCAGCTCGTAGAGCTTGTCCACCTCCTCCACATCGAAGTCGTACTTCTCGATGAGGTCGGTCAGCTCCTGGGTGGTGAGCTTTCCCTTTTTGACCGCCATTTCGGCGATGGTGAGCATGGCTGCGGCGTTTTCGGTTTTCGACATATTCGCTTCTCCTATTTCTTTTTGTCCTTCAAACCGGCGATGAGATCGCCCAGTTGGGTTTCCGGTGTCTGCGCGATGCGCTCTGCCGTGAGCTTGCGGCTCTCCTCTTTCAGGTTGCGGATGTTGAAGTCCACGTCCTCTTTCCCCACCTTGAGCCCGGCGCTCTTGGCCAGCATCCGGGAGACCCGGGCCAGCTCTTCGGGGGTGAGGAATTTGGTCAGATAGGTCAGATCCGGCCCCTCGGGCAGGGGGCAGCTCTTGAGCAGGCCGTAGAGCCGGCGGTCAAAGTCGGTGACAAAGTCCCCCTCCTCCACCGCGGCAAAGATGTACCTGGCCCACTGGCCGTCCCGCACGGCGGTGGCGATGAGCATCTCCTCGGCGGTGGCGGCCCGGGGGTTGGCGGCCGCCTGGGGGTTGACGGTGTCCCGCCGGTCGAGGACGGTGTTCACCAGCTCCTGCCGCTCCCTCTTTCGCTCCTTGCGGTGGCGGGAGCGGCGGATGTCCTCGACTTGGAGGAGGACGTTGTCCTTTTTGACCCCGCTCTTCTCGGCGGCGACCCCGGCGTAGACGTCCCGCTCCCCTGGGGTGGGGAGGGCGGCGATGGCCTGGGCGGCCTCCCGCAGGTAGGCGATGCGGCCCTCGGGGTCCTCCAGATTATAGCGGCCCTCGATGCGGGAGAGCTCGTGCTCGGTGGAGCCCTTGGCCTCGTCCAGCAGCCGCTGGAAGCGGTGGGCGCCGTTTTTCTTGATGAACTCGTCCGGGTCCTTGGCCCCGGGGATGGTGAGGATGCGGATCTTCAGCCCGGTCTGGGCCAAAAAGCCCACCGCCCGCTTGGTGGCCACCTGCCCCGCCTCGTCGGCGTCGTAGGAGACGATGACCTCGCCGGTGTACTGGGCGATCAGCCGGGCCTGGCTCTCGCCGATGGCGGTGCCCAGGGTGGCCACCGCCGTGGGGAAGCCCGCCTGGTGCATGGCGATGACGTCCATGTACCCCTCGGCGAGGATGAAGGGTTCCCCCTTGTGGTTTTTGGCAAAGCCCAGGGCGAAGAGGTTGCGGTTTTTGTGAAAGACCGGGGTCTCGGCGGTGTTGAGGTACTTGGGTTTTTCGTCCCCCAGGTTGCGCCCGCCAAAGGCGATGACGTTGCCCCGCACGTCGATGATGGGGAAGATGACCCGATTGCGGAACTTGTCGTAGGTCCCGCCCTTTTTGGAGCGGGCCACCAGGTCGGCCGCCAGCAGTTCGCTGTCGGAAAAGCCCTTTTGGCGCAGGGCGTCCCGCAGGGACGACCAACTGTCGGGGGCGTAGCCCAGGCCGAAGTGCTTGATGGTCTCGTCGGTGAGGCCCCGGCCCCGCAGGTAGTCCAGCCCCGGCTTTCCGGCCGGGGTCTTGAGGACGGCGTAGAAAAAGCGGGCGGCGGCGCGGTTTGCCTCGAGGATGCGGAGTTTGAGTTTGCCCATGGAGTCGTCGACCCCCTGCTCGGGCACCTGCATCCCGCAGCGCTGGGCCAGCCACTTGACCGCCTCCACATAGTCGAGGTTTTCGATGTTGCGGATGAAGGTGATGACGTCGCCCCCCGCCCCGCAGCCAAAGCAGTAGTAGGACTGGGTGTCCTTGTAGACCACAAAGGAGGGGGTCTTTTCGGAGTGGAAGGGGCAGAGGCCCTTGACGGTGTTGCTCCCCGCCCGCTTGAGGGGGACATAGGGGGAGATGACGTCCTCGATGTCGTTTCGGAATTTCAGTTCGGTGATAAAGCTGTCTGGGATCAACGGTCTCTCCCCTCCTTTTCTGCCATATTTTGAACCGTTTTGGCGCTATGATGTAAGCGCGATCCCCCCCGGGCCAAAAAGGGGCGCCCGGCCCGCCCGCCGAGAGAGGGGGCGCGGCCGCGCGGCTCTCTGCAAAGAGCGGGGGGCGGGCCCTAGAGGCTGTCCTCCAGCCGCCAGGAGCGGGGCACAAAGATGCGCTCAAAGGCGGTGACGGCAAAGCCGTCGGTCATGCCGGAGATGTAGTCCACCGCCGCCCGCTCGGCCCCCTCGTCCCGGGCGATCTGCCGGTAGAAGTCCGGCATCTTCTCGGGGTGTTTGACCAGGTGGCTGTAGAGGAGGGCCACCAGTTCGCAGGCCTTCCCCTCCTCCTTCTTGGCGGCGGAGTTGGTGTAGACCACCTGGTACATGAACCGGTGCAGGGCGTCAAAGGCGCGGTAGACCTCCGGGCCCATGCGGATGTCCTCGCCGCTGTTTTCCAGCAGGGAGCGGACCATGGTGGTGATGCGGGGGTTCTTCCCCCGGCCCAGCACCGCCACGCAGTCGTAGGGGAGCTCGTTTTCCTCCAGGATGCCGGCGGTGATGGCGTCCTCGATGTCGTGGTTGATGTAGGCGATCTTGTCGGCAAAGCGGACCACCCGCCCCTCCAGGGTGCAGGCGTCCTTGCCGCGGGTGTGGCAGGCGATGCCGTTTTTGGTCTCAAAGGTCAAATTGAGGCCCCGCCCCTCCTTCTCCAGCCGCTCCACCACCCGCACCGACTGCAGGTAGTGCTTGTAGCCAAAGGGGGCCAGCTCGTTGAGGGTGCGCTCCCCGGCGTGGCCGAAAGGGGTGTGCCCCAGATCGTGCCCCAGGGCGATGGCCTCGGTCAGGTCCTCGTTGAGGCGCAGGCCCCGGGCAATGGTGCGGGCGATCTGCGACACCTCCAGGGTGTGGGTGAGCCGGGTGCGGTAGTGGTCCCCCTGGGGGGAGAGGAAGACCTGGGTCTTGTGCTTGAGCCGCCGGAAGGACTTGCAGTGCAAGATCCGGTCCCGGTCCCTGGCGTAGGGGGTGCGGATCCCGTCCTCCGGGGCGGGGGCGCGCCGGCCCCGGCTCTCCTCCGACAGGGAGGCGTGGGGGGACAGGGTCTCCCGCTCGATCCTCTGGGTCATCTCGCAAACGGTCATCTTCATTCACCCCTTTACCTCTATATACGCCAACGGCCGGGCGGTTTCCTTCTTTCCGGGACCCTTTTTTTGCAAATTTTTCTCCCCCGCTGCGCCCCTCCCCCTATTTAAGAGGGCGAAAGGGGTCGATTCCTGTCACCCCGCCGCAAATTTTTTACAGGTGGGAGAAGACGACCTCCCCCAGCTGGGGGGTCACCCGGCCGCCGCTGCGCTCCACCAAGTCGGCGCAAAGGCCCTCGGCCGCGTCGGCGCGGACGGTGAGGCGCAGGGTCACCTGCTCCAAAAAGTCGCACCCCTCCTGGCGCAGGGGGTAGTTTGGCAGCAGGTTCTCCACAATTGGGTAGAAGTCGTAGGGCAGGGCGACCACCACCTGCCTGCAGGCGCAGACGGTGACGATGTCGGCCGCCGCCACCGCCAGGGAGGCGGCTTTGGAATAGGCCCGCAGCAGCCCCCCGGCCCCCAGGAGGACGCCCCCGAAGATGCGGGAGACCACGATCACCGCGTCGGTGATCCCCCCCTTTTGCAGCACCTCCAGGGTGGGCTTGCCGCCGGTGCCCTGGGGCTCGCCGTCGTCGCTGCAGCGCTGGCCGTTTTGGCAGCGCAGGTCGTAGGCAAAGACGTGGTGGCGGGCGTCGCGCAGCTCCCCCCGCACCCGCTCGACAAAGGCCATGGCCTCCTCCGGCGAGGATGCCGGGGCAATTTGCCCGATGAACTGGGACTTTTTGATGGTGACACTGTCGCCCGCCTCCCCCGCCGGGGTGCGGTAGCTCTGCTGGTCCACGCTGGGCCCTCCTCCCCTCTTTGGCGGGACAAAAAGAAAGGCGGTGTGAACCACACCACCCTCATTTTTTGGACACGCCAAAAGCTATTTATCCAGATTAAAGCGCCGTTTGAAGCGGTCAACACGTCCGCCGGTATCAACCAGTTTCTGTTTGCCGGTATAGAACGGGTGGCATTTGGAGCAGACCTCGACGCGGATGTCGCCCTTCGTGGATCTGGTCTCGATCACTTCGCCGCAAGCGCAACGGATGGTCGCTTTGTCGTAGTTCGGATGAATCCCCTGTTTCAACGCAGTCACCTCTTTCACCAAAGAAACGTTACTCTCAAGATAATAGCACAACCGTTTTTAAAATGCAAGACGGTTTGTCCCACTTTTTTGAAAAAAATCGCCCTCCCATGGGCTTTTTTGCTAGAGGGCGGCGATGGCCCCCACCAGGGCCTGCACGTCCTCGTCCCGGGTGGCCCAACTGGTGCAGAAGCGGACCGCCGTCCGCCCATCATCCAGCTCCCCCCAGCTCTCGAAGGCAAAGTCCTGCCCCAGGGCCTCCCCCTGCGCGGGGGTGAGGACGAAGAACTGCTGGTTGGTGGGGGAGTCGAAGTAGAGGGGCACCCCCGCGGCGAGGAAGGCCTTGCGGATGGCCATGGCCTGCTCCACCGCCCGCTTGCAGATGGAGCGGTAGAGCCCGCCCTCGAAGAGGACGTCGAACTGGATGCCCAGCAGCCGCCCCTTGGCCAGCAGCCCGCCCCGCTGCTTGATGAAGTAGCGAAAGTCCTTTTTGAGGGCTGGATCGGAAATCACCACCGCCTCGCCGAAGAGGGCGCCGCACTTGGTGCCGCCGATGTAGAAGACGTCGCAGAGCCGGGCCAGGTCGGGCAGGTCCAGCTCGCTCTCCGGGCTGGCGAGACCGTAGCCCAGCCGCGCCCCGTCCAGGTAGAGGGGCAGCCCCCAGCGGCGGCAGACGGCCGCCAGCTCTTCCAGCTGGGTTTTGGTGTAGAGGGTGCCGTTTTCGGTGGGGTGGGAGATGTAGCAGGCCCCCGGCTGCACCATGTGCTCGCTGACATCGCTCGTGAAGTGGGCGCGGCAGTAGTCGTCCACCTGGGCGGCGGTGATGGTGCCGTCTCGCGAGGGCAGGGGCAGCACCTTGTGGCCGGTGGCCTCGATGGCGCCGGTCTCGTGGCAGGCGATGTGCCCGCTCTCGGCGCAGAGGGCCCCCTGGTGGGGCCGCAGCAGGGCGGCGAGGACGGTGGTGTTGGCCTGGGTCCCCCCCACCAGGAAGTGGACGTCCAGGTCCTCCCTTCCGCAGGCGGCGCGGATCTTTTGGCGGGCGCTCTCGCAGTAGTGGTCGGCGCCGTAGCCGGGGGTCTGTTCCAGGTTGCTCTCGCACAGTTTTTGGAGGATGGCCGGGTGGCATCCCTCCACGTAGTCGCACTGAAAGTAGGTCATGGTCTCTCTCCCTCTCCGGTGGGGCGGGGCGCGGGCCCTCCCCTCGTTTTTCCTATATAAGAGAGGATACCCGCCCCGGCCGGGGCTTGTCAACACGGGCGGGGGCAAAAGGCGGAAAAAAGGGCCGACAGAGCCCGCCAATAGTTGCCAAAAGAAGAAAAGAAAGCTATGATGGTGGTATTCCCCCGCGCCAACCTTTGCATACTGATAACAGCCGGTTTTCCCCTGCGCCCCCGGGGCGCGGCGGGAGCGGCGGACAGCAAAAAAGGAGTGTTGTAAACGTGACATGGCACAGCCAGACCCCGGAGCAGATTGCCGGGCAGCTCGACTCCGACCTGGAAAAGGGCCTCTCCCCCAGCCAGGCGGCCGACCTGCTGGGCCGGGTGGGAGAGAACAAGCTGCAGGGCAAAAAGCCCAAGACCCTGCTGCAGCGATTTTTGGCCCAGCTCAAAGACACCATGGTCATCATCCTGATGCTGGCGGCGGTGGTCTCCACCGTGATGGCCTTTGTGGATGAACACGGCGACTTTTTGGAGCCGGTGGTGATCGTGGGGATCGTCCTCCTCAACGCCTGCCTGGGGGTCGCCCAGGAGAGCAAGGCCGAAAAGGCGCTGGAGGCCCTCAAGGACATGAGCACCCCCCACGCCCGGGTCATCCGCGGCGGCCAGGCGGAGGTCATCTCCTCCACCGAGCTGGTGCCCGGCGACATCATCGTGCTGGAGGCGGGGGACTTTGTCCCCGCCGACGCCCGGCTGATTGCCGCCTCCAGCCTGCAGTGCGAGGAGTCGGCCCTCACCGGCGAGTCGGTGCCGGTGCAGAAGGAGGCGGCCGGCACCGTGCCGGAGGACGCCCCCCTGGGCGACCGGCACAACATGGTGTACAGCGGCTGCAGCGTCAGCTACGGCCGGGGCACCGCCATCGTCACCTCCACCGGCATGTCCACCCAGATGGGGAGCATCGCCGCCCTCCTCTCGGGGGAGGAAGACGGCCAGACCCCCCTGCAGCACAAGCTGGAGCAGATGGGCAAGATCTTGGGGCTGGTGGCCCTGGCCGTCTGCGCGGTCATCTTCGTCATCGGGCTGCTGGGGGGCACCCCCATCGGCGAGATCCTGCTGACGGCCATCTCCCTGGCGGTGGCCGCCATCCCCGAGGGGCTGCCCGCCATCGTCACCATCGTGCTGGCCATGGGCGTGTCGCGGATGGTGAAGAAAAACGCCATCATCCGCCGGCTGCCCGCGGTGGAGACCCTGGGCAGCGCCTCGGTCATCTGCTCGGACAAGACCGGCACCCTGACCCAAAACCGGATGACCGTGTTGCAGACCTGGGTGGACGGCGAGGACCGGGCCGAGGACATCTCCCGGGAGGAGCGGCCCTCCGACCCGGCGGTGGCCCTGCTCAAGCTGGGCACCCTCTGCTGTGACGGCACCGTCTCCGCCCAGCCCGACGGCACCTTCAAGCACATCGGCGACCCCACCGAGACCGCCATCGTCGCCGCCGCCCTGCGCGCCGGCGAGGAGCAGGAGGCCCTGAACGCCGCCTACCCCCGCCAGTTCGACCTGCCCTTCGACTCGGACCGCAAGCTGATGACCACCGTCAACCTGATCGACGACCAGCTGCACGTCATCGTCAAGGGGGCCTTCGACATCCTCAGCGAGCGCTGCGTGGCCGGGGACGTGGAGACCGCCCGCCGCATCAACGAGGAGATGGGGGGCGAGGCCCTGCGGGTCATCTGCGTGGCCCACAAGGTCATCCCCCTCCTCCCCCTGCCGGAGGACGCGGCCGAACTGGAGCAGGGGCTGACCCTGATGGGCCTCATCGGGATGATCGACCCGCCCCGGGAGGAGGCCAGGGACGCCATCGCCACCTGCCTGAAGGCGGGCATCCGCCCGGTGATGATCACCGGCGACCACGTGGTCACCGCCTCGGCCATCGCCCGGCAGATGGGCATTTTGAAGGAGGGCGAGCGGGCCATCACCGGCGCGGAGCTGGCCGCCATGAGCGAGGAGGAGCTGGACCGGCGCATCGCCGAGTTCTCGGTCTACGCCCGGGTCACCCCCGAGGACAAGATCCGCATCGTCAAGGCCTGGCAGAAAAACGGGCAGATCGTCTCCATGACCGGCGACGGGGTCAACGACGCCCCCGCCCTCAAGGCCGCCGACATCGGCTGCGCCATGGGGATCACCGGCACCGACGTGGCCAAGGGCGCGGCGGACATGGTCCTCACCGACGACAACTTCGCCACCATCGTGGTGGCCGTCAAAGAGGGGCGGGGCATCTTCCAGAACATCGTCAAGTCCATCGAGTTCCTGCTCAGCTGCAACATCGGCGAGATCTTGACGGTGCTGGGCTCCATGCTCCTCTCCTTCGGCTCCCCCCTCACCGCCATCCAGCTGCTCTGGGTCAACCTGGTGACCGACGGGCTGCCGGCCCTGGCCCTGGGGATGGACCCGGTGGACAAACACGTCATGGACGAGCCGCCCCGGCCCAAGAGCCAGGGGATCTTCAACCCCGCCCTCTGGGTGCACATTGTATTGCAGGGGCTGATGATCGCCGGGCTCACCGTCACCGGCTATGCCCTGGGCCGCTACGTCTTTGGCAGCGACCTGGTGGAAGAGGGGCGGACCATGGCCTTTTTGGTGCTGGCCTGCAGCCAGTTGGTGCACGTCTACAACATCCGCGCCAAGGGCTCCCTCTTCGCCCAGAATCCCTTTGCCAACAAGTACCTCAACGGCGCGGTGCTCTGCAGCCTGGCGCTGATTTTGCTGGTCTCCCTGATCCCGCCGGTGGCGGGGGTGTTCGGGATGTACCTGCTGCCCGCCAAAGCCTGGTTGGCCGTGGCGGGACTGAGCCTGCTGCCCATCCCCCTGGTGGAGCTGGGCAAGCTGGTTTCCAGGGTGTTTGCCAAAAAGTAAGGCGATTTTCCCCTTCTGATTGGAAAGAGGGCCCGGCCGGGGCGTTTCCCGGCCGGGCCCTCTTTGGATTTTACCTTTTTGCGGGGAGTAGGGGGAGATTTGTCGGTTTTATCCCCTGCATTCTGTAAACTGCGGCTTCGGCGGGAGGGCAGTTGGCGGGGAATGGGGATGGGTTCCGGGGGCGCGGAATAGGTACGGGTTTTCGGGGGCGCGGGAGGGCCGGGCCATGTAGGCGGTGGAAGGGGGATGTTCCTGCCGCTGGTTTTTTGCCTCTCATTTTTTTGCCCCGCATTCTGATAACTGTCGGTTCGGCGGAGGGAGCAGTTGGCGGGGAATGGAGGCGGGGTTCCGGGGGCGCGGGAGGGCCGGGCCACGTCGGCGGAGGAGGATATTCCTGCCGCCGGTTTTTTGCCTCACATTTTTTGCCCCGCATTCTGACAAGTGTCGATTCGGCGGGGGGCAATTGACGGAGAGTGGGGACGGGTTTTCGGGGACGCAGGAGGTCCGGGCCGCGTCGGCGGCGGGAGGGGCAATTGACGGGGAGTGGGGATGGGCTTTCGGGGACGCGGGAGGGGCGGGCCACGTCGGCGGAGGGGGGTGTTCCTGCCGTCGGTTTTTTGTTCCGCATTCTGACAACTGTCGATTCGGCGGAGGGGGCAGTTGGCGGGGAATGGAGGCGAGGTTCCGGGGGCGCGGGAGGGCCGGGCCGTATCGGCGGCAGGAGTGGGATGCTCCTGCCGCCGGTTTTTTGCCCCGCATTCTGACAACTGCCGATTCGGTAGGGGGCAGTTGGCGGGGAATGGAGGCGGGGTTCCGGGAGCGCGGGAGGGCCAGGCCGCGTCGGCGGCGAGGGGATGTCTCTGTTGTCCATTTTGCCCCCAGCATTTTGCCAGTCGCTCCTTCGGCGGGGGGAGCGGGGACAGATTGCCCGGTCCGACTTTCGCCCTCAGCCCCTGCAAGAGGGAAATGAGGAGGTGGAGGGCCGCCCTTTGGCGTTCAATCCGTCGGAACTGCCCGCTTTTCTGCGGAAACACCCCATCCATGTCTTGGGGGAGGGGGCGCGCTGAGATGGGAGAAAAGGCCCGGCGGCCACGGTCCCTTTTCCGGCGGAAAGAAGGGGCTCCCCTCCCCCGATCTGTTGGGCGGCAAACCAAAAAGAGAGGCCCCCACGGGGGCCTCTCTTTTTTACTGGTGCAGGGGGCGGTCTTCGGCCCGGCGGCCGGCCGATCCGGCCAGCAGGGCCGCCAGGGCCACCAGGAAGGCGCCCAGCACCACTGCCGGGAGATCGAGGGGGCAGCGGGCCAGCAGGAGCACCAGCCCCTCAAACCCGCCGGCGGCCAAAAAGGCCAGGTTGTCCCACCAGCGCAGCCGCTCTCTCCCCCGCCGCAGCAGCAGGGCGTAGAGCAGGGAGACAGCGCCCACCAGCAGGGCCAGCCAGTGCAGCCCACAGCTGGAAATCGGCGCGCCCTCCCCGGTGTAGGGGCCGGTCCCCTCTCCGCTCCCCTGGCCCCCGCCGTTGCCGCCGTCGGGCAGGGGGGTCACGTCGCCGGAGGCGCTGCCGTCGGTCAGGGTGTAGGTCAAGTAGAGGGTGGCGGTGTTGCCGTACTCGTCGACGACCCGGTAGGCGATGAGGCAGGAGCCGGCCCGGTCGGTGGCAAAGCCCTGGGCGGTGATGTCCTGCCCGTTTTGGGAGAGGGTGAGCCCCTCCTCCCCCAGGCCCGCGCCGCCGGGGAGGACGCGGTAGTTCTGCCGCACCCAGGCCAGCGCCTTTTCGGCGGTGAGGGTCCCGTCAAAGGCCGGGGGATAGGCCACCGGCTCGGTGACGCTCTGCCGGTAGCTGTGGTGGACGGCGCCGCCTTTGTCCACCGCCTCCTCCGGCGCGGGCAGGGGGCGCTCCGGGTGGGCCGGCTCGATGACCGGCGGCTCGCTGCGCTGGGCAAAGGCGTAGGTGAGGACGAGGGTGGTGGTGTTGCCGCCCCGGTCCTTCACCGTGTAGGTGATGAGGCAGGAGCCGGGCACGGCGGTGGAGATCCCCTCCACCGGCGCGCCGCCCTGCTCCATATGCAGGGTGTGGTCTATCAGGCTGCTGCCCTGGGCGGCAAAGTCGTAGTGGTCGCGGATATACCCCAGGGCGTCGCTGCGGGTGAAGCTGCCGCCATGGGCCGGCGGGTCGGTAATCAGCTCGGTCACCCGGTCGGTGTAGGTGTGGTGGACGGTGTTGTCCGGGTCGATCACCTCCTGGGGGCCCTGGGGCGGGTCCTCCGGGTCGGTGGGGAGGATGGCGGGCGGCTTGGGTTTCTCCACAAAGGCGTAGGTCAGCTGGAGGGTGGTGGTGTTGCCGTCCGCGTCGGTCACGGTGTAGCTGCCCAGGCAGGCGCCGGGGGCGGTGGTGGGCAGGCCGGCCGCCGAGATGTCCCGCCCGTCCCGGGTCATGGCAAGGGTGGCCGACCCCGCGCCGAAGGTGTAGCGGGAGGCGATGATCTCCCGCAGCTTGTCCGCCGTGAGGGTGCCGCCGAAGGCCGGCGGATCGGTCACCAGTTGGGTGATCTGGTCGGTGTAGACCGCGTGCACCAGCCCCTCCTCATCCGTCTGGGTCTCGGGGCCGCTGGGGCCCGGCTGGTCCGGGTCGGCGGGGTCCACCGACGGCGGGTCGCTCACCGTCACCGCCAGGGGGGCGGAGGGGTTGCCCGCCGCGTCCAGCACCCGGTAGAGCCCGTTTTTGGCGGGGGCAACCGTCTGGGTGGCGGCCCCGCTGCCATCGGTCAGGGCAAAGGCCTGCACCGTCTCCCACGCCTTGGTGGCGGGGTTCTGCCGCTCCAGTTTCCAGACGCCGGAAAGGCTGTCTGTGAGGGTCAAATCCCCGTCGGCGGTGGTCAGGGCGGGGGCGGTGACATCCACCCGGATGGTATCGCTGGCGGTGGTGGAGACGGCCCCGGACCCGCTGTCCCGCGCCTGATAGGTCACCGGGATGCCGCTGGTCTCCTCCGCGTACTGCTTTTGGGGGGTGGTGGAGTCGAGGGCGGCCTCCAGCTCGCTCCCCTTTTTGATGTGGAACTGGTCAAAGGTGCCGGGGCAGAAGGTCACCTCCACCGGCCCCCGGTTCCAGCCGTTTTCGTTGGCCGGGGTGCGGGTGTAGTGGTAGTCGGTGCCGGGGACGGGGGTGGGCTTGTCCGGCTCCGACTCGGCGTTCGGGTCAAAGGGCACCAGCTCCACCGCCGGCACCAGCTCGGCCTTGGAATAGCACCGGGACTGAAAGAAGGTATCGGCAATCTGCTGGCCCACCGTCACCGCCGCGCCGGTGGGGTTTTGGATCTTGGCCTTGTAGGTGATGACGTTGTTTCCCGCGCCGGTCATCTTGAAGGGGATGCCCGCGTTGGCGATGTCGGTCCCGGCGTCCACCGCCGTATCGTTGGCCTTGATCTCCTGCCCCTCGGCCTTGGTCAGGGGGACGATGCCGGCGGTGGGGTAGTCTTTATTTCCCTGCAGCAGCTTGAGGGTGCAGGGGACGGCCTGGCCGTCGGCGTTTTTGTTGATGTTTTTCACCGTGGCCTGGACGACGACGGTGTCGCCGTCCACCGGCACCTCGCCCTCGTCGAACGCGCTGCCGTCCGCCTTGAGGAGCTTGGTCTCCACAAATTCCGGGTAGTAGCGGGTGTAGGCCGCGGAGTTGAATTTCATCGAGAGTTCAAACCCGCCGGGAAAGGTGAGTTCTTTGGGATAGTCCACCCCGCCGGTGATGGCGAGCTGGGCCGTCTCCGTCCCCGCCGGCAGGATGACGTAGGGGCTGCAGGAGAGGGTGGCTTTCTGCCCGCCGCTCTGCAGGGTGGCCGTCACCTGCTGAGTCGCGCTGCTGTACTGTATCTGGAGCTTGCCGGGCTGGTTGAAATAGTCTTTCGTCAAGTCGACCTTCTTCACCAGCGTCTGTGGCTGGGTGGAACTCGGCATGCTGTAAAAGGCCATCTCATAATTGCCGTTTACCTTCCAGACCAGGAGAGAGAGGATCTTTCCATCGGGCACCGCGAGAGCGATGCTGATGTGCTCACTACCGGTGGTGAGGGCCGTCATGATCATCGTGAAGTCAACGTCCACCGTCCAGTCCGATTGGAGGGACAGCCACCCCTTGCTATGCACCTGACTGATGGAGGTCTTGAGTCTATCCGGTGCGCTTCCGTGCGGTATCCAAACGGTGGCGTCTGAAATATATACGTCGTTGTCGTGCACCCCATATTTGTCCCCCACAAAGCCGCTGACGTTGTTCCAGGTAAAGACCTGTTTCAAATCTGTGGCGCCGATATACTGGTCGGTGGTCTCACCGGTGGCGCCCGCCGTCCCCCGCCCGCCGGTGAGGGAGAGGGCGCCCAGCAGGGTCAGGGTTGCCAAAGCGGCGGCGAGCACCTGCCCGCCCCTCCGCTTCGCCCGCTTTTGTTGTCGCATTGCAATCGCTCCTTTTCTCTGTCTGCACTACACCTTACTTATTTATAATGTCTGAAGGCGACAGGATACGACAAAATAAAAAGGAAATTTTTGTTCCTCTTTTTCCGGCCATAAAACTGCTATAATGACAGTTGAAACGATGTCGGGAGAGAGGGGAAATGAAGCGATGCTGTCACACCGGGAACTGGGGGAGCTGCTGGACCGGGCCAAGGCCGGAGAGCAGGCCGCCTTTGACCAGCTCTACCGGGCCACCGCCCCCATTCAGCTCAGCCAGATCCGCCGCTATTTGGGAGAGGAGGAGGGGGCCGAGGACCTGTTGCAGGAGGCCTATCTGGTGCTGTGGAAAAACCTGGACAAGCTGCGCCAGACCGAGGGGCTGGTGGCCTATCTCAACCGCGTCACCTACAACCTCTGCATGAACCGGCGGCGCAGCAAGTCCAAGGAGCGGGCGCGGCTGCGCTCGCTGGAGGAGCTGCCCCCCTACCAGGAGAGGGCGGAATCGGTCAGTGCGCTGGAGGACTGGGAGGCCCAGGAACTGCTGCGGGAGGCCATGGGCTGGCTCGGGGAGGAGGAGTTGGAGGCCGTCTCCCTGCGCCACTTTCAGGGAAAGACGGTGCGCCAGACCGCCGAGGCCATGCACCTGTCGGAGCGGACGGTGCAGAGGCTGCTCAAATCGGCGGCCCAAAAGATGAAAAAGGGGGTGCTCCCCGCCTTCCTCCCCCTGCCGCTGGCCCTGGGGGGACGGCGCACCCGCCCGCAGACCGGCCACAGCCGCTGGCTCCTCCCCGCGGCGGAGGTGGGGGCGGGGGTGTTGGTGGCCGCCGGGGGCGCGGCCCTCCCCCCGCTGTTTTCGGCCTCCCTCTCCCCCAAGGGGCCGGCGCGGGAGAAGGTCGTCTCGGTGGAGGGGAAAACCGCCCTCACCCGCGCCCGACTCATCGCCCCGGACGGCGCGGCCCTCCCCCTGGAGCGGGGGGAGGACGGCGTCTACCGGGCGGCGGTGCGGGAAAACGGCCGCTACCGGCTCGAGGTCTCCGGCCCCCTTGCCACTGCCGCCCGAGAGGTGGCGGTGACGGACGTGGACCGGGAGGGGCCCCGGCTGATTTCCGTCCGCCGGGAAGGGGGGCTGGTGAAGCTGACCTTTGCCGAAGAGAACGGGCTGGCAGAGGCCCGCTGCACCGGGGAGGACGGCGCCGTCTACCTGCCGGTGCGCAGCGAGGGGGACACCCTCTCCTTCGCCCTGCCCGAGGGCGTCTACCGCGCCGAGATCGCCGACAGTCTGGGTAACCGCTCGGCAGGCGAGGTGACGGTCGCCCCCTGAACGGACGCAAAAGAGAGGGAGAGCCGCACGGCCCAGACGGGCGGTGCGGCTCTTTCGCTGGACGGGGGATGTGGAAGGGGGGGAGGTCGGTTTTTCAGGTGCCGGGACGCTCTTTCCCTGGAAGGGGCGGCTCGGTTGGGCGATGGGGTCTCTGTTTTTTCAGGGAGAGGGGGGCGGATGTTTGGGTGGGAGGGGGGGCGATCCTCTGCACGCGGGAGGAATGCAGGGAGTCCCTCTCTTCTTAAAGGGCGCAATCCGGTTTGGCGGTGCCGCTCCCCTTCCCCCG
Organism: Bittarella massiliensis (ex Durand et al. 2017); assembly: GCF_001486165.1. Lineage (GTDB taxonomy): Bacteria > Bacillota > Clostridia > Oscillospirales > Ruminococcaceae > Bittarella > Bittarella massiliensis. Next base: position 134,655 of record NZ_LN908976.1, read on the forward strand.
GAAAGGGAGGACAGGATGCCTCTGGACGTGCCGAGGGGGAAACGGTCTTTTCCCCGCGCCCAGCAGCGGGCATGGCCCCTTCTTATGGAAGAAGAGGGGGGCTGTTCTCTCCTGTGGAGGAGGGGGGCTGCGGGGGCAGACATCTAGGCAGCAGGGAGAGGCGACTCTCTGCACGCGGAAGGAATGCAGGGAGTCCCTCTCTTCTTAAAGGGCGCAATCCGGCTTGGCGATGTCCTCTCCCCTTCCCCTGGAAAGGGGGGGCAGGATGCCTCTGGACGTGTCGAGGGGAAACGGTCTTTTCCCCGCGCCCGGCAGCGGGCATGGCCCCTTCTTATGGAAGAAGATGTGGGCTGTTCTCTCCTGTGGAGGAGGGGGCTGCGGGGGCGGACATCTGGGCAGCAGGAAGGGGCGATCCTCTGCACGCAGGAGGAATGCAGGGGGTCCTCTCTTCTAAAAGGGCGCAATCCGGTTTGGCGGTGCCGCTCCCCTTCCCCCGGAAAGGGGGGGCAGGATGCCTCTGGACGTGCCGGAGGGAAACGGTCTTTTCCCCGTACCCAGCAGCGGGCATGGCCCCTTCTTATGGAAGAAGAGGGGGCTGCCCTCTCCTGTGGAGAAGGCTGCGGGGCGGATGTTTGGGCGGTAAGAGGGACCGGTTTTCCTCGTACCTGGGACGCTCTCCCCTGAAAGGAGCCACTCGATTTGGCGATACCATCCCTGCCTTTTCAAAAGGGGGGACGGAGCGCCCCCCGGTGCGCCGGGGAACGGGCGGTCTCCTCCCGGCGGGCGGCAGTGGGACAAGCGGGTTTGGCGGCGCCACTCCCCTTCCCCCGGAAAAAGAGGGAGAGCGCCCCCACCCTCCGGGCGGAGGGGCCATCTCTCCCGACACCCGGCCCGGCGGCGGGAGACCCTCCCCGCGGGGCGGGCGGTTGCTCCCGCCAAACGGGCAGTGGCATCACCGTCTTTTCAACGGCGGGCGGTCTGTCCCCGCGCCGGGGGCGGCGGGAGACGGGAAAAACCGGTCTGCAAATCACAGGCCCGGCGGGGCTGTGCCGGCAGTGCGACCGTGTGCCACCCCATCTCGCACGCCGTTTTCGGCTTATCCATCCCCTTTTTCCCCACCTGTGCAACTGTGCCACCGATGAAAAGGGGTATATAGGGACGTTTTCTCTTTGTGGCTTTCCCCCTTTGCGCAGATTTTTGCTTTCTGTATACAGACCCCCTGTATTTGGTGGCACAACTCGCACAGTGGCACACCGCCCCCTACTCTGCGGGGCGGATGGTGATGCGCACCACCTCGGGGCGGTTGAAGAGCCGCAGGGGCAGGGGATAGTTGCCCAGCCCGCTGGAGATAAAGAGGTTTGTATCCCCCTTGGTGTAGAGGCCCTTGTCGTAGATGGGGCCGCCCTGGAGCCGGGGGAACCAGCGGCCGTCCACCTGGGCCGGGCCCAGCAGGGGCAGCCGCACCTGGCCGCCGTGGGTGTCTCCGCAGAGGGTCAGGTCGGCGCCAAAGGCGAAGAAGGCCCGGGCGTTGGGGATGTGGGCCAGCAGGATGCTGAAGCGGTCCTCCGGCGGGGAGGGGAAGGCGTTGTGCAGGTCAAAGGTGCCGGTGTAGGACTGGTTGTCGATGCCGTAGAGCAGGATTGTCTCCTCCCCCACCGTCAGCTCGGCGGTCTCGTAGTCCAGCACCGTGACCCCCCGCTGCCGCAGGGCGGAGAGAAACCCCTCCTCCCCGTCGTGCTCGCCGGGGACAAAGTAGACCGGGTACTGCCCGGCCAGCTCTTCCAGCAGGGCCAGGGCGGTGGCCCTGCCCCGCTCGTCGTCCCGGGTGTACATGTCACCGGTGACCAGGACGGCGTCGGGCTCCTGCCGCTTCACCCGCGAGAGCAGGGCGCGGTTGCCCCCGCCGAAGGTGGCCCCGTGCAGGTCGCTGAGCTGCACCAGGGTCAGGGGGGCGCTCACCTTCCCGCTCTCGATCGCCACCTCGGTGGTGACGAGGGCACAGGTCTGCTGCCACCAGAGGGCCAGCAGCAGCAAAAAGGCCAGCAGGGCCCCCATCCACCAGCGAAAGCGAAATCCTCTCTTGCCGCGTTTTGTCACCGGGCACTCCCCCTCTCTTGCTCCCCTCAGGATAGCGCCAAAGGATGACGGAGGGCCGCACAAATTTCTTACGATTTGCAAAACCTCGGCCCTCCTCTTGCTGTCCCGTCGCCCCCCTCCCTTTCCTTTCGACAAATTCTGCGCTATAATGGATCCAACGGCGCGGCCGGGCAGCGGTCCGGCACACGCGCGAGGAGAGGGGGCGAGGCGGTTGTTCTGCGCGCTTTCCAGCTTTGGGGTGTACGGGATGCACGCCTACCCGGTGTCGGTGGAGGTGGACGCCGCCCGCGGACTGCCCGCCTTCGACCTTGTGGGGCTGCCCGGCGCGGCGGTCAAAGAGGCGCGGGACCGGGTGCGCGCCGCCGTCAAAAACACCGGCTTTTCCTTCCCCGTCAGCCGGCTCACCGTCAACCTGGCCCCGGCGGACGTGAGAAAGGCCGGCTCGGTCTACGACTTGGCCATCTACCTGGGGGTGCTCTGCGCCTCGCAGCAGCTGAGGGCGGACCTGCCCGGGTCGGCCTTTCTGGGGGAGCTCTCCCTCAAGGGCGACCTGCGGCGGGTGGCCGGGGTGCTGCCCATGGCCATCGAGGCCAAGCGGCGGGGGTTCACCCGCCTCTTCCTGCCCCGGGAGAACGCCTGGGAGGCCGGGGTGGTGGAGGGCATCGACATCCTGCCCGCGGCCACGGCGGGGGAGGTGGTCGCCCACCTGACGGGGGTGGCCCCCATCGCCCCCTTTGCCGGCGGGCGGGGGAGCGTGCCGAAGGGAGAGGAGATGCTCCCCGACCTGGCCGACGTTAAGGGCCAGTACCTGGCCCGCCGGGCGCTGGAGGTGGCGGCCTGCGGCGGACACAACCTGCTGATGGTGGGCCCGCCGGGGGCCGGCAAGTCGATGCTGGCCAAGCGGCTGCCCTCCATCCTCCCGCCCATGACCTTTGCCAAGCAGTTGGAGACCACCATGGTCCACTCCATCGCCGGGCTGCTGCCGCCCGACACCGCCCTGGTGCGCCGGCGGCCCTTTCGCGCCCCCCACCACACCATCAGCCCGGTGGGGCTGACCGGGGGCGGCCCCACCCCCCGGCCGGGGGAGATCTCCCTGGCCCACAACGGGGTGCTGTTTCTGGACGAGCTGGCCGAGTTCTCCCGCGGGGCGCTGGACGCCCTGCGCCAGCCCCTGGAAAACGGCTCGGTCACCATCACCCGGGCCCAGCACACCCTGACCTTCCCCTGCGAGATCATGCTGACCGCCGCCCTCAACCCCTGCCCCTGCGGCTACCTGCACCACCCCACCCGGCCCTGCACCTGCACCGCCGGCCAGATCGCCCGCTACCGCGGGCGGGTCAGCGGCCCCATCCTCGACCGCATCGACCTGCACCTGGCGGTGGAGCCGGTGGAGTACAGCGACCTCTCCTCCCGGGAGCGGGGGGAAGCCTCCGCCGCGGTGCGGGCGCGGGTGGCGGCAGGCAGGCAGCGGAGCTAGAGGGGTATAAGAGTCAGCCCCCTGACCCCCGGGGCCGAGCGGCTGCTGAGGGAGGCCTTTGACACCCTGGGGCTGTCGGCCCGGGCGCGGGACAAGCTGCTCAAGCTGGCCCGCACCGTGGCCGACCTGGACGGCTGCGACCAGATCGCCGAGGCCCACATGGCCGAGGTCATCCAGTACCGGCAACTGGACCGGCAGGGCGGCTGGTAGGCGCAAAAAAGAGGGCCCGGCGGAAGGGAGTTTCCTTCCGCCGGGCCCTCTTTTGCTGCGGGATGGGGGTCAGCGGCCCCTCTGCTCCCGCCGTACCTGGGCGACGATCTGCTCCGCCGCCTCCTCTTGTCCTGCTTTTTGACGTAGATGTAATAGGGCTTTTCAAAGCGGGAACCGCTGCCGTCGCCGCCCCAGTCCCAGCGGCCCATCCGGTCGCTGTTGGGGGTGCGCCAGCAGTAGGGGATGCCGGCTTTCGTCAGAGCCCGGGTGATGGCCGTGCTCTCCGCCAGGGAGTAGCCCATGTAGATCTCCGGCCGCCCGATCCAAAAGAGCATTGCAAACGCCTCCTTCCGGCGCAGTGCGCCCGCCGCTAGGTGTGGCTGCACAGGGGGATGCGCCCCTCGGGCAGCCAGTCAAAATCCCCCTGCACAAAGAGCGCGTCCTCCCCCGCACAGGGGATGGGGGCAAAGCCGGGGGCCCGGTCCCGCCAGAAGCCCAGCTCCACCCGCCGGGTCGCCGACCCCGCCAGGGCGGCCACCGCCTCGTTCAGGCTGTCGGGGCCCCAGTGCTGCCAGAGGGTGAGGGTCTCCCCCGCAAAGGTGGCGGCGGCCACCCCGCCCCGCGGCAGGCGGTAAAAGCCGTTTTGCAAGGGGCCCAGGGCGTAGAACAGGCAGAGCGGGCCCCCGCCCACCTGCCAGATGTCGGCCCCTGTCGGGGCGCCCTCGGCCAGAGAGAAGATCTCCCGCTGCACCGCCGGGTCGCCGGTGTCCAGGGGGCGGGCCGTCCCCTCCCCCGCCCCGCGCAAGGGGCGAAAGAGGCGCTGCTCCTCTGCCCGGACAAAGCCGAACTTGGGGTAGAAGTCCAACACGCTGGGGTTGGCAAAGAGGAAGAGGCCGTCGCACCGCCCCTTCCAGTCGGCGAGCACCCGCCGGAGCAGCCGGGCGGAGAGGCCCTGCCCCCGGCAGGCGGGGTGGGTCTCCACTGTGCCCAGTTGCAGGTAGCGCCGCCGCTGCCCCCGCACCCAGAACTCCATGGGGCTGACCGAGACGTTGGCCACCACCCGCTCCCCCTCCACGACGGAGTAGGGGATGTAGCCCTCCCCCCAGTAGCCGGCCCGATACCACCCCTCAAAGGAGAGGCCGAAGACCGCCTCGGTGAGGGCATTCAGGCTTTGGCGGAGGGCGTCGTTCTGCCGGTAGCCCACCGCGATTTTCCGCTCCGGCATGGCGATCCCCCCTCTCTGCCCCCATCATACCCGGCGGAAACGGCCCTGTCAATGGGGGGAGGGCGTTTGGCGGGGGGCGGCGGCAGTGCCGTCCTCGCCCGAAAGCCCCCCGGCCGTTCGGCCTGGGCCGGGATGCCCTTTTCCTCCCCTCTCTGAAAACAGATGGCGGCGCGACGGCTTGCCGGGGGGACGCACCGACTTGCAATGGAGGCGTGCTGGCTTGCCGGGGAGGCGCGCCGGCTTTTCCGACTGCCTCTTCCGCGGGGCGCGCCCGGCTCTGCTCTCCGCCCGCGCAAAGGCCCCGCTCGGTTTTCCGTCCCAGTGCTGGGGGAAGGGACTGGGAAGGAAGGGCTGGGAAGTTGCCCTTTCTATCGCCTGCCATCCGGTCCCGTCTTCTCCCCCGTTCCTGCACCGGGGAGAGGACTTGGGGTATGGGCGCTGGAAATCAGTACTGCTCGAAGGGGGGCGGGGGCGGGAAGGCCTCTCTCCTCTCCCCCCACCACCTGTTCCCTCAGCTCCCCGTCCCTGCCTCGAGAGTGGGGCATGAGAATCGCACACCCTCCCGGAGGGGGGAACTCGGAAAGCCGCCCTGCGGGGAGAGCGGTGGGGACTCGCCCCCGCCTATCGCCCGGTTCCCCTTACCCCCTGTCCCGACGCCGGGGATAGGGCTGGGGGGCAAGGACAAGAACTGGAAATCCGCACTGCCGGAAAGGCGGAGAGCCCGGAAAGCTGCCCTGCGGGGAGAGCAGTGGGGACTTGCTCCCACCTGTCGCCCAGTTCCCTTTGCCCCCCTGTCCCAGCGCCAGGGATAGGCCTGGGAGCGAGGACAAGGGCTGGAAATCTGCACTGCCGGAAGGGCGGAGAGCCCGGAAAGCCGCCCGGCGGGGAGAGCGGTGGGGGACTTGCTCTCGCCTGTCGCCCGGTTCCCCTTACCTCCTGTCCCGGCGCCGGAGATAGGCCTGGGGGCAAGGACAAGAACTGGAAATCCTCACTGCCGGAAGGGTGGAGAGCCCGGAAAGCTGCTCTGCGGGGAAGCGGTGGAGGACTTGCTCTCGCCTGTCGCACGGTTCCCCTTACCCCCTGTCCCGACGCCGGGGATAGGCCTGGGGGCGAGGACAAGAGCTGGAAATCCGCACTGCCGGAAGAGCGGACAGCCTGGAAAGGCCCTCTCCCCGCCGCCCAACTCTGCTCGGCTCCTCGCCTCAGCATCGGAAGTGGGCAGAGGGCTCCGATGGAGGGCCGGAAAGCACGGGAGTCCGCTCTCCTCCTCCCCCTATCCCCCCGCCTCTGCCCTGCCCATTGCCCCTATGCCAGGAGGGCCAACGGGCTTCCCTCCTCGCTCCTCTCCCCGGTGCGGGGGCGTTTGGCGGGGCTGTGCGGCGGGGGCAGAGGTGCGGCAGATACGGCGGCCACGCCATCTCCACCCGGACCCCTCTGGCCATTCGGCTTTTGCGCCGGGCGGGGGGCGGCGGCCCTGCTTCCCCTGCGCCCGCCTGTTCGGAAACAGGCACACCCCTCCCCGGTACAACAGGACGTTTTCGACCAGCATTCCCCGGTACAATGGAGAAAAGGGGGCCGCGCGGAGAGGCCCCCCGGCCAGGGCCCCCTCCCCTGTGCCGGGGCCTCTCTCCCCCACCCGTCCCGCAGCGGGCGCCAAAAAGCGCCCGCCCGGCTCGTTCGCCGGACAGGCGCTCCTCTCTCACTTGTGGTATTTGATGTTGCCGCCGATGCAGAAGGCCCGGTAGAGCTGCTCCAGCAGCATCACCCGAAACAGCTGGTGGGGGAAGGTCATCTCCGAGACCGAGAGCCGCAGCTGACAGGCGGCCTTGACCCGCTCGTCCAGCCCGTAGCTGCCGCCGATCACCAGATCCAGCGAACTGTGCCCCGAGAGGGGCAGGCCGGACAGCAGCTGGGCAAAGGCGGGGGAGGACATCTGCCGCCCCTCCACGCAGAGGGCGATGGCGTAGCTGCCGCTCATCTTGGCCAGCAGCCGGTCCCCCTCCCCGCGGATCACCTCGTCGATGCTGTCGTGCAGCCGCTCCTCCGGCAGCTCGATCACGTTCAGCTTGCAGAAGGCCTGCAGCCGCTTGGCGTACTCCGCACAGCCCTGTTGCAGGTAGCGCTCCTTGCACCGGCCCACGCAGAGCAGATTGACCCGCATCATCTCAAAACGCCCAGAGGAGGGAGGCCTCGTCCCGGGGCATGACCTCCAGCATCACGTCCTGCCCGGCGCCCACCAGGGCCCCCATCTGCCGCAGTTTGGCGGCGCTGGTCTCGAAGGCCAGCCCGGGGAAGTTGGAGTTGATGCTCAGGTGGGCCAGCAGAAAGCGGCTGACCCCCCGGCGGGTCAGCTCCTCCACCGCGTCGGCGCAGCAGTCGTTGGAGAGGTGCCCGCTCTCGGAGATGATGCGCCGCTTCAGGTAGTAGGGGTAGCCGCAGGCGCGGAGCATGTCCTCGTCGTAGTTGGACTCGATGAGCACCGCGTCGCTGCCCTCCACCCGCTCGTAAAACCGGTCGGGCAGCACCCCCATGTCGGTGGCCACGGTGATCTTGCGCCCCTCGTCGGTGGTGACGATGTAGCCCTGGCTGCCCTCGCAGTCGTGGCTGGTGGCCATGGCCTCCACCGAGAAGCCGGGCAGCCGGGCCGGGCAGCTCTCGTCTATGTAGCGGACCTCCACCTCGGGGGGGAGGGCGTCCTTCTGGCGCAGGGCGGCGGCGGTGGCCGGCGAGGCGTAGAGGGGGACCGGCCGGTTTTTCAAAAACACCTTCAGCCCCCGCACGTGGTCGATGTGCTCGTGGGTGATGAAGACCCCCAGCAACCCGGCGGGGTCGATCTCCCGCCGGGCCATCTGCTGCAGGGTCTGGCGGCAGCTCTTGCCCATGTCCACCAGGATGCCGCCGCTCTCGCCGCCGATGTAGGTGCTGTTGCCGCTGCTGCCGCTGTAGAGCGAACAAATGGAAGTCATAAAATCTCCTTTTTCAAAGGGGGACGGGAGGTCACTCCTCCACCTTTTTGATGTCCGCCCCCAGGTCGCGGAGCTTGGAGATGATCTCCTCGTAGCCGCGCTCGATGTGGCGGATGTCGCTGATCTCGCTGGTGCCCTCGGTCATCAGGGCGGCGATGACCACCGCCGCGCCGGCCCGCAGGTCCACCGCCTGGATGGCGGCGGCGTGGAGGGCGGGCACCCCGCTGACCACCGCCACCCGGCCGTCCACCTGGATGTCGGCCCCCATCTTCCGCAGCTGCTCGGTGTAGGCAAAGCGGTTGTCCCACACCCCTTCGGTGATGATGCTGGTGCCGTCGGCCACCGAGAGCAGGGCGGTGATCTGGGGCTGCATGTCGGTGGGGAAGCCCGGGTGGGGCAGGGTCTTGACGTTGCACTTGCAGACCGGGCCCTCTCTCTTGACCCGCACCGCCTCGTCGTACTCGGTCACCTGCACCCCGGCCTTTTGCAGGGTGGCGGTGATGGATTCCAGGTGCTTGGGGATCACCCCGCTCACCAGCACGTCGCCGCCGGTGGCGGCGGCGGCCACCATGTAGGTGCCCGCCTCGATCTGGTCGGGGATGATGCCGTACTCGGTCTGGCCCAGGTGCTCCACCCCGTGGATCTTGATGACGTCGGTCCCGGCGCCGCGGATGTCGGCCCCCATGGAGTTCAAGAAGTTGGCCAGGTCCACGATGTGGGGCTCCTTGGCCACGTTTTCCAGGATGGTGACCCCCTGGGCCTTGACGGCGGCCAGCATCACGTTGATGGTGGCCCCCACCGAGACGATGTCGAAGTAGACGTGGGCGCCGATGAGCCGGTCGGCCTTGACGTGGATCACGTCGTCGTTGATGGTGGCCTGGGCGCCCAGTGCCTCCAGCCCCTTGAGGTGCTGGTCGATGGGGCGCACCCCAAAGTTGCAGCCCCCCGGCAGGGCGACCCGCGCCTCGCCGTACCGGCCCAAAATCGAGCCGATGAAGTAGTAAGAGCCCCGCATGTACTTGGTCAGCTCGTGGGGCACGTCGGTGCAGTTGATGGTGGTGGGGTCGATCTGCAGGGTGTTTTTGGTGATGGGGGTGACGGTGGCCCCCATGGACTGCAAGATGGCCACGGTGGTGGCGATGTCGCTGATGGCGGGCACGTTTTCAATGATGCAGGGCCCCTCGGCCAGCACCACCCCGGGCAGGATGGCCACCGCCGCGTTCTTGGCGCCGCTGATGTTCACATCCCCCATGAGGGGCTTTCCGCCCCGAATAACGATCTTTTCCAAATCCAAACTCTCTCCCTTTATCTGCGGGCAGATGCCCGCCTCCCAAACCCGCGCCAAGGGCCCCGAAGGGGGTGGGCGCGGTGGCCGAAAAGAGGCGGCCGCCCTTCGCCCGCCCGGGCGGGACAGCCCCTCTGGTATGCTTCTGCAGTCGTTTCTGCTCTGGCCGCCGGGCGGCCTGCTGTGTCTGTTGGGTCGGCAAAAGCCGGTGACGTCCCGAAAAAGGGCGCAAAGGCCCTTCCCGGTAAATCAAATTATAGTATACCATCTTTGCCGTTTGTTGAAAAGAGAGTGCGGCGCATTTTTCGGCGGCTCTTCCCGGGCGGGGGCTCCCTAGTAGAATGCCCCAAAAAATTTTCCAGATTCCGGTCGGCGGGGGTTGGGAGAGGGGAATTTTGTCAGCCCGGCAGGCGGTTTTTGTGCAGCCATTCCAGGGCGCAGTTGGCGTAGAGGGCCGCCCCGGTGGGCAGGGCCCGGTCGCGCAGGAAGAGGGCGGACTTCTCGGCCCCGTCCGCCCCGCCGTCCCCCGGTTCGCCAAAGCCCAGGTAGAGGTGGGCGGTGGGCACCCGGTTGGAGAGAAAGGAGAAGTCCTCCGACGGCATCACCGGGCCGGCTGCCAGGTCCATCTTCTCGGGGCGGACGATCTCCCGCACAAAGGGGGCCAGTTCGGCCAAAAGGGCGCTGTCGGTGTGGATGGAGCCCAGTTTCAGCTGCTGCTCGATGGAGGCGGTGGCCCGGTAGAGGGGCGGCAGCTTCCAGCACAGCTCCTCCATCCGCCGCAGCAGGTGGGTGCGCAGGTCCGGGTCGTAGGCCCGCAGGGTGCCCCACATCTCGCAGCTGGAGGGGATGATCCCCCCCGGCCCCCCGGCGCGGATGCCGCCGACGGTGAGCACCGCCGTGGCGGAGGGGGGCGTCTCCCGGGCCACCAGCTCCTCCAGGGCCTGGTAGAGGCGGACGGCCACGGCGATGGGGTCGGCGCAGTTGTGGGGCATGGCCCCGTGGCCCCCCAGGCCGTTGACGGTGATGTGGAAGCTGTCGGTGGAGGTGAGCACCCGCCCCGGGTGGGCGCAGACCGCCCCCAGGGGATAGGGCGCCAGGGCGTGCAGGGCCAGGACCGCGTCCACCGGGGGGTCCTCCAGCACCCCGGCGTCCACAATGGCCTTGGCGCCGGGGCAGCTCTTGTCCACCCCCTCCTCGTTGGGCTGAAAGACCAGCTTCACCGTCCCCTCGATCTGGTCCTCCACCCGCTTGAGGAGGCGGGCGGCCCCCAGCAGCATGGCGGCGTGGGCGTCGTGCCCGCAGGTGTGGGCCGCCCCCGGGTTCTGGGAGCGGGCGGGGTGCCCGGCGGGCTCGTCCACCGGCAGGGCGTCGTAGTCGGCCCGCAGGAGGATGGTCTTCCCCCGGCCGCTGCCCACAGTGGCCACCAGGGCGCAGGGGCAGATCTCTTTGGGGGCGTAGCCCTCGTGCTCCAGCTGGCGGCGGATGTGATCGCACCCCTCCTGCAGGTCAAAGCCCAGCTCCGGGTGGGCGTGAAAAAAGTTGCGGTCGGCGGCCATGGCATCCATCATGTCGCCGCGAAAAGCCCGCGCGGACAGCTCGTACATCGGTCGACCCTCTCCTTTTCCCGCCGGGCGCGCCGGCGGCCGTTTCTGTCTCCCACTATACCATCCCCTCCGCCCCCCTTACAAGGACAACCGCCCCTGCAAAAAAAGCGGGGCAGCTCTTTTGAGCTGCCCCGCTGGGGAAAAGGCGATCGGGCGCTTAGACGTAGCTGGCCGGGTTCCTGGCCGAGCCGCCGACGCGCACCTCGAAGTGGCAGTGGTTGCCGGTGGCGTTGCCGGTGCGGCCCACGGCGGCGATCTTCTGCCCGCGGGAGACCGACTGGCCGGCCGACACGTAGAGGGCGCTGCAGTGGGCGTAGAGGGTCTGCATCCCGTTGCCGTGGTTGATGATGATGTGGTAGCCGTAGGGCCCGCTGGTGCTGACCTTGGAGACCACCCCGTCGTCCGCGGCGTAGATGGCGGTGCCGCTGGGGGCGGCGATGTCCATGCCGGTGTGGCCGTAGTAGCCCCAGTAGCCGCAGCTGACATAGCCGCCGGCCACCGGCCACCGCAGGGAGCCGCTGCCGGTGGGGCCGCTGCCGTTATAGGTCTGGGTGCTGCCCGAGTAGGAGGGGGCGGGGACGTTGGTGCCCACCACCTTTTTCTCGGTCACCGGCTCGGAGATGACCTTGGCCGCGAGGATCTCCTTGTCGGTCTCCTCGCCGCCGATGAGGGTCTGCTTGGCGGTGATCTCCTTGACCCCCTCCTGGCCCTGGACCACGACCTTCTCGTAGCCCTTGTTGTAGCTGTTGGTCTCGCTGGTCTCGGTCTCGTAGGGGATGGACTCCTCGTAGGTGATCTCCCGCACCACCTTCACCTGCAGGTAGGGGACCGAGCGCTGCACCCGCACCGGGGTGCCGGCGTAGAGGCTGTCTTCAATGGTGGGGTTGAGGGCCACCAGCTCCGAGAGGGTGACGTTGTTCTTGGCGGCGATGCCGATGGGGGTGTCCCCCGACTCGGCGGTGTAGGTCTTTTCCGCCTGCTCCTCCGAGTGGAGCAGGGCGATGATCTCCTCGTCGCTCTTGACCGTCTCGTTGGGGTAGAGGCCGGTCTTGATCTCCACCGACTTGGAGAAGTCGACGGTGCCCTCGGGGTACTCCTCCACGTAGGGGGCCTTGATGGCCGCCAACTCGGCCTGCAGGGCGGTGGCGTCCACCACGGCGCCCTGCAGCGTCCCGTCCACATAGAGGCCGGCGGCCTCGGTGATCTCCTCGCCGGAGGAGGCGATCAGGGTGTCGGCCAGGGCCTCGGTGGTGACCACCTCGGCCTTGGGGACCACGGCGATGGAGTAGGTGGGACTCTTGATGAACTCGCTCCCCTCCTCGTCCTTGATGGCGATGCGGTCGTTGACCACCTTTTTGGCCTCGTTGAAGGTGGTCTCGCTGTCCACGTAGCCCACCACCTGGTCGTTGTACTCGACCTTGAGGACAAAGTTGAAGTTGAGGATGAGGGCGATGACCGCGGCGCTGACCCCCAGGGCCGCCACCGGCATCAGGTAGTTGAGCACCTTAAAGAGGGTGGGTTTGGTGCGCCCATACCAGTGGCCCAGCTGTTCGCGGCCGGAGCGGTTGGGGTCCTTGTGGGCCCGGTGCACCTCTTTGGCGCCCTGCACCACGTGGTGAAAGGCCCGCTCCAGGGGGTAGGCGATATGCTTTTTCGCCCAGACCAAAAAGAGGGCGAAGCTCTTGCGGATGTTGTGGGGGAGGCGGCGGAGGGCGATCCCCAGGGAGGTGAAGAACTTCTTCATCACCTTGGTGAACCGGGCCCACCGGTGTATGGCCACGGTGCCGACATAGCAGCCGTAGCGGTCAACCCTTTGGAGGATGTATCGACAGGTGCGCTTCCAATCTCTCTTCTCTTTCCCGGTGCCCCCGCTGTGGTCCTGCTCGCCAACGGAACGCTTCTTGCCAAACAGGCCGCCAGACAGATGCGACATCCAATCACTCCTTACTCGCTGTAGTGGTTGCAAATCTTACAGAAAGGTTACAACTTGGTTACTATTATACCTCTGTGCTGTAAGATTTCAACCCCTTTTCCCCGATTTCAAGTATCTTCCAGCGAATCAAAAATGGCAAAAACGGCTTTGCCATGCGGTTTTTTCGCCTTTTGAAAAGTTACAAACTCTGTAACTTTTTGTGATTTCCCCCTGCAAAGAAGCCCATTTTTCCCCTATTCCGGGACTTCCTGCCGCCAAAAGGGGAGGGTTTCCTCCCCCACCGGGCCGCAGAGGGCGGCCATGTCCGCCGGCAGGGGGGCAAACAGCCGCACCCACTCCCCCCTCTCCGGGTGGAAAAAGGCCAGCCCTGCGCAGTGCAGGGCCTGCCGGGAGAGGGCGGCGCAGTCCCCGCCGTAGAGGGCGTCGCCCAGCAGGGGGTGGCCCAGGTGGGCCATGTGCACCCGGATCTGGTGGGTGCGCCCGGTCTCCAGGGAAAAGGCCAGCAGGCTGCGCCCGCCGGGCAGGGGGCGCAGGGTGCGGTAGTTCGTCACCGCCCGCTGCCCGGCCGGGTCCACCCGGCGCAGGCCGCTGTCCTCCCCCGCCCGGGCGATGGGGGCGTCCACCCTCCCCGCAGGGGGCTGGGGGGCGCCGGACACCGCCGCCAGGTAGACCTTTTTCACCCAGGCCGGGCGGGCCACCAGCAGGGAGGCCGCCAGCTGGTTTTTCGCCACCAGCACGCAGCCGGTGGTGTCCTGGTCCAGCCGCCCCAGCACCCGAAAGGGGGCCTGCACTCCCAGCCGGTCGCAGTGGGCGGCAAAGACGTTGGCCAGGGTGTCGGCCGGGTGGGCCCAGGAGGTGTGGCAGGGCATCCCCGCCGGCTTGTCGAAGGCGACGAAGTCCTCGTCCTCCCAGAGGATGGGGACCAGGGTGTCGCAGCGGGCGTAGGTGTTCTCCTCCTCCCGCAGGGTGACTTCCAGCCTGTCCCCCTCGGCCAGCAGGTCCACGGTGCGGACGTGCGCCCCGTTTCGCAGCAGCCCCAGGGGGTCCTTTTTCAGGCGGGTCAGGGCCCGGCTGGAATACCCCTTTCCCTTTAAAAGGGACTTGACCGTCCGCCCGGCCTCCGCCGGGCCGATGGGGTAGACAAATCGGCGCACCGCTCTCCCCTCCCCTCTCTGCGCGCGGCGCAAAACAAAAATCAGTATAGCGCATCCGGCCGAAAAAAGCAAAACGCCGCCGCCCGAATGGCCGGGCGGCGGCGTTGACGCGGTTTGGCAAGACTGCATATCTGCCCTCGCGGGGGTCCTTTTGGCCTACCTCTCGGCGGCCAGGGCGGCGTTGATCTTTTCCGTCAGCTCCTCGGCCATGGCCGGGGTGAAGCGGTCGCCGGTGGCGCCGTCCAGGTGCTGGGCCATCCCCCAGAAGATGACCTTGAAGTGCTCGTCCAGGGCGGGGCCGATCTGTTCGGGCAACAGCAGCCCCTTCTCCACCAGGTAGTCGTAAAAGACCCGGCGGGCGGTGGGGTTTTCCAGCAAGTCGGTGTAGTGGGTGTCGGTGGTCATGATGAAGGGGGCCGCCCGGTCGCTGACAAGCTGCAGCCGCTCCTCCAGGCGGATGTCCCGGGAGTGGGGGCCCACCTGCAGCAAATATTCGCCGCTGTCGGCCACCCAGCCGCAGGCCGGGTCATAGTAGCAGAAGTCCCGGCTGTCCAGCCAGAGCTCCACCCGCTTTTTCTCCCCGGGGGCCAGCTCCACCCGGCAGAAGGTCTTCAGCTCCCGCTCGGGGCGGGGCAGCTTGGAGCAGCGGTCGCGCAGGTAGAGCTGCACCACCTCGGCCCCGGCCATGGAGCCGGTGTTCTCCACCTGGCAGGAGAAGCAGACCCGGCCGGGCAGCGCCAGCTCCCGGGTGGAGAGCCGGGGCTCGCTGTAGGCAAAATCGGTGTAGGAGAGGCCGTAGCCGAAGGGGTAGAGGGGCTCCACCCGCTTTTTGTCGTAGTAGCGGTAGCCGGCGTAGATGCCCTCGCAGTAGAAGTGGCTGTCCCCCGCGCCGGGGAAGTTGAGGTAGGCCGGGGTGTCCTCCAGCCGCTTGGGCAGGGTCACCGGCAGCCGGCCGCTGGGGTTTTGCAGCCCCCAGACGATCTCGGCGGCGGCGCGGCCGCTGCCCTCGCCGGAGAACCAGAGGTCCAGCACCCCGGCCACCCGGTCGATCCAGGGCATGGCCACCGACTCGCCGTTGTAGAGCAGCACCACCGTGTTGGGCTGCACCGCGGCCACCGCCTCGACAAGGGCCTCGGTGGCGGGTTCCAGGGCCATGGTCTTGCGGTTGAAGTCGTCGTCCTCGGGGGGGAGGAAGGCGCCGGCAAAGACCAGGGCCACCTCGGCCTCGGCCGCCACCTTGGCCGCCTCGGCCAGCAGGGCGGGGTCGGTCCGGTAGTCGGCGGTGTAGCCGGGGGCAAACTGCAGCTGGCAGCCGGGGGCGGCCAGGGCGGCCAGCTCGTCAAAGGGGATGTCGGGGCAGCGGGCGTTGATGGCGGCGCATCCGGTGCCGTTGAACTGGGGCTTTTTGGCCAGGTTGCCCAGCACCGCCACCTTTTTCATCCCCGGGCCCAGGGGGAGGACCCCGTCGTTTTTCAGCAGCACGGCGCACTGGGCGGCCGCCTTGCGGGCCAGTTGGTGGTGGGCCTGCCAGTCGATTTGGGGGCGCTCCTTCCCCTCTTTGCTGTAGTGCAGCACCAGCTTGAGGATCTGCCGGCAGCTCTCGTCCAGTCGCTCGGCGGGGATGCTGCCGTCCTCCACCCCGGCGACCAGGGCGTCGACGCAGCTCTTGCTGGGGGGCATCTGAAAGTTGAGCCCGGCCCGAAAGGCCTCCTTGGAGTTTTTGACCGCCACCCAGTCGCTCATCACCAGGCCGTCAAAGCCCCACTGCTCTCTCAAGATGTGGGTGAGCAGCTCCTCGCTCTCGCAGGCCTGCACCCCGTTGACCTTGTTGTAGGCCCCCATCACCGCGCAGGGGCGGGCCTTTCGCACCGCCCGCTCGAAGCCGGCGAGGTAGATCTCGTGCAGGGCGCGGGGCTCCACCACCGAGTCGATCCAGGTGCGCTTGTAGTCGGCGTTGTTGCAGGCAAAGTGCTTGATGCAGGCGGCCACCCCGCCGCTCTGGATCCCCTCCACCATCCCGGCGGCCATCTCCCCCGAGAGGGCCGGGTCCTCGGAATAGTACTCGAACCCGCGGCCGGCCAGGGGGTGGCGGCGCAGGTTCATCCCCGGGCCCAGGAGCATCCCCACCCCCTGGGCCTTGCACTCCTCGGCGATGGCGGCGCCCACCTCCCGGGCCAGCTCGGGGTTCCAGGAGCAGGCCAGGGCCGAGCCCGCCGGGTAGCAGGTGCTGGGGATGGTGCGGGCCAGGGCCTCTTCGCTGTCAAAGGAGAAAAACATCACGTTTTCGTAGAGGTCGTTTTCCTCCTTGTCCTCGCTCCCCTGCTGCAGCCGCAGGCCGCTGGTGCCGTCGGCCATCACCAGGCTGGGCACCCCGTACTGGGGCATGGCCACCGTCTTCCAGTGGGTGGCGCCGGTGCAGAGGCGGGCCTTCTCCGCCAGGGTCATCTTCTGCAGGATCTCTTCGATTTGGTGCATTCTTTGCCCTCCCTTTTTCTTGGCCGCCGCACCCCACAGCGGGTGGACGGCTGTCTCTGACTGCATTGTACCGCAGCGGGAGGGGGACTTTCCTTCCCATTCCCTAAAAAAAATAGGCAAAACTTGCGTTTTTCCGTTGCAGTTTCGGGGCCAATCGGCTACCCTGAGAGGGAGGAGAGGAGGATGCGAGATGACGGAGGCGATCTGGGAGCAGATGCGGCCCACCGGGCGGCTGCTGGGCAATCTCTACATCCACGGGGAGACGGGCATCCACCCGGTCCCCGCCCACTGGCACCCCGAGCTGGAGGTCAACTGCTACCTCTCCACCCCGGTGGAGCTGGTGCTCAAGGGGGAGAGCTTCTCCCTGCCGGCGGGGGCGGTGGCCCTTGTGCCCGGGGGCGAGGTGCACAGCCTGACCCCCCACAAGACGGACGCGCCCGAGGGGATCTCGGTCTTTTTCACCCCGGCCCTGCTGCGGCAAAACGACGCCGGGTTCGACCGGACCGGCTTCCTGCGGGGGCCGGTGGAAAACCCCGCCCTGGCCGGGGCGATGGCCGCCCTGCTCGCCCAGTGGAAGGCCGCGGCGGGCGACCCCCTGGGGCACCTGCTGCTCAACGCCCGGTTTTGCGAGCTGCTGCACTGCCTGCTGCGCGACTGCCGGACGGCGGACGCCCCCCCGGGGGAGGGGAGCGTTCGCCAGTGGGAGCGCTGCCGCCAGGCCCTGGACTTTCTGGCCGGGCACTTTCGGGAGCCGGTGAGCCTGGAGGGGACGGCGGCGGCGCTGGGGCTCTCGGCGACCCACCTGTCGCGGCTGTTCCGGCGCTGCCTGGGCACCGGCTTCAAGGCCCACCTCCAGTCCCTGCGGCTGGACTGGGCCCTGGGACAGCTGGACGGCTGGGAGGGCGGACTGCTGGACCTGGCCCTGGCGGCTGGCTTTGCCGACTACCGGGCCTTCTGCGCCGCCTTCCGCCGCCGCTTCGGGGTGACCCCCCTGCAGTACCAAAAGGGGCGGCAGATGGGGGAGGAGCCCTTCTCCCGCGCCCCCTGGATCGGCTGGGAGCGGGGCGAGGGGACGACCGCCGGGTGATATGGAAGGGGGAAGGACAGTGAAGAAATGGTATGCCCGCTGTGGGCTCTGGTTTCCGGCGATCGGCATTCTGCTGGTGTTGGCGAGGGAGTGCGCCCTGTCCTCCTCCCGCTGGCAAAACCTGCTGCCCCTGGCCAACCTGCCCCTCACCGCCCTGCTGCACTGGCTGGCGCCGGGGGTGCTCTCCCCCCTCTCCAGCGGGGTCTCCCTCACCCGCTGGCAGGCGCTGGCGCGGTGGCTGCCCTACTACCTGCTCTTTGTGCTGAGCTATCTGGGGTACGGGTTGCTGCTGGACCGGCTCCTGCGGCGGAAAAATCGCCGCTGACGGACAAAACAGGGGACCGCCGACAGCGGTCCCCTGTTTTTCTTCCCCATTCAAATGGAAATCAGCGAAAGTGCCCGGTAAGGGTCGCCTCCTGCAACACGTGGCCCTGGATGGCCTTCAGCAGCTGCTTTTTCCGCGAAGTGGGGTGCAGCTTCAGCCGGCAGTCGAGGGCAAAGACCTGGAAGCGGTAGCGGTGGGACCAGTGAAAGGGGGGCTTGGGTCCCCGGTACCGATTTTTGCCGTAGCCCACCCCCTGCACCGCCAGGCCCAGGGGACCCGTCGGATCGCCCCCGGGCAGGCCGCCGAGGAGGAGGATGACGGGCGGGATGTTCCAGACCACCCAGTGGTTGTAGGCCGGGATGGGGTGGTCCAGGTCGTCCATCAGCAGGGCGAGGGTGACCGCCTCCTTGCAGAGCCCGCTCAGGGCCAGCTCGGGGGAGCGGTCCGCCCCGTAGCCGGTGCACTCGATGGGGATGAGCCCCCCCTCTTCAAAACAGGGGGAGGAGAGGGTCAGTTCTTTCACGCTGCAGTTCCCCTTTCTCTTTTTTCGTTTCGCCCTTCGCCCCCCGCCGCGGCAAAAGAGAGGCCCCGGCGCGGGTGGCCGGGGCCTCTCCTGTGCGCCCGGGCACAGGGGATCTCTTGGGCTGTTAACCCGCTTACTTGCAGACTTCCACCGACCAGCCGGCGGGGCCCTCGACCTTGCCCCACTGAATGCCGGTGAGGGTGTCGTAGAGGCGCTGGGAGACGGGGCCGATCTGGCCGCCGCCGATCTCCATCACCTTGTCGCCCCACTTGAGCTCGCCCACCGGGGAGACCACGGCGGCGGTGCCGGTGCCGAAGCACTCCTTGAGCAGGCCCTTGTCGTAGGCCTCGGCCACCTCGTCGATGGCCAGGCGGCGCTCGCTGACGGTCAGCCCCCAGCTGGCCATCAGCTCCAGGGCGGACTTGCGGGTGATGCCGGGGAGGATGCTTCCCTGCAGGGCGGGGGTCACCACCTCGTCGCCGATGACGAAGAAGATGTTCATGGCGCCCACCTCTTCGATGTAGCGCCGCTCGACCCCGTCGAGCCAGAGGACCTGGGCGTACTTCTGCTCAGACGCCTCCTCCTGCGCCTTGAGGCTGGCGGCGTAGTTGCCGCCGGTCTTGGCAAAGCCCATCCCGCCCCGCACGGCGCGGACGTAGGACTTTTCGACGTAGATCTTGACCGGGTCGAGCCCGGCGGCGTAGTAGGGGCCGGAGGGAGAGAGGACCACCACGTAGTAGTAGCTGTTCGAGGCGTGCACCCCCAGCTTGCCCTCGGTGGCGATGATGAAGGGGCGGATGTAGAGGGAGGCGTCGGGGATGTGGGGCACCCAGTCGCGCTCGATCTCCACCAACTGCTCCAGGGCCTTCAGGCAGAAGGCCTCGTCCACTTTGGGGATGCACAGCCGCTCGCAGGAGGTGTTGAGCCGCTTGAAGTTCTCCTCCGGGCGGAAGAGGAGGATGCGGCCGTCGGCGGCGCGGTAGGCCTTCATCCCCTCAAAGACCTCCTGCCCGTAGTGCAGGCACATGGCGGCCGGGTCCAGCGGCAGGGGGCCGTAGGGCTTGATGACCGGGTCGTGCCAGCCCCGGCCCTCGGTGTACTCCATCACGAACATGTAGTCGGTGAAAATCGAGCCGAAGCCCAGCTTGCTCTCGTCCTGGGGTTTGGCTTTGAGGGCGGCGGCCCGCTCGAATTTGATTTCGGTCATGGTACTCTCTCCTTTTTTCATGGCTTTTTTCCATTGTAACACGCGGGGGGCGGTTGTCAATCGCCCGCCGGGCGGGAGAGACGCCCTAGTAGGCGACCCCCTGGGCCAGCATGGCGTCGCAGACCTTGGTGAAGCCGGCGATGTTGGCCCCCACCACCAGGTTGCCCCGGCGGCCGTACTTCTCGGCGGCCTCGTAGGCGCTGTGGAAGATGCCCACCATGATACCCTGCAGCTTCTGGTCCACTTCTTCGGCGCTCCAGCTGTAGCGCATGGAGTTCTGGCTCATCTCCAGCCCGGAGGTGGCCACCCCGCCGGCGTTGGCGGCCTTGGCGGGCCCAAAGAGGACCCCCGCCTGCAGGAAGGCCTCGACGGCCTCGGGGGTGGAGGGCATGTTGGCCCCCTCGGCCACGGCCATCACCCCGTTTTTGATGAGGGCGGCCGCGCCGTCGGCGTCCAGCTCGTTCTGGGTGGCACAGGGGAGGGCGATGTCGCAGGGGGTGTTCCAGATGCCGCGGCTGCCCTCGGTGTAGGTGGCGCCGGAGACCCGGGCGGCGTACTCGCGGATGCGCCCGCGCTCCACCTCTTTGATCTGCTTGATGACCGCCAGGTCGATGCCCCGCTCGTCGACGATGTAGCCGGCGGAGTCGGAGAGGGCGATGACCTTGGCCCCCAGCTCGGTGGCCTTCTGGGCGGCGTAGATGGCCACGTTGCCCGAGCCGGAGATGACCACCGTCTTCCCGGCGAAGGAGTCGCCCTTCATCTTGGCGAGCATCTCCTGGGTGAAGTAGCACAGGCCGTAGCCGGTGGCCTCGGTGCGCACCAGGCTGCCCCCGTAGGTGAGGCCCTTGCCGGTGAGGACGCCGGTGAACTCGTTTTTCAGCCGCTTGTACTGGCCGAAGAGGTAGCCCACCTCCCGCGCGCCCACGCCGATGTCCCCGGCGGGCACGTCGGTGTCGGGGCCGATGTGGCGGTAGAGCTCGGTCATAAAGCTCTGGCAAAAGCGCATGATCTCCAGGTCGGACTTGCCCTTGGGGTCAAAGTCGGAGCCGCCCTTGCCGCCGCCCATGGGCAGCCCGGTCAGGCTGTTTTTGAACACCTGCTCAAAGCCCAGGAACTTGATGACCGAGGCGTTGACGGTGGGGTGCAGCCGCAGGCCGCCCTTGTAGGGGCCGATGGCCGAGTTGAACTGGACCCGAAAGCCCCGGTTGACCCGCACCCTGCCGCCGTCGTCCACCCAGGGGACGCGAAAGACGATCATCCGCTCGGGCTCGACCATCCGCTCGATCACGCCCCACTTCTCGATTTCCGGCCGGGCCTGGATCACCGGCTCCAGGGACTCCAACACCTCGCGCACGGCCTGCAAAAATTCCGGCTCCCCGGCATTTCTCTTGCAGACGGCGTCGTAGACTGTGGTGAGGTACTCGCTTTGAAAGGACATACTCATTTCCTCCTTCTTCTCCCCGCAGGGTGTGCTTTCATACTTTATATCGGTACAGTATGGAGTTATTGTACTGCGGGAAACCCCGCCAATGCAACTATTTTTGCGAGAAAGCCGCCAATCGCCGCCACTTTCAGAGCATTTTATAGTTCACTGGGCGGCAAACCGGCTTTGCTTTGTGAAAAATTGCAAGGACCGGGCACCCCAAATTGCAAAGTGGCGGTTTGGCTTGCGAACGGGCCGAACTCCTGCTATAATAGACACGCTCGAAACAGCGTGACAACTGCAAACGACACAACGGCGGGCGGCAAGGCCCGCGCGCGAAAGGAACATCGCTATGACCTGTAAACAGTGCGGCGCATACCTCCCCGACGACGCCACCTTCTGCCCGGTCTGCGGCTGTGCCAAAGACCCCGGCCAGGGGGCCGGGGCACAGCAGCAAGCCGGCGGGTACCAGCAACAGGGGCAGCCCTATCAGCAGTCCTACCAGCAGCAGGGCCAGGGGTATTACCAGCAGCAGGGCGGCCAGGGGCACTACTGCAGCACCTGCAACAACTTCCTGCCCGCAGGCACCGCCGTCTGCCCCTACTGCGGGGCGCGCCAGTACGTGCCGGGTTACCCCCAAAAGTCCAAGGTGGCGGCCGGGGTGCTGGGCATCCTCCTGGGCGGTTTCGGCGCCCACAACTTCTACCTGGGCTACACCGGCAAGGCGGTCTTGCAGTTGGTTTTGACCCTGTGCAGCTGCGGCATCGCCAGCCTCTGGGGCTTTATCGAGGGGATCTTGATCCTCACCGGCTCCATCGGCACCGACGCCAACGGCGTCCCCCTGAGCAACTGATCTCTGTTTTCCAGCGAGTAGACCATGTGGCGGCGCGCGAGGCTCGAAAGGGCCCGCGTGAGGAAAGTCCGGGCTCCATCGGGCAAGGGTAACTGCTAACGGCAGCCGAAGGCGACTTTAGGGAAAGTGCAACAGAAAGAAACCGCCGGGGTCCCCCCGGTAAGGATGGAAAGGCGAGGTAAGAGCTCACCAGCGCACAGGAGACTGTGCGGCTCTGTAAACCCTACCCGGAGCAACACCGCACAGAGGGCAGATGGGCGCCCGACCCGTCCTCGACAAGGTGGCTAGAGCTGCGCGGCGACGCGCAGTCGAGATAGATCGTCACACATGACAGAACCCGGCTTATGGTTTAGTCGCTTGAAAAAGGCCCGGCGCACAGCGAGAGCTGCGCGCCGGGCTTTTCTTCTGTGCGGCCGCCGTCAGGGAAACCGGGCGGCAAAGCTGCCCGAGCGCTTCAGGGTCGCCGAGAAGAGATAAAAGCGGACCGGCCCCTCCCCCTGTGCGGGGAAGGAGGCGCTGCCTCTGTCGCGGTCAAAGAGGGCGCACCGCCAGGGAAACAGCTCCTCGCTGGACAGGGGGCTGCCGTCAAACAGTTCCTGGAAGGCGGCCTTCTGGCCGGTCAGGTCCGCGGCGCAGGCCTCCTTCAGCTCGCCCCCCTCAAACAGTTCCTGCTGAAACTGCACCGTCACCTCTTCACCCCGGCGGTACATCTGGGTGAGGCGGAAGGGCACCCCCTCCACCGCAAAGGGGATGTCGAGGGCGCGGCGCTGCCCCTCCTCCAGGGCGGGCAGGGCGATGAAGTCCTCGCCGTCGTCCCGCCCGCAGGTGACGCACAGCCCCCAGAAGCGGACGGCCGTCACCCGCTCCCCCGCAGGCATCCCCTGAGGGACATAGACCTCCGCCCACCGCTCCTTCATCGCGCACCGCCTCCTCTCACCAATGGATACGGATGCGGGGGGCCGTTTGTCACCGCCCGCCCCCCTCTCCGCCAAAAAAAGCGGCCTGTCCGCCGGACAGGCCGCAGGGGGCGCCGCCGCTCAACCGGCGGCATAAAAGTCCATCATTCGCAGGAGCATGGCCTGAAAGAGGGCGTTGTCCACCCTCAGGGCCAGCTGGCAGTTGCCCCCCTCCCCCTTCTTGGGGTTGGTGGCGGTGGTCTTTCCGTCGACTCCGGATCCCGGTCTGGCCTGCACCCGCAGGTCGGCCGCCTGGGTGGTGACCACCGGCGGGTTGACCACGCTGGCCACGGCCAGGGCATCGTTGAGGGTGAGGCCGGACTGGCTGCTCCGGGTGGCGGCGTAATCGGCGATCCCCTTTAGCAGGGCGGAGGCGCGGCCCTCCTTTTCCAGGAGGACCGCCAAGTTGTCCTGGCTCAAATAGGTCTTTGTGGTGACGTCGAGCCCCACGACGGTGAGGGGGACGCCGCTGGCCAGCACCACCTGCCAGGCCTCGGGATCGCTGTACACGTTGAACTCGGCCTGGGCGGTGATGTTGCCCCCGCTGAGGCTGCTGCCCATGACGGTGATCTTCGCCAGGTACTGGGGCAGGTCGGGGTATTTTTGCAGGGCGGTGGCGACGTTGGTGAGGGGGCCCAGAGCGATGACCTGCAGCTCTCCCCCGGCGGCCACCGCCTCCTGGTAGAGCCGGTCCCAGGCGGGCAGGCTGTCAAACGCCCTGCCGGGGTCGGGCAGCTTGACCCCGCCCAGGCCGTTGCTGCCGTGGGCGTACTCGGCGGTGACCGCCTCCCTCGAGAGGGGGGCCGCCGCCCCCTGGGAGACCGGGCAGTCGATCCCCAGGTAGGCGCAGAGGGCCAGGGCGTTGGGGCCGGTGTGGGCGAGGGGGGCGTTGCCCTGCACCGCGCAGACAGCGCGGATGTCAAGCTGCTCACAGCTGGCGGCCAGGGCCAGGGCATAGGCGTCGTCGGTCCCGGGGTCGCAGTCGATGACCACCGGGACGGGGCCGGTCACCGGCTTCCCCAGCGGCAGGTTTTGGCGATCGCCCCCCGCGTCCAGTGGAAGGGCGCCCTCCTTCGCCGGGGGGCCGCCGCAGCCGCTCAGCAGCAGCGCGCAGGTCAGCAGGGCGGCCGCCGCCCCTTTCCAGAAACTTCTCTTCATGGTGGGTCCCTCCTTTTGCAGCGGGGGCCGCCCTCTCCCGCTGGGGAAAAGGCGGCCCTATCCACGGCCTTTAAAGGACGTTTTTCATGGCCAGCCGCACGTCGCTGCCCACAAAGCGGACGTCCACGTAGGAGCCCGCCAGGCGGGAGGTGATGCGGTCGGTGTAGGCTTGAGAGATCTCGGCAAAGGTGAGGTTGGTGTTGACGATGGTGGGCCGCCCGGCGGAGAGCCGGGTGTTGACCAGGGTGTAGAGGGTGGAGACGGCAAAGGGGGTGGAGAACTCGCTACCCAGGTCGTCGAGGATGAGCAGGTCGCAGCCCAGCAGGGAGGCCAGGGTGTCCCCCTGCCGGTCGGCGCCGAACTTCTCTCTTTCCAGAATGGCGACAAAGTTGCCGAAGCTGCCGTAGAGGACGGAAAATCCCCTCTGGATGACCTGGCTGGCAATGGCTAGGGAGAGGTGGGTCTTGCCCAGCCCGGTGGCCCCCATCATCAGCAGGTTGGGGCTGTGCAGACCAAAGTGGGCGGCGTAGTCCTTGCAGTAGGCCAGCACCTCCCCCATCACCTCAAAGGGGGTGTCGCCGGGGCGGCCCTCCCTGCTGTAATAGCGCAGGTCAAAACTGTCGAAGGAGCACAGCCGCAGCCCCGACTGGCGGTTGATGCGCTCGGCCTCCACCTGGCGCAAAAGGGCGCCGTAGCAATGGCAGCGGCGGTTGCCCACCACGCCGGTGTCCTGGCAGTCGGGGCAGGTGAAGGGGGGCTTGAGGTAGTCCTCCGGCCAGCCGTTTTCCCGCAGGAGGCGGGCCTTCTCCTCGGCGAGGGCGGCCCCCCGCTGGCGCAGCCCCTCCAGCAGTTCCCCCCGGTCGGCGCCGGCGGAGATGACGGCCTTGGCCACCCCGGCCCCGGTGCGGCGCAGCTCCCCGTCCACCTGGGCCAGGCGGGGGCACCGCTCGTAGCACTCCCGCCGGCGGCGGGCCTGCTCCTCAAAGGCGGCGCGGCGGCGCTGGGACAGGAGCTGGTGGACCCGGTCGTAGACGGCTTTTTCATAGGCCATGGGCTATTCCCCCTCTCTCTTTTTGGCGGTCGGCAGGCGGGTGCGGGACTGGTCCAGGGCGGCGACGTCGAAGGAGGGGGCAAACCCCTTCCCCCTGTTGCCGGGGGCGGTAGGCCGCTGTTCGGCCTGCACCTCCCCCAGGGTGCGGTAGCCCTTGAGGTACCAGGACTTGAGGATGGAGTGGATGTAGGAGAAGAGCACCTTGCCCTTGCGGTCGACGCAGATCTCATAGGCCGCCTTCACCACCTCGTCGGGGAAGCCGTACTCCTCCAGCCAGGTGTAGCAAAACTGCTCCTCCTTCTTGGTGAGGACCCGGTCGTGGATGCCGAAGAGGCTGCGCACCCGCTCCTGCGCGTCCCGGCTGCGCAGCAGCTTTTGGATGTGGGCGTCCGCCTTCTCCACCGTGTCGATGCCGCTCTCCAGCCAGCCGATGCCGGTGCGCTCGATATAGCCCACCTTGCAGCGGCCCACCGAGCGGCAGTAGCCCACCAGCATGAGGATCACCGCCACCGGCAGCCCGTGCAGGGCGTGGAGGCTGACGAGCATGTTGGCCTCGGTGGGGGAGATGGGGCGGCCGAAGACCGACTGGCACTCCCCCAACAAAAACTGCACCTCTTCGCTGTCGGCGGCAATGGCGTTGACCTCCTGCCGGGAGAGGCGGGTGGTGGTGCCGATGGCGGCGGTCTTGACCGGTTCGGCCTGGGGGGCCGGGGCCTCGCTGCGCACCAGCAGCCCCTGGCTGGCCCACCACTCCAGCGCCCGGTCCACCTGCAGCACGCTCAGCCCCAGCTGCTGGGAGAGTTCCAGCGGGGCGATGGTGGCGGGCTGGGCGGCGAGGATGTGGCAGAACACCTGGGCCATCTCCTGCGGGCAGCCGGCGGCCATCAGCTGCAGCGCCCGCTGCGGGACGGCGGCGGCCTGGGCGTAGGACTGGTAGTTGAGCTGGTACACGGCGGGCGACCCCCTTTCTGCTTGTATTGCGGGGCGGCGGCCCCGTTTATCTGCCTTCTATTATACGGGAGGGGGCGGGGTTTGTCCAAACCTATTTTTCCCTGCCGCGGCAAAGGAGGGGGGCGAAAAATCGGCCGCGCCCTCCCCTCTGGACTTTTTTGGGCTTTTGTCGTATACTTTTTGGGAAATCCATATCGAAGAGAGGGGGCGGGGCGTCGTGTCCGCCGATCTGCACTGCCACAGCCGGTTTTCCGACGGGGCCATGGAAATCCCGCAACTGCTGAAACTGGCCCGCCAGGCAGGGCTTGACCACCTGGCCATCACCGACCACGAGACCTTTCACGGCTACGACTACGCTGCCGAGCTGGCGGCGGGATACGGCCTGAAAATCATCAAGGGGATCGAGCTGTCCGCCCGGGACCCGGCCAACGGCCGCAGCGTGCACGTTCTGTGCTACCTGCCCCGGGACACCGCGGAGATCGAGGCCCTCTGCGAGCGGACCCGGCGGGCGCGGATGAAGGCCGGCTTCGTCATGGCCCGGCGGCTCTGCGCCCTCTACCCCCAACTGACGCTGGAGGAGATCTTCGCCCGCAGCTACGACAGTGAGTGCCTTTACAAACCCCACATGATGCAGGCCCTGCAGCAAAAGGGGGTGGCCGAGGACGCCCGCTACGGCGGCCCCCTCTTCCACCAGCTCTTTGACCCCGGCACCGGCAGCTGCTTTGAGCCCATCGACTACCCCAGCGTCTACGAGGTGCTGGAGATCGCCCGCCGCAGCGGCGGCTGGGTGGTGTTGGCCCACCCCTCGGTCTACCGGAGCATGGCGCTGGCCGAGGCCCTCTGCCGGGAGGGGGCCGTGGACGGGCTGGAGATCGACCACCCCCGCAACACCGAGGCGGACAAGGCCCGGCTGCGGCAACTGGCGGCGGAATACGGGCTGCTGGTCACCGGCGGGACCGACTTTCACGGCCACGCCCCCCAAAAGGACAACCCGCTGGGCACCGGCAACACCGCCGGCGACCAGCTGGAAATCATACTGAAAGGCAAAAAGGAGAGACTGTAAAATGAAACACACCTATATCCCCAAAGGCGTTTGCTCCCGTCAGATCACCATCGACGTGGAGGACGGGATCATCAAGAGCGTGGAGTTCGTGGGCGGCTGCGCCGGCAACACCGCCGGGGTGTCCAAGCTCTGCGTCGGCCGCAAGGTGGACGACGTGATCGAGCTGCTGCGGGGCACCCAGTGCCGTAACGGCACCTCCTGCCCCGACCAGCTCTCCTACGCGCTGGAAGAGACCAAGGAGCTGGTGGGCGCCTAAAGGCGGCCCACAGGCGGCAAAAGGGGGCGGGCCCTTCTCCACAGGGGAGAGGGCCCGCCCCCTTTTATTTGCCCCGTTGGCCCCCCGCCCGGACGAGGGCGGTGGCAGGGGCGGAGGAGCAGGGGTCACAGATACCGCTGCACCGACTTGGTCCAGCCCCACATCACCGCCCTTTGGGGGAGGAGTTTGGCGACCAGGTGCATCCACTTGACATAGAGGGTGCAGACCGACTGGTCCCGGCCCCGCTCGGCGTCTTTCAGGGCCTTTCGCGCCACGGGGGCAGGGGGCACCAGGCCGGGATAGCGCACCTTCACGCCCCCCACCTCCCGGGCCAGCATCCCGGTGTCCACCCAGCCGGGGCAGACGGCGGTGGCGGTGAGCCCCGTCCCCCGCATCTCCGCGTGCAGCGCCCGGGTATAGCTGCGGACAAAGGCCTTGGACGAGGCGTAGAGGTTGAGGTAGGGCACCGGCTGAAAGGCCGACTGGGAGGCGATGTTGAGGATGTGTCCCCCCGCCGCCATAAAGGGGAGGCAGACTGCGCAGAGGGAGGTCACCGCCGTGCAGTTGACGGCCACCAGCCGGGCCGCCTGCTCCGGCGAAAAGCGGCCGGTGGGGGCCAGCTCCTCCCCCACGCCGGCGCTGTTGACCAGGTAGGCGACGGCGCACCGCTGCTCCCGCAACCGGCGCTCCAGCGCCTGGGCGCTCTCCACCGCGGCCAGGTCCAGGGACAGGGGGACGATCCGCTCCCCCCAGCGGGCCCTCAAGGCGGCCAGCTTCTCCCCGTCTCGGGCGACACACCAGATCTCGTCCAGCGGCCTCTCCGTCAACTGCTCGACAAAGGCGCGGCCGAGGCCGCCGCTGGCCCCGGTGACAATGGCAATGGTCTTCAAAATCGCTCCCCCTCTTTCCTCTCGGTGCCGCCCCGCCGTCAATGGCCGGAGCCAGCTTCTCCCCCTATCCTACACCCGTGGGCCGAAAAAGGAAAGCGGGGCCGGTCGGCTGGGGGCCGGGTTGGGGAAAGAGGGAGTCCGACGGCGGACAGGGTGCCGGCTGCGCGACCCCCTCCGGCCACCCTTTCGCCTGCAAACGGGGGTGGGTCTTGCCTCCCGGGATAGACGGCCCGGCGTCTCCCCGCGCCCCGTGCACCGCCGCCCGGGAAGATGGTCCGCTGGCGCGGGGTGTACCCAACGCCTTCCAGCGGCCTGAACCATGGAGAGGGGCCACCTCCCTTTTGGGCTGTGGAGGGCCCTCATCGAAGACAGAAAGCTCCTCCTCTGTGCCCCCGCCCTTGCCGGGACACCGAATACCGCGAGGGCGCTCCCCCTCCGTCAAGAGGCGGGCACCGTCGGCCCGGGAAAGAGCCCCACAGGCGCAAAAACGCCCCCCGTTCATCTGCAGCATGACCACAGATGAATGGGGGGCGCCGTGCGCGGCCGCCACATGCCCTTCGGGCAGAGGCCGGACCTGCGCACCGGGTTTTCGCCGGTTTAGGGCCCCGTTTGAATCAGGGCCCGTCTCCCTCTACTCCAGCTCAAACTGGCCGGTGTAGAGCTGGTAGTACTTGCCCTTCTGGGCCAACAGCTCGTCGTGGCTGCCCCGCTCGATGATCTCGCCGTGCTCCAGCACCATGATGCAGTTGGAGTTGCGGACGGTGGAGAGCCGGTGGGCGATGACAAAGACGGTGCGCCCCTGCATCAGCCGGTCCATCCCCTTTTCGATCAGGGCCTCGGTGCGGGTGTCGATGGAGGAGGTGGCCTCGTCGAGGATCAGCACCGGCGGGTTGGCCACCGCCGCCCGGGCAATGGCCAGCAGCTGCCGCTGCCCCTGGGAGAGGTTGGCCCCGTCGGAGTGGAGCATGGTGTCATACCCCTGGGGCAGGTGGCGGATGAAGCCGTCGGCGTTGGCCAGCTTGGCCGCCTCCTCCACCTGCTCGTCGCTGGCGTGGAGGTTGCCGTAGCGGATGTTCTCCCGCACCGTGCCGGTGAAGAGGTGGGTGTCCTGCAGCACCATGGCCAGGCTGCGGCGGAGGTCGGCCTTCTTGATTTTGCCGATGTTGATGCCGTCGTAGCGGATCTTGCCGTCGGGCACGTCGTAAAAGCGGTTGATGAGGTTGGTGATGGTGGTCTTGCCCGCGCCGGTGGAGCCCACAAAGGCGATCTTCTGCCCGGGGTTGGCGTAGAGGGTCACGTGGTTGAGGACGGTCTTTTTCTCGTCGTAGCCAAAGGTCACGTCGTCAAACTGCACGTCCCCCCGCAGCCAGGTGTAGGTCAGGGTGCCGTCGCCGTGGGGGTGCTTCCAGGCCCATTTGCCGGTGTGGTGGTCGCACTCCACGATCTCGCCGTTCGGCCCCTCCTCGGCAAAAACCAATTGCACGTAGCCGTCGTCGGCCTCGGGCTTCTCGTCGATGACCTCGAAGATCCGCTCGGCCCCGGCCAGGGCGGCGAGGATGACGTTGAACTGCTGGGAAATCATGGTGATGGGGTGGGAGAAGGAGCGGGTGTACTGCAAGAAAGAGGCCACCGACCCCAGGTCCATCCCCCCGGTGATCACCAGAAAGGCGCCCACCGCGGCGGTCATGGCGTAGTTGACGTAGGAGAGGTTGCCCATGATGGGCATCAGGATGTTGGCAAAGGTGTTGGCGTTGGTGGCCGCCTGGCGGAGATCCTCGTTGCGGCGGGCAAACTCGCCCTTGACCTCCTCCTCGTGGCAGAAGACCTTGACCACCTTCTGGCCCTCGATCATCTCCTCGATGTAGCCGTTGACGCTCCCCAGCTCCTTCTGCTGCACCTTGTAGAAGTGGGCGCTGCGCTTGGTGACAAACTTGATGATGACAAACATCACCGCCAGCATGCAAACGATCAGCAGCGTCAGCAGGGGGCTGAGCACCAGCATCATGGTGAAGGTGCCCACCACTGTCACCGTGGAGGTGATGAGCTGGGTGACCCCCATGGTGAGGGCCTCCCGCAGGGTGTCCACGTCGTTGGTGAAGCGGCTCATGGTCTCGCCGTGGGTGCGGGTGTCAAAGTAGCGGATGGGCAGGTCCTGCAGGTGCTCGAACAGGTCCTTGCGGATCTCGTTGAGGGTGCCGGTGGAGACCAGCATCATCATCCGGTTGGTGCCAAAGGTGCAGGCCGCCCCGCAGAGGTAGACCGCCCCCATGGTGCACAGCAGCCGGATCAGGGGGCCGAAGTCGGGGTTGGCCGCGCCGATGAGGGGGATGATCCCCTCGTTGATGACCGGCTTGAGCAGGTAGTTGCCCACCACCCCGGCCCCCGAGCTGACGGCCACGGTGAAGAGCACCAACAGCAGCATCCACTTGCGGTGGAGCATATAGCCGAAGATGCGGCCCAGGGTCTTTTTGGCGTTTTTGGGTTTTTGAAAATTGGTGCGCGGTCTCGGCATCCTAGGCCACCCCCTTCTGCTGGGACTCGTAGACGTCCCGGTAGATCTCGCTCGTCTTCATCAGCTCGTCGTGGGTCCCCACGGCCGCGATCTTCCCGCCGTCCATGACGATGATCTGGTCGCAGTCGCAGACCGAGGTGATCCGCTGGGCGATGATGATTTTGGTGGTCCCCGCCAGATCGGTGGCAAAGGCCTGGCGGATCCTGGCGTCGGTGGCGGTGTCCACGGCGCTGGTGGAGTCGTCGAGGATGAGGATCTTCGGCTTTTTCAGCAGCGCCCGGGCAATGCAGAGGCGCTGTTTCTGCCCGCCGGAGACGTTGACGCCCCCCTGCCCCAAATCGGTGTCGTACCCGTCGGGGAAGGACTGCACAAAGTCGTCGGCCTGGGCGGCCCGGGCGGCGGCCGCGATCTCCTCGTCGCTGGCCTCCCCGTCGCCCCACTTCAGGTTGTCGCGGATGGTGCCGGAGAAGAGGACGTTTTTCTGCAGCACCATCCCCACGGCCTGGCGCAGCTCGGCGATCTTGTAGTCGCGCACGTCCCGGCCGCCCACCAGGATGCGGCCCTCGCTCACGTCGTAGAGGCGGGGGATCAGCTGCACCAGGGTGCTCTTGGCGCTGCCGGTGCCGCCGATGATCCCCACCATCTGCCCGGAGGCGATGTGGAGGTCGATCCCCTCGAGTACCTTCTCGGAAGCGTCCTTGTTGTACTTGAAGGAGACGTTTTCAAAGTCGATGGAGCCGTCGGCGGCCTGGGCCTCGCCGCTGCCGTCCTGGATGTCCGGCTCCTCGGCCAGCACATCGGAGATGCGCTGGAGGGAGGCCCGGCTCATCACCAGGTTGACAAAGACGTTGGCGATCATCATCAGGGACATGAGGATCTGGTTGACATAGCTGACAAAGCTGATGAGCTCGCCCGTCTGCATGTTGCCCACCACGATTTTCTGCCCGCCGAACCAGAGGATGGCCACGATGCAGCTGTAAACGGTCAGCTGCATCACCGGCATGTTCCAGTTGAGGATCCGCTCGGCCTTGCGCTGGGCGGCGGTGAGGGCGTCGTTGGCGTTTTTGAACTTGCCCTTTTCAAACTCGGAGCGGGCGAAGGCCTTCACCACCCGGATGGCGATGAGGTTTTCCTGCACCGAGGCATTGAGGTTGTCATAGCGATCGAGCATCTTGCGAAATTGGGGGTAGGCCTTGACGGCGATCAGGGCCAGCAGGCTGGCGAGGATGGGGATGGCCACCAGGAACACCAGGGCCAGCTCCCCGTTGATCTGCACCGCCATGATGGTGGCCCCCACCAGCATCACCGGGGCGCGCACCAGCATGCGGATGGTCATCATAAAGGCCATCTGAATGGTCTGCACGTCGGTGGTCAGCCGGGTGATGAGGGAGGCGGTGCTGAATTTGTCCACGTTGGCAAAGGAGAAGGACTGCACCTTCTCAAACAGCCCCCGCCGCAGCTCGCTGCCAAAGCCCATGCCGGCCATAGAGGCGAAGCGGGAGCTGGTGGCCCCGAAGCAGAGCCCCAGAATCGCCATCAGCACCATCATCCCCCCGGTGCGCAGCACGTAGTCCATGTCCCCGGTATTGATGCCCACGTCCACGATCTTGGACATGTAGTAGGGGATGCGGATCTCCAGCAGCACCTCGAAGATGACCGAGATGGGCGCCAGGATCATGTACAAACGGTATTTTTTCGTGTAGGGTGCCAGTTGTCTAACCATCCTTTTCCTCCTCTTGTTCTACTTGGTGGCGCAGGGAGCGGGCGGTGTCCATCAGCTCCCGCCAGGGGCGGTCGCGGTACTCGCTGCCCAGGTTGTCGATCATCCGCTCCAGAAGGCCCTGCAGCTCCTCCAGCTCCTGCGGGGTGAACCCGGCAAACAGCCGCTCGTCCACCTGGTCAAAGGCCGCCCGGCTGGAGGCGGCGTAGGCCCGCCCCTTCTCGGTGACGTGCAGCCGGGTGCAGCGCAGGTCCTCGGGGTCGCTGTGCTTCTCCACCAGCCCGTGCTTTTGCAGCCGCTTGACCGAGGTGGCGATGGAGGGGGCGGAGATGCGCATCCACGCGGCCAGCTCCTTCTGGGTGCAGAGGTCGTGGTCCATGATGTTTTCGAGGATGGGCAGCTGCCCGAAGTAGAGGCCGTTTTCCAGCGCGGCCCGGCTGAGGTAGATGCGGTGGAGCACGTGCAGCCGGTTGATCCGCCAGACAATGTCTCTGAGTTTGTCTCCCATGAGTCTCTCCTCTCCTGCCGGCAGGGCGGCCGCCGTCTCCCCTGCCGGTGAGGGAGGCGCGGCGGCACACTATTTTGCCAGCTAAATGTAAACTGATTAATCGTTAATCAACTAATTGATAGTGTATGCCCGATCCTCTAAAATGTCAACCGTTTTTTGTGGCTATTTTTCTCCCTCCCCCGCCAGAATCGACAAAAAGAGGCCCGAAATTTTGGCGGCCCCCTCCCCCCCATCTGTGCTATACTGATTAGGAATATGAACCCAATCTCCGCCGTTACCCGGCGGAATTTTTAGGAGGTAACGCCACCATGGACAAAAAACAGTACGACAGCGCCGGCGCACGCCAGAGCCGCTACACCCCCAAATTCGGCAAATTGATTTTGCAGAACATGGCCGCCCCCAAAATCAGCGAGGTCATCCCCGCGGAGGAGCTGCTGGCCGTTCACAGGGTCTACATCACCGGCTGCGGCGACTCCTATCTGGCCGGGCTCTCGGCCCTGCCGGCCTTCCAGTCCCTGTCGGGGGTCAAGTGCACCGCCGTCAAGGCCACCGACTTTGCCCGCCACCTCCCCGCCGAAAAGATCGAGGGGGCCCTGGTCATCGGCATCAGCATCTCGGGGACCGTCAGCCGGGTGGCCGAGTGCCTGCAGCGGGCGGTGAAACACGGCGGGGTCGCTCTGGCCATCTCCGACAACCCGGAGTCGCCGGTGGCCACCTCCGCCAACTACGTCCTCCCCCTGGGGATGCCCCAGCTCGAGCCCGCTCCCGGGGTCTGCTCCTACGTGGCTTCCACCCTGGCGCTGTTCTGCCTGGCCCACCACATCGGCCGGGTCAACGGCTCCAACGACCTCACCCACGAGCAGTTCACCTCCTGCATCACCGCCCATCTCGACCAGGCGGCCGCCGCCCTGCCCGCAATGGAGGAGGCCTGCTTCGCCGCCGCCCAGGACCTGCAGAACTGCCGCGCCTTCGACTTTGTCTCTGACGGGGAGAGCCGCTCCACCGCCGTCTTCGGCCAGGCCAAGATGGTGGAGTTCTTCGGCGGTCTCGTCACCGGGGACGACTGCGAGGACTGGTGCCACATCAACTACTTCACCGAGGAGCCCTCCACCCTGGGCACCTTCATCACCATCTTCGCCGACTCGCCCTCCCTCTCCCGCACCAAGGAGCTGGTGCAGTGCGCGGTGAACATCGGCCGCAAGGTCTATGTCATCACCGACTGCGCCCCCGGCACCTTTGCCGAGGGGGCCCACATCATCGCCCTGCCCACCCCCGAACACACCTGGGTGCGGCCCATTGTCAGCCACCTGCCCTACGACTTCATCGGCGCCTTCATCTCCGAGCTCAAGGGCGCTCCCCCCTTCCGCGCCTACGAGGGGGCCGTCTGGCGCACCCCCGAGGGATCTTCCCACATCCGCGACAGCGAGATCGTGGTGCTGTAACCCCCTTTTCAAAGCCGATTGCCGGCGCAGGGCGGGCCTCCGGGCCCGCCCTGCGCCTTTTTGGTTTGGTTGCCCCTCTCCGCTGCAAGACAACGGGGCGCAAAAGGCGGACGGCAGATGCGGCGTTCCAAGTCCCTCTTCCAGTTAAAAAGCGCTGTTTTTTCTTTTATTTTGTAGGATTCTTGTCATTTTTTGAGGAAGCCTGTATACTGTATAAAAAGTGTGCTTTTCCGTTCGGCTCATAGAAACGGTATGGCACAACGAAAAAGGAGAAAAACGACAAAAAAGACGATTGATTCATCAAATCAATCGTCAAATAGGGCAATTTTATCTGCTGTCTGCAAGAGAACGGAAAAGCACACCTTCTTTGACGCCTCCCCTTACGCCCTGCCTTTTCTCTCCTTTAAAAGGAGGCTATTTTCTGTGAAACACGCGCGTCTCACCCTGCGGCACTGGGCTGGCGTCGCAGGGATCGCCCTGACCCTGTTGGTCTTCGCCGGCGTCCTGTGGCTCTCGCCCCTGGCGGCGGGGGACGAAGTTCCCCTCACCCCCGAAATGGGCACGCTAAAGGCGGGGACCACCTATGTCGTGCCGGCGGGAGAACAGGTCTCCATCGGCTCCAACGCCGATGCGGGCGACTGTCTGTACCCGGGGACCATCACCATTGAAAAAGGGGCTACCCTGATCGTCCGGGGAGAACTGGTCTGGGAAGAGGACGCCTCTCTGGAGGTGGAAGGCTCGGTCCGCTGCGAGGGCGACGGCCGAGTACTGCAGAAGCTGGGCCGCCTGAACATCCGAGAATCCGCCTCCATCGACCGGCTGGAGGTGTCGGGGATCAGCGCCATGGAAGCGGACCGCGGCGCGCCCTCGTCCGGCAACACCTACGTCAGCATCTCCGGCGGCCACGTGGGACAGTTGAACCTCCGTGCGGGGCGGCTGATCGTCAGCGGCGGCACCGTCGGATCCCTCAAGGCCCAAACCGAGGTCCCCAGCTGTTCGGTCGGCTTCCTCCTCCAGTGCCAGGGCGGCGAGATCGGGACCTTGGACATACAGCTGCCGCAGGACCCCCCCGATGAAATGTATCTGGCGGCCCATGTCGGCACCCTCATCATGCGGCCGGGCGACTACCAACTAAAACTCACAAATGCCGCCCGCGTGGACCAACTCCAACTCAGCGGCGGCGATGCGGGTTCTCCCCGCCTCATGGGCGAGGTGGGGAGCGCCTGCTCCATTGGCGCTCTCACAGCCGCCGGCGGGGTGATCGACGGGGCCGACGCCATCACCTGCAATCAAATCTACCTCAGCGGGGACGCCCGAGCCACCGGTCTTCTCACCGAAGCCGAGGGAGGGGTCTACCTCGCCGCCCAGGGGGGCAAGCGGCCCTCTTTTACCCCGAGCGCGGGAGCCGCCAACCCCCTCTACCGCCGGGTGGAACTCACCGGCAATGCCGCCCAGGCAGTCACCCTTTCGGCCCCATCGGGCAAGTCCATCTCCGGCCGGGGAGACTTCGACGGGTTTTACTGCAAAGAGGGGGATCAGGTCACCGTGACCTCCACTGGAAGCGACCCCCTCGACATCACCCGCAACAATATGTACCTAGCATTTTCAAATGGCAGCGCCACCTATACCGCATCCGCTGGTTTTGACCAGCTGCAGGTAAAATATGCGCCCCCGCTGTCGATAGGTATGACGCACACTGCCGGGACGGGGCGGGCTCAGTATACCTATGACCCAGTCTCACACATCCTCATTCTCGAAAACAACTGTCGGCTCAGTGGGACAGTGCAGGAGGACGTGCACATTAAAGTTACGTCTGGGGCCGGATACATAGAGCTGAACAAAGTTGACCGGGGAGCGCACTGTGTCACGTTGGAACCCCTTATCCGACAAGAGGGAGAAACCGTCGGCATTTTTATTGGCCTTGATGGGGCAAGTCATCTCACTGCACTGTCCAGCAGCGCGGGTCCCCTATCCCTGGTAAAGGAAGCTCATGCCGTGGAGGATGGCCTCTTGACAGTAGACGGGGACCTGGCCGCTGCGGGGGCAATCAGTGCATCCAATATTCAGACTCTGACTTGCAAAAAAATCACCGCTCCAAGTGCCAGTTTTAATAACTGTATCGCCCTTTGCGACGGGATGGAGTCGACCAACGGCAGTATAAATCTCATCAATGGCAGCGATCTCACGGCAAATGGGCCCATTGTCCTTCGCTCACAAAACGAAAACCACGCTCTCTCCATCACCTCTTCCCGTGTGAACGTCTGCGCGGCGGGAGAAACGCCCATCCAGTCAGACAGAAAGATCGTCATCACAGGCAATTCCTGCGTAACCGCCCGCGCCCTTCCCGTCAAGGGGGAGAACATCCCCCTTCCCGCCGTTGTCACCAGCGGTGACCTCCTCCTCTTTGACGGGACACCTCTCTCTTCCGGGCAGGATCGATTCTTTTACGCCCTCTCCAGCGGGGGCGCTCCCGCTGTCCAGGCGGGCGGCGAGATCGCCTTCTCGCTGAAAACAGCCGACACCCCTCTCCCCACCATCGCCCGCCCCCAGGACGGGGAGATCATCCCCCTAGAGGGCGGCGGCCAGACCTTCGGCGTCGGCGATCGGCCCACCACTGACGTGCTGGTGGCCCCTGCCGGGCGCTTCTACACCCTTGCGGTGGACGGGGGGAGCGGCTCGGGCAACCAGCTCATCGGCCAGCCCGCCTACCTCACTGCCGACCCGGCCCCGGAGGGGATGGTCTTTGACCGCTGGGAGTTGGTGTCGGGCGAGGGCCGATTTGCCGACACCACCGCCGCCAACACCGCCTTTACCGCCAGCGCCGAGGCCACCGTTCGCGCCCTCTACCGCGAGGCCCCGGTAGAGTCCGACCCCGACGAGCCGGTGACCCCCGCCCCCGAAGACCCGGTAAAACCCGATCCCGACGAGCCAACGCCTCCCGCGCCCGATGACCCAGTGGACCCAGCGCCGCCGGACGGCGGCGGGCAGACACCCCCGACCCCCACCCCGAGCCCGGAGGAGGGCGATCCCTCCGGCGGCGATGCCGCGCCCCCGACCCAAGGGCCGGAAGACGGCGCTTCCCAGACGGGGGATGCCTCCGCCCTACCCACCTGGCTGGCTATCCTCACCGCCTCCCTCCTCGTCGCGGTGCTCTGCAAACGCCACTTTGCCGGCTGGAAACACCTGCAGCGGTAGGCGGCGATAGCGCAAAGGGCCCCAAACGACCCCATCTGTTCCAACGCAAAAAAGGAGCCGTGAGAGCGCGGCTCCTTTTTCGCGCCCGCCCTTGCCAAAACCCGCTGCCCCCGCTATACTCGTTTAAAAAGGCGGCCCGTCCGCCGAGAAAGGAGTGTCCGCCGTGCACCCAGTGGACAGAGTAGCCGTTTTAGAGCGCGCCAGAGCGCGCTACGGCACCGAGCCGGAGACCCTCTGGGCCCGCTTTCCCAACCACCTGGCGCTGCGCCACCGGGAGAACCGGCGCTGGTATGCCCTCCTCATGGAGGTGCCGGCGCGCTCCCTCGGCCTGCCCGGCGAGGGGCGGGTGGACATCCTCAACGTCAAGTGCGACCCGCTGCTCGTCGGCTCCCTGCGGCGGGAGCGGGGCATCCTTCCCGCCTACCACATGGACAAGGACCATTGGATTAGCGTCCTTTTAGACGGCTCGGTCCCCTGGGAGCAGCTCACCGACCTGTTGGAGATGAGCTACCGCCTGACCCAGGGGCGGCGCTGACAGACTACGCCCCCTCTGGGCCGGAGTGTTGCACTCGGTATGGGGCCCTCCCACAGGGGAGCCGGGGGATCGGCGGGCCCTCCTCTCCGGCAGCAGGGGGAAACCGAATGACCGTCCCGGTGGCAAGCAGCGTCACCGGCTGCCAAAATCGGCCACAGACGGGAACGCTTCGCCCGCTCCTCTGCCGCCAAGGTCTCTCTCCTCCGCAGGTGGGCGTGGTCTCCCTCCCCCTTTCCCGGCAAGCCAGCGGTGCAGCTCGACCTGTTGTCTGGCGGCAACCAGTTCCCAAGCCCCGGTGTCTGTTCCCCTGCCTGCCAGCGGGGATCTGGCCGGCGCCCCCCTATCGTCCGCCCTGCCGCCGTCGCCGCGCCCTTCCACCTGTAAACAGACAAAAAAGAGAGCCGCACCCTGCGGCTCTCTTCTCATCTGTGATCGGGCGGCGCGGCGGCCCCCTAGAAAAGCAGGGGCATGCAGGCCCCCACGATGGCCCCCAGGCCCAGCAAAATCGCCAGGGCCAGCGCCCCCATCTGCACCCATCGCTTGGACTTGTTCATCCTCTTCGCCCCCCGTGTCTTTTTTCCGGTCCATTTTACCACCGATTCGCCCGGTTGTGTGACCGCCCTGTAAATTTTTTGCCTGCCAAAATTTTTGCACCCCACTTTGCCGAAACGTGGTATACTAAAACCTGTTTGAAATACAGCCCACAGAAAGGAGGGCGCTTTTATGCCCCGAACTCCCAAACCCTCGTCCCTCTCCCGCTCCGAGCAGACCAACATCGTCATGTCCGGCCACATCAACGGCGCGGGCCGCCTTTTCGGCGGGGTGCTGGTAGAGTGGATCGACGTGGCTGCCGCCGTGGCCGCCCGCCGCCACAGCGGACGGGACGTCACCACCGCCGCCATCGACAACCTACAGTTCAAGTCGGCCGCCTATGCCGGGGAGATGGTGGTCCTCATCTCCCGGGTCACCCACACCGGCACCACCTCGATGGAGGTGCGGGTGGACACCTTTGTCGAATCCCTGAACGGAGAGCGGCGGCTCATCAACACCGCCTATTTGGTGATGGTCGCCCTGGATAAAGAGGGGGATCCCACCCCGGTGCCCCCCCTCCTGATAGAGAGCGAGGAGGAGCAGCAGGAGTGGCAGGCCGCCGAGCGCCGCCGGGCCCTCCGCAGCGAGCGCCGCCGCCAGGCCTACTAATTACACACCTAAAGACAGCACCGCCCTCCCCGCTCTGGGGAGGGCTTTTTTTGCCCTTGCGGCGCGGCAAAGAGGGAGAGCTTCACCTCAGTCCCTCTTCCCGGTAGAGAGAGAAGAGGAAAAGCAGTAGTGGCAGGCCGCCGGGCCCTCCGCAGCGAACGCCGCCGCCAGGCCTACTAATTACACCCCTAAAGACAGCGCCGCCCTCCCCACTCCGGGGAGGGTTTTTTTGCCCTTGCGGCGCGGCAAAGGGGGGAACTTCACCCCAGTCCCCCTCTTAGCAAAAAGCGAAGGGGGACGGCCGGAGTGGCAGGGCTGCCCCCGCCGTCGCGGCGGGGGTTCAGCTTTTCTTTCCGTCTGCCCACCCGGCGGCCTCCGCCACCGCGGCCGCCCGGCGGGCCAATTCTTTACGCACCGAGGCGGGGGACTCCACCAGACACCCCTCCCCAAAGGAGAGGAGATAGCTGTACAGCCACTCCCCCTCGGGAAAATCCAGCTCCACCACCGCGCTGCCGTCGGCCTGCCGCTGCAGCTGGGAGGGGGCAAACTCCTCCGCCAGGCGGAAGGCGGCCGAGGGGGCAAACCGCAGCCGCAGGGAGACGGGGCGGCCGAAGCCGTCCGGCTCCACCTCGGCCAGTTCGGGCGGGGCTGGGCGGGGGGGAAAAGGCTCGCCGGTGTCCCGCACCCCCTCCATCCGCAGCAACTTAAAAAACCGCCAGTCCCTCCGCTTGCGG
Source organism: Bittarella massiliensis (ex Durand et al. 2017) (assembly GCF_001486165.1). Classification (GTDB taxonomy): domain Bacteria; phylum Bacillota; class Clostridia; order Oscillospirales; family Ruminococcaceae; genus Bittarella; species Bittarella massiliensis. The sequence continues at coordinate 174,670 of NZ_LN908976.1, forward strand.
CACCAGGCCCAGAGGTACCAGGCCTGCCCCTTGAAGACCAGCTGCCGGGGCTCCACCTCCCGCTGGGTGGCCTCTCCCCGGGCGCTGTAATAGCGAAAGGCCAGCACCCGCCGCCCTAGGATGGCCTCTTTGAGCAGGTAAAAGGTCTCCTGCGCCGCCCGGTCCCCGCCCCAGGGGGAGAAATCCACCGCCAGCCAGTGCTCCTCCTCTTCCCCCCGGGCAAAGAGGGCCGACAGCTTGTCCAGGGCGCTGGCCCCTTCGGCCCCGGCGGCAGCCGCCCCCTGCAAAGCCGCCAGCACCGCCCCCTGCTCAGCCTCGGTCAACAGGGTGCGGGGCAGGGCAAAGCCCGGCAGTAGGGCAACCCCGCCGCCCCGGCCCCGCTGGGTGTAGACCGGGATGCCCGCGCCGCTCAAGACATCCATATCCCGGTAGATGGTCCGCGGCGCCACCTCGTAGAGGCGGGCCATCTCCTCGCAGGTGACCCGCTCCCGCCGCAAAAGCAGGCAGAGCTCTGAAAACAGCCGCTGCATCTGCACGGCGATCCCCTCCTTTTTTGCGGCGGACAGCGCCCCACCGGGCGTCTGTCCCTCTTTTCCGCGCGCACGGCGCAGTGCGGCCAGGCCCAGTTTGCCCCGCCTATACCGCAGCGCCATGGTTGTCTGCAACCAGTATACCACAATTGCCGCCCCTTTGCGGATCGCCACTCCTCTTTCCCGGCGACGCCAGGTCTCCGGTAGGACAGGCCGCCCCGCCCGAGGCATTCCCACAGGCAGAGCAACAAACGAGCGCAAGGGACAGATGCGCCGCACTCTCACGGGCGCCCGCGCCCCGCCGCTTCCCCATTGACCCCCTTCCCAAAGCCGATAGAGCGGCTTTTTTTAAGTTCCCTGTTCTCCCCTTTCGCGTCGCCCGGCAGCGCCTTCTCTCCTTTCTCCTCTCTTCTTTTCTCCCCCCTGCTCCGTACACCCCTCCTAAAAACCGGCGAGACAGTCCCCTTTTGCAGTCTCCTTACCCTCCCCTTCTCCTCTACTCAGCAGTGCCTCTCCTGGTGTTCCACCCCCTCCCCCCGTTTGAACTCCCCCTCCCAATATGGTAAAATAAAGATAAAAAAACGGGCCGCCGCGGACCTGCCCGCCCTGCCCGGCACCATAAAAGGAGCGTACCGCCATGCCCATTTCCCTGCTTTCCACCGGCCGCTATCTGCCCCCCTTCACCGTCGGCAACGAGGTCTTCACCCAGTTTTTGGACACCAGCGACGAGTGGATCGTCAGCCGCACCGGCATCCATCAGCGCCACATCGCCCAGGAGGAGACCACCACCGACCTGGCCACCAGGGCCGCCGCCCAGGCGCTGGAGCGCAGCGGTCTCGCGCCGGAGGAGATCGGTCTGGTGGTCTGCGCCACCGTCACCCCCGACACCTCGGTCCCAATGGTGGCGGCCAACGTCAAGCGGGGGCTGGGCATCGAGCGGGCCGCCGCCTTTGACGTCAACGCCAACTGCTCCAGCTTTCTCTACGCCCTGGCCGCCGCCCGGGGGATGATGGAGACCTGCGGCTTTGCCAACGCCATCGTGGTGGGGGCCGACTGCAACAGCCAGCTCATCGACTGGAGCGACCGCTCCACCTGCGTCCTCTTCGGCGACGGGGCCGGGGCCGTCGTCCTCCACCGGGGGGAGGAGGCGGGTCTCCTCTCCTGCTATGTGGACTGCGTGACCGACACCGATCACGTCCTCACCTGCCACCATCCCCGCAAGGACACCCCCTTCTGCAAGGCCGGCGCGCCCCACAACACCGACCTCTACATGAAGGGCAGCGCCGTGATGCGCTTTGCCGTCAAGGCCCTGGCCAAGGCGGTGCGGGCCGCCGCGGCCGAGGCCGGGGTGTCGGTGGAGGACATCGCCTATTTCGTCCCCCACCAGGCCAACCTGCGGATCATCCAGTCGGCCTCCAAACTGATGAAGATCCCCATGGAGAAGTTCGTGGTGGACATCGATCACGTGGCCAACACCTCCTCCGGCAGCGTGCCGGTGGCGCTAGACATCCTCAACTGCTCGGGGCAGTTGAAAAAGGGCGACCTGGTCTGCCTGGTGGCCTTTGGCGGGGGGCTCTCCTCGGCGGCCTCGGTCATCCGCGTCTGACTGGCCCCGCCCGGCATCGGCACACTTGGAGCGCTCGCGGGAGGCAAGTCCCCGCACCCAAATGAGGTGCGGTCTCCATTTTTCGGCGGCGGTGACGACCCCACCGCTATCCCCCGCACCCATGCAAGGTGCGAAGATGTCCCAGGGAAACGGCGCAAACCCCACACAATCTCAATTGAGCGTTCACCCGCACACCCGCGCCGGGCCTCTGCCCGAGCGCGCCTTTCAAAAGGAGGGTTTTCCATGTCTCTCTACCCATCTGTCCCCCGGCCCCAGGGGGTGGCCACCGCCGCGGGCGGGCGGGTCTGTCCCGCCCCGGCGGCCCCAGGGCGACTGCTCCTGAAAGGCGGCTACCTGGTCGACCCCAAAAATGGGCGGGAGGGCCCCTTTGACCTGGCCCTGGAAGGGGACCGCGTCGCCGAGGCGGCCCCCCACATCGACCCCCGGCCCGGCGACCGGGTGGTGGATTGCCGGGGGCTGCTGGTGCTGCCCGGCCTCATCGACATGCACCTGCACATGGGCGACCTCTTCGAGGTGAGCACCGCCCCCATCCAAAACGCCGTCTGCCACGGGGTGACCGCCGCCTTCACCCCCGGGGCGGGCAACACCTTTATGGCCCCCGCCCTCTTTGGGGGGGAATTTGACCGGGGCCTCCCCCTCAGCGGGGGCTGCTACCTGGGGGCGGCCAGCCTGCTGGCCTGCCAGTTGGACGACGGCGAGTTGACGGCCTACTTCGCCGGCGACCTGCCCTGGGACACCGCCCTGCAAAAACTCTCCCGCGCCCCCCTGACCGCCGCCACCGGGGCGCTGGTGATGGGGGTGAAGGACCACATGGGCCACCTCATCCTCTCGGACGCGCAGATCGAGCGGCTCTTCGCCGTCACCTCCCGCGCCCGGCTGCTGTTGATGAGCCACACCCAGGACCCCGCCCACGCCGAGCGGATGGCGGCCCTCTCGAAAGGGCGGCCCCTCTACCTGGGGCACGCCTCGGCCGCCGGCTGCGGCACCCACGCCGGTGGGGCGGAGGGGATGTGCCGGGTGCTGGCCCTCTGCCGCCAGCCCAACGTCACCGGGGAGCTGGTCTCCTCCATGCTGCGGCCCGGCCGGGGCAACCGGGAGGGGCTGCGCATCGACCCCCAGGCGCAGGCGCTCTGCTTTGAGGCCCTGGCCGACGGCACCGTCTCCATCCTCTGTTCCGACGGACAGGGCGACTGCACCATGAAGGGCTTTGGCGACACCCGGGACAACCTGCCCGCCATCCTGGAGCTGGCGGAAAACGGGGTGCTCCCCCTCTCGCGGGCGGTGGCCACCATGACGCAAAACCCCGCCGCCTACTTAAGCGAAATCACCGGCGTCCCCTTCTTCGCCGAGAAGTTGGGGCAGTTGGGGGCCGGGGCGCGGGCGAACGTGGTCCTCTGTGACCAGGGGGCCAAGCGGGCGGTCTGCACCATCGTCAACGGCGAGATCGCCGCCTTTGAGGGGCGGTGTGTCCGCAGCGGGGCCGGGGCCGGACGGTTCCTCTCCCACCTGGGGGAGGTGCACCCCTTTGGGGTGGGAAACCTGCCCCTCTGGGACAGGGCGGAGTAGAGGAGCCGCCTCCGCCGACCCGCCGGCCATCGGCCCGCCGCGCCCAGCGAAAATCCCCCTTTTCCGTCTGACAGACCAAATCACTTAGGGCCACACAGGGGCATTTTTTGCGCGGGGCGAGGCGAGGTGGGAATGGGCGGACGCCCTGCCATCGAGAAGAGGGCCAACACCGCTCTCTCCCACTCCCCACCCCAGCGCCCAGGCCAAAACGCGGCCGGGCAGCAGCGCCGCTCTCCCCCACTCCCCCACAGGGCGGCGAGCCCATCCCCGCCGAACGCGTCGCACCCTCTCCCCCTGCCGTCCCGACCCGCAAAAAGGGCGGGCCAACGCACCCGCCCCCTTTTCCCCAAACCCACACGCGCGCCCCTCTGCCGGGGCCGCGCGCCAACCGAGAGGAGCCTTTGCCCATGGAAATGCAGGAACTGAAAACCCTTTTGAGCGAGCTCGTCCAAATCCGCTCGGACGGGCAGAACGAGGCCGCCGTCTGCGACCGCATCGAGGCGTGTTTTACCGGCCTGCCGGTGGAGGTGCGCCGCTACCCCCACGGCCCGGGGCGGGACTCGATGGTCATCACCCTGCCGGGCAGGGACCGCAGCCGCGCCCTCTGCCTGGTGGGGCACCTGGACACCGTGCCGGTGCCCGACGCCCCCCTCTGGCAGCGCGATCCCTTTGAGGGCGCGTTCGACGGCGCCTATCTCCACGGCCGGGGCGCGGTGGACATGAAGGGCGGGGCCGCCGCCATGGTCGCCGCCGCCCTCGCCTTTCTGCGGGAGGGGGTCCTTCCCCCGCTGGACCTGCGCCTCTGCTTCACCGCCGACGAGGAGACCAGCGGCATGGGGGTCTGCCTGCTGCGGGACGAGGGGGCCTTTGCGGGCGCGGTGGCCGCCGTCATCTGCGAGCCCACCGGCCTGCACCCGGGAAGCTGCGAAAAGGGCTGCCTCTGGCTGGAGGTGGAGGCCCTCGGCCTCTCCTCCCACGGTTCCCGGCCGGAACTGGGGGTCAACGCCATCGACGGGGTGACCGCCTTTGCCGCCGGGCTGCGCGCCGCCCTGGACAGCGGCGAGACCCACCCCCTCCTGGGGCGCACCACCGTCAGCCTCACCACCCTGTCCGGCGGGGTCAAGACCAACGTCATCCCAGACGCCGCCTCCGCCACCCTGGACATCCGCACCCTGCCGGGCCTGAAAAGCGACGACGTCCTCGCCCGGGCCGACCAGGTGGCCCGGGCGCTGGAGGCCCAGCGGCCGGGGCTGAAACTCTCCCTGCGGGTGCAAAACGACCGCCCCTCGGTGGCAGCCGACCCCGACAGCCCCTTCGCCCTCGCGGTGGGGGAGGCCCTGGCCGCCTGCGGCCTGCCCGGCGGGGAAAAGGGGCTCTATTTCTATACCGACGCGTCCCAGTTTATCCCCCAGACGGGGCTGCCCTTCGTCATCCTCGGCCCCGGGGACGACGCCCTCTGCCACAAGCGGGACGAGCGGATCCCCCTGGAAGAGGTGGCCGCCGCGGCCGACTGCTACCGGGCCCTGATCGCGTCCCTCTGACCCCCGCCAACCGAAGAAGGAGAGGAAACTGCCCATGTCACAGACCACCAAGCTGGCGCTGGCCGCCTCGCTGAAGAAGCTGCTGCTGCAAAAGCCGCTGGACAAGATCACCGTCACCGACATCGCCGAGGACTGCGGGGTCGGCCGCCAGACCTTCTACTACCACTTTCAGGACATCTACGACCTGGTGGAGTGGATCTTCCTGGCGGAGGCAGAGGCGGCCATCGGCGGCCAAAAGACCTACGACACCTGGCAGCAGGGCTTTTTGCAGATTTTTCAGATGGCCCTGGCCAACAAGCCCCTCATTATGAACGCCTACCACTCCATCAGCCGGGAGCAGGTGGAGCGCTACCTCTACCAGGTGACCTACGACCTGCTCATCGGGGTGGTGGAGGAGCAGGCCGTCGGCCTGCCGGTGCGGGAGGAGGACAAGCGCTTCATCGCCGACTTCTACAAGTACGCCTTCGTGGGCATCCTCCTGGACTGGATCCGCCGCGGGATGAAGGACGAGCCCCAGGCCATTGTCGGCCGCCTGAGCATCCTCATCCACGGCGACATCGCCCGGGCGCTAGAAAAGTACCGCACCGACCGCAGATGACCCCCGCCCAAGAGGGAGGGCCCCTTCCGGCAGCCGCGCCGAAGGGGCCCTCCCCTGTTTTGGCCCCCGACCGCGCAGGGGGCCGCCCCGACCGCCCGCCTTATGCCGAAATATCGCCCCCCTCCCCGCCCGCCTTCGGCAAGGAGAAAAGCCGCCTGTGCCACCCGTCGGCGCGGGGTGAGGCTCCCCCGCCCGGCAAACTGCTCCCTAAAAGTGCGCACCCCCCGCCCGTCCTTCCCGGCAAAAGAGCGCCGCCCCAGTCAGCCGACCGGGACGGCGCTCTTTTTATACAAAGGGGCGCAAGGTCACCCCTCACCCCTGTCAACGGCGTTGTAGATCGCGCCGTCCAGCTCCCGCGCGGTGCGGAGGATGCACTGACAGCGCACATGGATGTCCATCAGGGACATCCGCCGCAGCCGCCAGCGCCGCCAGCACTCCACCCCCAGCGAGAGGGCCACCGGCAGGGCCGCCGCGCCCAGAACGAGCGCACGCCCCGCCCCGGCCAGCACCGCCGTCAGCACCGGCGCGAGGGCCAGGCAGACCAGTGCCGGTGCCGGGAGGCGGAGGTGGAATCGGGCCTCCCGCACCCCCGGCGGCTCTTTCCACACCTTTGCCAGCTGGTCAAAGACGTAGGACATCTCCCTGTCCATCCGCAGGACGGCTTTTTGAAACCCCCAGTAGAGCCGGCGCACCGCCCGCTCCTCTCTCGTCCGCCCGGCCCTCATAAGGCGCCGCGAGCCCCCGCGGGGTGCTTGACCTCCATGTTGTCGAGGGAGTAGCGGCAGCACTGGGAGACCAGCTCGTTGACCGAGATGCCGTTTTCTGAAGCGCACTTTGCCAGCTCGTCCACCAGCTCTTTTTTCAGCCGGAAGGTCTTGCTGACATACTCCTCTTTTCTCACTTCAAACACCGCAATCACCGTCCATCTTCCTTACATCCATTGTAGTGTCTGTCGCACCCCCAATAAACACCTCATTTTTGCACCCCTTTTCGGGGGTGCAAAACGAGAATAAAGGTTTCCAATTTTACTATTTTACTATCACAAGATAGTATCGCAAGCACTATTGTATGATAGTAGATTAAGGTAGCCTTGAGGTGATTTTTATGTCCTATCCAAGGCTCAAAGATTTGCGCGAAGATGCCGAGTTGACACAAAAGGAAATCGCGGCTGTGCTCGGCATCGACCAACGAGTTTATAGCAATTACGAAACTGGAAAAAGAGAAATTCCCACTCGTTTTGTCATTCGATTGGCCAGTTATTACCATACTAGTACAGATTATATTCTCGGCCGTACAAATGAACCCAATCCCTACCCTCCTCTCCCACAAAGGAGAGACAGGTAATAACACAATATTACTATCAATCGTTAGTAAAGTCAATTGCTTTCAGATTTCACAGATAAACTTAGTCTTGAGGTGATTAAATGCGATACCCAAGACTAAAAGATTTGCGCGAAGATGCAGATTTGACACAAAAAGAGATTGCTGCCATCCTCGGCATCGACCAGCGCGTTTATAGCAATTACGAAACTGGAAAGCGCGAAATCCCCGTACGCCTTCTTGTCGCCCTCGCCGATTATTACCAAACGACTACTGACTTTATTCTAGGCCGCGATAAGAACTCTTGAGTCGCCTATCTGCCTTGCATCCCGCCCCGCACCAGTGCGTGGATTGAAATTGCCGGGTCAAGGCGCAGTGCCGCGCCCGTGCAGGTCTCACCCCGCGCAAGGACGTGGATTGAAATGCGGGGTCCAACAACTCGGCCAACTGGTCTCGCTGGTCGCCCCCCGCGCGGGGGACTGCACCTGCGGCGGCGAGATTGGGAGCGGCCTTGTGCTGGGGGAAGTGCATGTTCCCATTCCGCCGGGCAGACCGGCCGCATCTGCACCCCCTTCCCCCACACGCAGGCCGCCTTTCCCGGTGAACACGGCAACTGCAAGCACTGCCGGGCAGAGCAGTCACCGGTTTTGGAAGGACCGCGGGGTCGGCGGCGCGCAGTGCAAAAAGCGCATCAGCCCCTCCTCGGCAATCACAGCTGCGGGCATCCCGCTGACTCCCCCGCCCGATTGGAAGCATTCGCTTCCCCCCAAAAAACGAGGAGACCCGCTGACCGGCAGAGGAGGTACAAGGTGGATTTTTCAAGAGAAGAGTTGACGGAAGCCAAGCGACAAATCGATTCGACCCTGCACAAGTTGCGGGAGACGGTGAAAACGCTGGCCGCAAAGGAGCGCCCCGAGCGGTACCGCTCGCAGCTCACTCTGGCCACCCGGCGCATTCGCGCCTTTGAGATCGCCGGCTGCCTGATTGAGGAGCGGCTGTTGGAGAAGTAGCCCCGGCAGACGGGGAGAGGGAGAGACCGGCATGGAAAAAATCGTCAATTATCTGGACATCCCCCAACCGCACAGGGACGCCGTCTTGGAGCGGCTGCCGCGGCTCGGCTTCTGCCCCGCCAAAGGGGGGCAGGCGGCCCTGCGGCGGGAGATGGACCGCTCGCAGAGGGGGAAGCTGCCCCAGTTTGGCTTTGTCTTTCGCGGCGAAGAGCTGGTGGGCTACCTGTTTTTGACGGCAAAGCCGGAAAAGCCCGCCGCCGCGCTCCCCTGGTGGGCGGTGGGAAATGCCGACGAGCTGCCGCTGGAGACCGCCGTCCGGCTGCTGGAATGGGGCATCGCCCTCGCGTCTGACTGTGGCTGCCCGGCGCTGGCCCGGCTGCTGCAGGCCAACTTGAACGACCAAAAACAGGGCGCAGGCCGCAGGCGGCCGGAGGACTGCCGCTGACGCCTCTCAGTGAATTGAAAGGGACTGTTTACATGGACAACAAGCCGACGATCAAGATGTACGCCTTTACCATAGACTGTCAGGACCCCGCCGCCCTGGCGGCATTTTACACCCGGCTGCTGGGGTGGGAGCTCTTTTTCTCCAACGAGGATTGGGCCTGCATCGGCCCTGCGGGCGCCGAGCAGGGGGCCTATCCCGGCATCACCTTTCAGCAAAACCCCGCCTATCTGCCGCCGGTCTGGCCGGAGGAACCGGCGGCCCAACAGCAGATGGCCCACCTGGATTTTGCCGTGGACGACCTGGAGAGCGCGGTCGAATACGCCCTTCGCTGCGGCGCGACCGAGGCGGCCGAGCAGTTCTCCGACGGCTGGCGGGTGATGTTCGACCCCGCCGGGCACCCCTTCTGCCTCTGCGCCATGAAGCCGGTCATCGAGAGCGAGCACTTCGCCCTGCTGTAAATGGGTTTCCCCGTACCGAAAAGAGCCCTCTCCCGTCCTGGAGAGGGCTCTTTTGTGTGAAGGGGAACGCCTGCCCGCGCCCCTTCCCTCCGGCTTCAAACCGGGGCCAGGAGAGGGGGGACAAAGCGGCTGTCCTGGAAAGGGACTTCCCGCCGGTTTGCCCTTCCCCCCGGTAAAACGGGCATTCTTGGCCATAGATGAGCTGTTCCCCTGAAAAAAGGGCAGCCGGGCGGTCCCTTCCCCTCTTTAAGGAGAAGATGCTTAAACCAATGGGGGGCCACCCAACGGCGGAAAGACCCGTCCTCTACTCCCTGCCAAGATTCAAAAAAGGAGGGTGCAGTGCTTTACCTCCTCGCCTGCTCCCTGGCAAAGGCCGCGGCCGCGGCCAGGTCGGCGGCGCTGGGGTGGGCAAGGGCCGCATCGAAGTTGGCGAGCATCCCCTCGGTCTTTGGATTGCCGGGGTTTTCGGCCTGCATCTGCTCGTACCGGCGGCGCACCGAGAGGGGCATCCTCCCCTGGCAGAAAAAGTGCCCGGTGAGACGGCAGCCGCCGGGCAGATGGGCGGCAAAGCGGGCGGCCAACTGGTCAAAGTAGGCGTCGGAGCCGCCAAACCCGGCGGTGCCGAACAGGGCCACCCGCTGGTCGGACAACCCCTCCAAAAAGGCGGCCACCTCGGGGGCGCAGTCCCCCTTGTCGGCCCAGGAGCCGACAAACAGCAGCTCAGCCCCGGCCGCCGCGGGGGACGGCGGGCCAAAGGAAAGGCAGCCGTCGGCGGGCAGAGCGTCGCGGATTGCCTCGGCCACCCGGCGGGTGTTGCCGGTCCGGCTGGTAAAAACGACGGCGTAAGTCATCAAAATTCCTCCTCCCGAAAAGGGACTCTTTTCCCCCATTATGGCCCCTTTTCGGCGGGATACAAGGGCATTTTATAAAGATTTTTGTTGTATTTTATGAATATAAAACTATTTGTATAATTCGATGGGCATTTTCCGGCACCTATTGGCGAATGCAGAAGAAGAGAGGGGACGGGTGCCCCCTCTCTTTTCTGCCGGTGAGCTGTTCAAATGCCCGCCAAAAGCAGGCGGTGTTCCCGCTGGGCGGACGGCCGCCGCCAACAGGTGAAAAGAGGGATCCCTTTACAGCCCCAACCCATCGACCCAGGCCCTTAACTCCGCCGACGACGCGCCGGCGCGAAAGCACCTGCCCTCCCGCAGGTCGGCCCCGCGGCAGGAGCCCTGCAGCCCCTGGTTGGTGCGGCCCATCCCGCTGCCGCCGGAGGTGGCGAAGGGGACGATCACCTTGCCGTCCAGGCGGTAACTCTCCAAAAAGGTGTTGATGATGGTCGGCGCCAGGTACCACCAGATGGGGAACCCCAGGTAAATCACGCCGTACTCCTCCATCCCCTCCACCCGGCCGGTGATGGCCGGGCGGGAAGAGGGGTCTCTCATCTCCACGCTGCTGCGGCTATTTTTGTCCGTCCAGTCCAGATCCGCCGGGGTGTAGGGCCGCTCCGGGCAAATTTCATACAGGTCCGCCCCCACGGTGGAGGCCAGTGTCTTTGCCAATTTTGCGGTGGTCTTGCTGGCGCTGAAATACGCCACCAGTTGTCTGCTCATCCCGTCCATCTCCTCCTTCATCACTGTTCTGCCCGCGGCGGCAGTTCCAGGTCGCCGACCCACTGGGCCATCTCCTCATAGGAGGTGCCGCCGGCAAACCGCCGGCCGGTAAGCCAGGTGACCCCTTCCCCACAGAGGGGGTGCAGCTGCTCGGCGCTGGAGCCGATGTCGCTGCTGCCGGAGGTGCAAAAGGGCACCACCGTCTTGCCGCCAAAGTCGTAGCTCTCCAAAAAGGTGCTGACGATCCGGGGGGCCTGGCCCCACCAGATCGGGTAGCCCAAAAGGACGACGTCGTACCCCTCCATCCCCTCCATCCGGGCGGCGATGGCCGGGCGGGCGGCGGCGTCTCCCATCTCGACGCTGGCGCGGCTGCCGCCGTCGCTGTAATTCAGGTCGTCGGCCGTGTAGGGGATTTCCGGCTCGATTTCATAGAGGTCTGCGCCCAGGGCCTGTGCCGCATAGCGGGCCAGGGTCTCGGTGTTCCCCGTGGCCGAAAAATAGGCCACCAGCACCCGTTGCGGCCTTTCCCCGCTCTCTCCCGTCGGGGCCGACTGGCTGGGCGAGGGGTCGGACTGGCCCCCGTTTGCCGGCGCGCCGCAGCCCGCCAGGCAGCAGAGCGCCAGCACCAGTGTCAGCAAAAAGGACGATCGCTTCATCTTTGATTCCTCCCAAAGGTCCGCGCGCGCTGCGCGGGCCGGTCTCTGTTTTGTCCGGGGCCGTCGGCCCCTTTACAGGCTGGTCAGCACCGGGTTTCGCAGATAGTCGTACACCCGCTTCACCTCGCTGGGCTCCCTGGGGTCCAGCAGGGTGGGGCGGCCCCTGTCCAGGGCGGCGATTTGGGCCATCTCCCCCTCGTCCAGCGCAAAGTCCCAGACGGCCAGGTTTTCCGCCATCCGCTCCCGGTGCACCGATTTGGGAATGACCGCCACCCCCTGTTGCAGGTCCCAGCGCAAAATCACCTGGGCGGGGGTCTTGCCGTGCCGCCGGGCGATGGCCGCCAGCACCGGCTCGGCGAACATCCCCTTCAGCCCCTCTGCGAAAGGGGCCCACCCCTGTGGCTGGACGCCCAGTTCCCCCATCAGGGCCAGCTCCTCCCCCCTTTGAAAGTGGGGGTGCCGCTCGATTTGGTTGACCTGGGGGGCGATTTCGGCGCTGTAACACAGGTCCAGCAGCCGGTCGGGGAGGAAGTTGCACACCCCGATGGCCCGCACCCGGCCCGCCCGATACAATTCCTCCATGGCCCGCCAACTGCCGTAGTAGTCGCCAAAGGGCATGTGCACCAGGTACAGATCCAGGTAGTCGAGCCCCAGGTTTTGCAGGGACTCGTCGAAGGCCCGCATCGTCTGCCGGTACCCCATCTGCTGGATGTAGGCCTTGGTGGTGACAAACAGCTCCTCCCGCGGGAGGCCGCAGCGGGCGATGGCCCGTCCCACCGCCGCCTCGTTGCCATAGGAGCTGGCCGTGTCGATGAGCCGGTAGCCCACCGAGACGGCGTCCAAAACGGCCCGTTCACAGGCTGCCGGGTCTGTGATTTGGAATACCCCAAAGCCCACCATGGGCATCTCCACCCCGTTTGGCAGCCGCACCCTCTCTGTCATCTCAGCGCTCCCCCCTCTCCTCGCCCCACACCGAAATGGTGACGGAGCCGCTCAAGGTCTCGATGTCCCCTTCCCCGGAGACGGCCCGCCCCAGTTCATAGAGCTGGCCGCTCCCGTCAAAGGGGCCGTAAAACAGCACCACGTCCCCCCAGGGCGCGTAGTAGGCCAGCACCCCCCGCCCGCCTTCGGCCAGGGGGGCGTCCGCCACCTCCAACTCCTGGGGCGGGTAGAATATCTTCTCGTTGGTGCTGAAGTCCTCCACCTCCACCGTCAGAGGAAGCTGGTCGCAAAGGCCCTGGGCCGCCGCGCTCCGGCCGAGCTCGTAGACGATTTCGCACCCGTCTGCGCGAACGGCGATTCTGGTGGGCTGCTCCTCCCCTTCGGCCTGCGGGGCGGTTTCCGCCGACGGCGCGCCCGCCGGGGGCAGGCTCTCTGCCGCCGGTGCATGCGGGTCTGTCCCGCACCCCACCAGGCAGCAGAGCGCTAAAACGGCGGCCAATAGATGCGCTCTCTTCACGATTGCTCGCTCCCTTCTTCCGTTTGGCCGGGCGCTCTCACCGCTGCCGGCCGGACGCCCGCTCCACCGCGCGGATCAGATAGTCCACCGCGTCCACCTTTCGCTGCACCGCGTGCAGGTCGTCCATCAAAGCCCTTCGCTGCCGGTAGAGCAGCGGCAGCCGGTCGGTGGCGCAGCGCAGGTACTGCCGCCGCGCCTCCCCCGGAAAGCCGCAGTCCAAAAGGCAGCGCTCGGTGTCGGCGGCGGAGGATGTTTTTCTCTCCATCTCCTCTCCCTCCCTCTGCCAACAGGATACACGGGCCGGCACAAAATAGCAAACAGTTGTTGTGCATCATTTACCATCGTTGACAGGAATGGTATTGCGGGGTATCATAAGGGCGAAACGACCTGTACAGGGAGGCGAGTGAAAGATGATCGAGACCAGACTGCTGCACTACTTTCTGGCCATCGCCAGGGAGCAAAACATCACCCGGGCGGCCGAGACGCTGCACCTCACCCAGTCCACCCTCTCCAAACAGATGATGGACCTGGAGCGGCAGTTGGGCAAACAGCTCTTTATTCGGGGGAAGCGGCGGCTGACCCTGACGGAGGAGGGCAACTTTCTCCGCAACAAGGCGCAGGAGATCTTGGAGCTGATCGGCAGCACCGAGTCGGCCTTTCACACCGAGGGGGAGATCTTGAGTGGGGACATCACCATCGGCTGCGGCGAGACCGCGGCGATGGACCGGATCGCCGCGGTCTACCAGACCTTTCACCGGCAGCACCCGGAGGTGCGGCTGCACACCTTCAGCGGCGACGCCGACTCGGTTTTGGAGCGGCTGGACAAGGGGCTGGTGGACATGGGGCTGCTTCTGGGCCCCATCCGCCAGGAGCGCTTTGACTACCTGAACATCCACCAAAAGGACACCTTTGGCCTGCTGATGCCGCGGGACTGTCCCCTGGCCAAACAGGATGCCATCGGAGTGGAACAGCTTGGCTCTCTGCCGCTGATCTTGGCCGAACAGACCTTTTCCGGCCGCCAGGACCTGGACTGGTTCGGGGTGGACAGCGCCGCCCTTCAGGTCGTCGCCACCTACAACCTCATCTACAACGCCACCTTCTTGGTGGAGCGGGGGATCGGCTACGCCCTCTGTCTGGAGGGGCTGGTGAACACCCAGGGGCGCGACCTGGCCTTTCGCCCCATCGAGCCGGAACTGTCGGTGGGGCTGTACATCGCCACCAAGAAATATCAGACCTTCTCCCCCGCCGTCAAGGCCTTTCTGGAGCAGATCCGGGAATGGGCGCGGTAGGGCTTTTTGTTGGGGAGATAAGGGGCCAGGGGGAGAGAGGCGGCCGAAGGCGCCCTTCTCGCCCGCCTACTGCGGGCCGTCCTGCGGCTTTGCGCGCCAATTGCCGGGTGGACAAAAAAGGGGGATGCCGGTCGGCATCCCCTCTTGTTTTCTGTCGATTTTATATTGTGGGCATGGGCGCAAGGCGGCCCCTCTCACAAAGTGGCGGGCGTTCTAGATGCAATCTACGCCTGCCCCGCACAAAAGGGCGCCCCTTTTCAGCGCGAGTGCAAAACCGCATCAAAAAAGGCCCGAATGCAGGTTGCACGTCGAGACCCCCATCCGAATCCGAGTTGCCAAAAAAGATGCCCGTCAAAAACACAGGTACAAAGCAAAACGCACCCCACAAAGTGAGGTGCGTGACTTGGGAGCGGCAGCTTGCCGCTGGTTGGACCGGCAGGATTCGAACCTGCGGAATGACGGAGTCAAAGTCCGTTGCCTTACCCCTTGGCGACGGTCCAATAAAATGTTTAAAGCTGTGAAGGTCGTTCACAGCTTTAAACACACGTATGGGGTGGATAGTGGGATTCGAACCCACGATCTCCAGAGCCACAATCTGGCGTTCTAACCAAGCTGAACCATACCCACCATAATGGCGCGCCTAAAGAGACTCGAACTCCTGACCCACTGCTTAGAAGGCAGTTGCTCTATCCTGCTGAGCTATAGGCGCATAGTTGTGGCGACTGCCGCCCTTGTGGCAAACCGGCAGGAGCGCTGGAGCGGGTGATGGGAATCGAACCCACGTAGCCAGCTTGGAAGGCTGGAATTCTACCATTGAACTACACCCGCATGTGGCAGCGATAGTTAGTTTACCACATTGACCCCCTTTTTGTCAAGACAATTGGGGCACAAAATTAAGGCGTTCGCGAGACAGATGCGAAGCGGCGGTCAGGGGGACGCCCTCTCTCCCTCCCCCCTTCCCCACAGCCACAAAAAGCGCCCCTGCGGGGGCAAAATCCCGCAGGGGCGCCTCTTTTCTTTTGGATGCTAAAATCTTCACATAGCGGCGACGATGAGGCCCTCTTCGCCCACGGTGACGGCGATGTCGGTGGGCGGGGCGGCAAACTGCTGCACAATGAGCTCGCTCACCGGGTCCTCTACCTCGCGGCGGATGCACTTGGCAATGCTGCGGGCGCCGGCCTTCTCGTCAAAGGCCTTCTGGGCGATGAAGCGCAGGGCGTCGTCGCCGTAGCGCAGGGCGATCCCCCGCTTGGCGATCGACTCGGCCAGCTCCTTCATCTGCATCCCGGCGATCTTGGCGTACTGCTCCACATTCAGGGGGTCAAAGACGATGATCTCATCCACCCGTCCCAAAAACTCGGGGCGCAGGAACTCGGAGAGGGACTTCTTGGCGTTCTCGCGGGAGACCTCGGCCTTGGTCTTGGCAAAGCCCATGGCGTTCTGGTTGCGCTCGCTGCCGGCGTTGGAAGTCATGACGATGATGGTCTTTTCAAAGTTGACCCGGCGGCCGTGGGCGTCGGTGATGCGGCCCTCGTCTAGGATCTGCAGGAGGATGTTGAGGACGTCGGGGTGGGCCTTCTCGATCTCGTCCAGGAGGATGACCGAGTAGGGCTTGCGCCGCACCTTTTCGGTGAGCTGCCCGGCCTCGTCGTACCCAACATACCCCGGAGGGGAGCCGATGATTTTAGAGACCGAGTGCTTCTCCATGTACTCGGACATATCCAGCCGGATGAGGGGGTCCACCGAGTCGAAGAGGATGGAGGACATGACCTTCACCAGCTCGGTCTTCCCCACCCCGGTGGGGCCCACAAAGATGAAGGAGGCGGGGCGGTGCTTGTCGGTCAACTGCACCCGGTGGCGCTTGATGGCCTTGCAGAGCTGGTCCACCGCCTCGTCCTGGCCGACGATCTTCTGGTGGATGGCCTCTTCCAAACCGGCGACCTTCTGCAGTTCGGTCTCCTTGATTTTGGAGGCGGGGATGCCGGTCCAGAGCTGGATGACGGTGGCCAGGTCGTCCTCGGTCACCTGGACCGAGCAGGCCGCGGGCTCCAGCTCCAGCAGCCGGTCCTTGAGCTGCAGCACCCGGCTCTTGACCTCGGCCAGCCGCTCGTAGTCGATCTCCTCCCCCTTCTCCTGGGCGCTCTCGATGTCCCGCTGCTCCTGCTGCAGGGCGTCGTACTCCTTGCCCAGCTTCTCGTACTCGGCCAGCTCTTTGCTGGCCAGGGAGGCGCAGGCGCAGGCCTCGTCGATCAGGTCGATGGCCTTGTCGGGGAGGAAGCGGTCGGTTATGTATCGCTCGGACATCTCCACGGCGGCGGCGACGATGTTGTCGCTGAGCTTGACCTTGTGGTAGCGCTCGTAGTACTGCTTGATGCCCCGCAGCACCTCGGTGGCGTCCTCGATCGAGGGCTCCTCCACCTTGACCGGCTGGAAGCGGCGCTCCAGGGCGGCGTCCTTCTCGATGTACTTGCGGTACTCGTCGTAGGTGGTGGCGCCGATGACCTGGATCTCCCCCCGGGAGAGGGCGGGCTTCAGGATGTTGGCGGCGTTCATCGACCCCTCGGAATCGCCGGTGCCCACCAGGTTGTGGATCTCGTCGATGAAGAGGATGATGTTGCCCAGGCCCTTGACCTCGCTGATGAGGCCCTTCATCCGGCTCTCGAACTGGCCCCGGAACTGGGTGCCCGCCACCAGGGAGGTCAAGTCCATCAGGTAGATCTCCTTGTCGGCCAGCCGGGCGGGGACGTTGCCCGAGGCGATGCGCTGGGCGATCCCCTCGGCGATGGCGGTCTTGCCGACGCCGGGCTCGCCGATGAGGCAGGGGTTGTTCTTGGTGCGGCGGGAGA
Source organism: Bittarella massiliensis (ex Durand et al. 2017) (assembly GCF_001486165.1). Classification (GTDB taxonomy): domain Bacteria; phylum Bacillota; class Clostridia; order Oscillospirales; family Ruminococcaceae; genus Bittarella; species Bittarella massiliensis. Next base: position 191,628 of record NZ_LN908976.1, read on the forward strand.
GGATCTGGGTCACCCGGTAGACCTCGCTGTCCCGGCCGACGATGTTGTCCAGCTTCCCGTCGAGCGCCTTCTGGGTGAGGTTTTCACAGTAGGTGTCCAGGTATTTGCGCTTGGGGCGGGCTTCTCCCTTTTTCTTCTTCGAGGGCTGTTTCTGGCCCTCCTTGGGGGGCTCGGCGCTGGTCTCCGGCACCTCGCCGTTTTGGAACATGTTGAGGAAGGGGAAGGTGGCGGAGCCGCCGGCCTCAAAGTCGGACTCCTCCCCCTCGGGGCTCTGGCCGGCCAGCTCCATGAGCTGCTCGCTCATGGCCTCGATGTCGTCGTCCCCAATGCCCATTTTATCCAGCAGGTCGTTGACCGGTTTGACCCCCAACTCTTTTGCGCAGGTGAGACAGAGACCCTCGTTGATGGTCTTGTCCCCCTCCATCCGGGTCATAAAGACCACGGCCATACGTTTTTTACAGCGCGAACAAAGCATAACAATAACTCCTAAATTTGAAGGCTCCCGCCGGGCAAAGCCGCCCGGGGGCGCGGAATAACGAAATCATTATACACCAATCTGGTAAAAAAGGGTACTGGAATCATCAAGAAAACGGGAGAGCACACGCCCTCCCGCCTACAAATCGATCCTTCCCTGGTGCCCGAAGGACAGTATACCAAATATCCACCCTAAATAAATGGACCCATTTTGTAGAAAATGTTAAAAAGATATGACTGGGAGATGACCTCGCCGTTGACGCCCGGCCAGCCCCCGGTGAGGGAGACGAGCAGCCCCAGCACCGCCGCCGCCAGAAAGAGGATAAGGCAGCCCTGCAACACCCCCAGCAGCGCCCCCAGAAAGTGGTTGGCCCCGCTGATGAGGGGGAGGTGGTTGAAGATGTCGAAGGCCCGGGCAATGAGCCCCACGGCGATGCCGAAGAGGATGAGAAAGACCAGGAAGAAGGCCATGTGCAGGGCCATCACCACCACCGGCCCGCAGGCGTAGTCGGTGACGGCGGCGGCCATCCCCTCGACCCCTTTGGAGAGGGACTGTTCCAGCTGGTGGGCGGCGATCTGCCCCTCCTCGCCGCTGAGGTGGGCCAGCCAGCCGGCCCACTTCCCCATCCCCTGTTGGAGGGCGGCCCCCGCGTCGGTGCCGGTAAAGCCCTGCAGGTTTTGCAGCACGCTGTCGTAGACCGGCTGGCGGACAAAGCGGGCAAAGACCCAGCGGGCCGCCGGCTCGCTGGCAAAATAGGCCCCGACCAGGGCCGCCAGCCCCCCCACAAAGCTCACCAGGGTGCGCATAAAGCCCCGCTTGGCGGCCGCGCAGGCGGCGATGACGACGATGAGCAGGGCGGCCAAATCGTAGAGCAGCCAAATCACGTGCATTCTCCTCTCTCGGCGGTCGGCCCTGAGGCGGGTGGGTCACGGGCGGTCCCCCTTCCCCCACCAGGGCAGGGGCTGAAGGGGCTACAAAGTCAGTTTTTCCAGGCTGTCGTTGGTCTGCACGAAGAGGGTCTTGCCGGCGCCGCTCAAGTCCAGACAGGGCTTGCCGATGTCGGTGGTGGAGAGGACAGTGCCGTCCTTTTTGTAGACGGTGAGGTCGCTGTGGCCGAGGACCGCGATCTTCCCCCCGGAAGCGTAGACCCCCACGATCTCGCGGCCCACCTCCACCGTGGCCTTGACCTGGCCCTTCTGCCCCACCAGCAGCACCTTGTTCAGGTGGCTCTGGGTGTTGTCCCCCAGGGCCACGGCGTAGTCTCCGCCGCCGATGTTGCCAATGGCGAGGACGCTGCCCTCAAAGGCGGTGCTCCCCGCCAGGGAGCCGTCCTTCTTCAGCGCGAAGACCTGGTCGTCGCAGACCAGTTGGATGTAGCTGCCCTCCCACCGCATCTGCAGGGCGAGGGAGCCGGGGAACTCGGTCCGGGAGAGCTCCTCCTCCCGGTGGATGTTCAGGGCGTAGACCACGGTGGTGACCCGCCCGTCCACCGCATTGACGCAGGCCACCGCCAAATTCCCCCCGCTGCCCATGGACACCGAGAGGATGTACTCCTTGGAGGAGGACCAGCTGAAGAGCAGCTGCTGGTTGCGGTCGTAGACCGAGACCTGGCCCAGATACCGCTCCGACCCGGTGGCCACCGCCACGTTGCCGCCGGCGTCCACGTCGGCGTCGACGATGGTCGTCTCGGCGGTCTTTTTGTAGACCTGGGTGGTCTTGGAGTAGAGGGCGAACTCCCGGTTGCCCCGGTCAAAGACCACCGTGTTCCCCCCCCGCACCTTCATCTGGGGCTCGTCCATGCTGTGGGGGATGTTCTTCACCTGCTTGGCGGTCTTGTTGTAGGTGATGATCTCGTTGTCGGTCAGCACCTCCAGCGCCCCCATGGTGGAGCACTGCAGGTCCCTGGGGACCCCGCTGCCCAGATCCAGGGGGTAGCCCTCCCCCTTTTGCAGGTTGGAGGTCATGTTGCCCCAGACGGCGCCCAGGTTTTCCGCCGTGAGGAGGTGGCGGTAGCTGTACCCCACCACCAGCACCACCGCCAGCAGGGCCAACAGGGCCAACTTTTTGACGGTCTTCTTCCGCTTTTTCTTGCGGCGGGCAAGTTCGATGTCAGAGAGTTCCCGCACGGGGAGTCACCTTCTTTCTCACCAGAGTGTGGGGGCCAGGAAGCGCACCGCTTCCCAGCCGGGGAGGTCGTAAAAGACCCGGTCCAGGTAGAGGCCCCGGGCCGGGGCGGTCTGCCCGGCCCTCTGCCGGTCCCTGCCGACCAATAGGGCGCAGACGTCGTCGGGGAGGAGGCCCCGCTCCATCTCCACCGCGGTGCCCACCAAAATGCGCACCATGTTGTAGAGAAAGCCGTCGGCCCGGGCGGTGAAGATCAGCCGCGGCCCCTCCCGGCGGACCGAGAACTCCTCTAAACAGCGGACGGTGTCCTCCTGCTCGGTCTTGGGGGAGCAGACGGCCCGAAAGTCGCGGCGGCCCTCAAACCGGCGGCAGATGGCGTTCAGCCGCCCCTCGTCCAGCCGCCCGGCCTGCTGCCAGCAGAGGTCGGCCCCGAAGGGGGGGCGGCAGTGGCTCTCCAGCAGGCGGTAGCTGTACGCCTTGCCCAGGCAGTCGTAGCGGGGGTGAAAGCCCAGCGGCACCTCCCTGGCGTGGTAGACGGCGATGTCCGCGGGGAGGTGAAAGTTCAGCGCCAGGGGGAGTTTTTCGCAGGGGATCGGCCGCTCGGTGCCAAAGGAGAGGCAGAACATGTTGGCGTGCACCCCCGCGTCGGTGCGGGAGCAGCCCTTCACGTCGGGCCGGTGGCCCAGCACCCGCTCCAGCGCGTCCTGGATGGCCGCGCAGACGCTGGGGGCGTTTTTTTGCACCTGAAAGCCGTGGTAGGCGGTGCCCCGGTAGCACAGGGCGATGAGGATGTTTCGCATAGGCCCCTCCCGTGGGTGGTTTAGAGGTAGTTGAGCAGGATGCAGCCGGTCACCACCGCGGCCATGCAGAGGGTGGCGCCGCCGTCCACCAGCCGCAGTTTGAGCTGCTTCATCCGGGTGCGGCCCTCGCCCCCCCGGTAGCAGCGGCACTCCATGGCCAGGGCCAGCTCGTCGGCCCGGCGGAAGGAGGAGACAAAGAGGGGGATGAGGATGGGGATGAGGGATTTGACCCGCTTCATCAGCCCGCCGGAGTCGATGTCGGCCCCGCGGGACTTCTGGGCGGCCATGATCTTGTCGGTCTCCTCCACCAGGGTGGGGATGAAGCGCAGGGTGATGGTCATCATCATCGCCAGCTCGTGGGCGGGGAAGTGGAGCTTGCTCAGGGGGCTGAGCAGCCGCTCCAACCCGTCGGTGAGGGCGATGGGCGAGGTGGTGTAGGTCAGCAGGGAGGTGCCGGCGATGAGGCAGACGATGCGCACCGACATGACGGCGGCAAAGCGCAGCCCCTCCCAGGTGATGTGAAAGACCCAGAACTCCCAGATGGGCTCGCCGGTGACAAAGAACATGTTGAGGATGCCGGTGAAGAGCACCAGGGGGATGACCGGCTTGAGGCTGCGCAGGATGACCTTGAGTTTGATTTTGGCCAGGGCGTAGCAGAAGACCAGAAAGGCCCCCGCCAGCAGGTAGCCCCAGAAGCTGTTTGTCAGAAAGAGGGCCACCACATAGGCGATGGTCAGCAGCAGCTTGACCCGCGGGTCCATCCGGTGCAGGGGGGAGTGGCCGGTGAAGTACTGGCCGATGGTGATGTCCTTGATCATCTCGCCGCCCCCCTCTCCGCCAACAGGCGCAAAATCTCCCCTTTGGCCTGGGCCACGGTGTAGACAGTGTCGCTCACCGGGTAGCCCCGCTGCCGCAGGGCCCTGAACACCTGGGTGATCTGGGGGATGCCCAGGCCGATGGCGCGGATCTCCTCGGCCCGGGAGAAGACCTCGTCCACCGTGCCGTAGAGGAGCACCCCGGTGTCGTTGAGCACCAGCACCTTGGTGGCGAATTTGGCCACGTCCTCCATCGAGTGGGAGACCAGCAGCACCGTGTTCCCCTTTTCGGCGTGATAGGCCCTGATCTGGCCCAGGATCATGTCCCGGCCCCGGGGGTCGAGGCCGGCGGTGGGCTCGTCGAGGATCAAGACCTCGGGGTCCATGGCCAGCACCCCGGCAATGGCCACCCGGCGCTTCTGCCCGCCGGAGAGCTCAAAGGGGGACTTGTCCAGCATCTCCTCCCCCAAGCCCACAAAGCGGGCCGCGTCCCGCACCCGGGCGTCCACCTCCCCCTCCGAAAGGCCCATGTTCTTGGGGCCGAAGGAGATGTCTTTGTAGACGCTCTCCTCGAAGAGCTGGTACTCGGGGTACTGAAAGCAGAGCCCCACCTTGAAGCGGAACCTGCGGAGCTGCTCTTTGTCCTGCCAGATGTCCTCCCCGTCGATGAGGACCTGGCCCGAGGTAGGGCGCAGCAGCCCGTTGAGCTGCTGGATGAGGGTGGATTTGCCCGAGCCGGTCTGGCCGATGACCCCCACGAACTCCCCCCGCTCGATCTGCAAGTTGACGTCCCTCAGGGCCACCTTCTCCGTCGGCAGGCCGGGGTTGTAGACATACCCCAGGCCCCGGGTCTCGATCACCGGCGCGCTCATCTGTCCACCCCCCCCAACAGGCCGCAGAGGGCCTCGACACAGTCCTCCACCGTGAGGGCGTCCTCGGGGCAGTCGATCCCCTCGCGGCGCAGCTGGTGGAGCAGTTCGGCGGTCTGGGGCACGTCCAGGCCGATGGCCTGCAGCTCCTCCACCCGGGCAAAGACCGCCGCCGGGCTGTCGTCCATCAAAATTTCGCCGTCGTTCATCACCACCACCCGGTCGGCCTGGGCGGCCTCGTCCATGTAGTGGGTGATGAGGACCACCGTCATCCCCGCCTGGTTGAGTTCGCGCAGGGTGGCGAGGATGCGGCGGCGGCCGTGGGGGTCGAGCATGGCGGTGGGCTCGTCGAGGACGATGCAGTCCGGGCCCATGGCCAGCACCCCGGCGATGGCCACCCGCTGCTTCTGCCCGCCGGAGAGCTGGTAGGTGGCGCTCTCCCGCCGGCTCGCCATCCCGGTCTGTTCCAGCGCCCAGTTCACCCGCTGGCGGATCTCCTCCGGCGGGACGCCCAGGTTTTCGGGGGCGAAGGCCACGTCCTCCTCGACGATGGTGGCGACGATCTGGTTGTCGGGGTTTTGAAAGACCATCCCCACCTTCTGGCGGATGTCGAAGATCCGCTCGTCGTCGCGGGTGTCGATCCCCTCGACCAGGACCGTCCCCTCGGTGGGGAGGAGGATGCCGTTGAGGTGCTTGGCCAGGGTGGATTTGCCGCAGCCGTTGTGCCCCAAAACAGCCAAGAACTGGCCGCTCGGCACCGAGAGGGAGAGGTCTTTGAGGACGGTTTCGCCCTGCTGCCCCTCCCTGCTGTACCGAAAGACCAGGTCTCTGCACTCGAGTAAGTTCTCTGCCATTTTCTCCAATGTATCTCCTAACTGGTTGTCTGTGCGGGGAAGTCCCCGCCGCGCGGTCCCGTCCCCCCTGCCGGGCAGGGGGGTTCCAGGCCGAATCAAGGGTCGCCGGGGCGGACGGGATGCGCACGCCCGGCGGTGCGTGGCTCCGCGCCAGCGCGCGGCCCCATTTCTATTCCAAAAATTGGTCTACCCCCGGTCCCGCCGCCTCGCCGGAAACGGGAAGTCCACCCGTTTCCGACAGGGCCGTCCCGCCGGAATGCTCCCGGAAGTGGGAGACAAGCCGGTTTGCCGGGGGAAGACTGCCAGATGGCAGTCGACAGTTGGGGGGTGTCAAAGCACAAATGCCTTTGGAGACCGAGAAGCCGCCCATTCCCGACAGCCCCTCCCCGTCGGGAAACTCCCGGTGGCGGGACACGGCCCGGTTTTGCCAAGGACAAAATCGCCAAACGGCGGCTGGCGAAGGGGGGTGCCAAAGTGCAAATGCCGCCGGATACCGGGAAGCCGTTCGCGCCCGACAGTACCGCCTCACCGGGAAACTCCCTGCAGCGGGACACGGCCCGGTTTTGCCAAGGGCAAAATCGCCAAACGGTGTTTGGCGAAGGGCTGTGTCAAAGCTCAAACGCTTTCAGCGTTTGAGCGGAGCCAGAGCGCCGTGTTCCCGCAGGGGAGGGCCAGGCCGGTGGACTGCACCGGCAGGCCGATCTCATCTGCCTCCACCCGGCCGCCCCGGCGGGGGATGAGGACGGCCCCCAGCAGGTGGGCCATCACCGAGGGGGAGAGGCCGGTGGTATAGCTGTTGAGGGCGAAAAAGAGGGGGTCGTCGGAGAGCACCTGTTCGCAGAGGCAGACCAGGTCGTAGATCTGGTCCTCCAACTTCCACACCTCTCCCCCCGGCCCCCGGCCGTAGGAGGGCGGGTCCATGATGACGGCGTCGTAGCGGTTGCCCCGGCGGATCTCGCGGGCGACAAACTTCTCGCAGTCGTCCACGATCCAGCGGATGGGGCGCTCTCCCAGCCCGGAGAGGGCCGCGTTCTCCCGCGACCAGGCCACCATCCCCTTGGAGGCGTCCACATGGCAGACGCTGGCCCCGGCCGCCGCGCAGGCCAGGGTGGCCCCGCCGGTGTAGGCAAAGAGGTTGAGCACCTTCACCGGGCGGCCGGCGGCGCGGATCAGGCTGTCGAAGAGGTCCCAGTTGGCGGCCTGTTCGGGGAAGAGGCCGGTGTGCTTAAAGCCGGTGGGGGAGATTTTAAAGGTCAGCTCCCGGTAGCGGATCTGCCAGCTCTCGGGGAGGTTTTTGCGGTACTCCCAGCGGCCGCCGCCGGTCTTGGAGCGGAGATAGCGGGCATCGGCCCTGTCCCAGAGGGCGGGGTCTTTCGGGGTGTTCCAGATGATCTGCGGGTCGGGGCGGATGAGGAGTTTGTCGCCCCACCGCTCCAACTTCTCCCCGCCGGAGCAGTCCAGCACCTGGTAGTCCCGCCAGTTCGCAGCCGGGCGCACGGCTTACAGCTGCCCCCGGATGGCGTCGGCGATGGCCTCGCCGATGCGCTGGATCTGGGCGTCGTCCTTTCCTTCGAGCATCACCCGCACCAGCGGCTCGGTGCCGGAGGCGCGCACCAGGATACGGCCGCTCTCCCCCAGCTCGCTCTCGCCCGCGGCGATGGCGGCGGCCACCGCCGGGTTGGCGGCGATGTCCTTTTTGTCGCTGGGCACCTCCAGGTTGATGAGTACCTGGGGGTAGACCGCCATCACCGACGCCAACTCGCTGGCGCGGCGGCCGCTCTGGGCCAGCGTCTGCAACAGCTGCGAGGCCGAGAGCTGGCCGTCGCCGGTGGTCACGTGGTCCAAAAAGATGATGTGGCCCGACTGCTCGCCGCCGATGTTGTAGCCCTCTTTGAGCATCTCCTCCAGAACGTAGCGGTCGCCCACGGTGGTGACAGCGGTCTCGATGCCGTTGTTCTTGGCAAACTCGAAAAAGCCCATGTTGGTCATGACGGTGATCACCGCCGTGTCCCGCTTGAGCTGGCCGCTCTTCTTGAGGGCCTTGGCGAAGATGGCGATCATCTTGTCGCCGTCGATGAGCTCGCCAGTCTCGTCCACCGCCAGGCAGCGGTCGGCGTCGCCGTCAAAGGCCACCCCGATGTCGCAGCCGTTTTCCACCACGCACCGCTGCAGCCCCTCGATGTGGGTGGAGCCGCACTGCAGGTTGATGTTGGTGCCGTCGGGCCGGTCGTTGATGATGGTGCAGGAGGCCCCCAGGGCGGTGAAGAGCTTGTGGGCGGTGGCGCTGGCCGAGCCGTTGGCGCAGTCGATGGCCACCTTGAGCCCGGCGGCCGCCCGCTCCCCCACGGTGGAGAGGATGTGGGCCACGTAGTCCTCCACTGCGGTGGTGCTGACGTGGACCTTGCCGATCTCGGTGCCGGTTTTGAGATGCAGCTTCTCCGGGTGGTCGATGTGGTCCTCGATCTCGGCCTCGATGGCGTCGGGCAGTTTGAAGCCCTGGCCGTTAAAGATCTTGATGCCGTTGAACTCCACCGGGTTGTGGGAGGCGGAGATCATCACCCCGGCGTCGGCGCCGTAGGCCCCCACCAGATAGGCGACGGCGGGGGTGGGGACCACCCCCAGCAGCTCCACGTCGGCCCCCACCGAACAGAGGCCGGCCGCCAGGGCCGACTCCAGCATGTCCGAAGACATGCGGGTGTCCTTGCCGATGATGATCCGCGCCTTCTTGTGGCTGTGCTCGGTGAGCACGGTGGCCGCGGCGCGGCCGATGGCCAGCGCCATCTCGCAGGTCAGTTCGCTGGTGTTGGCGACGCCGCGCACACCGTCGGTCCCAAAGTACTTGCCCATTTCGATTCCTCCAAAATGAATTCTCTATAAGATACCACCAGGATATGAACAAATTGCAAAAAGCGGACGCCTTTTGCCCCGGCAGCCGTGTTTTTTTGCCGATTTTGCCCCGTTTTAGACCAGCCGCTGCTGGCCGTCGTCGGCCGGCGGGGCCTGCCGGGGGTCGGGGAGCCCCAGATGGGCGTAGGCCTTGGCGGTGGCCACCCGCCCCCGGGGGGTGCGGCCCAAAAAGCCCAGTTGGATGAGGAAGGGCTCGATGACGTCCTCGATGGTCACCGCCTCCTCCCCCATGGCGGCGGCCAGGGTGTCCAGCCCCACCGGCCCCCCGCCGTAGTTGTGGATCATGATCTCCAACATCCGCCGGTCGTTCTGGTCCAGGCCCAGGGGGTCGATCTCCAGCCGGGAGAGGGCCTCGTCGGCGATCTGGTCGGTGATGACCCCGTCGCCCATGACCTGGGCGAAGTCCCGCACCCGCTTGAGCAGCCGGTTGGCGATGCGGGGGGTCCCCCGGGAGCGGACAGCCAGCTCCCGGGCGCCCCCCTCCTCGCAGGGGATCTCCAGAATGGCCGCCGAGCGGGAGACGATCTTCTGCAGCTCGGAGTGGGTGTACATCTCCAGCCGCAGCACCACCCCGAACCGGTCCCGCAGGGGGGCGGTCAGCTGCCCGGCGCGGGTGGTGGCCCCGATGAGGGTGAAGGGGGGCAGGTCGATGCGGATGGAGCGGGCGCTGGGCCCCTTGCCCACGATGATGTCCAGGGCGTAGTCCTCCATCGCCGGGTAGAGCACCTCCTCGACGCTGCGGTTGAGGCGGTGGATCTCGTCGATAAAGAGGATGTCCCCGGCGGACAGGTTGGTCAGCAGGGCCGCCAGGTCCCCCGGCTTCTCGATGGCCGGGCCGGAGGTGATGCGGATGCCCACGTTCATCTCGTTTGCGACAATGCAGGCCAGGGTGGTCTTGCCCAGGCCGGGAGGGCCGTAGAGGAGGAGGTGGTCCAGCGGTTCGCCCCGCTTCTTGGCCGCCTCGATAAAGACCGAGAGGTTTTCCTTGGCCTTGGTCTGGCCCACATACTCCTCCAGGGTGCGGGGGCGGAGGTTTTGCTCCAACTGGGCCTCGTCGGGGGTGTATTCGGGGGTCACCAGCCGGTTTTCAAAGTCCATCTCACAATTGTCCACAGGCGCGCTACCTCCTTCCCGCCAGGGCCTTGAGGGCCCCCTTGATCAGCTCTTCCACCGGCAGGCTCTGCTCCAGCTTGGAGACCGCCAGCGCCGCCTCGGACTGGGTGTAGCCCAGGGAGGTGAGGGCGGCCACAGCCTGTCCCACCTCGCTGTCCTCCCCGGCGGGGGTGATGTCCTCCAGCGAGACCCCCTGGCCCCCCCCGAAGGCAAGGCCCTTGATTTTGTCCTTGAGTTCGAGGACGATGCGGTTGGCCAGCTTCTGCCCCACCCCGGGGGCGGCCGTCAGGCTCTTGGCGTCGGAACTGGCGATGCAGAGGAGCACCCGGTCGGGGGGGTAACTGGAGAGGATGGAGAGGGCGTTTCGCGGCCCCACCCCCGACACGGTCACCAGCAGTTGAAAGCAGGAGAGTTCGGCCTGGGTGGAAAAGCCGTAGAGGTCGAGGGCGTCCTCCTTGACGGCCAGATGGGTGTAGAGGGTGGCCGTCTGCCCGGTGTGGGGCAGGTCGGCGATGGTGTTGCGGGTGGTCTTGCAGGAAAAGCCCACCCCGCCGCAGTTGATGACGGCCAGCTTGTCGGTCTTGACGGCCACCTCGCCGGTGAGGCTGTAAATCACGGGCACATGTCCCCTTTCTCGGCTTGTAAAATGGACGGTTTGCTATCTGCGCCCCTGGCGGGCGATGGCCGCCTGCAACAGGGAGCCGGAGCTGTGGGCGTGGCAGATGGCCACGGCCAGGGCGTCGGCGGTGTCGTCTGGTTTGGGGACGGCCTTCAGGTTGAGAAGGACGCGGGTCATCTCCATCACCTGGCTCTTGACGGCCTTGCCGTAGCCCACCACCGCCTGTTTGACCTGCATGGGGGTGTACTCGGCCACCGGCACCCCCCGCTGGGCCGCCGCCAGGAGGACCACCCCCCGGGCCTGGGCCACGTCGATGCCGGTGGTCTTGTTGTTGGTGAAGTAGAGCTTTTCCACCGACATGCAGTCGGGCCGATGGAGGTCGAGGATGCGACACATCTCCTCGTAGATGGTGCACAGCCGCCCGCCGAAGGGGGTGTGGGCCGGGGTGAGGATGGCCCCGTAGTCCAGGGTGGTAAAGCGGTTGGCCCGGTACTCCACCACCCCGTAGCCCACGATGGCATAGCCGGGGTCAATGCCCAGAATCTTCATACGCACACTTCTCCATCTTAGAATTTGAACGGTATCAGTATAGCACAAACTCCCCGGCGCAACAACCGGAAAAGCGGCCCTGTCCCAAGGGAAACGAGAAGCCCCCTCCCCCGCCCGGCGGGTGGGCCGGCAGGGAGACAGGGGGCGGCCCGCGCCGGCCTCCACCCCGGCCCCTTCGCCCCCTCAGAGCAGCCCGGGAAAGGGAGCGCGCCCACCCCGCCAAAAAAAGTTGCAAAAAATGAAAAAAAGGACTTGCTTTTTTCGCCGCCTTGTACTATAATTTCAACCACAGGACAAGAGACGTTAAAGTTCTTTTAACAATCTGGTTCTGTTCTTTTTCCGAATGGACAAAGGTTATATGGACGATTAACTCAGCTGGTAGAGTGTCTGCTTGACGTGCAGGAAGTCGGGGGTTCGAGTCCCTCATCGTCCACCAGGGGTGCTGTTCCTGCAATAGCGGGGGCGGCATTTTTTTGCGCCCATTTCCCGCCGACGGCCAAGGGGGCCGCCCGGACAAGTGATTGTCCGGGCGGCCCCCTTTTTTCTTTTTCCTCTCCCCTCTCCCCTGCTCTCACCCCTTGCCCAGTTAAAGCGCCTAGGCTGCGGCCCCGCGGTACCCCCAGCACCGCAGCCACGCCTGGGCGGCCCGGCGCAGGCCCGCTGGCGCGCCCTCGATTTGGAGGATGGCCTTGTAGACCACCGCCCAGAAGGAGCGGCTGTCCCCCGGCAGGGAAATTTGGTATTTCTGCGCGTAGGCCTCGATCCGCCGACGGTCCAGTGAAAAGAGCGCCCGGTCCCTGTCCTCTATGTACTGCTGCATGTTCGCTTCCCCCTTCTCTTGTTGACAGAGAGAGCATTGCCCCAAAATCGCCCCGTTATACCCCCGCCGGCGAGAAAATTTGACAGACCGGCAGCCGGTGCGGTATCTTTTATAAAAAAGGAGACGGATGCGGTGATCCGACAGGCGGTGGGAGCCATTGTCAGGGACCGGGCGGGCCGGTTTTTGCTGGCGCGAAAGGTGCGGGTGGACGCCCGGCAGGGCGATGGTGCCATCCCCCCCGAGTGGGGGTTTGTCAAAGGGGGCGTTCGGCCGGGAGAGGGGGTCGAAGAGGCCCTCTGGCGGGAGCTGTGGGAGGAGACCGGCAGCCGGGCGTTTGTGCTGGAGGCCGCCTTCGCAGAGCCCATCTCCTTTTCCTTCCCGCCGGAGATGGCGGCGCGTCTGGGCTTTACCGGGCAGGAGACCCGGATGTTTTTGCTGCGCTACACCGGCCGGGCCCCTCTGGCGCCCGCCGACAGCGAAATCGACGCCCTGGAATTTGTGGAGGAAGAAGAGCTCCTGCGGCGGATGGCCCACCGGGAGAGCCGGGACTTCTTCCTCAAAAACCGAAGAAAAATGGGCCAAAGTCCCCCTTCCCCTTAAATTGGGGTGGCTTTTGCCCCCCTTCTTTCCCTTTTCCCCCCACCCGCCAGCGGCAGCAAACGCTGAAGCCTTGCCGGGCAAGAGGGCTTGCATCGCTTTGCCGCGTCATACCGACCAAAAGCCCTGGTTCCAATCGACAGCGAGACCGACGCCCTGGAATTTGTGGAGGAAGAAGAGCTCCTGCGGCGGATGGCCCACCGGGAGAGCCGGGACTTCTTCCTCAAAAACCGAAGAAAGATGAGCCAAAGTCCCCCTTCCCTTTAAATTGGGGTGGCTTTGCCCCCCTCCTTTCCCTTTTCCCCCACCCGCCAGCGACAGCAAACGCTGAAGCCTTGCCGGGCAAGAGGGCTTGCATCGCTTTGCCGCGCCATACCAGTCCAAAACCCTGGTTCCAATCGACAGCAAGACCGACGCCCTGGAATTTGTGGAGGAAAGAGGAGTTCCTGCGGCGGATGGCCCGCCGGGAGGGCCGAGACCCTTTCCTCAAAAACCGAAGAAAAATGAGCCAAAGTCCCCCTTCCCTTTAAAAAGGAAGGGGTTTCTCCGCCGCCATTGCAATGGCCGGCGGCCCCATGTAAAATGGAGGGGAAGATCGTTCCCCTCTCTTTTTTTGCCCTTTGCCCGTCGCTCCCTCCGGCAGCGGTGGGGGCAAGGGCAGGGCCCACATCTCACCTGAAAAGGGGTTTTTGAACATGTCAAAGAAGATCCTCCTCCTCTCCACCGGGGGCACCATCGCCTCGGCCCCCACCGAACACGGGCTCGCCCCGGCGGTGGACGGGCGGGAACTGCTGTCGCGCATCGCCCCCTCGGTGCAGCAGTACCAGCTGGAGAGCGAGGACGTGCTCAACCTGGATTCCTCCAACATCCAGCCGGAGGAGTGGCAGGTCATCGCCCGCCGGGTCTACCAGCGGCACCTGGGATACGACGGGATCGTCATCACCCACGGCACCGACACCATGGCCTACACCGCCTCGGCCCTGAGCTTTATGCTGCCGCAGATCCCCATCCCGGTGGTGTTCACCGGCAGTCAGCTCCCCCTGGCCGACCCCCTCTCCGACGCCTGGGAAAACCTGCGCGACGCCTTTGCCATGGCCGCCAGCGGACAGCCGGGCATCTTCCTCTGCTTCAACCGCAAGGTGTCCCTGGGCTGCCGGGCGGTGAAGGTGCGCACCACCGGCTTTGACGCCTTTGAGAGCGTCAACTGCCCCTACGCCGCCAAGGTGGACTCCCGCGGGCTGCGCATCAACCCCTCGGTTGTGCGGCCGGCGGCCGGTCTCTGCCAGCTAAAGGACCAGTTGGACTGCCGGGTCATCCTCATCAAGCTGACCCCCGGCTTCAACCCGGACATCTTCGACATGCTGCTGGGGATGGACTACCGCGGCATCGTCATCGAGGCCTTCGGCATCGGCGGGCTGCACTTCATCCACCGAGACCTGGTGAGCAAGCTGCAAAAGGTGACCGAGGCCGGCATCTCGGTGGTGGTCTGCAGCCAGTGCCTCTACGAGGCCAGCGACTTCTCCGTCTACGAGACCGGCAAGCGGATTTTGGAAAAGGGGGTCATTCAGGGCCGGGACATGACCTCGGTGGCGGCGGTGACCAAGCTGATTTGGGCCCTGGGCCAGACCCAGGACCCCGCCCAGGTGCGGGCCCTCTTCGAGACCGACCTGGCCGGGGAGATCACCCTGGACTGATTTTTCCGCTCCTGCCGGTCGTTCAAACAAAAAAGGCGCTGGGATCGCCCGATCCCAGCGCCTTTCTTCCGCCCTTTATCCTGTGGGGCTATTTGACGATGATCTGCACCCCTTCAGAGGTGTCTTTGAGGGTGACCCCCATGGCGGCCAACTGGTCGCGCAGGGCGTCGGCCTCGGCGAAATCCTTGGCCTTGCGGGCGGCCTGACGGCGGTCCACCAGCTCCTGGATCTCGGGGGTGACCTCGTTTTTCTTGCGGTTGTAGAGCAGGCCCAGCACCCCGGCCAACTCGTCAAAAATCTTGGCGGCGTGCTCCAGGGCGGCCTTCTGCTGGGGCTCCTCCCCGTTGAGGCGGAGATTGATCTCCTTGCAGAGGTCAAAGAGGGCGGCGATGCCGTCGGCGGTGTTCAGGTCGTCCGAGAGGGCAGCGATGAACTTCTCCTTGGCCTCGTCCGCGGCCTTTTGCAGGGCGTCGCTCCCCTCTGCCCCCGCCTGGGAGAGGGCGAAGTCCAGTTCGTCCCGGCAGTTGTAGAGCCGCTCCAGGGCGGAGATAGACTGGTTGATGACCTCGACGCTGTAGTTGATGGGGCTGCGGTAGTGGGCGGCAATCATCATAAAGCGGATGGGCTCGTACCCGAACTGCTCGGCCACCTCGCGGACGGTGAAGAAGTTGCCCAGGGATTTTGACATCTTGCGGTTGTCAATATTGATGTAGCCGTTGTGCATCCAGTAGTGGGCGAACGCGCAGCCGTTGGCGCACTCGGACTGGGCGATCTCGTTTTCGTGGTGGGGGAAGATCAGGTCCTGCCCGCCGCAGTGGATGTCGATGGTGTCGCCCAGGTAGTGTTTGGCCATGGCCGAGCACTCGATGTGCCAGCCAGGGCGGCCCTTGCCAAAGGGGGACTCCCAGTAGGGCTCCCCCTCTTTGGCGGCCTTCCAGAGGGCAAAGTCCACAGGGTCCTCTTTGATTTCGCCCACGCTGATGCGGGCGCCGGCCTCCAGATCCTCCAGCGGCATGTGGGAGAGCTTGCCGTACTCGTCGAATCGGGCCGCCCGGAAGTAGACGTCCCCGTTCTCGGCGCGGTAGGCAAATCCCTTTTCCATGAGGGAGGAGATCAGGTCGATGATGTTCTGGATGTTCTCGGTGGCCTTGGGGTGGTAGGTGGCCTCTCTGACCCCCAGGCCCTGGGCGTCCACCTTGTACTCGGCGATGAAGCGCTCGGACACCTGGGCAAAGTCGCTCCCCTCCTCGTTGGCCTTGCGGATGATCTTGTCGTCGATGTCGGTGAAGTTCTGCACAAAGGTCACCTGGTAGCCGATGTACTCCAAAAACCGGCGCAAGGTGTCAAAGACGCAGATGGGCCGCGCGTTGCCGATGTGGATGTAGTTGTAGACGGTGGGGCCGCAGGCGTAGATCTTGACCTGGCCCGGGGTGATGGTTTTCAGCTCTTCTTTCTGTCTGGTGAGGGTGTTGAAAATTTTCATAAAAGCCCTTCTCCCTTTCTCTCGCAATCGGGTTTGTCGTCTTTTCTATCAAAAAAAGCCGCCTCCGGCGGCGCCGGGTCCACCGGCGCTCGACCGAAGGCGGCTTTTGGGTACCAAAAGTCCGCGGTTCCACTTCTGTTTCTCGCTCTTGAGGCCGCTAACGGGGCCAAACCGCGCCGGCCTACTGAACGGGGGATCGCTCCCCTGTGTTCGGCCCGCGTGCTGGCGGGGGCACCTTCCCCGGCGGGTGCGGCCGGCGCGCTCTCAGCTCGCTGCTCGCCTCTCTGTCGCCGCCCTCTCATGCCGGGTACTCTTTCCCGCGTCATCGCATGTCGCGTCATTCAATTTGCTATTTGACCCCCAGGTACTCCTCGTAGGTCTGGCCGCTCTTGTAGAGGGTCTCGGCCAGGTCCTTGCCCAGGTAGCGGTAGTGCCAGGGCTCGTAGCCGTACTGGGTGATCTTGACCTTGTCCTCGGGGTAGCGGAGGATGAAACCGTAGTTGTGGGCGTTTTTCATCAGCCATTTGCCCTCGGCGGTGGTCTCAAAGTTGTCGGGGATGCCGGCGGTGTTGCTGATGTCCAGGGCCAGCCCCAGCTCGTGTTCCGAGCGGCGGGGATAGGCGCTGTACTGGGCGGTGTACTCCTTGCCGTACTGGCTGGTGTAGCGGGTGAAGAGCCCGTTTTGGTAGTCCTTGGTGCGGTAGGCGCTGACGGCCTTGAGGGTGATGCCGTCGGCCTTGGCCGCCTCCATCATCTGCTCCCAACTCTCGGCCGCCTCCTTGCGCAGCTGCAGGTTCTTGCCGCAGTTGGTGGTGATGGCCACCAGGTCGCTGGGGGTGTATCCCTCGGGCAGGGCGTGGTATTTGTTGACGATGGCGGTGATGGCGGAGGGGTTGGAGATGACCTCCGGGGTGATGGAGGCGGGCTCTACGATCCCGCCGGAATAGACCACCTCGCCGGTGTTCCCGCCGGAGGACTGCCCCCCCTGGGAGGAGGAGCTGCTCCCCTCCCCGCCGGACGGTGTCTCGGGCTCCTCAGGCTCCTCCTCCGGCTCGGTGGGGGCCTCGGGGGCCGCCTCCCAGACCACCGTCAGGGTGAACTGGGCCTGTTTGCCCAGGCCGTCTTCGGCGGTGAGGGTCAGGGGGTATTCCCCCGGCCCGGCAAAGCCGATCTCGGGACACTGCACCGGTCGCTCTTTTCCCAGCCAGTCGTATGCCTTGACCCGCCCCAGCTCCCCGCTGATGTCGGCAGAGGAGACGGTGATGGTGCCGGCGGCGGCCTTCTCCCCGTCAAAGGTGAAGCGGGGGGACGGGTGGAGCAGCAGGGTCAGCCCCACGGCCGCCGCCAGCACCACCACGGCCGCCACACAGGCCACGGCGATCCGTCTTCTTTTATATACTTTTTCGTTCCTGCGCATTCTCTTCATAAGCTGTTATAAACCCCATTTTTCGCTTCCCAGTTCCCATTTTATCCCCGATTTTTGGCGCTTTCACTAGGCGAATGGAAAAGTATTCCATTTCATTCTACAATGCCAAAAAGCAGGTCTTTTTATTTTGTGGCGTTGATGCAGCCGATGTTGTCCACCACATAGGTTGCGCCGGAGATCACCGTCAGCGCCGCCACCAGCCACATGCCGATGTTGCTGATGAGGGGGACGTCGATCCCCGCGGGGAGAAGGCCGTTCTGCCCCAGCCCCAACAGCAGCAGCACCCCGATGATCACCGCCATCTGGGCCACCGTCTTTACTTTGCCCCAAATGTTGGCAGCTATGACCGTCCCCTCGCCCGCGGCCACCAGGCGGATGCCGCTGACCACAAATTCGCGGGCGATGACGATGAGGACCGCCACGCTGTGGGCCAGCCCCATGTCGATGAAGCAGATCATGGCCGAGACCACCAGCAGTTTGTCCGCCAGGGGGTCGAGGAACTTGCCGAAGGTGGTGACCTGGCCGTTTTTGCGGGCCAGCTGGCCGTCCAACAGGTCGGTGAGGGAGGCCGCGGCAAAGAGCACCAGGGCGATGAAGCTGTTCTGCCACAGCCCCTGCCAGAGCAGGGCCGCCACAAAGAAGGGGACCATGCACATCCGCAGGACCGTGAGCTTATTGGGCAGGTTCATCGCCGTTCCCCCCCTCCTCGATCAGTCGGCCGTAGAGGTCGAAGTCGTCGGCCTCCTCCACCAGCACCTGTACGAATTCGCCGGGCTCCAGCTCCCGCTCGGAGGAGAAGCGGACGGTGCCGTCGATCTCGGGGGCGTCGTACTGGGTGCGCCCCACATAGCAAAACTCCTCCGGGTCGTAGCCGTCCACCATCACCTCGACCTGGGCGCCCACCTTCTTTTGGCAGTACTCGCCCATGATGAGGGTCTGTTTGTCCATGATGAGCTGGGCGCGGGCCCGCTTCTCCTCCTCCTCGAGCTGGCCGTCCAGCCGGGCGGCGGGGGTCCCCTCCTCCTGGGAGTAGGCAAAGCAGCCCAGCCGCTCAAAGCGCATGTCGTCCACAAACCGACAGAGCTCCTCGAACTGCTCCTCGGTCTCGCCGGGGAAACCGGCCAGCAGGGTGGTGCGGATAAAGACCCCGGGGACCTCGCGGCGGATCTGCTCGATGACCGAGCGCACCCAGCGGTCGTCCCCCTTGCGCCCCATCCGCCGCAGCACCTCGCGGTTGGTGTGCTGCAGGGGGATGTCGATGTACTTGACGATGTTGTCGCTGTCGCGGATGATGGAGAGCAGCTCGTCGGTGATCCGGTCGGGGTAGCAGTACATCAGCCGGATCCAGCGGAAGGGCAGCTTGACCAGCTCCCGCAGCAGCCGGGCCAGGCTGGGCTCGCCGTAGAGGTCCTCCCCGTAGCGGGTGGTGTCCTGGGCGATGACGATCAGCTCTTTGACCCCGAAATCGGCCAGTTCGCCGGCCTCCTGCACCACCTCTTCGATGGGGCGGGAGCGAAAGTCCCCCCGGATGTAGGGGATGGCGCAGAAGGTGCAGCGGTTGGAGCAGCCCTCGGAGATCTTCAGGTAGGCGTAGTGGGCCGGGGTGGTGAGGATGCGGCCGCCCCCCAGGGGCAGGTCGTATTCGCTGCCGAAGGACTGGGCCTTTTCGCCCCCCAGGGCCCGCCGGATGATGGAGACGATCTCGGCGTTGGAGCCGATGCCCACCACCCCGTCCACCTCGGGGATCTCTCGCAGGATCTCCTCCTTGTAGCGCTGGGCCAGGCAGCCGGTGACGATGACGCACCGCAGCCGCCCGGTCTCTTTGAGGGCGCAGAACTCGAGGATGGTGTCGATGGACTCCTGCTTGGCGTCGTCGATGAAGCCGCAGGTGTTGATGAGCACCACGTCGCACTGTTCGGGGTCGCCCTGCAGGGCGAACTCGGGATCTTGTTGGATGAGGTTTAAGAGGATCTCGCCGTCTACCTGGTTTTTGGGGCAGCCCAGCGAGACCATTCCCACATTAATCGACATAAGGGTCTCCTGTCTCGTAATCGGTGTCGTATTCTTCCATGGCGGCCCGGCAGTCGCCGTAGCCAAACCCGCGGCGGGCCAGGGCGGCCAGCACCTTCTGCCGCTGCGCCCGATCGCCCAGGCGGGCGGCGTACTTCTGTTCCAGCAGGGCGCGGATGCTGGCGCCGTCGTCAAAGCCGCCGGCGTCCAGCACCTCCCGGCAGAGCGCGGGGTCGATCCCCCGCTTTTGCAGCTCCAGCTCGATGAAGCGGCGGGAGAGGTGCTTATAGCGGTAGAGCTCGTCGGCCAGGCGAAAGGCGTAGTCGCCGTCGCTGACCAGCCCGGCCTCCTCCAGCTGGGCGACCACCTGGCGGGCGGTGGGGCGGGGCCAGTCGCGGCAGAGCCGCTCCACCAGCTCCCCCCGGGCGTAGGCCCGCTGGCCCAGCAGGGTCAGGGCCTTCTCCCGGCAGCCCACGGCGTCGGACTGGGCCTTGACCTCCTCCAAATAGGCGTATTCCAGTACCGCGCCCGGGCGCACCCGGCTCTTGAGCAGGGTCTCCCCGTCCAGCGACCAGAGGAATTCCCCGTCCACAAAGACGCTGTACCGGCCCCGCTTGGTCTTTTCCAGCCCGGTGATCTCGCCGCACTCGGGCATGGCCTAGTCCTCCACCTCGATGTCGATGTCCATCACGGCGGGGGCGGGCTGGGCGGGGGCGGCGCTGGGGGCTGAGGCAGGGGCAGGGGCGGCCGCCGGGGCGGCGGGCTTTTTGGGCATCAGCGACTTTTCGGCCTCGGCCGCGTTCTGGCGGATGGTCGCCTCGATCTCCTGGGCCACCTCCGGGTGCTCCAAAAAGTACTTCTTCACGTTGTCGCGGCCCTGGCCCAGCCGCTCGCCTTTGTAGCTGAACCAGGCGCCGGATTTCTGGATGATGTTCATGTTGACGCCGATGTCGAGGATCTCGCTCTCCTTGGAGATGCCGGTGCCGTACATGATGTCGAACTCGGCTATCTTGAAGGGGGGGGCCACCTTGTTCTTGACGATCTTGGCCTTGGTGTGGTTGCCCACGAACTCGCCCCCCACCTTGAGGGTCTCGGCCTTGCGCACGTCGATGCGCACCGAGGCGTAGTACTTCAGCGCCCGGCCGCCGGCGGTGGTCTCGGGGTTGCCGTAGATGACGCCGATCTTCTCGCGCAGCTGGTTGATAAAGACCGCCACGCACTTGGTCTTGCCGATGATGCCGGTGAGCTTGCGCAGGGCCTGGCTCATCAGCCGGGCCTGCAGCCCCACGTGGCTGTCGCCCATCAGCCCCTCGATCTCGGCCTTGGGGACCATGGCCGCCACCGAGTCGATGACCACCACGTCGATGGCGCCGGAGCGCACCAGCGCCTCGCAGATCTCCAGGGCCTGTTCGCCGGTGTCCGGCTGGCTGACCAGCAGGGCGTCGATGTCGACCCCCAGGGCGGCGGCGTAGACCGGGTCGAGGGCGTGCTCCACGTCGATGAAGGCGGCGGTGCCCCCCTCCTTCTGGGCGGAGGCGGCGATGTGCAGGGCCACGGTGGTCTTGCCCGAACTCTCCGGGCCGTAGATCTCGACCACCCGGCCCCGGGGCACCCCGCCCACGCCGATGGCCATATCCAGCGACAGGCTGCCAGTGGAGATGGCCTCGATGTTCAGGGTGGAGTGCTGGCCCAGGCGCATGACAGCGCCCGCGCCAAATTGTTTTTCGATGTTGGCCAGAGCTGTTTCCAGCGCCTTTTGACGGCTCTCCTGAGCCGTCTCCTTGGCCTTGTTCTTTTCCGCCATGGATCGTCCTCCCAAACGTTCGTTCACTCTGTTGATAAAAATAGAACCATTCCCGCCGGGGCGGGCATGGCGCAGACAGCAGTTCCAAAAAAGACGGCCGCGCCGCCCGGGCCGCGACTGCCATTACAGAGCTATTATACTGCATTTCTCCCGCTGCCGCAAGCGTTCAGCGGCCTTTGCCGTCCCTGGCAGAAAAAACCGGCGTCCCCGGGCCGCCCGCCCCCCAAAGGGCAAAAAAAGAGGGCCGCGGCTCCGCCGCAGCCCCCTGCTTCTTCTATTTTGGCCGCCGGCCCAGCACCACCCGGTCCAGGCCGCCCAGGTCCTGCAGGCAGGTGACCCCCTCATACCCCTGGCCGCGAAAGAGGGCGCAGACCTCGGCCCCCTGGCCGCAGCCGATCTCCACCGCCAGCAGCCCCCCGGGGCGGAGGACCGGGCGGTAGGCGACGGCAAAGTGGCGGTAGAAGGCCAGCCCCCGCTCGGGGGCCTCCAGCGCCTCCCGCGGCTCGGCGCGCACCTCGGGGGAGAGGGTCTCCATCTCCTCCGGGCGGATATAGGGGGGGTTGGCCACCAACACGTCCAGCGGCGGGCAGACCCCCTGGTAGCGCAGCACATCCCCCCGCACCGGCCAGACGTTCGCGGCCCCGTTCAGGCGGATGTTGGCCTGCAGATAGCCGAAGGCGCGCCCGCTCTTCTCCACCGCCAACACCCGGCTCTGGGGGAGGGCGGCCCCCAGGGCGACGGCGATGCAGCCGCTGCCGCTGCAGAGGTCGGCGATGGTGCAGGGGCCCTGGGGGGCCCGGGCCAGCACCGCCTCCACCAGGCACTCGGTGTCCGGCCGGGGGATGAGCACCCCCTCCCCCACCCGGAAGGGGTGGCCGTAAAACGCCCAGCAGCCCAGCAGGTACTGCAGCGGTTCCCGCCGGGCGCGGCGGGCAAAGAGGGCCCGCACCCGCTGGACCGCGGCCGCGGACAGCTCGTCACGCAGGTGCAGGGGCAGCTCGCCCCGGGGAAAGCCCGCCCCGTGGCAGAGGAGCTCGGCCGCGTCGAACTTGGGGGCGTCCACCCCCTGCTCCCGCAGCAGGGCCTCCCCCTCCCGCCAGAGGGCGCGGACCGTGCGGGGCTCTACCACCGGTCGTCCTCCCCGTTTTGGGGGATGACGGCCTCCATGGCGGCCACCGCCACCTCGATCATCGAGTCGTCCGGCTCCTTGACGGTGAGGCGCTGCAGCCAGAGGCCGGGGGCCGAGAGGACCTTGGTGAGGAGGTTGTCGTGCCCGCCGGCGTACTTGATGATCTCGTAGGAGATGCCCATCACCAGCGGCAGGAGGAGGACCTTCAGCGCCATGCGCAGCCAGAGGCTCTGCCAGGAGACAAAGGAGGAGACCAGGATGCTCACCAGGATGACGATCAGCAGGAAGCTGGTGCCGCAGCGGGGGTGGAAGCGGCGGTGGCGGCGGACGTTCTCCACCGTCAGGGCCTCGCCGTGCTCGTAGCAGGCGATGGTCTTGTGCTCGGCCCCGTGGTACTCGAACATCCGCCGGATCTCCTTCATCCGCGAGACCAGGGCCATGTACCCCAGGAAGATGCAGAGCTTGACCAGCCCCTCCAGCGGGGTGCGCCAGCGGCCCAGCTCCACCAGCTTGCCCAGTCCCCCCACAATGGCGGTGGGCAGCACCATGAAGAGGGCCAGGGCCAAAAAGACCGCCAGCACGCTGACCGCCACCGAGAAGCCGGCCCCCAAGCCCTTCTCCTCTTTCTCCGCCGCCGGGGCGGCGGTATGTAGGGGCGCGGGCCGCTCTCCGCGCGCATCCGCGCCCTCACCCTCTCCGTTGGGGGCGGCGGCCGGGGAGGAGGGCATCTCCAACCCGCTGCCGGCCCCTTCCGGCGTGCTCCCCTCGCCCACCGGGGCGGGGGCTGCCGAGGGCGCTTCCTCGCCCCCGCCGGTTGGCGGGGCGCTCTCCCCTTCGCCGCTCCCCTCGTTCGCCGGAGCGGGGGCCTTGGGGGGCTCCTCCTCGTCCAGGGCGCCGGAGATCTCGGCCGAGCGCATCAGGCAGGTGTAGCCCAGCACCAGGGTGGAGACAAAGTTGAAGATGCCCCGCACAAAGGGCACCCGGCTGTACCACCGCGCCAGGTGCTTGTCGGGTTTGACCTCCAGTTCGATCCCCCCGTCGGGGCGGCGGACCGCCACGCTGTAACAGTCCAGCCCCCGCATCATGATCCCTTCCATCAGGGCCTGCCCGCCGATCTTGGTGCGGCGGGGCCCGCTATTTGTCCCGTTGTTGCTGTTCACGATAACGCCGTATCTCCTCTTCATCTATTTTTGCGATCTGCATGGTGGTGGAATCCACCTTTTTGTCCATCACCGGGATGGAGATGGTGACGGTCGTCCCCTCCCCCTCGGTGCTGTCGATGGTCAGAAGGCCCTTGTGCAGGGCGATGATCTCGTCGGCCACCGCCAGGCCGATGCCGGTGCCCCGGCGGCTGTTGGAGCCCTTGATGAACTTCTCCTTGATGCGGGGCAGGTCGCTGCGGGGGATGCCCAGGCCGGTGTCGGCGATGCGGATGACCACGTAGCCAGTCTCCTCGGCCGCCGAGGTGCGGATGGTCCCGTCCTTCTCGCTGTACTTGAGGGCGTTGTCGAGGATGTTGACAAAGACCTGCCGCAGCCGGTTTTTGTCCCCGAACACCGGGGAGACGAACTCGGGCAGCTCGCTCTCCAGGGTGACCCCCTCCCGCTTGGCCCGCTCGCCGAACATGATGAGCACGTCCTCCAGCTCGGCCAGGACGTCGATTTTCGAGAGAACCAGGGTCAGCCGGCCGCTCTGCATCCGCGAGAAGTCCAGCAGCTCCTCCACCATCCCCGAGAGGCGGTCGGTCTCGCTGAGGATGACGTGGATGCCCCGCTCCACCGTGTCCCGGTTCTCCACCGGGTCGGCGTCGAGGACCGTCTCCCCCCAGCCCTTGATGGCGGTGAGGGGGGTGCGCAGCTCGTGGGAGACCTGGGAGATGAAGTCGTTTTTCACCTCTTCGGCCTTCTGCAACTCGTCGGCCATGTAGTTGATGATGTTGCACAGCTGGCCGATCTCGTCGTTGTGCTGGGTCTTGAGGCGGACGCTGAAATCCCCCGAGGCGATCTTGGTGGCGATGACCCCCACCTGCCCGATCGGGGTGACGATGGAGCGGATGAAGTAGGTGCTGGAGAGGACCACGAAGAGGACCACCACCGTGGAGAAGAGGAGGAAGAAGAGGGCGGTCTTGAAGATCTCCCCGTCCACCAGGGAGAGGTCGCAGACCAGCCGGATACCGCCCACGCCGTCCCCCAGGCTGTCGGACACATAGCACACCGACATCACGTTCCCCGCGTCCTTCGCCCGGCCGGTGTAGACCCCGTAGCCGTTGTCCGACTGCAGGGCGCGGGCGTAGTCCACCCCGGTGAAGGTGTCGCCGGGGTAAAACCCGCTGGAGGTGACGGTGGGGGCGCCGTTTCGGTCCAGGGCCATCACCTCGTATTTGGTCTTCTCCTCAAAGCCGGTGATCACCTGCTCCACCCGCTCCTGGGGGGTGAGGGCGTCGCTGGTGCGGTACTTGATGGCGTTGACCATCACCTCGATGCGGGAGGTCAGCACCTGCTGGGCGCTGGAGTAGTAAAACTCCCGCACCCCCACCACGATGAGGAGCATGACGACGGTGAGGATGACGACGATGATGGTGAGAAAATTGAGCATCCACCGCTTGGTTACGCTCTGCATGAAAACTCCCCTTCGCGCCCGGGCCCCGCGCGGCGGCGGGGCGGGCCTTCTTTACGCTTTGAACCGGTAGCCCACGCCCCAGACGGTGTTGATGTGCCGGGGGTGGGAGGGCTCCTCCTCGATCTTCATCCGCAGCCGGCGGATGTTCACGTCGATGATCTTGTCGTCGCCGTAGTAGTTGTCGCCCCAGATCTTCTGCAAGATCTCCATCCGCCCCAACACCGCGTCGGGGTTTTTCAGGAACAGCTCCATGATCTGGTACTCCACCTGGGTCAGCTCCACCGGCTGCCCGCTCTTGAAGAGCATCCGGCTCTTGAGGTTGAGGGTGAAGGGCCCCACCTCCAGCTCCTCCTGGGGGCGGCTGTTTTGCAGCGAGACCCGCCGGTAGATGGCGTCCACCCGGGCCATCAGCTCGGAGACGCTGAAGGGCTTGGTGACGTAGTCGTCCGCCCCCAGCATCAGCCCGCTGATCTTGTCCATCTCCTGGGTCTTGGCGGTGAGCATGATGATCCCCACCGCGCTGTTTTTCTCGCGGATCTGGCGGCAGACGCTCAGCCCGTCGATGCCGGGGAGCATGATGTCCAGCATCACCATGTCGATGCCCTCTCCCCGCTCGGCAAAGACCTCCAGCGCTCGTTCGCCGGTGCCGGCCTCCAGCACCTCAAACCCCGATTTTTGCAGGTTCAGGCAGATGAGTTCGCGGATGTTCTCCTCGTCCTCCACCACCAAAATCGTCTTTTTTGCCACGCAAAGCCCCTCCTGTCTGTCGTTAGTTGAGAATGGAAAACCCGCTCTTGACCACGTTGAGGATCGACTCCCGGTTGCTGTCCTCCTGCGGCTTGCAGTAGTAGATGTAGTTGCCGCTGCTGCCGATCTTTTCAAAGCCGGAAGACTGGTAGCTCTGGGCGCTCTCGTCCCGGGGGAGGCGGAGGATGGAGAAGCGGACCGCATCCCCCCGCTTGCAGGTGATGACGGTGTTGTCCAGGTTGCTCTCAAAGGTGACCCCGGTCTGCCACTGGGCGGGCAGGGTCAGCCGGAATTTGTAGACCTCGTTTTCATAGGTGGTGCGGTCGTAGACAAACCGCTTCTCCCCCACCTCGTACCAGTCCACCTGGTAGCCGGAGGCCGGGCGCATCTGCACCAGGCTGGCCTTCTTGTCGGCGGTAAAGATGGGGACCTCGACCTTCTCGTCCCGGTCGATGTCCTGGCTGTAGAGCTCGGTCTTCTGGCGCTGGCTCTGGCTCACCACCGCCTCCCGCTGCACCAGGCTCAAAACGCCGTTTTGGTAGGCCAGCACCTCGGTGGCCAGCAGGTTTTCCTTGGTCAGCCCGTCGATGTAGAGCAGCTTGCCGCTCTCCCCGCTGCCCACCGCCAGCTTTCGCACGGCGACGATGCGGGGGTCCAGGGTCTGCTCGGTCACCTTCTCCACCGCCGAGCGGCCCACGTCCTTGTAGACCGCGGCCTTGACCCCCTCCTCGGTGCGGGAGGCCGAGAGGAAGACCAGCTCGGAGAAGTAGTCGCCGTCCATGTCCTCGCAGATAAACTGCTCGTACTCCCGGCTCATGAACTCGACGATGTGCTCGCCGTCCTCCCCCTGCTGGTAGCCGTAGATGGCCAGGCTGTTGTTGCTCTCGCCAAAGACGTTCCACCCCACCAGGATGTTGTAATAGGAGAGGTGGCTGATGTGGTCGAAGCGGACAAAGCCGATCTGGTTGCCCCGCCCCTCCTGGTCAAAGACGATGTTCCACTCGCTCTCCCCGTCCTCGTGCGACTGCAGTTGCAGGACCGCCAGGTGGACGTTGACCTTGTCCTTCTCGGTGTAGAAGGCCAGCGCCTCCTCCACCCCGTCGGAGTTGATGTCGAAGAGAACGACGGGGGTGCGGTACGCCCCCTCCTTGGGGTAGCTGAGCTTGATCTCCCCCTTGGTGCCCCGGTTCAGCGCCTGGATGATGGCCTGCTGCTCCTTGGAAAAGAGGGGGGCCTTCATCAAGTCCTCCACCGAGGCGGAGAGGCCGAAGGTACAGCCGCTCAGGCAGAAAAGCGCCGCCAACAGCAGCGGCAGGACCCGCCTCGACAGGCGGTTTTTGTGGGCCACAGGTCATCCCTCCTCCGGTTTCGTCCCTCTGTCGGTATTGTAGCACACCCGCCGCCCCGATTGGGTTACCGTTTGGTTACAATCCCCCTTCCGGCGGCAAGGGCGCTCATTCGCTTTGTATTTTAGCACAATTTTGACTATAATAACAGACGATGGTACAAATCACCTGCCCGCCCCGCTGAGGCGGGCGCCAAAGGAGGTAATACGCCGTGTCCGATCGCCGTTTTCAACCGCCCTCCCCCGCCCTGGTGGAGGAGGTGCTGGCCGCCGCCTGTTCCCAGGGGGCGGATTTTGCCGAGCTCTTTTGGGAGGATACCCACACCCACTCGGTCAACCTCATCGACCAAAAAATCGAAAACGCCCTGCGAAACCACATCCGCGGGGCGGGCATCCGGGTGGTCAAGGGGCTGCGCTCCACCTATGTCTCCACCGCCGACGTGGGCAGAGAGGGGCTTTTGAAGGCCGCCCGGGAGGCCGCTGCCGCCTGCTGCGACGGCCCCGCCCTGGTGCGGCCCCAGCCCTTTGTCCCCCTGTCATTTGACGACTTGCACCCCTGCCGCCTCTCCCCCACCGAGGTCCAGACCGCCGAGAAGGCGGCCCTCCTCCACCTGGCCGACCGGGCCGCCCGCAGCTGCGGGGAGGAGATCGCCCAGGTCAGCGCCACCCTGGCCGACCGGGTGCAGCGGGTGCTGATCGCCAACACCGAGGGCCTCTGGGCCGAGGACCGGCGCGCCCGCACCCGGATGGGGATCAGCGCCGTCGCCTCCGACGGGGCGCAGAACCAGACCGGCTTCGAGGGGCCCGGCCGCAGCGCCGGGTACGAGATCTTTGCCGGGGAGGTGGATGTGGAGGCCGCCGCCAGGGAGGCCGCCCGCACCGCCCTGACCATGCTCCACGCCCCCGAGTGCCCCGGCGGGCGGATGCCGGTGGCCATTGAAAACGGCTTTGGCGGGGTGCTCTTTCACGAGGCCTGCGGCCACTCCCTCGAGTCGGAGGCGGTGGGCCGGGGCAACTCGGAGTTCGCCGGGCGGCTGGGCGAAAAGATCGCCGGGGAGAAGGTCACCGCCATCGACGACGGCACCCTCCCCGGGGCCTGGGGCTCCACCAACATCGACGACGAGGGCCACCCCACCCAGCGCACCGTCCTCATCGAAAACGGCATCCTCAAAAGCTATATGGTCGACTGGCTGGGGGGGCGGCGGATGGGACTTCCCTCCACCGGCAGCGGCCGGCGGGAATCCTACCGCTACGCTCCGGTCTCGCGGATGCGCAACACCTTCATCGCCCCCGGGCCCGACGAGAACGAGGCCATCATCCGCTCCATGGACAAAGGGCTTTACTGCAAGAAGATGGGGGGCGGCTCGGTCAACCCGGTGACCGGGGAGTTCAACTTCGCCGTCAGCGAGGGCTACCTGGTGGAGCACGGGGAAATCACCACCCCGGTGCGGGGGGCCAGCCTCATCGGCACCGGCTCCCAGGTGCTGCTGGACATCGACATGGTGGGCAAGGATCTGGCCCACGGACAGGGGATGTGCGGGGCCGCCAGCGGCTCGGTGCCCACCAACGTGGGGCAGCCGCTCATCCGCGTCAGAGAGATCACAGTGGGGGGGAAATAACATGACCTTCGATGCATTTAAAGAAGAGGTGGCCCGCCGGGCCGGAGAGGCGGGGGCGGAGGCGTTCGAGCTTTACAGCGTCCGCAACAAGACCATGGAGGTGGCCGCCCACGAGGGCGAGGTGGACACCTTTTCCAGCGACCAGGACTTCGCCGTCAACCTGCGGCTGCTCGCCGGCGGGAGGATGGGGTACGCCACCACCCAGGTCCTCTCCCCCGAGGAGGCGAGCTGGCTGGTGGAGAGCGCCCTGGACAGCGCCCGCGCCACCCAGAACGCAGACATCGATGAGATCTGCGCCCCGGCCGAGGGCTTTGCCGCCCAGACCGACGGCCTCTCGGAGCCCGAGGCCCTTTACAGCCAGCTGCAGCGCCAGGTGCTGACGGCCGAGCGGGCCTGCCTCGAGATGTATAAGAGACAGGATTCTAGGATACCGGCCCTCTGTGAAAGCTGGATGATGAAAAAATGAAGCAAAAAGGCGGATTTTGTAAAGAAGTCATGTCGTGAACCAAGAGCCCCCCAAGGGGGACCAACGCAAAAAGAGGGACGCCCGTCCTTTCGCCCCCTCTTTGACCTCTGGTATACTAGCGTCCACCAAGGGCCCCGGACGCCCTCGGCGCTGTCTCTTATACACATCTAGATGTGTATAAGAGACAGCAACAGCCGGGGGCTGGACCTGTCCGACGAGACCTGCTACGCCGTGGGGGTCATCGGCCCCACCGCCAAAGAGGGGGGCCGCTCCTACAACGAGTACGAGGTGACTTCCGCCCCCGACCCCTCCGCCCTCGACCTGCCGAGCGCCGCCCAGAAGGCGGTGGAGGCCACCCTCTCCTTCATCGGCAGCGAGCCCGCCGACACCGGCCGCTACGCCGTGGCCCTGGCACCCGAGGTGGCCTGCGACCTGCTGGGCACCTTCTCCGGCGTCTTTTCCGGGCTGTCGGCGGTGAAGGGGCTCTCCCTTTTAAAGGGGCGGGAGGGGGAGGCGGTGGCCGCCCCGGTCCTCACCCTGCGGGACGACCCCTTCTGCATGGAGGCCATCCTCCACCGGCGCTTTGACGACCAGGGGGTGCCCACCTTCGGCAAGGACCTCATTGAAAAAGGGGTGCTCAAGACCCTGCTGCACAACCGCAAGACCGCCGCCCTGCTGGGGGCGGAGACCACCGCCAACGCCTACAAGGCAGGCGCCTCCGCCCCCCTGGGGGTGACCCCCACCAACCTCTACTTCACCCCCTCGGACCGCAGCCGCGCACAGCTGTTGGCGGAGATGGGGGAGGGTGTCTTCATCACCAACGTCAAGGGGCTGCACGCCGGGGCCAACCCCACCACCGGCGACTTCTCGCTGGAGGCCAAGGGCTACCTGGTGACCGGCGGACAGCTGGGGCGGCCGGTCTCGGGCATCACCGTGGCGGGCAACTTCTACCAGCTCTTGAAGGACGTGCGGGGGCTGGCCGACGACTTGGCCTTCGACGCGCCGGGCGGCGCCGGGCAGATCGGCTCCCCCACCGTCTGGGTGGACGGCCTCTCGGTCTCCGGCCGCTGACAGACGCTGGCGGCAAAGGGGAAAAGCGGGCTCCGGGCTTCAGCTCGGGGCCCGCTTTTTTGCCCCTTGGGGCCGCCCTTTACACCCTGTTCATCCCCCCGCCCCATTTCGCGGGTCCGGAAACAGATCCTTTACAAAATCCGCCTTTTTGCTTCATTTTTTCATCATCCAGCTTTCACAGAGGGCCGGTATCCTAGAATCACCGAAAGCGAACAAGACAAAAGGAGGCCCACCCGCCATGAACGACCAATTTTGGAATCAACAGCACCCCACCTCCCCTCCCCCCGATCCGTCCCAGCCAGCGGCCCCCTATTCGCCCTACGCCCCCTATTCCGCAGGTCCCGCCCCCTACGCCCCGCCCCCCAAGAAGGCGCGGAAAAAGATGGGGGCCAAGGCCAAGACCGCCGCCCTGGTGACGGCCTGCTGTATGGGGGCCGGCCTCTTCGGCTTTGGCGGCACCGTGGCGGGCAACCTGCTCACCCGGCAGCTTTCGGGCAGCTCCCCGGTCCTCTACCAGGGCGTTCCCACCCAGAACACCAGCACCGGCGAGAACAGCGGCACCGTCTCCTCGGTGGCCGCCAAGGCCGCCCCCTCGGTGGTGGCCATCACCACCGAGACGATGCAGGGCTACTACGGCCGGGTGCAGCAGTCGGTGGCCACCGGCGCCGGCAGCGGCGTCATCCTCACCGCTGACGGCTACATCGCCACCAACAACCACGTCATCAGCGGCGCCTCCAAGATCACCGTCACCCTCTCCGACGGCACCCAGTACCCCGCCACCCTGGTGGGGACCGACTCGCAAAACGACCTGGCGGTCATCAAAATCGAGGCCAGCGGCCTGCAGGCCGCCGTGCTCGGCAGCTCCTCCTCCCTGGAGGTGGGCGACCTGGCGGTGGCCATCGGCAACCCGCTGGGCGCGTTGGGCGGCACCGTCACCGACGGCATCATCAGCGCCCTGGACCGCAACATCACCGTCGACGGCGAGACCATGACCCTGCTGCAGACCTCGGCGGCCGTCAACCCCGGCAACTCGGGGGGCGGGCTGTTTGACAAAAACGGCGAACTCGTCGGCATCGTCAACGCCAAATCCTCGGGCACCGGCATCGAGGGGCTGGGATTTGCCATCCCCATCGACACCGCCAAGCCGATCCTCGAAAAGCTGATGGCCGGCGGCGGGGACGATCTGAGCGGCCAGGGGAGCTACGGCGGGTCTGACGCCACACAGACCTTCCCCCAGGGCAGACAACAGCTCTACTAGAAAACAGCCCGTTTCAAATGCTTTCCCACTTTTTTCATTTTCTCTTCTCCTCTTTTCAAGGGGGGCGGGGGCGAACTCCCAGAAGGTTCGCCCCCGCCCCTTTTTTGTGGGAGGATGGGCGCTGCCCTTCCAGCCGCGCTCTCTCCGTGGTGGCGAGGGCCACTTTCTCATCTGCTGGGAGGTGGGACAGCTATTGGTGAGATAGGCGGCCACGGGACCCTCTCCCCCATCTATTGGAATATGGGGCAGTTATCGGGTGGGATGGGTGGCTGAGGAACCTTTTCCTATCCTCTGTCCGGGGGGACCTCCCCCGGACACGGCGGCGTCCCCAAACGCCAAAGAGAGAGGGCGGCCTCCCTCATTTGGGAAGTTCCGCCCCCTCTCTTTTCCATTCCGACCGCTCCTCCTCAAGCGCCCCGGTTACAGGCGGCTGCCCTCGCCTGCCGCCTGCGCCAGAGGAATGCACCCAGCAGGGCCGCCCCTGCCAACAGGGAGAGGGTGCAGAGGCCCAGCACTGCCTGCAGCCGGTTCCCCTCGATGAACGGCCAAAAGGCATAGACCTGCTGGGTGGTGTACCAGATGCGGCCCAGGCTGTCCATCGAGGCGGCGGGCACGCCGCTCTCGATCATGGTGGAGAGCACCCAGAGCACCAGGTCCCCCAGCCCGCCCAGGGCCGTCAGGCAGACGCCGGCGATCAGCAGGGCCCGGTTGGGGCGGGCTGCTCTACGACTTCGACGGCCGCAGCGGCAACCCCCAAAACTGTACCCTCATCACCGAAATCGACCCCGCCCGCTTCAAAGAGATGGTCTGATGTCTCTTATGCCCATCTCGATGTGTATAAGAGGCAGCCTGTTCGCCCGCCGGGGGCGGGGCGGCCGGGGGGAGGTCCCTCTCCGCCAGCAGCAGGTCGTCGGTGCTCACCCCGAACTGACGGCTGATCTCCACCACATTCTCGGTCCCGGGGACCGCCTCTCCCAGCTCCCACTTGGAGACCGCCTGCCGGGAGACCCCCAGCGAGGCGGCCAACTGCTCCTGCGAGAGCCCTTCCCTGCAGCGCAGCCGCTGCAACTTTTCCCCAAAGGTCATCTCTTGCCACTCCCCTTCCTCTCTCGCTGTCCATTATAGTCGGTGAAGCCGCCATCCGTCCAGCAAACCGGGGTGGCAGATGGGCAAACCCCGGTTGCAGCGCCGCCACCGGGCCCGATCGAGCGCAAAAAAAGGGCGGCCTGCGCCGCCCCTGTTGGAGTTTTCGTTCCCGGGTTCAACCCCCCGCCTTCACCTCGGCCCGCTGCTGCTGGCGGTGTTTCAAAAACTGGATGTGGACCGCCATGCTGACCCCACCGCTGATGAGGAGGAAGGCGTAAAAGCTGATCCCCCGGCTCATGAGCATGGCCGGCAGCACCAGTTCGGCCCCGAAGAAGAGGCGAAAGAGGGTGACAAAGCCCCCCTCCTGGGCCCCCACCGCCCCCGGCAGGGGAAGGGAGGAGACCGCCACCGTCAGCAGGGCCTGCACCGCCAGGATCTGCAGGGCCGAATAGCCCGAGAGCCCCAGCGCCTTGTAGACGCAGACCGGCACCAGGTAGAGGGCGGTGAGCTGGGCCACCGTGTAGAGGAGGACCCGCAGCAGCACGGTGGGGTGGCGGCGGATGTGGGCCGCCCCCTCGCGGTACTGCTCCAACTGGCTGTCCAGCCGGGCGGCGGTCTCCTCAAAGTGCTTGCACAGCCGCAGGCGGCAGAGGAGGCGCAGCACAAAGTAGCAAAAGCGCCGCACCAGCTTGTGGGAGAACATGGCGCAGGTGATGCCGACGATGCACAGCCCGTTGACGGCGATGCCGTAGACCAGCAGGATGCCGATCCCCTTGACGTTCTGGCTCACAAAGTCGCGCTGCAGGAGGAACATCGCCCCGCCGTAGCCCAGCATCACCGCCTGGTAGCAGACGGTGATGAGCAGAAAGTTCAGGGAGGCCAAGGAGAGGGGCACCTTGTCGCGCTGCATGTAGTAGACCTGGGCGGGCTGCCCCCCGGTGGCCGAGGGGGTGATGGAGGAGAAGTAAAACCCCACAAAGGCCGACTGCAGGCAGTGGCCAAAGGAGAGCTTTTTCCCCAGGGAGCCCAGCACCAGGTGGGTGTTGCAGGCCTCGCAGCTGACAAAGGCGAACATGCACAAAAGCCCCAGCAGCAGGTAGAGGGGGTTTGCCCGGCGGATCACCGCCCAGAGGGCGGGCAGGTCGCTGCCCCAGAGCAGCACCACAAAGGTCAGGGCGATCAGGGCGCCGAAGAGGGTCAGGTTGAGGGCGAACTTCTTCTTGTCGCCCAGGGGGGATCTCTGGTTCATCGCGCCATCTCCTCCGGCAGAATAAAGGTGAAACCGGCCCGCTGCAGGGCGGGCAGCGCCAGCCGCAAGGCCTGGATGGTCCGACCCGGGGCGGTGTCGTCGGCGCTCTTGCCCATGCTGCGGTCGTGCAGGCAGATGATCGACGAGCTGCCCACCCGCCTCAGCAGCCGCTGGGCGGTGCGGCGGGGGGTGGCCCCCCGCTCCCAGTCCTGGGCCATGACGCTCCAGAGCACCGTCTCCAGCCCCCGGGCCCGGGCCTCGTAGAGGGTAAAGGGGTTGCAGTTGCCCCAGGGCGGCCGGTAGTAGCGCGGCTCTGTCCCCAGCTCCCGCAGGGCGGCGAGGGACTGCTCCAGGTCCGCCCCGGCAAAGGAGGGGCGGCGGAAGCGGGCGTTCTCGTGC
This sequence comes from Bittarella massiliensis (ex Durand et al. 2017), assembly GCF_001486165.1. Lineage (GTDB taxonomy): Bacteria > Bacillota > Clostridia > Oscillospirales > Ruminococcaceae > Bittarella > Bittarella massiliensis. Next base: position 225,575 of record NZ_LN908976.1, read on the forward strand.
CGGTAGGAGTGGATGCCCACCTCGTGCCCCTCGGCTGTCATCCGCCGGATGAGGTCCGGGCAGGCGGCGGCGTTCTCCCCCACCACAAAAAAGCAGGCGGGGATCCCCCATTCCCCCAGCAGGTCCAAAAGGGCCGGGGTGTAGCGGGGGTCGGGGCCGTCGTCAAAGGTGAGCAGCAGCTTGCCGGGGCGGCCGGTCTGCCGCCAGACCGAGCGGCTAAAGGCCTTGCAGGAGAGGCTGGGGGCCACAAAATAGGCGGCCGCGCAGGCTGCGCCGGCCGCCAGTACCGATTGGGTGGTAGCGAGAGGGATCACGAGGCGCGCACCTCCAACCCGCTGCGCATCCCGGTGACGATTTTGAGGATGGCGTCGGAGTCGATGCCGGCCTTGAAGGTCTGCATGTTGGCGCGCAGCCGCTCCAGCTGGGTGTCGTTGTGGATGACCCGCTCGATCTCCTCCACGCACTCCTCCGGCCGGGTGGGGAGCACCAGGCCGATCTTCTGGTTCTCGATAAAGGCCGCGTTCTTGATCTCCTGCTGCAGATAGGGGCTGAACACCAAAATCGGCAGTTCGGAGAAGACGGTTTCAAACAGGGTGATGCCGCCCGGCTTGGAGATGACCAGATCCGCCTCCTGCATGTAGCGGTAGACCTGATCGGTGTAGCCCACCACCTCGATGTTCTCGTACCTGCCGTGGATGCGCTGGTAGAGGTCCCGGTTCTTGCCGGTGATGATGGTGGTCTTGACGTCCTTGAGGCCGTTGAGGCCCTGGTAGAAGGACTTGGCGCGGGGGAGCATCCCCAGCCCGCCGCCCATGATGAGCAGGTGCTTGCCGTCCTTTGCCAGGGGGTGGACGTTGGCCTTGAACTGCTCCTGCACCGGGATGCCGCTGATGAAGACCTTGCCCGGGGCGATCCCCTTTTCGATCAGGTTTTGGCGCACCGCCTCGCAGGGCACCAGGTACATGGTGGTGCTGGGGTTGATCCACTCCCGGTGGGTGCTCACGTCGGTGATGCAGGTGATGAGGGGGATATTCTGGCCGTTTTTCAGGTTGTACTGGCTCACCAACTGGGAGCAAAACGGCAGGGTGGAGACGATCATGTCCGGTTTTGTCTCGGCGATGAGGGTCTTGAGCTTGGCCTGAAAGTACCGGCAGAAGGGCGGGTGGATGTCCCGCTTCCAATTCTCGGTGAACTTGTAGTACCAGTTGTAGAGTTTCCCGGCCCGGTTGACCAGCAGGGTGTAGCCCTGGTAGAGCCGGCTGCTGTAATTGGGGATGGTGTATTCAAAGATGTCCCGCAGGGTGATGTTCACATCGCTGAAGGAACGCCGTATCTCATCGCCCAGTGTCTGGGCAGCAGAAAAATGGCCCTGCCCAAAGTGACCTGTTAAAATCAACACATTCATCTGTGATTCCCCCATGTTGTCCTGTGGTGTTCATTCCCGCACCATCACTATAGCCGATGGCGCCCATCAAACCGCTTAAACGGAGATGAAGAATTTGTTACGATTTTGGCTGCGGGTCCAACTGGGCACGCCGCCCCCGGCCCTGCGCCGACCGCTCATCTTTACGCGGTCATTATACCGCACTTTACCAGATTGCACAACTCCTCCAAGGTGTTTTTGGAGCAATGTGACAAGATTGTAATTTATTCGCCCCTTTGCACCAGGGAGAGGACCCCTGCCCGATAGCGCAGCCGCCCCTCCTGCACCAGCTCTTTGATGGTGCGGTTGAGGCTGCGCACGCTGGTGCCCAACTGGGCGGCGACGATCTCCTTGTCCAGCCGCAGCACCCCGCCGGGGGCCTCTGCCACCAGCAGCGCCAGCCGGTGGCGCAGGGGGGTGGTGATGTTGGTCACCGCCTTGTCGGAAAAGTCGTAGAGCTTGCGGGAGAGGCCGCCCACCACAAAGCGGGCAAAGCGCTCGTCCGCCTTCAGCCAGCGCAGAAAGGTCTCCCGGCTCATGGCGGCCACCCGGCACTCCCCCAGGGCGGCCACCTGGCCCATGGCGGGCAGGTCGTCCACCACCTCGGCCTCGCCCACCATGTCCCCCGCCCGGTAGATGCTCAGCACCATGGCGGCGCCGCTCTCCCCCACGGTGGAAACAGTGGCCGCCCCCTCTAATAGGAGGTAGACCCGGCCCCCCCGCTGCCCCATCTCCACCAGGTGGGCCCCGTGGGGAAAGGTGCGCCGCTCAATGCCGGCGGCCACCTCGGGCGGGCAGGTGGACAACAGCTCTTGTGCACTCGCGCGGCCCATCTCCCCACCCCCTTTACAGCGGCGCGGGAGCCGTCCCGCGCTGCCCGTTCTGTCAACTTTCAATTGCTTTTATTATACCACATCCCCCCAAGGGGGACAAACGCAAAAAGAGGGACGCCCGTCCTTTCGCCCCCTCTTTGACCTCTGGTATACTAGAGTCGATCAAGGGCCCCGGCCGCCCTCCGCCTTTGCCGGGGCCACCACAGAGAAAAGGAGTGTTTGCTGTGTCACCCATTCTCGTAGACATGGACCGGGCGGGCGCCGCCGGTCTGGCGGCCCTGCTGCAGAGCGGCCACCCCGTCTGCGCAGTCGTCGCCTCTTACGGGCGCGGCG
>NZ_LN908976.1:228364-247284 GCF_001486165.1 Bittarella massiliensis (ex Durand et al. 2017)
CGGGGGAGGCCCTGGCCGCCGCCGGGGAGAGCTGCCGCCTGGCGGGGGGGGATCCCCCCCTGCACCAGGGGATGTGCGGCCCCATGGTCCCGCTGGCAGAGGTCGCCCCCAGCGCCGGGGAGAAAGACCCCCTGGCCGGGATCCTGGCCCTGGGCAGCGCCCTGGCCGCCGCCCCCCAGCAGGTGCAGATTTTGGCTCTGGGCCCCCTCACCGACCTGGCCATGGCCTTTCTGCGCGACTCCGACGGCTTCTCCCAGGCCGCGGGCATCCTCCTCTGCGGAGGGGCCCAGCTGGGCTACCCCGCCCAGACCGAGACCGCCGAGTACAACCTGCTATGCGACCCCGAAGCGGCCTCGGTGGTCCTCTCCTGTGGGGTGCCGGTGAGCGTCCTCCCGCGGGAGACCGCCGCCGAAGCCGCCGCCGGCCTATCCCTCCCCGAGGGGGGGCGGTGGTGCGCCCTCCTGGACCGGGACGGCGGCCAGGGGCTTTTGGGGGCGGTGGGGGCCGCCGTGGCGGCCGAGCCCGCCCTCATTGCCGAGAGCTTTGCCTGCAACCTGTCGGTGGACACCTCCGGCAGCCGCACCCGCGGGCAGCTCAACGCCACCCGGCTGGCCGGCACCATCATCGACGGCCAGGCCGAGCTGCTCACCGCCCAGGTGATCACCCGCCTGGAGCACACCGCCCTGCAGGCCTGGTTTGACCGGGCCGCCGCCAACCTGGAAGGGGGGTCTCTCTGATGCGCCACATCCTCTTTGACACCGACACCGCCTCCGACGACGCGGTGGCCCTGGTCATGTCCCTGCGCTGCGCGGACCTCCACATCGAGGCCGTCACCTGCGTCTGCGGCAACATCACCCTGCCCAAGGTCATCCGCAACGCCCGCATCGCCGTGGAGAAGGCCGCCACCTACCGCCCGCCGGTCTACGCGGGGATGGCCCGCCCCCTCTTCGGGCAGCCCACCTCCTTTGGCGAGCAGGCCCACGGCCCCGACGGCCTGGGGGGGATGAACTACCCCGAGCCCTCGGTCCCCCTGTCGCCGGGCCACGCGGTGGACCAGATCATCCGTCTGGCGCGGGAGGTGGACGATCTGGAGATCCTCGCCCTGGGGCCCCTGACCAACATCGCCATGGCCATCCTCCTGGCCCCCGAGGCCATGAAGCGGGTGAAGAACATCACCCTCATGGGCGGCCAGTACCGGATGATCGACGCCTTTACTGCCAATGCCGAGTTCAACATCGCCATGGACGCCGAGGCGGCCAAGATCGTCTTTGCCAGCGGGATGCACCTGACGGTGGTCCCCATCGACGTCTGCTACGGCCACACCGAGATCGACGCCGCCGACCGGGCCGTCCTGCGGGGCTACCACACCGAGGTGGGGGATTTCTACATCGACGCCAACCGCACCCTGTTGGAGATGAACAAGGGCGCCTACGGCAAGGACATCATCTCTATGCCCGACCCCACCGCCGCCGCGGTGGTGATGGACCCCGGGGTGGTGCGCGGCCGGGTGGAGTGCTCTGCCGACGTGGAGGTCAAGAGCCCCTTTGCCATGGGCGAGCTGCTCTACGACTTCGACGGCCGCAGCGGCAACCCCCAAAACTGTACCCTCATCACCGAAATCGACCCCGCCCGCTTCAAAGAGATGGTCTTTGCCAGCGCCGACCACTGAATGCGCCTCCCTATTTTGCGGCGGGCGGCTCCCCTCTCGGGAGCCCGCCCGCCGCTTTTTTTCGCAAAATGTTCACCCATTCAAACAAATGATAGAAAATGATTTACAAATGAACGCGCATTTTTTACAAATACCCATTGACTTTTCCCGCAAAAGGAGAAATAATAGAGGCAGTACAACCGGGCGGAGCGCCGCCCTTTTCGCCTGCCCACCAACCCATCTTTGAGGAGGAATTTGTTATGACCCAGCAGGAGATCCTGGCAAAAGTCGACCACACCCTTTTGAAGCCCGAGAGCACCTGGGCGCAAATCAAGCAGATCTGTGACGACGCCATCGAGTACAAGACCGCGTCCATCTGCATCAACCCCTGCTACGTGAAGCGGGCTGTCGAGTACTTAAACGGCCGGGTACCGGTCTGCACCGTCATCGGCTTCCCTCTCGGGGCCACCCCCACCGCCGTCAAGGTGTTTGAGGCCAAGCAGGCCCTGGCCGACGGGGCGGAGGAGTTCGACATGGTCATCAACATCGGCGCCCTCAAAGACGGCGACTACGAGTATGTCAAGCAGGACATCGCCGCCCTCAAAGAGGCCGTGGGCGATCACGTGCTGAAGGTCATCATCGAGACCTGCCTCCTCACCGACGAGGAGAAGGAGAAGATGTGCGACATCGTGGTGGAAGCCGGGGCCGACTTCATCAAGACCTCCACCGGGTTCTCCACCGCCGGGGCCACCTTCCACGACATCGAGCTGTTCAACCGCTGCGTGGCCGGCCGCTGCAAGATCAAAGCCGCCGGCGGCATCAAGTCGGTGGACGACATGGAGAAGTTCATCTCCCTGGGGGCCGACCGTCTGGGCACCAGCTCCGCCATCAAGCTGCTGAAAAATCAGGAGACCGGCGGCGCCTACTAAGGCACCGTCTCCCCTGTCCCCAAAAGAGGGGGCGCGCAGGGTCTGCGCGCCCCCTCTTTTTGTCCTTATCCCCTCCCCCCCCCCGCGACCTGCCCGGCAGGCAGGTTTTTCTTCCCGCAAGTTTCCACCCCGTCCATTGCGAGGGCCCGCTCCCCCGTGGTAGGATAAGAGCAGACAGGACAGCGGAGAGGAGCGGCGAACATGGAGCTAAAAATCGGCGAGACCATCCTGCGCCTGCGCAGGGAGAGAGGGCTGACCCAGGAACAGTTGGCGGCGGCGGTGGGGGTCTCTCCCCCGGCGGTGAGCAAGTGGGAACGGGGGGTCACCTGCCCCGACATCGCCCTGCTGGCCCCCCTGGCCCGGGCCCTGGGGTCCACGGTGGACCGGCTGCTCTCCTTCACCCCCGGCCTCACCGACGAGGAGGTGCAGGCCGCCGAGGGGGAGGTGCGCGCCCTCATGCAGACCGAGGGGTTTGCCGCCGGCTGCGCCCGGCTGGAGGAGCTGCTGCACCAGTACCCCAACTGCGACTACCTGAAATTTCGCCTGGCCGGCCTCTTGCAGATGGGGCTGGGGATGACCCCCACCCCGGAGGAGGACGAGACCCAGGCCCAGGCGGCCCTGCGCCGGGCCGCCGCCCTCCTCGAACAGGTGGAGCAGGGGGGCGACCCCTGGCTGAAGGGCCCCGCCGCCGCGGTGTTGGCGGGCCTCTACCTCTCCGGGGGCGAGTTCGAGCGGGCCGAGCAGCTTCTGGACGGCCTGCCCCGGCAGGAGGTGGACCCCGCCGACCTCTACACCTCCCTCTATCTGGCCAAGGGGGACTTGGAGAGGGCCGAGGCCAGCGCCCAGGGCCGGCTCTACCAGTCCCTGGCCACGGCGGGGCTCGCCCTGGGGCAGCTGCAAAACATCGCCCGCCAGCGGGGGGATGAACGGCGCCTTCGCCTCTACGCGGCCGACTGCGCGGCCCTGACCGGCCGCTTTGGGGTGGGCGGCGCCTTCGGCGGCTGGGAGGTGGAGGCCGAGTACCTGGCCCGGGAGGGGGCGATCGAGCAGGCGCTGGACGCCTTTGATCGCTATGTGGACGACCTGTCCCGCCTGAACTTCGACTTCTCCCAGAGCCCCCACTTCTCCGCCGCCCCCCTCAAGCGCCCCGACTCCCGCCAGGTGAAGAACAACCGCCTCCTCATCGCCCGGATGCTGGAGGAGGACCACCGCTTTGCCCCCCTGCTGGCGCACCCCCGCTATCGGGCCGCCCTCCGGCGGCTGGCCGAGAGCGCCGACGGCCTGGGAAGAGAAACCGCCCAAAAATCCAGTTGACAAGGGCTGCGCGCCGTGCTAGCATAGAACACATCACAAAGACCGACACAGGCAATGAAGAGAAGAGTACGCTTCGCACAGTCGCCAAAGAGAGCCCCGGACGGTGAAAAGGGGTGCGAAAGGCGGGGCGGAAAATGGTCTCGGAGCTGCGCACCGACCGGGCGGAAAGGCCCCTAGGCTGCGACGGGGGCGCCCGTTATCGCGCCGGGGTATCGACAGGCAAAAGGGGGAAAAGCCCCGCCCGTCCGCACCCGCCGAGGCCCGCTTTTTTCGGGCAAAATCAAGGTGGTACCGCGAAGCTGACAGCTCTCGCCCTTGCAGCGCAGATCATGCGCTCTGGGGCGGGGGCTTTTTTATTGCCCCTCTCCCCCCATCGGCCGGTCTTGTGCCGCGAAGGACAAACAGCGAAAAGGAGGATCCCCCATGAAATTGGAAACCAAGTGCCTGCACGCCGGCTACGCCCCGGAAAACGGCCAGCCCTGCGCCCTGCCCATCTACCAGTCCACCACCTACAAGTACGACTCCACCGACCACGTCGGCGCCCTCTTTGACTTGAGCGCCCCGGGGCACATGTACTCGCGCATCTCCAACCCCACCGTGGCCGCGGTGGAGGAGAAGATCGCCGCCCTGGAAGGGGGGATCGGCGCCCTCTGCACCACCTCCGGCCAGGCGGCCAACCTGCTGGCGGTGCTCAACATCTGCTCGGCCGGGGACAGCCTGGTGGCCGTCCCCACCATCTACGGCGGCACCATCAACCTCTTTGCCGTCACCCTCAAACGGCTGGGGATCGAGTGCATCTTCGTGGACGGGGACGCCAGCCCCGAGGAGATCCGGGCCGCCTTCAAGCCCAACACCCGCCTGGTCTTTGGCGAGACCATCGCCAACCCGGCCATCAGCGTCTTCGACATCGAAAAGTTTGCCCAGGTGGCCCACGAGCAGGGGGTCCCCCTGGTGGTGGACAACACCTTCGCCACCCCCATCCTCTGCCGGCCCTTTGAGTTCGGGGCCGACATCGTCACCCACTCCACCACCAAGTATATGGACGGCCACGCCATCCAGGTGGGCGGGGTGATCGTGGACAGCGGCAAATTCGACTGGCAGAACGGCCGCTTCCCCGAACTGACCGAGCCGGACGAGTCCTACCACGGGGTCTGCTATGTCCGCGACTTTGGGGCCGCCGCCTACATCACCAAGGCCCGGGTGCAGCTGATGCGGGACTTCGGCTGCTACCCCGGCGCCCAGGCCGCCTTCTACCTGAATCTGGGGTTGGAGACCCTGCCGGTGCGGATGGAGCGCTACTGCAAAAACGCCGAGCAGATGGCCCGCTTCTTCGCCGCCAGCGACAAGGTGGAGTCGGTCAGCTACCCCGCCCTGCCGGGGGACCCCTACCACCAGTTGGCCCAGAAATACCTGCCCGACGGCTGCAGCGGCGTTCTCTCCCTGACCATCAAGGGCGGCAGGGAGGCGGCGGTCCGCTTTATGGACAGCCTGCAGCTGGCCACCAACGAGGTGCATGTGGCCGACATCCGCACCTGCGTCCTCCACCCCGCCAGCGCCACCCACCGCCAGTTGACCGACGCCCAGCTGGTGGCCGCCGGCATCAACCCCGGCCTCATCCGCTTCTCGGTGGGGCTCGAGCACATCGACGACATCATGGACGACGCCCGCCAGGCCCTGGAGAAGGTCTAGTCCTTCTTTTCTCAGAAAATGTTTCCCCTCTCCCTGTAGACTGCCGACAGAAAGGCCGCTCCTCCGCCCCGCTGCGACACAGTGGGTGTAGAAGCGGGCTTTTTCTGCGGACTTTTAAATACAATTTGTATAATGTTTTGTAAATACAACAAATTATCCCCTTTTTCAGGGTTTTTCCCCTGTAACGGGGGCGGATTTCGCCAACCCTGAACGGGGCGACAGCGATCCGAAACTCGCTGCCGCATGGGGAGGGGAGCGCCGAGAACCCCCCTCCACTTCGACCGGGGCGCGGTCGAGGGGCGGCCGGCTACCCCTTCTTTTTTTGGGGGCCCTTGCCCCTCTCCCGCAGCGTTCATGGCACTTGTTGTCCGGCTGACGGGCCGGTCCCAAAATCCGGTCATTCCCCGCTGGGTCTGCCGGACATCCCCTGTCGGTTCGCCCATCTTGCCAGGCAGTAAGCCGGTTTTGACCGCCTCAGGAGCGCCTCCCCCTTGGGGAAGGGACCCGGCCAAGGCGGGCCGGAAGCTCCCCCAGGCCGACTGTCCACAGCGGAAGGCCCTGCCAGGCCCGGGCAACCGGTCATCTGCTCCACTCCCCTGCCGGTTTTTCCGCCCTGCTGGACAGCGAACTGGTTTTGGCCATTCCAGAAGCACCGCCCCCTCGGGGAAGGGAGCACCGGCCAAGGCGGGCCGGAAACTCCCCCAGCCGACTGTCCACAGCGGAAGGCTCCACCAGGCCCGAGCAACCGGTCATCTGCTCCACTTCCCTGCCGTTTTTTCCATCCTGTCGGGCGGCGAACCGCGCTCGGGCAGGCGACGCCCAGGCTGGAGTGGCCCTGAACCGCCTTCTCAACTAGTCATCCGTCGCGGCGGACCCTGCTGGCCCCTGCCAGTCGGTCTTCTTCCCCCCTGGCAGGGGGCTGAAAAGGGGGACGCCCGTCTTGTTGCCCCTCCCCCCGTCCATCGCAGCCGCCGGGCCCCAGAGAGGGGCCGCTGGCAGGGGGCATCCCGCCACCGCTCCTCCCCCACAGACGGGTCAGAAAGCCGCGCCGTCTCTGTAAAGGCGTCTGCCTTTCCTCTATTCGATTGCAAAAAGGGGCCCCTCCCGGCGGGCGGGAAGGGCTCCTCTTTGCTTTTGGGGTGCTGTTTTACTTGGTCGCGAGGGAGGTCTCGGTGGCCATCCGCCGGGCGCCGAAGTAGGTGAGGGCGAAGTAGGCGCCGTAGATGACGAGGACGATGCCCAGGGTCCAGAGGGTGCTGGGCCAGATGTTCTGCACCCCGATGGAGGTGAGGGCGCTCTGCATCACGTAGAAGAAGACCGCCGAGTGCACCAGAGCCAGGGCCAGGGGGATGAAAAAGTAGAGGGCCACCTGGGAGAAAACCGCCCCCCGCAGCATCCCGTCGGCAGTGCCCAGCTTGCGCAGCAGCCGGTAGCGCTGGTTGTTGTCCGCCGCCTCAGAGAGCTGTTGCAGGGCGAGAATGGCGGCGCTGGCCAGCAGGAAGACGATGCCCAGGTAGATGCCGATGTAGAGGAAGGTCACCTTGCTGCCCAGGGCGATCTGGTAGACCAGGGTGGAGGTGGCGCCGTAGATCTTGATGCCGCTCCCCTTCTCGATCTCGTCGCCCGCCCGGTTGACAAAGTCGAGGAAGGCCGTTTCCGCCGCCTCCTTGTCGCCGGCGTAAAAGCCGCTGATGGTGGAGCGGTAGGCGGGGATGGCGGCCGCCACCCGGTCGGGGAGGACCAAGATCACGTCCTCCGCCGCGCCGACACCGGTGCTGGTCTCCAGCGCGCCGGTGAGATAGCCGTCCCGGTGGGCGCGCAGGGTCTGCCCGCCCAGGGTCACCGTGCGCTCACTTTTGAGGTAATTTTTCACCGCCTGTTGGGAGTCGTGGGAGAGGGCGATCACCGCGAACTCGCCCTCGGGCAGGTCGAAGGTGGGCTGGCCGGACAGCTCCATCAGGGCGTTGTAGTCGCTCTCGGAGACGGCGTCGACGGTGATGTTGGTCCCCGGCACATCATCCCCCTCGTAGCAGCCGGCCAGCAGGTCGGCCTTGTGGATGCCGGTGTCGTGATAGGCAAAGGTGACCGAGCCGTCCAGATGCCCCTCCAGGTCAAAGCCGTGCTCCCGCAGGATGTCCATCACCGGGCGCTCGCTGTGCTCCTTCGAGCCGTTGTAGAGGCTGACGTCGTAGACGGTGATCTCGGCCAGCTGGTCCTGCATGGACTGGGCCACCCCGATGCCGAAGGAGAGGGCCCCCACCGACAGCAGGAGCATCAAGCAGATGAAGGTCACCGAGAGGTAGGTGGTGTTGATCTTGCTGTTGAGCTGGCGCAGCACAAACATGTTGAGCTTGTTGTAGTAAAGCCGCTTGTTGGACTTGCAGATGCGCAGCAGGAACCCCGAGAGGGACATGAAGAAGAGCAGTGTCCCCACCCCGCCGATGAGCATGATCAGGGGGATCTCGCTTCCCAGCATCCGCATCCCGTTGCGGATGAACATCCAGTAGGCGGTGCCGATGAGGGCCACCGAGAGCAGGAAGAGCACCACCGAATGCCAGAGTTTTTTGGCGCGGAAGGTCTGGTTTTTCTTCTGGGCCGACAGCAGGTCGATGAGCTTTTGCCGGGAGATGGAGACGCTGCCCAGGGCCATGACCACCACAAAGATGATGGCGAAGTAGAGGATGGTCTTCCCCGCCGCTGCCGGGGAGAAGACGAAGTGGAAGGTGTCCAGCTTGACTTCAAACACCTGCGCGGTCAGCAGGGAGACCGCCTGGGAGGCGGCCACCCCCAGCCCCAGCCCGCAGGCCAGGGAGAGGGCCCCCACCACCGCCGTCTCCAGTAGGAAAATCAGGTTGACCTTGCCCTTGGGCATCCCCAACAGGGCGTAGACCCCCAGCTCCTTTTTGCGGCGCTTGATGAGAAAGGTGTTGGCGTAGAGGATCAAAAAGCCGAGGACGATGGAGACAAAGACCGAGAGGACGTCCATGATCTGGATCAGCATGACAAAGACCGAGGACTGCACCGGGTTGGTGAGGGCCTGCTGGGCATCCATCGAGCCGAAGACGTAGAAGATGCAGACGCCGAAGGTCAGGGTGAGGAAGTAGACGAAGTAGTCCTTCAGGCTGCGGCGAACGTTGCGAAAGGCGAGTTTACAGCACATCTGCACTCTCACCTCCCAGCAGGGTCACCACTTCGATGATGCGGGCGAAGAACTCCTTTCGGCTCTGCTCCCCCTTCACCAGTTCCGAGAAGATGCGCCCGTCCTTGATGAAGAGGATGCGGTCACAGTAGCTGGCGGTAAAGGCGTCGTGGGTGACCATGAGGATGGTGGCCTCCATCACCTGTACCATGGTCTGCAGGCTGTGCAGCAGCATCCGGGCGGACTTTGAGTCCAGCGCCCCGGTGGGCTCGTCGGCCAGCACCAACTGCGGGTTGGTGACGATGGCCCGGGCGCAGGCGACCCGCTGCTTCTGCCCGCCGGAGAGCTGGTAGGGGTACTTCTCCAGCACCTCGGCGATCCCCAATTCGGCGGCCACGTTCTGCACCCGCACGTCGATTTCCCGGGCGGGGGTACGCAGGATGGTCAGGGCCAGGGCCACGTTCTCCCGGGCGGTGAGGGTGTCTAGGAGGTTGAAGTCCTGAAAGACAAAGCCCAGTTGGCTGCGGCGGAAGGCCGCCAGCTTTTTTCCCCGCATCCGGGTGATGTCCTGGTCCCCCACGAAGATGCCGCCGCTGGTGGCGGTGTCGATGGTGGAGATGCAGTTGAGCAGGGTGGTCTTGCCGGAGCCCGAGGCCCCCATCACCCCCAGGAATTCCCCCTTCTGCACCGAGAAGGAGATGTCGTCCACGGCCTTGGTCACATTCCCCCGGCCGCCGTAGTATTTGTGCAGGTGTTCCACGCGCAAAATTTCCATAAGAAGCGCTCCCTCCTTGTATCTGCTTTGTGTTTGGCTCTGGTATCAGTATACCCGCACACCCAGGGGGGAGAAAGGGAACTACCTTACATCCTCCTTACGCTTTTGTCACCTTGTCTCGCCCGCCTCACCGCCCGCCAGGTGGTAGCTCCCCTTGGGGAAGGTGAGGGTGACACAGGTCCCCTCCCCCACCCGGGACTCCAGCCGGATGCCCATCCCCAGCTTTTTGCAGAGGGTGGCGCAGAGGTAGAGGCCCATGCCGGTGGAGCGGGCAAAGGCGCGGCCGTTTTCGCCGGTGAACCCCTTTTCAAAGACCCGGCCCTGGTCCCGCGGGGGGATGCCCACCCCCCGGTCGCACACCGAGAGGGAGACCCCCTCCGCCCCAGCCTCCCCCCGCAGGGAGAGGGAGAGGGGCTCCTCCCCCCGGTACTTGGCGGCGTTTTGAAACAGCTGCCCCAGGATGAAGGCCACCCACTTGGCGTCGGTGTAGACGGTGCGGTCCAGCCCCTCCGAGCGCACCCGGGCCCTGCTTTCAATGAGGAGGGTGGCGTTTTTCTTCAGCGCGTCGGCGGTGAGCTGGCGCAGGCTCACCGGGCGGATGGCATAGTCCTTCTCGGGGGCGCCGCTGCGGGTGTAGTAGAGGGCCTGTTCCACATAGCCGTCGATGCGCTCGGCCTCCCGGCGGACGGCGGCGGGGTCGGGCTGCCGCCCCCCCTCCACCGACAGCAGCAGCGAGGCGATGGGGGTCTTGACCTCGTGCACCCAGGTCTCGATGTACTCCTGGTACTCCCGGGCCTCCACCGCCCGGCGGTCGATCTGGTCGTTCATCGACTTGCCGCAGGCGGCCAGCACCTCTTTCCAGAAGCGGCCCTCGGCAAAGGGGGGCTCCTCCATCAACTGGGGCAGCAGACTCTTGCGGTCGAGCTCCCCCAGCACCCGGGCCAGGTGTCGGTAGTAGCGGCTGCGGGTGTAGGCCTCCACCCCGCAACAGACGGCCACCGGCACAAACAGCACCAGGCAGATGAAGGCGGTGGGCGCGCCCCCCACCCCCAGCAGGTGCAGCAGCAGGGCCGAGAGGGCGCAGCCCCCGGCGCTGGCCAGCAGCAGGGGCAGCCGCTGGGCCAGCAGGTCCCTCACTCGCACAGTTGGTACCCCTGGCCCCGGCGGGTGAGCAGATAGCCCTCCACCCCGATCTCAGCCAGCTTGCCCCGCAGCCGGTTGATGTTGACGGTGAGGGTGTTGTCGTCCACAAACTCGTCGGACTGCCAGAGCTCGTTGATGAGGGCGTCCCGGGAGACGATCTCCCCCCGGGCCCGCATCAGTACCCAGAGGATCTGGCGCTCGTTCTTGGTCAACTCCACCCGCCGCTCGCCACAGATGGCCTCGCTGCGGGAGAGTTCCAGCTCCACCCGGCCAAAGCGGGCCACCCGGCTCTCCCCACTCTGGTAACTGCGGGCCAGCACCCGGGCGATGTGGGCCTGCAGCAGTTGGGGGTTGTAGGGCTTGGCCACAAAGTCGTCGGCGCCCAGGTTCATCCCCATCAGCTCGTCCATCTCGGTGTCCCGGCTGGTGACGATGATGATGGGCACCTGGCTGTGCTGGCGCAGCTGGCGGCAGACGGTGTACCCGTCCTGCACCGGCAGGTTGATGTCCAGCAGCACCAGGTGGGGAGCCGCCTCCAAAATCTCCTCCACCGCCCGGCTGAAATCCTCCACCTGCAGGGCGCGGTAGCCGTAGTTTTCCAGCAGCCGCACCAGTTCTCTTGCCATCTGCCGGTCGTCCTCCACCACCATAATGGTCTCTGCCATGGTCTCTCTCCTCCCTGTCTCGCGTTTTGTCCAGTATACCACAACCCCTCCCCCAGGCAAAGGAGGGGGGCGGCATCCCCGCCGCCGGCGCGGAAAAACACCCCAACCGGCGCCGGTTCGGCCGCACCCTTTGGAAAGGGGCCGGGGGGTATGCTGTGATGGGGGAAAAGGTGGCCCGGATAAAGAGGATGGCCCGGCAGAGAAAGATGCGGGGTTCTCTAGGGCGGTGTGGCTTGCAGTGGGCGCGGCGATTTTTCGCGCGCTGTTTGTGGGACTCTCAAAGAGAGCAAAACGAGCAGATTTTCCTCTGACGCCGACGCGGGATATGGCTGCTAGAGGGCGGTCTTGACGGGCCATAGCCGCGCAGCAGGTAGATATTCAAATGACAGAAATGGGTGCAGATGTGGCGCTCCTCCCTTCGGTCAGGGCGAAGAAAGGGCAGATTGCCCGCTCTGCCGCACAAAAGCGGTCGAAAGGGGCGGCCCCGGCATCCGCAAGAAGGGGACAGCCCTCCCGCCCACCGGTTTGACGGCGGAGATAGGGGGCCGGCGCTCCATCCAGAGCGCCGGCCCCCTATCTCTCATCGGCTCCTATCAGCCGAACAGTTGCATGGCAATCATCACCGCCCCCAGGCCGGTGAGCACCCCGCCGGTGATCCGGTTGAGGGTCTTTGCCTGGGCGCGGTTGGCGATTTTGGCCGCCACCTGGGCCCCCAGCAGGGTGGCCGCCACACAGACCACCAGGGCGAAGACGTCGGGCGCGCCGCCGATGGCAAAGTGGGAGAGGGCCCCGGTCAGGGCGGTAAAGGTCATGATGAAGACGCTGGTGCCCACCGCCGTCTTCAGTTCATACCCCAGCACGCTGGTGAGGATGAGGAGCATCATCATCCCGCCGCCGGCGCCGATAAAGCCGCAGATCATCCCGATGAAGGCCCCACAGATGATGGACTGCACCACCTTCTGCCGCAGGGTCTTCCCCTCCTGGGCCTCCTTGGTGTTCATCACCGGGCGCACCAGGAACTTGATGCCCAGAAGCAATGTCATAAAGACCGAAAAGCTGCCCATGGAGGCGTTGGGCACCAGCGAGGCCACATAGCTGCCCGCCATGGTGAAGACCAGCACCGCCGCCAACATCACCAGCCCGTTTTTGATGTCGATGTTCTTGTTCTTGCCGTAGGTGTAGGCCGAGGCGGCCGAGGCCAGCACGTCGGAGGCCAGGGCAATGCCCACCGCCTCATAGGCGGGAAAGCCCAAAAAGGTGATCAGCATGGGGGAGATGACCGCGGCCGCGCTCATCCCCGCAAAGCCGGTGCCCACCCCGGCCCCCAGCCCCGCAATGATACAGACGATCAGTTTCCAAAACACAGTGTATGCCCCTTTCAGCAGTCCTTCAAATTGTCCATCAGCTTGGCAAAGACGGCGGCCATGACCGCCCCCTCCTGCGGGGAGATGCCCCGGTGGAGCCTCTCCCAAAAGGCGGCCTGGGCGGCGCACCCCGCCTCCACCGCCGGGCGGGCGGCGGGCAGCAGTTCCAGCCGCACCACCCGCCGGTCCCTGCCGTCGGGCGCGGCGGCCAGATAGCCGCGCCGCACCAGGGCGTCCACCGCCTTGGAGACCCCCGACTTGGCCATCCCCCGCAGTTCCACCACCTCTCTGGCGGTGTTGCAGCCGGGGTTGTTTTGCAAAAAGAGCAGCACGTCCACCTCGGCCCGGCTCAGCCCCCACTCCTCGGCCATTCCGCCGAGGGCTCGGTTGTAGCCCCGCGCAAAGGCCTGCCCCACCTTGAGGGCGTCTGTCGAAGAGAACACGGCCCTTCCCCCTTTCAAAAGTTCTTTACAGAACAGTTCAAGCAAGAACTATTTTAGCACGGATATTCCCTCTGTCAAGGGAGGTCTGGGGAATTTTTCGTCAGATATTGGCAAAATCGTTGACATTCTCGGGGATGGATGCTATTTTTATAGAACAGTTGATTGTGTGGGGGAGTAGTGGGCGCACCCGGTGCGCTGGCATGTCAACACGCTGGTCTGCGTCCGCAGACCTGGCCTGCCTTAAAAAACGAGACTCACGGGATCGCGCGGCCGCCCAAAACAGGGGGGCCGGGCGGTGCCGTGGGTCTTTTTTGTCCCGAGCGACCCCGCGCGAGGAGGAGAAAACATGAGTTTGTGGGAACTTTTTGTCATCGCCGTCGGGCTGTCGATGGACGCCTTTGCCGTCTCCATCTGCAAGGGGCTCTCGGTGCAGCGGGCGGGGGCCAAGCATTGCCTCATCGCCGGGCTCTACTTCGGCGGCTTTCAGGCCCTGATGCCCCTTGTGGGCTACCTGCTGGGGCGGCAGTTCGCCTCCCTCATCACCCAGTTCGACCACTGGATCGCCTTTGTGCTGCTGGCCTCCATCGGCTTCAACATGGTGCGGGAGTCCCGCCAGGAGGAGTGCCCGGCGGGGGACTTTGGCCCCAAGAGCATGCTCCCCCTGGCGGTGGCCACCAGCATCGACGCCCTGGCGGTGGGGATCACCTTCGCCTTTTTGCAGGTGGACATCGTCCCCGCCGTCAGCTTCATCGGCGGCGTCACCTTCCTGCTCTCCTTTGTCGGGGTCAAGGTGGGCAACGTCTTTGGCGCCAAGTACAAGTCCCGGGCGGAGCTCTGCGGCGGCATCGTCCTCATCGCCATGGGCACCAAGATCCTGCTGGACCACCTGGGCATCTGGGGGTGACCCCCTTCCACGACAAAAGCGCCCGGTGAGTTTCCTCACCGGGCGCTCTTTACACTGACTCTCCGCTTGCAGGGCACTCCCCCACTGCAAAGGGGGCCTTTCACCCAGGGCGCCGGACAGGGAAATCCCCTGCCCGGCGCCCTTTTTCTATCTTCTCCTGCACCATTTCACCAGCAGGGAGAGCCCGGCAAAGAGCACTGCGCCCCCCGCCAGCACCGCCAGGTGCCCCCAGACGGGGAAGGTCCCCCCGTCCCAGGCAAAGCAGATGCCCATCTCCTCTTTAAACTGGGTGACCAGTCCGGCCGGCACCCCGGCAAAGGTGGTCTCCATCGGCCCGGCGGTGAAGATCTGCCGCAGCAGGGCCGCGCCGTGGGTGGGGGGAAAGCACTTCACCACCACCTGCACCGCGCTGGGCAGGGTCCCGATGGGGATGTAGACGCCGGTGAGGAAGCCCACCAGGGTCCCCACCACTGTACAGGCCCCGGTGAAGGCGTTCTGGGTCTTGATGAAGAGGGTGAGAAAGTAGAGCATGGCCGCCGACGCGGCCACCGAGAGGGCGGTGACCCCCAGGGCCTGGGCCATCTGCAGGGGGGTGAGCAGCTCGCCCCCGGCGGCCACCAGGTAGACCTGCCCGGCCACAAAGGTCACCGCGCAGAGGACCAGCCCCACCGCCAAGGCGCTAAGGATATAGCCCCCCAACAGGGCCCCCGAACTGGCCGGGGAGACGGCGAAGTCCCGGTCCACCCCGCGGGCCCGGTCCTCCACCATCGCCCCGTAGCCCGAGAGGGTGGTGGTGACCGCCGCCACCGCCAGCACCCCGGCGATGAGCCAGCTGTCCACCAGCCGCCCGGCCCCCTCCAGCGCCGCCAGATCCCCGCCGAGGATGGTGCTCTTGAGAAAGAGGGCGTAGAGGCCGAGGACGATAAAGACCGACATCAGGGAGAAGAAGACGCCCCCCTTGTCCCTAAAAAAGAGTTTCACATTCCTTCTGGCAATGGCTAGCACGGCCGCTCCCCCCCTTCGATGATCTGCAAAAACACGTCGTCCATGGTGCCGCCGATGAGCTCGGCCCCGTCGAGCAGGTCCCGGCACCGCTCGAGGATGGGGATGGCCTCCAGGGTGCTCCCCAGCGCCAGGTGATAGCGCCGGCGGGGCTTGGTGTAGGCAAGGCCCATCTGCCGGAGCACCCCTTCCAGGGCGCCGGCGTCCCGGGGACTCAGGTAGAGTTTGTCCCGCCCGTAGCGGGCCTTCAGCTCCCCCGGGGTGCCCTGTTCCAGCACCGCCCCGTCGCCGATGACCGTCACCGCGTCGGCCTGGGCAGCCTCCTCCATGTAGTGGGTGGTGAGAAAGACGGTCATCCCCCCCTCCCGCTGCAGGGCGCGCACCGTCTCCCAGACCGCCTTGCGGGTCTGGGGGTCAAGGCCGGTGGTGGGCTCGTCCAAAAAGAGGATCTCCGGCCGGTGCACCAGGGCCCGGGCAATGTCGGCCCGGCGGCGCTGGCCGCCCGACAGCCGGCCGTAGCGGCGGTCCTTCAAATCGAGGGCCCCCACCGCCGCCATGGCCGCCCGGGCCGCCTCTCTCCCCCGCTCCCCCCGCAGGCCGTAGAGGGCCGCACGGGCGAGGAGGTTTTCCTCCACACTCAACAGGCCGTCCAGCAGGCTCTCCTGAAAGACCACCCCGATCTTGCGGCGGATGGCGCCGTTCTCCCGCCCCAGCAGACAGCCGTCCACCTGGGCCCGGCCCCCGTCGGGGGCGATCTGGGTGGTCAGCATGCTGATGGTGGTGGACTTGCCGGCCCCGTTTTGCCCCAAAAAGGCAAACAGTTCGCCCCGGCGGACCGAAAAGTCGATCCCCCGCACCGCCTCGATGGGGCCGTAGTGCTTTTTCAGCCCCTGTACCTCGATGATCTCGCTCATCGCTTTTCTCCTCTCTCCCTGCGGGCCCGCAGCTCCCGGTTGATTTTCCCCTCGTCGCTCTTGGCGCGGATGAGGGAGACCCCCACCACCCCGGCGTAGACCGTCAGGATGACCAGAAAGATCCCCACCAGGGTAAAGGCATCCGCCTCAAAAAAGCCCCACCAGAGCCCCAGGGGGTAGACCACCAGGGCAATGTCGGCCACGTCGATGAGGGCGCGCAGGGGGAAGCTGGCGACCTGGATCTTGTCGGTGAGGAACATCACCACCGAGATGAGGCTGGTCATCAAAAACATCTGGATGGCAACGTTGGCATCGATTCCCTCTCGGTGGCCCTGCACGCTCGCCAGCGTGCACTCGATCATCATCAAGATGGTGTAGGAAATGCAGTCGTAGGTGAAATACTGCTTGAATGTCGACATCGTCTTCCCTCCTTTACAGGCCGAATTTCTCTTTAAAGGCCGGCAGGTAGTGGCGGCTGATCACCACCGACTCGCCGTTTTCCAACTTGGCTTCCATCCGGCTCCCGGCCAGGGCGCGGACGCTTTCGAGCCGGGCGGTGTTGAGGATACAGCTCTTGCTGACCCGCACAAAGGCGGTGTTCTCCAACTGCCGCTCCAACTCGTAGAGCTTGGGGTCGCACTCGTAAACCTCTTTTTCGCAGTAGAGGTAGGTGCGCTCGTCCACCGACTCAAAGTAGAACACCTCTTCCAGGCGAAAAATGCGGCTGCTCTCCCCCCTCCTCCCGGTGATGGAGAAGGAGTAGAGCCGCACCTGTTCGATGAGGCGGCGCAGCGGCTCGTCGATGAGGCCGCAGCGGATGGTGATCTCCGGCTCGGCCAGTTCCAGCGACTGCTCGATGATGAGTTTCAAAATCAGTTCTCCCCTTTCGCTCCGGGTTTCATCCTACCATGTTTGGCCCCGCGGCTCAAGGCGGGGACGGGCCACCTGCGCCCTGCCGGGGGCAAGATGCAAAAAGGCGGGGCAAATCCCCCCTGGAGCCGCCCTTTTTGCGGCCAAAAAGCCGCCGTTTCTCCCCTCCTTCAAGGGATCTTCTGGGGGCTGAGAAATATATTTCCAGTTTTGGTAAATGGAAAAGGGGAACAAAAAAAGGGCCCGAAAACGGGCCCTTTTACAGGGTACGGCCAGCCGGTCAGCCCTGGGGCTGTTCCCGCTCGGCGGAGAGGGGGGCGGCGTCGAGGTTGCGGATCTCGCTGCTGTAAATGCTGCGGAAGATGACGGTGCTGGCGACGATGGCGGCGATCTCCGCCAGGGGCACGGCCGCCCAGACCCCGGTGACCCCCCAGAAGCGGCTGAGGAAGAAGGCCAGGGGGAGGATGACCACCAGCTGCCGCAAAACCGAGGTGAAAAGGCTGCTGGTGCCGTGGCCGGTGGCCTGAAAGAGGGTGGAGAGGATCATCGAGTAGGCCGCCGGCAGGAAGCAGATGGAGAGGATGTGCAGCGCCGGGATGCCGATGCGGCTCATCTCGGCCGAGGGGTTGAACATCCCCAACAGCTGGGTGGGCAGGAAGTTGAAGAGCAGGGTGCCCAGGGCCATGATGGCAAAGGCGGCCCCCATGCCGATCTTCAGGGTGCCCATCAGCCGCTTTTTGTTGCGGGCGCCGTAGTTGTACCCCATGATGGGCATCAGCCCCTGGTTGAGGCCGAAGATGGGCATGAACACAAAGGACTGCAGCTTGTTGTAGACCCCCATGATGGAGACCGCCGCCCCCGAGAAGCCGGTGAGGATGGCGTTGAGGCCCACCATCATCACCGAGCCGATGGACTGCATGATGATGGAGGGGAAGCCCACCTTGTAGATGTCCTTCACCACCTTGCCCTGGAACTTGAAGCCCTTGAAGGTGATGTGGATCTCGTGGTCTTTGGTGAGGAGGATGTAGACGCTGAAGAGCATGGCGATGATCTGCCCGGCAACGGTGGCGATGGCCGCGCCCTTGACCCCCATGGCCGGCAGCCCGAAGTAGCCGAAGATGAGGATGGGGTCGAGGACGATGTTGATCACCGCGCCCATGAGCTGAAAGACCATGGGGTAGATCATGTTGCCGGTGGCCTGCAAAACCTTCTCGCAGGCGATCTGCAGGAAGGAGCCGAAGCAGAGGATGGTGACGATGTAGCCGTAGTCACAGCCCATCTGCAGCACCTCGGCGTCGCCGGTGAAGGCGGCGAAGAAGGGCTTTACGAAGAGGAAGCCCAGCAGCGCAAAGACCGCGCTGGAGAGAAGGGCCAGCACCAGGCCGTGGCTGGCTGCCTGGGAGGCCACGTCGTGGCGCTGCTCGCCCAGCCGGCGGGAAATCAGCGAGTTGCAGCCGACGCCGGTGCCCACCGCCACGGCGATGAGCAGGGTTTGAATGGGGAAGGCCAGGGAGACGGCGGTGAGGGCGTTCTCCCCGATCTGGGCCACGTACATGCTGTCGACGATGTTGTAAAGCGACTGGATCAGCATGGAGAAGATGGCCGGCAGGGACATGCTGAAAATCAGTTTGGGCAGGGGCATGCTGCCCATTTTGTTCTCTTTGAGATTGGTTTGCTCCATATAGACACTCCTTTTCTTTCGCGTCCTGCACACAAAAAAACGACCCCCACAAGTGGCGGTCGTTTTTAGCCTTTCGTTGACACCGCAGCAAAGGGGGATCGAAGGAAGCCGTGACAGGACACAGTTCTTTTTGATCGACCCCAGTATAGCAACTGTCGGGTGAAATGTCAACAAGTTTCGCGCAGATGGGGTGGGAGGTCCTACCCCTCCAGCTCCTGGGCGCAGGTGAGGAAGTAGTGGCGGGCGCAGGCGTTTTCATCCTGTCGGCCCAGCTCGGTCAGGGCCTGGCGGCAGGTGGCCAGGGAGTCGCCGCTCTCCGCCCCCGCGAGGCGGAGTTTCCGGCAGAGTTCCAGCGCCCACCGGCACTCCCCCTGTCTCTTCTACCCATCTCGCTGTGTCTAAGATACAGGGCCACCAGCAGCACAGGCGGAGCTCTGTGG
>NZ_LN908976.1:248070-741548 GCF_001486165.1 Bittarella massiliensis (ex Durand et al. 2017)
CGGGCGATCACCTGGCGGGCGCCGGCGGCCAACACCCCGGCGCCGCCGGTGTGGTCGGGGTGCTGGTGGGTGTAGATGAGGGTGTGCACCGGCTTTGCCGCCAACAGCTCCCCCAGTTCGGCCAAGGCCAGCTCGGCCATCTTGCTGTCATTGAGGCTGTCCACCAGGGTGCAGCTGTGCTCCCCTTCGATGAGGGTGGCGTTGCTGGCGCCGAACCCGGCGATAAACCAGACCCGCTCCCCCACCTTGTAGACGCCCCGCGCCTCCCCGTTTCCGGCGGCGGCCTGCAGCCGTTTCTCTCCCGTGTACTCTTTCAACTCTTACTCCTCCTCTGTGGCCCGGCGCAGGTTCTCCTCGATTTGGGAGAGGACCCGGCGAAAGACCGCCAGCTCCTCCTCGTCGATGCCCGCCCGGTAGCTCTCCTGCAACTGCTGTGAAATGGACGAAAAGGCCCCCTCCAGCGCCCGCCCCTGGGGGGTGAGGGAGACCAGCACCGCCCGCCTGCTGTGGGGGGCGGACCGGGTCTGCAGGTAGCCCAGGGCCGCCAGCTTCTTCACCAGGGCGGTGGCGGTGGAGGGGTCGCGGCCGATGCAGCCGGCCAGCTGGCCCATCTGCATCTCCCCCCGCGCCAGCAGGGCGGTGAGGATCTCGCCGTGGGAGGTGGCCAGCCCCCCCAGCCCCAGCCGGGCCAGGTGGGCCTGCAAAAAGGCGTTGGCCGCCGCCCGGGTGCGGCTGATGCGGCTGACGGTGTCGTCCCGGCTCCAGTCGGCGCGACTGGGCGCGTCTCTCTCCACAGGCTACTCCCCCCTTCCGTTTTCTCCCATTATACTTTGATGTCAAAGTATTTGCAAGGGGGGTGAACTGAAAAAAGGGGGACCTCCCTTTGCAAAAGGGCGCCAAAACGGGTAAAATAGGGGCAGAAAAACGAGAGGGAGGGCCCTGCTGTGCTCACATTCAAATACGACACCCAACTGCTGCTGGAAGGGGAAAACCTGGACGAGGACGAGATAAACGACTACTTCACCGACCACTTTCAGGGGGACTGCCTGCTGGCGGTGGGGGACGAAGACCTGGTCAAGATCCACTTTCACACCAACGAGCCCTGGAAGGTGCTGGAATACTGCGCCTCGCTGGGAGAGATATTCGACATCGTCATCGAGGACATGGACCGCCAGTCCCGCGGGCTCAAGGGCTGAGGGGCGGACGGAAAAGAGAGAGGCGTCCCGGGGCACAGGCCCTCGGGACGCCTCTCTCTATATAACGGGTCAGCGGGCGGATGTGAACCGCCAGCCGTCCTCCGTCGCCTCAGCGACCACTTCGCCGCCCTTCAGCAGCGCCTTGGCCCGGGCGCGGGGGATCTCCAGGCACTGGGACAGCAGCTTGTCGGGGCGGACCCGTATCCGCCCGGGGTTTTGCACCCACAGCCCCTCCTCCCCCGCCCGGTCGGGCAGCCGCGAAAGCCGGTAGGGCAGTTCGCCCCCCAGTTGGGCGCCGCAGCGGAGGAAGAAGGCGCGATCCCGCCCGATGCGGGCCACGGCCGCGGGATCGTTTGCCAGCAGGGCCCGGTACTCCTCCGCGGAGAGGGCGTCCCGCAAGACGCGGGAGTAGACCGGCAGATTGTAGGTGTGCTTGCAGCGCTCACAGCGGTAGATCAGCCAGACATCCAGCCGCTTGCCGTTGGCGTTGACGCGAAACCTGTCCGCACAGCGGTAGGTGCTCTTGCCGCCGCAGCCCGCGCAGCCGCGCACAATGGTGTAGGTGTCGGTAGGGACCATCCGAAAGGCCCCCGAAAGGGGAAAATAGCTCATCTTGCATCTCCTGATTTTGATAAAATCGGGTGTGCAGAGGCTATTTCAGCAATTTTTTTGGAAGATTGCAATAGCCCCTGCTATGCAATCTGGTAGATGGGAGCCAGCATCAAAAGACGACCTCCTTTTTCAAGGGAATGGCGGGATGACAGGCTCTTAAAAGATCGGCGTATCCATTTGGCGCTCCTCTCTCAGAGGCGGGCGGAGGCACAGAGAGGAGCGCCAGGAGAAACCCCGCGGTCTCCCCTGGCGCTCGTTCCCTGCGGCCGGCAGGCCGCACCCTGTGTTTGATTATGTAGGCAAATTTTACAGCAGTTCCACGTTCATGTCCACCTTGCCGGAGATGCCCGGCACCGAACCGCCGCTGGTGTACTGCCAGATGTTATAGCGGCCGGAGTAGTCGGTCTGGTTGGTGTAGTGGGCCAGCCAAATTTTATAGCTGCCGAACTGGCTGGTGTCCAACTTATTGTAGAGCCAGTTTTTGTTGGCATAGACCATGGTCTGGTACCCCAGGCTCTTGGCGGCGGCGCAGAAGGCGTTGACCACCTCGGTGTTCTGGGCTTTGGTCATATCCGCCACCCGGCCCTCGGTGCACTCGATGTCGATGGCCAGGGGGTAGTCCAGGCTGTAGCCGGTGGAGCGGATGATGCCCGCGGCCACGCCCGCCTCCTCGGCGGCCTCCTCGGCGTTGATGGCGGTGGTGTAGAAGTAGGCGCCCACCTTCAGCCCCGCGGCCTTGGCCCCGGCGATGTTCTGGCGGAAGTAGGGGTCCTCGACGATGGCGCCGGTGCCGTAGCCCCGGTAACCCACCCGGATCATGACAAAGGAGCAGCCCGCGGCCTTGACCGCACTCCAGTTGACATTGCCCTGGTACTTGGAGACATCCACCCCCCAGCGGCTTTTGAGGACGCCGCTGTTGTCAAACTTGTACTTGATGCCCTCGAGGGTCTGCCAGCCGGTCAGGGGGTTGCCGTTGACATAGAGATAGGTCTTGCCGCCGATGACCTGCCAGCCGTTGAGCACCGGGGTGGGGGCGGGCTCGGTGTTCCCGCCGGAACCGCTCCCCCCGCCGTTGTCGGGTTTCGGGGTGGGCTCAGGGGCGGGTTCGGGGGTGGGGGGAACGACCACCGAGTCCTCGATCTCGCTCTCCTGCTTCTGGTTGTCCTGCTTGCCCGGGTCCTCGTAGCTGTGGGCGCTGTCGTTTTTGTACTTGCTGGTGTCCTTCTGGGCCTCCTCCGCCGCCTTCTTGGCCTTGGCGGCAGCCTCTTCCCGCTGTTTGGCGGCCTCTTCCTCGGCCTTTTGGGCCTCGGCCTCTTCCGCCGCCTGGGCCTCGGCGGCCATCGCCTCCTCCAGGTCGGCCGAGAGGGCGGCCATGTACTCCTTGGTGTCGATCCGGTTCACGGCCAGGGCAATGCCCTCCTGCCCGCCGGAGCTGCCCTCGGCACCCTTGTCGACGCCGCAGCTGCTGAAGGCCAGCAGGATGGCACAGGCCACCGCCGCCGACACGATCTTTTTAAACATCGCCTCTCTCCTCCTCTTTTCACAGACCCCCGCGGGGGAAAGGGGCGCAATGCCCCGCAAAATACTTCTCTAGACGGTTCCCAATTGTAGCACAGATTCTCCCTCTTTACAAGGAAACCGCTGCCATTTCGCCCCTATTTGCGCAAAAAATCAGATGGGAAATGTTGCCCAAAAACCGCGTCGCTCTGCGGTTTTGTCACCACTTCCTCCCCGCCGATACCCAACCGTGACCAAACGGGGCGGCCAAAGCCGCCCCGTCTGCAAAGGGGTGTCACTGTATTTTCTCCCGGGCCGCCTGTATTGCCCGGAGGACATCCGGCTCGACGGGGGCGATCTCCAGCTGGGGGCGGGCCACGTAGTAGCCCTGCAGGTAGTCGACCCCGCGGGCGACCAGGGTCTCCATCTCGGCGCGGGTCTCCACCCCCTCGGCCAGCACCTTGATGCCCCGGCTGTGGGCGTAGGAGAGCAGGTTTTCCAGCAAACTGAGGCGGTCCCCATCCCGGTCGATGTCGTGGACGATGGCGATGTCCACCTTGACGATGTCCGGCGAGAGGAAGATGAGCAGCGACTCGCTGTTGTAGCCCGAGCCGAAGTCGTCGATGGCCAACTGGCCGCCCCAGCGCTTGGCGGTGCGGATCTTGAAGCGGGTGCGCTCGTTGTCCCAGGGCTCCTGCTCGGTGATCTCCATCACCACCCGCTCCAGGTAGGGGCCGTAGAGGTCCTCGAGGGCGGTGATGTCCGAACCGGTGAGGCTCTGGCTGGCGATGGAGTTGACAAAGGCCCGCTCGTTCGGCCCGATCTGCCCGGCCTTGACCTGCTGGCTGAAGGAGGCCATGGCCTCAAACCAGGTGAGGCGCTCGATCTGGTAGAGCTTGGACTGGGCCCTGGCAATGCGCAGCACGTCCACCGGGCTGCGCAGCGCCTCCACCTGGGAGCGCATCAGCAGCTCGTAGCCGTAGACGCTACCGGTGGCCACCTCCAGCACCGGCTGGTAGGCAAAGCGCACCAGCCGGTGGTCGATGAGGCGATTGAGTTCCTCCTGGCCGCGCACCAAAAAGGAGTCGGCCTGGTAGGAGGTGCGCTCAAATTCCTGAATGCTGCCCTTTTCGCTGTGTTTGACGCTGTACATGGCAAAGTCGGCGTAGCGGATGAGATCCTCGTAGCTGGAGGCGTCGTCGGGGTACCAGGCCAGCCCGCCGGAGACCCGGATCTTGAAGTCCTTTCCCGCCAGGGGGAAGGTGGTGTGGCCGATCTGCATCCACACCTTGCGGATGATCTGGCGGATCTTCTCCTTGCTCTGGTAGCCGTAGAGGAAGACGTAGAACTCGTCGCCGGAGCGGCGGGCCACCAGGCTCTGCTCCGAGAGGAAGGCCGAGAGGCAGCGGGCAAAGGCCTCGATATAGCGGTCGCCGCTGTCGTGCCCGTAGTTGTCGTTGACAAACTTCAGGTTGTCCAGGTCCCACATCAAAAGGGCGGCGGTGCCCAGCACCTCGGGGGTCTCGAAGAGCCGCTCCATGTTGGCGGCAAAGGCGCGGCGGTTGTAGAGATTGGTGAGGATGTCGTAGTCGCGCTCGTACTCGATCTTCCGCTTTTCGGCCATGTCCTTGCTGACGTCGGTGATGGCGCCCAGGATCTGCCCCCCTTCTTTGAGGAAGGTCAGGCGTACCCAGCGCTCCCCCTCCGGGCCGGAGGGCAGCCGGTAGAGGAGCCCCTCCTCCCCGTCCTCCACCAGGCACTCCTGCAGCGCCTGCATCCGCTGCTCAAAGACCTCGCGGGGGAGCCGGCCATCCACCTGTTCCTCCTGGGGCCAGCCCAAAATGGGGAAGATGTTGGTGCTGCAAAAGACCGAGGGGGCTTGGGGGGCGTACTCGAACACCCCCACCGGGATGTTGGTGGTGGAGATGATCTGCCCGAATTTCGAGGCCGATTCGGCCGCGGCGTTGCTGAGGTTTTCAATGGAGATGGTGAGCTGGTCGATCTCCTCGATGTCCAGCTTTTTGAGCTTGATGGGCTTGTTGGGGTCGCTGCGCTTGAGGTCTTGCACCAGGGCGGTGATGGGCTTTGCCACCATCCGCGAGGCCAGGACGGCCCCCAGGATGCCCAGCAGAAGGGCCGCCACCGTGCACAGGTAGATGATCTGGCGGATCTGGTGCGAAAACTGCAGCAGGGTGTCCCCCTCGCAGAGGCCGATGAGCACCCACTGCTGCCCTTCAAAGGGGGTGTTGGTGTTGTACAGGGAAAAGGGCTGCACACTGCCGTAGAGGTCGCTCTTCCCCCCCTCCCCCGCGCGGGTGAAGGTGGAGATGTTTTTGTGCTCGCTCTTCTTCCCGACGATTTCCTGGCTGACGCCGAATTTCACCTGGTAGAGGGAGCCGCTGGAAAAGACCGTCTGAAACTGCTGCCCCTCCTTGTCGGTGACCGCCAGGATGTAGGCGCCGCTGTGGTCCACCCCCAACTCCTCGTAGTTCATGAGGGAGGTGAGGTAGCTCTGGGTGATGTCCACCCCCATCACCCCAAAAACGGTGCCGTCGGAGGCGATGAGGGGGATGGAGTAGGTGATGACCTGCCCGTCCTGGCCGGAGAGGGAGAAGGCCGGGCTCCAGTAGCCGAAGTTGCTGCTCTCGCGGTTGGTGCTGGCCCGGGCGGCGTTCAGGGGGGCGAGGAAAAACTGCTCGTCGGCCCGCCCCTCCTCCCCGGTGAAGAGGAAGTCGGCCCGCCAGTAGCTGTCCAGCGGGATCCCCATCCGCCGGGAGGTGGTGGGCATCCCCCGCTCCATGAGGATGTCGGAGACGCCGGAGGAGTTGTTGACCGGGTCCAGGTCCCGCAGGTAGAGCCCCGCCCTGGACTGGCCGCTCTCGTCTCCCTGCACCCCCACGCCGTCGAGGACGACGAAGGCCCCGGTGACCCCGTTTTTGCGCAGCATGTAGACCAAGCTGTCGGAGAGGCCGTCGAGGATCTGGGCATTGAGGGTGGCGTCGGTGGCGATGTCGCCCAGGGTGGCGCCCTGCGCCTTTAGGGTCTCCTCCACCGAGGAGAGGATGGCGGTCTCGTGCTCCTTGACGTTGGACCAGCGGTGGACCATCTCGTTTTCCAGGTAGAGCTGGCGGTTGATGGTGCGCTCCCCCAGGATGTCGTAGGCGTTGGCGTCGGTGTGAGAGAGGACGCCGCCCTGCAAAAAGACCACGGCGTAGAGGGCCGCCTGGGCCAATACGATGGCGGTGACCGGGATCAGCATCTTCTGCAAGATGGTGCGCCCGCTCCTTTTTCGACCGGCCTTCATCCCCTCATCTCCTTCCCCGGTTTGGTGGCGGCGCCCCGCTTACAGCGCCGCGAGCTGGGCGGAAAAGTCCTGGTACCAGCTCTCGAAGTTCTCGTCGGTGTCATACTGGGCCACCGCGTCGGCCAGGGTGCTGCCCCCCTCCAAAAGGGCTTTCACCGCCTCGCGGTCGGCGACGGCCTTCTGCTGAAGGGATTTTTCCACCACAGCCCGGGCCTCGGTCCCGTTTTCAAACGCCTCGTTGGTGTAGAGGGTGTAGTTCTGGGTGATCTCCACCCCGGTGAGGAGGGTCTCCTCCATCAATTCGGAGATGGGCTCGGGGGAAGTCGCCACCGCCTCGCCGATGGCCTCGGCGGTGTTGGCGTCCTTTTTCACCGGCAGGTAGCCCGAGCCGATGGCAAAGCGGACGTTCTGCTGTTTCTCGGTGAACCACTTCAAAAACAGGGTGGCGGCGTACTCGCGGGTCTCGTCGCTCTTGGTTACCATCATCCCCGCGCCCTGCTGCACCGCATAGGGCTTGGTCCCCTCAAAGTTGGGGAGGGCGTAGGTCTTGGCGTCGATGGGATAGCTGCTGCCGTCGGACAGGGTGACGGCGGTGGGGAAGTAGGTGTTGCCGCTGGTGGAGCCCACCAGGGCGATGATGTCGCCGGTCTTGGCGTCATCGCTGCGAAAGCGCCCGATGGAGGTGAAGTAGCCGCTGACATAGGGGGTGTAGTAGTTGTCCCAGAGGCGGCGCATCACCGCCTTGTCCAGGTTGTAGGTGACCTGGCCGTTTTCGACCGAGAACAGCTCCTGCCCCATCTGCATGCTGCCGATGATGAAGTAGTTGGCCATCACGTCCCGGCCGAAGAAGGCCTTGCCGTCGTTTTTCTCCGGGGTGAGGCTGTCGGTCCACTCGTAGTAGCTCTTGGCCAGCTTGCAGATCCCCTCCCAGCTCCGCAGGTCCTCCTCGCTGGCGCCGGTGGCGGCGGCAAATTTGTCCCAGTCGGTCTTGTTGAGGGTGAGCACCTCGGTGGACTTGGCGGTGGGGAAGAGCTTGATGCTCCCCTCCTCGCTGAAGGCCCCCTCGTCCAGGTAGGCGGAGACATAGCTGTCCCGCTCCTCCTTGGTGAGGTACTGGCTCAAATCGGCGGCCATCCCCCGGCGGTTGATCTCGTAGGCGGTGTCGGCGTAGGCGGCAAAGACATCGGGCACCTCTTCGGCGCCGACCTTCTTGTCGATGGCGTCCATCACCTTGGCGGTGAGGTCGTTGACGCTGCCCTGGCTGTAGGCCTGGACCACGATTCCCTTTTCGGCCCCCACCGACTCGTTGAACTCGGTGACCATCTCGTCGAACATCTGCTTCTGGGCGCCGTTGTAGTAGTGCCAGATGGAGATGGAGACCGGGCTGTCTTTTTTCAGCCCGTGGTTTTTGTCCTTGCAGCCGGTGAAGAGCCCCAGGGAGGCCAGGGCGACGCTCAGCACCAGGGCCACCGCCCGCAGACCGCGGTGGGGACGACAATTTCCTTGTTTTGACACAGTACTCTCTCCTCTCGGCAGGGCGGGGCGCGCCCACGCCAGACATCGCGCCGTTCCCGCCCGTCTCTGCCCTGCGGGCAGAGCGGCCGATTTTTCTATTATCATATCATTATCTTCCAATCTTTACAATTGAAAGTGGCCATTTATAGACAAAATTTGTTGTGTTTTCACCAAGAAAAGCCGGCCTTTGCAAAATTCCTTGCAAAGGCCGGCAAGCGGTCGGTCCCCAACCGCCCCTAGCACAGCAGCAGTTGGCAGATGTGGGCCGCCCCTTTGAGCAGGGCGACCTCCTCTTTGTTCCAGTAGCGCCGGGCGCCGTTGACCTCGGCCCCCAAAAGGCCCAGACGCCCGCCGCCGGCAACGCGGCACTGCAGCACCGCCCGGTCTTGGAGGCGGTGCTCGACAGCGGCAGCATGAAGAAGGTGCACCTGCTGGGGGGCGGCGTCTCCGACCCCTACGGCCAGGGGATCGAGGCCTACCGGGCCCTGACGGTTCTTATGGAAGATTCGTGGTAGAACCCCTCGAGCGCGGCTATGGGATCACCCTGGGCAACAGCCGGCGGCGGGGTCATAATAGGGCTGCAGGTCCACCCGGTCGAGAAGGGCGGGCGCCGCCGGCCCGTCGGGGAGACCGGCAGCCACCCCGGGGGCCGTCCAGACGTGCAGGGGGGCCTCCCCCTTCCAGACAAAGTAGGTGCGGTGGGCGCCCAGGGCGTCCCCCAGGTCGGCCAGCACCCGGCGCACCCCCTCCTCCGGGGCGGGGGCGGCCGTCGCCCGCTCCAGCAGCCGCCCCAGGCAGAGGGGGCAGCCGACCTCCCCTCCCCCGCCCTCGCCCAGGGCGGGGGCAGGGGCCCCGGCGGCCATCCGATAGCGGTCCTTCCCCGCCCGCTTGGCCTCGTACATGGCCCGGTCGGCAGCGGCAAAGAGGGCCTCGTAACTGGCGCCGTCCCGGGGCCAGAGGGCGACGCCGATGCTCCCCCGCACCGAGAGGCCCCGGCGGGAGGGAAGCTCCTGTTCCAGCAGTTGGCAGAGGCGCTCCACCGTCTCCCCCACCACCGGCGCGGCGGCGTCCTTCATAAAGACCACAAACTCGTCGCCCCCTACCCGGCCCACGATGTCGGTGGCGCGAAAGTTGGTCCGCAGCCGGGCGCTGACCTCGGTGAGGACCGCGTCGCCAAACTGGTGGCCGTAGCGGTCGTTGACCCCCTTGAAGTCGTCCAGGTCAATGAGCAGCAGGGCGCCGGAGCTGCCCCGGCAGGGGCCTTGCAGGTAGCCGTCCACCGCCTCGGCGGTGGAGAGCTTGTTGTAGAGCCTTGTCATGGGGTCGCGGCAGCAGCGGGAGCGCAGCTTCTGGGTCTCCTTTTTGTGGGCGCTGATGTCCCGCAGCACCCCCAGCACACAGCTGCGGCCCCCCGGGCCCTCCACCGGCGCGCCGGAGGCCGAAAACCAGCCCCCCTCGTGGCCGGGGAAGGCCCGCCCTTCCAGCCGCACCTCGGCCGGGCCGGCGCTCTTCCCCCGGCAGATGGCGGCAAAGTCCGCCGTCCCGGGGCAGCCGCTCCCTTCCAGGGCGGCCAGGTAGCCCTCCGCCCGCCAGATGCCGCCCCCCGCCCGGCCGGGGCGGCGGTCGCAGAAGGTCATCACATCCTCTGCCCCGTCGTACTCAAAGGCCAGCCCGTCGGTGCAGCGCAGCAGCACCTGACGCCGCTCCCGCTCCCCCTCCAGCTCCCGCTGCATCTGCCGCCAGCGGCCGATGTCCAGGCAGAAAAACCGCCAGCGGTGCGGGGCCTCCAGCACCCCGCACCAGCGCAGCCAGCGCAACTGGCCCGCCGGGGTGTAGCAGGGAAAGTCGGCCTGCACCCGCCCCGCCCGCCGGGCCCGCGCCAGTTTGCGGGCGGCCAGCCGCCGCCCCTGGGCCCCCAGGAAAAACCAGGGGTCTCCCCCCTGGGTGCGGGCAAAGAGCTCCGGCGTGCAGTCCAGCAGGGCCAGAAATCCGCCGTCGGGCGACCAGTGGGGTTTGGCCTGTCCCAGCTGCAGTCGGACCAGTCCCCCCTTGACCCCCCGAGCCGCCGCCGCCAGCAGCGCCTCGCCGCTCATCCTCTCGTTCACCAAATCTCCCCCTTTTGCTGTGAACGCCCAATTGGGTCTCCTTCCCAATATAGTCAGGGGAGCTGTAAAAAAATGGCGTTTTTTGTCCCCCCAGTACCCCTGTGCAGGGGACGGCAGAGGGACGGCGCCAGCCCTTTCGCCGTCCCCCGGGGGCGGGGGCGGCCCTTTCCCCTCCGCGGCGGCCCTGGCGGCGGGAAAAAGGGGGATAAAAAGCCCCCCTTTTTCCCGCCCGCCGCCCCGCGTTTCCCCCTGGCCGGGCGGGAAGAGACGGCAAAAAGGCGCGGGAGAGCGTTGCCGCTCTCCCGCGCCGGGGCCGCATATCAAACAGGTTTCTCTAAAAGGTGAGGCCGGGCTGGACGGCCCGGAGCTGGGGCTCCACCGCCCGCACCTGCTCGGGGGTGAGGAAGGGGCGCTCCAGCAGGGGGAGGTGCCGCTGCCGGGCACAGGCGGGGGTGCGAAAGAAGTTGAGCCGGTAGCGAGGCAGCGGGGGCAGCTGCCCCGCCAACTCCACCAGCGCCCCGGCGGTGAGCCCGGGGTAGAGGGTGGTCCGCGCCTCGCAGGGGACCCCCTTTTCGGCCAGCCGGCAGAGGGTCTCGCGGGTGGCGTCGTACCCCTGTTCGGGGGGGACGCCGCACACCTGGAGGTACTGCTGGCGGGGGGCCTTCCAGTCGATGGCCAGGTAGTCGCAGAGCCCCGCCTCCACCAGGGCCAGCACCCGCTGGGTCTGGCGGCCGTTGGTGTCCAGTTTGACCCGGTAGCCCATGGCCTTGAGGGCGGCCAAAAACCCCTCCAGATCGGGCTGGAGCAGCGGTTCCCCGCCGCTGACCACCACCCCGTCCAGCAGCCCCCGGCGCTTTTTCAAAAAGGCCTCCACCTCCCCTTCGGGCAGGCAGTCGCCGGGGCCCAACAGGTCGCGGTTGTGGCAGTAAAAGCAGTCGGTGTCGCAGCCGCGGGTGAAGAGGACGCAGGCCAGCACCCCGGGAAAGTCGATGGTGCTGGTGCGCTGGATGCCGGCGACCTTCACTGGGCGGCCGCCTCGGAGAGTTCGCCCTCTTTGATGACGTACTTGACCCGCTGGCGGTACTCCTCCTTCTTTCCCTTGTGGAAGTTCTGCACCGGGCGGAGGTAGCCCACCACCCGGCTCCACACCTCGGTGGCGGCGCCGCAGTCGGGGCAGCTGTACACCTCGCCGCTGATGTAGCCGTGCTCGGGGCAGACCGAGAAGGTGGGGGTCAGGGAGAGGTAGGGCAGCTTGTAGTTGGTAAAGGCCTTTTGCAGCAGGGCCTTGGCCACCTCGATGTCCCGGATCTGCTCGCCCAGGTAGAGGTGGAGCACCGTGCCGCCGGTGTACATGCACTGCAGGTCGTCCTGCAGGTCGAGGGTCTCGAAGATGTCGTCGGTGTAGCCCACCGGCAGCTGGGTGGAGTTGGTGTAGTAGGGCACCTCCTCCCCGGCGGTGAGGATGTCGGGGTAGCGGTCCCGGTCGAGCTGGGCCAGGCGGTAGCTGGTCCCCTCGGCGGGGGTGGCCTCCAGGTTGTAGACGTGGCCGGTCTCCTCCTGGAAGCGGGTGATGACCTCCCGCATGTGGCCCAGCACCCGCAGGGCGAACTGCTGCCCCTCGGGGGCGGTGATCTCGCAGCCCAGGAAGTTGCGGCAGGCCTCGTTCATCCCCACCAGGCCGATGGTGTTGAAGTGGTTGAACCAGTAGGAGCCGGTGCGGGCCTTGACCTCTTTGAGGTAGTGGGCCGAGTAGGGGTACATCCCATTTTCGGTCTGCTTTTCAATGGTCTTGCGCTTGATTTCCAGGCTGTTCTTGGCCAGTTCCAGCAGCCCGTCCAGCCGCCGCATCAGGTCCTCCTCGTCCTGGGCCAGGTAGCACAGCCGGGGCAGGTTGAGGGTGACCACCCCGATGGAGCCGGTCATGGGGTTGGAGCCGAAGAGGCCGCCGCCCCGCTTGCGCAGCTCGCTGGTGTCAAGGCGCAGCCGGCAGCACATGGAGAGGGCGTCCTCGGGGGAGAGGTCGGAGTTGATGTAGTTGGAGAAGTAGGGGATGCCGTACTTGCAGGTGATCTCCATGAATTTGTCCACCACCGGGCTCTGCCAGTCAAACTCCTTGGTGACGTTGATGGTGGGGATGGGGAAGGTGAAGACCCGGCCGTGGCGGTCCCCCTCCATCATCACGTCGCAGAAGGCGGTGTTGAGCAGGTCCATCTCGGCCTGAAAGTCGCCGTAGCAGGCGTCCATGGGCTGGCCGCCGATGACCACGCACTCGTCCTTGAGGGTGGAGGGGACCACGATGTCGAAGGTCAGGTTGGAGAAGGGGCACTGAAAGCCCACCCGGGTGGGGACGTTGAGGTTGAAGATGAACTCCTGCAGCGCCTGTTTCACCGCGGCGTAGTCCATGTGGTCGTAGCGGATGAAGGGGGCGCAGTAGGTGTCAAAGGAGGACCAGGCCTGGGCGCCGGCCGACTCGCCCTGGGTGGTGAAGGTGGAGTTGACGATCTGCCCCAAAAAGGAGCGCAGGTGCTTGGCCGGGCCGCTCTCCACCTTGCCGGGCACCCCGCCAAAGCCCTGCATCAGCAGCTGGCGCAGGTCCCACCCGGCGCAGTAGGGGCCGAAAAAGCCCAGGTCGTGCAGGTGCAGGTCCCCCGAGGTGTGGGCGCGGCGGATCTCCTCGGGATAGATCTCGTGGAGCCAGTACTGCTTGGTAAAGGCCTCGCGGATGTAGTTGTTCATCCCGTTGATGGACTTTTGGGTGTTGGCGTTCTCCTGGATCTTCCAGTCCATGTCGTCCAGGTACTGGGAGAACATGTCGATGGTGGCGCCGATGAGGGCGTTGGCCTCCCGGGCGCCCTGGCGCTTCTCCCGGTAGAGGATGTAGGCCTTGGCGGTGCGGGCGTGGCGGTTTTCGATGAGGACCTTTTCCACCATGTCCTGCACCTCCTCCACGTCCAGCACGCCGGTGCGGGACGTGGCCATCTCCACCACCTGGCGGGAGAGCTCCTCCGCCCGATGCCAGTCGTCTCCCCCCACGGCGGCGGCCGCCTTGAAGATGGCCCAGGTGATTTTCTCCGGATCAAAGGGGACAATGTCCCCGCTGCGCTTGCGAATCGATTCGATCATCGTATTGTGTCCTCCCATCAAAGTGGTTTCAGAAAACCGCTGGAGACGCCCAGAGCGCTGAAAAGCCCCTGCCGGCCAAAGGCAGGCAGGGGCGCGACAAAAGTCACTCACCAGAGCCCGCTTGACGCCATACACCGTGGCAGCGCGCGCACAGCGGGCAGGTATTCCGGCTCGGATTCCACGCGCGCCCCGCCTTCCCAGCTCCCGGGGGAACCAGTGGCAGTTGGGGCGCGCTCTCTCCTTACGGCGGCGGGACCGCGCGGGCTTTTCACCCGTCTTCCCTGTTGCCGCCCGGCCCGATGACAGGCCGGGCACCCGTGTGCTTTCGTTTCCATATCTAGTTTTGATTCTGAAACAGATTGGTCAAATCATACTACATCTTGTGCACCCAGTCAACCGTCATTTCGCCGATATTGCGGCGAAAGAGTGCCACAACAGGCGTATTTTGAGAGGGGGTCCGAAGCGCCGAGGCGCATGGAGAAGCCCTCGGCGGGGTTTGGGCAGAGCGTCGGGGGGAAGGCCCATTTCGCCCCGCCCCAACCAGGGAGCGGACGCGTCCCTCCCACAGGAGCGCCGGGTGGACCTTCCACCCGGCGGCAAAGGGACAACGGGCACAGAGGTCGGGCGGGCCGTCAGATGACAGGAGGGGCCACTGCCCGCAACCGAAAGGCCGGAGGGACCCGTCGGCCTTTGGCAGCACTTTCCCTTTCGCGCCTCCCACAAAAGGAGACGGACACCCGTCCCCGTTCCTCCGGCCTTTTTGACAGAGACGTCCGCCGCCCCCTGCCGGGAAACGAGCCCCCCTTCCCGGCGGCGACAGGGGACCGAGCCGCAGCCGACCCCTCTCCCCTCTCCGGGGCGAAAGGTTCCCTACTTCAGACACCACCCTGACTTCTTACCCCGGGGGTGGGTGGTGTGGAGGTCCTCCCGGCGAAAAAGGGGAAACGGGCGCAGGGGCCGGGTGGGCTGCCAGATGACAGGAGGCGCTGCCCGCAACCGAAAGGGCCGGAGGGACCCGTCGGCCTTTGGCAGCACTTTCCCTTTCGCGCCTCCCACAAAAGGAGACGGACACCTGCCCCACTCCTCCGGCCCTCTTGAAAGAGAAGGTCGCCGCCCTCTGCCGGGAAGCGAGCCCCCCTTCCCGGCGGCGACAGGGGACCGGGCCGCAACCGCCCCGCTCCCCCGGGGAGAGAGGGGCACTCTACTCCAGACGCCGCTCCCCGCCCTCGCTCCGGGGGCGGGCAGGGCGGAGGTTCTCCCGCGCCGAGCGAAAGAGGCCGCCCATCACCTGGCCCATCAGGCGGCGGGTGTCCTCGTCCACATTTTTGAGGGACTGCAGCACCGCCCCGGCGCTGTGCAGCCAGTCGCCGGAGAGCTCGCCCACCGTCTTGGCCTGGGTGCC
This sequence comes from Bittarella massiliensis (ex Durand et al. 2017), assembly GCF_001486165.1. GTDB lineage: Bacteria > Bacillota > Clostridia > Oscillospirales > Ruminococcaceae > Bittarella > Bittarella massiliensis. Next base: position 262,825 of record NZ_LN908976.1, read on the forward strand.
GGCCAGCAGCTGGTAGAGGGTGTCGAAGAAGGTGGCCCGCTCCTCCCTGTTCATCCCGGCCACCCAGTCCTTGAGGGTCTTGTCGATGAACTTGCTGCTGGCGCTCACCTCGTCGAGGCAGACAAAGCCGGGGCCCTTCACCTCCCAGGAGTAGAGGTCGTGCTGCATCAGCCCCACCTGGCTGCTGTGGACCACCGTGTAGGCCTCCTCGTGTTCCAGAAGCATCCCCACCACCGAGGACTGGGGCAGGTAGGTGTGCACCCGCTCCCGCACCGCCCGGTAGCCCGGGCCGTCCAGCACCCCGCCGTCAAAGCCGGGGCCGTCGTTGTTCTGCACCCAGAGCAGCCGCTCCTGCACCGGGGCCGGGGCGAAGGCGGCGGCGTAGACCGCCAGGTTGCCCCCCTTGGAGTGGCCTCCCACCCGCCAGCTCGCCGGCCCCCGCTCCACCGCTCGGCAGAGGTAGGAGACCGCCTCCCTTTGGGCGGGCACCGGGGTGGCAAAACCCATGTTGAAGTCCTCCTTCCAGCCCACCAGGGTGTTGTCGGTCCCCCGGAAGGCGGCAAAGCCGGTGCCGTCGCCGGGCAGGGCGCAGAGGGCGGAAAACTGCTTTTGCTCGTCGGCGTCCACGTCGTTGACGTAGCCCAAAAGGGGCATCTCGCCAAAGCGGGCACTGGCGGCCAGGGCCCGCAGCAGGTCGCGGTCGCGCGCCCACATGGCCTCTGTCTGGCGGGCAAAGGCCGGGGAGAGGAGCCGTTCCGCCGCCCGGCGCAGGGAAATCGCTCCCCCCTCCCCCGGCGGGGGGACCACCCCGTCAAAGGGGACATAGGACAGCCGGCAGAGGATGAGATCGTCCACGCAGGTAAAGGGCGCCTGGTCAAAGCGCAGGTCGCCCCGCCATTCCAGATAGTCAAAGATGTTGGCCACCGTTTTTGCCTCCTCCGCCCCCTGCGCCGGGCAGACAGCCGGTGCGGGGGCGCTTTCTGCCTTTCATTATACCCCTTTTTGCGCCCTTCGCCAAACGGGCAGGGCGGCGCGGGGATGACGGCAGTGGATTTTCATTGCCTTTTTGGCAGTTTTCGATTATGATGAACGTATCTTCACAGTTTTGACATATTTTATCCTTTGATTTTTGATTCTTGATTTTATTCTTTGCCCTGTGGGGCGGCGGAGGGATCGCATGCGCTGGGACATCGCGCCGGAGTGCGTTTCGGCAGTCATACTGCTCATCATCTGGGGGTACTCCCGTCGGGGCAGTCCACTGCCCAGCTTGAAAAACCGGGTGTTTCAGGGCTGCCTGATCATCACCTTTTTGGCGGTCTCCACCAACATCCTCTCCACCCTGCTGCTGATGCGCCCCGGCCTGGCCCCCCAGTGGCTGGTCTGGGGGGTGACCACCCTCTACTTCATCTGCACCCCTCTGATGGGGCTGGCCTATTTTCTCTACTCGGCCGCCATCCTCTGCAAGGGGCAGCCCATGCTGCGCTGGGTCTTTGCCGGGGGGATCACCCTCGGCGCCCTCTACGCCCTGCTGGCCCTGGCCGACCCCCTCACCGGCAAGCTCTTCTCCATCACCCCCGAAGGCGGCTACCGGCAGGGGGAGTGGATCGCCCTGACCTACCTGCTCTTTTACGCCTACTGCGCCGCCAGTATCCTGCTGGTGCTGCGCTTTCGGCACTCGGTGGAGCGCTCGACGAGGACCATCCTCCTCTCCTTTCCGGCGGTGGCCCTCGTCGTCATCCTGGTGCAGCAGTTTTCCCCCACCGTCATCCTCTCGGGCTCGGCGGCGACCTGCGCCCTGCTCATCATCTACCTGCACCTGCAGAACAAGCAGATGTCTCTGGACTCCCTCACCGGCGCACCCAACCGGCAGGAACTGGTCAACCTCATCGACCTGCTCCTCTTTGAAAAGCGGCTGCCCACCTTCACGGTGGCGGTCCTCTCCCTGCGGGACTTCAAGCAGATCAACAGCCGCTTCGGCCAGTCGGTGGGGGACCTCTTTCTAAAAGAGGTCTGCGGTTGGCTGCGGCAGCTGGCGGGGGAGAAAAACGTCTTTCGCTTCGGCGGGGACGAGTTTGCCGTCCTCATCCGCGACGGCGGGCGGGCGCAGGTGGGCCGGGTGCTGGGGGCCATCCGGGAGCGGATGGCCCTGCCCTGGCGGGCGGGCAACTACCTGCGCCCCCTGCCCTGGGCCATGGGGGTGGTGCAGTACCCCAGCAGCGCCGACACCGGCGAGGGGCTGGCCGGTGGGGTCGCCTACGCCGTCTCCCAGGCCAAGCGCCGGCCCGGCCGCAACATCTGCTACTGCGGGCCCGCCATGCTGGGGGAGATCCGCCGCCGGGAGCAGGTGCTGCAAGCGGTGAAGCGGGCCTGTTCCCAGGGCGCCTTCTCCCTGCGCTACCAGCCCATCTACGACGTGTCCAGCGGCCGCTTCCCCTACGCCGAGTCGCTGATGCGCATCGAGGGCACCCCCGCTGACCCGGTCTCGCCGGCGGAGTTCATCCCCCTGGCCGAGGAGACCGGCGACATTGTGGAGCTGACCTATCAGGTGTTGGAGCGGGTCTGCCGCTACCTGCTCTCGCTCGGAGAGCGGGGCATCTCGGTGGAGGGGATACACGTCAACTTTTCGGCGGTGATGTTCGGGCAGCCGGGGGTGGTGGAGCGGGTGCGCCGGATCATCGGGGACAGCGGCGTCCCCTTCTCTCAAATCGTGATCGAGTTCACCGAGACCGCCCTGGCCGAAAAGCCGGAGCTGGTGGGCGAATTCGCCCGGGAGATGCGGCAGATGGGCATCCGCCTGGGGCTGGACGACTTCGGCACCGGCTACTCCAACCTGAGCTCGGTGCTGGCCCTCCCCTTCGACACCGTCAAACTGGACAAGAGTCTCGTCTGGGCGGCGGTGGAGCAGGAGAACACCGCCGTCATGGTCCGGGCCCTGACCGAGATCTTTCACCGCATGGGAATGCGGGTGTTGGCCGAAGGGGTGGAGGACGAGGTGCAAAACCGCTTTGTCCTCGACTGCGGCATCGAGCTGATCCAGGGCTTCCTCTACGCCCGCCCCCTGACCGGGGAGGAGGCCGCCTCCCTCCTTGCCGCCAAAGTCCCCGCCCGCTAAAGACAGAGAGCGCCCGCCCCCCTATAAAAGGGGGGGCGGGCGCTCTTTTCTGCGCGCTTACCGGCGGGGCAGCCGTTCCTCCAGGGCCCAGATGGCCCGGGAGCGGCGAAAGAGGAGGCAGGTGCCCACCCCCAGCGCCGCCAGGAAGAAAAAGAGGAGGGCGGCCCCCGCGCCCTTCCCCTCGCCAAAGAGGAGGTGCAGGGGGCTGCCGGCGGGCTGGGCGGCCATCAGGGGCTCGCAGACCCCGTCCACCAGGGCGCCCCCAGCCAGATAGCCCAGGGGGATGGTGAAGAACTGCAGGGCATTTCGCACCGAGTAGACCCGACCCTGCATCTCCACCGGGATGTGCAGCCGCAACAGCACGTCGAGGTTGGCGTTCATGGCGGGGATGCAGAGCCACCCCAGCACCGAGCCCAGGCACCAGACCGGCAGCCCCCGCCCCAGGGAGAGGAGGAGGTTTTCGGTGCTCATAGAGAAGAGGAGGGCCCCCATGATCACCCGCACCCGGCTTTTGGGGGCCGGGGCGAGGGAGACCGCGGCGCTGCCCACCAGGTTGGCAAGCCCCGCACAGGTGTTCACCAGCCCCAGGGCCACCTCCCCTCCCCCGGCCCGGGGGAGGAGGAGGGCGGGCAGGGCCGCGTTGTACATCGAGGCGGTGAGGTTGATGGCGGCCAGAAAGAGGATGAGGTGGAGCACCCCCCGATTTCGGGCGAGAAAGACGAGCCCCGCCTTTGCCACCTGCCAGGTCGGCTCCCGCGGGCCCGTCTCGGCGGCGGTGTGGGGGAGCCGGACGGCCAGGCAGAGGGCAGCGGCGGCCACGGCGAAGGTGGAGAGGTCGACCGCGATCACCGCCCCCAGCCCCCCAAAGGCGAAGATCGCGCTGGCCAGGATGGGGGCGAGCACGGTGACCAGGGAGTTGGAGAGGGCCCGCAGCCCGCTCACCTGGTGGTACTGCTCCCGGGGGACCAGCAGGCTGACGGCCACGTCGGAGGCGGGCTGCTGAAAGGTGTTCATCAACCCGCTCACGGCGTTGAGGAGGTAGAGGTGCCCCATGGCCAGCCGCCCGGTGGAGAGGAGGGCGAGGGCGCAGAGGGTGCAGAAGGCCGCCGCACTGTCGCACAGCAGCATGGTCTTTCGCTTGTCCCAGCGGTCGCTCAGGGCGCCGGAGAAGATGCTCAGCGCCACATAGGGGGCGTAGGAGCAGACCGAGAGCAGGCCGGTGGAGAGGGCCGAGCCCCACTGCTGGTAGGACCAGACCACCAGGGCGAAACTGGTCATGGCGCTGCCCAGGGCCGAGAGGGATTGGGTGGACCAGAGGACGAAAAAGGGCCTCAGGCCGCGATAGCGGGCTTTGATTTTTGAAAACACGATGGACTTTGCTCCTTTGTTTGGATTTCCGGCCGGGCCGGATGGCTGTTCCAAACGCGCAAAATCCCTCTGTCGGGCGAAAAGCGTATCTTTACTACTTAATGATTTGCTCCGCGCAGCGCCGCCCGACTAGCGGACCTTGCGCGGAGCTCCCTCAATGCAAAGGCGCAAAGCCGGCGCCCCCTCTCTCAAGAAATTTCCTCTATCGTACCGCCCCCCTCCCCCCTTTGTCAACCATGGCGGGGGCGGCGCATAAGCTAGGGGGCACGGCGCCGCCCTTCCGGCAAAGAGGGGCGGCGCCGCAGGATAAGGGAGGGGATCGCCGTGAGAGAGGCGGACGAGGACCGGCGGGTGGCCATGCGGGTGTCGGGGGTGAGCATTGCGGTCAACCTGGCGCTGACGGCCTTCAAGTTGGCGGCGGGGCTGTTGGCCCGCTCGGGGGCGATGGTGTCCGACGCGGTCCACTCCGCCTCCGACGTCTTCAGCACCCTGGTGGTGATGGGGGGCATCAACCTGGCCGCCCGGCAGCCCGACCAGGACCACCCCTACGGCCACGAGCGGCTGGAGTGCGTGGCCGCCATCCTGCTGGCGGTGATTTTGGCGGCCACCGGGGCGGCCATCGGCGCCCAGGGGATCGCCCAGATGTGCAGCGGGGGGAAGGCGTTGGCAGCGCCGGGGGCGCTGGCCCTGACGGCGGCGGCCGTCTCCATCGCGGTGAAGGAGTGGATGTTTCGCTACACCCGAAAGGCGGCCCGGCGGGTGCACTCGGGGGCGCTGATGGCCGACGCCTGGCACCACCGCTCCGACGCCCTCTCCTCGGTGGGGGCCTTTGTGGGCATTTTGGGGGCCCGGCTGGGGTGGCCGATCCTCGATCCCCTGGCCAGCGCCGTCATCTCCCTCTTCATCTGCAAGGCGGCCCTGGACATCTTTCGCGACGCGGTGGACAAGATGGTGGACAAAGCCTGCGACGCCCGGACGGTGCAGGCCATTGCCGCGGCCGTCCGCGCCCAGGAGGGGGTGGCGGGGCTAGACGAGATGCGCACCCGGCAGTTTGGGGCCCGGGCCTATGTGGACATGGAGATCGCGGTGGACGGCCGCCTCTCCCTCGAGGCCGCCCACCAAATCGCCGAGGGGGTGCACCGGGCCGTCGAGGCGGGGTTCCCCCAGGTCAAACACTGCATGGTGCATGTCAACCCCGCCCGCCCAGGGGGCAAGGCGGGGCCGGGAGAAGGAGACGCGATTTCAGAGAGGGCGGCCCCGTTGAAGGCGACCCTTCCGGCTGCCTGCGGACAGCTGGAACAAACACCCGGTCCCCAGGGGGAATCAAGGCAGGTGTCCTTGCAGCGCTCCCCGGTCGCCCGCAACAGGGCGGGGGCCGGCCGGTGACAGCTCCCGGCCCCCTCGGGCCAGGGCGGCCTGCCCTCCCCGGAACAGGGCCGCTCCCGTCGGCATCTCCCACAGCGCCGCACCCTACCGCCCTGTCCGCGCCGTTGGGGCCGGGCAGTGAAGGGCGCGGCAGAGGGACGGCGCCGCCGGCCACCCTGGACCCCGTCGGCCTCCGCCCGGGGAGAAGGGCGCGGGGCAAAAAGACCCCCTTTCTCCTGCAAAATGGCGGCAAAATGTCGCCTCCCCCCCCTTCGGCCGACAAAAGGGGAGCAACCTGCCCCTCAGGGCAAATTGCTCCCCTGCAAACCGAATCGCCGCGGAGCCCCCCCTGCCGGGGCCAAGAAATCAGGAGATGTGGATGTCGATCCCGTTGACCTGTACCCCCTCCTCGGCGCGGATGAGGATGTAGCGGACGCCGTCGATGACCCGGGTCTCCACCAGATCCCCCCGCTCGGGGTTCACCTTGACGGTGACGTCGGGGGTGGCGACCTCCAGCGCCCGGGCGTTGACCAGGTTGCGGGGGCTCAAATCCAAATCGGGGCCAAAGGCCTCGTCGTAGCGCTGGGTAAAGGTGCTCAACCGCTCCTCCGGCACCCCGCAGCCCTCCAGCACCCGCTTGACGGCGTACTTGGAGACGGCCAGGGGCTCCTCCTCTTTGCGCTCCTTGTGCGCCTCGATCATCTCGGTGAGCTGGCCCTCCACCGCCTGCACCACCTCCAGGCTGCAGTCCTCGCCCAGGCTCTCCCCCAAAAGGGACTGAAAGGTCTCCTTCTGCTCGGCGGCGGGCATGGGGATCTCCCGGTTGAAGACGGCGTCGGCAAACTCCTGGTGGTTTTCGGCGGGGTTGCGGGTGTAGTAGAGGGCGCTGTAAATGTTGGCGCTGCGGCTGTCAAAGGCGGGGAAGAGAAAGCCCAGCTCGGGGGGCGAGACCAGCCAGTCCGCCGGCCGGTTGGAGAGCTTGTTCTCGTAGATGAAATAGCTCAGGGCAGGGGTGGTGAGCTTGACCGGGCAGATGCTGCAGAGAAAATAGGTGTAGACCTGGTCGGAGGCGTCGTCCTGCCGGCCCCCGTCGGCCGAGCGGTAGGGGACGTCGTAGGTCTCGTGGGCCAGGAGGATGAGGTAGCTGCCCTCCATCGACAGGGAGGCGATGACCTTCTGCAAAAAGGCCTGCACCGCCTCCTCGTCCCCCAGACCGGAACTGCGCAGGGACATGAGCAGCCGGTGCTCCTCGCTGTCCACCACCTGCTGGGTGGCGAACTCCACATCAAAGAGGTTGCGGCCCTGGGCCCCCGAGAGGGTGCGCTTGAGGGTGGCGAGGATCTTCTCCGCCTCCTCCTCGCTCATCATCGAGAGGGGCTGGTCAAACTGGGAGACGATCTCCCGCTTCTCGTTGACATAGCAGCCCCGCAGGTGGGTGATGTTGGTTTTTTCCGGCCGGTAGCGGCGGCGGATCTCGGCGATTTCCCGTTCGGTCATGGCAAATTCTCTTCCTTTCGCTCTGTCCGGGGCGGGGGCGATACACCCCCGGGCCCCCTCTGCAATATCCTGTAAAAAGGGCGTCCCCCTTCCGGCGGCGCCCAACATTCTGTGGGAGTGATGTGACTGTGAAAAACATCATCTGCAATTCGCGCTGGTGCCCCGGACCCGACGGCGGCCCCCTCTACTTTTCGGGGAGCGGGGCGACCTACGACAACCTCTGCGTCTGCGGCTACCGCACCTGCACCACCACCCTGCCCGAGGGCGGCAGCGGCTACGACCAGTACGACCCCGCCATCCCGGTGCGGGGACAGCAGGCCATCACCTGGGGGTATGTGCTGCGGGTGGTGGAGGCCCAGGACATCCGCCTGGCGGCCGAGTTCTGCGGCCCCAACGGGCAAACCGAGCGGCGGGAGGAGGTCATCACCTGCCGGGTCTGCTACTGCTTTAGCCGGCAGATGGCGACCTTCTCCATCCCCGATTGGGCCGAGACGGTGCGCCTTTCCCTCCACTTTGCGGGAAAGACCACCGCCTGCACCTACTACGCCCCCGCGGCCTATTTCTGCTAAAACGGCCGCACAGGGGCGGTCGGGGGCAAAGGAAGGGCCCGGAGCGCACATCGGCTCCCGGCCCTTTTTGGATGGTGCGGGAGATGGGACTTGAACCAGCATGCAGCAAGCTTGATGTTTTCCGAATTGCTCACAAACGTGATGATTATACCGTTTTTCGCAAAACTGTTCAAGCGGAGTACTTGCCAAAAAAGCAAAAAAGTAAATACAAGTGGGTTATAAAGTGGGTTACAAATTCGGGCATTTTCCTGCCTCTACCGCCTCTAAAATTTCTGCCATATAGGGCGGGGTCTTGATCCAGTCGCAGAGGAGGTGCCACTCAACTCTCGCTAACTTAAGTTCTTTTTTCTTATAAGCAAGCATCAGACTTTAAGAAAAATAATGGGGTGCTATTTTGATTTTATTTCCCGTAAAATGGTGTAAAATAGCAAAAACAGCATTAAAACGGCTCTAAAACGAGCTTTCAAACACCCATTACCTATTTTGACGTTTTACACCATGCGGAAGATGGTATATTATATAGGCAGAGAGATAGGCCCCACCGCCGTCCTCTGTGTGTCGCGTGTCAGCAGCGACTCATAAGTGTCTGACGTGCTTTAGATTGTCGCGTGCCAGCAGCGACTCATAAGTGTCTGGCTTGAAAGGTGCCCTTCTGAAAAGAAGGGCATTTTCTTTAGGGAGGTAAGATGGAACTCGAAGAAAACGGATTGTATGTGATAAAGGACTCTTATTTTTCTGATTTCAAAGACAAACACCTTATGTTAAACAAACTTGAAAGCCGCCCTTATTTTTATGCTCTAAAAGAATCCGACAATATTTTTTGGATGATCCCACTTAGCTCCAAGGTAGAGAATTACCGGGCTAAAATCAAAAAATACGAAGCAAAGTTCGGACGCGGAAAATGTGTTTTTTACCATATAGGCAAAATGATGGGAAAAGAAAGCGTATTTTTAGTAGGGAACACTATTCCCGTTTCACCCAGATATATCAAGCAGGCATATACTGTAAGGGGGATCCCGTATGTCATCGAATCTCAAGCCCTGCTCAATAATATAAAAAGAAAGCACAAAAAATATCTGACCTTGGTCAAGCAAAAACGACTGCGCCCTAATATAGATATTTTTACTATCCACGAAAAGCTTCTTCATTGACTTTTTGAGAAAAATCGCATATAATATAGACACCAAGAAAAACTTCATGTTTTGTAAGAGCCGTGGATATGATCCACGGCTCTAGTTTTTATAAACAAAAATCGGTATGATTTAACTTGTTGGTAACTTGCTTTACAAAAAAGCTGGCCGCGTTCGAGTGCGCCAATGATACAAGATGTATCCCCAATCCAGATCCAATACCCCAAATATAGATCAAGTTTAACTTGCCAGTAACTTGCTGATGTACAAAAATAGTTGTGGAAAATTCACGAAAGCCCTTGACTATACGTGCTAATACGTGTTATAATATGAATACAGTAAGGGAGGGGAAACAAATGCCGATGACCGCCAAAGAGATGATAAAGCTTCTCACCAAAAACGGGTTTCAGGTAGTCGCCCAAAACGGGTCGCACGTTAAAATGAAAAACCCCGAGACAGGAAAGCAGACAACGGTTCCCCTCCATGCGAAAGACCTCAAAAAGGGGCTGGAACAGGCAATACTGAAACAGGCGGGGCTGAAATAAGCCCCAGAAGGAGGACACCATGAACAAGTTATTTTACCCGGCAGTATTTCATTGGGCCGAGGAAGGGGGCTTCTGGGTCTCCTTCCCTGACCTGCCCGAATGTTTGACCCAGGGGGACGATATGACCCAGGCCTACGAGATGGCGGTCGATGCGCTGGGCCTCTGCTTGGTCTCCAAGGAGCAGAACAAAGAGCCCCTGCCCAAACCTTCAGAACCCGATAAAGTATCCGTAGAGGGCGGATTTTTAGTAGTTGTGGAGTTTGATATGCTCGCCTACAAAAAGCGCGCCAACCCCCGCGCAGTAAAAAAGACATTGACCATCCCGGGATGGCTCGACGAGGAGGCCACCGCTAAAGGAGTAAATTTTTCCCAGGTTCTTCAAGAGGCGCTCATCGAAAAACTGCGCGCATAGAAAAAACGCCCCGGCCTGCCAAAAAGCAAGTCGGGGCGCTCTCTATGTATGGGCTATCTCACACAAGCCGGGCCAATCCAGCCATCGGCAATGTGATACCACCCGTCGGCGATCTCGGTGTACTCCACGGTGCAGCCGCCGGTCATTACCCGCACGGTGCCGTACTCGGTGCCGGGACCCTGACGCACCCGCCAGTTTCCGGAGTTGACCCGCACGGTCTTGGCCTGGGTGGTTGTGCCAACAACCCCCTTGGGGCCGAGCCATCCCTCGGCAGTGTGATACCAGCCGTCCACCACCTCGGTATAGTTGACGGCGCGTCCGCCTACGGTCACCTTGACAACGCCGTATTCCATACCAGGGCCCGCCCGCAGGTTCCAGGTGCCGCTCTTGATGGTGAGGGTCTTGCGCTCGGGCACCGGGGCAGCGGAGGCATCAGCCACGGCCTTGGGGCCAAGCCAGCCGCCGTCAATATGATACCAACCGTCGCTCATCTCGGTATAGGTGAGCACCCGGCTGCCGGTGATGACCTTGGCGGAGGGATACTCCATGCCGGGGCCGGTGCGTACGTTCCAGGTGCCGGGGGCCACGGACAGGGTGCCCTCGGTGGGAGAGGGTGCGGGAGCCTCCTGCCCGCCGTCTAGGTAGGATTGGACGTGGGCCAGGAAGATCTGCCAGTCGTAGGGCTCCCCGCGGCGAATGCGGTTGGGGCAATCCTTGCCCGACCAGTGGTTATGCTGGACAACCCGCTCCAGGGGGATACCGTGTCTCTGCATGAGCTCGGCGGTGAGTCGGGCGGCGTTTTCGGTGGCCTGCCGCAGGTCTCCGTCATCGTTTTCGCAGATCTCGATTGCCAGGCTCTGCCGGTTGCCGGTGCCGTTGGCCCCGTCTCCGGCATGCCAGGTGCTCTCATCCTCTGGGATGCATTGGACAACCTGCCCCTCGTCTACTACATAGTGCCAGCCAATGGCCTTGTTTCGCCAGCCGCCGCGCAGCAGGTTGGCGTGGGCCACAGCGTCAGCTCCGCGTCCCCGGTTGGCGGTGTTGTGAATGGTGATGTACTTGGGGGTCAGGGTGTTCCCTGGGCGGGGGCCGCTGCCCTTGTAGGCCAACATGCCGATCAGTGTTGCCATGCTATTTCCCCCCCTTTTTGGCCTGCTTGATGATCTGGTTGACGTACACGCTCCCACCCGCGAGGAGTATGCCCTGCACCACGGCCACAAACACCGCCATGAGTACATTTTGAGCGGTAGACAGGTCAGAGGTCGCGCAGACATAGACGGCGCAGGTGAGCACCGAAAACGCCCCCAGCACGGCCGGGATATACTTGTCCTTGAGCAGTTCGGTGCGCTTGAGGGCCGCTCCGATGATGTAGCACACCACCGCCACCGGGATGAGCTCGGGCTTGATGTAGTTGATAATCTGTTCCATTTCATGTTCCTTTCTCCCTCCAACAGGAGGGCAAAACAAAAGCGCCTTGGATGGGCGCTTACTTCATTTTTTCGAGGACTTTCAAACGCCCCTCATGGTTTTCCAGCATCTTGTCCTGCTCCTCGTTCTTCTCCCACAGCCGTTCGTGGCTTTTGTGATTTTTCTCCCGGATTTCCTCCATCTTTTTGCTCTGGCCTCCCATCTGCTCGACGAGGTGTTCCATCGTCACTGTCAAGCGAGTAATGTTGGTATTGAGCTTTAGGATAGGGGCAACGATAGCCGCCAAAAAGCCGAGCAGCGCCACCACCACCCCAAAAACGCCCCACTCGGTCATCCTTATCCTCCTAACAGTCCTCGGCATCCGCCCACTCGGGCAGCGCCTTGATTTTGGCGTACATGGTCTTGCGGAGGTTACCGTTGGCTTGGGTCTCGGTCAGTTCGGCGGTCACCGCCACAGTCGAGACCGGCGCGCCTGCGTTGGCCGCCCGGGTGTCCTCGGTGAGGTAGCTGTACAGGGTGGCGGTCACCGTCGCCCCGTTGTCTGGGTGGCAGTGCACCAGCAGCCCGTCGATGCGGTGGTAGCTGGCGGTGGTGCCGTTGTCATAGGTGATTTGTTTTGATAATGCCATATTTTTTCTCTCTCCTTATTTCCAGCGGCCAATGGCGTGCCACGCCGCCGCGCGAGATGCTTGATTGACCAAAAAATCGCCGTTGACATACGACCGAAACCCCACCTTGCCTTGTGTAGCTGTTAGGGTCCCGCGCTCTACAATGCCCGCGCCCGAAACCCCGGAAACCAAAAATGCGGCGGGAGTGGTCGCGAACGCCACCGGGAAAGTCACAGTCAGATAGCCGCTGCTGTCCGACGTGCCGCTCACCTGCCCCCAGCACTCCATCGTCCCATCCGGCCACTTGATATAGGAGCCGTTGCTGGTGGTCTCTGACACCATTCCAGATGCCTGCCCCCACCCAGACATATTCCCGGTCGATAGCGCCTTGTGGCGGGTGTAGACTGCCCCTCCGGCCACATCGATATAGGTCTGTACTGCCACCACCGACGTACCCTCCACAGACATGACCCCGCTTGTTCCGGACGGACAGTTGGCCACTTTTTTCCCGTCGATTACATTCTGTCGGATGTACACTACCTGCCCGGGCGTCCAGTAGTTGTTGAGGTCATAGGTCTGGGCGGCGTCGGCGAGCTCAATTGTGGCGCTGGACGCCATTGCCCCCGCCTGCTCCGCTGTCACCTGGTGCGGGTTGGAGGTGCTCTGCATGTGGGCGATTATGCCTGTGCTCTCGATCCCTTCTGCGGCTTCATTGGCCCTAGTGGCGGCAGTCTGCGCGCTTTGTGCCGCCTCCTCCGCTTGGGTCTTGGCAGTGTCGGCGCCACTCGCAGCGGTATTTGCTGACCCCGCGGCAGTGGTCGCAGACTGGGCAGCTTCCAGCGCGGCCTGCTTCGCCGCGTCCACACTTGCCGCAGCATCATTTGCGGCCTGGGCGGCGGTATTGGCCCCCTCGGTCGCCTCGGCGGCCTTGGAGATGGCCTCCGCCGTGTCTGCTTTCCATTGGTCGGCGTCGGCCAAGGCGGCCACGAAAGACTGATACTCCGGCGACTTTTCAAGGTCTGGCCCGGCAGCCGCCATGGGCGAGACTAGCACCGCGAAGCGACCAGTGCCCACCACTGCGCCACCCTTAGACAAGAGCACGTCGCAGTGAGCATCCCCGGGCGACGCCAAAAAGGAGGGGATGAGCGGCACGACCACCACGTTCCCCACGATTTCCGCGTCGTGGATGTCGCTCGCCCCCGAGGCAGCCCGGTAGGTTGCCCTGGCGGTCGTCCCCTCCTCGATGGTGTAAGGCAGCCCATCCTTTTGCAGGGTGCACTCCACCACCCGGCTGTCCAGGTCCCCTTGGTGCGCCACGATCGGCGCGAAAACCTCCTCGCCGGAGAGGTTCAGCGTGATTTTATTTGTAATTTGCAAGGATTCACCTCCCTATATTTCTCTGCCATTGACAGTGACTTTAGGCCCATAAATGTTTACACCCGTTTCGTCAATCTCAATTCCTGACGCCCTTCCGCCACCGACTGGTGACGAGCTAATCAAAATTCGATTTCTGCGTAGTTCAAAGGAGGCCGGAGAATCATCTATGCGCATGTGGATAGCGCAAGAATGTTCTTCTGTGGGGTCTCCAAGAGCCCATCCGTACGACGAATATAGGTGCGCACTGTATTTTTCTGTCTCGCCTCCAAAATCAATCCCAAATGACCTAGGAGCGGAGAGAAAGGCATGTTCTGCTGCCACCGAGTATCCCCCCATTTTAATGAGTGGGACCCCTTCTGCATTGTTGAGACGAATCCCGTAGAGTTGGGATCCATCAGACCCGTTGAACCCCCCAACATCGACTTGGTAGCCGCCTGCGCCTATGAGCTTTTTCACCGCCGCGTCCCCGCTATCCAGGTCAAAATAGATAGTGCCATCCTTGGACTGGATGCGCCCGGCGATGATTTGAGAGCCGATGATGGTGTACGCGGTTATGAACTTGCCGACGATGTGGCCGTCCATGGTGATGGCGGTGTCATAGGGGCCGTTGATGCCGTTGGAGGAGTACCCGAACCCCCCCATGTTCCACCTCCACACCTTCCGCGCGGTCGCCATGTCCTCGGTGTCCATGATGAGGATTTCCTGCGGCTTCCTAGCGTCGTCTCGCTTGATGACCACGTGGCCGCCGTCGGTGCCGGTCAGGATGTCGGTGGCACGGTTGACCTCGGCCTCGATCAGGCTGTCCACGCCGCTGACGGTCTTCTCAATCTCGTGGACGCTGTTCTGCACCCCGCCAATGGTATCCGCGAGGTTGCTTTTGGCGTCCCCCAGCTCGATGCTGGTGTATTTCTCCGCCAACGGGTCGTAGATGGTCTTGATGACCTTGGCGGTGGCGTCTACCCCCAGGGCCGGGAAGCGCACGGTCAGGGTGTCCCCCAGCCCAACCTTTTGCAGTGGGCGCAGGGCCTCGTTGCCCTCGGTCTGCCACAGCGGCTCAAACGCCACCTTGATGTTGACCAACGGGACCCCGATGTTGGCCGACTTGATGTAAGCCTGGGCTTTGGCCCGCAGGGCGTCCACCGTGACCGGCTCGCCCTCCGAAAAATCGCCGGTGAAATCCCGGACACCCACCCGCAGGCGGGGGAACTTGTCGGCGGTGGGGGCCTCCAGGTACTGCTCCGGAAGGATGGTGTAGACATCCGACCCGTCTACCGTCTGCTTGACATAGGGTAGCAAGGCGGTCACCATCTCCCCGATGTTTTGTTCTTGCGTCAGGTCGGCGATGTTTTTGCCGTATTCCAGCACCACTTCGGTCTGCTGTCCTCGGTGGGCGTGGAGCTTGACCTCGAAATTGTCCCACTCGTACTCCCCGCCCCACACGTCCAGGATGGAGCCCTCTTTGCCGCCCAGGCAGGCCCGGACGCTGCACGGCTCCTTGATCTCGGTGGAGTTGCTGGAGGTGATGTCCGACCAGGCCGTGAAACGGTGCGGGACGACCGCCGCCCGCAGCAGGGTGGTGAGGGCCGTCCCCGCGTTGCCGGAGGCCTGGAAGCGGATGACTGGCGTGTCCCCCAGCTCGTAGCTGATGTGCTCCAGGGAGAGGGTGACCACCTGATTGATGGGGGCCGAAATCTTGTAGACCCGGAACAGCTGGGGGTCACTGGTGTCGTTTGGTAGTAGCTTGACAATGCTGCCGTTTTCGATGTCGGCGTAGTGCCTGCCGGTGGTGGGGTACTGGATGGAGGCCTCAAAAATGCCGTTGCGCTCCTCGGTCACCTCGCAGGACAGGCAATCCGGCAACAGCCCCAGGCCGTCGCTCTCGAAAGCGGTCTCGCCGGGGGCGAAAAGTACAGGAATCATAATGCGCACCACCTCGGTATCATCTCAATTTTGCTCGCCCCCGTGGCCTTGACCAGATTCCAGCCGGGGGCCAATTCGGGGTAGCTGTCGCCGGTCTTTTTGCTGTTTTGGGACAGTAGGCCTTTGTGGGTCTCCATGATCTCGCTGTCTACCTCGATGTAGCCAGAGACCCCCGAAAACTGCCACACGCGCCCCCCAACTGCCAGCCGAATATCCCCGTCACCGTACAGCTTAAAATAGGGCTTGCTTGGCCAATCTTCGGGGTTGTAGACAGTGCTCTCCAGCGGCAACTCCCGCAGCGCCCGGCCATCCTGCCGCAGCCGAAACGGCTGGCAGGAGAAAGTCAGGTTGAGCTTGCCGAACCGGCGGCCCACGGCCTCGATGTCCAGCGCTCCGCTGTACCGAGCCAGCCGGTAATATTGCCGGTCGTAGGTGTCGGCCAGCTCCCGGTAGCCGGGGGTGCCCAGCAGCCAGGATTTGATGCGCCGGGCGTAGGCAGCACGTTCTCCATCTTGGCACCGAAAAAACGCCTCATATGTGACCGTTTGTGCGCCAAACCGCCCTTTGTCAATGAGCAATTCCCCAGACCGGCCAGGTACACTGAAAACTTCAACCTCTCTCTCCGGTGCCGACAGGGTGGCCTCTTTGCTGATCCTGATTCCGTAGTCAATAGATCGACCACCACCAAAATAAAAGTAGTTCAAGCAAAAACCCCCTGTCTCCTTTGTACTTCGTTTTCAATCACATCGGCCACAATTCCGGCTAGCTCTCGCACATCTTGCCCCGGAGCCCCATAGACATTTATTGTGGTTTCTCCAAAGTTCGCCACTTTTGATGTCTGGTTTGTGAGAGGTTGCACCATCGCCTTGTTCCCTATCATGGTCAATAGCTCTGGGCCCGCCTCTCCGACAACCGCTGACCCGCTGGACAAAATTCCTCCTTTCGCCAGATATGGAATTTTCGAAATTGATGGGATATTAAACCCAAACGTTTTGCCCCCAAGAAGCGGCACCCAGTCCGGCACGTCGATTTTTATCTTGTTGATTCCTCTAATCAAGGCGTTAATCCCACTAATCGCCCCGTTTAGGATTCCGATGATCCCGTTTATAGGGGCTTTCGCGATGGCAATAAGGCCGTCGAATATCCCGCCGAATATTTCTTTGACGCCCTCCCAGGCACGTTCCCAGTCGCCGGTAAACACCCCCCTGATGAAGTCTATAATGCCATCGAAAATCTGTTTGATCGCGTCCCAAATATTTTTTATATTCGCAAAAAATGCGTTTATGGCATCTCCTAGCCCTGGCCCAAATACAGTTGTCCAGTCAACCATAAACACGCCCTGCAAAAAGTCATCCACCTTTTGCAAAATCGCTTGAATTTGATCGCCAAATAGCGCGACAATAGCAATAACCGCGATAATGGCCGCCACAATGGGGTTTGCGGCGATCAGGTTGAAAAGGCCAGAAAACGCGCCTTTTACCACCGGTATTACAGTTCCTGCGATGGTGCTAAATACGCCAGAAAGCTGCCCCGCCACGCTGATGATCGCGCTCACGCCCGTTGACACCTTGCCCAGAATAATCAGCAGCGGCCCAATCCCGGCGACGACTGCCAGAACGGTCAACACAATTTTCTGCCCTCGTTCGTCCAGATTGGAAAACCAATCTCCAACTGCCTGCAATTTCTGCGCCAGCGTCAACAGGATCGGCCCGGCGGTCTTGGCTATGGTCTCTCCGAAATCATGGAGCGCCAGCTTCGCTGTCTGCATGGCAAGCTGGGTGTCGTCCACCTCATCCACAATCCCTCCGTATGTGCTTTCAACCGCTCCTCCAGCTGATTCCAGGGCAGCAACATATTCATCTACCTCAAACCGCCCTCCGCGTATTGCGTCCGCGAGGTCCGGCCCCGCCTTTGCCCCAAATGCGTCGATTGCGATGGAGGTTGCGTTGGCGATGTCGGGTGCCGCTTTGATCGCATCTACGGTTTTCTGGAACTCAACAGTGCTGTCTTTCCCGGCTTTCCCCCAGTTTGAAATCGCCTTTTTCATTCCCGAGAAAGCAATTTCGGTGTTTACGCCAGCCTTTTCCCACCCGGCAAATAGGGCAATGGCGTGTTCTGTGTCGATTCCCAGTGCCCTCATGGGTGCACCATACTTCGCCAGGTTTTCGGCCAGCTTGTCAATGCTGATCCCGCTTTTCTGCCCGGCAACCGTCAGCATATCGAGGACAGACCCGTATTCGTCCGCTGCGATCCCGGCGTCCCCCATGGCCCTAGTGACCAGCTGCACAGAGGTGTTGACGTCCATCCCGTTCACTTTGGCGAATTTCAGGAAATCCGCAGAAGCCGTTTTCAGCTTTTCGCCGGTGAAGTCCAGACGTGTGTTGATTTCGCCAACCGCTGCGCCGATGTCCCCAAAATCTCCGGGGACCTCTGCCGCCACCTCTCGGTATACCGCTTCAAGTTCTTTGGCCGCGGCTCCTGTCGCCCCCGTCTTTTGCACAATGGTGTCAAGCCCTTCGTCCACGTCGTCCATGGCGGCGATGGACGTGGCTCCGACAGCTGCAATCGCCCCGGTTACCGGCAGCATCTTTTTTCCGGCAGCTTCCATCTTTGAGCCGGTCGCCTGCATCGCGTCTCCTATTTGCCCAACCTTTGACACCTGCTGATTGCATTCTTTTGCGGCGCTTTCAAGGCTTTTTAGGCTCTGTTCAGTGGCGGCAATCTCTCTTTGCAGGCCATCATATTGCTGCTGTGTGACCTTCCCTTCCGCAAACTGTTGCTGTACCTGCTTCTCCGCGGTTTTTAGGGTTTCCAGTTTGGATTTCGTCTCTTCCACAGAATCCGCAAGCAGCCTCTGCTTTTGGGCAAGCAACTCCGTGTTTTTGGGATCGAGTTTCAGGAGCCTTTCCACGTCTTTTAGTTGGGTCTGGGTATTCCTGATTTCCTTATTTGTTCCGGCCAGGGCTTTGTTCAGGCCGGTTGTATCTCCCCCCAAAACGACAGTGATTCCCTTGATTCTGTCAGCCAATCTTCCCACCCCCCCCAAAAAAGGACTTCATGCTTCCGGGCGCTGGCTTGTAGCTGTAATTCTCCATATCGTTTGCCTTTTCGGTCATCATGTCATAGATCATCCCGACGGACATATCGTCCAGATCATCCCCTGACAGACCCAGCTCTGCGCACCGAAGCATAAAAATAGAGCCGTTCGGCTCTCTATCCCTTGGGATTATTTTTTTTTAGGTTTTGCGGTGGTGCGTTCGTTCAGGGACCACAGCTGTAATATTTCCGGCAAAATTTCATAAATCGAAAAAGTCTCAAACCCGTCCAGCCAATCGTCCAAAGACGCCGGCGCGTCCGGGTCATACTGCTTTGCCATAACATAGGCGGCATTTTCAAAAATCTCCAAATCTAGCACCGACAGCTGCGCGTCCCTCTGCTCCTCTTCGGTTTTGGCGTTTTCCCCATTGATGGCCTTGGCATAGCTCTTGCGCAGGCGGTTCAGGTCTTGGATGATGTCCCGGCCAATTTTGTGCCGGTAGATCCTCGGGGTAAGGGCGGTTGCCCGAAACCCCACCTCTTTTCCCGAAATGGTCAGCACTTTGTCCATTTATGCCACAGCTCCTTCCACGAAAACTGACTTATACCAGTTGTTCACAGTCTCCGCCGGGGTGCTGTCCTGCGTCATTGCCAGCACGTTCCCGTTTTCCAACGGGGACGCGGTGACCGAAATGGACTGGGTCTGCGGCTCCTTGGATTCAGACGTAGTCGCAAACGACCGGCTGGGCCGGGTGGCGTTGCAATTGTACAGCACAAATTTTGTGCCGCTGGTGTCTCCGTCTTCCTCAAAGAGGAGCGCGAATGGCTTGGGCTCCACTCTGGCGTTCTCGGTCAGCACTTTGGAGGTTGCACCCTCGGTCACGCCATAGATCTCTTTGAGAAACTCTGGCGGGAAAAGGGCCATCTCCAGGTCGCCCGTGTACCCGTTGTTGGCGCTGGACTGATAATAGACAATTCCGTCCGCATAAAAGGGCGACACATCTCCCTGCGGCTCCAGAGAAAAACTAACAGCACCAGGGATTTTCACCGGCGTGGACCAGGCAGGCTCTGCGCCATCGGTAAAGACAGCATAGTGCACGTTTTTGATATTGAATTTTACTTTATCAGGCATTTTTACACCTCAATTTCGTAGAGTATTTGATAGCACCGTTCGCCATCAAGATAGGTTTCCGATTTTTCCCAAAAGAAAGAGGACAAGGCATCCTCCACCTTGTCCTCCGCTTCTGGGCTTTTTAGATTTGTGTAAAGCTCGACTTGTACATGACTGATTGGGCAATACGCTATTCCGTCAGCAGAAAAGTTGTTTGTGTAAGCCTCTCGATACAAAATGTATGGCGCGTTTTGCTCTTCCTCGAAATACCCGTAAGCCACTGGAATCCCTGTAGTTTTTAGGGTGTTTTTTAGTTCTTCAAGCGTCATTTTTTTACGATCACCTTTACTTTTCGTATCAATTTCTGTTCTACGTTTTTTTCTGCTGGGCCTATATGGGGGTGCGGTGGGGCGGCGCCCTTTGCCGTGCCTCCCCTCCCTGCGTGACCGTCCTCCAGCAAGTGGGTAAGCTGATAATCAGTCCGATTTCTTATCACAACGCGAATGTATTCGGTGCTTTCGTACGCAACCTTGTCTCTCCATCCCTTCCGGTAGCTTCCTGTCAGCACAGGGCTCTTCTCCTGGATTTCTCGGCGGCACTCCTTCGCGGCCTGCTTGATTTCTTCTTTTAGGCTATCAGTGACGTCTTGGCTGTACTCGGCCAACTCTTTGGCGATTGCGGACGCCAAGCTGTCTGTCTTCACGCCCATTAAATCCCCGCCTTTCTCTCCATGTAGAGCTCTATTGTGTCCCCTCTCCCTAAAAAGGTGCGGTAAATCCCATATCGCACCCCGTCCAGCTCTGCAATTTGCTCTCCTTGGTAATCGGAGGCAAATACGATGGCTCGGTAAGCCGGATTTAGCCCCGCCTTTCCACCGTCGAACCATTCGCTGGCGGACACGCTAGTGATGTCGCAAAAAACATTTCTCGGAGCCTCTTGAGGGACACGCTGCCCAATGTTGTCCTCTATGTAGGAGACCCCAACAAGGGTGAGCACTCGCGACCTGTCCACTATATATCCCCCCAGTCGGTATAACCAGTTGCAATTTGTAACTGGGCCTTTTGCTCGTCATATGCCGCTTTGAGCCTGTCGTATTCATCCGGGCTTCCGAAGTTTGCCCGGCAATAAGTTGTGACTGCCCGGATGATAAGAGGGTCTGTTTCTTCCAGAGAGACGATTCCGGCTATTCTGAGGTCCGCTATGGCCGCCGCAATCAAATCGGAGATTTCTTCGTCAAATGCGGTAGTTGTGATTCGCAGGGCCAGCTTTACCTTTTCTAGCATCTCTTCGCCTCCTGTTCGGCCAAAAATTCGGAGATTATATCAGCCTTTGCAGTTTTGCGAATGCTATAACCTAAGTTAGACGCCAGGGACTTGATTTGGCTGATGGTCATTTTTCTCAACTCCCCTGCGCCAAACTCGCTCTGGAGGCTATAGCCATTTACCCCTCGCTGGTCACCGTCAGCTGGGCGAAGGAATCCGGGTCGATCAAAGCGCCAGAACCGCGAGCATATCCGGAGTAGGTGGTCACGTGCTTTTTAATGTCTTTGTCGCTCTCGATCATAATGTCCTGGATCATATTGTAGACCACTCTGCGGCCGTCGCCAATCAATACGACATTGTCGGCTACGGCATCCTCGACCTTGATTTGAGCGCCCAAGATGACCCCTTCTTGGCCAGCCTGAGCAGATGGCTGGAAGATAGGGCGACCGGTGGTATCGACCATCCCAACCAGATGGTTATAGATGGTGGCGCGGGTAGCATACACAGACACGGCCCCAACTCTTTTCAATTTCCCAAACAGAGCGGCCAGCTCCTTGAAGGTAATGGCCCCATTTGCGGCGCTGTTTACCTTGTTCCCGGCGGCCATGTCAGTGCCAATCTGCGAAATCACATCAGAGGCCATAGCATCTCCAAGGCTTGCGCTGATTTCATCAATCAGGTACCGCTCCAGCGCGTCGATGCTCATTCTCTCCATGGCATAAGAAATGTCCACATGCTTGGAAAAATCCTTTCCAGACAAGGTGACCTTCACGAAGGTGTTCTGCTCATCATCGTTCGCAGCGTTTTCAGCCACAGTTTTTGCCTCGCCCTGGGCAACGGCGGTGTGCTTTACCACGTCCAAGATAGTCCCGGTCCGGTAGATGGTGATGTCCCCCATAATGGAGTGGCGCTTAGAGACCAAGTCCCAGATGCTGTCCAGCATGGTGGTAGGCAGAGGGGCGGAGGTGTTTGCAGTGGTATGGACAAAGGCCGCCCTCTCTTCCTTGTTCATTTCAAGGCCGAGCAAATCTTTCAGGAAGGCGCTGCGGTATTCTTTGCTTTCCGCGCCACCTACGCGCTCTTCGCGCATTCCGCTAAATACGCGAACAGGGGTGCCAGAGCCGTCAGAAACTTCCTGACGCAACTTGGCTCGCTTCTCTGCGGCATCGTCGATTCCTTTCATCTCGTTTTTCAGGGTACGCACCTCTTCGGTCAGGGCGTCAATGTCGGCGTTCTCATTGTCCATCTCACCGCGGATAGCGGCGAGGCGGGCTTCGATCTCTTCTCTTCTGTTCATGTTCATACCTCCAGCATAAGTTTTAATTTTTTGATTTTACTCGCCCGTTCCAGTCTCTCCGCCTTGATTTCGCCAATCACTCCGTCGGCAAATCTCCGGGCGCTGATCGACGTCATGTCATTGGCCGGGGTAGACACGGCGCTGACGTCGTACAGCTTTGAAATTTTGATTATGGTCCTGGTTATAATTTCCAATCCGCTTTCTCTGTCAAATACGCTTTCTCTTTTATCCTCTGCAACCACAAACCCGAACGACATCTTGTCAGTGTAGCCACCTTCGATTTCCTGGTATAGTTGTCGCCCAATGTCTGTTCCCCCGAGGTTTGCGGATACTTTTAACCCAACAGTGTCCACAGTCAGGGCCAGGGTACCATTTTTATTTCTAGCAAAAACGCGGCCGCCATGGTCATACTGCATAATTACATCACTCATGTCGCATTCCGAAAAGGCGGTTGGCGCAATCTTCTCAAATACCCTATAATCATTCCCGTCGAACAAAATATATGATTGGTCAAAAGTCGTTGCATATCCTTCCACAACCATCTCCTCGGCGTCATCGGAGGCTTTGGCCGCCATTTTCATTCCCCTGTATTCTCTGCCATCTTCCAGTCGCCGGATCTGTCTGTCATTTAGCTCCACTCGCTCTATCTCCTTCCTTCCCTACGTTTCCGTCTGCGCCCAGCAGATAATATTCTCCTCGGATGGTGTATGCCTGGCCCTGGCCGTCCGGCAACGGAGGCAAGTTCCAGATTTCGCGAATCTCGTCCCGGTTCATGATCCCCCGGTCTGCCATCTGAGCCGACACATTCAGCTTTTCGGTATTACTCATATATTGTAGTCGGTTGGCGGTAGCCATTAAAAAAGAGCCAGATGCGCGCTCTCGCTCTGTGAAAAGCATTTTGGTGACTACATCCGAAAACTGGACGGCAAACGGCTCAATAGCCCCCTCGTAAAACGCGCTCCAGGCGTCTCCATAGGCCTTGTTTTGCAAGACTTCCTCATTTACCCCAAAATAGTCGAATACATTTTTGCGAATGATTGCCATCTGTTCAGCGTCTACTACGAAGGGAGCACCTTTGATTTGTTGAATTTCTGAATATGTGTTTGGGAACAACAGCACTCCGCCGTCTCCGCCTTGTAAGTTTTCCCGCGTAAACCGTTGGCGTTCTTTCGCCAAATCTTCCGTTTTTGAAAAGTTGTTGACTTTAGCCATGAACCGGAAAGTCGCCGCGCTTTTTACTGCCTCTGTGATCCCTTGGTTCTGAATGTTGATAAGTTCCATTGTTGGAGCCAAGGCCAGGTTGTCCTCTCCGAAAAAGTCATCTGCATACTGAAATTTTGTCATAACCCCGCAATGCCGCATTTCTACGCTGGCATATTGGCCGGCCTGAAATTGATACCTAAGCCACGGTTCTCCCCCGTACTGGACGATTTCGCATTGAATTGGCAAAATTGGAAAGATCCCGCTCATTTCCAAATAATCATCTATCACCGGGACAATAAAGGCGGTGTTGTTTACATCCAGAATAGTAGATAAACGGTACAAAAATTGCCCCCACGTCTGCCATTCGTTTGGCCCCGTCCTGAGCCTTGCCTGGAGTTTTGGTTTTGCCGCGCCGTGCGCCTGCACAGACAATTTGCTGATATGGGTGGCCCTGGCATTGATTGCCGAACGAACAAGTTCGCTTTCATAGATTCTGCCGCCCCATGTAGTAAATGCCGGAGAATACGCTGTAAGGGTCTTGAAAAATCCGTCCGATTCCCCTCTGGGCGAGGGCCGCTTAAATATTTTTTCAAATAGCCCCATTCTTTTCCCCCTCTATTTGGTTCTACTCATTCTTTAGCTGTTCCCCAATTTCCGAATAGTATTTTTGGCGAACCGTCATCGCGTCCAACAGCGCCGCACACCCATCTATGTGAGCTGCGGCGTTCATTTTTATGGGCTTGCACCGGCCGCTCTCGGGCTCTGTCTTCATGGCGGTGTCAAGCAGATGCACTTTCAGCAGATCGTTGTCCCCGATGGAAAAGGCTCCATCTCGTATAAGGCCCTCTGTCTCTCTGATGACCGGAGTTAAGTTAAACCCCTGCCAAACGTCGTCCATGTGAAACCCGTATGCTCTCATGTCTTGGACAAGGTATTGGGCGGTGTATCGGTCATACCCGACTTTCAGCGGATAAATTTGGTATTCTTCCACCAGCATCTTGAACCAGTTAAAGCAATCATGATAATCTACAAAGTTATCTCCCGAAGGCTTCAAAATGCCGCGCTGAACGTAAGCGGAATACGGCATCCCATCTTTTATGGTCGCCTCTTCTATTCGCTCTGCCGGTAAAAAGAATTGCGCAAATACATATAGCCTTCCGTCTTTTTCTATGATTGCTGTGCATGCCGTTAGGTCTGTGGTGCGCGAAAGGTCGATTCCGCCAACGCAGTAAGAATCCCGGAAATCGTTCAGGGACATCGCCGGCCCGCTTGCCTTTTCCACGTCTTGTGCTGTGAGCCACGCCTGGCTGCTGTTTTGCTTGATGTTGCAGTATTTCGTGAGAAACTCCGCTTTTTTGGATAGGCTCCCTTCTGCCACGGCAATCTCTTCCAGCAAATAGTCAACCGACACCGAAACCCCTAGGTTTGGGTTTGACTTTCTCAACTCGTTTATGTCATTCCACCTTTGTAGATCATCAATCATGTAGAGGAATGGGGCAAGCCTTCGCTCCCTGCTATCGCCAAGCAAAAAACGGGTGCACCTCTTGATAAGCTCATCGTAAATCCCCTCATTGATATACCCAGATGTGGAAATGGACAAGAGGATCGGCTGCTTTCTGGCGCCAAGAGCGGATTTCATGACTTCATACTGTTTCAAACCATTGTCTCCTGGCCAGCTTGAAATTTCATCGCAAACCGTGAGGTGCGGATTGAATCCGTCCGCCTTTTTGGCGTTGAAAGCTAGTTTTTTTACACTGCTGTTGCTGCTTTCGATGTAGTAGTCTGATTTTCTTCGTTTTATCAGCGCCGCCAGCTCTGGCTCTTTCTGAATCGTTTGCCAAAACGCCGAATAGACAAGGTCGGCTTGATCGAGTTTTGGGGCCACGCAGAATACTTTTGCACCGTATTCCCCATCTAGAAAAACGCAGTAGGCAATAATTGCCGCCGCAAATAGGCTTTTCCCATTTTTTCTGGCCACAACGATAACAACTTCTCGAAATTGCCGAAATCCATCTTCCCCCACAATTCCAAAAATCACAGACACAATGGCTTTTTGCCAAAGCTCCAACTTTAATAGGTCGTCTCTTCCCTCGCAGTGATGACAAAACGTCTCGATGAATTTAACTGCTCTGTTTGCCTTTTTTTGGTCAAAGAAAAAAGATTGGTCTCCTAGCCCGCGCACAATATATTCAAAAAATAGGCGAACCCATTTCCCAACCACCGCGCTTCCATCCTGGATGGCCTGGTAGTATGTGAAGATATAGTTATCCATCCTTCATCATCTCTGCTAATTTGCTTTTTGCTGCGCTTGGAGGCGTCAGTTCATTCAGCTGCTTGATGATGCTTTGGTAATTTTTGTCGGTCGATGTAAACAATCGAGCTGCCGGCCTCTCCCGTTCATATGGTTCGGTCCTTTCCGACTGGGAGAACATCTCCACTTCTCCGTTCTTCTGGATTTCCGCCCACAGCTGGTCTAGCCGAACTCGGAGACGAGCCGCTTGTACAATCAGCCCTTGAGCAACAGCGAATTGGTTTTGAGGAAGGCCTTTGTAAATATCGGTAAGTCTTTTGATCTCTGACTGTTCGGTAATAGGTTTTGCCATTTCTCGCTCCTTTCTGGAGAGGCAGGGGGATTATACGTTCGAGAGAGAAAAAAAGAAGTCCACCCACCGGTCTCCTGGCATTATCTGTTTATTTTTGATAGGGGGGGCTATCCCCTCATCTCTGCAATTCTATCGTCACCCTTCCTGCCGGATCCACCTTGTATCTTCTTCTTTTCCCATGCGCTTTTCCGTGACAGTCTCTGCACAGTAGCTCTAGGTTATCCCAGGCTAGGGCTATACTGGGGTTGTCAATATTCTCCGCCGTGAGTTCTTGCTTGTGGTGAACAATTTCCCCCGCCTTGTATATCCCCTTGCGCAGGCACTCTTCGCACAACCACCCCGCGCTTGCCGCATAGGCCGAACGGGTCATCTGCCATATTTTTGACTTGTAAAATCTCTCTGCGAATTTCTTTGCCATATGTCTGATCCCCTCATGATTTTACTCGACTTTATATGCCATATTATATATAGCGAAAGGAGGAGAGCAAATGCCAGAAGTTTCTAACTTCTACGGGATTTTGGTTATTGACCAATTGGTCAAGGAACGAAAACGCCAAGGTGTCACCCAGCAACAACTTTCTGCACTCACCGGGATAAATCAGACCGCCATATCTCGAATCGAAAGCAAGCGGATTTCCCCAACAATCCAAACCGTTGATATTCTGGCAGATGCGCTCGGATGCTCACTTCGCCTTTCCAAAAAAGACGCCAAATAAGTCGGTGTCTTTTTCTTTTCCCCTAATCCCACCCCTCCAGCGTCTATGCGAATCGCTTGCGCTGGCACGCCCGTTGCCCAAAAATGGACACGAAAAAGCCCACACCGTCAGGTGCAGGCTTGAATTGTCGGCCCACCCAGCCTAATGAATACCCCGCGTGCTGAACGTAAGGCTTCGACTGGGCAGGCATAATCTTCCGGCTACTTTTTAGTCTCCGTCGGTGGGGAGACAATCTCAATCACGTCAGACACTTATATCCCGCTGCTGACACGCGGCGCACATGCTTTGGACAGTGCTCACCCTTCCAGTTCCCATGGAATAGGGGCCTGCTGGCGGGTCTGTAACCCTGCGCTCTGCCAGCTTTGGCATTTGGCGGGCAAACCGTCCTCATGCAGACGGCCCGCCCATAAAACCCGCCGTCTCGCCTGTCCCCGGATATTGGGGAGGCTACTGCGGCGGGCTGATTAACTGGGCCGGTGCGTTCCGGCCATTGTGTCCAAGCAAGGCGCGATCCATCCTCACTTGGCCCACTATACACATTTTAGCAGGTGTTTTGGCTGCACAGTCCGCGATTTCAGATAATCCCGAAAATTTTTGCAACATCCGCCAGGAAATCTGTGCGTCGGTCGTAGAAGTTGCTTCTCCCCAAAAAATCCACCCCCAAAATCTCGAATGGGTAATTGCGCCCGCTCTCGCAGTTGAGCAAGATCGCATTGGTCAGCTTCCGCCGCAGCTCCTCGTCCTGGAGGTCATTGCCAATCAACAGCTTGGCCTTGTCCACGGCTGCCACCCGGCGGGCATCTGGCGACCGCTCCAACCTTTCCAGGGCCTGCTGCATATTTTCGACCGGCCTCCCGACATCTGAGGAGTGGGGGTAATACTGGCGGCAGGTCTCGTCCCCTGCCACATACTCCCCGAAGCTACACGGCGTCGCCAGAATGACATCCTGCCGGGCAGCCATGTACCTGCGGAGGGATGCCTTGTACCCCCTCACAATCCACAGGGCCTGCTGCTTGATGTCGTCGTCAAGGGTCTTTTTCGCCATCCTCCGCCTCCTTAATCCGAAATACTCTGTACCCCCTGATTGTCCCCGATTTCTGACGGCACACCGCTTGGTATATGTAGCTCAACGGCACTCCGAGATACTGCGCTACCTCCTTCGCCTTACCCACGCACAGGGGCAGCTCCAATTCGTCCGCCGTGGTCGCCATGTAGAGGTTATAGGGTGCACCCATAGTCCTCCGCCTCATCTTCTGGAGGGTCTGGCAACGGCATCCAGTGGGTGACCTCCCCGGGAGAGCATCTCCACATCCAATTTCCGCTCGAACTTATCCACCTCTCCTGTGTTCGGAGGGTTACCCCGTTTTTGTTTTTGATGGCCACCAGCACCTTGACCTTTTTGCGGCCTTGGTTTTCGGTCATCTGCTCCGGCATCATGTCTTCGCACTTAATCCACATCATTTTTCCACCCGCTTTCTGTTTCTCCAATATCCCTCTGGACTGTACATTTTGCACAAATACGCTCTCAACCAACTATGAGGGAGGCGATTTGACCCATATTTGGTTTTTGCCCGGCATTCCATCTCTAATTCTGGGTATTCAGCATGATTGTGTTCGCAGTATCTGCAACTTTTGTGCTTTTTCCTGTATTCTTCAACCGTCATTTTTATCCTCCATCCTCGCCCCGCAGTTGGGGCAGCACATACTCCGCCACTCGTCTGGCTTGTACCTGTCACAGTGAGAGCATACCAGCCCGCCGGTGGGGTGCTCAATCCAGTGGCCGTGCGGCTGCAGGTCTTTGGGGTCGATGGCGGGGCAATTATCAAGCAGAGCATCAATTGCCAACCGGTGTACTGGATTAGGCCAGCACTCTGCCGCAAAGCGCTTTGCTTCGTCTGCATCAATCGGTCTCATAGTCTTCCTCCTCTCTCGGTACCCAAGAACTGCAATACTCGTCCTTTCTGCACGATTGCCCAAAAATTTTAGATTTCCAGCAATAGCATGTCGTTTTAATCCAATATCTACACGTCTCGCACCGGCCAATCGGCGGGGCATGGCGGGTATTCCAGTCGGCGAGAGCTTCCCCTTTCGTTCCACCTGCCACCGGAGCTGTACACATACTGCAACCAGTACATGTCACAACCGGGTTCCCCAAAAACACGGATAGTCTTGCCACTCCCCCGCAGCATGGGCATGGCAGCACAATCCCCTGCCGGGTGCACTCCTCCTGCGCCTCCCTGTCGCCCAGCAGGGCGCGTCTGATTAGGTCATTCATCTGGTTCCTCCTCAAAATGGTGCGCCGTCACCGCCATCGGGGAATCCTCTATCTCGCTCGCCCATCTGGCGGTCCCTGGCCCGCTGATGGTCTCCCAAATCAACGGAAATCCGCCGATGCCGTCAAACAGGCTGCCCAGGGTGGCTCCTCTCCCGAGCTGGTCCAGGATGCCTTGCAGCACATACTCTGCGCATGGCAAGGCGATGGAGTTGCCCAGGGCCTTGTATCTGGCAGTGTCCACCGCCTGTCTGGTGCGCCCCTTGCCGTCTATGTAGTCCGGGATGTCTGTCCAGCCGTCTGGGTAGCCTTGGAGGCGTTCACACTCTAGTGGGGTCAGACGGCGAGCAAACCCTCTGGTCACAAGGTACTGGTCATTCCGGCAGGACAGTGTTCCCGTGCGTTCCTCCTGTACCAGCGGCCCCTTCCCGCCGCCTGGGCAGCCTCCCCTCTCTCTGATCGTGTAAGCCAATCCATCATCTGGTCGTAGTGCTCCGCCTGCCAGCGCAGCACCTCCTCCAGCAGTGGCGGCAACGGCTTGCCCTTCTGCTCGGCCCGCGCCAAAATTCCTCGGCAGGCGGTCGCGCTCAAATAATATTTCGGCGGCACGGTGGCCTCCAAAATCGACGACAAGGTAGATGCGACGACGACGCTGGGGCACTCCCCAGTATTGCGCGTCCAGTATTCTCCAGGCAATCGAGTAATCGTTTCCCATGATCTCTCCTGCGGTTGTCCATTTCCCCGCAGGTCGATGGATAGGTACGGTTTCTCCCGCGACGGCGGCGAGTTCTTGGAGGACCGCGAGGAAGTCTTCTCCTTTGGCGCTGGACAGGGCTCCTGGAACGTTTTCCCAAACAGCGAAAGTTGGATACTCATTGTCTGTTGCCTCCCTCATTTCTCGGATAATTCTTGTGGCGGCGAAAAATAGTCCACTGCGCTCTCCGCCAAGACCCGACCGACCGCCGGCAATCGATAGGTCTTGGCACGGGCTCCCGAATGTGATGACGTCCACCGGCTCGATTTCCTCGCCGTTGATGCGGGTCACGTCCCCTAGTTGGAGCATATCCACACCCCCTTGTGCTGCACTCCCCATTCCACCGCCTCCCGGTGGCTCTCCACCGCGAGGTCAATTTTGCGCCCCTTGATAGCCCCGCCGGTGTCCTGTACCACCCGCTCCCCGATGCCGTCTATGTAGACCCGCGCCCCCAGCGGCAGCACGTCCGGGTCTGCGGCGACCGTCACTCCCGGCGTCACCGGCTCCCCACTGGCAGTGGTAGGGTTTCCGCCGCAGATGTGTGGGTACTGCTCCGCGCAGTAGGCGTAGACCGCAAACTCACCGGCGAAAATTCGCTGTTGAGATTCCACATGAGCCATCACCGGCTCCGGCGATCTGGGTTCGGTGGCAGTCGCCGGCCGCTGGATGGTGAGCAGGGCCAGCAGCATGATCAGGTACTGGGCCGCCTCCCTCACGATTTCCAACCTTCCAGCATCACCGTCTCTTCCTCCGGCTCCACCCAGCGGACTGGCAGGTTGACCTCATAGAGGCTGCCTTCCATCTTGTTCAGCTCCCCTTTTTCGAGCACCCGCCGAAACCTCACCTCGGCTCCCGCTGGCATATTGCCCAATTCGTTCATCAATTCATAGACTTTCATTTTTTGCCCTCCTCAATTTCTGCCCACTGCTTTCCATCCCACTGCTCGATTCGCAGGTTTTCTGGGCGCATCATCCTGTCAACCTCTTCCTTTGTTGTTGCTTTTATCCCCATTACTTCCGCGCATTTTGCCTTATGCCAACGCACAAACTCCGGTTTTTCTAACAGTCGTCTAAACGCCTTTTTCAAATTTTGGTGGTAGCTCCTCTCCTCTTGGCACTCCGCGACCGCCCCACTTTCTGGGTGGATAATGCGGCAGGCAGACATGGTTTTGTTTCTTTTTTGCCCACCCTTTCCAGAGCCTTTGAAAGGCTGCACAACAAAATCGCCCCTCTTTTTTGACAGCGAAAATAGCAATTCGTCCATTGTTATCTCTCCTCGATCTCAATCTCCGTCCTTGGATTATCCTTGTCCTTCCGCGCCTCTAGCCGAAGTGAGACACAAAAAAAGCTGTCGTCCTCCAACACCCCGCAGCGCACCAACCCGTCCAGGATCATCTTGCCGCTGTAGTTGTCCGGGTCTCTTCGGCGGGCATCCTTGAAATAATAGCAAATGGTGACCACCGCTCGGTAAATCGGCTTCTGCGGGCGTGGACGGCAGTGCAGCGCAATCAGGTCTGCCCACCGTCTCTTTTCGGTCTGGTATTTCCACCGCGCGTCCCGCCCTATGTAGCGATTATTGCTGGGCGGTATCTCTGGGATTGTGTAGACCATCACACTGCCTCCAATGTCAGCCGCAGGGTGTACCGACCCTCCGGCACCTCTGCGATCATTCGGCCAACTTGTCTGACGTCCACCCCATCTTTGCCGTCCCACTCAATCGACACGAGAGGCCGATTTTCGCCTCGATAAGGCGCATATCTGCCGTTTCTGGTATCCGTTTCTGCCTCTCCTATTTTCGCGCCTTCCTGGGCTAATTTCAGGGCCTTGTAGTTTTCTGTGGCTGCTTGCACCTCCTCCGGGGTAAGCTCGCTGGCAATGTGCTTGAGCGCGGCTCCAATCCCCAGGCGCTCAAACTCCTTGCACGCGGTCAGTCGGGAACATCCCAGCAGTCTTGACATTTTGCCCGCTGACCAGATACCATAGTGGGCGGCCCAGTAGCGCAACCGCTCGTGCTTGTCTCCCTCCGACAACTGCTTGTAGACGGCCCATTTAAGCGGCTGGGCCATATTGTCCAGCACCAGGGCTCCTGGCTTGGTGTATTCTCTCCGCTCTTGGGCGGTCATGGTATCCACCGGCGTTTTGACCGCCCCTCTCGGGCCTCGCTTGGACGGGGCCTTGTGGCGGGCCCCACTGCCGGTGCTCCTCTGCTCGCGGATGCTGTCCGCGAGGTCTTTCGCAATTTCGTTCATGCTGTCCTCCTATTTCAGCCGGTAATTTTTGGCTTTGTCGGGTGAGAGGGAGAGCTGGTATCCTCCCGCCTTGGTTCGCTCGTAGACGCGGCTTCCCACCGCCTCGTCAATGTCCAACAGGTCGTTCATGGTTTTTTCGCTGGAAATGATTGTGTACAATTCGCGGTTGTTGTAGCGGTAGTTGAGCAGCTCAAAGGCGATGTTGACGTCCGCCGCCGAGGGGAATTTGCCCTTCTCGGCCTTGAAGAGGTCGTCTATGTACAGGACGGGAACGGTTTTTAGCGGGGAGATAATGGCGTTGTACTGCTGATCGTCGGTGACGCAGGCCTTGAGCTGGACTACCTCGTCCCGCCAGAGCATGTATTTTGCTGCCATCCCTCGGCGCATCAGCTCGGTGGTGATTGCCGTGCAGATATGGGTCTTTCCGGCCCCAACCTGCCCGCCGAAGTACCACCAGCGGGCATCCTCGTCCGCCAGAAAGCGCTTGGCCGTCTCCATGACTTTGCCCTGCCAGGGCTCCCGGGTCTCGTAATTTTTAAGCGTGTAGAGGTCGACCACATCCCGCAGGCCGCTCCGTTCGATGCGCCAGAGGCTTTTCCGAGCGGCCATGCACCGGCACTCTCTTGTTGTTACATATCCGTTGATGATTTCCATGACCGAGCCCTTGTTTTTGCAGATGGGGCAATCCACTCCATCTAGCGCCCCGGACTTGCTGTTGTAGACGTCACAGCGGTTTTGCAGCATCTGCTCATAAGTCCAGACCGTTTTTGATTCCCCAGTCAGTTTGAGGTTTTTGAGCGCTTCTGCCATCGCTTCCATCTTTGCGTCTCCTCTCCCAATTTCTCACAGCTGCTTTCCAGTCCTTCATTGGGGCCTTCCCAATTCGCCAGCCCTTGGCGATGTAGTAGTCCACAAATGCCTCTGGGTCGATTTGGTAGCCCTTTTCCCGGCAGTAGTCCCGCACCTCGAAAACCGACGGTTGTTTGAACTTGGGGGCTGTGGCCCCTTTATATTTTTTATCTATATCTGGTTTACTATCTGGTTTATTATCTGGTATTGGTTCGCCCGTTTGGGCAATTTGATTTGCCTGTTTGGGCAAATCGTGTTGCCTACTTGGGCTGATCGTTTTGCCCTCTGTGTAACCCCCATAAATTTCCAAAACATCGTCTCCAAGGGCGTACCAGTTGGTGTGGTCGTAACCAGACTTGTTGTAATTGCCCTTGACGATCGCACCAGATGCAACGCACTTGTCTATGATTGTCCTAATCTGTTTTTGCGAGAAATAAGGGAACAGCTTTGCAAGGGCGGAAACGCTATTATAGGTCCAGTTGCGACCGTCGTAGAAGTGCCGCCCGTTTGCCTCGTTTTTGAGAATCCAAAAATACAGATTATGGATAAACACCGCCGCAGGAAGGCCGTAAACGCAGGCAACATCCACGTTGAAATTGTGTTCCATGTCAACGCCCCCTTAAAACGGCAGGTCGCCGGGCACGTCCTCAAAGTCAACCAGCGGCGTTTTCGGGGCGTCCACGACCGGGCCGGATGATTTGTTCTCGCAAAAATGCACGTTGTCGGCCACGATCTCAAAGGCAGTGCGGTTGTTGCCGTCGCGGTCCTGATACTTGCGGGTCTGAATCGACCCGTTGACGGCGATCATGCTTCCCTTTTTGAAGTAGCGGCAGACGAATTCGGCGGTTTTGCGCCAGGCCACAACGTTGATGAAGTCGGTCTCGCGCTCCTGCCCTTGGCGGACGAAGGAGCGGGCCACCGCTACGGTGAAGCTGGTAACGGGCACGTTGTTGGGGGTCTGGCAAAGTTCCGGGTCGACTGTCAAGCGGCCCATAATTGCGGCTATATTAAGCATCTTGTAATCCTCCCTAAAGGTAGTTGATACCGAACTCTCGTCGGAAATCGTCTATTGTCTTGCCTTGCTCCTCCATCCACTTGCGCTGCCCGTACTGGTGGAGGGCAAGGGCGGTCTGTGCGTTGTGGTGAGCGCCCATCGGCGGCTCATTGTGACACCAGTGGCAGAGGCCGATCACAAGGCCGTACTGCTCGCTTTTCCGACGGCAGGAGCCCCCGAAAATATGGTGGCGCTCAAGCGGCAGCCAGCGGTGGCAGAGGGGACACTCGCCAATCATTGCCCGCGCCCCTCTGTCATCAAGGCCAACTGCTCCGGGGTGGCGGTCTCTATCCCCAACCCCTTGGCTTCCTCCACCACATCGTCCAGCAGCCGGGACATCTCGGCAGTGCTGTAAGCGCTTGATCCCCAGTAGGCCATCACTGTGACCCATCCATCCAGCCCCATGTCTGCGGTCTCTGCCACCCAGCCAATGCCTCGTGAGCGCCAGCGGCGGCACCATTCTGCGGCGGCGTCCTCCCGCATCGGGATAACATCAACCACCCCCACCCGCTTGATGGCGGCGCAGTAGACCTCCTCCTTGGTGGAGCGCACGGCCTTGGCAATCTGGTCGCATAGCGCCCACAAGTAGGCGTTGGCGTCCAGCGATCGCTTGCGCCGTTTGGGGCCAAGGACGGCGGTACAGTCTCCCGACATCTGGTCTACCCACCGGCGGGCCGCCGGGGCGTTGGCCACCTTGAGCATCAGCCAGCAGCCGTTACCGTCCCAGCACTGGGCCGCCGAAAAATCAAGCTCCAGCTGCTGCATCTGGCTTGCGCTCCAATCTCTGCATCACGCCCACGTACTGGGCCAGGGTGATGTCTTTGACGCTGTTGACGGGGGTCTCTGTCTTGCTGGACAACCAGTCGAGCATCCCCTCCACTGTCCAGCCGGTGCGCTTGATTTCGCCGAGGAGAGACGCTTGCTTGATCTCGTCGATTTTGGACGCATTGGCTTTCTTCTCCTCCTCCTTGGCCGCCTTCTGGGCGTCCTCCGGCAAATCCTCCCCGGCGTATATGTAGAGGCCCAGGCCGTGCCGGGCAAGCGCCTTGGTAAGACTGCGCTGGATGGCCTTGTTGACGTCGAAAGAGGTGACATTTTCAGCCAGGATGGACTTGTTGCGGTTGTCCATGACCGGCAGGTATTCGATGTGCTCAATCCCTGCTACGGTGACGCCGGTCTTGACCCAGCAGGTGCGCCCGTCGGTGTGGTAGTTCCAGCCGTCGGCGTTCTCGTAGATTCGGTACTGCGCGTCCGGATGGAGCTTTTTCACCTCTCCCCAGGCCCACGCCCAGGAGAGATAAGATAGGCCGTTTTTCTTCTCAATTTTGTCGCCCACATTTAAGGCGTTCAGCTCCGCGAAATAGTTCTCCATCAATCATTCAACCCCCTGTATTCCAAGTCTTTTTTGGCCTCCAAATACTCAAAAAAATAGTCATTGCCAAGACAATATGTTTGGGCCGCCCTGGGCCAGTCAAACCGCGTCTTCCGGAGGGTATCGGCTCCCAGTTCTCCGGAATCAAGGAGGAAGTCCAGAAAGTTGTGCCACTGATCGCGGCTCTCACTCACAAAGGCGGTCATATCCTCAAACTCCGCGTCCTCTGTGATGCTCTCGTGGAGACATCGGGTGCAGAGATGCAATCCGTCATACTCCCAGCGCGCTTCGTTTTCGCAGAGGTCACAGGCGGGCGGCTCCCAGAGGGGGGCATTCGGGCATCCAGAGGGGCAAATTGTCTGTCTACAAATATCACACATTGACTTTTTCGCTCCTATGGGTTAAGATAGTGTCGGAGACGCTATCTTTCTTTGTTTTGCCGTCCGCGATGTTTGTATCATCGTGGGCGGCCCTTTTCTTTACCGCCCGCAAATACCTCAAATTTAGGCACCGCAGGCAAAGGGCCGCAGCGTGGGATAGAGACTTCAACCCACAAACTCTGATTTTCACTCCGAGCGGGGCGTACTTGTTGGCTAGTTTTTGGGGCGTATCCGCCGTCAATCTATAAATTGATGTCCCAGGCCCTACTGGCGGCTTGGCCCGTCTTATAAACGAGAATTTGACCTCCTGCGTCGACAGTAGCTTCTCGCTGTCCAAAACCTTGCACATAATTTCGTGCTGGCGCGGTGTTGGAAGAGACTGGCCGGTCTCATACCTTGAGATTACAGGCACTGGTACGTATTCCCCAAACGGTCGAAGGGCGGCAGAAATATCCGCCTGTTTTAGTCCTTTGGCAATTCGCGCCTCTCTGTACTTTGGCATTCTCTCACCTCCCTTTCCTCTTTCTGATCCTCTCCGTCCTCTCAATCTCGATGACGGTTTTGGCGTTATAGCCATCCCTCCACTCCCGCTCCTTGCGCTTGAGCTCCTCTGCCGTCTGCTTGGCTTTGCGGTAGTGGATGCACCTGTCGTGATCCCAACACTCGTTGTGCTTGGGGCAATCCATACAGGGGTAGATCATCTTTTCGCCTCCCCTCTCCAGACCAACAGTGCCGCCACAATGCAGCCAAGGCCACAAGCAACAAGCCCAATTACGTGGGTCAGACCGGTTCCTGCGTCACTCATGCCGCCGGCTAATAGCAAGATCGCCGAGCCGATGGCGGTTAGTTTTGTGGGGGTCATGCTGTTTCCTTCCTTTCTTCCGCTTCCATGAGGCCAAGTGCCTCAATAAGCAGTTCCTTGGGGCTTTTTTGCCGCTCCCTTTTTGGGCGGCCTCTCTGCTTGTACTCCACACCATCTGGCGGGAAAACCACTGGAATTCGCTCATAAGGTTCCTTGATGATGTCCATGACTTGGTATATTTCTCGGATTTTCCAGGGGGTTCTCCCGGAGAGGCGGTCATAGATTGTTTGCTGGGTCGAAAAATCCATCAGCTCCGCAAAATACGGGAGGTCTATGCCGAGTTCCCGGAGTCTTTTCCGGAGGTAGCGGTATGTATCAAGGGGTTTGCCCATTGGTGTTCACCTCCTTTTCTTTCCGTTTCTGCACTATTGGTTTCCATCATCTCGCTACTGCTAAAGCAATAATCGATACCGTTGCAAATGTCGCCCAAACGCAAGCCACTATCGACGCGACTTGCAATTTCTCAATCTTTTCGATTGCGTCCGTGTAGAGATTAAAAACATAGGAAAGGGTTGTTATTTCCACCCCGTCAATCGAAATCGTGTTTGGCTGTGGGGTGTTCATCACCTCGATTTGGTCGACTTCCAATTTTATTTTGTGGTCCACGTCAGCCACCCTCCTCTCCTTCCTCGCTTCGGTCGGTGAAGCAACTTCCCAATACGCCGCTAAAAAACTAGGCTTCTGATTTCTCTTTTGCAAGGGAGAGATTGACCTAAATCTGGACATTCACTTTTAGGCCAGCGATGTTAGAGGCTAATTCGAGCGCCAACGAATTAGCCTCTTTCGCAAGTTCATTCAACTTTTCAAGCTTCTCGACCGCTTCTTCTACTCCAGATACAGATACCAAAACATCAATTTGCTTTTCCACGTTCTTCGCCTCCTTCCTTGCTTCGGCGGGGTTTTGTTCGTTTTGCCGGACTGGGTTTGATGGAAATCCCTCGCGGCAGTCAGATAAGAATTTGTTTTAAGATAACTAGCCCGACAATCCCGCCTGCGATGTACCAGGCAACAGATCTCCACCCGCTTAATGGGTCTTTCAATAATCTGCTCCTCCTCTTGTTATCTCCTTCCCCGCTTCGGCGGGGATTTTATTTGCCTGTATAGCTGGTTTGTGTTATCCTTTAGAGGCTATAAAGACGCAATTTTTACAAAGGAGAATTTATAATGCATTTCGATGCGTCCATAACCATAACCAGTATTATTGCTGTTTGCGCAATTATCTCTCCCATTGCTACCAGCTTGATCAACAATCATCACCAGAAGACCATGCGAAAAGTAGAGTTAGAATATGAGATCCAAAGAAATCTTGAAAAGCACAAAAAAGTAATCTTTGAAGATTTCATCCGTGCGGCTGGTGCGTGCATTTATTATTCCGATGGGGATGCTCTAAAAGAAATTGGAAAGCACATTTATGTTGTTCTTTGCTATGCCCCTGAAGAACTGGTTGGAGATATAAAAACGCTAGAAAATCAAATCAGGGGTTCGAATTTTGAAGAAGCATCCGAAAATTTGAAGATGCTATCCGTCAATCTCAGGCAAATAATGTGACGATTGTAAAAATAACGCACACCACTAGGACATACACCGTATAGATTGCAGATTGCTTTGGCGCAATTTTTTGCATCATAAAAACTCCCGCTAGCGCAATGAGCCATATAATTGCGATTATCATCGGATTCCCCTTTCTGCCCCCGCCATCAGGCGGGCTTTTCTTTTCCTTTTTTCAATTTCGCCGGGGTTTTTATGTCACTTTTTCACTTGGTTTTCCTCCTGTGGATGTTTTCTCGTGGCTGTCGGACAAAAACAGCTCGTCTTTAGCCAAATCGGGGAAAAAGTGTGATTGTATTTTTCTGACCTGTTCCCATGTGAACGGGCTCTCCCCATCAATTTTTTGCTTGAGCGATTTGGGCGAAATCCCGAGGTAATTGGCGATGGCGATTTTTTTAATCCCGCGAACAAGAATCTCGTCGTTTAGTCGTTTATACATTACCGTTGCTCCTTTCTCTTTATTCCATTGATGGAACTTCTAATCAGATTATAATTCCATAAAAGGAATTTGTCAATGAGTTTTAGGACAAAAAAATACCGTTTGCGGAATTTTTTGTTTGACTATAATGCGTCAAGCATCTATAATAATGGAAAGAGGAGGGCCAAAAATGGGCTTAGAAAAAATAGCTGAATTTCGTAAGAAAAAAGGGCTTAGCATAGACGATCTTTCACGCAAGTCAGGTGTCCCGAAGGGCACTTTGAGCAAGATTAGTGCAGGGATTACTAAAAACCCAAATCTGGAAACCCTGAAATCAATCGCCAGAGCCCTAGAATGCTCTCTCGACGACTTTGACGACAAAATAGAAAAAGCCCCCGCCTTGGCAGAAGAGCCAACGGCAGAGGCTTTTGAGCTGAAACTATATAGAGCGCTAGTTTCTGGCGGGATCATCCCACCCGGGGGAGACCTCACGGGCAAGCAGGTCGAAATCCTGGATGCCATTGCAACTATAATCGATGCAACCTTTGGAGATTGATTCGCACAGTGCATCAAGCGTCTTGCGAGAATGCTTCTTCATCATAATTCGTCTGGCTAGTTCTCTCACATTTTCAGGTACAGCTTCCATTTTCTTTCCCTCGCAATCTTTCCGCACTTGGTAGCATCTTCATAATAAAACATTTGTTCTTTTTTGTCGAGAGGGAAATATGCACAAATGAAACGATATAATATTGTAGCGTTTCGTTCTTCCCCTTCTCCTTTCTTGTCTATATTTTACAGTTGATTGTAAGTCATATCAATTAGACAAGTTGCACACGCAACCGATGCGCAAATTCTATGTTTTGCCATCTCCGGCAAAATGTATTTAAAAACGGCGGCAGGATGCTATTTTTCGACAACAATGCAAAATATTTTCTTGTGGATATACAACAGGTAAATATTGCCTTGCACAATGTTTCGCAAAACATGGAGAAGTTCAAATTTTAGCTGCGCCAACAAATCGGGTAATGGCACAAAAATGAAACGATCTATAATAATTTCTATATATTTAGGGGGTAGGCGTTATGAGCTATGGATTTCTTGCCGCTTCGATTGTTCTGTTGGTTTTATTTATTGTTTTTATTGTACAAACAGAAATAGAAGCCGCCTTAGGGGCGTTGGCTATCAGCGTTGTTCTATTCTTCTTTGCTCGGAAAAAGAAAAACGCCGTCAAGGGAAGTGGTAAAAAAACTCGCAAAAAAAGCCTTGAATCAGAGACCTTGCACGATGATCCGCAGGAGTTGGACAAAGAGGAAATTCTTGCTCAGAGGATTCGCTATATTGAGCAAAAAGAGAAAGAAAAGCTAAATGATATATATTCCATCAGCAGAATTAAGCCTATTCTGAGCGACATTCCAGTTAAGCGAAGGCCGGTTTCTCACATTCCAGAATTGACATTTAACAATATAACGCCTAAGGGCACATATCAAGAATTCGTTTCAGTTGATGTTGAAACTACGGGTCTTTCTGCGGCAAAAGACAGAATCATTCAAATATCCGCAATTCGATTTGAGCGCGGCGAAGCCAAAGAAGCGTTCACTTCTTTTGTGAATCCCGGCCGAAGCTTGCCCGATAACATTAAATCATTAACTGGTATTTCTGACGAACTTCTTCAAGAAAGCCCCAAAATAGACGAAATTCTTCCAAGCTTTGATAAATTTGTTGGCGGCAGCCCGTTGGTAGCTCACAACGCAGAGTTTGATATTAAATTCTTATTTGCTAGCGGGAGTTCTATACTAGACGAGAAGCGGAAAATATTTTGCACTCTAAAACAGTCTCAGAAAATGCTTAAAAAGCCTAAAATGAAATGGGATAAAGAATTAGAAAGTTACGAGCCAGACTATGACAGCGACTGGGATGTATACGACCATAAGCTTTCTTCGATATGCGAATATTTCAATATTATTCAGCCATCTGCTCACGATTCACTTATCGACGCTTACATGGCCGGAGAAGTGTTTCTTGAACTCATAAAATTAAAACAAGAATAAAAAAAGACCCGCCCAGCGGTAAGGCGCTGGACGGGCAACGAACAGAGCAGATAGT
Source organism: Bittarella massiliensis (ex Durand et al. 2017) (assembly GCF_001486165.1). Classification (GTDB taxonomy): domain Bacteria; phylum Bacillota; class Clostridia; order Oscillospirales; family Ruminococcaceae; genus Bittarella; species Bittarella massiliensis. The sequence goes on from NZ_LN908976.1 coordinate 303,244, forward strand.
TTGGGAGCCATCTGCCCTGTCATTATAGCACAAATTGGCAGGAGGGAGCAACCATGAGAAAAAATGAAGCCATTTGGATCGAAAAAAGCCAACGCTGGCAAATCAAAGTTCAGAAGGATGGAGTACGCAGGGCATTTTACTCGCCTGACCCCAGAAAAAAGGGAAAGGCCGAAGCAGAGAGGAAGGCCGATCGCTGGCTTGAGACAGGAAGCCGAAAAGAGGCGGCCAGAATTGGCGCTCTCGCCAAAGAGTTTGCAGAGTACGAATCCGCCATGTACGGGACAGGAAACAACCGGCAGCACGAAAGCATATACCGCAACTGGATCGCCCCTAAGTATGAGCACAAAAAGGCGGCAGACATGACCCAGCAGGACTGGAAAAACATCATCAAAGACGCCTACACCGCCGGGAGAAGCAAAAAGACCCTGAAAAACATACGGGGATACATCACCTCGTTTTGCGGGTACATGGAAGATTGCGATGTACCGATAAAATACCCTAGAAAGCTAAAAATACCAGATGATGCGCCAGAACAGGAGAAGAACATCTTGCAGCCGTCGCAGTTGCGAACCCTGTTCACAGAGGACACAGTAACCACTCGCGGGAAGGTTGGGCCGTGTTTCCATATTTACGCCTTTCGTTTTCTCGCTGTCTCTGGATACCGGCCGGGAGAAATGTGCGGGTTACGGAAAACGGACCTCAAAAAAACATATCTGAAATTCACCAACAGCATTAACATATACGGGGAACTCACCGCCGGGAAGAATGAGCGGGCGCGTCGAAAACTCCCCAGAACCACATACATCAACACCCTTATCAAGCAGCAGATGGAGAACCTCAAGGCCCATGGGTTGGAGGATTGCCAATGGCTATTCCCGGACGCCGACGGTGAGCCCCTCAACCCCAAAAAACTATACAAGCGGTGGAAAAAGTACGCCGATCAGCACGGGCTAACATGCTCCCCTTATGAGCTGCGGCACACCTTCATTTCGGTGTCAAAATCAGCCGTGCCTGCGGAGCTGCTCAAGCTCGTTGTGGGGCACAGCGAATCCATGGACACCTTCGGGGTCTACGGGCATGAGGTAGACGGCGAACTCAAGCAAGCCGGGAAGCTGATAGAAGGAGTCTTTGACGGCATCCTGAAAAACGAAGTGGGTTAAAAAGTGGGTTACAAAAAGACAGAACCGCCTGACAAATCGCATTGTCAAGCGGTTCTTTTTGGTGCGGGAGATGGGACTTGAACCCACACTCCGAGGAACTGGCTCCTAAGACCAGCGCGTCTGCCGTTCCGCCACTCCCGCACACAGGGGCACAAGGCGGCCGGCGGCCGCCTTGTGCCCCTTTATGATACCCCACATTCCCCCGCTTTGTCAATCTCCTCCCCGGGCGAAAAGAGGGCCCCTTCACACGGGTTTCACATTGTGCCGATATGCTGTATAATAGCAGAAAAACAGGTGGAGGAGGGGTTTTGATGCGCCTATTGGTGGTCGATGACGAGGCGCGCATCCGCGAACTGGTGGCCAAGTACGCCCGGCACGAGGGGCACCAGGTGAAAGAGGCGGCCGACGGCGAGACGGCGGTGGCCCTCTGCCGGAGCGAGCCATTCGACATGATCGTGCTGGACGTGATGATGCCAGGGATGGACGGGTTTGCCGCCTGCCAGAAGATTCGCGCCTTCACCGACACCCCGGTGCTGATGCTCTCGGCCCGGGGGGAGGAGTTCGACCGCATCCGCGGCTTTGAGGCGGGGGTGGACGACTACGTCTGCAAGCCCTTTTCCCCCAAGGAGCTGATGCTGCGCATCGCCGCCATTGCCAAGCGGACCACCGGCGGCGCCGAGGGGGCCAAGAAGGACATCTACACCAGCGGCGAGCTGACGGTGGACTTCACCGGCCGCCTGGTCTACGTAAAGGGGGAACCGGTGGACCTCTCCCCCAAGGAGTACGACCTGCTCTTTTACATGGTGAAAAACCGGGGCATCGCCCTGAGCCGGGAGCGGCTGATCACCACCGTCTGGGGCTACGACTTCTTTGGGGACGAGCGGACCCTGGACACCCACATCAAGCTGCTGCGCCGCCAACTGGGCGACTGCGCCGGGCTGATCACCACCCTGCGCGGGGTGGGCTACCGCTTTGAAGACCGCTGACCGCCCCCGGCGCCGGGGCCGCCGGCGGCTGGGCATCAAGTGGAAGCTGCTGGTCTACCTGCTCTGCTTCGTGGCGGTGATGCTGGGTTGCCTCTGGCTGTTTCAGGTGGTGTTTTTGGAGAGCTTTTACAAGTCCATCAAGGAGCAAAACCTGAAGGACTGCCGGGCCCAGGTGGTGCGGCAGCTGGCCCGCCAGGAGAGCCCGGAGGACTTTCTCGCCACCCTGGCCCTAAAGGAGGGGGTGGCCGCGGCCATCTACACCACCCAGGGGCAGCTGCGATACAGCGTGGTCACCAGCCCCGGCGAGACCATCACCCGGCTGGGGAGCAACACCATCGACCAGCTGGCCGCCCAGATCGAGGCGTCGGGGGAGATCCTCTTCGTCTCCGCCCCCCGGCTGCAGTACAAGAGCTGGATGGCCGCGGACGACGGCGGGGGCTACCTCTTCGGCAAGAGCAAGTTCCCCACCCAGCTCTCCCCGCCCGAACTGAATATCCAGCCCCGCGACAGCACCATCGACAACATCCAGACCCTGATTTTGGGGACGGCGGTCTCCCTCCCCGGCGGGGAGGAGGGCTACCTCTTTTTGAGCACCGCCCTGACCCCGGTGAGCACCACCACCCAGACACTGCAGGTGCAGCTCATCTACATCAGCCTGCTGCTGGTGGCCCTCTCGGCGGTGCTGGCCCTCTTCCTCTCCCGGCGGATCACCTCCCCCATCGTCAGCATCAGCCAGACGGCCAGGGAGCTGGCCGGGGGCAATTACAGCGTCACCTTCCACGAGAGCGGCTACCGGGAGGCGGGCGAACTGGCCGAGACCCTCAACTACGCCGCCGGGGAGCTCTCCAAGGTGGACCACCTGCGGCGGGAGCTGGTGGCCAACATCTCCCACGACCTGCGCACCCCCCTGACCCTGATTGCCGGCTACGCCGAGATGATGCGGGACCTGCCCGGGGAGAACACCCCGGAAAACCTCAACGTGATCTTAGAGGAGGTCAACCGGATGAGCAGCCTGGTGACCGACGTCCTCGACCTCTCCCAACTGGAGGCGGGAGCCCAGAAGCTCACCCCCACCCGCTTCTCCCTCACCGAGCTGGGGCGGGAGACGGTGGAGCGGCTGGGGGCCCTGTTGGCCCCCCAGGGCTACCGGCTCATCTGGTCGGCCGACCGGGAAGTGCAGGTGCAGGCCGACGAGAACAAGATCTACCAGGTGCTCTACAACCTGGTCAACAACGCCGTCACCTACACCGGGGCGGACAAGGCCGTCTTTGTCAGCCAGACGGTGCGGGAGGGGATGGCCTACCTGCAGGTGCGGGACACCGGCAGGGGCATCGCCCCGGACGACCTGCCCTATATCTGGGACCGCTACTACAAGCAGACCGGCAGCCACAAGCGGCCCACCGTGGGCACCGGGCTGGGGCTCTCCATCGTCAAGGGGGTGCTGGAACTGCACCAACTGCCCTACGGGGTGGAGAGCAGCTCCGCCGGGACCACCTTCTGGTTCGCCATCCCCCTGGCAGAGGGGGATGCCCCCCCGGCCGATGGGTAGGGGCGGACAGATCCCCCCGAAGCAGGCCTTTCGCCGGGGGCAGGCTCCCCTGGGCATTCCTCCCAATTTTCCATCCCCTATCGGGAGCAGCCCCCAGCCCCGAAACGGCCTGTCAAAACGGGCCGTTTTTTCATTTTTTGCGCCAATCTGCCCAGGCGGAGACAGCCGGGTTTGGCCAAGCCGCCAAAATCGTCGGAAACGCCGGATTTGTTGGGACAAAACGGTTGCCAAATCGGCCAAATCGGCTATAATCAAAGGTGTGAAAAAACGGTTCGACAAAGGGGAGACATCCTCCCTGCCGCCGGGCTGAAAGGAGTGCGATGGCATGAAGAAAAAGGGAGTTCTCAACGCCCAACTGGCGGGGTATCTCGCCGGGCTGGCCCACAAGGAGTGCTTTATGGTCACCGACGCGGGGATGCCCATCCCCAAGGGGGTGCCGGTGGTGGATCTGGCGGTCTGCGGCGGGGTGCCCACCTTCCGCCAGGTGATGGACGCGGTCCTGGGCGAGGTGGAGGTGGAGCACTACACCGTGGCCAAAGAAATCGGCGAGCACAACCCGGTGATCTGGTCCTACATTCAGGAAAAGCTGCCGGGGGTCAGCCACGAGATGATCGACCACGTGGATTTAAAGGAGATGTCCAAGCAGATCAAGTTTGCCGTGCGCACCGGGGAGTTCACCCCCTACCCCAACGTGATCTTGCAGGCGGCGGTGGTCTATTGAAGGCGGGGACGGTGTCCTTCGCGTTGGGGCCAAACAGCAGCGGGCTGTTTGGCCCTTTCTTTTTTGCGCAGCCGGCAAAAAAAGGCATAAACGGTGCACCCAAATGCGGACGGACGGTGTATTGAAGGGTGAAGAGCTTTTGGAAAGGAGGGAGCTGTCTTGAAGGAGAGCGAGCTCGTCGCCCGGCTGCAAGCGGGCGACGCCACAGCGCTAAAGGCAGTGGTCTACCAGTACGGCGGCTACGTCTACACCATCGTCAAGGCGGTGCTGGGGGGGCGGATGGCCGAGGAGGACGTCGAGGAGGTGGCGGCCGACGCCTTCGCCAACCTCTGGCGGGTGGCCGAACGGCTGGACGGCCGCCCGGGAGGGCTGAAAGCCTACCTGGCCGCCACCGCCCGCAACCTGTCCAGGAATAAATTGCGACGCTTTACCCCCGGCCTTCCCCTAGAAGAGGGGGTGCAAGACCCCGAACTGGACACCCCGGCCGCCCAACTGGAGGCCAGGGAGCAGACCCAACTGCTGCGGGAGGCCCTGGACGAACTGGAGGAACTGGACCGGGAGATCCTCGTTCGCCACTACTACTTCTACCAGCGGGTGAACGAGATCGCCCAACTGCTGGGGCTCAACGAAAACACCGTCAAGAGCCGGCTGCTGCGGGGGCGTAAGACCCTGCAAAAGAAGCTGGCGGAAAGGGGGATCGATCACATTGAAGCTGTCTAATTGGATGGACCTCCTCCCGGCGGAGGAGATGGCGCGCTTGATCCGGCAGGAAGAGGAGCCGCCCCTGGACGCCATCTGGGACAAGGCCCAGCGGCGGGCCGAGCGGGTAAAAAAGGCAGAGAAGCAGCACGCCAAGCGCTGGAAGCGGGGGCTGCTCATCGCCGCGGCCGTCTGTGTGGCGGCAGCGGGGACCGCCCTGGCGGCGGCGATCTTTCGCTGGAACCAGCCTTTGGTGGAGCAGTACAACCCGCCCGAGACCATCCGCGAGGAGCTGATCCAGACCGGCAAAGACCTCAACTACCGGGTGGAACACGACGGGGTGGCCGTCACCTTTCAGCAGGTGATTGGGGACGAGAATGAGATCAAGGTGCTCTGCCAGGTCGAGAGCGTAGACGGCAGAGGGTGGCAGGGCGGTTTTCGCACCATCGAGTACTTCCTGGATGGAGTGAGCCCTGACTACAGAGTATGTCAGATGGGGGGCTGGCAGACTGTCGGCGACACCTCGCAGGGGGACAAACAGCGCGGTGCGGCGGTGCAGGACTTCGCACTCTTCATCAACCCTGTCACCTCGATTGACGGGCGGGTCATCACTGTGCGGGTAAAGGATTTTTTCCGTGAAGAGCCCTATAGTCTACAGCAGGCGGGGATCGACTGGCAAACCGCCTCTCCCGACATTGCCGAAACCTGGCAGGCCTCTTTCCGGGTGGATTACAGTCTGCTCACCAAAACTGATACCTATTATCCCAACAAACCAGTGAAAGTAGGTGACACTTGGACCCTCCACCAAATCTCCATCTCCCCCCTATCGGCGAAAGTTGTGTTGCTTCCCCCTTCTGAAAACGCTATCTTTGACCCTGCCAATGAGGGAATCGACTTTGACGATGAAAACTTCACGGCGGGGGAGGCCAGTGAAATTGTCTACTACATGGATGATGGGTCGGTGCGCGTTCTCAACACCAGCGGCTCTTCAGCTGGTATAGGAGGCGATGATGCCGTCTTCCTTGGCAGACCCTACTGGGCCATCGACACCAGCCAGATTCGGGCCATCGCCGTTGGGCCCATGACCAAAATCAACGGCATCACCTTCTACGAGCCCAGAGAAAACCCGGAGGACTACCCCATCCACTATTTCTTAAAGTAGCCACCCAGCACCCCAGGAGCCCGGCGCAAAGTTTGCGCCGGGCTCTTCCCTTTTGCTCGCCCCGGCAAAAGGCACAGAAAAAGCAGGAAATCCGGGGGCATATCGCCGGTTCTCGCGGGAGCGGTTGCTTTTCCCCACCCCGGCTTTTATAATAAATTTTGTATTGACATTTTAAAAAGAGGAGTGCCAAGATGTTAAAGAAGTTCATCGGCTATTACAAACCGCAGAAAAAGCTCTTTTTTGCGGACATGCTCTGTGCCCTGGTGGTGGCGGTCTGCGATCTCTTCTACCCCATGATCACCCGCAGCATCATCCAGGACTACGTGCCCAACAAAAACCTGCGGCTGATCATCGTCTGGGCCTCGGTGCTGCTGGGCATCTACCTGCTCAAGGCCGGGCTCAATTACTTCATCCAGTACTACGGCCACGTGATGGGGGTGCGCATTCAGGCCCACATGCGAAAGGACGTCTTCACCCACCTGCAAAAGCTGCCCTTCTCCTACTTTGACGAGAACAAGACCGGCGTCATCATGTCCCGCATCCTCAACGACCTGATGGAGGTGACCGAGCTGGCCCACCATGGGCCGGAGGACCTGTTCATCTCCCTGATCATGCTGCTGGGTTCCTTCATCATCCTCTGCGGCATCAACGTCCCCCTGACCCTCATCGTCTTTGCCCTGCTGCCCGTCGGCGTCTTTCTGGTGGCCAAACTCCGCACCCGGATGAACCACGCCTTCCGCGTCACCCGGGAAAAGACTGGCGAGGTCAACGCCGAGCTGGAAAACAGCATCTCCGGCATCCGGGTGGCCAAGGCCTTCACCAACAAGGAGGGGGAGATCCGCAAGTTCGAGCACCGCAATGGGGAGTTTGTGGAGGCCCGCTCCGACGCCTACAAGGTGATGGGCCAGTTCTCGGCCAGCACCAACTTCTTCACCGACGCCCTCAACTTCACCGTCCTCATCGCTGCGGCCTGTTTCCTCTTTGCCGGGGCCATTACCGTGGGGGACTTTGTGGCCTACCTGCTCTACGTCTCGATGTTCCTAAACCCCATCCGCCGGCTGCTGGCCTTTGTCGAGCAGTTCCAGGAGGGGATCACCGGCTTCAAGCGCTTTTGCGAGATCATGGACCAGCCCGAGGAGCGAGACGACCCCGGCGCCGTCCCCATGGGCGACGAGGAGGCCCGGGGCGACATCGCCTTTGAGGGGGTGCGCTTTTCATACGACAACAACACCCAGATCCTGCGGGACATCGACCTGCACATCGGCAGCGGCAAAACCCTGGCCCTGGTGGGCCCCTCGGGCGGTGGCAAGACCACCCTCTGCCACCTGCTGCCCCGCTTCTACGAACTGGACGACGGCTCGATCCAAATCGGCGGGCGGGACATCCGCCAGTACACCCGCCACTCGCTGCGCGAACACATCGGCATCGTCCAGCAGGACATCTTCCTCTTCACCGGCACCATCCGCGACAACATCGCCTACGGCAGGCTGGGGGCCACCGACGAGGAGATCGTGGAGGCGGCCAAGCGGGCCAACCTGCACGACTTCATCCTCTCCCTGGACGACGGCTACGACACCTATGTGGGCGAGCGGGGGGTCCGCCTCTCGGGCGGGCAGAAACAGCGCATCTCCATCGCCCGGGTCTTTTTGAAAAACCCGCCCATCCTCATCCTGGACGAGGCCACCTCCGCCCTGGACAACGCCACCGAGCACCTGATCCAGGAGTCGCTGGGCGAGCTGTCCCAGGGGCGGACCACCCTGGTGGTGGCCCACCGGCTCTCCACCATCAAAAACGCCGACGAGATCGTGGTCCTCACCCCCGAGGGGATCGCCGAACAGGGCAACCACCGCCGGCTGCTGGAACAGGGCGGCATCTACGCCGAACTCTATAACTCCCAGTTCGCCGAATAGCGACCGGCACAAAAAAGAGCACCCCTCCCCTGGCGTCAGGGGGGCGGGTGCTCTTTTTGGTGAAGGGGCGCGCTACATCTCCCGAAAGCCCTTGCCGACGATGGTGGTGGCGTTGGAGATGAGCATAAAGGCGTGGGCGTCGGCGTTTTTGACGTAGTTGCGCAGGGCGGCCGCCTGCATCCGGCTCATCACCGAGAGGATGACCCAGTGGGGCTTGTCGGTAAAGGCCCCCTTGGCCTGCCAGATGGTGGCCCCCCGGTGGAGGTTTTTGTTGATGAACTCGCAGACCTCCTCCGGGTGGGTGGTGACGATGGTGAAGCTCTTTTTCATGTTGATGTTCTCGATCACCATGTCCACCAGGAAGGATTTCATCACCAGGCCCACGATGGAGTAGAGGCCGGTCTGAATGTCAAAGACAAAGAGGGCCGAGAGGGCGATGACCGCGTCGCTGAGGAGGAGGGCCTTGCCGATGTTCAGCCGGGTGAACTTGCGCATGATCATGGCCAGGATGTCGGTGCCCCCCGAGCTGGCGTCGATGTTGAAGAGGATGGCCGACCCCACCGCCGGCAGGGCCGCGGCGAAGATGAGTTCGAGCATCTTCTGGTCCGTCAGGGGCCCGGCCAGGGGGAAGATGTACTCAAGCCCCTGGGTGAGCCCGGCGAAGAGCAGGCTGCAATAGACGGTCTTGAAGCCAAACCCCCGGTCGAGAAAGACAAAGCCCAGCACCAGAAAGAGAAGGCTGAAGATGGTGTTCCAGGCGCCGGGACTGAGAAAGGGAAACGCCTGCCCCAGCACCACCGAGAGGCCGCTGACCCCGCCAAAGGAGAAGTGGTTGGGGAATTTAAAGAAGTAGGTCCCCACCGAGACCAGGACGGTGCCAAAGGTCATCAACAGAAAATCGGTCGCTTTTTTCTTCATGAAAATTGCCTCCCGCTGCGGGGCCGTCACTGCCGCGGCCCCGGATTTGCGGTATCAGTATACCACAACCAGATCCTTTTGCAACCGCCTTTCTCCCCGCCGCAAAGCCATTTCCGCCCGTTTCTCCCCCCGGGAGGGCGACGGCTGAAAGCCGGTTTCCTGCATCCTGCACCGTCTCCCGCATTCTCCCTTTTCACCAAAAAAACGTGCTCTATTTTGGGCGATTTGTTTTTTAAATCTGCATTTATCCCCTCTGAAAATTTTTTTGGTTTTTCGCTGTGGGGGCGCAAAAAGCGGGCGGGACAGCCCTCTTTTCCGGCTGTCCCGCCCGTTTGCAGCGAGAGGCGGCGGCCTGCCCGGCCCCGCGCCCTGCCTGCACGCCCGCTATTTTTGCACCAGGGGGGCGCTGGCGCTCCCCGCCTCGGCAGGGGTCACGTCGCCCCCGACGATGGTGTTTTTGTAGAGGAGGAGGTGGACGTACTCCGCCGGGGCCCCCTTCTCGGCGGTCTTTTGGTAGCGGTAGCGCTTGAGGGTCTTGCCCGCGTACTTCTTCAGGTCGAACCCCGCCTGCTTTTGCAGCTCGTTGTAGGCGGCATAGGTGTCGTCAAAGGCGGAGGGGACCTTCACCTCCACCACCTCCAGGGGCTCCGACTCCACCTGCAGGCCCACGCTCTCCAAAAACTGCAGCCGCTTTTCGGCGGTCTTGCCGTCCAGCGAATAGCCCACCTGCTGGGTGGCGGTCTCTCTGGCCTCCCCCAGCTGTTTGCGGTCGGCGGCATAGCGAAACGCCCCCGCCGTACAGAGCAGGGCCAGGGCAAAACAGCCCGCCCCCAGCGCCAGCTTTTTGGCCTTGATCATACAAACGAACATCGCCGTTCCCCGCCTTCCCCACTGTCTCATTTCTGTTATCAAGTGTATGCGTGCCGGGCGGCGGGTATGCCGGGCAAAGGGGGACACAGGGCAGGCAGAGGGCAGGAGAAAAGGAGAGAGCGCAGGAGGGGGATGCCCTCCTGCGCTCGGCCGTCTTTTCGATGAAACGCCCCTAGTCGTCCAGCCCGTCGGGGTCGGGGCCGACGGTGTAGTCCTGGTCGGGCTCGAAGTCGGCCCGGATGTCGACGATGGCCTGCAGCGCCGCCGGGTCGAGGACCCGCAGGTTTTCGCCGTCCACCGCCAGCACCCCCTCTTCCCGCAGGGTCTTGACGATGCGGTTGGTGCTGCGCATGCTGGTGGCCAGCAGCCCCGCCAGGGTGGTCTTGTCGATCTTCACCCGGCCGTCGGGGGCCAGGTTCTCCTGAATGAGGACGGCGGTGCGCACCCGCAGGGGGAGCAGGGCCGCCATCACCCCAAAGCGGGAGGCGTCGCTGCTGCGGCGGTTTTGCCAGCGGATGAGGTAGATGCAGAAGGCGTGGTCCCTCTCCAGCCAGCGCCAGAAGTCGTCCTTCGAGAGGCGCAGGGTGTCGCAGTCAGTCTCTGCCTGGACGTTGTAAAAGATGGTGGGCAGCTCCTGCAGCACCTCGGACTCGCCGAAGATGGTGCGGTTTTTGTGCCCCAGGTAGTTGATGACCAGGTCGCCGCCACCGGTGTAGTAAAACACCCGGATGCGCCCCTTGGCCAAAAGGTAGACCCAGCGGGCCGTCTCGCCCGCGCGAATGATGTACTCCCCCTGGGCGTAGTGGCAGCGCTCCATCCGGTTTTTCACCGATTGGGGACAGGTGGCCAAAAGCCGCTCCAACTCTCTGCTGTCCAACGGGGACCCCCTCTCTCTGCCGGTCCTGCCGGCGCTGTGTATCAGCGTTCACAACAAGTATAGCAAAAACGGTTTTTCAAAAAAAGGGGGGGACCGGCTCTGAAAGGGGGTGATTTTTCACAAATCCGCCCCCCTCTTTTTGGAAGGGGCCGCAAAAGGGCCGCCCCAGCAGTGGGCGGGGCGGCCCTTTTCTCACAGCGTGCTCTGATTACTTGGTGTATTCCAGCAGCTGGCAGAGGATGTCTACGTACTTCTGCCGGTCGGCGGCCAGGGCCACCTTGCAGTTGGGCTCTTTGGCCTCCATCCGGCCGTTTTTGATGTCGAACATGGTCACGCCATAGGCGCTGCCGCGGCCGCAGTCCACCTCGCAGGGGGCGTCCACCAGCTCGGTGATGACGGTGGGGTCCACCAGATAGGCCACGCAGAGGGGGTCGTGGATGGGGGCAGCCGGCTCCTCGGCCACCTTCTGCCAGGTGCTGTACCCCTTGATGCGCTGCTCGCAGAGGGAGGCCACCACCTCGGCCGGCTTGGTGCCGATCGCGCGGATGCGGGCCACGTCCTCCATGTTCAGGTAGGCGGCGTGGGTGGCGTCCAGGGTGACGAAGGTGAAGGGGATGTTGGCGTCGATCACCGCCTGGGCGGCCTCGGGGTCGAGCCAGACGTTGAACTCGGCCAGGGCCGACTTGTTGCCCACCCGGAAGCCGCCGCCCATGTAGACGATCTCCTTGATTTTGGGGATGATGCGGGGTTCGATGCGCACGGCGTGGGCGATGTTGGTCAGGGGGCCCAGGGGGATGAGGGTGATCTCCCCGTCCTCAGCGGCCATCAGGGTGTCCACCAGCCAGCTGACGGCGTTCTGGGGCTGGGCCTTGATGGTGGCGGGGGGGCACTGGTCGATGTAGGTGCCGTGGATGTTTTTGTAGAGGGCCTCTTCCGGCGCCTTGTACTGGGGGTAATTCTTGCGCAGCCCCAGCATGCAGGAGGTCCAGGGCAGGGCGCAGCCCTGGAAGACCGGCACCTTGCCCCCCATCAGCTCGCTGATGCGCAGGCTGTTTTCGGTGGTGATGGGGACGGCCCGGTTGCCGTTGACGGTGGTGATACCCAGCACCTCAAAAGCGGGGTTGGCCATGGCCACCACCAGGGCGATGGCGTCGTCCGAACCGGTGTCCACGTCCAAAATGACCTTTCTCTTTTCCACAGTTCATCTCTCCTTTTGCGATCTCGGTTTCTATGTTTTCTGCGCGGCCGCTGGGCGCGCGCGGGGGGTCAGCGGGTGTGCTCCAACAGCTCCTCCAAAATTTGGGCGAAGCGGACGCGGTCGGCCCCCAGGGCCACCTTGCAGTTGGGGGCTTTGGCCCCCAGCCGCCCGTTTTTGATGTCGAAGATGGTCTGCCCATAGGCTGCGCCCCGGCCGCAGTCCACCTGGCAGTGGGCGGGGATCAACTCGGTGATGACCGCCGGGTCCACCAGGTAAGCCACGCAGAGGGGGTCGTGGATGGGGGCGGCCGGCTCCTCGGCCACCTTCTGCCAGGTGCTGTACCCCCGGATGCGCTGGCTCACCAGGTCGGCTGCCACCTGGGCGGGGCGGGTGCCGACCCGCCGCAGCCGCTGGGCGTCCTCCTCGGTGAGGTAGGCCTGGTGGGTGGCGTCCAGGGGGATGAAGGTGAAGGGGATGTTTTCATCCAGCACGGCCTGCAGCGACTCGGGGTCGACCCAGACGTTGAACTCGGCGGCGGCCGTCTCATTGCCGATTTTGTAGCCGCCGCCCATGTAGACGATCTCCCCAATTTTGGGGGCGATGCGGGGCTCGATGCGCAGGGCATAGGCGATGTTGGTCATCGGCCCCAGGGGGATGAGGGTGATCTCCCCGTCCTCGGCGGCCATCAGGGTCTGGATCAGCCAGACCACCGCCGGGGTCTCCTCCTCGCGGATGGTGGCGGGCGGGCACTGCTCGATATAGGTGCGGTGGATGCCGGCATAGGCCGGGTCGGCCGGCTCGTACTGGGGGATGTAGGGGCGCAGCCCCATCATCACACTGACCCAGGGCAGGGCGCAGCCCCGGTAGACCGGCACCTTGCCCCCCATCAGCTCGCTGATGCGCAGGGTGTTCTCGGTGGTGATGGGGACCGCCCGGTTGCCGTTGACGGTGGTGATGCCCAACACCTCAAAATCGGGGTTGGCCAGGGCACAGATGAGGGCGATGGCGTCGTCCGAACCGGTGTCCACATCCAAAATGACCTTTCTCTTCTCCACGGGGGAAAACCTCCTTCTCGTGTTGGCGTGGGGGTGTCTCCTGCCTTTCAGTATAGCGCGAAACCGGCCGTTTACAAGGACATCCGTCCGACCCGCCGCAGGCCGGCAAAGGGGCCGGGGCTGCCCTGTCCCCGGCCCTCGGCAGCGGTCCTGACCGCTCCGCCGACAGGGCGGCCTGTTTCCCCATCCGCCCCACCAACCCACACCCGACCTGGCGGCGCAAAGCGGCCAAACCGCCGCGGAAAGCACCCGCCGCACGCACGCCCCTTTAGGCTGCAGGAGAGGACGACGGCCTTTTCTCCCGGGAGGAACGCCCTTCCGCCATGGAGGGGGAAAAAGAGAAAAAAGAAAAAGGCTCTCTTGCAGATGGGCCCGCTCCTCCTCGGCGATTCTCCGCCGCTGGGGAGGCCTTCTTCCCCCTCTCGCAATCGATTGGCGCTGTGCCCCCCGCCAACCGCCGGCCACACCGCGCCTGCCTGGCCTTTTTGCGGGGAAAAGATGGCGGCTCTCCTCACCTGTCGGGTCGTCCCTGGGCAAAGGGGGGCAGAGCGGCCACCACCTCTCAGCGGGAGGGCGTCTCAAATCTCCGATGATGAGTCCCTTTTGCAGCCGGTCGCAGCCCCTCTCCCTCTCCCCATCCCCGCCCGACGGCGCAGCCCGGCGCTCGAAGGTGTCCCCCCCCCTTCGAGTGCGCAGCATCCCCCACCCGGCGGCGGGCACCCTTTGGTCCTTTTGGCACCACCGGCTGCAAGGGAAAAAAGAGAGCAGACCGGCCGCACCGGTCTGCTCTCTTGAAACGGTTCAAACAGGGTCTTGTGTATACGACTACTCGCCCTTTTGGAAGAACTTCTTGGCCTCTTCCACCACCTTCTCCTCCAACTGGGGAGGAAGGGGCTCATAGCGGGCAAAGGCATAGGTAAAGCTGCCCCGGCCCTGGGTCATGGAGCGCATGACGGTGGAGAAGTCGGCCATCTGGGCCATGGGCACGTCGGCCACGATCTCCTGCAGGCCGTCCTCTGCCGGGTTCATGCCCAGCACCCGGCCGCGGCGCTTGTTGATCTCACCCATGATGTCGCCGGTATAGCTCTCGGGCAGGTAGGCCTTGAGGGTGCCGATGGGCTCGAGCAGGGAGGGGGCCCCCTGCTTCATCCCCTCTTTGTAGGCCAGGGAAGCGGCGGTCTTAAAGGCCAACTCGGAGGAGTCCACCGGGTGGTAGGAGCCGTCGAGGAGAGTGGCCTTGAGGCCCACCACCGGGTACCCGGCGATGACGCCGTGGCGAACGGCCTCCTGCAACCCCTTTTCCACGGCGGGGAAGTAGTTTCTGGGCACCGCGCCGCCAAAGACGTTCTCCTCAAAGACCAGTTCTTCGCTGTCGCAGGGCTCAAATTCGATCCAGACGTGGCCGTACTGGCCGTGGCCGCCGGTCTGCTTTTTGTATTTCCCCTCTACCTTGACCTTCTTGTTGATCCGCTCGCGGTAGGCGACCATCGGCACCTCCAGCTTGGCGTCCACCCCGTAACGGGCCTTCAGGCGGGCGATCACCACGTCCAGGTGCTGCTCGCCCAGGCCGGTGAGGACCTGCTCCTTGGTCTCCCGGTCGGTGGCGAAGTGGAGGGTCGGGTCCTCCTCGCAAAGGCGGAGGATGCCCTGGCCGATCTTCGACTCATCCCCCTTGTCGAGGGGGTGCACCGCCATCGAGAGGGTGGGCGTGGGGAAGGCGGGCCGGTCGAGCTTGTAGACCTTGCCCTCGGCGCAGAGGGTGTCGCCGGTGAGGACCCCTGAAAGCTTGGTCACCGCGCCGATATCCCCGGCGGCGATGGCCTTGACCTCGCTCTGCTTTTTGCCGAAGAGGGAGACCATCTTGCCCATCTTTTCGCCCTTTTGCTGGGTGGCGTTGTAGAGTTTTGTCTCGGGCAGCAGGGTGCCGCTGAACACCTTGACGAAGGAGAGCCGCCCCACAAAGGGGTCGTTGACCGTCTTAAAGACCAGGGCCGCCAGGTCGCCCGCGGGGTCGCAGGGCAGTTCGGCCAGGTCGCCCGCCTCGTTCTCGGCCGCGGTGGGGGCCGCGTCGGCGGCGGTGGGGAGCAGTTCGGCCATCATCTCAAGGGCCAGGTCAATCCCCTCCATCATCAGGGCGCTGCCGCAGACCACCGGGGTGATGCTGCCGGCCTTGACGCCCTTTTTGATGCCGCGGATGAGCTCCTTCTCGGTGAACTCCTCGCCGGAGAAAAACTTCTCAAACAGCTCCTCGTCGGCCTCGGCCACCGCCTCGCTCATGGCCTCCCGCAGGCCGTCGACCCGGTGTTCCAGGTCGGGCATGGGCACCTTGGAGGGGGCGCCCTTGTCGTCGTACTGGTAGGCCTGGCCGGAAATCAGGTCGATGTAGCCGTTTTTCTCGCCGTCCTTGTAGGGGACCACCACCGGGCAGACCGAGGGGCCGAAGTGGGTCTTGAGCTCCTCGAGCACCTTGTAGAAATCGGCGTGGGGGCGGTCCATCTTGGAGACAAAGAAGATGCTGGACTTTTGGTTTTTCACCGCCATCTTGTAGGCCTTCTCGGTGCCCACCGAGACGCCGGACTTGCCGGACACGGCGATGAGGACGCTCTCACAGGCCATCAGCGCCTCGTACTGGCCCATCTCGTAGTCAAAGAGGCCCGGGGCGTCGATGAGGTTGAACTTGTACTCCTCCTCCTCCACGGCGCAGGAAAAGGGCAAAACCGATGAAAAGACCGAGGTCTTGCGGCTCAACTCCTCGTCGGAATAATCGCTTAAGGAGGTGCCGTCGTCCACCCGGCCCAGCCGGTCGCTGGCGCCGGCTTTCCACAGCAGGGCCTCCACCAAGGTGGTCTTGCCCGCGTTGCCGTGGCCCAGTACAGCGACGTTTTTGATCTGCTCCGGTCGATAGTTTTTCATGGTTGTCTTCCCTCCAAGTCGTTGGCCGGAAGCCCCGGCCATGTTGTGAATGTTACTGAATCGCAGAGCGTATTCCAGTCATATTTTAGTATATACTACCACCCTTTGGGGAAAATAACTATTCATATCCTGTCACAAATATGGCGCGCCGGATTGTAGGATGTCACAAAATCCCCCGGGCGCGCAGGCCGCGGGAGGGCAGACCTTCCCGCCCTGACAGGGATCTATCGAAAAACAGGAGGGAAACGAAGTGGAGAAAAATCCAAACAAGGCCGTCATCGTCGGGGCGGGAATGGTGGGGGCCGCCGTGCTGGGCGCCCTGCTGGGCGACAACCTGCTCTCGGAAATCGTCCTCATCGACCAAAATCGGGACCGCGCCGCGGGCGAGGCCCTGGACGCCAGCCACACCACCGCCTTTGCCTATTCCGCCAGGGCACAAGTCCGCGCGGGGGACTACGCCGACTGCGCCGACGCGGGCATTGTGGTGATGACCGCCGGGCCCAGCATCAAGCCCGGCGAGACCCCCGACCGGCTGAAATTGGCCGGGCAGAACACCCAGATCACCCGCGAGGTGATGGCCCAGATCACCCGCTACACCCGCGAGGCCATCCTCATCGCCGTCACCAACCCGGTGGACATCGTCACCTACTGCGCCCAGGCCGAGTTTGACTACCCGCGGGAGCGAGTGATCGGCACCGGCACCCTGCTGGACACCGCCCGCCTGCGGCAGATGATCGCCGCCAGCTGCCATGTGGACGGCAAAAACGTGCACGGCTATGTGCTGGGCGAACACGGCGGCGGGGCCTTTGTGCCCTGGGGGCTGGTGGACGTGGCCGGGGTGCCGGTGGACAAGCTGCACACCGCCTTTGACCTCCCCGCCCCCTTGAACCGGGAAGAGCTGCTGGAAAAGACCAAGGCGGCCGGGTTTGAAATCATCACCCGCAAGGGCTACACCAGCGCCGGGATCGCCGCCAGCGTGGCCCGGGTGGTCAAGGGGATCCTGCTGGACGAGCGCTGCATCCTCCCCCTCTCCACCGTGCAAAATGGGGCCTGCGGGCTCTCGGGGGTGGCCCTAAGCCTGCCCAGCATCCTGGGCAAAAACGGGGTGGAGCAGGTCATCGAGGTCCCCCTGCAGTCGGGGGAGCGAGACCAGTTGCAGCAGTGCGCCGCCCATCTCAAGGCCACCCTCGGCCAGGCGGGACTCTGAACGCCCTGCGGCAAGTCCCCCCTTTTCAGCGGCCCTGAGCGGTGGTACAATACCCCCAGAGACGCGCAGCGCAAAAGGGGGATGACAGATGGAGAAAGGGGCGGTCAAGGGGCGGTTTGCCCCCACCCCCAGCGGGCGGATGCACCTGGGCAACCTGCTGTGCGCCCTGCTGGCCTGGCTGTCGGCCAGGGCCGAGGGGGGCCGGGTGGTGCTGCGCATCGAGGACCTGGACGCCATGCGCAGCCCCCGGTCATACGCCGACTTGCTGGAGGACGACCTGCGCTGGCTGGGCCTTTTCTGGGATGAGGGCGGCTCCTCCGGCGGGCCGGATGGGCCCTATTACCAGAGCGAGCGCACCGCCCTGTACCAAGCCGCCCTGGCCAGGTTGGAGGAGCAGGGGCTTGTCTACCCCTGCTTTTGCAGCCGCGCCCAGCTCCACGCGGCCCAGGCGCCCCACCTCTCGGACGGGCGGGTGCTCTACCCCGGCACCTGCCGGGACCTGACCGCCCAGGAGGTCATCCAGCGGCGGCGGCAGCGCCCCCCTGCCCTGCGGCTGCGGGTGCCGGACGAGACGGTCTCCTTTGTCGACCGGCACCTGGGCCCCTACTCAGAAAACCTGCAGCGGGAGTGCGGCGACTTTTTGATCCGCCGCTCCGACGGGGTGTTTGCCTACCAGCTGGCGGTGGTGGTGGACGACGCGGCCATGGGGGTGACCCAGGTGGTGCGGGGGGCGGACCTGCTCTCCTCCACCCCGCGGCAGCTCTACCTCCACCGTCTGTTGGGGCTGCCCGCCCCCACCTTTGCCCACATCCCCCTCCTCACCGCGCCGGACGGGCGGCGCCTCTCCAAGCGGGACGGGGACCTGGACCTGGGGTCCATCCGCCACCGGCTGCCGGGCCCCGAACCGCTGCTGGGGCTGCTGGGCTGGCTCTGCGGGCTGCTGGAACGACCGGAACCGGTGCGCGTGCAGAACCTTGTCCCACTCTTTTCCTGGGACAAGATCCCCCAAGGGGACCTGCCGCTGCCCGCGGCGCTGTGGGAGCTGCTGGGGTGAAACGAGGCAGACGAGTAAAAAGAGAGAGGCCAAATGGCCTCTCTCTTTTTGTCTGCAACCGATTTTATGAATCGGCCCGCCTAGTCGCCAAAGTCAAAGTGGATGCCAAAGGCCTTGCAGACCTCCTCAAAAGCGGGACGGGTGGTGGTCTCTGCGTCGTAGCTGTTGATTTCCACCTCGATGCTCAAAAAGGTGTCTGTCCCCACCCGGTCCACCTTGTGGATGACAAAACCCGGGTACTTCTCCCCATCGAACCCGACATAGTTGAAGTTGACCTGCTGCAGGGCCCAGCCGTCGCCGGTGAGCAGCTCCTCGGCGGCGACATCGCTGTAAAAGTCAAGCGAACCCTTGACCGCCAGGGTCCCCTTCACATCTGCATCCACCCGCTCTTTGGGGGTGTCGGCCCCCGCGCCGCTGCTGGTGAAGAGGTAGGTGGTGAGCTCGATGCCGGCGGCCGAGGTGGAGGCGTAGTCGCCGTTGAGGTAGATGTCCTCGTCCTTGAGGCAGTAGACGCCCAGGGACTTGCCGTCGGCCTGCAGGGTGATTTGCGAGAGATAGGTAAACCCGTCCGCCGGTTTGGGGGCGCTGCTTTCCGAGCCGGAGGACTGGCTGCCGCTCCCGGAAGAGGAGTTTCCACCGGGGGCGGTCTGGCCCCCAAAGCTCCACTCGTAGTCGGACAGGGGGCCGTATTTGCGGATGCTGTTGACCAGGTCCTCGTCCCCCACCGCCCGGTCGGGGGCGCCCATCCAGACGTCGATGATGAGGCCGCCCGCCTCATCCCTGTGGAAGATGATGGTGCGCTCGACACCGCCGTTCAGGCGGTACTTGTAGGTGCTGGTGGAGGCGCCGTTCACACTGCCGCTGCGGTGGCTCTCCCGGCTGACGGTATAGCCGTCGTCCCTCTCGTCCGCCTTGGTCTCATCGACATAATCCTCCTCGTCGACGGAGAGGCGGTCGGTGTAGTAAACGACAACCAGGTTGCCCTCCTCGTAGGTGTCCTCCTCGTCCAGCCCCTTTTCGTAAAACAGCAGTTCGTAGTAGTCCCCACTTTTGCCGGCGTCCAGGTATTCCCAGTAGCTCTCGTCGTACTGGGCCTTGATACAGCCGTTGTCAAAGTTGTACTGGTACTCCTTGTCCCTGCCGCAGCCGGTCAGCAAGGTGCCCAGCAACAGACAGAGGGCCAGCAGTGCGCCGACCCAGCGATTTTTCTTCACGGTGCTCCCCCTCTTTTTGGCGAGATCGCCTTTTTGAAAACACCTTTATTATACCGCAAAGGGGAGGAAAGAGGAAGGGCGCTGCCTCTTTTCTGTCTCACACGCACCGCGGAGGCAATGAATCAGCCGAAAAATCGCTCCCTATTCGACAAATTTAGTCGTCCATCTTGTTCTGTCTGTAAATCCTTGTTATACTGAAACAAATCGATTTGTTCCCTGAATGAAAACCTAAACCTTTTCTTTCGGGGGAAATATGGGAGATCAGGCCGCAAAAATCGCCGGCGCCGGTCCATTTTATAGCAGAATGGATTGGTTTACCTAAACCATCGGGGGATTGTATGGAAACATTTCGTGAGCTGCAGCTAACTCAGCTGCAAGTACTAAAAGAGATGGACCGCATCTGTAAAAAAAACGACATCACCTACTACCTGGCCTGGGGGTCGCTGTTGGGGGCTGTGCGCCACCAGGGATTTATCCCCTGGGACGACGACGTGGACGTCTGCATGAGCATCGAGGACATGCTCCGCTTTGAAGAAGCTTGCCGGCGGGATTTGGGAGAGGAGTTTTACTACCTCAGCCGCAGCCAAAACAAGTACAACTATATCTTCTGGCACCGCATCGGTTTAAAGGGGACCACCTGCAATATACGCGAGCGCCTAGACCTCCCTTCGGACAACGGCATCTGCATCGACATCTTCCCTCTATTTGCGCTGCCCGATGACAAGTCCCAGTGGCCCGCCTATCACCGCCTGATGAAGCGCTACCAGTTGCTCTGTGAGAAATACCTCCACGTGCACACCCTCAAAAGGGAGCCCAGTTTGGTGGGGAAATGCAAAAAGATGGTTCATGCACTCGTGCCGGATCGGCTGAATCTCCGCTGGTCCCAGAAGGCCCTTTCCAAGCTGATAAACCTTCAGGGAAAAACAAGGACATATCTTGCTGACTACAGTACAGGGTCGCTGCCCGCTGTCTTTTCTAGCGAAATTTTTGAAACGACGGTGGAACTGCCCTTTGAAGGGGTGTCCTTTCCCGCCCCTGTTGGGTATGACGAGTACCTCAAGACCACCTATGGGGACTACATGACCCCTCCCCCCCTTGCCGAGCGGGCCAACCACTGTGAGCGAAACGATATTTTGATCGACTTTCACAAGCCCTATCGGGAATTCTGGGCCAAATAACAAAATCAAACAGGGTTTGCTCCAAATGGGCAGGCCCTACTTTTTTGTTTACCCCCCCTTTATCGCGGCAATTGCATTGACTTTACCAGCCCCGGCTGGTACCATTCTTTAATAGAAGATTGTCGAATGCACAAGAAGAGGAGGATGGGTAGAGATGGAGGCAACACAGAACGGGGACAACCTGTTTGAAGACCAGAACATCGTCTTGGTGGACACCCAGAACCTGTTGCGGGCGGCCAAGGAGCTGAAACAGTCCAAAGAGGACTTTCAGTCCCTGCTCGAGCAGGCGGAGCTGGGCGACACCTCGGTCCAATACGACCTGGGCGAGCACTACGCCAGCGGCGACGGGGTGGAGGCCGACTTTGAAAAGGCGGTCTACTGGTTCAGCCAGGCCGCCGAGGTGGGGGACCTGCGGGCCATCGAGGCCCTGGCCCGCTGCTATTTCGAGGGCCGCGGCGTGGAGAAGGACGAGAAAAAGGGGCTGGAACTCCTCACCCAGGCCGCCGAGCAGGACAGCTGTTCGGCCCAGTGCGAGTTGGGGCTCTGCTATGAAAACGCCGACGGCACCGAGCGCGACCCCAGGGCCGCGGCCGAGTGGTACCGCCAGGCCGCCGACCAGGACTATGCCCCCGCCCAGTGCAACCTGGCCGTCTGCTACTTCAACGGCATCGGGGTGGAGAAGGACGACGCCCTGGGGATGGAGTGGCTGGAAAAGTCGGTCTCCCAAAACCACCCCCGGGCCCAGACCATTCTGGGCAGCTTTTTTGAAAACGGCGCCCATGTGGAGAAGGACGAGGAACAGGCCGTGCGCCTCTACCAGTTGGCCGCCGACCAGGACTATGCTCCCGCCCAGTGCAACCTGGCTGTCTGCTACTTCAACGGCATCGGGGTGGAGAAGGACGACGCCCTGGGGATGGAGTGGCTGGAGCGGGCCGTGGCCCAGGAAAACCCCCGCGCCCAGAGCATCCTGGGCGGCTTTTACGAGGCCGGCGGACAGGTGGAGAAGGACGAGGAGCAGGCCGTGCGCCTCTACCAGATGGCGGCGGAGCAGGAGTATGCCCCCGCCGTCTGCGACCTGGGGCTCTGCTATGAGTTCGGCACCGGGGTGGAGATGGACAAGGTCCACGCCGCCCAGCTCTACCGGCGGGCCGCCGACCAGGACTACGCCCCCGCCCAGTGCAACCTGGCCGTCTGCTACCTCAACGAGATCGGGGTGGAAAAGGACGAGGCCGCCGCGGTGCAGTGGCTGCAAAAGGCCGCCGACCAGGGCTTTCCCCGGGCGCTGAACATCCTGGGGGACTGCCACTTCCACGGCATCGGGATGGAGGAGGACCAGGTCCAGGCGGCGGAGTGCTACCGTCAGGCCGCCCAGCAGGGGCACCCCCCCGCCAACTACAACCTGGGGCTCTGCCTGGAGCTGGGCCTGGGGATGGAGAAGGACGCCGAAGCCGCGGTGGCCGAGTACCTAAAGTCGGCCGAGCAGGGGTACGCCCCCGGCCAGTGCAACCTGGCTTTCTGCTACCTGGTGGGGGTGGGCTGCGAGGCAGACCCCCAGGCCGCCATCCCCTGGCTGGAAAAGGCCGCCGAGCAGGAACACCCCCGCGCCCTGGGGCTGCTGGGGAGCTGCTACCGGGATGGAAACGGCGTCGAGCAGGACTTGGCGCGGGCCGCCGGCTACTTTGAAAAGGCCAGCGCGCTGGACTATCCCCCCTCCCTCTGCGACCTGGGGCTCTGCTACGAGATGGGCGAAGGGGTGGAGCAGGACCAGCCCCGGGCCGTCGAACTCTACACCAAGGCGGGGGAACTGGGGCACGCCCCGTCCCAGTGCAACCTGGGCTACTGCTATCTGCGGGGCATCGGCTGCGAGGCGGACGCCGCCAAGGCCGTCCCCTGGCTGCAGAAGGCCGCCGAGCAGGACTATCCCCGCGCCCTCGACCTGTTGGGGGACTGCTATCTCTACGGCGACGGGGTGGAAAAGGACCCCGCGCAGGGGGTGGCCTGCTACCGCAAGGCCGCCGATCTGGGCTACCTGACCGCCCTGTGCGACCTGGGGCTCTGCTATGAAAACGGCGACGGGGTGGAGATGGACAAGGCCCAGGCGGTCTCCTACTACCTGCAGGCCGCCGAGCGGGGCTATGTACCCGCCCAGTGCAACCTGGGCTACTGCTATCTGGAGGGCATTGGCTGCGAGGTGGACGAGCAAAAGGCCGTCGAGTGGTTGGAGAAGGCGGCCCAGGACGGCTATCCCCGGGCCATCGCCCTGCTGGCCGGCTGCTACCGCGACGGCAGAGGGGTGGCACAGGACGCCGCCGAGGCGGCAAGCCGCTACGCCCAGGCCGCGGAGATGAACTACGCCCCCGCCCTCTGCGATCTGGGGCTGTGCTACGAGATGGGCGACGGGGTGGAAAAGGACGAGGCCAAGGCGGTGGAGTACTACACCCGCTCGGGCGAACTCGGCAACGCCGCCGCCCAGTGCAACCTGGGCTACTGCTACCTGCGGGGCATCGGCTGCGAGACGGACGCCGCCAAGGCCATCCCCTGGCTGGAGCAGGCGGCAGAGCAGGGCCACCCCCGTGCCCTCGACCTGTTGGGGGACTGCTACCTCTACGGCGACGGGGTGGAAAAGGACGAACAGAGGGGCGCCGACTACTACCGCCAGGCGGCAGAGCGAAACTACTCGGTGGCCCTGTGCGACCTGGGCCTTTGCTATGAAAACGGCACCGGGGTGGAGATGGACAAGACCCGGGCCCTGCAGCTCTACCTGCAGAGCGGGGAGCTGGGCAACCTGGCCGCCCAGACCAACGCGGGTTTTTGCTACCTGCGGGGCCTCGGCTGCGAGGCGAACGCCGCCGAGGCCGTCCTCTGGCTGGAGCGGGCAGCCGGCCGCGGCTATCCCCGCGCCCTCGACCTGCTGGGGGACTGCTACCTCAACGGGGACGGCGTCGCCGTGGACAAGGGCAAGGCGGTGGAACTCTACCGCCAGGCAGCCGACCAGGGGTACGCCACCGCTGTCTGCGACCTGGGACTCTGCTATGAAAACGGGCGGGGCGTGCAGATGGACAAGGCCAAAGCGGCGGAGTACTACCGCCAAGCCGCCGACCTGGGGAGCGTGGCCGCCCAGTGCAACCTGGGGTACTGCTACCTGCGGGGCATCGGGGTGGCCAGGGACCCGGCCCAGGCCATTCCCTGGCTGCAAAAGGCCGCCGACAACGGCAGTTCTCGCGCCATCGACCTGCTGGGGGACTGCTACCGCGACGGGCTGGGGGTCGAGCGCGACCCCGCACAGGCGGTGGCCTGCTACACCCGCTCGATGGAGATGGGCTTCTCCCCCGCAGTGACCGACCTGGCCCGCTGTTACACCCAGGGCGTCGGGGTGCCGGTGGACCGGCAGAAGGCCGCCGAACTCTACACCCGGGCGGCGGAGGACGGCGACGAGGAGGCCATGCTCTGGCTGGGGCTGTGGTACCGGGATGAGGCGTCTCAGCCGGACAGCCAGCAGTGGGCCCAGTACTGGCTGCAAAAGGCCGCCGACAACGGCAGCAGCCAGGCGGCTGAAGAGCTGAAAAAGGGAGCCGGCGGCGGCTCCCTGGCCAAAAAATTGGGCGGGCTCTTCCGGCGCAAAGGGAAAAACTAGGCAAAGTAACCAAACAAAAGAGGGGGAGCCCACGGGATGGGCTCCCCCTCTTTTGTTTTCCTGCCGTCCCGTCGTCTTTAGCAGGTGGACGGTCTCTCCACTTTTTAAACGCCAGGGCGGGAGAAAGCCCCCTCTCCCTGCGCAAAATCCCACCCCGGCGGAATGTGCGCCCCTCTCCCCGCGCTCGCAGGCGCTGGGACCGGGGGCCTTCCACCCGCAAGAGGGCGAGGGCGAAGTCAAGACAGATACAGAGTGCAGACGGAAACAAAGGCCCGTTCTGTCAGCTGCAGCCCGTTTTAAAGAACGGAAGCCCTATTTGTATAGAGGAAAAGGCCATGGCACTCTCCCCTATCCGGCTGGACGACTCCCTCCACTTTGGTTGCCGGGGGCAGCCGAACAGGTGACTTCCAACCAGGGATCCAATGCCTGGGCCCAAAACGCAGTCGGCGGGTGATGAGAGTACAGGGTAAGGCTGGTCTCCCCCCCACCTTCAATAAAATGCGACATCCCTCTTCAACCTATTTCAAGAGGGGCAGATGACATGGCAATCGCCCGACTGATGGGACAAAGCAGCAACGTGTCCCCCAAAAACACTGCGCCCATTTATGGAGGGAAGACCTGAGGGCGGCAATCGAAAACCCCGTTCAAAAGTCGTCAAAAGTCGTCGAGTTCAAGCGTGAACCAATGAAACAGAAAACGCCTGTCATACACAAAAAGGAAAAGCCCCGGAAACCGCTTAACAATGCGATTTCTGAGGCTTCTCTTTTGGTGCGGATGAAGGGACTTGAACCCATACAGTATTGCTACCACTAGAACCTGAATCTAGCGCGTCTGCCAATTCCGCCACATCCGCGAGTACGTTTGTTATTATAGCGCGCTCGCCCGGCTTTGGCAAGGGGTTTTTGTAATTTTTTTAGGAAATTTGTGCGTTTTCAGATTCTGCCCAAAGCCCTTTCCACATCGGCCACAACCTTAGGCGGTTTGCCCATTGACTTTCAGCACCTCTTCCGCTGCCTTGAGTATGCCGATCTTCCCGGTGGCGTAGTTGAGCCCGCCCTGGAACCAGACGGCAAAGGGCTCGCGGATGGGGGCGTCGGCCGACAGCTCGATGGAGGAGCCCATGGTGAAGGCCCCCGCCGCCATGATCACCTCATCCTCGTACCCGGGCATGGGGCAGGGCTCGGGGGTGACAAAGGAGTCCACCGGCGCCCCGGCCTGAATGCCCCGGCAGAAGGCGCAGAGCCGCTCTTTGTCCTGCAGGCAGATGGCCGAGATGATGTCGGCCCGGGTGTCGTCCACCGCCGGGTAGACCTGGTAGCCCAGCTCCTCGAAGAGGGCGTTTGCAAAGCAGGAGACCTTCATGGCCTCGCCGGTGACGGTGGGGGCGTGAAACAGCCCCATGTAGAGGGCGCGGTTCTGCCCCAGGGAGCAGCCCAGCTCCCGCCCTGTCCCCGGGGAGGTGAGCCGGTAGGCGCAGAGCTCCACCAGGTCGTGGCGGCCGGCGATATAGCCGCCCGACTGGGCGATCCCCCCGCCGGCGTTTTTGATGAGGGAGCCCATCATGATGTCGGCCCCCACCTGCACCGGCTCGACCTTCTGGGAGAACTCGCCGTAGCAGTTGTCCACCATGACGATGCAGTCGGGGTTGGCCTCTTTGGCGGCGCGGCAGACCTCCGCGATCTCCTCCACCGTGAAGGAGGGACGCAGGCTGTACCCGCGGGAGCGCTGTATGTAGCAGAGCTTGACCCCCCTGCAGGCCGCGGCGATGGCGGGCAGGTCGAAGCGGCCGTCCTCCCGCAGTTCCAGCTGGCGGTACTCCACCCCAAAGTCCTTCAGGGAGCCGTTGTCCTCCCCCCGCAGGCCGATGACCTCTTCCAAGGTGTCGTAGGGCTTGCCGGAGACCGAGAGCATCACGTCGCCGGGGCGCAGCACCCCGAAGAGGGCGACGGTGATGGCGTGGGTGCCCGAGGCAAAGCCGGCGCGAAAGAGGGCGTCTTCCGCCCCCACGGCGGTGGCAAAGACCTGGTCCAGGGCGTCCCGGCCCCGGTCGTCGTAACCGTAGCCGGTGGTGTCGGTCAGGTGGGAGCCGCCGATGCGCTGCTCCTGAAAGGCGTGGAGGATCTTCTGCTGGTTGTAGGCCTGTATCTCCTCGATGCGGTCAAAGGCCCCCCGGCACCGCTTTTCGGCGGCCTCTGCAAGGACCTCGACCCGCTCGGAAAAATGGAAAAATGCTGTCACTGTATGATTCCCTCCCATGTACTTTGACAGGGCGTGAAGCCCTGGGATTGATAAAACGACACCCGCTCCGGCGCACAGCAGAGGAGCAGCCGGTAGCCGGGCAGGGCGGCCCGCAGATCGGCCAGCGCCCGGGCAGCCAAGCCCCGGCCCCGGTACTGCGGCTGGGTGTAGACCTGCTCGATCACCCCTTGGCGGGAGACGGGGTCCAGGGCGTAGACCCCGGCGGTGGCCCGCAGCGCCCCGTCCGCCCGCACCCCCGCCAGCAGGGCGGCCCCGTGGCGCAGCCGGTGGGACAGTTCGCCGTAGAAGGCGGGGCCGCCAAAGGCCGCGTCCCACCGGGCCAGCAGGGCCGATACCTCGGCCAGGGGCGGGCCCTCGGCGGCGGGTCGCCCCTCCGCGCGAGCACCCGCCGCTCCTCCCCCCCGACAGGCAGGTCGACCAGGTAGCGGCGCACCCCGCAAAAGCGGAGGAACTCCTCCGCCTGGGGCCACTGCCCGGCATCCGCCAGACAGACCGTCGCCTGTTCCCCCAGGGTGCAGAGGGCCCCTCCGCCCGAAAAACGATAAAATCGCGCCCCCAGGGCCGGTTCCCACACCCGGTAGAGGGCGGCCAGCTTGACGGCGGTCAACGAGCCCTCCCGCCCCTTCAGGGGGAGGGCGCCGCCGGGGGCCAGGGGGTCAATCGACGGCATCGATGAGCCCCTTGGCCAGTTCGTAGACGGCGTGGATGTCGGCGGCGCTGGCCACGCAGCTGGCGGTGTGCAGGTTGCGGCAGGGGACCGAGAGGGCCAGGGTCTTGACCCCGCCCCGGCTGCGGTGGATCTGCCCGGCGTCGTTGCCGCCGAACACCCCCTGCTTTTGCTGGATCGGGATCGCGCGCTCCTCTGCGATCCGGCGGGCCAGCTGCAGGAGTTCCCGATCGTAGATGGTCCCCCGGTCCATGGGGCCGACCACCGCGCCCCCGCCCAGGGTGCAGACCCGCTGCCCCTCGGGCAGGCCCAGGTTGTCGGCCGCGGTGGTGGCTTCCAGCACCAGGGCCACGTCGGGGGCCACGGTGTAGGCCGCCGCCTGGGCGCCCCGGCAGCCCACCTCCTCCTGGGTGGTAAAGACAAAGGTGCAGTCGTTTTGCAGGGGCTGTTTGAGCAGCGCCAGCAGGATGGCGACCCCCGCCCGGTCGTCAATGGCCTTGGCGGCGATCCGCCCCTCGCCCAGGGGGGTAAAGGGGGTGTCGAAATAGGCGATGTCCCCCAGCTGCACCCGCTGGGCCGCCTCCTCGCGGCTGGCGGCGCCGATGTCGATGCGCAGCTGGCGCAGGGGGATCTCCCCCTCCCGCTCCTCCGCCTTTTGCAGGTGGATGGGCACCGCGCCGATGACCCCGGCGAGGTCGTTCACCCGCACCGCCTTGCCGGGGAGCACCTTTTCGTCGATCCCGCCGACACAGTCAAAGCGGAGATAGCCCTCCCCGTCGACGTCGGTGACGATCAGCGCCACCTCGTCCATGTGGGCGCAGACCATCCGCTTTTGCGCGGGGGTGCGGGCCCCCTTCTTCTCGACGATCACGCTGCCCAGGGCGTCCACCTGGTAGGAAAGCCCCATCTCGCTCAAGCGGTCGGTGACGAAATAGCGCACCTGCTCTTCGCTGCCGGACGCGCCGTCCAGGGCGCAGAGCTGTTTGAGGGTGTTCAGCACGACCACTCGCCCCCTTTCACATAGGCCGCCAGCAGGGCGGCGGTGTTCTCAATGTCCGCCAGGTCGCAGACCTCGGCCGGGGTGTGCATGTACCGCTGGGGGATGGAGAGGGTGACACAGCGCACCCCGCCCCCGGCAACCGACACCCCGTCGGCATTGGTGCCGGTGCGCCCGGCCATGATCTCCCGCTGGAAGGGGATGCCCTCCCCCTCCGCCGCGCGGCAGAGGGCCCGGTACATCCCCCTGTCCAGGGTGGGGGCATAGCCGATCATCGGCCCCGCTCCCAGCTCGCCGCAGTCGGCGGCGTCACAGCCGGGAGAGAGGGCGAAGGAGACATCCACCGCCACGCAGTGGGTGGGGGCGGCGAGGAAGGCCGCCGTGGCCGCCCCCTGGCCGCCCACCTCCTCCCGGGTGGAGAGGAGGGCGGTGACCCCGCAGCCGGCAAAGCCCGCCTCCTTGATGGCCTTGGCCGCCAGGCAGACGGCAGCGCAGCCGGCCCGGTCGTCCAGCGCCTTGCCGGTGACCCGGCCGCCCAGCAGCCGCCGCAGGGGGGCCCGGTAGCAGACCCGGTCGCCGGGGGCGACCAGCCGCTCCAGCTCCTCCTTCCCAAAGCCGGTGTCCAGGTAGAGCTTGTCCACAGGAGGGGTCTTTTTGAACCCCTCCATCGCGGAGAGATGGGGCGCCAGGCAGCTGACCACCGCCGGCACCTCCTCCCGCCCCAGGATGCTCAGCCGCGCCGAGAGGAGGAGCCGGTGGTCGATCCCCCCCACCGGGGCGATCTTGACAAAGCCGTCCTCGTCGATGTGGGTGACGATGAAGCCCACCTCGTCGAGATGGGCGTCCAGCAGCAGGTGGGGCCTGCCCTCCTGCGGGGGCACGACGGTGCAGCATACGCTGCCCAGGGGGCTGCGCTCCACCGGGCCGCAGCAGTCGGCCAGCCAGTTTGCCGCCCAGTCGGCCGCCCGCACCTCGTCCCCGGCGGGACCGTCGGCGTCGCAGAGGGCCTTCAGCAGTTCAAACGTGTCCATCTTCTCTCTCCCTTCCGGCGCCCTAGAGGGCGTTGACAATGTCCTTGTAGTGGTTGCCCCGCACCTCGAAATTCTTGTAGAGGTCAAAGCTGGCCGAGGCCGGGCTGAGGCTGACGATGTCCCCCGGCTGGGCGGCTGCCCGCGCCTTGGCCACCGCCTCCGCCATGTCGGCGGCGTGCAGGATCTGCAGTTTTTGGGGGTCGTATGCGGGGCAGCCGGTGACCGCCGCCTCGATTTTTTCGGCGGTGGCGCCCATCAGCACCAGCACCTTGACCCGCTCGGCCACCACCGGCCCCAGGGGCTCATAGGGGATCTTCTTGTCGTACCCCCCGGCGATCATGATGATCCGCCGGTCAAAGGAGCGCAGCCCGGCGATGGAGCGGGTGGGGCTGCTGGCGATGGAGTCGTTGTAGTAGCGCACCCCGTCCAGTTCCCGCACAAATTCGATGCGGTGCTCCACCCCGCCGAAGGCCGCGGCCACCTTCCGCATCGCCTCGGGGGAGACAAGGCCCCAGGCGGCGGCGATGGCCCCCAGGTAATTTTCCACGTTGTGCTCCCCGGGGATGCGGATCTCCGACTTGTGGAAGAGGGGGTGCACCCCCGCCCCGTCGGCCATGCAGAGCACGCCCTCTTCGCTTAAAAAGGCCCCCCGCGCCACCGGGGCAAAGCGGTCAAACCAGTAGAGGTCCCCCCGCACCCCCTCGGCGAAGGAGCGGGTGATGTCGTTGTGAAAATTGAGCACCGTCTTGGAGAAGGCCCCCTGGTGGAGGTAGAGGTTGCGCTTGGCGTCCACATACTCGGCCATGTCCTTGTGCATATCCAGGTGGTTGGGGGCCACATTGGTAATGAGGGCGATGTCCGGGCTCTGACGCATGGAGATCAGCTGGAAGCTGGAGAGCTCCACCACCGCGAAGTCCTCGGGGGCGATCTCCTCGACGATGGGCAGCAGGGCCCGGCCGATGTTCCCCCCCAGGTGGACAGTCTTCCCCTCGGCCTTCAAAAACTCCGAGAGGATGGTGGTGCTGGTGGTCTTGCCGTCGCTGCCGGTGACCCCGATGATCGTGCAGGGGCAGAGGGCGAAGAACACCTCCATCTCAGAGGTGACCGCCACCCCGCGGGCCCGGGCCTCGGTGAGCTCGGGGGTGTAAAACTTCATGCCGGGGGTGCGAAAGAGAACGTCCTCGCGGATGTCTTTCAAGTAGTCTTCCCCCAGGATCAGGGAGACCCCCATGGCCTCGAGCCGGTCGGCGGTCTCCCCCATCTTTTCTCGGTCGGCGCGGTCGCGCACCAGCACCCGGATCCCCTTCTCGCGAAACAGGCGGATGCAGTCAAAATGACTGACCCCGGCCCCCACGAAGGAGACGGTCTTCCCCTTCATCTCTTCAAAAAAAAGCGCTGCTTTGCTCTTCATCGGCAAATCCCCCCTGCATTGATTCTGGCCCGTCCGGGCGCACGGCAATCGCCGGTGCGGACGATCCGCCCCGGCTCCCGGCCCGTTTGCACGCGATTTTCGGCAGCCGGCGGGGCCAGACCCGCGGCGCGCTGCCCACAGATATTTTTATTATACGTTTTCCCCCTGCCAAAGGCAACCAAATCCCCCGAAAAAGGGCAAAAGAGCGCCGGTTGCGGTTGAAATCGGCGGGTGGGGATGGTATGATATTTTTATCCATAAATGTCACAAATATCAAGGGCCGTTCCTGTGCAACTTGTTTGCCGGGCAGCCGACCCCTGTCCCTATAAAAAGGAGAATGCCCATGTCTGTACAAGCCCTCATCTTTCCCGAGGGGTACTGCGCCCCCCTCTCGGTGATGGAGACCCAGGTGGCCATCAAGCTGATCAAAGACACCTTTGAGCGGGAGCTGGCGCAAAACCTCAACCTGACCCGGGTCTCGGCCCCCCTCTTCGTCACCCAGGACAGCGGCCTCAACGACAACCTGAACGGGGTGGAGCGCCCCGTCTCCTTTGACATCCGCGACGCCGGGTCGGACGTGGAGATCGTCCACTCCCTGGCCAAGTGGAAGCGGGTGGCCCTCAAAAAATACGGATTTGGGCCGGACGCCGGCCTCTACACCGACATGAACGCCATCCGCCGGGACGAGGTGCTGGACAACCTGCACTCGGTCTACGTCGACCAGTGGGACTGGGAGAAGGTCATCACCCGCCAGACCCGCAACGAGTACACCCTCCGGGAGACAGTCAACCAGATCGTGGACGCCCTCTACACCACCCAGCAAAAACTCTGCGAGGCCTTTCCCCAGGTGGAGCCGGTGATCGCCAGCGAAATCGCCTTTGTCACCACCCAGGAGCTGGAAGACCGCTGGCCCGATCGCACCCCCAAGGAGCGGGAGGACCTGATCTGCCGGGAGAAGAAGCTGGTCTTTTTGCAGCAGATCGGCGGCAAGCTGCGGGGGGGCGAGCCCCACGACGGCCGCGCCCCCGACTACGACGACTGGTCCCTCAACGGGGACATCCTGGTCTGGTACCCGCTGTTGGAGCGGGCGCTGGAGATCTCCTCCATGGGCATTCGGGTGGACAGGGAGGCCCTCCTCTACCAGCTGGCCGAGCGAAAGGCCACCGACCGGGTGAAGTTCCCCTTCCACCGGATGCTCATCGACGAGACCCTGCCCCTGACCATCGGCGGGGGGATCGGCCAGTCCCGCATCTGCATGCTGCTTCTGCAAAAGGCCCACATCGGCGAGGTGCAGGCCAGCGTCTGGCCGGAGGAGGACGTGGCCGCCTGCGCGCGCCACGGCATCCACCTGCTGTGAGGGCGCTCAAAAAGGGGCTGCAACGGTGGACGGCCGCCCTGCTGTCCGCCGCCCTCTGCCTGTCGCTGACAGCCTGCGGCAACCGGGGCGGGGGGAAAAAGATCGTCTACGATCTGGAGCAAAACCCCGAAAACCTCGACCCCCAACTGGCCAGTGACAGCGCCTCCCTCACGGTGGTGGGGAACATCTTCGAGGGGCTGCTGGTCAAGACCTCCAGCGGGGAGATCGTGCCCGGGGTGGCCGAATCCTACACCACCGAAAACAGCGAAAAGCGCTACCGGTTCACCCTGCGCGCCGACGCCACCTGGTCCGACGGCACCCCGGTAACCGCCTACGACTTCGCCTTTGCCTTCCAGCGCCTGTTCGACAAGGCCACCCGCTCGCCCTACGCGGGGGATTTCTTCTCCATCTCCGGCAGCCGCGCCTACTACGAGGGCACCGGTTCGCTGGAAGGGCTGGGGGTCAAGGCGGTGGACGAGCGCACCCTGGTCATCGACCTCTGGCACAGCGACCCCTTCTTCACCGACCTGCTCACCACCCCGGCGGCCTTCCCCTGCAACCAGGCCTTCTTCGAGGGGACCAAGGGCGGCTACGGCCTCAGCAGCAAAGACCTGCTCTCCAACGGGCCCTTCCTGCTGGACACCTGGATCGACAACGAGGACGCCAACTACCTCTTCTTAAAGGCCAACAGCACCTACAAGTCCGACTCGCCGGTGGTGGCGGGGAGCGTGCTGCTCTCGGTGGAGGGGGGCTACGGCGAGCGCAAGGCCCGCTTTGAGAGCGGCAAGAGCGACTGCTTCCTGTACCGGGAACACCCGGGGGGCAAGCTGGCCGAGCGGGCCCTCACCTACGACAACACCACCTGGTGTCTGGTGCTCAACACCCAGCGGGGGATGCTGCAAAACCAGTCCGTTCGCCGCGGGCTGATGCTGGCCACCGACACCAGCGCCATCAAAGACCTGCTGCCCGACTACCTGAAGGTGGCCGGCGGCCTGGTGCCCCCCAGCGTCACCATGATGGGCCAGTCCTTTCGGGAGTACGCCGGGGCCACCGTCATCGAGGCCCCCAACGCGGCGACGGCCAAGCAGCTCTTCTCCCAGGGGCTGGCGGCCCTGGGCAAAGACCGTCCCGAGTCCCTCACCGTCCTCTGCCCCGAGGGGAGCGAGGGCTATCTCAGCGAGCTGATGCAGCTCTGGCAGCGGGATTTGAACTTCTTCCCCGTCCAGGCTGCCGCCCAGCCCCTGTCGGAGGTGGAGGCCCTGGTGGATGCCGGCAACTTCGACATCGCTCTGATGCCGGTGACCTCCACCCAGAACAGCGTCGAGGCCTACCTGGGCGACTTTGCCACCGGCAGCGAGTGGAACCTGCCCCGCCTCTCCGACCCGACGGTGGACAATCTGCTGGAGCAGATCAACAACGCCACCTCCACCGCCGAGAAGGAGGCCCTCTGCAAGCAGCTGGAGGAGGTCGTCCTCCACACCGGCTGCATCATCCCCCTCTACTACCAGGCGCAGTTCTTTGTGCAGGGGGAAAAGGCCGAACACATCGAGTACAACCCCTTCTTCGGCTACGTCAAATTCAAAGAGGCCCGCAAGGGCTGATTTTCCAAGACCGCCCGCACCTGCTGGGCGGTTTTTTTGCGCCGATCGGTCCGCCCCCCTCATAAATTGCCCCCCGGCGGCCTATCCTGGAAGGGGGGATGTCTGTCTCTCCCCTCTTTTTTGCAAAACCCCTTGCATTTCTTGGATAAACATAGTATAGTTAATACCAGAAACAGGAATGATTCCTATTATTGTCATAATGGAGGCGCAGGTATGGACTTAAAAGCATTTTACAAACTCACCTATGGGCTCTACATCCTCTCCAGCGAGTTTGAGGGAAAGGCGGCCGGCTGCGTCGTCAACACCCTCACCCAGGTGACGGCCGAGCCCGTCAAGGTGGCGGTGGCGGTGAGTAAGGACAACTTCACCACCCAGATCATCGCCAAGTCGGGGCGGTTTGCCGCCACCTCGCTGTTGCAGGAGGCCAGCATGGACCTCATCGGGCGCTTTGGCTTTCGCTCCAGCGCCGACGAGGACAAGTTTGCCGCCACCCCCCACGCCCGGGACAGGGCGGGCATCCCCTACGTGACCGAGAGCGCCGCCGCCTTTGTCAGCTGCAAGGTCATCGACCAGCTGGACCTGGGCACCCACATCCTCTTTATCGGCGAGGCGGAGGAGGCCGAGACCCTGAGCCAGGACGAGGTGCTCACCTACACCTATTACCAGACCGTCAAAAAGGGCGGCACCCCCAAAAACGCCCCCTCCTACAAGGGAGAGGCGGCCGCCCAGCCCGCCGTCACGGGCTGGCGCTGCACTGTCTGCGGCTACATCCTCGAGTCGGAGACCCTGCCCCCCGACTTTGTCTGCCCCATCTGCCACCAGGGGGCCGACAAGTTCGTCAAGCTGTGACCCCTTCCGCCCCCTCTCCCCTGCCCTTCCGGGCGGGGGATTTTTTTGTCTGCCACCCCCCGACCAAAATTTCAGGAAGAAAACAGTTGACAAAGGGAGCGCAAAGTTATATAGTTAGTTACACAAGTAATTAACTAAATAACAAGAGGGAGGGATCGCCGTGCACCTGGACTTTGGCAGCGATCTGCCCATCTATCAGCAGATCACCCGCTCCATCGAGGACGACATCGTCCTGGGGGTGTTGCCGGAAGAGGGACAGATCCCCTCCACCACCGAGATCTCGGTGGGCTACAAGGTCAATCCCGCCACCGTGGCCAAGGGGTATAACCTCCTTGTGGAACAGGGAATTTTATACAAGAGAAGAGGCGTGGGAATGTTTGTCAAAGAGGGGGCCAGGGAGATCCTCCTGGCCAAGAGGAGAGAGGACTTTTACGGCACCTATGTGAGCGCCCTGCTCAAAGAGGCCGAAAAGCTGCAAATCAGCGTGGACGACGTCATCGCCCTGTTGCAGCGCGCCAAAGCCGACCGCGGCTGAAAGAGAGAGGAGAGAGTCTGATTATGGCAACCATTGCAATTCACGGCCTCTGCAAGAGCTACGGCAAGACCGAAGTGCTCAGAGACATCGACCTGACCTTTGAAGAGGGACGCATCTACGGCCTGTTGGGGCGCAACGGGGTGGGCAAATCCACCCTGCTCAACCTGATCACCCGGCGCATCTTCCCCGACCGGGGGGAGATCGCGGTGGACGGGGTCCCCGTGGGCGGACCCGGGGACCCCCTGCGCAAAATCTACTGCATGAGCGAGGCCGCCCTCTACCCCGAGAACATGCGGGTGGCCGAGCTCTACCGCTGGACGGCCGACTTCTACCCCCACTTCGACCGGGCCCGGGCCGACCGGCTCACCGCCGCCTTCGGTCTCGACCCCAAAAAGCGGATCAAGTCCCTCTCCACCGGCTACGCCTCCATCGTCAAGCTGATCGTCACCCTCTCCTCCGGCGCCGAGGTGCTCATCTTCGACGAGCCGGTGCTGGGACTGGACGCGGGACACCGCAGCCTGTTTTACAAAGAGGTGCTCTCCCTCTATGGGGAGAAAGGCTGCACGGTGGTCCTCTCGACCCACATCATCGAGGAGATCTCCGACCTGCTGGAGTCAGTGATCATTCTGGAGGACTGCCGGGTGCTGGCAAGTGAGAGCGTGGACGGGCTGCTGGAGCGCTACCACTGCGTCTCCGGCGCCGAGGGCGAGGTGATGGGCTACCTCTCCGGGCGAGAAGTCGTCCACACCGAGCGGATGGGCCCCTACCTCTCGGCCACGGTGGCCGGCCCGGCCGACCGCCAGCAGGCCGACCGGCTGAACCTGACCCTGATGCGACCCAAACTGCAAGATCTCTTCATCCACCTGACCCAGGGCAAAGGAGGTACACTGTAATGAAACACACCCTCACCGTCATGCGGTACAATCTGTCCGACTCCCTGCGGCCCACGGCCATCTTCTTCTCCATCTACACCGCCTTCGTCCTCCTCAACGCCCTGCTCTCCTACCTGATCCCCGGGGGGAACACCGTCGGCAGCGACCTGGCCATCCTCATCTTCCTCTTTGTCTGCGGGGTGGTGGGCTTTCGCTACAACTTTTTCTTCGCCATGGCCAACAACATCTCCCGCCGGGACTTCTTCCTGGGCACCGCCCTCAGCGGGCTGCTGCCGTCCATCGGTTCGGCGGCGGTGATGATCGTCATCAACCGCCTCATCAGCCTCTTCTACCCCATGCCCACCCTGTACACCCTCTGCTTTGAGCGGGAGCGGCTGGTCTTTGGCCCGGACGGCATCGCCATCGTCGCCCAGAGCGCGGGCAAAGAGGCCCTCACCCTGCTGATGAGCTTCCTCTTCCTGGCGGTGCTGGGCTTCTCCATCTACCTGGTCGGCTTTTTCATCAGCGCCCTCTTCTACCGGATGAACAAACTCCTGCGGATGACCCTCTGGATCATCCCCTGGCTGCTGGTGGTCCTCCTCTCCCTTCTGTGGCCGACCCTGCC
The DNA here is from genome assembly GCF_001486165.1 of Bittarella massiliensis (ex Durand et al. 2017). Taxonomy (GTDB): domain Bacteria; phylum Bacillota; class Clostridia; order Oscillospirales; family Ruminococcaceae; genus Bittarella; species Bittarella massiliensis. The sequence goes on from NZ_LN908976.1 coordinate 339,753, forward strand.
CCAGTCCTTTACCGGCAGTGTGATCCGCTTCTTTGCGGCCATTCTGGGGATCACCTCTCACAGCGCCTGGCCCGCCATGGGCACCGCCATGGTGCTGGCGCTGCTCCTCACCTTCTGCGGCTGGCTGCTGACCCGGCGGGCCGTCCTCAAGAAATAGCCGCCTGGGCGGCAGAAAGGGGGAATTGGTATGGGACACCTGGGCTTTTCCTACATCGGCCTGCTCTGGCTGGCAATGCTCTTCGTCCCCAACCTGTACTGGGTCAAGCGCCAGCCCACCGGCTACATCGCCGCCGGGGAGAACCGGCTGCTGGTGGCCCTGGAGCGGATAGGGGAAGCCGGCGTCACCTGCTGCGCCCTGGTCTTTTCCGACTTCAACCTGCGCCCCCTCTCCCCCCGCAGCCTCTGGCTGGCCCTCTCCCTCGCCCTGATGATGGCCTACGAGTTCTGGTGGGTGCGCTACTTTCGCAGTGGGCGCACCCTGCGGGACTTCTACCGCCCGCTGCTGGGCGTCCCGGTGGCCGGGGCGACCCTGCCGGTACTGGCCTTCCTCGCCCTGGGCATCTACGGCCGGGTGGTCTGGATGGTGTTGGCCGCCCTGGTCTTGGGGGTGGGGCACATCGGCATCCACCTGCAACACCGCCGGGAGATCGAGGGGTGAATCCCTCTCCCCCCCTTCTTCAAAAAGCCGCCCCCAAAAGGGGCGGCTTTTTTCTGTCTTTCCTTTGGGCGCCCCTTGCCGCTAAAGCGCTGCCGGCAAGGGCACCTCGCTTGGCAGCCAGCTGCCGCCCTCCCCACAGATGCCTTTCCGCCAATGGGCAGCCCGCCCTTCCCCCTATCAAAAAAGGGGGACCCTCCCCTTCCCCCCTTGATTCCCCGCGCAGATGGGGTATACTGAAATGGCGGGACCTTCTCCTAAAAAACCGCGCCGCCATGCGGTTGCAACCAGCGGTTGTCAAAATTGCCTCCCCCGGTTGGTGGAAGGAGAGGGGGCTTTTCCCCTATGGTGGAGACAGCCGCGGCGACAGCACCCGGCAAACCAATGAACAAGGTGGATGAAATCGATGGACATATCTGAAAAGCTGTACGCCCTGCGCAGGGGCCGCCAACTCTCGCAGGAGGAGCTGGCCGAGATCCTGGGGGTCTCCCGCCAGGCGGTGCAGAAGTGGGAGTCCGGCGCTTCCACTCCCGACGTGGGCAATCTGGTCGCCCTGAGCGACTACTTTGGCGTCAGTCTGGACGAACTGGTCAAGGGGGAAAAACAGCCCCAGCCGTCGCCCCCTCCGGCCGACGATGTGGGCCCCTTCCCCCGCCGCTTCCAGTGGGAGTACAAGAGCAAGCGGACCCTCTTCGGGTTGCCCCTGGTGCACATCCACCTGGGGTGGGGGCTCTGCCGGGCCAAGGGGATACTGGCCATCGGCAATCTGGCCACCGGCCTCTTCTCCCTGGGGGCACTTTCGGCAGGGCTCTTCTCCCTCGGCGGGCTCTCCCTGGGGCTGTTGGCCCTCGGTGGGCTGGCTCTGGGTGGGCTGGCCCTGGGCGGCGTCGCGATAGGGCTGCTGGCCATCGGCGGGCTGGCGGTGGGGGTGGTCTCCCTGGGCGGACTCTCCATCGGCGTCTACGCGGTGGGGGGCGCGGCCCTGGCTGACCGGGTGGCCATCGGCGGGTTTGCCTCCGGCCACATCGCCCTCGGTGAACGGGCGCGGGGAAGCTTGGCGTACTCCCGCGCGACCTGTACCCCTGATTTGCTGCGCCGGATGATTTTAGACGAGTACCCCCACACCTGGAAGGCCCTCGTCGACTTTCTCACCCTCTTTTTGGAATAGCGTCTATCGAGAAAAGACAGCGCCCCGGCGGAAAACGATCCGCCGGGGCGCTGCCCCTTCTGGCGCTATTTCGCCCGCGCCCCGAAAAACTGCCAGACCATCGCCGCCGCCCCGGCAATGGCCAGGGTGCCGCCGGCCCCCTCCCAAAAGCCCTTGGCAAAACTCCCGGGCGACGCCAGAAGCGACCCGCCGATCAGGCAGCAGAGTCCGGCCGCCACAGCGGCCAGGGCCATCGCCCTTTCTCCTTTTTTCACGCTGTTTTCCACCTCCTCTCTGTGCAGACTCGCCCGCTGGGGGGGAATTTTATCCGGTTGGTGACCTTCTGCTAAATAGGGGGATGAGGGGGACGGGCCATACCACCTGTATCTGTCGTCCCTCAATGGCCAGATGTCAATTTATCAGGGAACCCTTTTCTCCCGCCGCAAGGGAGGGCGGCGCGCTCTCAAAAAAGGAGAGATAAGCCGGGGAGAGCGGACCCACCTCTCTCGCCCGATAGAGCAGATGGACAGCAGTTGCCCCACACCAGGACAGCCTCTCTGCAAAGCGCTCCGGCAGCTGCCTTCTGCTCTGGCCCGAGACCCTTCCCTCTCAAGGGCTCCTCCGCTCCCAACGCATAGGAGGGCAGCACGCCTCAAAAGAAATTTTGCGCCGGGAGAAGTGTGCCTGTCTCCTCTCATTCTGACAAGGCAGATGGACGGCGAACTGCCCATCACTTGGCGGCCACCTCCTCGGAAATGCTCCGGCAGCTGCCTTCCCCTTGGCTCGGAGCTCTTTTCTTCCCAACGCTCCTCCGCCCCCCAATGCACAGGGGGAAAGCTCACTCCAAAAGGGCGTTTGCACCAAAAGAAGTGTGTCTGCCTCCCCTCGCCCCGACGGGGCAGATGGGCGGGCCGTCACTCCCACACCAGACAGGTGGCCCCGCAAAAATGTTCCGGCAGTCGCCGCTGCCCTGGCCCGGGGCTCTCCCCAATGCTCTTTCACTCCCCCAACGCACAGAGAGACGGCACACCCCAAAAAGGGATTTTACACCGAAAGAAGTGTGTCTGACTCCCCTCGTACCGACAAAACAGATGGGCGGGGCAATCGTCCCCTGCCCTAGGCGGCAGCCCCGCAAAACACTCCAGCCGCCGCCATGCCAGTCAGTCTCACAAGGATACCTCAGCAGCGACCTCCCCTCTGGCGCGGAGTTCTTCCCCCTCCAAATCTCTTCCGCCCCACCGCACAAGGGGAGCAGCCTGTCCCAAAGGGAGGAGTGCACCGGAAGGAACGAGCCCGTTTCCCCTCGCCCCGGCAGGGCAGATGGGGGGCAAACAGTCCCTGTCAAAAGGTTCCAACAAGCTGTCTTCTTCTAGCCCGGAACCTCCCCCCTAGCGCTCTCCCGATCCCGCCGCACAGGAAGGGCAACACGCCCCTCAAAGGGGGATTTTGTGCCAGGAGGAGTATCCATCTTCCCCTCTCGCCTCGACAGGGCAGGTGGGCGGGGCGGTCGCCTCACACAAGACGGCCATTCCCGCAAAAAATCCTCAGCGGTTGCCTTCCCTCGGCCAGGGGCCCCCCTCTCCACGCGCGTCAAGAGCCCTACCCCGCTCAGGGGGAAGGGCTCTTGACAGGAGCTCTTGCGGGGACGATCCCTTACAGAATGCCCAGGGCGATCTCCATCATGTTGGTGAGGGCCAGCTCCCGGTCCGCCGAGGAGATGGACTGTTTCTCCCCCTTCAGGGTGTCGGAGATGGTCAGCAGGGTCGCGGCCCTCTTGCCGTTGAGGGCGGCGTTGTGAAAGAGGGCAAAGCTCTCCATATCGATACAGATGCAGCCGTGCTCCCGGTTGAGCTTTTCGATGTAGGCAGCCTTGTCGACGCCGTGGTAGTAGAAGACGTCGCTGGAGTGGACGACCCCCTCCACCAGCTCCTTTCCCAGGCGCTGGGCGCTCTCTTTGAGCTGGGCGTTGAGCTGGGTGCTGGGGTAGGTGAGGTCCTTGTCGTACCCGCTCTGCGCCAGGGCATAGGTGGAGGCGCTCCAGGCAGCGGTGGCCATCACCACGTCAAAGAGGTTGAGCCCCTCCACATAGGAGCCGGAAGATCCCAGGCGGATGATATTGTCCACCCCGTAGTGGTGAAACAGCTCGTAGGAGTAGATGCCGATGGAGGGGATCCCCATCCCGCTGCCCATCACCGAGACCGGCTTGCCCTGGTAGGTGCCGGTAAAGCCCAACATCCCCCGCACGTGGTTGAACTCGCTCACATTGTCCAGGTAGGTCTCTGCAATGTACTTGGCGCGCAGGGGGTCCCCCGGCATGAGAACGGTGCTGGCGATCTGTCCCTTTTCAGCTGTGTTGTGTGGCGTTGACATCATTCATATCCTCCTCTGTTCTGCCGCCGGGCAAGCAGGCTCCTGCCCGGCCGACGTGACTGCATTAAAAACAAATGATATTTAAAATATAACATTTGTTATTTACAACATAACATGGTAAAATACAATCGTCAACAAAAAGGAAACGGTTTGACAAAGAGTTGTGAAAGCCACACAAAAAGCTGACCCATTTTCTATTTACATAGCGCGGCAGACATGATAAATTGAGAGAAGATCGGAAACAAATGGGGTGTTTTTATGACAAAAAAGGAACAGCGGCAGAGTCTTCTGCTGCAGATGATATCCGCCCAGGGGATGCTGCCTATCCGCACCCTGGCCTCCCGGCTGGCGGTGTCGGAGATGACGGTGCGCCGGGACCTGGCCGAGCTGGAGCTGGGCCACCCCTCCGACGGGGAAGAAGGGGGCTACTCCCTGCTACAGGAGCTGGAAAAGGCCAACGCCCAGAAGGAGCAGATCGGCCGAGCCGCCGCCGCCCTCATCGAGCCGCGGGACGTCATCGCCATCGACACCGGCAGCACCACCGCCAAGATTCTGTCCCACATCCCCACCAACTACGACCTGACCGTCCTCTGCTACAACGCCAACGTCCTCTTCGCCCTGCGCAACCGGCCGGGCATCCGCCTGTTGATGTGCGGCGGGGTCTACCACCCCAACACCGAGATGCTGGAATCCGCCGAAGGGGTCTCCTTCATCCGCCGCATCCGGGTCAACAAGGCCTTTCTCTCGGCCGCCGGGATCCACCAGACCCTGGGGGTCACCTGCGCCAACCCCTACGAGGTGGCGGTGAAGGAGGCGGTCCTTCAGTCCTCCTCCCAAAAGATCCTGGTGGCGGACTCGGGCAAGTTCGGCCAGGTGCGCTCCTCCCACTTCTGCGACCTCTCCCAACTGGACACCATTGTCACCGACACCCAGCTCTCCCCCCAGTGGCAAGCCGACCTGGTGGAGGCGGGGGTCTCCCTCCGTCTGGCCTGACCCCCTTCTTTTTGACTCCGTTACAAGAAAAGCGCTCCCCGCCGCGTTTCCGGCTGGGAGCGCTTTTTTGCCTTTTCAGGGCCTCATTTTTCAAACCGCCCCGGGAACCTTGCGGTTGAAGATACAGCGGGCCTGGCCCGGCTTGCTGCCCTTGCTGCTGCACTGGCCACAACTGACGCAGGCGGCCCCCTCCCCGGCCCGCAGGCGGGGGATCAGGTCGGCCTGGCGGATAAAGGGGCGGCAGAGGGAGACCATCTCAATGCCCTGGTCGAGCACCGCCGCCATGTCCTCCAGGGTGCGTACGCCCCCCACCAGCATCACCGGCTGATCGGCGGCCTTTCGCAGTTGGGCGGCCCGCTCCAGGTAGTAGTTGTGCTGTCCCTTGCGCTGGTAGAAATCGCAGCCGCTGAACTCCACCGCCTCCACCTTCCAGGCGGCAAACCGCTCCATCATGTAGGGCAGGTCGGCGGCGTACTCCTCGTCCCCTTCGGGGGCGTTGCTGTTGATTTTGACAAAGACCGGGTAGTCCTCTCCACAGCGGGCCCGCACAGCGGCCAATACCTCCTCCACGATGCGAAAGCGGTTCTCTCGGCTGCCGCCGTACTCGTCGCTGCGGTGGTTGCAACAGGGGGTGATGAATTGGCTGAGCAGGTAGAGGTGGGCACAGTGGATCTGCACCCCATCGCATCCGGCCGCCTGGGCTCGACCCGCGGCAGCGGCAAAGGCCGCAACCACCCGACCGATCTCCTCTTTGGTCATGGCGCGGGCCGGCGCCCCCGGCTCCAGAGTGATGGCGGAGGGGGCCAGCGGCACCTCCGGTGTGGCCTTGGCCCCGGCATGGCTGAGCTGGGCCACCACTTTACAGCCGTGGCGCTGTACCCGCTTCACCGCGCTCGCCAGCGCCGGGATATAGCGGTCGTGGTCCAGGGCGTTCTGGCTGGCCGACGCCTGGCCCAGAACATCCACATAGAGGTGGCCGGTGATGAAGAGGCCCAGGTCGTTTTGGGCCAGCTCCTCCCAGATGTCGGCCTGCAAGTCGTTCACATAGCCGGTCTCGTTGCCGACATAGTCGTGGGTGGCGGAACGGACGATCCGGTTTTTCACCGTCATGGTCCGCAGGGTCACCGGGGTAAAAACGGGGTGCATGGCAAATCTCCCTCTCTCTTTGAATTGGTTTCATTGTACCACAACTCCTCCATGCTGCCAAAGGAAGAATGCCCCGTCGGCGGCAAAAGAGCGGCAAAAAAGTTGCAGCGGGCCGCTCCTCTTTTTCCCCTGTTGCGTCAATATACCCTTTGTTTCTGTATATTTCTATTCATCTAATACTTGTAGTAATGATTCATACGCTTATTATACACTTTTTTCTCCTATTGCAAAGACATGGGCCGACAACTGTCGAATGAGAGGAGCAGGCGCGAGAAAGCGCCTGCTTCCTCTCTTTCTCCTTCCCTTTGGACAAGATTCTCCTGTTTTTGTATTTTTCATACTATATATTACAATTTGTATTGCATATCTGCCACTCCTTTATCTCCCCCCTACCGCCCTCGCCCCTCCCACAGAGGTGGTTTCTTCTTCAAAGCCTCCTCTCCACCTGAGTACCGGCTGCACACAACAAAAAAGAGGGACCGGCATCTCTGCCTGTCCCTCTTTTAAAGTCCTGCTCGCAGGACTGCGCATCTGTAAAAAGCCCGTCTCTTAGACCAGCTCGATGATGGCCATCTCGGCGGCGTCGCCGCGGCGGGGGCCGATCTTGATGATGCGGGTGTAGCCGCCCTTGGTCTCGGCGTACTTGGGGGCGATCTCGTCGAACACCTTCTTGGCAACGCCCTCTTTGGTCACGTAAGAGTAGACCTGGCGCTTGGCGTGAAGGGTGTTCTCCTTGCCGGTGGTGATGATCTTCTCAGCAGCCGAGCGGACCTCTTTGGCGCGGGTGACGGTGGTCTCGATCTTGCCGTTTTCCAGCAGATAGGTGACCATGGCACGCAGCATCGCCTTTCTGTGGTCGCTTGCCCTGCCCAATTTTCTAGGCATAGAAATTCACTCCTTTTGCGGGATTTGAAAGGAGGAGGGAGGTTTACTCCTCGCTCTCCTTCAGGCTGACTCCCAGCGAGTCCAGCTTGTTGATAACTTCTTCAAAGGACTTGCGGCCCAGGTTGCGGACCTTCAGCAGCTCATCCTCGGTCTTGTTGGTGAGGTCCTCAACGGTGTTGATCCCCGCGCGGCGCAGGCAGTTGGACGAGCGGACGGACAGATCCAGTTCCTCGATGGTCATCTCCAGGACCTTCTCTTTGCCCTTGTCGTCCTTCTCCACCATGATTTCCGCGCTGTACGCCTCACCCGACAGGTCGACGAACAGGTTCAGGTGCTCAATAATCACCTTGGCGCCCAGAGAGACAGCCTCCTTGGCGGAGATGGTGCCGTCGGTCCAGACCTCGAGGGTCAGCTTGTCGTAGTCGGTGATCTGGCCTACGCGGGTGTTCTCCACCTTGTAGTTGACCTTCAACACCGGGGTGTAGATGCTGTCCACCGGGATGACGCCGATGGTCACATGCTGGCTCTGCTTGTTCTTGTCAGCCGGCACATAACCGCGGCCCTTCTCCAGCACCAGTTCCATGCTCAGGGTGGCGCCTGCGCCCAGCCATGCAATGTGCATGTCGGGGTCCAGGATCTCCACCTCGCTGTCGGCCTGGATGCTGCCGGCAGTCACCTCGCACTCGCCGCTGGCCTCAATGTAGACCACTTTCGGCTCGTCGCAGTGCAGTTTGGCAGTGAGGCCTTTGATGTTCAGGATGATTTCGGTGACATCTTCCTTCACACCGGGAATGGTTGAGAACTCGTGCTGAATGCCGTCGATCTTGACAGAGGTGACGGCAACTCCGGGCAGCGAGGAGAGCAGGACCCGCCGCAGGCTGTTGCCCAGGGTGATCCCATAGCCGCGCTCGAGGGGTTCTACCACGAATCTTCCATAAGAACCGTCAGAAGCCAGTTCTTCCGTCTCGATTCTCGGCTTTTCGATCTCAATCATTTATGACCCTCCTTCAGACAGATTGTGTCGATGTGCCCATGGGCCATCGCCGTTTCTCGCCGAACCCTCACTTATTTGGAGTAGTACTCGACGATCAGCTGCTCGTCGACTTCAAAGTCGATGTCCTCGCGGGCGGGCAGCTTTGTGACGGTGGCTTTCAGGTTCTCTCTGTCCACATCCAGCCAGATGGGGGTCGGGCGGGAGGCGTTGGCCTCCGCCAGCTCTTTGACCTTGACGCTGTCCTTGCTGGAATCTCTCACAGCGATGACGTCGCCGGCCTTCACCCGGTAAGAGGGGATGTTGACCTTCTTGCCGTTGATGGTGAAGTGGTTGTGCAGCACCAGCTGACGGGCCTCTTTGCGGGAAGAGGCGAAGCCGCAGCGGTAGGCCACGTTGTCCAGACGGCTCTCGAGGATCTGCAGCAGGATGCTGCCGGTCACGCCCTCTTTGCGGGCGGCCTCCTCGTAGTAGCCGGCGAACTGCTTCTCCAGAACGCCGTAGTAGCGGCGGGCCTTCTGCTTCTCGCGCATCTGCAGGCCGTACTCGGACACCTTTCTTCTGCTGTTCTGGCCGTGCTCGCCCGGGGCGTAAGCCCGACGGGAGATGGCGCATTTATCGGAATAGCAGCGTTCCCCTTTCAGGAACAGCTTCTGACCTTCACGGCGGCACTGACGGCACACCGCACCAGTATATCTAGCCATTATGACACCTCCTGATGTTTGATTAGACCCGACGGCGTTTGGGCGGGCGGCAGCCGTTGTGGGGGATGGGGGTCACGTCTTTGATCATGTTGACCTCCAGCCCGGCGGACTGCAGGGCCCGGATCGCGGCCTCACGGCCGGAACCGGGGCCTTTGACGAAGACCTCAACGGTCTTCAGGCCATGCTCCATAGCGGCTTTGGCAGCGGTTTCAGCAGCCATCTGCGCGGCGAAGGGGGTGGACTTACGAGAGCCCTTAAAGCCCAGTCCGCCGGCGGAAGCCCAGGAGATCGCGTTGCCCTGAACGTCGGTGATGGTGATAATGGTGTTGTTGAAGGTGGACTGGATATGTGCAGCGCCGCGCTCGATGTTCTTGCGCTCACGGCGCTTGCGAATGACGGGTTTCTTCTGTGCCATCTGTTACACCCCTCCCTTATTTCTTCTTGTTGGCGATCGTCTTCTTGGGGCCCTTGCAGGTCCGGGCGTTCGTCTTGGTTCTCTGCCCTCTGCAGGGCAGCCCTTTTCTGTGGCGGACGCCGCGGTAGCAGCCGATCTCCACCAGTCTCTTGACGTTGAGCGCCACGTCGCGGCGCAGATCGCCCTCCACGTCAAAGTTTTTGTCGATGTATTCGCGCAGCTTGATCTCGTCGTCCTCGGTCAAGTCCTTGACACGGGTGTCCGGGCTGATGCCCGTGGCGGCGAGAATCTTCTCTGCGGATTTACGGCCGATGCCGTAGATATAGGTCAGACCAATTTCGACTCGCTTCTCTTTCGGCAAGTCAACACCAGCTATACGCGCCATGTGTTCGTTGCACCTCCATTATCTCGGTATGCCAAGCACTTAGCCCTGACGCTGTTTGTGCTTCGGGTTCTTGCAGATTACCATTACGCGGCCCTTGCGTTTAATGACTTTGCATTTCTCGCAAATGGGTTTTACGGAAGGTCTTACTTTCACGATTATTACCTCCTAGTACCCTAGACGTTTCGGTTGCTTATTTCGAGCGCCAGGTAATGCGCCCTTTGGTGAGGTCGTACGGAGACATCTCCACCGTCACCTTGTCCCCAGGCAGGATGCGGATAAAGTTCATCCGCAGCTTTCCGGAGATGTGAGCCAGTATCTTATGCCCGTTTTCCAGTTCCACCTGAAAGGTGGCGTTGGGCAGTGCGTCCACGACAATGCCTTCGACTTCAATGACGTCTTCCTTGGACAAGCGAATACCTCCCTAATCTTCGTGACAGATGGATGTTCCATCGTTGTATCCGGACAGCATGGTCCGGATCTGCCGGTTGGTCGTCTCCGGGCCGAGGGAGATGACCCCCTCTGTCGGCCAGACGTGTCGTATATTCTTCTTCTTTGGGTGTTCGAGCTTTCGCACTTTTCCGTCGGCTATAAAAACGTATCCGTTCGCAGGGGACACGACCACGTAGTACCGCTCTTTGTCGCGGCCGGCAATGCTCTTGACCACACTTCCCTCTCGGATCGTCACCATCTGGTGCACCTCCTAAGGGCGGGTCAGAATCACCGGACCGTTCTCGGTGATCGCAATCGTGTTTTCAAAGTGGGCAGACAGCCCGCCGTCTTTGGTGACGGTGGTCCATCCGTCCCCCAGAACTTCCACCTGATAGCCCTTCTGGTTGACCATGGGCTCGATGGCGATGGTCATGCCGGGAACCAGCCGGGCCCCGTGGCCCGGACGGCCGTAGTTGGGCACCTCCGGTTCCTCGTGCAGGTCCCGGCCGACGCCGTGACCCACAAATTCCCGCACCACCGAAAAGCCCTGACTCTCGATATACGACTGCACCGCAAAGCCGATGTCGCCGATCCGGTTGCCCGGCACGGCGGCCTCGATGCCCAATTCCAGCGAACGCCGGGTGGCGTCCATCAGGCGCTGGGCCTCTGGGGAGACCTCCCCCGCGGCAAAGGTGGCGGCGTTGTCGCCGTGAAAGCCCCCAATGAAGGCCCCCACATCCACGCTGACGATGTCGCCCGCCTGGATGACCCGTCCGCCGGGAATGCCGTGAATGACTTGGTCGTTGATCGAGATGCAAGCGCTGCCGGGGAATCCGCCGTATCCCAAAAAGGACGGCTTGGCCCCGTGGGAGAGGATGAATTTCTTCACCGCCCGGTCGATTTCACCGGTGGTCACACCGGGTTCGACCATCTCGCCGGCCAGCTTCAGCACCTGCGCCGAGAGGCGGCAGGCCTTCTGCATGGCGGTGAGTTCCCGGGAGTTCTTGAGAACGATCATTCCCTAGACCCCCAGGGCGCGGCGGACCAGCTCGCTGGTATCCTCTACGCGCTCCTGACCGATGACTGTTTTCAAAACACCCTTCTTCTCGTAGTAGGCGATGAGGGGCTCGGTCAAATCGTGATAGACCTGCAGGCGGTCCTTCACGATGCTTTCCTGGTCATCCTTCCGGATCACCAATTTTCCGCCACACTTGTCACAGACGCCGTCGATTTTGGACGGCTTGTAGTCGGTGTGGTAGGACGCGCCGCAGTCGCTGCAGACGCGCCGGCCGGACATCCGCCGGACGATGGCGTCATCCTCGACCTGGATGTTGACCACCCGGTCGATTCTCACGCCCGCCTCGTCCAGGGCCTCGGCCTGCGCCACTGTGCGGGGGACGCCGTCTAGAACGAATCCGTTTTCACAATCGCTCTGTGCGAGCCGCTCCTTCACGATGCCGATGATCACGTCGTCGGGGACCAGGTTGCCCGCGTCCATGTAGGACTTGGCCTTCTGGCCCATCTCGGTGCCGTTCTTCACAGCCTCGCGGAGGATGTTGCCGGTGCTGATGGCGGGGATCTTCAGCAGGTCGCAGACCTTTTCGGCCTGGGTGCCTTTGCCCGCGCCGGGAGCGCCCAAAAAGATGAGATTCATAGCTGCCTCCTCTACTCTTGCCCGTTTACTCTAAAAAGCCCTTGTGATGGCGCATCATCATCTGCGCCTCCAGCGACCGGACCACTTCCAGCGAAACGCCCACCACGATGAGGATCGAGGTGCCGCCCAGGGCGATGTTCATTCCGGTGGCCGCGCTGATGCCGATGGGGCAGACAGCGATGACCGCCAGGAAGAGGGCGCCGATGAGGGTCACCTTGGACAGGATCCGGGTGATGAAATCCACAGTCGGTTTGCCCGCGCGAATGCCGGGGATGGTGCCGTTGTTCTTTCTGAGATTGTTGGCGATCTCGAGGGGATTGTACTGGACCGCCACGTAGAAGTAGTTAAATGCCATGATGAGCAAGAAATAGATGATGGCATACGCCAGGGAGTTGTAGTCGAAGATCGACAGGAACTTGCCCCACCAGGTGGAGGCGTCGGTGTCGAAAAACGCCTTGATGGTGCCAGGGATCGAGATGATCGAGCTGGCGAAGATGATGGGCAGCACGCCGGACATGTTCACCTTGATGGGGATGAACGAGCTCTGCCCGCCGTACATCTTCCGCCCGACCACGCGCTTGGCGTACTGGACGGGGACCCGCCGCTCCGCCTCGGTCATCATGACCACAAAGCCGATGATGACGACGGCCAGCACCAGGATCAGGGGGATGTAGATGTAGAACTTCCACTCGCCCTGTGCCGCCAGCTTGAAGTAAGCGATGATGGCGGAGACCAGCTGCTTGCCGCGGGAGACGATGCCGGCGAAGATGATGAGGGAGATGCCGTTGCCGATCCCCTTTTTGTCGATCTGCTCACCCAGCCAGATGATCAGCATGGCGCCAGCCGTAAAGGCGGTGATGATGACGATGGCCGAGAAGATGCCGGCGAAGCCGCCGGTGTAGAGCAGAGCGCCCTGCCGCTTGAGGAGGAAGTAGTAGGCCACAGAGAGGGCCACTGCCAACCCCAGGGCGGTGTAGCGGGTGATCTTGTTGAGCTTGCGTCTCCCCTCTTCCCCCTCCTTGGACAACCGCTCCAGAGGTGGGATCGCTATGGTGAGCAGGTTGATGATGATGGAGGCGTTGATGTAGGGGGTGATGGAGAGGGCAAAGATGGTGGCGTTGGCAAAGGCGCCACCGGTCAGGATGTCGATGTAGCCCAGCATGCTGCCGGTCTGGTTGACCATCGACTGCAGGGAGGAGGGGTCCAAAAAGGGCACGGGCAGAGCCACAGAGCCCAGGCGGACCACAGCGATGACCATGATGGTGTAAAGGATTTTCTTCCTTAAATCCGCGATCTTCCACGCATTCTTAAAGGTTTCAAACACCTTACATCACCTCAGCCTTCCCGCCTGCCTTTTCAATTTTTTCCTTCGCGGAGGAGGAGAATTTGGCCGCTTTCACGGTCAGTTTCTTGGTGAGTTCACCGTCGCCCAGGACCTTGATGCCGTCCAGTTCTTTTTTGACCAGACCGGCAGCCAGGATGGCCTCGGTGTCGACGACCGCGCCGTCTTCAAACTTCTTTTCCAGGTCGGCAACGTTCACGTTGGCGTAAACGGTGGCGAAGTGGTTGTGGAAGCCGCGCTTGGGCAGCCGGCGCTGCAGAGGCATCTGGCCGCCTTCAAACCCGGGGCGGACACCGCCGCCGGAACGGGCCTTCTGGCCCTTGTGGCCCTTGCCTGCGGTCTTGCCGTTGCCGGAACCGGCGCCTCTGCCCTTGCGCTTGGGCTCTTTGGTGCTGCCGGGAGCCGGAGACAGTTCATGCAGTTTCATTTTGCTTGCACCTCCTTTTTTACGCTTCGGTAACCTCGATCAGATGTGCGATCTTGGCGATTTTTCCCTTGGTGGCCTCATTGTCGGGCTGGATGGTGACGTCGCCGATCTTGCGCAGGCCCAGCGAGTGAGCGGTGGCAATTTGGTCGTCTTTCCGGCCCTGAAAGCCTTTGATCAACTTGATTCTGTAATCAGCCATGGAGCGTGACCCTCCTTAATCCAATACTTCCCGGACGCTCTTGCCGCGGATGGCGGCGACCTGCTTGGCATCCCGCAGGGACTTCAGCCCGTTGATGGTGGCGGTCACCACGTTGCACGGGTTGTTCGAGCGCAGGCATTTGGTGCGGATGTCTTTGATGCCAGCCGCTTCCACGACTGCGCGGACAGCGCCGCCGGCGATAACGCCGGTACCTTTTCCAGCGGGCTTGAGCAGCACTCTGCCGGCGCCGAACTCGCCCACGACCTCGTGGGGGATGGTGGTGCCGTACAGGGAGACCTTGATCATGTTTTTCTTGGCCTCTTCGATGCCCTTGCGGATGGCGTCGGGAACCTCAGAAGCTTTGCCCAGCCCGTAGCCGACGGAACCTTTGCCGTCGCCCACGACGACCAGAGCGGAGAACTTGAAGATCCGGCCGCCCTTTACGGTCTTGGACACGCGGTTGATGGAAACAACTTTCTCCTGCAAATCAAGAGCTGTTGCGTCGATTTTAGCCAAAAGTATACCCCCTCACTAAAATTTCAGGCCGCCCTCGCGGGCACCTTCGGCCAGCGCCTGGACGCGGCCGTGGTAGATGTAACCACCGCGGTCGAACACCACTTCGGTGATGCCCTTTTCGATGGCCTTCTTAGCGATGGCAGCGCCGACCTTCTGTGCGGCTTCTCTGTTGCCACCCTGGCCCTCGAAGTCCTTGTCCATGGAAGAGGCAGCGGCTAACGTCACGCCGTTCTTGTCGTCAATGATCTGCGCGTAAATGTGCTTTGCGGAGCGAAACACATTCAGGCGGGGACGCTCGGGAGTGCCGGCAATCTGGCCGCGCACCCGGCGATGTCTTCTAAGCCGAGCTTTGTTGCTGTCTGGCTTCTTCACCATTATTTGGTCACTCCTTTCCTCTATTTGCCCTTACCGGCCTTGCCCTCTTTGCGGATGATCACTTCGTCCACATACTTGATGCCTTTGCCTTTATAGGGCTCGGGCGGGCGTTTCTCCCGCACTTCGGCGGCGAACTGGCCGACCTTCTGCTTGTCGGGGCCGGAGATCACGATTTTGTTGGGGGCGGGGACGTCGATCTTGATGTCCTCGGTCTCCTCGATGATGACCGGGTGGGAAAAGCCCAGGGTCAGGTTGGCACTGGTGCCCTGTTTGGCGGCGCGGTAACCGACGCCGTTGATTTCCAGCTCTTTCTGGAAGCCCTCGGTGACGCCCACGACCATGTTGCTGACCAGCGTGCGGGTCAGGCCGTGGAGGGAGCGGTGCTCCTTGTTGTCAGAGGGGCGGGTCACGGTGATCTCACCGTTCTCCATGGCAATCTTCATGTCGGGGTGGAAGGACTTGGTCAGGGTGCCCTTGGGGCCCTTCACCGTCACGGTGTTGCCCTCGATCTTGACCTCCACGCCGGCGGGGACTGCGATGGGTTTTCTACCAATACGAGACATCTCTACTGCACCCCCTTACCAGACAAATGCCAGGACTTCGCCGCCCACGTTTGCCTTCCGGGCGGCCTTGTCGGTCATGATGCCCTTGGAAGTGGAGACGATGGCAATACCCAGGCCACCCATGACCTTCGGCATCTCCTCGCAGTTGGCGTAGATGCGCAGGCCGGGTTTCGAGACCCTGCGCAGCCCTGTGATGACTTGCGATTTGTTCTCACCGTACTTCAGGGTGATGCGGATGACCCCCTGCTTGTTGTCATCGATGACGGTGAATTTCTTGATATATCCCTCGTCCACCAAAATCTGGGCCATGGCCTTTTTGATGTTGGAAGCGGGGATGTCGACCGTGTCGTGTTTTGCAGAGTTCGCGTTCCGGATCCGGGTCAGGAAATCTGCAATCGCGTCGGTGATTTGCATACCGTGAACCTCCTTTGGCTGTTTTTTACCAGCTGGCCTTCTTCACACCGGGGATCTCGCCTTTGTAGGCCAGCTCCCGGAAGCAGATGCGGCAGATGCCGAATTTGCGAAGATATGAATGAGGTCTGCCGCAGATTTTGCACCGGTTGTATTCTCTGCTGGAATACTTCTGGGGCCCTTGCTGTTTATTGATCATCGATTTCTTTGCCACAACAGATTCCTCCTTTACTTCGCATAGGGAGCGCCCAGTGCGCTCAACAGCTCGCGGGCCTCCTCATCGGTCTTCGCAGTGGTCACGAACGCAATGTCCATGCCGCGGATCGCATCGATCTTGTCGTAGTCGATCTCCGGGAAAATCAGCTGCTCGGTGATGCCCAGGGAGTAGTTGCCGTGGCCGTCAAAGGAGTTGGGGTTGATTCCGCGGAAGTCGCGCACGCGGGGCAGCGCCACATTGAAGAGGCGGTCGACGAACTCGTACATCCGGTCGCCCCGCAGGGTCACCTTCACGCCGATGTTCATCCCCTCGCGCAGTTTGAAGTTGGCCACCGATTTCTTGGCCTTGCAGACGATGGGCCGCTGGCCGGTGATCTGCATCAAGTCGCTGACGATGGAGTCGACGACCTTCGGGTTGTCGCGCGCTTCCCCGCAGCCCACGTTGATGACGACTTTGTCCAGCTTGGGGATCTGCATGACGCTCTTGTAGGAGAATTTGTTCATCAGAGCCGGCGCGACTTCTTTTTCGTAAAGGTCTTTAATTCTAGCCATGTTGTTTCCTCCTTACTCTAGAAAGTCTCGCCGCAGTGTTTGCACAGCCGCATTTTGCCGTCTTCCAGCACCTTGTGGGCCAGCCGGGTGGGCTTGCCGCACTTGGGGCAAACCAGCATCACTTTGCTGGCGTACAGGGCGCCCTCGGCCTTCACAATGCCGCCGGCCTCGCCCATCTGGCGGGGTTTGACGTGCTTGGTGACCATGTTGCAGCCTTCCACGATGACTTTGCCCTCTTTGGGGCTGACCTGCAGGACTTTGCCCTGCTTGCCCTTGTCCTTGCCGGAGAGGATCACCACGGTATCGCCGGTCTTGACATGCAATTTTTCCATGAGATTTCCTCCTCCTTACAGAACTTCGGGTGCGAGGCTGAGTATTTTCAGGTAGTTCTTCTCGCGCAGCTCTCTGGCCACGGGCCCAAAAATACGGGTGCCTCTGGGGTTCTGGTCTTCCTTTATCAGAACTGCCGCGTTCTCATCGAACCGGATGTAGGTGCCGTCCTCGCGGCGAACACCCTTGGCAGAACGAACGATCACAGCTTTGACAACGTCGCCTTTTTTCACGGCGCTGCCGGGGGCGGCCTTCTTTACAGAAGCGACGATCACATCGCCGATGTTGGCATATCTTCTGCGGGAACCGCCCAGCACGCGGATACACATAATCTCTTTGGCGCCGGTGTTGTCGGCCACCTTGAGGTAAGTTTGCATCTGTACCACAGTGCGTTCCTCCTTTCGGTTTTAACAGGTTTTATTTCGCCTTGTTGATGATTCTGACGAGCCTCCACCGTTTGTCCTTCGAGAGGGGGCGTGTTTCCATAATCTCAACAGTGTCGCCAATGCCGCACTCGTTCTTCTCGTCGTGGGCCTTGAACTTGCTGGTGCGCTTGATGATCTTTTTGTACAGGGGGTGCTGGACATTGTCCTCGATGGCGACGACGATGGTCTTATCCATCTTGTCGCTGACGACCTTGCCGACCCTCGATTTTCTCAGGTTTCTTTCGCTCACAGCTCTTGCCTCCCTTTCTCGTTAGTTCGCGCTGTCTTTCAGTTCCCGCTCGCGCAGCAGGGTGTTGACGCGGGCGATGTCCTTTTTCACAGCCTTGATCCGCATGGGATTCTCAAGCTGGTTCACAGCGTGCTGGAAGCGCAGGTTGAAGAGCTCGGCTTTGAGGTCAATCAACTTCGCGTTCAGTTCGTCGGCGCTCATCTCACGGATCTCAGACGCTTTCATTACTCTTCACCCTCCAATTCTTCTTTTTTGACAAACTTGCACTTGATGGGCAGTTTGTGGCTGGCAAGGCGAAGGGCCTCGCGGGCGATCTCCTCGGAAACACCGGCGATCTCAAACATGACCCGGCCGGGTTTCACGACGGCAGCCCAGTACTCGGGGGACCCTTTACCGGAGCCCATGCGGGTCTCGGCGGGTTTCTCGGTGATGGGCTTGTCGGGGAAAATCTTGATCCAGACCTGACCACCGCGCTTGGTGTAACGGGTCATGGCGATACGAGCGGCCTCGATCTGGTTGGCAGTGATCCAGGCGGGCTCCAGGACAACCAGGCCATACTCGCCGTAGGTCACCTTGTTTCCGCGGTACGCTTTACCGGTCAGACGACCTCTGTGCACGCGGCGATACTTGACTCTCTTTGGCAAAAGCATTACCGTTTGCCTCCTTCCCTCCGGGTGGTTCTCTTGGCGTCGTGCAGCACTTCGCCTCTGTAAATCCAGGTCTTGACGCCGATCTTGCCGTAGGTGGTGTCCGCCTCGGCAAAGCCGTAGTCGATGTCGGCGCGCAGGGTCTGCAGGGGGATGGTCCCCTCGTGGTACTGCTCGGTGCGGGCGATGTCCGCACCGCCCAGACGGCCGGAGACCTGGATCTTGATGCCCTTGGCGCCCAGGCGCATGGCCCGGCCGATGGCCATCTTCATGGCCCGGCGGAACGAGGTGCGCTTCTCCAGCTGTTTGGCGACACTCTCGGCCACCAGCTGGGCGTTGACGTCGGGCTGCTTGACCTCAACGATATTGATGTTCACCGGCTTGCCGATGAATTTTTCGATGTTCTTGCGCAGCTTATCGATCTCGCTGCCGCCCTTGCCGATGACCATACCCGGCTTGGCGCAGTGGATGTGGATGCGGATCTTGTTGGCAGTTCTCTCGATCTCGATGCGGGGGACGCCGGCGCCGTAAATCTCTTTTTTGATGAATTTACGGAGTTTGTAGTCCTCTACCAGGATATCGCCGAAAGCGTTATCCTTAGCAAACCAGCGGGAGTCCCAGTCTTTGATAATGCCCACCCGAAGACCGTGGGGATTTACTTTCTGGCCCATAGTTTACCTCCTCTTTCAGCTTATTCCTTTTCCTTGAGAACCATCGTCACGTGCGAGGTCCTCTTCAGGACGTGGAATGCTCTGCCCTGTGCTCTCGGGCGAATGCGCTTGAGCGTGGGGCCAGGACAAACGAAGCACTCTGCGACGTAGAGGCTGTTTTTGTCCATGTTGTGGTTGTTCTCAGCGTTCGCCATGGCCGATTTGAGGAGCTTCTGTAAGGGCTCGCTGGCAGACTTCGGGGTGTGCTTCAGAATGGCCATCGCCTTGTCGGCGGGCTGGTTCCGAATCAGGTCCAAAACGATCTGCACTTTTCTCGGCGCAATGCGCAAATGGCGAAGATAAGCTCTTGCTTCCATTTGGAATCCTCCTTTCGACCTTAACCTCTGTTGGATGTTTTGGAACCGGCGTGGCCTTTGTAGGTCCGGGTGGGGGCAAACTCACCGAGTTTGTGCCCAACCATGTCCTCAGTCACATAGACCGGTACGTGCTTGCGGCCGTCGTAGACGGCGAAGGTATGTCCAACGAAATCAGGGAAGATGGTGGAGGATCTGCTCCAGGTCTTCAGGACTTTCTTCTCGCCGGCCTCGTTCATGGCCAAAACCTTCTTCAGCAGGGAAGCCTGTACGAAAGGTCCTTTTTTAACGCTTCTGCCCATTTTCTATTTGCCTCCTTTCGATTACAGACGCCTACTTGGAGTTGGCGCGCTTGACGATGAACTTGTCGGACTGCTTGTGCTTCTTGCGGGTCTTGTGGCCCATGGTGGGTTTGCCCCAAGGAGTCACAGGAGAAGGACGGCCGATGGGGGATTTGCCCTCGCCGCCGCCGTGGGGGTGGTCGCAGGGGTTCATGACCGAGCCGCGGACGGTGGGGCGGATGCCCATGTGGCGCTTGCGGCCGGCCTTGCCCAGGTTCACGTTCTCGTGATCCACGTTGCCGACCTGGCCGATGGTGGCCATGCAGCTGGCGGGCACGTTGCGCAGCTCTCCGGAGGGGAGGCGGACCAGGGCGTATTTGCCCTCTTTGGCCATCAGCTGGGCGGAGTTGCCGGCGGAGCGCACCAGCTGGGCGCCCTTGCCGGGGTAGAGCTCGATGTTGTGGATGACGGTGCCGTCGGGGATGTTCTGCAGGGGCAGAGCATTGCCCGGCTTGATGTCGGCGTCGGGGCCGGCGATCACCTTGTCGCCGACTTTCAGGCCGACTGGGGCCAGGATGTAGCGCTTGTCGCCGTCGACGAACTCGATGAGGGCGATGTGGGCGGAGCGGTTGGGGTCGTACTCCAGGGTCTTGACGGTCCCCTCCACGCCGAAGTTGTTGCGCTTAAAGTCGATGATGCGGTACTTTCTTCTCTGCTTCCCGCCGCGGTGGCGGACGGTGATGCGGCCGTAGCTGTTGCGGCCCGAATGGTTTTTCAGGGGGGCCAGCAGGCTCTTCTCCGGCTCTACTTTGGACAGCTCGGAATAATCGGTGACGGTCATCCCGCGGCGGCCCGGCGTAGTCGGTTTGTATTTCTTAATCGCCATTGGGTTTCACTCTCCTATTATCAGGCTTAGCGGAAGGGGTTTGCCCTCCCATACGTTGCCCCCGGCCTCGGCGGGCCGGGCGGGCGGTTACATCATGTTGTCGAAGAACTCGATCCCCTTGGAATCCTCAGCCAGGGTGACGATGGCCTTTTTCCAGGAAGGGGTGTAACCGGAGTTGCGGCCCATTCTCTTTTCGCGGCCGCGCACGCTGATGGTGTTGACCTTCGCAACCTTCACGCCGAAGAGCTCTTCCACCGCTCTGGCGATCTCCACCTTCTCGGCGTCTTTGGCAACTTTGAAGGTGTATTTCTTCAGCTGCATATTGGCCATGCTGGCCTCGGTGATGACGGGTTTGATGACGATGTCCTGTGCCAGGCGCATTATGCGTACACCTCCTCGAGTTTGGAGACGGCGTCCTGCGCGATGATGAAGGTATCGCAGTTCAGGATGTCGTAGGTATTCAGGGTGTTGATGAGGGCGGTCTTCACGCCGGGGATGTTGGCGGCGCTCTTGACGAGCTTATCGCACTTCTCGGGCATGACGATCACGGCCTTCTTGCCGGCGCCCAGGGCGCCCAGCATCTCGCTGACGGCCTTGGTCTTAAAGCCCTCCAGCTCGATCTTGTCAACGACCACGACGCTCTCGCTGGCGGCCTTGGCCGACAGGGCGGACTTGAGGGCCAGTCTCTTGACCTTCTTGTTCAGGGAGTAGCTGTAGTCGCGGGGTTTGGGCCCGAAGACGATGCCGCCGTGGGTCCACTGGGGGGCCCGGGTAGAGCCCTGGCGGGCCCGGCCGGTGCCCTTCTGTCTCCAGGGCTTGCGGCCACCGCCTCTGACCTCGGTGCGAGTCAGGGTGGAGTGGGTGCCCTGGCGCTGGTTGGCCAGATAGTTGACCACAGCCGCGTGCATGACCGCTTCGTTGGGGGTAATACCAAATACGGCGTCGCTCAGAGTGATCTCGGAGACCTCTTTGCCGGCCATATTCAAAACTTTGACTTTAGGCATGTGCTTCTCCTCCTTCCACTAGGCTTTGACGCTGTCGGTGATGGCGACCAGGCCGCCGCGGGGGCCGGGGATCGCACCTTTGAGCGCAATGAGGTTATTCTCTGTATCGATCTTGACAATCTCCAGGTTCTGCACAGTGACCGTCTCGGCGCCCATGTGCCCGGGCAGCTTTTTGCCCTTGAACACCCGCGAGGGGGTGGAGGTGGAACCGTTGGAACCGGCGTGGCGGACCACAGGGCCGGAGCCGTGGGACTCCTTCAGGCGGTGGTGGCCGTAGCGCTTGATGGTGCCGGCGTACCCTTTGCCCTTGCTTGTCCCCTTTACGTCTACGTGGTCGCCCACCTGGAAGACGTCGGCCTTGATGATGGCGCCGACCTCCAGATCGCTGCCCTCCAGGGCAAACTCTCTCAGGTGCTTTTTGGGAGCCACGTCAGTTTTGTCAAAATGGCCCTTCATCGGCTTGTTCGTGCTCTTGACAGAGGCGTCGCCAAACCCGATCTGCAGGGCGCAGTAGCCGTCGTTTTCGGCGGTCTTCTTCTGCACGACCACACAGGGGCCCGCCTCGACAACAGTCACCGGGATGACCTTTCCCGCTTCGTCGAAAAGCTGTGTCATGCCAACTTTTTTTCCGAGAATCGCTTTGTTCATGTTTTTCCCTCCTTCGGTTATTGGTCGGCTTGCGCCGACATGACCTGCTTGCTGGGCAGGAAATCGCGCTTACAGCTTGATCTCGATGTCCACACCAGCAGGGAGCTGCAGGTTCATCAGACTGTCGACGGTCTTGTTGGAAGGCCGCAGGATGTCGATGAGCCGCTTGTGGGTCCTCCGCTCAAACTGCTCGCGGCTGTCCTTGTACTTGTGGACGGCCCGCAGGATGGTCACGACCTCTTTTTTGGTGGGCAGGGGGATGGGACCGGAGACCCGAGCGCCGGTGCGCTTTGCGGTCTCGATGATCTTCTCCGCCGATTTGTCGACCAAATTGTGATCGTACCCCTTGAGTCTGATGCGAATTTTCTCCTTGACTGCCACTTTAAATCGCCTCCTATTAGAATACATGTTTTTGGGGCGGTTTCAAAAACTAAACACTGACCCGGGTGTTTCATGTTGGGCCATAAAAAAACGAATACACTTGACGTGTGCAAGCATATCCGGGAATGGGCATGAAACGCCCTTTCAGCGGCAGGGAACGGGCATAGCTGTCCCCTTCTCGCTGTGTTCAGTATTTACTGTCGCCCGGTTTAAAATCGGACATACTCCACGGAAAAACCCACACAGATGTGTGGCAACCTCCCGCTTCAACGCATATCTTGTGCAGTCACGCTTTATTATAATACACCAGCGCCGGGCCCATTGCAAGGCTTTTTTCAAAGTTTTTTGGGCAAAAAAGAGATTTTTCACCCTCCCTTTTGCCCCGGTTGGAGAATTTTCTCCAACCTTTGTCCGGCGCGCCCTCTTTGCCGCCCTTCAGCCGCCGTGGCGGCGCTTCCAGCGGATGTCGATGAAGACCACCGCCCAAAACAGGCCAAAGAGGGCCAGGATGTGCCAGGCCTTCATCACCGTGCGCCAAAAGCCTCCCGGCTGCACCCCGCCGGCCAGCACCCGCTGCCGGTCCCGCTTGGCCCGGCGGATGAACTCACCCACATAGCGGTAGCTGGCCCGGGTCTCGCTCAGCTCCGCGGCGATGGCCTGTCCCTGCTCGCCGGCGCCCCGCACCTCGCCCTCGGCCCCGATCCCGCAGAGAAAGTTGCTTCCTATATATAAGAAGGTCGTTTTCTCCCAGCCGGCGGCGGCCTCCATCCCGGCGGACTCCTCCCCCAGCAGGTGGACGTTTCCGGCGCTGTCCACCGCCACCGTGTTCTTCATCCCGGTGGCCACATAGATGATCTGGCGGAGGGAGCCCACCTCGCACTGGCCGAAGGTGTTGTCCCCGGCGCTGACCAGGGTGCCGTCCCTGCGCAGGGCGATGGAGTGGTTGTAGGCCGCCGAGACGGCCACCACCCCCGTCTCCCCGCTGATGCTGCGCTGGCCGAATTCGTTGGCCCCGGCCGCCAGCACCTTGCCTCCGCCGGTGACCGCCAGCAGGTGGCCCCGTCCGGCCGAGAGGGTCTCCACCCCCTGCCACTGTTCCGCCCGCAGGAGCTGGTCCTCGTAGAGCCCCTCGCTCACCTGCAGCAGCTCCACCGTCCCGTCCTTGAGGAGGGCCGCCACAAAGGTGCCTCCCACGGCGATCTGCTCCACCTTTCCCCGGGGGGTGAAGGCGGTCTCCCCGCTGGGGGTGAAGAGGGCCACCGAGCCGTCGGCGTAGAGGAGGCCCACCCGGTCGCGGAACTGGTCGAACTGGGTGACATTTTTCTGCCGTTTGAGGGCGGTGGCCAACTCCTCCGGGCAGCCGGAGGAGACCGAAAGGGTGTTGTCGCTCCCCAACACCACCAGGTAGTCCCGCCCGCCGTTGACGGGGGAGGTGTAGGGGGTGACCTGCACCTTGTCCGCCGCCCGGGCCGGGGCGGGGAGGCAGAGAGCAAGGGAGAGGGCCATGAGAAGGGAGAGGGCCCGCCGCCAGAGCGGCCCCTTTTTGCTGGTTCGCACCATCGCCATCTCCCTCGCCCCCTCTCTGCCGGGCCCCGCGGCCCGGCTGCCCTTTTTCGCTGTCCCCATTATAGTGTGCCGCGGCCCTGCCGTCAAATCGGGGGCGGCCCTCTGCCTGAAAAAACAGAGGGGCGCCCGCCGCATCCCCGCGGCAGGCGCCCCCCCTGTTTCCGGCGAGTCCTTAGATGTGGGACTCGATGTATTTCACGATGTCGCCGACTTCCTTGATGTTCTCCACCTCTTCGTCGGGGATCTCGATGTCAAATTCCTCTTCCAGGCTCATCACCAGGTCGACCACGTCCAGGGAGTCGGCCTCCAGATCCTCCATGATGTTGGCCTCCATGGTGACCTTCTCTTCCTCCACGTCCAGCTGATCGCACAGGATCTCTTTGACTTTCTCGAATACCATATCATTTTCCTCCTATAAGAAAATACCAGTCTGCAAGATTGCAAAACATCGCCGCCAAAGCGGGTGGCGATTGCCTACATACTTGTATACACGTTTTGGCAGCGGCTGTCAATGGGTATTTGGAAAAAGGATGAAAAATCGTTGCTTTTCCCCACCCCGCCGGCCAACTGCTCTCCAGGCCGCCCCCTTTGGCCCAGAATTCAAAAAAATTTCATCTTCCCCTGCCCTCCTCGCCGCTCAATTTGTGGTATAATGGCCGCAACGCGGCCATTGTGTCGAGATGCCGGTCAGGGCGCTGTGCCCCCGCTTCCCGCCCCATCCCGCCGCACACGACTGACATTTGGAGGAACTTATGAAACAGGGCAAGACCTTCGGCCTGATCGGGGAGAAGCTGGGCCACTCCCTCTCCGGCCAGATCCACAGCCGCCTCTTCGCTGCACTGGGCGCGGAGGCCCGCTACGACCTCATCGAGATCCCCCGGGAGGGGTTTGCCGACACCTTTCCCCGGCTGCTGGCCGAGTACGACGGTCTCAACGTCACCATCCCCTACAAGCGGGCGGTCCTCCCCTACCTGGAGGCCCTCTCCCCCGAGGCGGCCGACTACGGCGCGGTCAACACCGTCGACTGCGCCGCCCGCACCGGGCACAACACCGACGTGACCGGCTTCCTCCGCTCCCTGGGAGAGCGGGTCGAGGCCCTCTCCGGCGACGTGCTGCTGCTGGGGGCCGGCGGCGCGGCGCGGATGATGGCCAAAGAGGCCCTGCGGCGCTGCCGCTCCCTGACGGTGGCGGTGCGCGACCCCGGCAGCGAAAATGCCGCCTCCCTGCGCCAGGAGCTGGCGGGGGCGGCGGTGCGGTTTGTCCCCCTGGGACAGATCGAGGGGGCATACGACGCCCTGCTCAACGCCACCCCGGTGGGGATGTGGCCCCAGGTGGAGGGCTGCCCGGTGGACGAGTCGGTCATCGCCCGCTGCGGCTTTATCTTTGACGCCATCTACAACCCCGCCGAGACCCGGCTGCTGCAGGCCGCCCGCGCCCTGGGCATCCCCGCCCTGGGGGGGATGGGGATGCTGGTGCTCCAGGCCGCCGCCGCCCAGGAGATCTGGCTGGGCCGGCCGGTGGACGGCGAGCTGACCGGCGAGCTGGTCCGGTCGCTGGAGGGGACGAGCCATGCGGGATAACTACGCCCTGGTGGGCTTTATGGGCTGCGGCAAGACCACCGTGGGGCGGGAACTGGCCAAGCGGCTGCAGTGCCCCTTCTGGGACCTGGACGCCGCCATCGCCCAGGGGGAGCGCCGGACCATCCCCGAGATCTTCGCCCAGCAGGGGGAGGCGGGTTTTCGGGAGCTGGAACACGCCTATCTAAAACGGGCCGCCGGGCGGCGGGGGGTCCTCTCCTGCGGCGGGGGGCTGGCCCTCTTCCCCCGCAACCGGGAGGTGCTCAGCCGCCACTTCACCACCGTCTTTCTGGACTGCGATTTTGAGACCTGCTACCAGCGCATCCGCGCCTCCTCCCGCCCCCTGGTGCAGGACAAGAGCGAGGCCGAGGTGCGGGCCCTCTTTGAGAGCCGCTACCCCATCTACCAGGCCTGCTGCGACCTGCAGGTAAACGCGGCCCACTCCCCCTTTATGGTGGTGCAGGAGATCCTCAAGCAGCGCCGCCGCCACCGCTAGGACAGCCGAGAAAGGAAGCGCTTCAAGACATGATCGACTTTTCCATCTGGCAGGACCCCGAGACGGGGGAGCCCCTCTCCTTCAACCGCGCCCGCCGCGGCTTTGAAAATCCCCGCACCGGCCGGCTCTACCCCGCCGACAGCCGGGGCATCCTCCACTTCTGCGGGGCGGAGGATGCCGTCGGCCCCGATGCCGCCAGCACCCGCTTTTACGATCGGTTCGCCCCCTTTTACGAGGGGGGACAGAAACTCTATTACAGCCTCTACGGCGGCGAGCGGAAGGCCCGAAACGACTACCTGCAATACCTGCACATCCGCCCCGGCGACCGGGTGCTGGAGGTTTCGGTGGGCACCGGGGCCAACATCCGCTGCCTTCCGCCCGAGGCCGACTACTACGGCATCGACCTGTCGACAGGGCAGCTCGAGCAGTGCTTTCTGCAGAAGCAGAGGCGCCGGCTCCCCCTACACCTCTGCCAGGCGAACGCCGAGGCCCTCCCCTTTCGGGACGAGAGCTTCGACGCGGTCTTTCACGTGGGGGGCATCAACCTCTTCTCCGACCGGGAGGCCGCCATCCGGGAGATGGTGCGGGTCGCCCGGCCCGGCGCCCCCCTCCTCATCGCCGACGAGACCGAGCGGGTGGCCCGCCGCTACCAGCACCTGCCCTTCTTCGGCACCCCCTTCCGGGGGCGGGAGGAGATCGTCCCCCCGGTGGACCTCCTTCCCCCCAATGTCACCGATGTGGCCCTGGCCGACGTCCGCCGGGGCAGCCTCTACTGTCTGACTTTCTGCAAAGCCCTCTAGGGGGCCGCAGAGAAGGGAGTGCCGCCGATGAGCAAGCACCTGTCCGCCGCCTTTTTCTCACCCGTCCGTCTCCTGGTCCTCGTCTTGGCCCTCGCCTTCTCCCTCTCCCTCGCCGGTTGCCAAAAGGCCCTCAAAGGGACCGATGCGCTGGTTGAAAAGGCGCGGGCGGAAATCCCCATTGCCGACGCGGAGAACACCGAGATCCGGTACGCCGGGCAGTGCGCGCAGGGGGATGACGCCCTCCTCTGGTTCATCTCGGGCAACGAGCACCAGGCGCACAGCTACCTGCCCATGGAGTGCACCGTGGTCGGGGAGGGGGAGTATGTCTTTGTGCGGAGCTACCGCCCCCTCCCCCGCGGCGGCAGGGACATCGTCGCCCTGCAGTGGAAGCGGGGGCTCGCCCTTTTGATCAACGACCCGCGCTGCACCACGGTCCGCCTCTCCGACGGGGAGGGGACCCGCCTCTTTTCCATCGGGCAAGAGGGGTACCCCTACATCCTGTACAGCGAGACGCTGCCGTCGCGATACCAGTTTTTCGACGCCGAGGGAAACGAGCTCCTGTAAAGGGGTGAACGGCAGGCGCCCCTCCCAATGCAAAAGAGCAGCCCGACCGATCTGCCGCCGGTCGGGCTGCTCTCTTTTTTTGTTTGATCAGTGGAAGGGGCTACTCGGCCAGGGCTTCCAACACGGCCATCACCATCGCAAAGGTCCGCTGGAAGGAGGCCAGGTCCAGGCACTCGTCGGGGGTGTGGGCCCCGTCGGCGGTGGGGCCGAAGGCGATAATGTCCAGCGCAGGCAGTTTGTCCTTCAAAATGCCGCATTCCAGGCCGCCGTGAACGGCCTTCATCTCCATCTCCTTGCCGGTCTGCTCCTTGTAGATCTTCATGCAGAGTTCCCGCAGGGGGGAGTTGGCCTCGTACTTCCAGCCGGCCATGGGCTCGTTGATGTCGGCCTTCACCCGGCACATCTCGGCCAGGGTCGCCATCTCGTCGGCCATGTGGTCGCGGACGGTGGGGTCGCTGGAGCGGATGAACTCGGTCATCTTCACGGTGTTCCCCTCGCTCACCGCCACCCCCAGGTTGCCGGAAGTGACCACCAGGCCGGGGATCTCCATACTCATGGTGTAGACGGCGTTGGGGAGCAGGTAGACAAAGCGGATCAGCTCGTCGCTGGAGGCGCTGTCCATCATCTGGGCGGCGGGCTCGGCGGCGGCTGCCTGCAGCGCAAAGCCGGGGTCGCTGGCCGCCAGCTCGGAGGAGATCTCCGCCGCCACCCGCTGGGCGATGGCAATGGCCTCGTCGGCCCTGCCGGCGGGCACGGCGATCAGGGCGTCGGCCTCCCGGGGGATGGCGTTCATCTTCGAGCCGCCCGAGAGGCTCACCAGGTTCACCGGCATCGCCTTTTTGATGTTGTGCAGCACCCGACCCATCAGCTTGATGGAGTTGCCCATCTCCTGGTCGATCATCATGGCCGAGTGGCCGCCCAGCAGCCCCCGCACCGCCAGGGAGACGGCCTCTCCGGCAAAGGGCACCAGCTCGGCCGACTTCTCAAAGTCGATGAGCAGCCCGCCGGCGGAGGAGACGATCATCGTCCCCTCGGGGCCGCAGTCCATGTTCAGCAGGTACTTGGCCTCCAAGTCGGAGCAGTCCAGGGCAATGGCCCCCAGCAGGCCGATCTCCTCCATCGAGGTGAAGACGCACTCCAGCGCCGGGTGGCGGTAGTCGTCCCGGGCGAGGGCGGCCATCATGTAGGCCACCGCCACCCCGTTGTCGGCCCCCAAAGTGGTGCCCGAGGCGCGGAGGATGCCGTCTTTCACCTGCAGCTTCAGGGGGTCTTTTTCAAAGTCGTGTTCGGTGGCCTGGTTTTTCTCGCAGACCATGTCCAGGTGGCCCTGCAGCATGACGGTGGGCAGCCCCTCGCAGCCGGGGGAGGCGGGCTTCTTCACCACCACGTTGTAGGCGTCGTCCATCCGGCACCAGAGGCCCAGGTCCTTGGCAAATTGCATCACAAACTCGGCGGCAGCTTTTTCGTTGCGGCTGCCCCGGGGAATGGCGGAAAGCTCTTCAAAATAGCGCAGCGCGTCGGCCGGCTCGTATCCTTTGGTCACATACTCCATGGGGGGTTCGCCTCTTTCTCTCTGAAATTGCGCCACCGCACCGGGGGAAGACCGCCCGGCCTGTCCGATGGCATTTGCCAACAGTATACTCTTTCCCCCGCCATTTTTCCAGTGGAAAGCGGCAAATCGCCAGGAGAAATTTCACCCCGCCCCGCCGTCGCATCTGTCTACTTTGCCCCTTTTTCCCCGGCGGTCAATTTCCCCTTGACAGGCAGGGCGGTCTACCTTACACTCTATTTATACGATTATCGTATAATACGAAAGAAGGTTATAAATATGGCAAACCCCGATCCCCTCCAGGTGGCGCAGCTCTGGCACGAGGTGCTCATGTACAGCTCCACCCCCGAAGAGGTGGCCCGCTACCCCGAGCTGATGGGCCGCTCCCCCCTCGAAATGCGCCTGCTGCTGATGGCCGGCGCGGCCCCCCACCTGCTGCTGCGGAACTACCTGGCGGCCCTCCACATCCCCAAGAGCACCCTCACCAGCGCCCTCAACCGGCTCGAGGGGCAGGGCTATCTCCGCCGGGTCATCAGCCCCCGGGACCGGCGCTCCTTTCAACTGGAACTGGGGGAGCGGGGACAGGCCTTTCTGCTCAGCTACCTGGACTACCAGCGGGGGATGGGGGAGCGGATCCTCGGCGGCCTCGCCCCGGAGGAGCAGCGGCAGTTGGCGGCGCTGTTGCAAACAGTCGCCGCCTACATGCTCCCCCGCCAGGAGGGGGCGAGATGATGCGGGGCGGCGAGCGGTTTGCCGGCCGGATGGCGGGGAAGGTCGTCCTCCTCACCGGGGGCGGCGGGGGGATCGGCGTCGAGGCCGGCCTGGCCTTTGTCGAGATGGGGGCCACCGTCCTCCTCGCCGAGTGCGACCGGGAGCGGGGCCTTGCCGCCCAGCGGCGGCTGTGCGACCGGCGGCCGGGCAGCGGCGTCTTTCTGCCCGTCGATCTGACCGACGAAGGGGATGTAGAGGTCCTCTGCGGGGAGGTGGCGGCCCGCTTCGGCTGCCCCGACGTCCTCTTTCACAACGCCACCCTGGCGCAGATGGGGGCGGTGGAAGAACTGCCCCTCGACGCCTGGAACCGAAGTTACGCCGTCAACCTCCTCGCCCCGGTGCAATTGACCCGGGCCTTCCTCCCCGCCATGCGGGAGCGGGACAGCGGGGTGATCGCCTTTGTCTCCTCCTCCGGGGCGGCCCCCCACATGGGGGCCTACGAGGTCTTTAAGACCGCCCAGGCGGAGCTGGGTTCCACCCTCGCAATGGAGCTGGAGGAGACCGGCATCCACGCCTACACCATCGGCCCCGGGCTGGTGCGCACCGCCACCGCCGAGGCGGCCATCGAAATCGTGGCCGGGCGGATGGGGATGAGCCTGCCCGCCTTCTACCGCCAAAACGAGAGCCACCTCCTCAGCGCCGAGGCGGCGGGCTGGGGCTTTGCCCTCTCGGTCCTCTTCGCCCAGCGCTACCGGGGGCAGGAGATCGCCTCCGTCCAGGTGCTGGGGGACTGCGGCCTCTCCCCCGAGGGGGTGCCGGAGCCGCCTGCCGGGGCCCCGGTGGACGGGCAGGCGGCCGCCCAGGCCTTACAGCGGGTGGCCGACACCTTCTTTGCCCAGTATCGAGGCTGGAAGGGGATGAACGTCTTCGAGCGCCAGTGGGTGCTGCGGGACTTCAAAAAGTCGGTGGGGCTGCCCGCCGACGGGGCGGCCGAAACCCTGCGAGAACTGCTGCGGGCGGGACCGGCCGCCCTGGGCGCCCAGCGGGCGTTTCTCCAGCGGTTGCAGGGCTACTGGGAACGGCAGTACACCCTTTTGCAGGGCTACGAGCGCGACCCCGCCCGCCGGGCGGAAAACAGCCGCATCGTGCAGGGCTGGGTGGAGGAGGTGGCCGCCCTCCTCGCCCTGCTGCCCTAGAAAGGGTGGCGGACAGAGCCTGTCCCCCCCAAAAAGCATCTCGGCACAGACAAGAGCGCGCCGGCTGTCATAGCCGGCGCGCTCTGATTTTGCCCTCTTATTTGCCCTCGTAAAAGCGGAACATCTCCTCCATCACCCGCTTGAAGCCCTCGCGGGAGACCTCCATCGAGACCCGGCAGCTGCGAAAGCCGCTGGGCCGGGGGGAGAAGTCCACCAGGGTGCGGCCCCGGCTGGGGCCGTCCTCGGTCTCGATGTCCACGTGACACCGCTTCCAGGTGACGATGGAGGGGTCGGCCACGCAGGCCACCGTCATGCAGTCGCAGAGGAAGGGGGACGGGTCGTCGGACTTGGCGGTGATCAGGTCCTGCATCCCCTCGCCCCGCTCGGTCTTATAGCGCATGATCTCCCCGGTGAGCCGGGCGATGCGGTGGTCGCAGGCCAGCAGGTCGCCCCAGTCGCCGCTGGTGAGCTTGGCGCGGAAGATGGTCTCCAGCTCCACCATGTCCACCGGCACCCCGCTGCGAAAGACGATGTCCGCCGCCGTGGGGTCGGCCCAGAGGTTGTACTCGCCGTAGGCGTTTTGGTTGCCGTAGATGCGCGAGCCCCCCATGATGGTCAGGTTGGCGATCAGCCGGGCGGCGTCGGGGTATTTGGTCAGCAGGATGCCCAGGTTGGTCAGGGGCCCCAGGGCGATGATCTCCAGCCGGCCGCCGGCCTTGGCCGCCTCGTCGTAGATCACGTCCCAGGCGTGGCGGGGGTCCTCCTGCTGGGGGGAGGCGGGGAGGGTCACCGTCCCCAGCCCCCGCACCCCGTGGGCAAAGGAGGCGTCCGACGCGGGGTAGAGCATCGGCGCCGCCGCCCCCCGGGCGACGATGGTGGACAGCCCCGCCTCCCGGCAGAGGTCGAGGGCGTTCTGGGTGGTCAGGTCGATGTTCACATTCCCCGCCACCGAGGTGACGGCGCGAATGTCGAACTCCTCCCGGCTGGCGGCCAGAAACAGGGCGACGGCGTCGTCGATCCCCGGGTCGCAGTCAATGATAAATGGGCGCTTTTCCATCTCTTGTCCCCTCCTCTAACCCAATTTGGCAATGCAGTCGATGAACAGCCGGGCAAACCCGTCCCGGTCGCCGCCCACCACCACGTCGATGTTGGCCTCTTTGCAGCCCACCCCAAAGGGGCGGATGTAGGTGGCGGTGCAGCCCCGGCTCAGGGACTTGCCGGTGTCCACCTCCACGTAAAACCGGCGGGTGTCGAAGAGCCCCTCCTTGATCAGCCAGGCGCTGACCACCGCGTCGTGCACCACCAGGTCGCGGCCGTTGCCGCCAAAGGTGTCCTGGCAGTAGTCAAAGAGCTGGGCGCAGAGAGCCCCCACCCGCCCGCTGCGGCGGACCTCTTCGATCTCCTCGGGGCGCAGGGCCATCTTCTCGGTCACGTCCAGCCCGCACATGGTGATGGGCAGCCCGCTGCTAAAGACAATGGCCGCCGCCTCCGGGTCGTGCCAGATGTTGAACTCCGCCGCCGGGGTGATGTTCCCGCCCGAGGTGGAGCCCCCCATCAGGCACAGCCGCTTGATCTTCCCCTTCAGCTCGGGGTAGGAGAGGAGCAGGGCGGCGATGTTGGTCAGGGGGCCCAGGGCGGCGATCACCATCTCCCCCGCGGCCTCCCTGATCTTGGCCGCCATGAAGTCAACGGCATTTTCCCCCAGGGGCCCCCGCTGCGACAGGGGCAGGATCACCCCGTCCAGCGCCGTGGCGCCGTGGTAGGAGAGGGCCGGCCGGCACTCCCCCGCCAGGGGTTTGACACAGCCGGGGACCACCGGGATCTCCTCCCCCAGAAAGGCCACCAGCCGCAGGGCGTTTTCGGTGACATTGGGCAGCAGCCCGTTGCCGGGGACGGTGGTGATCCCCTGCAGGTCAAACACCCCGCTGCCCAGCGCCATGAAGAGGGCGGCCGCGTCGTCGTGTCCGGGGTCGCAGTCCATCAAAAGCGGAATTCGGTTCATCTTTCATCCTCCCTTTGCCTAACCTTTTTTCGTACCGTTTCATTGTATCAGCAAAGGGGCCGCACAGACAATACGGCCCCTTTTTTTCAGCGTTCCCACGGGAATCGCCCTCTTTTTTTGGCTAGTTTGCCCTCACTTCTCCCCGCCGACAAAGGGCATCCTTTCGGTCCGGCAGATGCGACGGACCGTCTGACTGCCGCAGATGAGGGCGATGGGCAGTCCGCCGGTGGTCTGGCACCACTGGCTGGCAAGCAGGGCGTTTTTCAGCCCCTTGACCCGGCCGGCGGCCGCCATCTGCCCCGCGCCCGGTGTCAGCACAAAGGACATCCAGGCCCCCTGATAGGCGCTGCACCATCGGTGGTAGGTCACCGGGGTCGTCAGGTCAAGGGGCAAAAGCTTCCCCGCCAATTCCGGGAATTGCCCCTCGACGCGGCGGCGCACCTCCTCCAGCAGCCGCGCCTTCTCGGCCCGGTAGGCCGTTCGGTCCCGGGCAAGGGACTGCCAATAGGGGTAGTCCTCGGCCGCCGACTGGTCCAGGTTGCAGACCATCACCGTCTGCCCCGCAGGGGCGAAGGTCGGCTCGTCGCTGTACTGGGTGATGCCCAGGTGCTCTGCCCGCTGGGTCCCAACCGAAAGCGGCTCCACCAAAAAGCCCAGGGTGCGGGGCCAGTCCCGCAGGTCCGCCGCCACCCCAAACGCCGCCCGCACCGAGGTGGGGCGGGGATTTTTCTCCTCAGCGGCAAACCGCCTGTCCCAGGCGGGAGCCGGGTGCCTGCCCCCCAGCAGCCGGTGCAGGGCAAAGTGGGCGTCGCAGGCCGCCACCGTCCAGTCCGCCGCCAGCCGCTCGCCGCCCGCGAGCACCAGCCCCCGGGCCCGGCCGTCCTCCTCCCAGACCTCTTCCACCGGGCAGGAAAGGCGCAGTTCGCCCCCCAGCGCCCGGTAGCGCTCCGCCATTCGCAGGGCCAGGGCCCGCGAGCCCCCGGCGGGCACGTCCCCGTTGCCGCCGGTAAAGGTCGCCAGGGAAAAGAGCAAGGCGCTGGCGGCGTATCCGGGCGGCAGAAAGTGCCCCATCATCGCCCGCAGGGCCGGATTTTGAAACCGCCCGGCAAACGCCGCCACCGACAGCTTGCCGTATTTCTGCATCGGCGCCGCCGCCCCCGCCATCGAGGCCATCATCCGGCAGAGTTCCAGGGGGTTCATCATATCCATGGGCTTGCCGGAGGGGATCTCCATCCCCTCCAGGGTGCGGATGGCCGCGCACATCTCGCGGATGCGGGCTTCGTCCTCGGGGGCAGCGCGGCAGAGCTCCTCCTCGGTCCGCTCCAAATCCCGCCAGAAGGTCAAGTCGCCGTCCGGATGATAAAACCGCCAGAAGGAATCGGGCTGGTGAAGCGCCACCCCGTCCAGGGCCCCCACCTCCTCCCACATCCGCCGCAGAGGGGTGCCCTCTCGAGTGCCGGTCAGCCAGTGGATACAGCCGTCGATGTGGTAGCCCTGCCGGTCCCAGCCGGTGCACTCGCCCCCCGGCAGGGGGTTTTTCTCGCAGATGATCGTCTGAAACCCACTCTTTTGGGCGTAGATGCCGGCGGCCATTCCGGCCACCCCCGCCCCGACGATGGCGATCTTTTTCACCGCTTGCACTCCTCTCTCGGCGGCCGTCCGGCCGCCCTCAGGCCCGCCCAAAGGCAGGACGCCCCTCTCTTCCCCGCTACCGCCGCAGGATGTCCACCAGCCACCCCGGTTCGGGGCAGGGCTCCTCCGGGCAGCGGGCCAGCTCCTCCGCCGCCCCCTGCACCGCCGTCCAGAAGGCCAGCGACAGAGCCAAGGGGTCCCCCTCTTTAAATACCCCCATGGCCTGCCCCGCCGCCACCAGCGGCGCCGAGCGGCGGATGTTGTCTACCCCCTGGGCCCGCTCCCGCACGGCAGGGGGAAACTCCTCGCTGTACTGGGCGCGGCCCATCAGCACAAAGACCTTGGCCACCGCCGGGTTTTGGGCGATGGCCCCGAAGATGCCCTCCGCCGCCCGCAAGAAAAACTGCTCCGGGTCGACCTGGGGCAGCTCCATCATCTGCGCCGGGCCCCGCCGCCCCAGGTCGATGAGCTCCTCGAGCACCGCCTCTTTGGAGGGGAAGTAGTGAAAGAGGAGCCCCGCGCTCATCCCCGCGGCGGCGGCGATGTCCCCCACCTTGGTGGCCGCGTATCCCCGGCGAACAAAGAGGTCCAAACTCACCCCCAAAATCTCTCGGCGGCGGCGCGCCCGCTGTTCCTCCCGCTTGTTCATTTTATTAAATCTCCATTCATTGAATATTTATTTAACAAACTTAGTGTACCCCTTCTCCCCTGCCCTGTCAACTCCCATTTTGCACCGGGGTAAAATGGGTGCAAAAAGGCGGCCCGCCCTCTCTGGGGCGGACCGCTCTCGGTGTTTGGGTCCCTACCGGGCCAGCTTGGTGTACAGGTCGCCGATGATGCGGTCGCGGCGGACGCTGTATACGTAGAGGATGGGGTGGTTGCAGGGGCAGATGCTGTAATACCCGTCGTAGGAGGGGATGGGGGCGGGTTCCAGCCGGGTCTCGGTGCAGTCCATCTCCAGCAGCCAGGCCACCGGGGCCACGTCCCAGATGGTGCGGCTCCAGAAGGGGCCCTGGCGGTTTCGCTCCGCCTCCTCCCTGGTGATGTCGCAGAGGTAGTCGCAGAGCTGGTTTTTCCCCCGCAGCCAGTACTCGATTTCGGGGCCGGTGGTGGTCAGGGCCGAGACCACCCCGTTGCAGGGGAAGAGCACCACCGGCACCCCGCACCCCAGGAGGACGCGGGCGGCGGCCACGTCCTGCAGCATGTTGAACTCCTTGGTGTTGAACCACTCCAGCGCGTGGCCCCCCAGCCAGAGCACCACCACCTTGCGGGCAATGGCCGGCTCCATCAGCAGGGCCGAGGCCACGTTGGTGATGGCGCCGATGGCGATGACGTATAGGGGGTCGCCGTCGGGGCGGGCCATGGCCCGGGCCACCAGGTCGCGGGCGGCCGGCGAGTCCACCGGGGTCTCCTCGTCGGCCAAAAAGCGGTCGGAGCCGCGGTAGACCATCTGCCCGCAGTCCCCCTCCCGCCCCATCAGCGCCAGGACGCGGTGGGTCTCCTGATAGCTGCGCTCCATCCCCTCGGCGGCGCTGGCCACCTTCTCGTTGTGAAAGGGGGCCGCGTAGATGGCCTGCAGGTCGATCCGCTCGGGGGAGCGGAGGATGTAGGCCAGGGCGAACTGGTCGTCCACCTCGTTGAAGGGGTCGGTGTCCAGCACCGCGCTCACCCGCCCGGCGGGTTTTTTGAGCCGGCTCACGATGAATTCCGGCGGGATGTCGTGGGCCGGGGCCGGGTGGTCGTAGTGGATGTCCATAAACTCTTCCAGCAAACTGTGATAGCGCATGAAAAGCCTTCCTTTCTCCGGCAGGGCTTGCCTGCCCCAGTGGGGTCCCTCACTGCCCTCACTCTACCACATCCGCCGCCGGCTGTCTGTACCCGGCGAAAAAATTCCCCCTTTCGGGCAAAAAACGGCCTGTCCCCGCAAGGGACAGGCCGTTTTTCTCTCTTTTTTACCCCACCAGGTCGATGGGCAGGCTGGCCACCGCGTTCCAGCCCAGTCCGGCCAGGTTGCCGGCGCAGTACTCGTAGTACCCCTGGGAGGCGATCATCGCCCCGTTGTCCCCGCAGAGGGAGAGGGGCGGCAGGTAGAGGGCCAACCCCTCTTCCCGGCAGCGCTCGCTCAACTTCCCCCGCAGCCCCGAGTTGGCGCTGACCCCCCCGGCCACCGCCAGGGTCTTGTAGCCCAGGTCCCGGGCCGCCGCCAGCAGGTTGTGGCAGAGGATGTCGGCCACCTTTTCCTGAAAGCTGGCGCAGATGTCGTCCACCGGCAGTTCGGCGCCCCGCTGGGCAGCGTTGTGGGCGGTGTTGATGACCGCTGTCTTGAGGCCGGAAAAGCTGAAGTCGTACTTCCCCGCCACCTTGGGGGTGGGGAAGGAGAAGGCCCCCTTGTCCCCCCGCTGGGCGGCCCTGTCCAGGGCGATCCCCCCCGGGTAGGGGAAGCCCAGGGTGCGGGCGGCCTTGTCAAAGGCCTCGCCCGCGGCGTCGTCCAGGGTGCGCCCCACCACCCGAAATGCGGTGTAGGAGAGCACCTCGATGATGTGGCTGTGCCCCCCCGACACCACCAGGCAGAGAAAGGGCGGCTGCAAGTCGGGGTGGGCGATGTAGTTGGCGGCGATGTGCCCCCGCAGGTGGTGCACCGGCACCAGGGGTTTCCCCGCCGAGTAGGCCAGCCCCTTGGCGAAGTTGAGCCCCACCAGCAGGCAGCCGATCAGCCCCGGGGCATAGGTCACCGCCACCGCGCCGATCTCCTCCAGGGGGACCCCCGCCTCTTCCAGGGCCTGGCGGTAAATCTGCGAGATGGCCTCGGCGTGCCGGCGGGAGGCGATTTCCGGCACCACCCCGCCGTAGAGGCGGTGCTCCTCGATCTGCGAGGCCACCACGTTGGAGAGCACCTCTCTCCCGTCTCTCACCACCGCGCAGGCGGTCTCGTCGCAGGACGACTCAATTCCCAGTACCAGCATCCTCTGCCGCGCTCCTTCCGTCACTCTCTAGTCGCAGGTTCAAAATCAGGGCGTCCTCGTCCGGCGCCCGGTAAAACCGGGGCCGCCGCCCCGCCGCCGCAAACCCCAGCTTGCGGTAGAGGGCCACCGCCCCCCGGTTGGAGGCCCGCACCTCCAGCGAGCAGAGGGCGGCCCTACACTCTGGCCCTGCTGCGCGCGTGTCCGACGTGGGCCTGTCTCTTATACACATCTAGATGTGTATAAGAGACAGCCCCAGGGGCTGGGGCCGAAGGTCGCCGCCTCGATGGCCGCCACCTCTTCCAGCAGCGCTCCCTCGGCGG
This sequence comes from Bittarella massiliensis (ex Durand et al. 2017), assembly GCF_001486165.1. Classification (GTDB taxonomy): domain Bacteria; phylum Bacillota; class Clostridia; order Oscillospirales; family Ruminococcaceae; genus Bittarella; species Bittarella massiliensis. The sequence goes on from NZ_LN908976.1 coordinate 377,380, forward strand.
GGAGCACTGTCCAGCTAGCGGCCATCGGCGCCCAGCTCCTGCAAGATGCCGTTGACCGCCGCCGAGATCTGCGACAGGCAGGCCCGGTAGGCCTCGATCCCCTGGCCGTAGGGGTCGGAGACGCCGCCCCCCAGCAGGTGCACCTTCTTCATGCTGCCGCTGTCGAGCACCGCCTCCAAGATCTCCCGGTGCTGTTCAGTCATCACGTAGATCTCGTCGGCGTCCTCCACCGCCCGCATGGTCAGGGTGCTCGAGCGAAAGTCCCCGCTGTCGATCCCGATCTCCGCCAGGGCGGCGGCCGCTTCGGGGGTGATGGTGTCCCCCGGAAAGGCGGAGAACCCGCAGCTTGCGCAGGTGATGCTCTCATCCCTGCACCGGGCGCGAAACACCAGCTCCGCCATGGGGCTGCGGCAGGTGTTGCCGGTACAGGCGAACAGGATTTTCATTTCGCACTTCCCTCCGTCACTCTCGTTGTCTCTGTCATCCCTTGGCCAGGTACCAGTTGACGCCGGTGTGGGCGTCCACCACCAGGGGCACCGCCAGCGCGGCCGCGCCCTGCATCTCCTCGGTCACCAGGTCGGCCACCCGCTGGGCGTCTTCCTCCCGCGCCTCCACGATCAGCTCGTCGTGCACCTGCAAAATCAGTTTGGCGTCCAGCCCCTCGTCGCGCAGCCGCTCCCAGACCCGGCACATGGCGATCTTGATGATGTCCGCCGCCGTCCCCTGGATGGGGGAGTTCATGGCCATCCGCTTGCCCAGCGCCTGCAACACCTTGTTCTTGCTGGCCAGCTCCCGGATGTACCGGCGGCGGCCGTAGAGGGTGGTGACGTACCCGCAGTCCCGGGCGTCCTCCACCGTTCTCTCCATAAAGGCGCGCACCCCCTGGTAGGTCTCCAGGTAGCCCTTGATGTAGGCGTCCGCCTCGGCCACCGATACCTCGATGTCCTGCGCCAGGGAGTAGGCGCCGATGCCGTAGACGATGCCGAAGTTGACCGCCTTGGCCCGGCGGCGCATCTGGGGGGTCACGAAGTCCAGCGGCATCCCAAACACCTGGGAGGCGGTGATGGTGTGGATGTCCTGCCCGCTGCGAAAGGCCTCGATCATCCGCTCGTCATCTGCCATGTGGGCCAGCACCCGCAGCTCGATCTGGGAGTAGTCGGCGTCCACCAGGGTGTAGCCCGGCCGGGCCACAAAGAACTTGCGCAGCTCGCTGCCCAGGGGGGTGCGCACCGGGATGTTTTGCATGTTGGGCTCGGTGGAGGAGATGCGCCCGGTGCGGGTCTCGGTCTGGTTGAAGCGGGAGTGGATCCGCCCGTCCTCCCTCACCACCTTCAACAGCCCCTCCACATAGGTGGATTTGAGCTTGGTGTAGCTGCGGTAGTCCAGGATGTCCTGGATCACCGGGTCCTTGCCCAGCAGGCCGTTCAGGACGTCGGCGTTGGTGGACCAGCCGGTCTTGGTCTTCTTGCCGTGGGGCAGCCCCAGATCCTCAAACAGGGCGACGCCCAACTGCTGGGGGCTGTTGATGTTGAACGACCGCCCCACCCGGTCGAAGATGCGCTGCTGCACCTGGGCGATGTCCAGGTCGAGCATCTCCCCGTACTGGCGGATGCCCTCGCAGTCCACCGCGACGCCGGTCTCCTCCATGTCGCAGAGGACCTGGGCCAGGGGCAGTTCGATGCGCGCCAACAGCTCGGTCTCCCCCGCTGCCGCCAGCTTCTCTTGCAGGGTGGCGAGCAGGGGCATCAGGGCGGCGAGCTCCCCCTTCTGGGGCAGCTCTTCCTCCAATGAAAAGGCCGGGGCGGCCCCGTACTCGCCGATGAGCGCCTCCAGCTGGTAGGCGCTGGCGGTGGGGTTGAGCAGGTAGGCCGCCAACATCCCGTCAAAGGCGATCCCCGCCGCCTCGGGCAGCAGGTGGTAGAGGGCCTTGCTGTCAAACACCCATTTGGCGACCGTTTCATCTGCCAGCAGGGGGGCGATTTCGGCGAGGCCGGGGTAGAGGGCCACGTCCGTCCCCCGCACCGCCGCCCAGCGGCCGTCCTCCAGCGCCAGCACCCCCACCGGCCCCTCGCCGGCGGGCAGGGCGTCGGCCACCCGGGCGGAGGGCAGAGGGGCGGCCTCTTTCTCGCCCTCGGGGGCGGGGGCCGCGCCGTCGGGGTGCAGCCCCAGGCGGCCGATGAGCGACTGCATCTCCAGCCGGGAGAGGGTCTGGTAGAGCCAGCCCTCGTCCGCCGGGGCGGTCTTGTAGTGGCTCAGGTCCCCGTCGATGGGGACGTCGGTGCGGATCTCCGCCAGCTGGCGGGAGAGGTAGGCCGTCTCCCGCCCCTTTTCCAGTTTGGCCCGCACCCCCGGTTTGATGGCCGGGTCGTCCAGGTGCTCGTACACCCCGTCCAGGGTGCCGAACTGGGCGATCAGGCTCAGGGCGGTCTTCTCCCCGATCCCCGCCACCCCGGGGATGTTGTCGGAGCTGTCCCCCATCAGGGCCTTGACCTCGATCATCTGGATGGGCTCGACCCCGTAGCGCTCCCGGATCGACTCGGGGGTCAGCACCTCGGACTTTTGGGTGGTGGAGAGGCGCACCGACACCCGCTCGCCGATGAGCTGGTAGCTGTCTCGGTCCCCGGTGCAGAGGACGCAGTCCTCCCCCCCCTCCCGGCAGAGGCGGGCGAAGGTTCCCAGGATGTCGTCGGCCTCAAACCCCTCCACCGCCAGCAGGGGGTAGCCCATCTTCTGCAAAATCTCCTTGAGCAGGGGCAGTTGCTGGGCCAGCTCGTCGGGCATCCCCTTGCGACCGGCCTTGTACTGGTCGTACTGCAGGTGGCGGAAGGTGGGGGCCCGCAGGTCAAAGGCGATGGCGATGCCGTCCGGCTCCACCTCCTGCCGGATGCCCAGAAGGATGTTGAGAAAGCCGTAGATGGCGTTGGTGTAGCTGCCGTCCTTGGTGGTCAGCAGCTTGATGCCGTAAAAGGCCCGGTTGACGATGCTGTTGCCGTCGATGCAAACGAATTTCATCCCAGTCTCCCCTCCCCCGGCGGCCGTTCGGCCCGGGGCGATATGCGCGCAAAAACAGATGGTATTAGTATACCACAAAAACCGCCCGATTGGTTGTATCCCGCCGGCTTTTTTGGTAAAATACAGCGTGTGCCCCGGGGCCGGCCGGCCCCGGGCCAAATTTCGAGCACCTGAAAAGAGGAGGGATCGCCGTGTTGACAGTCGGCGGCAGGGAAATCGCCTGCCCAGTGAGCCTGGCCCCCATGGCCGGGGTGGCCGACAGCGCCTTTCGCCAGCTCTGCAAGGAGTTTGGCTGCGGCCTCCTCACCAGTGAGATGGTCAGCGCCAAAGCCCTCACCATGAGCGACCGCAAGACAAAAGATCTGTTGCGCCGCGCCCCCATCGAGGCCCCCTTTGCCATTCAGCTCTTCGGCGACGACCCGGAGATCATGGCCCGGGCCGCCGAACTGGTGATGGCCTGGAAACCCGATTTCATCGACATCAACATGGGCTGCCCCGCCCCCAAGATCGCCGGAAACGGCAGCGGCAGCAGCCTGATGAAAAACCCGCCCCTGGCGGCGGCCATCGTGCGGGCGGTGGTGGCCGCGGTGGAGGTGCCGGTGACCGTCAAGATCCGCAAGGGGTGGGATGAGCACTCGGTCAACGCCGTGGAGGTGGCCCTTCTCTGCCAGGAGGCGGGGGCCGCCGCCGTCGCCGTGCACGGCAAGACCCGGGAGCAGATGTACGCCCCCCCGGTGGACCGCGCCGTCATCCGCCAGGTGAAGGAGGCCCTCTCGGTGCCGGTCATCGGCAACGGCGAGATCGACTCCCCCGAGGCCGCGGCGCAGATGTTTGCCGAGACCGGCTGCGACGGCATCATGGTGGGGCGGGGCGCCCTGGGGCGCCCCTGGCTCTTTGCCCAGATAAACGAGTACCTGCAGACCGGCGAGGTGCGCACCCGCCCCACCCCCCGCCAGAAGATGGCCTGCCTGCTGCGCCAGGCCGAACTGGCCATTGCCCACAAGGGCGAAAAGCGGGCCATGGCCGAGATGCGCAAACACGCCGCCTGGTATTTTAAGGGGGGGCGGAGCGCCTCCAAACTGCGGGCCAAGGCCGGCACCCTCACCACCTACCAAGCCCTGGAGGAGATGACCAAGGAGGCCCTGGACTTGGGCTGCCTGGAAAACGGATAAAGTCTGCACCCGCAGAAGAAGGCCCCCTTTAAAAAGGGGGCCTTCTTCTCTCCCCGGCCGCGCCTCTTTCAGCGCCCACTCGCAGCACTGCAAAATCAACGAGTTGAGCGAGGTCCCCACCTCTTCCTTGGTTTGCAGCAGTTTTCTGTATATTGCCTCAGTGTGGCGAACCGTTATGGCAGCCAGCTCTTTGGCAGCTGATTGGCGAAAAATCGGCGGCGTCCCGCGCCCTTTCCCCGCCGGTTATTCTACAACGGCCATAGACCATTGCATTATTCAATGCAATGGTCTATTATTTATCATATTTTATACTTGCTTTTATTCAAACATACAGGGCAACCATTTGGGGGGAGAGTTATGCTAAAATTGTGCGTGCTTGAAAAATTGAATCAGATGGGGAAAACAAAATATTGGCTCTACAAACAGATGGGGATGAGCTATCAAAACTTTAGTAGGATGGTAAACGGCGAAACCCAATCCATCAAATTCAGCAATCTGGAACTCTTGTGCAATGTCCTGGACTGCGAGCCCGGAGATCTATTTGTATACGAAAAGTAGCTCATCTTCTCTGGGCAAAATACGCTTGCTTTTTTAAGCGTCCGTTTTCTGCGCTGCACTCAAAAAGATGTTCTATCGGAGAAGGGTTTGGAGGCAAACTGTCTGTTATGCCCCCAAACCCTTCTCCTATTTACTATTAAACGCATCTGCTTGAACCTGTCTGGATACCCCTTCCGCCAATCCCCACAGACGCTGGACGAAGACCGCCTCCCCCGCACCATGGCCCGCGGCGGGCGGTGTCTGGCAGTCTGTCACGCCCTCCCCTGTCAGCCGGCACCCCTACGAAAAACCGCGGCAGTCCGCAGAGTGCTTGACCTCCATATTGTCGAGGGAGTAGCGGCAGCACTGGGAGACCAGTTCGTTGACCGAAATGTCGTTTTTTGAAGCACACTTTGCCAGCTCGTCCACCAGTTCTTTTTTCAGTCGGAAGGTCTTACTGACGTACTCCTCTTTTCTCACTTCAAACACCGCAACCTCCTTTCTTGCAAATTGCGTTGTGAGACGACCTGCACCCTTCCCCTAAAAACTTCAATTTAGGGCCAAGAATAATTTTCGCTTTCTCCACACAATTCCAGCTTCCCTGTCTCGCGTTACCCACTTTTGTTTCATTTTAACAGAAAGCAGGGATACAAGCGGTTGCAAAAGTGAGACAAGCCAAAATAAAGGTGGATCTGCATGGAACGGTCAGAAACAATTTACCTGCTGTTGACAGGGCAGATACGCCCCAACGAATGTCCAGAAGGCAAAGTCGCGCAAGATGAATTTGCCTATTTTCGCTCTTGCGGCACGCTGGAGCGAGAAATCGGAGACGCCAGAAGCAAGCTGGAAGAGCGCTTTGGAATTGAAAATGAAGACGAAGACATGATGACCATCGTGCGCAGCTGCGAATGGATGCAAGAACTCCTCGCCAAAAAATGTATTTTTACGCCCGCTATTTTGCCCTGCAAGAATTTTTAAAAGAACAACTTTGGTAAACAAAAGGGAACTGCGCCGAATCGGTGCAGTTCCCTTTCATTTGACAGATAAAATGACCACATCGGCGGCTTCCCCCGCCAACTCCAACAGATGTGGGGGCGTCCCCCGCGGCGACCCCTCCCGCCAATTTCTCGGGCCGCCCCCTTCTTCACCGGGCAGCGAGCCCGGGGCGAAAGTGCGCGCCGCCCGTCTTTTGGCCGGGGCTACCCCCTCTTGCAGACCAGCAGGGCGTGGTTGCTCATCCCGGTGCAGGACTCGCTGTTCGCCATGCTGTCCAGCAGCGGTCTCATCCGCTCGAACTTTTCATCGTCCATGGCCTCGACGGCGCTCATGGTCACAAAAAAATCGGTGCCGAGGTTTTTCACCTTCTCGAAGCCGTATCTCCGGGCGACCGCCTCGATCTCCTCGGGCATGGTGTAGAAAAACAGGTCGGGGTTCAGGTCGTCCCTGCTCTGCTCCAGCAAAAACGCGTTTGCCCGCTCGTTGGGGTAGCGCTCTCTGAGCTGGTCGTGCACGCAGCCGCCCGCATAGACGCCGACCCGGCTGATGTAGGCAAAGGCGGCCACCCCGCCCCGCCTGCAGATCCGCCTGCACTCGGAAAACACCAGTTCCCGCTCGTCCGGGGGCAGGTGGTACAGGGGGCCGAGGCAGAGGACGACGTCGAAGGCGCCGCCCGAAATCTCCCGCAGACAGGTGGCGTCCCCCAGCTGCGCCCGCACGTTTGCAAGCCCCCTCTTGGCCGCCTTTTCCCGGAGCGCCGCGACGTGTTCCGGGACCAGGTCCACCCCCAGGTACTCCCGGCACCGGTCGGCGAAGTGCAGGGCGTAGTAGCCGGTGCCACAGCCCAGCTCAACCACCGACGCGTCCTTGCCGACATACCCGTCCAGGTGGCGCTTGGTGTAGTAAAATTCCAGCCCGGCGTACCGAGACTGGGTGGCACGGCCCTCCTCCTCGCCGCCCCGGTACTTCTCCCGGATCCGGCCCTCGTTCCTCGCCATCTTTCCTCTCCCCTTCCCTGTGCGGGGCGCTCTACCCGAACGCCTTCTGCGCGGCGGCCTCCTCCACAAATTCCAGCGGGTGCTGGATGAGGGCCGCCACCTCCTGTGCGCTGTGGCCCGCAGCCAGGTAGCGCCGGGCAATCACCCCCATGTCCTCCCCCACCTCGATCAGGTGGCCGTCCGGGTCGTAGAGGCGCACCACCCGCTGTTTCCACTCCTGCTCCTTTGGCGGACCGGCCAGCTCGACCCCGCCGTACCCCTCCATCCGGGCGAGGAAGGCGTCGAAATCGTCCACCTCGAAGTAGAGCTCCATATTGTGGCTGCGCGAGGCCACCGACGCCGGTTCCAGCCCGGTCAGCCAGGCAAAGTCCTCCTGCACGGCAAAGCCGCCGTCAAAGGTGACGTTCTTGCCCAGATCCAGGCTCACCTTCTGCCCGAAAAGGGCCCCGTAAAAGGCCTTCGAGCGCTCCACGTCCTGCACCGCCAACAGCGGCAGCCGGTATTTGATCTCCATTTCTCTACCCCTCCATCTCGTCCAGGCTGCGGTAGTAGCCCGGCATCAGCTTTTCCAAAAAATAGTCCACCTCGGGCAGGCGCATCTGCCGCAGGTCCCTCTCCTGGGCGGCCTTGGCCGCCCCGAACTCGGTGTTGCCGCTCTTTTCCTCCTCGATGCACTTGGCCAGGGCCGACAGCTTGTCCGCCGCCTTTACCAACTGCTCCACCTCCGGGTCGGCAAAGGGCTCAAAGTAGCGGGCAAAGTCGTGGCGCAGCTCTTCGGGCAGCATCCCCAGCAGCCGCTCGTCGGCAATGCGCTCCACCTGTTTGTAGGCCCCCCGGATCTCGTCGCTGTAATATTTGACCGGGGTGGGCAGGTCGCCGGTGATGATCTCACTGGCGTCGTGGTAGATGGCGCAGAGGGCCAACTGCCCCAGGTCCACCCGTCCGCCGTAGAGGCGGTTGCGCACCGCCCCCAGCCCGTGGGCGATCATCGCCACCTCCAGGGCGTGTTCCGACAGGTTTTCGGTGCGGTTGTTGCGCATCAGCCCCCAGCGGGCAATGTATTTCATCCGGGAGACCATCCCGTAAAAGTTGTACTCTGCCATTCCAAACCATCCTTCCCAAAATCGGCCGCCGGTTTTTCACAGGTTGCACAAAGCGGCCCAAAAGGCCCAAATCCGACGGAAAAATGTGCTATAATGGCCGCAAGCGGTTGTCGCCCGCCCCGGGCGGCCGCCCTTTGGCGGCGGTATCTGGCCGCAGGGCAGGGAGCAGACGGCGTTTGCACCTGCCCGGCCCTCGCCCTCGCCCTCCCCCGCACGCACAGCCGTTTTGCGGCCATTATACCATGAAAGAGAGAAAGCAGGAAGTGAGCATGCAGCCAACCTCCCCCCTCGCCGGCAATGCCGCCGGCCAGAAAGAGCGCACCGCGGCGGTCTTTTTTCTCTGCTGCCTGATGGCGGCCCTTTTTTTGCTGCCCTTTGTGGTGGCCGACGGAGGGGTCTTCCTCTACTTTGGCGACTACAACGTGCAGGAGATCCCCTTTTACCAGCGCGTCCACCAGTTGGTGCGCAGCGGCCGCTGGTTCTGGGACCTGGGCACCGACTTGGGGGTCAATTTCATCGGCTCATACAGCTTTTACATGCTGGGCAGCCCCTTCTTCTGGCTGATGCTCCCCTTCCCCACCAGCTGGGTGCCCTACCTGATGGCCCCCATGTTCTGCCTCAAATTCGGGGTCTGCGGTCTCACCGCCTACGTCTACCTGCGCCGGTTTGTGCAAAACCGCGACTACGCCATGCTGGGGGCCGTCCTCTACGCCTTCTCCGGCTTCACCGTCTACAACATCTTCTTCAACCACTTTGTGGACGTGGTGGCCATCTTCCCCCTCCTCCTCATCGGGCTGGAGCGGTATGTGGTCGACGGCAAAAAGGGCGGCTTCGCCATCGCCGTGGCCCTGAACATGATGCTCAACTACTTCTTCTTTGTGGGGCAGGCGGTCTTTTTGCTCCTCTACTTCCTCTGCCGCCTGCCCTGCCGGGAATTCCGCGTCACCCCCCGGGTCTTCTTCGGCCTCGCCTTTGAGACCGTTCTCGGCTGCATGGGGGGGCTGGTCCTCTTTTTGCCGGGCATCCTCGCCGTCCTCGGCAACCCGCGGGTGGACAACTTCCTCTTTGGCCAAAACCTGCTGTTTTACGGCGAGACCCAGCGCTACGGCGGGCTGCTCTCCTCCCTCTTCTTCATGCCGGAAGTCCCCTCCCGGCCCAACTTCTTCCCCCAGGAGTGGGCCAAGTGGTCCTCCATGTCGGCCTGGCTGCCCCTCTTTTCCCTCACCGCCCTCATCGCCTACTTTCGCACCGTCAAAAAGAGCTTTGTCAAGCGGGCCCTCGTCGTCTGCGCCGTGATGGCGGCCGTCCCCATCCTCAACAGCGCCTTTTACGCCTTCAACAACTCCTACTACGCCCGCTGGTTTTACATGCCCATCCTCCTGATGTGCCTGGGCTCGGTCAAGGCGCTGGAACTGCCGGGGGTCTCCTTTCGCAAGCCCGCGATCGCCACCGGGGTGGCCATCGGCTGCTTTGCCCTCATCGGCCTGGTGCCGGCCAAAAAGTCGGGCAAGATCGTCCTCGGGGCCGAGGCGGACACCCTTCGCTTCTGGGTCTGGATCGCCTTTTCGGCGGCCTGCCTGGCCCTTTTCTGCCTGCTCCTGCGCCGCCGGCGGGAGCACCCCCTCTTCTTCCGCGCCACCCTGGCCTGCCTCTGCGCGGTGAGCGTGGCCTACTCCCTGGTCTATCTCAGCTGGGGGCGCAAGTACTCCTACGGCAGCGACTACATGCGAAACACCGCCCTCGCCGGCGGGGCGGGCATCGTCCAGCAGGACGACAGCGGCTTTTACCGCAGCGACTACTACAGCGCCATGGACAATTTGGGGATGTTCTGGCAGACCAACACCATCCAGTGCTTTCACACGGTGGTGCCGGTCTCCCTCATCGAGTTTTACGAGTACCTGGGCGTCACCCGGGACGTTCACTCCAACCCGCCCATCGAGCAGTACGCCCTGCGAAACCTCCTCTCGGTCAAATACCTCTACGACGACCAGAGCTTTGCCCAGTCCGCCCCCATCGGGCAGCTGCCGGGCTACCTCTCGCTGGGGCGGCGGGGCGACTTTGAGGTGTACCAAAACCAAAATTACCTTCCCATGGGCTTTGCCTACTCCCAGTACATGACCCAGTCCCAGTGCGACGCCCTGGCCCAGTCCATCCGCTCCCGGGCCATGCTCCAGGCCGTCCTGCTGGACGAGGAGGGGATCAACGAGAACCAGGACCTGCTCTCCCCCGCGCCGGACATGCTGAACGCCGAGCTGGAGAGCTACAACCTGAAAGCCGACTGCGACGCCCTGCGCGCCCAGTCCGCCTACGCCTTTGAGGAGACCCGGACCGGCTTTCTATCCCGCACCGACCTGGCGCGGGAATCCCTGGTCTTTTACAGCGTCCCCTACGACAAGGGGTTCACCGCCACCGCCAACGGCAAACCGGTAAAAATCTACCGGGCCAACGCCGGTTTCATGGCGGTGCGGGTCCCGGCGGGGGAGTGCGAGATCGTCTTTTCCTACGACCCGCCCGGCCTCACGGTGGGGAAATGGGCCTTTGTGGGTTTTGCGGGCATCTACCTGCTCTACCTCCCCCTCTGCCTGCGCTCGGCCCGCCGCCCCGGCCCCCCCGGCGGGCGCGCTGAAGGGCGCTTCAAAAAATGGCCCCTTTTTTTGGCGGAAAGGGCAATTGAAAAGACCGGGCAAACCGGCTATGATGAAAGGTACAAAATGGGAGGGAATCTATTTCCCCCGCCAATGGACACAGACAAATTCGCGATGCGATATGAGGAGGCCTGACAGATGGGCGATTACAGAGCACTGCAAAATGGAAGCGACATCCGCGGCGTTGCGTTGGAGGGGGTCGCCGGCGAGCCGGTGAACCTCACCGAGCAGGCCGCCCGGGAACTGGCGGCCGCCTTCGCCCTCTGGCTGTCCCAGAAGACCGGCAAGCCCCTGTCCCAACTCACCGTCTCGGTGGGGCGGGACTCCCGCCTCTCCGGCCCGGCCCTGCTGGCGGCCGCCGCCGAAGGGCTGCAGGGCGCCGGGGTATCGGTGGTCGACTGCCAGATGGCCTCGACCCCGGCCATGTTCATGTCCACCGTCCTGCCCGGCCACGGGTACGACGGGGCCATCATGATCACCGCCAGCCACCTGCCCTACAACCGCAACGGGCTCAAATTCTTCACCAGAGAGGGCGGATTGGAGCACGAGGACATCGAGGCCCTGACCGAGCTGGCCCTGGGCGAACTGCCCAGCGGGCAGAGCGCCCCTGTGCGCCAGGCCGACCTGATTTCCGACTACGCCCTGCACCTGGTGAAGAAGATCCGCGAAGGGATCGACGACCCCGACCACTACAACCAGCCCCTGCAGGGCTTTAAGATCGCGGTGGACGCGGGCAACGGCGCGGGCGGCTTCTTCGCCCAGAAGGTGCTCTGCCCCCTGGGGGCCGACGTCTCCGCCTCCCGCTACCTCGACCCGGACGGCCGCTTCCCCAACCACGTGCCCAACCCCGAGGACCCGGCCGCCATGCAGTCCATCATCGAGGCGGTGAAGGAGGGGGGCTGTGACCTGGGCCTCATCTTCGACACCGACGTGGACCGGGCCGGCGCGGTGGACCGAAACGGCAAGGAGATCAACCGCAACCGGCTCATCGCCCTGCTCTCCTGCATCGTGCTGGAGGACTGCCCCGGCGGCACCATCGTCACCGACTCGGTCACCTCCAGCCACCTGGGCGCCTTTATCGAGGAGCTGGGCGGGGTGCACCACCGCTTCAAGCGAGGCTACAAAAACGTCATCAATGAGTCCATCCGCCTAGCGAAGGAGGGGGTCCCCTCCCCCCTGGCCATCGAGACTTCGGGCCACGGCGCCCTCAAGGAAAACTACTACCTGGACGACGGCGCCTACCTCTGCGCCAAGATCCTCATCAAGGCCGCCACCCTGCGGCAGGTGGGCAAGACCATCGACACCCTGCTGGCCGACCTGCAGGAACCGGCCGAGGCGGTCGAGCTCCGCTTCAAAATCAAGGTGCCCGACTTTGCCGCCTACGGCAAGCAGGTGCTGGCCGACCTGGAAAGTTATGTCGACGCCCAGCCCGGCTGGGAAAAGGCCCCCCAGAACCACGAGGGCATCCGGGTCAGCTTCTCCGACGAGGGGGAGCGGGGCTGGTTCTTGCTGCGGATGTCCCTGCACGACCCCATCCTGCCCCTGAACATCGAGAGCGACGACTGCGGCGGGGCCAAAAAAATCGCCGAGAAGGTCTACGGCTTCATCCAGCGCTACGACCAACTGGACATTCAGCCCCTGAAAACCTATCTGGGCCTCTGACGCGCAAAAAAAGAGAGAGCGGCCGCCAACCGGGCGGTGGCTCTCTCTTTTTTTCATTGCCCTACTGGGGCCAGCTCTCCAGGCAGAGGCGGCAGGCCTCCCGGTCCACCGAGGGGGGCAGGGGCTGGATGCCCGGCCGGGCCCGACCGGCCAAAATCTCCTCCAGGCTCAACAGCTGCAGGGCGTACCCCAGGTCCATCACCTCCAGGGGGTTGCCGGCCCCCGCCGCCAGGTTGATGGGGTTGGCGCTCTGCAGCAGGTAGGCGCTTCTGTCGGCAAAGCAAAACTGCTCGATCTCGCCGGGCAGCCGCCGGACCTCCCGGGCAGTGGCCCGCAATCCCTCCACGTCGATTTCCATGTTGTAGTGGCCGGCATTGCAGAGGACCGCCCCGTCCCGCAGCAGGGGCAGGTGGCGGGGCCCCAGCACGTCGAAGCGGCCGGTGACGGTGACCACCAGTTCCGCCCGGGGCAGCAGCTCCTCCAGCGCGCCGGTGCGATGCCCCTCCACCCGGGCCTTGAGCAGCCGCACCGGGTCGGTGTCCCAGACCATGGTCTGGGCCCCCAGGGCCCGCAGCCGCTGGGTGATCCCCGCGCCGCAGTAGCCGTAGCCCACCACCAGCACCGGCTTGCCCCCCAGCAGCATCGAGGTGGCCCGCAAGATCCCGTCCACCACCGACTGGCCGACCCCGGCCTCGTTTTCGATGAGCCGCTTCACCGGCGAGTCGTCGATCACCAGCAGGGGGAAGTCGGGGGCGATCCCCTCCCGCTCCAAAATCAGCCGCCCCGAGCGGGTCTCCTCGATCCCCCCCAGGGGCCGCCAAGCGGGGGCCTCCCGCGCAAACTGTTGCAGGATGCCCGCGCCGTTGTCCATCAACAGGTCATAGGGCCCCTCGGCCAGGGCGGCGCGGAGGTTTTGCCGCAGGTCCTCCAGCCGGTCGCCCCGGCCGGCGAGCACCGTCACCCCCGGCAGACCGGCCAGGTAGGCGGCCGTCCCCGGTTTGGTGGAACCCAGGTTCCCCACAAAGACGATCCGCTCGGCCCCGCCCCGCAGCAGCACTTCGGTGCGCACCGCGGCCTTGGGCTCACAGTGCATGCAGATGAGGAGGGAGCGCCCCGCAAAGGGCTTCTCCCGCCCGTAGCGCTCGCCGAACTGGCGGAGCACCGGCATCTTGGCCCGCCGCCAGGCGACTTCCGCCTCCCCCTGGGGCGCCAGGGCCCGGTCGTCGATTTTGGATCGCAGCATCTCTTCGTCCTCCTTCGCATTTCTCTCTCCATCATACTCCCTCCCCCGCCGGGCCGTTAGGACAAAGGTCACACTTTCTCTTTTTCCTCCTTGGGGGTATAATGGGGGCACAGAAAGGGGCGATCTGCCGTGACCCTGCGAGAAGCTGCCGCCGGCGATTTGGATTCGCTGTTGCACCTCTATCTCCACCTGCACGAGACCGCCCTCCCCCCGGAGGGGGAAGGGCTGCGCGCCGCCTGGCGGCAACTGTTGGACGACCCCGGCTGCCACCTGATCATAGCCGAGGAGGAGGGGTGTATCCTCGCCTCCTGCACCTGCTACCTCCTCCCCAACCTGACCCGGGGCGCCCGGCCCTTTGCCCTGGTGGAAAACGTGGTCACCCACCCCGCCCACCGCCGGCGAGGCTGCGCCACAGCCTGCCTGCGCCGGGCAGAGGAGATTGCCCGCCGGGCGGGCTGCTACAAAATCATGCTGATGAGCGGCGCCAAGGACGAGGGCACCCTTTCCTTCTACCGCAAGGCGGGCTTTGACAGCGGGGAGAAAACTGCTTTTATTCGGCGGTTCTAAATTATTTTCTATCTGTATATTTCTCAAATGGGGGAATATCTAATGACTTCTCATCCTGGACTTGAGCTCCTCTACCTGATTGGTCGCGCAGATTCCGAAACTGAAAGAGCCGTTGCGGAATGGGTAGACACCACTCGACACACCATCTGTGAATTTTTAGAAAGGGTGGATGACTTTCAGGCGGAACACCGCGATGAGTTGATGAATGGAGAGATGGTGGAAGTTTTCTGTGCCCTCGGCAAGAGGCAAGAGGTAGAGTGCTGCCAAGAAACAGTTCGACAATCTATCAGAAACTACCTTGATAAATTGATTGCCACAGAGGGCAAAGTCCCATTTCTCCCCCCTGTAGAGCAAGGAGCTCCGCCAGCGCAAATTCTCGCCCAGCTCTTCCTCGACCACCTAGCAGATGAAGCATTTCTCCACATTCCCTGTAGCAGTTGCCTCTGCCTAGAGCAGGTGCATCTGGTTTCCTTCTCCTCCGGCGAAGATCGACAGTCCCACGCCGACGCCCTCCCTCTCCTCTGGTCCGCTCAGGAAAATCCCTTTTTTCTGGGCAAACAGTTGGTCACCCGCTCATTTCTCCTCGGGGACCTTCACGGTCGTCGAGTCATCGCCCATCAATTTGATGAGACCATTCCCTACCTCATCCTGGAGGGCGGTGTCAAGTTGTATCTGGATAGTCAGATTCCCTATATCAGAGAACGGGTAGGAATCCGAGACATCGATCTTCTTAGCCCCAGTGACATTGACAGCATCGTATCTAACCCCATTTATCACTTTGGACTGGCTTTCGTGCCCCATCCCCTATTCGATGACTGGCATAAGGTACTGATCTACGCCCTCGCCATTCGTTCTGAGCAATGGAGTATCCAGACAATCCGGGCAATCTACAGCGATTTTATAGACTTTATCCAACAAGCTGTCTGCGATACTCTGCCTGCCGAGGTGATGTTCCCAGGGAAAGAAGAACTGTTTTATCAAACATTGCTCGTGCAGATAGAAAATATGCGCGCTTTTTTGAAGGGAGAAGAGGAGCAAGTAATCTCAAAAGATCTACTCCTCCTGCTACAGACAAGGTATATCTATCTAGATGTTTTGTATCCAGTAATTGAGAAGAGCTGCCCCGAGTTCCACACCGCTGCCCATCTCCCCCACCCCTTTTGCCGTGAAAAGCTGTGGGAGATTGCACAAGAGATTGACAGCCCAGACGCCAACCGCAAGGGAATCGCCTGGGAGAACACAGCCCAATACATTCTAAACTGTATCCCCGGCCTCTTGCAGACTGGCAAGAGATTGATAACAGGCCGAGAGGAAATCGATCTCTGTTACTGCAACACCTCTACTGATCAGTGCCTCTGGCAGCTAGGAGCTCTGATTTTGGTCGAGTGCAAAAGCTGGAAAGGCCCGGTGGGAATTCCCGTCATTCGGCAGCTGGCCCATATCATGTCTGCAAAGGGACTCACAGCCGCACTGCTGTTTTCCAAAAACGGAATTACAAAAAAAGCCGAGCAAGAAATTTTTCAGCAGGCCCTAAAAGGGCAAAACATCTATCTCTTCACTTGGGGTGAATTGATGCAACTGCAAACCACACGAGATGTTTATGACCTGCTCCTCGCCAAAATTGACACACTGACTGACAGCATCAGCGACGACATCGCACTGCTGGGCGCATAGAGCGCCGGCACAAAAAGGAGGGATCATGTTGTCTGCCACCGCCGCCCAGCTCTACGACGAGTGCGGACTGCAGCGCTATTTTTCCGCCGACCTGCGCCCCCTCTTCACCCTCCGCCCCTTTCCCAAGGGGGCCCATCTCTGCCAGAAGGGGGCGCCGTTTTCCACCTTTTACTACTTTGTGAAGGGCCGCACCCAGGTCTATACCCCGCTGGAGAACGGCGCCCTCCTCCTGCAGGGGTACTACACCCGGCCCCGGTGGATCGGGGACGCCGAGATCCTCCTCTGCGACACCTATTTCTCCAGCGTGCAGGCCCTCGCCCCCTCCCTCTGTCTGGGCGCGCCGCGGGAAGCGGTCCTCCGCGCAGTCGAGGGGGACGCCCGCTTCTACCGCGCCATCGGCCAGGACCTGGCGCGGATGGTCCGCCGCAACGGGGGGAACACCGCCATCAACCTCTCCTACCCCCTCAAGGCCCGGGTCTGCGCCTATCTGGGGTATGAGGCCCGCCAGCAGGGCAGCCTGTTGGTGCAGGTCAACCTATCGGCGGCCACCGCCCTGCTGGGGGCCAGCTACCGCCATCTGCAGCGCTGTCTGCGCCAGCTGGAAGAGGCGGGCGCCCTCCGCCGGGAGCGGGGGCGCATCCTCCTGCTGGACACCGCCCTCTTTGCCCCCATCGAGGGGGGCGGCTACGAGTACGCTTGACCCTGCCCCCATCCCACCCGCCAAAAAGAGCGCCGGACAGAAACCTGTCCGGCGCTCTTTTCACAAAAAACAAGGTCAGTTTGCCCCGCCAAACACCTGGGGGTATTGGGCGGTGACGGCGGGGATCAGCTGCAAAAACAGGGCTGAACTGCACCGCTCAAAGGGGGCCATCTGCAAAAAGACCACCCGCCCCTCCTGCACGCAGGCCATCTCGGCAAAGCCCGGCAGCCGCTGCAGCTCCTCCAGCGTCAGGGCGTCGGTGCAAAAGAGCACCTCCGGCTCGGCCATCCCCTCCAGGGTGGCATACCCTTCCGCGGCCGCGGCGGTGTTCTCCCCCAGCAGCCGTCCGAAGAGGTCGGCTTCCAGCGTCCCCGTCCCCGCCAGGTAGCCCCGCGGGTCGCAGAGCACCGCAAAGCTGGGGCGGTCCGCATCGCCGATTTTTTCATTCAGGGCGGCCACCCAGCTCTCCGCGTCCGCGGCGAAGAGGCGACCTTCCTCCGCCCGTTCGCCGGCAAAACAGGCGGCGATGTCCCGGTAAAAGCCGGACAGCCCCTCCAGGGTGGTGGGGGCGGCAAGCACCACCACCGGGCAGTTCACGGTCCCCTCGGGCAGGGGCTGGGTGCTCAGCACCAGGTCGGCCTTCAGCTCGGCAAGGGCCGCCCCGTCGGGGAGGAGGGCGGTCCCCACCGGCTGGGCGTCCTCCAGCCCGGGGAGCTGGCTGCCGTCGCAGACCCCGGCGATCTGCCCGCCGTAGCCCATCCCCACGGCCGCCTCCGCCAGGTGCTCTGAGAGCACCGCCACCCGCTTCGGCGCGCCAGAGATCGTCACCCCCTGCACCGTCGCCGGGAACCCCTTTTTGCCGCAGCCGGCCAGCAGCAGGGCGGCCGCCAGCAGCAGGGCCAGCCCTCGCCGCCTAGCCATCCGCCTCCACCAGCAGGGTGCCCAGCAGCCGCTGGGCGGACTGGGGGGTGAAGGCCGTCTGCTTGAGCTCCCACTCCAGCGCCCGGCGCTTGAGTTCGTCCCGGGGCATCTCCAGCCCCCGCAGGGGGGCCAGCTTGTAGAGCAGCTCCAAATACTCCAACTGGGTCAATTTCTGCAGGGGGAGCACCCGCTCAAAGACGATGCCCGCATCGGCCAGCCCCTCGGCACTCACCGCGGTGGCCGCCAGCGAGACGTTCTCCGGCAGCGAGCCCACCTGGGTAAAGTAGTGGGCGATGGCGCGCAGCTGGGCGTCGGTGATGTCGTCGCAGAGCACCAAAAACCGGGCGGGCATCTCCCCCAGCGCCGCAAAGAGGGACTCCACATCCTCCCCCCGACACCAGACCAGCCGGGTGCCCTGGGCGCACTCAAACCAGCAGGTCTTGGCCAGGGTGGTCTTGCCCGCGCCCTCCTCCCCGGTGATGAGCAGCCGGGGCATCGCCCCCTGGGGCGCCAGGGAGAAGAGGGCCTGCCCCTTTTCATAGCACCCGTCCAGCCCGGCCAGGGTCTCCCGGCGGCTGGGGCCCGACTGGGGCTGGGGCACCAACTCCCCCTCCTCGGTGTAGCAAAACACCGGGCACTGGGCCGCAAAGCCGCAGCCGTTTTCCCGGTAGTGCTCGGCCAGGCGGACCAGCTCGTCCCCCCAGTCGCCCTCGGCCCGGTATTTTTTGTGTCCCTCGGTCCACTCGGGCAGCACGTCGATGACCCGCTCCCTGTCGCCGTAGGCCGAGAAGAGGAGCACCTTCAGCTCCTTGGCGGAGGCCTTAGAGAGGGCGCAGAGCATGCTCAAATCGTTCTTGGCCGCCTGCCGCAGGTGGGACGGGGTGGCCAAAAAGCCCTCTCTGGCGCAGAGGGCGGAGAAGGGGTTTTCGTCCCGCAGCGCCCGGCCGAAGAGGTAGTCGGGCAGCGAGCCCTGGCCGTCCCCCTCGCAGAGGGCGCGGTAGAAGCCGCACCAGGCCCGGCAGACCTGGTCAAAGTCCCCCCCGAAGAGGGAGCAGAGGCGCTCCAGCTCCCGCAGGGCCGGGCTCTCGGCGGTCTCCCGGTAGAGGGAGATGGACTGGATGTAGAGGTGGAGGGATTCAAAGCGGTTGAGTTTGCTCATGTAGGCGGCTTCCTTTTCGTCTTTATTTTCTTTTATTCTACCGGGTTTGCCCCCCACCGTCAACCAAAGGGCCCATTCCGGCCCCCCCCGTGACGAGGCGGGGAACACCGCCTGTCCCGGGGCAGCGAGAGAAAGAGGCTCTCTCCCCCTGACAAAGCCTCCCCTGCCTCCCCTTGCGCGGGGGCCCGGCCAAAGGGAGTTTTTTCCGCCGCCCCCGGTTGCCGTCCTCCCCTGTCTTTCCCTGTCTGCCTCTGTCCACCCTCGCCCGTCTTTTCCCCCACGCACCGCCCTTCCACGTGGCTGTCTTTTGCGGGGAGACGGGGGCAAGGCACGGCGGCACGGCAGCGCCCCGCCCGTTTTCGGCCGCGACCAGGGGCTTTGCCGGCAGTCGCACGCGTCAAAAAGCGCGCCCCCTCCCCTGTTGGAGACAGCGCGCTTCACACCGCACAGGCGGTGTCCTCTTTATTGACAGTTACAGCAGTTCCCGGTAGTCCGCAATCGTCCGGTCGGCGACACAGACCGTCCCCTCGCCGCCGGTCACCGCCACCGTGCGGCAGCCCGCGGCCCTGGCGGCGGCCAGGGCGTGGGGGGCATCCTCAAAGACCCAGGTCTCCTCCGGCGCCGCGCCCAGGCGGGCGGCCGCCGACGCATAGAAATCCGGGGTCTCCTTGTTGCAGCCGGCCTCGGTGCAGCTGTGCACAAAGGCAAAGTAGCCGCGCAGGCCCAACTCGTCCAGCACCGCTTCGGCGGTTTCCCGCTCCACCGCGGTGGCCAGGCAGCAGGGCACCCCCGCCGCAGCCAGGGACTGCAGGTATGCCTCCGCCCCCGGCAGGATCACCGAACGGCCCCGCTCGCGCACCGCCGTCCGGTAGCGGCGGGCGACAATCCCGTCGATCTGGCGCAAGATCTCCTCCGGGGGATAGGGCACCCCCAGCTCCCGGGAAAACCAGGCGGCCGACTGCTCGAGACTCATGGCTGTCAGCCGCTCGTTCAGGTCCCTCGGCACCGGGAGCCCCTGCTCCACCAGGTAGCGCTCCCCCACCCCCGACCACACGTCCATGGTCCAGAGCAGGGTGCCGTCCAGATCAAAGGCCGCGGCCTTGGGCGTCACTTCCACAGCCGGCGGGTCAGCTCGTCGAGCTCTCTGGTGGCGGCCAGCACGTCGTCCTGGGCGAAGATGGCCGAGACCACCGCCGCGCCGTCCACCCCGCTTGCCCCCAGTTCCAGCAGGTTTTCCGGGTGGATGCCGCCGATGGCCACCACCGGGATGGAGACACTCTCGCAGAGGGCCTTCATCTCCTCCATGGACATGGTGCCGTCGATCTGCTTGGTGGTGGTGAAGAAGGCCGCGCCGGTACCCAGGTAGTCGGCCCCCTGCGCCTCTGCCTCGCGGGCCTGGGCGATGGTCTTGGTCGAGACCCCGATGATCTTGTCCGGGCCCAGGATCTTGCGCGCCAGGTCACAGGGCAGGTCGGTCTGGCCGATGTGCACCCCGTCGGCGTCCACCGCCTGGGCAATGGTCAGGTTGTCGTCGATCACCAGCGGCACCCCGTAGCGGTCGGTCACGGCCTTGACCTCTCTTGCCACCTGCAAAAACTCCCGGTCGCCGGCCTCCTTCTCCCGCAGCTGCACAAAGGTGGCGCCGCCCTTGAGGCAGTCCTCCACCATCTGTCCCAGGGTGCGCCCCCGCAGCCAAGCCCGGTCGGTCACGGCGTACAGCCGCATGGCGCTTCTAATCTGCTCTCTCGAAAATTTCAATGTCCTCTCCTCCGTCCAGTTCCCCGCCGGTCAGGCAGGCCAATTCGTCCATGAGCAGCACCCGGTAGCTGCCGGTGCCCTCCCGTCCCGTCTCCTCCAGCAGCCGCCGGTGCGCCCGGGCGCCGCACAGCCCCATGGCACAGACGGCGGCCGCCGCAGCCTCCAGCGGCTGCTGGGGCGAAGCCGCCAGAAAGGCGCCGGTGACGGCGGTGAGCATGCAGCCGGTGCCGGTGACCCGGGCCATCAGGGGGTGGCCGCCGCGGATGGCAAAGGTCCGCGCCCCGTCGCTCACAAAGTCCACCTCGCCGGTGACCGCCACCACTGTCTGCGCGCGGCGGGCAAGGGCCCCGATTTGGGCCGCCCGCTCCCGCAGGGAGGCGCTGGCGGCCAGGTCCTCCGGCGCCGCGTCCACTCCCCGGGTCCCGCCGCCCTCGCCCAGCAGGGCCCGCAGTTCCGACAGGTTGCAGCGGATGGACGCCAGCGGCAGCTCCTTCCAAAGGCCGCGGGCCGTCTCGGTGCGCAGGCGGGATGCCCCCGCCCCCACCGGGTCCAAAACCACCGGGATGCCCCGGCGGGCCGCCTCCCGCCCCGCCCCATAAAAGGCGTTTAAGTTCTGCCGGCGCAGGGTGCCGATGTTGAGCACCACCCCCCCGGCCAGGGCGGCGATCTCCGCCACCTCGTCGGGGTCGTCTGCCATGATGGGGCTGCCCCCCACCGCCAACAGGGCGTTGGCGCAGTCGTTCATGGTGACGGTATTGGTGATGCAGTGGATGAGCGGCCCCTGCTCCCGCAGGGCGTTTAAATACTGTCCCAGCAAAAAGATCGCTCCCTCTCCGCACAATTTTGGGTACAAAAAAAGAGGATGCACCCGACTGAATGCACCCCTGCGCCCCCCTGTTGAGGCGGCGCTCTTTTCCCTACGTTGGCATGATCCAAATCAGGTTGAAACCGGTCGACACGATGGCGACGGGTAGTCGCCATCGTGTCCCCATTTGTTTTTGAAAACAAAAGTTTTCAATTTTGCCCGTTGGGCAAAACCTACAAATGGCACGATAACAACCGTCCTCTGCTTCTCACCTTGGCCCCTGCTTCCGTGAGACGGGTAGTCGCCATCGTGTCCCCATTTGTTTTTGAAAACAAAAGTTTTCAATTTTGCCCGTTGGGCAAAACCTACAAATGGCACAATAACAACCATCCTCTGCTTCTCACCTCGGCCCCTGCTTCCGTGAGACGAGTAGTCGCCACCGTGTCCCCATCTGACTTTCGAGGTGCAAAACACCTCGATTTTGCCCGTTGGGCAAAACCGCCAGATGGCACGATAACAACCGTCCTCTGCTTCTCACCTTGGCCCTGCTTCCGTGAGACGGGTAGTCGTCAGCGTGTCCCCATCTGACCTTCGAGGTGTAAAACACCTCGATTTTGCCCGTTGGGCAAAACCGCCAGATGGCACGGTAACAACCGTCCTCTGCTTCTCACCTTGGCCCCTGCTTTCGTGAGATGAATAGTCGCCATCGTGTCCCCATCTGACCTTCGAGGTGTAAAACACCTCGATTTTGCCCGTTGGGCAAAACCATCAGATGGCACGATAACAACCATCCTCTGCTTCTCACCTTGGCCCCTGCTTCCGTGAGACGAGTCGTCGCCAGCGGATGCCCACCGGCTTTCAAAAAACTCTTTTGAAAGCCGGACGACGCGCGCGGCGACCGCTCTCTTTTCGCCAGTGTCCTCTCAGCCCGTTTGCGGACTCCCGGACGTATTCTCTTTTTCTCTCCAAAGTCTATCACAGCCCTGGGGCGATTGCAACCCCACTCACCGCACTTCCAGCGGCCCCTGACTCCGGTTGCCCGCCAGGTCCCAGGCCTCCAGCTGATACCGGCCCGGCGGCAAAGCGTAGAGGATCTCCCCCGCCTGCCGGTCCAGCTGCCGGCGGGGCATCTCCTCCCCATCCTCCCGGCACAGCCGCACCCGCTCCCAGTCGACCCCGGCGCCGCTGTCGTCCAGCCGGACCAAAATCAGGCCGTCCCGCTCCTCACAGGCGGCGAGGGTCGGGCCCTCCTCGTCGATTCCCGTCACTGCCAGCTCCCGCGCTTCCCGGCGAAACCCCCAGTCCACCTGCAGGGTGTACAGGCCGTTTCTCTCCACCCGCGCCAAGAGTTTGCCCCCGTCCAGCGCGACCGGGACTTCGCCCTCCGCCCCGACAAGGCGAACGCTCTTCGGCGCGCCCTCTATGCGCGCCTCTATCTGGGCCGTCTGCCACCCCTCGACCAGCCAACCGGCATCGGCGATGTGCGGCAGCAGCTGTCCCCCCGCCAGCAGGGTAACGACAAAGACCGCCCCCACCCCCGCGAGAGCGGCGGCTCGGCCCATCTGCAGCGGTTTGGAGCGCTCTCCGCCTGTCCTCAGCCGCGTCCCCCGGCGCAGGCAGAGACCGAGCGGGACCAGTGCCGGGAGCTGCCCCTTCAACCTCTCTCGCAGGGCCTTTTTGGCGGCCGCCAGATCCCGGCGCAGCGTCGCCTCTGATATCCCCAGCGCCTCCGCCGTCTCCCGGGAGGACATCCGCTGCAAATACCGCATTGTCACCGCCGCCCGCTGGCGCGCCGGCAGCTCCCCCAGCGCCCGCTGCAGGGCGGCGTTTTCCTCTTTCGCCTGGTAGGCTTCCTCCACCTGCCCGGCGGACGAGACATCCATCAGCCCCTCTCCCAACTCGCTCTGCCGGTGGCTGCGGCGCTGCTGTTCCCGCCGGATGTTCTGACAGACAAAGTAGGTAGTTTTGTTGAGAAAAGCCACCGCCCCCCGCGGATTTTTCAGTTCCGGCAGCTTGAAAAGCAGGGTCGCATAGACCTCCTGCACCGCTTCGGCCGCCAGGTCCTCATCCTGTAGGTAGGTCAGGGCCTGATAGCGCTGCGCCTGGACCGTCTCCCGGTAAAACTGCGCAAAGGCCTCCCGGTCCCCACCGGCTGCGCGCTGCAACAGCTCTGCCAGCTCCCTGTACGTCAACTCCACCCGGCTTTCCCCCCTGTCTGCAAAAGGCAGATTTTACTCTGCACGCCCCATTTCCACTTCTCGAGAAACAAATTCTCATCTTTTTTCAAAAAAGGTGAGCGCTTTTTCCAACTTTCAACACATTTTATTTGTATGGGTCATTCCGCCACCGTCAACTGTTCCCCAAAAAGGCGGCGAGCAGAGCGACAGGCGGCACCAGTCGGCCTTCCCGGTCGCCGGACGGCCGCCTGTCACCCGGCCGCCCGCCCCTTGAAAAGAAAGGGGCGCTGCGGCGATCGCCGCAATTTGCCGTACCCGACGGCCACTTTAAGCCCCAGGTCGGGCGCGGCCGGGCCGCCTGATTGGACAGTTGGAAGGAAGGGGGATGGGAACTCCCCTGCAAATACGGCCGCCCCGGCAGTGGGGATGCCGTCCGTTTTGGACCGGTCGACTTCCACCATTTCCCATGCTTCCAAATCTTGTCGTTGTCTGTCGAAAAGTGTACACTACTTTTAAACGAAAAACAACGCATTTTAGAGGATGGCAGAAAATAACGCTATTGACCCCGTCGGATCCGTCCATCTTTCAACAGGCGAAACCCGCCTGATACAAACTTAAAGCGGGGGCATTTATGCCCTCAATGAGGGGGAGAACAAAGTGAAATACGCCAAAAAGGCAAAGCGGCGTCTGGCCGCACTCGTCCTGGCCGTGACATTGACGGCGGGTCTGCTGTGCAATCTTTTGCTGGGGGTCGGGGCGGAAGAGGACAGCAGCTTTGTGGGCAGCTTTGACCTGCAGGATATCTTTTCTGCCAGTGATGCACAATACATTCCGCTGGAGATGAACAAAAACGACCTGTTCTTCAGCGACCCGGTGGGGCATCCCGAACAGAATGTGGTCGTCGCGCATTCGCCCTCCTACATGGCCCAACTGACTTTGGTAAACAGCAAGCGGAAAATCTCGCTGAAGGCCAATTGGGAGATGAGCTGCAAATTCACCATGAAAGGCAGCCCCAATTCGACGGAGACCATCTTCAAATACTCGATCAACGGCCTTGTGGACAACAGTCAACTGCTGATTGCAGCGGAATTTATAAACGGCAGCCCGGATTTGACACTGCGCTTTCGCAAGTGGAGCAACAGCAGCAGCACCATTGTGGCAACGTATGAGTCAAAGGTGGTCCCCGCAGCCAAAGTAGTGGACAACACCTCCCTGGTCCTTGCCTACGACGCAACGGCGGGGGTCCTCTCCTGCACCTACGGCGACACGACCATCTCCTTAAAGAAAGAGGACTGCGATGTGTTGCAGCAGGACAGCTCCTCCCTTCGGCTCTGTGGGCAGACGACCTGGCTGAAGACCTCGCCGGTCCCCGACACCCTGGTGCGCGCCACCTTTGAAGCGCTCAAGTACACCAAATACACCCCTCAATTCGTGGAGACCACCATCCTCAACGACAGCGGTCAGCCCATGAGCGAGGAGGAGAAAAAACAGGTGCGGGACGGGGACATCGTCACCGTGCAGGCCAAGGTGAACAACACCTTTGTCGGCGGAGACCCGGTGCCGGTCCACCTCAAGCTCGCCGACAGCGCCGACTACCCCACCGCCATGCTCAACTTCGACAGCAGCACCTGGGGCGCCGGGGAGGCGCAGAAGGTGACGGTGGACGGGGTCGTGGTGCCGGACGTCAACATCACCGGGAACGGCATCCCCCTCTACTGCAAGCCGGGGGGAACGGTGGTCACCTACCGGGCCAAGGTGGCAAACCCCAACGGCAAGGCCGTGACGGTGGGGCAGATGATAGAGGACGACTTCTTCCTCTCCAAACAGTACTCCAAAACAGAATTGGCGCCGGCTTTCCCCCTGGTGCCCTACGACCCGGAGAAACCGGCGGAGGAGCAGGGCGAGGCGGGGAAGGACTACCACTATACCCGCACCCCGGCCAATGAAAACGGCTGGAACGCCGGCCCGGTGGAGATCACCTTCTATCCCGACCAGTTCAACCAATTCCTCATCAAAGAGGGGGAGGCGGTCACCGCCACCCTCGACCAAGTCAACCGCAAGACCAGTTACAGCCAGGAGACCGGGGGGACCCAGACGGCCTATCAGGCCAAAAACACCGTGACGGGGGAGCTGTCTACCACGGTGGAGGACGCGGTGAAGATCGACGCCACCGCCCCCACCCTCACCGCCTCGGGGAAGGCCCTCACCCTGTCGGACAACCTCTCGGGCGTCTGGAAGGTGGAGCGGTATGACGCCAAGGCGGCTAGGTGGGTAAGCGCGAAGACCTTCTCCCTCACCGATGGCAACGGCGTCGCCAGCCAGACGTTTGCCGCCAGCCAAAACGGCAAGTACCGGGCGGTGGACGCGGCGGGAAATGCCTCCCCCGCCTTGGCGGTCACCGTCAACGACCCGCCCTCGGTCGACCCCAGCGACCCCGATGTCACCCCCTCCGAGCCGGAGAAGACCACCGATGAAAACGGCCTGGTCCACACCGTTATCCGCGACAGCATGCAGGAGGTCATCGACCGGGAGGCCCCCCTCTACGGCGGCCGCTTCACGGTGGAGGACGCCAAGGACCTCTTTGACGGCCGCTACGGCTTTTCCTCCAACGTGCCGGAAAGCAACGACCTCACCTATGCCTACACCATCGCCCAGGGGGGCAAGGACGTCACCGGGGAAGGGGTGGACACCACCCAGCCCGGCGCCTTCACCGTCACCTGCCTGGTCACCGATGCCGAAGGCAACACCACCACAGTGGTCCTCACCGATACTCTCATCGACCGGGAGGCCCCGCCCACAGTGGACTGGGGGGAGGACCCCGCCCCGCCGGTAGGCCCCTCCTTTGACCCCCTGAAGCCCCTCCCCAAGCCGACCGTCAAGGATGACCCGGAGACCGGGAAGAAGCACGCCCACCTCTACGACAGCATCACCGAGGTGGTGGGCACGCCCCCCGCCTACGGCGGCAAGTTGACCGCCCAGGTGGCGGCAGAGATCCTCTCCGGGCGCTACCAGTTCGGCAGCGCCCAGGGGGACGGGGTGTTGACCTACGGCCCGGTCACCGTGACGGTGGAGGGGCAGGCAGGCAGCCTCGACACCGCCAAACCCGGCAGCTGTGTCATCTCCCAAACCGTCACCGACAGCCAAGGGAACCAAACCACCGTCCACCTCACCTACACCTTTGTGGGCCAGGGGGCCCCGCCGGTGGTGGAGTACGACCCCAGCGACCCCACGGTGGAGCCGGGGAGCCGCCCCGACGCCCCGGAGGTGGTGGAGGACTGGCAGAACGGCACCAAGTACGCCACCGTAAAGGACCGGCTGGTGCAGGTGGTCTCCGACCCACCCCTGTCGGGCGGCTGGCTGGACGAGGGAGAAATCCGCGACTTGATTGCCGGCCGATATAAGTTCACCTCGGCCCAGCCGGACGGGGCCCTCAAGGAGATCCGCTTCGCCGTGATCCAAAACGGGAAGGCGGTGGAGGGGATCGACACCACCCAGCCCGGGGAATACGTCATCGCCTACACCCTGGAGGACTCCTCCGGCAACCGCACCTCTCTCTTCTTGCAGTACAGTCTCCGCCGGCTGGAGGTGGACGGCGCCCTTGACGGCGACGGAGACGGCGGCGGTGGCAGCACCGGCCACGGGGGACTCCCCAACACGGGCGATTTCTCCGGCGGGTGGTTGGGCGACCAGGACGGCAGCCCTGTGGGGAACTGCTCCATCCACTGGCTGGCCCTGCTGGCAGCCCTGGCGGTCACCGGCTACACCCTCGTCCGCCGCAGTTGGCAGCGCGCCCAAGGGGAGATAAAGATGCGGTGGTTTGACCTGCTCGTCCATCTCCTGGCGGCCGGGTCAGCAGCCCTCCTCGTTCTGTTGGCGGACTGCCCGCTGGACCACCTCGCCATCTTCGCTTTGATGGCAGCCGTTTTGGCGGGGGTCTTCGCCCTCTCCCCGCGGCCCTACCGGCGCCGCCACTAAGCTCTGATCCCCCTCTCCCCGCCTGACAAGAAGGGAAGGCGCACGGACAAGCCCCTCACAGCGCGCAAAAGGGCCCCCGGCTTTTACCAGCCGGGGGCCCTTTTTGATGATATGAACTCTCTCGCTTAGTTGTTGTGCTCTTCCACGGCAACCGCGCAGGCGACGGTGGCGCCGACCATGGGGTTGTTGCCCATGCCGATCAGACCCATCATCTCCACGTGCGCCGGCACAGAGGAGGAACCGGCGAACTGGGCGTCGCCGTGCATCCGGCCCAGGGAGTCGGTCAGGCCGTAAGAGGCCGGGCCGGCAGCCACGTTGTCCGGGTGCAGGGTGCGGCCGGTGCCGCCGCCGGAGGCGACGGAGAAGTACTTCTTGCCGTTCTCGATGGCCCACTTTTTGTAGGTGCCGGCCACCAGGTGCTGGAAGCGGGCGGGGTTGGTGGAGTTGCCGGTGATGGAGACGTCGACCTTCTCCGACTTCATGATGGCAACGCCCTCGAGCACGTCGTTGGCGCCGTAGACGCGAACGGCAGCCCGCTCGCCCTCGGAGTAGGGGATCTCCCGCACGACCTTCAGCTCGCCGGTCTTGAAGTCGTACTCGGTCTCCACATAGGTGAAGCCGTTGATGCGGGAGATGATGTAGGCGGCGTCTTTGCCCAGCCCGTTAAGGATGACCCGCAGGGGTTTCTTGCGGGCCTTGTTGGCGGTGCGGGCAATGCCGATGGCGCCCTCGGCCGCGGCGAAGGACTCGTGCCCAGCCAGGAAGCAGAAACAGTCGGTCTCCTCTCTCAACAGCATGGCGCCCAGGTTGCCGTGGCCCTGGCCCACATCCCGCTGCTCGGCGACCGAGCCGGGGATGCAGAACGCCTGCAGGCCGATGCCGATGGCCTCGGCGGCCTCGGCGGCCTTTTTGATGCCCTTCTTGATGGCGATGGCGGTGCCCAGGGTGTAGGCCCACACAGCGTTGTCAAAGGCAATGGGCTGTACGCCCTTCACGATCTCGCCCACGTCGATGCCCTTGCTCTTGCAGAGCTCGTCGGCCTCCTCCAGGGTCTTGAAGCCGTACTCGGCCAGGCAGGCGTCGATCTTCGCCATTCTTCTCTCTTTACCTTCAAATTGTGCCATATTCGCAAACCTCCTTCTGTCCGTATTCCCTTACTCTTCGCGGGGATCGATGTACTTGGCCGCGCCGTCGTAGCGCCCGTAGGTGCCGACGTTCTTTTCGAAAGCCTCTTTGGGGTCTGCTCCACGGCGAATATCTTCCATCATCTTGCCCAGGCGGCAGAACTTGTAGCCGATGACCTCGTCATTTTCGTCCAGGGCGGTGGAGAGGACGTAGCCCTCGGCCATCTCCAGGTAGCGAACGCCCTTGGCGGCGGTGGAGTACATGGTGCCCACCTGGCTGCGCAGGCCCTTGCCCAGGTCTTCCAGCCCGGCGCCCACCGGCAGCCCGTCCTCCGAGAAGGCGGTCTGGGTGCGGCCGTAGACGATCTGCAGGAACAGCTCTCTCATGGCCACGTTGATGGCGTCGCACACCAGGTCGGTGTTGAGCGCCTCGAGGATGGTCTTGCCGGGCAGGATCTCAGCGGCCATGGCGGCGGAGTGGGTCATGCCCGAGCAGCCGATGGTCTCCACCAGAGCCTCCTGGATGACCCCCTCTTTCACGTTGAGGGTCAGCTTGCAGGTGCCCTGCTGGGGGGCACACCAGCCCACGCCGTGGGTCAGGCCGGAGATGTCGGGGATCTGGTAGGCCTTTACCCATTTGCCCTCCTCGGGAATGGGAGCGGGACCGTGGTGCGGGCCCTTGGCCACAACGCACATTTTCTCGACTTCATGAGAATAGTTCATATCAAAACTCCTTTCGGTTTTTTGGGGACAGAAACCGCAGATGGAGCTGCGCCCTGCGCGCAGTCCAATCTACAATACATTATAGTATGCCTGTCCCGGTTTCGCAAGGGCGTGTCAAAAAATTCACAACGGATGGCCCCATCCCGTCGCCGCGGTCCCGGCGCGGCGTTGTCCCACAGGCCGACCCCATCAAAAAAGCCCGCTGCTGCGCCCGGACACGGCGTCCTCCCCTTCCCCTAGTAGAGTGCCCCATTTTGCCGCGCGACCCGGCTGCCCGCAACAGAAATCATGGACAAACCCGGCAGGGAGTAGAACTTCCCCCTCCCGGACGGGGGGAAGTTCTGTCCGCCGCGTTGACTTTGCCGGCTCGGCCCCTTATAATATAGGTCGGTTTATTGTCTAACGTCGAATTGCAAAGCGGCCCGCCACACCAGGGCTGTATCTTTTGAGGTGATGAAATGGGATTAAAGGATTTGCTGTTTGGCTCTTACAGCAAAAAAGAGCTCAAGCGCATTGACCCCATCGCGCAGCAGGTCTACGCGCTGGAGGACGAGTACAGGAAAAAGACCGACGAAGAACTGCGCCAGACCACCGTCTCCCTGCGGGAGAAGCTGGCGGGCGGCGCCACTTTGGACGACATCCTCCCCGACGCCTTCGCCGCCTGCCGCGAGGCGGGCGACCGGGTGCTGGGGATGCGCCACTTCCCGGTGCAGGTGGTGGGCGGCATCGTCCTTCACCAGGGCCGCATCGCCGAGATGAAGACCGGTGAGGGCAAGACCCTGGTGGCCACCCTCCCGGCCTACCTCAACGCCCTCTCGGGCAAGGGGGTGCACATCGTCACCGTCAACGACTACCTGGCCAAGCGCGACAGTGAGTGGATGGGCAAGATCTACCGCTTCCTCGGGCTCTCGGTGGGGCTGATCGTCAACGGGATGGACAACGAGGCCCGGCGCCGCGCCTACAACTGCGACATCACCTACGGCACCAACAACGAGCTGGGGTTTGACTACCTGCGCGACAACATGGTCATCTACAAGGAGAACAAGGTGCAGCGGGGCTTCAACTTCGCCATCGTCGACGAGGTGGACTCCATCCTCATCGACGAGGCCCGCACCCCCCTCATCATCTCCGGCCAGGGCGACAAGTCCACCGACCTCTACCAGACCGCCGACAAGTTTGCCCGCACCCTCAAGGTCACCAAGGTGACCGAGCTCAACGCCAAAGAGGACAACGACGAGCTGGAGGGCGACTACATCGTCGACGAGAAGGCCAAAACCGCCACCCTCACCAAGGCCGGCATCAAAAAGGCCGAGGCCTATTTTGGCCTTGCAAACCTCAACGACGCCGACAACATGACCATCGCCCACCACATCAACCAGGCCATCCGCGCCCACGGCATCATGGTGCGGGACGTGGACTACGTGGTCAAGGACGGCGAGGTCATCATCGTCGACGAGTTCACCGGCCGTCTGATGATCGGCCGCCGCTTCAACGAGGGGCTGCACCAGGCCATCGAGGCCAAAGAGGGCGTCAAGGTGATGCGGGAGTCCAAGACCCTGGCCACCATCACCTTCCAGAACTTCTTCCGCCTCTACCAAAAGCTCTCGGGCATGACTGGTACTGCCATGACCGAGCAAAACGAGTTCAACGAGATCTACAAGCTGGACGTCATCGAGATCCCCACCAACAAGCCCAATGTCCGCAAGGACCACGACGACCAAGTCTACAAGACCGAGCAGGCCAAATTCAACGCCGTCATCGACCAGGTGGTGGAGAGCCACGCCAAGGGCCAGCCGGTACTGGTGGGCACCATCTCCATCGAAAAGTCGGAGCTGCTCAGCAAAATGCTCAAACACCGGGGGGTCCCCCACCAGGTCCTCAACGCCAAATACCACGAAAAAGAGGCCCAGATCGTGGCCCAGGCCGGCAAGAAGGGCGCCGTCACCATCGCCACCAACATGGCCGGCCGCGGAACCGACATCATCCTCGGCGGCAACGCCGAGATGATGGCCAAGGACGAGATGCGCAAAAAGGGCTACTACGAGGAGCTGCTGGTGGAGGCCACCGGCTATTCCGACACCGACGACGAAGAGATCATCGAATGCCGCAAGACCTTTGCCGAACTGGAGCAGAAGTACAAAGAGCAGATCGCCGCCGAGGCCGAAGAGGTCAAGGCCGCGGGCGGGCTCTTCATCATCGGCACCGAGCGCCACGAGTCCCGCCGCATCGACAACCAGCTGCGGGGCCGCGCCGGACGCCAGGGCGACCCGGGCGAGACCATCTTCTACATGTCGCTGGAAGACGACCTGATGCGCCTCTTCGGCGGCGAGCGGGTCCAGGCGCTGATGAACTCCCTCGGCCTCGAGGAGGACCAGCCCATCGAGACCAAAATGCTGACCAACGCCATCGAGAGCGCCCAGCGCAAGGTGGAGGGGCGCAACTTCGGCATCCGCAAAAACGTCCTCCAGTACGACGACGTGATGAACAAACAGCGCGAGATCATCTATGCCCAGCGGGACAAGGTCCTCAACGGCGAGGACCTCAAGCAGTACGTCCTCACCATGCTCGAGGAGGGGATCAAGGACGTGGTCTCCACCTACCTGGCCGCCGACAGCGACCCGACCGACTGGAACCTCAAGGGCCTCAAAGACCACTACCTGGGCTGGATCACCGGGGAGGACGACCTGGACTACACCTCCGAGGAGCTGGCGGGCCTGACCCCCGACGACATCGCCGCCCAGCTCATCGAGAAGGCCAAGAACATCTACTTCGAGAAGGAAGAGAAGTACGGCTCCCCCATCATGCGGGAGCTGGAGCGGGTGGTCCTGCTGCGGGTGGTGGACACCAAGTGGATGGACCACATCGACGCCATGGACGAGCTGAAAAAGGGCATCTACCTGCGCTCCTACGCCCAGAAAGACCCGGTGGTGGAGTACAAGATCGAGGGCTTCGACATGTTTGACGCCATGGTCGAATCCATCAAGGAGGACACCGTCAAGATGCTCCTCACCGTGCAGATCAAGACCCAGGAGGAGCCCAAGCGCGAGGCGGTGATGAAGCCCGCCACCAACCAGTCCGGCGACGGCTCGGCCGCCAAGGAGCCGGTGCGCAAGAAAAAGGTCGGCCGCAACGACCCCTGCCCCTGCGGCAGCGGCAAAAAGTACAAAAAGTGCTGCGGCCGGTTTGAAAATTAGTCCCACACACTGACAAAACGGGTCCGCCCCTTCGGGCGGGCCCGCTTTTTTGCGCCCGCACCCGCATAGTGGGGCCCCAAACAGCCGAACCTCTTAGAGGAAAAAGCCAGAACAAAACTACACCAAATCGGTTGACATTTGCCCGGTGAAGGTGTATGCTGGGTTTGGAAATTAACACCCCCCCGGGGGTGGGGTACCATAGAAAGGAAGGCTGCCATGAAACAGAAATTCGATGTCACCGGCATGACCTGCTCGGCCTGTTCGGCCCATGTGGAAAAGAGCGTCGCCAAGGTGGAGGGGGTCTCCGCAGTGGCGGTCAACCTGCTGGCCAACAGCATGGTGGTGGAGTACGACGAGAGACAGATCAGCCCCGACACCATCTCCAAGGCGGTGGCCGACGCCGGTTACGGCGCGTTCCCCGCCGCGGGCAACGGCCGCTCCGCCAAGGCCGCCGCCGGCAAGTCGGCGGTGGACCGGGCGCAGGAGGAGATGCGCGCCATGAAGCGCCGGCTCATCGTCTCCTTTGCCTTTATGATCCCCCTCTTCTACCTCTCCATGGGCCACATGATGGGCTGGCCCCTGCCGGGCCTCTTTTTGGGCAATGAAAACGCCATCACCTTTGCCTTTACCCAGCTGCTGCTCTCCCTGCCCATCGTCTGGGTCAACCAGCACTACTTCACAAACGGCTTCAAGACCCTCTTTCGCCGCTCCCCCAACATGGACTCCCTGATCGCCATCGGCTCGACGGCGGCCATCGTCTACGGCATCTTCGCCATCTACAAGATCGGCTGGGGGCTGGGCCACGGCGACATGCACCTGGTGCACCAGTACTCCATGGACCTCTACTTTGAGACTTCGGGGATGATCCTGGCCCTCATCACCCTGGGCAAGTTCCTCGAGGCCCGCTCCAAGGGGAAGACCAGCCAGGCCATCACCAAGCTGATGGACCTGGCCCCCAAGACCGCCCTGGTCATCCGCGACGGGGAGGAGCGGGAGATCCCGGTGGAGGAGGTGCAGATCGGCGACCTGATCGCCGTCAAGCCCGGCGCCTCCATCCCGGTGGATGGGGTGGTGGAATCCGGCGCCACCGCCGTGGACGAGAGCGCCCTCACCGGCGAGTCGATCCCGGTGGAGAAGGGCCCCGGCGACAAGGTGACCGGCGCCTCGGTCAACAAGACCGGCGCCTTTACCTTCCGCGCCACCAAGGTGGGCGACGACACCGCCCTGGCCCAGATCATCCACCTGGTGGAGGAGGCCAGCGCCTCCAAGGCTCCCATCTCCAAGCTGGCCGACAAGGTCAGCGGGGTCTTTGTGCCGGTGGTCATCGGCATCGCCCTGCTGGCCACCGCCGTCTGGCTGCTCACCGGCCACACCTTTGAGTACGCCATGTCCATCGGCATCGCCGTGCTGGTCATCTCCTGCCCCTGCGCCCTGGGGCTGGCCACCCCCACCGCCATCATGGTGGGCACCGGCAAAGGGGCGGAAAACGGCATTCTCATCAAGTCGGCCGAGGCGCTGGAGACGGCCCACTCCATCGACACGGTGGTGCTCGACAAGACCGGCACCGTCACCGAGGGCAAGCCCCAGGTGACCGACATCCTCCCCGCCGCCGGCGTCTCCGAGAGGGAGCTGTTGCAGTTGGCCGCCTCGATGGAAAAGCCCTCGGAGCACCCGCTGGCCGACGCCATCGTGCAGCGGGCCGCCGAGGAGGAGTTGGAGCTCACCCCCGCCGAGCGGTTTGAAGCGGTCTCCGGCCGGGGGCTGCGGGCCACCCTGGGGGGGGAGAGCTGCCTGGCGGGCAACCGGGCGATGATGGCCGAAGCCGGGGTGGACGACAGCGCCCTGGCCGAGGCCGGCGAGGCCCTGGCCGAAGACGGCAAGACCCCCCTCTACTTTGCCAAAGCAGGGAAGCTGCTGGGGGCCATCGCCGTGGCCGACGTCATCAAACCCACCAGCGCCGCCGCCGTCTCGGAACTGCGGCAGATGGGGGTGGATGTGGTGATGCTCACCGGGGACAACCGCAAGACCGCCGCCGCCATGGGGCGGCAGGTGGGGGTCTCCCAGGTGATTGCCGAGGTGCTGCCCCAGGACAAAGAGGCCCAGGTGCGCGCCCTGCAGGAGCAGGGGCGGAAGGTCGCCATGGTGGGCGACGGCATCAACGACGCCCCCGCCCTGGCCCGGGCCGACGTGGGGGTCGCCATCGGCGCCGGCACCGACGTGGCCATTGAATCGGCCGACATCGTGCTGATGCGCAGCGACCTGCTGGACGTGGTGGGGGCCATTCAGC
Organism: Bittarella massiliensis (ex Durand et al. 2017); assembly: GCF_001486165.1. Classification (GTDB taxonomy): domain Bacteria; phylum Bacillota; class Clostridia; order Oscillospirales; family Ruminococcaceae; genus Bittarella; species Bittarella massiliensis. Next base: position 411,812 of record NZ_LN908976.1, read on the forward strand.
TCTCCAAGGCCACCCTGAAAAACATCAAGGAGAACCTCTTCTGGGCGCTGATCTACAACTCCATCGGCATCCCCCTGGCGGCGGGGCTCTTCATCCCCCTGCTGGGGTGGAAGCTCAACCCCATGTTCGGCGCCTTCGCCATGAGCCTCTCCTCGGTCTGCGTGGTGACCAACGCCCTGCGGCTGCGGTTCTTTAAGCCCAAATACCACGGCGATGTGCACGGTGCACAGCCTGCCGCCCCCGCTGCGAAAGCTCTGCCGGCCCAGCCGGCGGCTGACGATAAAGCCCCTGAAACGACCACAAACACGAGACAGACAGGAGGAAACACCGTGAAAAAAGAGATGCTGGTAGAGGGAATGAGCTGCGGACACTGCTCCGCCCGGGTGGAAAAAGCCCTGAACGCCATCGACGGGGTCACCGCCACCGTTGACCTGGACAAAAAGATCGCCTTCATCGAGCTGGCCAAAGAGGTGCCCGACAGCGCCCTGAAGGCCGCCGTGGAGGACGCCGGCTACGAAGTCGCCGAAATCCGCTAGGGCGATGAAGGCCGACAAAGCGTCCGTCACCCGGCTGCTGAAAACCGCCCGCGGACAGTTGGACGGGATCCTCAAGATGGTGGAGGACGACCGGTACTGCCTGGACATCTCCAACCAGATCCTGGCCACCGAATCCATCCTCAAAAAGGTCAACCGGGAGATCGTCCACGCCCACATGCAGAGCTGCGTCAAGGGCGCGGTGGGCGGCCCTGACGCCGGGGAAAAGGTGGAGGAGCTGATGACCCTCTTTGACAAGCTGGCGAAGTGATCGCCCGCAGAGAAAGGGCCCAGGGAGAACGCGTTCTCCCTGGGCCCTTTTTCTTCTTTTGGCCGGTTAGATCCCCGCCCGGGCGGAGATGTCCACCATCCGCTTCTTTGCCTCGGCGAGGATCTTCTCCTCGTCCAGGGTGAGGACCTGGCGGTCCTTCATCACCAGTTTGCCGTCGATGATGGAGTCGTTGACGTCGCCGGCGGTGACTGCCTCCACCAGGGTGCTGACCAGGTTGTGGGTGGGGAGGATGTGGGGCTGCTCGATGTCGATGAGGATGACGTCGGCCTTCTTGCCCGCCTCCAGGCTGCCCAGGTCGTCCCCCTGTAACAGGGCGTTGGCGCCGCCCTGGGTGGCCATCTTCACCAGCTCCTCGACCCGGATGACCACCGGGTCGAAGATGGGCAGGCCCCAGTAGGCGATGATTCCGTTGCGCATCACCTTCATCTCGTCAAAGAGGCTCAGGCTGGAGGAGCAGGCGCCATCGCTGCCCATCCCCACCGAGCCGCCGCACTCGAGGATGCGGGGGGTTTTGGGGAAGCCGTGGTTGGAGAGGTTGGCCCGGGGGCAGTGGACGATCTTGACCCCCTTCTCCACCAGCAGGGTGATGTCCCCCTCGGAGAGGACCACGTTGTGGGCGGTGAGGAAGTTCTCCCCCACCATCCCCATCTCGTCCAGGAAGGCGGCGGGGCGCTTCTGGTAGTTTTTCAGGCAGAAGCTGACCTCGTCCTTGTGCTCGCAGAGGTGGGCGTGCACCCCAGTGCCCAGCTCCTTGGCCCGGGCCGCGGTCTGGCGGATGAGTTCGGGCGAGCAGGACATGACCTGCCGCATGGCAAACCAGATACGCACCCGGTCGTCCCCGGCGCCGTTGTAGCCGGCAAAGAGCTTCTCGGCCTTCTCCATGGCGCTCTGGGTGGTGTCCTTCATGCTGTCGGGGATGACCCCCTCCTGGTCCATGGTGGAGCGGGCGATGGCCGCCCGCATCCCCGATTCCAGGACCGCCTGGACCACCCGGTCCATGTGCACTCCGCCCGAATCGGCAAAGGAGGTGGTGCCCGACTTGATCATCTCCAAACAGGCCAGCTGGGCCGACCAGTAGACGTCGTCCGGGGTGAGGTTTGACTCAAAGGGGACCAGGAATCGGGTCCAGATCATGGGGTACTCGTCGGTGGCGCGGGCCCGCAGCAGCTGTTGGCAGGTGTGGGTGTGGGCGTCCACCAGGCCGGGCATGGCCAGCTTGCCCTCGCCGGACACCAGCTGCGCGGGCTGGTATTTGGCCGCCATCTCGGCGGTGGGGCCGATCTCGGCGATCCGCTGGCCGACAATGGCGATGGCGCGGTCGTGCTCCACCTTGTAGTCGGGGGTCAGCAGGTCGGCTCCGGTGATCAGGATGTCGCAGTGCATGAAATTCCTCCTTCTTATCCCCGGGCGGTCTCCCGCCCGGACAGACGGCCCTCCCCGCTTGGGGCGGGCCGCACTTCCCACAAATGGCTCTTCCTCTCTCCGCTAGACGGCCTCGAAATCGGCCTGGGCGGCGGCTTTCACCGCGTCGGCCGCCGGCTGGCCATATCGGCCGGCAAAGGCCGCCAGGGCCCCCTGGCAGATGGCTTCGCTCTCGCCCGGCAGCAGCTGGGCGAAGGTCTCCCCCATGGCGTGCAGCAGGTGGGCGGTGTGGTAGAGGAAGTCCCGCTGGTTCTTCTCCCCCATGGCCGCCTTTTTGGCCGCAAAGGCGGCGGCGCTCTCCCCGTCGAAGGAGGCGCCGTTCCAGACAAAGTGGCAGCGCTCCGCCCCGGCGGAGAGGGTGCTGTGGATGTCCAGCACCAGGTCGGGGTTGAAGCCCTCCACCAGGCTCTTGTCCACGTCGAGGCAGTAGAGCTTGCCGTATTCCAGCAGCCCCAGCTCCTGCCAGCAGGCACACCAGCCACAGGTGAGGCAGGCGGTGGCGTAGGGGGCAAGGCCCAGCAGCTCCTGCCGGTTTTTGCCCTCTCTGTCGGCCCACTCGCCGTAGAGCAGGTAGCTGGTCATGTTCAGGGGCTCCCCGTCCCGCTGGAATACGGCAAGCTCTACTGCCTCGACGTGGACAAGAGCCTCGGCACCGCCTCCTCCCCCGCGACGCCGCAGCGCTGCAGGGCCTCGCGGGCCAGGTAGGCAAACAGGGCGGCGTGATGTTCGATTTGAAATTCCACGGCAAACTCCCCTTTTCATCTGTTCTCACAAACCCAGTGTAGCGGATTGCCGCCGGTTTCGCAAGGCCGTCCCCCGCCCTTTGGGCGACAAAAAAAGAGCGGTTTCCCGCCCTTTTTTCAGCACTATTTGGCAAACAAGAGGAAATAGGCCAGCACCACCGCACCCAGGACGATGCGGTACCACCCGAAGACCTTGAAGTCGTGTTTCTTGACGTAGTTCATCAAAAAGCCCACCGAGAGCATGGAGACCACAAAGGCCACCAGAGAGCCCACTGCCAGGATGGCCACCTCCATCCCGGTGAAGGAGAAGCCGAACTTCACCAGCTTGAGGAGGCTGGCCCCCGCCATGGCGGGGATGGCCATGAAGAAGGAGAACTCGGCGGCCACCGGGCGGGCACAGCCCACCACCAGCACCGCCCCCAGGATGGTGGCGCCGGAGCGGGAGGTGCCGGGGATCAGCGCCAGCACCTGAAAACAGCCCATGATGAAGGCGTGCTTGTAGGTGAGCTGCCCGAGGTTCCTCACCCGGGGCTGGTAGCGGCGGTTGCGGTTTTCCATCCAGATGAAGAGGATGCCGTAGAGGATGAGGGTGATGGAAACGGTGATGTAGTTGTAAAAGAGGGCGTCGATCTGGTCGTTGAAGGGCAGGCCCACGATCAGGGCGGGGATGCTGGCCACCAACACCTTGAACCAGAGCTGGAAGGTGTCCTTCTTGACGTGGGGCTGGCCCTTTTTGAAGGAGAAAGGCCAGAGCTTATTCCAGAACAGCACCACGATGGAGAGGATGGCTCCCAGCTGGATGACCACCAGGAACATCTCCTTGAACGCCGGCGTGATGTCCATGTGGATGAACTCGTCCGCCAGTATCATGTGGCCGGTGCTGGAGACCGGCAGCCACTCGGTCAGTCCCTCGATGATCCCCAAGATGATTGCTTTTAAAATGTCCCACATGGCAGGTGATCCCTCTCTTCGGTCGGTATTTTTGCCGGCTGGCCGCCGGCGCAATGCAAGTCTTAGTATACACCCTTTTGCCCCGCTGCGGGTGACAATTTTGCAAGAATCAGAAAAACTTCAGATTTTCCCCTTCCCCATCCCTATGGCGGCAGGGCGGGCAGTTATGCCGATGCAAAGGGCGCGCCCCCGGAAAATCCGGGGGCGCGCCGGGAGCGATGATCGCTAAAAGACCACGTAGAACAAAACCGCCATGAAGTGGAAAAAGGTGCCCAGCAGCACAAAGATGTGAAAGAGCTCGTGATGGCCGAATTGGGGGCTGGGGTTGGGCCGCTTGAGGGCGTACATCACCGCCCCCACCGTGTAGCAGACCCCGCCGATGGCCAGCAGGGCGATCATCCCCCCGCCCATCCGGGAGAAGATGGAGAGGTCGAAGAGGATGGACCAGCCCATGACCAAATAGACCAGGGCGGACACCCAGTTGGGGGCGGTGATCCAGACCAGCTTGACGGCGATCCCCGCCAGGGCCACCCCCCAGAGGATGCCGATGAAGAGGGCCGCCCGCTCAAAGGGCTGAAAGCGGAAAAAAATGGGGGTGTAGGTGCCGGCAATGAGGACGTAGATCATCGAGTGGTCGAGCTTGCGCAGCCGCCGCACCCGCGCCGGGTCGCCGTTGGAGTAGTGGTAGACGGTAGAGGCGGTGTAGAGGGCCAGCATGGAGAGACAGAACACCAGCGCCGGCAGGGCGTAGCGCAGAGGGGTGTGGTTGACCAGCGCCCCCACGGCGATGAGGATCGACCCCAGTCCGGCCAGGGCAATGCCGATAAAGTGGGTGTAGCTGTCCACCGGGTCCCGCGCTCTGCTGAAAAAAGATGGCATTGTATGGTCTCCTTTTTATAATATAGTTTCAAATACTACTTTATATGTATTTAATATACCACGTATCCTATGCCGATACAAGTCGAGATATTGCTTTTTGCCCTCTGCTGTTGTAAACTAATTGTGACAAAATGAGTCTGTGAGGTGATATTGGTGCCCGCCGTCGAAGAGCTGTACCGCAAGATGACAAACACCGGGGAGCTGACCCTGGAGGAACTCCCCGACCTGGACCTCTACATGGACCAGGTGCTGACCCTCTTCTCCCGCCAGGGGGAGGAGCCCCTGCTGACCAAGACCATGATCAACAACTACCGCAAGGAAAACATCATCCGCCCCCTGGACGGGAAGCGCTACACCAAAAACCACATCGTGCAGATGCTGCTCATCTACCACCTGAAGGGGATCCTCTCCATCGGGGAGATCGCCCAGGTGATGGAGGAGTGCTATGTCTCCCCCGGCTACGACAACGCCCTCACCCGGGTCTACCGCGAGTTTTTAGAGCAAAAGCCCCTGCTGGACGAGGCGGTGAAGGACTGCTTTGACCAGTTCCTGCCGGAGAGCGCCCTCTCCGACAGCACCGACCTGTTGGCAGCCCTGCTGGGGCTCTCCCGGGTGGCGCAGTACGCCGACAAAATGGCCAAGGCCCTGGTCGAGGCCCATTTCGGGCCGGAAAAGGGGGTGGAGAGATGAGCGTCGAAGCGATTTCCCCCCGCCAGATCCTGGACTACCTCTCCCTGGGGGAGAAGCTCAAGTGCGCCACCCGCCACTGCTTTACCACCAGCGGCCGGCAGGAGAGCGTGGCCGAACACAGTTTTCAGCTGGGGCTCCTCTGCATGCTGCTCTGGGACAGCTGCCCCGGGGTGGAGATGGAGCGGGTGCTGCAGATGTGTATCCTCCACGACATGGGGGAGGCCTTTACCGGCGACATCCCCACCTTCCTCAAGACCGACGGCCAGCGGGCGGTGGAGGACGGCGCCGTGGACGCCATGGTGGACGCCCTGCCCCCCGCCCTGGGGGCGCGCTGGCGGGAACTCTACCGGGAGATGGAGCAGCAGTGCACCCCCGAGAGCCGCCTCTACAAAGGATTGGACAAAATCGAAGCCCTCATTCAGCACAACTTCTCGGACATCTCCACCTGGATCCCCCTGGAATACCAGCTCAACCTGCACTACGCCGACAAGGAGTGCGCCCCCTTCCCCGCCCTCACGGCCCTGCGGGAACTGGTGCGGGAGGAGACGGTGGCGAAGATCGAGGCCGAAAAGGCCCTGGACCCCGGCATCGTCCGCCCGGTGTACGAGCGCTGATTTCGGACGCCCCGACAGAAAAAAGAGCGGGCGCACCCACAAAGGGTGCGCCCGCTCTTTTTCAAAGGCCAATCAGTGGTTCCAGTCGGCGTTCTTGCTGGCCAGATGGGCCTGGTAGATCTCGTTGGCGATCTTCTGCCCGTTGGCGAGGATCTCCTTCTCCTCGGCGGTCTTGAGGAGGTGATCCCGCACCGTCCAGCGGCCGGCGATCATCACGTCGCAGACGTCGTGCCGGTTGGCGTTGTAGACCAGGGTGGCCACCGGGTCGTCGAACATAGGGGTCAGGTTGGGGCTCTGCAGGTCGATGAGGATGATGTCGGCCTGTTTGCCCGCCTCCAGCGAGCCGATCTTGTCGTCGAGGCCCAGGGCCTCCGCCGGCTCGATGGTGGATTTGCGCAGCGCCTTTTTGGCGTTCATGTCGTGCACCGTGCAGCCGGCCATCCGGTCCATGGAGATGGCGGCGCGCATGTTGGTCCAGCAGTCCTGGGTGACCCAGTCGGTGCCCAGGATCAGGCGGACGCCCTCGTCAAACATCCGCTTGACCGGGGGCACATGGCCCCGCTTGCCCAGCATCTCGGCGCAGTGAAGCATGGGGGTGCGGCTCTCGGCCAGCATCTTCACGTCGTCGTCGCTGATGTAGATGCAGTGGGCGCCCATCAGGTGCTCGCCCAGCAGGCCGCTCTCCTTGAGGTAGCCCAGGCAGCTGAAGCCGTAGGTCTCCTGCACGTACTTCGCCTCGCGGGGGGATTGGGAGATGTGGGTGTGAAAGCCCACCCCGTACTTCTCGCCCAGCTCGACGATCTGTTTGGCCAGCTCCAGCGAGACGGTGTCGGTGGCGTGGGGGCCGAAGCGGCAGGTGATGCGGCCGTCGTCCTTGCCGTTCCAGTCCTCGATCAGGCGGATGTTCTGCTCGACAAAATCCTGCCCCATCTTGGGGTAGCGGGTGTAGTCGTCGTAGCGCAGGGCGGCAATGTCCACGTCGACGATGTTCTGGCTGACCACCGCCCGCATGCCGATGTCGTAAAAGGCCTGGGTGACCCGGTCCATGTAGTGGTAGATGTCGTTGGTGCAGGTGATGCCCGCCTTCATCTGCTCCACCGCGCCCAGAAGGGAGAGGTGGTAGGTGGTCTCGGGCGTCAGCTGGCCCTCCATGGGGAGGGAGAGGCCGTAAAAGCCGTTTTCCGGGTCCTCGGTGAGGGCCTTGAAGAGGCTGCCCGCCACGTGGGAGTGGGCGTCCACAATGCCGGGGAGGACGGCCTTGCCGGCCGCGTCGACCACGCAGTCGGCCTCGCCCTGGTAGTCCCCCGCGCCGATCTCGGTGATCTTGTTGCCCTCGATGACCAGGTAGCCCTTGTCCAGCACCCGGTCGTCCCTGTCCACGGTGATGATCATGCCGTTTTGGATGACGGTTTTGCCCATTGAATAAAATCCCCCTTCTTGTCGTTTGCTGTCTCGATCCTGTACCAGTATCGCACAAAACGCGCCCCCTTTCAAGAGAGGGGGGCGCGTTTATACATCTGCCACAAAAGGGCGGATTTGTTTATGGACAGAGCGCTGAAAGGGCGGGACGGCGGCTGTCTCCCCGCTCCAGAGAAAGCCCTCTCGTGCGGGCACAAGATCCACCTGTCCGGCAACGCCGAAGCCGGGTGCAGCGGCAAAAGGCCTTTGTGCGGGCCGCCCTTTTTCTACCCGGAGATGAACGGGAACTTCTCCCTGCCACGGCAAATCGAGATGCCAAACGGCTCGGGTGACCAAATCCTGCAAACCGACCATGTGCCCACCGGCAGAAACCCCTCATCCGGCGCTCATGTGGGGCCGCGGGCTGAGATGAAGGGCATTGACCGCCCTCTCGCCCTCTAGAGAAAGCCCCGGTCAAGTGGCCCCCCCTCTGTCCGGCAGTGCTGAGCCGGGCACGGCGGCAAGGGGCCTTTGTGGCCGACCTCCCCCTTTTGCCCGGCAGCCGTGCCGGAGGACGAACAGCCAGACCCTCTCCGCACACAGCAAATCGGGGTGTGGCATCGCTCGGGCGGCCAACCGCCGCAAACCGGCCGCACATCTTACAGGGGCGCCGGGAGGGCCCGGGCCGAATCGGCAGAAAAGAAGGCCGGACAGGCATCCCCGCCTGTCCGGCCTTTGCAATATTGGGTTGACTGGGTCAGTACTGCAGCGCCCGCTGGTAGTGGCTGTTGAGCTTTGCTGCGTAGCCGGAGTCGGCCGCCCAGGTGCCGGCCAGGTTTTCCCACAGCGGGGCCTTGCCCTTGGGGGAGATGTACTTGTACCGCGGGTCGACGCAGGCCTGGTTGAGGGGGGCGGCGGAGCCGTACCCCTTCAGGTGCTGAATATTGGCCCGCGCCCCGATGCGGGGGCTGTCAAAGGAGAGGCCGGGCTCGCCGCCCCCGGTGGCCCCCAGGCCGCCGTAGTTGTTCTGGGTCCACTTCACATCGCCGGTGAAGCGGAAAAAGCCCGTCTCGTGGATGGCCTGGCAGAAGGCGATGTCCCCCCGCACCCCTTCGGCCCGCCCCTCGCTCAAAAAGTAGCTGGCCAGCTCTTTGACCGAGCAGTTGAGCTGGGGGGAGGGGTTGTTTGCCAGCACGTAGGCGGCCAGCTGGTCGGCGGTGAGGGAGCTCTCGCCCATGATGCTCAGGCCGTAGATGCTCTGGGGGAGCTGCTCTTCCGGCTCCGCCTCGGGCTGGGAACTGCTGGAAGACGAAGAGCTGCTGCCCCCGGAGGAGGCGCTGCCGGAAGAGGAGCCGCCCCCCGACGGGGTGCTGGAGGAGGAGCTGGAGGAACTGCCGTCCACCGGAACGGTGGGCGCGGAGGAGGCGCTCCCCTGTCCGCCGGAATGGGCGGGGGAACTGGAGCTGCCGCCGGGGGTGGGTTTGCTCACCTGGGTCTGGGTCAGGTGGGAGAGGTCGGTGTTCAAATCCACCGAGGCCAGGTCCCCGTTTTTATAGAGTTTGGGCTGCACCGGGCTGGGGTTTTTCTGGGCCTGCTCCACGTCCACCGTGGCCTCCTCCCCCTCTCTGACCTTGCGGCCCACCAGCACCAGCCGCTGGCCGTCGTAGTCGTAGAGGCAGGTGGAGAGGGTCACCAGGGTGTCGCCGTACTGGGTGTCCACCGGGGTCTCGATCAGGGAGCGGCTGGTGATCTCCCCCACAAACTCGTCAAAGCCCTCCTCGGTGAGGAAGCTCAGGGAGTTGTAGTAGTCAAACACCTCGCCCTGGCTGGGTTCGGTGTTGGCGGTGAAGATGGCCAACACCTTGTACTGGGACTTCTCGTAGACGGTGTTCATCTCAAAAACCGGGTTGGCCTTGTAAAACTCCAGATCCCGGAACTTGGTCAGGTCGCCGAACATCTGGCTGTCCTTCATGTTGTGGCCGTAGATGACCAGGTTTTCGGCGGGGTTTTGCAGGTCGTTGCGGTAGTCGAAAAAGAGGGTGCCGTACTTGGAGTACTCCTTGAAGAAGTCGTTTTTCAGGTAGAAGCTGTTGTCGGTGGTCTGGACGATGGGGTAGTCGATCTGGGTGTTGGGGACCTTGATCCAGCCCGCCACCTCCCTGTTTTTCAGGTAGAGGGCCTTGAAGTCGTCGAGATACCCCTCGGGCAGCTCCACATCCACGTCGGCGCCGGAGGTGTAGAGGCTGGTGAGCTCGCTGTTTTTGTTCTTGTTCTGCCACCCCTCGTAGAGGTACTGCCCCACCAGGGTCAGCGAGCCGATAAAGACGCAAAGGGCCAGGTAGAAGGCCAGCACCCGCACCCCGTCCAGGGCCCGCACCGCCCGGTCGCCCCGGGTGTAGCTGGCGATCTTGTAGGAGGTGTAGGCCGACAGGTCCAGCCCCAGGGCCAGGCGGCGCACCAGGTCAAGGGCGTGCATGCAGGCCAGGTGGCGGATCTTCTCGCGGGAGGTGTTGCCGTTTTTCAGCTCCAACTTGCGCACGTAGAGCTGTTTGCCAAAGGCGGCGGCTATGTAGACGGTGCCCACCGGGTTGCCCCGGTCGTCGCTGTCGGGGCCGGCCACCCCGGTGATCCCCACCCCGATGTCGCTGTGCCCCCGCCGGCGGGCCCCCAGGGCCATCCGGCAGGCCACCTGTTCGCTGACCGCCCCGTACTTTTTGAAGTAGCTGCGGCGGATGCCCAGGGTGTTTTGCTTGGCAAAGTCGGCATAGGTGGCGGCGCCAAAGCCAAAGACCGCCGAGGCGCCAGGGACCTGGGTGATCCGCTGGCTCATGAGGCCGCCGGTGCAGGACTCGGCGGTGGCCAGGGTGAGCTTTTTCTCCTTGAGGGCGGCCACCACCGCCTCCTGCATGCTCTCCACGTCCTGGCCGTAGACCGCGTCGCCCAGGCGGGTCTTCATCTCCTCCACCACCCCGGCGCAGAGGGACTTCGCCTCCGCTTCGCTGGCGGCCTTGGCGGTGATGCGCACCTCCACCTCGCCCTCCTTGGCGTAGACGGCGGCGGTGGGGTTTTGCCCCTGCAACAGGTCATCGATCTTGGTCTCCAAAAGGGACTCGCCGATGCCGAACTCCCGCAGGGTGGTGGACCAGATGGTGCAGCCGGTGACCGACTGCAGGTAGGGGACCACCCACTCCTCCACCATCGGCTCAAATTCCGAGGGGGGGCCGGGCAGCATCACGATGTACTGGTTGCCCTTGTGGATGGCGCAGCCCGGGGCCGAGCCGTGATGGTTTTCAAAGATCTCCGCCCCCTTGGGGACCAGGGCCTGTTTGACGTTGTTTTCGGTCATCTGGGCGCAGAGGTGGGCGTAGTACTCCTTGATCTTGTCCAGGGAGGGCTGGTGGATCTCCATCTCCAGCCCCAGGGCGCTGCAGATGGTCTCCTTGGTGAGGTCGTCCTTGGTGGGGCCCAGCCCGCCGATGAAGAGGATCAGCTCGCTGCGGGAGAGGGCCTGTTTGAGCGCCTCCAGCAGCCGGGCGCCGTTGTCCCCCACCACGCTCTGGTAGTACATGTCGATGCCCAGCTTGGCCAGCTGGCGGGAGAGGTAGCGGGCGTTGGTGTTGACGATGTCGCCCAGCAGCAGCTCGGTGCCGACGCAGATGATTTCCGCTTTCACGTGTGGTTTCCCCCTTTTTCTCTCTCGGTGCCCCTACCGCAGGATGGCCACCAGTTTTTCGGTGCCGGAGACGGCCTCCTCGATGAGGGGCTCCAGATCCAGCTTCTCCTCTTCCCGGACGATCTGTTCCAGCACCGGCCGGGTCTTGGGGTGCCGGGGGGTAAAGACGGTGCAGCAGTCCTCATAGGGGAGGATGGAGGTCTCGAAGGTGTCGATCTTGCGGGCGATGTCCACGATCTCCAACTTGTCCATCCCGATGAGGGGGCGCAGGACCGGCAGTTCGCTGGCCGCGTCGGTGCAGCCGATGGCCTGCATGGTCTGGCTGGCCACCTGGGCCAGGCTCTCCCCGGTGATGATGGCCCCACAGCCCCGGGCCTTTGCCACCCGGTTGGCCACCATCATCATCACCCGCCGCATGATGACGGTGAAGTACTCCTCCTTGCAGCCGCGCTTGATCTCCTCCTGAATGCGGGTGAAGGGGACCACGTGCACCTCGAAGGTGTTGCAGTACTCGGTCATCTTGTCGGCCAGGGTCAGCACCTTCAGCTTGGCCCGCTCGCTGGTGTAGGGGGGGCTCTCGAAGTGGATGCAGCACAGCTGCACCCCCCGCTTGGCCATCATGTAGCCGGCCACCGGGGAGTCGATGCCGCCCGAGAGCATCAGCATCCCCATCCCCGAGGAGCCCACCGGCATCCCCCCGGCGGCCTTGTGGGCCACCCCGTGGACGTAGGCGCCGAAGTCGCGCACCTCCACCACCACCCGGTACTCGGGGTCGTGCAGGTCCACCGACAGGTTGTCAAAGCGCTCCAGCAGCAGGCCGCCGATCTCCTCGCAGATCTGGGGGGTCTTGAGGGGGAAGGTCTTGTCCGAGCGCTTGGCCTCCACCTTGAAGGTGGAGACCAGGGGCAGGCTGTCGGCCAGGTATTCCAGCGCCACCCGGGCGATGTCCCCCATCTCCTTTTGGGCGACGGCGGCCCGGGTGATGGTGGAGATGCCGAAGACGTGGCTCAGCCGCTCCTCCACCAGGTCCAGGTCGCACTCCTCCAGCGGCTCCACCACGATGGTGGACTGGGCGGCCCGGGTCTCAAAGCGCCCCAGCAGCCGCAGCCGGTGGCGGACGTTTTTCAGGAGGACCGACTCAAAGCTCTGCTTGTTGAGGCCCTTGAGGGCGATCTCCCCGTACTTTAACAAAATGATCTCTTTCAAACCCTATCTTCTCCCAACCAGGCTCTGTCGGGCCGCTTCGAGCCCGGCGCAGAGCGCGTCGATGTCTTCTTCTGTGTTCCCCGCATCCATGCTCACCCGCAGGGCGCTGTCCCCCCGGGGACCCGAGAGGCCGATGCTCGCCAGCACATGGCTGGGGCCGCCCTTGGCGCAGGCCGACCCGCTGGACACATAGACCCCCCGCTCGGCCAGGAAGTGCAGCAGGGTCTCGCTGCGAAAGCCCGGCACCGAGAGGTTGACGATGTAGGGCAGGGCGTCCTGCGGGGAGTTGATCTGCACCCCGCCGTCCGCCGCGGCCCAGGCCAGCAGCCGGTCCCGCAGGGCGGTGACCCGCTCCATATTCCGGGCGCGGTCCTTCGCGCAGCGCTTTGCCGCCAGGGCCAGGGCGGCGGCGTAGGCCACGTTCTCGGTCCCCGGGCGCAGCCCCCGCTGCTGTTTGCCGCCCCGGACCAGGGGGGGCAGGTGCACCCCCTTTTTGATGTAAAGGGCGCCCACCCCCTTGGGGGCGTGGATCTTGTGGCCGGTGAAGGTGAAGAGGTCCACCCCCCAGGCCTTTAGGTTGATGGGCAGCTTGCCGAAGGCCTGCACCCCGTCGCAGTGGACCAGGGCCTTGGGGGCCTTTTTTTTGATGGCGGCGGTCAGGGCCTGGATGGGCAGGACGGTGCCGATCTCGTTGTTGACCGCCATCAGGCTGACCAGGGCGGTGTTCCCGTCCACCCGCTCCAACACGTCGGCCGGGCGGATGTGCCCCTCGCCGTCGGGGGCGACAAAGACCGCCTGGGCCCCCTGGCGCTCGGCCAGGTACTGCACCGGCTCCAGCACCGAGGAGTGCTCAAAGGCGGTGGTGATGACCCCGGTCGCCCGCCGTCGGCGGCTCTCATACCCCGAGAGGATGGCCCAGTTGTTGGCCTCGGTGCCGCCGGAGGTGAAATAGAGCTCCTCCGGCGCGCAGTTCAGGATGCGGGCCAGGTCGGCGGCGGCCGACTTCATAAGCAGCTCCGCCTCCAGCCCCTTGGAGTGGAGGGAGGAGGGGTTCCCATACCGCTCCACCAACACCTCCCGCACCAGGTCGGCCACCTCGGGCCAGACCTGGGTGGTGGCGCTGTTGTCCAAATAGTGTTCTCTCGGCACAGCCGCATCGCCCTCCTCACCAATTCTCTTTGCCGCCCGCTGCCGGCAGCCGTCAGATGGTTTTAGTATACTCTATTTTCATCGGTTTCGCAAACCCCGGCGGGCGGCGTCTCCCCTTTGCCGGCGGCTGTCGAAAGGCGCCGTCCGCTCCGCCAAACCGCCTTGCGGGAAACGATTTTGTGTGGTAGCATGAAAATAAGATATTCGCGCGACCCCGGCGCAAGGGGATGCCCACAATCGGCAGCAAGGAGAAAAGAAATTCTATGAAAAAATATAAAATCGCATCGCTCCTCATGCTGATCCACGGGCTTTTTATGGAAATCGGGGGGTGCCTCTCCCTGATCCCCATTCTTGTTCTGGGAAATGGCCGATTGGATGTCAGCCAACCGTTCTCGTTTGTTGTCCCGTATTTCAAAGACAATATGCATTTGATGCTCGTCACGGGGGCGCTTTACGGGACAGTGAGGGTCATCGGCGCCGTCGGCTTGTGGAAAAACCGACTGTGGGGACTGGTTTTGTCAGTCATAAACTGCGTTGTCACAATGGCTTTGATGATGTTCATGTTGCCGGCGGGGATACTGGACGGGATCCTCGCTTGCAGCGCTTTGATTATCATGTTGACACAGTATTTCGGGAACAAAAAAATCGTTGAAGAATAGGCTTCTCCCCGGCCGGGCCAACAGCGCTCGCCTTTCTCCGGACAACGATCCCTCCGGATGTCTGGGCGCAGGCCCCACCGGCGGATGATGACAGAGGGCCCGGCGCAGAGAGATCTCTCTGCGCCGGGCCCTCCTTTTGCGCACAGGCGGCCGCTACTCCCCCGCCCCTTCGCGCTGGTAGGGCGCAAAGAGGTAGAAGATCTCCTGCGGGCAGCTGCCCACCAGGTGGATGCCGTCGGCCAGGTATTCGCTCTGGCGAAGCTGCCCCTTTTCCCGCAGGGTATTTTCCAACACCGCCTGGGAGAAGGGCAACAGACAGTCCACCGGCAGGTAGTCGGCCAGCAGCAGCTCGGCGATCTTTTGCAGCAGGCCGTCCAGGTTGTAGCCGGTCCTGGCGCTGACAAAGACCGCCCCCTCCCGACTGATGCCGGCCGGGAGAGATTCTATACACTTTGTGTTGTCACACTTGTTAAATACAGTTAGTATTGGCGTCTCGCCGATTTCCAGGCTCTCCAGCGTCTCGCGGGTGGTGGCCAACTGCAGTTCCAGGTTGTCCGCCTGGGCGTCGCAGACCTGCAAAATCAAGTCGGCGTAGGCGCTCTCCTTTAGGGTGGAACGGAAGGCCTGCACCAGGTGGTGGGGCAGCCGGGAGACAAAGCCCACCGTGTCCACCAGCAGGGCGGTGGTCCCATCGGGGAGGGGCAGCTTGCGGGCGGTGGGGTCCAGGGTGGCAAAGAGCTTGTTCTCCACCAGCACCTCGGCGCCGGTGAGGGCGTTGAGGAGGGTGGACTTGCCCACGTTGGTGTAGCCCACCAGGGCCACCGTCTTGATCCCGCTCTTCTGGCGGGTGCGGTGGGTGGTCTGGCGCTGGGCCTCGATCTGGCGCAGGTCCTGCTGCAGGTACTTGATCCGCCGCATGATGTGGCGGCGGTCGGTCTCCAGCTTGCTCTCGCCGGGGCCGCGGGTGCCGATGCCGGCGCCCAGCCGGCTCATGGCGACGCCGGCCCCCGCCAGCCGGGGCAGCCGGTAGCGCTGCTGGGCCAGCTCGACCTGCACCGCCCCCTCCCGGGTGCGGGCGTTGCGGGCGAAGATGTCCAAAATCAGCATGGTGCGGTCCACCGGGGCCAGCCCCGCCACCTGCTCGATGTTGCGAATTTGCATGGGGGACAGCTCGTCGTCAAAGAGGAGGACGTCGATCTCCTCGTCCTGGCAGAGCTGGGCGATTTCCCGCAGCTTGCCGGGGCCCACAAAGGTGGCGTTGTCGGGGGTGTCCTTCTTCTGCACCGCGGTGCAGATCACCTCAATGCCGGCGGTGTCGGCCAGCTGGGCCAGTTCGTGGAGGGACGCCTCCGCGTCGTAGGCGCCGGTGTCCAGGGCCACGGCCAGGGCGCGGGGGCGGGTTTCTTCAGTCTCGTACATGTGCTCTCCTTACTGTGGCAGTCGCCGCCGCCTAGCCCCGCAGAAAGTCGAGGGCGTAGCGGCTGGTGGCCTCGACCCCCATGAGCAGGCAGTCGGGGTCCACCTCAAAGCGGGGGTGGTGGTGGTCGGCGGTGTAGCCGGCCTCTTCGTTTTTGCAGCCCAAAAAGGCAAAGACCCCGGGGCAGTGGCGGGTGTAGATGGCAAAGGTCTCCGAGGCGTACCAGGGGTCGGTGTCCTGCAGGGCCTCGGCCCCCAACTGGTCGCTCAGGGCCCTGGTGGCCAGGGCCGAGCAGGCGGGGTCGGTCTCGGCGATGTTCTCGCCGAAGATGTAGCCAAAGCGCTCGACCTCGCAGCCAAAGACCTTGGCGGTGTCCTCGGTGACCTGCTTGATGATCTCCTGGCAGCGGCGGCCGGTCTCCACCTCAAAGTAGCGGATGCTGCCCCAGAACTCGCAGGTCTCGGGGATGATGTTGGGCTTGGTGCCCGACTGGATGATGCCGATGGACAGGGGCACCACCTTGGTCACGTCCCGCATGTTGACCCAGGCGCTCTGCAGGTTTTGCAGGATGGCGGAGGTGACGAAGATGGGGTTTTTGCAGAGGTCGGGGCGGGAGCTGTGGCCCCCCTTGCCGTGCACCTTGAAGGCAAACTGGCCAAAGCCCGCCATCCGCTGGCCGGGGGTGACGCTGATCTTGCCGGTCTCCAGCTTGGCGTAGACGTGGATGGCCCAGGCCCCGTCCAGGTGGATGTCGGCAAAGTAGGCCTCCATCTCGTCGCAGACGCCGCCGTTCTCCTCCGCCTCTTCAAAGACAATATAGAGTTTGCCCGACAGCTCCTCCTCCATCCCCTTGAGGACCCGGCAGGCCCCCAGCAGCATGGCGGTGTGGGCGTCGTGGCCGCAGGCGTGGCAGACGCCGGGATTTTCCGACACCGCCGCCTTGGGCCGGCGGTCGTTCTGGGGCTCCTCGTCCAGGGGCAGGGCGTCCATGTCGGCCCGCAGCAGCAGGGTCTTGCCCGGGCGGCCGGTGTCCCAAAAGGCGACGATGGAGTGCGTCCCCACCCGCTCCCAGGCAAAGCCCAGCCGCTCCAGCTCGGCCTGGACAAAGCGCGAGGTGCGCTCGGTCTTCATGCTCAACTCCGGGTGGCGGTGCAGGTCCAAAAAGGTCTCTTTGACAAAGGGCAGGTTCTCCTCGGCCAGGGTCTTGACAGCGGTTTTCAGCTCCATAAGCGGCCTCCTTTTATACATTCCGTTGTATTTTAATTCGATTATACTTTTTTTAGCAGATGTAGTCCAACACGTCGACCACCTGTCCCCCCCGCAGGTAGATGCGCTGGACCCGGCGGCCCAGGATACAGGTCAGCTCGTAGGGGATGGTGCCGCAGGTCTCGGCCAACTGGGCGGCGGTGAGACCGTCCTCCTCGGCGCCAAACAAAATGGCCTCGTCCCCCCGGCAGACGCCGGGGATGTGGGAGACGTCGACCATCATCTGGTCCATGCAGACCCGGCCCAACACCGGCGCGATCTGGCCGTGAAGGACCACCGATCCCTTGGAGGAGAGGGCCCGCTGGTAGCCGTCGGCATACCCCACCGCCAGGGTGGCGATGCGGGTGGGCCGCTGGGTCTCATAGGTGTTGCCGTAGCTGACAAACTCCCCCGGGGCCACCGTCTTGACCAGGGTCACCACCGTTTTCAGGCGCATGGCCGGGCGCAGGGGGATGCGCTCGTTTTTGCAGGGGGCGATGCCGTAGAGGATGATCCCCGGGCGCACCATGTCCAGGTGAAACGCCGGCCAGTTGAGGGTGCCCGCCGAGTTGCAGCAGTGGCGCAGGGGGAAGGTGATTCCCCGCCCTTCCAGGGCTTCGACCACCTCCATAAAGCGGCGGTACTGCAGCCGGGTGTGCTCCTCCGGGGCCGTTCCCTCCTCGTCCGCCACCGAAAAGTGGGTGAAGATCCCCTCCGCCCGCAGGTGGGGCAGGGCGGTGACCTGGGCGATCTCCTCCACCGCCTGGGGGCCAAAAAAGCCCAGGCGGCTCATCCCCGAATCCACCTTTATGTGGATGTCCAGCCGCTCCTCCCCGCCGGCCAGGGCCTGCTCCAACTCCCTGGCGTAGTCCAGGGAGAAGACCGTCTGGGCGATGCGGTGGCGCACCAAGTCGCCCACGCACTCCACCGGGGTGAAGCCCAAAATCAGGATGGGGCGGTGGATCCCCCCCTCCCGCAGGGAGATGGCCTCGGTCAGGGTGGAGACGGCGAACCAGTCGGCCCCCTGGGATTGCAGGGCTGCGGCCGTCTCCGCGTCGCCGTGGCCGTAGGCGTCGGCCTTGACCACCGCCATCAGCTTGGTCTGGGGCCCCAGCAGGGACCGGATGGCGCGGTAGTTTTCTTCAATGGCATCCAGGTCGATTTCGGCCCAGGTGCGCTTGATCTGTCTCTTCACAGCATCTTCTCCCATCACACAGCCGTCTAGCAGGCAAAACGCTTGCAAGCCGCTTTTATTATAGCCCCTTTGCCCCGGTTCGTAAAGGCGAAAAAGCGCGGCAAAACGGGCCGCCCGGCCCCGCGGCGGCGGGGGGCGGGCGGCCCATTCAAGACCTGGTGTTACCCCGCCAGCGCGCCGGAGAGGGTGCGGGGATAGATGTCGGGCGAGCTGTCGTAGTAGTGCAGCCCCTCCAGTTCCAGCGGCAACTGCCGCCGGAAGGCATGGGCGTTTCGCCCCAGTCCCAGCCGGTCGGCCGCCGCGTCCCGGGCGTCGCGCTGGGCCTGGGTGGAGGACCTTTTGCTGGGATAGCCGTAGTCCACCTCTGCCTGCAGCTCGTAAAAGAGCTGCAATCTGCCGTCTTTGTTCCAGAAATCCACCGTCAGCTCCCCCGTCTGCTCAAACCGAAGCTGACCCGACAGCCGGTAGCTGGGCTTTTCGTCGGTCACGACAAAGTGTTCGCCCGATCGGCAGGAGTGGACCAGCACCGGGATCTCCATCTCCACCGCCAGGTAGGTGGGGTCGGCCACATCCCGGGCGGCGATCACCTTCCAGAGAAAGACCCCCTCCTCCTTGCAGGTGGACTGGTGGCGGAAAATGGCCTCGGGCGGCAGGGCCAGCTCCTGTCCCGCCTCCTCCACCCGCAGGTAGGGCGGCGCGGAGGAGACCGGGGTCACCCCCTCCTCTCCCCCTGTGCCCCCTCTGCAGCCGGTCAGGGCGACCGCCATCCCCACTGCCAACAAAAAGATGGGCCAACGCATCCGTTTCACCGCTGTCTTCCTCCCCTCTGGACAGGGCAGCCATACACTGCCGCGCATTATACCTTTCTATACACAGTATAGCGCATCGCGCAGTACATGCCTAGTGTCAAAATGGGCAAAGAGGGGGGCAAAAAACAGGCAGCTTGCACAGGGTGGACATCCCCTCTCAGTCGTAGCTGTTTTGGTAGATGTCCCAAAAGCTGGTGAGCATCCGCCCCTGGGCGGCCACCCGCTCCTCCCCAGTGTCGATCTGCCAGCCGTAGATGCCGTAACTCTGCAGGGTGAAGCGGGAGAGGGGGAGCAGGTGGTACTCCTTGCGGAGGTAGGCCGCCGCGTCGCTGCAGTCGGACGAGACCTTTTTCAGGGCGGCGGAGGGGTTTTGAAAGACCGGCCGTCCCCGCTCATCCAGCCCCATGGCGTAGGCGGAGTGAGGGGGGAACCGCTCCTCCCACCGGCTGGTGTCCCCCGCGCTCCAACTTGCCGGCGGGGAGAAGTAGTGGAGCGCCTGGGGGTAGGGGGCCACGCAGGTGCGGTAAAACAGGACGGCCAGGCAGAGGGAGGCGAGCAGGAGCAGACCGCTGGCCAGCAGCAGCGCCCGGCGCTGGCGGCGGCGGCGGGCCAGCTCCCGCTGGGAGAGGGCGAGGGCGCTCTCCACCGCCTCCTCCACCTCGGGGGCGGGGCACTCCCGCCGCTCCCCCCGCAGCAGTTCGGCCACCGACACCCCCAGTTGCCCCGCCAGGGGTTCCAGCAGGGCCACGTCGGGCAGGCTCAGCCCCCGCTCCCACTTGGAGACCGCCTTGTCGGTGACCCCCACTCGCTCGCCCAGCTCCCGTTGGGTGAGGCCCGCCTCCCGGCGGCACCGCGCCACAAACTGTCCAAAGCGCACACTGTCCATCTTCCCCGCTCCCTTCCTTTTCTCCACCATAGCACAGGCGGGGGCAAACTGGCAATCGACCGGCAGTCGAGGGAACTCTCCCCGGCCTTCCGCCCCTGGAAAAGGGCAGAAAAGAGGCGCCGCCCGGCGGGCAGCGCCTCTTTTGGCAATCAAAAATCAGTCGGCCAGGATGCGGGTGATGGCCCCGGTGGGGCACTCGCCGATGCACTTGCCGCAGTCGATGCAGACGGCGGGGTCCACCACCGCCAGGTTCTCCTCCATGTGGATGGCCTCCACCGGGCAGGTGCGGGCGCACTTCTGGCAGCCGATGCAGCCCACGTCGCAGCCCTTGCGGGTGACGCCGCCCTTTTGGTGGTTGCGGCAGAGGACATAGGCCGAGGCCTTGGAGTCGTCCACCAGCTGAATCAGGTGGTTGGGGCAGCGCTTGACGCAGGCCCCGCAGCCGGTGCAGAGCTCCCTGTCCACCACCGCGACCCCGTCCTGCACCGAGAGGGCGCCGAACATGCAGGCGGAGACGCAGTCCCCGTGGCCCAGGCAGCCGTCGGGGCAGACCCAGTCGCCGGCGAAGAAGCGGTTGGCCGCGTGGCAGGTGGAGATGCCCTGATAGGTCATCTTGGTGCGGGTGTGCTGGGCGTTGCCCCGGCAGGCGACAATGGCCACCCGCTTGGCGACCGCGCCGGAGGAGCGGCCGGTGATCCCGGCGATCTCCTCGGCGGTCTTGGCCCCGCCGGGCACACAGAGATTGCCCTCGGCCTGACCTGCGGCCACCGCCTTGGCGTACTCATCGCAGCCGGCGTAGCCGCAGGCGCCGCAGTTGGCCCCCGGCAGGGCCTCGCGGACGCGCTCCACCGTCTCGTCGGTCTTGACCTCCATGATTTTGGAGAAGGCCACCAGGATGATGGCGGCGGCCAGCCCCAGGCCGGTGACCACCATGACCCCGTTGAGCAGGATATTCATTCTCTCAGCCCCCCTTACTTAAACATGTTCTCCGCCAGACCGGCGAAGCCCATGAAGGACAGGGAGACCAGCGAAGCGGCCACCAGGGTGATGGGGAGCCCCTGAAAGGCCTTGGGGACATCGCAGCTCTCCAGTTTGCGGCGGACCCCGGCGAAGAGCACCAGGGCCAGCATAAAGCCGACGCCCGCGCCGACGCCGTTGACCACCGACTCCCAAAAGCCGTACTTGTTGTCCACGTTGAGCATGGTCACCCCCAGCACCGCGCAGTTGGTGGTGATGAGGGGCAGGTAGATGCCCAGGGCCTTGTGCAGGCTGGGGATATAGCGCTTGAGGATGATCTCCACCAGCTGCACCAGGGCGGCGATGACCAGGATGAACACCAGGGTGTTCATGTACTCCAGGTTCATCTGCTCCAGCAGGTAGTGCTGGATGGGCCAGGTGGCCGCCGAGGCCAGACCCATGACGAAGATGACGGCGCCGCTCATCCCCAGGGCGGAATCCATCTTTTTGGAGACCCCCAGGAAGGGGCAGCAGCCCAGGAATTTGGAGAGGACGAAGTTGTCCACCAGGATGGCGCTGACCAAAATGACAAAGATCTGTTTCATCAGTTCTCGCCCTCCTCTCTCTTCTCGATCTCACCGCAGATCTCCTTGTTGGCGCAGCCCGCACAGCCGGCGCAGCCGTCCATCTTGCCCACGGCGGGCTTGCCGGTCTTCTTCTCGGTGATCTTGTTGGCCAGGGCCATCAGGCAGCCGAAGAGGAAGAAACCGCCCGGGGCCAGCTTCATGATCCCCATGGGGGTGATGAGGTCGGCGGTGAGGGCGATGCCAAACCAGGTGCCGCTGCCGATGATTTCGCGGATAGAGCCCATGATCACCAGCACCACCGTAAAGCCGACGCCCATTCCCAGGCCGTCGAGAACCGAGTCCAGCGGCCCGTGTTTCGAGGCGAACATCTCGGCCCTGCCGAGGATGATGCAGTTGACCACGATCAGGGGCAGGAAGATGCCCAGCGCCTTGTCCAAATCGGGGGCAAAGGCCTTGACGATCAGCTGTACCATGGTCACGAAACCGGCGATCACGGTGATGTAGGCGGGGATGCGCACCTGTTTGGGGATGAAGTTGCGCAGCAGGGAGATGACCAGGTTGGAGCCGATGAGGACCACGGTGGCGGCAATGCCCATCCCCAGGCCGTTGGCCGCCATGGTGGTGACGGCCATGGTCGGGCAGGTGCCCAGCACCAGCCGCAGGACCGGATTTTCTTTTAAGAGGCCGTTGGTGAGGTTTTTCAGGTGGCCTCCCTTTTTCTGTTCTGCCATCAGTTTGCCCCTCCTTTCACCATCTCGTAGACGCTCAGGGCGTTTTGGACGCTGTCGCGCACCGCGGTGGAGGAGAAGGTGGCCCCGGTGAGGGTGGCCACGTCGGCCACGCTCCCCTGTTTGCCGGAGAACTTGCCCCAGAAGCTCTCCTCCTCGACCCGCTTGCCAAGGCCCGGGGTCTCTTCGTTGTCCATCACCTTGATGCGGGTGATGGCGCCGTCCGCGCCGATGCCCACCATCACCGGCACCTGGCCGGCGTAGCCCTTCTGGGAGGCGGAGATCACAAAGCCCGCGTCGCCGGCGCTGTACACCTCGGTGACGCCCAGGGCCTCCATCTCGGGGGTGAGTTCGATCTTCTCAAAGTCGGCCGCGTCGGGCAGCACTTCCCGGCGGCCGGCGTTGGCCACCGCGTCCAGGTTGTCCTGGATCTTCTTTTCCGTCAGCATGTTGACCCCTCCCAGGGCCAGGGAGACCACCAGGCAGATGATGGTCAGGGAGAGGATCGGCCAGACGATCTCTCGAAAGGTGTTTTTCTTCTCCATTCCTACTTGCCACCTCCAAACACTCTGTGCCGGGTCAGCCGGTCGATCTGGGGGGAGAGGATGTTCATCAAGATGATGGAGTAGCTGACCCCCTCGGCGCTGGAGCCGAATAGGCGAATGAGCACGGTGATCAGCCCGCAGCCGATGCCGAAGATCAGCTTGCCCCCGTTGGTCATGGGGCTGGTGGAGTAGTCGGTGGCCATGAAGATGGCCCCCAGCATCACCCCGCCGGAGAGGATCTGCTGCAGGGGGTTGGCCCCGGCCACAGCGGTGAGGGCAAAGACGGTGCCGATGAAGCTCAGGGGGATGATGGGGTTAATGACCCGGCGGACCACCAGGTAGACCCCGCCCAGGATCAGCGCCAGGGCGCAGGTCTCGCCCAGCACGCCGGGCTGGTTGCCCAAAAAGAGGTCCAGGTTGCTGGGCAGCTTCTCCCAGGTGCCGTTGGCAAACATGTTCTTGATGGCCACCAGGGGGGTGGCGCTGGCCATGGTCTGCACCCCGGCCTTAAAGTAAAAGGCGTTGGGGTAGGCGGTCATGGCCGAGGTGAAGGAGAGGGCCAGGACGATCCGCCCGCCGATGGCCGGGTTGACGAAGTTCTGCCCCAGGCCGCCAAAGAGCTGCTTGACCACGACGATGGCCACGAAGCAGCCGATGACCGCCATCCAGATGGGGAGGGTGGCCGGCAGGTTGAAGGCCAGCAGGATGCCGGTGATGACGGCGGTGAAGTCCCCCACCGTCTGCTGTTTTTTCATCAGCAGGTTCCAGAGATACTCAAAGCCCACGCAGGAGACGATGCAGACCGCGATCAGGATCAGCGCCTTGGTGCCGAAGAGGACGCCGGAGGCGACGATTGCCGGGATCAGGGCGATGACCACGTCCCGCATCACCGAGGAGGTGGTGCGCTTGTCCCGCAGGTGGGGCGATGAGGAAACGATGAGTTTGTTTTCGGTTGTTTGGGTGTTCAAGTTGTCTCCTCCCCCTCTCTATTTCTTCTTGTCGGCGCGGTAGTCGCGCAGGTTGGCCTTGGCCTCCCGCATGGCCTGGGTCACCGGCCGCTTGGAGGGGCAGACAAAGGAGCAGCAGCCGCACTCCATGCAGGCGTCCACCTGCAGCCGGGCCACCTCTTCCAGGTCGTTTACCTTGTTGGCCTCGTAGATCTGCGGGGGCATCAGCCCCATGGGGCAGGCGTCGGCGCAGCGGCCGCACTTCATGCAGGCCAGCACCGCCTGGCTCTTGACATACTTGTCCCCCAAAAAGAGGAGGCCGTTGGTGTTTTTGGCCACGTTGTAGGCGTCGGTGTAGACGCACATCCCCATCATCGGGCCGCCCAGCAAGATCTTCTTGGGCTCCTCGACATAGCCGCCGCAGAAGGCCGCCACGTCGGCGATGGAGGCGCCCACCGGCGCCAGCACGTTTTTGGGGGTCTTGATGCAGTCGCCGTCCACGGTGATCCGCTTCTCCACCAGGGGCATGCCGGTCTTTAAATAGCGGGCGATAAAGGCCACGGTGGAGATGTTGAGCACCACCACCCCCACGTCGGCCGGCAGCTTGCCCTTGGGGATGACCCGGCCGGTGAGCTCGTTGACGATCACCTTCTCCGCCCCCTGGGGGTAGCGGGTGACCAGGGTGCGCACCTGGATGCGCTCGTCCCCCTCGGCCTTCTGGGTCAGGGCGGCGATGGCCTCGGGCTTGTTGCTCTCGATGCCGATGAGGGCGGTGCGGATGCCCAGGTACTTCTGCACCAGCCGCACCCCCTCCAGCACGTCGTCGCCGTGCTCCAGGCACTCGCGGTAGTCGGCGGTGAGGAAGGGCTCGCACTCGGCCCCGTTGACAATCAGGGTGTCGATGGCCTCGGGGTTCGGGGGAGCGAGTTTGACATAGGTGGGGAAGCCCGCACCCCCCAGGCCGATGAGACCCGACTCCCGCACGGCGGCCAAAAAGCTCTCCCGGTCGCGCACCTCCGGGGGGGCGATGGCGGGGTCCGGGGTCTGGGCCCCGTCGGCCTGAATGACCACCGCCTTGGCGCGGATAGAGTTGGGCAGGATGAACTCCTCAATGGCGCTCACCTTGCCCGAGACGCTGGCGTGGACGACGGAGGCAAGTCCCCCTTCTGTCCGCCCGATGACGGTGCCCACAAACACCTCCTGCCCCGGCTTGACCGCGGGCTCACAGGGTTTGCCCACGTGCTGCGCCAGGTGGATGCGGACGGTTTTGGGGACCGGCATTGCCTCGGTGGCGCACCCGCTGGTGTTCTTGAAGTGCCCCGGCAAAACGCCGCCCCTGGTTTTTTTGAACGCGTTCTTACCAAACGAAAACACAGATTGTACCCTCCCGTACTGACCGCGTCGGCGCGCGCAGACCCCGGCGGCAAAAACGCCGGACAGGCTGCGCGCAAAAAGGGGGCAAAGCCCCATTCCCCGCCGGTTTCACGGTTTATTTACAATTGGATATTATAGCATTTCCCCGCGCCGCTGTACACCAATTTGCTGTCGAATTGGGAAAACCACGAAAAGTGCAAAGGGTTTCTGTGCAATTTGTGGCAGGTGCACAGAACTCTTGTTAAAAGTTTGTCGGAGTGTATAAATTTTCCCTATCGATAAAAAACGGATGGATACTCGCTCCGCCCGGGCAAGCATCCCTTCTGAACAGAGAACAGCGCCCCCACCGGCCGGCGGGGGCGCAAAAACTCTGCTCTGTGGGACAGTCGGTTTAGAGGCCCGCCTCTTTTGCCCGCTGGGCCACCCCTTCGGGGATGGGGGGCAGCACGTCGTCGGGGGCGGGGCAGTTGTAGCCGCCGCCGGTCTCGGCCACCAGCTCTTCTCTGGCCTTGGCCGTCACCTCGGGGCAGTCGATGACCTTGGCCGCCGTCAGGGCCAGCACCTCGCCGGCCTTTAGGTACCCCTTCTCGCCGATGGAGGAGCCGGTCTGCCCGGTGACCTGCCAGGTGTGGGGGGTGGTGCCGATGCAGAAGCCCGCGATCATGGCCTGGGCGGTGGGGGTCACGTAGCTCACGTCCCCCACGTCGGTGGAACCGGCGACAGGGGTGGCGTTGAGGTCCAGGGGGTCGACGGTGTCATTGAGCGGGGCGGCCACGATCTCCTTGGCCCGCTCCTCGCCGTAGCGCTTGACCAGGCCACTGACCACCTGCTGGCGGCTCCCCTCGTCAAAGGAGGCAAAGAACTTGGCTGCCAGCTCCCTGTCTGCCCCGTCGAATGCAGGGGCGCCCAGCTCCGCCAGGGAGTCGTAGAGGAGCTTGGTCATGGTGGGGTTGGGGATGTAATCGCTCATCCCCGACTGGATCTCGCAGACGCACTCGGTGCCGCAGATGAGGGCGGCGCCCTTGGCGATGTCCTTCACCCGCGCCAGGATCTCCTGGACCTGGGCGCTCTTGGGGGCGCGCAGGAAGTAGTGGACGCAGGCGTGGTCCTGCACCACGTTGGGGGAGGTGCCGCCCACGTCCAGGTAGGCGTAGTGCATCCGCGCCTCGGGGATGACGTGCTCGCGCAGGTAGTTGACCCCCACGTTCATGATCTCGCAGCTGTCCAGGGCGCTTCTCCCCGCGTGGGGGGCGGCCGCCGCGTGGGCGGTGCGGCCGAAGAACTTGAACTTTACGCTGACGTTGGCCAGGGAGCTGAAGGTCCAGGCGGCGTTGTTGTCAAAGGGGTGCCAGGTGAGGGCGCAGTCCAGATCGTCGTACAGGCCGGCGCGGGCCATAAAGGTCTTGCCCCAGCCGTTTTCCTCGGCCGGGCAGCCGTAGAGGCGGACGGTGCCGCTCTTCCCGGTCGCGTCCAGGTAGTCCTTGATCGCCACGGCCGCCGCCGCGGAACCGGTGCCCAGGGCGCTGTGGCCGCAGCCGTGGCCGCCCTCCTGCCCGGGGATGGGGTCTTTGGTGGGGCAGCCGGGCTGCTGGCTGAGCTGGGAGAGGGCGTCGTACTCGGCCAGGATGCCGATGACCGGCTTTCCGCTGCCGTAGCTGGCCACAAAGGCGGTGGGGATGCCGGCCACCCCGGTCTCCACCGCAAAGCCTTCGGCCGCCATAAAGTCCCGCAGGGCCAGGGCGGACTGGACCTCTTCGTAGCCCAGCTCGGCGCTCTCCCAAATCCTTTTGTGCAGTTCCCGCAGGGCAGACGCCCGCTTGGCCACCGCCTCTTTGACAATGTTCTTCGCTTCCATTCTCGCAAACCTCCTCGCGCATTCGGCCCCGTCGGGCGGGGCAGATGGATCTCTTTCCCCCATTGTATCACCCCCGGGGCGCCGGGAGGAAGGGACGGCGGCCCCTTTCTTCCAACTTTGGACGGATGACCAGGAACCGCGCTATTTTTTGGCGCTTTTCACAAGGCATACCCCCCCAAAGGCAAAGGGAACCGACGCCCCCGCCCACTGGCGGGGATCGCCGGCCCCCTTTAAAAGGTGTGCCCGGTCTTGCGAGAACTAGCGGCGCTTTTTGCGCAGCAGGAAGGCGGTGATGGCCGCCCCGGAGAGGGCGACGGCCACGGCCGCCGGGCGGAAGGCGTCGCCGGTGTTGACGCTGGGATCGCCGGCGGGCTTCTCCTCCTCGCCCTGGTTGTTCTGTTCGCCCTGGCTGCCCTCCTCGCCAGAGGGTTCGTCCTTGTCGGCGGGGATGGCGCTCTCGCTCTCCACCACGGCCGAGAGGATGCCCGCGTAGTTGTCCAGGTAGAAGAGGGTCTCCTCCACTGCGCCCTCCTTAAAGATGGTCACCTCGTGGGGGCCGTTGGAGAGGGTGAGGGCGAACTGGCCCTTGTCGTTGGTCTTGTAGGCCTTGGCCTCGCCGCCGTCGATGCGCACCTGGAAGGTGGCGCCGGCCGCCCGCTCCCCCGCGCCGAGGGCGGTGATGGACACCTGGTAGCTCTCGGCGGTGTAGCCGCCGCCGATGGCCCGGATCCGGCCGCCGTTGACCGGCACCCGGATGCCGTCCTTATTTTCCGGCTGGGCGCTCAGGTGCTCCAGATAGCGCACGAAGATCCCCTTCTCCCCGTCGCCGCTGCCGATCTTGGTGTAGGCGTCGTCCTCGGTGAGGCCCCAGAAGCCGTCGCCGCCGCCCAGGTTGTAGGTGCCGCTGGTGACCACGATCGACTTCACGTCGTCGTTTCGGTCGAGGACGGTGCCGTCCTCCAGCTTGATTTCGGTGACCCGCTGACCCTCCTGGGTCTTGCGGCCGGCCTTGGTGCCGTCGGGCTTGGTGTACTCCTGGTAGGCGATGGCGGGCTTGGAGAGGTCATAGGTGTAGGTGAAGCCCGAGGGGATCAAAAAGTGGCCGTGGCCGCCGCTGATCTGCCCGGTGGCGGCATCCTGCGAGGTGACGCTGCTGACCCCGACCTCCACCATGTCGTAGAGGGTCTTGGGGCTGATGGCCACATAGATGACCGGCGAGTCGCTCCAGGGGAGGATCTGGTAGACGTTCTCCATGGTGATCTCCCCGGCGGGGATGGTGGCCCGCACGTTGCCGCTGCAGATATAGCCGATATAGTTGTAGTCCTTGTAGGCGGCGTTGGCCGAGAGGGCCTCCTTCGCCTCCCACCGGCGGCTGTCGGCCACCAGGTCGTAGAGGTTTGCCTCGGTGGTGCCGGAGACGCTGTACTCGGTGTCCACCACATTGCCCTGCTCGTCCAGGGTGCGGGCCTGGATCTTGCTGGCGTAGAGGGTGGACTGGGTGTTGCCCACCTTCTGGGTCTTGCTGGCCTCCTGCATGGCCTTGACCTTGTCGATGGCCGCCTGGCAGGTGGGGTCGGGCTGGATCCCCTCGGCCTCAACGGTGGCCTTGTTGATCCGCCCGGTGCTCACGCCGGTGAGGTCGTGGCCGTTAAAGGTCAACGTCAGCTTGCCCAGGTTGGCCAGGGTGCTGCCGGAGGAGACGATGAGGGTGTCGCCGACCTTCTCCGATTTTCCCTCCAGCATGTCCTGGTGGGTGTGACCGTCAATGATGACGTCGATCTTGCCGGCCCCCGCCTCGGCGATGGCCTTGGAGGAGTATTTCTCCTCGGTGGACCAGCCGCAGTGGGCCAGACAGACGATGGCGTCGATGTCCGTCTCCTTGGTGTCGATGAGGTTTAGGATGCGGGTGGTCTCGGCCTTGACGTCCAGGAAGTCCAGCCCCTTGAGCTTGTCGGGAGAGGCCAGACTGGAGGTCTCGGGGGAGATCATCCCGAAGATGGCGATCTTGTGGCCCCCCACCGGCTCGACGATGTAGTCGCGCACCAGCTCATTTTTGAGCTCCTGGTTGGAGCCGTTGCCAAACTGCAGGTTGCCCGCCAGAACGGGGAAGTTGGCGGTCTTGACATTTTCCAGCAGGGTCTCCTGGGGGTAGTCAAACTCGTGGTTGCCCAGCACCATGGCGTCGTACCCGGCGGCGTTCATCAGCTCAAAGACGCTCTTGCCCTTGGTGAGCATGGAGAAGGGTTGCCCTTGGGTGGCGTCGCCCGCGTCCAGCAGCAGGCTGTTGGGGGTGCTCTTTTTGATGGTCGTGACGTGGGCCAGGTTGAAGGCGTCGCTGATCATCGAGGCGTGCATGTCGTTGGTGTGGTAGATGGTGACGGTGTCCGGCTCCGCCGCGAGGGCAGGCGCCCCCACCGCCATGGTCAGCACCAGCGCCCCCGACAGGAGCGAGGCCAGTGCCCGTTTGAGCGTTCGGTTCATTTCTTCCTCCCCTTTTCGCTGCAAGCAGCGATGATAAATTATAGATTTTCTTTCGGCAGATGATTTTGTAATTTGCGCACAAAAAAGCTGGTCTGCCATTGGCAAACCAGCCCAGTTTTTTCAAAAAAATAGGATATTTCGTTGCTGAAAGAAAAATTATACGTATTTTATCACAAAAGGGATGGAAGAAGTGTTCTTTTGTTGCAGTCGAAATGACAATCTTTCCCTCGCAAAATTATTCACCCTGTATAATTTTCGCCTGTTTGTAGACGTATTTTCTCGCATATTTGGCAAAATGGACAGAACATTTCCCTTTTGGCCTTCCAAAACCATCTCCCTTTTTCGCAAAAAGAGGCGGCCCCTCTCCCAAAAGGGAGGGGCCGCCTCTATCCCTTCGCCCGGGGGGCGACGGCGATCTAGAATTGGATCTTTTCCTCGATGTATCGCTCCAGCTGGTCGATGGCGATCCGCTCCTGGGCCATGGTGTCCCGGTCGCGGACAGTGACGCAGCCGTCCTGCTCGCTCTCAAAGTCGTAGGTGATGCAGAAGGGGGTGCCGATCTCGTCCTGGCGGCGGTAGCGCTTGCCGATGGAGCCGGCGTCGTCGTAGTCCACCATGAACTTTCCGGCCAACTGCTCGCGCACCTTGCCGGCCTGCTCGCCCAGCTTTTTGGACAGGGGCAGAACGGCCGCCTTGAAGGGGGCCAGGGCGGGGTGGAAGTGCATGACCACCCGGCTGTCCTTCTCCCCCACCTGCTCCTCGTCGTAGGCCTCGCAGAGGAAGGCCAGGGCCACCCGGTCGGCGCCGAGGGAGGGCTCCACCACGTAGGGGATGTAGCGCTCATTCGCCTCCTGGTCGAAGTAGCTCAAATCCTTGCCGCTGTGGTTTTGGTGCTGGGTCAGGTCGTAGTCGGTGCGGTCGGCGATCCCCCACAGCTCGCCCCAGCCAAAGGGGAAGAGGTACTCGATGTCGGTGGTGGCCTTGGAGTAGAAGGACAGCTCCTCCTGCTCGTGGTCGCGCAGCCGCATGTTCTCCTCCCTCATCCCCAGGTTCAGCAGCCAGTTTTTGCAGTAGTCCTTCCAGTAGTAAAACCAGTCCAGATCGGTGCCGGGCTTGCAGAAGAACTCGCACTCCATCTGCTCAAATTCCCGGATGCGGAAGATGAAGTTGCCGGGGGTGATCTCGTTGCGGAAGCTCTTGCCCACCTGGCAGACGCCGAAGGGCAGCTTTTTGCGGGTGGTCCTGGCGATGTTGGCGAAGTTGACAAAGATGCCCTGGGCGGTCTCGGGGCGGAGGTAGATCTCGTTTTTCGAGTCCTCGGTGACCCCCTGGTAGGTCTTGTACATCAGGTTGAACTTGCGGATGTCGGTGAAGTTTTCCCCCCCGCAGTTGGGGCACTTGATGTGGTTGTCGGCGATGAACTGCAGCATCTTCTCCTCCGACCAGCCGTCGGCCGACTCGCCGGTGAAGTCCTCGATGAGCTTGTCCGCCCGGTGGCGGCTCTTGCAGTCCTTGCAGTCCATCAGGGGGTCAGAAAAGCCCCCCACGTGGCCGGAGGCGACCCAGGTCTCGGGGTTCATGAGGATGGCCGAGTCCAGCCCCACGTTGTAGGGGCTCTCCTGCACGAACTTCTTCCACCAGGCCCGCTTCAGGTTGTTTTTGAACTCCACCCCCAGAGGGCCGTAGTCCCAGGCGTTGGCCAGGCCGCCGTAGATCTCCGACCCGGGGTAGACAAAGCCCCTGCTCTTGCAGAGAGAGACCACCTTGTCCATGCTCTTTTCACTGTTTTGCAGCATTGCAAATCCTCCCATTTTCCAGCCCCTGGGGCCAGACTTCTTGTTTCGCCGGCCCTGCGGCCGCGGTCGGTCTCGCAGGCGGCGGTGCGCCCATCCGACAAAGCCCCCGGCGAAGCGGGGGCAGTACGCTTCCTATTGTAAAGTCTGGCCGCGCAGAAGTCAAGGCGGAAAGCCCGCCGCCGAGGCCCTTTCGCCAAAGTTTGAAGGCCCCGATTGCGCCGCCGCCGTTTCCGTGGTAGAGTAGAGAAAAATCGCAGTGGAAAGGGCAGGCGATCCTCTTGAAAAACAGCGGTATTCACGGCGTTCGGCGGCGGGTGGGCGACCCCTCCCCCACCCTGGAGCGCGTCTGCGACAGCGCCGGGCTCACAGCCCGGGTGGGCGTGGGCGGACAGCGGGTGCAAAACGACTTTGACCAGATCCTCCCCTGGGGCGGCTTTCGCCGCTGCAACCTGGGCCCCGACGGCCGGGTGCGCGCCTATTTCGGTGAGCCCGGCTACCGAAGCGACGGCGAGGGGGGCCAGGTGATGGTGGAGATCCCTCGCTTCTATCAGCTCCACCTGGAGAGGGAGGGCTGGGAGTACTGGCTGGTCAGCCCCTGCCGGCAGGAGGGGTTTCGCCTCTCGCCGGCCTTTCTCGACGCGCGGGGGCAGCCGCTGGAGCACATCTACATCGGCGCCTATCTCTGCGCCCCCGACGGGCGGGGCGGGGTGGTCAGTGCCGCGGGCCGGTACGGCCGCATCCGCACCGACCGCCCCACCTGGCGGGGCCTCTGCCGCAACCTGGGCCCCCGCTGGGGGATGATGGACGCGGTCTTCCTCTGCGACGTGCTGCAACTGCTCTTCACCGTGGAGTTTGCCACCCTCAACTCCCAGTCGGTGATGACCGGGCTGACCGACCTGCCATACAGCGCCGAATCCCCCCTGCTCCTGTCCGAGCAGGCGGCCAACCGCGCCGTGGTGGCGGAGGGGTATGCCCGGCAGTTTCGCCCCGGCCAGGGGATCGCCCTGGGCTGGGCGCTGGGGGACAACCGGGTGGTTCCCCACGCCGCAGTCACCGGCGTCACCCCCCTGGGCGGGGGACGGGCCGCCGTCTCCTTTGACGGCCCGCCCGCCGACTTGGAGGCGGGGATGCTCCTCTACTCCTCCCTCTGGATAAACGGGGGCGCCGACGGGGTGGCCGCCTCCTCCGGCGCGGCCTTTGCCGACGCGCAGGGGCAAGCCCCCATCCTCTGGCGGGGGATCGAAAACCCCTACGGCAACATCTGGGAGTGGATCGACGGGGTCAACATCCTCGACCTGCGCCCCTATGTCTGCACCGACCCGGGCGCTTACAGCGACTGCTCCATCACCGGCGCCTACCGGATGGTGAACTACTGCGACAGCCCCACCGACGAGTCCCCCATCGTCGCCTGGGGGGAGGACCCCCGCCTCCCCTTTGCCCGCTTCCCCACCCGCTCGGGGGAGGACGGCGGCCCGGAGCGCTACTGCGGCGACTTCTACTGGCAGCGGCCGGGGCTGCGGGCGGTCATCTTCGGCGGCAGCTGGTACAACGGCCGCCGGGCGGGGATCTACTGCTTCAGCGGCTGGAGCGCGCCGGAGATGATCCACGTCAACACCGGCGCCCGCCTCCTCTACCGGTGAGGAGCGGACAAAAAGCCGGGTTTCCCCATCGCCCCCCTCTCCGCCAAAAGGCAAAAAAGGCCCGTGAGCGCGCTGCGCCCGCGGGCCTTTTTTCTCTGTCAAACCGTCGCTTCTCCGGCGGGACCCGCAAAGACAAAGGGGCCCCGGCGGCGACTCTTCTGCGCGAGAAAGCGGATATAGCTGCTCTTGACCGCGCTGAAATTCTTTCTGGGGATGGGGATGAGCGAGCCGTCGCCCATCACAAAGGCGTTGGAGGTGAGCTGGCGCACCCAGCTCATGTTCACCACATAGGACTTGTGGGGGTGGAGAAAGTCCTCGTTTTCCAGGAGGACGGCCACCGCCTGCTCAAAGGGGACGCGGATGTGCAGGGAGGGCAGCGTCTCACCGTTTTCCAGGTGAAAATAGAGGATGTGGTTGCGGTACTCCACATAGAGGATCTCGCTCTGGTAGACCGCCGTGAGCCCCGCCTTGCTCTTAAAGGCAAACTGGGGGGCGCTGCCGGTCTGCCGCCAGGTGCGAAGGGCGTCCAGCAGGGAAAAGAGGGTCTGCCTCTCCACCGGTTTGAGCAGGTACTGAAAGGCGCTCACCCCATAGGCCTCCAGCGCAAAGTCGCGGGAGGAGGTCAGGTAGACCAGCGCCGCCTCCCAGTCGGTCCGGCGGATCTCCTCCCCCAGACGGATGCCGTCCACCTCCGGCATCAACACGTCCAGGAGGTAGAGGTCGTAGCGCGCCCCGCCCTGGATCTCGCCCAACAGCTGGGCGGAGGAGCCGTACCGGCACAGCTCCATCTCGCAGCCGCGCTCCCACCGGTACTGAGAGAAGCTCTCTTCCAGCGCGCGCAACTGCTCCTGGTCGTCGTCGCAGATGGCGATCTTCACCCTGTCACCCCCTCTTTTCGCCCGCGCCGATGCGCGGGTGGTTGCAGCCATTGTACCACAAGCGGGGCACCGGCACAAATGCGCCCGCTAGCGCCCCCCCATCTGAAAGAGCAGCCGCAGTACGAACCAGCCCCCCTCGGCGCTGCTGTCGAGCAGGATGCCGTACTTGCGGGCAAAGGCGATCATGCTCTTGGTGCCGACGCCGTGCTCCTCCCCCTCGGGGAGGGGGAGGTCTGTCTTGGGGTCAATGGCGATCTCCCCCCGGTAGGTGTTGGCGATCTCCAGCAAAAAGCTGTCCCCCACCACCTGGCCGCTGAGCACGATGCTGCGCTGGGTCCCCTCGGGCATCTTCTGGCAGGCGTGCAGGGCGTTTTCCGCCGCGTTGGCCAGCACCACCGCCAACTCCAACTCCTCTGCGGGCAGGGGGTCGGGGAACTCCAGCGCCGAGCGGACGGCGATCCCCTCCTCCTCGGCCCGCCGCAGGTACCCCATAAGGGCGGCGTTGACGGTGAGATTCTTGCAGTAGCAGTGCACGGCCGTGCTCTTTGACACCTGTTCGTCCAGGTCGTTTACGATCTGCCGCGCCTCCTGATAGCGCCCGCCCCGCAGGTGCTCGTCGGCGATCTGCAGGTAGTGGCGCAGGTCGTGCCGGTAGATGCGGATGCGGTCCTCACTGCTCAAAATGGCCTGTTCCTGGGCCTTCATCACCTCGACCTGGGCCATCAAGATCTGGTTGGCCCGCTCCTGTTCCAACTGCATCCGCAGCTGGCGGAAAAAGAGGAGCAGCAGCACATAGGTGGCCATCATGGCGCAGACCACCATCAGCACAACGGCCGTGCCCTCCCCGCGGTAGAGGGAGAGGCGCGCCGAATCCGCCAGCAGGTCAAAAATCTCGCAGTAGAGAAAGGGGATGGCGGTGAGGAGGAGCCAGAGGCGGCGAAACCGCTCCTGGATCAGGAAAAACTGCTCCTGAAACACCCGGGCGATGGCCGTCAGCAGGACCAGGTGCAGGGCCAGTTCCAGCGGTATCTCCACCCAGGGGCTCAAAAAGCGCTTCCATATCTCCCCGATCACCCCCACCCCCATCATGATCGAGCAGATGGTCACCACCGTAAAAATGGTTCGCGCGTCCCGGTATTTGGCGTAAAACAGGGACAGCAGGACCACCGGCAACACGATGATCAGCGCGCTGAAGGTCATGACGAAGGCCCGGCCCTTGTAGAGATACAGGGAGAGGCTGAGCAAAAAAATCGCCAAACTCCCCGCCGTCAGCACCGCCACCGCCCGCTTTCCCGAAAAGCGGCTGGGCACGAGCAGATAGATGTAAAAGGCGATGATCAGATAGTTCAGCCAGTTGGACAGCTGTTCCGGCTGGTTCACAAAAGGGCCTCCTTCTCCCCCCGCCCGCGGCGCTGTGGGGGCACTGATTGTTTGGTCAAAGGAACGGGCGCACACCGCCCGGTGAAAAAACGACCTGCGCCGCGTGCAGGCCGTTTGTTCAGTTGCGCGCCGGGGCATCACTCCCCGCCGCGGCGAAAGCAGACCTGATTTCGGCCGCCCTTCTTGGCCGTGTAGAGGGCCTCGTCCGCCCGCTGCCAGAGGGTCTCGTAATCCGCCCCGTCCCGCGGACACTGGGAGATGCCGATGCTGACGGTGATGGGGCGGCCCGCCTGCAGCGCCTGCTGGCTCTCCTCCCAATCCCCTTTAAAGCGGGCCAACAGCCTCTCGAGCGCCGCCTGCGGCATCTCGCCCGGCAGGTAGACGACAAATTCGTCTCCCCCCACCCGGCCCGCCACCGCCTGTGAAAAGGCGCTCTTGACGCTCTGCGCCAGCGAAATCAGCACCTTGTCCCCAAAGGGGTGGCCAAGGCTGTCGTTGATGTCCTTAAAGTGGTCGATGTCCAGCACCAGCAGCCAGCCCTGGGGGCCGTTGCCGATGAGCCGGCTGGCCGTCTCCGTCAAATACAGGCGGTTGAGCAGCCCTGTCAGCGAGTCGTGGCGCAGGTTGTAGATGATCTGCTGGCCGGTCTGCTCCACCATTCGGTGGGGGAAGAACTCGTCCTGGGTCTGGTTGGGGTCGGGGACCGACTGGTGGACGTGGACGAGCTTCCAGCCCCCATCCCCCTTGCGCAGCACCACGGTAAAGCGAAAGTGCAGGTCGTAGGGGATGCCGTCGCCGGTGCTCTCCCGCACCACCAGCTCCCCTATCACCAGGCAGCACCCGTCCGAGAGGGCGGTCGTCTGATACCACTGGTCCTTGATGAGGAAGGTGCCGTTCCACTCCCCGCTCTCCCGCGCCATGGCCGCCTCAAATGCCTGGACATTGCGGCTGACCTCGTGCGCCCCGGTGCCGATGACGCTGAGCGCGGGGTCCACGACCTCTGCAAGAAAGTCATAGCGGCGCTCCTCCAGATACTGGTGCCAGAGAAACCGGCAAAACTCCTCCGGTGTTTGGGGACCGTTCATCTTCGCCCTCCTTTCACTGCCGCCACCGCGGGCAGGCGTTTGTCATTTGCCTTATTTTATCAGGAAATCGCCCTCATTAAAAGGGGGCGCTGCAAATTTACAGCGCCCTTTTATGGGGGAAAATCATCCATCGGGCAGGCCTGTCAAACAACGGCCGCCCGTCTGCCGCAGGGCGCTGTTCGGCACCCCGCCCAGCCCGGCACCTCCCTTCCGCCGCCCAAACAAAAAAGGGGCGCCCGGCGGTCCGGCCGCGGGCGCTCCCTTAAATGGCGCTATTTGTTGTATTTTCTCTTCTTGCCGTAGACGGCGGCGCCGGTCAGCCCTGCGGTGGATACCAGCAGGAGGGTGACCCACAGCCCAACGCTGCCAAAGTCGCCGGTCTGCGCCGTGTCGGACTTTTCATCCTCGGCGCCCGCTTCACCGGTGGCCGGGATCTCCACAGCCGCCTTCTTGAAGCCGCAGACAGTGCACGCCTCGTACTTGCTCCCCTTCTCGGTGGCGGTGGCTTCCTTTTCGACCACCCATTTGAAGGTGTGCTCGGCCGCCTCGACCTTTTCGCCGCAGACGGTGCACAGGTGCCAGTGCTGGTTGCCGTCAGAGACCCACTCAGCACCTGCGGAGTGGCCGACGGCCTTCACCACAGTGTCCGCCTGGGCGATCTCTTTGGTCAGCTCTTTGTCGCCAAAGTACTTCCCGCAGTCAGCACAGTACCAGTAGGCGATATTGCCATCCTCGGTACAGGTGGGCGCTTTTTCCGCAACAGCAGTGACGGCCCCATGGGTGGTGACAGGGGTGTCGGTGACCGGCACGTCATTGACGGTGACATTGCCACTGCCGGTGTTGGTGACGGCGACCTGGTCCAGGCCGGTCAGGTCCGCATCGCCGCACAGAACGGTCACCTTGTCGCCCTTGGCGGCCTTTTCGTTGAGGGTCTCGTTGATTTCGGCAGCGGTGCCGATGTAGGTCTTGCCGGTGGAGTTCAGAGAGGCGGCAACGGCGCTCTGCACGGCGTAGTCCGCCGCGTCGGGAGAGGTGAAGGTGCCGGCAGAAATGCTGGTGTCGTAGTAGTCGTCCATGAGGGCGCTATCAAATTCGCCGGTGTAGTCGCCGCCCTTGATGGCGACCGAACCGCCCGCTCCAGAGCCCTGGCCGTAGGAGAACAGCTTGGCGCTGGTGGCCTGCTCGTCCACCACAAAGGTGCCGCCCGAAATGGCCAACTGGCCTTTGGCGTGGTCGCCCCAACTGCCGTTGGAGACGACGCAGGCGACATCGCCGCTGGCGGTGAAGGTGCCGCCATAGATGTTGGCGATGTTCCAGTTTTGCACCACAGCCCCCTCATAGGTCGGGCAGCTGAACGCGCCGTCGTAGATGTTCAGAACGCCGCCCTCGTCGTTTTTGACGGGGTTGTAGCCGGCACTGGTAAAGGAACCGCCGTTGATGGTCAGCGTCGGGCTGGCGCTGTTGGCGCCCTCCACGTAGTTGTTGCGCTCGTTGGGCTTGGCCGCAGCATAAGAGGAGTAGCCGTTCTCAATCAAGCTGGAAACGGTGTCGACGGTGGTCTTTACGGTGACGCCCTTGTTGATGGTCATCTCGCCGTGGTTGCAGATGGTGTACCACTGGTTGGCGCTGCGGGTGTAGTACCCGCCGGACAGGGTGGTCTTGCCGCTGTTGAACACCGCGGCATAGCCCTTTACCGCCGCCTGCACCTTGCCGCCGCCCACCGAGTCGATCACCTCGAGGGTGGCACCGGCGCTCACGTAGATGGCGTCCTTGTCCTTGGCGGTCAGGGTCTTGCCGTTCAGGTCCAGGGTGACAGTGACCCCCGTCGGAACGACGACGCTCTGCTCGATGTCCGCCCCGAGTTTGACTGTGCCGCCGCTCTGGACAGCACTGGTTAGCTCGTCCGCCGTGGAAACCGTCGCCTCTGCCGCAAATGCGGTGACGCTGCCCATGGATATGGCCAGCGCCGCACACAGCGCCAGGGACAAGAGTTTCTTTGGCATCTTTACTTTGCCCATATGTATGCCTCCTTTTTATTCTTCAAGAGAACCTGTTGGCGGCTCCCATTGAATTCCCCACCAAATTGCCACATAATCTGCATTATGTGCGCACCTGGAGAAAATAGGGAGCATGGACATTGCCCATCGGCCCCGCAAAAGGGCATTCGCAGCAGGACCGACAGCTATCTGCGCGCAGCAAATCAAACCTCCCGAAAAAGAGGATCGGAAGGTCTCTTTCTGACGCCTGTATCTGTAAAATATCCACGGGGCCCTTGACTGTGGCAGGAAGAGAATGGTAATATGAATTAAAAGTTAAAAAAGTTTTCGGTTGACACCCACTACATAATGCAGATTATGTAGTTTTTTTTGTTTTTAAAGCACCAGTTTTAGGGCGTCCATCCGCTGGCGGTGTTCTCTGCCGGAGGAGATGATGTAGATGCGGGTGGTGTTGATGTTGGAGTGTCCCAAAATATCGGCCAGTTTCGCCAGATCCCGGTCGACGGCATAAAAGCAGCGCGCAAACAGGTGCCGCAGGTTGTGCGGAAAGACCTTGCTGCGCTCCACCCCAGCCTCTGCACAGAGCGATTTCATCATCCGCCAGATGCTCGAGCGGTCCAGCGGCCGCCCCGTGCGGGTGATGAATACCGGGCCGCTCTTGATCCCCTGCCGGCGCAGATAGCACTGCAGCCTCCTCCGCAGTTTTCCCGTCAGCAAGATCACCCGGGTCTTCCCCTTGAGCTGGAGGACCGCCTCCCCCCTCTCCACCGCCTCGGCGGTGATGCTGTGCAGTTCCGACACGCGGATACCCGTGGCGCAGATCGTCTGCATCAGCAGCGAGAGCCTGTCGCCACGCCGGGTCTCCGCCGCGCGGACCAGGCGCAGGTATTCGGCCTTTGACAGCTCCCTTTCTCTGGAGCAAAAGGCCTGTCGCTGGATTTTCAGCTGTTTCACCCGCAGGTCGTGTCTGCCCAAAAACGAGAAAAAGCCGTTGAGCGCCGCCAGCTTTGCGTTGACGCTGGCTGGCTGATACACCTCCTGCAGGTGCCTCTTGTAGCCGATCACCCGCTCCTTGGTGAGCTCCCGCCCCGACAGCCAGCGGAGGAATGCCTCGATGTCCCGGCGGTACTGCCCGCGGGTGGCAGGGCTTCTCTCCCCCCACTCTAGATGCTCTATATACCCTTCGACTGCTTTCCACATGTCGCCATCCCCTTGTCTCTCTGCAAATTCCTTCCTTTTGACCCGTTTGTCCACCTGTTTGATTGTAGGGGATTTTGTCGAATTTTGCGTACAGGTAAATGATGGAAAATTCTTTATGAAAAGCGGTTTTTCCCTCATCTCCAGGAAGCGCGCCTGATCCGGAGGGGCAAAACCGGCCATCTTTCCCCCACATGGTCGGAGTTGCTCCCCTGCGGGGTGAGCGGCTTTTTTCTCAAGCGGGCCCCCGTCGGCCCGGCAAACTTTATTTTTGCTACCCATATAAAGAAAGAGGCGGCCGATTCGAAAAAGCGGCCGCCTCTTTGACTTAAAAAACGTTCTGCCCTCCCCATCAGGCACTTCAAAGAGCTTTCTCTACTTCCAGCAAGAGCAGCCCCTGTCCCTCCCCGCTCTCTTGCCCCCCTGCGGCAAACAGACGCAATGAAAAGAGATAAGTATCCTCCCCATATGAAATGCACCCCAAAAAAGCAATGTTGGGTGCGAACAGGCGAGGCACCGCCCCACGCGCAGGCGCTATCCTACAAAAAGAAAAACCTGCGGAGCGCGAATTGCTCACCGCAGGTTTGAAGGGGCGGGCACTTTAGCCACCCAGAACAAAAAGTGTTTCTCAAAAGGAAAACCGGGGCAACTTCTGCGTTGCCCCGGTTTCCATGCCATTCAGTTGTACATATCACGGCACTTATTTGTCGGCTTTTCTATATCCGCACTTGGGGCATACGCCGTTCTCATCGAGGGCGATGCCGCACAAGGGGCAGCGATCGATCTTGTTGTCCGTCTGGAATTCAGCAGAAGCTGCATTGACACCACTGGTAAAGGTGATCTTGGCAATATTGAGTTTATCCTTCAGCAAATCATAGACGATTTTGATCATGCCCTCTACCGTCATGGTTTCTTTTGTAACAACCAACCGGCAGTCCGGATAAGCGGTGGCCAACTCTGTTTTGAAAGCCGGGCCTTTCATCTGATTCTGCGGTGCGCCGTTGCGGATGCCTTGCTTTTCGTACACGTCAAGAACGGCGGGAAGGAGGGGGTCATCCTCTCTGAGGATCAGCGCGTGGTCAAAATTCTTCAGAACTCCCCAAGCGGTTTTCTGGATCTCGTTGCAAGGGAAAACCATATTTACACCAGATTCCACCGAATCCTCAACCTCAATGGTCAGAACACCGGTGTGCCCGTGCAAGTACTGAGCTTCTCCCTTAAAGCCGTAAAATCTGTGCGCATATTGCAGGTCCAATGTTGTAATGCTTCTCATATGCTGATATCCTCCTAATTTATTATTTACGGGATCGTACACCCCGTATGGCACATTGAATTTGCGAAAGGGCTATGACTGAGACTTGGTTTTGCAATCCGGGCAGATGCCTTTAAACATCAGGTCATGGCCGCTAAACTCAAAACCGTGGGCATCCTTGATCCGTTTTTCCAAATCTTCAATGTAGTCCATATCCACATCAAAAACCCGACCGCATTTTAAACATCTCGCATGATAGTGATCGTGACATAGGTGATCGAACCGATCGGCGTCGCCCGGAACCTCCAGCTTTCGGATCTCCCCGTTCTCCGCAAGCTGATTTAAATTCCGATAGACAGTCACCTTGCTGATATTGGGGTACTCTTTGACAACCAAATTGTAAATTTCTTCAACGGTGGCATGGCACTGTAAGGTATTGACCGCCTTCAAGACCAAAGCCCTCTGAATCGTATTTCGCTTTATCATTTCACTTGACCCTTGATCTATAATTAGAATTTATTTCTAATTAGAATAATAATCCAATTAGAACAGCATGTCAAGTCTTTCTATGAAATTTTTGACAATCCTCTTTTCCGACCATATTCCGCATACTGATAAAAAGCCTGCAAGTCCGCACGAATACTAAAAACGGGCCGGTCATCCCAGGGGGACCGGCCCGTTTGAGTGGGAAAAACGATCGAGAGGCCCGCCCATATCCCAGCCACAAGGGCGCAAAAAGGCGCGTGAGAAACTGAAGGAAGGATTGAAATCCCTGCACCAGGACCTTCTAAACTGTGTTGGCCGCCAGATCGGCTCTGTTGGGATACACACGGCAGAAAAACACAAAAGAAATCGCCATACAGCTGCAAAACGCAACCATACGGCGATTGATTTATTGAAAGGGGCGGACACTTTAGGTGTTGCCCGAGCGCGGGAGCATTGCTGCAAAAAGAAAAAACCTACGGAGTGCGAATTGCTCACCGCAGGTTTGGTGGTGGAGGATGGATTCGAACCATCGAAGCGAAACGCAACAGATTTACAGTCTGCCCCCTTTGGCCACTCGGGAACTCCACCATATTTTATTTTAGTAGCCACATTGGCCGGCCCTTTTCAATGGAGCTGGTGGACGGACTTGAACCCCCGACCTGCTGATTACAAATCAGCTGCTCTACCAACTGAGCTACACCAGCAAATGTGACAACGGTATGGATTATACCATCTTCTTTTTGCGTTGTCAACAAAAAAATTGGTCGAGGCGACAGGACTTGAACCTGCGGCATCCTGGTCCCAAACCAGGCACTCTACCAAACTGAGCTACGCCTCGTCAGCCTTTGTGTTACAGCGCAGCACACCAAAAATTGCTGGATATTCGTAACACAGCTTTTATATTTTAGCCCATCCGCGCCCGTTTGTCAACCAGATCTGCCTCCCTCTTTTCCCTGCTCCGTCCGCGCTGTAACCCAACTGTAACACTTTGTAACCTCCGTCAGGTTGTATGAAAAAATTTGCTCATGTATACTGTTGTTATAGCAAACGGCCGCCCTGCCGCCCCGCCCCGCGGGGAGGCGGCCGCGCGGACAGAGCAAAAAGGGAGTGAAAGCATGGAGCACACGTACAACCCCAAGGCGCAAAGCATCCTTTCTGAAATCAAAAAAGCAGTGGTCGGCAAGGACGACATCGCCGCCAAGATCCTCATGGCCCTGCTGGCACAGGGTCACGTCCTCCTCGACGACATCCCCGGCGTGGGCAAGACCACCCTGGCCATGGCCTTCTCCAAGGCCCTCTCGCTGGACTACCACCGCATGCAGTTTACCCCCGACGTCATGCCTTCGGACATCACCGGCTTCACCATCTACAACAAGCAGCTGGGCGATTTTGAGTACAAGCCCGGCGCGGCGGTCTGCAACCTCTTTTTGGCCGACGAGATCAACCGCACCTCCTCCAAGACCCAGTCGGCCCTGCTGGAGGTGATGGAGGAAGGCCGCATCACCGTCGACGGGGTCACCCGCGAGACTCCCAAGCCCTTCATCGTCATCGCCACCGAGAACCCGGTGGGCTCGGCGGGCACCCAGATCCTGCCCGAGTCGCAGCTGGACCGGTTCCTCATCTGCCTCTCTATGGGCTATCCCGACGTGGAGAGCACCATCACCATCATGGAGCGCCGCCACGACAGCAACCCGCTGGACGAGGTCATCCCCCAGGCCAGCCGGGAGGAAATTTTGCAGATGCAGCGGGAGACCCAGCTGGTCACCGTACACAAGGCCATCTACGAATATGTGGCCCAGTTGACCGAGGCCACCCGCAACCACGCCATGATCACCCTGGGGATGAGCCCCCGCGGCGCCCTGGCCCATATCCGGATGGCCAAGGCCATGGCCTACCTCTACGGCCGCGACTTCGTGGTGCCCGACGACGTACAGGAGACCTTCTTCGACGTGGGCGCCCACCGGCTGGTGCTGGGCTCCAAGGCGCGGGTCGGCGGGGTCACCGCCAAGACCCTGCTGCAGGAGATCCTCAACGACACCCCGGCCCCGCAGATCACCGAAAGCCTGCTCGACCAACAGTAGAAGACGCCGAAAGGGGATGTTCCCGTGAAAAAAGCGCGCATCATCTACGGGGCGTTCTGCGTCGCCATGGCGGTGTTCGCCTTCTCCTACCGGGAGTACCTGTCCATGCTGGCCTTCGCCATGGCGCTGCTGCTCCCTCTGGGGCTCTATCTGCTGCTGCGCCACTGCGCCAAAAAAGTCAAGGTGGAGCTGCTGCCCGGCCCCCACTCCCTGGGGCGGGGCGAGTCGTTCTCCCTGCAGCTGCAGATCAAAAACCGGGGGCGGCTGCCCATCGCCCGCTGCCAGGTGGAGCTGTTGGCCCGCCACCAGTTCTACGGCGACCCCAACCGAACGGTGGTGGAGACCCCCGTCTTCTCCAAAAACACCCAGACCATCTCCTACTCGGTGGCCCCCCGCCACACCGGGAAGATCACCTTCTCCCTGGGCGAGGTGCGGCTGTACGACTTTTTGGGGATCACCTGCATCCGGCTGGAGCCGAACAGCCGCTTCGTGCTGCCGGTGCTGCCCGCCTTTGTGGACTCGGCCGCCCGCATCGGGGTGGACTTTTTCCGCCACGTGCCCGACAGCAACACCTTCTCCCGCCACCGGCGAGGGGACGACTCCTCCGAGACCTTCAAGCTGCGGGAATACCAGCCCGGCGACCGGATCAACCACATCCACTGGAAACTCACCGCCAAGGTGGGCGAGATGATCGTCAAGGAGTCCAGTTTCCCCCTGCAGGACACCACCTGCATCTTCTTGGAGCTCTACCGGGTCTCCGGCTCGCGGGAGGACAAGAACTACCTTGACGCCATCTTGGAGACCCTCTGTGTCCTCTCCCCCCTCTTTTTGCAGGAGGGGATCGAGCACACCGTCTACTGGTACGACCTGCAAAATGGGGGGCTCGCCTCCCACCGGATCACCGATGAGGCCGACCTGTTTGGCTGCCTGGACGACCTCTTTGACGCCGCCAGCTACACCGAACAGATCTACGCCCTGCAGGCCTACTGCCAGAACTTCACCGTGGCCAAGAGCGCCCAGGTCCTCTACCTGGCCCCCATCATCGAGACCGGCCCCATCGAGCAGATGGGGATGGAGCACCGGGAGCCCTTTACCTTTTTCTACATCCACGACTTCGACCACTGCGACATGCCGGTGCTGGACCGGTATGGCATCCGCTGTATCTGCGTGGACTCCGACCACCCGGAAGGGGCCCTGCAGGCCCTGATCCTGTGAAGGGGGGGACTGGACTTTGAAAGCGAAGAAAAAGCGCGGCAAGAAACCCTCCCTCCTCTACAAACTGCGCCACCCGGCGCCCCTCCCCCCGCTGGAGGGGGACGACATCGTCCTTCTGCGGGACACCTCCCTCGCCCTGGAGC
Organism: Bittarella massiliensis (ex Durand et al. 2017); assembly: GCF_001486165.1. Taxonomy (GTDB): domain Bacteria; phylum Bacillota; class Clostridia; order Oscillospirales; family Ruminococcaceae; genus Bittarella; species Bittarella massiliensis. The sequence continues at coordinate 456,197 of NZ_LN908976.1, forward strand.
GGCGCGCCCCCCAGGCCAGGTGGTATGTGCGGCTGTTTTTGCTGGGGCTCTGCACCCTCTCCTTTTTGGCCAGCTTCCTCACCCTCTACCAGCTGCCGGTGAGCCTTGTCTCCCCGGTGGCGCTGGGGGTCTGCCTGGTGGGGGTCTGCCTGCTCTACACCCTCTTTAAATACCCCCTGGCGGGGACGGGGGCGGTCCTCTTTGCCGCCGTCTCCTTCGGCCTCTTCAAAAGCGACGCCCTCTTTTTCGGCTTTGAGATGTTTTTCAACCGGGTCATCGAGCTGCTCAACTGGCACACCTTTGAATTTTTGATCCCCTACCGGATCCCGCCCCTCTACGACCAGCCGTCCAGCGAACGCTTCTTTGTGAACTTTGCCCTCTGCTGCATCCTCTTTGTCATTGGGGTGGCCATCCTCTACCGGCCCAACATCTTCCTCTACCTGGCGGCCACCTTCCTGCCGCTGCTCCCAGGGCTTTTCTACGGCCTCACCCCCTCCTACCTCCCCTTCTTGCTGCTGGCCGCCTCCTACGCGCTGGTGCTCTCTTTGCACCTAGCCACCCGGCACCCCCGCGCCAAGAGGGATTTCTCCGAAAAAATCGAAAAAAAGACCCGCGCCTTTCGGGTGGACTACCGAAATTACAGCTACCGCTACGCCACTGCCCTCAAGAGCGGCTGTGTCCTCATCGGCCTCTGCCTCTGCTGCCTGGCGGCGGGCGGGCTCATCATCTCGCCGCCGCTGTACAACAGCCAGGCCTTTACCTCCTTTCGCAACGGCGCCGGACACAAGCTCTCCGAGGTGTCGATGGAGAAAGAGCCCAGCCGCATCCTCAACCTCTACCACGGGCAGTTGAGCCGCCTGGGCATCTGGCGCAACTACGACGCCGCCAACGACCTGATGATCCGCACCCCCACCCTGGGCCAGTCCATCTACCTCAAGGGGTATGTGGGCGGGATCTACCGGGGGGACCGGTGGGACACCCTGGACGAGGAGGCCGAGCAGACGGGTCGGCAGGCCTTCGGCACCCTCTTCTCCGAGGCGGAGACCTCTCCCCAAAACCTCCCCAGCGACTACATCGCCCTCTGTGACACCATCGACAACCCGGTGCTCAAAGGGGTCTACCTCTCCCACGCCACCATCTCGGTGGAAGGGCTCAAGGACACCGCCCTCAAGCAGTTCACCTACGTGCCCTACGGCGCGGTCTACCCCTGGTACATCGGGGAGGAGATCGACCCCTCCCTCCTTCTCGAAGGGGAGGAGCTGCCCGAGCGGGAGACCACCCAGACCGACCTGGACAGCACCATCTGGACCGACAACAACCGTTGGGCCGGCTCCTACGACTTTGACTTTTACACCACCCCCAACCTGCTGGGGGTGGACATGGACACCCCCCTGCAGGAGGCGGCGCAGCGCGACCGCGACGCGGCGGCTTACGCCCGGCGGGAGGCGGCCTACCGCCGCTTTGTCTACCAGACCTACACCCAGGTGCCCGAGAACATTCAGAAGGTGCTCACCGACGAGCTCTTCACCCCCCAGGCCCTGGCGGAGGCGGGCGACCTGGCCACCTACACCGACTGGGTCCGCAGCTATTTGAATGAACACTACCACTACAACCCCGCCCCCGGCTCCACCCCCGACGGGCAGGACTTTGTCGAGTACTTCCTCACCCAGCGAGACAGCGGCTTTGCCACCCACTTCGCCTCGGCGGGCGCCATGATGCTGCGCTCGGCCGGCGTGCCCGCCCGCTATGTGGAGGGCTACGCCCTCACCCCCCAGACCTTGAGCGGTCGCGGGCTGGAGGACGAGAAGGTCCCCATCGAACAGCCTCTGTTGGGGGTCACCGCCCTGGTGGAGCGGCGGGGCACCATGGTCAGCGGCAGCACCATGCACGCCTGGGTGGAAATCTACCTGGACGGCTTTGGCTGGGTGCCGGTGGAGATGACCCCCTACCGCTCTATCGAGTACGACACCCTGCCCGTGGTGGACGGCGAGGTGGCGCCCCCCATCATCTCCGGCGGGGGCGGGGGCGGGACCGGCAGCGGCGACCCCAGCGACAGCATCGGCGGGGGCAGCGTCACCTTTGACGGGGTGGACGATCCCCTCTCCATCTTCGACACCTGGCGGCGCCCCCTCAAAAACGCCCCCTGGACCACCATCGTCTGGACCGGCATCGTCTGGCTGGGCGGCCTGATCGCCGTCGCCGCCGTCTTTCTGGCCCTGCGCCGGTTTGTGCGCATCCACCGCTTCAAGCGCTCCCTGGAGACCGACGAGCCCCGCCGCAACATCATCCGCCTCTACCGCTACCTGCTGCAGGCGCTGGACTTCTTCTCCTTCGGCTACACCCACGCCCACTCCTACTACGGGATGGCCAGCAGCATCGAGGTGGCCTTTGGCGACCACCTGGAGCACGGCGAGGCCCTGCCCATCATCGAGCTGGTGCTGGAAGCCGGCTTCAGCCAACACCAGATGACGCCGGAGCAGTTCCGCGAATTTCTGGTCTTTGTCGACCGGTTCATCCGCTCGGTGTCCAAGGGCCAAAACATCTTTAAGAAACTCTCCTTCCGCTTCCTCCACGCGCTCTGGTGAGACGTCCCCTACCGTTGCCTTTCCTCCTCCTTTTTCACACAGCGGGCCCGGCACCTGCCACACGGCAGGCCGCCGGGCCCGCTGCTGCGTTTTTCCCTTCGTCCCCGCGGGGGGCGGGTCGTTTCAGCCATAGGGGAGAGAGGGCATCCCCATCTCCCCCTCGCAGAGGGCCACCCTGCTCAGAATAGCGGCGGCCGGAAAGCGGCTTCCCCCTCCCCTCTCGACAGGTGCGCCGGCCGGCCCAGCACCCAAAGGAGAGGGCTCCCATATTTAATGGAGTGCACCTGGCTGCACAGCACACAACCGAGACCGCTCCATATTTTCTGCCCCCCAATATCAAGAGGGACAACCTTCCCCACCCCACAGGCAAAAAAATAGAGGGGCTTTTTCCCGCCACCGCAGGGACCGCTCCCTTCCATCGGGCGGGCCGCCTCCTCCCAGCGGCCTGTCCCCCACCGCCACAGAGGCGACCCACCGGTGAAGCGGGATCGCCCCAGATTGGGCGAATGCCGGACCCACTTCAACTGCTGCTGAGGATCTTCTCCCCTCCCGACCAGCCTTTTGCCCCTTCGCCGGGAGCAGGATGCTGTCTGTTCCTCTCCCGGCGCTCTCAATTGGCCCCCATTGGCCCCATCGGCAGGACGACAGCCGCTGGGCGGCGAGCGCCCCCCGAGGCCGAGAGAAACCTCCCCTCTCCCACAGACACTGCCGCCGCAGCGCCCTCCTCGCCAACCTCTCCTCCCACTGTCGGGAGCATCGACCCTCCGCTTTCCTCAGCGCCTTTGGCCGGACGAGCCCTTTATTATGCCCCAGACCAAGAGGGGAACTGACCCGCTGATTGAAAAAGGGGCAATTCCGCCAGAGTTCGGGGAGATCACCCCCCGCCGTCTTCTCGCCTCCAAAAACGCAAAACCAGCCGCCGATTGGGGCTCCCCCTCTTCTCTCCCCAATCGAGTGGCTTCCCCTCCATCTGAGCAGCCCCTTCTCCCCGCAGCCCCATCATCTCCAGGCGCAAAAGACAGCGGCCCGTCGCCCGGGGTGTGGGGCGACAGGCCGCTGTCTTTATGGGAACTTATTTTTCCGGGGGAAGGACGATGCCGGGCCACCCCCACTTGATCTGCGCCTCATAGGGCATAAATTCCAGGGCGATCCCCTCCGGCTGGGAGGCGAGAACTTCCAACTGCTGGCTGGAGGTGCCCTTGGCCGCCTCCCCCCGCAGCTCGTAGGTGATGGCGGGCTGCTGGTACTCCGCCCACTTGCCGGCGGGGCCCACATTGGCCTTGAGGGTGACGATGGACGAGGTCTCGCCGTAGGTCTCCACCGTGGTGAAGACCGTCCCATTAGAGCGCTTGACGGCGCTCAGGCGGTACCGCTGACCGCCCACGGTGAAGGGGGTGTTCAGCTCGATGGTCTCCCCCTCCGCCGGGTTGGGGATGGACACCGCCTCGCCGGCGGTGGCGTAGACGGTCTCCGCCAGGTTGTCAAAGGTCATGTACCAGACCTTGGGGGTGCGGTAGAAGAGCTCGTAGAGGGAGGGGACCCGCTTGAGGGTGTAGAGGGACAGGCTCCTCTCCTCGCTCTGCTCCAGCACGCTCTCCACCGTCTCCTGGGCCCGCCAGTTGGTGCCGGCCATCCCCAGGTCGGCCAGGGCGGGGTAAACCATCTGGGTCTCGCCGTCGGACAGGCACTCCACCAGCAGGTTGCGGCCATCCGCGCTGGCCGACTGCACCCGGATCTCCACCGAACGCCCCCCCTCTAACTGCACCGTCTGCACCGCCTCCGGCTGGTCGGAGAGGTCGATGACCGGCCGCTCCTTCTGCCTGCTGTCGTTCAGGGTGAGGTAGGCGCTCTCGGCCTCCCCGATCTGCCCCACCGGCACCGTGTAGTAGGCGAAGAACTGATCGGCCACCCAGTTGTAGTGGACGTCCACCTGCTCCGGGTCGCTTTCGACGCGCTGACCGCCCACCTCCAGTGCCACCTGGGGGATGTTTCTCTGCAGGTCGATGAGCAGGTAGCTGATCTCCTCGTCGCTCAAGTTGTAGGCCTGCCCCGGGCCCTTGGGGTTGGGGCAGCGAAACACCCGGGTCAACAGGACATACCCCTCGCCGTTCTGCCGGCGAAAGACCGACTCAATGTGGGTCAGGCCGTTTCGCTCCGCCACCTCGGGGATGTCCTGGATCTTTTTGGCGGCCACCTTGCCGGTCAGCGCCAGCGCTGCGGCCGCACAGGCCACCGTGGCCACGCAGACCGCCAGCACCTGTTTTTTGCTTTTTCCCTTCTTGAGCAGGTTCATACAAACACCCCGTCTTTATCTTCTCTTCTGTCTGCCGTTCACCGTCACAGCGCCGCTGCACTGCCCAAAAGGTTGCGGCACTGGTGGAGCAGCACCACCGGCGCCGGGGCGGTCTTTCCCTGCCAGTCCCACATGGCGCAGGCCACAGCCACCCGGTGGGGGCTCCCCCCCTCGGCCGCGGATATGACCGTCACCCGCCCCCGCCCGTCTAGGGGCTCCCCGTCGAGCCCTGTCACCGGCCCCTCGCAATAGCCCAGGTCGGCCGGTTTGAGGACCAGGGTCGTCTCATCGATCAGCAGGGAGACCGCCGCAATACCGTCCAGCGGGAGGGTGCCGGCGGCAAAGTTGCGCTTCCCCTTTTCATCCCAATAGCTCCAGAGGGCGTCAAACAGCCTGGGCTGGCTGGCAAAGAGGGTCCACAGGTCCTTCTGGGTGCCGTGATCGCCTAAAGAGATCGACGCGTCTATCATCACCAAGGGGATGCCGCTGGCCAACACCTTCTGCAGGGCCGCCGGGTCGGCCGGGCCGTTGGCGTCGCTCCCCACCCCGGCCACCGCCCCATTTTCGGTCAGGGAGACGCTCCCCGCCGAAAAGACGACCCGCTGGATGTACTGCGGCAGGTCGGGGTGTTCCTCCAGCGCCCGGGCCAGGTTGGTCAGGGGGCCCAGGCAGAGGATCTGCAGCGCGCCCCCCTCCTGGACAGCGGTCTCGTACATCAACTCCCAGGCGGGGCGAGGGTCAAAGTCTTCTTCCCCCCCAAAGGGGAGGACCAGGTTTCCGGCGCCGGTGGGGCCGGTGTCCTCCCCCCAGACGACGGCCTCTCCCGCCGAATTGCGGGTGGAACCCAGGGCCACCGGGCAGTGAAGGGCAAAGTAGGTCGCTGCCGTCAGCCCGCTGCGGCCGGTCTGGGCAAGGGTCCCCGCGCCGCTGCAGAGGGTGATCCCCCGCACGTCCAGCAGCGCCGTCCCGGCGGCCAGGCCGATGGCCAGAACGTCGTCTCCCCCCGGGTCGCAGTCGATGAGGATCGGGGTGCGCTCGGTCAGGGTGGTGGGGATGTTTCTCTGGGGCGAAAAGGCCATCACCCCCACCCAGAGGGCGAGGACCCCGCAGAAAACCCGCCCCGCCCGCGCCCGCCCCGCCTGTGCCAGGCGGCGTCCTCTCTCCCAAAACATCTGCATCTCTCTCTTCCTCTCTGGCAGGTCAGCTCTTTTTTCCAAGTTGGTTCCGGCAGTCAAAAATGGGACCCAATACCGCACATTCTCCAGCGCCCGATGTCCCCACCCGCTGCTCCACCGCCAGGTGACAGTTGGCCTCTTCCTCCCCCGTGAGCCGCACCAGGGTCCGCCCTTCCAGATCGGCGGGGGTCAGGTAGTCCGCCTCCTCCCAGAAAAACATCCCGCTGGGGAGGTTTGGCTCGACCGGCTCCCTGGTCTCCCGCTCCTTGGTGGGGTCCATCATCCGCATCTGCCCCGCGGGGTCGTAGACGACCACGCTCCTCTCCGGCACCGCCCGCTCCAGCAGCCCTTCCGCCGGGCACAGCTGGGCCGGTGCAAAGCGGTAGGCGCCCTCGTCGAGCACCGCGTAGAGGGCGGCGAGACCGTACAGCGGTACCCCGCCATCCTCCCCCCCGCTTTTGTAGATGTTCATGGGGTAGGTCCAGATGGCCCCGTAGAGCTGCGGTTCGCTGGCAAAGGTGGTCCAGCTGTCTTTGCACACCGAAAGAGCCCCCGCCGTGTACCTGTCGTTGCCCACAATGTAGAGGGGGAGGCCGCTCGCCAGCACCGCCTCCAGGGCGCCGGGGTCCGCCTGGCCGTTGGGATCGGGGGTGGTCAAGATCAGGCTGCTCCCCGCGCCGCCCGCCGTGTACTCCCCGGCGGCGTTCACCGCCCAGAGATCGACGCTGCCGGCCGAGACCACCACCCGCTTCAAATAGCCGGGCAGGTCGGGGTGTTCCTCCAGCGCCCGGGCCAGGTTGGTCAAAGGCCCGGTGCAGACCAGCTGCAACTGCCCCCCCTCCTCCACCGCCAGGTCGTAGAGCAGGTCCCAGGCGGGGCGGGGGTCAAAGGAGCGGCCGCCCTCCCAGGGGAGGGTCAGGTTGTTGGCGCCGTTGGCCCCCGCGTCCTGCGCCCAGGTGAAGGGGACCCCCCGCACCGTCTGCGCGGCCCCCAGGGCCACCGGGCAGTGAAGGCCAAAGTGGGCTGCCGCCGTGAGGGCGTTGCGCCCGGTCTGGGCCAGGGTGCCCGTCCCCCCCACCACCGTGATCCCCCGCACGTCCAGAAGGTCGGCCCCGGCGGCATAGCCCAACATCAACACGTCGTCGCTGCCCGGGTCGCAGTCGATGACCACCGGGGTGCGCTCGGTCAGCCCGGTGGGGATGCCCCACTGGGGAGAGAAGAGGAGGAGCGCCGCATAGAGCACCGCCAGCCCCTCGATCAGATGCCGGCGCAGGGCCCTTCGCGGCCCCCGCCGAACGGTTTGCCCGCCTGCCATCTCGCTTCCCCCTTTGCGCCCGGTCTACCAGTATCGGAAAGTCTGCTCCAAAGTCCCGTACAGCTGGGGAACGGGGATCAACTCACCGGCGCCGGATGCCGAGACCCGCCGGTACTTCTCGTCGGTCACCGCCGTCAGGGCCGCCGCCACCCGGCACTCCCCCTCTCCCTCGGCGGGGGCGTATGCCAGCGCCCCCTGCCGCCACTGCAGATCGGCCGGGAGAAAGGAGAAGGCGCTCTCGTCGGTGAGGGCGGCCAGCACCGCCACCCCGCCCAGCTCCAGCGAGACCCGGTCGCTGGTGCTCCCCTGCTCCTTGAGGAAGGAGAGCATCTGCCCGTAGACGGGCTTTGTCTCCCGCAGGTCTTGAAAGAGGGGGCTGATGGTGTCCCTATCTCTCTGCCGAACCGCCGCCATCTCCGCCTGCACCGGGGCCGGCACCACCGTCAGGGGGATGCCGCTCTCCACCACCTCCCGCAGGGCGGCGGGATCGGCCTGCAGGGTGTAATCACCCTCGGCCACGGCCGCCCAGTAGGCGCTCTCCCCCTCTTCGTCCAGCCCCTCCTCGGGGAGGGGGAGGCCCGCCCCCAGGGTCACCCCGGCGATCCTCCCCGCCAAGTCGGGGTGTTCACGCAGGGCGACGGCCAGGTTGGTGAGGGGCCCCAGACAGACCACCTGCAGTCGCCCGCCCTCCTCCACCGCCAGGTCGTAGAGGAGGTCGCTGGCGGTGTGGGCGTCAAAGCTGCGGCCGCTGGGGGGCAGGGCGGCCCCGCAGAGACCGGTCTTCCCCCACCGGCTCTCCTGCGTCAACAGGCGGCCGTCCAGCGAGGCCCCGGCCCCCAGGGCCACCGGCCAGTCCCGCTCCATCCAGTCCGCCGCCGACAGCAGGTTGCGGGCCGCCTGGGGCAGGGGGACCACCCCGAAACTGGCGGTGATCCCCCGCACGTCCAGGCAGCCGATCTGCCGGGCCATCAGCAGGGCCGTCAGGTCGTCGAGCCCCCCGTCGCTGTCGATGAGCACCGGGGTGCGCTCGGTCAATGTGGCGCCGATGGCCTTCCCCGGCAGCAGCCGCCCGCCGCCGACCACCATCAGCGCAGCCAGGGCGATCGCCGCTGCCGCCGTTCCGATCTTCCGCCCGCGCCGGCGGCCCGCTGTGCCGATCAGTGCCATCTCAAAACCCTCCCGTCGGGGAAATCACCAGTGCCGAAAGGCCTTCTCCATCACCAAAAAGAGCTTGGGGATGGGGATGCGCTCGGTCGCCACCGCCGTGGTCCCAGTTCTGGGCCCGGTGTCCTTGGCCCACTTGTAGTCCTCGTCCGTCACCATTTCCAGTTCGCTCGCCACCCGGCAGCGGACCCCCTCGCCGCCCGGCTCCACCACCGGCCCGTACCGCGCCCAGGCGATGCCCCCCTCTTCCACCGTGAAGGCGCTCTCGTCCACCAGGGCGGCCAGCACCGCCACCGCCGAAAAGTCCATTGCAATGCTCGGGCTGCCCTTGCGGTACTCCTCATTCAAGTATTCCTTGGCCCCTGCGTAGAGAGGGGCGGCTTTGCCGGTGTCCTCCAGCAGGGGGGTCAGGGTGTCCCAGCGGTCTTTTTTGCCCGCCTCCATCCCCTCCAGGGCCGAGACCGGCACCACCGTCAGGGGGACACCGCTCTCCACCACCGCCTGCAGGGCGGCTCCGTCGGCCTCCCACAGCAAGTCGGGGTGGGCCCCCACCTCCTCCTGCTCGTGCTTTAACTGGGCCTCTTCCCAGCGCTTGCGCCAGGCCTCCTCGCTCTCGCCCTTGAGCCGCTCCACCTCCACCTCGGAGATGGGGAGGCGGGTGCTCCCCAGGGTGACCCCCGCCAACAGGCCGGGCAGGTCGGGGTGCTCCTCGATCGCCCGGGCCAGGTTGGTCGCCGGCCCCAGGCAGATCACCTGCAACTGCCCCCCTTCCTCCACTGCCAGGTCGTAGAGGAAGTCGCTGGCGGTACGGGGGTCGGTCTGTCGGGTGGCCGGCGGCAGCACCGTGCCGTAGAGCCCATTTTCCCCCAGGGTGCGGATCCCGGCGGGCAGGGAACCGTCGAGGGCGCTCTTGGCCCCCAGGGCCACCGGCCAGTCCTCCCCCATCCACTCGGCCGCCGCCAACAGGTTGCGCCCGGCCTGGGGCAGGGAGACCGCGCCGTAGGAGGCGGTGAGGCCCCGCACCTCGAGACGGTCCACCTGCCGGGCCAGCAACAGGGCCGTCAGGTCGTCGAGCCCCCCGTCGCTGTCGATGACCACCGGCACCCGCTCGGTGAGGGTGGTGCCGATGGGCGCGCCGGGGATGGCGCGGGCCACCCCCCACAAAAGCCCCAGGCCCACCAGAGCGGCCACCGCCGCCAACAGGCCCCGCCGCACCGCCTTTTTGCGCCAGAGCGCTCTGGTTCTCTCCCGCACAGCCGTCGCCCTCCTCTGCCGCCTGACGGCGGCCATCTCGCATTTTTCCTAAAATCATTTTAACATGATTGCTTTTCAGTAGCAATTTTCTAGCAAACTTGTAACCAATTGTAATCCTTTTTTAAACTTTGCTGTCTTTTGAAAAACCCCCGCTTTTTCTTTTTGTTGAATAGTTATAAACTTTCCTGTTTTTGAATATTTTTAGGGTTTTATACTGTATATACAGAGTAAAAACGATATTTTATACGCAATTTCCCCTTGCATCCTCCCGCACAAAGAGGTATAATCATGCATATCGAATGAATAACTTGCAAATATCTGCAGCAGAAAGGCAGGCGGGCCAGACAGATGGCAGCTAACGGCATTCACAAGCTCTGGGGGGGCCGGTTCCGCGCGGGCGAAGAGGACCTGATGGAGCAGTTCAACAACAATTTCAAAGACACCCACTGGCTCTGCGACCCCGACATCGAGGGCAGCCTGGCCCACGTGGCCATGCAGGTCGAGTGCGGCCTCCTCACCGAGGGGGAGGGCGCCCAGCTCACCGAGGGGCTGCTGGGGATACAGGCCGACGTGCACAGCGGCGCCCTGCCCCTGGACGACCGCTACGAGGACGTGCACACCTTTGTCGAGGCCAACCTGATCGACCGGCTGGGGGAGGTGGGGAAAAAACTCCACACCGCCCGCAGCCGCAACGACCAGGTCAACACCGACATGAAGCTCTACGTCAAGAGGGAGACCGCCCACGTCGTCGAGCTGGTGGAGGCGTTTTTGCAGACGCTGCGGAAAAAGGCGGACGAAAACCCCTACATCATGCCCGGCTACACCCACCTGCAGCGGGCCCAGGTGGTGACCTTTAAGTACCACCTCATGGCCTATCACGGGATGTTGCAGCGGGACCGGCACCGGCTGCAAAGCGCCCTGGAAAACATGGACCTCTCCCCCCTGGGGTGCGGCGCCCTGGCCGGGACCACCCACCCCATCGACCGGGCCTTCACCGCCGAGAAGCTGGGCTTTGCCGGGGTCTACGACAACTTTATGGACGGGGTCAGCGACCGCGACTACCAGCTGGAGGTCCTGGCCGCCTTCTCCATCTTGATGATGCACCTCTCCCGGCTGGCCGAGGAGATGATCCTCTGGGGCACCCAGGAATTTGGCTTTGTCACCCTGGACGACCGCTACACCACCGGCTCCAGCATCATGCCGCAGAAGAAAAACTCCGACGGGGCCGAGCTGATCCGGGGCAAGACCGGGCGGGTCTACGGCGACCTGCTGGCCCTCCTCACGGTGATGAAGGGGCTGCCCCTGGCCTACAACAAGGACATGCAGGAGGACAAGGATCTCTTTCACGACGGGCTGGAGACCGTCCTCCTCTCCCTGACCATGATGGAGCGGATGGTGGCCACCCTCACCGTCCACCCCGAAAAGATGCGCCGGGCGGTCTCCAAGGGCTTTCTCAACGCCACCGAGGTGGCGGACTACCTGGTGGCCAAGGGGGTCCCCTTCCGGGATGCCCACGGCATCGTCGGGCAGATCGTCCTCTACTGCGAGGACCGGCAGACGAGCATCGAGGAGCTGACCCTTTCAGAACTCAAGCAGTTCTGCCCCGCCATCGGGGAGGACATCTACCCCTATATCGACTACGAGAACATCCTGCACAAGGGCATCAAAAAGGAGATGCTCTAAAACCGCCGCCCTGGCGGAAAGGAGGAAGCGCAGGTGAAACTGAAATTCATCAACCCCGATTCGGGGATGAGCCGGGCCGAACTCGCCGCCCGCGAGGCCCTTCTCTCCCGGGCGGCGGGCCCGGACACAGCCATCTCGATGGACTGCCCCCAGCGCACCCAGGTCTGCATCGACTCCGACCTGGATGTGGCGGTGGCCGCGCCCGAGATCGTGCAGATGGCCCTGCAGGCGCAGGCCGACGGATTCGACGCCGTCTGCCTCTACTGCTTCTCCGACCCCGGCCTGTCGGCCTGCCGGGAGCTGCTGCAGATCCCGGTGGTGGGCGGGGCCCAGGCCTCCCTGGCCCTGGCGGCGCAGCTGGGACACCGCTTCTCGGTCCTCACCACCGCCGCCGGCCGCATCCCCCAAAAGGCCGCCTTTGTCCGCGCCCTGGGCTTTGGGAATGCACTGGCCTCGGTGCGCAGCGCCGAGCACGGCCCCAGCGAGGGGCGCAGCCCGGCCACCGACGGCGCCCTGGTCAAGAAGCTGGCCCAGACCTGCCGAAGATGCGCCGAGGAGGACGGGGCCGACACGGTGATCCTCGGCTGCCTGAGCTTTGCCGGACTGGGGGCGCAGGTCTCCGCCCTGGCGGGGCTGCCGGTCATCGACCCGGCCTTCACCCTGGTGGGCACTGCGGAGCTGCTGGTGCGCCAGGGCCTCTGCCACAGCAAGTTGGCCTATCCCCTCCCACCCCGGGCAGTTCGCGCCTGGTCGGGCGGGACAATTGATTAAATAAATAGAGAAAGAGAGAGGAATCGACTATGAAACTGAAAAAAGTATTGGCTGTCGCCCTGGCGGGCGTCCTGACCCTGGGGGCCCTCAGCGGCTGCGGCACCGATAAGAGCGCCGGCGGCGACACCGGGAACGACACCAGCGGCAAACCCCTGGCGGGCAAACACTTCACCGTCGCCATGAGCGCCTCCTTCAAAAACTTCGAGACCGTCACCGTGGACGACAGCGGCAAGGAGGTCTACGAGGGGCTGGACATCGACTTCCTCGACCAGATGGCCGAGGACATGGGCTTCACCTACGAAATTTCCAACATGCAGTTTTCCGGCCTCATCGGCGCCCTTCAGTCCGGCCGGGCCGACTTCGTCCTCTCGGGGATGACCGCCACCGACGATCGCCGCGAAAATGTTGACTTCTCCATCGGCTACATCGAGAGCCGCGACGCCTTTCTGGTGAGCAAGGACTCGGGCATCAAGACGGTGGAGGATTTGAGTGGAAAGAAAGTCGCCTGCTCTGCCGGCACCTCTTACGAAATCACCGCCAATAAAGTCCCCGGCGCCATCGTCACCACCTTTGACGGGCAGCCCGCCGTGTTGGCTGAACTCAAGAGCGGCCGGGTGGACGCCATGTGCACCGACGGCTCCCTGCTGCAGGGCTTCATCAACGACAACCCCGACCTGGACGGCTTCATGATCCCCAAGGACAGCGAGATCAACAAGGACGTGGACAAGGAGTTCGCCATCGCCTTCCCCAAGGGCTCTGACCTGATCGAGGCCTTCAACACCGAGATCAAGGCCCTGCAGGACAGCGGCAAGATGGACGAGATCGTCACCAAGTGGCTGGGCGAGGCCTATATCGGCGAGTAGCCCCTTCCCTTCTTCCCCCCTACACCAAAAAGGCAGACTACGGCGCCGGCCGCCGTGGTCTGCCTGCGCGAAAGGAGAATCCCCATGAATCTGGACTTCGGGATCATCCCCAAGTACCTGCCCATGTTTTTCCGCTCCATCGGCGTCACCATGCAGGTGACCCTGCTCTCGCTGCTGGTGGGCTTTGTGCTGGCCATCCCCCTCACCCTCTGCAAAATCTCCCGCAGCCGCATCCTCCGGGGCTTTGCTCAGTTTTACACCTCCATCTTCCGCGGGGTGCCCCAGCTGGTGCAAGTCGCCATGGCCTACTTCGCCGTCCCCCAGCTCTTTGCCTACAAAATCACCTCCCTGCAAGCGGCGGTGCTGGCCTTCGGGCTCAACTCGGCGGCCTTCCTCTCGGAGAACCTGCGGGGCGGCTTTGCTGGAGTGGATGTTGGCCAGAAGGAGGCCGCCCAGGCGCTGGGGGTCTCCTACCCGCGGATGATGTGGGACATCATCTTTCCCCAGGCCATCAAGAGCGTGCTGCCCAGCATCATCAATGAAATCATCAACCTCCTCAAAGGCACCTCGCTGGTCTCCACCATCGGGATGGTGGACATCATGCGCACCGCCCAAATGGTGATGAGCGCCACCTTTCGCCAATTTGAGCCCCTCTTGGTGGCCGCCCTCATCTACTACGTCATCGTGACCATCCTCAACTTCATCGCCAAACGCATTGAAAGGAAGGTGCGCAAAAGTGATCAGCGTTAAGCATGTCAGCAAGGACTTCGGTGAGCTGGGGGTCCTCAAGGACGTCTCCCTGGACATTCAAAAGGGGGAGATCGTGGCCATCATCGGCCCCTCCGGCTCGGGCAAATCCACCCTGCTGCGGTGCATGAACCTGCTGGAAACCCCCACCTCCGGCCAGGTGTTTATCGACGGGGTGGACATCACCCAGAAAAAAGTCGACATCCTCTCGGTGCGGGAGAAGGTGGGGATGGTCTTTCAGCACTTCAACCTCTTTCCCCACATGACGGTGCTGGAAAACATGACCTACGCCCCCCGCAAGGTGAAAAAGGCCGACAAGAAGGCCGCCGAGAAAAAGGCGATGGAACTGCTGGAGCGGGTCGGCCTGGCCGACAAGGCGGGGGTCTACCCCGCCACCCTCTCGGGCGGGCAGAAACAGCGGGTGGCCATCGCCCGCGCCCTGGCCATGGACCCGGAGGCCATCCTCTTCGACGAGCCCACCTCCGCCCTCGACCCGGAGATGGTCAAAGAGGTGCTGGGGGTCATCAAGGGGCTGGCCGATACCGGCATCACCATGGTGCTGGTCACCCACGAGATGGGCTTTGCCCGGGAGCTGGCCGACCGCATCTGCTTTCTCGACGAGGGCCGCCTGATCGAGGACGCCCCGCCCGAGCGCTTCTTCTCCAGCCCCAAATCCCCCCGCGCCAAGGAATTTTTGGAGAAGGTGCTGTAAAAATCGCCGCACGAAAGGACGATCCATCTATGCAAATCAAATGGCCAAACGGCTGCAAAAGCGCCGCCATGTTCACCTTTGACCTGGACGGCGACATCATCTGGCAGAACATGTCCGCCGGCGAGCCCCACGCCGACCAGCTCATCCGCGCCCGCTCCATCGGCCAGTACGGCCCCAACCGCTGCGTCGACATGATTTTGGACCTGCTGGACAAATACGGGGTCAAGGCCACCTTTTTTGTGCCCGGCTATGTGGCCGAACACAACCCGGCGGTCATCCAAAAAATCGCCGCGGCCGGACACGAGATCGGCAACCACGGCTACACCCACGAGCGGTTTGTGGAGAAGAGTCGGGAGGAGCAGATCGAGATCATCGAAAAGACCCAGAAAATCATCAAAGAGATCACCGGCAAGGCCCCGGTGGGCTTTCGCACCCCCTCGGGCGACTGGGCGGTGGAGACCCCCTACCTGCTGGAGGAGCGGGGCTTCTCCTACTCCAGCTCGATGCGGGGGGACGACCGCCCCTACCACACCGTTCTCGACGGGCGGGTGACCGACTTCATCGAGATCCCCTCCAAGTGGGAGCTGGACGACTACGTGGCCCAGGCTTACAGCATCTACCCGGCCGAGCCCGCCGGCCTCGACCGCATCTCCTGCTACCGCAACGTGCAGGACACCTACCTGCGGGAATTCCGCGGCTACCACCGCTACGGCCTCTGCATCTCCTTTTTGATGCACCCGCAGATTTCCGGCGCCCCCGGCCGCAACCTGATCCTGGAGGAGATTTTGAAGGAAGTCACCTCCCACCCCGACGTCTGGATCGCCACCGGCGCAGAGATCGCCGACTGGTGGCGCGCCACCTACCCCACCGACCCACAATAGGAGGAATGGCAGATGTACACCGAGACAATGACCTGGCCCCAGGGCAAGCGCTGCGCCGCCCTCATCACCGTCAACCTGGACGCCGAGTACTTCTGGCTGCAGCTCGATCCGGCGGCCAAAGAGATGCCCAAGACCCTCTCCATGGGCCAGTACGGCATGCTGCGGGGGGTGGACCGGCTGCTGGATGTGCTGGCGCGCTACCAAATCAAAGCCACCTTCTTCTGCCCCGGCAAGGTGGCGGAGGAGTACCCCGACAAGCTGCGGCAGATCGCCGCGGCCGGCCACGAGATCGGCTGCCACGGGTACGAGCACGAAAACCTCTCCCTCTTCTCCGCCCAGGAGCAGCGCCGGCGGCTTGCGCGGGCGGTGGCCGCCATCGAGGCCGTCAGCGGCCGGCCCTGCCGGGGCTTTCGCGCCCCCGAGGGGGACCTGACCCTGGAGACCCTCGCCATCGCCAAGGAGTTGGGGATGGTCTATTCCAGCGACCTCTTTGACGACGACCGGCCCTACTACCTCCCCCTGGCCCGGCCGGGGGAGGAGATCCTCGAGATCCCCATGCAGTGGGCCAATTTCGACTTCCCCTATCTGGCCTTCAACTACCGGCCGGCCTTCCCCTTTGGGCAGGGGCGGGTGTCAAACTACACCAACATGCTCTCCAACTGGAAAGACGAGTTCCTCGGCCACTACAACCACGGTCTCTGCTACGTGATGCAGCTGGATCCGCAGACCATCGGCAACCCCGGCCGCACCGCCGTGCTGGAGGAGTTTTTCGACTACGCCACCGCCATGGAGGGGGTCTGGTTTGCCACCGGCAGCGAGCTGCACGCCTACTGCGAAGAGGCCCTCAAACAATAGAGCTCCCCCCAAAGAGAAGAGGGGCCGGGGAAGACGTCTCTTCCCCGGTCCCTCTCTCATTTTGCCCCTTTACAGCTGTCCCTGAAAATAGGCGGCGATCTCCTCCATCCGGCTCTCCTGCTTGACGTGGAAGGGACAGCGGGCCTCGCAGTGGCCGCAGCGCAGGCAGGCGTCTGCCTTCAGCGAGAGCTTTTGGTAGTGCCCCGCCGCCAGCACGTCCCCCGCCCGGGCCAGGTCGTAGTACTTGTTGATCAGCCCCACGTCGAGCCCCGCCGGACAGGGCTGGCAGTGGTTGCAGTAGACGCAGACCCCCTCGGCGTTCGGCGGGGCAAAGGCGCTGATGGCCGAGTAGTCCCGCTCCTGCGCGCCGGCATCCAGGTAGGCCAGCACCGCCTGCAGGTCCTCCTCCCCCCGCACCCCGGGGAGGACGGTGAGCACCCCCGGCCGGTCCAGGGCGTACTGGATACACTGGGTCTTGCTCAGGGCCCGGCGGAAGGGGGAGGTCTTCTCCCCCAGCAGCTGCCCGCCGCCAAAGGGCTTCATCACCGAGATGCCGACCCCCTCCCGCTCGCACTCCCGGTAGAGGCGGCTCCGGTTCTCGGCGCTGCCGATGCCGTAGGTGCCGGTGGAGTAGTCGTAGGCCGGGTTGATGCTGAACATCACCATGTCCACCAGCCCCGTCTCCAAAAAGCGGCGGACGATCTCGGGGTTGTGGGAGGAGAGGCCCAGGTGGCGGATCACGCCGGCTGCCTTGAGGGCTTTCATATAATCCCAGAGGCCGCCGCTCAGCACCTGGTCGCAGTCGTCCTCCTCGTCGATGCAGTGGACAAACCCCATGTCGGTGTAGTCGGTGCCCAACAGCCGCAGCTGTTCCCGAAAGCTCTCCTCGATCTTTGACTGCTCCCGGGTCCAGCCGTACCTGCCGCCCTCATACACCGCGCCGAAATGCATCTGCAAGAGGAGCTTCTCCCTTCGCCCGGCAAAGGCGCGGGCATAGCAGGGGTAGGGCTTCCCCTCCGAGGCGGCCATGTCAAAGTAGTTGATGCCCGCCTCAATGGCCCGGTCGACGGTGCGCTCGATCTCCTCCTCGCTGCCGGCGTGGATCGAGCCCATCCCCAGGCCGATGACGCTGATTTTTTCGCCGCCGTGGGGCAGCGCTCGGTACTGCATTGTTGCCATCTTCTGTTCCTCCCTGTGCAAAGGGCCTGTCAGGCCCGCACCTTTGCGGCGAAATCGGCCATCGCCTCAGAAATTTTGATTTGCTGGGGGCAGACCGCCTCGCAGCTCCTGCAGCCGATGCAGGCGCCCGGCTGCTTTCCCGCCGGCAGGGCCGACAGGGCCATGGGGGCCAAAAAGCCGCCCTCGGTAAAGCTGTGCTCGTTGTAGAGGGACAACAGCGAGGGGATGTCCAGCCCCTGGGGGCAGTGGCTGGTGCAGTAGCGGCAGGCCGTGCAGGGCAGGACCTTGCGCTCGAGCAGGCCGTCGGCCACCTCCAGCAGGGCCTTCATCTCCCCCTCGTCCAGGGGCCGCTCCTGAGAAAAGGTGCGGATGTTCTCCTCCAGCTGGGCGGGGTTCGACATCCCCGACAGGGTCACCACCACCTCGGGGAGGGTCTGCAAAAAGCGAAAGGCCCAGGCCGGGACCCCCTCGTCGGGGCGCAGGGCCCTCAGCCGCGCGGCGCTCTCCTCCGGCAGGGCGGCCAGCCGACCGCCCCGCAGCGGCTCCATCACCCACACGGGGATCTGGTACTCCGCCAGCAGCGCCACCTTGCCCTTTGCATCCTGGAAGGTCCAGTCCAGGTAGTTGAGCTGAAGCTGGCAAAACTCCATCCCCTCGCCGTAGGCCTCCAAAAAGCGGCGCATCACCGCGCTGCTGCCGTGGGCCGAAAAGCCCAGGTGCCGGATCCGCCCGGCGCGCTTCTGCGCCATCAGGTAGTCGTAGATGCCGTACTGCCGGTCCAGATAGGCGTCGATGTTCATCTCGCAGACGTTGTGGAAGAGGTAGAAGTCAAAGTACTCCACCCCGCACTTCTCCAGCTGCCGCTCGAAGATCTCCTCCACCCTGCCCATGTTGGCCAGGTCGTACCCGGGAAACTTGTCGGCCAGGTAGAAGCGCTCCCGGGGGTGCTTCTGCAGTGCCCGGCCCAGCACGATCTCCGACTGGCCGTCGTGGTAGCCCCAGGCGGTGTCGTAGTAGTTGACCCCCTGTCCCATGGCAAAGTCCACCATCTGGCCGGTCTGGGCCTCGTCGATTTTTCCATCCTCCCCGCCGATGGTCGGCAGGCGCATGGCGCCCATCCCCAGCGCCGACAGTTGCAGGTCCCCAAATGCCTTGTAGATCACGGTCTCTCTCTCCTCTCAACAGGGCGGCCCGCCGCTGCCGGGCCGCTTTTTTTCACCTTACACCCTGGAGTCCACTCCAAGTCAAGGGGGGATCCCCCCTTTTTTTCCGCCGCGCCTTGACAGGCTGTCCCGGTGTGGGGTATGGTGAGAAAAAGCGCCCCTCTGGGCGCGAGAGGAGCAAACGAGATGCGCAAGACCGCCGTTTTGTTGATTGCCCTACTCTGCCTGGCGCTGCCGGGCTGCACCAAGACCGCCAGCACCCAGGAGGAGATGGTGGCGCTGGCCCGCCCCCACCTCCCCATTGCCGAGAACGAGACCACCACCCTGCGGGCGGTGGGGCAGGCCAACCGGGAGGGGATGTCCCTCCTGATCCTCGCTGTGGGGGAGGGAGAGGACACCGCCTACTTCCCCGTCAGCTTCAGCCGGAGCGGCAGCGGTTACGCCTTTTCCGCCCTGGAGGAGGGGGAGCTGGCCCGGCGCGCCCCGGGCTGTTACAGCTACCGGTGGCAAAACGGGCTGGTGCTGCTGGTGGACAACCCCGCCTGCGTCCGCGTCGAGCGGAGCGAGGGGACAAAGGGGACAACTCGCACCTCTAACAGCTTTGACACCACCCCCAAGATCATCTTCGATGCAGAGGCCTTCTCCGCCACCGACGGGGGCGGGAGCGAGCCCCCCTACCGCTGCCGCTTCCTTGACGCGCAGGGGCAGGAACTGCAGTGATTTTGCGCCACAGAAAAGGGCCCCACCGCGGTGGGGCCCTTCTCTCTTTTCTACTTTGCGGCGCTCTCGGCCGACAGGGAGCCGCCCTTTTCCAGCCGCTGGCGGATGGGGTAGGCCACCAGGCAGGCGACGGCAATCTTTCCCGCGTCCCCCGGCAGGAAGGGGACCACCCCCGCCAGCAGCGCCTGGCTGAAGAGGAGCTACATCTGCACCTCCCCCGCCGTGGGCCCTTCTCTCTCTTCTACTTTGCGGCGCCCTCGGCCGACAGGAAGCCGCCCTTTTCCAGTCGCTGGCGGATGGGGTAGGCCACCAGGCAGGCGACGGCGATCTTTCCCGCGTCCCCCGGCAGGAAGGGGACCACCCCCGCCAGCAGCGTCTGGCCGAAGGGGAGGTGCATCTGCGCCTCCCCCGCCGTGGGCCCTTCTTTCTCTTCTACTTTGTGGCGCTCTCGGCCGACAGGAAGCCGCCCTTTTCCAGCCGCTGGCGGATGGGGTAGGCCACCAGGCAGGCGACGGCGATTTTTCCTGCGTCCCCCGGCAGGAAGGGGATTACCCCCGTCAGCAGCACCTCCCCCGCCGTAGGCCCTCCTCTCTCTTCTACTTTGCGGCGCCCTCGGCCGACAGGAAGCCGCCCTTTTCCAGCCGCTGGCGGATGGGGTAGGCCACCAGGCAGGCGACGACAATCTTTCCCGCGTCCCCCGGCAGGAAGGGGACCACCCCCGTCAGCAGCGCCTGGCCGAAGGGGAGGTGCATCTGCATCCCCAGCCAGAGACTGCCGAAGGCGTAACAGAGCAGGCTCCCCGCCACCATGGCCACCGGGTAGAGCCAGACCTTCCCCGGCGCCCGGTCCACCAGCCAGCCGGTGGCGGCGGCGCAGAAGACAAAGCCGACGATGTAGCCCCCCGTGGGGCCGAAGAGCTTGTCCGCCCCGCCAGTGAACCCGGCAAAGACCGGCAGCCCCACCAGCCCCACGGCAATGTAGACCAGGGTGCCGACGGTCCCCCGCCAAAAGCCCAGGCAGGCCGAGCAGAGGACGACCGCAAAACTCGCCAGGGAGATGGGCACCGGGGTGAAGGGCAGGGGGACGGACAGGGGGGCCAGCAGGGAGATGACGGCTGCGGCCAGGGCGGTGAGCACCAGCTCTCTGGTCTTGGACGGTTGACGCATGGGAATTCCTCCTCAATGTAAACTTCATTTTATATTTTAAGTATACATTGATTTTTCCCTCCGTTCCATCCGCAGATGAAACAGCCTTTCCCGCCCGCCTCTATTGTAAACTATTTATAGTATACAAAGTTTACACAAAAGATAAAAAGAGCGCCCCGCCGGGTTTGGCGGGGCGCTCTTCAGCTCAGGCGCCGTCAGGAAAAGAGTTTGTCCAGGTCAAAGGTCTGGCCAAAGGTGGGCAACAGCTTGGGGATCTCCCCGGTGTCCAGCAGTTCGGGGTGGTTGCCGTGCAGGGGGGCCACCAGCTTGGGGGCGGCCAGCTTCATCATCCGGGTGATCTCCCGGGGGATGGCGTGGCCAAAGGTGCCGTGAAAGTGGTAGCGCACCCCGAAGTCGTCCAGCCAGGCGTGCAGGATCTTGTCCCCCGCAAAGAGGGGGTTGCCGTCGGCGTGGAAGTAGTGGGAGGGGACGCCCTGCTCCCCGGTGCGCTCCAACTCGGCCATGATGGGGGTCTTGGGGTAGATCAGGTAGAAGACATAGTCCTTCTTGTGGTGGACGATCTCCCGCAGGCTGACCGTCTCGTAGGGCAGACCACTGGGGTCCTCCCCCTCAAAGAGGCGGATGGCGCCGGTCTCCTCCAGCACCGGGTCCCCCTCCAGGTGGCTCAGCCCCTCGGTGGCGGCGGTGTGCCAGAGCAGGGCGGTGGCCCGGTCGAGCACCAGGGTACGGCCGCACTCCTTGGTGACCTTGATAAAGTCCGCCACCCGCTCCACATTGCGGCAGAGGATGTTCAGATAGCACAGCCCCTGGGCCCCCTGCAACATCTCCCGGTAGAGGCCGGGCAGCTCCAGCTCCTTCTGGGGCAGCTGCTTCTGCCAGAGGGTCTCCTCCTTCAGCTGGGTGGTCTCGGTGATGATCATGTCCAGGTGCTGGGCGGCCATGTCGGCAAAGAGCCGCTCCACATAGTCCCGGTGGCGGCCGTGGGTCCGCCAGTCGCCGGTGTAGAGGATCTTGTGCCCCCCGGCGGTGACCAGGAGGGCCGACGCGCCGGCGATGTCGTGGTCGGTCTCCCGCAGCTGGATGTGAAGGTGCTCGCCGATTTGGCGCTCCTCCCCGTCGGCCAGGCCGATGACGTTCGCCTTGGTGCCGTACCACTCGCCGCTGGCCACCACCCCGTCATAGACCGAGACCGAGTCCCTGTGCATGTACAGGTCCACCTGCTCCCCCAAAAAGGGGAGCAACTCCATGTGGTCTTGGTGGATGTGGCTGACAAAGGCCGACACCCGCTTGTAGCGGGGGAACTGCATCCCGTCCCAGGCGTTCTGGATCACGTCCTCATAGGACAGATCCCCCAGGTAGTCCGGGTCGTAGAGTTCAAAGACCGGCGGGGCCTTGCGGGTCAGCAGGTGCTGGCGCAGCCCCCGGGGCAGCTCCATGTGCACCGCCGGGTTGAGCCAGTCGTAATGGGCCGAGGGGCGGGCGCCGTAGTCAAAGAGGATGGCTTCCTCCCCACAGCCGATGAGGACGTGGGTGCCGCCGATGGTGTTGAGACCCGAGAAAAAGGTGATGGTGGGGCGCATGGCGTCTCTCCTTTCTGCCGCTTAGCGGGCCAGCTGGCGCAGGGTGTCGCAGAGCTGGTCAAGGGTGGTCAGCCGGGCGTCCCACTGCACGTTGTCGTGGATCTCATAGGGGGACATGCAGATGGTCTTTCCCCCGAACTTCTTGATGGGCGAGAGGTCGTTGAATGTGTGGTCACCGATGGAGAGCATCTCCTCCGGCCGCACGCCGGTCTCTTTTAATATCTGGGGCAGCAGGGTGTCCAGCCCGTAGGGCTTGTTGGTGCCGTACTTCACCTGGTACACTCTGTCCAAAAGCCCCAGCTTGCGAATAAAGCCCTCGGCCCCCACCTGCTGGGTGTTGGTGAAGATGTAGGTCTTTTTGCCGCTGGCGGTCACCTGGCCCACCGCCTCTTTGATGTCCTCGTGCAGGTGCATGGCAAAGGGGCCCTCCAGCATCTCCTCGCGCACCTTCAAAAAGCACTCGGTCCCCCGGGCGCGGGGGATCCCCATCCGCTCGCCGATGAAGAAGGTCACGCTCCAGGCGTCGCCCATGTAGGTAAAGTGCTTATTGTGGTCGAAAAACCGCTCCTCAAAGCCGTCGCTGCGCCGGTTTTCCACCGGGGTCACGGCAAACAGCTCCTCCACCGTCTCGCAGTGCAGGCTGGCGTCGGTCTCGTAAAAGTGCCCCAGTTTCAGGGGCAGCTGTCCCCGGATCAGTTCAAAGCACTTGGCGGTGATGTCGTCCTCCCGCCCCTGCCAGCGGGTCCCCTCGGCCAGATAGGCCACGTTGCGGGCGATAAAGCCCTCGTCCTGGTACAGGGTGCCGTCCATGTCCAGGATGACGACCTTGCAGTCCCCCAAAAAATCCATCTTCAAAGCGTACTCCTCCTCGCCGCCCCCGGCAGAAATCAAAGGAGCAGCCGCATCCGTCCCTCTAAAAGCCCCGTCTCCTCAGGCACAGGTCTCGCACATCTGCCGCTGCTCAGGTGAAACCACCAGGTGGTTTTGTATTGATTTGCCTTTATGATAAAACGTTTTTACAAGAAAAGCAAGGTCTCATTTGCACAAAGGCGCTCCCCCTCTTTTGTCGATTTGGGGCAGCCGCGCCGCCCGCATATCTCCCCTGTGGGCGGGCCATACTCTCCCTGTAAATGAGCAAAAGGGGGAAATGGCCCGTGAAACGCAGCACCCGTCTTTTCTGGCAGAGTTTCAGCCTCACCTTCCTCGCCCTCATCGCGGTCTTTGCCCTGGCCTTTGGGCAGCTGGTGCAAAAGCCCGCCCTGGAGGAGCGGGAGAAGCAGGCCCAGGTGGTGGAGGCAAACTACGCCTCGGGCACCAATCTGCTGCTCTGCCTGCGGCCCGAGGAGCGCAGCCTGCCCGACGCCTTTTTGTTGGTGGGGATCAACGGGACCAAGCGGCAGTTGGCCCTGACCGTCCTCCCCCCCTGCTGGAAGGTGTCCTTTGCCAACCGGGAGGACAGCCTGCAGCAGTGCTACGGCTACGGCGGCGCCATGGAGTGCATCTCCTCCCTGCAGGCCCTCACCGGGCTGCGCATCGACTACTACGCCGACTTGACCGACCAGACCCTGGCCGCCATCCTCGACGAGGTCGGGGAGCTGCCCTACAGCGTGG
Organism: Bittarella massiliensis (ex Durand et al. 2017); assembly: GCF_001486165.1. Lineage (GTDB taxonomy): Bacteria > Bacillota > Clostridia > Oscillospirales > Ruminococcaceae > Bittarella > Bittarella massiliensis. The sequence goes on from NZ_LN908976.1 coordinate 479,914, forward strand.
CCGAGGACATCTACCGCTACGACGAGACAAGCGGCCTGCTCACCTTCAAGCTGCCCTACGGCCCCCAAGATCTCAGCGGCGACAAGCTCACCGGCTACCTGCGCTACACCAAATTGGAGGGGGACGAGAAGGATACCCTGCGCCTAAACCTCTTCAAGGCCTATCTGGACCGCTATCTCACCGCCCAGTCGGTGGCGGGGATGTCCCAGTGGTTTGCTCGCTGGTCGGGCCAGTGCAAGACCAACATCACCTCGGTGGCCTGCCTGCAACTGCAAAAGGAGCTGACCGAGGCCCTCTCGGGCCAGCCCAAAACCATCACCGCCCCCCAGATCTTTTACAGCGGCGGGCGGGACTACGACCCCACCCAGGACGGGATGCTGCTGAAAAACTACTTCCGCTAGGCGGCTGGGAGAAGGGCCCGGACAGATGTCTGTCCGGGCCCTTCTCCCCTGTGCGCTCACAGCAGATCGAGGCGGCCCACCACCGTTCCCAGGCAGCAAAACTGGCTGCCCTCCTCCACAGAGATATTGGGGAAAGCCCGGTTGAGCGCCGCCAGCCGCACCCCGCCGCGCACCTTCTGGTAGAGCCGGATATACCCCTCCCCGTTTAGGTTGAAAAGGCCGATCTCGTCCTGTCCGGCCGGGCGGTGGGAGAGCGCCAGCACCTCCCCGGCGTGGTAGGCGGGTTCCATGGCGCTGCCGTAAAGCACCACCGCAAAGTCGGCGGCCCGGGCCGTCTCGCCGTCTTTTACCGAGATGTGGCGAACGGCGATGGAGTTCACCGCCGTCCGCCCGCCCTCTGCCCGGGTGGGGAGGTAACAGGGCAGCACCTGTCTCGCCGGGCTGTCGGGGCGGTGGAGGGCGTCAAAGGTCTTTACCATGGTCAGGAGGATCCGCCGCTCCCTGCCGGTGAACCGCCGCAGGCTCCAAATCAACTGGTACTCCTCCTCGGTGAGGAGGAGGGGCTGTTCCACCTCCTGCTCCAACAGGGCGGCGCGGCTCTGCCCACTGGGGTAGACGTCGCAGAAATAGCGCATCGGCAGCCCGAAGAGCCGGGCCAGCCGCTCCACCGTCTTGAGGGAGGGGTCCTTGGTCGCCCCGCTGAGGATCTTGTTGAGGGTCCCCAGGGGAACGCCCGAGCAGTCCGCCAGCATCTGGGTGGTAAACCCCTCCCGCTCTTTCAGCAGCCGCAGCTTCTCCGAGAGCTCCCGGCCGCCGCCCGCCTCCCAAATATCCGCGCTCGGTAAATTTTCACCCATTTCCTGTAAAAAGCGCCTCCTTTTATTGACTTTGTCTCCCATCCTGATAGCATAGAGTACGCGGTATGTGGGTGCCGCAGAAGAAGGAATAAAAGGAGACATTGCGATGAGTAAGAACCACTGCTTTGCGGTCATCTCCAACCCGGAGAAAAGCCGCTTTGGCATACAGGCAGAGGGCGGGATCGAGACGCCCCTCTTCTCCCCCGACCCCCTGCAGGTGGCCCGGCTGGCCTCCCTCTTCGAGCGGGAGGACCTGGACCCTGCCCACCTCTGCGACGTGGTGCGGGACATGTTCTGCGCCGCCGCCTTCCCCGACAGGGATTTCTACTTTCCCTCCCTCGAGTGGTGAACGGCTTTTTCATCCTTATTTTACCATTCCCAAAATTTCTTGAAAAGCATAGATTTTCGACAAAAACAGACACCCTTTTCAGCTGCGAAAAGGGTGTCTGTTTTTTCTATTTGAGGGGTGGGCGCAGCCGCTGCGTCACAGCTCGCCTCGGTCGCGGCGGCGGGTGCGGCGGATCAGGTAGCCGCTGCCCAGCAGCACCGCCCCGGCGAGGACCAGCAACGCCGGGATGTCAAAACGGCAGCCGGCAAAGACAAAGAGGGCCGCGCCCCCGCCCGCCACCAGGGTGAAAAAGAGAAAATCACAGAGTTTCACGGTCTCGTCCCTCCTCTCGGTCCAACTGTCCCTTGCGAAAGAGGGTATAGCCGGCGACCAGCACCGCCAGCGCCAACAGCCCCCAGTGGATGCCGCAGGAACCGGCCTCCCGGCCCATCCCGCCGCCCAGCAGTCCGGTGTCCACATCCCCGGTGTTGGGCTGTCCGCCGCCGGGCGCGGCAGTCTCCCCCTCAATCGACCCGCCGGCGGTCTTTTCCGCCAGCCGGTACTGCAAGAAGAGGGAGGTGCGGTTGCCGGAGGAGTCCTCCAGGGTGTAGGCGATGACGTATTCCCCGGGCTGGGTGGTGTCGATCCCCTCCACCGCCTTCCCGTTTTGGATCACGGCGAAGCGGATCTCCTTGAGGGCCCCGTCCGGCTGGGCCGAGGTGAACTTATATCGGCCGGCAATCAAGTCGCGGATTTCTCCCTCGTCCAGCCAGCCGCCCGACAGGGGTGGGTCGGAGACCACCTGCACCAGCCGGTCCTTTACGGTGGCGTACTTGGTGCCGTTCTGCCAGTCCTCCACCACCTCCGGGGCGTCGGGGCGGCTCCCCGGCTCCACCGTGGGGTCGCTGGGGTCGTACTCCACCACCGGCGGGGCCCCCTGGCCCACAAAGGTGTAGGTGAGGTGGACGGTGGTCTGGTTGCCCTGGCTGTCGGTGACGGTTTGGGAGATGAGGCAACTGCCGGGCTTGGCGGTGTCCAGGCTACCTGCCTTCCCCTCCACCGTCACGGTGACCGGGCCGTAGGTCAACACCCCGTCCCCCTGGGCGCTGCCGAACTGGTAACGGCCCTTCAGCATTTCTGCCGCCACCTGAGCCGTCAGCCTGCCGCCATAGGCGGGGGGCGTGCCCACCACCTCGGTGATGCTGTCGTAGAGGTGGGCGTGTTTCTTCCCGGTGGCCGGGTCGTCCTTGACGGTTGGCTTGGGAAGGGGCTTTAGGGGGTCAAAGGAGGGGCCCACCGGCGGGTCGGAACTCTCGCCCCAGTCCACCGTGGGCGGGGCCGAGCGGTCGATGAGGGTATCGGTGAGGAGGACGGTGGTGGTGTTCCCGTCCGCGTCGGTGACCAGACAGGTGACGGTGAAGGCGCCGGGCTGGGTGGTGTCCACCCCTTCCCCGGTGACGTCCTTGCCCCCCTGGGCGATGGTGTAGGCATAGGTGAGGTCACTGTTTCCCGGCACATTGGAGGAGAAGCCGTAGCGGCCGTCAAAGAGGTCCTTGGCGTCCTCTGCCGTGAAGCGGCCACCGTAGAGGGGGGCCTCCCGGTCGATGACCTCCTGCATGCTGTCGCGAATAGAGGTGTGGACCAGGCCGTTTTCATCGGTGGTCTTCTCCGGCTCGGAGGGGGTGACATCGGGGTCGCTGGGGTCGGCCGAGGGCGGGTCGTTGACGGTGACCGCCAAGGCGGGGGAGGCATTCCCCGCCGCATCTACCGCCCGGTACCTGCCGTTTTGGCTGGCGGCAAACGTCTGGCTGGCGGCGCCGCTGCCGTCGGTGAGGGAAAAGGCCTTGGCGCCGACCCAGCGGCCAGCCTTGACGTCATAGCGCTCGACCTTCCAGATGCCCGAGAGGCTGTCCGACAGGGTGAGGGCATTCCCCGAGACGGTGAGGGTGGGGGCGGTGGCGTCGATCTTCACCGCGTCCTCCACCGTGGTAGACAGCTCCCCCGTCACGGTGTTTTTGGCCTGATAGGCCGTCTGGGTCCCCCCGGTCTCCTGGCTGTAACTGGTCTTGCAGTTGCCCTGGTCGAGGGTGGCGGTGACCACCTCCCCCTCTTTGATGAGGAACTGGTTGAACTGGTCGGGGTAGAAGGTGATCTCCACCGGGCCGGCGTTCCAGCCGTTTTCATTGGCCGGGGTGCGGGTATAGTGGTAGTCCTTCCCCGCCGTCCCCTGCTCCTCCGCCGGTTTCTCCGGGTCGTAGGGCACCAGGGGCTTGGCGGGGATCAGTTCGTCCCCTGAATACTGTTTGGACTGAAAGAAGTCGTCCACCATCATCTGGCCGATGGTGACCGCCTTGCCCTCGGGGTTTGCCACCTTGGCCCGGTAGGTGATGACCGTTTCGGCGGGGGAGCAATCAAAGGGGATGCCCCCTGTCGCCACATTGTCCCCCTGAGCAGTCACGTTCACGCCGTTCACGGTGATTTTTTGGCTCTTGCCATCCCCCCAGGCGGCGGGGTCAAAATGCAGCCCAGCGGTGGGGTACTCCTTGCTGTCCGACAGCTTTAGGCGGCTGGGGACGGTGCCCCCATTTTCCCAGTTGTTTTTGATTTTTGCCTGCACGGTGACGATGCTTCCGTCGGCGATCGGCGTCCCCGCAGGGATGGCCTGCCCGCTCTCGTCAAGCAATTTGGTTTCAAGAAAGGTGGGGCTGTAATCGGTATAGGCCATCCCCAAAAATGTTCCTTCCACCCGCCCCACAGCGGGGACGTCGCCTTTGTAGTCCATCAGGCCCCTGATTTGTACGGCCACCACGTCTTCGGTGAAGGGGTTGGGGTAGGTGATGCTCTTGCCGTTGTAGGACAAGGTAAAGGCATTGGCCGCCGCGTCAAAGGAGAGGCAGTAGGGCTTATTCTCCCCAAAGTCCGCCTCCGTCAGCGGCTGCTGCGGCTGCTCGTAGTCGTTTCCGTGGACGACGGTGAGCCGCTCGATGCCGCCCACCCGACCGGCAGAAAACCGATAGTTGGTGGTGCTGCCGTAAAGGGCCACCTCCCCGTAATGGCAGTGTCCACTCCCGACAATGGTGAAGTTCGCCTCGAGTTTCCAGTTGGCTTTCAGAGAGATCTTCCCCTTGGAAAAAAGCGCCGTGTTGCTCACGCCGTCCACCCAGTGGTCCTCATCCGCCAAGTGGACCCAGTTGCCGTCGACGACGCCAACACCTGCGGTGGTGGTGCGCATGGCAAAAATTGCGTTCAGGTCTTTTTCCTCTACAAAGCTCCCTGCCGACTGCTCGGCATGGACCGGCCGGCGAAGAGCGTTCGCGCCCCCCACCACCAGGGCGGCCGCCAGTCCCAGGGCTGTCAACCGCGCCCCCAGTTCCCGCCGCTTACCGTGTTTCATGGCGTTTTCCTCCCCTTCGTCAAGGGCGCATCTGCCCCTGTGCTTCAATCTGTTTCTAAATAGGTGTACGCCATCCTCAAAACGGCCAACCCGAAATAGCCAAACATCTTTAAAAATTTTCCAAACTCTCCAAATACATTGTTTTTCGCATGAAGATAGTGTACACTTTTCGACAGGATGCGGCAAGATTTGGAGGGGTGGAAAATGGAGGAAAAACGGACACACCGGCAGTTGGAAGCCCTTCTCCGGGCGGCCCGTCAGGGGGATGAAGAGGCCTTTGCCCAGCTCTACCGCGCAACCGCCCCGGCCCAATTGGCCCAGGCAAAGCTGCTCTTAAAAAGCGACGTCCTCGCCGAGGAGGCGGTGCAGGAGAGCTACCTCACCCTCTACCGAAAGATGGGCGACATCCGCGACCCCCGCTCCCTGGTGGCCTTTCTCAACAGGTCCACCTTTCTCTCCTGCCAAAATATCCGCCGAGTGGAGAACCGGCGCGCGGGGAGCGGGGACGAGCTGCTGCCCGGCCTGCCCGACCGGGACCAGACAGGCCAACCCGAGCCTGTCTCTTATACACATCTAGATGTGTATAAGAGACAGGGGTCTTACTCCACCACCGCCGGTGCCCCTCGCCGCCCTGCCGGAGCGCCGCCGGCAAGCGGTCGTCCTGCACTATTTTCAGGGCCGCAAGGTGGGGGAGATTGCCGCCCTCCTCCACTGCTCTCCCGGCACCGTCAAGCGGGATTTGCAGTTGGCCCGGGCCCAGCTGCGGCGGGAGATGGACGGGTTCCTCCCCGCCTTCCTCCCCGCCGGGCTGGTCCTCTCCGCGGCGGGGAGGCGGGCCGGGTTTCGCCCGCCGCCGCCCCCGCACACCGTTCCCCTTCCCGCGGCGGCCCTGGCGGGCATTGCCGCGGTGGGGGGATGCGTGGCCCTGGCGCTGCTGCCCGCCCCGCAGATCGACAGCGTGCGGAGCACCCCCGCGGGGGGCGGCGCCCAGGTGTCGGTCCAGGCCGAGGGGGCCGGCCAGGTCTGGCTGGAACAGGGCGGTCGCACCCTCCCCTGTCGGCCCGGGGAGGGTGGCGTCTTCACCCTCTCCCCCGTGGCCCCCGGCCCCTGCACGGCGGTGGCGGCCGGGGCCAACGGTCGCACCGTTCGGGTGGACTTTTCGGTGGGGGACGGCGACCTCTCCTCCCCCGTCCTGGCCGAGAGCTGGGGTGAAAACGGGCTGGTGGCCCTGCGGCTGCAAGACCCCAGCGGGGTCGACTGGGGGACCCTCTCCCTCACCGGGGAGGACGGGACCACCCTCTCCCCCTGCCAGGTGGACGAGGCAGCGGAGGTGGCCTGGTTCGATGCCCCGGCCGGGCGCTACACCCTCTCGGTCTGCGACCAGCTGGGCAACCGGGGCAGCGGCCCCTTCTGGGTCGAACTGCCCCAGTGACGGACAACAAAAAAGGGGCCCTTCCCCGCGGGGAAGGGCCCCTCTCTTATTGTCAGCAAAGCCACCGGCCCTGCCGGCAAGACCGTCCCGCAAAAAAGCCCTCGCTGCAAGCGCCGGGCAAAAGTGGGCCGTCAACGGCAGGGGGACAGTCTAAGGGGATGTCTTAAACAGGCAAATTGCTCGCTTTCAGGCCGGGCCGCAGCAAGGTGAACCGAAATTCCGCTGCGCTATTGGCCGCCCGCGGGCACCAAGCCTTTATGGACGCATCGCCCCCCGACCCTGCCGGGGAACACGCCCCTATTTCAGCATCACCAGGGTGACCCCCAGGTTGTTTCGCCCCATGTCGCTGTCCCGAGTGACGAAAAAGTGGCGGCGCATCATCTGCTGGGTGTCCGGATCAAAGAGGGAGAAGCGCTCCCCCGGCACCACCAGGGCCAGCTCCCCCCGCTCCCACTTTCGCTCCAGCTCCAGCCGCACCGCCCGGCGGATCTTTCCCCCCTTGCCGGAGGAGCCGTAGCCGTGGATGAACTTCACCACCTTGCAGCCGCCGCTCTTGGCCCGCCGCAGTGACTTTTCCAGGTGCTCCAGGGCCTCGTCCACATAGGGCATCCCCTCTTCAAGGTTGACGGTGTAGACCTCCACGCCGGGCCCTCCTTCCCAGCCGCCCGTCAGGAAGCGGCCTTCTCAAAGTAGATTTGCAGGGTGAACTGGTCGGGGTTTTGGTAGTAGGAGTAGCGGTAGGCCACCGCCTCCCTCCCCAAGGTCTCGTTGACCCCGGAGATCAGCCGCCGCATCCCCCCGGTGCTCTCGGCCGCCGCCTGGATGGCCTGGGCATCCCCCAGCTGCATCTCCACCGAGTAGTCGCCCCGGCCGATGTTCTCCGCCGCCACGGCGATCACCCGCTCGGCGATCCCCCCGAAGTCGGCCCCCTGCAGCCCCTTCACCCGGTAGTAGTCCATCTCGGTGGAGTCGGCCGGGGGCAGGGGGTAGTTTTCGTCCCCGTAGATCTGGTGGTCGCGGGAGATGGCGGCGGTGGTGATGTTTTGATAGCTGTGGTTGAGGATGACCTCGTCCTCCCCCATCCCCTCCACATAGAGGTCGTTCCAGGTGGGGTCCACGTGGTAGTAGCTTCCCCCCAGCTTTACCATCACCCAGCCGTGGCGCTCGCCCCGGCTCTCCCCCCGCACGTAGAGGCAGGGGTAGCCCAGCTTCTGGTAGAGCAGTTGGGCGGCCTTGGCGTACCCCTGACAGACGGCCCGCCCGTCCACCAGGGCGCCGTAGGCGGTGTAGGGGCTCTTCCCGCTCAAGTCGGTGTCGTAGCGCACCCGCCGGGCCAGCTCGTCGCTGACCCAGACGCTCTTTTCAAAGTCCCCGGGCAGGGCCGCGCCCTGGGCGGTCAGCTCCTCCACTTTCTGCTCCAGCTCCCCGTCCATCCGGGCGATCTCCTCCCGGGTGCCGATGTAGCGCAGCAGCACCTTCTGCACCCGGCCGCCGGGGCCGGTGACATAGCTGTACCCGTCCACCCAAAAGTGTTCGGGGCTGTCGGAGAAGTAGTAGCGGTAGACCGTCTCCAACTCCTCCACCGTGATGCGGCTGTCCACCTGGATGCTGTCCTCGGCCCGGGAGACGGCGCTGTACAGGTCGTCATAGAGCTCCCGCTGCAGCCCGTCGAGCTGGGAGCGGCCGTATTTCCCCTCCAGCTCCACCTGCTGCCGGGTGACCGGCTCCCCCCGAAAGAGGTCGTTGCTCCCGGTGCGCAGCTCGTCCAATAGCGAGCAGCCGCAAAGGAGGGACAGGGTCAACGCGGCCCCCAGAGCCAGAGCGGCCCCGCGGCGAAATAGGCGGTGGATCTGCACAGGCGATCTCCTCTCTCTGGTCCGGGCCCGGCAGGGGCCCCAAAGTGCGGGCGGCCGTTTTTTCAAACCGCCTCAAAAAAGAAAAAACGGGACTTCCGCCCGTCTTTTCAGCGGGGGGCAGGTCTCCCCCCTTCGCGGCGCATTACGACGCCACGTATTTGATCTTTTTGGGGCTGAACTCCTTGACCGCCGCCTCGTTGTAGACGATCTCCAGCCCCTCTTCCGCGGCCTTGCTCTTTTCGGAGAACTCGCCCTCCTTCATCTCCACCAGCAGCGAGGTGCGGGCGGAGGTGAAGTCCGACTCGTTGGCGAGGGCGCTCTGGCGCTGGTAGACAAAGGTGTACTGGGCCGCCTCGTAGCGGTTGTAGTCCCCCACCCCGTCGGCCTTGATCTGGTTGATCATATTCATGGGGTAGGTGCTGTAATTCTCGGTGTCTTTGTTGATGAAGTCCTGCTGCACGAAGTCGGTCCCCTCGGCAAAGGAGTGGCCGCCCACCTCCAGCACCTGGGGCATGAACTCGTCGGCCACCTCTTTCATGGTGGCGCCGTCTTTCAGCTTGGCGAGCATCTGCTCGGACAGGTCGTTGATGGTGGCGATCCCGTCGGAGGAGATGGCGTTTGACTCGCTGTTGAGTTTGGGCAGGGCCAGGAAGGAGATATGCAGGTACTGGCTCTCAAAGTAGGCCTTGAGCTCGTCGTCCCCCACCGGGGTCAGCCCGTCGGCGCCGTAGTAGTGGTCGAAGAGTTTGCTGGACTTGAGGGCCGAGCGCACCAGGGTGCGGTAGGTGTCTTTGCCGATGCCGTTTTTCTCGAGGACCTTCTTCTGGCTGTCCCAGTTCTGGTTGACGTTGGCCTCGATCTGGGCCTCGTCCTCCTCGGTGACCTCCAGCCCCTCTTTGTCAAAGAGGTTTTCCATGGCCGCATAGCTGATACAGCGGGCCTTGGTCTGGTCTTTGATGTAGTCGGTGGCGCTCTGCTCGCCGATCTGCTCTTTCAAGACGGTCTTGACCTCTTTGGGGTTTTTCTGCGACTGCTCGGCCGCGTCCAGGTAGCTGGCGTACTGGTAGTAGAGGTAGAGGCCGCTGGAGATCTCCACCTCGCCCACCTTGGCGGCATAGTCAAAGCTCTTGCCCAGGGTGCAGCCGCTCAGCGAGGCCAGCACCCCCAAAGCGGCCAGGCCGGCCGCCAGCTTATGTTTAAAAGACATCGTCTTTCCTCCCATTTTCTTTTCGCGCCGCAGCGCATACAACTAGCTACGATTATAGCAATTTTTCGGGGGGCTGTCAAAAGGCAATTCCCCCTGGAAGGGGCGCTGGGTGCGGCGCTCCCCCTAGGCGTCGGACATGGCGTCGAGCACCGCCCGGATCCCGTCGATGGGGCGGTGGGGATTTTCCAGCACCGCCGCCAGGAAGGGCTTCTCCCCGGCGTTGAAGAGGACGTTTTTGACCCCCTTCTTGCAGCCCACCGCCCGGGCCACCCGCTCCATTTCCAGGTGGACAAAGCGGATGTATACGGTGTCCTCCCACTGGGTGATCTCCCCCACCCCCAAGTTGGCGGCCTGGTTGCGCAGCAGGGCCACGTCCACCAGCCCCACCACCGGCGCCGGCGGGTCGGAGAAGCGGTCGATGAGTTCGTCGAGAAGGTCGTCGGCCTCCTCCCGGGACTGGATGGCGGCGATCTTTTTGTAGGTGTCGATCCGGCTGGCCATGTCCTCGATATAGGCCTTGGGGATGTAGGCGTCCAGCTGGATGTCCACCAAGCACTCCTCGTTCTTGTAGGGCTTCTCCTCGCCCTTCTTCTCGCTCACCGCCTCGGAGAGCAGGCGCAGGTACATGTCGTACCCCACCGCCTCCATGTGGCCGTGCTGCTGGGCGCCGAGGATGTTCCCCGCCCCCCGGATCTCCAGGTCCCGCATGGCGATCTTGAAGCCCGAGCCGAAGCTGGTGAACTCCCGAATGGCCGTCAGCCGCTTGGAGGCCACCTCCGACAGGGCCTTGCCCCGCTTGAAGGTGAAGTAGGCGAAGGCCCGCTTGGCGCTGCGCCCCACCCGCCCCCGGATCTGGTAGAGCTGGGAGAGGCCCAGCCGGTCGGCGTCCTCGATGATGAGGGTGTTGCAGTTGGCCACGTCCACCCCGGTCTCGATGATGGTGGTGCACACCAGCACGTCGATGCTGCCCTCCAACAGTTGGGCCCAGACCGAGGAGAGCTCCCGCTCGCCCATCTTGCCGTGGGCCACCGCCACGTTGGCGTCGGGGGCCATCTGCCGCACCCGGGAGGCGCAGGCCTCGATGGACTCCACCCGGTTGTAGAGGTAGTAGACCTGCCCGCCCCGGCGCAGCTCCTTGCGGATGGCGTCCCCCACCACCAGGTCGCTGTGCTCGAGCACGTAGGTCTGGATGGGGTGGCGGTCCTGGGGCGGCTCGTCGATGATGGAGATGTCGCGGATCCCGCTCATGGCCATGTTCAGGGTGCGGGGGATGGGGGTGGCCGAGAGGGTGAGCACGTCGATGCCCTTGAAGGCCTCTTTGAACTTCTCCTTGTGGGCCACCCCGAAGCGCTGCTCCTCGTCGATGACCACCAACCCCAGGTCCTTGAACCTCACGTCCTTTTGCAGCAGCCGGTGGGTGCCCACCACGATGTCGGCCTGTCCGCTCCTGAGCCGGCGGATCGACTCGGCCTGCTGGGCCGGGGTGCGAAAGCGGGAGAGCAGCTCCACGTTCACCGGGAAGTTGCCCATCCGCTTGAGGATGGTCTGGTAGTGCTGCCAAGCGAGGATGGTGGTGGGCACCAGAATGGCGCACTGCTTGGAGTCGAGCACGCACTTGAAGGCCGCCCGCAGGGCCACCTCGGTCTTGCCGTAGCCCACGTCCCCGCAGAGCACCCGGTCCATCGGCCGGGGGGACTGCATGTCGGCCTTGATCTCCTCGATGCAGCGCAGCTGGTCGTCGGTCTCGGTGTACTCAAAGCGCTCCTCGAATTCCCGCTGCCACTCGCTGTCCTCCGAAAAGGCAAAGCCCTTGGCCGCCGCCCGCTCGGCGTAGAGTTTGATGAGCTCGTCGGCCATGTCCTTGACCGAGGAGTAGACCCGCTGCTTGGTCCGCTGCCACTCGGTGGAGTGGAGCTTGTTGAGCTTGATCTTCCGGTCCTCCCGGGGGCCGATGTACTTGCTCACCAGGTCCAGCTGGGTCACCGGCACAAAGAGGACGTCCTTGCCCGCGTACTGGATCTTCAGGTAGTCCTTCTTCACCCCCTGCAGATCCAACTGGGTGATGCCGGTGAACTGGCCGATGCCGTGGGTCACGTGCACCACGTAGTCCCCGGGGGTCACGTCCTCCAGGGTGGTGATGGCGTCCTTCCCCCGCTTTTTCTTGGCCGTCCGCCGCTTGCCTTTGCCCTCTTGCAGGGTGTAGGAGATGACCCCCACCCGCAGTTCGGGGTACTCGAACCCGGCGGTAAGGCTGCCGGCCGCCACATAGACCTTTTTGGGGGAGAGGGTCTTGCCTGAGTCGGTGTACTGGGCGTTGTAGCCGTCTTTTTGCAGGTCGTAGGCCAGGGTCTTGGCCGCCTTCTCGGTCCCCGCCAGGATCAGGGTGCAGTAGTTTTGCTCCTGCTGGCTGGCAAGTTCCTCCAGCAGCAGGTTCATCTGCCCGCTCCAACTGGCGGTGGAGACAGCGGTGAAGTCCAGCAGCTCCTTTAAGGGGAATTCCAGCTGGCGGGAAAAGGTCTCCAAAAAGGCGGTGCGGCCCTTGCCCAGGCGGGCCAAAAAGGCCCCCTTCTCGTCGGCAAAGGCGGCCGCTTTCCCCGAGAGGAGCTTTTGCTCCAACAGCTCCTTTACATCCTCCCCCAACTGCCAGAGAAAACCCTCCAGCTCCTGGGTCATCTCCTGCAGCTCGCTGGTGAAGACAAAGGCGTCCTCCAGGTAGTCAAAGAGGGTGGCCCGCTCGGGCAGGCAGAGGCTCAGGTAGCGGTCGAGCCCCGCCACCTCGGCCCCGGTCTCCAGCCGCTCGGCGTCAGCCAGTAGGGCCTCGGGCCCGTTTTTCCCCAGTTTGCGCAGCTTGGCGGCCAGGGCCGCCGGGTCGGCCACCAGCACCTCCCTGGCCGGGGTGATCTCCACCGCCTCCACCCCGTCGCCCCGGCGCTGGGTGAGCAGGTCGAAGGCGGCGATGGTGTCCACCTCGTCCCCCCAGAATTCCAGCCGCAAGGGGGCGGCCGCCTGGGGCGGGTAGAGGTCGACGATCCCTCCCCGCACCGAAAACTGGCCCGGCCCGTCCACCTGGGGGCGGCGGACATACCCGGCCTCCACCAGCCGGCGGGCCAGTTGGTCGGTGGGGCAGGCGTCCCCCGAACGCAGCACAAAGGTGGCCTCCTGGTAGCGCTGGGGGGGCAGGGTGTACTGGCAGGCGGCGGGGGCGGTGGCCACGGCGATGGGGCAGCTGCCGTCGAGCACCCGGCCCAGCACCGACAGCCGCCCGTACTCAAACTCGCGGGAGGCCCCCTCCACCGGGTGGAAGACGTAGTCCTTCTGCCGGTAGAGGGCGGCCGCCTCCCCGCCGATCATGGTGTTGAGGTTGCGCACCATCCGCTCCCCGGCCCGCTCGTCGGGCACCAGCACCAGCATCTGACGGCCGGTCTCGGCGTAGAGGGCGGCGATCAAGTTGGCCTTGTGCACGGTGGAGAGGCCGTAGCAGGCCAGGGGGACGCGGCCCTCTTCCAGGCTGCGGCGCAGGGTCTCGAAGGCGGGCACCCCCTGCCAGATGCGGGTAAAAAACTCCATCCTCACACACTCCTCTGCCCCCGGCGCGGGGGCGCTCTAGTTGTAGCGGTTCATGGCCTCGTTCAGGTCGTCCTCCAGCAGCAGCCGCAGGGTGTCCAGGCAGGGGCCGGCCAGGTCCCGCACCGTCTCCCACTCCTTGGGGGAGAGGGCGCCCAGCACCCAGTCGGCCAGGTCGTAGTCGGGGTGGGGCTTCTTCCCCACCCCGATCTTGATGCGGGGGTAGTTCTCGCTGTCCAGCGAGAGGGCGATGTCCCGCAGGCCGTTGTGCCCCCCGTGGGAGCCCTTGCGGCGGATGCGCATCCTCCCCACGTCCAGGGAGACATCGTCGCAGATCACCAGCACCCGCTCGGGGGGGAGGCGGTAGTAGCTGGCCACCTCGTGCACGCAGAGGCCCGAGCGGTTCATAAAGGTCTGGGGTTTGACAAACAGCACCTTTTTGCCGTCCACGAGCCCCTGCCCGCAGGTCCCCTGGTGCTTGAGCCGGCTGACCGACACCCCCAGCTCCCGGGCGATCTCGTCGACGAGCACAAAGCCCACGTTGTGGCGGGTGCGCTCGTACTTCTTGCCGGGGTTGCCCAGCCCCACCACGCAGAGGTCGATATTGGGTTTGGAAAACAGCATGTTCTCTCTCCTGGTCCGGGGCGGGCGCGGGCCCGTCCCCCTTTTTTTGCAAAATGGGCGCAACAGGTCGGGGCGGACCGGTGTCAGCCACCGCCCCGCTCAAACTGCCGCCCGCGCACTGCAAGCGCCTTTCATTATAGCCCATCGCGCCGCCCGGTTCAACACCTTCGGGGCGATTTTCCCCCCTTCGGCCCGCTTCGACATTTGGCACAGGGAAAGGGGGGCTTTTTCTCCGTTTCGCAAATTGTTCTCCCCCGCCGTCCTGTGGTATCCTGTTAGGGAACGCCATACGCCCAAATGAGAAAGGGGGCCCCTCCCTTGCGAACCGTCCTCTCCTACCTGCGCCCCAGCGCCAAAAAGATGGCCTGGGGGCTGACCATCAAGTTCCTCGGCACCGTCATGGACCTGCTCCTCCCCTGGATACTGGCCTTTGTCATCGACACGGTGGTCCCCCGCCGCTCCCTCGCCCAGATCGCCCTCTGGGGCGGGGTGATGCTGCTGTGCTCGGTGCTGGCGGTGGTGGGCAACATCGCCGCCAACCGCTCGGCCGCCCGCATCGCCAGGGACGCCAGCGAGCGCATCCGCCACGACCTCTTCTCCCAAACCGCCCACCTCTCCTGCCGGCAGATCGACGGCTTCACCGTCCCCTCGCTGGAGGCGCGGCTCACCACCGACACCTACAACGTCCACCAGATGCTCAACATGATGCAGCGGGTGGGGGTCAGGGCCCCCATCCTCCTGCTGGGGGGCGTGGCGGTCACCCTGACGCTGGAGCCGGTCTTGACCCTGGTGCTCCTCTCGGTGCTGCCGCTGATCGCCCTGGTGGTCTTTTTCGTCTCCCGCAAGGGGGTGGGGCTCTTCTCCGACATGCAGCGCTCGGTGGACGCCCTGGTGCGCACCGTCCGCGAGGACGTCACCGGCATCCGCATCATCAAGGCCCTCTCCCGCACCGAGGGGGAGAAGACCCGCTTTGACGGGGTCAACCGGGCGGTCTCCCGGCGGGAGACCGCCGCCTCCACCACCATGGCCCTCTCCAACCCGGCCATCAACTTCTTCCTGGGCGCCGGGCTCACCGGGGTCATTTTGGTGGGCGCTTTCCGGGTCGACAGCGGGCTCACCCAGCCGGGCACCATCCTCGCCTTCCTCTCCTATTTCACCATCATCCTGGGCGCCATGCTCTCCATCACCCGGGTCTTTGTCATGTACTCCAAGGGCGCGGCCTCCGCCGCCCGCATCCAGGAGGTGCTGGCCGCCAAGGGCGAGCCCGAGACCCTCGCCGCCGCGGCGCCCGACCGGGGGGCGGCCCGCCTCTCCTTCGAGGGGGTCACCTTCTCCTACGGCGGGGGGGAGCCGGCGGTGGAGGACATCTCCTTTTCGGTGGGGCCGGGGCAGACCCTCGGGATCATCGGCGCCACCGGCAGCGGCAAGAGCACCCTCTGCAACCTGATGCTGCGCTTTTACACCCCCGACAAGGGGGTCATCCGCCTCGACGGGCGGGACATCCGCGCCATCCCCCTAAAGGAGCTGCGCAGCCGCTTTGGGGTGGTCTTTCAAAATGACCTCCTTTTCGGCCGCACCGTCGCCGAAAACATCGACTTTGACCGGGGGATCGCCCCCGACCGGGCCGAGGCGGCCGCCGGCTGGGCCCAGGCCGACTTTGTCGCCGGGCTGGAGGGGGGCTTTGCCCACCCGCTGGCCGCCCGGGGGACCGACCTCTCCGGCGGGCAGCGGCAGCGGCCAGCGGCTGCTGGTGGCCAGGGCCCTGGCCGGCGACCCCGACATCCTCATCCTCGACGACGCCTCCTCCGCCCTGGACTACCAGACCGACGCTAAGCTGCGCCAGGCGGTGCGGGCGCACTGCGCCGACGCCACCTGTGTGGTGGTGGCCCAGCGGGTCAGCTCGGTGATGGGGGCCGACCTCATCCTGGTGCTCGACGAGGGACGGCTACTGGGCTGCGGCAGCCACGGCGAGCTGCTGGAGAGCTGCCTGCCCTACCGGGAACTCTATGCCCTGCAGATGGGAGAGGGGGCGGCGCAGTGAAGGGCTCTTACAACATGCAGACCCCCGGCGGCCACCGCCGCCCCTCGGGCAGCCAGGAGCGGCCCCGGGACACCCGCTACACCCTGCGGCGGCTCTGGGGCTACCTCTGCCGCCACCGCTGGATGCTGCTGGCCGCGGCGGCCCTCGCCCTGGCCAGCAACCTCCTGGCCCTGCTGGGGCCGATGCTCTCCGGCCTCGCCATCGACGCCATCGGCACCGTCCCCGGCCAGGTGGACTTTCCCCGGGTCTTTTTCTACGCCGGGTGGATGCTGGCCTTCTACCTCCTCTCGGCCCTGCTGGGCTACCTCCTCTCGCTGCTGATGATCCGCTTGAGCCAGCGGGTGGTGCGGCAGATGCGGGGGGACCTCTTCTCCCACCTGATGGACCTGCCGGTGCGCTACTTCGACAGCCACCAGACAGGCGACATCGTCAGCCGCATCTCCTACGACATCGACACGGTCAACACCTCCCTCTCCAGCGACCTGTTGCAGATCGGGACCAGCGCCATCACGGTGGTGGGCTCTTTTGGGATGATGCTGGCCATCTCCCCGGCGCTGCTGGCGGTCTTTGCCGTCACGGTGCCCCTCTCCATCCTCTGGACCCGCTACATGACCCGCAAGGTGCGCCCCCTCTTCTCCCGCCGCTCGGCCGAACTGGGGGCCCTGGGCGGCCTGTCGGAAGAGGCGGTCTCGGGGTTGCGCACCGTCAAGGCCTACTCGGGGGAGGAGGCGGTGACCGCCCGCTTTGACGCCCAGGACAAGCGGGCCCTGGACGCCCAGTACGCCGCCGACTACTACGGCACCATGACCGGCCCCTCGGTCAACTTCATCAACAACCTCTCCCTCACCCTGGTGAGCGTGCTGGGGGCCACCCTCTTTCTCTTTGGCAAGATCACTTTGGGCAACCTCTCCTCCTTTGTCCTCTACTCCCGCAAGTTCTCCGGCCCCATCAACGAGATCGCCAACATCGCCAGCGACCTGCAGTCGGCCTTTGCCGCCGCCGAGCGGGTCTTCCGCCTCATCGACGAGCCGTCCGAGCCCGCCGACGCCCCCGACGCCCTGCCCGCCGGGGCGGTGCGGGGCGAGGTGGAGCTGGACCGGGTGAGCTTCGGCTACGACCCGACCGCCCCCGTCCTCAAGGACTTCAGCCTGCGGGCGCCGCCGGGCAGCCTGGTGGCCATCGTCGGCCCCACCGGCGCGGGTAAGACCACCGTCATCAACCTGCTGATGCGCTTTTACGACCCCCAGTCCGGCGAGATCCGCCTGGACGGGCGGGAGACCCGCCGCATCACCCGCGACAGCCTGCGCCGCTGCTACACCCTGGTGCTGCAGGACACCTGGCTCTTCTCCGGCACCATTGCCGAGAACATCGCCTACGCCCGCCCCGACGCCACCCGGGAGGAAGTCGTGGCCGCCGCCAAGGCCGCCCACATCCATCGCTTCATCTCCCAACTGCCGCAGGGCTACGACACCCCCCTCACCGGGGACGAAGCGGCCATCTCCCGGGGGCAAAAGCAGATGCTGACCATCGCCCGGGCCATGCTCTTGCAGTCCAACATGCTCATTTTGGACGAGGCCACCTCCAACGTGGACACCCGCACCGAGCGCCGCATCCAGGGGGCCATGCGCCAGCTGATGGAAGGGCGCACCTGTTTTGTCATCGCCCACCGGCTCTCCACCATCCAAAACGCCGACGTCATCCTGGTGGTGAAGGACGGCCGGGTGGTGGAGCAGGGCAACCACGCCTCCCTGCTGCAGCGGGGCGGGGCTTACGCCGAACTCTACTGGGCCCAGTTTCAGTGAGGGGCTGCCGGCAGACAAAAAAGGAGGCAGCCCCGAGCGGCCGCCCCACAAGGCGGGGCACCGCGTCTTTGCGAGAAAGGGGCGCGGCGGCCCGACGGCGGCACAGGCGCCCGCCCCGGCAGGGCCCAGGGCCCTGCTCCCCCGCAACCGCCAGAGGGGGGGCAAAAAGCAAAACACTCTGTGGAGATGAAACGATGTATCTCCACAGAGTGTTTTTGTATCGCCCTTCCCCTCGCGCAAACCGCTCGCCCGGCGACAGGTCCTCCCCCTCCAGGGCCTGTCCTCACGGCCTCTCCGGGGCCACCACCCGGTTTTTCCCCGCCGCCTTGCCCCGGTACATCTGCCGGTCGGCCAGCAGGATCATCTCCCGGGCGGTGAGCCCCTCTGCGCCGGTGCTGAAGCCGACGGTCAGGGTGATGTGCAGCTGCGCCTCCCCCCAGCGAAAGGGGTGGCCGGAGACTGCGGCGCACAGCCCCTGCAGCCGCTCCATCACCTCGCTTTGGACGAGGCCGCGAAAGAGGAAGATGAACTCCTCCCCGCCCCAGCGGCAGATCTCCACCCCGTCTCCCAGCTGCCGCCGCATGAGCTGGGCCAGTTCGGCCAGCACCGCATCGCCGCAGGGGTGTCCCCAGGTGTCGTTGATGGCCTTGAAGTTGTCGACGTCGCCCAAGGCCACCGCCGCCGGGCCGCCGCCGTCCTCCACTCTGGCCAAAAAGGCCCGGCGGCTGAGCAGCCCGGTGAGGTCGTCGAAGTTGGCCAGGGCCTCCAGGCTGCGGTTTTCCGCCCGCAGCTCCTGCCGGCTGACCGCCGCCGAGACCTTGGCGGAGATCGCGGCAAAGAGGATGACGGTGAAGCAGGCGCAGGCGTTGTAGAGGTAGAGCCACAGCTCCCCCCTCCCCCGCAGCACCGGGGCGGCAATCCCGGCGGGGGCCGCGCACCTCAGGGCGAGAAAGAGCAGTATCTCCAACGCGGCGAAGAGGTAGACCACCCCTTTGTGCCGGAAGGGGCGAAAATAGGTCACCGAGAGCATCGCCACCAGGTAGAGGGAAAAGCCCGACCCCCACCCCAAGACCAGGGTACTCACCGCGGCAAAGAGGCAGACTTCCAGGTGGACGCAGGTCACGGCCAGGCGGTAGCGGTCCCGCTCCACCACCAGCAGCATGGCGCCGTAGAAGAGGGTGCTGCCCGCGTTGTAAAGGGAGAGGGAGAGTGGCCCCAACAGCCTGAAGAGCACCGCGTAGGAGAGGTGCGCGGCCGCGGCCAGCCCCACGATCTGGCGGTAGGCGCGCTTCACGTGGCCGCCTTCCCCGCGCAGGGCGTCTGTGCGCCCCGACCCCGCCCTCACCGCTCTGCCACCGGCCAGTACTTCTCCTCAAAGACCTCTCTGGCAATGGGCCGGGAGACGTAGTACCCCTGCACGCTGTCGGCGTTCAAGGTCTGCACCGTCTTCAGTTCGTCGAGCTGTTCGACCCCCTCGACACAGACCGAGATGCCCACGCTGTGGCAGAGTTGGATCACCGCGGCGATGAAGGCGCGGTTGAACTCGTGCGTCTGGTCGTTGATGAGGGAGATGAAGAGCCGGTCGATCTTCACAATGTCCGCCGGCATCTGGGTGAGCATCCCCAGGGAGGAGTAGCCTGTCCCAAAATCGTCCATGGCGATCTGGATGTGGGAGCCCCGCAGTCCCTGAAAGGCCTCTCTCAGGGCGGGCATGTCGGTGACAAAGCAGCTCTCGGTCAACTCCAGCACCAGGTGCCGGGGGGCCAGCTCATACCGCTCGAGCAGGTCCAGCACAAAGGGGACAAAGGCCTTGTCCGCCAACTGCAGATAGGAGACGTTGACGTTCATGACAAAGTCGGGGCAGAGATCCAGCCAGCGCTTGCAGGTGGCCACCGCCTCCTCCAACACCCACCGCCCCAACTGGATGATGAGACCGCTGGATTCCAGTAGGGGGATAAACTCCACCGGCGACACCGGGCCAAAGGGCTCGCAGGACCAGCGCAACAGGGCCTCGGCGCCGATGAGCTGCAGGCCGCCGCCCTTCTCAAAGCGGACAAAGGGCTGGTAGACCAGCGAGAAGTGCTCCATCCCGCTGCGGACGCTCTGCTGCAGGCAGCTGGTCAGCTCCATCTTGCGGATGCGCTGCTTCAGCAGGTCGGGGGTGAAGGCGGTGCAGCGGTTCTTGCCGCCGTCCTTCGATGCCTCGAGGGCGCTCTCGGCGTATTTGAGCAGGTCCAGGTAGTTGTCCGCGTCCCGGCCGATCTGGGCGGTGCCGCCGGAGATGGTGCAGAAATAGGGGGTGCCGTCCACCTCCTGCTCCCGGTTGGCGCAGAGGTGGATGGTCCGGTAGAGCCGCTCCATCTCCTCCGGCGAGGCCCCCGGGCAGACGACGGCGAACTCGTCCCCGTCAAAGCGGTACGCCTCCGCCCGCGGGGGGAGCAGCCGCTGCAGGTTCTGGGCGATCTGGCGCAGCACCGAATCGCCGAAGATGTGGTTTTTCAGGTTGTTGATCCGCTTGAAGTCGTCCAGCCCCAGCAGCAATATGCCCCCCGGCGCCTCCGCCTGCTCCAGCAGGCGCTCGACCCGCTTGCGGCACTCGCCCTGGGTGAAGAGGCCGGTGGTGGGGTCGATCTTCCCCTTGTTGGCGATGGGGGCCACCACCCCCGCAAAGGTGACCGGCCGGCCCACCTCGTCCCGGTTGAGCAGGCCCCGGCAGACCACCCAGACATATTCGCCCCCGCGGTTTTTGACCTGGTATTCCACGTTGTGCTCGTCGGTGCGGCCCGCCAGCATCTCGTCGATGGAGTCAAAGTAGCGCTTTTGGTCCCGGGGGTGGACCAGTTCCCCCCAGAGGGGCACCAGCCCGGGCACAAGCCGCCCCGGCAGCGCAAAGTCCTGCGCCATGTTTTCCGAGACCAGGGCGAGATCGGCGGACATATCCACAATGTAGATATAGTCCTCCGTGCTGTTGACAATTGCCTTGTAGAGCACCTGCGCGTCGATGGGAAACGACTGGATCGCGTGGGAGCTGATGTGCGGAGTCTCCATTGGTGGCCTCCTCGCCAGAGATCCCGGCGCCCTTTCAAGCGGGTGCTGAAAGTCTCTCTTTTTGTTTCCTTTTTATAAAGCAAACCTGCACAGTCAACTGTATTATAGCACGCCATCGCGCCGCCGGGCAATCGCCCCTTTGATTTGCAATAAAATCCGATTTTTCAAAATCCCCTTAGGCAGCCTCGCCCCGGGGCGCGCGGGGGAAGGCCAGGGCCAGCAGGCAGAGCAGGGCCATCAGCCCGCCGGCGGCCCCGAAGAGCACCGGGTAGCTGCCCCCGGCCAGGGGCGCCACCAGGTAGGTGGGCAGGAGAAAGCCCCCCAGCATCTGCAGGGTGGCGATGATCCCCCCCGCCGCCCCGGCGTAGCGGGGGCCGATCTCGGGCAGGGTGGCGGGCAGGGAGAGCAGCAGGGGGAAAAACATCCCCAGGGCCACCCCGGTGACAAAGAGGACCGCCCCCATGACAAGGCCCTGGGGCAGCATCCAGCCAAAGGCCGACCCCAGGCCAAAGACCGCCCCGGCCCCCACCAGGCAGCCCTTGAGGCTGCCGGTCTTGTGCAGCAAAACCGGCCCCAGCAGCGCCCCGAAGATGTTGCCGACCGTCACCGCCGAAGCGGCCACCCCGGCGGCGGCCGCGGTCATCCCCCGCACCTGTTGCAGGGCGCTGGGCAGAAAGGCGTTGAGGAGAACGCAGGCCCCCATCAGGCAGGCCATGCAGCCCCCCGCCAGCCAGACCGAGCGGCTGCGGGCGGCCACCGCCACGCTCTCCTTTGCCGAGGGGGGCGCGGCCTCCTCTTCGGCGGGCGCGTCCGACGCCCCCTCCGGCCGCTCGCGCATCAGCAGCAGCCAGAGCAAGGCAGCTGCCGCGCAGACGGCAAAGGCCACCCAGTAGGCCGCCTTGGCGCTGGGGAGCAGGGCGGTGGTGGCCAGGGCCGCCGTCATCCCCACCGGGGAGGAGGTGAGCACCGCCCCCGCCACCGTTCCCGCCCGCTGCGGGGGGTACCAGTTCCCCACCACCTTGGCGGTGTTGGCGTTCAAAAAGGCCATCCCCACCCCCAGCAGCACCATGCTCCCCATCAGCCCCAGGTAGCTGCCGCAGAGGGGGCGCAGGGCGGTGCCCAGGGCGCTGACGGCCAGCCCCACCCCCGCCACCCGGCGCACCCCCCAGCGGTCGGAGAGGGCCCCGGCAAAGAAGGAGAGGAGGAAGGCCGGGATCATCGGCGCCGAGAAGGCGCTGGAAAACTGGGCGGCGTTCAGCCCCAGGGCGGCAGTGATCTCCGGCCCCAGGGGGGAGAGTTGGTACTGGGCGTAGTTGACCGCCAACAGCCCGAAAAAAAAGACCGCCATGGTGGCCGCGCCACGGCCGCCCGGCCGCTTGTTCTGTCTGTGCAAAAAAATCGTCCCCTCTCTGGCACGCCAGCCGCGGGCGGGGCCCGCGATTGGCCGATAGCTGCATTGTATCACAGCCGCTTTGCCGGGTGATACCGGCAAAAGCACAGAAGAAAGGGACGAAATCCCGGCATTTTGCCGGAACCGGCCCTCCGGCGGCGAAAACGCGGGATGGCGCCCGGTCCAAAATCGTGCTAAAATAGGCAAAGATCGGCAGATTTCGGCCGCTTTTGGACCGTTTTGGACCATATCGTCCCGCGGCGGGACCTGCCAAAAAAGGAGGACGGACCCTTGCAGTCAAATCCCTCGCTCGCCCGGCGGATGACCGCCCAGTACGCCAGTTTACAGGGCGCTTACTGGATGGTCTTCTGCGCGGTCATGAGCTTTGCCTCGGCCTTTTTGCTCTCCCGCGATTTCGACAACACCCAGATCGGGGTGGTGCTGGCCCTCTCCAACGTGTTCGGGGCGCTGCTTCAGCCCGCGGCCGCCTCCCTGGCCGATCGGGCGCGCCGGTTCTCCCTGCGGCAGATCACCGCCGCCATCGCCTTTGCGGCGGCCGCCCTCTCGGGGGTGCTGCTGGCCATCCCCCGCTCTTTCTGGCTGACGGCCGTCCTCTTCTGCCTGGTGGCCACCGCCATGCTCACCGTTCAGCCCCTGATCAACGCCCTGGGGTTTGTCTACGAGCGGTGGGGGCTGCCCATCGACTTCGGCCTGGCGCGGGGGATCGGCTCCCTCTGCTATGCGGCGGTCTCGTTTTTGCTGGGGCTGCTGTTGGAGCGGTGGGGGGCCGACGTGCTGCCGGTGGGGTTTGTGCTGCTCTACCTCCTCATTGCCCTGCTGGCCTTGACCTTTCGCGCCAAGGGGCTGGCCGACGCCCCCGCCGCCAAGGCCGCTGAAGAGGGGGCGGGAGAGGGGGCGCGCCCCTCCTCCCTGCTGGAGTTCTTCCGGCAAAACCCCCGCTTCACCCTCTTTCTGGCGGGGGCGACCTGCGTCTTTGTCTTTCACACCATGCTCAACAACTTCCTGATGCAGATCGTGGTGCACGCCGGGGGACAGAGCGCCGACTTCGGGGCCGCCCTCACGGTGGCCTCGGCCCTGGAACTGCCCACCATGGCCCTTTTTTCTCGGCTGGTGCGCAGGGTCCGCTGCGAGACCCTGCTGAAAATCTCGCTGGGGTTCTTCCTCGTCAAGGCGGTGCTGCTGTTTGTGGCCCGCGACCCGGGGGGCGTCTACCTGAGCCAGGTCTTTCAGGTGGGGGGCTTCGCCCTCTTCACCCCGGCGGCTGTCCACCACGCCAACGCCGTCATCGCCGGGGCCGACCGGGTGAAGGGGCAGGCCATGCTGGCGGTGACCAACACCCTGGGCGGGGTCTTCGGCTCGCTGCTGGGGGGCTGGCTCATCGACCGGGCGGGCATCCCCGCCATGCTGCTGTTCGGGGTGGGGATCACCGCCCTGGGCAGCGCGGTGGCCTGGCTGGCCCTGGGGTGCGCCCCGGCCCAAAAGGGCTGACCCGGCTCTTTTTTGGGGCGGGTCCTGTGTCTTAGTGATGGGGATGGGTATCGGCGCCAGTGACCGGGGGGCAGCGGGGCAGACGGGCGGCAGGGAGGGATACGCGCAGCAACCGACATTCTGGTGCGCCCCTTTGACCCGGCGGGCGACGCTCTGCGCCGGAAAACGCCGCGGCGACAGAGAAATTTCTGCGTTTGCCGGGTGGATACCCCCGATGGATGGGGTTATTTGCCTCAGAGAGGGGATTTCCCGCGGGCTGGCCCTGTACCTTGGCGCTAAGGACGGGTACCGGTGCCAGTGGCCGGGGGGCAGCGGGGCAGACGGGCGGCAGGGAGGGATACGCGCGGCAACCGACATTCGGGTGCGCCCCTTTGACCCGGCGGGCGACGCCCTGCGCCGAAGAAACGCCGCGGCGGCAGAGAAATTTCTGCGCTTACCGGGGCGGACGCCCCCGATGGATGGGGTTATTTGCCTCAGAGAGGGGATTTCCCGCGGGCTGGCCCTGTACCTTGGCGCTGAGGACGGGTACCGGCGCCAGCGATCGGGGGGCAGCGGGGCAGACGGGAGGCAGGGAGGGATGTGCGCGGACGCCCGCACTCAGGTGCCTCCCTTTGACCCGGCGGGCGATGCTCTGCGCCGGAAAAATACCGCGGCGGTAGAGAAATTTCTGCGCTCGCTGGGGGCGGACGCCCCCGATGGATGGGGTTTTTGCCTCGGGGAAGGGATTTCCTGCGGGCAGGCCCTGTGTTTTGGCGCTGGAGGGACGGGTACCAGCGCCAACGGCCGGGGCAGCGGGGCAGATGGGAAACCGGGAGGGATGCACGCGGCAACCGACATTCGAGTGCGCCCCTTTGACCCGCCAGGCGACGCTCTGCACCGGAAAACGCCGCGGCGGCAGAGGCTCTTCTGCGCTTGCCGGGTGGACGCCCCCGATGGATGGGGTTCTTTACCTCGGGGAAGGGATTTCCTGCGGGCGGGCCCTGTATCTTGGCGACGGAGATGGGTATCGGCGCCAGCGGTCGAGGCGCAGCGGGGCAGACGGGCGGCAGGGAGGGATGTGCGCGGACGCCGGCATTTGGGTGCGCCCCTTTGACCCGTCGGGCGATGCCCAGCGCCGGAAAACGCTGCGGCGGCAGAAGTCTTTCTGCGCTTGCCGGGTGGACGCCCCCGGTGGATGGAGTTCTTTGCTTCGGGAAGGACCTACTCACCCGCTGGAAGCTCTTTGCGCCCTCGGACGAGGCCGCCCCGGCACTGGATGTTGCCGCCCCGCGGGGAACGGCCGGGGCATCCGCAGTAACCGCCAGACCAACGGGCCCTGCGGGCGGGACTTCCCCGGCCGGTCGTTTCAAAGTCCGGCAGTGCAGCTGACCGGCGGCCCCACGCCAATCTTTGTGGAGGTGAACGGGGCTACTCCCCCTCTTAAGCCTGGGGCGGAGGAACGGGCCCCAGCCAGCAACTCGGCGCACCCGTTGCGCTGCTCCATCCGCAGAGGGGGAAAGAGGCTACACTGCGCCGAGTTCGCGGACCCCATCGGCGAACTGTTCGAGTGAGGGTGCCAGACGCCCAAAAGAGAGGGGGCCGTCCCGCGGGACGACCCCCTCTCTTTTGGCTGGTGGCTAGAGCTCTTTGAGGAAGCAGACGATCCTCCCCACCTCTCGAAAGCCGGCGCGGCGGTGAAAGCTCTGGCTGGCGGCGTTGCCGAAATCGCAGTCGCTGGCGAACTGGCGGCAGCCCCGCCCCCTGGCCCAGGCCTCGCACCGCTCCAACAGCCTGCGGGAGAGGCCCCGGCCGCGGCAGTCCGGCTCCAGGTAGATGCCCTCCAGATACCCCACCGGGCCGGGGCGCGCGCCCTCGACGTAGTCGCGGCGCAACTGGCACTGGGCGTACCCCACCGGCCGCCCCGCCTGCCAGGCCAGAAAGATGGCCCCGTCGGGGCCGGAGAAGCAGGGGGCCAGGTCCTCCGCCAGCTCTTCCGCCCCGCTTCCCGGCCAGAGTTTGCCCGCCAGGGCGAGGGCGGCGGCCCGGTCGGCAGGACCTGCCTGCCGCACCTCGGCCCCTTCCTGGAGGTGGCGCTTTTCGGTGAGCCGGCGGCAGAGGTCGCAGGGGGTGTAGAGCCCCTCTTCCCCCACCTCGACCCCCTGTTCCCCGGCGTAGGCCCGGTAGCCCGCCACCCCGCCCTGGAGGAGGGCGGCGATGTCGGGGCGGGCAAAGGGGTCGTAGCCGTCGACGATCTCGTCGATCCCCTGGCAGCGCAGGTCGCCGATGGAGAAGGCGCAGAGGGCGACGGTCCCGTCGGGCAGGACCGAGAGGGTCTCGCCCCGGTCCAGGGGAGTTGTGTAGGGGGCCTGCCCGCAGCGAAAGGAGCCGTCGAGGTCGGCGGGGCGGGAGAAGTACCGCCCCAGGTGGCGGGCGGCGCTGCCCGCCGGGGCGATCTGGTTGCCGCTGCTGACCGCAAAGCCCTCGGCCACAAAGGCGGCCAGCACCCGGCGGGTCTCTTCGTCCCACTCGTTTTGCCCCTGCGGGCCCTGGAGCCAGGCCGGGTGGATGCGGAGCCGGCAGCGGCCGTCGGCGGCCAGGCGGCGGGCAAAGTCCAGCGCCGCGGAGAGGGGGATGCGCCGCTGGTGGAAGGCGTCGGCCGAGAGGAGCACCTCGGCCCCCACCTCCCCCAGCCAGCCGGCCACCTGGGCCACCCGGGCGGGGTCGCGGGAGAAGTAGCCGTTGGTGATGACCTGCCGCCGGGAGATGCCGGCGGCCTTGGCCTCCCGCAGGAGGGCGACGGTGTCCTCCGGCCAGAGGAGGGGCTCGCCCCCAAAGCACATCGCCGAGCGCAGGGGGAAGCGCTGTGCCAGCCGGGTGAGCACCCCCTCGCAGAGGGCGTAGGGGAGGTGGCCGGGCGGGTGGCCGGACATCTCCCCCTGGGAGCAGTGGGCACAGCGGCCGGTGCAGTGGTAGGTCATGGTGAACTCGACCCGATCGAGATTTAGATACATCTCTCTTCTCCCCTGTTGCGACAGTTTTTCCCATCATAGCACAGTCGGGGAAAAAGAAAAAGCGGGGCGGCAGAGAGCCGCCCCGCCTGATTTTGTGGGCAGGGATCAGACAAAGAGGGTGGAGACCGACTTGTCGGAGTAGATGCGGGCGATGGCCTCGGCAAAGACGGGGGCCACCGGGAGGATGCGGAACTTGTCGAGCATCTTCTCGGGGGGGATGGGGATGGTGTCGAGGAAGACCAGCTCTTTGATGGGGGACTCCTTGATGCGCTCGATGGCGGGGCCGGAGAGGACCGCGTGGGTGGCGCAGGCGTAAACCTCTTTGGCGCCCTTGCCCATGAGGGCCTTGGCGGCGTTGCAGAGGGTGCCGGCGGTGTCGATCATGTCGTCGGCGAGGATGACGGTCTTGTCCTTCACGTCGCCGATGATGTTCATCACCTCGGAGACATTGGCCTTCTGGCGGCGCTTGTCGACGATGGCGATGGGCACGTCGAGCTTTTGGGCGAAGGAGCGCACCCGGGTGACCGACCCCAGATCGGGGGAGACCACCACCAGATTTTCCTTCTTGCCGGCGAACTTCTTCTCGTAGTAGGGCTCCAGCAGGGGGACGCCCAGCAGGTGGTCCACCGGGATGTCGAAGAAGCCGGTGAGCTGGGCGGCGTGCAGATCCATGGTCAGGACCCGGTCGGCCCCGGCGGCGGTGATCAGGTCGGCCACCAGCTTGGCGGAGATGGGGTCGCGGGCCTTGCTCTTGCGGTCCTGGCGGGCATAGCCGTAATACGGGATGACGGCGGTGATGCGGCCGGCCGAGGCGCGCTTGAAGGCGTCGATCATGATGAGCAGCTCCATCAGGTGCCGGTTGACCGGCGCGCAGGTGGACTGGACCACGAAGACGTCGGAGCCGCGGACGGTCTCGTGGATGGAGACCGAAATCTCCCCGTCGGAGAACATCCCCACGTCCGATTTGCCCAGAGGCAGGCCCAGGTATTCGGCGATCTCCTCGGCCACCTTCTTGTTGGAGTTGGCGGAAAAAATCTTAATGTCCTTGCCGTGTACGTTCATAGCTTTTTAACTCCCCTATTTATCTGGCTGCCCCGCACCGGTGCGACGGCAGCGTTTTGCACCCTGCGGCGCTACCGTTCCTCTTCTTTTTTCTTTTTGGCCTTGGCGATGCGGCCGGCCAGCTTTTTGCCGGCCCAGTTCTCGATGGTCTTTTGGTACCCGCGCTCGAT
This sequence comes from Bittarella massiliensis (ex Durand et al. 2017), assembly GCF_001486165.1. GTDB lineage: Bacteria > Bacillota > Clostridia > Oscillospirales > Ruminococcaceae > Bittarella > Bittarella massiliensis. The sequence continues at coordinate 507,589 of NZ_LN908976.1, forward strand.
GGCCAGGGCGCCGTCGGGCACGTCCTCGGTGATGGTGGAGCCGGCGGCGGTGTAGGCCCCCTCCCCCACGGTGACCGGGGCCACCAGGTTGGTGTTGCAGCCGATGAAGGCGTTGTCGCCGATGACGGTGCGGTACTTCTGGCTGCCGTCGTAGTTGACGGTGACGCAGCCGCAGCCGAAGTTGACCCCCGAGCCCACGTCGCTGTCCCCCACGTAGGTGAGGTGGGCGACGCTGGTGCCCTCCCCCACGGTGGAGTTTTTGATCTCGACGAAGTTGCCCACCTTGGCGCCGTCTTGCACCCGGGAGCCGGGCCGCACCTGGACGAAGGGCCCCATCCGCACCCCGGAGCCGATCTCCGAATCGGTCACCTGGGAGGCGTTGAGCACGGTGCCGTCGCCCACCACCGCGTCGGTGAGCAGGGAGTTGGGGCCGATGGTGCAGCCGCAGCCCACCACGGTGTGCCCCTTGATGATGGTGCCCGGGAGGATGGTGGTGTCCGCCCCGATCTCGCAGTCGGGGGAGAGGACGATGCCGTCGAGGGTGACGAACTCGACCCCTTGGCGCATCTGCTTTTCAATGACCCGGCGGCGGGCGATCTCCCCCAGCTTGTAGAGGGAGAGGCGGTCGTTGGCCCCCAGCACCACGTCCTCGCTCTGGGCGGTGTAGGTGCCGGCGCCCCTGCCGGCGCGCAGCAGGAGGGAGACGGTGTCGGTCAGGTAGTACTCGCCCTGGGAGTTGTCGTTTTGCAGCTGGTGGAGCACCTCCAGCAGGGCGGCGGTCTCAAACCAGTAGGCGCCGGAGTTGACCTCGCGGATGGCCCGCTCGGCCTCGGTGGCGTCTTTCTGCTCGACGATCTTGGCGATCTGCCCGCCGTTTTTGACGATGCGGCCGTAGCCGGTGGGGTCGTCGAGTTCGGCGGTGATGACGGTGACGGCGTTGCCCGAGCGGAGGTGGCTCTCCAGCGAGCGGCGGATGGTGTCCTCGTCGACAAAGGGGGCGTCGCCGCATAAAATAAGGGTATGCCCGTCCCGGTGGGAGTTGAGAAATGCCTCCCCCTGCAGCACGGCGTGGCCCGTTCCCAGCCGTTTGGTCTGCATGGCGACGGCAAACCGGTCCCCCAGGACCTGGCATACCTCTTCACTGCCGTGGCCCACCACGACACAGATGTCCTCGATGCCCGCGCGCTCCAGCGCGTCGGTCACCCAGGAGATCATCGGCTTGAAGAGGACCTCGCAGAGCACCTTAGGTTTGCGCGAGCGCATGCGGGTCCCCTCGCCCGCCGCCAGGACGACGGCGTTGATGGCTGCTTCCATGTACTTGCCTCCTGTTTCCAGTTGTGTTCGGCATGGGGGAAGGCGCGCGGCCCCGCCCCGGCATATAAGCTACCTCGTTTTTGCACAGTGCCCTCCAGGCGCAAGAAAGCCCCTTTTCCCATGGGGGAAGCGGGGTCTTTTTGACGAATCGGCGCACTGTTCTTTATATAATTATTACAACTTCCCGTCCCTTTTGCAAGCCCTTTTTCCGGCTCTGGGGAAAATCTATTGAAAATCACCAATAAAACGCAAAAAAAGCAAATTGGGTATAGCAAATACAGTCTCGATTTGCTATAATGGGCGCATAGACGGTGCGTCTGAACAGATTGGGGATGAGAGGACTATGTGGGCTCTTTCCGGCGAGGGGGGAGCGCGCATAGTCTTTGTGGTGTCCAAATCTGTTTACAAAAAACAGGAGGTAGATACCCGTGAGCACGAAATACGTGTACAAGTTTTCCGAAGGCAACGGAACCATGCGGGAGCTGTTGGGCGGCAAAGGCGCCAACCTGGCCGAGATGACCAACCTCGGCATGCCGGTTCCCCAGGGCTTCACCGTTACCACCGAGGCCTGCACCAAGTACTACGAGGACGGCAAGCAGATCAACGAGGACATCCAGAAGGAGATCTTCGAGAATCTGGCCGAGTTCGAGAAGCTGGTCGGCAAAAAGTTCGGCGACCCCGAGAACCCGCTGCTGGTGTCGGTCCGCTCCGGCGCCCGCGCCTCTATGCCCGGCATGATGGACACCATCCTCAACCTGGGCCTCAACGACGAAGTGGTGGAGGGCTTTGCCAAATTCACCAACAACCCCCGGTTTGCCTACGACTCCTACCGCCGGTTCATCCAGATGTTCTCCGACGTGGTGATGGAGCTGCCCAAACCCGAGTTTGAGAAGATCATCGACGCCAAGAAGGAAGAGCGCGGCGTGACCCAGGACGTGGAGCTGGACGCCGACGACATGAAGGACCTGGTGGTCCGCTTCAAGGCTTTCTACAAAGAGAAAAAGGGCACCGACTTCCCCGCTGACCCGAAGGTCCAGCTGATGGAGGCCGTCAAGGCCGTGTTCCGCTCTTGGGACAACCCCCGCGCCAACGTCTACCGCCGCATGAACGAGATCCCCTACGACTGGGGCACCGCCGTCAACGTGCAGATGATGGTCTTTGGCAACTCGGGCGACCGCTCCGGCACCGGCGTTGCCTTCACCCGCAACCCCGCCACCGGCGAGAAGGCCCTCTTCGGCGAGTACCTGATCAACGCCCAGGGCGAGGACGTGGTGGCCGGCGTGCGCACCCCCTCCCCCATCTCCCACCTGCACGAGGACATGCCCGAGGTCTACAACCAGTTCGCCGAGATCGCCAACCGGTTGGAGCAGCACTACCGCGACATGCAGGACATGGAGTTCACCATTGAAAACGGGCAGCTGTTCATGCTGCAGACCCGCAACGGCAAGCGCACCGCCGCCGCCGCCCTGAAGATCGCCGTCGACCTGGTCGACGAGGGGATGATCACCGAGGACGAGGCCGTTCTGCGCGTCGAGCCCAAGCAGCTGGACTCCCTGCTGCACCCCCAGTTCAACGCCGACGAGATGAAGAAGGCCGAGTGCATCGGCAAGGGCCTGGCCGCCTCCCCCGGCGCCGCCTGCGGCAAGGTGGTCTTCACCGCCGAGGACGCCAAGGAATGGGCCGAGAAGGGCGAGAAGATCGTCCTGGTCCGCCGCGAGACCTCCCCTGAGGACATCGAGGGGATGAACGTGGCCGAGGGCATCCTGACCGTGCGCGGCGGCATGACCTCCCACGCGGCCGTCGTGGCCCGCGGCATGGGCACCTGCTGTGTCTCCGGCTGCGGCGAGATCGTCATCGACGAAGAGGCCAAAGAGTTCTCCCTGGGCGGCAAGACCCTGCACGAGGGCGACTTCCTCTCCATCGACGGCTCCACCGGCAACATCTACTACGGCGCCATCCCCACCAGCCCCGCCGCCATCTCCGGCGACTTCGGCCGGTTCATGGGCTGGGCCGACAAGGTCCGCAAGCTGAAGGTCCTGACCAATGCCGACACCCCCCGCGACGCCAAACAGGGCCGCGAGTTCGGCGCCCAGGGCATCGGCCTGTGCCGCACCGAGCACATGTTCTTCGAGGAGAGCCGCATCAAAGCCATGCGGGAGATGATCGTGGCCGAGAACACCGAGGACCGCAAAAAGGCCCTGGCCAAGATCGAGCCCTATCAGCAGGGCGACTTTGAGGCCCTGTACGAGGCCATGGAGGGAGACCCTGTCACCATCCGCTTCCTCGACCCGCCGCTGCACGAGTTCCTCCCCACCAAGGAAGAGGACATCAAGGAGATCGCCGACGAGCTGGGCATCACCGTTGCCAAGCTCAAAGAGGTCATCGCCTCCCTGCACGAGTTCAACCCGATGATGGGTCACCGCGGCTGCCGTCTGGCTGTCTCCTACCCGGAGATCGCCGAGATGCAGACCACCGCCGTCATCAAGGCTGCCATCAACGTGACCAAGAAGGGCAACTTCGCTGTGAAGCCCCAGATCATGATCCCGCTGGTCGGCGAAGTCAAAGAGCTGAAGTTTGTCAAGGACGTGGTGGTCGCCACCGCCGACAAGCTGATCGCTGAGTCCGGCATCGACCTGGAGTACGAAGTCGGCACCATGATCGAGATCCCCCGCGCGGCCCTGACCGCCGACGAGATCGCCACCGAGGCCGAGTTCTTCAGCTTCGGCACCAACGACCTGACCCAGATGACCTTTGGGTTCAGCCGCGACGACGCCGGGAAGTTCCTCGATTACTACTACGACAACAAGATCTACGAGTCCGATCCCTTCGCCCACCTGGACCAGAAGGGTGTTGGCAAGCTGGTTGAGATGGCCGCCAAGCTGGGCCGCCAGACCAGACCCGACATCCACCTGGGCATCTGCGGCGAGCACGGCGGCGACCCGACCTCGGTCGAGTTCTGCCACCGCGTCGGCCTGGACTATGTCTCCTGCTCCCCCTTCCGGGTGCCCATCGCCCGGCTGGCTGCTGCGCAGGCCGCTCTGAAAGACAAATAAGCCATTTGAGAGCTGATGAGAGCCCCGTCGAGGCGCGAAAGCGCCCGGCGGGGCTCTCTTTTTGGATTTTTCTGGGAAGGGGGAGTTGTTTGGTGGGAGGGGGGCAGCGGGGAGAAAGGGCTTTCGGCGAGAGAGAGACTCGGGGGGAAGGTGGTCCGGTGGAGAGGGAGGGCTTCGGAGAAAGAGAAGGGTCGTTGAGAGAGAGCTCGGTGAGGAGGGGGTTCGGTAGGAAGGGATGCCTCCGGCGAACGAGGGCCTTTGGCAAGAGGGGGCGGTCCGGCAAAAGGGGACCTCGGCAGAGAGGGGCTCCGCTCCGATAAGGGGGAAAGCCCGGTGAAGGAAGGCTCGGTGAAGAGGGCGCTCTGGTAAAGAGAGGGCCCAGTAGAGGAGGGGGACTGGTAAAGTTCGACAGAGAGGGGGCCTTGGTGGAGAGGAGCCCTGGCGAGGAAAGGGTCTTGGCGAAAGGCAATTCGGTGGAGAGGGACTTTGACAAGGCGGGAGCTCCGGTGAGGGAGAAGGCCCCGGCGAGGAGGGGGCCCGGTGAAAAGAACGCCTCAGTGAAGAAGGGGTTCGGCGGAGAGAGGCTCTCAGTGAGGAAGGGGCCTTCATCAAGAGTAGGCGGCCTGGCTAAGAGGGGCCTCGACCGAGAGTGGCTCTGATGAGAGAGGGGCCCTGGCGAGGAAGGGGGCCAGTGGGAAGAAGGTCTTGGCGAGGAGGGGGCCCGGTGAAGAGGAGAGCCCCGTCAGGGAGAGGGTCCTGGTGAGGAAGGGCCCCGGCAGAGAGGGGCCGTTCATCTGTCTGTCACAAAAAAGCGGTATACTGTTATTTTATTGCGGGCCGGTGGGAAGCCGGCCCAGTTCCCCACCAGAAAGGATGCTTGCCATGTTTTCACTCTCTCCCCGCGGCCGACAGCCCCGACGGCTCGGCCGCAGTCCCGGACGCTGGAAAAAGGTCACTGCCCTCTCCCTCGCCCTTCTCCTCGCCTTTGGCGGAGGGGTGGCGCTGGAAGGGGCGCTGGGCCTCTTCTCCCCCTTTGGCGCGCAGGGATACTGCAAACTCACCGCCAGCTACCGGGCCCTGCGGGACCGGTGGTACTTTGGCAGCGAGGTGGAGGATCTGTCCGGCCGGCTGACCGACCAGGCCCTGGCGGGGATGGCGCAGAGCGAGTTGGACAGCCACACCGGCTACCTTCCCCCCGCCCTGCGCACCCGGAGCGAGAAGAGCCTGGCCGGGGCGTCGGTCGGGATCGGCGTGGTCTACCAGCAGGCGGACGGCGGCTTTTTGGTGGTGCAGGTGGTGGACGGCTCACCGGCCGCCGAGGCGGGCATCCTGCCGGGAGACCTGTTGGTGGCAGTGAACGGTGTCCCCTTCTCCCAGCTGGAGGATCCGGCGGCGGAGATCGCCGGGGAGGAGGGCACCGCCGTGCGGGTGACCGCGGCGCGAAACGGGGTGGAGACCGAGTACGCCCTGGAGCGGCGAACAGTGGACAACTCGGCCAGCGGACGAGTTGTCGACGGGGTGGGGGTGCTGACCATCCGCTCCTTCACCAGCACCCTGGGCGCGCGCACCGGCGAGGTGTTGACCCAGTTGCAGGAGGCTGGCTGCACCGAGCTGGTCATCGACCTGCGGGGCAACGGCGGCGGCTATGTGGACGCCGCAGTGGAGGTGGCCAGCTACTTTCTGCCCGAGGGGGCGGTGGTCTACAAGGAAGAGAACAAGGCCGGCAAGGTGCGCGAAATCACCGCCGACCGCGAGACCGAGCGCCGCTCCTTTGAGCGGATCGCCGTGCTGGTGGACGGGGACACGGCCAGCGCCTCTGAGATCCTCACCGCCGCCCTGAAGGAGCAGCTGGGGGCGATGGTGGTGGGGACTGCCACCTACGGCAAGGGGACGGTGCAGTCCACCCTCCTCTTCGGCGATGGGAGCGGGCTCAAGTACACCCGCTACCGCTGGCTGACCCCCGGCGGCGGGTGGGTCAACGGCCAGGGGATCGCCCCCGACCTGGAGGTTTCACAGCCCGGCGCGCTGGAGACCCCCGCCCCGCAGATGGCGGAGGGGGAGACCACCTCCCCCGACCAGGTGGGAGAGGCGGCCGGCCCGGTGCAGACCTACCTGGCCTTTTTGGGCTACCCGGTCGCCCGCCAGGACAGCTACTACGCTCCGGGTTCCGCCGCCGCCGTGCGGGCCTTTCGGGCCGACACGGGGCTGCCCGAGGGGGAGGCAATCGACAGAGACCTCTGCCGCGCCCTCACCCAGGCGGTGACGCTGAAGTGGTACACCCAGCAGAGCGAGCTGGACGTCCAGCTCGAGCGGGCGGTGGAGGCGATGAAATAGTAAATATTTCACAATGATGTACAGAAAGCTTTGAGCCATATTTTCTAGTCGCTCTCCTGGCCCTGCTGGGCGGGGCGGCAGTTCTGACGCTGCGCAAGAAAGCGCAGTAATTCCCGTCAAATAGCCATTCAAAAAGAGCGCCCCTTGCAGCTTTGCAAGGGGCGCTCTTTCATGGGGCGACAGATTGTGGCGGGGGGCTCTATCCAAAAGCCGCAGGGAAAAATCAGCCCGCCCCCTTATGGCTGTGCCCTGTGGAGCGGTAGAGCAGCTCCCCTCCCTTCAGGGGAGAGGTGGCATAAGAGACGCTCTGCCGGAGCTCGGCATTTTGTTCCTTTTGCCGGCGGCGGGCCAACAGGCAGACGGTGGCGGCAAAGACCGCCGCCCCGAAGAGGGCGCTGTAAAGGACGTGACGGCGGTGACGCCACGAAATGGGGTGGTAGCGGCCCTTATCACTTGCCAACTGCAGTTGGGCCGTCAAATCGTCGATCATCGCAAACGCCAGCTCGTCATAGGTAAAGGCGGTCCCATCGCCGGGGGAAAAGGAGTCAAACTGCCCCCAGACACCCAGTTCACAGGTGCCCTTCCTGGCATTGATGAACATCACCGCGGCATCGATACGCTTGTAGGAACTGTATCCGTAGCGCTGCCTCAACACCTCCTCCAAGCGGTGATCCAAATCAGGAGGGGCGTAGGTGCTGTTGTCATATTGACTGATGATTATCAGGTCGAACTCGAACTCGTCAAACAGGGCGGCACAGCGCTTCTCCAGCGCCGAGGGGTCCTCTAAGCACTGGGCCGAATCGAATACGTGGGCTCCCCCTTTGGTGTCCTCCCAGGGGTCGGCGCCAAGCGCCAAAGCACTGGTGCCTACAAGGGAGCAAAGACAGCAGGCCAGCAGGGCGGCCATCCACTTCCAGCGATTTTTTACCATATCAGCACCCCCAAAAAGGTCGCCAGCCCACCGGCAATCAGTCCCAGCACCCAGGGGGCGGGGGTGAGCATGCTGGAGAAAAAGCCCGCTTTAACGGAACCGGCGATCCTGCCGCTGACCCCGTCCACCCAGACGACGCTGCCCTTTCCCCTGCCGGACAGGCGGCACTTCCAGATGGGATAGAGGACACAGTCGGCGCTGCAGCTGAGGAGGGAGGCCTTGTACTGCACCTTTTGCTCCTCTTTGCAGTGATTTTCCTGAAAGAGGGAGCTGTACAGCCGGTCTTTTGCCTCGCTGCCGGCGAGGAGGGCCGACCGCTTCAAATCAGAGGGGCAGCGCTCCACCTTGACCGGGTCCCCCTCCTTTGCCCGGTCGAGGGGAAAGGGGGCAAACCGCTGCCAGAGCAGCCGTTCCTCCATCCCCTGCAGGTCGGCGAACTGTTTTCCCAAGAGGGTCAGTTCCCCCCGGTGGATCTCCGCGCTGAGGCCGGTGGAGGAAACGGCGGCAATCGCTCCGGTGGCGGTGGCGTCGGCGCACCAGACGGGGAACCAAACCTGCTCCAGGTGGGGGAGGAGGCCCTGTGGCCGGCGTGTCCAGAGGGGGGAGCCCTTGACCCGCTTACAGTAGTCGCAAACAGCCTGGGCCGCCTCCTCCTGGGGGATGGAACAGGGGACCTTTTTGCTCACCCGCAGGGGGTCGGTGGGGGGGAAGATGGTCACCTCTCTGTCCGCCCGCTGAAAGTCGGCCAGCCAGTCCTTGCGTGGGTCCACCGTCGGTTTGGGCGGCACAAAGGGCGCCGGCGGCCGCTTTTTGGCATCCTGGACGGGGGGCTCCGTCTCCTCCCAGTGCAAGACGGTGTCGCAAAAAGGGCAGGTGTATCCCCCGCCGCCCGGCATAGGGGTCAGCGGTGCCCCACAGCTGGGGCAATTGCGCTTTTTTAGCTCTCTCACAATCTCTCTCCCCTCTCTGTCGGGTCAAGTGGACTCATCTCTTCTCGGCCGGCTGGCGGTCGCTCTGCTGAAACGTCCATTCAAACGCCGCCGTGCAGAGGGGTCCTCCCCGCATCGTCATCTCACAGAGGCGGCTTTGTCGCCACCGCTCCTCCTCTGCCTGCGGCCCAAGGGGAGGATTGCCATCTACCCAGCCGGTACAGCCATTGACCAGCAGTCGGTAGGGTTTCCCCTCCCACGCCCCTTCCAGACACCAATAGGGGGCGAGGTAGAGATGGGCCACCGCTTCGGTGATGGAGAGAACGATGCTGTGCCAAACGCCATTTTCAAAACGCCCCCCACCGAGCGGGCGGGGAAGGCATTTTTGCAGCTGCCATTTGGCCTGTTCCCGCCAGCGCTCATCTCCGGGGAGGGCGGTGTCCCCCAAAATCTCCCACATTCCCTGCTCTTCCAAATCGCAGACAGCAGCTTGTTGCAGGTCACTGCGCAAAAAGACAGGGGAGGCCAGAGGGGAGTAGAGCAGCTCCTCGGCAGAGAAGAGACAGCTCTGGGCCACCCGGTACCCAGCGGTGGGGGGAAGGTGCGGTCTCTCCGCCCAAATCCCCTCCATGGCGGCAATGCCCCGGCAGGCAATTCGCCACAGGGGCAGGCGCACCTCTCTCACCGCCTGGAGGGCAGAGAGAGAAAAGCAGGCTTTGACCGCGCCCTTTGGGGCTGCCTGCCGGAGGATGGAGATGGCCTGTGAGCGGTCAAAGCGCATCGGCACAGCGCGCACCGCCGTATTGCCCGCGCGCAAAGGGACATCCTTCCCCTGCGCGCAGGCGAGGATCTCCGCCCCTCGATAGGGCGCCTCGGCCCGGCTGTCGGAGGGCGGGTCCCCCTGCCGGTCAGCGGGCGGTGACGGCGGTTTTTCCGCCCCATTTTCGCGGTAGGCCCCGCCGCAGAAGGGACAGTACCAGTCCGCCCCCCTGCGGCTGAGGGGTGCGCTGCAATTGGGACACTTCATCTCCTCGATGGTCATCCCCTCACTCCCCTTCCTTTAAAAGCTGCGGCCGCCGCCCCCGTGGGACACCCCGCTGGAGCCCGAGTGGGTGGAGGAGCCGCCGCCCCCGCCGCCGCTGCTAGAACTCTTGGGGATGGCGGTGCGGGAGGTGTGGGTGGTGACAAAGTTGTCCTCCTTGCGGGAGAGGCGCACCCCGTTGGTGCCGGTATAGGCCCGGGCCAGTTGGGCGGGGTTGGGCAGCTTGTTGTGGCTGCCCGCCAAACAGCCCGCCACGATCCCCCCCACCAGGAGGGAGCCGCCCAGGGCGATGGCGGTGTAGAGGACCGGGTGGCCGAGGAAGGGCCCCTCTCCCCCGTCGTACTTGATGTAGCGGGAGGCCCGGTCGAGAAAGGCCTGGGCGGCGCCGTAGTAGTCGCCCTTTTCCATGTGGGGCATGACCTCATCGTCGAGAAGGGTGTCGATGTGGTCGTCGGTAAAGAGCTCGATGGCCTTCCCGGTGGTGGTGATCCAGACCTTGCGGTTGTCCATGTCGATGAGCAACAGCAGGCCGTCGTTTTTCTCCCCGCAGCCGATGCCGTTGTAGTCGTAGAAGTCGTCGGCATAGGACATGGCCGACTTGCCCCCGGCGTCGTCGGTGGTGACCACGGCGATGTCCATGTGGTAGGTGGTGGCGGTCTCGGTGGCCTTTTTGGTGAGGGTGTCCCGCTCCTGCTGGGTGAAGAGGCCCGCCTGGTCAAACACCTTGGTCAGGCTGCCGGTAGCGGTGCCCGCCAGGGCGCAGAGGGGGGCGGCGCACAGCAGGAGGGCGGCCAACGCCAGGGCGGCCCACCCCTTTTTTCGGGTCCCGTTTGTATGTTTGCTCACTTGATCAGCCCTCCGATCAACATCGACACGGCAAAGAGGATGCCGCTCACCCCGCCGAACCAGGCGGCCAGCCGCCCTTTGCTCATGGGCAGGCGGCCCACCATCTTGCCGGTCTGGCCGTTCATGGCCAGGTGGTAGGTCTCCCCCTTGTATTTGGTGTTGAGGAGCCAGACCGGCAGCATGGCGTAGTCGGCCCGCTCGCTGCGCATCGACACCGAGCAGTTGCCCGGGCTGACGTTGGTGTAGCCGGCCACCGTGTCCCGCAGCAGCATCCGGCTGGTGCTCTCGATGCGCTGGTGGACCCGGGCGGCCAGGTCGCGGGCGCTCTCATCGTAGCGCTCGGCCAGGTAGCCTGAGAGGTAGGCCATGGAAAAGGGCTTGATCTGGCCGAAATTGAAGGGTTCCAGCGCCTGCATCATGCTGTCGTCCAGCCCCTTGGAGCCGTCGGCCGGCAGGTGGCTGAAGGAGATCTCCCCCGCCCGCTCGATCTGGTAGACGTCGGTCTTGGTGTAGCGGTAGCTGGAGTCGCTCCAGCTGGTGATCCGCTCGGCCCGGGCCGAGAGGGAGGCGTCCACCTGGCAGTCAAAGAGCCAGAAGGGGGCGTAGAGGCCGCTGAGCTTTTCGATGTGGTGGGTGGCGGTGAAGTCCCGGGGCAGCAGCGGCTTTTTCTTGCAAAGCCCCTCCAGCGCCTGAAGGGCGTGCTCCTTTTTGAGCACAAAGGGGAGCACGTAGGCCGGGCGAAACGCCCCCTCCAACCGGCCGGCGATGACGGCGGGGTTGTGGCAGAAGACGCAGAAGGTGGCGGTGGTGTTCCGGTCGGTGAGGATCTGGGCGCCGCAGCTGGGGCAGGTGTAGACGGTGACCTCTTCGGCGTGGTCCTCCCCCGCCCCCTCGCACTGCTCCAGGGGGTCGTCGACCTGGGCGGCCTGCTGCTGCCGCAGGATCTCCTCCATCTCCTCGGCGGTGAAGGAGCCGTTACAGAAGGCGCAGTCCCACTTTTGGCTGTCGCTGTTAAACGAGAGGGCGGCGCCGCAGCGGGGACAGTCGTAGGTGAGGGTGGTCTGGGTCTCTGGCATGGCGTGTCTCATCCCTTTCTCCATTTGGGTGGTGGCCACAGGGCCGGGCCCCTGCAGAGCGAGGCGCGTCCGCAGGGGCCCAATATCCCCCTCCCCCCTCTGCCAAGGCGGCAGGGGGGAAAATCAGGGGGCAATTACTTGAGTTTTTCGCCGCAGGACGGGCAGAAGTTGGCGCCGGGCTCCACCTCTTTGCCGCACTTGGGGCAGACGGAGGGGGCGGCCGGGCGGGGCTTGCCGCAGTTTGAGCAGAAGTTGCCGCCGTTTTCCTGGCCGCACTCGCAGGTCCAGGTCTCCGCCGGGGCGGGCTGGGGCTTGCCGCAGTTTTGGCAGAACTTGCCGGTGTTTTGCTGCCCGCATTCGCAGGTCCAGGCGCCGGCAGCCGCTGCGGCCGCGGCCTGGGCCGCCGCCTCTTCCTTGGCAGCCTGCTTTTCGGCCGCCTGCTGCTGCATCTGGTTTTGGTTGGTGGCGCTGAAGGCGCCCATGGGCCCGCCCGAGGCCTGCATGCCGATGCCCATCCCCATAAAGGCCTGGGCGGCCCCGGCCGAGTTGGAGCCGGCGGCCTTGATGCCCTCGGCCACCGAGCCCTGGACGTAGCCCTCGCGGACGGTGGCGTCCGAGAGCATGGCGCCCTTGTTGCGCAGGTTGATGAGGTTCTTGGAGTCCTCGTCGTAGGAGATGCTGTTGATCCCCACCGACTCGATCACCATGCCGCGGCGGTCGTTCCAGTCGTCGTCGAGGACGGTGGACATGTACTGGGCCAGCTTCTGGCTCTGGGAGGCGACGTAGGAGATGCGCTCATGGTCGGCCGACATCTGGTTGATGGCCGCCTGGAAGGCGGTGAGGAACTCGGACAGGTAGAGCTTGTGGATGTCCTCCACATTGACGTGCTGGGCGTCGCGGGGGATGGCCTCGCGGTAGAACTTGATGGGGTCGGTGATGCGGATGGAGAAGTAGCCGTGGGCCCGCAGATAGAGCTCGGCGTTGTAGAACTCGTCAAAGTAGTTGACCGGGTTGACGGTGCCAAAGGCGATGTTCTTGATCTCCTGCATGTTGATGAAGTAGATCTTCTGCTGCAGGGGGGTGGAGCCGGAGAACTTGAAGCGCTCCCAGGTCTCCTTGACCGCGTCGCCCAGCTGGCCGTTGAAGACCGACGGGGCCGTGGAGTTGTCGACGGTGTAGTAGCCCGGCTCGGCGGTGTAGCTGACGATCTTGCCGCCGTCGACGAGGAGCATGCACTGGTTTTCGTTGACGATGATCTTCGAGCCGTTGGAGACCACCTGGGCGGTGCCCTTGTAGTTGCTGTCCCGCCGGTCGCCCCGGCGGAGTTTGACGCCGGGGGCCATGACCGTGGTGTCGCCCATGTCGCCCGCCTCAAACGCCTCCAGCCACTGGTCCGCCAGGGCGCCGCCGATGGCGCCGGTTGCCGCTTTGATAAGACCCATATTCATTCCCTCCGCTTATTTTCCCGGCGGCCCGCCTGCGGCGGGACGCCTGATTTGTAGGTAAACTGATACATCCAGTCGCCCCGGCGGACGGCCACGGCTCGGCCTGCCTCTTATCCCCATCTAGATGTGTATAAGAGCCAGGGCCGAGATCGCCTCCCGTCTAGCGGTCCGCTACGGCGGTTTTCATGTGGCCTGGGAGATCGGCCGGCGGCACGCCGGCGACTGGCGGGCGGGGATGGCGGAGATCCGCGATCTCATCGGCAACGGGTTGGCCACGGTGGAGGCGGTGCCCGCCGCCTTCGGCCTGCTGGCGGCCGCCCAGGGCCGGGTGATGGAGACGGTCTACGGCGGGGTGAACATCGGCGGGGACACCGACACCATCGCCACCATCGCCGGGGCCATGGCGGGCGCCTTTGCCGGGGCCGGGGAGATCCCCCCGGCGCACATCGACCTCATCGAGAGACAAAACCAATTCGACCTGTGGGGACTGGCCCAAAAAGTCGCCCGCTGCCTGGCCGGGGAGCGGTGAGCGCCCGGCCCATCACAACGGATAACGGAAAGGGGAACCAAACCATGAACGAGGCAATCGTCAATCCCGAGCGCTATGTGGTCGCCGTGGGGGACGGCGGCGTGGACCACTACTACGCCCTCTCCCGCTGGCCCGACCTGGGGGAGCAGATCCTCTGCCGGCCCATGGGGGACTATGTGGGGGGGATGATCTCCAACGCCAGCTCCACCCTGGCCGGATACGGCCGCCACACCTACCTCATCGGCACCACCACCCACTCGCCCGAGGGGGATTTCATCCTCAAGACCCTGGGGGAGGCGGGGGTGGACCTGAGCCACCACAACTACGACGACGACTACACCATTGTGGTCTGCAACATCTACCTGACTGACAGCGGGGAGCGGACCATCTTCGTGGGGCTGGACGAGGGCTGCACCTTCCGCTTCACCCCCGAGCAGCAGAAGCTGCTCAACGGGGCGGCCTTTATCTACACCACCATGAACAAGATCGAGCTCTACGAAAACGGCTACGAGGCCATTGCCGAGGCCCGCGAACACGGGGCTCTGGTGACCTATGACCTGGAGAGCTATGAGGACGACGAGCGCCACCAGAAATACCTGGGGCTCTGCGACATCATCTTCGTCAACGACCACGACTTTGCCCACATGGCCCACGGCAAGGAGGAGGCGGTCTACTGCAAGACCCTGCTGGAAAACGGGGCCAAGATGGTGGTCATCACCAAGGGGGGCGAGGGCTGCTCGGTCTACTCCAAGGAGATGATCGTCAACCAGCCCGCCTGCCCGGTCAAGCCGGTGGACACCACCGGCGCCGGGGACACCTTCAACTCCTCCTTTGTCTACGGGCTGACCCAGGGCTGGTGCCTGCCCAAGGTGACCGCCTTCGCCACCGCGGCCGCCGCCCGCTGCGTCACCATGGTGGGCAGCCGCAGCGGCATCGCCACCCTGGAGGAGGTGGAGGCCTTTGTCAAGGAGCACCCGCTGCCGCCCCAGCGGTGACGGCCGCGCCGCGGCAAGGGGGATAGAGGTGACAAACCGGGCGAGGCGGGGGGCCGCCCTCCTCCTGGCGGCGGCCCTTCTCCTGGGCGGCTGCTCCGCCAAAAGGGAGGCGGGGACGGCCGCCTGCCCGACCGCCCCCGGGGCGGTGGCGGAAATCGAGAGGGAGGGGCCCCCCGACGGAGGGGGGACCGCCCCGGAAGAGCCCACCGCCCCAGAGGGGGAGAGCGCCGCTGCGGGCCCGAGCGCCCCGGCGCAGACCGGCGGCGCGGCGGAGAAGGACCCGCAGGGGACCAACTCCCCCTCCCAAGGGCAAAAGGCCCCCTCCCAGGGGGGGAGTTCCGCCGGCCAGTCGACACCCGCGCCCCAGCCGGAGCCGGGACCCACCCCCGCCCCGGAGCCTGCGCCCGAGCCCGAGCCGGTCAAGTCCTACGACATCGACTACTTTGTGGCCTACGCCAAGGAGTACGGCCAGCGCATCGGGCTGGAGCTGGACCCGGACGGGAATCCGGACAACCGCTCCTGGGACACCCCCATCACCGCCACCTTCCCCATCACCGAGCAGTGGAAGGTGGACTACAAGAAGCAGGACATCGAGGGGTACTGCCAGCACATCAAGCGGGAGGGAAACACCTCCTACTGGGTCTACGCCCAGAAGCTGACGGGCGGGCGGTACCGGCTCTACATCGGATATTGACCCCCTGCCCCACCGAGCGGGGAGGGGAACCAAAAGCGAGGAGGACATTACAGATGACCCTGAACGAACGCATTTTGGGCGGCCTGGTATTGGCCGCCGCCGGAGACGCCATCGGCGCCGCCACCGAGACCCGCTCCACGGCGCTGATCGAGGAGCGCTTTGGCGGCCCGGTGCGGGACTTTATCGACGCGCCCGAGGACACCTTTGCCCGCGGGGCCAAGGCCGGCACCGTCACCGACGACTTCTCCCTGGCCTGGTGCACCGCCATGGCCATTGCCGAGCGCGGAGGGGTCATCGACGAGGCCTGCGCCAAGGACGCCCTGGTGCGCTGGCACGGCCTGGGGGACTACTTCGAGCGGTACGCCGGCCCCACCACCCGCGCCGCGGTGATGGCCATGCTGGGCACCCCCATGGAGGCCCCCCTCTCCTTTCTGGCCTGCGACAACTCCAAGGCCTCCAACGGCGGAGCCATGAAGATCGAGGCGGTGGGCTATGTCAACCCCGGCGACTGGGACCGGGCGGTGGAGGACGCCATCACCATCTGCCTGCCGACCCACCCCTACGACATCGCCCTCTCGGGGGCCTGCGCGGTGGCGGCGGCCTGCGCCGAGGCGGTGCGGGAGGGGGCCGACCTCTTCTCCATTGTCAAGGCGGGGGCCTACGGGGCCCAAAAGGGGTATGAGAAGGGCGGCCGGGTGGGCGCCCGGCTGGCCGGGCCCTCGGTGGAGCGGCGCATCTGGATCGCCGCCGCCCCCACCTCTTCCTTATACCCATCTAGATGTGTATAAGCGACAGACCCGGTGGAGGCGACCCTGGCCGGGGTCAACATCGGCAGCGACACCGACACGGTGGCCACCATTGTGGGCAGCATCGCCGGGGCCCACAGCGGCATCGGGGCCCTGCCGGAGCACTACCTGGAGGTCATCGACCGGGTCAACGGCTACGACCTGCGCGGGTTGGCCGACCGGCTGGCGGAGGTCGCCGCCGAGCGGTAAGACGGATGCGAGAGAGGGGGCGCCGGCTGTCTGGAGAGCCGGCGCCCCCTGTCGCACAGCGAGAAAAGGGGGATCGCCATGGAGCGCCAAGACGCGCCCTACCTGGTCTTTTTGGGGGAGGCCTGCATCGACGAGTACTACGAGACCGACCACTGGGGGGAGATGGGGGACAAGATGATGCTGCGCCCGGTGGAAAACCTGGTTGGGGGGATGGTGGCCAACGCCGCCGGGGTGGCCGCCGGGCTGGGACAGAAGTGCTACCTGGTGGACTCCCTCAGCGACAGCCCGGTCTGCCGCCAGCTGCGCGCGGCGATGGAGGCCGAGGGCATCGACACCTCCTACACCCTCCACGACCCGGGCATGGCCGACCCCAAGTGCATCATCGTCACCCAGGGGGGCGAGCGGGTGGTCTGCGTGGTGGACACCGCCCGCGCCCCCCGCCGCATCACCCCCCGCCACCAGCGGCTGCTGGACGGGGCGGCCTGGATCTACACCATTGTGCGCACCCTGCAGCAGGTGGAGGACGCCGAGGCGGTGCTGGACCGGGCCCGGGCCGCCGGGGCCAAGCTCTACCTGGATGTGGAAGGGGTGGTGGCCGAGGACAACGACCCCCGCTTCCTCCGCCGGGCCGACGGGCTCACCTTCAACGAACAGGGGTTTGCCGCCTTTCGGGGGGACCGCAGCGAGGGGGCCTGCCTGAAAGACCTCTTTGCCGGCGGGGTGGAGTTCGTGGCCGTCACCCTGGGGCCCGGCGGCTGCCGGGTGCACACCCCGGGGCGGACCATCGCCTGCCCCGGGCTGCCGGTGACGCCGGTGGACACCACCGGCGCCGGGGACACCTGGGGCGCCGCCTTCCTCTGGGCGCGGGTCAACGGCTGGGCGCTGGGCGACTGCGCCCGCTTTGCAAACGGGATGGCCGCCCGCGCCTGCACCGTGCTGGGGGCCCGGGGCGGCATCTGCTCCCTGGAGGAGGCGCGTCGCTGGATGGACAGGGCCCCTCAGGCGGTGGAAACCCGGGCAGCCCCCTGAAAATATTACAAGAAATTTACCTAAACCAGCCCATAATATGATAAAATGGGGCAAACAGGGTTTGTCATTTAAAGGGGGATACCACTTTGCAGTACGGCGTCATCGACATCGGTTCCAACTCCATCCGCCTCTCCATCTACGAGTGCGAGGGCAGCGAGATCACCCAGCTCATCAACAAGCGGGAGATGGCCGGCCTGGCGGGATACGTGAAAAAAGACGGGATGCTGGCCGAGGCGGGCATCCGCAAGGCCTGCGCCATCCTCGCCGGGTACAAAGAGGTGTTCGCCGGGTTCGGCATCGAGGAGTACGGGGTCTTTGCCACCGCCTCCCTGCGGGGGGCGGGCAACCGGGACAAGGCCCTGGAGGCCATTCGGCGGGAGACCGGCCTTTCGCCCGAGGTGCTCACCGGCGAGGAGGAGGCCCGGCTGGACTACATCGGGGTCAACCACGCCATGCCCATGGGGACCGGCCTGCTCTGCGACATCGGCGGCGGCTCCACCGAGCTGGTGGTGAGCAAGGAGGGGGCCATCGAGCACCTCTGCTCCCTGCCGGTGGGGTCGCTGGGGCTGCACGCCAAGTACGTGGACGGCCTTTTGATGAGCGACAAGGAGCGCCACCAGGTGCGCGGCGTCATCCGCAAGGCCATGGGCAAGGTGGACTGGGTCGGGAGGGACACCCTGCCCCAGATGTGCGGGGTGGGCGGCACCCTGCGGGCGCTGCACAAGCTCAGCTGTGAGCTGCTGGGCCTGCCCGCCGACGCCCGGGAGGTGCCCGCCAAAAACGTGAAGAAGCTGTGCAAGATGGTCCGGGACAAGGAGTTTTTCTACCAGACCGTCTACCGCATCGTCCCCGAGCGGATCTTCAGCATCCAGCCGGGGCTGATGATCTTGCGGGAGGTGGTGGACGCCTTCGGCTGCCAGCAGATCGCCATCAGCCAGAGCGGCGTGCGGGAGGGCTATCTCATCGACCGGATGCTGCAGACCAAAAAAGGGTGTGAAGAGGGATGAAGGGAAGCGAGCTGGCCCCCTGTATGCAAAACCGGGAGCTGTCCTGGCTAAAGTTCAACGAGCGGGTGCTGGAAGAGGCCAACTGCGAGGCCACCCCCCTGTTGGAGCGGTTCAAGTTCCTCTCCATCTTCACCACCAACCTGGACGAATTTTTCATGGTGCGGGTGGGCAGTATCACCGACTACCTGCTGGCCGCGCCGGACAGCAGGGACACCAAGACCGGGATGACCCCGGCCCAGCAGTTGGCCGCCATCTTTGCGGCGGTGGGGCCCCTCTACCGGCTGCGCGACCGGTCCTTTGAGGCGGTGGCCAAGGCCCTGTCCAAAAAGGGGATCGCCCGCTGCCAGGTGGCGGATCTGCCCGAGAAGGAGCAGCGGCACCTGGAGAAGCAGTTTCTCAAGAATACCCTGCCCCTGCTCTCCCCCCAGATCATCGACAACCGCCACCCCTTTCCCCACATCGGCAACAAGCAGCTCAACGTGGCGGTGACCCTGCGGCACAAGGAAAAAATCTGTTTTGGCATCATCCCCCTGCCGCCCATGGTGGAGCGCATCACCTTTTTGGAGCCGGCAGAGGACAAGGCCCTGCGCTTTGTCCTCACCGAGGACCTGCTCTGCCACTTTGCCCACCTGGTCTTTGACATGTACGAGGTGGTGGAGCGGACGGTGCTCTGCGTCACCCGCAACGCCGACATCGACACCGAGGCCGGCCTTTTGGACGAGGACATCGACTACCGCCAGCACATGAAGCGGGTGATCCGCAAGCGGCTGCGGCTGGCCCCGGTGCGGCTGGAACTGCAGAGCCAGGTGGGGGACCGGTTCGTCAAGTACCTCTGCGGCAAGCTGCACATCGGCCGCGACCAGGTCTTCCTCTCCCGGGCGCCGCTGGACCTCTCCTACTGCTTTGCGCTGGAGGGGAAGCTGAGTCCCGCCCAGAAGCTGGAGCTCTTGGACCCGCCCTTCACCCCCCAGCGCTCGGCCCTGGTGGACCCCGGCGAGAGCATGCTGCGCCAGGCCCTGGCGCGGGACATCCTCCTCTCCTACCCGTTTGAGAGCATGAACCCCTTTCTCAACCTCATCAAAGAGGCCAGCTACCACCCCTCGGTCCTCTCCATCAAAATCACCCTCTACCGGATCGCCCGCCAGTCCAAGCTGGCGGAATACCTGATCGCCGCGGCGGAGAACGGCAAGGACGTGACGGTGCTGATGGAGCTGCGCGCCCGCTTTGACGAGCAGAACAACATCGAGTGGGCCCAGCGGCTGGAAGAGGCGGGCTGCCACGTCATCTACGGCACCGACGGCTACAAGGTGCACTCGAAGATCTGCCTCATCACCCTGCGGGACCGGGGGCGCATCCGTACCATCACCCAAATCGGCACCGGCAACTACAACGAAAAGACCGCCCGGCTCTACACCGACCTCTCCATCATCACCCCCGACCTCTCCATCGGCGAGGACGCGGTGGAGTTTTTCAAGAACATGGCCATGGGCAACCTCTTCGGTCACTACAATCGGCTCTGGGTGGCGCCGGTGAGCTTTAAGCAGAGTATCCTCGCGCGGATGGACGAGGAGATCGCCAACTGCCGCGCCGGGGAGCCCTGCGGCATCACCATCAAGTGCAACTCCCTCACCGACACCGAGATCATGGCCAAACTGGTGGAGGCCTCCCAGGCGGGGGTGAAGGTGCAGCTGATCGTGCGGGGCATCTGCTGCCTGACCCCCAAGGTGCCCGGCCTCACCGACAACGTGAGCGTGGTGAGCATTGTGGGCCGGTTTTTGGAGCACTCCCGCATCTACTGTTTCGGCACCGGAGAGTTCACCCGGGTCTACATCGGCTCGGGGGACATGATGACCCGCAACACCGAGCACCGGGTGGAGATCGCCTGCCCCATTCAGGACAAGGAGCTCAAGGCCCGCATCCTGCAGATGGTGCACGTGATGCTGGGCGACAACGTCAAGGGCAGGGAGCAGCAGGCCGACGGCACCTACTTGCAGCGCACCCCGCCCGCCGACTGGCCGGTGGGCTCGCAGGAGCTGTTCATGGAGGAGGCGGTGACCGCTGCCGCCAAGCCGGCGCCGCCGGTGAAGAAGACGGCCTGGAGCCGCTGGAAGGGGCGCGCCCCCTTCTCCTGGTTCGGAAAGTAAAAAAGCAGATTTGAGGGAGGGCCTGTCGGGCGGCAAACCGGCAGGCCCTCCCCTTTTTCGCCGCCGATTGACAAGCGGGGACGAGGCTTCTATACTAAAGGCACAGAAACGGCAACAAATTGGGGAGGGATTGGGTGAAGGTACTGATTTTGTCCTGCAACACCGGGCAGGGGCACAACACCGCCGGGCGGGCGGTGCTCGAGGAGCTGCGGCGGCAGGGGGTCCCCTGCGAGATGAAGGACGTGCTCCTCTTTGCCGGGCAGCGCACCTCGCGGGTGGTGTCCAACGCCTACGTCAAGATCACCACCCGCTCCCCCCTGGTGTTCCAGTGGCTCTACCGGGCGGGCGAGGCCATCCGCTCCGACCGGCTGCACTCGCCGGTCTATTTCGCCAACACCCTCTACGCAGACAACCTGCTGCGCTACATCGAGGAGCAGGGGTTTGACCGGGTGCTGACCCCCCACCTCTTCGCGGCCGAGGCCCTCACCAGCCTGCGGCGGCGGGGGAAGCTGGCGGCGCGCTGCTATGGCATCGCCACCGACTACACCTGCATCCCCTTTTGGGAGGAGACCGAGCTGGACGCCTACTTCATCCCCCACCGGGACCTGGCGGAGGAGTTTGCCCAGAAGGGGCTTCCCCGGGAAAAGTTGGCGGCCACCGGCATCCCGGTGAGCCGGCGGTTTTCCCACCCGGGCGACCGGGGGGCCGCCCGCGCCGCCCTGGGCATCGGCCCCGACAGCCAGGTCTGCCTGGTGATGACCGGCAGCATGGGCTTTGGCCGGGCGGGGGAGTACGCCCAGGCCCTGCTGGAGCGGGGCAGCGACCGCCGCCGCGTCTACCTCTTCGGCGGCCGGAACGAGCGGCTGAAGGCCGAGTTGAGGGAGCGCTTTGCCGGGGAGCCGCGGGCGGTGGTCCTCGACTACACCGACCAGGTCCCCCTCTACATGGACGGCTGCGACCTGCTCCTCACCAAGCCCGGCGGCCTGACCAGCACCGAGGCGGCGGTGCACCGCATCCCCCTCATCCACACCGCCCCCATCCCCGGGTGCGAGACCCAGAACGCCGCCTTCTTCAGCAGCCGGGGGATGTCCCTCTGCCCCGACGGCCCGGAAGAGACCGCCGAGGCGGCGGAAGGGCTGCTGGGCGACCCCGCCCGCCGGGAGGCGATGGCCGCGGCCCAGGCGGCCAACTGCAACCCGCGGGCGGCGGAGGAGATCGTCCGCCGGATGGCGGAAGACGACCTTTAGACGACCCTTTTTAGAGAGGAGGAAACCGGCTGTGCTGCCCTATCTCTTTTACGCCCTGCTGGGCTTTCTGTCCGGCAGCATCCTATACAGCGCCCTGCTGCCCCGCTGGCTGCGGGGGATCGACATCGTCGCCGACAGCGACGACCACAACCCCGGCGCGGCCAACGCCTTTTTGCTGGCCGGGCCGCGGGTGGGGGTGCTCTGCGTCCTCTGCGACCTGGCCAAGGGGTTCCTCCCCGTCTTTTGGGCGGCCTCGCGGCTGCCCACCCAGGAGCGGCTCCTCTTCTCCCTGGTGCTGGCGGCGCCGGTGCTGGGGCACGCCTTCTCCCCCTGGCGGCAGGGCCGGGGCGGCAAGGCCATCACCGCCAGCTTCGGGGCCCTGCTGGGGCTGCTTCCGGGCAGTCTGGTGGTCTTTTGGCTGGCGGCCCTCTACCTCTTTTTCTCCCTGATCGCGGTGATCCCCGACCACCGGCTGCGCACCCTGGCCACCTTCTCCCTCTTCGCCGGGGGGAGTTTTCTCCTCTGCCCCAACAAGTGCATCGCCGCGGGCTGCACCCTCATCTCGGCCGCGGTGATCTTTCGCCACCTCAGCGGGGCGCCCCACCTCCGCCAGGAACTCCTGAAAAAGGCCTTTGCGCGGGGGATATTCAGTTGAAAAATAAGTAAATTATACGAATTGTAATTATTGCTTTGATAGC
This sequence comes from Bittarella massiliensis (ex Durand et al. 2017), assembly GCF_001486165.1. Lineage (GTDB taxonomy): Bacteria > Bacillota > Clostridia > Oscillospirales > Ruminococcaceae > Bittarella > Bittarella massiliensis. Next base: position 529,897 of record NZ_LN908976.1, read on the forward strand.
GCCTCCTCTTTCCCAGGCGCACCCTCTGCAAAGATGGAGGGACCGCGACCTACGCCGCCCCGCTCTACCAGGTCGCTGTCTAGCACCGGTTGCAGGGGATGGACATGCCCTACAAGACCGGGGTGGAGGGGCAGCTTTTCCCCCGCCATTTTGGCGGGCGGCAGATGTATCGCTCCCCCGCTCTGCTGCTCGGCGGTCAAAGAGGGGAAACCTTTTGCGGCAGAAAGAGACCGCCGGCCGACCCGAATGGGACCGACCGGCGGTCTTTTTTGGTGCAAGGCAGAAGGGGGTTATTCCTCCCGCCCCTTCTCCCTTTCGGCCCGCTTGCGGGCCCGCAGACCGGCAAAAAATTCCCGCAGGAGCTGGCGGGATTCCTCCTCCATCAACTGGACCACCTCTTTGGGGCAGTAGGTGAAGGGCTGGGAAAAGAGATCGACCACGCTGCCGCAGGCGCCGAACTTCTCGTCCCTCGCGCCAAAGCAGACCCGGTCGATGCGGGCGTTGATGATGGCCCCGGCGCACATGGCGCAGGGTTCCAGGGTGACGTAGAGGGCGCAGTCGGGCAGCCGCCAGCCGCCCAGGTTGCGGCAGGCCATGTCGATGGCCTTGATCTCGGCGTGGTCCAGGGCGTTTTTGCTCTGCTCCCTGGTGTTGTAGCCCCAGCCCACCACCCGGCCGCGGTGCACCACCACCGCCCCCACCGGCACCTCGCCCTGGGCCGCCGCACAGCGGGCCAGATCGAGGGCGAGGCCCATGTACTGCCTGTCCATCAGAGGATGCGGGCCTGGGAGGCCATGAGGAAGGCCACCATGCAGAGGCTGATGACGAAGCCGCCCGAGCCGATGAAGGCGATCATCTTGGTGGTAAGGGTGTTGGTGTCCTCGTAGTCCTCAATGGCGAAGATGGCGCTGTACTGCCGCGAGAGGTAGGCGATGGAAAAGACCCCCAGCAGGAGCAGCAGGGCAAAGAGGCTGTTTTGCAGCAGGGAGTAGGTGGAGGCGCTCACCGCCGTCTGCAAGGTGGCCAGCACCAGGCTGAGGGCGTTGTTGACAAAGTGGAGGATGGCGGTGGTGAGGATGGAGCCGCTCTTGATGGCCACATAGCCCAGGAAGAGGCCCACGAAGAACATGTTGGGGGCCTTGACAAAGCTCTGGTGGGCCATGGCAAAGACGATGGCGCTGACCACCACCGCAAAGCGGTCGCCGAAGCGGCGGAGGGGTTGCAGCACCACCCCGCGAAAGACCACCTCCTCCACCACGGCGGGGACCGCCGAGAGGGAGAGGAAGTAGAGCAGATAGGCGGGCACCGAGGTGATGGCTGGTTCGGTGCTGCTGACAAAGCGGATGTTCAGCTGGGAGGCCAGGCCGCTGAGAACGTTGGCCGAGGCGATGCCGACAATGCCGATGGCCAGCAGGATGAAGGTGCAGGGCACCAGGATGCGCCCCTTGACCGGGCCGCGGGGAAGGTCTTTTTTCAGGCGGAACCCGTTGAGGCAGGAAACCACCCAGTAGGGGATGACGATCTGCGCCAGGTAGACCAGCAGGCGGATGAAGTAGTGGAGGAACTGGTTGGTCAGCACCTGCCCATTTTGCATGATGACCACCCCGGAGGAGAGGAGGGCGAAGAGCCGGGTCAGCAGGAAGAAGGAGGCGTTGGAGAGGAAGATGGAGAGGAGGATGGCGAACCCCAGGATGTTGGCCTGGCGGTGGATCTCCTGGATCTGCAGTTCGCTCTTTCCCCTGCCCTTGCCCTTTCCCTCCTGGGGGCCGCCCAGGTAGCCAAAGCCGGCGGAATAGGAGTAGCCCTCCCCCTCTTCCGGCGGGGGAAAGCCCTCGAAGGTCTGCTGCGCGTAGTCTCGCTCTCTGCCGTCGCCGTACACCTGCCTGTCCCCCCTTTCGCCGCCTGTGCGGAAAACGGCCGGCCCTGGCCGGCCGGTCCGCGCAAGGGCGGCCTTTGTGCGCCAAAAGCCGACCCGTTATGATCGTCCTCATTATACCAATCCGCGCAGGCGAAATCAAACCGATTGTTTGAACAAACCGTGAAAAGTGGCGGATTTACAGCAAATACCAGAAAGGAGGGGGGGGGGACGGCCCTGGAGCCTTTTGGTGGCGGGGGAAGAGGATGCCGCCTTTTCGGCAACACAAAAGAGAGGGGCGCACCCCTCTCTTTTGCCGGCCTACGCCCCCTCCGTCCCGTCGGGGAGGCCGAAGACCTTGTCGACTTTGACCCACTGGGGGGAGCCATTATAGGTCTTTTCATTTTCCAGGTCGTATTTGATGTCGCTCCAGCTCTTGCCGTTAATGGATTTGGAGCCGGTGGCGCACTGGTACCAGCTGCCGTCGTCGCGGTTGTAGATGTAGTTGGCCGTCCAGTTGCCGCTGTTGTTTGGGTTGGTGTTGGCGAAAATCACCAGGGAGTTTTCCGTCTTGTCCTGCTTGACCGTATTGTAGTAGGGCTGGACGTAAAAGGTCTGGACGTCCACCTTCAACTCGCCCCAGCCGCCGTTTTTCTTGTAGACGGCGTTGCGAAAGCTCTCGTTGTTGATGAGGGAGGGGTCTTTGTTGGTAAAGATGCTCTCGATCCCCAGCTCCTTGAGCCGCTTCTGCTTTTCATCCTTGCTGAGGGTATCGTCCCCCATGATGTCGATGTAGTTTTTCAGGGCGCTGGAGCCGTATTCGTAGACGGTGCCGGTGTTGACCTGGTTTTTCACCGCCTCGCTCACATCCCCCAGGTGTTTGGAGCAGACGAAGATGACCCCGCCGTTCACATTGTCGTAGAGGGAGAGATAGGTCCCGCCGTCGGGGCACTTCATCCCCTCCTCCACGTAGCCCGTCTCCCGCAGGAAGGGCAGCACCTTGTCCGCCTGGCCGTTCTGACTGTCCCGCTGCAGTTCCGGCTCCAGGGGGAGGGCCGCCTGGTAGAAGCGGGCGATGTCGCTGCGGTTGACCTGGCAGATCTTCTCGTGGGACTTGTCGATCCACTTCACCATGGAGGGGATGAGGAGGGCGGCCAGCACCGCCAAGATCACCAGCACCACAATGACCTCCACCAGGGTGAAGCCCTGCCGCCCCCTGCGGGCAGCCTGTTTTTTCGCCTTCACCGCGCGCCCCCCTCTCACAGGTATTCCCGCAGGTTGGCGGGAGAGGTGGAGGCCAGCAGCGCCGTCTGCCGGTCGATGACGCCCCGGCGGGCCAGGTTGGCCAGGTCGGCGTTCAGGGTGTGCATCCCCTGGGCGGCCCCCGCCTGCATGGGGGTGTCCAACTGGTGGCACTTGTTCTCGCGGATCAGGTTGAGCACCGCGTCGGTGCCCACCAGCACCTCGGTGGCGGCGATCCGCCCGCCCCCCACCCGGGGGAGCAGCTGCTGGGTGATGACCCCTCGCAGGATGGCCGAGAGCTGGGAGCGCATCTGGGACTGTGCCTGGGGCGGGCAGACGTCGACAATGCGGTCGATGGTCTGGGCCGCGCCGGTGGTGTGGAGGGTGGAGAGGACCAGGTGCCCCGTCTCGGCGGCGGTGACGGCGGCGGAGATGGTCTCGTAGTCGCGCATCTCCCCCACCAGGATCACGTCCGGGTCCTCCCGCAGGGCCGAGCGGAGGGCCGCGGCAAAGGAGGGCACATCCCGCCCCACCTCGCGCTGGTGGACGGTAGCAAGCTCGGGGGTGTAGAGGTACTCCACCGGGTCCTCCACCGTGAGGATGTGGGCGGGGCGGCTGCAGTTGATGCGCTGGATCATGGCCGCCAGGGTGGTGGACTTGCCGCTGCCGGTGGGGCCGGTGACCAAGATCAGCCCCCGGGGGCTGTCGGCCAACTGCCCCAACACCGGGGGCAGCGAGAGCTCTTCCAGGGTGGGGATGTGGTCGGACAGCAGGCGGATGGCCGCCGCCGGATGGCCCTGCTGCCAGAAGATGTTGACCCGCTGCCGCCCCTGCGGCAGGGCGAAGGCGAAGTCCATGTCCTCCCCCCGGCGCAGGCCCTCGGGGCGCTCGCCCTCGGCCAGGGCGCGGATGAGCGCCTCTGCCTCGCCGCTGTCCAGGGAAAAGGGGGCGGGAAAGAGGGCGCCGTCCCGGCGGAGGGCGCAGGGGACCGGGGCCCCCACGGTGAGGTGGATGTCGGAACACCCGTTTTGCCGCCCGCAGGCGACCAGTTCCTGAATGGTCATCTTGCAAAAACCTCGTTTCTCTCGTCTCGCGCCGGTGTCAGTCGGCGTAGTAGGTCACCTTGAGGAATTCGTCCACCGTGGTGACCCCGCTCTGCACCAGTTGCAGGGCGCTGTCGCGCAGGGTGCGCATCCCCTGGCTCTCGCGGGCGTACTGGGTGATGTCGTCCATGGGGGCCCCGGCGGAGATCATCCGCCGGATCTGCCGGTCGACCAGCGCCACCTCGTGGATGGCGATGCGCCCCTTGTAGCCGGTGTGGCCGCAGATGTGGCAGCCCTTTCCCCGGCGCAGCCGGGGCAGGTCGACCCCCAGGGCGGCCCGCTCGGTCTCGTCGGGGGTGTACTCCTCGGCGCAGTGGGGGCAGACCTTGCGCACCAGCCGCTGGGCCACGATCCCCACCAGGGAGTTTGCCACCATATAGGCCGGCAGCCCCATGTCCTGCAGGCGGACGATGGCCGAGAGGGCATCGTTGGTGTGGAGGGTGGAGAAGACCAGGTGGCCGGTGATGGCCGCCCGCACCGAGATGGAGGCGGTCTCGCTGTCGCGGGTCTCCCCCACCATGATCACGTCGGGGTCCTGCCGCAGGAGGGCCCGCAGCCCCGCGTCGAAGGTGAGGCCGGCGGCGGTGTTGACCTGCATCTGGTTGATGCGGAAGATGTCCCTCTCCACCGGGTCCTCGATGGTGGAGATGTTGAGGGTGCGCTCGGCCATCTGCTCCAAAATCATGTAGAGGGTGGTGGTCTTGCCCGAGCCGGTGGGCCCGGTCATATAGATGATGCCGTGGGGGGAGCGGAGCATCTGGGAGAACTTTTGATAGTTGTCGTCGTCCATCCCGAACTGGCCCGCCCGGTCGATGGGGGTGTTCTGGTTGAGGAAGCGGAGCACCGCCTTCTCCCCGTAGATGGTGGGGATGATGGAGACGCGGATGTTGACGTCCTGCCCGTCCACCTTCTGGCGAAAGTGCCCGTCCTGGGGCTGGCGCCGCTCGGCGATGTCCAGCCCGGCGAGGATCTTGATGCGGGTGATGAGGGAGGGGTGGATGGCCGGGGAGAGGGTGACGTAATCGACGATCACCCCATCCAGCCGCATCCGCACCGAGGTCTGCTGCTCAAAGGGCTCGACGTGGATGTCGCTGGCCCCCGAGTTGTAACCCCGGTCCAGAAGGCTTGCCAGCAGCTTGACCACCGGGGCGTCGCCCTCCCCCTCCTCCACCTCGATGGGGGAGATGGGCAGGGGCTCCACGTCCTTGTTGGCCCGCTCGGCGGCCAGCTTGGCCCCGATCTCGGCGTAGTAGTGGGCGATGGCCGCGTCGATGGGGGCCTTTTCGGCCAGCACCGAGTCCACCGGCAGGCCGGTGATCTGGCGCACCTCCTCGGTGCCGTAGAAGTTGAGGGGGTCGCTGGTGGCCACCACCAGGTGGCCGCCCTGCTGGGCCACGGCGATGACCCCGTGGCGCAGGGCCAACTGCTTGGGGATCTTGCCCACCGCGTCGGTGTCCACCTCGTAGGTGGCCAGATCCACCACCGGCAGCCCCATCCTCTGGCCCAGGGCCTCCAGCTTCTGGCGCTCGGTGACAAAGCCCATGTCCTCGAGGATCTCGCCCAGGCGGCGGCTGCGGTTTTGCTTCTGGGCCGCCAGGGCCTGCTGCAGTTGCTCCTCGGTGATGTAGCCGTACTCCTTGAGCACCTCGCCGATGGGTATGTTTTTCATGGATACTCCCCTTTTCCTCTGTGTTGCGGCCGCGGCCGGTCAGTCCGCCCCCTGCCCGCTGGCAAAGAGGAAGGCCGGGTCCTCGACCGCGCCGGCTGGGCCCTCTGCCGGGGCGGCGCTGATTTCCAGGTTGAGCAGCTTGACGGTGGTGCGGGTGGTGTAGCAGAGCGCCCCGTCGGCGCGGTGGACCCGCACCGTCAGATCCAGGTAGTACTGGTCGTGCAGGGCGGCGGTGACGGACAGGGTGCGCCCCTGGTAGAAGGCGTCGCCGTAGTAGTCGATCCCCTGGCCGGGCTGGGGGGCCCCTTCCCCGCTGTTTCGGTACCAGAGGCGGCCCTCCTCCAGCCAGACGGCCTCGGGGGCGGAGAGGTCGTCCCCCCCGGCGAGGCGCAGCTCGGTGGCGTAGCGCAGCTTGCCCGAGAGCCACTGGCAGGCGGTGTCGCCGATGAGCTTCTCCTCCCCCAACTGGGCGCTGCGGCCCAGCAGGTTGCCCCCGGAGAGGATCATCCCCCCCGCCAAGGCCACCACCAGCACCAGCAGCAAGAGCACCACCGACACCTCCACCAGGGTCCAGCCGCGGCGGGCGGCCGGGCCCCTACTGCGCCGGCGCATCGGGGACAAAGACCCGGTGGCTGATGGCCGGGTCTTCCGGGTCGGTGACGGTGATGGTGCGGCCCTTCACGCTGCGGGTCGCGCCGTTTAGGAGGTAGGTGAGGGTGCTCTCCTCCTCGGTGCTGTCCACCTCGTCGGCGGGGGAGAGGCCGCCGGCGAGCATCTCCAGGGCGGAGATGGTCTTGTCGGTGCTGTTTTTGGTGTCGGTCCCCCGGCGGATGAGCTTGCCCGCCGCCGAGAAGCCGGTCACCAAGATGAGGGCGACAACGGCCAGCAGCGCCAGGGAAACCACCACCTCCACCAGGGTCATCCCCCCGGTGGCGGCGGTTTTTGCTCGCTCTCTGCGCGCCATTTCGCGCCCTCCTCTCTCTTGTCAAGCCGCCTCGTAGCGGACCAGCTTCCAGCGGCCGCTGCTCGGGGCGACGGGTCTTCCCACCTCGGTGGGGCGGGAGTGGAACTGGATGTCCGCCCGGTTGCACTGCAGGTGGTCCACATAGGCGGCGCCGGCAAACCCGCCCCAGAGGGTGAAGTTGGTCTCCGCCCCGCCCAACACGTAGAGGTTGAGGTTGTCCGGCTGGCTCCACTCGGTGTTGTAGGCGGTCTCAAAGGTGGTCTGGTTCCAGGGGGAGGTGCCGTCCTCGAGGACGATGAAGACCCGGGCGTCCCCCTCGGTGGCCGGGCGGACAAAGTTGCACTGCAGCTTCTGCCCGGCGGGGACGACGAGGTAGCAGTCGCCGCTCCCCACCACCCGGACGGTGGCGCCCAACTGCCAGCCGCCCTCACAGCGGTACCAGTGCTCCCCCTCGCCGCCGATCTCCACCGTGCCGCCGGCTTCCAGCCGCAGGGAGGCCGTCTCCCCGCCGGCAGGGCCGCTGGGCAGGCGGGGGCGGGGGACGGCGGGGCTCTCGCTCCACTGGGGCTCCACGCTCCAGCGGACGGTGTAGCCCCCCGCCCCGGTGGCCCCCGATTTGACGATAGGGGCGCGGTAGGTCACCACCCGGTTTTGGGAGCCCACCTCCCGAAAGTCCTGCAGCACCACCATGTCGCAGGGCGTTTCCGAGGTGCCGAAGGTGTAGGTGTAGCTGCCCAGCCACCAGTGGTTGGCCACCATCCCGGTGAAGGTGCTGCTCTCCCCCGCACCGCCGCCGGGCTCCTCCCCCCCGCTGCCGGCGACCGGCGGGCGGTATTCCAGCTCGGTCTTGTGGCCGGTCGCCACCTCGCCTGTGCAGTAGATGCTGCCGGTCAATTCGGTGGACCCGCCCAGGCTGACCTTGGTCCCCGCCCCGCCGCAGAGATAGAGGGGGGCGTTGTCGGGGTTTTCAAAGCCGTACTCGGTCTGAAAGACGCCGCCCGCCCCGGACGCCCCCTCCTCCAACAGGACAAAGACCTGCACGTCAGCGGCGTCCTCGTCGCGCTCGATCTTGCTGAGATAGAGCTTCTGCCCCTGGCGGACCCGGATGTAGATGTCCCGGTCCCCGGTGATCGTCAGCACCGAGGGGGAGGTGCTCCCCTCGAACTGGTACCACTGCTGGCCGCCCCCGAGGGTGGCGCGCCAGGCCCCGGCGGGGAGGGTCTGCACCCCCTCGTCGGGGAAGGTGAGCTGGGGGAGGGCGGCGGTGATCTCCTGGTTGAGCGGCTCCCGGTTCTTGCCGTCGTAGCCCACCTCTTTGGGCCAACTGTACCCGGGGGCCAGAACGGGGGGAACGTCGGCGTGGACGTGGCCCTTCTGGCTGCCGGAAACGACGCTCTCGAGCACGTACATGGCCGAGGCGTCCTCGTCCCCCACGTCGCCCTCCAACTCCAACTGGCCGCTGACGACCCACCGGCCGCCCACAAAGCCCACAAAGCCGGAGAGGTCGGTGACCGGCAGGTCGCCGTCGCCGCCCCCCTCCCGGGTGAGGCGGCCCACCACCGTCTGCTCCTGGCTGCCGTAGCGGGCGGTGGCGGTGATGGTGATGACCCCCTCCTCCGGCCGGGCGATGACGGCGGTGCAGCTGCCCATCCCCTCGGTCTGGGGGATCTCCACCCGGATGCCCTCGGGGGTGGTGGGGACCAGTTCCGAGGACTGCCCCGCCTCCAGCCCGTGCAGTTGGGAGGAGAGGGCGTCCACCGCCGAGCGGGCGGTGAGGTAGGCCTGCTGCCGGCTGTCGTTTTGGATGCTGCGCTGGGAGAAGGAGAGGGCCAGGGTGAGCACCCCGGTGGCGAAGATGGCGATGATGGCCAGCACCAGCACCGACCAGAGCATGGCGGAGCCCTGCTCTCTTGGTTTGGCGCGCACGGCAAATCCCTCCCTTCTGCGGCGGTTTGGGGGCTACTCGCCCTCCTGGTACTGGTAGATGGCAAAGTGGATGGTGAACAGGGTGCGGCTGGAGGCGTTGCCCGCCTCGTCCTTGCCCCGCTCCACGGTGGTCTTGTACTGGGTGACCCGCAGTTCAGGCAGGTCCTTGATCTCCTCCAGGAGGTTTTGCAGGTTGGACAGGGTGCCGTAGGCCTGCAGTTCGATCTCGGTGGTGACCAGGGCGCCGACGGCCTCCTCCTCCCCCTGGGGGGCGCTCCCCTGCTCGGCGGGCTGGGAGAGGTAGACCGGGATGGGGGTGTTCACCGGGTCGGAGATGGTCTCCTTCACCGGGGTCAACCGGTGGCGGAGGGCCAGGTTGGTCACCATCTGGTCGGCCCGGTTGGAGACCATGGGGGCCGGCAGGCTGCCGGAGAGGGCGGTGATCTCCTCTTTGCAGGCGCTGATCTGGCCCTCATAGGTCTGGGCCAGAGCGATCTGCCGCTCCATCAGCTGGGCGGCCTCCCTGTCCTGGGCGAGCTGTTCCTGGGCCGCATCCCGCGACGCGGCCAGGGGCCGCGCCAGGAGAAAGGCCCCCGCCGCAAAGAGGATGAGAAACATGGCGTAGAGCAGCGTTCGCTCCCGCCGGGTCAATTTGGTCATGGCGTTCCCTCCTTGCGGCTATTGGGCCGAGGCTGCCAGCAGGCAGTCGGCGGTGAAGTGGTAGCGGCCGTCCTGTTCGTCCACGCCATACCCCCGGTAGGCGATGTCCTGGAAGAGGCCGGACTCCCGCAGCTTTTGGATGTAGGTCGGCGCGTCCTTCACCCCGGAGGAGGACAGTTCCAGGCTCAGCAGCCCGGTCTCGTCGGAGAAGGAGGTGCTCTCCACCTGCACGGCGTTTCCGGTGAGGCTGATGACCTGCCGGTAGAGCTCCTTGTAGAGCCGGGGGTAGCCGGCCAGGGCGTCCAGGTCGCTCTTGAGGGCGTCCCGCCGGGCGGTGTAGCCCGCCAGTTGGTCGGAGAGCTCCACCGCCTTGCTCTGCCGCTGGAGGTTTTGCGGGTTTTGCAGGTAGGCCTGCAGGGGCGCGTCCTCCCTTTTCAGGCGGGAGGTGGCGCCGGTGTAGTAGAAAAAGGCGGCGGCGAAGGCCCCCAGCACCAGCGCGAAGGGGAGCGCCAGCAGGGCGATGCGGAGGATGGGGCGGCCGCTGCGCCGTCCGTCCTTCAGCCGGGCCAGGTAGTCGATGTCCTTTTTGCGAAGCGCCTTCATCCCCAGATCCCCCCTGTCCGAATCAGTCCCCCCACGGCGTACAGGTGCTCGGCAAGGGTGAATTGGCACCCCCTGCGGCGGGGCAGGGCGGCGATTTCAGGGCAGTCGGGGAAGGGGTCGGCGGCGATGCCCAGGCTCTCGCCCAGGGCCGCGCAGAGCCCCTCCTCCCCCTCCTTAAGGCCGGCCAGGTAGACGTGCTTGACCGGCTCCCCCTTTTCGGAGGCGTTGAACTGCACCATGGAGGAGAGCAGCCGCCCGATCTCGGCGGCGGACTGGGGGGTGCCCCGCCCCTCCAGCAGGCGGGAGCGGTTGCAAAACCGGTAGTCGCCGGCGGCCAGCAGGGTCAGGTCGACGCCCAGGTCGTCGAGCACCACCACCACGCAGCTCTCCCGCTGCAGGGCGGCCGAGAGCCGCGCCACCTTGATGAGGCCGCCGATGTTCAGCTCCGCCGAGCGCAGGCCGATGCCCGCCGACGCGAACAGCTGCCGGTAGGACTGGATGAAGGCCCGGGGCGCGGCGGTGCAGAGGACCGCGCCGCCCCCTTCGGGGAGGCGGGGGGTGAGCACCGCGTAGTCGTAGAGCAGCTCGGCGGGGTCCTCCACCTCGGGGAACTCGTCCACCAGCACCCGCTGCAGTTTGCCGCGGGAGAGGGTGGGGACCACCGAGCGCTTGAGGAAGACCGAGCGCCCCCCCACCACCAGCCGCACCCCCCGCTGGGGGAGGTGGCTGCGGCCCCAGAGGCTGCAGAGGGCCGCCTTGACGGCCGCCTCGTCGATGAACACGCCGCCGATGACCGCCCCCGGGGCCAGGGGTTCCGAGCAGACCCGCTCGATCTGCACCCCCTTGCGCCCGGCCCGGCCCATCACCGCGTGGATGGCCTCGTTGCCGATATATGCCGAACATTCCATGGTGTTTTTTCTCCTTTAAAAAGCGGGTTCGATCAGCCGCCGTAACTGCCGGCGCCGGCGCCGATCTGATCGTAGAGGGAGTAGATGGGCAGCATCACCGAGATCATGATGAAGCCGATGACCAGCGCCATGAGGATGATGAGCACCGGCTCGAGGATGGCGGTGAGCTTGGCGGTGGCGCTCTCCGCCTCGTAGTCGAAGGACTCGGCGGTGGACTCGAGCATCTCGTCGAGCTTGCCGGTCTCCTCCCCCACCCGGATGGTGGCGGCCAGCTTGGGGTCAAAGCCGTCCACCTGGGCGATGGCGTCGGACAGGGCGCCGCCGCTGCGCACCTGCCGCACCACCCCGTCGAACTGGTCGCCGATGTAGCGGTTGCCGGTGGTGCCGCGGGCGTTTTGCAGGGCGGTGATGATGGGCAGCCCGCTGGCGTAGAGGGAGCTGAGGGTGCGGGCAAAGCGGGCGGTGTAGATGGTGCGCAGCAGCTTGCCCACCAGGGGGAGGCGCAGCTTGCAGCGGTCCACCGCCAGCCGCACCTTGGGCAGGCGCAGCACAAACCCCAAGACCAGCACCGCCAGCAGCGCGCCGATGACCCAGAACAGCCAGTACCGCTCCAACCCGCCGCTGATGGCCATCACCACCTGGGTGGGCCAGGGCAGCTCCATCCCCTCGAAGAGGGTGAAGAAGTTGGGGAGGACGAAGAGGAAGATGCCCAGGGTGATGACCACCGTCAGGCACAGGAGGATGATGGGGTAGACCATCGCCCCCCGCACCTTGCTGTTGAGGCGGTGCTCCTTTTGGTAGTGGAGGGCCATCTTCTGGGAGGTCAGGTCCAGCCGGCCGCTGGCCTCCCCCGCGCGGTACATCTGGATCAGCAGTTCGGGGAAGGCGCCGGTCTGCTCCTCCATGGCCTCCGACAGGGGGAGCCCCCGCTGGAGGGAGCGGTAGAGGTGCTGGTAGACCCGCTTGATGCGCACCTTGGGGTCGCGCTGGATGAGGATGGAGACCGAGCGCAGCAGCGGCACACCCGAGCCGAGCATGGTGCCCAGGTCGCGGCAGAACTCGGAGAGTTCCAGCGGCCGCAGCCGGTAGGAGGCGGTCTTCTCCTCCTTCTCCTTGCAGGAGAGGAGGAAGAGCCCGTCGCCCCGCAGCCGCTCGGACAGCTGGGTCTCGGCCGGGGCGTTCATCTCCCCCTCGGTGATTTTGCCGCCCTTGTCGGCGGCGCGGTACTGGTAGACGGGCACCTGCCCCGCCCCCTTTCCGATTTGATAATCCCCCTAGGCCAAGCCAAAGAGGGAGAGATAGCCGGAGATGAGCCCCTCGCCCCAGAGGAGGGCCACCCCGATCCCCCCGGCCAGGAAGGGGCCGAAGGCGAAGTGGCTCTTCCGCCCGGCGCGGCGGGTGGCCAGCAGCCAGACCCCGTAGAGCCCGCCGCCCACCAGGGCCAAAAAGGCAGCCGCCAGGGTGGCGCGCCACCCCAACAGGAAGCCGGCGGCCGCCATCAGCTTTACATCGCCCCCGCCAAAGCTCTCGGGCACCAGCCGGGTGCAGAGGAGCAGGGGCAGGCTGATCTCGGCCGCGCCGAGGAGGCGGGAGAGAAGCCCCACCCCCGGCGCGGCGGGGACCGCCAGCAGCGCAAAGGCCGCCAGGGCCAGCACCAGCCCGTTGGGGATCTCCATGGTGGCGGCGTCGATGCAGGCGACGCACAGCAGCACGCAGAGGGCGCCAAAGGCCACCGCCGCCAGGGGGGTGGGGCCCAGCGCCCCCACACAGAGAAGGGCCAGCGCCCCGCCGGCGCACTCGACAAGGGGGTAGCGGGGGGAGATGGGGGCCCCGCAGGACCGGCAGCGCCCCCGCAGGGCCAGCCAACTGAAGACCGGCACCATGTCCAGCGGGCGGAGGGTCTTGCCGCAGCGGGGGCAGAAGGAGCGCCCTTTGGCCACCGAGATGCCCTGGGGCACCCGGTAGATGACCACGTTTAAAAAGCTGCCGACGACGCTGCCGAAGGCAAAGAGGAGGAGGGCCAGCACGGTGCAGGCGACGTAGTACGAAGCTGGCACTGGCGGACCCTCCCCTCTCGGGCATTTTTGCCCTTATCTCAGAACACCCCTGCGGGAAAGTCCCGCAAGGGTGCCCTCACTTTCTAGTAAATGCGCTGTTTTTTGACCGCGGGAACCACCGTCACAGCTTGGTGACGGTATAGGTGTCCCCTATCGAACTGTAAACCACCTTGTAGGCGTTGTTTTTCGTCTGATAGGTCAAACCGGTGACCTTGCCCGCGTCGATGGTGATGGAGGAGCCTGCAGGGAAGGAGCCGCCGATGTCGGCCAGGGCCAGCACTTCGGCCTCCTGCGCACCGGTCAGAGCGGTGGCAGCGGGATTTTTTTCATAGGCTTCAGACGCGATGGTCTGGGCGGCCATGACAATCGTCCGCGCCTCGACAATGGCCTCTTTCTCGTGGGCCTTGTCGATCCACTTGACCATGGAGGGGATCAGCAGGGCGGCCAGGATCGCCAGGATGACCAGCACCACGATGACCTCGACCAGGGTAAAGCCCTTTTTGCCGGTCTTTTTTTGCAGCTGCGCCTTGGCATGCGTTGCCAATTTGTTCATTCAAATGACCTCTTTTCTCGGCGCTCCGCCAAGGGCAGAGCAAACATTTTTACACAGCGGCCCGCCGTGTCCCGTGTACATGGTTTCATTATACGGCCCTTTCTCTCAAAAAACAAGACTATTTTACCCCGATTCCCCGGCATTTTGGAAAAAGGCGACCCGGTTTTTCCCCGCCCCTTTGGCGGTGTAGAGGGCCTGGTCGGCAGCGTGCAGCAGCTCGTCGTAACCGCTGCCGTCCTGCGGCCAGAGGGCCACCCCCACGCTGATGGAGGTGGGGAAGTCGTCGCAGGCGGCCACCGACTCGCAGAGCTGCTCGGCCCGGTGCTCCACCAGCTGGGCCGAGGGGGCGTCCCGCATCCAGACCAGGAACTCGTCGCCGCCGTAGCGGCCCACCACGTCGCTCTGGCGGAAGGTGCGCTGCAGCAAGGACGCCAATTGGATGAGCACCTGGTCCCCCACCTGGTGGCCCAGCCGGTCGTTGACCCCCTTGAAGTCGTCCACGTCGATGAAGAGGCAGGCGTGCACCCGCCCCCCTTCCGGCACCCGCGCCAGCATGGGCTCCACGGCGGCGCGCAGCCCCCCGCGGTTGTAGATGCCGGTGAGCCCGTCGCAGCGGTTGGCCCGCAGCACCGCCTGGTTTTTGCGCCAGATCAGCCAGATGCAGAGGAGGACCACGCTGTAGAGCAGCAGGTTGAGCCCCATCAGGGTCACCGAGCGGCCGTTGATGGTGGAAAACTGCCGCTCCACCGACTCGGCCAGGACCAGGGAGAGGACCGTCCAGTCCCCCACCCCGGCGGGCTCAAAGTAGAGGTAGCGGGCCTTGCCGCCCCGGTAGTAGGTGAAGAGCCCCGACTCCCCCGCCCCAACACGCTCGCGCAGGCTGGCGAGGGTGTCTGCCCCCTGAAAGTCCATCTGGCCGATGGCGTCGTAAAAGGTCTCGTACCGCTCGGTCCCGGCGTAGCCCGAGACCATGGCCCCGTCGGGCTGGATCACCATGGTGGCCCCCAGCCCGGCAAACTGGGCACTGCCCAGCATTTCGGTAAAGTGGGTCACCGGGTACTCGGCATAGGCCACCCCGGCCACCTGCTCCCCCTCGTAGAGGGGGATGGCCAGCACCACGCAGGAGCGGCCGTCCAGACAGCTGCCGTGCACCCGGCTCAGCACCCGCTCTCCGGCGGCGGCCCGCTGAAAAAAATCCCGCCCGGAGATGTCCACCGGCACCCCGGTGCCGGTGTAGAGGGTGCCGCCCAGGTCGGAGAGGCCCAGCCTGCAGTCCTCGTCCCGGCTGTTTTGCCGGCGCAGCAGCTCGACGATGTTGTCGTTGTCCCGGCCGGCGTTCCCGGCGCAGAAGAGGGCCACCGTGTCCAGCTGGGCAAAGTAGTCCTCCACCAGGCCGGAGACCATCGCCCCGCTCTGGTGGGTGTAGCGGGCCATCTCCTCCTCGGTCTTTTTTAGGAGGGTGGCCCGCAGCCCCCGCTGGTAGGAGACAAAGGAGAGCACCGACAGCACCAGGGCCAGGGCAATGGCGCAGGTGGGCAGAAGCAGATTTTTTCGCCTGCGGCCGATCTCCTGTTTCACCCTGCGCGCCCCCCTTTGCCCCGCCCGCTGCGGGGCGAGGGGCCACCCGCGGCAGCCCCTCGATTTTCACCAGTATACCACGCAACCCCGCCCGCCGAAAGGCCTTTCTAAAAATACCAAAAAAAATTCTCTGTTTTTGACAGGCAAAAAGCCCGGGGTGGCTCCCCCGCCGGTGGGTCACCAGCGGTCGATGTGGATCTTCGCCTCGTCGTACCGCTCGTCCGCGGCGGCGGGCTTTGTCTCCCCCGGCCAGCCGATGGAGAGGACGCAGAAGGGGATGATGTGCGCGGGCAGCTCCAGGGTCTCGGCGACCCGGCGCATCTTGTCGGTCTGGGGGTAGGTGCCCAGCCAGACCGCGCCCAGCCCCATGCCGTGGGCGGCCAGGAGGATGTTCTCGGCCGCGGCGGCGCAGTCCTCGACCCAGTAGTCCCTGCCCCAGCGGTAGGCCCGGTCCCAGTCGCCGCAGAGGGCGATGGCCAGGGGGGCCTCTTTCAGCATCAGCCCCGAGTGGCCCAGGCAGTCGGACAGGCGCTCGAGCACCGCCCGCTCCCTGGTGACGACGAATTCCCAGTCGCGGTTGTCCACCGCGGTGGGGGCGATCATCCCCGCCTTGAGCAGGGCCCTGACCGCCTCGTCCCCCACCGGCTGGCCGGTGTACTTGCGGATGCTGCGGCGGGTGTAGATGGCTTCCAACACGTCCATACAAAAAACCTCCCTCTCTTCCGGGGTCCGCCCGGTCACAGCCCCATCATACCACCGGCAGGGGGCGGGCGCAAATGCCGGGCGCCCTTAGAGGTTCTCGTTTTTCAGGGCGTCCATCACGTTTTCGCGGCGGAGCTTGCGCAGCGACAGGGACATGGGCAGCCCCACCAGCAGGAACACCCCCAGCACCGCCGCCAGATAGGCCCCCCAGGGGAGGGAGAAGGCAAAGGCGAAGTTTTGCTCCAGCACCTTGTAGATGCCCAGGGCCAGCAGGGCGCTCACCGGCAGGCCCAGGGCCAGGGCCTTCACCCCGTAGGAGAGGCTCTCCCAGCGCATCATCCGCCGGAAGCCCCGGGGGGAGATGCCCACCGAGTGGAGCATGGCGAACTCCCGCCGGCGCAGGGCCACCCCGGTGGATACGGTGTTCCAGATGTTGGCCCCGCAGACCACCGCCACCAGGGCCACAAAGCCGTAGACAAAGACCTCCACCAGCAGCAGGAGCTGACTGTTTTGCTCCCGGTAGCGGGTGAAATCGGTGACGCTCCACTCACTGCGGGTCTCCTTCTGGTACTGGAGCAGGCGGCTGTAAAAGAGGTCGGGGTCGGCGGCGCGCACCATCACGGAGGCGGTGCGGGAGTCGGTCCCCATCTGGTCTAGCCAGCCGGCAAAGGTGTCCTGCGAGACCAGCACCGCCAGGGTGGAGCTGTTGCCCATGGCCCCGGCCACCGGCATGGGGGCCTCGGAGGAGACCCCGGCGATCTGCAGGCGCAGTTGGGGGCTCCCCACCTCGCCGGTGGCAAAGGTCAGTTCGCTGCCCAGGGGGTCAGCCAGGTGGCGCAGCTCCCGGAACTCGTGTCCGACCCGGTAGAGCTGGGGCGAGAGGAGGATGCCCTTGCCGCTTTCGCCCAGCAGGGGGGCGGCCTCGAGCCCCGCGCGCCGGCAGTACCTCTGCAAGGACGCCTCGTCCAGGGCGTAGACCTGGATCCCCATGGGGTAGAGCCCGTCTCCCCGCTGCCAGATGGCCGACCGGGCCTCGGCGGTGAGCTGTTCGGGGCGCAGGGTCAGTTGGCCGTACAGGCTTTGGGTGCAGGCGCTCTCCTCGATGCCGGGGAGGGCCTGGATGCCGGCGGCCAGCCGGTCGCGCTGGCTGTCGCTGGTGTAGGGGAAGCTGACGGTGTAGTCAAACTGCACGTCCTCCACCGTCATGGAGAAGGAGCGCCCCATGTAATAGGTAAAGGTGGAGGCGGTGAGAAAGAGCACCACGCTGACAAAGAGGGAGAGGAGGGTCGCCAGGTAGCGGCTGCGGCTGCGCTTGCTGTTTTTCAGCCCCAGCTCCCCTTCAAACCCCAGCAGCTTGCGGCTGATGGGGGAGGTGCGCACCTGCCGGGGGGAGATGCGCACCTGCCGGCTGCCGCGGATGGCCTCGATGGGGGGGATGCGGGAGGCCCGCTGGGCCGGCACCCAGGCCGAGAGGAGGAGCACCGCCGCCGAGAGGAGCACCGCCGCGCAGACGGCGGCCGGGGCGATGACCACCCGCAGGGGCTGGGCGGCGCGAAACATCTCCTGGACGATGGAGCCGATGCAGGCAAAGGTGATCTTGATGCCCAGCCAGCCGGCGAAGAGACCCAGGGGGATGGCCGCAGCCCCGATGAGGGCCGCCTCAAAAAAGACGCTGCCCCGCTTCTGGCGGCGGGTGGCCCCCACGCTGGAGAGCATCCCGAAGGTGCGCCCCCGCTCGGCCAGGGAGATGGCGAAGGCGTTGTAGATGAGGCTGACCGAGCCGACGAGGATGACCCCGCAGACGATGGCCAGGGCCCCGAAGAGGGTGCTGTAAAGGGTGTTGTCGTCGGTGATGCCCATGTAAAAGAGCAGCTCGCTGTTGTAGGTGCGAGCGCCTCCCACCTGTTCCCAGAGACGGTCGCCCCAGTCGTAGACCCCCCGGTCGAGGTGGGCCATCGACGCGGACACCTCCAGCTGGCCGCCGTACCCGTCAGGCAGACAGGTGATGCCGGTGTAGCTGCGGCTCCAACTGGGCTCCAGGCCGGTGGAGAAGGAGCCGATGCCCACCAGGGTGTAGCGCTCGCTCCCCTCGGGCAGCCACTGCTCCCCGTCCACCGCGGGGGAGGAGGGGGAGACCGGCAACAGTTCGCCGCTCTGTTCGTCGGGGACCAGCCGCCGGCCGGTGGGCAGCACCACCTGCTGCCCCACCTGCCAGTCGAGGGCAGAGGTCTCCAAAAACGCGCGGGAGACCACCAGTTCCCCCGCCCGCTCGGGCAGCCGCCCCTCCTCCAGGGTGAGGGGGGCCCGGGCGGCCGACTGGTCGGAGGGGTCGTAGCCCCAGAGGGCCAGGTAGGGGCGCTGGGTGTCCAGGCTCTCCGGCGGCTTGGCGTAGGAGAGCAGCCCCCGGGTGGTGACCGACCCGGTCTGGCTGTCGGCGCGCACGGCGGCGGGGGCCGCCGGGGAGACCCCCTCGAAGCGGACGTGCCAGTCGCCGGTGTCGGCCAGCACGGTGCGCTGCATCATGTCCAAAAAGGAGACGGCGATGAGGGAGACGGCGGTGAGCATGGCCACCGACACGGCGACCCCCAGCACGGTGACCAGGGTGCGCCGCCGGTTTTGGGCCATGTTTTTGAGGGTGAGGCGGTGGATGATGTTCATCGGCGGATCACCTCGTCCCGGGCGATCTGCCCGTCCTCAATGGCGATGATGCGGTCGGCCTGCAGGGCGATGCGCTCGTCGTGGGTGATGATGAGCAGGGTCTGGTCCAGGGTGCGGTGAAAGTCCCTCAGCAGGCCGATGATCTCGCCGCTGTTCTTGCTGTCCAGGTTGCCGGTGGGCTCGTCGGCCAGCACCAGGGCGGGGCTGGCGATCAGCGCCCGGCCGATGCTGACGCGCTGCTGCTGCCCGCCCGAGAGCTGGCTGGGCAGGTGGCCGAGCCGCTCGCCCAGGCCCAGTTTTTCCACCAGGTTTTGCAGCCGGAAGGGATCGATCTTCCGCCCGTCCAGCAGCAGGGGGAGGGTGATGTTCTCCTCCACATTGAGGACGGGGATCAGGTTGTAAAACTGGTAGATCAGCCCGATTTGGCGGCGGCGGAAGATGGCCAGGGCGTTTTCGTCCATCTGGTAGACGTCGGCCCCGTCCACCAGCACCTGGCCGGAGGTGGGGCGGTCCACCCCGCCGAGGATGTGCAGGAGGGTGCTCTTCCCCGAACCGGAGGGGCCGACAATGGCCACGAACTCCCCCTTTTCGACGGTGAAGGAGACCCCCTTCAGGGCGTCGGTGCCGGTCTCCCGGCCGCCGTAGTGTTTGCAGAGGTTTTCCACGCGCAACAGTTCCATCAAACCATTCCTCCCATGCGGGCCGGGGCCCGGTGATCGGCGGGGGCACGCTCCCCCGCCTGGCCCCACTCTACTTTTGTCAGGTGACGCGGGGGTGACCCGGGCGGTGACCATTTGGTCACCTTCAGACGATCTGCTTGTAGAGCTTGACCGAGAACTCGGCCCCGCCCTCGGGGCGGTTGCGGGCGCTCACGTCGGCGTTCTGGCTCTGCAGGATGGTCTTGGCCATGGCCAGGCCGATGCCCACCCCGTCGGAGGCGGCGTTTTTGCCCTTGTAAAAGCGCTCGAAGAGGTGGGGCAGGTCGCCGGGGTCGATCCCCTCGCCGCTGTCGCAGATGGCGATCTCGATGTGCAGCGGGTTCTCGCTGCAGCGCACCCGGATGTCGCCCCCGGGCGGGGTGTGCTCGGCGCAGTTTTTGAGGAGGTTGCCCAGGGCCTCGGCCGTCCACTCCCCATCCCCCCGCCAGGTGAGGGCGGGGGGACAGTCGATGGAGAGGGAGAGCCGCCGCCCCTCTAAAAGCGGGCGCAGGGGGGCCGCCGCCCGGGCCAGGAGGTCGGCCAGGGAGAGCTCCTCCCTGGCAAAGGCGACGGCCTCGGCGTCCAGCCGGGAAAACTTCAACAGGGTGCCCACCAGCCACTGGATCCGCTCCAGCGACTGGCCGGTGCTCTGCCAGAACTCCTCCCGCCTGTTCGCCGGCAGGTCGGGGGAGCGCAGCAGTTCGGTCATGACAAAGAGGCTGGTGAGGGGGGTCTTGAGCTGGTGGGAGATGTTCTGCATGGCCTCGGCCAGGTAGTCCTTGTCCCGGTGGAGCTGCTCGGCCTGCCGGGTGAGGACGCAGGTGATTTTGTAGAGGTCGTTTTTGAGGATGCTCAGCTCCCCCTCCCGGTTGTCGCGGATGTCCAGGGGTTTGCCCCCCGAATAGACCGACGCCAGGTACTGGGAGAGGCGGCGGATCTCCCGGTAGCGCCGCCGGGTAAAGGCGGCGAAGAGGCCCCCCAGCAGCGCGCAGAGGGAGAGGCAGATCCACCCGGCCGCCGGGGCGACGGCAAAGCAGAGGGCCGTCCCCGCGGCGGAGAGGGCCACAAAGTGGACGGCGGCGAGCTTCCCCTCCCGGCCGCGCAGCATCACTCCCCCTCCATTCGGTAGCCCAGGCCGCGGACGGTGGAGATCCGCCCCTCGTCCCCGGCGGCGGCCAGCTTTTCCCGCAGCCGCTTGATGTAGACGGTGAGGGTGTTGTCGTTGACAAAGTTGCCCGCCACGTCCCAGATCCCCTCCAACAGTTGGCCCCGGGTGAGCACCTGCCCGGGGTGGGCGGCAAAGGTCAGCAGCAGCCGGTATTCCAGGGCGGTGAGGGCCAATTCCCGCCCGGCAAAGCGCACCTGGGCGCGCTGGGGGCAGATGGTGAGGGCGCCGAAGGCGAGGGAGGTCTCCCCCCCGCCCCGGCCGCTGCGGCGCAGCACCGAATTGATGCGGCTGAGCAGCTCCCGCAGGCGAAAGGGTTTGGTCACGTAGTCGTCCGCCCCCATGTCCAGCCCCATCACCGCGCTGACCTCCTCGTCGCAGGCGGTGAGAAAGACCACCGGGGTGTCCCCCAGGGCCTTGGCCCGGCGGCAGATGTCGTAGCCGCTGCCGTCGGGCAGGGTCAGATCCAGCAGCAACAGGTCCCAGCCCCCCGCCTCCACCCCCCGCAGGGCGTCGGCGCAGGTGGTGCAGTGCTCCACCTGGTAGCCCTCGGCCTGCAGCGAATAGCAGAGACCGGCAGCGATGGTGCGGTCGTCCTCCACCAGCAAAATGCGCATCTCCGCGCTCCCCCCTTCCCCGCGGGGGCGACACAGGTCCCCCGCGGTCGAACTTGCCTCTATTATAGCAAACCCCGCCCCCCTGCGGGTGACGATTTCGTCACAATGGGGGCGGGGAAGTTTCTGCCAACGGGGTCTGGGAGGAATAGGATGGGAGCAAACGAGGGGAGAGGGGCCCGGCCGGGCCCCTCTCCCCCTGCGACAAAGTGGATTTAGAAAAAGCAGCCCTCAGGCGGCATCGTCCTCCTCTGCCCCGGCAAAGTCAAGGGGTATCTCCCGCCCCCTGCCGTCCCCGGCGGGCAGGGTCTTGATGCCGAAAACAAAGTAGAGGATGTGAAAGACCCAGACCACCGCCAGGACGACCCGACCGACCGGCACCCGCCCCATCATTGCAAAGCCAAAGGCCATGGTCAGGGTGACGATGGCCATGATGCGGATCTTGGTGCACCAGGTCATCCCCCGGCCCTGGACAAAGCTCTCCAGGTTGTTCTTGTAGAGTTTTGTCTGCAAAAACCAGTTGTTGAGCCGCTGAGAACTCTTGGCGAAGCAGACGGCGGCCAACATCAAAAAGGGGAAGGCCGGCAGCAGGGGAAGGGCCGCGCCCAGGGCCCCCAGTCCCAGGCCGAGAAAGCCCAAAATCAGGTAGAGTATCTTCATCTCTCTCCCTCCAATCGCTTTTTTTCGCGCAGGGTCGACAGGGTGTGGCGGACGGCCGCCACCGGGTGGTGAAAGAGGATGTGCGGCCCGGCGTAGCGCATCACCTCGCGGATGCGGCGGCGCATCTCCGGCTGGTAACAGTGCACCCGGCAGTTGGAACAGAAGGTCTTTTCCTCCATAAAGGGACAGCGGTCGCTGCGGGCGGCGGCATAGGCGGCCAGTTCGGCGCACTGGGGGCAGAGCGTTCCCCTGCTGCCGTGGCGGCCCCGGCAGTAGAGGGCGATCATCTCGGCCACCATCTCCTTTTCCCGGCGGCGCTTTTCGCCCACCGGCCGGACCCGGCCCATCAACTGGCCCTCCCCCGCTCGGCGGAGTACACCTCGTCGGCAACGGCCATGGTGGAGGCCCGGTGGCTCACCAAAACCACCGTTCGCCCGCCCCGCTCCTGGCGGATGGCCCGCAGGATCACCGCCTCGTTGAGGCTGTCCAGGTTGCTGGTGGGCTCGTCGAGCAGCAGGAGGGGGGCGCCGTGCAGAAAGGCGCGGGCCAGTCCCAGCCGCTGCCGCTCCCCACCGGAGAGGGTGTCCCCCAGTTCGCCCACCGGGGTGTCATACCCCTGGGGCAGGGTCTCGATGAAGTCGTGCAGCGAGGCCTTTTTGCAGGCCTCCACCAGCTCTTCCCGGGTGGCGTCGGGCTTGGCGATCTTCAGGTTGGCGGCGATGCTGTCGTGAAAGAGGTGGGTCTCCTGGGTGACAAAGCCCTCCATCCGGCGGAGGTTGGCGGTGTCGATCTGGCGCAGGTCGGTCCCGGAGATGCGCACTGCGCCCCCCTGCACGTCCCAAAACCGCATCAGCAGCCGCAGCAGGGTGGATTTGCCGCTGCCGCTGCGGCCGGAGATCCCCAACACCTTTCCCGCAGGGATGCGCAGGTCCAGGTGTTCGAGGATTGCCTCGTCCCCATAGGAGAAGGAGACGTCCTCACAGCTGGCCCCGTCAAAGGCCACCGGCGGGCAGCCGCTGACCTCTTCCACCTGGGGGGTCTCGTCGAGGATGTCCAGCACCCGGTCCCCGGCGGCGAGGGTGTTTTGCAGGGTGCTGCCCAGGTTGGCCAGGGCCACCACCGGCCCGAAGGAGCTCAACAGGGCGAGGAAGGGGATCAGCACCCCGCCGAAATCCACCTGCCCGGCCCAGTAGAGGCCGACGGCAGCCGACAGCAGCGCCAGGTCAAAGAGGAGGATGACCGCCCCCGTCAGGGCGCTGCCCCGGGCGGCCTGGCGTTTCATCCCCTCCTCGGTGCGGGACAACTCGTCGGTGCGGCGGTCCAGCTCCGCCAGCCGGACCTCCCCCCGGCCGTACTGCAACAGCTCCCCCATCCCCCGCAGGGTGTCCAGCACAAAGCCGCCCAGCTCGCCCGACCGGCTGCGGAAGGCCGCCCCGGCCCCGCCGCTGCGGCGGGAGATGAGCACCGGCAGCACCCCGCCCACCACCAGGTAGGCGGTAGCCGCCACCAGCCCCAACAGAGGGTGGTAGCTGCCAATGAAGAGGGACATGATGACCGACATGCAGAGGGCGATGGCCGCCGGGGAGATGGTGTGGGCGTAAAAGACCTCCAGCAGTTCGATGTCGGAGGTGATGACCGAAATCAAATTTCCCTTGTCCCGGCACTCGAGTTTGGCCGGGCAGAGCCGCCGCAGGGCTCGAAAGACCCGGTCGCGGATCAGGGCCAGCAGCCGAAAGGCGATGTAGTGGTTGCAGGCCTGCTCACCATAGCGGAGAAAGCCCCGCAGCAGGGCGGCCGCCGCCGCCAGGACAAAGAGGGTCCCCAGGGCAAAGGGGGCGTTCAGCCCCACAGCCTGCAGGGCCGCCCAGCCGCCGAATATGCTCAGGAAGGTGGAGCAGAGAAACCCTGCCACCCCCAGCAAGATGGCCAGCAGCATCAGGGGCAACAGGGGCCCCACCAGCCGGATCAGCCGCGCCATAATCGTCCAATTTCCCCTTTTCTTCATTGGGCCGCACCCCCTTTCGCAAATCTTTCCAGTTGTTGTTGCCCCGCCCAGAGGGCGCGGTAGAGCCCGCCCTCAGCCAGCAGGGAGAGGTGGTTGCCCAGCCCCGCCACCCGCCCACCCTCCAGCACGCAGATGCAGTCGGCGGCGGCCACATTGGCCAGCCGGTGGGAGATGAGGAGGACCGTCTTTTTCCCCGCCAGGGCGTGAATCTCGGCCATGATGTCGTTCTCGCTTTCCACGTCGATGTTGGAGGTGGCCTCGTCAAAGATGTAGATGGGGGTGTCATGTAGCAGGGCCCGCGCCAGGGCCAGCCGCTGCCGCTGTCCCCCCGAGAAGTTGGCCCCCTGGGGCTCCAGATGGGTTTCCAGCCCCTGTTCCCCCCGCAGGAAGTCGGCCATCCGGGTGCGTTCCAGCACCCGCCAGAGGGCCGCGTCGTCGGCTTCGGGGCAGCCCATGCGCAGGTTTTCAGCCACCGTCCCCGAAAACAGGTAACCCGCAAAGCCCACATAGGTGACGGTGCGGGCCAGTTCTTCGGCGGAGAGCCGGCCCAGTTCCACCCCGCCGATGCGCACCTCGCCCCCATAGCCCCGGCAGCGCCCGGTGAGCAGGGCGGCGAGGGTGCTCTTGCCGCAGCCGCTCTCCCCCACGACGGCGGTGAGCGCGCCCGGGCGGATGTCCAGCGACACCCCTTGCAGCACCGGCCGCCCCGGCTCGTAGCCAAAGTGCAGGTCCCGGCAGCAGACGGTGTAGTCGTCCCCCGGCAGACGGCCCTGGCGGGGCGGGTCCTCGGGCAGGTCCAGCAGAGCGAAAATCTTGCCGCTGGCGGCCATGCCGTTCATGGCCACATGGAAGAAGGAGCCCAGCTGCCGCATGGGGATGAAGAAGTCCGCCGAGAGGAGGATGACCGCCAGGCACCCGGCGAAGGAGAGATTTCCCGCCGCCAGTTCGCCCACGGCCAGGATCATCCCCAGGGCCGCGCCGCCGAAGGCCACCAGGTCCATGATGGTGATGGAGTTGAGCTGCATGCTCAGCACCTTCATGGTGATGCGGCGAAACTGCTCGGCCTCCCGGTCCATCTCCTCGTTTTTCCGGCCGTCGGCCCCGTAGATCTTCAGGGTGGTCAGCCCCTGGAGGTTTTCCAAAAAGGTGTCCCCAAGGGCGGTGTACTGGCCCCAGTAGCGGGAGAGCAGCTTCTTGGCCACGGTCTGCACCGCGGCGATGGCCGCCGGGATCAGCGGCACACAGAGGAGGAGGGCCACCGCCGCCTTCCAGCTGATGGGGAAGAGCAGGACAAAGAGGGTCAAAGGCGCCAGCAGGCTGTAAAAAAACTGGGGCAGGTAGGCGCCGAAATAGGTCTCCAACTGCTCCACCCCCTCGGTGGCGACCTGCACCACCTCCGAGGTGGAGACCCGCTGCGCGTAGGAGGGCCCCAGCCGCAGCAGCTTGTCGCAGATGCGGCGGCGCAGCGCCTTTTTCACCGAGCGGGAGGCGAGAAAGCTCTCCCGCCCGGCCATGGCGGTGCAGAGCCAGCGCACCGCCATGGCCAAAAGCCCCACCCCGCAGGCGGCGGCCAGGTCGGCGCCGGTGGCCACCCCCTGTAACAGCCCGCCCAGCAGCCGGGCAAAGGCAAAGGTCGTGGCCGCACTCGCCAACAGCCCGCCCCACTGGTAGAGCACGTTTCGGGCCACATGGCCCCTGCTGTCCGGCACAGCGCCGATCAGCCGTTTGTCGATCATCATCTCGTCTGTCCTCACTCCCTTCCCCGAGGGCCCCATTGCGGCGGCGTCTCCCGGGAAAATATTCCTTTCAAAAAAGAGGGGCGCCGGCGGTTTTGCCGCCCGCGTCCCCCTGTTTGTCTATTTGTCGGGGTGGCAGAGGCCCCTGCTGGGGCAGTCGCCGCAGCCGCAGCTGCAGCCGCCCCGGTGGTGTCTCCTGTTCCAGATGCCCCGCCCGACGATGGCGGCGACGACGGCCAAGACGATCAGCGCGCCGACGATAGTGGGTCCGTTCAAGAAATCATCTCCTTTTTCTTCGAGGCGGCGGTGACCGAACGCACCGCCAGGGGGTTGTCGTCATACCGGTTTTTGCGCACCAGCAGGTAGACGGCGGCCAGCAGGGCCAGGACAGCGGCGGCGGTGCCGACGCCAAAGCCGTGGCCGGTGAAGAGCAGGCCCAACTGGTAGACCACCAGCGAGGCGAGATAGGCCAGGCCGCACATGTAGCCGATGGCGGCAAAGGTCCATTTGGCGCTGTTCATCTCCCGCTTGATGGCGCCCATGGCCGCAAAGCAGGGGGCGCAGAGGAGGTTGAAGATCATGAAGCTGTAAGCGGAGAGCTGGGTGAAGTCGGTGGCGATGTTGCCCCAGATCTCGGCGCCGTCCTCAGCCACCTCGGCAAAGCCGTAGAGAACGCCGAAGGTGCCCACCACGTTCTCCTTGGCGATGAGGCCGGTGAAGGTGGCCACGGCCGGTTTCCAACTGCCAAAGCCCAGGGGTGCAAAGAGGAAGGAGATGGCGCTGCCGATGGAGGCCAGCAGGGAGGTGTTGTTGTCCTCCACCATCCCGAAGACCCCATCCACAAAGCCGAAGGACTGCAAGAACCACAGCACCACCGAGGAGGCCAGGATGACGGTGCCGGCCCGCTTGATGAAGGACCAGCCCCGCTCCCAGGTGGCCCGCAGTACGTTCCCCACCGCGGGGACGTGGTAGGCCGGCAGCTCCATGACGAAGGGGGCCGGGTCGCCGGAGAACATCTTGGTCTTTTTGAGGACGATGCCTGAAAAAATCACCGCCGCCACCCCGATGAAGTAGGCCGAGGTGGCCACCAGCCCGGAGCCGCCGAAGAGGGCCCCGGCGAACAGGCCGATGATGGGCATTTTCGCCCCGCAGGGGATGAAGCAGGTGGTCATGATGGTCATGCGGCGGTCGCGCTCGTTTTCAATGGTGCGGCTGGCCATGACGCCGGGCACCCCGCAGCCCGAGGCGATGAGCATGGGGATGAAGCTCTTGCCGGAGAGGCCGAAGCGGCGGAAGATGCGGTCCATGATAAAGGCGACCCGGGCCATGTAGCCGATGTCTTCCAACACCGAGAGCATGAGGAAGAGGATGAGCATCTGGGGCACAAAGCCGATGACCGCGCCCACGCCGCCGACGATGCCGTCGACCACCAGGCCCACCAGCCAGGGTGCACAGCCGATGCCCTCCATCCAGGCGCTCAGGTTGCCGCAGATGAGGCCGCTAAACAGGGTCTCGTTGGTC
The DNA here is from genome assembly GCF_001486165.1 of Bittarella massiliensis (ex Durand et al. 2017). Classification (GTDB taxonomy): domain Bacteria; phylum Bacillota; class Clostridia; order Oscillospirales; family Ruminococcaceae; genus Bittarella; species Bittarella massiliensis. Next base: position 556,774 of record NZ_LN908976.1, read on the forward strand.
CACTCGGTGACGATGTCCCCCACCGTGGAGATGGAGATGTAGTAGACCAAAAACATCGCGGCCGCAAAGATGGGCAGGGCCAGCACCCGGTTGGTGACGACGCGGTCGATCTTGTCGGAAATCGAGAGGCTGTGTTTGGCCCGCTTCTTTTTCACCGAGCGCTCGATCACCCCGCTGATGTAGGCGTAGCGCTGGTTGGTGATGATGCTCTCGGCATCGTCGTCCAGCTCCTGCTCGCAGTCGGCGATGTGCTGTTCCAGGTGCGCCTTCAGGGAGGCGGAGAGCCGCAGCTCCTCCATCACCCGCTCGTCGCGCTCGAACACCTTGATGGCGTACCAGCGCAGGAAGCGGTCGTCCACCTTCCCGGCGATGGACTCCTCGATGTGGGCGATGGCGTGCTCGACGCTGCCGGTAAAGACGTGGGGCAGTTCCCCCGCCCGGTGGCCCTTGGCCAGGGCCAGGGCGGCCTCGGCGGCGGCCATGCCGCCCTCCCCCTTGAGGGCGCTCATCTCCAGCACCTGGCAGCCCAGGGCGTCGCCCAGCTTGGCGAGGTCGATGCGGTCGCCGTTTTTGCGCACCAGGTCGATCATGTTGACCGCCACCACCACCGGCAGCCCCAGCTCGATGAGCTGGGTGGTCAGGTAGAGGTTGCGCTCGATGTTGGTGCCGTCGACGATGTTGAGGATGGCGTCGGGCTTCTCCCCCACCAGGTAGCTGCGGGCCACCACCTCTTCCAGGGTGTAGGGCGACAGCGAGTAGATGCCCGGCAGGTCCTGAATGACCGCGTCCCCATGCCCTTTGAGGCGGCCCTCCTTCTTTTCCACCGTGACGCCGGGCCAGTTGCCGACGTACTGGTTGGAGCCGGTCAGGGCGTTGAACAGGGTGGTTTTACCGCAGTTGGGATTGCCCGCCAGGGCGATTTTTATCTCCATTTCTTGTACTCCCCCTCTCTCGATTAGCACAAGCTAACCGCTTGGCCGAAAAACAGGCGGCGCCCGCCGCCCTAGCCGATTTCGATCATCTGTGCATCCGCCTTGCGCAGGGACAGCTCGTACCCGCGGACATTGAGTTCCAGCGGGTCCCCCAGGGGGGCCACCTTGCGGATGTGGATGTCCACCCCCTTGGTGATCCCCATGTCCATGATGCGGCGCTTGACCGCCCCCTCGCCGTGGAGCTTGACCACCGTGACCGTGTCCCCCACCTTGGCGTCTCTCAGCGTTTTCATCGGGCTCTCTCTCCTCTCAAATCATCACCCGCATGGCCATGGTCTTGTCCAGGGCGATGCGGCTGTCTTTCACCTGCAAGATCAGGTTGCCGGCCAACTCGCTGACCACCGTCACCGACGTGTCCACCACAAAGCCCAGCTCCGCCAGGTGCTGGCGGACCTCGTCGCGGCCGGTGATCTTGCGGATGGTGACCGTCTCCCCCGCCTTTGCCATTGTCAAGGGCATCATGTCCCCTCCCCTCCTCTTTGGCGGCCCACCTGGGACCGAGGGCCAATGCATTTGGTTAGCGTTAACTAACTTTTTTGAACAGTTCATAGTTTACCGCTGCTAACCCAATCTGTCAATCCCCTCTCCCCAAATTTTTCATCCCGCCCCCCGCTTTTGCCGATTTGCCGCAAAATGGCCGCTGCCGCGCGAAATTTTGTGGGAATTTTTTCTTCTGATTTTCCCTCTCCGTGGGTACTGTGGCCCCTTTGGCGGCGAGGAGGGGCGCCTTTGCGGCCGCGGTGAGGAAGGGGCACTCCCCACTTTTCCTCCGCGCACAGAGGGGGCGGGGATGGGAGGAAATCAGGATGGCCGGGAGGATCTCACCAGGAGAAGGCGGCCTTTGCCCTGTGTACTGTTCGGGGGAATGTAGGGGGTGTCTATCTTCTGCCATGCAGGGAAGTGCTGGCAAGGAAGGCGGCAAAAGCGCTCCCGGGGCGTTTTCTGTCAGAGGGAGGTACCCTTGCTCCCGTGTACTGTCGGAATCTTGTTATATCCATCGCACGCTGGAAAAAAGGGGTGAAACAGGTGCTCTCTACCTCGCCCCATGCCGTGAAAAAAGAGGGGATGAGACGGACTGTGCTGGCGGAGAGAGGGGCGCATCTCCCTCCCTGCTCCCTTTCCATCACCCACGGCGGTATGCTTTCTCCCCAATAACTCGCGAGGTGGACACCCGGCAAAAAATACGGCAATACCCTCAATCGTTGGTATATTGTCTCCCCAAATCCTGTATGCTGTTGAATTGACTGCGGGGATTGTCTCAGCAGATTTCAAAAAAAGGACCGCCGCGGCCTTTCTGTCCGCAAAAAGGCCGGTCTGTCGATTCTCCGCGGGGAAAATATTTCCTATACTGAAAAAGGGCCCCGGCGGCGCGGCGCGCGGTCAGGGGCCCATGCAGTCTTATACCAAACGGGCAGAGAGGGGGTGGGACCGGGTGGACCGGACACAGTTCGGCAAGCTGCTCAACGAGGCGCGGCTGGCCAAAGGGGTGACGGTGGAGGCGCTGGCCGAGGCGTGCGACGTCTCCGCCGCCTACATGCAAAAGATCCTCAGCGGCAAGCGGGGGCTGGGACTGGACCTGCTGCTGAAAATCTGCAACAACCTCACGGTTTCCCCCCAGTACCTTTTGCAGGGGGACCTCTGCCTGCCCGACGGGGGGGAGGACATCCGCCCCCTGGTCGATCGCCTCACCCCGCACGAGCGGCGGCTGCTCAAGGAAGTGCTCAAATCCATCATGAAGGCGCGGGACTGACCGCCCCTTCTGCCCGAAAGGGGGTGTGCCCCATGTCGCAGTGGCCGGACGTCTCGCAGCTCTCCCAGGCGCAGCGGGAGGAACTGGACGCCATCTGCCGCCGGTGGGAGGAGGTCTACCCCCGGCTGCTGGCGGCCGAACAGGCCCGCGAACGGCTGGAACGGCGCACCCACTTTTGGCGTTGGACGCCTGTTTTATACGCCCTCCTGCTCTGCCTCGGCGCAGGCTTTTTCCTGTTTTTGCGCTTCCCCGGCTGGGGGTGGTACGTCTTTTGGGGGTGTAGCTGCCTCTGCGCGGCCGCCACCCTCGCCGGTTTCCTCCTGACCAAGCGCTGGAAGCGGCTGTGCGGGTGCTACTGGTCCGCCTACCACACCTGTGTGCAGTTGAGCGACCGCCTCTACCAGATATGCCCCCTCCCCGACGGCAGATCCCCCTTGCAGCCCCTGCCGGGGGAGGAAAACTTGTAATTATTTTATTGTATATTACAAATCGTATAGAACAGGCAATCAAAGAGGGCCCACACGGCTGTGTGGGCCCTCTCTTTTTTGGCGGCGGGGATGCGGGGGCTTTACTCCCCCTGCTCCTGCTGCTCTTCTCTCTTCTTTTTGGCCCGCTCCATCTCCTCCAGCGCGTCCTTGCGGGAGAGGTTGATGCGGCCCTGGCGGTCGATTTCGGTGACCTTGACCACCACCACGTCGCCCACGTTGACCACGTCCTCCACCTTCTCCACCCGCTCTTTGTCCAGCTTGGAGATGTGGACCAGCCCCTCTTTGCCGGGGGCGATCTCCACAAAGGCGCCGAAGTTCATCAGCCGGGTGACGACCCCCTTGTAGAGGGCGCCCACCTCGGGGTCCTGCACGATGGTCTTGATGATGGTGATGGCGCGCTCCACCCCGGCCAGGTCGATGCCGGAGACAAAGACGCGGCCGTCGTCCTCCACGTCCACCTTGACGCCGCACTCGGCACAGATTTTTTGAATGACCTTGCCGCCCGAGCCGATGACTTCGCGGATCTTGTCGGGGTGGATCTGCATCCCCCGCATCTTGGGCGCGTACTGGGACACCTCGGGCCGGGGGGCGGGCAGGGCCTTGAGCATGATGTCGTTGAGGATGTGCATCCGGGCCTTGTAGGTCTTTTCAAAGGCCTCGGCAATGATGTCATAGGTCAGGCCGTCGTTTTTGATGTCCACCTGGATGGCGGTGATGCCGTTTTTGGTGCCGCCGACTTTAAAGTCCATGTCGCCGAAGAAGTCCTCGACCCCCTGGATGTCCACCATGGTCATCCAGCGCTCCCCCTCGGTCACCAGGCCGCAGGAGATGCCCGCCACCGGCTCTTTGATGGGAACGCCGGCGTCCATCAGCGCCAGGGTAGAGGCGCAGATGGAGCCCTGGGAGGTGGAGCCGTTGGAGGAGAGCACCTCGCTCACCAGGCGGATGGCGTAGGGGAACTCCTCCTCGCTGGGGAGGACGGGCACCAGGGCCTTTTCGGCCAGGGCGCCGTGGCCGATCTCCCGGCGGCCGGGGCCGCGGCTGGGCCGGGTCTCCCCCACCGAGTAGGAGGGGAAGTTGTAGTGGTGCATGTAGCGCTTGCCGGTCTCGTGGTCGATGCCGTCGAGCCGCTGCGATTCGCTGACCGGGCCCAGGGTGGCGATCGTCAGCACCTGGGTCTGCCCGCGGGTGAAGAGGGCGCTGCCGTGCACCCGGGGGAGGACCCCCACCTCGGCCGCCAGGGGGCGGATCTCGTCGATGCCGCGGCCGTCGACCCGCTTGCCCTCGTCCAGCAGCCAGCGGCGGACCACCTGCTTTTGCAGCTTGTAGAGGCAGTCGTCGATCAGGCCGGGGTCGTCGGGGCAGCGGTCGTCAAAGTGGTCGTGCACCTCCTCGTAGAGGGGGGCCAGCCGCTCGTCGCGCACCCGCTTGTCGTCGGTGTCCATGCAGTGCTGCATCTTCTCCAGGGCGTAGTCGCGCACCGCGTCCAGCAGTTCAAAGGGCACGTCTTTCGAGGTATAGGGGATCTTTTCCCTGCCGATTTCCAGGCGGATGTTCTCGATGAAATCGATGATGGAGCGGATCTCCTCGTGCCCGGCCTTGATGCAGTCGAGCATGGTGTCGTTGTCCACCTCGTTGGCGGCGCACTCGATCATGACGATCTTTTCCTTGGAGCCGGCCAGGGTCAGGTGCAGGTCGGAGCGGTGGCCCTCCTCCTCGCTGGGGTTGAGCACCACCTTGCCGTCCACAAGCCCCACCTGCACCCCGCCGATGGGCCCCTTCCAGGGGATGTCGGAGATGGCCAGGGCGATGGAGGTGCCGATGAGACCGGCGATTTCGGGCGCGCAGGTGGGGTCCACCGACATCACCGTCATCACCACCGCCACGTCGTTGCGCATGTCCTTGGGGAAGAGGGGGCGGATGGGGCGGTCCACCATCCGGCAGGCCAGCACCGCCTTTTCGGAGGGGCGGGACTCCCGCTTCAAAAAGGAGCCGGGGATCCGCCCCACCGAGTAGAGCTTTTCCTCAAAGTCCACCGAGAGGGGGAAGAAGTCGATCCCCTCCCTGGGTTTTTGGGACATGGTGGCGTTGCAGAGCACGGTGGTCTCGCCGTAGCGCACCAGGCAGGAGCCGTTGGCCAGGCAGCACATCTTCCCGGTCTCCACCGACAGCTTCTTCCCCGCGAACTGGGTCTCAAACACTCTGAATTCCTCAAACATCACGCATTCCTCCTGCGCACACAAAATTGATGGCCGGCGGGACCGCGCTTTTACAGGGTATCCCACCCCTTTTGAAGGCGCAAAGGGGGCGCGATAGTCTGCAAAAACCGATGTCCGCCCCCACCCCGGGGCCGGGCGGCCCGCCCCCCTCCCCCACGGAGGGAAAGGGGAGGCGGCCGTTCGGCTATGGCATCAGTATAGTATAAATACCAGTTCACTGTAAAGGAATGGCCGCAGTTTTGTGGGCTATGCCCATAACGGCGGCCATTTTGTAGGCAATTCGACAAATGCCGACGGGGGGTGAGGGAAGGCAGGGCCGCCCCCCTTCGCCACCGGACGGAGAGGGGGCGGCCCTGCCTTCCAGAGATGCGGAGGGGGAAAGGCGGCAGGAGGGGACGGATGCGCTGCGGCCGAGAGGAAAAGGCGGCTCTGGCAAAGGGGGCGGGGCAGAATGGAAGGGGGGGACAGGGCGGCGGGACGGCCATCCCCCATCACCGCTGGGCGAGGTACGCCTCCACCTCCTGGGGGCGCAGCCGCCGCAACTGGGTGCCGGGGAATTCGCGGTACCGGCCGGCCGAAAAGAGGGGCGCGCCCTGGGGGCAGCGCTTGCCGGGGTTTTTGCGCAGAAAGGCCGCCAGTTCCCCCCGGCCGGGGAAAATTTTGTAGAAGGTCCGGCCGCCCGGCCCCTCGATCTGGTAGATGCCGCAGGCCCTTTGGCAGGTGTGGTCGGCGGCCCGCAGGTAGAGTTTGGCCTGCTCGAGGGTCTGAAAGGGGAAGTTCCAGCGCTGCAGCCCGCGCCGCTCCTCCCTCTCGATGCAGATGCAGCGGCCGCAACTGCCGCAGATGTACTGGGTGTGCCCCTCCAGGCAGGCCCGCGCCCCCCGCAGTGGGGTGGCCCGGCTGTCTTCGCTGTAACACTCCTCACACATAAAAACGCGCTCCTTTCAAGATGGGGTCCGAGGGAGGCCCTAGGCGCCCCCTGGGCAGGATGCCCTCTCTCCCGCCGGGCCCGCGGCGCGGAGGGATGCCGGCCGCGGCGGGCGGGGGCGTTCTGCCGAACGGCCCTGTTCCCCCCCATTCGCCCCGGCGGGCGGCAGGGCCCTTTGGTGGGTTGGATGCCAGTTTACCCCCAATGCCAGTTGTTGTCAAACCGCAAAGTCGTTGACAGCGGGCCTGTACAGACAGTACACTGGGAGAAACAGCGGCGAAAGGAAGCGATTTTTATGTCCACCGGCGAAGCGCCCAAGCGCGACGACCCCACCCCTCCCCCCGAGCCGGAGGAAGAAAACTACCAGTCCCTGGGGCTGTGCCTGGGTCTCTGCCTGGGAACGGCCTTCGGTGTCGTCTTTCACAACCTGGCCATCGGCATCTCCGTCGGCCTCTGTCTGGGGCTGGCCATCGGCACCGCCATCAAGAAAAAGGACCCGCCCGGGCCCACCCCGCCCCCAGAAGGGGGGGCGGAGGGATGATCGTCCGCCCCGCCACAGACGGCGACGACCGGCTCGCCATCGGCCAGGTGTACGTGGACAGTTGGCGGGCCGCCTACCGGGGGCTCATCCCCCAGGCCTATCTCGACGGCCTCGATGCCCGCAACTGGCTGGGGGTGCTGGACGCCCCCCAGCGAACGAGCTTCCTCCTCCTGGACGGGGACACCATCGCCGGCACCTGTTCCTGCTGCCCGGCCCGCAGTCCCGAGATGGCGGGCTGGGGGGAGGTGGTCTCCCTCTACCTAAAGCCCGCCTACTGGGGCCGGGAGCTGGGTGTCCCGCTGCTGGGCGCAGCGCTGGACGAACTGGCTGGTCAGGGCTACCCCTCTGTCTACCTGTGGGTGCTGAAGGGCAACCTGCGGGCCCATGCCTTTTACCGCCGCCAGGGCTTTGCCCCCTCCGGCGCCCGCCTCGAAGGGGAGGTCGGGGGCCAGCCGGTGGAGGAGATCCAGTACACCCGCCCCCTTGCATAGGGGCGCCCCATCCCCTGCCCCGCCGCTTTGAGGCGGCGGCGCATTCAGAAAGGAGCATCTTCTTTGAACTGCCGACCCCTCACCGCCAAAGAGGTGCGCGCCCTCTACGCCCGCCACCTCTCCCGCGACTTTCCCCCCGCCGAGCGCAAGCCCCTGGCGGCCATCCTCTCCCTGCTGCGGCGGGGGCGCTACCTCTGCCTGGGCGGCTTTGCGGGGGCGGAACTGCGCGCCTACGCCTTTTTCACCCGGGTGCCCGAGGGCCCCTGCTGGCTGCTGGACTACTACGCCGTCTGCCAGGGGGGCAGGGGCCGGGGGGCGGGCAGCGCCTTTTGGCGGCAGTTGCCCGGCCAGCTCGACGGCTGCCAGGGGCTGCTCATCGAGGTGGAGGACCCCGACACCGCCCCCACCGCCCCGGAGCGGGAGACCCGCCGCCGGCGCATCCGCTTTTACCTGAAAAACGGGGCCCGGGAGACCGGCTGCCGCTGCCGCCTTTTCGGGGTGGATTACCGCATCCTCTTCTTCCCGGTGGCGCGGGACTTCCCCGACTGCGAGATCCCCGCCCTGCTGGACGCCGTCTACCGCGCCACCATCCCCGGCCCCGTCTACCGGCGGCAGGTGGCCTTTCCCCCGGCAGGGGAATAGCGGTCTTCTACCCACCCATTGAGAGGGGGCCCTGCGGCCCTCTCTTTTTTTGCGCCAAAGTTTTGGTTGACAACAAAACAATGTTATGTTACGATGAACCCATCGACAGAACATTGTTACGAAAGGGGGGCGATTTCCCTGGAACTCATCTCCAAAAAACAGCTGTTGGCCGAGACCGGCATCTCCTACGGCCAGCTCTACCGCTGGAAGCGGGAGCGGCTGATCCCGGAGGGGTGGTTTATCAAGCAGTCCTCCTACACCGGGCAGGAGACCTTTTTCCCCAAAGAACAGATGCTCGCCCGGGTGCAGGCCATTCTGGAGGCAAAAGACCGCTACTCCCTGGAAGAGCTGGCCAAGATCCTCTCCCCCGAGGCGGTGGATGTCCCCCTTGCCCCGCGGGAACTCTGGGAGTGGGGCGAGATCGGGCCCGACCTGCTGGCCGCGGCCGAAGCCGCCGCCCCGCCCGCCGGCCTCTCCTTTGACCAGGCGGTGCTGTTGGCCGCCCTGTGGGAGGGGGTGCAGCACCTCTCCCTCCCGCCCGAAAGCGCCAAGGACTTGGTCTATCAGGCCCTGGCGCTCCCCCCGCCGCTGCGCTGCGCCGAGGGGGGCTGCACCCTCTTTCGCTGCGGGGGGGAGCTGACCCTGGCGGTCACCGGGGGGGAGCAGCCGCCCCTTTTCGGCCCGGCCGTCTCGGTGCTGGACAGCCGCCCCATGAGCGAGCTGGCCGGCCGCATCAAGATGAAGTACACCGCCCGCTTTGAGAGCGGCCCGACAGATGAGAGCAGGAGGAAATGAGATGCAGGATACGCGAATCGATGGGATGGGCACCATTGCCGGGGGGGAGTACGGCAGCGTCAAGGTCTCGGGGATGGGTAAGTGCACCGGCGACCTGACGGCCCAGTCCCTCTCCGTCTCGGGCAAGTTTACCTGCCAGGGGAAGCTGAAGGTGGGCAAACTCACCTGCAGCGGCACCGCCGACTTCGAGGGCGACATCAGTGCCGCGTCCCTGTCCGCCTCGGGGCGGCTGGTCCTGGGCGAGGACTGCAACCTCGAGGCGCAGGAGGTCCGCTGTTCCGGCTACATCCGGGTGGGGGGGCAGATCTCCGCCGACTTCCTCAAGGCCGAAGGCGCCATCAACGCCCGGGAGGTGGTGGGCGACCAGATCCAAATCATCTCCCACAGCCGCGGGCTGGGTGCCCTCCTCTTCCCCACCCTCTCCACCGTGGGGATGGTGGAGGCCACCACCATCTCCCTCTCGGGGGTCCGGGCCGACACGGTGAGCGGGCAGAACGTGACCATCGGCCCCCGCTGCGACATCGGGCAGGTGGACTGCAGCGGCACCCTCTCGGTCCACCGCTCGGCCAAAATCGGCCGGGTTACCGGCGACTGCGTCCGGCAGGGCCTGTAAAAAAACACGCGTCAAAGGAGCGCCGCCCCAGCCGATGGCGGGGCGGCGCTCCTGCAAAAAAAGGGCCCTGGCCGATGGTGGCCAGGGCCCTCTCTATTTTTTTGATCGTCGCCTACTTGCGGATGCCCAGCTCTTTGATGATGGCGCGGTACCGCTCCACATCGACCTTGGTCAGGTACTTGAGCAGGTTGCGGCGCTTGCCGACCATCTTCAGCAGACCCCGGCGGGAGTGGTGGTCGTGGGGGTGCTCTTTCAGGTGCTCGCTCAGGTGGTTGATGCGGGCGGTCAGGAGGGCGATCTGCACCTCCGGCGAGCCGGTGTCTTTCTCATTGACGCGGTATTTGGCGATGAGTTCCTGTTTGTTTTCCATGTCTTTCACCTCATTGTAAAATTTGCGCCGCAAAACTTCGCAGTGGGCAGGTGAACTCCCCGTTTCGGGGCATGCCCCCAGAGCCAAGTAATGGGTCACACAGTTGTTAGGATACCACAAACCAGGGCTGTTGTAAAGCAAAAATCCAATCTTTTCCCGGCGTTCGCCGGCGGGGAACGGCCCCTCCTCCCCCTCCAAAAAAGGAAGGGCGTGAGGGCGTTGCCAAGGGTCTGCCCCTCTGCTATAATGGGGGCAGAAGCAGTTCCCTCCGGCCGGGCGGCCGGACCCTAGAGATAGGTATGATCGACATCATACCTGTCTTTTTTTATCCCCCCGCCGGCGGGGGGACAGAGAAAACCGCCCCGCCCCCCTTTTGCGCTGGGGGGCGGGGGCGACCGCGGGGTCGAATGGAGGCCCACATCACCTTTTGATCGGGGAGGGCGAAAAGATGGAAAAAATCGTCGTCGTGGACGGGCACAACCTGCTGTTTCGGATGTACTATGGGATCCCCGCCTCTATTTTAAACAGGGAGGGGCGGGAAATCAAGGGGCTGGTGGGCTTTTTGGGGAGCCTGAAGAAGCTGGCCGAGCAGTTTGAGCCCTGCGCCCTGGCCGTCGTCTTTGACAGCGAGACCAGTTGGGCGGGCAACCTGGCCATCGACAGCGGCTACAAGGCCAACCGGCGGGACTACGCCGACGTGCCGGAGGGGGAGAACCCCTTTGCCCAACTGCCCCTCATCAAAAAGGCGCTGGACTACCTGGACATCCCCCACCGGGAGGCGGAGGGGGTGGAAGCCGACGACTTCATCGCCTCCCTCGTGGCGCGGGAGGGGGCGGCCGGGCGGGCCTGCACCGTCGTCTCCACCGACTCCGACTTCATTCAGCTGGTGGACGGGCGCACCACCCTCTACGTTCCCCGGGGAAAAAACAGCGTCCTCTTCGACTGCCGGCGGGTAAGGGAGCGGTTTCAAATCGCGCCCGGGGAGTACGTCCTCTACAAGGCCCTGGTGGGGGACAAGAGCGACAACATCGAGGGGGTGCGGGGGATCGGCCCCAAGACCGCGGCGGCCATTCTGCACAGCGGGGGGATCGCCCCCTACATCGTCGCCCAGCCCGCCTCCAAAACGGCGGACATCCTGCGGGAAAACCGGGACAAGATTGCCCGGAACGAGCGGCTGATCGCCCTTGACCGGACACTCGACACCGGGGCGCTGGTGCCGCGGCGGCCGAGTCCCGCCCTGCGCGAGCGCAAGACCTACGAAATCATTGCCGCCATCGGCGAGCGGTAGGTTCGGCGCTTTTTTGCCCCAAAAGCGCCGCCGCCCCTGTACAGGGGGGGAACTCTCTGCTATGCTGGAGAAAAGAAAACGGAAAGGCGGCGCTTGCCATGCGTTTGATCGACATCTCCCACGAACTGCTCTCGGCCCCCCTCTACCCGGGCGACCCGCCGGCCGAGACCCGCCAGACCCTCAGCCGGGCGCGGGGGGACGACTGCAACTGCACCCAAATCACCACCTCGGTGCACAAGGGCACCCACACCGACGCCCCCTGCCACTTCACCGACTCGCCGGTCTCCATCGCCGACATGCCGCTGGAGCACTACATCGGCGAATGCCTGGTGGTCAGCTATCCCGGCCAGACTGTGGGCGACGCCTGGCTGCGGGAGCTGGACACCCAGGGCTGCTCCATCCTCCTCGTCAAGGGGTTTGCCTTTTTCAGCGAGAACGCCGGTCCCATCCTCCGGGAAAAGGGGATCATCACCCTGGGCACCGACGCCCTCTCGGTGGGCCCGGTGGGCGGGGAGAAACCGCCCCACCAGAGCATCCTCGGCGAGGGGATCGCCATCATCGAGACCCTCAAGCTGGAGGGGGTCGAGCCGGGGCGCTACTTCCTCTCGGCCGCCCCCGTCAAGATCGCCGGCAGCGACGGCGCGCCGGTGCGGGCCGTTCTGATCGCCCCCTGACCCGCCCAAGCAATCCAATTTGTTGTTTTTTATAAAAATAATACAGGCAGGCGTATCATCCGCCTGCCTGTATTTCTATTTTTCAACTTTGACCCCCAGCCCCCCCGGTTTGATTGGGGAGCGCAAACGGTTTTGGCAGAAGCCCCTCCCGAACGAATGGGCGCCGAAGAGGCAAAAAAGCGATTTTAGAGGTGCAGCCGGCGCGAAACGGTGCTACCGGGGGCAATGGGGGCGAGGAGGCGATGGGCACGGTGCGCTGCCACCATCCCGGTAGCCCTCTCCGGGGCGAAGGCCGGGAGAGGGCCTTTTTCGCCCGGCAGATACCGCCCCCTTTGCCCGGCGGGGGCCCACCCCTCAGCCGTTTTGGGCGAAGTAGTCCCGGGCGCTCTGCACGTCCCGGGCAATCTGTTCCCGCAGCGCCTCCACCGAGGCGAACTTCTGCTCCCCCCGCAGAAAGTGGAGCAGTTCCACCCGTATCTCGGCCCCGTACAGGTCGCCGGAAAAGCCCAGCAGGTTGGTTTCGGCCACCGGCCACTCGCTCCCCACCGTGGGCTTGACCCCCACATTGGTCACCGAGGGCCACCAGCGCCCGGCCGCCCGGGTGCGGGAAACATAGACCCCGAAGCGGGGCTGCACCATCCCCTCCTGCAGCCGCTGGTTGACGGTGGGGAACTGGAGGGTGCGCCCCAGGTGGTTGCCCTGGCCCACGCTCCCCTCCACGGCGAAGGGGTAGCCCAGCAGTCGGCCCGCCTCCTCCACCTCGCCCTGGGCGATGAGGGCGCGGATGCGGGTGGAGGAGACCTCCCGCCCCGCCAGCCGGAACTCGGGCACCACCTCCACGGCGATGCCCAGGGGGGCGCAGAGGCGCTTGAGGGCGGCGGCGTCCCCCGCCCCGCCCCGGCCAAAGCGAAAGTCGTAGCCGCAGGTCACCGCCCGGGCCCGCAGCCGCAGGTGGATCACCTCGGCCACGAACTGCTCCGGCTCCATCTGGCGAAAGCTGGCGAAGTGGGGGGTGAGCACCAGCTCCACCCCGGCGCCCGCCAGCAGCCGCTCCTTGGCCGCCTCGGTGAGCAGCTGCCCCTGCAGGGCCCGCTCCCCCTTGCGCCCCCCCTCGGCCACAAAGGTGAAGACCGCCGGGCGCAGCCCCTTCTCCCGGGCGGTGGCCACCGCCCGGGAGATCACCTCCATGTGGCCCCGGTGCACCCCGTCAAAGTACCCCAGCGCCACCGAAGTCTGCTGCAAACTGCAAAAGTCCAGTGTTGCCGCCACTTCCATCGGCTATCTCCCCCCCAAAAACAGGCGTTTGATCCGCAGTTGTCCCCCGTCTTGCAGGGCGACCCCCAAAAAGCCGTCCGGCCCAAAGACCCGGTACTCGCCGGGCTGCGGGCTGCCCACCTGCTCGGCCCGCAGCCGCACCCCGTTGGCAAAGAGGCGGGCAAAGTGGGCCGAGAGGGAGAGCGCCGGCAGGTGGGCGAAGGCCGTCTCCACCGGCAGCAAAAGGGAGGCCAGCTCCTCCCGCTTGGCCTGGGCCTCTTCCAGGGTGATGCAGTCTTTCAGGGTGTAGGGGCCGGAGCGGGTGCGCACCAAGTCGGTGAGCACCGCGCCGCAGCCCAGGGCCTCGCCCAGGTCGCTCACCAACGAGCGCACATAGGTTCCCTTGCTGCAGAGGATGCGCAGGGTGTAGCTGTCCCCCTCGCCGTCCAGCAGCTCCAGCTCCTCTACGGTGATCCGGCGGGGCTTGCGCTCCACCTCGATGCCCTGGCGGGCCAGGTCGTAGAGCCGCCGCCCCCCCACCGACACCGCCGAGTACATGGGGGGCAGCTGCTCCTGCTCCCCCGTGAAGCGGGGCAGCAGGGCCAACACCTCCGCCCGCCCCACCCGCACCGGCCGGGTCTCCAGCAGGGTGCCGGTGCGGTCCAGGGTGTCGGTGGTCCGGCCCAGCAAAAAGGTGGCCCGGTACTCTTTTTTCTGGCCGGGCACCATGTCCACCGCCCGGGTGGCCGCGCCGAAGTAGAGGGGCAGCACCCCGGTGGCCATGGGATCCAGCGTCCCCCCGTGGCCGATCTTCTTGCAGCGGGCGATCCCCCGCATCTTGGCGATCACGTCAAAGGAGGTGAACCCCTCCGGCTTGTTGACGCACAAAATCCCGTCCATCTAGTGCAAAAACTCCTTTGCCAGTTGGTGGATGGTCTCCACCGCCTCGTCCGCCGTGCCGCGGATGGTGCAGCCCGCGGCGCGGATGTCGCCCTTCCCCTTCCCCCAGCCGGGCCGCCAGGGCCGAGGCGTCCACATAGCTGGAGGTGCGCACGCTCACTTTAAAGAAGCCGGGCTCCCGCTCCCGCAGGGTGACCCCGATCTCCACCCCCTCCACCTGGCGGGGCAGGGCGGTCAGCCCGTCAAAGTCGGCCGGGCCGGCCCCGGTCTCGGCGATGGTCGCCAGGTCCATCACCGCCACGGCCAGCCGGCCGCCGCAGAAATAGCGGATCGAGCGGATCAGGGCGCTCTCGGCCGCCAAGCGCCCCTGGGATTTGGTGTCGAAGATCGCCCGATTGATTTCGGCCGCGTCGGCCCCCCACTCCATCAGCTCGGCGGCGATGCGGTGGGTGCGGGGGGTGGTGTTTTGGTATTTAAAGCAGCCGCTGTCGGTGGCGATGCCGGTGTAGAGGCAGTCGGCCAGGTGGGGGTCGGGCGCCAGCCCCCACTCCTTTGCCAGGGCAAAGATGACCTCGGCGGTGCCGGCGGCCTCCCGGTCCAAAAGCAGCCGGCGGGCGTACCCGGTGTTGGAGATGTGGTGGTCGATACAGAGGTCCACCGAATCGCCGTACTGCGCGCAGAGGCGGCCCATCAGCTTGGCGTCGGCGATGTCCACCGCCACCACCAGGGCGGGGTCGAACGATTCCTCCCTGTACCCCCGCAGGAGGGGTTTGAACAGCTCCGGTATCTCGTCCGGGCAGAGCACCCGGGCCCGCACCCCCAGCTTTTTCAGGCAGAAGTACAGCCCGTACCCGCTGCCCAGGGTGTCCCCGTCCGGGCTCTGGTGGCAGAGGATCAGCACGTCCTTTGCCCCCTTGAGCAGGTCTGCCGCCCCTTTTACCGTCATCTCCATCTCCAACGTCTCCCCCTTTGATAGGGCCCCTTTTCGGGGCCGGTTTCGGGCGCGCCGACGAGGAAGGGCCGCCCCGCCTGCGCGGGGCGGCCCCTAGGTCTCGCCGGAACACCTCTGTCAATCGGACTCGGTCTGGTCCTTCTGCCGGTTCTGCCGGTCCTTTTCCCGGATGTCGTCCAGCTTTTTGAAGATCTCGCTGCTGTAAGCGATGGAGTCGTCGGCCACGAACCGAAACTCCGGGGTCCGGCGCAGCCGTAGGCGGTTGCCAATCTCCCGGCGGATATAGCCGGCCGCGCTCTCAAAGCCCTTGACGGCCTCTTTCGCGTCCTCGATCCCGTCGAGGGACGAGACGTACACCGTGGCGTAGGACAGGTCGCTGGTCACCTCTGCCTTGACGATGGAGATGACCCCGTGCTTGATGCGCGGGTCTTTGAGGACCCGGATGATGTCCACCAGTTCCTTCTTCACATCTTCTGAGATGCGGTTTACCCGAAAGGATGACATGGTTTCCCCTCCCTATCCCCGGCCGCCCGGTTGGGGGCGGCCGGGGCAGATTGCGGCGCGGGTCGCGCCCCTATTAATCTTCTCTGTATTCCTCCATCATATAAGCCTCGAAGAAGTCGCCTTCCTTGATGTCGTTGAACTTCTGCAGGCTCATGCCGCACTCGTAGCCCTGGGCCACCTCTTTGACGTCGTCTTTAAAGCGCTTGAGGCTGGCCAGCTCGTCGTCGGCAATGATGATGCCGTCCCGGACCACCCGGATCTTGGCGCCCCGGAGGATCTTGCCCTCGGTCACGTAGCAGCCGGCCACCGCGCCCACGTTGGAGATGCGGTAGACCTGACGGATCTCGGCCCGGCCCAGGTCCACCTCGCGGATCTTGGGGGCCAACATCCCCTTCATGGCCGACTCCACGTCCTCGATGGCGTCGTAGATGACCCGGTAGAGCCGCAGGTCGACCCCGGCCTCTTCCGCCCGGTTCCTGGCCAGGGGGTCGGGGCGGACGTTGAAGCCGACGATGATGGCGGAGGAGGCCTCGGCCAGCATCACGTCCGACTCGGTGATGGCGCCCACCGCGCCGTGGATGACCCGCACCTTGACCTCGTCGTTGGAGAGCTTCTCCAGCGACTGGCGCACGGCCTCCACCGAGCCCTGCACGTCGGCCTTGACGATGATGGAGAGCTCTTTGGACTCGCCCTGCTCGATCTGGCTGAACAGATTTTCCAGGGTGACCTTCTGGTAGGAGCTAAACTGCTCCTGCTTCTGCTGGTAGCGGCGTTTCTCCACCAGCTCACGGGCCAGCTTCTCGTTCTCGACGGCGTTGAAGTCGTCGCCCGCGGCGGGCACCTCGGCCAGGCCGGTGATCTCCACCGGGGTGGCGGGGCCGGCCTCTTCCAGGCGGCGGCCGTTCTCGTCGGTCATGGCCCGCACACGGCCCACGGCGGTGCCGGCGATCACCACGTCGCCCCGGTGCAGGGTGCCGTTTTGCACCAGCACGGTGGCCACCGGGCCGCGGCCCTTGTCCAGCTTGGCCTCGATGACGGCGCCCTTGGCCATCCGGTTGGGGTTGGCCTTGAGCTCCTTGACGTCGGCGGTCAGCTGCACCATCTCCAGCAGGGTGTCGATGCCCTGTTTGGTGGCGGCCGAGACCGGCACGCAGATCACGTCGCCTCCCCACTCCTCGGGCACCAGCTCGTACTCGGTGAGCTCCTGCATCACCCGGTCGGGGTTCGCCTCGGGCTTATCCATCTTGTTGATGGCGACGATGATCGAGACCCCGGCGGCCTTGGCGTGGTTGATGGCCTCCACCGTCTGGGGCATGATGCCGTCGTCGGCGGCCACCACCAGGATGGCGATGTCGGTCATCAGGGCGCCGCGGGCGCGCATGGCGGTGAACGCCTCGTGCCCGGGGGTGTCGAGGAAGGTGATTTCCCCGTCGCCCACCTTCACCTTGTAGGCGCCGATGTGCTGGGTGATGCCGCCGGCCTCGGTGGAGGTGACGCTGGCGTGGCGGATGGCGTCGAGGAGGCTGGTCTTGCCGTGGTCGACGTGGCCCATGACCACCACGATGGGGCTGCGGGTGACCAGGTCTTCGTCCTTGTCCTCCTCCTCTTCAAAGAGGCGCTCCTCGATGGTGACCACCACTTCCTTCTCGGGGGCGCAGCCCAGTTCGCTGGCCACCAGGAAGGCGGTGTCGTAGTCGATGGTATCGCTGATGGAGGCCATGACCCCCAGCCCCATCAGCTTTTTGATGATGTTGGCGGCGGTCATCTTCATCCGCGCGGCCAGCTCGCCCACGGTGATCTCGTCGGGGATGAGCACCTTCAGCGGGGTCTTTTTGATGTTCTCCATCCGCAGCCGCTGCAGCCGCTGGGCCTCGGTCTCCACCTTTTTGCCGCCGCGGAAGCCGCCCCGCCGTCCCCGGCTGGTGAACTTCTGCTTGGTGACGGCGTTCTTGGTCTTGGGGGTCTGGGGGGCGATGCGGTCGTACTTCTCGTTGAATTTGTCCAGGTTGACGTCCACCGCCCGGGTCTCCACGTGCCGCAGGGTCTTTGCCTGTTTGGCGATCTCCTCGGCGGCCTTCTCGGCCTCGGGGTCCTGCACCACCGGCAGCTTGACCGTCTGCAGTTTCTCCTTGGGCTTTTTGGGTTTGGCCGCCTTCTGGGGCCGGGCTTTGGCCGCCTCTTTCGCGACGGGCTTCTTCTCCAGATAACTGTCCAGGTTGGGCAGCTGGTTGCGCTCGGTCAGCTTTTCAAAGAGGTAGCTGAGCTGCTCGTCATCCAGGGCGCTCATGTGCTTTTTGGTCAGGTCGGCCTTCCCCTCCATAATCTCCATCAAGTCCTTGCTGGGCAGGCCCATATCCTTGGCCAATTCGTGGATGCGATGCTGTTTAATCATATACACAGTCCTCCTCGTTCGTACAGGTCAACAGGTTTTGTATGCTGGCGGCAAAGGAATCGTCGTCCACGCTGAGGACGGTGTACTCCTTGCCCATTCTCTTTGAAAGGTCCCCGCGGCCGACGGGCAGGTCTCTGCAGGAGACCCCTTCCCTGCCGCAAAAAAACCGAACTTCCTTGGCGGTTTTGGGGGAGCAGTCGGCAGCCAGCAGACAAAGCCGGCTCGCTTTGCGCACCAGCGCCTCTTTGGCGCTGTCAAAACCCATGGACAGTTTTCCCGCCTTTCGGCAGAGGGACAACATATTCAGCAGTTTCTCTCTACTCTCCATGGGCTTCTATCTCCGAGAGCAGGGTTTCATAGACGTCCTCCGGGATGGGCGCGCTCAGCGCCCGCTCCAGCCGCTTGGCCTTTTGGGCCTTTTTCAGGCAGCCGGCGCTGGGACAGAGGTAGACCCCCCGCCCGGGCTTTTTGCCCGTGGTGTCCAGGGAGACCTCCCCCTCTTTGTTGCGCACCACCCGAATCAGTTCCCGCTTGGGCTTCTGTTCGCCGCAGCCGGCGCACATCCGCATGGGGACCCGCTTTTGAACCATCTCTCTTCACCCTTCTCTGCTCAAAAAACACGCGTTTGCCCGCCTGCGCGGGCCCTTGCCGGCAAACGGGGGGATCAGCCCTCTTCGCCGCTGTCCTGGGCGGGGGCCGGGGTCTCGTCCTCGCCGTAAAATCCGCTCTCGGGGCGGATGTCGATCTTCCAACCGGTCAGCTTGGCCGACAGGCGGGCGTTCTGCCCCTTGTTGCCGATGGCCAGGGAGAGCTGTCCGTCGGGCACCGAGACCCGGCAGGTCCGCTGCTCCTCGTCCAAGATCTCCACCCCGACCACCTGGGCCGGGCTCAGGGCCTCGCTGATGAAGGCCACCGGGTCCTCGCTCCAGCGGACGATGTCGATCTTCTCGCCCCCCAGCTCGGCGACGATGGCCGCCACCCGGGAGCCCTTGGGGCCGATGCAGGCGCCCACCGGGTCCACGTCGGGGTTCTTGCTCCAGACGGCCATCTTGGTGCGGCTGCCCGCCTCGCGGGAGACCGCCTTGATCTCCACCGTGCCGTCGTAGATCTCGGGCACCTCCATCTCGAACAGCCGTTTGACCAGGCCGGGGTGGGTGCGGGAGATCATGATCTTGGGCCCGCGGTCGGTGGCCAACACGTCCACCACATAGACCTTGACCCGCTCGCCCTCGCGGAGGACCTCTCCCTCCACCTGCTCGGAGCGGACCAACACCGCCTCGTTCTTGCCCAAATCGACGGTGACAAAGCCCTTGAGGGGGTCCACCCGCAGCACGGTGGCGGTGATGACCTCGTGCTCCTTCTCCTGCATGTCGCGGACCATCAGCCCCCGCTCCGCCTCGCGGATGCCCTGGCGGATGACGTGCTTGGCCGTCTGGGCGGCGATGCGGCCGAACTCCTTGGTCTTGAGTTTGATCTGGATGGTGTCGCCGATCTTGGCGCTCTTTTTATAGGACTGGGCCTGCTCCAGGGTGAGTTCGGCGGTCTCGTCCTCCACCTCTTCCACCACGGTCTTGACCAGGTAAACGTCGAATTTGCACTTTTCGGCGTCGATGTCCACCAGCACGTTGTCGCCGCAGTTGTAGTCCTTCTTCACGGCGATCACCACGGCGGCCTCGATCTTCTCCAGCAGGTAGTCGGCGGGAATGCCCCGCTCCTTCTCCAGCAGGGCCAGCGCTTCAAAAAATTCGGTGTTCATCTTTTCTCCATTCCTCCATCCTCGTCTTCACTGTCGGCAAACGCCTCTTCGGTGTCCACGGCGTTGACCTTGGCCGTCTGGGCCAGGTCGATCTCCACCGTGCCGCCGCCTTCCAGCGCCAGGGTCAGCAGGGCCCCCTCCTTCTTCACCAGCTCCCCCACCAGCTCCTTGCAGCCGTCCAGCGGGCGGATCATGGTCACCCGGACGGGCTCGCCCAGGTAGCGGGCAAAGTGCTCATCCCGGGTGAGTGCGCGCTCGATGCCCGGGGAGGAGACCTCCAAAAAGTAGCTCTCGGGGATGGGGTCGGCCTCGTCCAGCAGGTCGCTGACCCGGCGGCTCACCGCCTCGCAGGTGTTGAGGTCGATCCCCTCGGGGCGGTCGATGACCACCCGCAGGAACCAGTCGGACCCCTCTTTGAGATAGAGGACGTCCCAGAGTTCCACCCCCAGCTCCTGGCAGATGGGCTGGACCAGCTCGCGCACCAGGTTGGCGGTCTTGCCGCCGGAAGTTCGTTTTGCCACAGCAGTGCCTCCCTTATTTTCTGTGGAGGGGGGCCCGCCTGGGCCCCATAAAAATGAAAGAGCGGGAAACCCCACTCTTTCAACCTCACTTATAAAACCTTACTGTGCTATTCACTATATCACATCCCCCGCCCCATTGCAAGGGGCTTTGAGGCAAAAAACGGGGCAAACATCCCTTTTGGAGGGCATTTTCTGCCCCCCGGAGGCCGCTTTTTCCCCCGCCGGGGTCAGCCCTCGATCTGGCGGCCCAAAAAGGCGGCGCCGGCCACCGTCAGCTTGCACTCGGCCTCGGTGGCCGAGGCGGTGCCGTCGCCCTGCAGCAGCACCGCGTAGCCCACCACGTCCCCGTTGCTGAGGATGGGGGAGGCCGTCTGGGCCTGGCGCTCCAGCCCCTCCACCGGGCGCAGCACCTCGCCGCCCTTCTCCCAGAGGTAGTTTTTGCGGCCCTCCCCCAACTGTTCCAGGGCCGGGGCCACCCGGCGGTCGAGGACCTCCTTCTTGGAGATGCCGCCGGCGGCGATCACCCCGTCGGTGTCGCAGATCAGGGCCGGCAGCCCGGTGGTCTTGGCCAACACCTCGGCGCAGACGGCGGAGAAGGTGGACATCTCCCCCATGGGGGAATACTTCTTAAAGATGACCTCCCCCCCGTTGTCGGTGTAGATCTCCAGGGGGTCGCCCTCCCGGATGCGCAGGGTCCGGCGGATCTCCTTCGGGATCACCACCCGCCCCAAATCATCGATTCTTCTCACAATTCCCGTTGCCTTCATCTGGCTTTTCCTCCCATGTCAAAACTGGCGTTTATCCGCGGCGCCTCCTGGCGCCTGCGGGAAATTTCACATTGCTAGTATTTGCACGGCAGGTTATTTTATGCCAAAATCCCTTCCTCGCGCAGACGAAAGCAGGCCATTTTTTCCGGCGAAAAAACGGCCTGCTCTCCCGATCGAACAGTTAGGCAAAAATCATGGGCGCCACCACCCCGGCCAGCACCACCGAGGCCACGCTCACGGTGGTCACCCCGGCGATGAGCATTTTGGGCAGCACGTAGTCGGTGAGGCGCTGCACCTCCTGCTCGGTGTAGTCGCCGCCGTCGGTGACCCCCTGGACGACCTCCATGGCCACCGTGTAGGTGATGGGGTAGCCGAACATGCAGGAGAAGCCAGCCGCGATGGAGAGGGCGGGGCTCCATTTGAAGAGTTTCCCCACCACCACCGAGAAGACAGTGATGCCCAGCGCCGAAATCAGCAACATCCCGAAGACCGGCACCAGGATGCTGGCAAACTGGGAGAAGGACATGGTCAAAAAGCTGACCGAGCAGTAGGCGTAGGTGGCCAGCAGGATCACCCCGTCGCCCCCCGCTTTGGCGAGGGCGTTTTTGTCCACCACGCCGGTGGCCGAGGCCAGCGCCCCGAAGAGGAGATAGACGATGGTGGCGTTGAGGCCGGTGGCCGAGGCGGCCAGTTCGGCCAGCCCCGCCACCAAAGCCAGGCGGGCAAAGTGGGCGAAGGGGCTGTCCAGCCCTTTAGGGGTCTTGGGGAGGAAGTGGAGGTCGATGCGGCGGCCGCCCTCCTCGGCGGCCCGCTTCAGGTTGCCCTCAGAAGCGTACTTGGTGGCCGCCTTTTTCAGGCAGAAGGAAGAGATGGGCAGGCCGATGATCACCTGCAGGGCGTTGACCGCCGCCACATAGGAGGCCACGTCGGGCCGGCCGGCGGCGGTGGCCGCGTCGCTGGTGATGATGGTGGCCACCACCCCGCCGGAGACCGGGGGCAGCGCCGAGAGGGCCAGTTCCCGGCCAAAGATGAGCTGGCCCAGGGTGAAGCCCAGCACCAGAATGCCGATCACCGCCGCCAGGGCCACCAGGATGGTCCTCCACTCCTTTTTCAGCTCGTTGAGGTCCAGGGTGGAACCCAGGTTGGTGAGGATCAGCCCCATGCCGAAGGTGGGGATGATGGCGTTGAGGCCAGAGGTGTCCATCAAGTCGGCGGGCAGCACCTTGAGCACGCCGCCGAAGAGCACGAAGAGCACGATGGCGACGATGAAGGCGGAGATGATGCCCTTGGTTTTGCGGGCCACCAGGTCGCCCAGGGCAAAGACGATGGCGACCACGGCAAAGGCCAGAATGGGGGTAAAGGTCATGGTGTTCAGTCCTCCTCAAAAATTGGTTTCGGGTGTTTGCGGTCGGGCGTTTCTCCCCGCCATCGAAACACCGGCAAGACCCCGGCGGCGCGGACGTTCATCCCTCTCTCCCCCTTCTCTTCCGAGCCCTGGAGGCCCGACTCGACAGATGCGGTGGCGGCGGTCCTTCGCCGGGCAAGAGCGCGTTTGCGGCCCCCTTTTGCGGCCGCCCCCTCGACATTTCCCCGGCAATAAAAAATCCCCTGTCCCAGCAATTTCTGCTGGGACAGGGGAAACATTCTCCTGCGGTACCACCCAAATTGGCGTTTAGACGCCCACTCGCTCCGCACACCACCATGTGCGCTCCCTTGGTAACGGGTGGAGTTCCCGTCGGGCACTACTCGGCCATCCGCCTTTCGTCCCGCCCTCATGAGTCCATTCAGTCCGGCGCCTTGCCCGCTACGCTCTCACCGCCCGCAGCTCTCTGGAAGGGAGCACTCCGCACCTACTCTTCTCAATCAACGGTTTTCTGGAATATGGTGTCATTCTACTCCGCCCCCGCCGTCTTGTCAAGGGGAAAAATCGTCCTCTTTGGCCCTCAACGCCCGGCGGGGCGGAACGGGCGGGCCCTGCCTCCAAGAGCGCCGGGCCGCACCACAAGGGCCTGGGGAGCGCAAGCGGCTTGGACGCCGGTCAGACCCTGCGCCAAGGCCGCCCCGTAAGGGTGGGGAGGCCGACCTACGGGTCTCTTCCCCTTCCCTTTCCCCTACCGCCCCAATAGCGCCGGACAGGGCACGCCGCGGCAAAGAGGGAAAAAACAGCCACCCGCCCCTCACTGCGCCGGCTCCGGGGAGAAGCTGCCCCGAACGCCCCCAAAGGCCCCACCAGAGCAGGCCTGCAACTGGGTGGGGGGGGGGAAGGTGTTTTCCCCCAAGCACCTTTCGGAGGCGAGACGGCGAAACAGAGCGGGCAAAGAGGAGACGCTCTTTTAGTTGCCCCAGCACATCGGCAGCGCACTGCCTCTTCTGCGCCGGTCTCCCCCACACCCCGCCCCAATGCGGTTGGGGGACCACCTGCAAAAAGCGCGCCGGGAGGATTTCTCCCGGCGCGCTGTTGGATTTGAATTTACGAGAGGGGCGGGACCGTCTCCTCCTGCCCGGAAGCGCTCACCCCGTCGGGTGTGCAGTAGAGGGGGGACGTGGTCGTCTTTCCCTCCAGGGCCGCCCGCACCGCGTCGGCCACCTCCTGCCGGGAGGTGCCGGCCGCCACGGTGAGTTCCCCCACCTTGGTGCCGCTGGGCACGCCGGTCTCCCCCACGTCCACGTAGAGCCGATCGGCCTTCAGGGCCCGGTAATCCACCCCGTTTACCTGTTCGGCCAACATCCAGGGGCTGGCCGGGTAGTAGAGGCTCAACTCGGCCCCCGATCCCTTGGCGCTCTGGGCGATCCCATCGATGGAGGCCTGCAGCGCCTGCTGGGCGGTGGTGCCGCCGGAAAGGCCGTAGCCCGCGTCCTTCAGGAAGGTGGCCACCGGGTAGGTGGCGTCGGCGAGGATGATCTCTTTGACCCCCTTCTGCCCCAGTTCGGCACACAGGGCCTTCAGGTAGGTCTGGGCGCTCTGCGCGTTGGGGTTGAGCCAGGGCTTGCCCCCGGCCTGGGCGGTGTTGTCCAGCCAGAGGACCCCCGCCTGGTTTTTGTAGAGGACCGCCGCGGTCTTGTCGTAGCGGGAGACCAGGGGGTCTTTAAAGGCCGACAGCTGAGCCGCCACCTCGATCCCCTTTTCGGAAAAGGCGCTGACCACCCGGTCCAGGTCGATGCCGCCGGCCGCCACGGCCCCGGCTGCCTGGGCGGTGGCCACCCCGGTGTTGTAGTGCACCATCCCCTCGCTGTCCTTGAGGGGGAGCACCGCCCGGGTGACTCCGGCGGCTTCCAGCCGCTGGGCGGTCTCGGCGATCTTGGCCTCATCGGCGAGGTCGCTCAGGGAGACCCTGGCGTAGACGGGCGCCTTCTCCTCCTGGGGCGGCGTCTCCTCCTCGCCGGTCTGGCCGGGGTCCTGCGCCGGTTGGGAGGTGGGCGGCTTCTCCCCGGTGTAGACGCCGTTTAAGAAGTTGACCAGGGGGCGGTAGGCGGCAAAGCCCACAAAGGCGAGCACCACCAACACCGCACCCCAGATGGCGATATTTCGGATCAGGTTTCGGTTGCTGCTGCGGTAGATCTTATCGTAGCGCTTGATTTTGTATCGCTTCGCCATCCGCCTGACTCCCTCCTTTTTGCCCGCTGTTCGGGCGCTGTGATCAGCCGTGATAAGTATACACCATTTTTTTGACGAGGTGTGCAAAATGCAAAAGGGTTTAAAAAAATTTCATAAATTGGCCGTATGCCGGCCCCATTTCGCCCTTTTTCCCTAAAAACTCAACTGGTAGCCGGTGAACCCGTAGATGCAGAGGCTGAGGATGCCGATGTAGAGCAGCGTCACCGGCAGCCCCTGAAAGGAGGCGGGGACACTGCGGTTTTTCAGCTTTCTCTGCCCCTCGGCCACAATGAGGGTGGCCAGGGTGTAGCCCGCGCCGCTGCCCAGGCAGAAGCCGACGGTCTGGGGCAGGGAGAACACCTGCCCGGAACAGAGCATCAATGTGCCCAGCACGGCGCTGTTGAAGGTGGCCAGGTGAAAGTGGGGGCGCACCTTGGCCTGCCATTTGACAAAGCGGGGAAAGCGGATGCGGCGGGCGATCCCCGACAGGGCAAAATAGACCGCCACCATGCATAGGATGAACAGGAGCGGCTTGTAGATGTAGGCGTTGACGTCCTGTTGCAGGGGGAAACTCACCAGATAGGTGAGCAGCGAGGTGAGGGTGACCGAGAGGGTGGTCAGGCAGCCAAAGGTGACCATGGCCCCCATGTCGTCCACCAGCAGCAGCGTCCGCTCCACCCCCAGGCTGCGGGAGAAGAGGGCATTCTCTGCAAAGATGGCCAGAATGACCGAAACCAGCATGTTTGCTGCGACCTGTGCCATGGCTTACTTCCCCTCCTTTTTGTTGATCCAGTGGCGGAAGCTGTTGTTGAGAAAGCGGAAGCCCGCCGCCAGCACGGCGATGAGGAAGAACCCGAAAAAGGGCAGGGCGATGGAGCGGGAGACCGGCACCACCCCTTTGAGGGTGATCCCCCAGAGCCGCCCGTAGGCCAGCACCTCCCGCAGGGCGCCCACCACGCAGACCACCAGGGTGAAGCCCAGCCAGGTGCAAAAGAGGTCCAAAAAGGTGTAGCGGTCCACCCCGAAATGGGTGTAGGAGCTGCACTTGGTCACCACGATCGAGTCCACGATCAGGATGGGCAGATAGATGCCCACACTGGTGGAGACAAAGGGAAACATCTGCGACAGCCCGTAGGCCACCGGCACAAAGAGCAGGGCCCCCAACAGCGCCGTGAGGATGGTGCGGTAGACCGCGTCCACCTTTTTAAAGAGCAGGCTGCCCAGGAGGATGGTGGGCACCACCACCCCCAAAAAGCCCAGGGAGAGGATGACCCCCGCCTTGAGCGACTGGGTGGCCACGATGGCTGGCGCCAGGGCCAGCCCCTGCATCAAAATCGGGTTTTGGGAGAAGACCCCGTCCACCCGGCCCAGGTCCTCCTGGTGGCGGCCGAAAAAGAGGCGGCCCCGCTCCTTCCAGGCGCGAAAGCGCCGCTTGAATTTGCTCACAGTTGCTTCACTCCTTTCCGCGCCGTCACTGGGAGATCATCCGCAGGCCGCTGTTTCGGTTTTGGAACCAGGCTACCTTGCGGTCGATGAAGGCGGCCATGGCATTGGAGGCGATGGCGGCAAAGCAGACCCCCATCTCAAAGGCACCGTAGTAGCGAAAGAGCATGGTGATCACCCCGAAGAGGGCCCCGTAGATCAGCCGGGACAGGGGCTGCTTGGGGGCGGTGATGGGGTCGGTGACCACGAAGAAGGCCGCAAAGACCAGGGTGCCCGAGAGCAGTTCCAGACAGGCCGCGTCCAGCCGGGTGGTGTGCAGCCGGGGGAAGAGGTAGGAAAAGAGGGCGCAGGCGCCCAAGAAGGAGACCGGCAGCCGCCAGTCGACCGCCTTTTTTACAAAGAGGTAGACCGCCCCCGAGAGGACCACCAGCGTCCCCACCGCGCCCAGGGGGCCGGGGTAGTTGCCGATGAGGAATTCCATCTTCTCCACAAAGGGCACCCCGCCGATCTTCATGGTCTTGAGGGGGGAGTCCACCAGCACCGAGGTCTTTTGCAGGATCAGCGGCACGTTGGTGAAGGGCAGGGGGTAGGAGAACATCAGCTCCGGCCAGAAGAGGGCCAGGAAGGCCCCGCCCACCGCCGCGGGGTTGAAGATGTTGTTGCCGTAGCCGCCAAAGGCGTTTTTGGCCAGCACAATGGCCACAAAGACACCCACCACCGCCAGCCAATAGGGGGCGCTGGCGGGGAGGAACATCACCAAAATGGCGCCGGTGACCATCCCCGAGATGTCGTGGCGGTCAAAGCGCTCCTGCCGCATCCGGGCGGTGAGGGCGTCAAAGAGATAGGAAAACGCCATTGACACCGCCAGCAGGAGGAGGGGGCGAAGGCCGTAGGTGATCACATTCATGAGGAAGATGGGCAGCATTGCGATGAGCACGTCTTTGGACAGCGCATACCGCCGGTAGAGGGGGGAGGACCGATCCATGGGGGACTCCTTTCCGGTTGTGAGAAATGGGGGATGGGACAGCCATGACCATTGAGAGGATAGACGCCGACCGCTGGAAGATCGCCCTGGAGGCCGCCGAGTTGCGGGCCCTGCAGATCGGCGAGGGCTGGCGGCCCGAGGGGGAACCGGCACGACAGGCCATTGCCCGGCTGCTGGCGCGCCTGTCTCTTATACACATCTAAATTTGTATAAGAGACAGCCACACATCGGGTGCGCGGGGGTCGGGTTTGCCGAAGATGGCCGAACCGGCCACCAGCACGTTGGCGCCGGCCGCCGTCACCAGCGGCGCGGTGCCCGCATCGATGCCGCCGTCCACCTCAATGTCCAGGGAAAGCCCCAGCTCCTCGGCCTTTTTGCGGATGGCCTCGATTTTGGGGATCATGTCGCCCATGAACTTCTGCCCGCCGAAGCCGGGTTCCACCGTCATCACCAGCACCATGTCCAGCAGGTCCAGGTAGGGGAAGACCGCCTCGGCCGGGGTGCCGGGCTTGACCGACAGGGCCGCCTTGATGCCGTGGGACTTGATCTTGGCGATGGTCTCGCCCACGTCGCTCTCGCTCTCCACGTGGAAGGTGATCAGGTCGCTGCCGGCGGCGGCAAAGTCGTCGATGTAGCGCAGCGGCTCGGAAATCATCAGGTGCACGTCAAAAAAGAGGTCGTTTTTCGGCCGCAGGCACTTGACGATGGGCGCCCCCAGGGTCAGGTTGGGGACAAAGTGGCCGTCCATCACGTCGATGTGCAGCATCTCGGCCCCGGCCTCTTTCATCTGGGCGCACTCGCTCTCCAGATTGGCAAAATCGCAGGACAGAATCGAAGGTGAAATTTTCAGCAAGGTGGGTAACCCCTTTCTGCAAGTCGCATTCATACAGATATATTGTATAACAAAACCGCCCGGCCGTCAATTTCGCCGCCCCTGCAGCCATTTCCTTTGCAATGGCTCGGGCGATGGTGTATGATAAAGTCGAAATCTGTGGGGATTTCCCACGCCATTAGGGAGGAATGACACGTGCAAAGGAGACAACTGGGCAACCTCGAACTCTCCACCCCGCTGCTGGGCTTCGGCACCATGCGCCTGCCCCTGCAGGAGGACAAGAAGACCGTTGACTTTGAGCGGGTGCAGCAGATGGTGGACTGCGCCATGGAAAACGGGGTCAACTACTTCGACACCGCCTACCCCTACCACGACGGCACCTCTGAGGAAAATGTGGGCCGCGCCCTGGCCAAATACCCCCGGGACAGCTACATCCTGGTGGACAAACTGCCCATCTGGGCCTGCAAAGAGAAAGAGGACATGCAGAAGGTCTTTGACACCCAGCTAGAGCGCTGCGGGGTCGACTACTTCGACATCTACCTGCTGCACGCCGTCAGCCACGAGAACTACGACGACGCCGAGCGGCTGGGCGCCTACGACTTCATGCGCCGGATGCAGGCCGAGGGGAAGGTCCGCCACGTGGGCTTCTCCTTCCACGACTCCCCCGCCTTTTTGCAGCGGGTCCTCGCCTCCCACCGGTGGGACGTGGCCCAGATGCAGCTCAACTACGTGGACTGGTCGCTGCAGCACGCCGACGAGCAGTACCGCTTCTTCACCGAGGCCGGCGTCCCCCTCATCGTCATGGAGCCGGTGCGGGGCGGCTTTTTGGCCAAGCTGCCCGAGTCGGCGCAGGCCCCCCTGCGCGCCTGCCGGCCCGACTGGAGCGACGCTGCCTGGGCCCTGCGCTGGGTGGCGGGCCACCCCAATGTGCGGGTCATCCTCAGCGGGATGTCCGATCTGGCGATGATGGAGGAGAACATCGACACCCTCAAAGACGCCGCCCCCCTCACCGATGAGGAGGAGCGCGCCCTGGCCGAGTCCCTGGAGGAGCTGAGCAAGGTCACCGCCGTCCCCTGCACCGGCTGCCGCTACTGCATGCCCTGCCCCTTTGGGGTGGACATCCCCCGCATCTTCGCCCTCTACAACGACTACAAGCGGCACCAGAACCAGTTCTTGGTCAAATCCATGTACCAGCGCTTCACCCCTGCCGAAAATCGGGTCGACCAGTGCCGGCGCTGCGGGGCCTGCATGAAGCACTGCCCCCAGCACATCGAGATCCCCGACCGGCTGGCCGAGATCCACGCCGAGATCCAGGGGCTGGAATAGAGGATTTTGCCCAAAAGAGCGGGGGCCGGCGAACATTCGCTGGCCCCCGCCATCTATCTCAACGAGGCCCCGCATGCCGGACCTCGACAGTCCCATCCTATGCCCCTTGTGGGGGGGCCGTTCGGCAAAAGAGGGGGGCGCGCAGGCTCTGCGCGCCCCCCTCCCCCTTTCCCCGGGCAAAAAGCCCCCTCGCAGGGCCCTTTGCGGGAAAAGGGCGGTCAAAAAATCATTCAGCTCGCCTTGGAGCGGGTGGACTGGTTGGTGGTCGCGGGGGCGGGCACGTCCTCTTTGAGGGTCACCACCACCTCGAAGGTCTTGTCGGTGCCCGACTGCTGAGACCGGTAGATGGTCAGCTTCACCTCGTCGCCCGGCTTGCAGTTTTTCAGCTGGGCCTGCAGCGCCTCGTAGCTCTCGGTGCTCTCGCCGTTGAACTTGCGGATGATGTCCCCCGGCTGCACGCCGGTGCCCTCCAGGCTGCTGCCCTGATCGATGCTCTTGATGTAGAGGCCCTTGGGCAGCCCGTTGAGGCGGGAGGTGGTGTCGTTGATCTCGATGACCGTGACCCCCAGTTTCACCCGGTCCTTCACGTAGCCGTTTTGGATCAGCCCGTCGATGATGGGCTTGGCCTCGTTGATGGCGATGGCAAAGCCGATGCCCTCGTACTCGGTCTTGGCGATCTTGGAGGAGTTGATCCCCACCACCTGGCCGTACATGTTCACCAGCGCCCCGCCGGAATTGCCGGGGTTGATGGCCGCGTCGGTCTGGATGCAGTGCAGCGAATAGCCGGTAGAGCCGCCCACCGTCCGGTTGACCGCCGAGACGATCCCCTTGGTGACGCTCCCGGCCAGGCTGGGCCCGCCCGGGTTGCCGATGGCCAGCACGTCCTCGCCCACCTTCATCTGGTCGGAGTTGCCAAACTCGGCATAGGTCAGGTTCTGGGCCTCTATTTTTACCACCGCCAGATCGGTCTTGGTGTCTGTCCCCACCACCTTGCCGGTGTACTCCTCGTCATTTTCCAGGGTGATGGTCAGGCCGACCGCCCCCTCCACCACGTGGGCGTTGGTGATGATGTAGCCGTCGGCGCTCATGATGATGCCCGAGCCGTAGGAGCTGGCCTCCACCGTGCTCTGCTGGCTGTAGACGGCGATCCCCACCACCGCCGGTTTCACCTTGGTGGCCACCTGCTCGGTGGTCATCTTCTCGCCGCTCTTGGTCTCGGCGCCGTCGTCCCCGTCCTCAGGGCGGTTTTGGATGGTCACCCCCGCCTGGGAGCTGCCCCCCTGCCCGCCGGAACCCTTTTGGGAGTTTTTGTAGAGGATGTTGGCCCCCACCAAAATGCCGGAGAGGGCCAGCACGCAGCAGAGGATGACGGCAAAGGCCACCGCCCCCCTGCCCTTTTTGGGCTTTTTGTCCGGTCGCTTCCCCCCCGGGCCGCCGGGCGAGGCGTACCGGTCGGGGTCAAAGACAAAGGGCTGCGCCCCGCCCGGGCCCGCCGGCCGGTAGGGGGAATAGGGGGACTGGCCGTCCCCCTGCGCGCCGCCGCCCGGGGGCGGGGTCTGGGGGCGGTAGCCGCCCGGTTGCTGCTGCCCATAGGGCCCGGGGCCGGGAATGCTGGAGCCGCCCGGCCCGCCCGCGGAGGAAGCGCCGCCGGTCTCGTCCCGGGGCGTTTCGGGATTTTGTTGGTTATCAAACATGGAGAGGCCTCCTAATTTTGAATATTACGCCTTTGATTGTACCAATAGGATGTGACAGAACGGTGAAATCCCTTTAAATTTTTCTGTCCCCGTCCCCCGGGTCGGGAGCCTGCTGTCCCTCCGCCTCGGCAGGGGCGTCCGCCGGCTGGCCCTCCCGCCGGCCCTCGCCCTTGGCGGCCCGTTTGGCCCGCAGCGGTTTGGCCGCCGGCAGGGAGAAACGGAATTCGGTGTACTCCCCCTCTTTGCTGCTGACCACGATGTCGCCGCCGTGGCGGTTGACGATGGTCTTTGCGATGTAGAGGCCCAGCCCGACCCCCTTCTTGTCCAGTCCGCGGGAGCGATCGGTCTTGTAGAAGCGGTCAAACACCTGCTGCAACTGCTCTTTGGGGATCCCCTCGCCGCTGTTTCGCACCGCGGTGAAGGTATAGCCCCCCACCGTCTCAAAGCCGAAGGAGATGACGCCCCCCTCGTTGACAAACTTCACCGCGTTGTCCACCAGGTTGTAGATGACCTGGTGCACCAGGTCCCGGTCGCCCTCCACCATCACCTTGTCCACGTCCAGCCCCTCGATCTCGATGGACTTCTGCTCGATCTGCTGTTCAAAGGAGAGCAGGGCGGTGAAGATCACCTCGCAGATGTTGAAGGGGACGGTGTTGAGGGTCATCTCCCCGGCCTCGATCTTGGACACATTTAGCATGCCACTGACCAGCCGGGATAACCGCTTCACCTCGTTTGAGACCAGGCCCAGGTAGTGGTTTTGCCGCTCCGGGGGGATGGTCCCGTCCAAAATCCCGTCCACAAAGCCGCCGATGGTGGTCATGGGGGTCTTGAGCTCGTGGGAGACGTTGGCCACAAAGTTGCGCCGGGTCTGCTCCACCACCGCCAGGGAGGAGGACATGTTGTTGAGGGCCATGGCCAGTTGGCCCACCTCGTCGTCGGAGGTCACCGGCACCGTCTGCGAGAAGTCGCCCTGCCCGAAGCGGGCGGCGTAGCCGGCCATCTCCTTGAGGGGGGAGACCAGCCGCTTGGTGGTGTAGTAGATCACCGCGAAGGAGATGGCCAGCACCACCACCGCGGCGATGGCGAACATCCGCAGCACGTCCACCAAAAATTGCGAGAGCTCGTCCGCCGGCGAGGCGGCGAAGACATAGCCGATGATGTAGCCGTCGTCCCCGGTGATGGGCACGCTGACGATGTAGTGGGGGCGCTTGTAGATCTCCCCCAGCGTCCCCATCCCCCGGTAGCCCTTGGCCACGCTCGCCTGGGAGGATTTCTCCAGCACATCGGCGGGCACCCGGTAGGTGGTGTGGGCGCAGCGGGTCCCCTCGGTGCAGAGGACGGCGGCGCCGTTCACGTCGGTCATGAAGAGGTCGGCGTCCTCCTGGGTGGAGATCAGCAGCCGGTAGCCCTGGCGCAGGGTGTCGAAGTCCAGCAGATAGGAGTTGCCGTCGCTGGTGGTCAGCCCCGAGCTGGTGCGCTCGGCCGCCCGCTGGGCGATGATCAGCAGTTGGTCCTGGCGCTCGTCCTTAAAGTACTGGGCCGACAGCCCCAAAAACACCGCCCCCAGCACCACGATGCTGACCAGCACCACCGACACACAGGTAAAAAAATACCGCTTGACTATCCCGTTTCGCACCTCGGCGCCCCTTTCCCGTCCAGTCGCAAAACGGGGGCCTTCCGCCCCCGTCCGCACCGCTTTTTTTTTGCGCGCTAGTCTTTCACTTCAAACTTGTAGCCGACGCCCCACACCGTCTTGACCGACCACTGGGCGGAGACGCCCTCCAGCTTTTCCCGCAGCCGCTTGATGTGCACGTCCACCGTGCGGGAGTCGCCGTAGTACTCAAACCCCCACACCTCGTCGAGCAGCTGGTCGCGGGTGTACACCCGGTTGGGGTTGGAGGCCAGGTGATAGAGCAGCTCCAGCTCTTTGGGCGGGGTGTCCACGATCTTGCCGTCCACCTTCAGCTCGTACCGGGTCAGGTTGACCACCAGCTTGTCGTAGCGCACCTCTTTCACGTCGGAGGCCTGGGCGCGGGTGCCGGTGCGCCGCAGCACCGCCTTGATGCGGGCCACGATCTCCTTGGACTCAAAGGGCTTGACCACATAGTCGTCGGCCCCCAGTTCCAGCCCCAGCACCTTGTCAAAGGTCTCGCCCTTGGCGGTGAGCATGATGATGGGCACGTCGGAGGACTTGCGGATCTCCCGGCAGACCTGCCAGCCGTCGAGCTCGGGCATCATCACGTCCAGCACGATCAGGCAGGGGGCCTCCTCCTCAAAGAGTTTCAGGGCCTGTTTGCCGTCGTAGGCCACAACGGTCTGATAGCCCTCTTTGTCGATATACAGTCGCAGCAGTTCACAGATGTTTTTGTCGTCGTCTACGACGAGAATCTTTTCCACGCGTAAATCCCCTCCGGTTTCTTTGCCGCCAGGCAGCCGGGCCGCCCGACGCCTCACCTTCTATTTTTACATTATAGCGACTGCTCGGCGCGAAAGGTGAACAGTTTCTAAATGTTTGCCGCACGGCGCGGTGAGGGCGCCTATTTACCATTTATTATAGTACGGATCGGCGAAAGAAACCATATCATTTCCCCTGTTTTTTCCCCGCCGCAGCACTTTTTTGCGCCCCCTCCCCCCACGGCGGGAAAAAAGGGCGGTCCGCCGCCCGGCAGACCGCCCTTTTGAGGCCAAAGGCCCTATTTTTTCTCCCTCTCGGCGCGCACCAGCAGCATCATCGGCCGACGCAGCTCGTCGGCCATCCCCGGCACCTCCATCAGGCGGGGGTCGGGGCGGGGCTCCACCACCTCTTTGATGGCAAAGCCCGCCTGCAACAGGGTGTTCAAATAGCTGGTGAGGGTGCGGTGGTACTTGGTGACCTCGCACCCCAGGAAGTGGGCGGTGCGCCGCCCCTCGTCAAAGTAGCGGTCCACCGGCCAGTGGCGGGGGTTGCCCTCCCCGTCGCAGCACCACTCCTGGCTGCCCTCGGCGGTGAAGACCGGGTGCTCGCAGGAGAAGACAAAGCTCCCCCCCTCCGCCAGGCAGTCGTAGACGGCGCGGCAGACCGGGGCAAAGTCCTCCACATAGTGCAGGGCCAGCGAGCTGAGCACCAGGTCAAAGGAGCCGGGGGCGAAGTCCATCTCCTCCATGGCCATCCGCCGGTACTGGATGCGGGGGTCGGCGTTTCGCTCCCTCGCCCCGGCCAACATCTTTTCCGACAGGTCGGTGCCCAGCACCGACGCAGCCCCTTGGTCGGCCGCGTACTTGCAGTGCCAGCCAAAGCCGCAACCCAGATCCAGCACCCGCTTGCCCGCCAGCGCGGGCAGCATCCGCCGCAGCTCATGCCATTCGCCGGCCGCCGACAGCCCCTCCACCGAGCGGGGGAAGTGGCTGTACTGTTCAAAAAAAGTCTGGTCGTCGTAGTGGTTCTCTTTCATCTTGCAAATCTCCTTGTCTCTCTTCGCGCCCCCGTCCGGCCTGCCTGCGGCGGGGCGCAAAAAAGCCGCCGGCAGGGCGCTGTCGGCGGCAACCATCCCCCCGTCGGCGGGCAACACCAACAGACGGGTGCGCCTTCGCACCCGCCGGGCTGCCTGATCGCCGACGAGAGGGGGAGGGCGCTTTTCAGCCCTCCGTCAAAGCTCCGAACAGCGTCTCATCGCTTTCCATCTGCGCGGAGCGGCTTTTCCTTCTCATTTCCAGGGTCCAAATGGCGCACATTCGCCGTCCCTCCCTTTCCCCTTTACCATACCTCGGCGTCCCCCCTTCTGTCAACTGCAAAAAGGGGCGGCAAATTCGCGCGGGGGCATTTCCACCGGGCGGCCATTTGTGCTATACTGTTAAAAGCGCCGGGCGGCGGGGGCCCTGCCCCCCCAAAAGCCGCCCAAATGGAATAATAGTGAGGGATCTGCACGTGAAACTGGGAATCGTGGGTCTGCCCAACGTGGGCAAAAGCACCCTTTTCAACGCCATTACAAACGCCGGGGCCGAGTCGGCCAACTACCCCTTCTGCACCATCGAGCCCAACGTGGGGATGGTGGCCGTCCCCGACAAGCGGCTGGACAAGCTCGCCGAGATGTACCAGCCCGACAAGTTCACCCCCGCCACCATCGAGTTTGTCGACATCGCCGGGCTGGTGAAGGGCGCCTCCAAGGGCGAGGGGCTGGGCAACAAGTTCCTCTCCCACATCCGCGAGGTGGACGCCATCGTCCACGTGGTGCGCTGCTTTGAGAGCGGCGACATCGTCCACGTCGACGGCAGTGTCGACCCCCTGCGGGACGTGGAGACCATCAACCTGGAGCTGATCTTCTCCGACCTCGACATCGTCGAGCGCCGCATCCAAAAGGCCCAGAAGCTGGCCAAGGGCGACAAGGCCTACGCCGCCGAGGCCCAGCTGCTGGAGCGGCTGAAGGCCCACCTGGAAGAGGGCAAGCGGGCCTCGGTCTTCCCCTGCGAACCGGAGGAGAAGGCCCTCATCGACGCCATGGGCCTGCTCTCGGACAAGCCGGTCATCTACGTGGGCAACATGAGCGAGGACGACTTCATCGGCGACATCTCGAACAACGAGAACTACCAGAAGCTCTGCGCCCTGGCCCAGGGGGAGGGGGCCCTCTCCCTGCCCATCTGCGCCAAGATCGAGGAGGACATCGCCGACATGTCCGCCGAGGACAAGGCCCTCTTTTTGGGGGAGCTGGGGCTGGAGGAGTCGGGCCTCGACCGGCTCATCAAGGTCTGCTACGAGCTGCTGGGCCTCATCTCCTACCTGACCGCCGGCAAGCCCGAGGTCCGCGCCTGGACCATCAAAAAGGGCACCAAGGCCCCCCAGGCCGCCGGCAAGATCCACACCGACTTTGAGCGGGGGTTCATCCGCGCCGAGGTGGTGGCCTTCGACGACCTCATCGCCCAGGGCAGCATGGCCGCCTGCAAGGAAAAGGGGCTGGTCCGCTCCGAGGGGAAGGAGTACGTGATGCAGGACGGGGACGTGGTCCTCTTCCGCTTCAACGTCTGAGTCCGGGCCCCATTTGACAAACCGGCAGGGCGCCGCTATAATAAATCCATTCCGCCGGCAGTTCGTGTGCCGGCGACCAAACCAGACCGCTGGTGTCAAATCGCCGACGGGGAAAAAGCCCATCCAAGCGCCTTCAGAGAGCCGTGGCAGGTGTGAACACGGCGGCGAGCGGGGTGGGGTCAGTCGCCCCCGAGAGGGCGGGTGAACGGGGCGCGCCCCCCAGTAGTCCGCCACGGCAGGCCCCGTTATCGGCCGGGGATGTGTTTGCATCCCGCAGAGTTGGGCGCTCTTTGCGCCAAGTTGGGTGGTACCGCAGGAACCTTTTGTCCTGTCCCTTCACGTCGCCGTGAAGGGGCGGGACTTTTTTGCGTTCTCCGCAGGGGGGACCGAATCAACAAAGGAGTGTGAAACAACATGGACAAGAAAAAAACGGGCCGCGGCCACTTCACCGGCTCCCTGGGCTTTGTCATGGCCGCCGCGGGGTCGGCCATCGGCCTGGGGAACCTCTGGAAGTTCCCCTATGTGGCGGGTATCTCGGGGGGCGGGCTCTTCATCGTCTTCTACCTGATCTTCGCCCTGGTGCTGGGCATCCCCATCATGCTCTCCGAGATGGCGGTGGGCCGCAAGACCCAGCTCAACGCCATCGGCGCCTTCCGCAGCATCGACAAGAAGTGGTCCTTCGTCGGGGTGCTGGAGATCGCCTGCGCCTTCATCATCCTCTCCTATTACAGCGTGGTGGGGGGCTGGGTGATGAAGTACATCGGCAGCTACCTCACCGGCGCCAACGTCTCCGACGGGGCGGCGTTCGACACCTTTGTCTCCTCCCCGGTGCAGCCGGTCATCTGGCACCTGCTGTTCATGGCAGTGACCGTGGTCGTGGTCATCGGCGGGGTGCAAAAGGGGATCGAGACCTGCAGCAAATGGCTGCTCCCCCTCCTCTTTGTCCTCCTCATCGGGGTGGTGGTGCGCTCGGTGACCCTGCCCGGTTCGATGGAGGGGCTCAAGTTCCTCTTTGTCCCCGACACCGCCCTCCTCTCCGACCCCAAAGCCCTGATCGACTCCATCGTGCTGGCCATGGGGCAGGTCTTTTTCAGCCTCAGTCTGGGGCTGGGCATCGCCATCACCTACGGCAGCTACCTGAAAAAGGACACCAACATCACCAAGGACACCTGCACCGTGGTGGGGCTAGACACCCTGATGGCCCTGCTGGCGGGGATGGCCATCATGCCCGCCGTCTTCAGCTTTGGGATGGAGCCCACCGGCGGCCCCGGCCTCATCTTCAAAACCCTGCCGGCGGTCTTTGACTCCATGCCCCTGGGGCGGTTCTTCGGGCTGGCCTTCTTCTTTTTGGTCTTTATCGCCGCCCTCACCAGCGCCATTGCCCTGCTGGAGGTGGTCACTTCCTTCTTCATTGACACCTTCCACTGGCGCCGCCGCACCGCCACCCTGGTGATGGGCGGGCTGATGGCCCTCATCGGGGTCTTTGCCAGCCTCTCCATGGGCCCCCTCTCCGGCTTCACCATCGGGGGGATGAACCTGTTTGACGCCATGGGCTTTCTCACCGACAAGATCCTCATGCCCCTGGCCGCCCTGGCCACCTGCCTCTTTGTGGGCCACGTCTGGGGGGTGGGCAAGGTGACCGAGGAGGTGGAGCGCTGCGGCAAGCGGTTTGCCATCCGCCGCGTCTACGGCTTCCTCATCCGCTGGGTGGCGCCCACCCTCATCGCCGTCATCTTTGTCATGGGGCTCATCGGGGGGTGATCTCCCCCTTCCCCAAAAGCCCCTGCGCCCTCTTCGGCGCAGGGGCTTTTTCCCTCATCTTCCCTTCGTCCACTCCCCCGTGGGGCGGACAAAAAGGCCCTGGTGGGGGAGGTCCGCCACCCTTGCGGCAGGAGGCAGACAGCCTCTCCCTCGCCCGCACTGGTTTCGGTCGGCAGCGCCACCCCCTCGCCTCGAGTCGGCTCCCCCCGCCGGCAGTTGGGAGATGGCGTTCATGGCTGCGACGCCCGTCCGGGCACTGCCCCTATCACCGGCAGGCCCTAAATGGGGGGATCGCTTCCCAGTTTACAGGCCTCGGGCGGGTCGCCCTCCCCCGCCCGCATCGCCGTGGCCGACCACTCGTCTTTAGAGTGGGGCGATATGGCCGGTGCTCTGGTATATCCCGGCGGAAAAGAGGCGGCGCTGCAAGGCAAACGCCCGCAACACCCCCTGCCCAACCGCTGTTCTCCCCAGTTCGCCACAGCCATTCAGCGCGCCCGTGGCGATGAAAAGGCCCCTGGGCGCGAGATGGGTGGGTGCAGGCCCAACCGCACCCCACCCAGACAGATGACAGGGCTGGAGAAATAGAGTAGTATAGGGAGGAAAGAGACCGCCGGGAAAACAGGCGGGGCCGTTTCGCCCGGCGGGCGCGCGCTCCCCTGGTTTTTCTGGCGGGAGAAGTGCCCTGCCGCTGGCCAACCCAGCCCCCCTCCTCCGGGCGCGCCCATCCCCGCCGCTCCCCCCCTGCCGGGGTAGAGAAATTGGCGCTGTGCGAAGCGCCCGGTCGGCCGGCCGAAAGGAGAAGGGGACGCGGGGAGCCAGTCCGGCCAACCCCTCCGGCCAAACCGACAGCCCCCCCTCGCCGGCTGGGCGGAAAGCGCGGGATCTTGCCCGGCGGGGGCACCCCCTTCGCCGGGGAGATAGGGGGGACAGAGGCTGCGCACCGGCGCAGAGAAAGGGAGAAAGCGACCGTGAACCATCGACAACTGCTCCACTTTGCGGGGGACCCGCCCCCGCTCTACCAGCCCAGCACCGCCCCTTTTTGGGACGACGAGCACATCTCCAAAGGAATGCTGGAGGCCCATCTCGCCCCCGATCGGGACGGGGCCTCTCGAAAACACAGCTTTATTCGGTCCTCCGCCGAGTGGATCGCCGCCCTCTGCCGGAGCAGGGGCGCTGTGGACCTGCTCGACCTGGGCTGCGGGCCCGGCCTCTATGCCGAGCGGTTTTGCCTGGCCGGCCTGCGGGTGACCGGGGTCGATCTCTCCAAGCGCTCTGTCGCCTATGCCGCCGAGAGCGCCGCCCGACAGGGCCTCGCCATCGACTACCGCTGTCAAAACTACCTCCGGCTGCCCTTTGAGGCCGCCTTCGACGCCGCAGTGCTCATCTACTGCGACTTCGGCGTCCTCTCCCCAAAAGACCGGCAGGTCCTTCTGGCAAATGTCCGCCGCGCCCTGCGGCCGGGCGGGCTGCTGGTCCTCGACGTCTTCAGCCACAGGCAGCTGCGCCATTTCACCGAAGGCCGCTCCGTCTCCTTTTTACAGGAGGGGTACTGGTCCCCCCTGCCCCACCTCTGCCTTCAAAACAACGTCTATTACGCCGAGACGGACAACACCCTCGAACAGTCGGTCATCGTCACCGAGGGGGACTGCCGCTGCTACAACCTCTGGAACCAGCTCTACACCGCCCAGTCCCTGCAAGACGAGTTGGCGGCAGGCGGGTTTGGCGAAATACAGCTCTTCGACCGGGTGGACGGCAGCCCCTTCACCGACCGCGCCGACACCCTTTGTGCCGTGGCCCTCTCCCGGTGAGGGCCGTTTTGCAGAGAAATAGGGGGCGGCAACCGCGCGTTGCCGCCCCCTGTTTTTTTGCGCCCTAACACCGCCTGCCGAAATACCGCCGGCAAAGCACCCCCACCGGCGCAAAGTAGAGGCACCAACCCTCCAGCAGGACGGTGCCGATCCAGGCCCCGCCCTCCATCCCCGGCCCGAACACCCCGAGGATGGGAAGGGCAAAGCAGCCCAGGGCAAAAACGCCGTGGCCCAGCAGCAGCCCCTTGAGCCACCGCTCCTCCCGGCACCGGGGGACGACGGTGAGCCCGGCAAAGAAGGTGGCCAGGGCCATCAGCCCGTAGCCGAACAGGTCCAAATCAAAAAAGAGGCCGAAGCGCTGAAAGTCCAGCAGGGCCGCGGCCCCCTCGCTCAGCCCCCGGCGGACCGCCCCCAGTTGGGCAAAGTAGACCACCCCGTTGCAGAGGGCGTACATTCCGCCAAAACCCAGGGCGCAGGACCCGGCCACGCCCCCCTTTTGGGCAAAGACAGCCATCATCGGCAGAAAGCTCAGGGCAATGAAAAGGCTGCTCAAATAGCTGATAAACAGGCAGCCCACCAGCATCGAGAGGGCGAAGGCGGCCACCGACAGCAGATTGATCGCCGCGGCCGCCCGGCCGATCACCCGGTTCACTTTCCCTGCCCCCCTTCCCGCAGGCCGCCCGTCAGCAGGGCCACTAAGTCCCCCACAAAGCGGGCCCGCCCGTCGAACGTGTCGAGGGGGTAGCCCAGCATCCCCTCCAACTCCTCCCCGGCCAGAAAGGCCGCCTGCAGAGAGGCGGTGAGGGCAAAGGCCAGCAGGTTTTTCTGACCCTCGTCCCCTCCGGCCCCCAGGATGCCGGCAAATCCCCGGCGGGTGTTGTCGCTGTTGTCGCCCGCGGCGGGGCGCTGCATCTCCCCCAGAATCGAGATGCGGGAGACCTGGGGGTGGGCGGCCAGGAATTCAAATACCTGCACGGCCGAAGCGGACAGCCGCTCCCCCGCCGAGCCGCCCTGCGCCGGTTGAAAGCTGCCCACCACCCGGCTGATGACCCGCTGCACGCAGAGCTCGATGAGCCGGTCTTTGGACTGAAAGTGGTAGTTGATCAGCCCCACCCCCACCCCGGCCCGGGCGGCAATGGCCCGGGTGGTGACGGCCCGCACCTCGCCCCCGCTTTCCTCGATGAGGGCGCAGGTGGCCTCCACGATCCGCTCGCGCACCGGACAGGCCCGCCCGGCCGACACATTCTTCCCTTCCATCTGCTCCATCCCGCTCCTCCTTGCCCACGCCTCTGTTTGAACGCCGTTCAGTTTTGCTTTCATTGTACTGAACGGCGTTCAAATTGTCAAGGACCTTTTTCTGACGTCCCTCTACAGCGACCGCATCCTTTCCGCCGTTTTCCCCGTCCATTCCCATGTTTGCCCGATGGGACGGCCCTTCCGCCCTCTTTTGACAACATTTTTTGGCCATCTCGCCGTGTATAATCGTCCAATATTAGTCAAATCGCCAATCTTTTCTTACTTCCTTGACTTTCCCGTCCAGGGCTGTCTATACTGAGACTGGACATCGGCACAACTGCCGAGGACCGGTGGTAGGAGGTTTGACGCGCAAGCTGTCTCTTCTGCCTATTTTTTTGCCCTTTTCGTCACCGCAAGATCAGCAGCAACGCGTTGCAGCCGCTTCGCCTTGCTGTTTTTTTGCTTTTTTCGGGGTTTGCTCCCCGCCCCGCCCGGGGCGATCGCGGCACAGGATACACATTTACAGAAAGGATGATCGATATGACAAAAGACATGACCCGCGGCAATCCGGGAAAGATCCTCTTTCTCTTTGCCCTTCCCATCTTGTTTGGGAACATCTTTCAACAGCTGTACAGCATGGTGGACTCCATCGTGGTGGGCAACTTCGTCGGCTCCGACGCCCTGGCGGCGGTGGGCGGCTCCTACGCCATCACCTTCGCCATCACCGGCATCGCCTTCGGCCTCTCCAACGGCGCCTCCATCCTCATCGGCCAGTACTTCGGCGCCGGCCGCAAGCGGGAGGTGCGCCACTCCATCGTCACCTGCGTGGCCTTTTCCATCGCCCTCTCCCTGGTGCTGGCGGCGGTGAGCATCCTCGCCACCCCCGCTCTGCTGCGCCTGCTCAACACCCCCGAATCCCTGATGAGCATGTCCAAGCAGTACATCTACATCTACTTTTTGGGGCTGGTGTTCACCTTTACCTACAACATCCTCTCCTCGGTCTTTCGGGCGCTGGGGGACTCCAAGACCCCGCTGCTCTTCCTCATCATCTCCTCCATCACCAACATCGTGCTGGATCTGTGGTTTGTCATCAGCTTTGGCTGGGGGGTGGCCGGGGTGGCCATCGCCACCGTCATCTCCCAGGCGCTCTCCTCGGTGCTGGCCCTCTTTGCCCTGCAAAAGCGGCTGGCCGCCATCGCCGCGGCCGATGAGGAAAAGCTGGACGCCGAGCCCCTGCGCCAGCAGTTCTCCCCCACTCTGCTCAAACAGATGATCAAGCTGGCCATCCCCACCACCGCACAGGAGATCGCCATCTCCGCCGGGATGATGATCATGCAGGCCCTGGTCAACGGCTTCGGCCCCGTCATCATGGCCGCCTACACCGCCGCCATGAAGATCGAGAGCCTGGCCATGATGCCCATGGTCAACATCAGCACCGCCGTCACCGGCTACACCGCCCAGAACATCGGCGCCGGGAAGGTGGGCCGGGTCAAGACCGGCTACCGCTACTCCCTGCTCATCTCCCTGGGCTTTGCCGTGCTGATGGCTGGGGTGGTGATTCTCTTCGGCGGGCCGCTCTGCTCCATCTTCGTCAGCGGCGAGGGGGCCGAGGCGGTGATTTCCGCCGGGGCCAACTACCTGCTCTACTCGGCCGCCTCCTACTTCCTGATGGCCCTGCTCTTCCCCGCCGAAGGGGTGATGAAGGGCGCGGGGGACGTCAACCTCTTCATGGTTTTCGCCCTCTCGGGCATCGCCTCCAAGACCATCGCCGCCCTGGCCCTCTCCCCCATTCTGGGGTATACCGGGATCTGGATCGCAGTGGTCATCGGCTGGCTGGCCGAGTGCATCGGCACCACCGTCCGCTACCTGACCGGCCGCTGGAAGGACAAGGCCATTGTCCGCCCCGCCCCCTCCGAGGAGGTCGCCGCCCAGTAGCCCCGCGCCACCCAAACCACCGCCGAAACGGGCGGCACGCGCGGGCCCGAACGGGACATCGCTCAGACCTCTCCCCAAAAGGGGACCGCCATTTTGTGCGCGCATGACACCCGCTGGTCGCCCGCAACGGTCCCCTTCCCCTGCGCGCGGCTGACATTTCGTGCGCATCGGCCACCCGCTGTCACCGGTAAAACGGCAGGCCGGGGGCCATCGCACGCCATTCTACCCAACGGCCGCCTCTCTCTGTGCCTTCGGCACCCCTCCTTTCGGGGAATACTGTGCCAAGGCAACTGGATTTCCCGGCAGACGCCGGAGGCGGGCGCGCTGACACGACAAAAAACGGCTGAGAGCAGATTGCTCTC
Organism: Bittarella massiliensis (ex Durand et al. 2017); assembly: GCF_001486165.1. Classification (GTDB taxonomy): domain Bacteria; phylum Bacillota; class Clostridia; order Oscillospirales; family Ruminococcaceae; genus Bittarella; species Bittarella massiliensis. Next base: position 599,587 of record NZ_LN908976.1, read on the forward strand.
AGCCGTTTTCCATCTCTGCAGGCAGTTGGTAGAGGTAGGCCCGCCCCGCCTTGCCCGCGCGCTCCACCAGCCCCAGGGAGGCCAGCACGTTCAGCGCTCGGCGGGCCATCTCCAGGCGCTGGCGGGCGGCTTTCGCGTACTCCTTGGCGGTGAACGGCTGCGGCAGGCCAGGGGGGATCAGCTCCCCCCACTCCCGCCAGCCGGAGACCCACACCTGTCCGAACAGCCGGGTGGGCACCCGGTCGCTGCGGGTGGCCCGCCGCTTCTTGGTGCGGTCCCAGCCGTCGAGAAGGCGGTAGTCCTCCACCTCCAACAGGGGGATGCAGAACCGCAGCCCCTCCGTTTGTAAAAATTCTTTTATTTTCTATAAATTATATATATCTTTTTAACTATCTTTTTATATCTTCTTAAATGTCCGCAAAGCCTTATTTTATCGGCTCTACGGGCATTTTGCTTTTGTGGTAAACCTCACATATCTAGGTCTATCTTCTTATATTTTCGCTATCAAGCGTGGTTAAAATCGTGGTAAATACTTCTATGCGATTAAACGCTGAACCTCTGATTTTGCAGTATCTATGGACGCATGAGCATACCAGTTCATTGTGATACTGATATTTGAATGTCCCATGATATACTGTAAATCTTTCGGGTTCATGTTCTTGCTTGCCAATCTTGTGCAGAATGTATGGCGTAGCGTATGCGGTGTGATATGTGGCAAAGGGTTATCCTTATGGTGCTTGTTGTATTTCTTTACCATACGGACAAAAAGCATATTGTAATCAATCGCAACTTTGGGCTTGCCTTTCTGATTGACAAATAGGAAGTTGCCCCGTCCATCTATCACAAATGGTTCTGCCTTTGGGCGTTTCTTCATAACCCGTTGAAATGCTTGTATCGTTTCCTTGCTTAATGGCACTTGCCTTGTTCCGCTTTTTGTCTTAGGCGTTTCAATATAATAACCTTGTTCCTTGCTCTTTAGTAACTGGTGGTCGATAACTACAACCTCATGGATAAAATCAACGTCCATGATTGTCAGTCCGCACAGTTCCGAGATACGAAGTCCTGTCTTTAACAGTATCAGCACATCATCATAATACTTGTGATACACATTGTCCGTCTTGATGAATGAGAGTAGGGCTAGTTCCTGTTCCTCTGTCAATGCGACTTTCTCTTTGGTATCATTTTCTAGGACTTCACTCAACTTGAAATCAAAAGGGTTTTTCCTTACACAATCGTCTTGTATGGCGATATAGAATGACGCTTTTAACGAGCGTTTATGGTTGTTAATGGTGTTATAGGAAAAGCCTTTGTCTTTCATGCGTAACGCCCATTCCTTAGCGTCAGAGGGTTTTATCGTATCAATGCTCCTAGCACCTAACTTGTCCTCTTTCAATAACCGCATGAGCTGTTCCCGTTGTTTCTGTGTGCTTTTCTTCACGTTTGCCCTCTGTGCGTTCTGTTTGGCGTAGAGTTGGCAAAGCGTCATTTTCTTGCCTGTGCTGTCGATACCGTCCTCAATATCCCGTCTTATCTGCTGTTCCAGTTCACGAAGTGAGGGTTTTTCCCGTTTTCCCTTTGGTGTCGGGTCTGTGGGTGTCAATCTCCAAGCATACACATATTTTGTGTTTCCAAATGCGTCCACATATTTATATAAGTATTTTCCGTCTGTTCGTTGGCTCTCTCCAGTATGCAAGATACGTCCTTTGCTATCCCGTCTTTTTTCTTTCATGGTGTCTGCTCCTTTCCTTATTGGAAAGAGCCTTGATATGACTTGTGTTTATCATAACACATACAAGGCTCATTTGCATTAGATTGCGTCCAATTTGTCAATGACCTTTTCAAACTGTCGGCGTTTAATCTGTATGCGGTTGCCATTCATAATGAGCCAGCCAGCGTCCTTGTTTTCCTCTGCCAAGCGTCTTAACTTGTTTTCTCCGATACGGAAATACTTTGACGCTTCTTCAATGGTAAGGGTGTATTTTTCCCATACAGGAATATCGTTGTTATTCATCAGATACCCCCTTTCCCATGTTTCGTGTCATACTGGATATAGGGGATAAGGTCGGTGCGGTCTATCCTCTGTAAGTGGGCGGTTAGTTTGCTGGAAAGGGAATTGCTGTATCTTGCCTTATCAAGCATAGTTCCCACTTTTTCCAGTCCACCTAATGCGTCATGTTCTTCCAAGAAGTAAAAACTTTTCACAGCGGAAATCACGCCACCCTCTGTGAGCCATTGCTGTGTTTCCTCAAGAGAATTATGTAGTTTCGGTACTTGCAGTTTTAAGACTTCCACAGCCCCTAAAAAGCGTTCCCAAAACCGACACGTTTTCCATCTGCTCTTATTACTTTCATTTCTGTTTGGCACGACAAAGCGTAGGTTGTTTGCCAATAGACCGAAAGCCAGTTCCCCAAGTTCCAGCGGTCTGTCTTTGAATGTCATGGCAAAAGCATGAGCCTTATCATCACGCAGTTGCATTTCTGTCCGTTTCCAACTGCCGACTTCATCAAGTGTCTTATTATGCTTTGAACAGACTTCCTTATCTTTATCATAAAAACGGTAGGACAATCCCGATTTACCAGCACCGATATAAACAGTCTTTGCGGTGTCGAAATCATCAAACTTGCTTTCGTCAAAGTGGTAGCCCTCACTATTCGAGATAAATTCCTCTTTTTCGCATTTCTTCTTTATCTGCTCTATGGTAAAGAATGGTTTTTCGTTTTTATCATCAATGGCAATATCAAGTCTTGTGAAATGGAAGTTATCCAGTCCGTATCTTCGCTCACAGCGTCGGAACATATCCCCAAAGGTATAATTCCTATTGTTGAGAATACGGAAAATATCATCACAACCTCTGCCAGTCATAACAAGATAACAGCCTAGCCCCTGTGGGTTATCCTCTGTCTTTCTTGCGTCTCCCGATACATAAATATCTCCAACCTGCCAGCGTGCTTGATAAGTCTTGAATTTTATCGTTGCTGGATAAACATTGAAAATGTCAGTCGGTAAACCTAAAATGTGCATGATTACATCTTCAGCGGTTGCCGTTTCAAATACAATGCTGATGTAATCAATCTTAACGGATAAATTTTTGTGTGTAGTTATAGTGCATTTCTCCTTTCGTATGCCCCGTTTTTTGCGGGGTAAAAATCGTGTTTTTCCTTTATTTATCACAGTTTCTAGGTACTATGACATGTATACGCAGGGCGGTGTTACATATACGCCCTTTACGAGCGCCTAAAGGCGTTCCCTTTCTTCCTGTGTCTGTTCCGTTCTTAACGCTCACGAGCCTTGAGAGGCTCGTGGCTAAACGAAACAGCCCCAGTCAGAAACCCTATTTTTAGTCTGATAGTCCATGCTCATTCATGCTATCAAAGTGAAAACATCTCTTATATATGCTTACTCAAGTGTGTGATTGACCCTAGCGTGCTTAATCACTCTGTCTGATAAGATAATAACGCCACTAGAATTACTTGTCAAGAAGTTTCGATTGACTTTTCGATATATATTAAGTATGATATGCTTATAAATGACAATAAAAGCAACGAAAGGAGCGGTTATACTAAGTTATGGAGTATTATGAAAAGAAAATCAGTTTCTTAGGAGAAAACATACAAATCATAAGAAAACACAGGGGAATGAAACAACAGGAACTTGCCAATAAAATCGGTATCAATATGCAGAGCCTTTCCAAGATTGAACGAGGTGTGAATTATCCTACCTTTGATACATTGGAAAAGATAATGGACGTGCTGGGAGTAACACCGAATGAATTATTGTCGGGGGAATGGAAATATATTGACCACACCGAGCCATATATCATGGACGTTATCAAACGAGAACAGGATTTTAATGTTTCCTTAGATTATTTGTCTGAAAATGAATTTTTCAATGACGAAAAAGAATGTAGATTTTACATGGAAACTACATTGATTAGATACATTAGCAATTATCTTTCTAGTGAGGTAGTAGAGTTGGAAGAACTTATGGAAATCAAGCAGTTGATACAGCGTCAGAAATTGGAACGCATGATGAAAGTACATAAGGAAATGCGAGGGTTAGACCGATACAGAGAACAGCCCAAAGAGTATAAATATCACGACCCTTATGATGATTGGATATTCCGTCAGCTTGCAGATATAGACAACAGAAACAACATTCCCAACACTTCGCCACAATTAGATTTTAATGAAACGGACTATGAAGATTATCTAAAAGAGAAATGGAATAGAGGACTTTAATTTTCCTCTTGCATGAAAGATACAGCAAACAAAAAGCCCAATCAAGAGTGCAAAGCACCACCAATGGTGGTAAGGCTCTTTACAGGGTTCTTTCTTTTCTGTGGTGGGTAATCAAGCGAAAAATGAAGAAGTGTTTTGTCATGCTTTATATTTTTATCCCGACTTTGATAATTCAGATTGTGAAAATGATTAAATACAGAAAAGCTAAATAACACGATTTATATTAGCATCACTTTAATGATAAATTAGTTAGAGTGGTGCCTTATTTTTTTCTCTGTACAATCACTTAAATAGGTGCTATAGTAATGGGTAGATAGTATTCGAACAGAAACTATACCACATATTTTTTATTTTTAAACCATGAGGATTATATCAGTTTGAACGAGACCTCATCCATGCAGATTTTCATGATTGTCACTTCCCAGAAAGGAGTGATCGATATGAGAGCAGGATTTATCGGAGCGGGGAAAGTAGGATTTTCCCTTGGAAAATACCTGAAGGAAAACGGCGTAGAGATTACGGGTTACTTCAGCAAATCACCGGAATCAGCTAAATCAGCAGCAGATTTTACTAACACAAAACTATATAAGAGTATAGAGAATATCTTAAGTGACAGTGATACCCTGTTTATTACTGTGCCTGATGGACAGATAAGCAAAGTATGGGATTATATGAAGAATCTGGATATTAAAAATAAAAATATTTGTCATTGCAGCGGTTCGATTTCATCAACCGTTTTTTTTGATGGTGAAAACCTCGGTGCAAATATCTATTCGGTACATCCCCTATATGCAATAAGTGATAAGTGCGAATCATGGAAACACTTGAATAAGGCTTATTTTACTGTGGAGGGTTCGGCAGAGAATCTAGATGAGATTAAGAGTATCTTTGAGCGAGCAGGAAATAAGGTAATCGCAATGGGAGCGGAAAATAAATCTCTTTACCACTGCGGTGCAGTAGTTGTAAGCAATCTCGTAAACGGACTTTTTCAAGTGGGGGCTGAAATGCTTGTAAAATGCGGCTTTGATAAAAAAGATGCAAAGAAAGCCTTAGTGCCTTTGTTTACTGGAAATGCCGACACATTGGCAGAAAAAGGGGTTGCGGCTGCCCTCACAGGTCCTGTTGAGCGAAATGATTTGTCGACTATCACAAAACACATTGAAGCTATTAAGGCAGCATGGATAAACGAGTCTGAGGAAAAGGTGGGATATGAGATGATATATCTTTTGCTTTCAGAAAAGCTTCTCAGTATTGCACAGGAAAAACATTTAGACAGTGACTATTTGAAGATGACGGAGGTAATTAAAAATGAAAAACACAGTATCCACTTTTAAAGAACAGAAGGTTAAGGGCGATAAGATTACAATGCTGACAGCCTATGACTATTCGACAGCTAAATTGATGGATCAGTCAGGTATTAACGGTATTCTCGTTGGAGATTCTCTTGGCATGGTTATGCTCGGATACGAAAATACTTTGCCGGTAACAATGGAAGATATGATTCACCATACAAGAGCAGTTACAAGAGGTGCCAAAGATGCCTTAGTAGTTGGAGATATGCCGTTTATGTCATATCAAGTTTCAGTTGAAGAGGCCATGTATAACGCAGGAAGACTTATGAAAGAAGGAAGATGTCAAGCAGTAAAGCTAGAAGGTGGAGCCTCTGTTTGTCCACAGATTAAAGCTATTACAGCTGCTTCAATTCCTGTTATGGCACATATTGGACTTACACCTCAGTCAGTGAACGTTTTTGGAGGCTTTAAAGTTCAGGGAAAAAGTGAAGAGGGAGCAAAGAAACTCATTGAAGAGGCAAAAGCTGTTGAAGAAGCAGGAGCATTTGCGATTGTTTTGGAATGCGTACCTGCAAAATTAGCGGAAATTATTTCTGAAAGCATTAATATTCCTACAATAGGAATAGGTGCAGGATCTGGCTGCGATGGACAGATTCTCGTTTATCAGGACATGCTTGGAATGGTCTCTGACTTTACACCTAAATTCGTAAAACAATTCGCAAAGGTAGGAGATGTAATGAAAGAAGCCTTTGCTGCATATATAGAAGAAACTAAACAGGGAAGCTTTCCAGCACCTGAACACACATTTAAAATTTCAGAAGATGTAATTAACAAGTTATATTAGGAGATAGAACGATGAAAATAGTAAAAACCGTAGATGAAGTGAGAGTTATAGTCAAAGAATGGAAGAAAGAAGGTCTTACAGTAGGTCTTGTTCCTACTATGGGATTTTTGCACGAAGGACATAAGAGTTTAATTACAAGGGCTGTTTCAGAAAACGATAGAGTTGTTGTCAGTGATTTTGTAAATCCGACTCAATTTGGAGTAGGGGAAGATTTGGAAAGCTATCCGAGGGATTTGGAAAGGGATACTATGCTATGTGAGGAGGCAGGTGCTAATTTAATATTTAATCCTGAGCCGGAAAATATGTATTTTGACGATTTTTCAACATATGTAAACATAGAAAGTCTTTCAGAGGAACTTTGTGGAAAATCACGACCAATACATTTCAGGGGTGTAGGCACAGTAGTATCTAAACTTTTTAATATTGTAAATCCCGACAGAGCTTACTTTGGTCAAAAGGATGCACAGCAGCTTGCGATTATAAAAAGAATGGTTAGAGATTTGAACTTTGATATCGAAATTGTGGGCTGCCCTATAGTTAGAGAAGAGGATGGTCTTGCAAAGAGTTCAAGAAATACATATCTAAGCAAAGATGAGAGAAAGGCGGCACTAATTTTAAGCAAAGCAGTTAAGCTCGGAGAAGATATGGCAAAAGCAGGAGAAAAAGATACAGATAAAATTGTATCAGAAATGATTAAGCTTATTGAAACTGAGCCTATGGCGAAAATAGATTATGTTCAGGCTGTAGACGCTGTTTCAGTTAAACCGGTCAAGGAGATGACAGCACCAGTACTAGTTGCCATGGCAGTTTATATCGGCAAAACCAGATTGATTGACAACTTTATTTACGAAGGTTAAACGGGGGTTAAATATGACATTTGAAATGTTAAAGGGGAAGATACACAGAGCTACAGTAGTTCAAGCAGAACTTGATTATGTAGGAAGCATCACTGTAGACGAAGACTTACTTGACAGTGCCGGAATTTTGGAGTATGAAAAGGTAAGTATCGTAGATATAAATAATGGGAACAGATTTGAGACATACACAATTGCAGGAGAAAGAGGCAGCGGAATGATATGTCTCAATGGAGCTGCTGCAAGATGTGTTCAGACAGGTGATAAGATAATCATAATGTGCTATGCACAGATGACTCCAGAAGAGGTAAAGAAAAATCCACCTAAAGTAGTATTTGTAGATGAGGATAACAAAATATCAAGAGTCGCAAGATACGAAAAACATGGTAAGCTATAAGACATGTAATTTGCAAATAAAAAAGGGCATTTCGGTAATTAAAAAATGTAAAAGGTGAAGAATATGTCATCTGCCCTCGTTGTGAGCAAGAAGTTTATAAAGAAGTAATAATTTATCCATTTTGTAACTTTGGCATAATGGCATGGCTTGAAGGAGAAAATGATGAAAATAGCAAACCAGTGAAAGATAAATCTAAGTAAAATCTCAGCTTAACAATTTAATATCTATATTTACAAAGCAGTTGGTCTTATGATTGACTGCTTTTAAAAAAGACACCGTTTAGGTGTGAGGTCTTTTTAGTGTTATTTATAGTCATATCAAGGCTCGTTTAATTATGGTAAATTCGTGGTAAAATGAGTGCTTTTCTATACTTCAAAATATTTGAAAGTATAGTGTTTATACGGATAATCAAAAATTAGATATAAAATTTAATAAAAATTACAAAATAGCGATTTCCGCGGTGGTGCCGCCCACCAGCTTCAGCAGGTCGCTGGGGGCGCACTCCACCTGAAAGCCGATTTTCCCGGCGCTGAAGAGGATGGTGTCAAAGAGGAGGCAGCTCTCGTCCACCACCGTCTTGTAGGGCTTTTTCATCCCCACGGGGGAACAGCCGCCCCGCACGTAGCCGGTGACCTGGTTGATTTCCCGGACGTGGATCATCTCCACGCTCTTCTCCTCCGCCGCCCGGGCCGCCGCCTTCAAATCCAGTTCGGCGGCCACCGGGATGCAGAAGACCAGATAGCTGCCGCTGTGGCCCCGGCAGACCAGGGTCTTGAAGACCTGCGCCGGGTCCTGCCCCAGTTTGGCCGCCACCCCCTGGCCGTCGATGACCCCGTCTCGGTGGTCGTAGGCGTGGGTCTGGTGGGGGATCCCCTCCCGCTCCAGAATGCGCATCACGTTGGTCTTTTCCGCCTTTTTCTCCCTGCCCATGGGCGCGCCCTCCTTTTCTCTATTGCGGGTTTTAGTATACCACGTTCCCCGGCGGGCGGCCAGTGGGCAAAAAAAGAGGGGGCCCGACAGGCCCCCTCTCCCATGGACAGTCGTCTGTTACAGCTTGCCGCCCTCCAGCTCAAAATAGCTCTGGGGGTAGTGGCAGACCGGGCACTTCTCCGGCGCCTTCATCCCGGTGCAGATATAGCCGCAGTTTTTGCAGATCCAGGTCTCGGCCTGGGGCTTTTGAAACACCTCGCCGCCGTCCAGGTTCTGCTTCATCTGGTTGTAGCGCTCCTCATGGCTCTTTTCGATCTCCCCCACCAGGCGAAAGCGCTCGGCAATGGCGACAAACCCCTCTTCCCGGGCGGTCTTCTCAAACTCCTTGTACATCTCGCTCCACTCAAAGTGCTCCTTCTCGGCGGCGTCCACCAGGCTGTCGGCGACGCCGGGGACCTCGCCCCCCTTGAGGTATTCAAACCACATCTCGCCGTGGGCGCGCTCGTTGGCGGCGGTGAGTTTGAAGAGGTCGGCAAACTGCTCGTACCCCTGCTCCTTTGCCTTTTTGCCGTAGAGCAGGTATTTGAGATGGGCCTGTGCCTCCCCGGCGAAGGCGGCCAACAGGTTGTCGTGGGTCTGGCTGTTTTGCAGTTCCATAGAAGATTCCTCCCATTTTGGGGGCGCAGAGACAGGCCCTGCCGCCCGGTGTTTTTCACCCTTCAATATGGGCGATCCGGGGTACCAATATGCAGCCGGATGTGGTACAATTTCCAAACGAGACAGACGCCCACCGGGCGCAAAACAGGAGGAGACGAGAGATGCAGACCATCGGGATCATCGGCGCAATGGAAAAGGAGATCGCCCTCATTCGGGCCAACTTGAAAAACCTGCAGGAGGAGGTGGTGGCCGGCGGCACCTACCTCTCGGGCCAGCTGGGGAAACAGCAGGTGGTGCTGACTTGCAGCGGCATCGGCAAGGTCAACGCCGCCATCAGCGCCCAGATCCTCTGCGGGCGCTATCGGGTGGACGCCCTTCTCAACACCGGCATTGCCGGCAACCTGGCCGACGACCTGGGGCTGGGGGATGTGGTGGTGGCCGAGCAGGTGCTCTACCACGATTTTGACCCCTCCACCTTCGCCCAGTGCCACCCCTACACCCCGGTGCTCAAGGCTGACGGGGCGCTGGTGGAGCAGATCTGCCGCTGCCTCGACCAGATCGGCGGGGTGCGCTACAAGCGGGGCGTCGTCGCCACGGGGGACCAGTTTGTCAGCGACAGCGCCGTCAAGGCCGACATCATCGCCCGCACCGGCGCCGACTGCGCCGAGATGGAGGGGGCTGCCGTGGGCCACACCGCCGTCAAAAACGGGGTGCCCTTCGGGGTGATCCGGCTGCTGTCGGATACGGCCGACGACGAGGCCGAGAGCATTTACGAGGACTTTGCCGACCGCGCCGCCGAGTTGAGCGCCGAACTGCTGGTGCGGGTCATTCAGGAAATGGCGTAAAGGGAGGGGGCATTCCCCCCTCCCTTTTTCACTGGGGAAGCGGCGGCTTCTGACGATCATTTCCGCCTTGCCAAAATGCCGGTCTTGTTCTTTTGCCCACAACCTGTTAAAATTGAGGAAATAAGGGAAAAAGAGGCGAAAGGAGGGTCCCGCATGCCGCTGCAGGAAAAGCCAAAGGGATACCGCCGCTGGACGGGCACAGCCATCCTCCTCTGCCTCTGTTTTGTCGCGGGCAGCATCCTGTTCTTGGCGCAGATGGGACACCAGTACAACGACGAGAGCTTGCTCTACCTGGAAAATGCCGTCCGCCAGCACGAGACCGCCCTGGTCAAACAGGTGGACGGCGACTTTCAGACCCTGCACGGGGTCAGCGTCTTTGTGGCCGAACAGGACATCACCGACTTGGAGCAGCTGGCGCGGCTGGTGGGCGAGGTCAACGAGGGCAACGCCTTCACCTGCATGGGCTTTGCCACCGCCGAGGGGCGGCTGGAACTGATGGAGCTGGGCGGCCGCCGCTACCGAAATCTGGATGTTTCAAGGGAGGATTTCTTTGTCCGCGCCCTGGCGGGGGAGGACGTCATCTCCGCCGCCATCGACGACCCCTTCCGCGAGGGGGAATCGGTCCACTACTACGCCGTGCCGGTGCAGCGGGCCGACGGCCAGACGCTGGGCGTCCTCTGCGCGGTCAACAGCGTGGCGGTCATCCAGGAGATCCTCGACGCCCCCCTCCTGGACGGCAGCGGGTACACCGACCTGTACAGCAACACCGGCGCGGTGATCCTCGCCTCGTCGCGGGATGCCTCCGCGGCCCCGGCGGCGCTGGAGGAGCTGGATGGGGCGGCGTGGGGCGACCTGCAGACGGCGCTGGAGCAGCGGGAGAGCACCCACTTTCGCTATCTCGCCGGCGGGGTGGCCATGCTGGCGGTGTTGGAACCCGCGGGGATCGAGGACTGGTTCGTGCTGGCCTCCGTCCCCCTGCAGGCCCTGCGCCAGCGCTACCTGGCCACCTCGGTGGGGGCCGTCGCCATCATCGTCGCGGCCTGCGCCCTGTTTTTGCTGCTGCTGTTCCAGCAGCGGCGGATGATGAGCCGCAACCAGGCGGAGATCGAACGGCTGGCCTATGTGGACCCGCTGACCGGCGGGCGCAACTACAACAAGTTCCTCCTGGACGCCGAGGCCGCCCGCAGGGGGGACGGCCCCTTTGCCATGTGGTACTGCGACCTCAAAAAATTCAAATACTACAACGACGCCCTGGGCTACCAGATGGGCGACCAACTGCTGCGGCAGATGGACCGCCTCTTTCAGGAGGACGAGCGTCCGGGCGAGGTGTTCTGCCGGATGTAGGCGGACAACTTTGTGGGGCTGCGCCGCTACCGGGAGCGGCGGGAGCTGACCGACTGGTTCGACCGGCTGCTGCACGCCCTCCACCAGTCGGAGGACACCGCCGCCAACCTGACCTACATCGGGCTGTGCATGGGCTTTTGCTGTCTGGCGCCAGAGGACGGCGCCCTGACGGTCAACGAGCTGGTCAACCGGGCCAACATGGCCCAAAAGTCGATCAAGGGGGAGGCAGGCAGCGGCTGCGCCTTCTTCACCGAGTCGCTGCGCCGGCAAAACCTGCAGGAGGCGGCGCTGGAGGCAGAGGGCAAACAGGCCCTGCGCCTGGGGCAGTTCCAGCCCTATTTCCAGCCGAAGTTTGACATTCAGGGCGGGGAGCGCCTCTCCGGCGCAGAGGTGCTCTGCCGCTGGATCCACCCCGAGCGGGGAGTGATCCCCCCCTGTGAATTCATCCCCGCCTTTGAAAAGAGCGGGCTGATCGTCCAGCTGGACCGCTATATGTTCCGCCAGGCCTGCCAGTGGTACCGCCGCCACCTGGACGGGGGCGGGCGGCCGCTGAACCTGGCGGTCAACGTCTCCCGGGCGGGGCTCCTGCGGGAGGACTTTGTCGACTACTACGCAAAGACCAAGGAGGAATTTTCCCTGCCCGACGGCCAGCTGGAGCTGGAGGTCACCGAGAGCCTGGCCCTGGGGGGCGAGACCCTCTTTCTCCAACTGGTGCAGCAGTTGCACCAGCGGGGGTTCGTCTGCTCGCTGGACGATTTTGGGTCGGGCTACTCCTCCCTCAACCTGCTGAAAAACCTGCCCATCGACGTCCTCAAACTGGACATCCTCTTTTTCCACAAGAGCGTGGACAAAAACCGGGAGCGCATCGTGGTGCGCAACATCATTCAGATGGCCAGGGAGCTGCACATCCGCGTCATTGCCGAAGGGGTCGAGAGCATGGACAGCGTGGCCTTCCTGCGGGAGGCCGGCTGTGACACGGTGCAGGGCTTTGTCTTTGCCAAACCCATGCCCCTGGCGGATTTCGAGCGCCGGCTGGAGGGCGAGGGCTAGTCTGCCCCCCTTCTCTGCGCCGCAAAAAAAGAGGACTGGCAAAAGGTGCCTCCCGATAAGAAAACATCGTGGGGCAAGAGAGAAACGGTATAGCTTCGGCTATGCCGTTTTTCTCATTCTTGCCTTGATGAAGTGACTTTGGATACTTCCAGGGCCCCAATGCCCTTATAGTAGATGTCAATTTCCTGGGTACGGTTCTTGCCCTTCGAATCGCTGGCAGCATGGACAACAATCTTCTCGATAAACTCATGCAAGATACACGGAGTCAATTCGGGAATTTCCGTATACCGTTCGACAACGGAGAGAAACCTTTCCACATTGGCGCTTTTGCGTTCCTCCGCCTCGATTTCACCACGAAGGGTAGCCGCTACCTCTTGAAGCTGATGCTGCTCTTGCTCGTAGCCGACGGAGAGCTTTTGAAAACGCTCGTCAGAAAGTTTTCCAGAAATGGTATCTTCATAAAGACGCTTGAAGATGGTATCCAGTTCTGCGATCCGCTTTTCGGCATAGACCAATGTTTTCTGCCGTTTTGCCAAACCTCGGTTACGCTGGCGCATATCCGCATCCATGACCATCTTCACAAAATCGTCTTTGCGCTGTGATGCGAAGGAAACAATCTCGCGCAGATTTTGCAGAACTAATTCTTCCAGGATAACAGTTCGGATAGAATGTGTCTGCCCACATACATCACGGCTTTTCCGATAGCCGGAACACAGGTAATATTCCTGATCGCGCCGGAAATTGGTTGCCCTGCATTGGTACATGATGGAGCCGCAATCGGCACAGAACATCATGCCGGAGAACATTCCCATTTCTCCCATCTTTGTAGGGCGGCGCCGCGATTGCCTTGCGAGCCTTGCTGCATCGGCAATCGCCTCCGTCCAGATGGCTTCGTGGGTATTCTCAAAAATCTTCCATTCGCTTTCAGGATTGTGCAAGGTCTTTTTACTCTTGTAGGATTTTTTACGGGTTTTGAAATTAACTGTGTGCCCCAGGTATTCACGCCAGCGGTCCATGATGTCGGCAATCGTAGAAGAATCCCAAGCGTAAGGAGAACCTTTCTTTGTGACATTGGTTGTTCTGCCCTTGCTCGCATAGTAAGCAGCCGGAGTAAGAATTTTTCTTTCCGTCAGTTTTCTTGCAATCTGCGAGGGTCCCAAACCATCCATGATATAGAGACCAATTTCATAAACTACCTGGGCGGCTTCTTCATCCTTCACCCATTGCTTTTTGTCATCAGACGATTTCATGTATCCATACGGAGGCAAAACAGTCAAATGTTCTCCTGCATTGCCTTTCACTTTCATAACGGCACGGATTTTTTTGCTGGTGTCTTTGGCGTACCATTCATTGATGATATTGCGGAAGGGCGTAAACTCGTTGTCACCCTGAGTGCTGTCCACACCATCATTCACCGCAATAAAGTGAATATCATGTTCGGGAAACATGATTTCCGTATATATGCCGACTTGCAGATAATCACGTCCGAAACGTGACATATCCTTGATGATGACCCTCTTGACAAGGCCAGCCTCAATGTCTGCAATCATCTGCTGAAAGCCTGGGCGGTTGAAGGTCGTACCTGAGATGCCATCATCAACATAGAATTTGAAATTGCTGTATCCATGCTCACGGGCATATTTTTCCAGGATTTTTTTCTGGTTTACAATGCTATTGCTGTCACCCTGCAATTCATCATCACGGGATAAGCGACAATACAAAGCTGTAAGTTCTTCGGAGCTCATAGCCGTGTAAGGGAATTGAAGCGCGGCAGCGGTGTTTGACTGATAATACATAAATACCTCCTATCCGGCAGTCAAACACGATATTGAAGTCCAACTTCATTATACCGCGCTTTCTTTTCCCTGTCTGCCTGTTAGGAGGTTTTCAAGTCACAGTTTGTTTCTGAATATCGGCTTTTATCAGGTTCTCCAGTTTGGAGGCTATCGTCTGATTTCCCGTTTGAGGGAAAAAGGAATTGACGATAAAGGTCGTGTTGCCGATCTTCTTTTTGCTCCGCATAGGCGGGGCATATTTATTTTCAGATTGATTTTTCTGCATGATAAAGCCCCTTTCATGCCATTTCATTAAAGCTATAAAAGAGGCAGAAAACGGATGGCTGCTGGCCGCAGCTCCACGGGAATCTCACCCCGGCCCATGCTGATGGGTGTGCCGCGCAATGCTTTGAGGGCGTTCAACGCGGGAGTCTCATTATCCTGCCTGCGCGTCCTCGCCCACAGGCTGCCACACCTGTTTTGCGGCCTGATGTTTGTCGCTCTCCTGTTTGGTAGGGGTCCCGTCCTGCGGACTTGCAACAGGGTCATGGCGCACCGGCCGACCGGCTCAACGCAGACAGATCGTATCCGTCTGCCTTATACTGCGCCGGAGGCCTCCCGCCGGGCTTTCTTTGTCAAAGAACAATAAAGGCTTTGTCGGCCTGTAAAAACACATCGTTTCCGATATGCTTTTACGGAACGACAAATAGCCCATAACGGGAAGCATGGAAAGGGGACATGCTCCCCGCATGGGCTAAAAGATTATCCTACATGAAAAGCAAGGGTGCGGGTAATAAGGCGCACTTGCAGCCTGTTACGCATTTCCTCGTCCACATAGGAATAGGTATTGCCCGCGTCGTCTTTCAGCGTGCGGGTACAAAGTTTCGCTATGTAACCCTCGTAATGCTTCAAGATCGCGCACATGGCGGTTGTGTCGCCGTTTGCCGCTGCGGAAATGACAGGGAACGGCAACAGATTTTCAGATTTCCTAACGGTATTCATCATCTGCTTTTCCCTCCAAATACTGTTTGATTTTCGCAAGCGCGGATTTCCTGTGCCGGAAAACCGTCGTGCGTACAACATTCAGCAGTTCAGCAATTTCCGCGTCGCTCATGTCCAAGAAGTAGGACAAAAGGATAATGTCGCGTTTCCTTTCGGGCAAAGCGTTAAGGGCTTCGGCAAGCAGTTCATTTTTGACGAGTACATCAAAGCCGGACACTTGAAAACGGAAATAATCGCTTTTGTATTCGTCCGTTGTGAAAAGCTGCGCGAGTTCGCTTTCGCTCAAATCCGAAAAAGGTACTTCGCGTGCTGCGCGTTTCGCAAGAGTGCGGCGGTGGCTTTTCGCTTCGCCAACCAAAGTTTTCTTTGCTAATGCGTCGTACTGATGTTGTATTCTTTCCTTGTCGGAAGAAGATAGCTCCATAGAGTTCACCTCCTTCCCGCGTGGAGTAGAGGACGGGAGTTAAGGGCTTGTCCTCTCTGCCCCTTTCGCTCCGTACCCGTTCGGGAGATGGCTCTTGAGTGCGTTTTTCAGAAAAAAGTTGAAAAAAGCAAAATGCGCCCGTCCGCAAGACGCGGACGAGCGCAAAGGAAATGTAAGAAGTATTTAGATGTATTGACAGTTCATACTCATAGCCGGAATATCCCGCTTGCGGAGCATAGCTTTTTTTGACCGCAAAGCATTAGGCGGGTTACAGTAAATAAAAATGGACACGGCGATACCTCCCCGATACCGCCGTATCCTTAAAAAAGGGCGACTTTAATACACTACCCGCAATCCATTCTATAATAGGGAACAGCGGCTTTTGCGCAATATTAAATAAAAAAGCCGATAACACATAGGTTTTTTGACCTAATGCGTTATCGGCTCTGCGTCTATGCGTCTGGCACTTTTAATCATTTTTTTTTGAATTTATTATATGTGTTAGCTAACTGTCCACAAGCCGCGTTAATCTCTCTGCCATGAGAAACTCTCATAGTAACTTCAAGTCCTGCTTGCTCTAATTGATGTTTGAATGCAACTATTTCCCGTTTCTGTGGTGCTTTAATTCTTGAATTGCTTGTTGGGTTGTATTGTAACACGTTAATCATAACTTTTTTGCCCCGAAACCATTTTGCAAGTTGTCTTACATCTGAGGGCCGGTCATTTATACCCGGTAAAAGCAAATACGCAAAGACAATTTTGCGATTATGCCTTTCAGAATAGGATAAGGCTTGCTTAACAACATCTTCAATAGCATATATGCGCATGTGAGGAATAATACGATTTCTTGCAGATTGTGTTGCTGCGTGTAAAGATATTGTCAACTGAATTTTAAGATGTTCCTCGCGCAATTTTTTTAATTGATCGACCGGACCAACTGTTGATATGGTAATGCCGTCGGTTGGAAAGTTGAGCCCATATCTATCTCGGAGAATATGGATTGCTTTTATCAAGTTGTCATAATTGAATAAAGGCTCTCCCATACCCATAAAAACGATACGGTTTACTTTTCGACGCAACAATATAATCTGTTGTACGATTTCTGACGATGTTAGATTACGAACAAAGCCATTTCGCCCGGACTCACAAAAAATACAACCAACAGGACAACCGACTTGTGTGCTCACGCAAACAGTTCCACCATCTCGCCGCTTGATAAAAACCGTTTCAATGTATTTGTTGTCTTTCAGTTCGTAAACATACTTTTCAGTATCACTGCTTTTGCAAATATTTTTTACCAACATTGATAGATTTTTTTTGCGTGGTAATTGCTTATATAATTCTTCATATAAGGCTTTTGCTTCATTCTCGCCAATAACTTCCGACATTTCTTTGTAAGTAAATCCGTATGGATCATTCCGTACTTCCGCAGGCGTATATTTAGGTAAACGTTTCATTTTTATATCCTTTCTTCTAAATAATAAAAGTTTGTTTTTCTGTATTTTTGATTACAATCTCTAATTTTTCTACATCAATGATATGCGTCAATTTGCATTTAGGGCAGAAAAGAGGAAAATCCTTTTTTTCAATGCTTATCTAAGGTGCAGTTGATTATTGCGTATTGTCAATCTCTCTCAAACCGGGTAGTAAAAATACGGCAAGCGCAACGATGATAATGCCAATTCCGCAAATGACAAACCATTTCTCAACTCCCAGCCGCTCCGCCAGAGGCCCGGAAATGACAAGGCCAAACGGCATGGCGAGGGAAGCGGCGCTTGTCAGTAGAGAAAAAACTCTCCCCAGATATTCTGGTTTGACCGTTTCTTGAAAAATCGCATCTTGCACACCGTAAAATGGAGCGGAAATTCCCATAACAGTACAGCACACAACAAAGACAAGAAATGCGTCTGGCGGCAAAAGCCCGGAGAGCATATTGCTAACGCCCATCAGGAGAACGGAAAGACCGATGGTGTACCGCCGTTTCTTAAAACCGCCCCAAATGCTCAGAATGACTCCGCCAAGCAGCATACCAACCGCAAAAGCAATTTCAGCGGCAGAGGCATGGGCCGGTGTTCCTTTGAAGTATGACATACAGATGAGAGGAAAAAGCGTACTGATTGGCATATAAAAGAACATATAAATTACACCAATCCAGAGCAGAGCAAAGAGGCCCCTGTTTTGCTTTAATACCACATACCCCTCTTTCATATCCTGTAAAAACTGTTGTCTTTTCGTTTCTGGACATAGTTCAGGCGTTGGTATGGACGAAATCGCAACAGTCACACAGGCAAGGATTGCACCCACAATATCTAACAATATAATTGCATTAAGAGGCCAAACAGCATATAAAAACGCTGCGGCAGCTGGACTGATAATCGCACTTACTGCTTGCATGGTCTGCGTGTAACCAGCGCATTTTGTAAGTTCCTCTTTTGGCACAATCATAGGTGTTGCTGCGCTGAATGCTGGAGAATGAAAAGCAGTTCCCGCACTTCGGATTAACAGGACAACCATAATAGACCATACGGGCAATTCCATGTAAAACGCCACCAGCGCCAGAATACCGCCAGCGGCGGCAATTATCAAATCCGCACCAATCATTACGCTTTTACGGCTGTGCCGGTCAACAAAAGCACCTGCAAACGGGCCTAAACAGGCTTGCGGCAAAAATCCAATCAGTGTTGCCGCCGTCAATATGATTGCAGAATTAGTTTTCGCAACCAAATAAAAGATAATGGCCATTTGCAAAATACCGCTGCTAATAAAGGATATTGCTTGTCCGGCAAGAAGTGTAAAATAAGTTTTTCTCCATGAATTGTTGTTTTGGGTCATAATGCGAACCTCCTTTTTTATTGCATTGTTCCTTTGTTTCTGCAATAAAAAGCAGGCGTTGTCCCACAGAGAGGGCAGACGCCTGCATAACAACAAAGCACGAAAAAACACCACGATACAGTTCAAAGACTGCTCGTGTCAAACCTACGTGTTCCTTTGCATACGCACGCAAAAAAAGCCCACCATCATGTGGAAAGGTACTTCTACTTTTTATTGCTTATTAGCGTACACAAATTAACACACGTAAGCCTCCTTCCAATCTCAAACTGTCGCACAGTATAACACACATCCGATAGACTTGTCAACCATTTTTAACCTTGTTTTCCATCTTGTTTTTCCATCTCTTACGGGCAGTAGCAAAGCCAGGCGAGCCAGTCAACGGTCAAGATGAACGGCGCTTTCAGCGCCGCCGTTGACAGTCTCGCCCGTCTTTGCTAATGGGTAATCAAGGCGGGAAAGCCATTTTAGGGCTTTCCCGCCCATTTCAATTTTGGGAGAAGAAAGGCCCCAAAATGAACGAGTGCGGCCAAACACTTTTAGGGATTGGCCACCTTGTCCACCCATCCAGCGGGGCGGCGGGGAACGGTCAAGGCCGGGCGTCAGCCCATTCATTTCAGCCTTGACGGTTTCCTGCCGTCCTGCTACTTTTCCCGGAGTGTGGCCACACATCTGGTCACGGTGTCCAGAGCTTTGGGACTTTTTGTCCCATAGGCCGGGGGCGGAGGACGAGGGACGGGGGCTTTCATAATACGCCCTGTCTGCTGCTGAAATCAGCCCTTTGTTTCCGGCTTACCAGCCCCAAACAAAGCCCTGCTTTCCTGCCGCGTCAAATGCCCTTGCCCTCCCCGGCGGCAACGGTATTTTCAGGGCAACGCCGACAGAGCGTATAACACACTACACTTTGCTCCGCAAAGTCGTGTGCCAAATGGGGCGCTGCCCCCTTTGGAAACCCCCGCAACAAACAGGTGCTATGCACCCAGCCGGGAGCATAGCGCCGTTTGTTGTCAGCAGCCCGTTTCACGGTCTGCGTGTAGTTCCTTGTAAACTGACCTAATACGCATGCTATGCAACATAAACGCCGCCTCCTTTTACATAAATTTTATTTTATCAGAAAATCAGTCTACTGTCAATACACAACAGGAAGTATTTAACCTAATGATATGAATTGTGTGGACATATCCAAAAAGAAAGGTGAACTGTAAAATGTAACAGGGTGAATGAAAATGGCAAAAAGACCCGTACCATTGTACGACTTTAAGGCTTTCGGGGCAGCTATAAAAGCCGCGAGAAATGAATACGGCGAGAGCCGCAAAAAGGTAAGCGACGAGTTATATATTTCCCCGCGCTACCTTGCGAATATCGAGAACAAGGGACAACAGCCGAGTTTACAGGTATTCTATGACCTTGTAACCCGGTATCATATTTCGGTAGATCAATTTTTCTTCCCGAACAGCAATGCGGAGAAATCCACCGGGCGGCGGCAGCTTGACGCGCTGCTGGACGGTATGAGCGATAAAGGCATACGGATTGTAACCGCAACAGCAAGGGAGATAACGGAAGTCGAAAAAGCAGAGGATTAACCTCACAATATGAGAAATCGGGAGATTGCAGCGCATGGCGGCTGCAATCTTTTTTTGCGTCCAAAATCAAAGGAACGCGCAACAAATACCGCCTTTCGGTGGGGGTATGGAGTAGATAGCAAGCACAGCAAGCGAGTACCCGCTTGCGATTTTTGGCTTTAGGGAACCCTCCCCCTAAACCCGAAAAATGCTTGTTGGGAACATCCCAAACCCTGATACGAAAAGAGGCGAGATACCACGATGGCAAACCGAAAACGAAATATCCAGGTGAAGTTCTATGTGACCGCCGAGGAAAAGGAACTGATGGAACAAAAGATGGCCCAGCTCCAGACAAAGCGCATCGGCGCCTATCTGCGGAAGATGGCGATTGACGGATATATCATCTATGTGGACACCAGGGACATTAAGGAGATGAACAAGCTCCTGTCCGCCATTGGCCGGAACATTAACCAAATCGCCAAGCGGGTCAACGCCGGTGGCCCCACCTATCAGGCCGACATGGAGGAAATCCGGGAAAGGCTGGATCAGATATGGCAGTTACAAAGACGCATCCTATTAAGTCAACGCTGAAAGCGGCCATTGATTATATCTGCAATCCCGACAAGACGGACGGAAAGCTGCTGGTGTCCGCTTTTGGCTGCGCCGCCGAGACCGCCGACATTGAGTTTGGCTGGACACGCCGCCATGCTATCGACAAGGGCACTCACCTGGGGCGCCACCTGATCCAAGCCTTTGAGCCTGGAGAGGTGTCGCCAGAGGAAGCCCACCGGATCGGCATGGAACTGGCGCGGGAGGTCCTGGGCGGCAAATATGAATTTGTCCTCACCACCCACATTGACAAGGATCACGTCCATAATCACCTGATTTTCAATGCGGTCAGCTTCACCGACCACAAGCACTACCATTCCAACAAGCGCAGCTATCACGAGATACGCCGGGCCAGTGACCGGCTGTGCAAAGAACACGGCTTGTCCGTCATCGTCCCTGGCCGGGATAAGGGTAAGAGCTACATTGAGCATCAGGCCGCACAGAACGGCACCAGCTACAAGGCAAAGCTGAAAGCCGCCATCGACCGGCTGATCCCCGTATCCTCCAGCCTGGAAGATTTGCTTGCCCGGTTGCAGCGGGAAGGATACGAAATCAAGTGGGGAAAGTATATCTCCGCCAGGGCGCCGGACCAGGAGAGGTTTACCCGGCTCAAAACCCTGGGCGCCGATTACACGGAAGAAGCCGTTGTCTCCCGCATTGCCGGAGGCCTCCGCCCCTCCAGACAGCCCCAGCAGCGCAGCAGGAAGGTCAGCCTGCTCATTGACATTCAGAACAATATCAAGGCCCAGCAGAGCGCCGGATACCAGCGGTGGGCGACCATCGAGAATCTGAAACGTGCGGCCGCCACCATGAACTTTCTCACCGAACACGGCATCGGCAGCTATGAGGAATTGGTGGAACGGTGCGACGCCGTTGCCGCCGCCTCCATCCGTACCAGGGAGAGCCTGCGGGATACGGAACAGCGGATCGCCGACCTTGCCCTCCTGGGAAAGCAGCTTGACACTTATCGCAAGCTGAAACCTGTCTATGACCGATACAAGGCATCAAAGGACAAGGAAAAATTCCTGCGCGGCTTTGAGAGCGAGATTATCTTATTCGAGGCGGCAGCCAGGGAAATCAAAAAGGCCGGGCTCACCAAACTTCCTTCCTCCGAAAAGCTGAAAGCAGAATTGGACGGACTCTCCGCCCGCAAGACCGCCCTGCAAACGGAACTTCGGAAGATACGGCGGGAGGAAAAGGAGTATGACACCCTCCGCCAGAATGTGGACGCCCTACTGGAAAGGCCGAAGGAACAGGAACAGCAGCGGCAGCGGAGCAACGACTTGGAGTAACGGGGATTGGGCGCTTTTTACAGTCTTTGCAAAACCCCTGGGCGCATGGTTATCCGGCTGATATAATGGAACCAGGAATGGAGGTGCTGACTGTGACGAAATCCGAAGTAATCAAAGAGTTTTTCAAAAAGAGCGTGCTGCCCGTGGCGGTGGCGGCTTTGCTGTACTGCATTTTCAAATCCGCCTGCACAAAAGATGGAGTCACCGACTATGTATGGCTGTTCATCCTTTGCGGCCTGCCTTTTGGTATCCCACGGATGTTTGCCTGGATCGTGCCCGGCGGCTCTTTGGGAACCGCCCTTCCGTTGTTTCTGCTGAACTTTATTATTGGCGGAGTGATCGGCGGTTTCGTCCTGGTCTGGCGACTGCTGGTGGCTGCCTGGTATATTCCCTTGACCATCTATCGACTGTTCATAACAAGAGGGACTTCCTATATTCCAGAATAGCACTATGGAAATGTGGAAAACGGCCGCTTCACCGATGGAAAACAAATATTCACGGCTCGATGGAAAAGCTGTCAGCTTTCCCACAGCCCGCAAACATTGTTTCCCACAGCTCCGCCCCTTTGACCGTTTACACACATTCCCACAGCACCTACTACTGCTGCTGAAAATGAGCGCCATCACCGAAAGATGATGGCGCTCATTCTTTTTCTCCGTATCCTTCCCCAGCAAGATTTAGTATATTCTTTTTTTCTTTCTGCGCATAGCGCATGGTCTGATAAGCTCCGCCGCCTGTATGGTCCACATAGAATACAACGAGATCGCTTCGCTTCACCATCTGCCGGTTGCGAATTTGAAAAGCACCTTTCGGGTGACTGCTGGCCGCGCTGCCGCATATTTCGATTTCATCATAATAGGCTTCAAAGTTTTCCGTATTGTTGTGTAACTCCGCCGTGGGATATGGCAGTATCCAAATCAAGGAACTGTTGTCATCCCGTACAATCCGCTTCTGGCGTTTGACAGCGGAGGAAACGATCTGGTCAAAATCTCCGTCCCGTCCGACCAGGAACTCCACATACTCCTTTTCCAAAAGCAGCGCATGAACCAGCGCCTCCACACGATCCTCCGCCTCACGAAACTCCGGAATGATCCTGTGTCCAAAAAAACTAACGGTAAATATGTTCACGGTTCTATCTTCGCCATTTTCAAGCCAGCCTCTCCAACAAAGTAAATAATCTACTTCTCATTATATACAATCATTGACTTAAAGTAAATAATCCTCTAATTGGTTTCAATTATAATTTACCTGTTTTGTTGGTAGCATAATATCAGGAGGTGATATTATGCAAACGGAGTTTCCAGAACGCTATATCACTTTGGGCTTGAAGATCGCATATTACAGAAAAAAGGCGGGGATGACACAGGAGGTCCTTGCGGAGAGGATCGGGAAAAGTGTCAACTTCGTTGGTCAGGTAGAAGGAACAGGTACGGTTCGTGGCGTATCTCTTGAAACATTGTTCAAGATCGCCCAAGTGCTGAAAATCCCGCCCTCCAAGCTGTTAGAGGATGACTGATCGACTGCGACGCAGCCAGAACAAAAAAAGAATGGGAGCGCCAACCTCGGATAACTGCATCCGATGTTGACGCTCCCATTTTGCTTGATAAAAGGTGAAAATCCGGCGTTTTTCCTATGCAGAAACGCCCTGCCGCTCCACATGGGAAATCATACTGCCCCTACACGGAAAAGCCGTCACAGCCGGTTTCTTTGACTGTTTTGAACCCTAATTCCCGCACTTTTTGGAACGGAGGGAAAGATAGTGCGGACAGGACAACACCACCGCCCGGAAACTCTGCTTGCAGGGATGGACACAGCCCTTGCATAGCTTGTTATACTGGCGTCTGCCGTTCTCGCCCAGGAAGAACGCCCATTCCAGACGCCATTTCTTGCTCCGGCTCATAAGTCGCCCAGCTCCGGGGGCTTCTTCTGCGGGGCAGGCTTGTCCGGGCTTTTCCGTTCCGCGCACTCCCGTTTTGCGTCCTCCAGTCGCTCCCGGATGGAAGGCTTTTTCTCCGGCGTGGTCCTGCGCGCCTCGGTCTGGGCTTTCTCCAATTCCTCACCACGGCGGCCGTTGTTGATGATCCCGTCGATCATGCCGTAGTCATCCTCCAGGGTCATTTCCGCCGTGCGCAGCGGGTTTTCCGGCTCCACGGGAACGGATACGATCTGCCCGTTGATGCTGGCGAACAGCTCCGGCCGCTTGAATTGCTCGGTGTATTTCTGGATCATGTCCGGGGGCAGGGACGCAAAACTCTCCGGCCCCAGGCCCACCACCAAGAAGGTGCCTGCCACAATGTCGTAAATCTCCCCATGCTCGTCCCGGAGAGAGCGGTTCAGGTCCAGACCGATGAGCTTGCCCTCGTCGTTCAGCACCAGCCCCACCGGATCGTCAAAGGGATAGGAGGCGGCAATGTCGCCGCCCACCTCCGCTTGCAGCGCATGGAGGCCGGGGTCGATTTCCTTCACATAGGGTTCCTTCATGGGCTCCACCACCAGGACAGTCAACTTCTCCGGCGCGGTATGTTCGGGTGCGTCTCCGCTGGGGATGGCAAAGGCGCGGCTGCCGTTGGCCATGATGAGATACTTTCCGTCCTCGGACTCGTGGTGAAAACCGTATCCAGCCGCCTCCATCTGTTCCCGGCTCATATCCGTCACATGGAAGGTGCCCCTGGGAGTCCGCACCGTCTCGCCGGTCTCTCGGTCATCCGGGGTGGGCGCCGCTTGCTGCCCGTACAACTCCGCTTCATACTCCCGGTTTGCCTGCTCCGCAAAGGACAGCATCTCGTCCACATGGGACTGATCCGGGTTTTCAATGGCCTCCCGGATCACCTGCGGGTCCACATCCAAATATGCCTCGTAGCCCACAGCCTCCTTGAACTTCTCCAACTCGGAGGGAAGGTAGTCCTCCGGGGTCTGGCCCAACGCCTTCAGCTTTTCTTCCAGAGAGGCAATGCGGCAATCGGAAAGGTTCTCGTAGATTTCTTCCTTCGCCGCATGTTCCTCCGGGTGCTCGGCGGCATACTGCGGATCGTTCTGCCGGAAAAACTCGTCCATATCGTAGGCAAGGTCCATGGCCC
The DNA here is from genome assembly GCF_001486165.1 of Bittarella massiliensis (ex Durand et al. 2017). Lineage (GTDB taxonomy): Bacteria > Bacillota > Clostridia > Oscillospirales > Ruminococcaceae > Bittarella > Bittarella massiliensis. The sequence goes on from NZ_LN908976.1 coordinate 624,608, forward strand.
ATTCCGAAATTTCTTCTTCAGGGATGTCGTCCTGGAAGGTCATCACCCGGTATTCCTCCGGGATGCTGCCGCGCTCGCCATCGTAATACTCATGGAAACTGTCCCCGGTATCCCGCACATAGCCCAGGTCGGTGAACTGGCCGCTTTCCTCCAGGGCGATGTCCCGCCCGTAGGCCTCATAGTCGATGTAGTTGCGCAGATGCTCCGGCACCTGCATGGCGTCCAGTTCCTCGATGTAATACCGGCCCAGATCGTCGTGGTCGTGGATGTCGGGGTAAACGTCGTAGCAGTCCAGGTTCTCCGTCAGGTTGATAAGTTCCTGGATGCTGCCCGTGTGGTCGCCGATCTCCATAGCCGCCTGAAACCGCTCATATTCATCCTGGCTCATATCATCCAGTTTGGAGGCCAGGTAGTTCAGTTCATCCAGGTTGGCATACTCGCCCAGCAGGTCATAGAGGCCGTCCACATAGCAGTCGTAGTCCGTGATGAACCATTCCTCATAGGTCTGCCCAAATTCGTCCTTTGACCCAATCCCGATGCGCTCAAAGACTTTTTTCAGTTCCTCCGCCGTGGTGGGGAACTTCACCCATTCGCCCACAAGGGCGCCCTCGTTGTATTTGCCCAGGTTGGTGATGAAAGCGGCAAAGGGATAATCTTTGTCATAGTCATAATGGGGCATAGCGACACCTCCTTATCGCTCCGGCGCAGGCTTTTCCCGATGGGGCTGCGCCTTGCTCTGGTTGGCACATTCCTTCCGGCTCTGTTCCAGCCGTTCTTTGATGGAGGGCTTTTTCTCCGTCTGCCTCTCCTTAGGGCGCTCATGTTCCCACTCGTCGCCGGAGAGAGTGAGATAGCCTCGGCTCGTAAAGCAGCCCTGTTCCTCCTGCATGGCATGATTGCCGAAGGGAACGGGATCAATGGCGTCCAGCAGCTCCGGGGGCAGAAGGACGTCCAAATGCTGCGCCAGATAGCGCCAGCCCACATCCTCCACCTTGCTGATGTTGGGCTCCAGAATGAAATACTCGGTATTCGCGGGAAACTCCCGGAACTGCTCCAGGGTGGTCAGTCGGAAGGGAGACTCCTGGACAGCGGCCAGGAGGTCACGGTCCTCCGGGGAAAGTCCGGCAAGCGCCTGGGCCGCTGCCTCCAGTTCGCTTGCGTCACCACCTGCGGGGAGCAGCGGCTTCAAATGCTCCATGAAGTTGACCTCGGTTTTACTTTTTGCCATGCACACCATCCTTTCGTTTGGGAAACTCCAACTTGAAATTGACATACTTGCCGCCTGTATCGTCCAGGATCACCACGGCGTCATAGGTGGAACCTTTCTTCTCCGACCACATCCCCTTGACGGAAGTGCGGCCTTTTTTCAGAAGGTCGGCCGCCATCTTCCGGGTCATTTCCTTGCGGCGGCTGGTCCAGAAACGGTCATTCTTCCACATGACAAACTGGCAGGCCCGGTCCGAACAGGCGAAATTCTTCTTACCTTCATAGACCGGCTTGCCGCAGCGGGGGCAGAGGCCCACCGTCTCTTTCTCCGGCTGGAACAGCTTTTGCCCATCCTCGGAAATGTGGGAGTATTTCCGCACCAGCTCCGCCGCCATTGCCTCGATCCCGTCCATGAAGTCCTCCGGCGACGCCTGGCCCTTTGCCACCTCGTTCAACCGCTGCTCCCAATCCGCTGTGAGCTTGGGAGAGGTCAGCAGCTCTGGTAACACCGTGACCAGGTTGACGCCTGCCTTTGTAGGGATCAGGTTCTTGCCCTTGCGCTCCACGAACCCGCCGGACACCAGCTTTTCAATGATGGCCGCCCTGGTCGCCGGGGTGCCCAGGCCCTTGCGTTCTGCCTCGTCCGGCATATCTTCCTTGCCCGCATTCTCCATGGCCGACAGAAGGGTGTCCTCCGTGTAGGGCTTGGGGGGCGAAGTGAAGTGCTCGGTGACGGAGGCGGAGACCGGCTCAAAGACCTGCCCCTCGGTCAAGGCGGGAAGAACACCCTCGGCATCTTCATCCTCCGGCTTCTCCTTCAGGGAGGAACGGAACACCTCCTGGATGGCGCGCCAGCCCTGGGAAAGCACCTGCTTTCCTTTTGCCGTGAAGGTATGTCCGCCGCAATCAAAGGTGGCCGTGACCGCCTCATACACGAAAGGCTCCGCCGCCGCACACAGCAGCTTGCAGCAGACCAGCAGAAGGATATTGCGCTCACCCACAGGCAGCCCCGGAACGTTCGCTTTCTCCAGTTCCAGCGTCGGCAGGATCGCGTGATGGTCAGATACCTCCTTGTCGTTCACCAGCGCCAGAACATCGGGGAAAAACTCCGGGCAGGCATCGAAGGGCGTCACCCGTGCTGCCAGATGCAGAACCACGGAGGCGGTCTCCGCCATGTCGCCGGTCAGATACCGGCTGTCCGTGCGGGGATAGGTCAGCAGCTTCTTTTCATAGAGCGATTGGGCGTAGTCCAGGGTTTGCTTGGCCGTGTAACCGAACACCCGGTTCGCCTCCCGCTGCAAGGTGGTCAGGTCGTACAGTTTGGGCGGTTTCTCCGTCTTTTTCTCCCGCACCAGGGATACACACACGGCCCGCTGCCCGTCACAGGCATCCCGGATGGCCTGGGCGTCCTCCGGGGAAACAATGCGGTCGCTGACCGCCTCGGCCCCCTCCAGCGCCAGCCGCACATGATGGTATTTCTCCTTGCGGAACAGGACGATCTTACTGTCCCGGTCGGCCAGCATCGCCAGGGTGGGCGTCTGCACCCGCCCAATATTTAACGTTCGATGATACAACACCGAAAAGAGCCGTGAGGCATTGATACCAATAAGCCAGTCCGCCTTTTGGCGGCAAAGCGCCGATTGATACAGCGGGTCATAGTCCGCGCCGGGGTGCAGGTCGGCAAAGCCCTCCCGGATTGCCGCATCCTCCATCGAAGAAATCCAGAGACGGGAGAAAGGCTTGGAACATCCGGCAGCCTCATAGACCAGCCGGAAGATCAGCTCACCCTCGCGCCCCGCGTCGCAGGCGTTGACCAGCTCGGTAACATTGGGGCGCTCCATCAGGGAACAGAGAATGTGGAACTGGGCAGCCTTTTCCTCGGACACCACATAGCGGAAGGGGGTGGGCAGGATGGGAAGGTCCTCATACCGCCACTTCTTGTAGCGGTCATCGTAGGTGGCCGCATCCGCCAGCCCCACCAGATGCCCGATGCACCAGGAAATCAGCCAGCCGCCGCCTTCAAAATAGCCATCGGCCCTGGATGTGACACCCAGGGCCGACGCGATGCTCTTTGCTACACTCGGTTTTTCGCAGATCACCAATTTGCTCAATTCTGGTCCTCCTGTTTTTCCTGTTCAGGAATGTCCTCGTTTTCGTATTCCTCGTCCTCGAACTCATAGTCGTCCGGATCGGCGCTGACCTTTGCGCCCTGCTTGGGCTTGATGAACTTAATGTAGGCAAAGGCTCCGCCGCCGCCCAGGGCCGCCAGCAGCAGGATCAGCACCAGGGCGCCGCCGCTGCCGGACTCCTTCTCCGGTTCCGGTTCAGGCTCCGGCTCCACCTCCGGCGCTTTCCCGGCGCACTCGCTCATGTTTACCGCGCAGACCGGACAGGCGGTATTCACCGCACCGGCCTGGCATTTCTCGGCGCAGGTACAAGCAGCGGGCTTTTCCTCCGTCTGTCCATCTTCCATCAACGCCATCAGGTCGGCTTCATCCACCTGGTTCAGGAAGTGAACGGCGGTCTCCTTGTCCTCGTTGGCCCGGTCGATCAGGATGTAAAAATAGTTTCCCGCTTTTGTGGTCACGGTAATAAGCTGTTTGTCGCCGTAATAATCGTCCACCAGCGTAGCATTGCCCTCCGGGGTAAGGGGCTGGCCCTCCGGCTCCATGCCCCCGGTGGCGGGTTCCTCGGTGGGTTCCGGCGTCGTCTCGGCGGGCTCCCCCGTGTAGTAGTCGCCATCCCCACCGCCCGCAAAGGCGGTGACGGAGAAGGCGGTCATGCACAGGACCACCACCGTTAGGGACGCCAGAAGTCGGAAAACTCTGTTACGCTTCATCTTCGCCATCCTCCATTCCTTCCACATCCGCGTCGTCAGGGTCCGCCGCTGCCTCCGCCTCCATCATCCCATCGGGCAAGGTGATAAGGCCACTGGCGTAGGCCTTCAGGAAGGCGGTCAGCTCCTTGTTGTCCATGCGCACCGCCTTGACCATGCGGACGATCTCCAGGTTTTCTTCCTCGGTGAGCTGCGCCTCCAGTTCCCGAAGGCGCTTCTGCTGGGCGGAGATCTTCTCCTTCGTTTTTTCAATGTCTTTGCGGATTTTCTCAACCGTTGCCATGTGTGCAAAACTCCTTTCCAAATCGTTCTCTCCAGGAATAGTTCCGCCCCAGGCCCTTGACCGTTTTCAGGTTTTTCCGGGCGTTGTCCTCCAGCGCCAGGGCGCGGCGGAACAAATCGGGATGCTGCTCCCGCAGGGCGGTGATCTCGTCGGGTTTCATGCTGGGGCAGAAAAAACAGGACGATTTTCCCGGCTGGGGCAGCCCTGCCGCCTCAATCTGCCGGATGCAATCGTCCCGCGTCCATCCCCATTCCATCAGGGGATACCACTTGCTGTATTTTCGGTCGGCCAGGTCGCCCAGCAGAACCTTGTCGCTGCGGTAGCCCTCGCCCGCGTCGTAACCGATGAACTTGACCACCCGTTTGCCCGCCGCCCACGCCTTTTGACACGGCGGGTAATGGTTGCAGAACTTTTCCTGCGGCCCGATCTTGTGTTTCAGGGAACACCGCTTGAAGCCGTAGGCAATGGACGGTAGGCTGCAACTTTGCAGACATTCATCCTCCAGCGTCAGCCGTTTCCCGTCACGGGTGGTCTTATACACTCTGGTAATAGGCGGCATCCCGTGGTCCTTCAGCCAGTCATCCATCACATCCAGATAGGCGTAGGTGTGGGGATGCTCCGCCCCCGTATCCGCAAAGAGGATCAGGTCCACCGGGATACGGTGCTGGTGCAGCCCGATCAAAAGGGCGGTGCTGTTGGCGCCGCCCCCATAGGAAACCATATTGATGCTTCATCACCTCCATCAGTTGTACGGCGGTCTGCCGTATGCGTAGAAATGGGACTGCCAGTAGCTTGTATTCAGGTTGGAATACTGGATGGGGTCGCCGCAATGCAGCATCATCCCGTCGCCTACATAAATGCCCACATGGGACACGCCGCTGGTATCATAGGTCCCCACGAAGAACACCAGATCGCCGGGCTGGGGATCGGATACCGGGGTGGAAATGTTGTAGAGCCCCTGGGCGCCCAACCGCCCGGTATTGCACAGGCCGCTGTTGGTCAGCACATAGCTGACGAAGCCGCTGCAATCAAAAGAGGTGCTGGGGCTGCTGCCGCCCCACACATAGGGATAGCCCAGATATTTTTCCGCCTCGGTAATGAGGGTGTTGAATCGCTCGTCCGTCAGGTATTCAGCGGGAATCTCCCAGGCGGTGGGAGGGTTGTCGATGTACTTGTTCACATACCTGGAGGACGGGAACAGATCGGGGCGGTTGCCCAGGGTGGACATATAGGTGGCATACAAGGAAAGCTGTTCCTCGCCCATCATATAGACCGGCACATGGGAGAGGTCGAAGTTCTCCAGCGTGACGGTGCAGATGGTCCAGGTATAGGGCACCCGAACCGTATAGGTGTTGCCCTCGCTGTCCGTCCTTGTTTCCGTCCGATAGCGGGTCTCCGTGGTCACGGTTTCGGTGAGAATGTATTGCTTGTCAAAGAGGGTTTGAAGGTCGCCCTGTACCTGGTCAATGGTGAACACCCCTTCATGGAGTGCCGACAGAATGGAGATCAGCACATAGGGGTCATGCTCGATTTCGTCCAGGTCGAAGTGATACTCGTCATAGTTGTGGGTGGCCTCGTAGGTATCCAGGTATTCCCGCAATTCATCCTCTTTGGCGCAGTAGGCTTCTTCCGCCGCCAGCATATCGGAATCCTCGGACAGATAGGAGGACGCCATGATATTGGACACCCCGCCGCCGAACATGGAGGAACAGGATTGCAGGGAGCCCAGCAGCATCACCAGCAGAAGGCCGATGCCGCCCACGATCAGCGCACCCTTCCAATGCCGTTTCAGGAAAAGGGCGGTGCGCTTGGACTCCTGGGCGGTTTTCTTGGCCGCCTTTGCCGTGGCCTCCGCTGTTTTCCCGGCCTGGGCGGTTTTGCCCGCCGCCCGGTATGCCGCCGCATATTGCTTTTGCAGCTTCCGTTTCTGCCACAGGCGGGAGATGGGATTGGATGCAAGCTGGGGGTTCTCCGCCACGGCTTTCCGATAGTAGAAATCCGCATTGGCCTTGACCGCCGCCTGTTCCGCTTTTGCTGCGTCCCGCCAGGGTTTCAGCTTGCGTTCCGCCCGCCAGTTCTGGACACGGCGGTTTCCGTAGCCCACAGCCTTCTCAAAGCTGCGTTCCCCCAGGTGGCCCGACTGGACGCCGGAATTTTCCTGCTCCACCTCCCGGACCTTGCCGTGGATGGCGGCGCCCGCCTCCTGGATGGGGCGGGACAGCGGATTGGTATGCTGGGGGGATGGCGGTTTGGACGGAACAGCAGCCTTTGCCGCGTCCATCCGGTCCGCCGCCTTGTCCGATTTGCGGATGGCCCCTTGCAGCTCCGGCTTGGCATGGTCTGCCTCGGAAAACTGCAATCGGGAGGATGGGCGGCTCGCTGCCGCCTCGCCCTCCCGATAGGCCCTGCGCTGTTTCCGGCGCTTCTTTTTGGCTGCTGCCTGTTCCCGGTGCAGTTCCGCACGGTCCACCGCTTTTCCAGCGGCGCCCGCCGCGTCGCCGGATGTGGAATAGTCCTGCTCCGGCTCCCGGTGGTCGGGATAGGTAGTTTCGCCCGTGACCAGATTGACGGATACTGCCCCGTCACGGGTCATCTTCTGCGCCTCCTTTTCGGGGGCTTTCCATTCTTTCAAGGTGCGTCACCTCCTGTTCCATAGGGGCAGATGTTGACACACGCCCCGGTTTCGATCATGGCGATGTACTGGAAAATGGGATAGGCCTGGGGCGGGCAGACCGCGTTCCCCAGGGTTTTCAGCCGCAGCGCCCGGTTGTCCGTGTCCTCGGTCATGCGGGGGACTCCTTCGGGCTCGGCACGCCATAGGATGCGTCCGTCCATTTCAGGGGGAATCCCATAAGCCATTCCACCCAGTCCGGGTTCAGCGCCGCTTTCTCGGAACGGGGCTGCTCCTGCCGGATCACCTGGGCCGACAGGTTGGAGGACGGGGATTTGTCCCGGAAGGCCGCCGGTTTCAAAGTGGAGCGGTAGCCCTCCGACGCCGCCGGGGTCAGGTAGAACACCGCCGCCGACAGGGACAGGCTCCAAATCGACCCATCCTTGTTCCGCTTGCGGAATATCCCGTTGTCCGACAGGAACACATCCAGGTTGGCAGCGTCCCGCCCCGTGGATTTGTCGGAGGCAAGGGGTGTGGGAAACATCAGCCGCGACGATAAAAGTTCGCTGGCGCTCATGCCATGCGCCGACGCCGCAAGCCGGAAATACGAATGGGAGAACAGCGTATCCCGCTTTTGCCAGGTCAAAAATCGTTTTGTCGAGCCCCATATTGATGAAGCCAGCAACATTTTCCCCAAGCACCCAACGGGGCCGCAGTTCGGTAATAATGCGGCACATTTCCGGCCACAGGTAGCGTTCATCCGCAAAGCCCCGCCGCTTTCCTGCGGTGGAGAAGGGCTGGCACGGGAATCCGCCGGAGAGAATCGTGATGGTTTCAAGTCCTGTTTTCTCAAAAAACGCCTCCTTCGTGAATGTGGTGATGTCCCGGAATTTCGGCACATCCGGCCAATGCTTTTGCAAGATGGAATAGGGATAGTCCGCCCACTCGCATTGACAGACCGTTTCAAAGCCCGCCGCCTCTGCCGCCAGGTCCAGCCCGCCGATGCCGGAAAAGAGGCTGACATGAGTGAGCTTATTCATGGCTGATCTGCTCCCCAGGGATCAGCTCCGCCCGGAACCGCTTGATGACCGCCGCCTCCAATTCATCCTGACAAAAGTTACTGTCAGCGGAAAGACCCAGCTTGCGGCGCAGCCTGTTCAGCGTCTTTTCATAGTTCCCGTATTTCTTTTGCAGTCGGAGAAAATCTTTCTCGTTCTGCGCCTGCGACAGACACTTGGCGATGCTGTACCAAGTCACCAGGAACATGTGCAGTTCGCTCACCAGCAGCCGGAATCCGCTGCCGGGGATCAGATAGTGTTCCTCCTGGCGGCCGCCGCCCGGTTCGGGTTCGTCGTCCTCGCACTCCACATAGAAGGCGTCCAGCTCGCACAGCTCCCGCGCCTTCATCCCGGCAAGGTCCGCCTTGTCGCCGAACACCAGGTAACGGCCGGGAATGTTCCAGGCATCAAACTTGTCATCGGCGATCTGGCCGTACCGCTTCGCCGCCGCAATGAACGCCTCGACATCCTCCCGGTCCTTGATTTTTCCGGCAAGGAAGGCAAGCTGATGAAGCAGCCCATAGAGATGCACTTCCTCGTCGATATGTGCCTCATAGGTCTTTTCCTCGATGACATACAGCTTTTCCTGTTCCATATCCTTATCCCATCCTTTCCTTCCATTCCAGCCGCATTTGCCCATCATCCAGCAGCAGACGGATCACATTCTTCCCCTGGGGCGTAATCAAGGTCTGCTGTCCAAAATGCCCGTATTTCCAGAAGTCCTTCACACGGAACAACCCGTCATTGGAAGGCTTGGCATAGGGCAGAAGGTATCCGGCCGGGCAGCGGTACAGAAATCCCGCGTCCATCAGGAAACGGCAAAACGCACGCTCCCCGATTTGCAGTTCCTTCGCCGTAGCCCGGATATTGGTGCAGTTTTCTTCATGGACAAAGGCATCATAGAAATCTGCTTTCGGCCGCAGCCGTTCCACCTCGCCGGAGAGCTGTCGGTTTTTCTCATGCTCGGCAAGAAGCTGGTCGGCAAAAGCCAGCAGTATTTCCGGCTTTTCCGCCGCCTGCTCCAGAAGGGAGGCAGTCATATACCCGCCCGTCTTGCGGATCATGGGGAGAACTTCGTCAAACACCCATTTTTCAAAGCGTTCCGCACCAGGCAGCCGACTATGAACGATCAGGCGGTACACATCACCCTCGGAAATGAATTTCATCTGTTGAATCCCGCCATTAGAAGGGGTCGGTAAAACGCAGACCCCTTTGCAATGGGCTGAAATGGCATCAGCCGTGCGTTGGTATCCGAGCGCTTTTGCAATATCTTTTCCGCAAAACAGATAATTGCCGTTCTGCTCGATCACTCGGATGCTGCCAAATTCGCGGTTATTGAAAACCGCCATCTTGTTATCCATTCTGGTCCTCCTTTTCGTCGTCCACAGTTTCGTGTGCAACCTCGCTGGGCTTGGTGGTGAGCAATTTATAGAGCTCGGTGTCTTTCGGGAAGTCATCCGCAAAGGGCAGGATGACATTGTTGAAGAACAGCAGCCCGTGGCCCGGCTCGGAGTTGGTCACATAGGCAAGCTGCTCCGATGAAATGTTCAGCCGCTCCGCCAGTATCTTCCGGTCGCCTGCTGCCTGGTTGAGCATATAGATGAAATCGCTGTTCTCCAGGATATTTTCGATCTCCGGGGAGGAAAGCAGGTCCTTGGGGTTCTGGGTCGCCCCGGTGGGGATGCCGCCCCACTTTCTGAACCGTTTCCAAATCTCGGCGCTGTACGCGGCGGTCTGTTCCTCCTTCAGCAGAAGGTGGAACTCGTCCACGAAATACCAGGTAGACCGTCCAATGGCACGGTTGATGGTGACGGTGTTCCACACCGCGTCCTGGACAATGAGCATCCCCGGCTTTTTCAGGTTCTTGCCCAGGCCCTTGATGTCAAAGCAGACAAGGCGGTTGGAGATGTCCACGGTGGTACGGTGGTTGAAGAAGTTCAGCGAACCGTTCACATACAGGTCCAATGCCTGGGCCACCCGGTCAGCCTCCGGGATGTGTTGGGACAGCAGGGCGTTCATCAGATCGCCCAGAATCGGCATATTCTCCGGCCGGGGGTCGGCAAAGTAGGGCTGGTAGATCATCTGCACCGCCCGGTCGATGACCGTCTTTTCGATGGCCTCCAGGCCGGTCTTGCTACCCATGATGAGTTCACAGAAGGACAGCACGAAATCACTTTTCAGCGCCAGCGGGTTTTCTTCCTCGGAGTAGTTGAGGTTGATGTCCAGAGGGTTCACATAGTCGGTGCTGGACGGGGACAGCCGGATCACCTGACCGCCCAATCGCTTCACCAGGGGCGAATACTCGTCCTCCGGGTCGCAGATGATGACATTATCCTGGGTCATCAGCATGATAAAGGTGATCTCCCGCTTGCAGCTCATGGATTTGCCGCTGCCGGGGGTGCCGAACACAAGGCCGTTGGGACAGCGGGATTGCTTGCGGTCCAGCAGAATCATGTTGTTGGAGAGGGCGTTGAGCCCGTAGTACATGGCGTCGCCTCCCATGAATACCTCCTGGGTGACAAAGGGGACGAACACCGCCAGGGCCGAAGTGGTGAGGCTTCGTTCGATCTTGATGCGGTTGAGGCCCAGGGGCAAAGAGGACATCAGCCCATCTTCCTGCTGGAAGTCCAGCCGGGACAGAAGGCAGTTGTAGGTCTGGGCAACGCTGGCCGCCTGGGATACGGCGATCTCCAGCTTTTGCCGGGTCTCCGCCGTGTGCAGCACCAGAAAGGTCATGTTGAACATTCTCTCATTGCGGGATTGCAGGTCGGTGAGAAGGTCTTTCGCCGCGCCGCCATAAGTAGACAAGTCGCTGGGAAGTATGTCCATATCGTAGCCGCTGCGCACCGCCCGCTTCTGCTCCTGTATCTTCATGGCGTCCAGGTCGGTGATCTTCCGCTTGACCATTTTGATGGCCTCGTTCTGGTTGATGCCCCGGATGTGCATGGTCACCATGATATTTCCGTCCGCCTCCATGAAGTCGGTGAGGATACGGTCGTGCATCTCGGGCGCCAGGATTTGCAGGAAGGACACCGCCCCGTACCGCCTGCCGATGCGGAAGGTGCGGGTCTCCCCGAAGTGGAAGGAGGACGGAGAAATGAAGTCCTTCACCGAAAGGCCGCTGGCCGGGAGCCAGTCCCATTCAAAGGCGAACTGGCCGCCCTCCGGGTGGAGGATGTTGTAAAGCAGCTCCAGCCGCTCCTTTCCATCCAGCACATGAGCGGCCGCACCCATGACCTTGAAGCGGTTGAGGGTGTCGGTCTCAATGCGGGCAAACCGCGCCCGGGCCGCAGGGAGGTTCTCCGCCTCGATGGTCAGGGTCACATACTTGGTTTTCACATAGCCGTTGTTGCCCCGCTTGTACTGCATCCGCAGGATGTCCACCGCCTCGTCCCGGATGGGGTCCAGGTCGTTGCCCTGCCTGCGGATGCCGAACATTTCATCGGCGGCGCTGCCTCCGCTGCGGCTGTCCAAAGAGACCTGAACACCGATGGAGGGGTCGTAGCCGTTGTAGAAATCGCAGAGGCTTTCAAAGATGCTCCGCTGATCCTCCGGCCCCGCCAGGCGGTAATTCACATCCTCAAAGGCAATGGTCTTGGAGAAGGTGCCGCCCTCCAGCCTGCACAGACCGTCCGGGAACATATTCTGAAACGGGATGCTGTCCTGCACCGTATGGGCTTTTCCGTCGCCCTTCGCCTGCCGGATCACCGCCTCGATCTGCTTGCGCTCGGCACGGGTGAGCTTACGCTTTGCCGGTTTTTCTGCCTTTTCTCGCAATCCGCTTCACCTCCTGTTCCAGTTGGGATTGCCGCACCAGGGCGGAATAGAGATTGTTTGTCTGGTAGATGCGTACCTTCGGCCGGATGAATTTGTTCTGGATCAGATGCCCCAGGAACACTTCCAGCGGCTGCCCGTTCTTCTCGTACATGGCGAACAGGAAAAAGGGCAGCATCACCAGGATCATGCACAGCGCCGCCGTGGTGGTTCCCAGGCTCGCCTTTGCCAAAAAGAAAAGCGGTACGCCTACCAGCGCCGCCGCTCCGAAACAGATCACTTGTCGTTTGGTCAGCCCGAACAGGACCTTGCTCTGTATCCGGCTCAGGTCCTTCGGGATCGTTACATAAGCCAATGTTTTACACCTCCTTTTTCATCGGCGCATAGTCCTTAAAATCTGATACGGAATGAAAAATCCGTTTGTTATTTACCCATCTTTGCAGATGGCGGGTAATGCGTGGAGCCGTGGGACGCTCATAGATCATCACATAGGGATCATATCCCAATGCCCGCAAGGTGTTTACCCGGTACAAATCCTGTTCATGGGTGCTGCCGTAATTGGTCAGGACATAGACACGGCGGTTTCGGTCGCTCTTTATGGAAGTAAGTTCACGAAAGCGACGGAAATACTCCGTCAGGTCCTCGTCCGGGTTATCCCATGCAAAATGCACCGCTTTTGTCCGCACTTTGTTCAGCAGAGATACATTATCACGGCTGATAAGGCGAATATCGAGCCCCTGGGTAAAGTCCACCAGCGCCCGGCTCTCAATTAGCTGCTCAATGAGCCTTTCATGGTCGGGACAGGCAAGCAGGTTCGGGTCCATCAGTTTGATTTCTTCCTCACCATTCCAAAACTCGGAAAGATTAGCCACCCGGACGCTCCTGCGCCCTTCTTTTTTGCTGACAATACAAAATCCGCAGTTCCTTGGACAGCCACGACTTAAAAAGCCATAGGCTGTACCTAAAAACCGCGGATATAGAAAATAGTCCGGCCGAATATGCTCAATCTCATGCGGGAGGTTTTTGCCGAGGCCGTAACCTGTACCGCCCTGGATGACCTTATCCGCATTGTTCACCTGTATGGTGTCTTTGGAATAGGTGTCTGTAAATACCCGGCTTTTATAAACAAGGTCATATTGCTTTGCAGGGTCCCACCATTCTACCCGGTCCCCGCGTCTGGTGTGATACTCCGAGAGCTTCATCAGGCACAGGTTGGGAAAATTATGTGAGTCCACATCAATAAGGCCTACTCTCAAATATCTGCCTCCTTTAGTGGGCGCCGAACAGGGATTTTGCAAGGCTGCCGGTCTTGAACAGGGTGTAACACAGCAGGACCGTATAGCCCATGCAGCCCCAGATGGCCGCGGATATGTTGTCGCCGGATGTGGAGATGCCCTCCACCAGCACGGCATAAATGCCCACGCAGATCATAATAAGGAAGGCCTGGAAGCCCAGGGCCAGCAGCGAGCGAAGGTAATTCTGCCCCGTGGAGCCCCATTCCCGGTTGACCATCGTGGCAAAGGGGATGGGTCCTATTGAGGTGACCAAATACACCTCAATCATTCTGCCGTAGATCACCAGGAAGATGCAGATAGAAAGAATCTGCGTACACAGCCCCACGAACACGCTCTGGAACCACAGCCCCAGCAGGGCGCCCACGCTCCAGTCGGCAAGCTGGGTTTCCAGATCGCCCACCACACCGGAGATGTCGATACCCGCGTCCGAGATGATGACCCCCGCCGACTGACTGACCACATTCTGCGCCACATCGAACACCGCCATGACGATGTTCCAGGTGTTGGTGACGATCAGCACTGCACAGAAGGTCTTGAAAATCCACTTGAAGAAAATCCAGGTGTCAAAGTCGTGGAGGTTGTTTTTCTCGATGATGAGCTGGATCAGCTCGTAGCACATGACGAAGGTGAGGATGATGCCTGCGATGGGGACGATCACCGTCTCCGAGAGGTTGCGGATCATGTTGAAGATGCTGCTGTTCCAGGCGGCGGGCGTCATGCCGACCTCCCCGGCGATCTCGCCCACCTTTGTGTTCAGGGTATCAAACATCCCGGTCAGGTTTGAAATGATACCGTCAATGAGCAGTTCCTTGAACCACTCCTGGATCATATCCAATATCAAGGGAGATCACCTCCTTTGCGGGGGCTCCCGCTGCAAAGCGAAAGCCCCCGCCGGTTTTGGAGCAACATCAGGTGGTGGACAGCAGACCGGACAGCAGGGGGATCAGGGTGAGGCCAATGAGGGCAACGCCGCCGCCCGCCATGAGCTGCTTGATGCCCTGGCTCTTGGAGGCGGGGTTGTCCTGGCCGTAACCTTCCAGAAGGTTGATGCCGCCCCACACGCACAGGCCGCCGCCCAGAGCGATGACCAGAGTCTGCAAAACGTCAATAGCATTAGTAAAGAAATCCATAAATCACATTTCCTTTCGTTCGTTTGAATTGTTGGGTTGAAGGTCGGTGGCTCTCAATTCGTACAGATCGAAAGGCTCGTCCGGCTTCACAATAGCCGGTCTGCGTTTCATGTACCGTTCAATGTCAAAGGTGTTTTTCTTGTCGGCGTCGGCAAGGTACTTGTAGCGGGGATGCTTCGTTATATCAAACTTGTCGCTGAAAAACGGCCGCACCCCTCGCAGCTGCAAGATACACTTGCCTCCGTCCATCACCGCGATCTCGTCCTGGGTCATCAGCTCCTTTCCTAATTTTTGATAGTTGAGGCCGTGAGAAACCTGGCTGCCTCGGTTCTCGGATTGATTGAAGCTGTCGATGGTCTCCTTGCCCAGCAGCTCCGAGATTTCTTTCAGGGTGGATTTCTCCTTGCCTCCCAAAAACAAGGTGGTGTCGCAGTTGCCCACAATGGTATCTGCGGCATCCTTGTAGATGGTCTTTAACTGGCTTTGGGACTGCAAAATAATAGAAGCCGAGATTTCCCGGCTCCGAATGGTGGCGATCAACTTGTCGAAGTTGGGTATCTGCCCGATGTTGGCGAACTCGTCCAGGAGGCACCGCACATGGATGGGCAGCCTGCCGCCGTACACATCGTCCGCCTTGTCACAAAGGAGATTGAATAGCTGGCTTTGCAGCATGGCGATGACGAAGTTGAAGGTGGTATCTGTGTCGCTCATAATGAGGAACAGCGCCGTTTTGCGGTCGCCCAGGGTATCCAGCTCCAGTTCATCGTCCGACATGATCTCCCGCAGCTCCGCAATATCGAAGGGGGCAAGGCGGGCGCCGCAGCTAATCAAGATGGATTTCAGGGTCTTGCCAGAGACAAATTGTCAAGGACTTTTTAATCAAATTCACAAAAAATCTACAAAAAAGGTGCCAGAAGCACCGTATGGCTCCTGACACCTCGTTTGATAGATTACATTTTTCCGTTCAGCAGGTCTTTGCAGAGATACGCATAGTCTGGCAGCTGGTTGATATATGGCTCCCAGCGCCGCTTGATTTCGGCCAATTCCAGCGGATCGGCTGCTTCCAGCGCGTGATCGTTGCCCGTCATATATAAAACATCCGTAGCAACATCATCCAAACATCTACCGCAGAGATCAGCGGCTGATTCTATCCTGATGCCAGTATCCACATAAAGCGGATTTACGCCAATCGCCAGCCAGACATAGCCTACCTTGTCCGACCAGAGCAGTTCAAAATCAGGGCTTTGCCGCAGATGTTCCGCAAAGACCTCCTTTACTCGTTCAATTTCATGCTTCTCTTTTTCTGTGTAAAGCATTTTCGTGTCCTCCTTGACAAAAATTTTGGTGCGTACCATCATCAGTTTAGCACAAGGCAGCTTCGTTTATCAGTCTGTCACATCTGCTGAATTTCATTTTTGAGCATACGCTTGATTTTATCGCTCATGGTTTCTGTGCTGGTATTGCTGAAATGGACATGAACTTTGTAGGTTGTCTTTCCGATTTTCTTTACCATCGCCGGCGTGTTTTCCGGCGCTCTGGACGCAGTAGCGGCGTCTGCCACCTGCATAGTACGGGGTTCTTTGTTCATGGCGCTCCTTTCTCCGAACGGGTCTGTGACACCCGGTAAAAAATCAATCGTGCTTACTGTTTACAATGTCTTTTGCTGTCTGTCGGGTAGCACCGGCATTTTCTTCCCGGAAATTCTTCCCGTCAAAGAGAATCGGCGCACACCGTTCCAAAATACGATCATAGATACGGGCGTGAGCCAGATCAGGTGGGTTTTTCAGCTCGGACAGTTTCAAGTTTGTTGTAATAATCATGGGCCTGCGGCTGCGGTAGCGGCTGTCAATGACGAAAAACATCTGCTCCATCGCATACTCGGTATTGCGCTCCACACCCAAATCGTCAATGATGAGCAGGTCGTACTCGTCAAAGCTGGCGATAAAGTCGGCCCTGTCCTCGGAGAACATCCCTGTCAGGCGATTCAGAATGGTGGGAAAGTTCGTCATCAGCACCGGCACATCCCGGTCAAGCAGGGCGTTGGCAATACAACCGGCGAAAAAAGACTTGCCGGTTCCCACATCCCCGAACAACAGCAGGCCGGTGTTGTTTTTATATGCCTCCTTCCAATTTTCCACATAGGCGCGGGCCTTGTCCATCAATGGGTTTTGCCCGTTATCATTGGAAAATGTGTAGTCGTACAGATAACGGTCTTGCAGGCCCTGTGCCTTTCGGCGTTTGATACGCTCCATGCGGCGCTGCCGTTCCTCGGCGGCCTTGCGCTGCTCCTCAGCCTCCCGCTGGCACTGGCAGATGCAGCGCGGCATAAAGTAGCCGGGTTTCCCAAAGCATGGCACAACGGTCTGCCTCTGGCCGCCGCACTTTTTACAGTGAATGAGGCCGTCTGCCGGGTCTATGTACTCGTCCCCGGCCAGTTCCATACCGGCGGCTGCCTTGTCGATCAGCGCCCGGATTTCTGCGGTAATCTCAATCATACGGTTTCATCCTCCTTTACGCTGTAATCCCGGTTGCGAGAGGGCGGGGCTGCTTTCTTCGCGTCCTCACCGGCCCAGCGCCGGATGGTCGCTGCATGGCTCTGATAACGCTTGCCGGTAGAAGCCATGTACTCGGACAGTTTTTCGATGTACTGACCCCATACGGTGGGAAAGCTGGCCTGCAAGTCTGCCATTTCCTCGTCCGTCAGGAAAACATTTTGGTAACGGCCATAGGCGCGGGCGGAGTGTCCCTTCTCTATCTCTCTCTTTATCTCTATCTCTTTCTCTAACTCTATCTCTATCTCTGGTGGACGAATGTCGGACAAATGTCCGCCGTTTGTCCGGGGCGCAGAAAGAGCCTTATTTTGGAGCCTCGCAGCCCGCTTTCGCTCAGCCTCGGTAGAGGACTGGCCGATTAAAAGTTCGATGTTGCTCATGTAGAATGTGCCGCTGTCCAGCACCTCCACAAGACCCAGCTTCAAAAAGATCTGCAAAGCTCTCTCCACAGTGCCGATCTGCTGGCGGGTAATGGTGGCGATCATCTGCGCCGTGTAAGGAATGTCCTCGTCAAGTTGAAGCCGTCCACCATGTTTCAGCGATTTCAGATACAGCTTGAGCAGAATGTTGGAATACAGCACACCATCCTGCATACTTTCCAGCAGCACGATGGAATCATCGTCAAAATAGTTTTCTTTGAGTTTCAGGTAATAATATTTTCGATTGTCTGACATAGGGTTCCTCCTTGGGGTTCTCTTGGGATTCTGTACGCATTTTAAGGCTATTTTAGTGGGCAGAGGATAAATCTATCAGACTGCCTTTGACACCCCCGAAAAAAACCTTGATTTACAAGGGTTTTTCATCCCCTAAAGCGTGACATTTCTCCCGTTGTTTCCGCTTGCGCTTTGCGGCGTTGATCCGCTTCATGCGTGCGGCACATTCCGGGCAGTATTTGGCTCGGTTGGAACCGGGGGTAAACAGTGCCTTACATACGGAGCATTTCTTAGCATTCAGCCGGTGGAACAGCGCCGTTTCCAGTTCCTTATCCTGCGGCAATACCGCCGCCCGAAACCACCTGCACAACAGGGAGTAGGAAATAGACTGGACACAGACACATTCCTCCCCATCGTCCAGGGCGATACAGTTTCCGTCGATGTAGTTACAGCACTCATGCACCAGCCTCCGCGCTCTGCGATACTGGTGGTAATCCATGACAGGGATAGGTTCAGTCTTGTTGTTCTTCATAAATGATTTCTTTCATAAAGCCGGTAACCTCCTTGAATGAATTTATTGTTAAATATTCGTGCAAAGTATTGTTTTCTTCGTGCAAATGGCATATACTATAATTGCCAGCAGAAAGGGGTTGATCGTATGGCTGGAAATACCACAAACATCAGTATCCGCATGGACGCAGATTTGAAAGCGCAGGCGGACGCACTGTTTACTGAACTTGGCATGAACCTGACTACGGCGTTTAACATCTTTGTGCGCCAGTCGCTTCGTGAGGGCGGCATTCCCTTTGAAGTAAGGCTGGAACAGCCGAACAAAGAAACGGTTGCTGCCATGCTGGAAGCGGAAAGGATTGCAAAAGACCCGTCTGTAAAGGGCTATAATGACCTTGACGAGTTGTTTGCTGACCTGAAAAGATGAAAGAAACCAAATATACCGTCAAGTACACGACCAGTTTCAAAAAGGACTACAAACGAGCCATAAAGCGTGGCTTGAAGATTGAGCTGTTGGAGCAGGTCGTAGCATTGCTGGCGATGGGCGAACCGCTGCCAGATAAGAACCGTGACCATGACCTGTCCGGCGATTGGGCAGGCCATCGGGAATGTCACATTCTCCCGGACTGGCTGCTTGTCTACCGCATAGAAGATGATGTTCTGGTGCTGACGCTGGCCCGCACCGGCACACACAGCGACTTGTTCGGCAAATAAACAGTCTGCCGCCGTATGGGGAAACCTGTACGGCGGTTTTTCTGTGTGCAAAGGTATGTCGTGAAACGCGACGCACCTAAAAGGGGTACGCCAAAACGCGGTAGACTTTACCGCTCCGGCCCACGGTCGTGAGACTTGTCCCTTTCCTGTCGGGACAGCTGCTCGGCGGTTTTGCGGAGCCGTTCCACTGCTTTCAAATCCTCCCTCATGGATTTCATGGCAAGCGTGTCCGTCTGCTTTCCAGCGGCCAGCTGGTCAATTTCCAGCTGCCATGCCTTTGGGGTGATTGCCTCGCCGCTGTCTTTCAGTTCTTTCAGATACCGGGCCGCTGCGTCATACAGAATCAGTTCCCGGCTGTGGCGCTGTTCAAACTGTTCCCGTTTTTCCGGCTTTACTTTGGCAAGCTGCTTGTGGATGGACTTGTACTGGTTGTACTGTTCCCACATCTCCCCGCGCTCGGTAAGGGTAGTGATCCGGCGCTCGGCCTTGACGATCTTTCCGCGCAGGTCATAGTAACGGCTGTTCATATCAGCGATTTTTTCATGAAGCTGCTGCATAGACTGGATGCCGTTTGCCTGCAAAAAGCTGAATAGTGCAGCGCTTTCCTGCAAAGCCCGGATTTTGCCGGTGCGGGTGCGGGGAGCGTCCAACTGCTGCTGGGCCTCCCACAAAGCTGTCAAGCTGCTTTGCTGTGTTTGTGGTTTTTCCGTTTCGGCTTTCGACCAGCGATAAAGACGGGTAATGCGGGCTTTGATTTCTTTCAGCAGCTTATTGTCGGCGGCGATCTGCCGGTTTACTTCGCCCTTGTCGGTGCGGATGCCGCGCTTTTCCATTTGGCTGGCAGCTGGCCCCAGATGGACAGAGGGAATCTTATCAATGCCCTGCCGCTTGTAGCTGCGGTGATCTACCAGGGCGGGCTGACCGGCAGCCTCCAATGCCCGGTTGGTATAAGCCGCCCACGCTGCCCGCCAAATCTCCACATTTTCTTTATCGTTCCAGTCGGTCGTATCCTCTCTGTGATTTTTCCAGCCGCCTTTCCCATCCGGGATACGCTGTCCATTCTCGTCCAGATCGTATGCCTTGCGGCACTTTGCACCCCACTGTCCATTTTCTTTCAGAGGCCGGAGCGTCAGCATGATATGGACATGAGGGTTGCCGGTTCCCTTGTCATGGATAGCAAAGTCAGCACACATTCCTTTGTCTACAAAGTTGTCCTTCACATAGGCACGCACAAGGGCAAGCTGCTGTTCGCCGGACAGTTCACGGGGCAGGGCTGCTTCAATCTCGCGGGCAAGCTGGCTGTCCCTTGCTTTCTCGATTTGCTCCACGCTGTTCCAGAGGATAGATCGGTCTGCAAATTCCGGCGGCGCGTGGGCAGGCAGCATGATCTCCGCATGGACAATGCCGCCTTTCCGGGTGTAGTCGTGGGTCATTCCGTCCCATTCATTTGTCAGCTTGGTTCCGCTGCGGTAAGCAGCTGCGGCAACGGCAGAACGGCCTGCGCTGCGCTTTATGATACTGACGGGGATATGACAGAAATCTATGGGGAACACCTCCTTTCAGTGAGGGGATAACAGGCTCTGTGGAGCCGGACAAACGCAAAGCGGGTGTTTGGCTGCGCGGGGCGCACAAGGGGTTTGGGGAGTGTAGCGCCCCATCGCGGACGAAGTACGCAACGCCCGAATATGGGGCCCCCACAGAAACCCAGCGGAGCGGTTTTTGTGGGGAAAGGAGGAGCAAGGGAGCGTGTGCAGTTTTCGCCGCAAGGCGGGAACGAAACAGAGCGGACTTTGCGACGACGCGCGCACAGCACCGGCAACGGTGTATAAGTGCGCCCTTGTAAACAAGGGACTTACGGCTTGTCCCCGGATTTCGGCAGTTTTGCGGCCAGTTCTGCCGCCCCCGGAAGATGGGACAGGGCAATCAGGAACGCTTTGACCTCTACGCCGGGAAGGTCGGGGGCCAGAGGGAAAATGCCCTCCAAAACGGCCCCACGCTCAATCAGGCGGCGGGTGCGGGCCTTGCGTTCCTCGTTGCGCTGCTTGTTCTCCAAAATCTTCTTTCGGTTTTCAAGCTGCCGAATCTCCTTCAGGACTTTCTCCCGTTCTTCTTTTTGGGGGCGGGCTGTAATTTTTTCGTTCATGTCAGGCACCTCTTTTCTTTGAAAATACTCATAGATTGACCGTCCATTTCTGTCGAGCAAAGTACCGGCGTAGCCTCCGCAGTGCGGCATGGATGGATTTTCCCGCCTGTGATGGCGTGATACCCTCCATTGCGGCAATATCTTTCACTTTCATACCCAGCATATAGCGGGCGTGAACACGGCGAGCCTGCATAGGCGGCAGGGAGGAAATGGCTTCGTACAATCGCCGTATCAATTCTTCGTATTCGGCTAATTCTTCTTTTTCTATCAGGTAGTCCTCCGGCGATGGCTGCGCCCAGCCGATGGCGGCATTTTCGATTCCATCGTTACAATCGAGGGAATAAAACGCCTTATACCGGAACATCTTGCGATCTCTGGCGGCCTCGGCTCTCTTGTCCAGAAGAAACGCTTCGACGATCTCATCGGACACCTCCACAAAAATGTCCTCTTTGCAAAATGGATAATATTGTTTGAGATTGATGGTCTGCATAGGCACGCCCTCACTCTGTTTGAAAAAGGCCATCATAAAAGCGGCGCATATTCCGCAGCCCCCGGCGGATGGCAACGCTGACCTTGCTGCTGTGGACACCCTCTATCCGAGAGATTTCCGGCTGCTTGATACCGGCAATGTAGTAGGCGTGAACACGGCGGGCCTGTGTCGGAGTGGCATGAGCCAGAGCCACCGGCAGAGCTGCAATCAGGTATAGGCGGGTGGTCATTTCTTCTCGTTCCAGCAAAATATCTTCCGGCGATCTGCTGTGTTCCAGTGCGTAATTTTCCAGCCAGCTGTATGCGTCCAGAGAGTAGTAGGCGCGGTGGTAGACTTTCCGGCGCTCATAATTCTCCATCTCCCGCTGGGCCTGATACATCGCTGCCCATACCTTGTCTGTAACATCCACAAACTCGTCATGCCGGTAGTGGGGATACATCCACCGCAGATTGATTGTTTTCATAGGCTTACCTCCTGAAAATCGGAGAGGCGGGCAGCTTGTCCGCTGTCCGCCCCTCGCTGAGATAAGGGAAATAATCCCTTTCACTTGGTAGCCCGAAAACAGGTCATTCGTTAAGCCTGTTCTCAGAGAAATTTATAAATTTTTTTCTGACCGCCTCCACACTTTGATAAACAGCCACTTTGGAGCAGCCGCACAGCACACCGATCTCTGCAAGGCTCAGCCCGTCAAGCGCATAGAGCAGGAACCGGCGGCGCTGGGCCTCGGTACAGGTGTCCAGAACAGCCATCAGCTCATGCAGCGTTTCCATGCGGCAAAGGTGTTCCTCCGGCGTTTCGCCGTAGACCCCTACACCCTCGGTGGTAATGATGTACTCGTCAAACTCCCGGCCATCCCAATGCCGCCGCTGTTCATGGAAGAGGTTCTCCGTTTTATGATCGGCCCGGTCAAGAAATTCATAGACTTCCAGCGTAACCTCCACGGCCACAGCTTGTCCGTTATAATTGATGGTAACTTCCATCTGCCTTTCCTCCATTCAGATTTTTTTAGTAAATCTGAATGGGGCGGCGGGGAGCGGCACCGGGGCCAGGGTTCGGGCCATGCTGGCCCGATGTTCCGGCTCCATAGGGACAAAAAAGCGCCCGGACAGCAAAAAGCTATTCGAGCGCAAAAACTCCAATATTCACTTACAGAATGACAATTTTCACACCGGCTACCAGACGGGGCCTGTTCGTTGACTGGGCTTTTTTTGACGGTAGTGAAATATCGTCTGAATTTGTCGGCGGTCAATGTGCTTCATGGCGGTTCCCTCCTAAAGCCGCCGTGTCAGCGTGTAGTCGTCACTCCTTTGTTGAGGGCATAAGGAACGGCGGCCTTGATGTTACTCAAAACCGCCGCAGTACCCGGGAAATCCATTATGGGCGCACGAAGCTGCCTGCCCTGCAACGGTTTTTTTCTTTCCCCGTCTTGCGGGGCAGGATCGCTTGTCTTATTTGGTTTAGGTTTGTTCCTGTTCGGCTGCCTCTTTCAGCCGTGAAAAGCTCTCATCGCTGATGATGTGTTCAATCCGGCAGGCGTCAGCCTCCGCAGTCCTGGGGTCAACGCCTGCGGCGATAAGCTGCTCGGTAAAGAAGCAGTGACGCTCGTAGATTTTTTCGGCTACCTCGCGGCCCACATCGGTCAGATGGAGAAAGTGATCTTCGTCCATAGTGAGAAAGCCGCCGTCCCGCAAGATAGCCACTGCATGGCACACGCTGGGCTTTGACACCTCCATGTGCCGGGCCACATCTACGGAGCGTACCATACCGCGTTTCTTTTGGAGAACAAGGATGGTTTCCAGGTAGTCCTCCCCGGACGCATGAAGTTTGTTCTTGCTGCTCATTATGCCAGCTTCCAGTTTTTAATAGATTTCTCTTTTTCCCACATAGTTTGATAAAGCGGCACGGTCTGCAACAGTTCTTCATGTTTCCCACAGCCTTGCAATATGCCGTCAGATAGGACAAGTATCTGATCTGAATTTTGGATATAGGACAAAGTGTGTGATACAAGGAACACCGTCTTGCCCTTAATCATTTCTTCTATGCCCTTCTGTATTGCTACGGCATTTTCGGCATCCAGACTGGACAGCGCCTCATCTAAAAGAATGATCGGGGAATCTTTCAAAATTGCCCTCGCAATAGCGACGCGCTGACGCTCTCCACCGGAAAGGCTTGCGCCGCCCTCGCTGATAACCGTTTGATAGCCCTGTGGGAGCTTTTCTATAAATTCGTGACAGTGAGCCTTTTTTGCCGCCTCTACCACCTGCTCGTCCGTTGCGCTCTGGTTTCCCATTCGGATATTATTCATCATGGTATCCTGAAAAAGATATACTTCCTGAAAAACGACACTCACATGACGCACCAGATCACTATGCTTTAATGTTGCCGCATCTTTCCAATTCAACAGAATCCGCCCGTTTTTCGGCGTCACGAATCCCGGAATTAAATTAAGGAGAGTGGATTTGCCGCTTCCAGAAGGACCCACCAATGCAGTGATCGTTCCGGGTTTAGCTGAAAAACTTACATGACTAACTGCGTCACGCTTTCCATCATAGCTAAACGATACATTTTCAAACCGTACATCGGCTTGTGTATCTGCAAACTGTGTAGTTCCCTGTTTTTCATTTTCGGTCGGCAGGTTGTTGATTTCTGCTATATTATCCAACGATGCGTTTGCAAGATTCATCATGGCAAAGGAACCCATCAGAGCTTCCAGCGGACGGTAAAAAATAATACCCATGATTGCAAAAAACAAATAGGTTGCCGGGGCTAATGAACCAGAACGAACCATTGCAATGCCAACACCCAAACTCAAAAACAGGCCCAGATTCAGGCAGATTTTATAACCCATGCTCCAATTCGTCAGCGTCGCTTCATAACGGTCAGAAGCCGTGCAATATCCGTTCACCTGCTTCTCCACGAGCTTACCGGATTGCTCCAGCCGGTATGCCTTGATCGTTTCCATGCCCTGTACATATTCCAGCGTGGAATCAATCATTGCCACCTGCGTATTTTTCTTCTGCTCTCCCAGTTGAACCATGCTCTTTTGAAACTGCTGGTAGAGGATATAGCCGGGGATGATCCCCGCAAACAGAAGAAGCGCCATACGCCAGTCCACACTAAGCAGCATCAGAGCAAATACAACCGTCATGATCATGCTGGAAACGAAACCGGCAATAATCTCCATGATATTCATTTCCACGAAACTTAAATCAGTTGTAAACAAAGATGTAAGCTGGCTGATCTTGTCTTTTGTAAAGTAGTAGAGCGGAAACTGTTTGATTTTCGCCGCAATCGAAAGACGTTCATCCCGCATCATGGCATAAGATACCGGGCGCTGTTTTGCAATCGTAAAGTAATAAAAAACAAAATGCAGGACAGTATAGACCAGAAACATAAGGCTATACTGCATCAGTTTTTCCCTTGTAAACGAGCCGCCCAAAATATCTTTTATCGCAAGGAACAGCATGAAATATATCGCGCCCTCACAAATTGAGGTCAACGCCTGAAACAGCCACGCAAGATAAAGCTGCTTTTTGCGCTCGCCTGCAAGGTCTAAGAATTTCCTTATCATAGCAATCATGCGTTTACACCTCCCATTTTCCATTGATCGGATTGCTCAAAGGCCGCCCACATATCCTGATACGGGGAGCAACGGTTTATCAATTCATCATGTGTGCCGCAGTCAATCACTTTGCCCTGTTCCAGAACCACAATCGAATCAGCTTCCTTGATACTGGAAAGACGGTGCGCTATTACAAGTACGGTTTTTCCCTCTGATAATTTAGCTAGCGCCTTTTGCAGTAAATCTTCATTGTCGGCATCAATGTAAGCCGTTGCCTCGTCTAGAATCACGACCGGCGCATTTTTCAGAATCGCCCTTGCCAATGTGATTCTCTGTTTTTCACCGCCGCTCAACTTGGTTTCCTTGTCTATCACTGTGTCATAGCCCTTTGGAAGCCGCATAATAAAGTCGTGACATACGGCATCCTTGGCTGCCTGCATCATTTCTTCCTCCGTGGCCTCTGGGTTTCCCATCATAATGTTATCCCGGATGCTCTTTTTGAACAGGAACGTATTCTGGGTCACAAAGGAAATCTGGGACATCAGATCGGATAGCGGAATCTGGTTCAGCGGTACGCCGCCCATACAAATCTGTCCCTCGGTTATATCCCAAAACCGGCAGATCAGGCTGGCCGCTGTACTTTTGCCGCTGCCGGAAACACCGGCGAGCGCCGTTACTTTTCCGTCAGGAACAGTAAATGAGACATCTTTTAATACCGGCTGTTCTTCCCCATAGGAAAATGTAACGTGTTCAAACGCAATCGTGTGGTCGGCAAGTTCTGCCTTTGAGGTCGTATCCGCCATTTCATCCAGCTTCAGAATTTCGTCTATCTTTTTTGCAACAGAGGCGTTCATGCCGATATAATCAAAGTTATTAGAAACAGTTTCCAACGGAATCAGCATGGCAAGCCCCATAAACAGATACATAATATAGCTGGCCGCTGTCACGCTGCCGGAGAGGTACATCAAACCGGCAAGCGGAAACAGGAACACAAGGTTGCTGTTTAAGTCGGTATGATTGAAAGCAACATATTTCAAGCAGCTTTGGAACCACTCTGTTACAACGGTGCTGTAAGTGCGGATGCTTTCTGACAGGCGGCCATAAGTGGATTCGTCGGCAGCAAATATCTTCAGTTCTTTCATACCGTTGACATATTCCACCGTCTTAACGCTGACATCGGCAAACGCCTGATTAAATTCGTCCATTTTTTTCATCTGAACGATAATCATAAGAATACCGACAAGAATAAACAGAACGACCGGAATCAGCATGATACCGGCTACCCTGATGTCCAATATCACCAGCAGGATTTCCATACACAGCGGTACAGCGAGGCCGGAAATAATCTCTGGAATGTTATGGGCGTAAAATGTCTCCAACTGTTCCATATTGTCCATAATGATCGTTTTGACCTGCCCGGATGCCGTTGTTTTCACATAGCCCATTGGTAAGCGGGCAATTTTACGGAACAGCTTTTTACGGGTTTCCCCCAATGTCTGGTAGGCTACCTTGTGAGAGATTTTTGTGCCGGTTCCAAACAGCAGATGTTTCAAAATGATTGCTGCGGCAATCAGGCACACATATTGAAAAAGGTTCTCTGTCCGTTCATCCAGGAAACAGGTCACAATACCCCAAACGCCTAAATAGGGCAGGATGCCGCACAAAACAGACAGGACGCAACAGATCACCGCACCAATCAGGCGGCGCTTATTTCTCTTATCAATTAGTCCAAACAGGGCTTTTACATCACTCATTACAATTCATCTCCTCCTTGCGGAATAGTGAAATTCCAAAATCTGTCCGATACTCCATTTTGCCAACCAGGTATAGCAATAGTTCCATGACTTTAATACGCATAAGGTAATTGCGGTACTGTTCCGGCAGCAAGAGCAGTTCGGTAAAAATATGCTCCACACTTTTTGTTGCGGGTGCTATAAAGCATCCGCCCGCTGTAAAAAGTCCTTGAAAATCCATGTCCTCGTCAAACGCGATTGTCCCCAGCATGATATTCAGGCTGTTTATGATCTGCGGCAGATAAGCCACCACTGAAACACCAACAAAAGGTTCTTCTCCAAAATCACAGCTTTTCAGGTGGCTTGCACCATTGAAAACAGAAATATAATGGTCGCTCATAATCATCTCCGGCTGGTCGCTGAACAGCATATTCACTCGCCCATGAAAGCAATAGGTGACTTCAATAAAACGATCTATACATTGGATATTTTTTTGAATTGGAGTTGTGATATGAACATTGCTATAAACAATTTCAGCACCAGGCATCACTTCAAAGCTCTGCATGGTGCCTTTCCCAAATTTGGGAGAAATTGTATATATCTTTGAATCCTTTTCAACGGAACAGTTACCAATCAGCTCATGGAAGAACAGGAGGTCATTTTCCATTCTCCTCAAGGTTCTGCCTCCTTTCTGACCGCAAGAAAAAATCATGTAGTCGATGCAGATTGTCGGGGGAAAGTGGGTAATCTTCCTGCTGTTTTCCGTTATCTAAATGAATCACTCTTGTACAGGCTGCCGCTAAAAATTCGTAATCATGGGTTACAACAAAAATTACCTTTCCCATTTTGGAAAGCGTTTGAAATAACCCCGCAACCTGAATCATGCTGTCATAATCAAGTCCGCTAGTTGGTTCATCAAAAATTAAAACATCCTTACGGCATACCATACTGACCGCCACGGCTGCACGCTGCTTCTGCCCCCCGGAAAGTGTATTGGGATGATGAGTACGGTACTCATAAATACCCAGCCGTTCCATTGCCTGTTTTGCTGCATCCAGATCAGGATGCTTAATTCCAAATACACATTCCTTTTCCAATGTATCGGCAAATAACTGATAGCTTACGTCCTGCATCACCATATAGGAGCGTTTTAACCGGCTCTTTGCGTTCAGTTCTTTACCATCCCAAAGAATTTGTCCCGTACAGTTTGTGTGCAGGCCGCATAGTGTTCTGGAAAATGTAGATTTCCCGGCTCCGTTATGGCCGATAATTCCTATGATTTCTCCCGGTGCCGCACTCAAATTCAAATCGTCCAGAACCAGTTTTTTCTTATAGAACAAGGATAAGTTCCTGACTTCCAAAATCGGCTTTTGAGAATTTTCAGCAAAGGCCCTTGGCTGTACCTTTGACAAATCTAAAGCGCGAAGTCCCATACTATGCCGCTGTTCTTCAGGAATAGAAAGAAACTGGCTTGGAGAAAACACAGCAGATATAGCCCCGTTTTCCATATACGCAATGCGGTCAACTAATTCCCTCAGATAATAAATCCTATGTTCTGCAATTAGAATGGTCTTGCCTTGTTTCTTTAGGAGTTCAAGTGTACGCCGCAAATCCTCAATAGCATCCATATCCAGATTGGACGATGGTTCATCTAACAAGTAAATACTCGGAGACATAGCATAGATGGACGCAAACGCCACCTTTTGTTTTTCACCGCCAGACAATTCAAATATGCTTCTCCCCGTCAGATGTGCTATATCTAAATCCGCAACTGTCTTTGAAATGCGTTCTTTCATTTTTTCCCTTGGATAAGTCAGATTTTCCATTCCAAAGGAGATTTCACTGTCTGTATCTACATTAAAAAATTGAGAGCGTGGATTTTGGAATACAGACCCCACATACTCGGACACTTCATATATGGGATAATCCTGTATATTTTTACCGTCAACATAGGTTGTTCCGGTGACTTCTCCCGGATAAAAGTATGGAATCAGGCCATTCACAAGACGGGTCAATGTGGTTTTCCCACAGCCGCTTCGCCCACACAACAGCACACACTCGCCTTTGTTGATTGTCAAATCAACATCGCGCAGTCCGCCATTTTGTAATGATTCCTGATAGGTAAAAGAAACCTTGTCAAAACGGATCATTAGCCTGCACCCCCTTTCAATTTCAGCCAGATTGACACTGACATAAACAAAGTGAACAGGATAAAGCATACGGCATCCGCAACACTAAAGTGGATTTCCTGCAAGCAGGTTCGGGGCTTCGGATTTTCCAGCCCCCTTGTAACAGCCGCCGCCGACAATTCATCCGCCACTTTCAGTGCTGACATCATCATCGGAACATAGATACATTCCACTGTTCGGGCCGGATGGGTCAGCAGACTTTTGACGGTTGGAGCGACATCGCGCATCCGCATGGCGTCGCTGATATAGCCCCAATCCTCATGCACCATAGGAAAATAGCGGAGCATGACCGTCAGAGGAATAACCATTGCTTTTGGCATATGAATACGGTTCATGGCCGCCATAAATTCATTTACCCTTGTCGTGCTGACTAAAATACCTCCGAGCATGGCACAAGGAAAGATTTTACGGATAAATACGGTAAATGTTACAATCGCAATCTGCAAAGTCCCTGTCAAATAATTTGTTCCAATGATATGCAGAACAACCATTCCCGCATAGACAGCAGCCATTCTTACCGTAAACCGCTTTGCTCCTACAAGGATGCCGAGAATCACAACGCATACAACCAGCGCAATCTCATAGAGTAAAGAGGGCGCAAGGAACAACGCAACATTTCCGACGATCAACAGATATAGTTTTGTGCGAGGGTCTAAATGTAATGTGGCAAGTGTGTCTTTTGTTTGCAGTTGCATCTCCATTACACTACTCCGGCCTTTTCAAAATGCTTTTTCAATAGTTTCTGGCCTACAAGACCGCTGATAGCAGCACAGATCAACACGCCGATAATCATTGCCGGGAGCATCCAGTTTTGCGCGGTTGAAACCATTGTGTCCATATAGGTCTGTTCTGTTCCCTTTTCTACCAAATATTGCACATAGGCGTCGCGGTCAAACCAAAGCATACCGTAGGAGAAAACTGGGCTGAGAACAAAAATCATGTAGGACAACAGGTTACGCCCTTTGTTTCTAAAGTTCCCGGAACCGGCCAGCAGATCGGCCACAACGCCGAGAATACAATATGCCAAACACATAGACCAGTACATACCGAGTACGAACAGTACACCTCCTACCAAAATACCGGTGACAATGATTGGGCCATGCTTCGGCACCTTCGCCAGTATCAACATATAAACCGGGCCGCACAGCAGCGCAATAGACAGCGGGCAAAGGAAAGTCAGTACAGGGAAGAACCCAAAGATAGCCTCGCCAATCATGGCGCATACCATGTACAAAGCAGCAAGGATGCCGGTGGTAATCAAATCACGCACAGACAGCCCTTTTTTCATTTGTTGTGAATTAGACATTTTCAACGTCCTCCTATTTATTATTTGCTGGCAGAAGCCTCATTGACCTACGCACAAAATCGTGATAGAATTGCTGTGATTAGAGTCAGCTAACCAGCCAGTAATGTCATTCTACTCAGTGATTTTTTGGGTGTCAAATCCGGCAAAAAAGGTCAAAACAGGAGTTAAAAGTGGAAAAACAACCGGATATATCAGTGCTTTTTGTGGTTTTGCTGACAGCCTTTGCGACATTTTGGAGCATAAAAAAAGATACTGCGGATTATTCCGACTACATAAGAAACGGGGGTGAGCAGGATGCAGACCGATTCTACACAGGCCGCGCACGAATTAGGGGATGCTTCTTTTTATCTGCATGATTATCATTTTCGACAGGATAATCATAATGGAATCTGCACCTTGCAGCCGCAAAACAGACAAGGCTATGGAAATATCTATCAGGTTCAACCGACAGATGGATTATTCCTGTCAACCGGAAGCTGGATACCATACGCCTCAATGGAACGCAAATATGAGATCAATCAAAAGCTGGTGAAAATTTATTATTTGGAATCCGGCGGTGTTACCCTGATCCAGAATGGGCGGAAAGCCCAACCTATCACAGAGGGAATCCACCTTTATCTAAATAAGCCGTCACAGGGGCGAGTATTATATCAACCCAATATACCAATCAGCTATGCGTCAGTTTTGCTGTTTGAAGATTACATAGAGAAAAATCTGCAAGACCGTTTTACCCCGGACGATTTTGACTATGCAGAGGTTTATGATTGGAAAGCTTTTGATTATAATACCCCGGAAATTGGAACCCTGTTTTTGCAGATACGGGATAAACTGATTGCTGGCGAAACCTCCCGTCTTTACTACGAAAGCAAAGTAGGTGAACTGCTTTCTATTGTGGCAGGCAACTTTCATAAACAGCGACAGGAGATAGCATCTAAACACCAGTCTCTTTCCAAACAAGAGAAAAAGGCGCTGGAATCTGTACGTCTGGCTATTGAACAGAATATTTTAAACCCACCAGAACTCTCGCAGCTTTGCAAAATAGCAGCAATGGGGCAGACCAAACTTCGAGAATCATTCAAAGCCATGTATGGTGTTCCTATTGGGGCTTATATCCGACAGGCAAAAATGCGGTATGCGCTTTTATTGATGTCAAAACCGAATTTGACAATCGGCAATATTGCAGAGCATTTGGGCTATGCCAATGCAAGTAAATTTGCGGCCACTTTCCGTAAAGTTTATGGAAAATCCCCAGAAGAATATAGGAATCAAAAAAGATGAAGTCAGTCTATTTACACTAACTTCGTCTTTTTGATTATATTGTAATTTATTGTTAGGGAATCAGTCGTTAATCAATTCTGCTAATATGATTTCTTCTGCCTGCGCTTTCAGCGTGTTCATCAGCCCCATCCAGCGCATAGGGTCACAGGCTTTCAGTTCCTCCGTGACACCCGCAACTTCCATCATGTGAGGCAACATGGTTTCCACACGCCCCTGTGCTGTCCGCTCAATCTCTAACAGGTGTGGATACAGCTTCTCGCTCATCAGCAGATGGTTGTAGAGAATGGGGCGATGTTCCTTTAGGTAGGATTTTCGCATTCTGCCGTACTTGCCGATAGAAGTTTCCGGCTGTTCAGAAAGTTTTAGGTTGGGTATATCATAATCTCCACAACGAATGTAAGTCAACTTACTCATATTCATTCTCCTTTGCTTCGTGATGATTAGACTGCTGCGCTGGCTGCTATGCTGCCTTTGCGTGGTTCTTCTTTCGGCAGCTGTCCGACAGTAGAAAAAACGCCTTTTTTCATATCCTCAGCCCGGATCAGGGCTTTCTTAGCGTCCATTTCCGCTTTTTTCTTCGCCTTGATTTTGTCCTCATACTGTTTCTGTGCGCCGCTGGCTTTCCGCTTCAAATAATTCTGATGAAGCCTGTCCTTGCGTTCTTCTTTTTTCTGCAGTTCTTCCTGTTCCTCCGGGGTTAAAGGAACCGGCTGTAAGGATGGTGGGATATAGCGTCCTAAAAAATTGAAGTAGATTTCAATTTCCTGCGTGGTGTCCTGGCTGCCTTTTCGGGCGCGTTCGTGGACAAGGATTTTCTCTACAAACTCGTTGAGCATGGTGTTTGTCAGCGTGTCAAAATTCTCATACTTATCAATCAGGGCTATAAATTTCTCTGCGGATTTCTGGCTCTGCTCATAGCCGGTAACAGCCTTTTCCAGCTCCACAATTTCAATCTCAAGTGCGTCCTGCTCTTTGGCATACTGTGCATCAAGCGCCCTATATCGTGCATCCGACAGCTTGCCGAGGGCATTGTCCTCATAGATTTTGCAAATCAGTTTTTCCAGTTCTCCGGTTCTCTTTTGAGCAGCAGCCAGACGCCTGCGCTTTTTCGATATATCGGCACTCTGTTGAGCAACCTGCGTTTCCTGAACGGTGTGAATAAATTCCGTCCGGTCATTTCTGGAATATTCAGCGATAGCCCGGAGCGTGTCAGAAACCAATGTCAGAACAGCACTCTCATTGATACGGTGTTGTGTAGGGCATAGTGTCCCACACGGAACTTTGGTATAATTGGAACAGGTATATTGAGAAATCCGCCTGCCATTGTTGATGCGGTGGACATACATCTTGCCGCCACAATCGGCACAATAGAGCAAACCTGTGAGGGGAGCCGCTTCGCCCCAGCCGTTTGGATAACGCCGTACATTGCTGCGGATTTTCTGCGCCAAATCAAAGGTCTGCTGGTCGATAATGGCTTCATGGGTATTCTCAAAGATCGTCCATTCATCCTCAGAAACATAGTGGCTTTTCTTGTCCTTAAAGTGCTTGCGGGTCTTGAAATTGATGGTATGCCCTAAATACTCTCGTTTTTTCAAAATGTTCACGATGGTAGATGATCCCCATCCATAGGGGTCTTTGACCGGCTTTGAACGGTTCACACCTTCGTTGAATCGGGCAAGGTGTACGACAGGAATTTCAATCCGGTCTGCGGACAACTTGCAAGCGATCTGATAAGGCCCATATCCCTCCAGCGTGAGGGAAAAGATACGGCGTACCACTTCGGTGGCTTCCTCATCTACCAGCCAATGTTCCCGCTTTTCATCCCACAAGTAGCCGTAAATCACGGTGCCTGTCAGGTGCTTACCGCTCATGCCTTTTGACTTAAACACAGATCGGATTTTCCGGCTGGTGTCGCGGGCGTAAAACTCATTCATGATATTGCGGAAGGGCGTAAAATCATCGTCGCCTTTCAGACTGTCCACGCCATCGTTGATGGCAATTAACCGTACGCCGCGCTGCCGCAAAATCTCCATGACCTGGCCGACTTTCAGATAGTCACGCCCTAACCGGCTCATGTCCTTGATGACGATTGCCTCTACACGCCCTGCCTCCACTTCCTCCATCATCGCCAAAAATCCGGGGCGGTCAAAACGGGTGCCTGAGATACCATCATCGGTAAAGTGCGTAGGGTTGGGCAGCCCATTCCGGCGGGCAAAATCCTCTAACATCTGCTTTTGGTTGGATATGGAATTGCTCTCGCCCTGTAACTCATCGTCCCGGCTCAGGCGCTCGTACAGTGGGGTAATTTTTTCATTTCTCATGGCTGTACCTCCTGATACAAAAATGCTCTAAGTAATTGCTTCACTAACCATGACAAAATCATGATTAAGAAGTCACTTAGAGCATATATCACCGGCGGCCAGCTTGAATTTGCGGTACTGCTTCACGGCGAAGTGGTCCGGGTGTTCCTTCTCCAGCTTGGCAAAGAGCAGATCAACAGGGCTTTGAAATTCCTCGTCGTCCTCTCTGGCCTCCGATGCGTTGATAAGCTCCAGCAGCGTGAGGAAGTTCTTTTCCTCCGGTTCCGCCTCGTACCAGATGTACC
This sequence comes from Bittarella massiliensis (ex Durand et al. 2017), assembly GCF_001486165.1. GTDB lineage: Bacteria > Bacillota > Clostridia > Oscillospirales > Ruminococcaceae > Bittarella > Bittarella massiliensis. The sequence goes on from NZ_LN908976.1 coordinate 658,536, forward strand.
CGATCAGGGCGCAGTACAAAAGCCGCTCGGCCTTCACCCAAAAATCTTCCGAGGATTTTTCTCCGTCGCCTTTGGTATTGGCGATGATGACATTGACCAGCTTCAAAATATCCTTTTCGCTGCGGATATAGGCGAAGGGGTTGTATTTCATGCTCTTTTTGAAGTTGATGGTGTTGAGGACCTTGATGCGGTACGGCTCATAGATGACCTTTCCGCGGGCGTCCCGCATGGGCTTTCCGTTCTCGTCCAGCTTGGGGGCGCCCCGGCGCAGCATGGTCCCCACCTCGGACAAAAGCTGTCCTTTGGGATCGGTGACCACATAGGAACTGTGCATCTGCATCAGGGAGGGCTTGACGAAGAACCGGGTCTTGCCGCTGCCGCTTCCGCCGATGACCAGAATGTTTTTGTTCCGGGCGTACTTGGGATTTTTCGGGCGGCTGGACATGGTGAGCTTTTCCGTCTGGGTCAAAGGGATGTTCCAGTCAGGGACCGGATCGACATAGGGGGCAATATCCGCCGCTGTGCCCCACCGGGCGCTGCCATACTCAATGCCCTTGCGATATTTCTTTGTATTCTTGCTCTTGGCATACACCGCCAGCCGAACAATGATCGCCCCGGCGATACCTGCCAGTAGGTCTAATAGGTGCAGGCTGGGCGCCGCAGAAGAAAACGCCTCCGTAAAGCCCTGGCTCAAATGCAGAAACTTTTCAGAGGCGTCAAGGCCGGGCGCAAGGCGCACCGCCTGGCAGAGCTTATCAAAGAGATACACGAACAGCAGATATGGGAGGTTGGGGAGCAGCTTTTTCTTCCAGTCAACCGTCATAATTCCACACCCCGGTCTTTGGTCTTGACCTTCTCCCGCTGGCGGTGCTGGGCTTTGGCCTGCTGCTTTGCCTGCTCCAGCTCCTTGCGGATGGAGGGCTTTTTCTCTTTCTCCAGGTTCTTTGCGGAGAACTCCCGAAAGGCCGCCGTGATAACATCGGCATCCCGCCCCTTGAAAAACACCAGGTAGCGGGGTATCTCGCCGCTGGTGTCCTTTTTCAGAGCAAAGTCAATGCCGTACTTCTTGGCGGTGGCGGAAAAGGCCCGGATGTTCTGGTCGGTGATCTCGATGTTGGAAACGCCGGTGTTGTGCTTCATCAGCTGCCGGAGGGTCTGTTTTCCGTGGTGCAGCTTGGTCTTGTGGCCGGTCACGCCTTTCTGCATCTCGTCCAGCACTTTTTTCATGGCCTGTTGCAGCATCCCAGCGGAGAGCTTTGTAGCCTCCACGCAGAGGGCAACGGTGCGCTGGGTGACTTCTTCCTGCATGAGTGATTACCTCCTTTCTCCGCTGCCATACAGATCGTGGTTCACCAGGGACGCATAGTAGCTGTCGATGGTGGCCGGGGCGTTATACAGGGCAGCCAGCAGATATTTCTTGATGTTGCGGACATAGGTGGTGTTCTCCCGCATACGGTCCAACACATACTCGATGTGAGAACTGTTCAGCTTCAGGAACCGGGATTTGACCACCTCCGCCGGATAGTCGTCCCCGGCAATGCGGATCGTCTCCCTGCGGGAACAGACGGTATCCACCATGAGCTCCACCAGCTCGTCCAGGCGGTCACGGTCCATGCGCTCGTTCTGTACGAGGATGTCATACTCAATGTTCTCCAAAATCAGTTCCCGATAGCCTTCTCGCTCCCGCGTCCAGTCCCGTCCAGCCCTGTTGCCCCCTGCGGGGGTTTGGGGGCTTGATTGGATAGGATTTGATCCTTCCGTACTTGATGAATCAGTATTTGATATTTGGTTACTTGATCCTTTAGTATTTAATTGTGCGGGGTTTTCCTGTTCAGGTTTTCCCAAGACAGGAGAATCCAAGACTGGTTTTACCTGAACTGGATTTTCCCGTTCAGGTTTTCCCGGTTTAGGTTCCGGCGGTCTGGGCTGCTCCAGGATCGTGTACTCGATTCTGCCGAGCCGCCCGTTGGCGTTACGGACTCTTTCACGGATAATGTACCCCGCATCCTCCAGCTCCCGGACCGTAGCACAAATGCTGTCCACTCCATCCCGGCATATCCGGGCAAGTCCTTTGGTGGTGTAGTCCCAATCCTCCGGCAAGGATAGCATGAGGGACAGCAGCCCTTTCGCTTTCAGCGACAGCACCGTGTTCCGCAGATGATGGTTTGCCATCACCGTGTAGTCGCGGGTTTTCTCAATGCGAAATACCGCCATAATCTCACCTCCCTCCGGCGGTCTGGAAAAGTGTTCGTTTTCGGAAAAAATTCAATTCTGTGCCCATTTGCTTTTCCATGTGGGAAAACCTATGGACACTTGATTTGCATTTCCTACATGAAGAAATACCTTCGATTTCTCACCCCTTTCAATACAGTTTTCCGTGTACTTGATGGAAAGTAAAAAACGCCATAGGATTTCCTATGGCGTTTGGGACAGGAAAAGGGTGCTGATATTTCACATCAGCACCCTTTATCCTGCCAGTATTTGATTTTTTGACTTCACATCGTGTTCCTTGCCTCTGAAAACATTGATTTTACTGGACTATCTCATGTTTTCTTATTAGGAGGCGGGGAAAGCCAGTCCTCTTTTTTCTATCAGAGTCTCTACGCCTCGGGGAAGAGGGGCATCAGCTCTTTTTTGAGCACGTCCACCAGTCCCAGGTCGCTGATTTTCACCTTGGGGATCACCGGCAGGGCCAGGGTGGCGATGCGCAGCAGGGGGTTTTTCTGCTGCAGTCCCACCTGGCGCAGGGCCTTTTTCATGGCCACCGACTGGGCCGCCACCTGCTCCCAAGAGAGGTTGGACATCAGCCCGCCCACCGGCAGGGGGAAGGTGCAGAGGACCTCTCCCCCGGCGGCACAGGCGATGCCGCCGCCGCACTCCCGCAACTTTTTGTAGACGGCGTAGCCGTCCTCCGGGGTCTTGTAGACGATGGTCAGGTTGTGGCAGTCGTGGGAGACGGTGGAGCCGTCGGCCCCCCGCTCCAGGCCGAAGCCGCGGACCACCCCTTTGGCCAGGGTGCCGTTGCCGTAGCGGTTGATGACAATGGCGTAGCAGAGGTCGCTGTCGCCGGAGATGTCCACCCGGCCCTCTTTGACCGGCAGCGTCTCCACCACGGCGTCGGCGGTGGAGACCTCCATGTCGCCGTAGGTCATCACGTTGACCGCCACCTGCTCCCCGCAGCCGGCGGGGGCCGCCAGGGCAAAGTCGGCGGCGGTCAGGTTGGGCACGTCCATGGAGTTGACCGTCTCGAAGGGGTGGGCCTGCTGGGGGATCTCCACCAGCAGAGCCCCGTCCTCCGCCACCTTTTTGCCGGCGGTGAAGACCTCCTTGACCTGCAGGTTCTGCAGGTCGTCCAGCAGCAGGAAGTCGGCCACGTAGCCGGGGGCCACCGCCCCCAGGTTGTCCAGGCGGGCGGCCTGGGCGGGCAGCAGGGTGGCGCTGCGGATGGCCAGGACCGGGTCCATCCCCAGGCTGACGGCGTGGCGGACCACGTCGTCGATGTGCCCCACGTAGAGGATGTCGTCGGCCTCTCTGTCGTCGGTGCAGAAGGTCAGCCGGTCCAGGCAGGGGAAGTCCTTGACCCCCTCCCAGACGGCGGTGACGTTGCGGGAGATGGAGGAGTCCCGGGCGTCGACGTAGATGCCGGCGCGCATCTTGTCCACCGACTCCTCGCTGGTGGTGGACTCGTGGCAGGTCCAGGGGCCGCCCACCCGGTAGGCGGAGACCATCCGCCCGGTCTGGCGGGGGAGGTGGCCCTGCAGGTAGAGGCCCTCCTCCTCGGCGGCGGCGATGATGTCCATCATCCGCTCCTCGCCCTCGACCACCCCGACAAAGTCCATCACCTCGGCCAGGCCGTGGACGTTCTCCAGCTTGGCTAGCCGGTGGATGGTGGCGGCGTCAAAGGTGGCCCCGGCGTTTTCCAGCCCGGGGACCGAGGGGACGCAGGAGGGGATGTTGATGAGCTGGCGCATGGGCAGGCCCAGGGCCGCGTCGTGCATGTAGTGGACCGCCTCCTCCCCGGCGACGTTGGCGATCTCGTGGGGGTCGGTGACGGCGGTGGTGGTGCCGTGGGGCAGGACGGCGGCGGCGAAGTTGCGGGGGGTCAGCATCGAGCTCTCCACGTGGACGTGGGCGTCGATGAAGCCGGGCACCAGGGTGCGGCCGCGCCCGTCGTAGACCTCTTTGGCCAGGTGCAGATCCGCCTGGGGATCGCCCGCCTCCACGTGGGCCACAAAGCCCTGGTGGACAAAGACGGTGGCGGGGTAAACCTCGCCGGTGAAGACGTTGACGTACTGGACGTTGGCGATGGCCAGGTCGCAGGGGATGCGGCCCAGGGCCGCCTGCAACAGGGCGCGCTTGTCGTTGGGCTGGTATTTCATCTTTTCAGGTCTCCTTTTCTCTTTTCCCCGGCCCGGCCGCCGCCCGCTGCAAGGGGCGCCCGGGTGCCGGTCTCTCTCCGCAGGGTGTTCGGGTGAGCTCTACGCCGCCTTACAGCGGGGTGTTGTAGAGGAAGTAGAGGACAAGGGGCACGCAGAGGACGTACATCCCGGGATGGACCTCTTTGAAGCGGCCGGTGATGCACTTGATGAAGACGTGGGCGAGGATGCCGGCGGCGATGCCGCTGGCGATGGAGCCGGTGAAGATGACGAAGAGGATCATCACGAAGGGACCAAATGCCTCGGAGAAGTTGGAGAAGTCGATCTTGCCGATGTCGGCCATCATCAAAAAGCCCACGAAGATGAGGGCCGGGCCGGTGGCGGCGTCGGGGATCATCAAAAACAGGGGGGCGGCGAAGACCGAGAGGAGGAAGAGGGCGGCGGTGGTGACGGCGGTGAGGCCGGTGCGGCCGCCTGCCTCGACCCCGGAGGAGGACTCCACATAGGTGGTGATGGTGGTGCAGCCGGTGAGGGCGCCCACGCAGGTGCCGATGGCGTCCACCAGGAAGGGTTTCTGGATGCCCGGCAGGTTGCCGTCCTCGTCCAGCATCCCCGCCTTGCCGGCCACCCCCAGCACGGTGCCCAGGGTGGAGAAGAAGTCGCCGAAGAAGGCGATGAAGATCAGCACGATAAAGGCCGGGGTGAAGAGGCCGGTGAAGTCAAACTGGAAGCAGAGGTTGCCCACCTGGCTGAAGTCGGGCAGCTTGAAGAGCTGGGTGGGGAGGGTGGTGACCCCGAAGGGGATGCCCAGCAGGGTGGTGGCGACGATGCCGATGAGGATGGCGCCCTTGACCTTGAAGGCGGTGAGGGCGGCGATGATCAGCAGCCCCACCACCGCCAGGATGACCGAGGGGGAACGAAAATCGCCCAGCCCGATGCCCCCTTCAAACACCCCGATGCCGGTGTTTTTGAAGCCCAGGTAGGCGATGAAAAAGCCGATGGCCGAGCCGATGGCCAGCTTGATGTTCTTGGGGATCATCCGCACGATCAAATCGCGGATGCCAAAGACCGACAGCCCCAGGAAGATGAGGCCCGAGACCAGGATGACCGCCATGATCTGCCCAAAGGAGATGCTGCCCGACTGGAGCAGCGCCCCCAGCATGAAGTTGCTGCCCATGCCGGTGGAGAGGGCGAAGGGCATGTTGGCGTAAAGTCCCATCAGCAAAGTAATGAGGCCGCTGATCACCGCACAGGTGACCACGACGGCCTCTTTGGATACAGAAATCCCGTTGATGTCGACAATGGCCGGCACCGCGCCAAATCCCACAATGGCGCTGGGCTGCACCACCAGCACGTATGCCATGGTCATAAAGGTGGTGAGTCCGGCGATCACCTCGGTCTTGACCGAGGTCTTGCGCTCGCGCAGGCCGAAAAATTTCGACAGCTGTCCCATAGTTTTCCTCCTCTTTTCGCGTTTCGGGTTGTTGTTTTGGTTTCTGCAGCTTTTTTGTCGGCAGTCACTAAATGGACAACTCACAACACGCACGCGGCCGGCGGAGGCGGAGAGACAGCTCCGCCAGGCCGGTGAGAAGTTAGCCATAGTACTTCATTTACGGTGAAGTGTAGAAACTACCCGCCATATCCGGGTATTATATAGCAACCAGCGACACCCCGAGTATACCCCACCCCCTCCCCCAAAAGCAAGGGGAGGGCGCGCCGAAAGTGCGCGGCAAAAACAGGGCGAAATTTGTTCTTTCATACAAACTTTTGTATCTTCTCTTTTGCACCTCTCCAAAAATTCATGCAGAATGTTGAAAATCCGCTCAGCCCTTTGCCGCCCTTTTGTGGGGTCATCCACTTTGCGCACAGCTCCCCATTTTTGATAAAAAAGGGTCAGCTTTTTGGTAAAAACGGTTTGCTGCGTTTTCCGGCGGAACGCTGCCCGCGAAAGGTGGAGCGCTTTCCGCCGGGGAGGGACAAAAAAACAGGACCCCGGCCAGATGGCCGGGGTCCTGTGCAGAGACCTCTACTTCCAGAGGTCTTTGATGCGCTCGAGAAAGCTCTTTTGCTTTTCGTAGTTTTGCTCGATGGAGAGGGACTGCTCGAACTCCTCCAGTTCCCGCTTCTGCTCGCGGTTGAGGCGCTTGGGCACCTCGATGGTGACCTTGACGTACTGGTCGCCCTTGCCGCGCCCATTGAGGTACTGGATGCCCTTGCCCTTGAGGCGGAAGGTGGTGCCGGGCTGGGTGCCCTCGGGGATCTGGTACTTGACCTTGCCGTGCACCGTGGGGACCACCACCTCGCCGCCCATGACGGCGGTGTAGTAGCTGATGGGCACGTCGCACCAGACATCGAATCCCCGCCGCTCAAACAGGGGGTCGGGGCGGACCGAGACCACCACGATCACGTCGCCGCTGGGGCCGCCGTTGTACCCGGCGTCCCCATAGCCCCGCATGGCAATGGTCTGGTCGTCGTCGATGCCGGCGGGGATCTTCACCTCCACCTTGCGGGTGACGGTCTTGCGGCCGCTCCCGTGGCACTTGGAGCAGGGGGTTTCGATGATCTGGCCGGTGCCGCCGCAGCGGGAGCAGGGCCGGGTGGACTGAATGACCCCAAAGGGGGTGCGCTGGCCCACCGTCACCTGGCCGGTGCCGCCGCAGTCGGGGCAGGTCTTGGGGGTGGTTCCCTTGGCCGCACCGGTGCCGCCGCACTCGTCACAGGCTTCCTGTTTCTGCACCTCGACGGTCTTGGTGCAGCCGTGGGCGGCCTCGAAAAAGTCCAGCACCACGTTGATGTGGCTGTCGCCGCCCCGGCGGGGGGCGTTGGGGTTCTGCCGGCGGCCGCGACCGCCGCCGCCAAAGCCGCCGCCGAAAAAGCTCTCGAAGATGTCGCCCAGGTCGTCAAACCCGCCGAACCCGCCGCTGTAAGCCCCGCCAGCGCCGCCGGCGCCGTAGTTGGGGTCCACCCCGGCATGGCCGAACTGGTCGTACCGCTGCCGCTTGGCAGAGTCGCTGAGCACCTCGTAGGCCTCGTTGACCTCTTTAAAGTGGGCCTCGGCCTCTTTGTCGCCGGGGTTGAGATCGGGGTGATATTTTTTCGCCAGCTTGCGGTAAGCCTTTTTCAGCTCGTCGTCGCTGGCGCTCTTGGAGACGCCCAAGACCTCGTAGTAATCGCGTTTATCTGCCAATGGATACCACCTGTTTCCTTTTTAAAGTAGCGTGGGAAGGGGGCGCTTTTGCCGTACCAGTATAGCACAGACCCGGCGCAGCGTCCACCGATGCCCCTGCCGCCAAACAGGCCGACTGCTCTGCTCGTCGGCCTGTGACCCGCTGCTTTTGGGCGCAGCGACTTATTTCTTGTCGTCGTCCACCTCGGTGAAGTCGGCGTCGACCACCCCGTCGTCGCCGGGGGCGGACTGGGCGCCGGCAGCGCCGGCATCCGCGCCGGGCGCCGGGGGTGGCGCCGGCGGCCTGCTGCTGGGCGGCGGCCTCTTTGTAGACGCGCTCGGAGACCTCGTAGAACTTCTTCTGCAGCTCTTCGGTCTTCTGCTTCATCTCGTCCACATTGCCGCCGGAGATGGCGCTCTTGAGGGCGGTGAGTTTCTCCTCCAGGGCGGATTTCTCCTCGCCCTGCAGCTTGTCGCCCAGGTCGGCCATGCTCTTTTCGGTCTGGTAGACCATCTGGTCGGCGCTGTTTTTCACGTCGATCTCCTCGCGGCGCTTCTTGTCCTGCTCGGCAAAGGCCTCGGCGTCCTTCACGGCCTTGTCGATGTCGTCCTTGGACATGTTGGTGGAGGAGGTGATGGTGATGTTCTGCTCTTTGCCGGTACCCAGGTCCTTGGCGTAGACGTGGACGATGCCGTTGGCGTCGATGTCAAAGGTGACCTCGATCTGGGGCACCCCTCTGGGGGCGGGGGCGATGCCGTCCAGGTGGAAGCGGCCCAGGGTCTTGTTGTCGGCCGCCATCTCCCGCTCGCCCTGCAGCACGTGGACCTCGACCGAGGTCTGGTTGTCGGCCGCAGTGGAGAAGATCTGGGATTTCTTGGTGGGGATGGTGGTGTTTCTCTCGATGATCTTGGTGGAGACGCCGCCCATAGTCTCAATGCCCAGGGAGAGGGGGGTGACGTCCAGCAGGAGGATGCCCTCCACGTCACCGCCGAGCACGCCGCCCTGGATGGCGGCGCCGATGGCCACGCACTCGTCGGGGTTGATGCCCTTGAAGGGGTCTTTGCCGATGAAGTTCTTGACCGCTTCCTGCACGGCGGGGATCCGGGAGGAGCCGCCCACCATCAGCACCTTGTGCAGTTCGCTGGCGGAGAGGCCGGAGTCCTTGAGAGCCTGGCGGACCGGGGCCATGGTGGCCTCCACCAAGTCGGCGGTCAGCTCGTTGAACTTGGCGCGGGTAAGGGTCATATCCAGGTGTTTGGGGCCGGTGGCGTCGGCGGTGATGAAGGGCAGGTTGATGCTGGCCTGGGCCATGCCCGACAGCTCGATCTTGGCCTTCTCAGCGGCCTCTTTGAGGCGCTGCATGGCCATTTTGTCCGAGGAGAGGTCGATGCCGCTGTCCTTCTTGAACTCGCTGACCAGGTAGCCGATGATCCGGTCGTCGAAGTCGTCGCCGCCCAGCTTGTTGTTGCCGGCGGTGGCCAGCACCTCCTGCACCCCGTCGCCCATCTCGATGATGGAGACGTCGAAGGTGCCGCCGCCCAGGTCGTAGACCATGACCTTCTGGTCGTCCTCCTTGTCCACCCCGTAGGAGAGGGCGGCCGCGGTGGGCTCGTTGATGATCCGCTTCACGTCCAGTCCGGCGATGCGGCCGGCGTCTTTGGTGGCCTGGCGCTGGGCGTCGGTGAAGTAGGCGGGCACGGTGATGACCGCCTCGGTGACGGTGGTGCCCAGGTAGGCCTCCGCGTCGGCTTTCAGCTTCTGCAGGATCATGGCCGAGATCTCCTGGGGGGTGTAGTTCTTGCCGTCGATGGCCACGTGGTAGTCGCTGCCCATGTGGCGCTTGACGCTCATCACGGTGCGCTCGGGGTTGGTGATGGCCTGGCGCTTGGCCACCTGGCCCACCATCCGCTCGCCGTCTTTGGTGAAGGCCACCACCGAGGGGGTGGTGCGGGCGCCTTCGGCGTTGGCGATGACGACCGGCTCGCCGCCCTCCATGACCGCCACGCAAGAGTTGGTTGTACCCAAGTCAATGCCGATGATTTTTCCCATTGTCGTTTCCTCCTATTTCGATCCGTCGATTTGTTCTGTATGGTTGTGAGGGGCGGCTGCCCGCCCCGGGATATTTTGTCTAGTTGGCCACCTTGACCATGGCGTAGCGGATGACCCGCTCCCCCAGCAGATAGCCCTTTTGGAAGACCTCCACCACCTGGCTCTCGCCCAAGGTCTCGTCCTCCACGTGCATCACCGCGTTGTGCAGCTGGGCGTCAAAGGATTCGCCCACCGGGTTGATTTCCGAGACACCCATCTTTTCCAGCACCTCGCGGAACTGTTTGAGGGTCATCTCCACCCCGGTCTTGAGGTCGCTGTCCTCCTGGCAGGCGTCCACCGCCCGCTCGAGATTGTCCAGCACCACCACCATCTGGGAGAGGGCGGAGGCCACCCCGTCGGTGAACATCCCCTCCTTCTCCTTGGTGGAGCGCTTGCGGAAGTTGTCGTACTCGGCGCTCAGGCGCAGCAGCCGGTCGTTCAGGTCGCTGTTTTCCTGGCGGCAGCCGGCCAGCTGTTCTTCCAGGGCCTCTACCTCTTTGTTCTTCTTGGGCTTTTTGGACTTTTTCTCGGCCGCCTTCTCCTCTTTTTCAGGGGCGGCGGGGGCTTTCTCCTCCGCCGGGGCGGTCTGTTCAGCTTCGGTCTGGGCCGTCTTCTTTTCCGGTTCCACCTGCAAGCTCCTCTCTATTGTTATTGGGTCGGGAGGGAGGGATCCCTCATCCGTCCCCGTCGGTTCCATTCAAGATCCTGCCCAGCAGGTCGGTAAAATAGGCCAAGTGGGGGATGATCCTGGTGTAGTCCAGATGCCGGGGGCCGATGATCCCCAACACGCCGGTGTGCTCGTCCCCGAAGAGGTAGCCGGTACTCACCAGGGTGGTGCCCGCCAGCTCTTGGTCCAGGTCGTCGCCCAGCAGCACCGCCACGTTCCCCCCCTCTTTGGGGGCGGCCCGCAGCAGGGTGTCGGTCTCCTTGAGCAGCTCGAGAAAGGCGTTGTAGCCGTGCTCCGGCGCGGCGTAGCGCAGGAGGTTCGACTGCCCTTCCAGGTGCACCTTGGCCCGGCAGAGCTCGGCGCACATCCGGCAGATGAGCTGCACCGCGGGGGCCAGACAGAGGTAGTCGCCCCCCAGTTCCCGCTGCAGGAAGTCGTCCCGCAGCAACGCCACCTCGTGCAGCGGCCGGTGGAGGAGGTTTTTGCGGCAGAAGCCCGAGAGCTTCTCCAGCTGCCGCTCCCCCGCCGGCAGCCCCAGCTGACAGACCTGGTTGAGCACCAACCCGGTGTTGGTGAGGGCCACCAGCGCCAGCGTTTGGGGGGTGAGGGCCACCACCTCCAACTTCTCCATCGACAGGTCGGAGAGCTGGGGGGAGGTGGCGAGGACGGCGTAGTTTGTCATGTAGGCCAGAAGGGAACTGGCCCGGGTCAGGAGGATGTCCGGGTCCCTGACCCCCTGGCGGAGGAAGCGGGCGATCTCCCGCTGTTTCTCCACCGGCAGCTCCCGCCGCGGCATCAGGTGATTGATGTAGTAGCGGTAGCCCTGGGCGGTGGGGATGCGCCCGGCAGAGGTGTGGGGCTGTTTGACACAGCCGAGGGCCTCTAGCCGGGCCATCTCGCTGCGGATGGTGGCGCTGGAAAAGGCGTCGCCCGCCAGCTTGGCGATGGCCCCGCTGGAGACCGGCTCCCCGGTCTCGGAGTAGAGGTCGCAGATGGCCTGAAGCACAAATCCCTGTCTCGGCGTCAACATCTTCCCACCCCCTTTCCGGCGGCTGCGGCACCCGTTTAGGGGGGACAAATGCCGAAGCAGCGCCGTTTTTGCGTTTAGCAGTCGAACCTCTCGACTGCCAACACATACAGTCTACCCCCAAAGTCAATAAAAGTCAAGAACTGAAATAAATATTTACATATTGGCAACAGTTTCCCCGGCGTACCCTCTAAAGGGGGTATTTCTGCACAAAAAAAGAGGGGCCACTGGGGCCCCCCTTTCAAGGGGTGCGCTCCGCCTGCGCGGCGGGGGATGTTAGAGAGGCGGGGAGGCGCCTCCCCTGCCCGGGCCGCCCTCACCGGGGCGGCCTTCGGGGGAGATGGGGTGCTGGGCGCGGCGGATGTCGTGCAGGATCTGCACCCCTTCGGCCACCGCATAGAGGAGGAAGACCCCCACCAGGGCGCCGCAGAAACTGTCCAAAAAGACGGCGAAGCGGGCGGTGAAGGGCACCGGCGGACCGCCCGATGAGAGGCTGGCCCCGTCGGCAATGGCCAGGAGAAAGCTCCAGACCGCGTCGAGATAGGCGAAGTTGCGCACGATCTTGGCCGCCAAATTCTCGTCCCTTCTCTCCTCTTTCACGAATATCACCGCCTTTTCTACCCATTCTAGTAAATATATGTACTAAAGTCAATAGTAAATATTTTTACTATGCTAAAATGCTGCCAGTTCAACACCAAACGAGAGGGGACGACTCACCATGGTGCCCTACCAGCAGCGGCTGCGGGATCTGCGGGAGGATCACGACAAGACCCAGGCGGAGATCGCCGCCGTACTGGGCACCTCGCAGACCATGTACGCCCGCTATGAGCGGGGGGCCAACGAGATGCCGGTGCGCCACGTCATCGCCCTCTGCCGCTACTACGGCGTCAGCGCCGACTATCTCCTGGGGCTCACGGGGGAGGAGCGGTGATCCCGCCTCCCCCCTCGCCCGCCGCTGTGGTATAATGGCCACAAGGCGGCTGTGCTGCCGGGGATGGCCGGGCAGAAATGCAAATGCCGCCTGCTCTACGCCCCCTGCCCCCTGGCCGAGTGCCACCGCGCCCTCGGCGCCGGCGGTATGGCAGCCGCAGGGCGGCCATGATGCCGGGGCGGCCCGGCCGGTGTGCGGACGCCCTCTGCCCCACGGCTAAATGCCACAGCGCCTGTGGCCTTGTCCGCCGCAGGGCGGTCGCGATGCCGGGGCGGCCCGGCAGATGTGCGGACGCCCTCTGCCCCACGGCCAAATGCCGCCGCGCCTGTGATCTTGTCGGCCGCAGGGCGGTCACGATGTCGCAGCGGTCCGGCAGATGTGCGGACGCCCTCTGCCCCACGGCCAAATGCCGCAGCGCCTGTGGCCTTGTCGGCCGCAGGGCGGTCGCGATACCACAGCGGCCCGGTCGGCGCAGACGGCCCCTGTTCCCTTCCCCTGCCCTCGGTCTTCTGCCTGCGGCGAGGCGGCATCTGCCCCGCTGCCGCGGCGCGCCGGAAGGGGAGCGCCGCGCACCGACCTCTTTTTATTAAAAATACAAATACAAACGGCGTCCCGGCCTGTCGCCGGGGCGGATGGGAGGCAATTTGTCAATGAACGCACTGCTGATCTGGTACCCCAAATGTTCCACCTGCCAAAAGGCCAAGGCCTGGCTCGACGAGCACGGCGTGGCCTGCGAGACCCGCCACATCGTGGAGGAGACCCCCACCGCGGCCGAACTGGCCGAGTGGCACGCCCGCAGCGGCCTGCCCCTGAAGCGGTTTTTCAACACCAGCGGTTTGGTCTACAAAAACGAGCACATCAAGGACCGGCTGCCCGGGATGAGCGAGGAGGAGCAGTACGCCCTGCTGGCCCAAAACGGCATGCTCATCAAGCGCCCGCTGCTGCTTTTGGGGGACCGGGTGCTGGTGGGCTTTCGCCCCGCCGAGTGGGAGGCCGCCCTTTAGAAAGGAGCACCTGTGATGCCTGATTTCTCCGCCCCAGCGGCCCTCTGGCCGACGATTTTTACCGTTTTGCTGGCCCTGGCCGACTGTTTTCTGGGCTTCAAGCTGAGCAAGTTCTGGATTTCCCTGGCGGGCTTTGTCCTGGGCGCGGCCCTGGGGGGCTGGCTCGCCGCCCTCCTCTCCATTGAGGGGTGGCTCCTGCTCCTCCCCATCCTGCTGCTGGGGGTGGTCGGGGCCCTGCTGGCCTACCGCGTCTACCGGGGCGGGGTCTTTCTGCTCTGTTTTCTGACCGCCTTTGTCGGCATCTACTCCCTGATTTCCATCCCCTGGGCCGGGGCCCTGGCCGGCTGTGCCGCCGGGCTGTTGGCGGGGGGCCTCTCCCTCAAACTGCTGCGGCCCGCCCTCATCCTCTCCACCGGCATCGGCGGCGGGCTCTGCGCAGGGGCGGGCCTCCTCCCCCTGTTGGGGCTGAAAAACCCCCTCTGGGGGCTGTTGGCAGGGATTGCCCTGGCGATTTCCGGGGTCGCCGTCCAATTTCACACCACCAGCGAGGAGGAGGGCTGACCCCTCCCCCTCCATCGCGCTGCAAGAGCGGCCCGGCCAGTTGGCCGGGCCGCTCTTTTCAGCCGTACAAAATTTCGGCGATGAGGGGGGTGGAGACCAGAAACCCCTTGGGGGTTAGCCGGATGACCGGGCCCTCGATGTACAGCAGCCCCGGCTTTTCAAAGGGTCGGGCCCGCTCCAACAGCCCGTCCGGCAATCCTGCGCGGCCGGTGTCCAGCCCGGCGGCGGTGCGCAGCCGCAGCATGGCGTACTCCTCCCAGTCGGGCGTCCCCTCCCGCTGGAGCTGCTCCAGCCCCCCGCCCACAAAGGCCGCCCGGTCGGCCGGGTAGAAAAAGCGGGTGCCCCCCAACAGGGAGTGGGCCGCCGGGCCGATGCCAAGGTATTCCTCCAGGCTCCAGTACTTCTCGTTGTGGCGACAGGCAAAGCCGGGCAGGGCAAAATTCGACACCTCGTACTGGCCATAGCCCAGGGCGGAGAGGCGGGCCACACAGCTCTCGTACAGGTCGGCGGCGGTGTCGTCGTCGGGCAGCCGCAGCGCCTCCCCCATCTCCCCAAAGGGGGTGCCGGCCTCCACCTTCAAGATGTAGGCCGAGAGGTGCTGGGGTGCCGCCCGGCGGACAAAGTCCTCCATCCTTTCCAGGCTCTCCTCGCTCTGGCCGGGCAGGCCCAGCATAAAATCCAGCGAGAGGTTGGCAAACCCCGCCTCCCGGGCGGCCTCTACACAGGCCATGGCCTCGGCGGCGGTGTGCAGCCGCCCCAGGGCCCGCAGCTCCCCTTCCACCGCCGACTGCACCCCCAGGGAGAGGCGGTTGAACCCCGCTTGGCGCAGGGCGCGCAGCTCCTCCCGCCCCACCGTGCCGGGGTTTGCCTCCAGGGAGATCTCCGCCCCGGTGTCCAGCTGGAAACAGCGCCCCAGCTCTGCCAACACCCGGGGCAACTGCCGCCAGAGCAGGCTGGGGGTGCCGCCGCCGAAATAGACGGTGTCCACCGCCCGCCGGCCCAGCCTCTCCCCCCAGAGGGCGATGTGGCGGCAGAGGGCATCGGCGTACCCCTCCCACGCGGCCTCCCCGGCAGGGGCCGAGTAGAAGGCGCAGTAGTTGCACTTTCGCCTGCAAAAGGGGATGTGCAGATACATCCCCAACGGCCGGTCCTCCATCCTCGCTCCCCCTCTCGCCTCTCTCATCTCTTCTCCGCCCCGCAGTCGCTGCAGACCCCGTCGTGCAGGGAGACGACCCCGCCGCACCCGGGGCACCGCCAGCGGCGCGCCTCCTCTTGCAGCAGGGCGGCCGTCCCCTCCGCCGCCGCCCTCCGTCCGTTTTCGATCAAAGAGACCCCGTAGCGGACGCGATAGCTCCGATCCAGCCGCTTCACCTGCCGGCAGGGAAATAGGGGACAGGCCGCGCAGAGGCGCAGCCCCCGCCCTTCGGCACAGGCCCGAATGGTGCAGCGGCGGCAGTGAACAGGCATCCCCTCCCCGCCCTCCCGGCAGCCCCCGCAGGGCTGGGGGGAGAGGCAGTGCTTGTAGCAGACCAGGCAGTTCATCCCGCAGGAGGCCAGCATCCCCTCGGGGATGGCGGTGGGCATCTTCATCTCGTTTCTCCCCTTGCGGCCGGGGCCCCACACGATCCGCTCGTGCAGGGCCCCGGGCAGACCGGACGGCGTTTTAGGAGTCGCTGTCGAGCTTGAGCACCGCCATAAAGGCCTCCTGCGGGACCTCGACGCTGCCCAGCTGGCGCATCCTCTTCTTGCCCTCCTTCTGCTTTTCCAGCAGCTTTTTCTTGCGGGTGATGTCGCCGCCGTAGCACTTGGCGAGCACGTCCTTGCGCAGGGCCCGCACCGTCTCCCGGGCGATGATCTTCCCCCCCACCGCCGCCTGGATGGGCACCTCGAACATCTGGCGGGGGATGTGCTCCTTGAGCTTCTCGGTCATCCGCCGGGCGCGGGCATAGGCCTTGTCGGTGTGGACGATAAAGGAGAGGGCGTCCACCACCTCGCCGTTTAAGAGGATGTCCAACTTGACCAGCTTGGAGGGCTGGTAGCCCGACAGCTCGTAGTCCAGCGACGCGTAGCCCCGGGTGCGGGACTTGAGGGTGTCGAAAAAGTCGTAGATGATTTCGTTGAGGGGGAGCTCATAGCGGATGTCCACCCGGTTTTCGTCCACGTACTCCATATTCTTAAAGACGCCCCGCTTCTCCTGGCACAGCTCCATGATGTTGCCCACGTACTCCGAGGGGGAGAAGATGCTGGCGTTGACAAAGGGCTCGTAGGCCTGGGCGATGGTGGCCGGGTCGGGGTAGTCCATGGGGTTGTCGATGACCTTGGCGGTGCCGTCGGTCAGCTCCACCTTGTAGACCACGCTGGGGGCGGTGGTGACCAGGTCCATATTGAACTCCCGCTCCAGCCGCTCCTGAATGACCTCCATGTGCAAAAGGCCCAAAAAGCCGCAGCGAAAGCCAAAGCCCAGGGCGGCCGAGGTCTCCGCCTCAAAGGAGAGGGAGGCGTCGTTGAGCTTGAGCTTTTCCAGCGCGTCGCGCAGGTCGTTGTACTTGGCCCCATCGGCCGGGTAGAGGCCGGAAAAGACCATCGGCTGCACCTGGCGGTAGCCGTGCAGGGGTTCGGCCGCCCCGTTCTCGGCGGTGGTGACGGTGTCGCCCACCTGGGTGTCCTGCACATTTTTGATGCTGGCGGTGAGATAGCCCACCTCCCCGGCGCGCAGCCGGTCGCACTTCTCCATCTGGGTGGCCCGCAGGTAGCCCACCTCCACCACGTCGAACTCGGCGCCGGTGGCCATCATCCGGATGCGCTGGCCGGGGCGCACCTCCCCCTCCTTGACCCGGATGTAGACGATGACCCCCTTGTAGCTGTCGTAAAAAGAGTCGAAGATCAGCGCCTGCAGGGGGGCGCCCTCGTCCCCCTGGGGCGGAGGGATCAGCTTGACGATCTGGCGGAGCACCGCCTCGATGTTGGTTCCCATCTTGGCCGAGACCGCCGGCGCCTCGCTGGCGTCGATGCCGATGAAGTTCTCGATCTCCTTCCCCACCCGCTCCACGTCGGCGGAGGGCAGGTCGATCTTGTTGATGACCGGCAGGATCTCCAGGTCGTGTTCCAGGGCCAGGTAGGTGTTGGCCAGGGTCTGGGCCTCGATGCCCTGGGTGGCGTCCACCACCAAAATGGCCCCCTCGCAGGCCGCCAGAGAGCGGGAGACCTCGTAGCTGAAGTCCACGTGCCCCGGGGTGTCGATGAGGTTGAGGGTGTAGACCTGCCCGTCCTCGGCCCGGTAGTCCAGCTTGACCGCCCGGGCCTTGATGGTGATGCCCCGCTCCCGCTCCAAATCCATGTTGTCCAGCAGCTGCTGGCTCATCTCCCGCTGGGCCACCGACTCGGTGGCTTCCAGCAGCCGGTCGGCAAGGGTGGACTTGCCGTGGTCGATGTGGGCGATGATGGAGAAGTTGCGGATGTTGTCGCGATAGCTCATGGATGTCCCCCTGTCCGTCGGCCGACCCCGGCCGACGCGTCAATGTCACTCGGTGACCGCCGCCCCGCTTTTGGGCCAAAGGGCGAAGAGCGGTGGTCGCAATGCGGTTATTATACCACGGCCGGGGGAGCCCAGGCAACGCCGCGCGGCCTTTTTTGCCAAAAAGACGCCCCCCGGCAGAGCGGGGGGCGGGCACTCACAGTTGAAAGAGGGCGGCGACGAGCAGCCGCAGCCCCGAGGGGGCGGCCTTCCAGAGGAGGGCCGCCCCTTCCTTTATATAGGGAACCACGTCGATTTGGGGGATGGACACCGGCCCGTGCACCATGCGGTAGGTGTTGAGATAGGCCACCCCCATGGCCAGGGTCACCATCAGCGCCGCCAGGGTGAAAACAAAGGCGGCCGCGTACTTTCTGGTTGCGCTCACAGCAGATGCTCCTTTTTCTTTTTCGTCCGCCCCGGCGCTCACGCCAGGGTCTTGAGATATTCGGCCATCCCCTTGCCGATGAGCTGGCCCGAGTAGACCGCCTCCCCCAGGCTGTTGCCGTGCCCCCCCACCTCGATGAGGATACAGGCCGGGGCCAGGTCCTGGTTGTAAAAGCGGTAGTCAAAGAGGATGGGGCGCATGAAGTCGTCGTAGCTCTGGGCGAGGCTGGACTGCAAGTTGGCGGCAAAGCGCAGGTTCTTTTCGTAGTTGGGGATGGGGGTCTTGTCGCTGTTGCAGCCCACGATGAACATCACCTGGGCGGCCTTCTTCCCGTCGATGACGGTGGTGGGCTTGGCTCGAGTGCCGTCGGAATACTGAATGGCGTCCCGGTGCACGTCCAGCACCACCTGGATGCTGGGGTACTTTTCGAGGTAGCTCTGTATGGTCTCTCGGGAGCGATCGTAGGCCCCGGTGTACTGGGGGTAGTCGTGCTGGGTTTTGTCCTGCACCGTCTTGATGCCGGCGGCGTTGAGCTGGCGGGCGATCTCCTCCCCCACCCGGGTGACGTTCTGGGCGTTGTCGGTGTTGCGGGAGCTGGCGTCCGGGTCGTAGTAGCCCAGGTCGTAGTGCTCGTAGCTCTCGGTGGCGTGGGTGTGGACGATCAGCACCTGGGGCTGGTCGCTGCCCAGCTCGATCTTGGCCCCGGGCCCGGTGCCGAGCAGCTCGGCGATCTGCCCGTCCGAGAGGCTGGTCTTGTTTTTGATGTAGGCCGACTGGTAGTTGACGCCGCTCTGGACCGCCAGGTCCACCGCCTCGGTGGGCATCGCCCCCTCGGGCTTTTGGGTGCCCTCCGGCGGGGTGTCCGCGGGGGCGGTGGTCTGGGGCAGCAGGGCGGAAAAGTCGGTCCAGCTCTCCCCCTTTTCCAGCACCGCGCCGCCCTCTCCGCTCTCCTCCGAGGGGACGCCCCCCTCCAGCGACTGGACGATGGCCCGGTTTTGGGCAGTCAGCCCCTGCCAGAGGGAGAGGATCTTGCCCAAATTGGCATAGCAGACGGCCAGCACCACCGTGCAGGCCGCCAGCCCCATCTTCCACTTTTTCGGTCCCCGCCTTTTGGGAGGAGTTCTTGTCCTACTGCGCGCCATGCTGCACCTCCTACACGTCTGTTGGTACAGTATATGGCGCCCCCTTCACCAGTATGACCGGCCGGAAAACCGCCTATTCGCCCCTAGTCGGTGAGCAGGGCGATGTCCTCGGCCGAGAGGTGGGGCTGCAGCGCCCGGTTGACCGCCAGGGCCAGCACCTTGGAGATGCGGGCAATGATCTGGTCGATCTCCTTGCTGGTGACCATCATTCGGGAGCGCTCCTCCTCGATGTTCTCCTGGGTGTACTCCCGCACCAGGGTGCCCACGTCCACCACCGTCGGCACCCCCATGGCGACCACCGGGATACCCAGGGTGTTCTGGGAGAGCTCGCTGCGGGCGTTGCCCACCCCCGAGCCGGGCACGATCCCCGCGTCCGAGAGCTGTACGGTCCGCCCCAGCCGCTGGGTGGCCTTGGCCGCCAGGGCGTCGATCACCACCAGGGCCGCTGGGGCGGTGTCCCGCACCAGGGCGCGGGCGATCTCCTGCACCTCGACCCCGGTCTGCCCCAACACCCCCGGCGCCAGGGCGGACACCGGCCGAAAGGAGATGCCCATGGCCTTTTCCAGGGCCGGGCCGATGTGCCGGGTCGCCATCACCCCCTCCACCGCGCGGGGGCCCACCGCGTCGGGGGTGATGGACGGGTTTCCCAGCCCCAGGACCAGTACGCCCCCCTTTTCGGGCAGAAGGCGCTTTAGGTGCTCCCCCAGCAGCTCTGCCAGGGCGGTGTTCTGCGCGGCGTCGTGGAGGAGGTTTGAAAAGCTGGCGGTGAGGTACTGCCCCACCGGTTTGCCGATGCGCTCGGCCGCCGCCTGGGTGCGGATGCGGGTGGTCGAGAGGGTGATCCCCCCCTCGACGGTCTCCTCCTGCTGCCAGTCGTCGGGGCCGAGGCCGGCGGCCATGTCCAGCCACTCGATGGCCAGGTCGGTGCGAATATCCATCTGCTGATCACTCCTTTTGGGCGGGGACTTGCCCCATACGGCGCGAAATCGAGATTTTTTCAAAAAAATCCTTGCAATCCCGCGGCAAAAATGCTAAGATAACTTGTACGATTCCATGCGAAGGAGGTGCGATTATGCCTAACATCAAGTCAGCTAAGAAGAGAGTCAAAGTCAACGAGGCCAAGAACCTGCGCAACAAGATGATCAAGTCCGCTCTGCGTTCCAGCATCAAGTCTGCCGAGATTGCCTTGGAGAAGAACAGCGAGAACAAAGCGGAGGTCGTTGGCAACGCCATCAAGAAGATCGATATGGCCGTGACCAAGGGCATTCTTCACAAGAACTGCGCTGCCAGGAAAAAATCCAGCCTCGCTCGCAAACTGAACGCCAGCGCGTAATGGTCTCTTTTTAGTGTGTGACGCAAAAGCAGTCCTCTCAGGGGTCTGCTTTTTTTATTGTCTTTTTTTCCAAGTGCCGCGCCTTTGCCCTCTCAAAGAGCGCCGGTTCCCCTCTCTCCCCCTGCAAGCTGCAAGGGCGGGGAGAGGGGGGCCGGCGCTCTCGGCGCAAAATCAGGCCTTGTCCTTGGGTTTGAAGATGAGGGCCACCAACAGGCCGAAGAACATGGCGGCGGTGATCCCCGCCGCCCCGGCCGTCAAGGGGCCGGTGAGCGCTCCCAGCAGACCCTGGCTGTCCACGGCCTCTTTGGTGCCCTTGGCCAGCAGGTTGCCAAAGCCCGACAGGGGGACGGTGGCCCCGGCCCCGGCGAAATCGGCCAGGGGCTGGTAGAGACCCAGGGCCCCCAGCACCACGCCGACCACCACGAATCCCACCAGGATGCGGGCGGGGGTCAATTTGGTCTTGTCCACCAAAATCTGGCCGATGACGCAGAGCAGACCGCCGACCACAAAGGCTTTCAGGTATTCCATCCTACTTCCCCCCTTTCCGGGCAGCGGGTTTGCCGGTGGGCCGATCTCTGTCCGCCGAGATGTGCACCAGGTGGGCGATGCCGGGGACGCTCTCCCCCTGGGCGGAGCTGGTGGTGGAGAGGAGGGCGCCGGTGGCGACGAAGAGGATGTTATCCAGCTCTCCCCGGGCAAACTTGCCCAGGATGAGGGAGCAGAGGACCGAGGCCGAACAGCCGCAGCCCGAGCCGCCAGCCTTGACGTCCTGGCTCTGCCGGTCGTAGATCAGCAGCCCGCAGTCGTTGTGCACCGGGGCGATGTCGATCTGATCCAGTGCCAGCAGGTCGTAGAGGATGGAGCTGCCCACCTGGCCCAGGTCGCCGGTCAAAATCAGCTGGTAGTCGGTGGGGGCGGTGCCGGTGTCCTCCAGATAGGTCTTGATGGTGTCGGCCGCCGCGGGGGCCATGGCGGCGCCCATGTTGTTGGCGTCGGTGACCCCCAGGTCGACGATCTTGCCGATGGTCACGTGCCGGACCCGGGGGCCGCTGCCCTGGCCCGGGGCCGCCACCACCACGCAGCCGCCGGCGGTGGCGGTCCACTGGGCGGTGGGGGTGCGCTGGCCGCCGTATTCCAGCGGCAGGCGAAACTGCCGCTCGGCGGTGCAAAAGTGGGACGAGGCCACGGCCGCACAGCGGTCGGCGCAGCCGCTGGCGGCAAAGATGCTGGCCAGCGACAGGCTCTCGGCCATGGTGGAACAGGCGCCGTAGAGGCCGATGAGGGGGATGCCGAACTCCCGCAGGCCGAAGCTGGAGGCAATGCACTGGTTGAGCAGGTCCCCGGCAAAGACGTAGTCGATGTCGCTGTTTTGCAGCCCCGCCTTTTCCAGCGCCAGGGCGACCGCCTTTTTCTGAATGGCGCTCTCCGCCTTCTCCCAGGTCTTTTCGCCGAAGCTGGTGTCCCCGGTCACAAAGTCGAACTCCTGCGAGAGGGGGCCCTCCATTTCCCGTTTGCCCGCCACCGACGCCCACTGGATCAGGGCCGGGGCGGATTCCAAGGCCAGGGTCCTCTGGCCGATTTTCTTGATCATCTTATCTCCTCCAAACGCATCAGGCAAACAGGCCCATCAGGTAATAGATCACCCCGTAGATCACCGCCGCCGAGACCCCGTAGACGATGACCGGTCCCGAGATGACAAACAGTTTGGCCCCCAGGCCCAGCACCATCCCCTCGCTCTTGAACTCCAGGGCGGGGCTGACCACGGCGTTGGCAAAGCCGGTGATGGGCACCAGGGTGCCAGCCCCTGCGTGGTTGGCGATCTTGTCGTAGAGGCTGAGGCCGGTGAGCAGGGCGCTCAAAAAGACCAGACTCACCGAGGTGAGGGTGGCGGCGGTGAGCTTGTCCGCCCCCCAGTACCCGTAGAGGCCGATGAGCGCCTGGCCCAGGGTGCAGATGGCCCCGCCCACCACAAACGCCCAGACGCAGTCTTTGAAGAGGCTGCTGTTGGGCGAATATTTTTTGACCATTTTATCGTATTCCATATTGGACAGTTGCATTTGGCATTCCTCCCTTTGCGATAGTGTTTCTTGCCGCTTGGAGATTTATGCCGCTTGTTTTTGTGGCAAAATATGCTACAATGTAACAATAGCAGCGGGCAAGCGCGCCCGCCGGGCCGCCGAAAAGTCGGCTCTCTGGATGTCTTACAAGGGGGAAACAGGTTCCATGAAAAAATACCTTCGCGCCCGCCTGGGCCGATTCGCCGCCATCGCGGCGGTTGCACTCTGCGCCCTGGGGCTGCTCACCGGCTGCGGCGACACCTATTACGACTACGACGGCAGCGGCTACTTCACCAGCGCCGACGGCTATATGCGCGTGGCCTATCAGGAGCACTTTCAGCAGCTCTCCAGCGTGGAGAAAAACGCCATCGGCCTGGACTGGATCGACGAAAAGGTCAATCTGCAGATCGTCCGCTACCGAAAGGACGACGAGATGTTTACCGAGCGCAGCGTCAAGACGCTGGACCAGTTCATCGAGCTGTACTATGCCAACGGGCTGGAATACCTGCACAAGTACTCGACCTTCGGCGACCTGCAGGAGTTCACCTTTGAACATTTTGACGCCGCCAAAGGGTATGACGTCGACACCGAAAAGGACGGCAAAAAGGTGGCCAGCCGCATCTACTATTTAGAGGATGAGAAAAACTTCTATGTCCTCTACCTCAACGGCGACCCCGAGCACTACAAGGCGCACTTCGAGGTGCTCGACGCCATCTGCCACACCCTGGAAGTGGTTCCCCGCGACCAGGTGAAATAGCAAGCCGGCACCCGTTTCCGCCCCTCTTCTTTGTAAGAGGGGCGGTTTTTTGCGCGCACTTTTGAGCGGGGAACGGGCGCAAAACGACCCGGCGGCGGGCGCATATCTCGCCCGTTGGCTGTCAAGACTACTGTCGGAGGTGAAAAACATGCAAAACCCACGCTACAACCAGCCCCGCCTGAAAAAATGGCTTCGGGGCAAGGGGTTCTACGTCGCTCTGGCGGTCTGTCTGCTGGGGGCCGGGCTGGCCTCCTGGGCGCTGATCCAAAACGCCGTTCAGAGCGGCGACCCCCAAAGTCAAATCAACCAGGAGGTGCCTTCATGGGACTCATCCGATACAGAGGTGGTGGAAAAGCCGGTGACCTCTCAACCCAAGTCGTCCTCCGCCGCGTCGAATTCGCAAAGTACCTCGTCCTCGCAGGGGCAGGGCTCTTCTTCCTCGTCCGCTTCTGCCGGGCAGCAAAGCGAACCCGCGTTGCAGCAGACTGCGTCCAATGGGGTCTTTGTCTCGCCCATCTCTGGCGAGACCATTAACCCCTTTTCTGACGGCAAGGTGATCAAGGACCAGACCCTGGGCGACTGGCGCACCCACAACGGCATCGACATCAAGGCCGAGGCCGGAGCCCAGGTCAAGGCCTGCCAAAACGGCAAGGTGACCTCGGTGCGGGACGACGACATCTGGGGCACCGTGGTGGAGATCCAGTTTGAGGGCGGCGCCACCGGCATCTACAAGTCCCTGTCCCAAAAGGTCACCGTCAAAGAGGGGCAGACCCTCAAGAGCGGCGACGTCATCGGCACGGTGGCCCAGTCCATCCCCGGGGAGAGCAAGCTCGGCACCCACCTGCACTTTGAGCTCAAAAAAGACGGCGCTTACGTGGACCCCGCAGCTTATTTCTCCAAATAACTCCGGCTGTCCCCCCGCTATTTTTTGTGCACAGAAAACAGCGAATCATTCAATATTCTCAAAAAAAGAGAGGCCTGTCGGCTGACAGGCCTCTCTTTTTTTGCCGCAAAGCGGGGGGAGGGGGGTCACTCCTCCTCTTTTAACACCTGGTATTTGTGCCGGGTGGCAAGGCCCCCCCGGATATGCCGCTCCTGCTTGTTGATCTCCAACACCTTTTTGACCTCCCGGCAGAGGGCGGGGTTGAGCTTTTTCAGCCGGTCGGACACATCCTTGTGCACCGTGGACTTGCTCACCCCAAAGGCCTTGGCCGCATGCCGCACCGTCGTCTTGTTCTCCACAATAAAGTTGCCCAGCGAGATGGCCCGCTCTTCCACATTCCCCTTCACGCACTCACCCTCTCACGGCTCTCGTTGGCCGCCGCGTCAATATTGGTACATCTCTATGCCCCAGGGGATACAATCATTCCCGAAGCCGCCGGATTCTCCCATTTGACGAAAAAAAGCCTTTACGGTATAATGTTGGGGAAGAAGATCGTATGCGTTTTCGTTCTCAAAAAACCACCCTTTGATCGGCACAAAAAAAGCCAATTTGGCCAAAAACCGAGTGGCTCTTTGTGCCTTTTTTACAGAATTTTTTTGTGAACGAAAAACCATAATTTGTAAATCAATTTAGTTTTTATTTTGTTGGGGGTTTTCATATGGACAACACTGAAAATCTCGCGCAGGGGACCGGTTCGCAGAGGATCTCGCCCGCGCCTGTGTTTTCGGCTGCACGATCCCTCCGCCTCACCCCCGCACAGCGCGTGTATGCGGCATTCAAGCGCTTGTTGGACATCCTCCTCTCGGCTGTGGCCTTGGTTTTTCTCAGTCCGCTGCTGCTTCTCACCGCGCTGGCGGTCAGACTCGACTCCAAGGGACCTGCCATCTTCCGCCAGAAACGGGTGGGAAAGGACGGGAAGGTCTTTCGCGTCTACAAATTCCGCTCCATGAGCACCGAGGCGCCCAAAAACGTGGCCACGGCGGAGCTGAAAAATGCCACCGAATACATCACTCGGGTGGGCAAGGTGCTGCGGCGCACCAGCCTTGACGAGCTGCCCCAGCTGTGGAACGTGCTGCGGGGCGACATGAGTTTGGTCGGCCCCCGTCCCCTGGTGGTGACCGAGGCCTACACCCATCAACTGCGCCACAGCTTTGGGGTCTATCAGCTGCGCCCGGGGATCACCGGCCTTGCCCAGACCAACGGCCGCGATCTGGTGGACGACGACAAAAAGGTGGCCATGGACCGCGAGTACCTGTGCCATTTCTCCCTCTGGCAGGACCTAAAGATCCTCTTTATGACCGTCTACGTGGTCTTCACCCGCAAAAACTACGCCGAGGGGGACGAGGTGTCTGTCCCCGGTGTCACCACCTCCCCTGCACAGGAGGAACCTATCTCCCAGAAACGGGTCTCTTAATTTATTTGCCGTTTTCGCGAAAAATGTCGAATAAAAAGCTCTTTTCTATCTTTTATCAGACGCAAAAGACATTTTTTAACTGCTCTTTCATCCAACAAATCAAAAAGCCCCCGGCAGACGCTGTCTGCCGGGGGCTTTTTCTTCTCTATCTCACATGTAATAGAGGTTTTCCGAGGGGAATTCGGGGTCGCTGGTCACGTCCATCCCCAGCTTTTTGTAAATCTGCTCGTCGCTCTGACTCAAGATGGCGGTGGTGTGGGCCTGACACCCCTGCAGGAGAGAGAGCTTGTCCAGCGCGGCCTGGGCCACCGGGTTGGTGGCGGCACAGACGCTCAGGGCCATGAGGATCTCTTCACAGCTGAGGGTGGTGCGCCGGCTGTGCAGGGTCCCCCTCTTGAGGTTGATGATGGGCTGTAGGATCATGGGGGAGAGGAGATGGATCTCGTCCGCCAGGTGGGCCAAGTATTTGATGGCGTTGAGGACGGCCGCCGCCGACCCACTCATCATCTCGCTGGACTTGCCGGTGATGATCTTGCCGTCGGCCAGCTCGATGGCGGCCACCGAGCAGCTCTCCCCCTCGGGCAGACCGGCGTTTTTCAAAGCCCCGTACTTGCGGGCCCCCACCACCACCGTGCGGTCCTCCGGCTTGAGGTTGGCCGCCTTCATGATGGCGTCCATCCGGTGGAAGGTCTCCTGGTCGAGGGTCCCCTTTTTGTACTCGCAGGCGGTCTTGAAGTAGCGGCGGATGATCTCCTGTCGGGAGGCCTCCTTCACCACCTCGTCGTCGGTGATACCAAAGCCCACCCGGTTGACCCCCATGTCGGTGGGGGAGCGGTAGAGCTGGCTGCCGGTGATCTTTTCGATGATCCGGCTGATGACCGGGAACATCTCCATGTCCCGGTTGTAGTTGACCGCCAGCACGCCGTAGGCGTCGTAGTGGAAGGAGTCGATCATGTTGACGTCCTTCAAATCCACGGTGGCGGCCTCGTAGGCCACGTTGAGGGGGTGTTTCAGGGGGACGTTCCAGACGGGGAAGGTCTCGAATTTGGAGTAGCTGGCGGGCTGCCCCCGGCGGTAGTCGTGGTAGAGCTGGGAGAGGCAGGTGGCCAGCTTGCCGCTGCCCGGCCCAGGGCCGGTGACCACCACAATGGGCTTTTGGGTCTCGATATAGGGGTTGGCGCCGTACCCCTCGTCGCTGACGATGGTGTCCACATCGGTGGGGTAGCCCTTGGTGGCCCGGTGGATATAGGTCTTGATCCCCCGGCGGTTGAGCTTGTTCATGAACTGGGTGGCCGCCGGCTGCTGCTCGTAGCGGGTGATGACCACGCTGTTGATGTCCAGCTGATAGGAGCGCAGGTCGTCGATGAGGCGGAACACCTCCATGTCGTAGGTGATGTTGAAATCCGCCCGCACCTTGTTGCGCTCGATGTCGCCGGCGTAGACGCAGATGACCACCTCCACCTGGTCCTTCATCTTCTCCAGCAGCTTCAGCTTGGCGTTAGGGTCGTACCCCGGCAGCACCCGCTTGGCGTGCATGTCCTCCATCAACTTGCCGCCGAACTCCAAATAGAGTTTCTCGCAGCTGTTGACCCGCTCCAAAATAAATTCCGACTGTTCCCGCAGGTATTTCTCGTGGTCAAACCCCTGTTTCATAGCCCGTCTCCCCTCCATCATTTTTGCAATCACGTTGTCTATTCTATCATCGGCCCACACAAAAGTAAAGGCGGTATCGCAGAGTCGAAACCGCCCTTTTTTACCTATTGTCCCTCTCTGCCCAGGAAGGCCGCGCCGATGATCCCGGCGTCGTTTCCCAAGGCCGCGGGGAGGATGCGGGTGTTCTGCGGGGAGTGGCGGGACATCACCACCCGCAGTGCCCGCTCCCGGATGGGACCCACCAGCCGCTCCCCCTCCCGGGAGATGCCGCCGCCAATGGCGATCACCTCGGGCTGAAGGAGGTTGATGACGTTGGCCACCCCGCAGGCAAAGTCGTCTATATAGCACTCGAGCACCGCCTGGGCCGCCGCGTCCCCCCGATCGGCCGCCTGAAAGGCCGTTCGCCCCGAGACCCCGTCCAAATCGCCGCCAAATTGCCAGAGAAGGGAGTCCGGCGCCCCCTCCATGGCTTCGCGGGTGGTCTGGATGAGGCCGGTGGCGGAACAGTAAGCCTCCATGCAGCCCTCTCTGCCACAGGTGCAACGCCTCCCCCCAGCGCGGATGACCATGTGTCCCAGCTCGGCCCCGCCGTAGCGAAAGCCCGACCAGATCTTTCCGCCCAGGATAATCCCCCCGCCGATGCCGGTGCCGATGGTGATCATCACCAGGCTGTCGGCGCCCCGGCCCACCCCGGCCAAAAACTCGCCGTAGGCGGCGGCGTTGGCGTCGTTGTCCACGTAGATCGATTTGCCGGTGAGCGCCTGCAGCAGTTGCCGCACCGGCGCCCCCTGAAAGCCCAGATTGGCCGCCAGTTCCACCTGGCCGGCCGCCTTGTTGATCACCCCGGGAGAGCCCACGCCGATCCAGTCGATCGCCCCCTCCGCGAGACCGGCCGCCGCCACTGCCTGGCGGTAGACGGCCGCCATGTCGGCGCAGATCTCCTCCGCCGGGCGGGGCGCCCTCGTCTTGGTCTCCGCCTTGGCGAGGATCCGGCAGTGCTCATCCACCACCCCCGCCACGATGTTGGTCCCCCCCAGGTCGATCCCTACATAGTAGGCCATGTCGCTTCCGTCCTTTCCCCTCGTCTTTTCTTCTATTATAAAGAAAAAGGAGCTTCTTCACAACCCAATGTGAAAAAGCTCGAATCCCATTCTCATCTATTTGACAGGGCGTCTCATAAGGGCGAGGGCCACAGCACAGAAAACCAAGCCGATGCACAGAAGTATCGTTGTCTTCTGCTGCACCAACTGCCAGGTGACTTGAAAGGCCGGTTCAAAAATCGTCAGCTTTCCACGCACATCGGCCTCTATTAAATGTCCGCCCAAAAAATACCCCACAGATAGCATCAGGGGAATGGCGGTCGACTGCAGCAGTCCGATCAAAAGATAGCAAGCGCTCCAAATAAATACGATCTGCCCCGTTGTGCGGACGAGAAACATCCCGTAGCGCCCATCTACCAACAGCAACATCGAACCTATGAGCCAAAAGTGGAGCAGATACCAGCCGATATTGGCCAAATCGCAAACCGGCCTACGCCCTTTTTTGCCCATATACATGAAAAGCAACTCGTTGCCATCGCCCTCCATATCCTCTTTCAAAGCTGCACAGGGCCACCAGACACAGAGCAGTACACCCAGCTGCTCCAGGTAATCGGCCACATCCAAATAGGCCGAATTTCCGGGCTGCTGGTAGGCCAACCAGCAGAGTATCGGCAACAGGACGAACAGCCCGAGCGGCACAACAAAATACAATTTCCCCATGGCGCGAAACCGAAGGTAGACCAGGCGGACCACAAAATCCCCTCCCCGTCAAATTCGCTTGATCATCGACATATAGCCATCCTCGACTGTGGGCGCTGCTTCCCTCGCCCCAGCTAGGGGGGCGGAGGACAGAACACGCAAAAGGACCCCCTCCTCCCCTTCAAGTCGCTTTTCAATATAGCTTCCGGCGGGGAGCTTTTCCTGCTCTGGTATCAAGTAGACCTTGCCCTGCGCCGCTGCCCGCACCTGACTGTCGGTGCCTGCACCAACGATCAAGCCGTTGTCCATCACCAGAATGTGATCACAAACTGCCTCAACATCCTCTACAATATGGGTGGAAATCAAGATGGTCCGCCCTTTTTTAATGGAAGCTATGATATTTTTAAAACGCATCCGCTCCTCTGGGTCCAAGCCCGCTGTCGGCTCGTCAAAAAGGATCACTTCCGGCTCTCCCAGCACAGCCTGTGCAATGCCCAACCGGCGGATCATCCCGCCGGACAGCGCCCCTACGCGATCCCCCATGCGCTCGCTGAGATTGACGATCTCCAAGCTCTTTTCGATAGCGGGCCGCTGCTCTTCCTTGGGGATGTTTTTGAGGGTGGCAAAATACTCCATCATATTGTAGACTTTCAGCTCTTTGAAAAGCCCAAACTTCTGTGGCAGATAGCCGATACGGGCGAGCAAATCGCCATTTTTCGCCACGTCTTTTCCATCGAAGAGGATCTGTCCCCCCTGCAAGCTGTACAGGCCGACGATGCAGCGCATCAAGGTGGTCTTCCCCGCGCCGTTGGGGCCCAGGAGGCCATATACCCCTTCGCCGATTTCACAGTCGATCCCCTTGAGGACCATTTTTTTCTTGAAACTCTTCTGTACGGCCTTCATTTCCAACATGGCTGGACCCTCCTCCATCTGTTTGCCGTGTGCCGCTACTCCATCAAGCTGTTGACAAAGGTGTAGCGGTCTCGCGTGTCACCGTCATCTGTCAAATAGGCACCCACCTGTTTCAGAACGGCGTCTTCGCCATTTTTTTCAATGGCGTCCATAAACGTCTGATACATCTCCTTGTACCCGGCAGGACCCAGATCACCGGCAAATTCGTTGGGAATGGAGCCGTCCCACTTTCCCGTGAAATAGGCGATAAAGTCGTCCCGCATGCCCACGTCCAGGTAGAGGTGGGTGAGGTAGGCCACGTGCTGCTTTTCCAAGTTGCTCCCCGCCAACATCTTGATCACGTTGGTGATCGGCCGCGGCGCCAGCGCCCCCAGGATGACATAGCAGTCCTCCATTTCAATATAGCAACTTTTTTCGCCTCTCGTAAAGCCCTGGGGGGAGACAAAGAGGGGTTTGTCCCTAAACTTTTGGGAGAGGTCGACGCCCAGTTGGCCGCCCAAGCGCTCCAGCGCCTCTTCAAATCCATCCACATAAAAGGGGTATGCCGACATCTGGGGCATGACCGCGTCGTAACTTCCCAAAGGCCCGCGCACGTACTGGCCGCCAAAGATGGTCGCCCCTGTGGACAGCCCCGCATAGCTGCCGTCGGGCTGCTGCGGCAGCGAGACAAAGACCGGCAGCCGGGTCTGCAGGCGCAGGGTGATGGGGCGGCTTTCAGTCAGATGCGGCTCGCGGGCGCCCGGCGCAAACTCGCCCGATAGTCCCCCGTCCAGGCGGTGATACCCCTCCATCGGAAAGTAGGGGAAGTAGCCGGGCAGATGGATCCCCTGCGCGTTGGAATAAAACTCCCCCGACATGCCGCCGTAGGAAAAGGTCAACTGGGAAAGGGGCGTCCCGGCATCCTGGGGGACATACAGGTAATCGCCCTCCCGCTCAAAGGGGAGGCGGTTGCCCGCCCCGTCCGTCACCGCCTGCAGCCGGTAGCCGTGGTAGAGGGTAAACTTCAGCCCTGCCAGCCCCTCTGTCTGCTCCAGGTCCAGCACGACGCGGGCCTTCAGCCCATCGCCAACCCGCAGGTCCATCTCACAGGCGGAAACGGCGAATCCCGCCGGCTCCTCCCTGGGCTGCACGTCGGCGTACGAATAGTAGGAGTCGACCATCCGCCCGTCTATCCGCGAGTCCATGGGGCGATACCCCTGTTTGCAGAGATAGGCTGTCAGGCAAAAAAGGGAGAGGGCCGCCATCCCCACCGCGACCCAGCGTCTGTTTTTGGGGGGAGAGGGGCGGGTAAAGATGAGGACGACGGCGCCCAGCGCCAACACCCAGAAAAACACCAGGGCAAAGCGATACCACTCCACCGGGAGCCCGTAGGCCGGGTCCACAAACCCCTCCCCCGCAAAGCAGACGCCCAGCAGGTCCCGCAGCCAGTAGGCCGCGGGGCCGATCTTCTCCTGCAAGCTGGTCAAAACCATATAGGGGAGATCGGAAGCCAGGTAGCTCCAGAGGACCATCACCCCGTAGGCCGCCATCCGCCCGGCGCAGAGGGCCAACACGCACCCCAGCAACAGCGCCACCGTCCCCGAGAGGAGGAAGTAGAGAACAAGGGAGAGCAGCAGGTTGGCGACGACCGGCCCCTGGGTATTGCCGGTGAAGGCGACGCCGAAGACGAAATAGAGGCTCACGTTGACAACGGCGGCAAGGAGCAACAACTCCATGGCCAGAAACTGCGCGCCCAAAAGCCGAAGGTGGCCGTTGGGACAGGTCTTGACCGTCTCCAGCAAAAAGGCCCTTTTTGACCGGGAGAAAAATTCATAGCCGATAAAGGCGAAGAGCAAAAAGAAGAGGCCCGCCTGCTGCAGGAGCAGGCTCGCAAAGTGATAGCTGGCTATTTGGCCGGCCCCCAGGGAGACAAGCGAATCCATTCGGGGGAGCATCAACAGGTGGGGCGCGGCCAGAACCGCGCCAAAGGCCAGAACCAGCGCGATATTGCGAAAAAACAGGCGCAAGCTGTTTTTGGTCATCTGCAGCATAGAAAAGCCCTCCTTTTAACCACATCTCCCAAACGCGCAAAATCCAGGGGGCCCCCTGGATTTTGCAAGGTAACCTGTCAGACTGCTACATACCCCGTTCCTGTGCCCGCGCCCCACAGGGCAGCCCGGTACTGGTCAGTGAGGAGATAACCCTGCCAGCTCCGCATATCCGACATGCTGAGCTGAGGGGTGCTATCGCCATTGTTTCTGCCGACCCCTCTCAGATAGAGTGTCCCCGAGTCAGAGCCGGCCTGTTCCACATGTGCAGCCACATACGAGCTCGTGTTCGACCAAGCCGAGTACGTCGTGTAGTTCCCCGTCGCCGTCTTTACCGCCCACCATTTTCCCGCCAGGGCGGTGCCGGCAAAGGCCAGAAGGAGCATTGCCGCCGCCGTCGCCGCAACAAACCACTTTTTGACACTTGTCTTTTTCATCTTCCTTCTCCTTTCCAGAGTTCCCTGTCAACAAACCTTTCTCTACCAAACAGCGCTGTTTCTGATTTCAGTATATCGTTTTAGCAAGAAAAGTCAATATGCCCATTTTTTTATAACTTTTAATTATTTTATGTATACTATATATAATTTACAGAGGCAACTATCGCTATTGTCCAGTTTGCAAAGGCAATTGTTAGAATAAAAGTCGAAACCTGTCGAATTTTTGTTTTATACTCACAAATACAACTTTTTGGATTATATTTGTGCAAAATGCCCGTATTTTCCAATTCCCGTCTTGTGGTATGTTTAAGGTACAAGAGGTGTGTCGTTTCCCACCGAAAAGGAGGTCAAGCGCCATGAAAAAGGGACTCAAGTTCGGCCTGCAGCTTTTGTTTTTGGGCATTGTCGTCACAGTTGTCGGGGTGACGATCTTTTCCAACCGGGAGCAGCTATTTGAAAAACAGCGAAAAAACGCCTACACGGAGGAGGGCAACTCCCAGGAAAACGCCTATGCCGACACCCAAAAATACTGGCAGCAACTGCTGCAGGAAAACAGCGACCAACCCCGCCAGACGGACACCGCCACCATCTCGGTCCCCAATATCGGGCAGATGTACATGGTGGAGGCGGCGTTGCGGGACGGCGCTGCGGCAACCGGAAACCTGCCCCCCGAAGAGAAGGTTTATCTCTACGACTGCCGGCTCGCCATCCCCGGCAAAGAGGGGGAGAGCTTTGTCCGCTATATGCTGTATGACAACGACCGCTTTCACTTCGTATTGGAGCGGCAGGACAAATACGGTCCCCTGGAGTGTGAGTGGATCACCGGAAAAGACGGAAAAAACTATATCGTGGACTTTCACAGTGAGGAGGCCGACGAACTCTACCGCGCCTTTTGGGAAGCGGAAAACGACAAGACGGGAGCCGTTCCCCAAGTGGACGAATTGGGAATGGATCTGACCGCCAAATAAGGATTATCTTCGCAAGAGAGAGCGCCTGGGGCATTTCTGTCCCAGGCGCTCTCTCTTGCAGTCTTATACCAAACCGCGGCGTCTCTACTGAAAACGCATCGGTCTGGAATTTCAGTATAGCCTCCTCCATTCATTTTTGTCAATCATTTTTCAGAAAAAATAGGAAAAAATGAAAAATTTAACCAAAAACGGTTAGTAAGTCACACATTTTGGCCCATTTTAAGCGTCTTTTTGCCCCCATTCACACCATTTTAACAAAATGCGGCCACCGGAATCGCACCGCGCTTTTCCCGGCGGCCGCAGCCCCGGTCGGCTGAAAAAAGACCGCTTTTTTACCGCGCAGCCCGGCGGCAGACGACAGCGGAAGAGATGTCGTCCCCTTGTCCCCCCGGCGTTGTGACAGACGGAGACGGAGACGGCGGCACAGGGACCGCGCTTGCAGTCCCTGTGCCGCCGTGTTTCGCTGGACCTATATTTTTAGGGGCGATGCCAAACGGCTTGAAAGGCCGGAAAGGGCCCGTCAGCCGAGGAGGGCGCCCCCCTCGGCGGCCAGCTCCTCAAAAAAGCCGTTGACCTGCTCCAGCAGCCGGGTAAACGCCGGCAGGTCGCCGGGTTCCAGCCCCTGGGTGACCCGCGCCACCAGCCGCTGGTGAAACTCGCTGTGCAGCCGGCAGACCTCTTTTCCGGCGGCGGTGAGGGAGATGTTGACCACCCGCCGGTCGACGCCGTCGCGCGCCTTGACCGCCAGCCCCTTACGGCAGAGCCGCTCCGCCGAGGCGGTGAGGGTGGGGAGGGTGACCCCCAGGCTCTCGGCCACGTCCCCCATCCGCCGCGCCCCCTCGGGCCCGATCTGGTCGAGGATGTGGATCTCGGTAATGGTCACCCGCCGGTCCTTGAGGGCATTGTGGACAAACCCCTCCTCCACCGAGAGGATGTTTTGAAAGATGGCGGTCAAAAAGTGGTTGATCTGCTGGGAACAGGGCACCCGCTCCCCTCCTCTCTCTGTTGGGTGTGGCCGTTTTAGGCCTGCTCGTCGAGAAATTTCTGCACGTCGGCCGCGGTCTGCAGGTTTTTCACCTTCATCTCCCGGCTGATGCGGCGGCCGTTGCCGGTGAGCACCTTGCCGGGGCCGCACTCGGCCCCCAGCAGGTGGCCGTCGCGCACCAGGTTCTCCACCGTCTTGACCCACTGCACCGGGCCCTTCATCTGCTGGGCCAGATGGGCGCGCAGGTCGACGCCGGCGGGGATGGGCTCCCCGGTGCCGTTGGCGTAGACCGGCAGGGCCGGGTCGGCGAAGGCAAACCCCTCCAGCTCGGCGTAGAGGGCGTCGGAGGCGGGCTCCATGTACCGGGTGTGAAAGGCCCCGCTGACCTTGAGGGGCACCGTGCGGGAGGCCCCCGCCTCGGCACAGCGGGCGCAGGCCGCCGCCACCGCCGCCGGGTCGCCGGCAATCACCGTCTGGGCCGGGGAGTTGAAGTTCACCGGCAGCACATATCCCTCGATCTGTCGGCAGCAGTCGGCGATCTGCTCGGGCGTCAGCCCCATGACAGCGGCCATGGCGCCGCCCTGGGCGGCAGCCGCCTCCCCCATCAGGCGGCCGCGGGCGGCCACCAGGGCAAAGCCCTGTTCCAGGGTGCAGGCCCCGGCGGCGCAGAGGGCGCTGCACTCACCCAGGGAGAAGCCGGCCGCCGCCTCAAAGGCGATCCCTCTCGCCCGCAGCACCTCGGTCACCGCCATCGAGTGGGCGAAGATGGCGAGCTGGGCGTTCTCGGTCTTGGCCAGGGTGGCCTCGTCCCCCTCAAAGCAGAGGGCGGCCAGGTCGCGGCCGGTGACCTGGCTGCCCAGGTCAAAGACCGCCTTGGCCTCGGGGTAGGCCTGGCAGAGGTCCTGCCCCATGCCGGTGAATTGGGCGCCCTGTCCGGGGAACAGCAGGGTGATTTGGCTCATCGTTCATTCCTCCTATTATAAAAGGGAGGCCGGCGCTGCAAACAGCCGGCCCGCCCAACAGCCCCTGTGCGGGGCGGCAGGGCCCCCGCCGCCAGAGGCGTTGGGAAAAAGTTGACAAACACTGTGGCCCCCATTATAATGAAAAACAATTAGTTTGTCAATCGAAGCATTTTTCGCGCCGCCGCGGTTGCCGGGAAATGTAAATTTTTTTTGCATCTTTTCGCGCAACCGGTACTGCCTCTGTCAATTTTATGGTAAAATAAAAAGAGGTTTTGCCGCCGGGAATCGCCCGGGGCGGCCCCGTTTCCCACCGCCAGTCGGCGGGGCGGGTGGACAAACCGATCATCCAGAAGAAACGAGGGTTTTGAGAATGGAACACGAGAATAAGCGCCCCCTGGCGCTGGTCACCGGCGGCTCCCGCGGGATCGGCGCCGCCATCTGCAAACGGCTGGCGAAAGAGGGGTTTGACCTCATCATCAACAGCATCTCGCAGGAGGAGCTGGACCTGCCGGTCTCCCGGGAGACCATCGAGGCCTGCGAGGCGGCCGGCGCAAAGGTCATCGCCAAGCCCTGGGACGTCTCCGACTACGGCGCCTGTGAGCAGGCGGTGGAAGAGATCACCGCCGCGCACGGGCCGGTGGCGGTGCTGGTCAACAACGCCGGCATCACCAAGGACGGGCTGTTGCTGCGGATGAAGCCGGAGCAGTTCTCGGCCGTCCTCAACGTCAACCTCTACTCGGCCTTTTACATGAGCAAACTCTGCGCCAAGGGGATGACCCGGGCCCGCCGGGGGAAGATCGTCAACATCTCCTCGGTGGCCGGGGTGTACGGCAACGCCGGCCAGGCCAACTACGCCTCCTCCAAGGCGGGGCTCATCGGCCTGACCAAGACCATCTCCAAGGAGCTGGGCAGCCGGAACATCACCTGCAACGCGGTGGCCCCCGGCTTCATCGAGACCGCCATGACCCAGACCCTGCCCGAAAAGGTGGTGGAGGGGGCCAAGGCCTCCATCTCCCTGGGGCGCTTTGGCACCGTGGAGGACATTGCCGGGGCGGTGGCCTTTCTCTGCTCCCCCTCGGCCGACTACATCACCGGCCAGGTTCTCATCGTAGACGGCGGGCTGGCCATGTAGCCCCCATCCAGACAGAAAAGACGGAGGATTTGTATGAACCGCGTAGTGATCACCGGCATGGGGGCCATCACCCCCATCGGCAACGACATCGAGACCTTTTGGAAAAACCTGATTGCCGGCAAAAACGGCATCGGCAAGATCACCCATTTTGACACCGAGGGGTTCAAGGCCACCCTGGCCGCCGAGGTCAAGGAGTTTGAGCCCACCGACTACATCGAGAAAAAAGAGGCCCGGAAGATGGACCGGTTCTGCCAGTTCGCGCTGGCCGCCGCCTGCCAAGCCATGGAACAGAGCGGCATCACCCCCGAGAACACCGATCCCTACCGCTTCGGCACCATCGTGGGCTCGGGCATCGGCGGGATGGAGACCTTCTGCGACGAGTTTGAGAAGTACTTCACCAAGGGCCCCGGCCGGGTCTCCCCCTTCTTCATCCCCACCATGATCTCCAACATGGCGGCGGCCCGCATCTCCATGCGCTTTGGAGCCAAGGGCGACAGCTACTGCCCGGTGACCGCCTGCTCCAGCGGGGCCCACGCCATCGGCGAGGCCTTCCGCCTGATCCGCCACGGCTATGCCGACTGCATGGTGGCCGGCGGGGCGGAGGCCTGCATCGTTCCCCTGGCCATCGCCGGGTTCTCCAACATGCACGCCCTCAACACCTGCGAGGATCCCGACGCCGCCTCGGTCCCCTTTGACGCCCGCCGCGCCGGGTTCGTCATGGGCGAGGGCGCCGGCATCCTGGTGCTGGAGAGCGAGGAGCACGCCAAGGCCCGGGGCGCCGAGATCCTCGGGGAGCTGGCCGGTTACGGCGCCTCTTCCGACGCCTACCACATCACCAGCCCCGACCCCTCGGGCGAGGCGGCCTGCCGCGCCATGCAGCTGGCCATGGCGGACGCCGGGGTCACCCCCGAACAGGTGGACTACCTCAACGCCCACGGCACCGCCACCCCCATCAACGACGCCTTTGAGACAAACGCCGTCAAGCTGGCCTTCGGCGAGGCGGCGAAGGGGCTGCACATCTCTTCGACCAAGTCGATGACCGGCCACCTGCTGGGGGCCGCCGGCGGGGTGGAGGCCCTGGTCTGCGCCCTGGCGGTGCGCGACGGGGTCATCCCCCCCACCATCAACTACCGGGAGCCCGACCCCGAATGCGACCTGGACTACACCCCCAACGAGGCCCTGCACACCCCGGTGGAGGTGGCCCTGACCAACTCGCTGGGCTTCGGCGGCCACAACGCCACCATCGTCGTTCGGGCCTACCGGTAAAGAGCACATCCCAAAAAAGAGCGGGGCCGCCCCGCAGAGTTCGGCGCGGGGAAGCGTCTGGCCTCCCCCCTCGCGCGCCCCTTTTGGAAAGGTTGGAAACACCATGGATATTCGCGAAGCGCAAAGCGCAGCCAGTGAGCTGCTTTCTCAGGCCAAGGCCCAGGGGGCCACGGCCGTAGAACTGCACCTGGGAGAGTTCTCCTTCAAGGCGGAGTTTGCCCCGCCGGTCTTTGCCGCCCCCGCAGCGGCCGCTGCCCCCGCCCCTGCCGCCCCCGCCATCGAGGGGACGCCGGTGCCCTCCCCCATCGTGGGCACCTATTACAGCTCCCCCTCCCCCGAAGACGAACCCTTCGTCACCGTGGGGCAGGAGGTGAAAAAGGGCGACGTCCTCTGCATCGTCGAGGCCATGAAGATGCTCAACGAGATCCAGAGCCCCTGCGACGGCAAGGTGGCCCGCATCTACCTGCAAAACGGCGAGCTGGTGGAGTTCGGCCAGACGGTGATGGTCATTCAGTAAGACCTGGCAAATTTTTGCGGGGCCCCTCTGGGGCCCCGCCTTGAGAGAGGAAACAGACGATATGAGCGATGTGTTGCTGACAAAAGAGCAGATCCAGGAAATCATCCCCCACCGGAACACCATGCTGCTGATCGACGAGATCACCGAGCTCGAGCCCGGGGTGCGGGCCGTCGGGCGGATGCACCTGAGCGGCGACGAGGTGTTTTTTGACGGGCACTTCCCCGGCTACCCCATCCTGCCCGGGGTCTTTACCATGGAGGCGCTGGCCCAGACCGGGGCGGTGGCCATCCTCTCCCTGCCCGAGTACAAGGGGAAGATTGGCCTCTTCGGCGGGCTGGACAAGGTGCGCTTTAAAGAGCCGGTCCGCCCCGGGGACACCCTGGAGCTGTCGGTGGAGATCATTAAGCGCCGGGGGCCCATCGGCATCGGCAAAGGGGTGGCCTACGTCAACGGCAAAAAGGCCGCCTCGGGCGAATTGACCTTTGCCATCCAGTAAGCAAACACGCCTTCGCCAAGCCATCTGATTCGAGCGCAATGGAGGTCTCTCGTTATGTTTTCTAAAATTCTCATCGCCAACCGGGGCGAAATTGCGGTGCGGATCATCCGCGCCTGCCGGGACATGGGCATCACCAGCGTGGCGGTCTACTCCACCGCCGACCGGGAGGCCCTGCACACCCAGCTGGCCGACGAGGCCATCTGCATCGGCGGGCCGCTGGCCAAGGACAGCTATCTCAACATCCGCAATCTGCTGGGGGCGGCCGAGGCCAGCGGGGCCGAGGCCATCCACCCCGGGTTCGGCTTCCTCTCGGAAAACCCCGACTTCGCCAAGGCCTGCGAGGACTGCGGCATCGCCTTTATCGGCCCCTCCAGCAAGACCATCTCCCTGCTGGGGGACAAGGTGGCCGCCCGCCAGACCGCCCGGGAGGCCGGGGTCCCGGTGACCCCCGGCTCCGACGGGGCGGTGGGCGAATACCGAGAGGTGGAGCGGATCGCCCGGGAGATCGGCTTTCCGGTGATGCTCAAGGCCGCCTCCGGCGGGGGCGGCAAGGGCATCCGCAAGGTGGATGGGCCGGAAGAGCTGAAAAACGCCTTTATGGAGGCCGCCGCCGAGGCCGCCGCCAGCTTTGGCGACGGGCGGGTCTACATCGAGAAGTTCGTGGCCGACCCCCGGCACATCGAGTTTCAGATCCTGGCCGATGCGCTCGGCAACACGGTGCACCTCTTCGAGCGGGAGTGCTCGATCCAGCGCCGCCACCAGAAGTTGGTGGAGGAGGCCCCCTCCTCCCTGCTGACCCCTGAAAAGCGCGCCGAGATGGGCGCCGCCGCCGTGGCGGTGGCCAAACAGGCGGGGTACCGGGGGGCCGGCACGGTGGAGTTTCTGGTGGACGGGCAGGGGGATTACTACTTCTGCGAGATGAACGCCCGCATCCAGGTGGAGCATCCGGTCACCGAGCTGGTCTGCAGCCTCGACCTCATCGAGCAGCAGATCCGCATCGCCGCCGGGGAGGCGCTGGGCTTTGCCCAAGAAGACCTCGCCCTGCACGGCCACGCCATCGAGTGCCGCATCAACGCCGAGGACCCCTACCACAACTTCGCCCCCCGCCCCGGCACGGTGGAGGGGCTGCATGTCCCCGGCGGGCCGGGGGTGCGGGTGGACTCGGCCATCTACCAGGGCTACACCATCCCCCCCTACTACGACAGCATGCTCTCCAAGCTGATCGTCTGGGGGGAGAGCCGGGAACAGGCCCTGGCACGGATGAAGCGCGCCCTGGCCGAATACCTCTTTGACGGGGTCATCACCAACATCGACCTCTCCATGGCCATTATCAGCTCCGAGGCGTTCACCACCGGCAACTTCGACACCAACTTTTTGGAAAAGAGCGATCTCCTGGCCCAGTTTTCGCGCCAGGGAGAGGGGGAATAGACCGTGATCCTGGACATGTTCAAAAAGACCCGCACCGTCTCGCAGTTCCTCAAGCCGCAGAAGGACGACGAGGGCGACCCCAAAGAGGTGGTGGTCTGCAAGCGCTGCAAAAAAGAGGTGCTGCGGCAAAATTACGCCAAAAACCTCTTCGTCTGCCCCCTCTGCGGCCACTGCAGCCGGGTCTCGGCCTATGACCGCATCGCCATGACCTGCGACGAGGGCAGCTTTCGCGAACTCGACCGCAAGCTGCGCAGCGCCAACCCCCTCAAGTTCAAGGGCTACCCCGAAAAGCTGGAAAACCTGCGCAGCGCCACCGGCCTGCAGGAGGCGGTGGTCACCGGGGTGGGGAAGATCGGCGGCCACCCCGCCGCCGTCGGGGTGATGGACAGCCACTTTCTCATGGCCTCGATGGGCAGCGTGGTGGGGGAGAAGCTGGCCCGTCTCTTTGAGTACGCGGCCAAGAAAAAGCTGCCGGTCGTCCTCTTCACCGCCTCCGGCGGGGCGCGGATGCACGAGGGCATCTACTCCCTGATGCAGATGGCCAAGGTCAGCGCCGCCGTGGGCCGCCACTCCCAGGAGGGGCTGCTCTACGTGACCGTTCTCACCGACCCCACCACCGGCGGGGTCACCGCCAGCTTTGCCATGCAGGGCGACATCATCCTCGCCGAGCCCCGGGCCACCATCGGCTTTGCCGGGCGCCGGGTCATCGAGGGGACCATCGGCGAAAAGCTGCCCAGCGGCTTTCAGTCGGCAGAATTTCTCTGTGAGCACGGCTTTGTGGACCGGATCGTCCCCCGCCCCGAGATGCGGGAGACCCTGCAAAAGATCCTGGCCATTCACAGCAAGTAAGGAGGGCGCGCCATGGCACCGAAAACCGCCTATGAGCGGATGCAGCTCATCAAAAATATCCACCGCCCCAGCGTGGAGCAGTACGTCTCCGCCCTGGTGGAGGACTTTATCGAGTTTCACGGCGACCGCGCCTTCGGCGACGACGCGGCCATCTACGGCGGCATCGGCCTGTTGGACGGCCGGGCCGTGACGGTGGTGGGCCACCGCAAGGGCCACTCCACCGAGGAGAACATCCGCTACAACTTCGGGATGGCCCACCCCGAGGGGTACCGCAAGGCCATGCGGCTGTTTGACCAGGCCGAGAAGTTCGGGCGGCCGGTCCTCCTCTTCGTCGACACCCCCGGCGCCTTCTGCGGGGTCGGGGCGGAGGAGCGGGGCCAGGGCGAGGCCATTGCCCGCTCCATCCAAAAGCTGATGTTCCTCAAGGTGCCGGTCCTCACCGTCATCACCGGCGAAGGGGGCAGCGGCGGGGCCCTGGGGCTGGCCGTGGCCGACCGGGTCTACATGCTGGAGAACGCCGTCTACTCGGTCATCTCCCCCCGGGGGTTCGCCTCCATCCTC
Source organism: Bittarella massiliensis (ex Durand et al. 2017) (assembly GCF_001486165.1). Lineage (GTDB taxonomy): Bacteria > Bacillota > Clostridia > Oscillospirales > Ruminococcaceae > Bittarella > Bittarella massiliensis. Next base: position 699,834 of record NZ_LN908976.1, read on the forward strand.
TGGAAAGACCCCTCCAAGGAGGAGCAGGCCGCTGAATTGCTGAAGATGACCGCCCCCGACCTGTTGGGGTTCGGCATCATCGACGGCATCATCCCCGAGCCCAAGGGCGGGGCCCACACCGACCCGGCCAAGACCTGCATCGCCGTCAAGGAGGTGCTGGTGCGGGAGCTGGAGGCCCTCTGCACCCAGAATACCCGCACCCTGCTGGACAACCGGTACCAGAAGTACCGCAGCATGGGGGTCTACGGCGGCTGACGCGCCGACGGTCCATTGCCTTTTGCAGGCGGCGGAACACATTCCGCCGCCTTTTTGCATATTTTAAAAAAAGCCGACTATTTTTGGACAATATCCGTTGTTTCACAACGCCAAACTTGCTATAATACAAATATATCGACTTTTCAACTGAATAGATGGGCAAACCGGGCGAAAGACCGGGACGCAAAGCCAAGGGCCTACCTCCCCCCAGGGGGACAGGGCAGCCGGCTGCACCTCCCCCCTTCCGTATCGCACTGCGCCCATCCGGCAGATCAGTCAAAACAGGAGGGGATTTTTGATGTTTCGACACGGCAAGCGGGGGATCGCCCTCCTCTGTGCCCTTCTCTGCGCGCTGCTCTGCCTGGGGGCCCTGCAGCGGCCCTGGCGGCACAGCCCCAGGCCACCGCCACCGTGCGGGTGGGGTTCCCCATTTTGCAGGGTTTTTCTGAAAAGACGGCGGACGGGGAGTACACCGGCTACACCTACGAGTACCTGCAGGAGATCGCCAAGTACACCGGCTGGGAGTACGAGTTTGTCGAGGTCGAGGGGGACATCAACACCTCCCTCACCACCCTGCTGGACATGTTGGAGTCCGGGGAGATCGACCTGATGGGGGGGATGCTCCGCAGCGAGCAGACCGAGGAGCTCTACGACTTTCCCGAGTACAGCGCCGGCACCTCCTTTGCGGTGCTGACGGTCCGCGCCGACAACACCCGCTTCAGCGAGAGCGACTACTCGGCCCTCTCCAACATCCGGGTGGGGGCCCAGGCCACCGCCAAGCGGCGCATCCAGCACTTCGAGAGCTTCTGCACGGCCAACAACATCGACGCCCAGGTGGTGACCTATCAGGGGGAGGACCCCTGGCTGGATGCGCTGGACAGCGGCGAGGTGGACGCCCTGTTGGAGGCGGACACGGCGGTGGGCTCGGATCGGCGAATCATTGCCCGCTTTGCCGAGAGCCCCCACTACTTTGCCACCACCAAGGGGAAGACCGACATCATCAGCGGTCTGAACACCGGTCTCGCCAAGATCCGCGAGGTGGATTTCCACTACGACACCCAGCTCTACGAGAAGTACTTTGGGGAGAACGACGACCCGACCCTCTTTTTGAGCCAGGAGGAGCGGGACTACATCTCCTCCAGCGGCACCCTGCGGGCGGTCTACCCCGCCGGATGGGACCCCCTACACCACCAGGAAAAGGGGGAGTTCACCGGGGTGAGCGCCACCCTGCTGGAACAGATCGGCCGCGAGACCGGCCTCTCCTTTGACTGCCGCGAGGTGGCCAGCTACCAGAAGGGAGTCGAGATGGTCCAGGCGGGGGAGGCCGACCTCCTCATCGGGGCGCCCCCCAACGCGGAGGCGGCCACCGAGGCCGGCCTCACCCTCACCCAGTCCTACCTGCCCTTACAGCGCATCCTGGTGCGCGGCAACGCCACCGACCCCGGCAGGGAAAACCGCTCCGCCTGCCTGCGGGGCTACCCGGTCAACGATGAGCTGGCTGGGCAGGAGATCGTCTGGTATGATACCCCCTTGGCCTGCCTGCAGGCGGTGGAGCGGGGAGAGGTCGACTCCTTTGTCACCAACTCCTACCTGCTGCAACAGTACCTGCAAAACCGCTCCTCCCGCAATCTGGTCTACTCCCCGCTGGACGACTCCTCCGCCGGGCTCTGCCTGGCACTCCCCCGCCCGGCGGACACCACCCTGCTCACCGTCCTCAGCAAGGCCATCGGCAGCATCTCCGAGCGGGAGCGGCAGGACGCCGTCTTTCAAAACACCCTCACCACCCAGCCAAAGGTCAGTCTGATGGGGTTGCTCTACGCCTACCCCCTGCAATCGGTGCTGATGGTCGTCGCCCTTTTCGCCGTGGTGCTGGGGCTGGTCATCTTCTTTGTGCGCACCAAGATCCGCCACCAGCAGCGGCTGGTGCTGGACGGGCAGCGCTACCGCACCATCGCCGAGCTCAGCGACGAGTTCCTCTTTGAATACGACGTGCGGGCCGACTCCCTCACCGTGTCCGACAAGTTCGCCAAGGCCTTTGGCTGCGACCTGGTCATCCCCCACTACCAGGCGCGGGCGAGCGAACTCTTCCCCAACCTGTCGGGGTGGGACGAGCAGGTGGTCAAGCAGATGTTCGATCTCAACCAAAAATCGGTTCAGGCAGAGATGCGCTGTTCCCTGGCCGACGGCTCCTCCGCCTGGTTCTCCCTGCTGCGCGTCTGCCTCTATGACGATGAAGACCGCCCCCTCTACTGCATCGGCAAGCTGCGCAACATCGAAAAGGAGCGGGCCGAGCGGGTCTCCCTCCTCCACCGCTCCCAGACCGATGGGCTCACCGGGCTCTACAACCGCAGCACCTGTGAAAAGGAAGTTCTGCAGCTGTTGGAGGGATTGCAGCCCGGCGAGACGGCCGCCTTCCTCCTGCTGGATCTGGACCGCTTCAAGTCGGTCAACGACCGGTTTGGCCACCAGATGGGGGACGACGTCCTCACCGAGCTGGCCCGCTGCATGGAGGAGGCCTTCCCCGGCGGGGTGCTGGGCCGGCTGGGGGGCGACGAGTTCATCGCCTGCCTGCCCAGTTGCAGCGCCGCCGAGGCCACACAGTTGGCCGAAGGCTTCTGCCGCCGGTTGGTGGAGCGCTGTGAAAACCGCCACGCGGACATCAGCGCCAGCGTGGGCATTGCCATCGCCCGCCCGGGCGACACCTTTGAGGAGCTGTACCACCGCTCGGACAAGGCCCTTTACCAGGCCAAGGCGGAGGGGGGCAACACCTTCTCCCTGGACGGCTGATTGCCGCCCCCTTTCAAGAATACAAGAAGAGCGCCCCACCCCTGTCGGGGATGGGCGCTCTTTTTTCTGTGCTCTACCCGCTATTGGCCGGGGTCCTCCTGGTCGAGGACCACCGAAAACTGAAAGAGGTCGGCCCGATAGAGGGACTTGACCACCTCCAGCGGCTGGCCGGTGTTGTCGGAGGTGACCGACTTCACCAAGAAGGCGGGGGCCCCCACCTTCTGCTCCAGGAGCACCGCCTCCTCCGGGCCCAGAAGGGCGATCTCCAGCACCTCTTCCGAGTGGACGGGGTAGATGTTCTTCAGCTTTTTCAGGTAGCCGTAGGAAAAGACGGTGGCGGGATCGCACTCCATCTGCCCCTCAAACCGGCTAAAGCTGCGAAAGGTCTCGTTGAGGACGGCGGGGGTGTCGTCGGCATAGCGCACCCGGTAGAGGCGGATGGCCTTCTCCCCCTCCCCCAGGTGCAGGTTCTCCCGCACCCGGGCCGGGGGCTCGTCCACCACCTCGTAGGCGAGCACCTTGGTGGAGGGGTTTTTGTTGTTGCGCTCAAACATGTCGGTAAAGCTCTGGATCCCCTGCAGCCGGTTGTCGATCTTCTGGTTGTAGACAAAGGTGCCCTTGCCCTGGCGGCGGCGGGCATACCCCTCCTCCACCAGGTCGTTGAGGACCCGGCTGGCGGTGTTGCGGCTGACGCCGTACTCCTCCACCAGTTGGGCCTCACTGGGGAGCTTGTCGCCATTTTTGTAGATGTCCGCATCGATCTTGTGGATGATGTCCTGTTTGATTTGGTTGTATAAAAAGCTCTTGGCCACCCGCTCTGCTCCTCTCCTGTCATCAAGCGCCACAGCGCACCACTTTACAGTATCTATTATACCCTATCCCTGCAACCGGTTGCCAGTCGTGTTTTCCCCATAGTTGACGCCAAAAGTTTGGCGCAATTGCCAGGGCACCTCTCGGGGGACAAAAAAGTGGGCCGCCCCCTCAAAAAGGGGAGCGGCCCGCCTGCCGGGTGCGCAGGTATCGCTACCAGAACAGCCAGCCAAAGATGCTGCCAAAACCCGCCAAAAGGCCGAAGAGGAGCGCAATCAGTGGCGAGGCGGCGGCGAGGACGGTGAAGATCAGCGACCGGTTGGCTGCCGTGCGGGCCCCCGCCAGGTCCCCCCGGCCCAAAGCGCCCTCGATCTGGGAGGCGTAGACGATCCCCCCGATGCCGATGAGACCGAAGGGAAAACAGAAAAAGCAGCCCAGCAGGGTGGCGAGGATGGAGAACACCAGATAGGTGCTGCTCGACGGCGCGCCGGGGTAGACCGGCCGCGGAGGCGGTACCGGGGCGGCGCCATAGGGCGGCGGAGGCGGTGGCAGGGGAGCGCCGCACCGCTGGCAAAAACAGCAGTCGTCCTCCCAGCGGGTGCCGCAGTGGGGACAAGTCTTCATCGCAGATCCCTCCTGTTTCACAGGGGGCCAAACGCCCCCTTCTACCCCTTCAGGATACCGCAAAGCCGGTCGGGGCGCAACCGGCAAAAGGGCGCTAAAATGCGCACAAATTTCTTACGATTGCAAAAGAGGGCCGCCGGGACGGCCTGTCTCGGCGGCCCTCCTTCCCTTCTCAGAGGACCTTGCTCAAAAACTCCTTGGTGCGGGGGTGCTTGGGCGCCTTGAAAATCTCTTCCGGGGTCGCCTCTTCGAGGATCTGCCCCTCGTCCAGGAAGATGACCCGGGTGGCCACCTCTCTGGCAAAGCCCATCTCGTGGGTGACCACCATCATGGTCATCCCCGATGTGGCCAGCTCCTTCATGACGTCCAGCACCTCGCCCACCATCTCGGGGTCAAGGGCGGAGGTGGGCTCGTCAAAGAGCATAATCTGCGGCTCCATGGCCAGGCTGCGGGCGATGGCCACCCGCTGCTTCTGCCCGCCGGAGAGGGAGTTGGGGTAGCTGTCGGCCTTGTCGGCCAGCCCGACGCGCTCCAGCAGTTCCCGCCCTTTGGCCTCGGCCTCCTCCTGGGTGCGGCCCAGCACCTGCACCGGGGCCAGGGTGAGGTTTTTGAGGACGGTCATGTGGGGGAAGAGGTTGAAGTGCTGAAAGACAAAGCCCATCTTGGCGCGCTGTTTCTGCAGCTCTTTGGCGCTTTTTTTGTCGCTGGTGTTGAGCACCTGGCCGTCGATGGTGACAGTGCCGCTCTCGGGCACTTCCAGCCCGTTGATGCACCGCAGCAGGGTCGATTTGCCCGAGCCCGAAGGGCCGATCAGGCAGATGATCTCCCCCTTCTCCACATTCAGGTTGGCGTCTTTCACCGCGTGCAGAGAGCCGAAGCTCTTGTTGATGTGTTCGAGTTTAATCACTTTCAGCCAACTTCCTTTCAATCTTCTTGCCAAAGTGGGAGATGGTCAGGGTCAGGGTCAGGTAGACCACACAGGCCAGCGCCAGGGGGGGGATGAAGTTGTAGTACCGGGCGCCCAGCACCTTGGCACTCTGGGTCAACTCCACCGCGCCGATGGTGGAGATCAGGGAGGAGTCTTTGATGAGGGTGACAAACTCGCTGACCAGAGGCGGCACGATCCGCTTAAAGGCCTGGGGGAGGATGATGTGGCGCATCATCCCGGTGTAGCTCAGCCCCAGGGACTGGGCGGCCTCCCACTGGCCCCGGTCGACGGCCATGATGGCCGAGCGGATGAGCTCACAGGAGTAGGCGCCGCTGTTGATGCCCATGGCGATGATGCCGATGGCGTAGGGGTCGATGTTCACAGCCGAGCCGGTGATCGCCTTGCAGACGACGGGGAAGCCCAGGAACCAGAAGAGGATCTGCACCAGCATGGGGGTGCCGCGGATGAATTCCACATAGACCGTGGAGATGGCCCGCAGGATCTTGCTCTTGGAGATGCGGGCCGCCGCCGCCAGAATGCCCAGCACCGTGCCGGCCAGCAGGGCGCAGATGGCGATGATGATGGACCAGCCGGCGGAGCGGGCCATAAACAGCAGATTGTCTGCCGCAAAGATTTTTTCCATAATCAGAACAATCCTTTACTCAATTAGTCGGCGGCGGACACCCCGAGACGGCGAGAGGACAGGCCCGGGGGCCTGCCTCCTCTGTTCGCCGGGGGACACGGGGCCCGCCCGCTGAAAACGATTACTTCTCGCAGGGCGGGGCGCTTAGCCCTCGATCCCCCACTTGTCTTTGAGCTGCTGGGGCGCATCGGAAGCCAGGAACTGGGCGATGGCGCTGTTGATCTCTTTGAGCAGTTCGTTGTTGCCGTTTTTGACGATGATCTGGTTTTCCTCTTTCACCAGGGGGTCGCCGAGGATCTCCAGGCTGCTGTTGGCGGCGACGTAGTTCTTGGCCACCTGGCCGTCGCAGACCACCGCGTCCAGAGCGCCGGTCTTCAGGGCCTCAAACATGACGGTGTAGTCGCCGGGGCTGGAGATCTTGGCGTCTTTGATGTTCTCCTCGGCGGCCTTGGCGCCGGTGGTCTCGGTGCCGGCGCCGATCTTCTTGCCGGTCAGGTCGTCCAGGTTCTTGTAGCCGGACTCCTTGCTGACCACCACCAGCTGCTCGCTGATCAGGTAGGTGTCGCTGAAGAGGCAGTCGCGATCAGGGTCGTAGGTGAAGGCAGAGATGCCCACGTCGATCTGCCCGGCCTGCAGGGCGGTGATGATGCTGTGAAAGTCCATGTTCTTGAACTCCACCTCGATGGCCTTGCCGTCTTTGCCCATGTACTTGGCCAGCTCGTTTGCCATGTCCACGTCAAAGCCCTCGACCTTGCCATCGGTCCCCAGGGACTCGTAGGGCGGGTAGTCGGCGGAGATGCCCACCACCAGTTTGCCGGGGGTCATGACCTCTTTGTCGTAGGCCTTGCCGGTGGCCTCGGTCTTTTTGCCGCCACAGCCGACTAGGGACAGGGCGCCGATGCTCAGCGCCAGGGTGGTCGCCAGGATCTTCTTGATTGCGTTCATCTTTTGTTTCTCCTCTCAATGTCCGCCGGGCTTTTCTCTCCCCGGCTCTTTATCAAAATGGGTTTGCGGCTTACAGGGTGACGATGCAGAAGCCGTCAAAGGTGTACTTTTTCAGGTGGTTTTCATCCTCCTGGTAGGGCAGGTCGCCGGCCTCGATGGCGGCAAAGGCGTCGGCCACCTGGCCGAGGGTCTTGCCCTCTCTCATGGGCTCGTTGTGGGAGCAGATGAGGGTGTAGTCGCCGTACTTGGCGGCCACCTCTTCCATGGTCTTTTTGTAGGTGTCGATGACCGATTTGAGCCCGTCGTGGGAGTCCAGGTGGGCGTAGAGGGTGGCGGGGTAGAAGGTGTCGCCGGTGAAGAGCAGCTTGTTTGCGTCGTCGGCGAGCATGATGCTGTCGGGCGAGTGCCCGGGGGTGTTGAAGGCGGTGAGCACCCGGCCGCCCAGGTCAAACTGGTGCCCGTTCTCGATGGGCTGGTAGTTGCAGGGCTTGATGGCGTACTCCTCGGGGACAAAGTCGTCGGGGTAGGGGATCCAGTTGGAGCCGGGTTTCAGGTTGTCCTCCACCTCCTGGTGGGTGAGCCCCTCTTTCATCCGTCTGATGGCGCCGGGGTGGTTGTAGATGTGCACCTTCTCAAACATCCAGTTGCAGCCGATGTGGTCGAAATGGCTGTGGGTGTTGACCACCACCAGCGGCTTGTCGGTGAGAAAGTCCACTACCTTTTTGATGTTGCCCATCCCCATGCCGGTATCGATGAGGAGGGCTTTCTCGCCGCCCAGGACCAGGTAGGAGATGACCTCCTGGAAGTGGCCCGGCTCGTAGATGGCGTAGACGTCGCAGGGCAATCTGTAGACCGAGAACCAGGGGTCGGGCTGCTCGACTGCTTCCAGGGTCGCGTACTGGGGTCTGGGCAGCGCCTCGTACCAGGCATCTGGCTGAACGGCGTCGGCAATCTTTTCGGGCATGAGAAATTCCTCCTTGTGTGTTTTGGGGTGCTGTCCCCTTCGTTCGGGAGAGTGCATGTATAATTATACGCAAGCATTACCCGTTTGTCTACCCCTTTTCCCCTCTTTTCCCGCCTATTATTCGCAATAAAATATCTTTTGTTTTGTGCGAAACGGCAAAAATATAAATTTATACGGCATATTATTCATTTTTAATGCATTCTCTGTATATTTTGGCCCCTGCAAAAAGGAGGGCCGGGCGGGGCAGACTTGTGGTAGAATAGAGCCAAACAACCCGCTCCGCCAAGCGCGGGGCGGGCAGAGGAAAGGGAGGCGACGGCATGCGGGGACTGGTGCTGTCCGGCGGCGGGGCCAGGGGGGCCTACGAGATCGGGGTCTACCGGGCCCTGGCCGAGGAGGGAGGGCTCTCCTTCGGGGTGGTGACCGGCACCTCGGTGGGGGCGCTCAACGCCGCCCTCATCGCCCAGGGCGACCTGGACCGGGCGGAGTCCCTCTGGCGGCAGATCACCACCGAGACGGTGCTGCAGTTGGACGCGGCGTCCCTGAGCGCCCTCCCCCCCGGCGAGGCGGTGACCACTGCGGTGGGGTTTGTCAGCCAATACCTGCAAAACGGCGGCGTCGACACCTCTCCCCTCAAGGCCCTGCTCGAGGACTGCATCGACGAGGGGCGGGTGCGCCGCTCCCCCACCGAGCTGGGGCTGGTGACGGTGGAGTACCCCACCCTCAAGCCCTGTACCCTGCTCTGCCGCGACATCCCCGAGGGCAGGCTCATCGACTATCTGATGGCGTCCAGCTCCCTCTTCCCCGCCCTGCAGCGCTGGGAGATCGACGGCAAACTCTACATGGACGGGGGCTACTACGACAACCTGCCGGTGGAGCTGGCCGGCCGCTGCGGGGCCGACGAGATCTGGGCCGTGGACCTGCACGCCCCCGGCGTCAAGCGGCCGGGCAGTCTCAAGCGCGCCCGGGTCATCGACTGCTACTGGGACCTGGGACCGGTGCTCGACTTCTCCCCCCGGCAGGCCCGCCACAACCTGGCGGTGGGGGCCCAGGACGGGCGGAAGGCCCTTGGGCTGCGCGACGGGTTTGCCTACACCTTTGCCCGGGGGGAAGGGGATGCCCTCCTCCCCCTGCTGCGCATCACCCGGGCCGAGTTGGAGGCGCTGCTGGGCGGCCTCTCCCCCCTGACCCGCATCGGCCTGCAGCGCACGGTGCGGACCCTCTTTCGCCCCTACGGCTACCGGCTGCGCAACTATGAGGACATGGCCCTGCGCTGCGCCGAGGTGGCGGGGGAGCTCTTCTCCGTCCCCCACACCCCCACCTACACCGCCGCCGGCTTTCTGCGCTCCCTGCAGGGGCGGCGGGCGGTCTGGGCCAGGCGAAAAAAGCGCTCCCTCTCCCAGGAGGCGGCGCTGCGGATGGCGGGGGAGCTGCGCAACCCCCTGGACATCGCCAAGCTGGGGACAGTGATCCCCAAGGAGGCCATTGCCGCCGCCTTTCTCTACGTTCTCGACCGGGCGGACCAGAAAAGATAAGCGCCAAAAAGCCCTCTGCCGATCGGCAGAGGGCTTTTCTCTATAAATGGCACTAGTCGACTTCGTCGACGGGATCGCCGTGGACGACGACCTGTTTTTCCAGCAAGTCGGTGCGCATGTGCAGCTGAAACTGATCCTGTACCTGTAAGCTGTAAGCGACCCGATTTCCCTCGGCGGTAAAGGAGATCCGGTCCATCCGCACCCCCAGCGCATCCAGTTGGTCCAGTATCCCCCGCACGGCGGTGGCAAAGGCCAGCTTGTCGGCAAACTCGCCCTGTAATCTCAGGTCCAGGTGCACGCTGTCCAGGTCGCCCAGATCGCCGGTGGAGAACTCCTCCCCCACCTGGGGGTCGCGGATGTCCACCCAGACGCTCATCCCGGCGATCTGCGCGTCGCCCTTCAGCTGCTCGTACAGCTGCTCTTCCAGCTGGCGCTCCACCCGCCGCTCGGCCATCGCCCGCTGGGGGGTGTAGTAGTCCAGCAGGGGGGTGGCGGCCGCCGCCCCCACCCCCGCCAATGTCAGCATGAGGCAGAGAAAGCCGCTGAGAAAGTCGTACTTGAACCGCTCTCCCCGCAAAATCACGTGGGAGGCGATGATTTCCAGCCCCAGGACCACCAGCAGCAGCGGGGCCCAGCGCAGGGCGCTCAGGAGATGGAAGTTGGGGATCACCAGGTTGAGGATGGCCAGGGCGCCGGCGTAGATGAGGGCCAACCCCAGGCTGAAGGTGCCCACCCGGCGCCGCTTGTCGCGGGGCGGGACCGGGTAGACCGGCACCTGCCCCACAGGCGCGCCGTATCCGGGGCCCTGCCAGGGGCCGCCATTGGGGGGCGGGGTCTGGCCGCCGGGCACAGGGCCCGACTGGGGATCGCCGGCCCCCTCCTGCCGGGGAGCGCCCGCGGCAAAGGGGTCCTCTCTGCGCTCGTCGCGGGGGGTGTTACTCTCCGTCATGCTCGCTCTCCTCCTCTCCTTGATAGGGGACAAAGGGGATCTCCTTCTCCCGCTTGTTCCGGCCGATCACCAGGTAGAACCCCAAGGCGATGACCGCCAGCGCCACCACCAGGGTGGGCAGGCTGTTGACAATGTCCCAGAACAGGCCCGAGTGAGCCAGGGCCCGCCGCAGGTAGGGCATCAGCAGATTGTCCAGCAGCACATACAGCCCCAGGGCGATACAGCCCAGGCCGGCCCAGATCTGGGTCTTGCCGCCCAACCGCTTTTTCAGCCCCTCCATGTCGCTGGGTTTCCAGAGGAAATCGTCGCAGGCGCGGCGGTACTGCAGGGCGTCGTAGGGGAGGCTGCCCAGGTTCATGGAGTCGAAGAAGGCGTAGAACCAAATCACCGGGATGGCGAAGAGGAAGAGCCCGATGTTCAGCCACCCCGAGACGGCGATGGCCCCAAAGAAGAGGGCCATCAGCGAGACGCCGCGGCGCATCAGCCCCAGATACATCTGCCCCGCGCCGGGGAGGAGGGACCAGAAGAAGGTCAAAAATTTACTCTTTCTCATTTTGAAATACCTCTCTCAAATCAAATCGGTTCATCAGGTCGCCGGTCTTCTGGCTCACCTGATCCACAAAGGCCGCGGTCTGCCGCGCCAGGGAGGGAGTGTCCTCCTCCCCCTCGGTGCGGGACCAAAAGCTGCCGGTAAAGACCCCCGACACCCAAAAGACAATGGCCAGGCAGGCGGCCACCGCCATGGTGCCCCACTGGCGCAGCTGGAGGCGGCGCTCCCGCCGGCGCAGGGTCTCCATCACCCGGGGGGCGACCGGCTCCCGCGGGGTCAGCAGCCCTTCGGGGGAGAGCAGCGCGCTGTAGGCGGCCACACAGCGGTCACAGCTGGCCAGGTGCTCGGCCACTTCGAGGCGGCTCTCCTCGGGCAGGCCACCGGCCTGCAAGGCCGCAAGGGCCTGGCCGGTCAGGTGTCCATCTCGGTCAAACAGCGTCATCTTCCCTCTCCCCTTCCAGTTGTTTTTTCAGCCGTTCCCGCCCTCTGGTCAGCTGGGTCTGCACCGTTTTCAGGGGGCGACCCAGGGTGACGGCGATCTCGGTGGCGGTCCTCTCCTCTAATAGGGAGAGGGCCAGCACACTGCGGTAGGGCTCTTTCAGCCCCTCGATGGCGGCGGCCACCCGCTCCTGCGACTCCCGCTGTATGTACTGCTGTTCTGGCGGCGGGGAGGGGTCGGCCATCCCTGCGGCCAGCGCCCCCTCGCCGTCGAGCTGGGTGCGGCGGCGGTAGCTGCTCTTTAAAAAGTCCTTGGCCTTGTTGGCCGCCACTCGGCAGAGCCAGGGGCGGATGTGTTTGCCCTCGCAGTTGTCGACAAAGCGATAGGCCGCCAAAAAGGTCTCCTGGGTCAGGTTCTGCGCTTCCTGGTAGTCCTCCACCAGCTGGTAGCAGACGGTGAATACCAGGTTTTGGTACTGCTTCATCAGCTCTTCAAATTCGCTCTCCCGCATCCCTGGCATTCCCTCCTTTCAGGCGGCTCTGTCTATAAAACGATCGAGGGCCGCCCCTGTCTTCAACTTTTGCAAAGTTTTTTTATATTTTGTGGGCAAACCTTTAAAAAGGGGGCTTCTACCCGGCGGCAGCGCCCCGTCGTGGGCTCTCCCCGCGCCCCGCCGCGCCCACGGCGGACGGTGGGGGGCTGCCCCAGCCTTCCAAAAACTCCTCCCCCTTTTCGAGGTCCCCGGGTCAGGGGTCCTCGAAGAGGGCGGCGCTCCGCTCGGAAATCCAAAGTCCAACTCGAAAGGGCGGGCGTCCAGCCGGGTATGGGGCCTGACCGAAAATGGTGGGGCCCCATCGGGAGAGGCGGCCTCCAACCGGGAAAACGGACCCCCAACGGAGGGGAACAAGTTTCATCTGAAAAAGACAAGGGGCCGCCGGGAGGGGCGAGCCCCAACCAAGAAAAGCGCGGCCCAAGTGGAGCGGGCGAGGCCCCGACCGCGTGGGGAAAGGACCAGAGAGAAGGGGCAACAGCCCAACTGGGGTTGGCAACAGGCTCCTTCTCTCCCAATCCCAGCGAGCGGCAGGCACCCCTGCCCGCCCTTTTTCGGCGGCTGGCCCGCTCCCCTCCCCCTAAAAACCATATCCTCCCCGCCAGATGACCTCGGCGGCACAGATGAGAGCGACTGGTACCACCCCGGCACTTCCCCCCCTGCCGCCGGTTACTTCAAACCCACAGCAAAAGCCTTTCCTTTCACTGCCGGGGTGGAGACGCCCGGTGGGGGGTGCGGCGGGCGATATGCGCCTGGGATAATGCGTAAAGAAAAAAGCGGCCTGTTTTCACAGGCCGCTTTTGTGTCGGCATCGCCCTATTTTCCCAGGCAGCTTCCCGCCAAGTATCTTCAGCGCTGCGTAGCTTAACTTCCGTGTTCGGGATGGGAACGGGTGGGTCCTACGCGCCATCAACACCGACTGTCTTTGACGGTGTCTACTATATCACATCTCCCCTGCCTTGTCAACCGTCTCTCCCCTTTTTTGACCGCTCCTTTCCCCCGCCTCCAGTGCCCCCGAAAATGCCTCCCAGATATTGACTTGCAGGGAAAAAAGCCGTAGAATAAAATAAACAAATTAACGGTTCTCGCCTTTTGTGTTTTCGTGTAACACGTACAAATATATTCCAAATTTTTTGGCATATTCCTATATGAGCGGGGTTTTCTCTGCTCTTTTTGCAATTGGCGGCGCCTTTTGAGGAGCGTATTCATGGAACGAAGCAGCGGCGTTTTGTGCCCTGTCACCAGCCTTCCCTCGCCCCACGGCATCGGCACCCTGGGGCAGGCGGCCCGGGATTGGATCGACTTTCTGCACCACAGCGGGCAGCGGTGGTGGCAGGTACTGCCCATCGGCCCCACCAGCTACGGGGACTCCCCCTACCAGCCCTTTTCGGCCTTCGCCGGCAACCCCTACTTCATCGACCTGGACACCCTGGCGGAGGAGGGCCTCCTCCGCCCAGAAGAGGCGGCGGCCCCCGACTGGGGAGACGACCCCCAGCAGGTGGATTACGGCCGCATCTACCAGCACCGGGAGGGAGTGTTGCGCGCCGCCTACCAGCGGGCCAAAAAGCAGACCGACCAGTCGGGCTTTCTCGCCTTTTGCCGCAAACACATCCACTGGCTGGGGGACTATGCCCTCTTTATGGCCCTCAAGGGCCACTTTGGTGGCCGCCCCTGGCAGGAGTGGGAGGAGGACATCCGCCTGCGGGAACCCGCCGCCCTGCGCCGCTACCGCACCCTTTTAAAGGACGACATTGCCTACCACAAATACCTGCAATACCTCTTTTTCAAGCAGTGGGCCGCCCTCAAGGAGTACGCCGCCGCCCGGGGGGTGGGCATCATCGGCGACATCCCCCTCTACGTGTCTATGGACTCGGCCGACGTCTGGGCCAACCCCCAGCTCTTCTGGCTCGACGAGGAGCGGCAGCCCCGCTTTGTGGCCGGCTGCCCACCCGACTACTTCTCCCCCACCGGCCAGCTCTGGGGCAACCCCCTCTACGACTGGGAGCGGATGAAGCGCTCGGGCTACCGCTGGTGGATCCAGCGGCTGGGGCTGCAGCTGCAGTGCTGCGACCTGGTGCGCATCGACCACTTCCGGGGCTTCTCTAGCTTTTGGGCCATCCCCTTTGGGGACGAGACCGCCCAGGGCGGCCACTGGGAGACCGGGCCGGGCCTCCCCTTCTTTCAGGCCCTGAAAAAGGCGCTGGGCGACGGCCTGCCCCTGATTGCCGAGGACCTGGGCTACCTGACCCCCGATGTCCATGAGCTGCTGGAGGCAGCCGGTTTCCCGGGGATGAAGGTGCTGCAGTTCGCCTTTGACGGGGGGAGCGACAACGCCTATCTCCCCCACAACCACCGGGCAAACAGCGTGGTCTACATCGGCACCCACGACAACGACACCCTGGCCGGCTGGTTTGAAAAGGCGGGGGAACACACCCGCCAATACGCCGCCGACTACCTGGGTTTTCTGCCGGAGGAGGGGTGCAGTGCCCCCTTTCTGCGGGCCGCCCTCGCCAGCGTCTGCGATCTCTGCATCTTTCAGGTGCAGGACCTGCTGGAGCTGGGGAGCGAGGCGCGGATGAACACCCCCTCCACCACCGGCGGCAACTGGTGCTGGCGGCTGACCCCTGGGGCCCTGGGGCCCGAACTGGCAGAGTCACTTCGTCAAAAGACAGCGGCGTATGGGCGGTTGCCCGCCGGTCGCTGAGGGAATACACCTCTCTTTTGAGACCAAACGGGAAAGGAAGGAAATGACCATGAGCTACAAGGACACCTATGCGGCCTGGAGCGCCGCCCTGAAGGGCACCGAATACGAGGGGGAGCTGACCCAGATCGGCGCCGACGACGCCCTCTGCGAGGACAGCTTCTACAAGCCGCTGGAGTTTGGCACCGCCGGCATGCGGGGCACCATCGGCCTGGGCACCAACCGGATGAACATCTTCACCGTCCGCCAGGCCACCAAGGGGCTGGCCGACTACATCAACGAGATCGGCGGGGCCGACCGGGGGGTGGCCATCGCCTACGACTCCCGGCTGTACAGCGACCGCTTCGCCCTGGAGACCGCCCTGGTCCTCTGCCAAAACGGCGTCAAGGTCTACCTCTACGAGTGCCTGCACTCGGTGCCCCAGCTCTCCTACGCGGTGCTGAAGCTGGGCTGCATCGCCGGGGTGGTCATCACCGCCAGCCACAACCCGCCCCAGTACAACGGCTACAAGGTCTACGGGGAGGACGGCGGCCAGCTGGCCGTGGAGGACGCGGCCACCGTCACCGGCTACATCGAAAAGATCACCGACATCTTCTCGGTCGCCCCCATGGAGCAGAAGGCCGCCGAGGAGGCGGGGCTGCTGCACTTCATCGGCAAGGAGATCGACGAGCAGTACTACCAGGACGTGCTCTCGGTCTGCATCAACCGCTCGGCCATCGACGCCCAGAAGGACTCCCTCAACATCGTCTACACTCCGCTGCACGGCACCGGCAACATCCCGGTCCGCACCGTGCTGGGGCGGCTGGGTTTCCAGCACCTCTACGTGGTGAAGGAGCAGGAGCTGCCCGACCCCAAATTCCCCACCGTGAGCGCCCCCAACCCCGAGGACCCCGCCGCCTTTGTGCTGGCCACCGAACTGGCCAACCAGGTGGGGGCCGACATGCTGCTGGCCACCGACCCCGACTGTGACCGGCTGGGGGTGGCCGTGCGGCAGAAGGACGGCTCCTTCCAGGTGCTCACCGGCAACCAGATCGGGGTGCTGCTGCTGGACTACATCCTCTCCCAGAAAACCGGCGACCGCAAGGGCGACGAGTTCGTGGTCAAGTCCATCGTCTCCACCGAGATGGCCGACGTCATCGCCGCCCACTACGGGGTGGAGCTGCGCCGGGTGCTCACCGGCTTCAAGTTCATCGCCGAGCAGATCAAGCTCAGCGAGCGCACCGGCAAGGGGACCTTCCTCTTTGGCTTTGAGGAGAGCTTCGGCTATCTCAGCGGCACCTTCGTGCGGGACAAGGACGCCTGCATCGCCGCCACCCTCACCACCGAGATGGCCTGCTACTACGCCGAGAAGGGGATGAACCTCTACGACGCCCTCTGCGCCCTCTACGAGAAGTACGGCTATTTCGACGAGAAGGTCCTCTCCAAGACCCTGGCCGGCAAAGAGGGGATCGCCAAGATCCAGGGGGCGGTCAAGACCGTGCGGGCCAACGCCCCCAAGGAGATCGCCGGTTACCCCATCACCGCCTACGCCGATTACCTGCTGCAAAAACAGGTGAACTGCGCCACCGGTGAGGAGAGCGCCATCACCCTGCCCAAGTCGGACGTGCTCAGCTACCAGATCGACGGGGGCAGCTTCATCCTCCGCCCCTCGGGCACCGAACCCAAGCTGAAGGCCTACCTCTCGGCCAGCGGCAAGACCCAGGCCGAGGCGGACGAAAAGTTTGACAAGCTGGTCACGGCCGTCAGCACCCTGATGGATGAGCTGACCAAATAACCATTTCCCATTTTTCGCCTTTTGGGGAGGGCGCGCGGCTTTTTGGGCCGCGCGCCCTCTCTTTTTGCGCCATATTAGGCAATTCCCCCCCCGTGAGGCCGACCTCATGTTCGGAAGATGGGTTAAATATTTTCCAATCTTTTTCAAAACTTCTCTGTTTCGTGACCGCATTCGTGACCGTGCGCTGATAGGATGGTGACAGAGAGAAGAGAAGGATGCCGTATTCGCACCCTCCACAGGAGAAAGGAATGAGCAGAATGAAACAGCGTTCGCCCAGAATAGAGAAGCGCCGGCCCGGCCAGAGGGCGGCCCAGCGCTTTTTGGCGGCGGCTCTGTCCGCTGCCATGGTGTTGGGGATGTCCACCGCCGTGCTGGCCGCTCCGGCCCAGCGCGAGGAGGGGGTCTGGTATCTCGACGACGGCGACATCGCCGTCACCGCCAAGGCCGACGGCCACCAGTACCTGACGCAGGGTGACAGGGCCGAGGTCCTCGACGACCACCCGGTCATCTCCCAGCGAGAGGGCAGCACTGCCAACACCGTGACCCTGACTGGAACGGCGGGCCAGATGACCGATGTCACTCTGCGCGGGGTGACCATCGCCGCTGCGGCCAACAAGGCGCCCGTCTCGGTGGCCGGCGGCAGCGCCCGCATCGCCCTGGCGCAGACCAACCGTCTCACCGGCGGCAGCGGCCGGCCCGGCATCCAGGTGGCGGGCGACAGCGCCCTCATCCTCGCCGGCAGCGGCGCGCTCACCGCACAGGGCGGCAGCTCGGCGGCGGGCATCGGCTCCGGCGCCCGCACCGCTGCGGGGAACATCGCCATTGCCTCCGGCGACATCACCGCCATTGGCGGCAGCCGCGCAGCCGGCATTGGCGGCGGCGACGGCAGCTTTGGCGGCACCATCGCCATCTCCGGCGGTAAAATCAACGCCACCGGCAACGGCGGCGGCGCTGGCATCGGCGGCGGCTCCAACGGCTGCAACTCCTATGAGGAGGGCAGCATTGCGGCCTATATCTCCATCACTTCCGGCCAAATCACCGCTGCGGGCGGCACACAGGGCGCCGGGATCGGCGGCGGCTTTCAGCGCATCGCCCACGTGAACATCTCCGGCGGCACCATCGAGGCCACCGGCGGTTCGGGCGCGGCGGGTATCGGCTCGGGCGAGTACCCCTTCTCCGCCAAGGGGAGAAACCAGGTCACCATCACCGCCGGGAATATCACCGCCATCGGCGGCGGGGTGTCAGACGGCTCCTTCGGCGGGGCGGGCATCGGCTGCGGCATGCGCTCCAGCTCCCTCTCCAGCGCCGGGGACATCACCTTGGGCACCGAGGGGGGCAGCGACAGCGCCCTCGTCGTCCGCGCCACCGGCGGCCCCTCTTCGGCCGGCATCGGTGGGGGCAACGGCAACAACAGCGGCGCCATCTCCATCTTGAGCGGCACCATCACCGCCAAGGGCGGCAATTCCGGGGCCGGCATCGGCGGCGGCAACTCCCTGAGTTCCGACAACAAAATCGAGCGCATCGCCATCTCCGGCGGCAGGATCGAGGCTTTCGGCGGCTCCTCCGGCGCCGGCATCGGCGGCGGCCGGGCGGTGGACGGCGGCGCCATCGCCCTCCAAAACAGCGCCCGCGTCAAAGCGGTGGGCGGCCCCTCGGCAGCGGCGATCGGCGGGGGCGGCTATGCCGACGGCAGCACCATCTCCATCGACCCCACGGTTGCCCTCGAGGCCTATGCCTCCGGCGAGAAGTGGGCCATCGACCGCAAAAACAGCGACCTCTCCGGCGTCAAAGGCATTTTGAACGGCCGCTTTGACGGCTTCTCGGAGAGCGGCAGCTTTGTAAAGGCAGACAACGAACTGACCCTGGACACCGAGACGGCACTGCAGCTCCTCGACGGCAGCGGTCAGGTGATTGCCGGTCTGCATCTGCCCATCAACCCCCTTGTACACAAATCCACCGTCGGGCGGAGGGTCTATCACTCCTTTGCCCTCTCGACGGGCGACGGCACCGCCTATCTGCGCAACAGCGACAGCCAGTACGGCGACCGCTACACCGACTACCCCAGCGCGGACGGCCGCGATGCGGTCTACCCCCTCAGCGGCAGCCAGCTGGTCAACATCGACCACATCCGCTTCACCGAGCGCGCGCCGAGCCACCTGGTCTCCTACACCGTTGAGCACTGGGTCGAGGGCGAGCAGTCGCCCCGGGCCACCGAGACGGTCAGCGCCCAGGTGCCCCTGCACCAAAATACCCTGGCAGTCCAGCCCGTCACTTCCCGGAACATTGAAAACTACCAATTCCTCGGCACCGACCCCGAGACCCTGCCCGAGGCGGTGGAGAACGGCAGCGTGATCCGCGCCCTCTACGGCGCGGACGAGAGCAAGGTCAAGACCCTCTCCTACACCGTCGAGCACTGGGTCGAGGGCGAGAGCGCCCCCCGCGATGTGGACACGGTGACCGCCCAGGTCTGGGCAGGCGCTGCCGACACCCTGGCGGTGGCCCCCCTCTCCCCCCGCACCTATACCGGCTATACCCCGGACCATACCAGCCCGGCCGAACTGCCGGACACGATTGAAAATGGCGGGGTGATCGCCCTCTACTACCGGCAGGACGACAGACAGACCAAGACCCTCTCCTACACCGTCGAACACTGGCTTGACGGGGAGGACGCCCCCCGCGACACCCAGCGCGTTGAGCGCCAAGTCTGGGCGGGCGCCGACGATACCCTGGCGGTGGAGGCGATCGCCCCCAACCAGTACGCGTGGTACACCTTCCGCGGGTACGCCCCGGAGCGTCTGCCCGCGACCGTTCGCAGCGGCGCTGTGATCCGGGTCCTCTACTCGGCGGTGGAAATCCCCGTCGTTCCCCCTGTCGATCCCCCGGCCCCCGACACCCCGGCCACCCCTCCCACCCCCGTTTCGCCGGTGACCCCGGTGGTGACCCCGCCCGACGCGACGCCGGCCGGCCCGGTTGCCCCCGTCATCCCTATCGCCCCCGAGACCCCTGAAGTGGAGATCCCTGACCCGGAAACCCCCGAGGCCCAGACGCCCGCTGTCGACGTGGAGATCCCCGACCCCGAGACCCCGCAGTCGGTCTTCCCCTCCTGGGCGCTGCTCAACCTGATCCTGGCCATCGC
Organism: Bittarella massiliensis (ex Durand et al. 2017); assembly: GCF_001486165.1. Lineage (GTDB taxonomy): Bacteria > Bacillota > Clostridia > Oscillospirales > Ruminococcaceae > Bittarella > Bittarella massiliensis. The sequence goes on from NZ_LN908976.1 coordinate 719,424, forward strand.
CACCACCGTCGCCTCGCTCCTGCTGCTGGTCTTCTACTTTATCGGCAAGAAAAAGCGGAAAGAGGAGAGGGAAGAGGGCGCACCGGCCTGCGAGGGTGAAGCGGAGAAGGAGCAGCTCAAGCGCAAGGGCTTCTGGCGAGTGTTCAGCCTGCTGCCGGCCATCGGCTCCATTGTGGCCTTCCTCCTCACCGAGAACATCCACAACCCCATGGTCTTTACCGACCGCTGGACCCTGCTCATGGCCCTGATTGCCGCGATCCAGCTGGTCGTCACCGTTCTCTCCATCAAACGGCGGAAGGACAGCGGCGAGAGAGAAGACCCCGACGCCGCCACCGCCCAATAACTTTTCGGCAGTCCTATACCCCCCGATCCGGTTTTGACCGGTGCGGGAAATAAAGAGAGCCCGGCGCAGTCGATGCGCCGGGCTCTCCCCCTTTTTTGGGGGAATCCCATTTTCCGGGCAAAGAGGGGCCCACCGGCAGAGCTGGCGGCCCCACACATGCGGGCAGGGCCCTGCGTTATCGGCCGCACCTCAAGGCGTTGGCACGCCCTGCCACCCCCTTGCCTGCTGTCCGTAAACGGGTCCACCTGTTCTTTTATTGCCAGTTGATCTGTGTCTTTGAATTGATTTTGGATATACTCCGCTATCTTTTTTCCATACTTGCCTGCGGTGTCAACGCAGTGCGCCCGACACCCAACTGCCGGTCGCCCTATTTGCACTTCAGATTTGCATACCGCGCGAGGACGATCATGCTGTTTTTTCCCTTGAGGAACCCTGCGGAGCTGGAAACGCTCGTTTGGAGCGGCCTCTCTGCGGGCACGTGCATTGGGTCAAGACCGCCTTCTGCTTTGATGTCCTTCTCTTAAATACTTTTGCCTAGTTGGCAGACCGCGCTCTTTTTCCAACAAAAGAGGTTTCCATTTTTGGCCCCTTGCGAAAGCTTCTCTGGACCCTCTGCACAGCCGAGGGATTTCTTTGACAAAAGGAAAGCGGGGACCGTCCGTCTGGACGGTCCCCGCTCTTTTCTCTGATCGTTCGCCCGCTCTCTAGCGGACCCGGTAGACGACGAAGTCCTCCGCCGGCAGGGTCAGGGTGACCTTCCCCTCTTCCACCGGGGAGATGACGCCGCTCAAGACATTTTCCGCCACCGTGTAGGGCTCGTCGCGCAGCCGCGCCAAAACCGGCTCGTCCAGCCCGGGGAAGGGCTGGTGCAGGTCAACGGTCAACTCCTGCTCCACCTCGTCCCGGTTGCAGAGCACCAGGTAGGTGCCGTCCTCCGCCGCCTTGCCAAAGGCGTCCTGCCCGTCCAGGCAGAAGCGCAGCACCCCAATGACCTCGTGGGCGGGGGCGAAGAAGGCCGCGTGGCCGGTCTGCAGGGCGGGGGTGGCGGCCCGCAGGGAGCCCAGCCGCTGCACCACCTGGTGCAGTTCCCCCTCCCCCTCGGGGCGGAAGGGGGCCCGGTTGAAGGGGTCCTTGAGCCCCTGCATCCCCCACTCGTCGCCGTAGTAGGTGCTGGGGATGCCGGGGACGGCGAACTGCAGTGCCATGGCCAGGCGGGTGCGCCCTTTGCCCTGGGCGGCCTCGTAGTCGCCGATGCCCTGCAGGAACGCGGCCTGGTCGGGCCGGTCCATCCCCTCCCCGTCGATCTCGGTGCCCAGCACCGTGCGGATGCGGGCCACGTCGTGGGAGGAGAGCAGGTTCATCAGGCTGTAATACATGGGTTTGGGGTAGTTGCCCTGCTGGGCGCAGAGGAAGTCCCGCAGCTCCAGCGCGGTGGACTTTTCCAACAGGTAGTCGATGACCGCCCCCCGAAAGGGGTAGTTCATCACGCTGTCGAGCCCCCGGCCCAGGGCGTACTGGCGCTTGTGGCCGTAGCTCTCCTTGATGGTGGCGTCCTCCCAGACCTCGCCCAGCAGCAGGTTGTCCTCGCTGCGGGACTTGACCTTTTTGCGCATCAGGGAGATGACCTCGTCGGGCAGCTCGTCTGCCACGTCCAACCGGAAGCCGGAGGCCCCCAGCCGCAGCCAGCAGTCAAAGACGCTGCCCTTGCCGGTGATCACGTACTCCTGCCAGCTGGGTTCGCCCTCGTTGACCTCGGGCAGGGTGTCAAACCCCCACCAGCTGCGGTAGTGTTCCCGGTCGCCGAAGAAGTCGAACCACCGGTAGTAGGGGGACTGCTCCCCCTGGTAGGCACCCAGGTTGTTGTAGTTTTGCAGTTTGTTGAAGTAGATGCTGTCGCTGCCGGTGTGGGAGAACACCCCGTCACAGAGGACGCGGATGCCGCACTCCTTGGCCTTGAGACAGAGGCTGGCAAAGGCGGCGTTGCTCCCCAACAGGGGGTCCACCTTCTTGTAGTCGCCGGTGTTGTAGCGATGGTTGGAGTCGGCCTCCACAATGGGGTTCAAGTAGAGGACGGTCACCCCCATCTCCTTGAGGTAGGGCAGGGATTCTTCGATCCCCTTCAGGTCGCCGCCGAAATAGTCGCAGGGGGTGTAGAAGGTCTCCCCCTCGGCGGGCAGATAGTCGGGCTGCTCGTCCCAGCTCTCGTGCATCCGCACCGTCCGCCCCATCTTCTCGTGGTAACGGCGGCCCTTGCTGGCGTTGCGGGGGTCCCCCTGTTTGAAGCGGTCGGGGAAAATCTGGTACATGACCCCCTTCTTCACCCAGTCGGGGGTCTGAAAATCCCGGTCGTAGACGGTCAGCTGAAAGCTGGCCGGCGGCTCGGTGTAGACAGAGCCGGTCCCCGCCATCTGCCCAAAGGGCAACCCGCAGTAGAGGTGCCGCCCCCCCGGCAGGGTGAGCACAAACTGGTACCAGAGCACGCAGGGCTTCTCCCCCACCGCCAGGTCGACGGCGTAGCGGCCGTCCTCCTCCCGCGCCATGGGGATGTCCTCGGACCGGTCGCCCCGGTAGACCCGGAGGGCGGCCCCCTCCACCTGGCCTGCGGTGATCTCCAGCCAAAGGCGCACCTCTCCCCCGGTGGGCATAGCCCCCAGAGGGCTGCGGTAGCGGCTGTCCAGGCTCAGGTGCCGGGCAGTCACCTCCGGCTTCAAAGGGATACTCATATTCGTCCCGCCTTTACTTCAGTTTTTCCAGCTTCCAGATCTTGTCGTTGTACTCGGTGATGGTGCGGTCGCTGCTGAACACCCCCGACTTGGCGGTGTTGATGGCGGCCATCTTCTGCCAGCCCTTGGGGTCGGTGCAGTACTTTTTGTAGGCCCGCGCGAACTTGCCGATGTAGGAGGGCAGGTCGTGGAGGACAAAGTACTTGTCGGCCCCGTCGTAATCGCCGAAGAGCAGCGACTGGTAGAGGTCGGAGAAGCGGTGGGCCGAGACCCCCGGCAGGGTGCCGTCGATGAGGCGGTCCAGGGCGGCGCGCACGTCGAGGTTTTTCTCGAAGTACTCGCCGGGCCGGTAGGTCTTGTAGGTCTGCATGGTCTTGATCTCTTTGACGTTGGCCCCGAAGATGTAGATGTTCTCCGGCCCCACCTGGTCGTAGATCTCCACGTTGGCCCCGTCCATGGTGCCGATGGTCACGGCCCCGTTCATCATGAACTTCATGTTGCCGGTGCCCGACGCCTCCAACCCGGCGGTGGAGAGCTGCTCGCTGATGTCGGTGGCGGGGATCAGCACCTCGGCCGAGGAGACCTCGTAGTTTTCGATGAACACCACCTGCAGCTTGCCCTTGGTGGCCGGGTCGTTATTCACCAATTCGCCGATGGTGTTGATCAGGCGGATGATGCTCTTGGCCCGGGCATACCCGGGGGCGGCCTTGGCGGCAAAGAAGAAGGTGATGGGGGTGGTCACCGCGTCGGGGTTTTGCTGCAGGGAGTTGTAGAGGTAGAGGATGTGCAGGCACTTGAGAAGCTGCCGCTTGTACTCGTGCAGCCGCTTGGCCTGCACGTCGAAAATCGAGTTGACGTTGACTTCGATCCCCTGCTTTTTCAGGAGGTAGTCGGCCAGCCGCTGTTTGTTCTGCTGCTTGACGGCGGCGAACTTCTCCAAAAAGGCCTCGTCCTCGGTGTATTCCATCAGCTTGTCAAACTGGCGGTAGTCCTTGATGAAGCCGTCGCCGATGGTCTCGGTCATCAGCTTGGTCAGGGCCGGGTTGGCCACGGCCAGCCAGCGTCGGTGGGTGATGCCGTTGGTGATGGCCAGGTATTTCTGGGGGTAGATTTTGTAGGAGTCGGCAAAGAGGTCGTTTTTGAGGATGGCCCCGTGCAGCTGGGACACCCCGTTGACCCGGCGGGCGACGGCCACGCAGAGGTTTGCCATCCGGATCTGGCCGTAGGCCACAATGGCCATATTGCTGATGCGGTCCATGTCTCCCGGGTAGTAGCGGTTCAGCTTTTCGCAGTAGCGCTGGTTGAGCTCCTGCACGATGGAGTAGATGCGGGGCAGCAGGGTCTTGAACATCCCCTCCTCCCAGCACTCCAGGGCCTCCGCCATGATGGTGTGGTTGGTGTAGTTGAACATCCGGGAGACGATGTTGTAGGCCTCTTCCCAGGTGTAGTTCTCCTCGTCCATCAAAATGCGCATCAGTTCCGGCATGGCCAAGGTGGGGTGGGTGTCGTTGATCTGCACCGCCACGTAGTTGGGCAGGCTGTGCAGGTCGCCGTGGCGCTCCTTGTGGGTGCGCACCAGGTTTTGCATGGTGGCGGAGGTCATGAAGTAAAACTGCTTGAGGCGCAGCTGTTTGCCCTGCTCGTGGCTGTCGTCGGGGTAGAGCACCTTGCTGATGACCTCGGCCGCCTCCCTCTCCTGCATGGCCTGCATGTAGTCGCCCGAGTTGAAGCTCTTGAGGTCAAAGCGGTCTTTGGCCCGGGCACTCCAGAGCCGCAGGGTGGCCGGGCACCTGCTCTTGTAGCCCACCACCGGCATGTCGTAGGGCACCGCCATCACGGTGTAGTAGTTTTTGTGTTCGGCCTTCATCTTGTGGTCGGTCCAGGTCTCGACGATCTCGCCGCCGAAGTGGACTTCCACCTCTTCGTCGGGGCGCTCGATCTCCCAGACACAGCCGTCTTCCAGCCAGTTGTCCTCCATCTCCACCTGCTCGCCGTCGATGATGCGTTGCTTGAACAGCCCGTACTCGTAGCGGATGCCGCAGCCCATGGCCGGCAGGTCAAGGGTGGCCAGCGATTCCAGGAAACAGGCGGCCAGGCGGCCCAGACCGCCGTTGCCGAGGCCGGCGTCCCGCTCCTGCGAGGCGACCTCCTCGACATCCAGTCCCAGGTTGGCAAAGGCGGTCTTGTACCGCTCCAGCAGCCCCAGGTTGACCAGGTTGTTGATATAGGCCCGCCCCATCAAAAACTCAGCGGACATGTAGTAGACCTTTTTCAGGCCCTTTTTCTCCACCGCGGCGTTGGCGGCGGTCCACTTGTCCACCACCTCGTCGCGGATGCACATGGCGCTGGCCTTGTACAGCTCTTCCCTTGTAGCGTTCTCCAGGGTCTTGCCGAAATGCCGTTTGAGCTTGCCCGCGATGGCCTTCACCTCGGGCGTCTGTTTGGTCGATTTCATCTCGTACCTCCCGCAAAAGTTACTGCGTTTCAGGCATCGCCCCGATAAGCAGGGCAAGCTGCGCGGGCGAGGCAGGGGAGCCTCACCCGCGCAGCCTTCTATGGTAGATGGTAGTAAAATTCAGTGTTGCGTCTCGTGTTCCACATGTATGCGATCTTACCTTAAAACGTCCATAAACATAGTATAGTATTTTTCCGCCGAAACTGCAAAGGAATTGTCGCAATCCAGCGCGTGATTTACCAATTCCCTGTGCGCGCCCTCGTCGGCGAGCACCGACAGGGCATAGCGGATGACGTAGAGCATGTCGTGGGCGTTAAAGTTTGCAAAGGAGAAGCCGTTGCCCTGGCCGTTTTGCTCGTCGTAGGGGAAGACGGTGTCCCGCAGGCCGCCGGTCTCCCGCACCACCGGCAGGGTGCCGTAGCGCATGGCGATCATCTGCGAGATGCCGCAGGGCTCAAATTTAGAGGGCATGAGGAACAGGTCGCTGGCCGCGTAGACCCGGTGGGCCACCGCGTTGCTGTAAGCCAGGTAGGAGCAGACCCTGCCCTTGTACTTGCGCTCCATCTCCCAGAAAAAGTGCTCGTACTTGTAGTCGCCGGTGCCCACTAAGACAATGGCCACATCCTCTTCCATGATCTCGTCAAAGACCCGCATCACCAGGTCAAAGCCCTTTTGCTCGGTCATCCGCGAGACCATCCCGATGAGGGGGGTGTCCACCGGCACGGTGAGCCCCAGCTCCCGGTAGAGGGCCTCTTTGTTCTGGCGTTTGCCGGTGAGGTCGTTCCTGTCAAAGTGGTAGGGGGTGTGGGGGTCGGTGGCGGGGTCCCACTCGTTTATGTCGATGCCGTTGACAATGCCCACCAGGTCGCCCGCCCGCTTGTTGAGCATCCCCTCCAGGTTACAGGCGTAGTAGGGGGTCTTGATCTCCTCGGCGTAGGAGGGGGAAACGGTGGAGAGCTTGTCGGCAAACACCAGGGCCGACTTGACGAAGTTGGCGCAGCCGTTGAGCTCCATGTAGTCGGGGTGGTAGTAGCGGCTGTCGATGTTCAGCCAATCCTGCACCGTGCCAAAGCTGAAGACGCCCTGGTACATCAGGTTGTGCATGGTGTAGACGGTCTTGATCTTCCCCTGGGGACGGCCCTCGTACTGGGTCTTGATGAGCATGGGGATGACGGCGGTGTGCCAGTCGTTGCACTGCAGCAAGTCGGGCATAAAGCCGATCTTGTCCAGGCACTCGATCACCGCCCGGCTGAAGAAGGCGTACTGTTCGCCCTCCTCCATGCCGCCCTTGTAGACCGGGCCGGAGAAGTAGTCGTTGGAGTCGATGAAGTAGTAGGTCACCTTGTCCTTGACCAGCTTTTCGACCCCCACGTACTTGTCCTTGCGCCAGCCCAGGTCGATGTGAAAGTCCGCCACGTGCTCGGTCTTCTCGGCGTACTTGGCCTTGATCTGGCTGTGGAAGGGCAGGATAACCCGCGCGTCCATCCCCAGCCGGATGAGTTCCTGCGGCAGGGTGCCCAGCACGTCGGCCAGCCCGCCGATTTTGGCGAAGGGGGCGCATTCCGCCCCGGCCAGCAATACTTTGACCCGCTTTTCCGCCATCTAGACCACCGCTCCTTTCGGGATGATCAGGGGGTACTCCTGGCTGCCCACCAGGTTGGAGTACGGCCGCACGTTGACCCGCTTATCCACGATCACCTGGTCCAGCGAGGTGTTCTCGTAGATCCGGCTGTCCTGCATGACGATGCTGTTTTTGATTTTTGCCCCCTTGCCCACATAGACCCCGCGGAAGAGGACCGAGTTCTCCACCTCGCCCTCGATGACGCAGCCCGAGCCGATGAGGCTGTTTTTCACCAGGGCCTCGCTGCCGTACTTGGCCGGCGCCCCGTCCTTGACCTTGGTGTAGATCGGCCGCTCTTTGCAGAAGAGGTCGTCCTGCACCTCGGGTTTGAGAAAGTCCATGTTCAGCTGCTGGTAGGAGGCGGCCGAGCTCAGGCGGGAGACATAGCCGCCGTGCTTGTAGCCGTAGATCTTCAGGTGCTTGAGGTTTTTGATGAGCACGTCGGTGACGAAGTTGTACTTGCCGTGGGCCATGGCGTCGTCCACCAGGTATTCCAGCAGGTCCTTGCGGACCAGGTAGACGTCCATCCCCACCTTTTTCTGGCTGGATTTCTCTGAGCGGTACTGCATGTCGGTGATCCGGCCGTCGTCGTTCATGGTCAGCCGCAGGTCCTTGAAGTGGGCCCCCTTCTCGGCGCAGGTGGGCTCTTCGTTGTAGAGCATGGTGATGTCGGCCCCGGTGTCCATGTGGCGCTCGAACATCCCGTAGTAGTCGCAGTTGAAGAGGGTGAAGGAGCCGGTGAGCAGGCAGTATTTCTGGGGGGCCCGGCGGATATAGGCAGACGCGCCCTTGAGGGTGTCCACCAGCCCGTTGTAGCTGCCGGTGTTTTCAAAGGTGTCGTAGGGGGGCAGGATGAACAGCCCGTCGGTCTTGCGGTCCAGGTTCCAGTCCTTGCCCGAACCCACGTGGTCGATGAGGGACTGGTAGTTTTTCTTGGGGATGATGCCGATGTTGCGGATGCCCGAATTGACCATGTTCGAGAGGGTGAAGTCGATGACCCGGTACCGCCCGCCCACCGGCAGGGCCGAGACCGAGCGCAGATTGACCAGCTCTCTCAAGTTGATGTTTTCCTCGCCTGCATACACCAGGCCGAATACGTCTTTGCGCATTGTTTTGTCCTCCCCTAATCCTGTTTGAGAACCCGGTTGGGCTCGATCATGTCGCCCTCCGAGATGATGGCGCCCTTGGTGGCGTACACCCCGGTGCCCACCACCGTGATCTTCTGCTCGCCGCCGATATAGACGTTGTCCTCCAGGGTCACTTCCTCGTCGAGGATCGACTTGTTCACCGTGCAGCTCTTGCCGATCTCGGTCTCCTTCATGATGATGCTGTCCCGGACCACGCTGCCCCGGCCGATGACCACGCCCGGGGAGATGACCGAGTTGACCACCTCGCCGTAGATCTTACAGCCGTCGCCGATGATGGAGTTGACCACCTTGCCGCTCTCGCCCACGTAGTGGGGGGGCAGGGCGTAGTTGCGGCTGAAAATCCTGAACCAGTCGGCGTGCAGGTCCAGTTGGGGGCTGTCGTCGAGCAGCTCCATGTTCGACTCCCAGAGGCTGTCGATGGTCCCCACGTCCTTCCAGTAGCCCTTGAAAACGTAGGCATAGAGCTTCTCCCCTGCGGTCAGCATGGCGGGGATGATGTTCTTGCCGAAGTCGTTGTCCGAGTGGGGGTCGTCGTTGTCCTGCATCAGGTAGCTGCGGATGGTCTTCCAGTTGAAGATGTAGATGCCCATGGAGGCGGTGTTGGACTTGGGCACCGGGGGCTTCTCCTCGAATTCGACGATCTTGCCCTCCTCGTCGGTGTTCATGATGCCGAAGCGGGAGGCCTCCTCCATCGGCACCTCGATGACGGCGATGGTGGCGTCGGCGCCCTTCTTGCGGTGGAAGTCCAGCATATCCGAGTAGTCCATCTTGTAGATGTGGTCGCCCGAGAGCACCAGTATGTAGTCGGGGTCATAGCGCTCGATGAAGGGGATGTTCTGGTAGATGGCGTTGGCGGTGCCGGAGTACCACTCCCCCTTCTGGCCGGACACATAGGGCGGCAGCACCAGGGCGCCGCCGGCGGTCACGTCCAGGTCCCAGGGGGCCCCGGTGCCGATGTACTCGTTGAGCTCCAGCGGCTCGTACTGGGTCAACACCCCCACCGTGTCGATGCCGGAATTGACACAGTTGGAGAGGGGGAAGTCGATGATTTTGTACTTGCCTCCATAGGGGACGGCAGGTTTGGCCCGCTTTTTGGTCAGGGCGCCCAGACGGCTCCCCTGCCCGCCGGCCAGCAACATTGCCACACACTGTTTTTTCACAACCATCTCTCAATGCCTCCTAAATATCTTTGTTTTCCTCGTCCGGTATAAACTCAAAATATGCGGCGCCCAGGGGCGGCAAGGTGATCTCCGCCGAGGCCGCGAAATCCCCGCAGGGAATAAACATGGTGTGGATCTCCTCCCGGTTTCGCACGTCGCTGCCGCCGTACCGCCGGTCGTCGCTGGAGAGGATCTCCCGCAAAACGCCCTGGCAGGGCATTCCCAGCCGGTACTCGCTGCGCACCACCGGGGTGAAGTTGAAGGCGCACAAAACCTGCTGCACCTTCCCCCTCCAGGGCTTGGAGCGCCGCAGGAAGGCCAGACAACTCTGCTGGTTGTCGTTCACGCTCAGCCACTGGAACCCCTCCCAGCTGTCGTCGATCTCGTAGAGGGCGCGGTATTTCTGGTAGACCCGGCCCAGCCGGGAGACAAAGCGGGCCATCCCGCTGTGGGAGTCGTACTCGTGCAAAAACCAGTCCAGCTCCTTGCCGTAGTCCCACTCGATGAACTGGGCGAACTCGTCCCCCATGAAGAGCAGCTTTTTGCCCGGGTGGGCATACTGAAAGGCGTAGAGGGCGCGCAGGGTGGCGAATTTCTGCCAGTAGTCGCCAAAGCACTTGTCGATCATCGAGCGCTTGCCGTGCACCACCTCGTCGTGGGAGTAGGGGAGCAGGTAATTTTCTGAAAAGGCGTAGGTCATGGAGAAGGTCATCTCCCCGTGGTGGTCCCGGCGAAAGAGGGGGTCCATCTCCACATAGTCCAGGGTGTCGTGCATGAAGCCCATGTTCCATTTGAAGGTGAAGCCCAGCCCCCCGTCCTCCGGGGACCCGGTCACCCGGGGAAAGGCGGTGGACTCCTCGGCAATGGTCACCGCGTCCGGGTGCAGGGAGAGGAGGGTGCGGTTGAGCGCCTGCAAAAAGGCGACCGCCTCGTAGTTGACATTCCCCCCGTCCCTGTTGGGGACGAACTGGCCCGGCTGTTTGCCGAAGTCCAGGTAGAGCATCGAGCTGACCGCGTCGATGCGCAGGCCGTCGATGTGGTACTCCTCCAAGAAGAAGTTCGCCGAGGAGATGAGGAAGCTCTGCACCTCCGGCCGGCCATAGTTGTAGAGGAGGGTGCCCCACTGGGGCTGTTCGCCCTGCAGGGGGTTTTGGTGCTCGTAGAGGCAGGTGCCGTCAAACCGGGCCAGGCCGTGGGCGTCCTTGGGGAAGTGGGCGGGCACCCAGTCGAGGATCACCCCGATCCCTTCCTGGTGCATCCGGTCCACCAGGTACATCAGGTCCTGGGGGGTGCCGTAGCGGGAGGTGGGGCTGAAATACCCCGTCACCTGGTAGCCCCACGACTCGTCCAGCGGGTACTCGGTGATGGGCATCAGCTCCAGGTGGGTAAAGCCCATGGATTTGAGGTAGGGGGCCAGTTGGTCGGCCGCCTCCCGGTAGTTGAGAAAACCGCCGTCCTCCTCCCGCCGCCAGGAGCCCAGGTGCGCCTCGTACACGGCCATGGGCTGGCGGAGTGGGTCTCTGCGGCGGCGCTTTTTCAGGTAGGTGCCGTCCCGCCAGCTGTACCCCTTTAAACTCCAGACCTTGGAGGCGTTGCCCGGCCGCAGCTCGCTGTAAAAGGCGAAGGGGTCGGCCTTGTACCGCTTGACCCCGTCGCACCCCTCCACCAGGTACTTGTAGTTGTCTCCGTTCTTGGCGCCCTGTACAAAGGCGGTGTAGACGCCGCCCTCCCCCCGCTGCATGGGGTGGCTGGTCTCGTCCCAGCCGTTGAAGTCCCCCACCACCGAAACGCTGGCGGCGCCAGGGGCCCACACGCAGAAGCGGTGGCAGCCCTTTTCCGGCAGATGGTGGCAGCCAAAGGCCAAATAGGCCTTCTGCGCCTTTCCCGTGTTGAAGAGATAGAGGTCGTCCACCGGGACCAGTCCGCCCTTTTCCTCCATGGCTGTTAACCCCCTTTCAGCCGCCCGCCCCTCTCGGCGGCGGGCGGCGCCCATCTCACTATACGACAACCGACCCGCTAAAAATCAGGCAGTTTGTCACCTCTTTAAAAAAGCAAAACAGCGCGGCCCGACCACACCCGAAACGCGCCGGGTGGGAAGGCACACGCCATGGCTCGCTCTCTCCTCGTCTCCGTCTCCCGCATTCGATGTCTGTAAAAGCCATTGTTGCCGCGTTTTTTTGCTCTCATGGTGGCACGCCCTTATTCTCATATCTTTCTGTCAATATAACTATAATTTGTATTTTGAGTATACCATATTTTATCTACCCCTTACAGTGTTTATTTGATTTATCTTCCATTTTCTATGTTTTAGTGCAAATGCTTTCCAATTTTCGTGCGCTTTGCCATTTCACCTGTAAAGGCCGCCATTTTTTCCCGGGCAATTTTGTAAAAACCGCCCTCTTTTCACCGGCCCATCGCTCCGCTTTTTGCCGCGGTCCCCCTCTTTTCCCAAAGGGCGCTTCTGTAAACACCCGGGTTGCAGCCACCGGTCTTCCCCCTCCCCCGCCCCCTTTGGCTGACTGGCTTGCCGGAAAAATTGCCAAAGAACCCCCTCGACCAACCAAAGACGGCACAACAAAAGGGCTGGGAAGCAGATCCTTCCCAGCCCCAATCATTTTTTGTAAAGGAAACAGGTGTTACCGTTCTCTGCGCTCCCTCTTCCGAGCCGTGGTCCAAAGGAGCACCGCTCCCCCGGAAATAGCGCCCCAGAGCAGGGCGGCCTGCCAGCTGTCATCGCCGGTGTAGACCCCCTTCTTGGCGTCCACCGGGTAGCGCACCGAGGCGCTGGCGGTGGGGCCGGTGCTGTCCCGGCTCCCGTCCGGATCGGTGCCGACCGCCTCGGCGGTGTTCACCAACTCCCCGCTCTCCTGCATCTCGGCGTCGTTGGGGTCGTACACCATCGTCTTGTAGGTCAGGGTGTACTTCTCCCCCGCCCGCAGCACCGGGATCTGCACTTCGAGGGTGCGCTCCCAGGCATTGTAACAGCTGGAGGGCACCTTTTCGGTGTGCCCGTCCGGATAGGTCAGGCGGATGCTCCCCTCGTCCAGGTTCAGCCCCGCGGGCAGATAGTCGAAGATGGAGACATTGCGCCACTCCGAATACTTGGTGGGGTTTTCCAGCGTCACGGTGTAGAGCAGCGCGTCGCCCAGGTGGGTGTCCCCGTTGGGCCGGTCCGGCTGCTCCACCGTTTTGTCCAGCACCGGGTCGGGGTCGGCCAGCAAGACCTCCTCGTCCGTCCCCGGGTAGACCTTTTCGCTGGCAGCGGGCTCATCCGCCGTCACCGGCCAATCGCCCGGCTCCACGGGGTCGCCCGGCTGGTGGGGATAGTCCTCCGACCCGCCCCAATGGCCCGGCTCGCCGTCCTCTGTGGGGCGGCCGCCATAGGCTTCGCCGGTGTTGCCGATGTCGCGGCCCAGGGCGTCGGCGCCCACGGTGGTCTCAAACACCAACTCATACCGCTCGCCGCCGTAGATGTCCCCCACAAAGACCGCCAGGGTGCGGCTGGCCGGGTCGTACACGCCGGCGTCCAGGGCCTTTTTGCTGCCGTCGGGCCCCACCAAACAGATGCTGTCCAGGTCGATTTCCAGCCCCTGGGGCAGGGTGTCCACAATGGAGACGCCGGTCCAGACCGAGCCGTAGCGGCCGTTTTCTGCCCGCAGGGTGTACCGGACCCGGTCGCCCACCTGCACCCTGCCGCCGCCGTCCGTCAAGTTTTCGGCGACCTTGGCCAGGTGCCCGTTGGGATAGGGGATGGGGCGGGCGCCGCCGTCCCCGTTGGGGGTCACGGTGGGAGAGGTGGCGCTGCCGTTATCGCCGTCGGCCTGGGCGGTGTTGGACAGGTCCCGGTCCGACGGGTCGCCCGGCTGGATGGCCACTTGATTGATGAGCACGTCAAAGGTCAGCACGTACTCGTCGCCCCCCAGCAGCGAGCCGATGGGCACGCTGAGCAGCCGGGTAGCGGCGTCATAGCAGGAGGCGTCCACCGGTACCGGCTCCCCTCCGTTTTTCGAGAGGTAGATGCTGTCGGTGTCAATGGTCATCCCCTGGGGAAGGCGGTCTTTCATCACCACGTCTTTCCAGAGGGTGTTCTGCTGGTTGTTCTTGGCCGTCAGGGTGTAGGTCAGCCGGTCTCCCGACTGGTTGCCGTCGGTACGATCATCGTTGACCACCCCTTTGCCCAGTTCGGGCTGTACCCTGTCCACCCGCACGAACTCCACCACCACGCTGTGGTTTTGCCGAATGTCGGCAAAGGCGTGGCTGCCGGAGGTCTTGCCGGCGTAGTCGGGGCGCTCCTGTCCATCCACCGTCACCCGGTAGACCTCGTACCCCTCGGCCGCCTGCCAGTTCACCTGATGATCGCTGCCGCCCTCCAGCACGGCGGAGCCGGTGATGGTCCCCTTCACCCGGTCAATGGCCGTATCCACCCGGTAGAGGGGGTCGGCGTCCGGATCGGAGGACCCGCCGTCCCGCTCAAAGACCACCTCTACCCTGTGGTTGGCGCCGATGTTGACAAATTCGGTCTGGTCCCGCAGACCGGGCTGGACCAATCCGTCCACCCGCACCTCTTTGACCCGCCAGCCGTTGGCCGGCTGCCAGGTCACGGTGTGGTCGGCCCCCTCCTTTACGGTGGTGGTGGGGGTGATGCTCCCCGCCCCCACCTGGGCGGTCTCCACCACAAAGCTGCCGCTCTCGCTGTGCTCGGGGCCCTGGCTCTCGCCATCTTTGGCAAAGACCACCCCCACCGTGTGGTCGGCGGTGATGTTTTGCAGGGTGTGGCTGTCGGCGGTAAGCAGGTCGTCCCGCACCTGGCCGTCTACAATGACGCTGGCCAGGTGGTAACCGGGCGCCGGCTCCCAGCCCACCGTGAAGCTGCCCCCGTCGGCCACTGTGCCGCCGGAGGTGATGGTCCCCAGCCCGCCGACGACCTGGGTGCTCACCCGGTGCAGGTCGGGCTGTGCGCCGCTGTCGGCGGCAAAGTAGACCTCCACCGTGTGGTCGCGCCCAATGTTCGGGAAGCTGGCCGAGGTGGCGGCGCTCTCCACCCCGTCAATGACGACCCTGTCCACCCGGTAGCCGCTGGGCACCGCCCACCCCACACTGTGGTCCGCCCCCTTGGGCAGAATGGTGGTGGGGGTCATGTTGGCCGCCGTTGCGTCCTCCAGGCCGTACACCGCGGTGGCCACCGTGTACTGCTCCTTCTTCTCCGGCTGACTGCCGTCCGCCTTCTCCAGCGCCACCTCGATGAGGTAGTTCTGGTCGATGCCAGTGACCGCGAACCCGCCGGCCTCCAGCAGGTCGTCCCGGGCGACACCGTTGACCAGCACGCCCACCACCCGATAGCCCTCCGGCACCGTCCAGCTCACCGGGTAGTCGCTGCCCGGATCGAGGGAGCCGTTGCCCCCGGTGATGGTGGCCCCGCAGTCCCCGGTGATGGAGGTCTGCACGCTGAAGGTCCCCGCAGGGGCCTCGTACTTCGCCTTGACAAAGGTCACATGGATGGTGTGGTCTTCCTGGATCTGCTCAAAGGGGTAGACCCCCGGGGTGCCGATGACAATGCTGCCGCTGCTGCGGCCGCTGCGATAGACCGCCCGGCGGGCACTTCCCCCTTCGGGGTAGTAGGTCTTCTCGCTGTCGACCTTTACCTCCAGCACCGTCCAGCCCTCTTCGGCCGACCACTCCACCGTGTAGTTTTCGCCCTTCTTCACGACTTTCGACTCCGAGATGCTGCCGCCCCCGTCTTTGGAGGTGTCCACCCGGATCAGCTCGTCTTCGGGCACAGTGACCACGCCGGTCTGCTCCTTGCCGCCCAGCTTCACCACCACCCGGTAGTCCTGTTGGATATTGGTCAGCTCGGCGCTGCCGGCGGCGCTGTCCACCGCAAAGCCGCTGACCTGGTTGCCCTGGGCGTCATAGACCGTGACCGACTTGACCTCGTAGTTTTTGCTGTCGCCCAGCACCGTCTTCACCGCATAGTCGCCGCCCGTCGGCACCCAGGCCGAGGGGGTGATGCTCCCCGGACCGCCCACCAACTCGGTGGTCACGCGGTAGGACAGGGGGGCCGCATCCTCCTTGACCAGTTCCACCTCCACCCGGTGGTTGTTTTCGACCCGGGCAAAGGTCACGCCGTCCCTGCCCACCAGATCGGGCCGGTTGGCCCCGTCTATCCGCACCGATTTGACGCGGTAGCCGGGTGCCACCTCCCAGCGCACCTGGTAGTTCTCCGTCTCGGGGCTGTCCTTTTGCAGCCGGCGGCTGGGGGTGATGGAGCTGGCGTTCCCGCCGCCGATGAGCATGGTGTCCACGCTGTAGTACACCTGCTCCTCCGCGCTGCTCTCCCTCTCAAACTCCACAAACACGTGGTGGTCTGCGCCGATGGCGGGGATGGTCAGTCTGCCGCTGCCGTCGGGCTGCAGCAGCACGTCGTCCAGCCACACCCCCTTGACCCGGTAGCCGGCCGCCGGCTGCCAGGTCACGGTCACGTCGCTCCCCTCTTCAAAGGGGCTGACCGCGCCGCCGTTTGCCTCGGCGCGCACCTCGCCCTCGCCGCGCTGGCCCAGGGTCACCTGCCAGGTCTTGACCCACTTGGCGTACAGCTCCACCGGCTCTGTCGGAGTGGTCTGAAAGGTGGTGTCCCGGGTCACGGCGCTGCCGATGCCCTCGGCGTTTTCATACCAGCCCTTAAAGGCGTAACCCTCGCGGGAGAGGCCGTCCACAAAGCCGGCCGGTTTGCCGTCGCCGGTGAGAAGGGTGCTGGTCTTGTCGCCGCTGCCGTCGTTGCGGTAAAAGTTCACCTGCCGCGCGCTCACATTGATCTTCAGCAGCAGATCCCCGCTCACATTGCCCGACCAGTCCACCGCGAAGGCGTGCAGGTAGTAGGTCTCCCCCGGCACCAGTTGGGCGGTGGTGTAGTCCACCTTGTCGCCCGCGTTGGAGGCCCGGAGCAGGTTGTCCTCGGTCACGGTGGGTTTGGCCGCCGCCGCGCTGCTCTTGTCCACCCCGGTGACCACATACCCCTTCAGGCCGGAGAGGGCCGTCTGCCGAAAGACAGAGGGGTCGGTGGGGTCGGTGGCGCTGCTGGACCAGACGTTCACATATTCCTGTTTGTCCTGCTCGGAATTGGGCTCCTTCTGGGGGATGCCCAAAACCCGGTAGGCGTAGTCGGTGCCGTTGTCGGTCGAGCCGCTCAGGGTCACCTGCGCCGTATAGCCGGTGAGGCTATCATTGGGCGCAATGCCGCTCACCTCGCCCTTGGGTTTGTCCGGCGCGGCGTCATCGGTGAAGGAGATGTCTTTTGTGTCGGTTTTCTGGGTGGTCTGGGCCAGGTAGATGAGGGTGTTGGCCAGGATCTTCTTCTCGTCTTCGGTGGCCGCTCCGTTGGAGTGACCCGTCTGGATCATGGCGGTGTTTCCGTTGGTGGTGAGGTAGGCGCAGGGGGTGGATGCTCGATAGTCGACCTTTCCGTCTTTGGGATTGCCGGCGGCGTCGGAGAACTTCATCCACACCTGGTTGCGCAGCGAGCCGTCGGCATCGGTCCCGCCGGAGACCTGGCCCAGGGCGTGGGCGGCAGGGATGTGCAGCGTCCTCCCCTCCAGGTCCCAGGGGCGGCTGGTGAGAAAGCCGGTGTTGACCACCTTTACATCGGTACCGCCGGTGGTATCCATCGACCAGGAGGAGCCCAAATCAGAAAAATTGAGGTAGTCGACTCCCGCAAACACACCGAAATTGGGATGGTCGTAGCGAATGGTGTCGTGCCCAAAGAGGACGCCGCGGCCGGTGGCCAAAAACTCCTTTACGGCCGTTGCCCCGGTTGCACTTAAATCTTTGGAGCCATTGCTGTCGTAGGAGCCAAACATCAGCACGTCGTACTGGTAGACGCCGGCCGCATTTTTCAGGTATCCGTTGGGGTTGTTATTGAAATCGTCCAGATTTACAGGTGTAACGGAAATAAGCCCCATACCGAACGGGACTTGATTGTGAGTAAGGGGGTTTTGGGTGGTATCCGTCTCCATCCACTGTTTGAGATTGTTTCCGTTCCCCGGATAGATGTTGAGCACCTTTACCTTGTTGGAGGCGTCGTCCACGTCCACAGTGGAGCGGGTCTCCCACTTGCTCCAGTTGCCGTCAGCCCCCTTTTTGGACTGCCAGAGCTGGTATGCATAGGGGCGGGAGGGGTCGGACAGGCCCTCGCCCGGCCGGAGGGGGTTTTCAAAGGGAAAAGACCACTCCAGCTTCTGCGACAGCTTTCCGTCACTGCCCACCGTGTAGTAGCCGTCCAGATTGATTTTTCCCTTTTCATACTGGGGCGGTTG
This sequence comes from Bittarella massiliensis (ex Durand et al. 2017), assembly GCF_001486165.1. Lineage (GTDB taxonomy): Bacteria > Bacillota > Clostridia > Oscillospirales > Ruminococcaceae > Bittarella > Bittarella massiliensis. The sequence goes on from NZ_LN908976.1 coordinate 737,183, forward strand.
GTATCCCTCCGGCGCGTCGCCCGCCTCTCCTGTCGGCGTATCGCCGCCGGCCGCCATTGCGGTCACCGGCATCAACGGCATAAAGAGAGAGAGGACCAGCGCCAGGGCAATGCCAATGGATGCTGTGCGTTTTTTCATCTTTTACACCTCTCCAAAATTTTTAGAAAATTATGATTTTTCGTTCGATTTTGTTTTTTGTACACATACGACAAAAAAGCCAACTTGCAGTAGGCAAGTTGGCCAAAATTATATACAAATTTAATGCAATTAAAAAAGACTTTTCGCGAACGAAAAATCATACTAAACTTTATCTATTATTTTAGCACCATCCCGGAAATTGTCAAGATTCTGTCACATTTCTTATCTGTTTTCCCCTGTTTTTAATACTGGTAAAAAGAGCCTTCATCCCTTTCGTTTTTCTCCCTTTTTCTCTCCTCCCCTCTCCCAACAGAAAAAGAGGGCGTTTTCAACCGTACAAGGGCCGCTTTTTGACACCCCTCGCCGCCGGCCCGCTTCGCCCCATTCACAAAGTGGAGACCTTCCCGTTTCCCGCCGTCCCCCGGACACCCCTGTTTCCCATTCGAAAAAGCGGCCCGCCAAAACCCGTATAAGGGGGAAAACCGGCTTTGGCCAGCCCCTTTCCCCTTGCCGGTCCCCTTTTCCCGTCGGCCGCCGCTGTGCAGGATGCACCCCTCGCCTCTCCCGGGCCGACAGGGAGCAAAAAAAAGCGCCGCCCAACTGGGTGGCGCCGGAGAGGTCGTCCCTCCCTATTCCGATTGGTAGCCAAAGGTGCAGGGGCGCACCGTCCTGTCCAGGGGGGCGAAGCTGTATCCCTGGGCTTGCAGCCGCTGAATGATCTGGGGCAGGGCCTGCACCGTCTGGGTCTTGTTCGCGCTGTCGTGAAGGAGGACGATGCCCCGCTTTTCGGGCATCCCTCCCACCACCCGGTCGGCAATGGTGGCGGCGGTGGCCCCCCGCATGGTGTCCCCGCTGCCCACATTCCAGTCGTAGTAGACAAAGCCCCGGCGCAGCATCTCCGCAATGATTTCCTGGTAGAGGTCCATGTTGTAGGCGTTGACACTCCCCCCGGGGAAGCGAAAGAGGTCCGGCCGTACCCCAGCGACCTCGTAGATCTGCTGGTACATCTGGTCGAAGTCGTCCAGGTAGCTGTCCACCGACTGGTAGACCTTTCTGTAATCGTGGCTGGCGGAGTGAACGCCGATGGTGTGTCCCCGGGCCACGATCTCGCGGTACAGCTCCTTGGACGTCTCGTCGTCGCGGTAGACCACAAAGAAGGTCGCCTTCACCCCGTACTGGTCCAGGACGTCCAAAATCTCCCCCGTGCGCTGGGTGGGCCCGTCGTCAAAGGTGAGATAGACCGTCTTCTCCTGGTCGGGGGCAAAGGCAAAGTCCCGCTCCTCGGCGTAGAGGGTGGGGTGGGCGGTTTGGTAGGCGATCCCCTCTTCCCCGGCGGCCACCCCATCCGGCAGCACCATCTGCACCGGGGCCAGGGCCTGTTCCTGCTCCACCGAAACCGGCGCTGCGCTTTTCAGTTGGCGGTTTTCCACCCCCCAAAAGACCGCCAGTCCGGTGGAAAGGAGCAGCCCCCCCAGCACCATCCCGACAATCAGATGCCGGTAAAAGCGCACACTGCCCAGATATTTTGAGGCCCGCTTTTCTCTCTCCATCGCCGTTTCCCCGCCGGGCCCCTAAAACGCGGTGTCTTGCAGACCACCGGTGACCTCTACACTGCCCTGCAGCACCGCGCCCTCGGCAATGGAGAGCCGGTGTGCCCGCAGGTCGCCGATGAGCACGGCCGAACTGCCTAGCACGGCCGTCCCCTCGACTTGCAGGTTGCCCTTGATCTTGCCCGCCAGCTCCAACTCTCCGGCAGCCAGATCGCCGCTCACCACCGCCTGGGTGTCTATGCGCACCGCGCCACTGGATTGAACATTGCTCAGCACCTTGGCCCCCTGCAGCTGCAATTCACCGCACTGCACGTCGCCCTCGACCCCGCCGCTGATGAGCAGACTGCCCCGCCCGGCGACGCTGCCCTTGATGCGGCCCCGAATTTGCAGGGGAGAATCGGTGTACACCTTCCCCTCGACGGTCATCTCCTCGGCAATCACCGAGCCGCCCCGCCCTGTCCAGGCGGGGATCTCCACCTGCAGGCTCTGGGGGCGCTCCACCGGCGGCAGCGGCCTTTCCTCCTCCACCGCGGCAGTCAGCGGCTGCTCTGTCACGTCCTCCTGCGCGGGGTCGGCGTTCCGGCCGTTGAGCAGTTCCGCCATGGCCTGCTTAAAATTGTTCTGCTGCTTTCCCATCGTCTCTTCCTCCACTCGTCATTGCCCGTGCGGCAATGCCTACTCCTCGCTCCCGCCCGTCTCAGGCGCTGTTTCCACAGGCGGCTCCTCATCCTCTACGGGCTCTCGCTCTCCCTGCCGAAGCGGCTCCGGCTCTTCGCCCAGGCCCCGCACCTCGAGGCGACCCTTGAGGGCGGCCCCTTCGGCAATCGAGACGGCCCCCGCCGAAATATCTCCCTGTACAGAGGCCGTTCTCCCCATGAGCAGGGTCTTCTCCACCTGCAAATTCCCCTCAACACTGCCGGACATCTCGATGCGCTGCGCGGAGAGATCGCCGGTGACCTCGGTCTCCCGGTCCATCTGGATACTCCCAGCCGTTTTGACGTCGCCGTGAATGGAGGCGCCGGCAAGCAGGATCTCGCAGCCGCTCACATCCCCTTCAACGCTGCCGCTGACGACGACCCGGCTCTCTGCCAGCAGGTCGCCCTTGATACGGCCCATCAGCCGCACCGGTGAGGAGGTGCGCACCATGCCCTCGATCAGCACGTCCTCCACCAGTACGGAGCCCTCTCCTGCACCTGTTTCCCACTGGTCGCCTGTGAAATCTCTGTTCTTTTGCTCCACTGCCATCTTCTCCTCCTCCAACTCCTGCTCTGTATGCCGACAGCGGCCGTTCCATCCCCGTTCCCGGGCAGGGGTGCCGCTGTTCCCCTTTCGACACCTTACCCGCCCTGCTTTGCAAATAAACCACCAGCGCCGTACGCCTCCACTCGCCGCAAGGGAATGGTTTTTTTGCCAATCGCCCTGTATTCCGGAGTAGGGCCCCTTCAACCGTCAAAATTCTCTATTAAAGCACTACTATCGTCCAATTGTTTAACTGGAATATAAATAAGAATACCAATTCCCGCGCTTTTTGTAAAGCGAATTTCATTCAAAATAGCCAATGTTGTCGAATATTGAAAGAACTTGTGATTCTTCTCTCCGCCAATTCGCCCTTTTCTGCTCTTCTCTTTCTATACCTTGCCAGGACACTCCCTATGTTCGGCGGTGCGCACAGTGACTGGACGCTCTACAACTGCCTCTCTTCCCCAGTTCTGGTTGGTTCCCACCCCAAACCAGCTGCTCATCGAGCGACGGTTTTCCCCTTCTCTTTCGTTCCCCCCTTCAGGCAACAGGGGGGTCACATCAAAAAAGGGCGATAAATCAGCCTTTCTCCTGTTGCAAAAAAGGGGGTCCTTTAGGCAAAAAGCGGCGCTTTTTTCTATCCTCGTTTTCTCCATATCGCCGTAAAACCATTCTCTATATAAGGAAAGAGCCGAAGCAACAGAAACAGTTATCCCGCTTATCTGTCGACATTTAGGGGGGAAACTTGTCCCTCTGCCGGAGGGGGCTCTGTCGCACAGGGGGGAGGGCCCATTCTTCCCTCTAAAAAAGCTCTGATCCTCTGCCGCCCTGCCGCTGCTCTTTCTTGAGTCAGGCTCTCCGCTGCGCCAGGGGCCTGGGTCTGAGAAAGTTTTAAAAGGACATCATACTGGCAAGTCCTTCAAAAAGCACTGGAAATCCTTCCACTCGTGTCGCTTGTCCCCTGCACCACAGCCCGCGAACAGGCATGATGCGCTGGGAAGATATTTCGATATAGTGAGGTTTCTCCTCATTTCTCGCTTCGCTTGATGTTTGAACCCAAAGCCTCTTTGCGCTCCCTGGCCCAAAATGATAAATTCCGGCTAGATAAAACATATCAAGGCAGCAAAAAAGACCATCCTTTCGGATGGTCTTTTTTGTGTTGGCATCGCCCTATTTTCCCAGGCAGCTTCCCGCCAAGTATCTTCAGCGCTGCGTAGCTTAACTTCCGTGTTCGGGATGGGAACGGGTGGATCCTACGCGCCATCAACACCAACTGTGCTGCAAAAATACAGCTTGAAAACTGAATAAAGGGGAATAGACTGAATGAGAACCGCTTCACAAGGTCAAGCCCTCGACCGATTAGTACTGCCCAGCTCAACACGTCACCGTGCGTACACCTGCAGCCTATCTACCTCGTAGTCTTCAAGGGGTCTTACCTG
>NZ_LN908977.1:0-42765 GCF_001486165.1 Bittarella massiliensis (ex Durand et al. 2017)
GGTGATGGCGGGGCCGCTGCTGCGCCCCAGGGCAAAGGCCGCGCCCCCCAGGGCGAGGGCGAGGAGGGCCGCCAGGGAGAGGGGGAGGGTGCGCCCCCTTTTGGGGGGCTGCGGGGTGGGGGAGGGGAGTTTTTGCACCGCCCGGCCCACCGCCGGTCCCACCAGGAGGGCGGGGAGGCCCAGCAGCTGCCGCAGCCGCCCCCGCGCCCGGTTGAGGAGCCTTTGGGCGGTGGAGGGGGAGCAGTCCATCGCCTGGGCGATCTCCGCCACGGTGCGGCGCTGGTAGTAGTGCAGCAAGACCGCCTCCCGCTGGCGGGGGTCCAGCTCCTCCAGGGCGGAGAGGAGGGCGCGCACCTCCTCCCTCTCGATGGCGACCTCCTCGGGCAGGTGGCGGGCGTCGTCGTCGGGCAGGGCGGCCAACGGCTGGGTTTCCGGCGGGGCGGCGTCCAGGGGCACCTGCTTTTGGCGCTGGGCCAGCCGCAGGCAGACCCGGTAGGCCGTGCGGTTGAGGTAGGCCACCAGGGCCTTGGGGCTGTCGATCTGCCCCATGTGGCGGTAGAGGGTGAGGTAGGTCTCCTGCACCGCGTCCTCCGCCAGCCCGGCGTCGCGCAGCATGGCGTAGGCCTGTTTCCACTGGATGTCGGCGGTGGCCCGGTAGAGCTGGTCGAAGGCCCGCTCGTCCCCCTCCCGCGCGCGCACCAGGAGCTCCCCCAACTGCCGGTGGTCGAGTGTGGACATCCGCCCCGCCCCCTTTCGTCAAATTTCGCCATTCATTGTAGCACAGATTTCGGCGGGGCGGGGTAGAAATGTTTGCCAGAAAAAATAATTTCAAAAAGTTTGCAAATGGGTGACAGTGGGCCCGGGTTTGCCGCCTCCTATGAGTAAAGAAATCCGTCTGCCGGTCCCCCGGCGGCGGGAAAGGGAGCGAGAAGATGAAAAAGCGGACGCGTTTGGCCGCCCTGGCGCTGGCCATTGCCCTCTGTGCAAATCTGGTTCCGCTGCAGGTCTTGGCGGAGGGAGAGGGGGATCCTTCCGGCGACGACAGCTCCACGGAGTTTGTGGGAGCAATTCGGTTGGAAGAGATATTCAATGTAAAGAGTGCCCGCCCCGGGTGGATACAGGGAAACCAGATGCACCTTGCGGACACCAAGACGTATCGGGACTACAGCAGCGTCATCCCCTCCTCTTACACCTCTGGTACATACCTCCCAAGCAGCAACTACATCTCTATGGACGCGAGTTGGGAGTTGAGTGCGGACTTCATCATTTCAGATGATTCCAAATTGAATTTCAGCACAATTCTCATCGACATTTACGGGAAGAAGACCGGTTACGTCATGGACGCGCGGGCCGGGAAAAACAACGGAAAATATTTGGTGGGGATGAACCAGTACACATCCATCAGCAAGTATGATGGGCTGCGGGCCATCGATGCGGGATTGACCGCGGCCGAAATGACCAGCGGCAAAACCCTTACCATGAAATACAATCCGGTCAACCGGGCGTTTACATTGCAGTACGGGTCGAGATTGTGCAGCTATGTTTCATCCTATTTAAGCGGGGAAAATCTGGCTCGCATTGCAATCCAGGGAGACATGAACTGGTATCACAGCAACAACGCCTCCATCAGCAAGTCGCTGCAGATAAACGGCGTTTATAAGAGTGCCCAGTACACCCACTACACCCCCCAATTCGTGAGCACCGAGCTTTTGGATGAAGACGGGAACACCATGACCGACGAGGAGAAGCTGGCCTTGCAGGACGGGGACGTGGTCACCGTCCGCGCCACGGTGAAGAACACCCACCCCGATGCGGGGAAGGAGATCGTCTACGACCACCTGACCCTGGTGCCGGAGGACGACGAAAAGGTCAAAAAATACCCCACCGCCGGGCTGGACATCCTCACGGGAGCCGAGCAGACGGTGACGGTGGACGGCAAGGCGGTGACAAACGCCTCCGGCCAGCCCTACGACGTGTCGGGGGAGGGCATCCCCTTCGGCTGCACGGCGGCGGGGAACGTCATCACCTACAAGGCAAAAATCAACAACCCCGACGGCAAGTCCGTCACGGTGGGCCAGCGGATGAGCGACGACTTCTTCGGCTCCAAGCAGTACTCAAGTGCCGAGCTGATCCCCGCCCAGCCATTGGTCCCGGCCGACCCGGAGAAGCCGGCGGGGGAGGCGGGGAAGGATTATCACTACACCCGCACCAGCCCCAACGAGAACGGGTGGAACAACTCGGACGTGGCCATCACCTTCTACCCCGGGGACTTCAACCAGTTTTACATCAAGGACCCGGAGGAGGGGACGGTACACGCCACCCTCACCAGTGAGAAGGAGCCCCTGCTCTATACCGACGAGACCGAGACGCCGGTGGCGTTGCAGGCGGAAAACAGCGAGAGCGGGGCCAAGTCGGTGCGAAACGACGACGTCATCAAGGTGGACAAGGTGCCGCCGACCCTGACGGCGGCCAGCCCGGCCCCCGCGCTGTTTGGGTTCCGGCGGTCGGCCGCCCCGGCTTCGGCGGTGACCCTGGCGGACAATCTCTCCGGCATCTGGAAGTTGGAGCGGTACGACGCCGCTTCCAAGGAATGGGTGGCGGCCGAGACCTTCGACCTGCCCACCGAGGGGGCGGAGAAGGGCAACGGCAAGGCCAGCGAGAGCGCCACTATCGACCAAAACGGGCTCTACCGTGCGGTGGATGCGGCGGGGAATGTGGGGGAGCCCACGCCGGTCTCCTTCAACGCCCCGCCCAGCGTCACCCCGACCGACCCGGAGGCCCCGGAGCTGGAACCGGAGGAGGAAACCGACGGGGGCGGCCTGCGCCACGCCGTGGCCAGCGACAGCATGAGCGAGTACATCGACAAGGCGGCCCCCCTCTACGGCGGGCGGTTCACCCTGGAGGACGCGGCGGAGCTGATGGCCCAGAGATACGGCTTTGCCTCCAACGTGGAGCGGGACGACAGCTTGAGCTACACCTATGCCATCACCCAGAAGGGGGCGGACGTGAGCGGCCAGGGGGTGGACACCACCCAGGCGGGCAGCTTTGTGGTGGTTTGCACCGCCACCGACGCGGACGGGAACACCACCACCCTCTACCTGACCGACACCCTCATCGACCCGGACGCGCCTCCGCTGGTGGAGCGGCAGGAGGAGGGGACCCCGCCGGTGGGCCCGCCCTTTGACCCCCTGAAGCCGGTGCCCCAGCCGGTGATCAAGGAGGATACGGAGACCGGGCGCTACCACGCCTATGTCTACGAGCAGATCGCCGAGGGGGTCAAAAGCCCGGGGTCTACGGCGGCAGCCTGACGGGAGAGGTGGCCCAGCAGATCTTTGCCGGGCGGTACGGGTTTGTGAGCCAGCAGGGGGACGGGGAGCTGCACCTCTCGCCCATCTGTGTGACCCAGGACGGCAAGGACGTGAGCGCGGCGGGGTACGACACCGCCAAGCCGGGGAGCTGCGTCATCAGCCAGACGGCCACCGACAGCCGGGGGAACAAGACCACCGTCTACCTGACCTATACCTTTTTGCCGGTGGGGAGCCCGCCCTGGGTGGGCTACGACCCCAGCGACCCGACGGTGGAGCCGGGGAGCGAGCTGGAGGAGCCGGAAATCGTGGAGGACTGGATCAATGGAACCAAGTACGCCACGGTGACGGACCGGCTGGCACAGACCATCACCGATCCGCCGCTGTCGGACGGCTGGCTGGACGGGGAGGAGCTGCGGGCCTTTCTGCGGAGCCGGTACCAGTTCACCTCCGCCCAGCCGGACGGGATGCTAAAAGAGGTGCGCTTTGCCGTGAGCCGGGACGGGAAGGCGGTGGAGGGCATCGACACCACCCAGCCGGGAGAGTACCTGATCGCCTACACCCTGGAGGACTCCGCCGGGAACCGCACCTCCCTCTTTTTGCGGTACCGATTGCAGGAGGGGGAGATCTCCGGCGAACTGGAGCACTCCTCCACCCCCTTTACGGGGATGGAGGGGGCCGACTACGGGGATGGAGGGGGCCGACTGGTCGGACGGCCGGGGCGGCGGCTCTGGCTCCGCTCTGGGAGGGCTGCACAACGGCTGTCCCATCCACTGGCTGGCTCTGCTGGGGACGCTGCTCACCCTCTGTCATCTGGGCCTCTCCCGCCTGCTGCTTCGCCGCCGGGAGGAGGACGAGGAGGGGTGGCGCACCCGCCGGGTGGGCCTGGGCCGGGCCCTGCTGCTGGCCCTCATGACCGCGGCGGCCGCCTTTTTGGCCGCCCACATCCGCTGTGGATACGACCTGCCGGCCCTGCTGCTCTGGGCGGCTGCCATTGTTTTGGACATGGTGGCGCCGGAGCGGAGCCGCCGGGAGGAGCGGGCCGAGGGATAAAAGCGGCGTGCTGAGCGATTTTTGAGAGAATGGCGCCAAAGGGGCGAACGGACCGAAAAAAACGGTCTGTTCGCCCTTTTTTTGTGGGGAAAGGGGGGCGCGCATATTCCTGCGGGGGCGGCAGCGGTTGCAGGGAAGAGGGGCACCCGGCGGCACCCCTTTTTTTATCGCAGAGGGGCGGGGCGGCCGGGAGCCGCTGTGGGGGAATGGGCAAAGGGGTCGTCCACGCCGGCTTGTAGGGGAGCGGCAGGGGGGAGAAGGTGGATGGAATCGGCCTGTCTCTTGGCCGGGGAGGAGAGGGGCTCAGGAAGGGGGAGGGGAGGAACGGGCGGGGTGCTGGGTGGGCGGCCTGTGAGAGGGGTGTTCGGCGCGGGGTTTATGGGGGTGGCTGCCCTTGTGGAGGAGGGCAGACGACACGGTCTTCCATCCCCTTTACAAAGGAGGAAAGGGGGCGGACAGGCCCCGGCCTCTGTGCTCCGATCTCCCCTTCTCCTTGAAACAGGGGGACTTTTTCCAGAGGGTGGGAAAGCAAAGAGCGGGGCGGGAGAGGGATGGGATTTTTGGCGGCGGGGCAGAAGGGGAGACTTTGGGCTTCGGGTCGGTTTGCGGGGGAAGAGGGAGCGGCGAGGCCAGCTTTCCCAGCGCCAAAAAAGACCGCTGCTCTCTGGCGGCGGCCTTTTTGGCAAGGGGGGTGAGGGGCGCTTGGCCCTTTGGGGGCAGATGGCATGGGCGGGGGTCTGTCCCCTATGCGGCGGGGGAATTGCGCGGGGAAGGGGTGGCACGGCCGCTCTCCCTCCGGGATGCTCGGCGGCGCGGGGGGAAGGGCGGGGCCTTTAGAGCACCTCGAACCCGTTTTCGCGGATGGGGTCCAGGCGGCGAGTCTCCACCCCCTCCACCTGGGACCAGCGGTTCCCCTCCCGCACCGCCTCCAAAAAGGCGTCCAGCTCGGCGGGGGGGCCCTGTACCTCCAGCTCCACGTCCCCGTCCTCCCGGTTGTGCACCCAGCCGGTGAGGCCGTGGAGGCTGGCGGTGTACTTGACAAAGTAGCGAAAGCCGACCCCCTGCACCCAGCCCGACACCCGGGCATAGACCCGCTTTTGCACGGCAGTTCCCTCCCTTCGGCTACTCCACCTTGCTGATGGAGGGGTAGTAGCGGAAGAGCACCTTGCCCAGCATATCTTTTTTGGGGACGTAGGGGGTGCTCCAAAAGCGGGCGTCCAGCGAGTCGTTGCGGTTGTCCCCCATGAGGAAATAGTGCCCCTCCGGCACGGAGTAGGGGCCGTAGTCCCCCTGGGGGATGCCTTTGACATAGGGCTCCTCCACCATCTCGCCGTTGCGGTAGAGGACACCGCTCTCGATTTCGATCTCGTCCCCCGGGATCCCGATCACCCGCTTGACGTAGAGGCGGTGTTCGTCCGGCGGGTAGAAGACCGCCACGTCCCCCCGCTGGGGCTCGCCGAAGGTGTAGGCCAGCCGCAGGGCAATGATGCGGTCCCCGGGCATGATGGTGTCCTCCATCGAGGAGGTGGGCACCTGGGCGTTGACGATGACCACCAGCCCGATGAAGAGGGCCAGCGCCACCGCCACCGCAAACACCTTGACCCAACTGACGACCTCCCGCATGACCGCTTTTTTCTTTTCTGCCACTTCGCGCATGGCCTGCTCGTCGTGTTCCTCCGGCAGCATGACACCGCTTCCCTTCCCTCTGGCGTTTTTCTGTATCGTTACCAATATAGCACAATTCACCCCCGCCGAAAAGGGCGGGCAGGCCCTCTTTTTACTATACAAATTGGAATATATAGATATAATATAACAAATTTACCCTTCTTTTGCCCTGTTTTGCGCTGTTTCCCGGTGCATTCGGCAAAAAAGGCGCGGCCCAAAGGCCGCACCTTTTTTGTGTTTGGGGAAAGGGGAAAGAGGGGATGGGGACGGAGGGCTGCGGCTAGATGAGGTGGTAGCGCGCCAGCAGCTCCTCGATGACCGTACCCGAAATCTTTTTCATGGTGGCCTTTTCCACCAGCCCGGCCAGGAAGGGCAGCTTGATGTCGGTGAGTTTTTTGCCGTCCATCATCTTGGAGGTGGAGTCCAGCAGCACCCGCACGTCGTAGCAGGAGTTGAAGACCTCCGGCACCCCGCGGTCCACATCCAACAGGGTGTAGACGGCCTCCATGGCGGTGCGCACCGAGTACTCGGTGGTGAAGACGGTGTCGCGCACCGTGTCGGCGAACTGGCCGATGAAGGCGAAGTTGACGCAGCCTTCGGGCACCACTTTGGGGCGGTCGCCCGCCGTGCGGGGCATGAAGAAGGCGGTGATATAGGGCATCATGCAGGGGATGCAGTGGGCCCCGGTGGCCGCCAGCTCGGGGATCTCCTCCTCCGGCACCCCCATGTGGTAGAGCCACTCCATGGTGATCTCCCGGCCGGTGCACTGGCGCATCGGCTTTTTCACATAGTCGCCCGGCACATCGGTGTAGAGGCCGTACACCCAGACCACCAACTGGTCCTTCGGCTGCTCCTTGAAATGGGGCTGGCGGTTGAGGGTGAAGCTCATCAGCCAGCTGGAGTCCTTGACGGTGATGATGCCGCCGGTGACCACCTTGCCCGAGAAGGGGTCGCGCTTGCACATCTTTTGGATGTAGGGGGGGATGCGGCCGTCCAGGGTGGTGATGGTGGCCGACTCCCAGTTGGTCTTGGGGATGTTGCCGCAGAACTTCTCCGGCCGGCCGAAGGCGGGGTCCTGGGCGGCGATGTTCTTCCAGAGCTGCCAGCAGCCGCCCTCGCCGTTTTGGGTGGTCTGGGCGGGGGCGTGGTCGTCGTCCCCCAGGGTGGAGTTCTCGGTACAGCTGCCGTTGGTGACGAAGACCAGGTCGTCCTCGAGGAGGTCGATGCGCTCCTCCCGGCCATCCCGCAGGCACTGGATCTGCCGGGCCACCTTTTTGCCGCCGCTCTTTTCAAAGAGGACGTTTTGCACCTGCACGCCGTACTGGAAGTCCACGTTGTGCCCCTCCAGATATTTGACCATGGGCAGGATCAGCGATTCGTACTGGTTGTACTTGGTGAATTTGAGGGCCGAAAAGTCGGGCAGCCCGCCGATGTGGTGGATGAAGCGCTGGATGTAGAGCTTCATCTCCAGGGCGCTGTGCCACTTTTCAAAGGCGAACATGGTCTGCCAGTAGAGCCAGAAGTTGGAGGAGTAGAACTCCTCGTCAAACACGTCGTCGATGGTCTTGTCGTAGAGGTCCTCGTTCTTGGTGAAGAACAGCTTGACGATCTCGGCGGCCGCCTTGTCCGAGAGGGCGAATTTGCCGTCGGTGTGGGCGTCCTCCCCCCGGTTGACCGAGGCCCGCATCAGGGAGTAGTTGGGGTCGTGCTTGTTGAGCCAGTAGTACTCGTCGAGGACGCTGACCCCCTCGGTCTCGATGGAGGGGATGGAGCGGAACAGGTCCCACAGGCACTCGAAGTGGTTCTCCATCTCCCGCCCGCCGCGGACGATGAACCCCCGCTGCGGGTCGTTGATGCCGTCGCAGGCGCCGCCGGGGAGGGCGAGTTCCTCTAAAATGTGGATGTGTTCGCCCTTCATCTGCCCGTCGCGCACCAGGAAGCAGGCTGCCGCCAGGGAGGCCAGGCCGCTGCCCACCAGGTAGGCGGACTTGCGGTCGACCCCCTCGGGTTTTTCAGGGCGGGCAAAGGCCTCGTAGTTGCCGTTGGAATAGTACATCAAAAATCCCTCCGTTTTGTCTTTGGTGGATGGGTCTCTTCTCTCGATGGCTCTATCCTACTCCCCCCCGGGCCCCGCCGCCATAGACAATCGCGCCCCCCTGTCGCAATTTTTGACAGGGGGGCGCGATTGTAAAAAGTTTGGACAGATGGGGGGAAGTGTCTAAATGAGGGGGAGGGGGCGATTCGGAGGGGCGGCGCGGGGAGAGGGATTTGTCTGGGGGAACGCGAGGCGGCTGTTGGCGGGGAAATCAGAAGGGGAGGGGGTCCAGTATCCGCTCGTCGACGCGGCGCACCAGGCCGTGGGTATAGGGGGAGAAATACTTGCACCAAAAGGCGTGGGCGGTGGGGTTGATGCTCTCAAAGTCCACGCCGAGGTGGGTGTATCCCTCCCCCTTTAGGGATTGGATGGCACAGTTCAGCAGGGTTTGCACGACCCCTTTGCCGCGGTGCTCCCCCAGGCAGAAAGCGCCGGTGATGTGGCGGTAGCGGGGGGAGGGGGAGAGAAAGGTCTCGCCCTTGGCGGACAGTTTTAGATAGGCGCACAACCGGCCCTGAAAGGCGGCGGCAAAGCAGCGGTCGCCCTCCGCCATGCAGGAGAGGCAGAAGGCGTCGCAGCTCTCCAGCGGGCGGGCCATAAAGGTCGGGCTCTCCCGGAAGTGCCGGTCGAGCAGCTCCTCAAAGGGGTAGACGGACGAAAATTGGGCGGGGGGCAGCTCAAAGAAGGAGTACCCCTTGGGGGGTGGGCAGTCGATCGGCTCCATGGGGCGGATGGCGTCGACACAGCGCAGGCCGAAACCGTACTGGAAGAACTGGCGCTGGGCCTCTTCCCCCTGGGCATAGAGGGCGACGGCGTGGCTGAGGGCCCCGGCCCGCACCCACTTGGCGGCGGCGCGCTGGTACATGGCGGCATAGACCGGCCCCCGCCCCTCCGACGCGGCGGCATGGGCGCCCATGGGAGAAAAGACCCCCCGGCAGCGGGTGGAGCCAAAGGCGTTGTCGAAGGGCGGGCCGACGCTGAGAAAACCCACCATCCGCCCGCCCTCGAAGGCGGCGACGCCCAGGCCGGCCGCGGCAAAGGGGGCCAGATCCAGCCCCTCCTCGACCGCCGGAAGGGCGGGAAGGCGGCGCTGCTGCTCCCGGTAATCGGCCAGGGCGAGGGCGCTGGCTGCGGGGATGTGGGACGGGGTGAAGTCGACAATGGTCATGGGGGCCTCCTCCTTATGATATATCCACTGGGAAAAGAGCTTTTTATGGAATGCAACAGAATCGTAGTATTTTTCAAAATATAGGCTATGCGATATAAAATGAATAGGGGAAAAGCCGTTTTTCCAGGAACTTCTATAAAAGGAATGAAGTTCCCTCAGAGTAAGGAAACACTTACCATACGTTTGTTAAAACGCGCTAACGGTATTGATACAATGGTGGGGAGGGGAAGTGATATTGTGAAAACCGATTACCCGGAGCGCTACCGGATATTGGGGCTAAAAATTGCCTATTACCGCAAGCGGGCTGGATACACCCAGGAAGCATTCGCGGAGAAGATTGGCAGGAGCAACAATTTCATTTCCCAGGTCGAGGGGGTAGGGACCACCAAAGGGGTTTCACTAGAGACCCTTTTCAAGATGGCGGAGGTTTTGGGTGTCCCCGCGGGGGAGTTGCTGGAGGAAGACCAAAGAGGCAGCATCCCCCCTTCAAAATGACCTGTGCAGAAAAATACAGTTGTAAATTTGCGCACATCCGCTCCTATATTATAGCGCAGATTGCGATGTCGGCGCATCTCATAAAAACATTCTGAAGCGATACGGTATGTGTGGGGAGGACAGAGCTGTGAAAAAGAGCGCGCGCCATGACTGCCCGCTTGTGGACCCTTGCCAGCCCATCTACCACCCGCCTTCCCTGGAAAAAGCGAACCGGGCCTTTGACCGATGGGTGCGGGCGGTCCGCTGGGAGGTGTGGACCCGCCGGGTGGCCCGGGTGCTGGCCCCGGCGGGGGTGCCGTTTGCGGTGCTGGCCCTTTTGTGCGCTCTGGCCGGGCCCTGCGGCTGGCTACCCGGTGAAGTGGCGCTGTTAGGCGGAGGGACATCGGTCCTTATTGCCTTTGGCTGCCTGGCCCTCTCCCTGTTGCTGCGGGAGGTGGCACGGGTGGCCAGAGAGGCCAGCGACGCGGCCTTTGCGACCTACGAAAACAGCCGCTATGCAGCCACCAACCCCCGTTCCGCCCACTTTATGGGCGGGTGCAAGGAGGGAAAGCGGGAAGAGGGATAGAGAAGTGCCCCGGACGGGTCTGTCCGGGGCGCTTTTTTGCTTGGGGGCGGGGCTAGCCCTGCATCTCGCGGTAGACAAAGCAGCTTGTCAGGTGGTCGTTGACCATGCCGACGGACTGCATATAGGCGTAGACGATGGTGGAGCCGACAAACTTGAAGCCCAGCTTTTTCAGGTCCCTGCTGATTTGGTCGGAGAGGGGGGTGCTGGGCGGCACCTCCTCCATCTTCTGCCAGTGGTTTGTGATGGGGGTGTCGTCCACATAGGCCCAGAGGAACTGGTGGAAGCTGCCGCAGCGCTCCTGCACCTTTAAAAAGGCCTGGGCGTTGGTGACGGCGGCACGCACCTTGAGGCGGTTGCGGATGATGTCTTTGTTTTGCAGAAGCTGTTGCACCTTGGCCTCGTCGTAGAGGGCCACTTTGGCGGGGTCAAAGCCGTCGAAGGCCTGGCGAAACGCCTCCCTCTTTTTGAGGACGGTGTTCCAACTGAGACCGGCCTGCATCCCCTCTAAAATCAGCATTTCAAACAGCTTGTTGTCCTCGCGCACAGGGCGGCCCCACTCGCGGTCGTGATAGGCGATGGAGAGGGGGAGCTCCCCCGCCCAGGCGCACCTTGTCTTTTCACACATGAAAACACATCCTTTTTTGTTTGTCCGCCTGCGGGCGGGGGGAGGGGGGAGGTTGGGCCAAACGCCCCTTGCCGGTGTTGGCGGCGCCTGCGCTGGGGCCTGTGGTGGGTGGGCGCGCTGTCGGCGGGGGTCACAGCCCCCTTTCGAGGAGGAGCTTTTCAAACTTTTTTTCGGAGAGGATCTCGTGGGTCACGAACGCGCCGTTGTAAAAGAGGGAGTAGGTCGGGAAGGGGGTGGGGGCCCGACGGGCCTGCTCCCGGGTGGTGAGGTGGACGGACCGAAACGGGACCGCCCGGTCTCTGGCCATCCCCTCGATGAGGGGGGCGTACTTGGCGGGGAAGGGGCACTGGTTGGTGTAGTAGAGGACAAAGCCGTCGGCCGCGGGCCCCTGGGCCCCACCCTTTGCCGAGGGGCCGAAGCGGGGCGGCTCGGCCTGCCCGTCAAAGGGAAGGTAGAGCAGTTCAAAATAGGGGGGCGCGGTGTCGGCGACGGCAAAGCCCTTGTGCCGCAGGTAGTTGGGGTCGGAGAGAAAGCCCCTCTTTTTGGGGGAGGAGAGGATGGCGAGCCCCTTTTTCCCCTGCTCCCTGCTGTCGCGGATGCACTCTTCCAGCAGGAGGTTGGAGTGGCCCTGCCCCGCGAACCGCCCCGCCACCCAGAGGCAGTCGATGAAGGTATAGCCGTCGGCCTCCACCGGGGCCCAGGCAAATTCGGCGGGGAGGTATTCGATGAAGCACTTTCCCCGGACATCGCCCTTTAAAAAGACGAGGCCCTCGGCCAGCCGGTCCTTCAGCCAGGCCTTTTTGGAGAGCACCTGGCAGTCTGCATTGTTGGAGAGGGCGCAGCAGATGTGCTCCTGCGCCAGATTTTCGGGGGTGATTTTGACAAGGTCGATCATGTTGTCTCCTTTTTGGGGCCGCTCATTTTGTGGGGCGGCGGCCCTTTTGTTTATCCTACCATTTCGGGCGGCTTTTCTCAAGGAGACCGGGGCGGGAGGGGGAACCGACTTTCCCCGCTGGACGGGGGGACGGGCCCATGGTACAATGGTCAAAATCCCCCGTTTTCAAGGGCGTTGCGCCACGGGGGTGGGAGCGGCGGTCCCGACTTGCCCGGGGCGGCTGGGCGTTGCGGCGGAGAGATGGGCGGGAAAACAGAGGTTTTTTGAGAGGGTGATTTTGATGGGGGCTTTGCTGCTGGTGCCCTTTTTTCTGCTGCGCTTTGGCCTGCTGGCCGTGCTGGACCGGGGCGCGGTGGGGCGGGCGGCCCACTTTGCCCCCCTGCCGCCCGGGGAGCGGGGGGCCTACTGGGTCTACCAACTGGCCAACGTGGGCATTCTGCTGGACATCCTCTTTTTGAAGGTCGAGACGGCGCCGCCGGGCCTTTTCTGGGCGGGGGTCGCCCTCTACGCCGGGGGGATGGCGCTGCTGGCGGCCTCTGTGGCGGCCTTTGCGACCCCAGCGGCGGACGGGTTTTGCCAGCGGGGGGTCTACCGCCTCTCGCGCAACCCCATGTACCTGGCCTATTTTCTCATTTTTGTCGGCTTTGCGGCCCTGGGCCGGTCGCCGCTGCTGTTGGGGCTGACGGCGGTCTTTCAGGTTTCGGCCCACTGGATCATCCGCGCGGAGGAGCGGTGGTGCGATCAGCGCTTTGGCGAGGCCTACGCGCAGTACGCGCGCCGGGTCAGGCGGTATTTGTAGCGGTTTTTCGCCCCTGTGGGGGCGGGGAGAGGAGGAGAGCGCGATGGAACGGGAGTTGCTGTTTGGCGACCGGGCGGCCTTTCGCCGGTGGTTGGAGGAGAACGGCCGGACGTCGGAGGGGGTCTGGCTGGTGTTTGGCAAGGCGGGCGGGCCGCAGACGGTGAAGGCGGGGGAGGCGTTGGAGGAGGCCCTCTGCTTTGGCTGGATCGACGGGCAGATGCAGCGCATCGACGAGGGGCGCTACCGCAAGTACTTTGCCCCCCGCCGGCCGGGCAGCAACTGGTCGGCCAAGAACCGGGCCCTGGCCGAGCGGCTTTTGCGGGAGGGGCGGATGGACAGTCGTGGCCGGGAAGAGGTGGAGCGGGCCCGGGCGGACGGCCGCTGGGCCGCCCCCGCGCCCCCGGCCATCACCGCGGAGCAGATGGACGCGCTGGAGGAGCTGCTGCGGGGACGGGAACCGGCCCACGGCAACTTTTTGGGGATGTCCCCCTCGGTGCGGCGGACCTATGCCCGGGGCTATTACGCCGCCAAGACCGAGGCGGGCCGGGCCAAGCGGCTGGCCTGGATGGTCGAGCGGCTGAACAAGAACCTGAAGCCGATGTAGGCGGGGCAGGCCTAGCGGGAGCGCCCTTCCAGCGCGGCCAGGTCGGCGCGCTGGTACTGGCGGCTGCCGGGAAACTGCTTTTTGTAGTTCCAACAGGCAATGGCCTCTTGCAGGGTCCGGCCCGGGTTATCGGCAAAGAAGGCGCGGACATAGGCGTTGTACTCGAACTGGCTGTCGATGGGGGCCGGTCGCTCCCTCTTTGCGGCGAGGATGGCGCGGTAGGCGGCCACCGCCTCCCGGTAGGTCTTGTCCGGGTTGGCCTTCAGCCAGCGCTGAAAGGCCACGTTGAAGGTGAAGCTGGGGCCGAGCTGCCCCTGAAAGAAGGCGCGGCGGGCCTGGGTGCAGGCGGCGTTCGGCCCGATGACGGCATCCTCCCTCGGGGGGGCTGTGGCGGCGGCGCGCCGGGGAGCGGGCGGCGGTGGCGGTATCTCCCCGGTGTCGAGGAAATGGGCGACCCTCTCGGTGAGGGCCGCTTTCCCGCCGGATGCGGGCAGGCCGTTTGCCCGGCAGAAGGCCATCAGCTCCTCCTTGCGGTAGTAATAGCGTTGGAATGTGGCGCTGTCCGGGCGGCTGGTGAGGGCTGGTCTCTCCTTCATCTGCGCTTCCCCTTTTCTCTTGCTTTTTCTGTCAGTATACCCCGCCTTTCCCCCGTCGTCAAAGGCGGAGGGGAGAGGCAGAACACAAAGGAGGAATGCACTGTGATCCTAGAAACTTCGCGCCTGATTTTGCGGCCCTGGCGGCCGGAGGACGCGCCGGCACTCTACCAACTGGCAAAGGACCCCCGGGTCGGCCCCGCCGCGGGCTGGCCGCCCCACACCAGCGTGGAAAACAGCCGCGAACTCATTGAGGGGGTGCTCTCGGCCCCCTACACCTTTGCGGTGGTGCTGCGGGAGACGGGCGGACCGGTGGGCAGCATCGGCCTGCTGTTCGGCGAAGGCAGCAACCTCCCCCTGAAGGAGGGGGAGGCCGAGATCGGCTACTGGCTGGGGGTGCCCTACTGGGGGCAGGGGCTCATCCCTGAGGCGGTGCGGGAGCTGCTGCGCCACGGATTTGAAGAACTGGGGTTGGAGCGGGTCTGGTGCGGCTATTTCGAGGGGAACGACAAGTCCCGCCGGGCGCAGGAGAAGTGCGGGTTCCTCTACTGCCGCACCGACCGGGACGTCCCCTGGCCGCTGATGGGGGATGTGCGCACCGAGCACATCACCTGCCTGAGCCGGGCGCGCTGGCTGGCGGGCTGTGCCGACGAAAACTGACAAATTTTTTGGCTGGGCTGTCACAACCGGCGGCGCGCGCCGTCTAACTGTGTATAGGAGGTGTGCGCATGAACGATTTGACCGCACTGGAAAAACAGACCATTGAACGGGCCGTCGCCGGCGACCAGAAGGCGCTGGAGGAGGTGTTGGCCGGGGTGCAGGACCTGGTGTTCAACCTCTCCCTGCGGATGCTGGGGCTCCTCCCCGACGCGGAGGACGCCACCCAGGAGATCCTCATCAAGGTGATGACCCGGCTTGGCTCCTTCCGGCAGGAGTCGAGCCTTACCACCTGGGTGTTCCGCATTGCAATCAACCACCTGCGAGACTACAAAAAGGGGATGTTCGCCCAGCGCCCCCTGAGCTTTGAAGTCTACGGCGAGGACATCGCCTCTGGCCGGGAGCGGGATGTCCCCGACCTGGGCGGCGGGGTGGACCAGGGGCTGTTGGAGCGGGAGCTCAAGCTCTCCTGCACCAACGTCATGCTCCAGTGCCTGGACGCCGAGAGCCGCTGCATCTACGTGTTGGGCACCATGTTCCGCCTGGACAGCCGGGTGGCCGCCGACATCCTCGGCCTGAACCCCGCGGCCTACCGGCAGCGGCTCTCCCGCATCCGCAAAAAGGTGGGAGGGTTTTTAAAGGAGTACTGCGGCCTGGGCGGCGGGGGCTGTTCCTGCAAGCGGCGGACCAACTACGCCATCGCCACCCACCGCATCGACCCCGGGCACCTGGTCTTCCCCGGGCTGGAGGAGTGCAGCTACCGAGACATCGCCCGGTTCACCGACGCCATGGAGGAGCTGGACGGGCTCTCCCAGGTGTTTGCCGACCTGCCCGCCTACCGCACCCCCGAGGAGGTGCGCGACTGGGTGAGGGGGCTGCTGGCCTCGGGCAGTTTTGCCACCGTGATGCAGACAGAGGGGGCGAAGGGATGAGGATGGAGGAGATGCTCTCCTTTCTGCGGGAGCTGGAGGAGCACAACGACAGGGACTGGTTTCACGCCCACGAGGAGGGGTACCGGCAGGCCACCGCCGCCTTTGAGCAGTTGGTGGGGGAACTGAACCTTGCCCTGCACCAGGGGGACCCGGAAATCCCCCTGGCCGCGCCCAAGGCCCTCACCTTCAAGCTGATGCGGGACACCCGCTTCAGCCGGGACAAGTCCCCCTACAACCCGTCTTTCCGCGCCCACATCGGCCCTAGGGGGAAGCTGCCGGTGCCGGTGGGGTACTACCTCTTTTTGCGGCCGGGGGGGCGCTCCTTCCTGGGCGGGGGACTCTTTGCCGACATGTTCCGGGACGCCACGACCCTGGTGCGGGACGCCATTGCCGCCCAGGGGGAGCGCTGGGGGGAGATCCTCGCCGCCCCCGACTTTCGGGCGCATTTCACCGTGGGCGGCAGCGCCCTCAAAAACGTTCCCCGGGGCTACGACCCGGATCACCCCCAGGCCCAATACCTGAAGAACAAGAGCTGGTACCTGGAGTACCCCCTGGACGACGAGCAGCTTTTGGCCCCCGACTTTGTGGACTTTGCCGCCGCCCTCTTTTTGAAGATGCGGCCCTTCAATGTCTTTTTGAACGAGGCCCTGGCCCCCTTTGAGATGCCCAGCCGATGAGACAGAAATAAAAAGCGAGCCGCCGACAGCACTTGTCGGCGGCTCGTTTTGGGGTGTGGGGGGCTACATGGTCTCCTTGAGGGAGGTGACGGTGACTTCCAGCACCCGGCTGAGCCAGGGGAACTGGGCGACCATCTTCTCAAAGTCGGGGCCGGAGGTGAGGAAGCGGGCGGTCCCCTCGAGGCGGAAGCCCGCGCCCATGGAGCCGCCGCTGCCCTCCACCTGGTTGCTGCCCAGGGCCAGCAGCACCTTGTTGTTGGCGGATGTGTCCTTTTCGATGCTGGTCATCCCCCCGGCGGGGATGAGCAGGCGGTCGTCCTCGGTGATGTTGACATAGCTGTGCCAGGTGTTGACCACGTGGGGTTCGTTCTCGCAGCAGGAGACGATGGCCACCACCCCTTCGTGGGCGAGAATGTCGAGCAGTTTTTTGTCCAGCATGTTGCAGTCCTCCTCATTCGATTGCGGTGTGATTTGCGTTCTGGCACCAGTATAGGATATAATTGGCTTGTTAGAAAGAGCCAATTTGGGAGAATTTATAGGAGCCAGTTGGAGGCGATGTCGGGTGTTCATCCTGCTTGAAGAGAGGGACGGCCAACCCCTGTACGTACAAATTTACCGCCAGATCAAGGAGATGATCGCCGCCGGACAGCTGCGCCCGGGGGAGCGGCTGCCCTCCACCCGGGCCCTGGCCGCCACCCTGGCGGTGGGGCGGAACACGGTGGAGAACGCCTACGCCCAGCTGGTGGTAGAGGGGTATGTGAGCAGCCGCCAGGGGAGCGGGTACGAGGTGCAGCCGCTGGTGGAGCTGGGGCCCTGCCCGCCCCCGGCCCCCGCCGAGAGGCGGGAAGCGCCGCCCCCGCCCCTGGGCGAGCGGGTGCGCATCGACTTTCAGTACGGGCAGCTGGATCCCCGCGATTTTCCCCTGGGGCTTTGGCGGAGGTGGACGGCCCAAGCCCTGGACGAGCTGCGGCCGGAGGAGCTGGTGGGGTACAGCAGCGGCAAGGGGGCCTACGGCCTGCGCCGGGAGGTGGCCCGCTATCTCCGCCGCTCCCGGGGGGTGGTCTGCGCGCCCGAACAGGTGCTCATCTGCGCCGGGACCACCTACGCCCTGAGCCTGTTGGGGCAGATGCTGCGGCCCCGGTGGGGGCGGGTGGCGATGGAGGACCCGGGCTACCCCAACGCCAAAGAGGTGTTTGCCAAGTGCGGTCTCGGGCTGCTGCCCATCCCGGTGGAGGAGGACGGCCTCTGCGTCGACGCCCTGGCGGCCAGCGGCGCGGGGGCGGTTTACACCACCCCCTCCCACCAGTTCCCCGGGGGGGCGGTGCTCTCCATCCAAAAGCGGCACCAACTGCTCAACTGGGCCCGGCAGACCGGCGGGATCGTCATCGAAGACGACTACGACAGCGAGTTTCGCTACCACGGCCGGCCCATCCCCTCCATCGCCAGCCTCAGCCCCGGGGACAACGTGGTCTACATGGGCACCCTCTCCAAGATCCTCTCGCCGGGGCTGCGGGTCAGCTACATGGTGCTGCCGCCCCTGCTGACCGAGGTGTACGACCGCGGGTTCGCCGAGTACCCGGCCTCGGTCTCGATACTGGAGCAGAAGGTGTTGGAGCGGTTTTTGGGCTCGGAGAGGTGGGAGGCGCACCTCCGCCGGGTCTGCACCGCCAACCGCAAGAAGCACGACCTGCTGGTGCGCTGCCTGAAGGAGGAGCTGGGCGGGCGCTTTGCCGTGCAGGGGGAGAATGCAGGGCTGCACCTGCTGGTGCAGTCGCTGGAGGGGCGGGGGGAGGAGGTGCTCATCCGCCGCGCCCTGGCCCGGCAGGTGCGGGTCTACCCGGTCTCCCGCTACTGGATGGAGCGGGCGCGCTACGGCGGGGACACGGTTCTGCTGGGGTTTGCCGGCCTCTCGGAGGGGGAGATCTGCGAGGGGGTGCGGCTGCTGGGCGAGGCCTGGGGGGAGGAAGGGTAGTCGTTTGGCTCGACCCCGGGGGAGGGGACCGTCCGCCGCCGCTGTTTGAGGGGCGGATACAGGTGGAAAGGGGGAGGCGGCGCCTTCCCTTTTTTGCTTGTGATAAGGGGAGTGCCCGACGCCGGTTTCTCCTGGCGGAGGGGCGAGGGGGCAAGGGGGCAGTGGGGCAGGTCTCCCGGATGGGAGCGAGGGGGCGTTTCCGGTTGCCTCTGTGAAGGTGGAAGGGGAGGGGAGACTCCCGGGCGGGGCGGGGAGAAAGGAGGAATGTTCTGGCCGGGGTGGTTGCGGGGGGCTGCGCGCCTTTTTGCCCGGAGGTCTGTCTGGGTGTAGGAGGGGCGGCGTTGGGGGGTGACGTCCCTGCCAGGGGACGACCTGCGGCGGGAAGGTCGGCTGCCTTTCTGGTGTGAGTTCGTGCTGCGGGGGAAAAGCGTCGGCGCGGGTCCGCCCTGGCTGAATTGGTTGCGGCGAGGGCTGTGTCCCCTTTTTGTCCGGGGGGCTGTCTGGGCGGGGAACTGGGCCCTGGCGGGCGGAGAAGGGGTGGGATTTGGGTTGCGGCGATGGGGGGGCGGGGGAACTGCCTTGCAGGGCGACAGGCGGGAAGGGCTGCTGCCTTTCTGGCGCGGGCCCGCGCTGTGGGGGGGAACAGGGGGCGGACTTTTGAGTGACGGGGCTGCCCTGCGTGGGGAGGAGGGAGCTGGACTTCCGCCCGGTGGGGTCGGCCCGCGGGGACGGCGGCCGAATGCCCTTGCCACCCCCTGCGGCTTTGTGCTACACTGGAGACAAGGAATAAAACCTGTTTCTGGAAAAAGGAGGAATTGTTATGTCCGCTGAAATTCGCCTTGCCGACATCGTGGTCGACTGCGCCGACGAGGGGCAGCTCTGC
The DNA here is from genome assembly GCF_001486165.1 of Bittarella massiliensis (ex Durand et al. 2017). Lineage (GTDB taxonomy): Bacteria > Bacillota > Clostridia > Oscillospirales > Ruminococcaceae > Bittarella > Bittarella massiliensis. The sequence continues at coordinate 18,984 of NZ_LN908977.1, forward strand.
GCCTTTTACGAGGGCCTTCTCGGCTGGAAGCGGGGGGAGATGTTCGGTCACCCCACCCTCACCAGCGCCGCCGGGGTCACCCTTCTCTTTGTGCAGGAGGAGGACTACGTCTCCCCCGTCTGGCCGGAGGAGGAAGGCCGCCAGCAAAAGCAGGTCCACTTTGACTTTTTGGTGCCCGACGTGGCGGAGGCTGTCGCCAAGGCCGAGGCGTTGGGCGGCAGAAAGGCCGATGCCCAGTTTGGCGGCGAGGTGTTCACCACCGTTCTCGACCCCGCGGGTCACCCCCTCTGCCTGGTGAAAGAGGGATAGAAAAACAGGGTGTTTAAAGGAAGGCCCCCCGCTTGGGCGGGGGGCCCTTTTTTTATGGCTTCCCTCTAAAAAGTCACAAAATGAAAATATGGAAAAGAAGTTGTGACCAAACGGCACAGATGCCGGTTGAGAGCCATTTGACAAGGTTTCACAAGAGGGGATGCGCCGATTGTTTTCCCCATTTGCCGCTGATATGATGAAAAAAGAAAACCCGAACATTTGGGAGAAGAGAAAGGATTGCGGCAACATGAAAAAACACCCGGCAAAACGGCTGGTCAGCCTTCTTCTGGCGGCCCTGCTGGCCTTCCTGGCCACTGCGGCCCTGGCGGCGGGACCGGCGGGCGAGAACATCGAGGTCTTTGCCAGCGGCGAGACCGGCAGCGGCGGCGGGGCCGACCTGACCAACACCGAGGACAGCCCCTTTGACCCGGTCAAGTTTACAGACCCCAAACAGGGGGTCACCTCGGCCCAACTGGTCATCTACGCCTACGACGTGGACGCCCCGGACGAAATCGACGAGGTCTTTCTCAACGGACACTCGGTGGGCATCCTCACCGGGATGGACGAGGAGTGGAACACCAGCGTCCTCGAGGTGACCGGCGACGCCCTGAAGTCCCTGTGCGACGGACAGGAAAACAGCATCGCCGTCAAGACCAACAGCGGCTGGATCGTCTTTGTGCGCACCATCACCCTGGTCGTCAACGGCGGCAGCGCGGGCGGCCAGTTCGACAGGGGCAGCTCCACCGTCACCGCCACCCTCAACGGGCAGGAGATCGTCACCTCGGTCACGGTCACCTCGGTCAGCGGGGGGACCTTTGGGGTGGAGTACGCCGTCAAGGAGCTGGACAGCGAGGGCAACCAGGTGCGCCAGGTGGCCAGCAAGAGCGAGCCCAGCGTCTCCTTTGCCGCCGGCACGGTCCACAGGGAGGAGGAGACTTTTTCCCTGCCCGAGGCCCCCAAACCGGGGACTGCCTACCGGGTGGACTACGTCATCAAGGACAGCTTGCAGATCCCCGTCTTCACCCTGAGCGCGGTCGTCGGCTCCACCGTGGAGGCGGGCGTTGCCGTCGAGAGCGGTGAGGTGGCCGCCGACGCCATCTCGGTACAGGGGCTCAAGGGCGCGGCGGCCGCACTGGCCAGCCCCACCGAGGGGAACGCCACCTCGGTGACCCTGACGGTGAGAGAGGGGAAGGAGGCTGCCGACTACGGCGACATCCTCACCCGCGCCGAGGGCGACGGGCACGCCGTGGGATTGGCCCTGGAACTGACCGTCGACAAGGAGGTCAAGGATGCGGCGGGCCGGTTGGTGGCCGGCGAATCCGGCCCGGTGGCGCAGTTGGATCGGCCCATCCAGATTTCCATCCAGCTGCCCATGCCGCTGCAGGGGAAGACCGGTTACGCGGTCTACCGCTCCCACCAGGGGAAGGTGGACGTCCTCACCGAGGCGGCCAACAGCGAGGGGGAGGGGATCGCCCTGAGCGCCGACGGGAGCACCCTCACCCTGACGGTCGGCAAGTTTTCCACCTACGCCATCACCTATCAGGGGGAGAAGGGCGGGACCCCTGCGGAGCCCGGTCGGTTGGACGACGAGCCCAACACCGGCGCGCCCGCCCAGACCGCCGGTTGGGCCGTCGGTCTGGGGACCCTGTCGGTGGGCGCCTTCCTCTTCTGGAAGCTGCGCCGCGGCGTGGGTCCGACCCGCTAGATCCGCTTTGATCGCGCGGTGAGAGGCCGCGGAGAAAGGGTGTGAGTCGATCACATCCTTTCTTTTGCAGAGAGAGGGGGCGGCGGGATGGACCGCGGCGAAAAATCGGCCCCGCGGCCCACCGGGGCGGGGCGGGTCTCCCTTTTGGCGCGGGTGGCCCTGCTGGCTCTCCTCGCTTTGGGGGAGTGGGCGCTGGAGCGGCTGGCGCTGCTCGGGCGGGCGGCGGGCTACGGCCTGCTGGCCCTGGGGGAGTGGCTGGGAGAGCGCTGTCTCGCCCTGCTCCGCCGAGCGGGGGACGGTCTGGGACGGGCGGGGGAGCGGGCTTTGCGCGGCGGTGGGACCGCGGGGGCGGCTCTTGTACTCTGCTTGCTGGTCGCCACCGCCCCGGCTCTGGCGGGGCTTCTCCCCGCCGCCCCCCAGGCGGTGGCGGCGCCGCACCTGCAGGTGGCGGCGGAGGTTCTGGCCGCCCCGCCGGAGGACCCGCTGGCCTATCTGCAGCCCCTTTACGCCCAGAACAGCGACCTGGTGGGATGGATCGCCGTCGAGGGGACGGGGATCGACTTTCCGGTGGTGCGGGAGCGGGCCGCCCCCTACTATCTGACCCACAACTTTGCCCGCGAGGAGGACCGCTTCGGCATCCCCTTCATCAAGCATGAGATCTCTTTGGAGGACCGGCCGGACAACCTGGTCGTCTACGGCCACAACATGCCCCACAGCGAGGAGATGTTCGGCCCGCTGGAGGGGTACCGCGACGTGGCCTTCTGCCGGGCGCACCCCACCCTGCGCTTTGACACCCTGACCCAGGCGGGGGAGTACCGGGTGGTGGCGGTGCTCCTCACCCGGGTCTACCGCCAGGGGGAGGAGGGGTTCCGCTACTACGCCGAGACCGATTTCCCCGACGAGGCGTCCTTTGCCTATTTCTACGAGAACATCAAGGAGGGGTCCCTCTACGACACCGGGGTGGAGGCCAGCTACGGCGACAGCTTTCTCACCCTCTCCACCTGCGTATACGACTGGGAGAACGGCCGCCTGGCGGTAGTGGCCAAACGGGTTTTCCCGTGACCTTTGAGGCGGCGGGCCGGATGTGTTCCGGCCCGCCGCTTTTTTGTGGGGAGGAAGTGAGAGGTGGAGGGCGTTGGGGGCGGTTTCCCGGTGGCCGTGTCCCCCCTTGACGCGCCGACTGTCTCCCCGCACAGAGGAGAGAGCTGAAATTTGTGCAGGAATTTGTCGGCAACCCATTGCAATTGCCGGACAATTTCTATATCATTAAAATATATAATGCATGTAAAAAGAATGTAAATTCTGAGAAAAGTCCAGCGAATCTTGCGGGGAGGGGGACCTCCCTAAAATTACGGTAAAGTGGGTTTGTGTGACGATGGGAATTGGCAACATTCTGGCCCTTTTAGGGGGCCTCGGCGCATTTCTGTTTGGCATGAAGTACATGGGCGACGGGCTGGAGGCAGCCGCCGGGCCCAAGATGAGCAACCTGATGGAGACCTTGACCCGGACGCCGGTGCGGGGCTTTTTGCTGGGGATGTTGGTGACGGTGGCCATTCAGTCCTCCTCCGCCACCACCGTCATGGTGATGGGCTTTCTCAACGCCGGCATCCTCAACCTGGCCCAGGCCACCGGCGTCATCATCGGCGCCAACATCGGCACCACCATCACCAGCGTCCTCATTGCGCTGGACATCTCGGCCATGGCGCCCTTCTGCATCTTCATCGGCGCGGCGGCCCTTCTCTACTGCAAGAAGCGCACCTACAAGCACATCGGCCAGGTGGTGCTGGGCTTCGGTATCCTCTTTCAGGGGCTGGACACCATGAGCGGCGCCATGGGCGCCCTCAAGGACGTGCCCGCCTTTCAGCAGTTCATCACCACCGCCAAAAACCCCATTGTCGGGGTGCTGGTGGGGGTGCTGCTCTGCGCGGTCATCCAGTCCTCCTCCGCCGCCGTGGGCGTGTTGCAGGCCCTGGCCCTGCAGGGGCTGATGCCCATCCACTTTGCCTCCTTCATCATCTGCGGCATCAACATCGGCTCCTCGGTGCCCCCCTTCCTCTCGGCCATCAGCGCCAAGAACAACGCCAAGCGGGCCGCCTGCATCTACTTCATCTACAACGTCATCGGCGCCCTCCTCTTTGTGCCCATCACCCTGTTCACCCCCTTTACCGACTGGATCGAGATGCTCACCGCCGTGCCCATGGTGCAGGTCTCCCTCTGTCACATTGCCTTTAAGGTGGTCACCGGCCTGGTGCTGCTGCCCTTCACCGACGGCATCGTCAAGCTGTCCTACAAATTTGTCCCCCGCAAGGCCCACGAGGACGAGCGCCGCCTCCTCTTCATCGACAAGAACCTGGCGACCTCCCCCAGCGCGGCGGTGGCCCAGATTCAAAAAGAGGTGGAGCGGATGAGCCGGGTCGCCCGCAACAACTTTGTGCGGGCCGCCGAGGGACTGCTCAAGTCGGACGTCTCCCAGGCCGAGTTGATCCGCGACCAGGAGGACTTGATCGACTATCTAAACCACGGCATCACCGACTTTCTGGTGAAGATCACCAAGCAGGAGATGCCCGGGCGGATCTCCCTCTACGTCAGCCGCATCTTCCACGTGGTCAGCGACATCGAGCGCATCGGCGACCACGCCCTCAACCTGCTGGAGCGCACCGAGATGTTTGTGGACCGGGAGCTGCTCTACTCCCCCATGGCCATCCAGGAGCTGGAGACCATCTACGAGGCCGACCTCTACCTGTTTGACCGCTCCATCGGCGCCTTCCTCCGCCAGGATCTGACCGACGCCGAGGAGGGAGAGCTGCACGATTTGGAGGAGCGGGTGGACGAGCTGGTCCTCACCTCGCAGGACAACCACGTGGCCCGGCTGCGCCGCAACGAGTGCCAGACCGAGCCCGGCCTGGTCTTTGACGAGGTGCTCAACGATCTGGAGCGCATCGGCGACCACTCCTTCAACATCGCCCAGGCCGCCAAAAAGGGGAAGGCCGCGCGGATGGTCTGATTTCCGCTGGATTTTCTGAGCTGGGAGGGCCCTCCTTTTCTGCGGGTGGTATCGTGTTTTCTCTGCGCCCCACTGCCAAGATGGCGGTGGGGCGCTTTTGGTGGTGTGGCGGGAGGGGGGCATTTTCCGCGGCGGCGAAGAGGGGGTGCGGGGAAGGGGAAAAGGGGGAGCTGTTGCGAGACGGCGGGGTGCGGGCAATCGGTTGGAGCGCTTGGGGGGCAGGAGAAGGGGGCGCTGTGGTGGGGCCACGGCAGGGGCGAACTTCTCTTTGGGATTTTGCCACGGATAGCCGGCGCTGGGTGCGGGCGGTTTTGAGGGGGGGAGGGCAAAAGCGGTCCGTTTTGCGCTGTTTTTCGGCGGCGGCTGGCGGGAGATATTCGTGGGCGGCGCGCGGGGGAAAGGCGGGCCGGCGAGGGGGCGCCTTTCCGTCCGGCGGTTGTCGCCACCCCCCGGACTGTGCTAAGATGGGGGAGGAAACCAATTGAAGAAGGAGTGGTTCGCTGTGGAAAGACCCCGCCTCAAGGAGGCGCTGAATATCCCCAACTGCATGTGCTACTTTCGCATCCTCCTCATCCCCCTTTTCGTCTGGCGCTTTGCCACCGCCGAGACGGCGGCCGACTACTATCTGGCGGGGGGGATCGTTGCCCTATCGGGGCTGACCGACCTCTTTGACGGAAAGATCGCCCGCCGCTTTCAGATGGTCACCGAGCTGGGCAAGTTCCTCGACCCCCTGGCGGACAAGCTCACCCTGGGGGCGCTCCTCCTCTGCATGGCGCTGCGCCGCCCCGCCCTCTGGCCGCTGATGGCTCTCTTTGCGGTGAAGGAGGGGTTCATGGCGGTGATGGGGCTGCTTTTGCTGCGGCGGGGGCGCAAGCTCGACGGGGCCATGTGGTTTGGCAAGGTCTGCACCGCCACCCTCTACCTGGCGGCGGCCGTCCTTCTCCTCTTCCCGGGGTTGCCGGGCGGGGTGCAAAACGGCATCGCCCTCCTCTGCGCGGCGGTGATGGCGGCCACTTTGGGACTCTACCTCCCGGTCTTTCGCCGGATGTGGCGGGAGAGCGCCCGATGAGCCGCCGGCTGGCCCGGGCGGCGGGCATTGTTCTGGGGGGCTACCTGGGTTACGCCCTGGCGGGGGGCGTGCTGGCCTACTGGTTCCCCAAAAAGGCGGCCCCTGCCCTCCCCCCCGACGCCTTTCGCGGCGACGGGGAAGGGGTGGACCGGGTGCTGCTGGTGGAGGAGCCGCGGGCGGGATTTGCCCGCCGGGTAGAGGTGATGCGGGCGGCGCGGGAGACCCTGGACCTTTGCTGCCACTGCGCCAAGGCGGGGGAGAGTGTGGAGGCCTTTTTCGGCGAACTCATCCGGGCCGCCGACCGGGGGGTGCGGGTGCGGGTCCTCTTTGACGGCAAGGTGGGGGGACTGAAGGGGGAGCACCGCGCCATCCCCGCGGCCCTTTTGAGCCACCCCAACATCCGCTTTCGGCTCTACAACCCCGTTGACCCCCTGCGCCCCTGGCGGTGGAACGCCCTGCTGCACGACAAGTTTTTGGTCGCCGACGACCGGCTGATGCTCCTGGGCGGGCGCAACCTGGGGGACGAGTACTGCGACCCGCCCGGGTACGCCGGGCCGGTCACCTACGACCGGGACGTGCTGGTGGAGAACACCGCCGCCGGCACCCTGCGGGGAGGGGAGAGCGCCGTCTTGCAGGTCAAGGGGTACATGGACGCCCTCTGGTCGGCCCGGGAGACCGCCGTTCCCCCCGCGGCCGACCCTGCCAGGGGGCGGGCGGCCCAGCGGCGGTTGCGGCAGATCGCCGCCCGCTGGGAGGCGCGCTGGCCCGACTACTACCGCCCCGCCCGCCCGGCGGGGGAGGAGACCCTCCCCACCAACCGGGTCACCCTGGTGACCAATCCGGTGGCGCCGGGGCCCAAGCCGCCGGTGCTGGGGGCCACCCTGGCCGCCCTGCTCAAAGGGGGGCGGCAGGTGGACATACAGACCCCCTACGCCACCGCCAACCCCCGGCTGCTGGAGGAGCTGCGGCGGATCGCGGGCGGGGCCCAGCGGGCGCGGCTGCTCACCAACTCGGCCTACTCCTCCCCCAACTTCCCCGCCTTTTCGGGGTATGAATACGCCAAGGGGGCCTTTCTGGACACCGGCTTTGCCCTTTGGGAGTACCAGCGGGCCGACTCCATCCACGGCAAGGCCTGCACGGTGGACGGCCGGGTCGCTGCCGTGGGCTCCTTTAATCTGGACGACCGCAGCTTTTACATCGACACCGAGACCGCCCTGGTGGTGGACAGCCCGGCCTTCTGCCACGCCCTGCAGGGTGAGTTCGAGCGGTTGTTTGCCCAGTGCGCCCAGGTGGGGCCGGACGGCGGCTATCTGCCCGGCCCGGTGGAGCCCGTGCCGGTGCCGCCCAAAAAACGGGCCACCATGGCGCTTGTCTCCCTCTTCTCCCGGGCGGTGCGCCCGCTGATTTAGGGGGCTGCGACACCGGCGGTGCAGGGAGGGGGGACCTCTCCCGAGGGGCCGCCCGGCCGGGGCGCTGGGCGGGGAGAAACGACTGTTTGGGGCGGCGGGCGGATTGCCGGCCCGGCTGGCCCGCAATATTTTGGAACCGGCAAACAGAGACCAAATGGAGGGAAATACGATTGGAAAAGATGACTTCCAGCAGCCTGCGCGAAATCAGTTTCGTCTCCGCGCTCCGCCACTCCCCGGAAGGGGGACACGCCGCCGCGGTGGTGAGCCGGGCCAACGGGGACAACGGCTACGACAGCCGCCTCTGGCTGGTGGGCGAGGGGGAGGTGTGCCCCCTCACCGCCGGTGGGGAGGAGCGGGCCTTTCTGTGGGAGGACGAGGGGCACCTCCTCTTCCCGGCGGCCCGCACCAAGGCCGAAAAGGAGCGGACCGACGCCACCACCTATTACCGCCTGCCGGTGGACGGGGGCGAGGCTGTACCCGCCTTCACCGTCCCCCTCAAGGCGGTGGAGTTGCAGCGGATCGAGGGCAGCCGCTACCTGGTGACCGCCCTGGGGGAGCGGGACGACCCCGCCCCCGCAGAGGAGGACCGCTGGGCCGGCGACTACCAGGTCATCGACGAGCTGCCCTACTGGGGCAACGGGGCCGGGTTCACAAACGGCAAGCGCCGCCGCCTCTACCTCTTTGACGCGCAGACGGGGGCCTGTGAGCCCATCACCGCCCCCACCCAGCAGGTCTGTCAGGCCCGGGTCGCCGGGTGCGGGCGGTTTGTGGGCTACACGGTGCAGAGCTTTGAGGGGGTGCAGCCCCTGCAGCACACCTTCTGTCTCTACGACCTGGCCAGCGGTGAGACCCGCACCTTTTTGGAGGGGGACTACACCATCTTGCAGTTTGCCATGGCCGAAGAGGGCATCTTTTTGGCGGCGGCGAAAAATGACCGCTGGGGGATCGACCAGAACCCGGAGATCCTTCGCCTGGACACCGAGACCGGGGAGGTGGAGACCCTGCTCGACCGGGACCGCAGCCTCTGCGACGCCGTGGCCAGCGACTGCCGGCTGGGCGGCTGCACCACCTTTGCCTGCGAGGGGGGCAAGCTCTACTTCACCGGGCTGGACGGCTACTCCGCCCACCTTTACACCCTGGAACTGGAGAGCGGCGCCTTTGCCGAGCGGGTGCACCTCTCCGGATCGGTGGACGGCTTTTCCGTCTGCGGCGAGCAGCTCCTCTGCGTGGCCATGGTGGGGCAGGACCTGCAGGAGGTATACCGGGTAGAGGGGGATCGGCTGCAGCCGGTGACCGCCTTCAACTGGGCCTATTTGGAGAAGTACCCCCCCATCGCCCCCCAACACCTGACCTTTGTAGACGCCGACGGGGTGGAGGTGGACGGCTGGGTGCTCGCCCCCCGCGACCTGGCGGAGGGGGAGCGGCGGCCAGCCATCCTCGACATCCACGGCGGGCCCAAGGCGGCCTTTGGCGAGGTGTACTACCACGAAATGCAGCTCTGGGCCAGTCAGGGATACTTTGTGTTTTACTGCAACCCCCGGGGCAGCGAGGGCAAGGGCAACGCCTTTGCCGAGCTGCGGGGGGCCTACGGCACCTACGACTACGATGATTTGATGCAGTTTTGCGATTTGGTGCTCGAGCGCTATCCCGCCATCGACGAGGGGCGGGTGGGGGTCACCGGCGGCAGCTACGGCGGCTTTATGACCAACTGGATCATCGGCCACACCGACCGCTTCCGGGCCGCCGCCTCCCAGCGCAGCATCTCCAACTGGCTGAGTTTCACCTACGTCTGCGACATCGGCTACTGGTTTGGCACCGACCAGATGGCCGCCGACGCCTGGTCGGACGCGGAGAAGCTCTGGTGGCACTCCCCCCTGAAATACGCCGACAACTGCAAGACGCCCACCCTCTTCATCCACTCGGACGAGGACTACCGCTGCTGGATCCCCGAGGGGTACCAGATGTTCACCGCCCTCAAACTCCACGGGGTGGAGACCCGGATGTGCGTCTTTCACGGGGAGAACCACGAGCTTTCCCGCTCCGGCAAACCCGAGCACCGCATCCGCCGGCTCGACGAGATCACCGCTTGGTTTGACCGGCATTTGGAGAAGTAGGCAGATGAGAAAAAAGAGAGGACGCAGACGCGTCCTCTCTTTTTGGTTGCATTTCGGCGGCGGCTTTCGCCTTTGGGGCGAGGGCTTTACAGGGCAAGGGTGAGCTGCTCTGGCCCCTCTTCCGCCAGGTTTTGGATGGGGAGCCCCCGGCTCTTGGCGTAGCGGACGGTGTAGGCGGTGCCGCCGGGCACCCCGCAGTGGTAGCAGATGAGCAATCCGGCGTGGTCCACCAGCCAGCGGTTGCGGGCGTGAAAGCAGCCGCTGAAGTAGCGGGGGGAGAGGGTGACGACCTCGCCTGCCTCCCGGCAGAGGTGGTCAAAGGCGTACCGGTCCGGCCGGGGCCAGCGGTCGGCCACCCCGGCATAGGGGACGGCGCAGACCAGCCGCGCCCCATACCCCGCCCCCCTGGCCCTGAGGACCTGCAGCCCCGCCAGGGTGTCAAAGCCCACGGCCATCCCGCAGAGGAAGGTGCGCTGCCCCCTTTGACAGGCGGTGGTCACGGCGCGGTAGAGGGCCTCCCGCAGGGCGCGGTAGGCCGGGCTGTCGGGGGTGTAGGGGAAGGGAAACTTCTCCGGCCGGTAGCCGGAAAAGGCCACCGCTTCGGCGGGGTCTATGGACGGGTTCACGGGGCGGTCTCCTCCCCTCTGGGGCCGGTGTGCGGGGGCGCGCCCGGCACAGGCGGTGGGTGTTGTTGGGGCGGCCCCTCCTTGAAAAAGAGGGGTCAGCGAAAGACGTCGATATTGCCGCCGGCGGGCCGCAGCGCCCTGCCGCAGGGGGCGAACACCTGTTCCAGCGGGCAGCCGGCCAGATGGTTTTCCAGCGGGGCGCGCAGGTCGGAAAAGCGGTTGCGGATGACCGTGGGACTGACCCCGTAGCGCTTTGCCAGCAGCCGTTCCAGGGCGGGGCGGTCCTGGGTGTAGAGGATGCGGCGGCGGGCCACCTCGGGCAGGAAGCTCTGGTAGGGGACCAGCAGCTGGGCCGCCCCCTCGTTGGCCTGCCACTCGTCCCACCGGCCGCGGGGGGCGTGGGGGCGGATGTGCAGGAAGAGGTGGATCATTTCGTGGGCCAGAGAGAACCGCTGGGCGGTGCGGGGGTAGGAGGAGTTGACGAGGATGCAGTCCTCCCCCATGATCATGGCGCCCAGACAGCGCCCATCAAAGGGGTGAAAGTAGACGGGAATGAGGGTCTGGGCGGTGTAGAGCAGGTCCCCGGCGGGGAGTTGGCTGCGGATCTCGTCCACCCGGCGGTAGAGGCTCTGGCGGCCGCGAATCGCCTCAGGCCCCGGCATCGCCGCCACCCTCGCCCTTTTTGCGGGCGATCTTCTGGGCCATGGTGACGAGAAAGTCGATGTCGTCCTCGGACAGGTCCAAATCTTCGGTCATGGATTTGAAGTGGTAGTAGAGGTTGCTGTCTTTGCCCTCCCACCCCATGAGGTAGCCGGGGGAGAGCTGCAAGACCCGCGCCAGAGCGGCGATCTTATCGGCGCCCATGTTCTTGATCTCCTCGGTCTCATAGCGGTAGACGGTGCTCTTGGCGACGCCCAGCTTCTGGGCCACATCCTCGAGGGAGAGGCCGAGTTCCAGACGCCGGTTTTTGATTTTTTCGTTGATGGTCATAGGACACTCCTCCAATGGCGGAGACAAAGCCCGCCGGGAATGGGGGGAACACTTTTTTCAATTTCCCCAGGATACCCACAGTGTAGCAGATTTTTTGCAAATATGCAACGATTTTTCGCGAATTTTTGCAGAAAAACGAAACGGAGTGGGAAGGAGTGTGGAGTTGCAGGTGGGTGGAGAAAGCGGTGCAGGGCGTCCAATGCTCCCCAAATCGTTGACTTTAAGAAACGAGAATGGGATAATATAGTTGCTTAAAAGAATTTGCACTCTTGGGTTTCGTTGCGGGAGAGAAAATGAGGTGGCAGAGCAGGGAGCGGGTGAAGGCGATTTTTTGTGCGGACAGGGAGCTGCGGGCCGGGCGCGAAAGGGTCGGCAGCGCGGTTTCTGGAGGGCGACTTGGGGAGATGAGGGGATAAGGGGCTGGCTTTTTGTGCGGGCAGGGAGCTGCGGGCCGGGCGAGAAAGGGACGTCAGCGCGGTTTCTGGGGGACGACTTGGGGGGATGAAGGGATAAGGGGCTGGCTTTTTGTGCGGGCAGGGAGTTGCGAGCTGGGTGCGAAAGGGACGGTAGTGCGGTTTCCGGAGGGTGGCTTCGGGGGATGAAGGGATAAGGGGTCGGCTTTTGCGGGCTTTTTGTTGGAGGGATCGGCGGGAGAGAGGCTGGAGGGGAGCGGGGAAATGGCTCTCCGCCACGGGACATCCCCTCTTTTTGAACGGTGAGAGGTCCTTGCAGTTGGGATGGCCGACAGGGTCTTCTTCCCCTGAGACGGCGGGGCGTGTGGGAAGGGACAGGGGCGTTACGCGCCTTTTGCCGGGAAGGCGGCGGGGGAATACGGAAGGAAGGGCGCCCCTTGCGCCCCATCTGTCTCCGTCTATGTGGTTTTCAAGGTGTGGGGGCGGACTATTTTGGAAGGGTTGCCGGGCTGCTTGATACAGGCGACCGTTGCCTCTTTTTCAGAAGTTTCAGAAGGAGGCTGCCGATTTGGAGGAGGTCTGAAGCGGTGGGGACGCGACTGGGAAAGGCCGCCCGTTTTGCGGGGATACCGGACGGGCGTTGAAGGGCCCTCGGCGTTTTTGGGAGAGGAGTAGGAGCGGCTCTTTTCCGCCCGGGGGAAGACATTTTCCAAAGGTTGCGAATCGGCAATAAATCGAACGAGTTTTGTTTTGTAGCGGACAGAGGAGGGGACGCAGTGGAGAAGGCGCCAGAGGGGCGGAGCCAGGAGGCAGACCTGCGGGCGGTCTGGGGACTGGCCAGCCGGGGGGCGACGCTGGGGGAGATCGCCCGTGCCCTGAGGGTGGGGGAGAAGACCCTGCGGTCCCGGGCCAGGGGGGACGCCGCCCTGGCGGAGGCCCTGCGACAGAACCGCCGCACCGCCGAGGGGCGGCTCTTTCAGGCGGCGATGGAGCAGGCCACCGGCCGCTGGGTGGAGGAGGAGCGCCCGGTGACCCTGAAAGAGGTGGAGTACGAGGGGGGCAAGAAGGTCTTTGAGCGGGAGCGGGTGGAGCTTGTCCGGCAGCGGCGGTACCTGCCCCCCAGCGAGAAGATGCTCACCTTTTTGTTGGGGGCCCTGCTGCCCGACCTCTTCGGCGGCGGGGGGCGGCCGGGCGGGGTGGAGGTGGTCCACCAGGTGCCCCGGCCGAAGGAGGGGAAATGCGGCTGACGCTGGATTACCGCCCCACCCCCAAGCAGGCCGCCTTTCACCGCTCGGCCGCCTTTGAGGTGCTCTACGGCGGCGCGGCGGGCGGGGGAAAGACCAAGGCCATCGCCATGGAGGCCCTGGTGGACGCCCTGGAGCACCCGGGGGTGCACAGCTACCTCTTTCGGCGCACCTACCCGGAGCTGCGGGACACCCTGCTGCGGGAGGTGATGGAGTCCCTGCCGCCGGGGATGGGCAACCTGCGGCAGACCACCCACGACCTGGAGCTGCCAAACGGCTCGGTGCTCCACTTTCGCCACTGCCGGAGCATGGCCGACTGCTACCGCTACCAGGGGGCGGAGATCAACCGCCTCTACATCGACGAACTGACCCACTTTACCGAGGGGGAGTACAACTACCTGAAGACCCGGCTGCGGGCCAAGGCCAGCCTGGGGGTCTCCCCCCGGGTGCGGTGCACCGCCAACCCCGGCGGAGTTGGGCACGCCTGGGTGCGGGCCCGGTTCATCGACCCCATGCCCCCGGGCGAGGTGCGGGCTTTTGGCGGAAAGGACGGGCGGGGGCAGGCGGGACAGACCCGCCAGTACATCCCCGCCACCGTGGAGGACAACCCCCACCTGGCCGCCGGATACCGGGAGGAATTGGAGCAAAAGCCCCCGGCTTTGCGGCGGGCTCTCCTGCTGGGGGACTGGAACGCCTTTGAGGGCCAGGTGTTCGAGGAGTTTCGGGACGACGCGGCGGGGTACCGCAGCCGGCGGTTCAGCCACGTCATCGACTCCTTCGACCTGCCGGCGGACTGGCCGGTTTACCGGGGGTTTGACTGGGGGTACACCCGCCCCTTTTCGGTGGGGTACTGGGCCAAATCCCCCGACGGGGTGCTCTACCGCTTCTTTGAGATCTACGGCTGCCGACCGGGGGAGGCGGACCGGGGGCTGCGGATGGACCCGCGGACGGTGGCCCGGCAGGTGGCGGCCTTTGAGCGGGAGAACCTGGCGGGGCGGCGGATGGTGGGGGTGGCCGACCCCAGCATCTTCGACGAGAGCCGGGGGGAGGACGGGTGTGTGGCCGCCCTCTTCGCCAGGGAGGGGCTCTACTTTGAGAAGGGGGACAACCGCCGCCTGCCGGGGAAGATGCAGCTGCACGCCCGGCTCCGCTTCGACGAGCAGGGGCTGGCGGGGCTCTATGTCTTCTCCTGCTGCCGGGCCTTTATCCGCACCCTGCCCGCCCTCTGCTACGACCCCCTGCGGCCGGAGGACGTGGACAGCGACCAGGAGGACCACGTCTACGACGAGGCGCGGTATGTCTGCATGGCAAACCCCCTTTACACCCCGCCGCCCCCCGCCGCGCCCCATCCGCCGGGGGGCGGACCGCTGGAAATCGACCCCGCGCCGCTGCGGGGAAACAGCCCCTACGACGCGATGATGATCGGCGGGACGCCGGTCTGGCCGGGGTAGTGTCTGCCACGGTGGGAGCAGCGCGGTGCGGGAGGGCGTTGACCGCATTTTTTTGCCGATGTGGGGGAAAGGGGTCGGCGGGCGGCCTTTTTGGGAGCCAACAGCTGCCTTTTCCCTGCGGCGAGGCAAACTTTTTCAGTGGGCTGCGCGCGGGTGAGGCGTCGTGTTGGGGCGGTGGGCTGTCCCTGCCGTCGGCGGCCCTGGACATTCCCTTTTCTGGGAAGGGGGGCAGGACAGATGCTGCCTGTCGCGGGGATGGGGGGAGGGCTGCCGGCGGTTTTCTGGCCCCTTCTTTTGGAGGGGAAACACGCAACAAGCGGCTTTCCCCGGCGCAGGAGACCCTCTTTGCGGGTGCTGGTGTCGGGCGCGCCGTCCCCTTATGGGGGAGGGGGAGGCCGCCGCTGTGGGAAAGCGGCCCTGTGGCGGGCGGCGCGACCTGGCGGGGATTTTCTCTTTCGGGTGGGCCGCCCGCTTGGCGGGGAAGGGCGGACCGGCAAGGGGTGGGCCTGGCCCGGGCGGCGAGAGCATCTCGATGGGGAAGAGTTTTGCCGGCGGGGGGTGTCGGTCCTGCCGCGGCCAATGGGGCGGGGCCGACGTCCGGCAGCGGGGGAGGCAGCCCTCTGCCGGGGCCGAGATCCCCGCCCGTTCCCGCGACGAGGGCGGCTGGCGCTGACGGATGAAAACGTCCCTCCGGGTACCGGGTGGGCAGAGAAAGAGGAGAGGAACGGAGAAATTGGAGAGATTGCAGGAGATGCGCAGGGCGCTGCGCCGGTACCGGGACGGCCTGGAGGGGTTTCACCGGGAGGTATTGGTCAACGAGGACTACTTTTGCGGCAACCACTGGAAGTACATCAAGAGGGGGCAGCTCAGCGGACGGGAGCCCAAGACGCCCTTCCTCCTCAACGCCATCTGGAACAAGCACGCCGATGCCATGGACAACTACCCGGTGCCCCTCTTTCTGCCCCGGCGGCCGGAGGACAGGGAGGGCGCCGAACTGCTGGGCCAGGTGGTGCCGGTGCTGCTGGACAAGCTGGGATTTGAGGGGGTGTACAGCGACCTGTGGTGGTACAAGCTCAAGCAGGGCACCGGCTGCTACGGGGTGTTTTGGGATCCCGAGCGCGAGGAGATCCAGGTGAAAAACATCGAGCTGATGCGGCTTTACTTCGCCCCGGGGGCGGCCAGCATCCAGGACTCGCCCTATCTTTTCTGTCTCTCGCTGCTGCCCCGGGAGGAGGCGCAGCGCTGCTACGGGGGAGAGTGGCCCCAGTCCGCCCTCACCTGCCGGGACTACTTTGCCGGCAAGGGCCAGCGGGAGCTGGAGGGGAAGGTGGTGTTGGTGGACTGCTACTACAAGCGCCCCCTGCCGGGGGGGAAGAAGGCGGTGCAGCTGGCCAAGTTTTCGGGGGAGAGGTTGCTCTACTGCTCGGAGGACGAGCCCGCCTACCGGGAGCGGGGGCTCTACGACCACGGGCAGTACCCCTTTGTGCTCGACCCCTTCATCCCCCGGGCGGGCACCCCCCTGGGGATGGGGATGGCCGAAATCGGCCGCTCCACCCAGAGCTATATCGACCGGCTGGACTACCTCATCGAGGAGAACGCCCTGATTGCCGGGCGGCAGCGGTTCCTGGTGAAAAACGGGGCCGGGGTGGACGAGGGGGCGCTGGCCGACCTCTCCCGCAACTTCATCGGCTGCGACCTGTCGGTGGACGACAATGCGGTGCGCCCCTTACAGGCGGCCCCGCTGCCCGGCTTTGTGCAGGCCCACCGGGACCAGAAGATCGCCGAGCTCAAGGACGTGCTGGGCAACAAGGACTTTATGACCGGCGGGGTCGCCGGGGGGGTGACCGCCTACGGGGCCATCGTCGCCCTGCAGGAGGCGGGGAGCAAGCTCTCCCGCGACCTGATCGCCGGCAGCTACCGCGCCTTTCGGGAGGTGATCGGGCAGATAGTCTGGCTCATCCGCCAGTTCTACACCGGGCCCCGGCTGTTCTATGTGGGCGGGGCTTTTCTGACCCTGGAGGGGGCCCGGGTGACCCCCCACCTGGACATCAAGATCACCGCCCAGAAGAAAAATCCCTTCACCACCGCCGCCCACAACCAGCTGGTGTTGGACCTGTACAAACAGGGGGCCTTTGAGGCTGGACGGGCCGAGGGGGCCAAGGCCTGCGTGCGGGCTTTGGCGCTGGAGGGGAAGGAGGCCATCCTCCAGGCGCTGGACGGGCTGGGGGCGGAGGATGCGCCCTTGGCCCCGGAGGGAGTGGAGGGGGAGCAGACCGCCCTCTAGCCCCTTTTGGCCCCCTTTTAAAGGGGGGAGACGGGGGGAAGGAGAAGGACCCTGCCCGATGCGGGGCCAGCCGTTGGAGGGGGGAGTCGCGCCCCCTTCCCTTCGGCGGGCGGGGGAAGGCCCCGGCGACGGACGGGGGGAAGAGGTCGGAGGGGCGGGAGAGGGTGACGCTCGGAGAAATGGGGTTTGCACGCCGCGCTTTTTGGCGAATGAAGGAACGGCCTGGAAACGGGTGGGAAGCAGGTCGAGCGAGGGAGGGCGCGCGCTGTTTGAAAAGGCGGGGCTCTGCGCCTCGCGCCGTCTGGTGGGTGGGGGAGAGGCCCGGCGGCGGACGGGGAAAGGATTTGGGGAGAGAAGGCGGGACACCTGAAAAAGCGGGCCTTGCGCTGGGCCCCAGCCCGTCCCGGCAGACGTTGACAGAGAGCCCCGGCCCCGCCCTGTGCGGCGGGCCGGGGGAGAAGGAGGAGAAGATGGACGAAGAGAGAGTGACCCAGACGGCGGCCCCGGAGGGCGGCGCCGAGGAGGGATCGCAGGAGAGCGCCGCCCCCTACCGGGTGTTTGGCAGCGAGGAGGAGTTTGCCAAGGAGGTGGACGCCGCCCTGGAACAGGAGCGGGCCCAGTGGGCCGCCCGGGGGGAGGAGGTGGCCCGGCACCTGGGGGTGGCCAGCCTGGACGAGGTGCTGGAACTGCCCAGTCCCCAGTTGGTGGAGGAGTTCAAGGAGGCCTTTGCCGGCGAGTGGGAGGCCGTCTGCCGCCGGGCCCCCGCCCTCACCGAGGGGGTGGGGCTGGAAGAGCTGGCAGGCAACCGGCAGTTTGTCTCCCTGCTGGCCCAGGGGCTCTCCCCCCTGGCGGGCTATCTGGCCTGCTACGCCGAGCGGGTGCTGGAGAGGACACAGCCCCCGGCCCGCCCGCGGGAGGGGGCCCTGGAGGGCGACCCCGCTGGGGTCTTGGGGGAGGATGTCGCCGCCTTTACAGATGAGCGGCTGGAGGAAATCAGCCGGGCGGTGAAGCGGGGGCGGCGCATCCGCCTCTAAGGCCCGCCGGGACCGAGGAGGGGAGGGGAGCGCCATCTAAAATCGCAGGGGGACGAACGACAACCGGGCGGGCGACCGCCCCAACACGAGGAGGAAGACGACATGGAGCAACATGTGAACACCACGGCACAGACCGGGGAGGGCCAGGAGATCCTCTCGGCCCAGATGAAGACCTACTACGACAAAGAACTCATTCGCAACGCCAAGCCGCGGCTGGTGCACGACCAGTTCGCCCAGAAAAAGCCCATCCCCCAGAACCGGGGGAAGACGGTGGAATTTCGCAAGCTGAACCCATTTCCCCCGGCCAAAAAGCCCCTGGAAGAGGGGGTCACCCCGGCGGGGCAGAAGCTGGACTGGTCCACCCTCTCGGCCACGGTGAGCCAGTACGGCGACTACGTCAGCGTCTCGGACATGCTGGATCTGACCGCCATCGACCAGAACCTGCTGGAGGCGCAGGAGATCTTGGGCGACCAGGCCGGCCGCACCCTGGACCAGATCACCCGCGAGGTCATCTGCGGGGGGCACAACGTCCTCTACGCCGGGAAGAAGCTGGCCCGCCACACCCTGGTGGGCGGGGCGGAGAGCGGGAACGACTACCTCGCGGTGGAGGACGTGAAGCGGGCGGTCACCGCCCTGAAAAACAACCTGGCCGCCCCCATCCAGGGCAGCTACATCGCCATCATCCACCCCAACGTGGCCCACGACCTCACCGCCGACCCCCTCTGGGAGCAGGTCAAGAGCTACGACCCCAAGGACCTCTACGACGGGGAGATCGGCCGCCTCTTTGGGGTGCGGTTTGTGGAGACCACCGAGGCCAAGGTCTTTCAGGCCCCGCCCCTGGACGGCCGCGAGCAGCTGGAAGTCGCCAGCGCCAGCGGGACCGCCCTCACCGTCAAGGAGAGCCTGGTTGACGACCTGACCGGCCGCCAGATCCTCGTCGGGGGGGAGTGCTACACCGTCCGCTCCCAGAGCGGCAGCGCCCTCACCCTGGACCGGGCCTGCACCGCCGCGGCCGGGACCCCCGTCTTTGGCGGGGAGGCCGGGGCCGGCGGGGCCGACGTCTATGCCACCCTCATCTTTGGGGCCAACGCCTACGGGGTGACCGAAATCGAGGGCGGCGGCCTGCAGACCATCATCAAGCAGCTGGGGAGCGCCGGCAGCGCCGACCCCTTGGACCAGCGGGCCACCGTGGGCTGGAAGGCCACCAAGACCGCCGCCATCCTCAGCGAGCCCTTTTTGGTGCGGGTGGAGAGCTGCTCCTCCGCCGCCAGGGAAGGGGAGATGCTGTGATGGCAAAGCGGGATTTTCTGCGGGAACTGGTGCCGGTGACCCTCTTTCGGGACGGGGGGGAGTACCGGGACGACGCGGTGGTGATCGTCAACGGCAAGACCTGGATCATCCGCCGGGGGGAGCCGGTGATGGTGCCCCGGTTCGTGGCCCTGGCCCTGCGCGACGCCGAGCGGCAGCGCCAGGCGGCCCGGGCGCTGATGGGCCGCTGTGAGGGTTCGCTGCGGTGACGGCGCGGGAGATGATTGCCCGGGTGAAGGAGGCCTACCCCTCCACCCTGCCAGACAGCGCCATCCTCGCCCTGTTGCAGGAGGCCGAGGCCCGCCTCTGCGCCGAGGACCCCCTGCGCATCGCCTGCGAGTGGCTGCCGGTAAACGGGGAGGGGCAGGTGGAGCTGCCCGCGGGGGTGCGCCCCTACATGGTGCAGCAGGTGGACGGCCTTCCCCTGGCCCTGACCCCCGGCACCGGCCGAGCCTGCAAGTCGAGCGACGGGGTCTTCCTCCCCGCGGGGCGGCGGGCGGAGAGGGCCCGGGTGGTCTACCGCCGCCCGCCCCCCACCCTTGCGCCCGAGAGCGAACTCACCCTGGACGACGGCTACGCCGGGTGCTACCTCTACTACGCCCTGGCCAAGCTGGAGCTCTGGCGGGGGAACATCGGCGGGTACAACAATTACAGCGCCCTGCTGGAGAGCCTGACCGGGCAGTACACCCGGGCGGCGGTGCAGACCCTCAGCGGGTCGCGGCAGCGGTTCGTGTCGGAGGTGTGAGGGATGAGGATGCCCCATCTGCGCCCCCTCTCGGGGGAGCGGCGGGCGGTGCGGCCCTTTCGGGGGCTGAGCGCCCTGGCCCCCGCTGGAGGATACCTGCAGCGCTGCCGCCGCTGCGAGATCACCCCCCAGGGGCATTTGGTGGGGGCCAGGAGAAAGGTGGAGGCCCGCCGGGCCCCCGGCCTGACCCAGTGCGGCGAGGGGTGGATGATCGCCCGAAACCGCTTTTACTGGCAGGGCGTCGACCTGGCCGCCCCCATCGCCGCCGGGGAGAAGTCGGTGGTGCCCTTTGGCGAGCGGCTGCTCCTCTTTCCCGACCGGGTCTACATCGACCGGGTGCGGGGGGAGGCGGGAAATTTCAGCGCCCCGGACATCGACTGGGCGACGGTGTTTTTAAACCGGGTCTTCGGCATCCGCGGGGGGAGCCTGCTGGCCAGCTCGGTGGGCAACGAGAACTGCTGGGACGACTTTCAAAACCCCGACGGCTCTCCCAAGGAAAACGGCGCCTTTGCCCTGACGCTGCAGGACGCCCCCTTCACCGCCCTGCTCCCCTTTCAAAACCACCTGATGCTCTTTCGGGAGGGGGATTTCTTCGAGCTCTACGGCACCCGCCCCTCCAACTTTGCCCTCACCCAGGTGGCGGGGCTGGGGGTGAAGGAGCCGCGGCACCTGACGGCCTTTGACGACCGACTCTACTTCTTCTCCCAAAACCGCATCTGGCTCTACCAGGGCGGCGGGGTCAGCGACCTGCTTGGGCACCTGGGCTGGCGGTTTGAGGACTGCGCCCTGCAGGCCTTCGGCGGGGGGCTGCTCATCGCCGCGCCGGAGAGTGTCTACCTCTGGCAGGACGGCTGCCTGCTGGAATTGGAGGAGGGGCTGCACTGCGACCGCCTCTTCTGCGAGGGCGGGCAGGTCTACGGCCTGGACTGGGGCGAGGGGGTCTGCTGGCGGTTTCTCGCCGGCCCCCGGCAGGCCTACGAAGTCGGGGTCAAGACCGGCCTTGCCGGCGGCAGCTGGGAGGAGTACCGGGTGGAGTGCCGGGGCGAGGTGGCCGCCGCCTGGGAGGGCCGCCCCCTGGGCGAGAGCCGCAGCCGGGAATTTGCCCTGCTGCGCTGCTTTGTGGCCCGGGGCGGCAGGGAGCCGGGGCTCTTCACCCTGCGCTGCGGCCCCGACGCCGAGGTGGCGGGGCTGGCCGTGGAGGTCAAAGGGGGGGAGAGCGGATGGTGAACCTGTCGCCGGCGCGCCTCTCCTCCGGCGGGGCGGAGGAGCGCATTGCCGCCCTGGAAAACACGGTGCTGCGGCTGCGCAAAGAGCTGGAGTACGCCCTGCAAAACCTGGATGCGGGGAATTTGAGCCCCACCCTGGCCCAGACCCTAAACGGCGGGCCGGTGGATCGGGCGGCCGCCCGCATAGCGGACACGGCCGGTTACACCGGAGAATTGCGGCTGGGCGGGACCCGGCTGCGGGTAGAGGAGGGGCGGATCGTCGAGGTGATGGAAGATGGGATATAAAGAGGATCTGAAGCGGGTCCTCAAGCAGTTGGAGGAGACCAAGTTCACCTATGCGGTGGACGACGACCCCGCCTACATCCGCCAGCGGAAGGCGGGCAAGGAACAGACCGCCGCCCGGCAGGACGGGGCCACCGCTGTCTCTTATACCCATCTAGATGTGTATAAGAGACAGGTCCTATTATTATCTCAGCCGATATACCGCTCCGCCGAAAGCGCCGCCGGGGCCCTGGTCCAGGGCGGGGTCCTGCCGGGCAACCTGCTGCAAAACCCCAGCTTTGAAGAGGGGGAGGAGGGCTGGACGCTCACCGAGCGAATCGAGCAGCCCAGCCCCCTGCACGGCCGCTACGGGGCGGCGGTGGGGATCGGGCACACCCTGGAGACGGCGGCCGACCTGGATTGGCAGCCGGGGGACTATTTGGTGACGGCGGTGGCCCGGGGGGTGGGACGGCTCTTTGCCGCCGCGGGGGACTGCCAGGTGGAGATGGGGCGGATCAACGCCAAGTTCACCCTCTACGCCGGGCTCCTTCACCTGGAGGCCGCGACGGCTGCCCCCCTGACCTTTACGGTGGTGTCCGGGCGGGGCTACCTGGACTGCGCCCTCCTCTTTGCGGTGCCGGCGGACTGCGCCGGCCTGGACGCCGCCCAGTGGCTGCAGAAGCTGCAGCACTACCCCTACACCTGGGGCGCCGGACCCCAGGGGCCGGTGCTGGACGGCGCGCGGCGGGCGACCGCCCTGGGGGCGGACGTGGAAGGGCTGGCCCGGTTTTCCGCCGGTGTCCCCCTCCCGGCCCGGCCGGGGGTGGACTACGCCCCTGCCGCGGGGGGCGACTGCGCCTTTGTGGGGGAAGGATGCCGGGTGACCGGGCAGTCCTGCATCTGGCGGCGGCAGGGGGACTTTGTGGCCCTGGCCGGGGAGGTGGAGCTGGATGACTGCCAGCCCGGTTTCCGGCTCGTCGGGCTTCCCCTGCTCCCCCGCTCGGCCCCTGTCGGCGGCGTCTGGCAGTGCGATCCCCCCTGCGGGGAGGAATTGACCCTGACCGGGGAGGTGGGGGCAGACGAATTGGCCTTTGCCGTGCGCCGCGGGGGCAGCAACCAGCCAGCCCCCGCCCTGGAAGGGGCGGCGAAGTGCTGGATCTGGGTGTGGTACCTGGTGTAGGGCCGCTCTTCTGGATTGTCTGTCCTCATTTCTTGTCCTCCCGTCGGCAGCTTCTGACGGTAAAATTTCTCCTGTGGGAGGAGCTGGCCCTGACCGGGGAGGCGGGGGGGCAGACGGATTGGCCTTTGCTGTGCGCCGCGGGGGCGGCGACCAGCCGGCCCCCGCCCTGGAAGGGGCGGCGAAGTGCTGGGTATGGGTGTGGTAGCTGGTGTAGGGCCGTTCTTCTAGATTTCTTGTCCTCCCGTCGGCCGCTTCTGGCGGAAAAATCTCCCCTGTGGGGAGGAGCTGGCCCTGGCCGGGGAGGCGGGGACAGACGGATTGGCCATTGCCGCGCGCCGCGGGGGCGGCGACCAGCCGGCCCCTGTTCTGGAAGGGGCGGTGAAGTGCTGGATTGGGGTGTGGTAGCTGGTGTAGGGCCGCTCTTCTAGATTGCTTGTCCTCCCGTCGTCGGCGTTTGGCGGCAAAATCTCTCCTGTGGGGAGGAGCTGGTCCCGGCCGAGGAGGCGGGGACAGACGGCCTGGCCTTTGCCGTGCGCCGCGGGGCGGCAACCAGCCGGCCCCCGCCCTAGAAGGGGCGGCGAAGTGCTGGGTTTGGGTGAGGTAGCTGATGGGAGGCCGTTCCCCTAAAAAATGCGCCCCCGGCCCCTGTGTGAGGGGACTGGGGGCGTCTGCGCTCCCCGCCAAAGGGGGCGGAAAAAAACAAAAGGAAAAAGGCCCCGCGGAGTGGGGCCTTTTTCCCTGTGGGATGAAAAGATAAAAGTATGAAAAGAAGGTGAGAAATAGGAGGATTCCGTTTCATCGGAATCTGTTTCTGCATCTGTAGTATAGCAAATTTGCGGGGTATTGTATATGCACAAAAGAGCTAAAGAAATATATTTTGATTTAGTGATAGTGCTCTATTACAGGTCGTCGGCATCCTGCACCGGTGTCTCGTCCGGGTTCAGGGGAACGCCAGTCCAGGAGCCCTGGGGGTCGGTGATGATGCGGCTTTGGGCGGCCTTTTTGCGCCGCTCCTCCCGCTCTCTCTCGGTCATGCTCTCACCTCCTCTCCCCCAATAGGCCGCCGTTTTGGACGGGTGCTGCGGCGGCCTTTGCAGATAGCTTGCCCCCCTTTGGCCGGGGTATGATTGCCGCCGGAGGGGACAAACTCTCTCCAGAGAGGGCCTGGTGCCGGTCGAGGAGGGGGTGGACGGATGAAAAAGGGAGGGCGCCGCCTGTTGGCTTGGGGCGCCGGGATCGGGGGAGCGGCCCTGCTTTTTTGGCGGCTGGGGGGCGGCCCGTCCCCCCTGTCCCTGTCTCTTATACCCATCTAGCTGTGTATAAGAGCCTGAACTTGGAGGGTGAGGATCTCTCCGGCGTCGTTCGGGCTACAAGCATACTTTTACACTTGCAAGCGCTAACGTCTGCAAT
>NZ_LN908977.1:42966-81387 GCF_001486165.1 Bittarella massiliensis (ex Durand et al. 2017)
GGGCGGAGGCCGGGAAGGCCTACGCCAACGCCGAGGGGCGGGAGTTGGACGGTGTGGTCCCCCTGGACCTGTCTCTTATACACATCTAGATGTGTATAAGAGACAGGGGCGACAGGGAGGCTAGCGCGGCTTTGCGCCCGCGCCGCAACTGGGCGCGGACAGCAGCGGCGTCGGCAAAATCGACAAATTGTGACACCCCTTCAGGACAAAGCGCTGATTCGGGGCAAAAGAGATACCCTTTTGGAAAAAATGGGTATATACTGAAGCTAGGAACCCACGGACAACAGCAGTTTGCCCAGATCGGCGGGAGGTGTTTCGCGATGAAGGCAAAAAAGTGGATCGTTCGTTCGGTACTGGCCCTGGTGGCGCTGGGCGCGCTGACGGGCTTTGGCTACCTGCTCTACACGGTGCAGCTGGAAGAAAACCGCGGCGTCCCCCTGAGCGGGGAGCAGTGGCGGTACCTGCTGGGGATCGTGGCGGGCATCGGCGGCATCCTGCTCCTCCTGCTGGTCATCGCCGGGCTCATCGGCCGGGCCACCCAGGGCAGGGAGCTGCCCGCCGGCAAGGCCGCCAAGGGCGAGGGCTGGTCCTTTTACGGGTACGACAGCTACGCGCCCGGGCGGGTGGAGAGACAAAATAGGGGAAGACCCCATTTTGAGAAGAGACCGGAAAAAAAGGAGGGCTCAAAATGAAAAAGGCATTGAAGACGGCGGCCATTGCGCTCTGCTTCCTCTTCGGGGTGGGGCTGTTGCTGGCGCCGGCGCTCCTGGGGGAGGGCGGGTTTTCCCTCTCCTGGTTTGCCGGCCTGAGCGGGAAGGAGTGGTTCTACCTCGCCGTGCTGGTGCTGGCCCTGTTGGCCCTTGTGCTGCTGCCCAGCCTGATCGGCCGGGTCGGCAAGGGGGCGCCCCGCTCGCTGGACCGGACCGACCGGCCGGGCAAACAGCTCTTCTACGGCCCCAACTACGAGGAGCCCACCGACCGGGAAATCGACCGCACCCTCAAAAAGATGAGGGGGCAAAAGCCCGGCGGCGCCCACTAGCCCGCCCGCCGGAACAGAGAGAGGAGGGGAGGCCGTGCGCATCCGCTATCGCTACAACCGCTTTCAGCGCATCTGGGAGGCCGGCGGCCTCGCCTGTCTCGGGCTCTGCGCCCTCTGCCTGGGGATCAACTGGCAGCGGGTGGCGGCCGAGGGACTGCCCGCCTCCGCCCGCATCGGCGGGGTGGCCTACCTGGCGCTGACGGTCTTTCAGGGCTTTACGGCGGTTTTTGCCCACCCCGAGCCGGAGGGCAAGCCCCAAAAGCCCATCTACCAGCGCCCCGAGCTGACCCTCTGGGGCACCCCCCTGCGCTACGACGGAAACAGCGACTGGGGCTACTATGTCCGGCGGATGGACGCGGCGGTCATCCTGCGGGCCGCGGTGGCGGTGGTCTTTGCCCCGGCCGTCATCGCCGCCGCCTTCGGCGCCCCCCTGGGCCGCTGGTATGTGACGGCGGGGCTCATCGTCATGGCCCTCTTTTTGGGCTATGCCATCGCCCGCCTGTTGGGTCCGGCCCAGCGGCGGGGTTGACTGCCGTCCGGCGCGGCGGAGAGGAGGAACTGTTGTGAGTGTTGCTCTGTGGATCAAGTACGGTTTGATTTTTGTCGCGGTGATCGCCGTGGTGGCGCTGATTTTGGTGGCCCTGAGCCGGTTTCGCAAGCCGCCCAAGGCCGTGGGCAAGCGGGATGAGCAGTTGGGCCTCTTCCCCTTCGGGGATGACGAGGGGGGCGGCCGGGTCTAACCCGTACCGCTGTGCTGAACGTGCTGTTGCCAAGAAAAAAATGTCCCTCGCCCATTCGTGTAGGCCGCAGGAATGGGCGAGGGCTTTTTGGCGCAACCTGGGCGCGGTGCAGGGCGGCAGGGCGGGGATGGCCTAACTGTCTAAACGGCTTTTTAGAATGGCCCGGCTGGGGGCAGGCGACTTCGCGCGGGCCGCCGCGTTGTGTACCGCCATCGAGTTGCGCACCGCGAGCTTGCGGCGATGCCTGGGAGCGGCCAATAATACGATTTCTGAACCGATTTGGACAGAGGGTATCGCCGCCAACCCAATTTCCCTTTTTAGACAGGCTGCCGGCGGCGCGCCGCGCCTCTCCGGTCATGCCTTTATCGCCCTGCCGCCGTCAGTGGACTGGCGGGAGCCGGGTCGCCGAGCAAGTCGCCTGGGAAAGCGGGGGAGGACCTTGTTTGCCTGTCGGCGGGCAAAGGGGGCGAGTAGTTGCCGTGGACCCAGCGGACCTGTCGGGTCAGGTCCTGTCCTCGCTCAGTTTGGGGGAGTGCCTGAGGCGCCCCGGGCGCTGGACAGGCGGCCCTCGTCTCGCCGCCACATCCCCCAAAACAGCCGCCGCGCAATCACGCGCCCGAGCAGGGGGACGACGCTTGCTCCCCCTTCCCCAAAACAGAAGGAGAGCGGGGCTGCCCGACAGCCCCGCTCCCCTTTTGGGAGCTTTAAAGCCCCTTGAGTTTTTGGTTGATGGCCCGCAACTTTTGCCGCCAGTGGTGGGCCAGCGCCAGCCAGATGACCAGGTAGATGACCAGAAAGAGGAGCAGATAGTTCGCCAGCCCGGCGGCGCTCAAGGTGACCCAGCGGTTGAGGGCCGCCGTGCCGATGACCGCGGCGGCGCAGCAGCAGCCGTGCAGGGCGGTCTGCCGGGCCAGGCTCCAGCGCTCGATTTCAAAAAAGACCGAGATGGCGGCGCAGACGGCCCCCAGCAGCCCGGAGGTGAGCAGTTGCAGCCCCACGGCGGCCAACAGGTCGCCCCCGAAGGCCGCCAGCAGTTCGGGGGTCACCGGCCAGTACTCCCCTATCCCCAAAGAGGTGAAGTAGCAGATGGCGGTGGAGATGCAGACGCCCCAGCCAAAGCCGACGACGGCCCGACCGGCCGCTTTTTTTGCGCAGTTCACAGACAAGCCCTCCTCTCTCTCACAGGCCCAGCCGCTCTTTGATGCGGGCCACATACCGGCGGGAGACAAAGGCCCCGCCCCCTTTTTTGAAGCGCAGGTGGATGGTGCCGGCCGTGGACATGTCCAGGCTCTCCACCCAGTCGAAATTGGCGATCTCCGAGTGGGAGATGCGGGCGAAGCGGCTGCCTGCCAACTGGGCCTCCAGCTCGTAGAGCCGGGCCTTGAGGAGGTAGCGCTCCCCCCGGCAGAGGGCGTACACCTGCTGCCCCTCGGCGGTGACGAGGGTGATCTCCCCGGGGTCGAGCAGGTAGACCCGCCCCTCCCGCCGGCCCGCCAGACGCCGGGTGGCGCCTGCGAGGCGGGCGGCGGCCGCCTCCACCTCGGGGGTGATCTCGCCGCAGTAGATCACCGCCCGGGGCCCTGCCAGACCGGGCTGCAATTTGATCTCCACCTCCACGGCCATCCCTCCTTTTTTTGTTCTGGTACCAGTATACCCTGGCGGGACGGGGCCGTCCACCGCTTTTGCGCAGTCGGTCGGCGCAGGCGCGCAGTCGGTTGAAAAGCGGGGGTGAAAGGGGTATACTGAAAAGAAAAAACGGAAGGGGAATGCCCCATGGATCTGCACGCCATTGACTACCAGGCCGCTTTTGCCGAGGCCGCCAAACAGGTGGAGGGGAGCCTGCGCGACCTGCCCACCGCCCACCTTGACGAGTTCCCCGCCGAGGGGACCGTCTGCGCGGTGGTGGATTTGAACGTGGGCTTTTGCCGCCGGGGGGCCCTGGCCAGCCCCTATGCCGACGCGGTGGTCCCCCGGGCGGCGGCCTTGGCCCGCGCCTGCGCCGAGAGACAGATCTACACCCTGGCCTACACCGACTGCCACCGGGACGATTCCCCCGAATTTTCCGCCTACCCGCCCCACTGCGTCAAGGGCAGCGGGGAGGAGAAGGTGGTGGAGCAGATCGCCGCGGTGCCGGGCATCAAGATCGTGGAGAAGGCCTCGACCAACGGCTTTCTCAACTGGTACATCAAGGAGCTGCTCGACCGCTACGAGGTGGGGCACCTGATCGTCACCGGCTGTGTCACCGACATCTGCGTCTACCAGCTGGCGACCACCTGCAAGGCCTACGCCAACGCCGAGGGGCGGGAGTTGGACGTGGTGGTCCCCCTGGACTGTGTGGACACCTTTGACATCCCCGGGGTGCACAGCCGCGACTTCTACAACGCCGTCTTCGCCGCCTCGATGCAGGCAAACGGGGTGCGGCTGGTGGAGCGCATCGAGTGGTAGATTTGGGAAACAGAAGGAAATGAGCGTTCCCCGGCGGGTGGGTATCCCCTCCCCGCTGGGGGATTTTTATGCCCTGTCGCAAAACAGCTTGCAGGGGAGAGGGTCTCCGGCTGACGGCGATCCTTTTCTGCCCCTCCGCCCTTTCCCGCATATCCCCCCGCCCTCCGGCATATCCATTTCCTGCGCCCGTGGGCGCGGGAAGGGGACGGTCAAATGCCGTGGTTCTGGGCGGCGGAGGGAGCGGTCAACCGATTTGTCTGGGGGCCGGTGATGCTGGCGGTGCTGGTGGGGGTGGGGGTCTACTTCACCTGGCGCACCGGCTTTTTGCAGCTGCGCAAACTGGGATACATGTTCAAGGTCACCCTGGGCAGCCTGTTTCAAAAGAAGAAGGGGGGGACGGGGCAGAACCTTTCCCCCTTTGCCGCCATGACCACCGCCCTGGCCGGGACCATGGGGGTGGGCAACATCGCCGGCATCGCCACCGCCCTCACCCTGGGGGGGCCGGGGGCCATCTTCTGGATGTGGCTGTCGGCCCTCTTCGGGATGATGACCAAGTACGCCGAGGTGGTGCTGGCGGTACACTACCGGGAGACCAGCCCCGACGGCACCCACCGGGGCGGGCCGATGTACTACATCAAAAAGGGGCTGGGCCGGGGCTGGGGCTGGCTCTCGGGGGTCTTTTGCCTGCTGTGTGTCTGCGCCTCCTTCGGGATGGGGGATATGACCCAGTCCAACACCATCGCCCAGTCGCTGCGCCAGTCCTTCTCCATCCCCTACTGGGCCACCGGGGTGGGGGTGATGGTCCTCTGCGCCCTGGTGGTGCTGGGGGGACTCAAGCGGATCGGGGCCTTCACCGAAAAATTTGTCCCCCTGATGAGCATCTTCTACATCGCCGCCTCCCTCTGGGTGATCGCGGTGCACCGCGACCAGGTGGGCCCGGCCTTTGGGTTGATTTTCCGCTCGGCCTTCGGCGTTCGGGCGGCGGCGGGGGGCGTGGTGGGCTACACCCTACAGGCCGCCCTGCGCACCGGGGTCGCCCGGGGGGTGTTCACCAACGAGGCGGGGCTGGGCAGCGCCCCCATCGCCCACGCGGCGGCCGAGACCGACAGCCCGGTCAAGCAGGGCTTTTGGGGGATGTTCGAGGTCTTTGCCGACACCTTTGTCACCTGCACCCTCACCACCCTGGTGATCCTCACCACCGGGATGTGGGACTCGGGGCTGGACGGGGCGGCCCTCACCACCGCCGCCTTTGACACGGTGCTGGGCCGCTGGGGCAGCGGGTTTATCGCCATTTCGGTGCTGTTCTTCGCCGTCTCCTCGATGCTGGGGTGGTGCTTTTACGGCGAGAGCGCCATGGCCTATCTCAGCCGCGGCCGGCAGGGGCCGGTGTTTTGGTACCGGGTGGTCTTTCTGGTGCTGATCATGGTGGGGGCCACGGTGGAACTGCGGCCGGTCTGGCAGCTGTCGGACACCCTCAACGGCCTGATGGCGGTGCCCAACCTCCTGGCGCTGCTTCTGCTCTCTCCCCAGGTGTTCCGCCTGACAAAAGAGCACTTCGCCACCGCCCAAAAGGGCGCAAAAGGGCGGCGCAAAACCGGTCCGCGCCGCCGATAGAGGGACCTCCGGCTTTTCCGGGCGGGTCAGCCTTGCGGGCGGGCCTTTTCCCCGCCCCAGTCGAGGGGAGAGGCTCTGCCGGCTGTGCCCAAGAGAGGGCCCCGTCGACAGGCCGGGGAGGGGGGAGTGTCGCTTCCCAGCCTGTTCGGGGATTTTGCCTGCCGGCGTCTGGGGAAAGCGGCGCCTTCGCAGGAAAATTCCCGCGCGGCCTTTATCCAGGGGGACTCACTCCTTGGAAAGCGCCCTGTTCTGCGGGGGCGAGGGGACAGTGCTTTGCCGCAAAAGCAGAGAGCGATGGTAACCCGTTGTCGGGGGAGGGTTCCCCGGCCACTGACCGCTCGCCGCTGCGGCCTTGCTCCGAAGGCGCACGCTCCGCCGGGGAAGATGCCTTTTGCAGCGGGGTAGGGAATGTCCAGTGGGGCGGCTGACCTCCAACCGAAACGGGGGCTTTCGCCCGACGGGGACGCAAAAAAGCCCCCCGCTTTACGAGGGGCCTTTCTGGCCGGGGACGATTTGCAGCAACACCACCTCGGGCGGGTCAAAGAGGCGGGCGGGCACCTTGGTGACCCCCACCCCGCTGGTGACCTGGAGGAAGCGCCCCTCTCCCAGGTTATAGCTGCCCTTTGCGTAGGGGCCGGAGCCGGGGGGCAGGAGGAGGTCCCGCACCAAGGGCAGCCCCAACTGCCCGCCGTGGGTGTGGCCGGAGAGGATCAGGTGGGCCCCGGGGACCTGTTCGGCCGCCGGGCCGGGTTCGTGGGCGACGAGGACGCGCAGCCCCTCCCCCTCCAGGGAGAGGGAGAAATCCGGGCGGCCCAGCAGGGCGTCGTCCAGCCCGCCCAGGACCAGCCCCAGGTCGGGCAGCGCCACCGCCTGGTTTTGCAGCAGGGTGAAGCCGCCCCGCTCCATCAATTCGCCGTAGACCCGGTGGGCCCCGCCGCCCCGGTCGTGGTTGCCCCAGACGGCGTATTTGCCGAAGGGCGCCTCGATTTCCGCCAGGATGGCGGCCAGCTCGTCCAGGTCCAGGAGTTCCTGGTCCCGGCGATAGGCGTCGAAAAAGTCGCCGGCAAAGACCACCAGGTCGGGCTGTTGGTCGCCGATGAGGGCCGCCACCCGGCGGAGCGACCGGGCGTCGCCGTAGCGGCCCAGGTGGGTGTCGGAAAAGAGGGCGATGGTAAAGGGGCGCGCGGCGGCAGGAAGGGCGACCTCTTCCCGGCGCAGCACCAGGCGGCTGGTCTCCCCAAAGCGGGCCCAGCAGGCGGTCCCGCCCACCAGCGCGGCCAACCCGGCTGCCAGCAGCCCTTTCCAGTGGCGAAACACAGACATTCCCTCCTTTTTTTGGCCGGTGGCCCGGACCCTGTGCCCGGGCCAAATTTGGGACAGTATAGCACACCTTTGGAAAAAATGCCAGGGGGAGAGAGGGCAGGGAAAAAGTTTACAAACTGCCCTTTGACCGCCCCTGGCAGCGGTAGTATACTAATATAGTAGAAAAAGCCGAGAAGGCAAAGGAGGAAATTGCTGTGAACGAAGTGCTGAAAGCGATTTTGGAGCGGCGGAGCGTCCGCAAATTCACCGGGGAGCCGATTGCCCGGGAGGAGATGGAGACCCTGCTGCAGGCCGCCTCTTACGCCCCCAGCGGGATGGGGAAGCAGAGCTGGCAGTTCACCGCCGTCACCGACGGGGCGAAGATCGCCGCCCTCTGCGAGGCCATGGGGAAGGCCATGGGCAAGGAGGGGTATGACATGTACCGCCCGGCGGCGCTGATCCTGGCCTCCAACGACCGGGAAAACGGCAACGGCCTGGCCGACTGCGCCTGCGCGCTGCAAAACATCTTCCTGGCCGCCCACTCCCTGGGGCTGGGCAGCGTCTGGATCAACCAGCTCAAGGAGACCAGCGACGAGCCCGGCGTCCGCGCCGTGCTGAACGGCTTTGGGGTGCCGGCGGAGCACATCGTCTGGGGCGTTGCCTCCCTGGGCCACCCGGCCGAGACCCCGGCGGCCAAACCCCGGCGGGAAGGGGTCATCCACTGGGCCGACTAGGTTTGCCTGCCGGCCCCGACGCCCCCTGAGCGGGGGAGAGAGGACGGGGAGCGCGGATGTACAGGATCACGCCGCTGCGGCTGCCGGGGCCGGGGGAGGGGTCGCCCCCCGTCTGGCCGGTGCTGCTGCAGCGGGAGGGGGAGGACCGGGCGCTGCTGGTGGACTGTGGCTGTGCCGGGACCCTGCCCCAGCTGGAAGAGGCCCTGGCCGGGGCGGGTGCGTCCCTGGGGGACTTACAGGCCCTGGCGCTGACCCACTGCGACCGCGACCACATGGGTCTGGCGCGGGAGCTGACCGGGCGCTGCTCCGGTCTGGGCGTCTACTGCTCGGCGGTGCAGCGGCCCTTTGTGGCGGGGGAGGCGGCCTCCCCCCGATCGGTGGCCGCGGGGCGGCCCGCCCCGGTGGACGACCCGGTCCCCGGGGCCGTCGCCCTGGAGGGGGACGCTCCCTTCCCGGGCTGGGAGGGGCTTTGGGTGGTGGACACCCCGGGCCACATGCCCGGCCACATCGCCCTCTACTGCAAGGAGGAGCGCACCCTGATAGCGGGCGACGCCCTCACGGCGGAGGAGGGGCGGCTGGCCGGTCCCAACCCCCGCTACACCCTGGACATGGAAGAGGGGATGGAGACGGTCCGCCTCCTGGCCCGGTTGGACTTGCAGACCGTCCTCTGCCACCACGGCGGGGCGGTCCGGGGGGATATTTCCCGGCAGTTGGAAGCGCTCTCCCGCGCCTGGCGGGAGGGCAGATAGGGCAGATAAAAAGAGAGGGGGAGACCCCTCTCTTTTTTGTGTGCCTCAGCCCGCGGAGTTGGCGTCAGGCAGGGTGGTCGATGGAGATGGCGCGAACCATCTCCATCCCTGCCGCCCGCGCCGCCGCCAGGTCGCGGGGGAACTGCTCCTGTCGCCGCCGCCATTTGGCGGCCTCGTCCCAGATGCTGGCCTCATAGAGGCTGTAATCGGAAAATTCCCAGGTGTCGCAGGCGTAGAGGAGGGCGGGCGGATGGCCGAACGTGTAGGAAAAGTACCCCTCGGTGGTAGCCAGGTTTTGCGGATAGCCCGCGGCCCGCATCTTTTCTTCGGTCACATTCATGGTGTAGATCATGGCCGAGCGCAGCGGCTTGGGGGCAAGGGTGGTCTCCCCGGCCCGGAAGGAGTGAAAGGGGAAGAAGAGCCGCTCCAGCAGTCCCCGCAACTGGGCGGTGATGTCGTGAAAATAAATAGGGGAGCCGCATACGATCCCGTCGGCGGCAGCGAGGGCGGCCAGCAGCTCCCGCGCCCCGTCGGGGTAGGCGCAGCGGCCGTAGGAGGGACCACCCTTTCGCTTGCAGGCAAAGCAGCTGCGGCAGCCGGTATAGGACAGGTCAAAGAGATGGACCAGCTCGGTCTCTGTTTCGGCGTCGGCGGCTCGGGCCCCCTCTAAAAAGGCCTCTAGCATCTGATGGGTGTTCCACCCCTTGCGGGGGCTGCCGTTCAGGGCAATGATCTTCATGGTGCTGTCTCCTCTCTGCCCCTTTACAGAGGCTGTGTTTTGAGTTTACAATGAAAGGTGAAAAAAAGGAAGTACGCACCGGTTGGATGGGTACTATTAGAAAGGATAGTGAAGATGTCGGACAGGCTGCCCAAGATCGCCGATTCGGAGGACACCTCCTTTGGCTACACCCTCTCCCTGCTCAACGGCAGGTGGAAGTTGCTGATCCTCTACAACCTGGGCAAGGGGGAAGTGATCCGATTTAACGAGCTGCAGCGGCTGTTGGGGAGGATCACCTACAAGACCCTCAGCGCCAGCTTGAAGGAGATGGAGGCCGACGGATTGGTGTTCCGGCGCGCCTATCCCCAGATCCCGCCCAAGGTGGAGTATGGCCTCACCGAGCGGGGCCGCTCCCTGCTGCCGCTCCTGCGGGAGATGTGCCGCTGGGGAGAGATACACCGCCCTGCCTCTCCGAGATGAGTGGCGCGCTTGTCCCGGCCCACACGGCGAGGAAAAGCCCTCCTTTCGCGCGAAGGGGCGGTGGACAGGTAAGTGGGAGAAAAAGAGCGCCGGAACAGGGAAGACGGCCCTGTTCCGGCGCTCTCTTTTTTGCGGGGGAAGCGCGATCTAGCGCTCGTAGACGAACTCGCCGCCGAGGACGGTGGCGTCCACCACGGTGGTGAGCAGCTCGTCGGTGGGGATGGTGAAGATGTCCTGGCTGAGGATGGCCAGGTCGCCGTAGTAGCCGGGCTTGATGCGGCCCTTCACGCCCTCCTCAAAGCTGGCGTAGGCGCTGCCGGCGGTGTAGCCGTCCACGGCCTCGTAGATGTCCATGCACTCGTGGGGGTAGAAGCCGCCCTCCGGCTTTTTGTCCAGGTTTTTGCGGGCCACGGCGCAGTAGAGGTTGTTCATGGTGTTCAGGTCCTCCACCGGGCTGTCGGTGCCAAAGGAGGTGTGGATGCCCAGCTTGTTCATGGTGTGGAAGGCGTAGCTGGTAGAGGCCAGCTCCTTCCCGACCCGGCTCTCCAGCACCGTCATGTCGTAGTGCAGGAAGATGGGCTGGATGTAGGCGAGGATGTCGTTTTCGCAGAAGCGCTCGACCAGGGGGGCGTCGGTGATCTGGCAGTGGACCACCCCGTGGCGGTGGGGGTTTTTGCCGTCGCAGACGGTGTCGTAGCTGTTAAGCACCTGCTCGATGGCCGCGTCGCCGATGGCGTGGACCGCCACCTGGCAGCCGTTCTCGTCGGCCAGCTTGACCATGGCGTCGGTCTGCTCCTGGGTCAGGGTCTGGATCCCCTGGGTGGAGGGGTCGTCGGCATAGGGCTCTCTCATGGTGGCGGTGCGGGCGCCCAGGGAGCCGTCCACAAACAGCTTCAGGGGGCCGATCTTGTTGTAGCTGTCGCCGGCGCCGGTCTTGTGCCCCTCGTCCAAAAAGGCCTGGTAGCTGGCGGGGTCCATGAAGTTGCACTGGTGGTAGACCCGCAGGGTGGGGTGGCTGGACTGGATGTTCTTATAGGCCTGCAGGGTCTCGCGCCAGCCCCCGGGGCGGACGTCCATGGTCTGCACCGAGGTGATGCCCCACTCGGCGGCGTGGGCCATGGCGGTGCGCAGGGTGTGCTCGATCTCCTCCACGGTGGGCTCGTGGCGCAGGGCCATCACCATGTTGGCCGCGGTCTCGCGGAAGATGCCGGTGGGCTCGCCGTTTTCGTCCACATCGAAGTGGGCCCCTTCGGGCTGGGGGGTGTCCTTGGTGATGCCGGCCATCTCGATGGCCAGGGAGTTGGCGGTGACCGCGTGGCCGCAGGCCCGCTCCAGCACCAGGGGGTACTCGGTGGTGATCTCGTCCAGGTCGTGGCGGTCCATCATCCGGGCCTCGTCGGTGAAGTAGTCCTGGTTCCAGCCCGAGCCGTGGAGAAAGGTCCCCTTGGGGGGCTGGGTGCGGGCGATGAAGTCGCGGGCGATCTTCTTGACCTCGGCCATGGAGGTGCAGCCGTGCACGTCGATGGACTCCAGGTTCTCCCCAACGAAGTAGAGGTGCATGTGGCTGTCGTTGAAGCCGGGCACCACGGTGCGGCCCTGGGCGTCGTACTCCCGGGCGCCGGCGGGGGCGGCGGCCCGGCACTCCTCGTTGGTGCCCACGGCCTTGATGATCCCGTCTTCGATGCAGACGGCCTGGGCGAATCTCTCCCGCTCCAGGTAAACTTTTCCGTTGACGATGACGCAGCTGTCCATGTTACGCTTCCTCCTTGTTGTCGGTGGCTTGGGCCTCGGCTTCCGCCCGCTGGGCGGCCAGCACGGCCTCGCGGCTCTTTTTAAACACCAGCTCGTAGAGCAGCAGCCCCACGGCGGGCACAGACAGGCCGATGATGGAGGTGACCGGGGATTCCACCAGGGTGTTGATGAGCAGGCCGATGGTGATGAGGATGACCAGCACCACCATCACCGGGTAGCCCCACACCTTGTAGGGGCGCTCCAGATCGGGGTATTTTTTGCGCAGCCGGATGACCGCGTAGAAGGTCATGGTGTTGAAGAACATCCCGCAGAAGGCCACCAGGCTGGTGAGCTGGCTGAGGTTTTGCATGCACACCAGGACGATGGAGACCACCCCGGAGAGGACGATGGCGAAGACCGGGGTCTTGTATTTGGGGTGCAGCTTGGCCGCGCTCTTGAAGAAGGCGCCGTCGCGGGCCATGGCGTAGTAGGTGCGGGGGAAGACCATGACGCAGCCGTTGAGGGCGCTGAAGATGGCCACGATCATGGTGGAGCCGACGATGATCTTGCCGGCGCTGCCGAAGAGGGTGTTGGCCGCCGCAGTGCCCAGGAAGAGATCGCCGCCGGCGAGCATGGCGGTGATGGTCTCATAGGGCAGGGTGCGGTAGATGGCGAAGTTGAAGAGGACGTAGATGAGCATCACCCCGACGATGGAGAGGATGATGGCCAGGGGCAGGTTGCGCTTGGGGTTTTTGATCTCCTCGCTGATGACGTTCAGGTTGGTCCAGCCCTCGTAGGCCCAGAGGGTGGCCACCACCCCAAAGGCCACCATCCCGCAGATTTTGAAGAGGGAGGGGGTCCCGGCGATGGCCGGGTCGGGCACCAACGAGAGGTTGGGGGTCTGCTGGCCCATGAAGATACCGCAGACGATGATGAGGACGATGGGCAGCAGCTTGAGGACCATGAAGAAGTTCTGGATCCGGCTGCCCAGCTTGATGCCGAAGAGGTTGATGGCGCTGAGGAGCACGATCATCCCGATGGCGATGGCCTTGCAGGCCAGGGGGGAGAGGGGGACCAGGCTGGCGATGGCCTCGGGGAAGGCCACGGCCAGGGCGGCGATGGAGCCCGAGGAGCCGAGGATAAAATTGGAGAACCCGCTCATAAAGGCCACCCGCTCGCCGTAGGCCTCCCGCAGGTAGACGTAGCCGCCGCCGGCCTTGGGCATCATGGCCCCCAGCTCGGCATAGCAGATGCCGGAGAAGAGGACCACCAGCCCGCCCAGGGCCCAGACCAGCAGGGCCAGCCCCATGCTCATGCCGCTGCGCTGGAGCACGATGCTGCCCAGGTAGAAGATGCCCGAGCCGATCATGATCCCCCCCAGCACCGACACGCCGCCGAAGAGGCCGACCTCCCGCTTGAGCTCGGTCTTTTCAGAGGCCAGCGCCTGGGCCTTATTGGTGTTTGGTGTTTGATTCATCTGTGTAACTCCTTTCGGTGTCGTCCCGCCCGCCGGGGCGGACAAAAAGAAAAAGTTGCACCCCATCAGTGCAACTTTCAAACGAGCAAAGTTATCACCGATAGCGCCTCTGTTAAAAAACAGGAGTCAGGGAGATCTTCTCCCCCTGCCCAACGGCGGGGCGCACCCGCCCAGCCGTTTCGGCGGTTTGGCCTTTTGCCGGGTTCCCAGGGTGTCCCCTCCCGCCGACTACTCATCCGCACCGCGCCTCTATCAACTTTGTCCTCAGGATACCACACCGGACCGGACTTGTCCACCGTCTCTTTACAATTTGTTATGACTTTTTTCACAATTCGACACCCGGGGGGAGCGGGGCAAATGAGACCTTTTTCGTTGACAAACCGGGCCCCGGCCGATACACTAAAACAG
The DNA here is from genome assembly GCF_001486165.1 of Bittarella massiliensis (ex Durand et al. 2017). GTDB lineage: Bacteria > Bacillota > Clostridia > Oscillospirales > Ruminococcaceae > Bittarella > Bittarella massiliensis. The sequence goes on from NZ_LN908977.1 coordinate 56,404, forward strand.
AAGAGAGAGAAGGGCGGCATCCCTGCCCGCCCCGACGATGAGGAGGAGTTCTCTATGAACGGCTACTACACCCCCCCGACCCAGTCCTACGGCACCACCAGCTGCCCCCAGTGCCGCAATCGGATCCCCGCCGGCAGCCCGGTCTGCCCCTGCTGCGGCTGCCCGGTGGCAGCGGTGCGGGAGCGAAAGTACAAAAACCTGCGCAACGCCATCATCGCCGTGGCCTCGGTGGCGGTGGCGGCGGTGCTGGTGGTGTTTTTGTGCTATGGGGCGGTGATCGCGGCGGTCTTTCGCACCGCCCGCAACGGCGGCAACGGCTACGGCGGCGGCTACCACCACTACCAGGGGGGCTGGGACGACGGCGATGCCTACGACTACGGCGACGAGGGCGACGGCGGGAGCTACTTTGACCAGCAGGCCCCCAGCGGCTGGAACAGCGGCGACCACCAAAACCGCCGGACCCCCGACGCCACCCACTACGCGGTGGGGCAGACCGCCAGCTGGGAGGAGATGGAGTTCACCGTCACCGGGGTGCGCGACGGCAGCGAGTACGGCCTGGCCCCCGACGAGGACGACGAGTACCTGGTGGTGCAGATCAAGATCACCAACCACTCGGGGGAGGACCGGCTGCTCTGGCGGCCCGACTTCATCCTGCAGGGGGGCGACGACCTCTTCGAGTTCTCCGAGGACGACGACACCTACATCACCGACAGCCAGGGCAACCGCCAGGAGCTCTTTATCACCCAGACTTTAGCCGCCGGGCGGACCATCGAGACCACCCTCTGCTACGAGGTGCCCAAGGGCTCGCAGAACCTGGAGCTGACCTACGACAACGACGACTACCTCTACAATCCGCAGCTGCGCTTCGATTTGGGCAGATAGGGGGGAGAGACAGTGCAGAAAGACGGCATCCTCTTTGACTTGGACGGCACCCTCTGGGACGCGGCGGCCCGGGTGGTGGAGTCCTGGAACCTGACCCTGCGGCACTTCCCCGAGGTGGGCCCCATCACCGAGGCCCAGATGAAGGGGGTCATGGGCAAGACCCTGCCCAAGATCGGCGAGGCTCTCTTTACCGGCGTGCCGGTGGCGCGGGCCCACGAGATCGTGGCCCGCTGCTGCGACGAGGAGAACGCCTACCTCGAGCGGACCGGCGGCACCCTCTACCCCGGGCTGGAGGAGACCCTGGCCGCCCTCTCGGCCCGCTGGCCGCTCTACGTGGTCTCCAACTGCCAGGAGGGGTATATCGAGGCCTTCTACGCCGCCCACGGGCTGGGGCACTACTTTGCCGGCAGCGAGAACGCCGGACACACCGGGCTGCCCAAGTGGGACAACATCTCCCTGGTGGCTCGGCGGGAGGGGCTCTCCCGGGTGCTCTACGTGGGGGACACGGAGATGGACTGCGACGCCGCCCACCGGGCGGGGGTGCCCTTCATCCACGCCCGCTACGGCTTTGGCCGGGCCCCTGAGGCCGACTACACCATCGACACGCTGGCAGAGCTGCCCGCCCTCTGTCTCTTATACACAGCTAGATGTGTATAAGAGGACGGGGAACAGCATTGCGCGTGCAGGCAAAGCAGCTGCGGCCGCCGGTATAGACCCCGTCCACGACCGGGTCTGCCGCCTCGGGGCGGTGCAGCGCGCCTGCGCCGGGGGGTGTCGCCGGCCTGCGCTGGCTGCTCTCGCCGCTGCCCCTTCCCCTAGGGCCCTCTGACCGCCGGTTTTGATGTCCCTGCCCCAAAGGGGGCCGTGCAGGCTGCCGAAGAGGGGAGTTTGATGCCGGTGGGCGAGGGGGCGCTTTGGCCCGGGCAAAATTTTTTCTGTTTACAATTTTGCTATCACCGGGGGCGAAATATGGTGTACAATGAACCAGAATGGACAGATATGGCAGAAGATGCATAGAGATGGGATCGCGGGTGTTTCGCCGTCGGGCGGCCCCGCTCCCTTTTTCAAAATACAGGGCGCACGGACGCCCGCTGGGGGCAGAGAGATGGCATTTGTCGAGTTTCAGGACGTGGTCAAGGAGTACCGGATGGGGGAGGTGACCATCCGCGCGGCGGACGGCATCACCTTTTCCATCGAGAAGGGGGAGTTCTGCGTCATCGTCGGGCCCAGCGGCGCGGGCAAGACCACCGTCCTCAACATCCTCGGGGGGATGGACAGCTGCGACGGCGGCAAGATCTGGGTGGACGGCAAGGAGGTGAGCGCCTACTCCCGCAAAGAGCTCATCACCTATCGCCGCTACGACATCGGCTTTGTCTTTCAGTTTTACAACCTGGTGCAAAACCTCACCGCCAAGGAGAATGTGGAGCTGGCCTCCCAGATCTGCCGGGAGCCGGAGGACGCCGAGGAGGTGTTGCGCCAGGTGGGGCTGGGGGAGCGGATGAAGAACTTTCCCGCCCAGCTCTCCGGCGGGGAGCAGCAGCGGGTGGCCATCGCCCGGGCCCTGGCCAAGCGGCCCAAGCTCCTGCTCTGCGACGAGCCCACCGGCGCGCTGGACTACGAGACCGGCAAGAGCATTTTGAAGCTGTTGCAGGACACCTGCCGCAACACCGGGACCACGGTGGTGGTCATCACCCACAACACCGCCCTCACCCCCATGGCGGACCGGGTCATCAAAATCAAAAACAGCCGGGTGCGGAGCATGGAGAAAAACGACGCCCCCACCCCGGTGGAAAGAATTGAGTGGTAGACGGTGAAGAGACAGCGCAAGACCGCCCTCTGGAAGGACGCCTTCCGGGAGGTGCGCAAGACCAAGAGCCGGTTTTTCTCCATCTTCTTGATCGTAGCCCTGGGGGCCGGCTTCTTTGCGGGGATCAAGGCTACCGGGCCGGACATGAAGCTCACCGGCGACGCCTATTTTGACGAGCAGGATTTGATGGATATCAAGGCCCTCTCCACCTACGGACTCAACGGGGACGACATCGCCGCCCTGGAGGCCGATGAGATGGTCAAGGCGGTGGAGCCGGCCCACTCGGTGGACACCCTGGTGCACGACGGCGAAAAATCCAGCGTCATCAAGGTGCTGGGGCTGCCGGGAGCGGATGGCATCAACTCCCCCCGGCTGATGGAGGGGCGGCTGCCCGAGGCGGAGAACGAGTGCCTCATCCAGTACGGCGGCCACCTGAGCCGGCGGCTGCAGATCGGCGACACCGTGACCCTCTCCCCCGGCAAGGAGGGGGAGGCGCTGTCGGACACTTTGGAGGAGAGCAGCTACACGGTGGTGGGGGTCGCCCAGTGCCCCCTCTACATCACCTTCTCCATGGGCACCACCAGCATCGGCAGCGGCACGGTGGACGACCTGCTGCTCATCCCCGATGAGGCCTTTGTCCTCGACTACTACACCGAGGCCTACCTGACCCTCAAGGGGGCGGCGGAGCTGGACTGCTTCGGGGAGGAGTACGACCAACTGGTGGCCGATGCCAAGGTCCGCCTTGAGGGGGTGGGGGAGGCCCGCGCCCAGGCCCGCTACGACGAGATCTATGAGGAGGCCGCGGGCAAGCTCGACGACGCCCAGGCCGAGCTGGATCAGGCCAGGGCCGACGGGCAGGCTGAACTGGACGCGGCCAAGAAAAAGCTCGACAGCGCCGCCGCCGAGCTGCAGAGCGCCAAGAGCACCCTGGACGCCAGCGAGAAAAAGCTGGCCGACGCCAAGGGCCAGATCGCGGCGGGGGAGGCGGCCATCCCCCAAAACCAGGCCGCCTTTGACGAGAAGATCGCCGCCGGCCAGGCCGAATTGGAGCGGTCCCGCAGCCAGTTGGCCCAGTTGGAGCAGGGGGTCACGGCCCTGCAGGGTCAACTGGCCGCCATGGGCGACCCCGCCCAGCTGCCGCCGGAACTGCAGGCGCAGTACCAGGCCCTGGCCGGGCAGTTACAGGGGATGCAGGCCCAACTGGACGGGGGCCGCGCCCAGTTGGCCCAGGGGGAGGCCGACCTGGCCGCTGCCAAGAAGGACGGCCAGGCCCAGCTCGACCAAGCCCGGGCCGACCTGACAAAGGCCAAGAGCGACTACCAGCAGGGCCTGGCCCAGTACCAGACCGGGTTGGCCCAGTACCAGCAGGGCCAGCGGGAATACCGCAGCGGCGCCGCCGAGTACGAGAGCGCCAAGGCGAGTTTTGCCACCCAGATTGCCGACGGGCAGGAGGAGATCGACGAGAACCGGGCCAAGCTGGCGGACATCGCCCTGCCCAAGTGGTATCTCTACGACCGAGATGGGAACGTGGGCTACTCCGGCTTTGCCGACGACGCCGACCGCATCGACGCCATCTCCCTTGTCTTCCCGGTGTTTTTCTTTGCGGTGGCGGCCCTGGTCTGCCTGACCACCATGACCCGGATGGTGGAGGAGCAGCGCACCCAGGCGGGCACCGTCAAGGCCCTGGGATACGGCAGCAGCGCAGTCATCTGCAAGTACCTGATCTATGCCGTGACGGCGGCGGTGCTGGGGGCGGTCTTCGGCATCGTGGGGGGGTTGCTCCTCTTCCCCAACGTCATCTTCAACGCCTACTCCATCATGTACCGGATGACGAAGGTCATCGCCCCCATCCGCCTGGACTACCTCCTCTGGATCACCCTGGGGTCGGCGGCCTGCGCGGCTTTGGCGGTGCTCTACGCCTGCGTCAAGGAGCTGCGGGAGACCCCCTCCCAGCTGATGCGGCCCAAGGCCCCCAAGGCGGGCAAGCGGGTGCTGCTGGAGCGGGTGGACTTTGTCTGGGACCGGCTGAGCTTCATCGGCAAGGTGACGGTGCGCAACCTCTTTCGCTACAAAAAGCGCATCGCCATGACGGTGTTGGGGATCGCCGGCTGCACCGCACTGATGATGGCGGGCTTTGGGGTAAAGGACTCCATCTCCGACATCGTCAGCATCCAGTTCGGCGAACTGGATGTCTACGACGGGCAGGTGGTCTTTGACGAGGACACCCTCGCCGAGGACAGGGAGGACTTCGACGCCCTCCTGGCCGGCCAGTTGGGGCTGGGGGCGCGCCAGTACGCCCGCGAGAAGTCGGTCACCGCCGGCAGCGACAGCCGCCAGCTGGAACTGACCCTGGTGGTGCCCGAGGAGCCGGAGCGGCTGGGCGAGCAGATCGTGCTGCGCACCCGCAAGGGGCACGAGCCCATCCCCCTCACCGACGAGGGGGCGGTCCTCAGCGAGAAGGCCGCCAGCCTGATGGGGGTCTCGGCGGGGGACGAGATCTTTTTGGTGGCCGACTCGGGGGAACAGCTCCCGGTCAAGGTGGCCGCGATCACCGAGAACTACGCCTTCCACTACCTTTACCTCTCTCCCGCCTACTACCGGCAGGTCTTTGGGGAGGAGATGCGCCCCAACACCCTGCTCTTGCAGATGGACGACCCAGGGCAGGAGGGGCAGGACGCCCTTTCCGGGGCGCTGTTGGAGCGCGACGGGGTGCTGATGATCAGCTACACCAGCGGCATCAAAAACAGCTTTGGCGACACGGTGGCCAGCCTCAACTACGTGGTGTTGGTGCTCATCGTCTCGGCCGGGGCGCTGGCCTTTGTGGTGCTTTACAACCTCACCAACATCAACGTGGCCGAGCGGCTGCGGGAGATCGCCACCATCAAGGTGCTGGGCTTTTACGACAAGGAGGTCTCGGCCTACATCTTCCGGGAGAATGTGGCCCTCACCCTCATGGGCACCGTGGCCGGGCTGCTGGGGGGCATCTGGCTGCACCGGTTCGTCATCACCACCGCCGAGATCGACACCATCATGTTCGGGCGGACGGTGGCCCCCCTCAGCTACCTCCTCTCGGCGGCGCTGACCATCCTCTTCGCGGTGCTGGTCAACCTGGCCATGCACTTTCACCTGAAAAAGGTGGATATGGTGGAGAGCCTCAAATCGGTGGAATAGGATTTCTGACAGGGAAAAGGCGGTTGTGGAAACCGCCTTTTTTTGGTATAATAAACAGAAATTCTGGGAAGAAAAAAGAGGGTCGCCTATCCGTGACAGCATGGGCCAATGCGGGCGATCCTGCTGGTGAGAGAGGGGGATGTCCATTTGACAGGCCTGTCAAAAAAGTATAGGGACATCCTGCTCTACCTGATTTTTGGCGCCCTCACCACCCTGGTGAACATCGTCACCTACGCGGCCTTGACCCGGCTGTTGGGGATGGGGGAGATGGGGAGCAATGTCTGGGCCTGGGTGCTGTCGGTCCTCTTTGCCTATGTGACCAACAAGCTCTGGGTCTTTGAAAACCGGGATTTCGGGGCCCGCCACCTGGCGCGGGAATTCGGCTCCTTTGTGGCGGCGCGGCTTTTCTCCGGCGCCCTGGACATGGGGATCATGTGGCTGTTTGTCACCCGGCTGGCCTGCCCCGACCTACTCGTGAAGATCGCCTCCAATGTGGTGGTGATCGTCCTCAACTACCTGCTCAGCAAGCTGTGGATTTTTAAAAAGAAGGATGGAGAGACGGCATGAGGGAGATCACCGTACTAATTCCCTGCTACAACGAGGAGGAGACCCTTCCCCTTTTATATCCGGAAATCTGCAAGGTGGCCGGACGGATGAAGGCTGCCTGCGGGGTGGATCTCTCCTTTATCTTTGTGGACGACGGCTCTAAAGACGGCACCCTGGGGGTGCTCAAAGAGCTGGCGGCGGGGGACGAGCGGGTGCGCTACCTCTCCTTCTCCCGCAACTTTGGGAAGGAGGCGGCCATCTTCGCCGGGCTGCAGCACGCCACCGGCGACTATGTGGCCGTGATGGACGCCGACTTGCAGGACCCGCCCCAGATGCTCGAAGAGATGTACCGCGGCATCGCCGAGGAGGGATACGACTGCGTGGGCACCCGCCGGGTCACCCGCAAGGGGGAGCCCAAGGTGCGATCCTTCTTCGCCCGACTCTTCTACAAGCTCATCAACAGGGTATCCGACACCGAGATCGTGGACGGCGCCCGGGACTTTCGGCTGATGACCCGGCAGATGGTGAACGCCATCCTCTCCATGAGCGAGTACAACCGCTTCTCCAAGGGGATCTTCAGCTGGGTGGGTTTCTCCACCAAGTGGCTGGAATATGAGAATGTGGAGCGGGTCGCGGGGGAGACCAAGTGGTCTTTCTGGAAGCTGCTGCTCTACTCCATCGACGGCATCACCGCCTTCTCCACCGCTCCCCTGGCCATCGCCTCCCTCATGGGCGTTCTCTTCTGCCTGCTGGCGGCCATCCTGATCGTGGTGGTCATCGTCAAGACCCTGGTCTGGGGCGACCCGGTGGCGGGCTATCCCTCGATGATGTGCTTTATCTTCCTCATCGGCGGCATCCAACTGCTCTGCCTGGGCATTTTGGGACAGTACCTCTCCAAGACCTATCTCGAGACCAAGCGCCGGCCGGTCTACATCCTCAAAGAGGACAACAAGAAATAAAAAAGAGGGGCGACAGCAATTTGCTGTCGCCCTTCTTTTATGGCTTTGGCACCCCCCGGCCCGGCCGGGGAAGTCATATTGTTCTTGCAGAGGGATCCCCGAAAAAAGAGGGTGAAGATGCAACGGGAAAAGCGATTTTGGGTTGCAGATGGCGCGAAATCGCATCTCATCCCAGGTTGCCGGTGGCGGCGCGTGGAGTGCGGGCAGAGATTTCGATGCTCCTTGCGGGGCTAAATCTGTGCGGCGCCCTTTGGGGACCGACGCCCTGCCGATGAGACTTTACCGGTGGGCTCCTATTGGGCCCGCAAAACGGCGTCCAGGGGCCGGCCTTTGGCCAGTTCGTCCACCAACTTGTCCAGGCGGCGGATCTCCCGCAGGAGGGGGTCCTCCACCGCCTCCACCCGCACGCCGCAGACCGTGCCGCTGATCGTTTCCCGGTCGGGGTTCATTCGGGGTGCCCCCTCAAAGAAGGCGGCGTAGCTGCCCCCTCCCGCGGCCAGCGCGTCGATCTCCCCCTGGCTGTACCCGGTCAGCCAGCGGATGACCTCGTCCACCTCGCCCTTGGTGCGTCCCTTTCTCACCGCCTTGTTGACAAGGAGGGGATAGATCTTGGAAAAGGGCATCTGCTCCACCGTTTGCCGTCCCATCTGCCGTCCTCCTTCAAAACGTTTGTCCCTCTCAGTTTGCCCGGGCGGCTGGCCGGTCATTCCCGCCGGGGGAGTGCCGTTTTCTTGCAGTTGCCCGGCTGGGGGGAGGGGCCGCCCTACTCCCCCACAAACTCCCGCCAGAACTGGAGGTAGCTCTCCTTGGTGTATTTGGGGACAAAGTTCTCCTTGACCCGCAGGGCCTCTGCCGCCCCGTCCCAGAGCAGGTCGATGGCGGTGGCGGCCATCATCTTGGCGGGGAGGATGTAGGCCATCTCCTCGTCGCAGATGGCGAAGTCCTTGGCGTGGGCGTTGCCGCAAAATCCCCCTGCCACCGGGTGGATGGCCGGGATCACATGGCTGAGATCCCCCATGTCCGACGAGCCGGCCCCCATTTTGGGGCCCACGGTGGCGTCGATGACGTGCTCCTCCCCCAGCAGGGCGCGGGCATTTTGCAGGAATACCCGGTCCAGGTCGGGGTTCTGGCGCATGGGCAGGTAGCCGGGCAGCTCCTTGATCTCGCACCGGGCCCCCACGGCGTAGGCCCCCGCCTCCAGGGCGCGGTTGACCTTGGCGCTGGCCGCCACCACCGCATCGGTGTCCATCCCCCGCACATAGGTCTCGATGCGCACGTCGGCGGGGACGATGTTGACCAGGTCGCCCCCCTTGGTGATGATGGGGTGCACCCGGATGCCGTCGTCGTCTTTGAAGGTCTCCCGCTGGGCGTTGACGGCCATCAGCCCCAACATGGCGGCGTTGAGGGCGTTGATCCCATTTTCCGGCTCCACCCCGGCGTGGGCCTCTTTGCCGGTGTACTGCACGATCTTCCCCACAAAGCCGGAGGAGGGGGCCCCCACCACCGAGGAGCGGACGTCGGGGGAGCAGTAGGAGTGGACCATCATCGCCATGTCCACGTCGTCAAAGGCGCCCTCGGCGATCAGCTGCTGCTTGCCGCCCACAAATTCCACCTTGCCCTCGTCCCGCAATTTCTGGCGGTACTCCAGCTCCACAAACTCCTCGGCGGGGACGGCCAGAAAGGCCAGGTCCCCGTCCAGCTGCTCCATCGCCCCCGAGAGGCAGAGACCCATGGCCGCCCCCAGCATGGCGGCGATCTGGGCGTTGTGGCCGCAGGCGTGGGCCGCGCCGGAGCGCTCGTCGGCAGAGGGGTGGGTGGGGGAGACCACCGCGTCCAGTTCCCCCAACAGGGCCACGGTGGCCCGGTGGTCCCGCCCGGCGGCCCGGGCCTTGACCCCGGTGAGCCCCAGCCCGGTCTGATAGGGGAGACCCAGCTCGGAAAAGACCGTCTGCACCAGTTCGCTGGCAAAGTGCTCCTTATAGCCCAGCTCGGGGTGGGCGAAGATGGCCCTGCCCGCGTCGATGATCCGCTCCCGGTTCTCGTCGATGGTTTGAAATACCCGCTCTTTCAGCGCCCTGTTGTCCATGGGTGCGCCCTCCTTGTAAAGCGGCGGCCGCCGCGATTGATGATTGCCTTTTGGCCCCTCTATGATACCGCGTTTTGCGGGTGGGGGCAAGCGCCAAGGGGCGGTAAAGAAAGGGGGGATGGAGCGCTGTCAATTGGATAAACTTTATCGCATTTTTGAGGAAAACAGCGAAAACCGGTGATTTTGAAATTTTATTTGAAGGGGATCCCCCAATTTGTCTCATAAAGGGGATATTCGGGGGATTTTTGTTGACGGGGGCCTGGGGGACCGATATAATGAGAGGGTGAGAAATACAGGGCCGGCAATGCCGGGGAAAGGCGGGTCGGCGTGATCGAGACCATTCTTCTCGCCATTTGGTGGGCCGGGCGCAAGGGGTATCCCCTGGCCGGACTCAAGCGGGCAAAGCTCCTCTACCCCGCCTATCTGCTGGAACTCTGCACCATCGCCTTTCAGGTCTGTGTCTTCTGCGGGGTCTACACCTTCATCCCCTACGCCCCCATCCTCAAGACCAGCTACATGCTGGCCCTGGCCCTCCCCCTCATCGGCTATCGGCTCTGGGACGCGGGTCTTCTGAGCGCCGGGTGCGTCTTTCTGGGCAGTTTTCTCAACAACCTGGTCATGGGCCTCAACGGGGGGAAGATGCCGGTTTTTCCCACCCTTTCCTACCTGACGGGGTATGTCAACAGCCGCAACCTCAACCTGGGGGGCGGCATCCATGTGCTGGGGGACGGCGCCACCCGCCTGAAGGTGCTCACAGACTACATCGACATCGGCTACAGCGTGCTCAGCATCGGGGACGTGCTGGTGCGGGTGATGGGCTTTTTGGCCGTCTACGCGACCCTGCGCCACTTCGCGCAGAAGGCCGCCTCAAAGGAGTTGGGATAGATGATTTTTTTGCTGGAACTCTTGCTGCGCGACATCCCGGAGGTGCTGCTGCTCCTCTTCGGGCTCTACGTCTTTGCCGGCCAGCCGGTGGAGAAGCGGCAGTACTTCCTCTCCGCCGGGGTGCTGGTGATCACCACCATCCTCACCCGGGCCCTCCCCCTGAACAACGGCGTCTACATCCTCCTCAACGTCATCGTCCTCATCTCTCTGGCCACCTATCTCTGCAAGATCGACCTGCTCACCTCCATCAAGTCCAGCCTGATCGTCACCCTGATTTTGGCCCTGTTGGAGGCGTTCAACGTCTTTCTCCTTCAGCTCTTCTTTCACGGCGACCTGGGGGCGATCTTTGAAAACCGCCTCTACAAGACCGTCGCCGGGCTGCCCACCGTGCTGCTGCTGGCGGCGGTGCTGCTGGGCGCTTACGGCCTCAAGAAAAAGCGGGCCGAGCGCTCCCGGCAGGACTGACCGGTGGGCTGGCTGGAAGGGGCCGTGGGGCGCAGCGGTAGCGGGCTGATCCCCGGGCACAGCGAGCGGCCCCTTTACGTGCTCACCGACGGGGTGAAGCTCTACCGGGTCTTTGAAAACTTGATCGTCAACATCACCAAGTACTCCCTCCCCGGCTCCCGGGCCTACATCGACATTGTGGACAGCGAAAAGACGGTGTCGGTCATCTTCAAAAACATCTCCAGCTACCAGATGAACTTCGCCGGGGAGCAGATGAAGGAGCGGTTCGTGCGGGGCGACCTCTCCCGCACCACCGAGGGCAGCGGCCTGGGGCTGGCCATTGCCGACACCTTTGTCGACCGGCTGGGGGGCAAGCTCACCATCCTGGTGGANCGGGCGGTGGCGCCGTTGCCGCGGTATTTCACCAGTTTGCCCACAAAGCCCGAACAGCCCGCGCCCACAGCGGTGAACTGGGGGGTGGGGGCCCCGGGCATCGAGTGGACCATCATCGCCATGTCCACGTCGTCAAAGGCGCCCTCGGCGATCAACTGCTGCTTGCCGCCCAAAAATTCGATCTTGCCGTCGCGCAGCAGCTTCTGTCACTGATACACTGAGCGCCCTCTCCTGCTGGGGGATGGCCCTCCTCTCCGGCTGGGCCCTGTCCTTGCCCCGCCCCCTCTGGCTGGCGGGGGCGGCGGCCCTCTCCCTCCTCTCCACCCTGGCGATTTCCCTCTGGGCGCCAGTGGATCACCCCAACAAGCGGCTGCGGGATGCGCGGCTGCGGGCCGCCTTTCGCAGGCGGGGGGTGGCCCTGGCCTCCTTTTTGGCGGCCCTCTCCCTGGCCGGCGGCTTTGCCGGCGGCGGGTGGAGGAGCTGCGGGGGCGCCCTCTGCCTGACGATCTGCTGGCAGGCGGCCTCCCTCACCCCGGCCGCGGTGCGGCTGACAAAGCAATTGGCGGGCGCTGCGACGCCCGCCTGGAAAGGAGGTGACAGGACGTGAAAGGGAAGAAGTGGTATGCAGCGCTGGCGGCGCTGGCAACTGCTGCCGCGGCCCTGATGGCCTCTTCGGCTTGCCTGTGGTTTTTCTACCAGCCGAAGGAACCCGATTGCCTGAACAAGTAAGACAGCAGGGACTGCGCACCGCAAAAAAGAGCCGCGAGGCTCTTTTTTGCAGCACATCTGTCCTTGACAGGGTCACACATCGGTCATACAATCGAGAGAGCAGTGACAAAAAACGACCGACGCCCGGGCGCGCAGAACGCCCGGGCAGAAAGGGGGGCTGATGGCAAGGATGACAAAGATGACAAGAATGACAAACAAAAAGACAGATCGCCTCAACATACAGGATTTTCTGTTCTCGGTCCGGCTCCTCTCCCTCTTCTTTGCCGCCATCGCCTTTTTGCAGTTTGCCTACTGGCAGGTGGACGCGGGGGCGGAGTTTGCCTCCTACGTCTGGTATGTCCCCCTGGCGGCCATCGCCATCGCCGCGGCCATCTACCTCTGCCTCTTCAACCTGCGCCGGGCCACCAAGCGACAGCAGCGCTGGGGCAAGGCGCTGGAGTGCGGGCTGATGCTGGGGGTGTTCTTCTTCGCCATCGCCGTCACCGGCCTCTGGGAGAGCCAGTACAAGATCCTCTTTCTCTTCCTCATCATCAGCTACACCTTTGAGTCGGGGATGCGCGTCGGCCTGGGGCTGGCGGCCTTTTGCTCCCTGGCGGTCCTGGCCATCGACGCGGTCTGGGCCCCCACCCAGGGCGGGGTCAACCTGCAGATGCAAAACGACCTGCTCCTTTGCGGGGCCTTCATCGTCACCGCCTGGGCGCTGGGCTTTTACTCCCAGATCCGGCAGGAGTACATCGCCAGTTTGGAGAAGCAGGTGCGGGTGGACGGGCTCACCGGCCTTCTCAACCACCGCAGCTTTTACGACGCGGTGCAGGCGGATTTTGAGCGGGCGGTGAGAGAGGACCAGCCCCTCTCCCTCATCTTTGCCGACGTGGACTACTTCAAGACCTACAACGACTGCCACGGGCACCAGGCCGGCGACGCGGCGCTGGTGGCCATGGCGGGCCTCTTTACCCAGCTCTTGGGGGACGGAAAGCAGATTTTCCGCTACGGCGGGGAGGAGTTCTCCCTCATCCTCCCGGGGGTGGGGGAGGAGGAGGCCCGCGCCCTGGCCGAGCGGCTTCGCGCCGCGGTGGAGGAGCACCCCTTCCCCGGGGAGGAGGTGCTGCCCGGCGGGCGGCTGACCATCTCCTGCGGGGTGGCTGCCCGCACCCCCCAGCAGGCGGACTACAAGGAGCTGGTGCACAGCGGGGACGACGCCCTCTACCGGGCCAAGTTCTTCCGCAAAAACCGGGTGGAGGTCTACGTCTCGCTGCTGGAGCAGTTCCCCCGGGAGGGGGGCGATGGGGTGGAGGAAGCCCTGGCCTCCATCAGGGCCCTCATCGCCGTGGTCAACTCCAGGGACATGTACACCTTTGGCCACACCGAGCGGGTGGTCTACTACGCCGACATGATGGCCCGGCAGCTGGCCCTCCCGCCGGAGGAGGCGGGACAGTTGGTCTACGCCGCCTATGTCCACGACGTGGGGAAGATCAACATCCCCAAAGAGGTGCTGCTCAAACCCATCGGCCTCACCGACGAGGAGTGGGGGGAGATGAAGCGCCACCCCGAGGAGGGGGCCTACATCCTGCAAAACCTGCCCAGTTTGGCCTTTACCGCCGAACTGGTCCGCCACCACCACGAGCGCTACGACGGCAGCGGTTACCCCGACGGCCTGAAGGGGGAGGAGATCCCTTATCTGTCGCGGGTGCTCACCCTGGTGGACAGCTTTGACGCCATCCTCTCGGACCGGCCCTACAAAAAGGGGCGCACCTTTGAGGAGGGGATCGTGGAGCTTGTGCGCTGCCGGGGCACCCAGTTTGACCCGGCCCTCACCGACCAGTTCATCGAGGCCCTGCGCACCGTGCGCTGATGGGAGAGATGTGAAAATCGCCCACAAAAAGAGAGGGGGGACGATCGGTCCCCCCTCTCTTTTGTCGTTTTTTACCCATCACCCCTCCTGGGGCGGGCGGCAGACGGCGTAGAGGTAGTGCAGCCGCTCGCCGCTGTAATAGCGGGTGAGAAAGGCCCGCTCCCCCTCCATCCCCAGGGCGCGGGCCACCCGGATGGAGGGCAGGTTGTCGGCTTTGATGACGGCGTGCACCTTCTCGGCCCCCAGGACCGTGAAGGCGTAGTCCCGGCAGGCGGCGGCCGCCTCCCGGGCGTAGCCCTGGTGCCAGAAACGGCGCTTGAGGAGGTAGCCCACCTCCAACACCTCCGTCCCCTCGCAGGGCTGCCACGTCAGCCCCACCTGGCCCACCATCTCGCCGCTGTCTTTTCGGCAGGCCGCCCAGAGGCCGTAGCCGTACCGGGCGTAGCGGCCCCGCTGCCGGTCCAGCCAGCCCTGCACCTCCTCGGGGGTGAAGTCGTGCTCGTAGGCCAGCATCCCCTGCGGGTCCTGAAGCATCTGGGCCAGGTCGTCCAGGTCCCCCTGCTCCATCTCCCGCAGAACAAGCCGTTCGGTCTCCAAAACAATGGCCATCCACCGCTTCCTCCTTTCGGTTTTGTCCGCCCATTTTACCAGTTTTTTGGCGGGGGGACAAGGGGCAAGGGGAAAGGGGCGGCCTGCGCTCGGTGGGGATCTCTGGGGGAGGAGGAAAGCACCCCGGGGTGGCCCTGTGGGCTGCGGGAAAGGGCCTTTTTCGCCGGCCTGCCCGCGGGGTCTTTCCCGGCCCCCTGCACACAGCCAAAAAGGCGCCCGCCGCCCCCGAAAAAAGGGGGACGACGGGCGCCAAAGGGCGTTGGATTTTCTACTGGGCCTTGACGAATTCCCGCCAGAAGGCGAGGTAGGTCTCCTTGGTGTAGGTGGGCTTGTACTCGGCCTTGACCTGGCAGGCGGCCTCGGCCCCATCGCAGAGCAGGTCGACCACGGTGCAGGCCATCATCTTGGCGGGGTTGATGTAGGCCATCTCCTCGTCGCAGACCAAAAAGTCCATGGCGTGGGCGGTGCCGCTGAAGCCGCCGGCCACCGGCTGGATGGTGGGGATGACCAGGCTCAGATCCCCCACGTCGGAGCTGCCGCCCCCGGCGGGCATGGCGCTGGCGTCCACCACGTTTTTCTCCCCCACCAGCGCGGCGGCGTTTTGCATGAACAGGGCGTCCATCTGGCGGTTGGTGTCGATGGGCAGGTAGCCGGGCAGCTGCACGATCTCCACCTCGGCCCCCACGGCCATGGCCCCGCCCCGCAGGGCCCGGTCCACCTTTTTGCTGGCGTCGACGATGGCGTCGATCCCCCGGCCCCGCACATAGGTCTCGATGCGCACGTCGGCGGGGACGATGTTGACCAGGTCGCCCCCCTTGGTGATGATGGGGTGCACCCGGATGCCGTCCTCGTCCTTGAAGGTCTCCCGCTGGGCGTTGATGCCCATCAGCCCCAGGCAGGCGGCGTTGAGGGCGTTGATGCCGTCGTGAGGGGCGGCCCCGGCGTGGGCCTCCTTGCCGCGGTATTTCACCAGTTTGCCCACAAAGCCCGAACAGCCCGCGCCCACAGCGGTGAACTGGGGGGTGGGGGCCCCGGGCATCGAGTGGACCATCATCGCCATGTCCACGTCGTCAAAGGCGCCCTCGGCGATCAACTGCTGCTTGCCGCCCAAAAATTCGATCTTGCCGTCGCGCAGCAGCTTCTCCCGGTACTCCAGCTCCACAAATTCCTCGGCGGGCACCGCCATGAAGACCGCGTCCCCGTCCAGCTGCTCCATCGCCCCCGAGAGGCAAAGGCCCATGGCCGCCCCCAACATGGTGGTGATCTGGGCGTTGTGGCCGCAGGCGTGGGCCGCGCCGGTCTGCTTGTCGGCGTTGGGGTGCAGGGGGGAGACGACGGCGTCCAATTCCCCCATCACCGCGACGGTGGCCCGGTGGTCCCGCCCGGCGGCCCGGGCCTTGACCCCGGTGAGGGCCAGCTCGTTTTGATAGGGCAGCCCCAGCTCCTCAAAGGTGCGCTGCACCAGGGAGCTGGTGCGGGTCTCTTTATAGCCCAGCTCGGGGTGGGAGAAGATGTCCTTGCCCAGGGCGATGAGCTTGTCCCGGTTTTGGTCGATGGCCGCGCAGACGGCCGCCTTGATCTGCTGTTTGTCCATTTGTCACTCGCTCCTTCTATCGGGCCGGCGCACAGCCGGCGAAATGGTCGCACAACAACACTATATCCGCCCGCGGCGGGGGCTGGCAATGGGGGCTTTGGCCAAAGTTTCGCCCCCTTTTTTGGCGGCGGGGTCATTTCGCCCAAGGAAGGGCCGCCGCTTTTGTGAACTTTTGGCGAACAGGAAAAATCAGGGGTTTAAACGACAGGGGATTTATAGTATACTGTTAGGCGTATAAGAGCGTTTTGAGCCGCCCTTTTGCAGCCGGTTGGGCGGCCTCTTTTTTCGTTTGGAGGAGGGGTGCGCCGTGGGGGAGAAGCGGCCTTTTGTGTCGGCCATCGTGGTGGCCGCCGGCAGCGCCAGCCGGATGGAAGGGATCGACAAGCAGTTTGCCCCGGTGGGGGGGATCCCCTGCCTGGCCCGCACCCTGCTGTGCTTTGAGGAGTGCCGGGAGATCGGCGAGATCGTGGTGGTCACCCGGGAGGAGTCGATCGCCAAGGTGGCCGACCTCTGCGCCCGCTGGCGGCTGGCGAAGGTGAGCCAGATCGTCCGCGGGGGGGAGAGCCGCCAGCAGTCGGCGGCCATCGGCCTCGCCTGTCTCGACGGGCGCTGCCAGTACCTGGCCGTCCACGACGGGGCCCGCCCCCTCTGCGACAAGGCCCTCATCCGCCGGGTGCTGCGCGACGCCATCGCCTACGGCGGGGCGGCGGCCGCCGTCCCGGTGAAGGACACCATCAAGGTGCGGGGGGAGGACGGCTTTATCGACTCCACCCCTGACCGGGCCACCCTGTTTGCCTGCCAGA
The DNA here is from genome assembly GCF_001486165.1 of Bittarella massiliensis (ex Durand et al. 2017). Taxonomy (GTDB): domain Bacteria; phylum Bacillota; class Clostridia; order Oscillospirales; family Ruminococcaceae; genus Bittarella; species Bittarella massiliensis. The sequence continues at coordinate 73,164 of NZ_LN908977.1, forward strand.
CCCCGCAGATCTTCGAGGTAGGGACCTACCGCCGCGCCATGGAGGAGGCCCTCGCCCAGGGGCGGGATTACACCGACGACTGCCAGCTCTTCGAGAGCGCCGGACGGCGCGTCTACCTCTCGCAGGGGAGCTATCAAAACATCAAGATCACCACGCCGGAAGACCTGGCTCTCTGCGAGCAGATCCTGGCTGTGAGGGGGGAGTAGAGATGCAAGCGATCCGCATCGGGCACGGGTACGACGTGCACGCCTTTTCGCCGGGCCGACAGCTGATTTTGGGCGGGGTGGACCTGCCCTGCGACCAGGGGCTGCTGGGCCATTCCGACGCCGACGTGCTGCTGCACGCCGCCATGGACGCCATCCTGGGCGCCCTGGCGCTGGGGGACATCGGCGCCCACTTCCCCGACACCGACCCCATGTACAAGGGCGCCGACAGCCGCGCCCTGCTGCGGGCGGTGCGGGAGATGATGAAGGAGCGCGGCTACAAGCTGGGCAACCTGGACTGCACCGTCATCGCCCAGGCCCCCAAACTGGCCCCGTACATAGAGCAGATGCGCCGCAACCTGGCCGGCGACCTGCAGACCGAACTGGAAAACATCAGCGTCAAGGCCACCACCGAGGAGCACCTGGGCTTCACCGGCCGCCGGGAGGGCATTTCCGCCCACAGCGTCTGCCTGCTGCTGCCCATCGAGACCCCTCCCTCCCCCGACAGGGCGGGGGGACCCGCCCTGTAAACACCTGTAACCTTTGCCATAGAAGGGGGCTTATCCATGCAAGCCATCACCACGTTTTTCGACTCGCTGGTCAGCGTCATCAAGACCATCACCGTCATGGATGTTCTGGACGTGGCCATCGTCTCCTATATCGTCTACGTCGCCTTTATCCTGGTGCGGGAGACCCGGGCGGCCCAACTCCTCAAGGGGGTCATCATCTTTTTGGTGGCCTATGTGCTGGCCTCCCAACTGGGGCTGGAATCGCTGAAATTCCTCCTCAACGCCATCCTCCAGTTCGGGGTGGTGACGCTGGTGGTGGTCTTTCAGCCCGAGATCCGCCGCGCGCTGGAGAAGGTGGGCCGCACCAAACTGCGCAGCCTGCGGTTTTTTTCCTCCGGCTCCACGGTGGACGACGCCACCCGCAAAAAGGTGGAGAAGGCCATCGTCGTGGTCTGTGACGCCGCCGACATCCTCTCGGGCAAAAAGACCGGCGCCCTCATCGTCATCGAGCGGAAGACCAAGCTGGGGGACATCATCTCCACCGGCACCGTGGTGGACGCCGAGCCCAGCGTCGAGCTCTTCGGCAACCTCTTCTTCGTCAACACCCCCCTGCACGACGGGGCGGTGGTGATGCGCGACGGCCGCGTCTGCGCGGCGGGCTGCTTCCTCCCCCTCTCCCAAAACTTTGAGATCAGCAAGGAGCTGGGCACCCGCCACCGGGCGGCCCTGGGGGTCTCTGAGAACTCCGACGCGGTGGTGGTGGTGGTCAGCGAGGAGACCGGCCTCATCTCGGTGGCCTGCGACGGCCACCTCCACCGGGGCATCGAGCGCGACTACCTGCAGCGGCTGCTCTCCAACGAGCTGCTGCCCCAGGCCCCCGCCGCCGAGCAGAAAAAACGCCGCTTCCCCTTTGGCAGGAGGGAACACAGATGAAGAAACTCGATTTTCAGCGGCTGATGGACGACAGCCGCTTCATGAAGGTGCTCTCGGTGGGGGTGGCCATCCTCTTTTGGTTCGTGGTGGCCTTCACCATCAGCCCCACCATCACCACCACCGTCTCCGACGTGCCCATCACCATCTCCGGCAGCAACGAGACCCTGTCCTCAGTGGGGCTGGACGTGGTGGACGGGCAAAACCGCACCGTCCGCGTCAAGGTGGAGGGCCGCCGCGAGGTGGTGGGTTCCCTCAAGCCCTCCGACATCGTGGTCTACCCGGTGCTCACCAGCGTCACCGAGGCGGGGAAGTACACCTGCTCCCTGCGGGCGGTGAAGGCCGACTCGGCGGCCGACTTCACCATCCTCTCGGTCTCCCCCGAGCAGGTGGAGCTGACCTTTGACCGGGTCAAGACCCTCAAGACCGAACTGTCCGTCGCCGTTTCCGGCTACACCGCGGAGGAGGGCTACATCCTCGGCTCCTCCGCCGCCAACCCCAAGGAGATCACCGTCAAGGGGCCCGAGTCGGCGGTGGACCAGGTGGCCAAGGCCGAGGTCCGGCTGGACGGCAAGGACACCAAGTTGGCAAAGACCGCCAAGGTGGAGGCGGAGGTCCGCCTCTACGCCGCCGACGGCAGCGAGATCGAGCTGGGCAGCACTCTCTCCATCGACACCCCCAAGGTGCAGGTGACCATCCCGGTGCTGAAAAAAGCCACCCTGCCCCTGAAGGTGGCCTTCACCAACCTGCCCAGCGGGCTGGACGGCAGCGCCCTGCAGTACGACCTGAGCGAGACCACCATCCAGGTGGCCGGCCCCGCCGAGACGGTGGACCGGATGACCGCCATCACCCTGGGCTATGTCAACGTGCTGGACTTCGACTACAAAAACGGCTACACCTTCCAGGTGCAAGACCAGCTGCCCACCGGCTTTGTCAACCTGGACGACTTCGACTCGGTGGCCGTCAGCTTCGGCAGCCGCTACGACGGCGGCAGCTTCACCGTCTCCAACATCAACGTCATCAACGCCCCCGAGAACTACGACATCTCGGTGGTGACCCGCCGCCTCTACGGGGTGAAGTTCGTGGGGCTGCGCGACGACATCGACGCCCTGGAGGGGACCGACATCGTCGCCGAGGTGGACGGCGCGTCCATCGAGCTGAAAAACGGCCAGTACAACGTGCCGGTGCAGCTCTCTACCACCAGCGGGGCCATGGTCTGGCCCACCGGCAGCTATGAAGTGGTGGTGAAGGTGAGCGCCAAATAGGAGACCCGCAAGAGATTTTTGAGAGAGGAGGCCGCCCCTTGGCCATCTTGGTGCAAAATATCCCCGTCCCCCTGGGGGAGGACCCGGCCACCGCCTGCCAGAAGGCGCTCCGCCGCCTGGGGCTGAGACCCGCCCAACTGGCGGAGAGCCACCTGGCCAAGGTCTCCCTCGACGCCCGCCGCCGCGACCGGGTGCGCTATGTCTGCAGCGCCGAGTTGGCGCTGCGCGACCCCGCCCTGGAAGAGCGCCTCGCCGCCCGGGAGCAGGGGGTGCGCCTGGTGCGGGACCACCGGCCGGTGGTGGTGGGTCTGGGCCCGGCGGGGATGTTCTGCGCCCTGGCCCTGGCGGGGCAGGGCTACCGCCCCCTGGTGCTGGAGCGGGGCGCCCCGGTGGAGCGCCGGGTGGCGGCGGTGGAGCGGTTTTGGCGCACCGGCGAACTGGACCCGGCCTGCAACGTCCAGTTCGGGGAGGGGGGCGCCGGCACCTTCTCGGACGGCAAGCTCACCACCCGCATCGGGGACGAGCGCTGCGGCTGGGTGCTGCGGCAGCTGGCCGCCTTCGGCGCGCCGGAGGAGATCCTGCACCGGGCCAAGCCCCACATCGGCACCGACCGGCTGCGGCAGGTGGTGCGAAATGTGCGGGGGGAGATCCTCCGCCTGGGGGGCGAGATCCGCTTCGACACCCGCCTGGAAGAAATCGAGATCGCCGGGGGCCGGGTGGTCTCCTGTACCGCCGGGGGGGAGAAGATCCCCTGCTCCCGGCTGGTGCTGGCGGTGGGCCACAGCGCCCGGGACACCTTTGCGCTGCTCTTTGACAAGGGGCTGCCGGTGGCGCCCAAACCCTTTTCGGTGGGGGTCCGGGTCGAACACCTGCAGGGGGACATCGACCGGGGCCTCTACGGCGACCTGGCCGGGGACCCCCACCTGCCGGTGGGGGAGTACCAGCTCTCCCGCCGGGTGGACGGGCAGGGGGTCTACACCTTCTGCATGTGCCCGGGGGGAACGGTGGTCCCCGCCGCCTCCGAAGAGGGGGGCGTGGTGGTCAATGGGATGAGCGAGTACGCCCGCAGCGGCCCCAACGCCAACAGCGCCCTGGTGGCCGGGGTGGACAGCCGGGACTTCGGCCAGGACCCCCGGGCGGGCATCGCCTTTCAGCGCCAGCTGGAGCGGGCGGCCTTTGCCCTGGGGGGCGGCGGTTACCGGGCCCCCTGCCAGAGCGCCGACGCCTTTTTGGCCGGGCGGCCGGGGGCGAATTTTGGCCGGGTGGCCCCCAGCTACGCCCTGGGGGTCGCCCCGGCCGACTTCTCCCGCCTCTTCCCGCCCCGGGTGTACGGGATGCTTCAGCTGGGGCTGCGGGACTTCGGGCGCAAGCTGCCCGGCTTCGATGCGGCCGACACCCTCCTCACCGGGGTGGAGACCCGCACCTCCTCCCCGGTGCGCGTCCTGCGGGCGGAGGACCTCTGTTCCCCGGCGGCCTTCGGCCTCTACCCCTGCGGGGAGGGGGCGGGCTACGCCGGGGGGATCGTCTCGGCGGCGGTGGACGGGGTCCGGGTGGCCCAGGCCATCATGGGCAGCGGCAGCCCGGCCCGGTGAGCGAATGGATTTGAGAAAGACAACGGAAGGACTGTCATACATGGAACGAAAAACCCTTGCCGAGGGGATCTCCCTCACCACCCTGGGGGACGGGCGCTACGTCTGCAACCGCATCTCCGTCAACCTCTGCTTCCCCCGCAGCGAGGAGGCGTCGGCCCAGGGGGCGATGCTCTCCTACCTGCTGCGGCGGGGGAGCGAGCGCTACCCCGGGTTTGCCCCCCTCAACCGCAAGCTCTACGACCTCTACGGGGCCTACTACGACTGCACCCTTGCCACCCTGGGGGGCTGTCAGGTGTTGAGCCTGGCGGTGCAGACCATCGACGAGGCCTTTGCCTGGAAGCGGGAGAAGATCAATGGCGAACTGGCCGACTTCCTCTGCGACATGCTGCTGCGGCCCAACGCCCCCGGGGGCGCCTTCCTCCCCGACGAGGTGGCGGTGGAGCAGAAAAACCTCTGCGAGGAGATCGACAGCGAGATCAACAACAAGCGGGCCTACGCCCTGAAGCGCAGCCGGGAGATCCTCCATGCGGGGACCCCCCTGGCCGGCTCCCGCCTGGGCACCAAAGAGGCGGTCCTGGCCCTGGACGGGGCGGCCCTCTACCGGGCCCTGCAGCGGCTGTTGGAGAGCGCCCAGGTGGAGATCCTCTGCAGCGGCCGGGGCGACTTCTCGGGCGCGGCCGAGGTCTTTGCCCGGCAGTTGGGCGGCCTGCCGCCCCGCCCCGCCGCCTTCTCCCTCCCCCCGCTGCCCTCGACCGAGGGCCCCGGGGAGGTGGAGGAGGCCCTCTCGGTCACCCAGTCCAAGCTGGTCCTGAGCTTCCTGCCCGCCCGCCGGTTTGCCCCCGGGCAGTACGGGGCGGTGCGGGCGGCCGTCGCCCTCTTCGGGGGGGCGCCCTTCTCCCGCCTCTTTGCCAACGTGCGGGAGAAACAGAGCCTCTGCTACTACTGCGACGCCCGCTTCAACCGGGTGACCGGGGTGCTGACGGTGGACTGCGGGTTGGACGAGAAGGACGTCCCCCGCGCCGAGGAGAGCATCCGCCGCGAACTGGCGGAGCTGGCCGCCGGCAACTTTACCGACGAGGAGTTGCAGGACGCCAAGGCCTACCTGAAAAACAGCATGACCGCCATGGAGGACTCCCTGGCCGAGCTGGACCCCTGGTACCTGGGCCAGGTGCTGGAGGGGGACGCCCAGTCCCCCCAGGACGCGGCCGTCCAGATTGAGGCCGCCACCCGGGAAGAGGTCATGACCGTCTGCGCCAGCTTTTCCCAGCGGCTCCGCTACCTGCTCAAGCCCCGGCAGCGGGCGCTCTAGGGGGGCGGCGAGATGGAAGACAAGCGACTGTTTGCGAGAGGAGACGGGATGGATTTGGTTCGCACCGAGACGATTCGCGCCAAGGGGTTTGCAGGCGGCTACCAGAAGGCGGTCATGCCCTCCGGGCTGACGGTCCTGCTCTACCCCACCGAGGGGCTCTCCACCGCCCACTGCCTGCTGGGGTGCAAGGTGGGTAGCCAGGACTGCGCCTTTTTCGACGGGGAGGAGGAAGTGCACATCCCCGCCGGGGTGGCCCACTTTTTGGAGCACAAGCTCTTTGAGAGCGAGGAGGGCGACCTCTTTTTGAAGTTCGCCAAGACCGGGGCCAGCGCCAACGCCTACACCAGTTTTGACCGCACCTGCTACCTCTTCACCGCCACCCAGAACGTGGCCCAGTCGGTGGACATCCTCCTGGGGCAGATCGGTGCGCCCTACCTGACCGACGAGAACGTGGAGAAGGAGAAGGGGATCATCGCCCAGGAGATCAAGATGTACGACGACGACCCGGACTGGCGCTCCACCTTCGACCTGCTGGGCTGTCTCTACCACAACGACCCGGTGAAGGAGGACATCGCCGGCACGGTGGACTCGATTCAAAAAATCGACCGCGCCACCCTGGAGCGGGTGCACCGCCTCTTCTACGACCCCCGCAACATGGTGTTGGCGGTGGCCGGCAACATCGACCCGGACGAGGTGCTGGAAGTCTGCCGGCGGCGCTGCAGCCAGGCCCCCGAGGGCCCCTTCTCCCTGCGCCGCGAGCGGGTCTACGAGCCGCGGGAGATCGTCAAGACCTACGCCGAGGAGAGCTTGCAGATCGCCGTTCCCCTGGTGACGGTAGGCTTTAAGGAGGCCCCGGTGGAGAGCCCCTTTGACCGGGTGGTGGACACGGTGATCCTGGAACTGCTCACCGGCGAGACCAGCGACTTCTACCGCGAGATGTACGAGGCGGGGATCATCGGCCCCACCTTCGGCTATGACGTGTTCAGCGGCGACAGCTACCACGCCCTCCTCTTTTCCTGCGAGACCCAGAAGACCGGCGAGTTCTCCTACTGCCTCTACGCGGCCATCGAAAAGGCCCGGCGGGAGGGCCTCCCCCGGGAGGACTTCGAGCGGATCAAAAAGGGCATCTACGGCCGCTATATCCGCACCTTCGGCCGGCCCGAGGCCATTGCCACCGCCCTGGTGGGGGCCCATTTCCAGGGCTGCACCCTGTACGACAGCATCGACTTCATCAAGTCCCTTCGCTTTGCCACCGTGCAGGCCCGGTTTGCCGAGATCCTGCGCCAGGAGCGCAGCGCGGTCTCCATCATCTGGCCCAAGAAAGAGGAGAGATAGCCGCCCGCGGGGCGGACCCACCACCCGACAAACAAGGAGGATTTTGCAATGGAAGTGCGTTTTCCCGGATTGGGGCTCGACCTGAAAATCAACGACGTGGCCCTCAAGATCGGCAGCTTTGAAATCTACTGGTACGCCGTGGTCATCTGCTTGGGGCTGGTGCTAGCGGTGCTTTACTGCTACCGCCGCTCCAAGCTCTTCGGGGTGAAGGGCGACGACTTTTTGGACGTGGTCTTTTGGGGCTTTTTCGGCGGCATCATCGGGGCGCGGGCCTACTATGTGGCCTACGCCTTTGACCAGTTCAAGGACAACCTCTGGCAGATCTTCAACTTCCGCACCGGCGGGATGGCCATCTACGGCGGGCTCATCGGGGCCATCCTGGTGGGGGCCATCGCCTGCCGGGTCAAGAAGATGAAGGTGTTGCCGGTGCTGGACCTGGCGGGGATGGGCTTCTTCATCGGCCAGGCCCTGGGCCGCTGGGGCAACTTTTTCAACCAGGAGGCCTTCGGCTCCAACACCACCCTCCCCTGGGGGATGTACTCCCAAAACACCGAGGCCTACCTCTCCCGCCACGCCACCGCCCTGGCCGACCTGGGGGTGGCGGTGGACCCCACCATGCCGGTGCACCCCTGCTTTTTTTACGAGTTCCTCTGGTGTCTGGCGGGCTTTTTGATCCTCCACTTCTACACCAAACACCGCCGCTTTGACGGCGAGATGTTCCTTATCTACATCGGCTGGTACGGCCTGGGCCGCTTCTGGATCGAGGGGCTGCGCACCGACAGCCTGATGATCGGCCGGCTGCGGGTCTCTCAGCTGCTGGCCGGGGCCTGCGTCGTCGCCGCCCTGATCACCTGGCTGATCGTCAAGGGCAAGATCCGCGCCGCCCACGACGAGAGCTACCTGCGCCCCCAGGCCTGGCAGTTGGCCCGCGCCGCGGCGGCCGCCGAGGGGGAGGGAGGACCCGGACCGTCCGCCCCGGAAGAGGGCGAGGCGGGCCCCGCCGACCCGGCGCCCTGCCCCCCCTACGAAGAGCCCGGTGTGGCGCGCCTCCGGCCCCCCCCCCCCCCCGCTCCTCACCCCG
>NZ_LN908977.1:82173-87529 GCF_001486165.1 Bittarella massiliensis (ex Durand et al. 2017)
GGGTACCGGCAGGACTGCCTGCGGGGGGTGGGCCAGTGGGGGGTCATCGACCGGCTGGAGGAGATGGGCATCCAGGAGGGGGACACCTGTTGCTTAGACACATCTAGATGGGTATAAGAGACAAGCCAGATCTATGTGCGCAACAAGGAGCGGACCTGCGCCGAGGTGGGCATCTCCTCCCGGGTCTACCGTCTCCCGGCGCAGACCAGCCAGGAGGAGCTGCTGGCGCGCATCGCCGCCCTGGGCGGCGACGATGCGGTGCACGGCATCCTGGTGCAGCTCCCCCTGCCGCCGCAGATCGACGAGCGGGCGGTCATCGAGGCCATCCCCCCCGACAAGGACGTGGACGGCTTTCACCCCCAGAGCGCCGGCCGGCTGCTGGTGGGGGAGCCCGGCTTTGTCCCCTGCACCCCCGCGGGGATATTGGAACTCATCGACTCCACTGGCGTCTCGGTGGAGGGCAAGCACTGCGTGGTCATCGGCCGCTCCAACATCGTGGGCAAGCCGACCGCCCTGCTGCTGTTGGGGCGAAACGGCACCGTCACCGTCTGCCACTCCCGCACCCAGGGCTTAAAGGAGATCGCCGCCCGGGCCGACATCCTGGTGGCGGCGGTGGGGCGGGCGGGCTTTGTCACCGGCGAGATGGTGAAGCCCGGCGCCCTGGTGATCGACGTGGGGATGAACCGGGACGCCGCCGGCAAACTCTGCGGGGACGTGGACTTTGCCGCCGCCGCCCAAAAGGCCGCCTACATCACCCCGGTCCCCGGTGGGGTGGGGCCGATGACCATCGCCATGCTCATGCAAAACACCCTGCGCGCCGCCGGGGGGAGATAGGGGCGCAAAAACCGCGAAAAACGGCTTTGTCATGGGGATTTTCCCTTGACAGGGCGGGAGAAATTTGCTAAACTAGGGAAGCCGCATGTTCTGGGCAAACATAAGAGCGGGTCTCCCGCCGCCTATGTATACAGCGAGTCTAATGTAAAGCAGGTGCAAATATGTACGCAGTTATCCAGACCGGCGGGAAGCAGTACAAGGTTTCCCAGGGCGATGTCGTCTACATCGAGAAGCTCGACGCAGAAGACGGCGCCGACTACACCTTCGAGCAGGTCGTTGCCATCTCCGGCGACGACGGGCTGAAGGTCGGCACCCCCTTTGTCGAGGGCGCCAACGTCACCGGCAAGATCGTCAAGTCCGGCAAGGGCAAAAAAATCACGGTATTCACCTACCGCCCCAAAAAGGACTCCAAGCGCAAGATGGGTCACCGGCAGCCCTACACCAAGGTAGAGATCACCGCCATCAACGCGTAAGGAAATGATTCGCATCCGCTTTTGCCGCCGCGGCGGCGAGATCGTCGGGTTTCGAGTCAAGGGCCACGCCGGCTTTGCCGAGAGCGGACAGGACATTGTCTGCGCCTCGGTCACCTCTGCGGTGCAGATGGCGGCGAACGGCCTGACGGAGTGCGCGGGGCTGCCCGCCGACCTCTCGGTACACGAGGGGGACATCTCCCTTCGCTGCGAAGGGGGGGGCGAGGGCGCCAAGCTGCTCTTTGAAAGCCTGTACCTGCAGTTGTCGCTGCTGGCGCAGGACTATCCCAAAAACATTGTCATAACCGATACGGAGGTGTAGAGGAATGCTGAAACTCAATATCCAGTTTTTTGCCCATAAGAAAGGCGTCGGTTCCACCCGGAACGGCCGTGACTCCGAGTCCAAGCGCCTTGGCGTGAAGCGGGGCGACGGTCAGTTCGTGCTGGCCGGCAACATCCTGGTCCGCCAGCGCGGCACCCACATCCACCCGGGTGAGAACGTGGGCCGCGGGTCTGACGACACCCTGTTTGCCAAAGTCAGCGGCAAGGTGAAGTTCGAGCGCGTCGGCAAAGACCGCAAAAAGGTCAGCGTCTACGAGGCGTAGAAAAGCGACCCGGCGGTTTTTCGCCCTTTGCAGATGAGCCTTTTCGGAAATCCCGGGCGAAAGCTCGGGATTTCCTTTTGAAAAAAGGCCGCCGCTCCCCCGCCCGCATGGGCCCCGGCAAACCGGGAAAAGGTAAGGGGGAGAGGCAGGGCGGGAGAACGCTCTCCGAGAAAGGCGCGCCAGCGGGCGCGAACGGGTGAACCGATGTTTGTCGATGTAGTGAAAATCAAGGTCAAGGCCGGCGACGGGGGGGACGGGGCCGTCTCCTTCCGCCGGGAAAAATATGTGGCCGCGGGCGGCCCGGACGGCGGCGACGGCGGCCGGGGGGGCAACGTGGTCTTTCAGGTGGACACCAACCTCTCCACCCTGGTGGACTTTCGCTTCAAGCGCAAGTTCGCGGCCGAGCGGGGCGAAAACGGCTCCGGCGGCAACCGCAAGGGGAAGAGCGGGCAGGACATCCTCATCAAGGTCCCCAAGGGCACCCTGGTGAAGGAGGCCGGCACCGGCAAGGTGATGGCCGACCTCTCGGGGGACGAGCCGGTGGCCGTGGCCCTGGGCGGCCGGGGCGGCGCGGGGAACGCCCGCTTCGCCACCGCCACCCGCCAGGTGCCCCGCTTTGCCAAGCCCGGCCAGCCGGGGGAGGAGTTCGAGCTGGTGCTGGAACTCAAGCTGTTGGCGGACGTGGGGCTGGTGGGCTTCCCCAACGTGGGCAAGTCCACCCTCATCTCGGCGGTGAGCGCCGCCAAACCGAAGATCGCCAACTACCCCTTCACCACCCTCTCCCCGGTCTTGGGGGTGGTTTCGGTGGAGGAGGGGCACTCCTTCGTCATGGCCGACATCCCCGGCCTCATCGAGGGGGCCAGCGAGGGGGTCGGCCTGGGGCACGACTTCCTGCGCCACGTGGACCGCTGTCGGCTGATTTTGCACGTGGTGGACGTCTCGGGCCTGGAGGGGCGCGACCCTTGCGAGGACTTTGCCGCCATCAACCGGGAGCTGGAAAACTTCAGCAGTGAGCTGGCCCAGCGGCCGCAGATCGTGTCCGCCAACAAGTGTGAGCTGGCCAGCGACGAGCAGATCGCGCGCTTTGGCGCCTTTGTCCGCGAGCAGGGCTACCCCTTCTATGTGGTTTCCGCCGCCACCCGCCAGGGCCTGCGGGAGCTGGTGAACGCCGTCAGCCGCGCCCTGGAAGAGCTGCCCCCCATCGTCCGCTACGAGAGCGATTTCGTGCGGGAGGAGGCAAAGCCCCTCGACTACAGCCAGTTCACCGTCCGCCGGGCCGACGACGCGGCCTACGAGGTGGTCTGCGACTGGGCCGGGGCCCTGCTGGGCTCGGTCAATATGGACGACTACGAGTCCCTCCAGTACTTCCAGCGGGTGCTGCGCCAGAGCGGCGTCATCGACCGGCTGGAGGAGATGGGCATCCAGGAGGGGGACACCGTGCGGGTGGGCGATTTCGAGTTCACCTTTGTCTACTAAAAGAGGGGGATGCCTTTGGAACACCCAAAACAGCTCAGCCCGCTGACCCTGGCCTTTCTCGGCGACGGGGTCTACGAGCTGGCGATCCGCCGTTACCTGGTGGAAGCGGGGGGGAGCATGCCCCCCAAAAAGCTCCACAACCTCTGTGTGCAGCACGTGCGCGCCTCGGCCCAGTGCCGGGCCGTGCGCTACATATACGACCGCCTCACCGAGGAGGAGCGGCAGATCTACAAGCGGGGGCGCAACGCCAGCGGGGTGACCGTCCCCAAAAACGCCAGTCCGGCGGAGTACCGGGCCGCCACCGGGCTGGAAGCCCTGGTGGGTTACCTGGACTTAAAGGGCGAGACGGCGCGGCTGAACGAGCTCATCGCCGCCATCTTAGAAATGGAAGAGCGGGAGGGCCCCTGTGACCCCACCCCGCCCGGCGAACCAAAATAGGAAAAAGGAGGACACACCATGTCGGGACATTCCAAGTGGAACAACATCAAGCGCAAGAAGGAGAAGACCGACGGCGCGAAGGCCAAGATCTTCACCAAGTGCGGCCGGGAGATCTCGGTCGCCGTCAAAGAGGGCGGGCCTGACCCCGCCTCCAACTCCAAGCTGCGCGACGCCATCGCCAATGCCAAGGCCAACAACGTGCCCAACGACAACATCGAACGGGTCATCAAAAAGGCCATGGGCGAGGGCAAGGACACCTATGAAGAGATCCTCTACGAGGGATACGGCCCCGGCGGCACCGCCTTTTTGGTGGAGACCCTGTCGGACAACCGCAACCGCACCGCGGCCAACATCCGCCACTATTTTGACAAGTTCGGCGGCAACCTGGGCCAGTCGGGCTGTGTCTCCTTCCTCTTCACCCAGAAGGGGGTCATCGACCTGAACGCCGACGGGATGGACGAGGAGGCCTTTATGGAGGACGCCCTGGAAGCCGGGGTGGAGGACTACACCTTTGAGGACGGGGTGATCGAGTGCACCGTCGCCCCCGAGGGCTTCTCCGCCGCGCGGGAGTACTTTGACAAAAAGGGATTTGTCTTCTACTCGGCCGAGGTGGCCTATCTCCCCAGCACCACCACCCACCTGGACGACCCCGACCAAATCAAGAAGATCGGCCTGCTCATCGACCACCTGGAAGAGGACGACGACGTGCAGGACATCTGGCACAACTGGGACGAGGAGGACGGCGAGTAGCTGTTTGCTCACCCTCACCCCCTGTCGCTGCCGTTTTGGGCCCGCTTCGGCTCCTCCCCGCTTTTGTGCGGAGGAGGCGCCGGCGGGCCCTTTTTGCACCTGTAAAGCGGGCCCCGCTTGACAGGCTGTTTTCTTTGGGGGATAGTGGAGAAAAACCGAGAGAGAAAGAGGAGAACCAAATGAAGATCAAAAGCGCCCAGCTCATCTACTTCAGCGCCGCCGGCACCACCGAGCGGACCGCCTGCCTCATCGGCGAGGGACTCGCCCTCCCCACCCAGGGGCGCAACCTCCTGCGCCAGCCCCTGACGGAGGAATGGGCCCTTCCCGCCGACTGCCTGGCGGTGGTCTGCGTCCCGGTCTACGCCGGGCGGGTGCCCGCCCTCTGTGCCGAGAGCCTGCGCCGCCTGAAGGGGGAGGATGGGCCCGCCCTGGCGGTGGCGGTCTACGGCAACCGCGACTTTGACGACTGCCTGGTGGAGCTCTCCGACCTGTTGGAGGCGGGGGGCTTTCACACGGTGGGGGCGGCCGCGGCGGTGGCCCAGCACTCCATCTTCCCCACCGTGGGCCAGGGCCGACCCGACGGGGAGGACGCGGCCTTTCTCGCCCGCTTTGCCGCCGAGGGAGAGGCGGCGGCCGAGGCCCTTGACCCCGCCGCGCCCCCGGCCCTTCACCTGCCGGGCGGCCGCCCGTACAGGGAGGCAGGATCCGTCCCCCTCCACCCCTCCGGCGACCGCCGCTGCACCGGCTGCGGGGCCTGCGCGGCCGTCTGCCCGGCCGGGGCCA
>NZ_LN908977.1:87730-443419 GCF_001486165.1 Bittarella massiliensis (ex Durand et al. 2017)
GTGGGGGGGCGGGGGGGTGGGCGGTGGGAGGGTGAAGGTGCGTAAGAGGTGTCGGGGAGAGTGGGGAGGTGGGCGGAGGGGGGGGGGTGTGCTGGGCGGCGGCCTGCCGTGCGGGGTATGAGCTGGCTCTTATACACATCTAGAGGTGTATAAGAGGCAGCGTCTGCCGGGCCGGGGCCATCGACCCCGCCGCCCCCAAAAAGACCGACGGGGAGCGGTGTATCGCCTGCGCCGCCTGCATCGCCGTCTGTCCCACCGGGGCCCGCGCCTTTCGGGGCCCTGCTTACCAGTTGGCCCGGAAGGGCTTTGAAAAGAAGTGCGCTGCTCGCCGGGAGCCGGTGGCCTTTTTCGGGTGATTGTTGGCCGGTGCGGGCGGCGGGGACCGATTGCGTTTTTGCCGGGGGAGAGGGACCGAGCCGTCTTTCCCTGCCATCGGCCGCCGTGAGGGCGCTCACTCCGCCCCGCCCCGCATAGAGGGGCACGGCTGCCGCCTTTTCCCCAGCGGCTGTTCTCGAACCCGCTGACTTGGCGCCGGGAAGTTTGAGGCCGGTGACGCGAAACGTCCCCCGGCCGCGCCCGCCCTTCCGGCGGGGGAAGCAATCGGGCGGGGGTCTCACCGCCCGATCGCATGTCCAACATGACCGCCGGCGGGGCCTGTTTCCCGTGAAGACGGCGCGGTTGCCCCCTTTGGGAGCTGGGGGAGGGGCAACCGAAACGAACATCCCCTGTCAGCCGCAATTGGTGGTTTTGGCCGCTGTGGTGGGGTAGAATACAGCCATAGGAGGTGTGAAAAGTATGATCCATGAGAATTTGCAGTTTCTGCGCCGGGCCCACGGCTACTCCCAGGAGGAGGTGGCCGAGCGCATCGGGGTCTCCCGCCAGGCCGTCGCCAAGTGGGAGAGCGGCGAGACCATCCCCGACCTGCCCAACACCCAGGCCCTGGCCGACCTTTACAACATCACCCTGGACGAACTGGTCAACCACCACGACAGCCAGGGCGGGGCGCTGCTCACCCCGAAAGGCAAGCATCTCTTCGGCCTGGTGCGGGTGGGTGAACGGGGGCAGATCGTCATCCCCAAGCGGGCCCGGGAGGTGTTCTCCATCTCCACCGGGGACCAGTTGCTGGTTTTGGGGGACGAGGAGCAGGGGATCGCCATCGTCAAGGCCGACCTGGTGCAGTCCTTCGCCCACGAGCTGATGAAGGCCGCCCAGCGGGAGAAGGCCCCGCCCCGCAGCGAGAGAGGGGGCGAGGGGGAGTGAACGCCATTGAGACCAAGGCCCTCACCAAGCGCTACCGGGACAAACTGGCCCTGGACGGGCTGGACCTGTGCGTCGGGCAGGGAGAGCTGTTTGCCCTGTTGGGGGTCAACGGGGCGGGCAAATCCACCGCCATCAAGCTGCTCTCCTGCCTGATCGCCCCCACCGCGGGGGAGGCCTGGCTGATGGGCCACAGCATCCTCCGGGAGAAGGAGCGGGTCAAGGCGGTCATCAGCCTCTCCCCGCAGGAGACGGCGGTGGCCCCCAACCTCACCGTCCGCGAAAACCTGGAACTGATGGCCGGCATTGGCGGCTGCAGCAGGGAAGAGGCCCGCGCCAAGGCGGCCCAGTCCATTCGGGAGGGGGGCTTTGCCCAGGTGGAGAGGAAACAGGCCCGCACCCTCTCGGGCGGCTGGCAGCGGCGGTTGAGCATCGCCTTGGCTCTCATCACCGACCCCCAGGTCCTCTTTTTAGATGAACCCACCCTGGGCCTGGACGTCCTCTCCCGGCGGGAGCTCTGGCGGGAGATCCAGCGCCTCAAGGGCCGGGTGACGGTGGTGCTGACCACCCACTACCTGGAGGAGGCGCAGGCCCTGTCCGACCGCATCGGCATCCTGGCCGAGGGGCGGCTGCGCACCGTCGGCACCGCCGGGGAGCTGATGGCCCAGGCGGGCGCGTCCAGCTTTGAAGACGCCTTTGTCGCCCTGGCGGGGGAGAGGGGGTCTGCCCTGTGAACCGGACCCTTGCCTTTGCGGGCAGAAACGCCAAGGAGATCGTCCGCGACCGCATCAACCTGCTGTTTGGGATGGGCTTTCCGGTCATTCTCCTGCTGCTGCTCAGCGCCATTCAGAAAAATGTCCCCACCGAGCTCTTTCCCATTGCCCGGCTGGCCCCGGGCATCGCGGTCTTCGGCCTCTCCTTCATCTCCCTCTTCTCGGGGATGCTCATCGCCCGCGACCGCACCAGCGCCTTTGTCCAGCGGCTCTTCACCTCCCCCATGCGGGCGGGCGATTTCCTGCTGGGGTACATCCTCCCCCTCTTTCCCATGGCGCTGGCACAGGGGGCGGTCTGCTACCTGACGGCTCTCTGTCTGGGGCTCCCCGTCACGGCAAACCTGCTGCCGGCGCTGGCGGTGCTGCTGCCGACAGCCCTTTTATTCATCGCCATCGGGCTGCTCTGCGGCAGCCTCTTTACCGACCGGCAGGTGGGTGGGCTCTGCGGGGCCCTCCTCACCAACCTCTCCGCCTGGCTGTCGGACACCTGGTTCGACGTGAGCCTGGTGGGCGGCGCCTTTGAGCGGGTGGCGGATGTCCTCCCCTTCATCCACGCGGTCAAGGCGGGGAGGGCCGCCCTGGCAGGGGATTGGGGCGGCATCTTCCCCCACCTCTGGTGGGTGGTGGGCTACGCGGCGGCGGTGCTGGCGGTGGCCGTCTGGGTCTTTCGCCGCAGGATGCGCGGCTGATGAAAGTGGGCCCTGCTTCTACCAAGAGGAGCAGGGCCCACTTTTTCGGTTGCCGCCGCAAAAAAAGGAGCACAGAGGGGCGGCCCCTTGGCCCGAAAAAGGCGGTGCCCCCCGTGGCCGCCGCGCGGTGGAAAAATGCGGCTTGTCTGTCGGCGGAAGAGGGAAGATCCCCTTCTGCACAAAACGGGCCGTTGAAACCGCCGGACGGCCGATATGGGGGCCGCCCGCGGAGAGGGGGAGAAGAGCTTCCCCCTCCTTTTTGCGGATGGGGAGGAGGGGGCCACCGAGCCGGGCGCATCCCTTGCCTCCGGGGCGGCAGGGGGTTTCCAAAAAGGGAGATACAGCGTCAATTTGGCGCGGCGGGCGCAGGACCGGCAGGATGGGAAAGCTGCCCAAAATTTCTCCGCAAAAGAGGGCAGGTGGACGAATGTGGGCGGTTTTCCTAGGCAGCGCCCTGCCCTTCGGTGTATGATGGCAGTGAGGTGATGGAGATGAAAAAAAGCGCAGAGAGATGGCCCGGTATCCCCCTGGGGATCGCTTCCCTGTCCCTCCTTGTCTGGGGGGGAGAGGTGGCCTACCAAACGGGGATCGCCCGGGACGAATACGCCTTTTGGTACCAGGACAGCCTGCTGCGGGACGGGCGCTTCTACGCCTTTGTCCTCCTGCTGGCGGCAGCGGCCCTGGCCGCCGGCGCGGTGCAGTTTCTGCGCCGCAGGGGACTGGGGCGCGGAGGGGTGGTCGCTTTGGCGGTCCTCTCCGGGGTCGCCCTGGCGGTGGTCGCGCACAGCGCCCACTACAACCACGCCCTCATCCGGGACCACCGGCCCGACGGCCCCTTCTCCCCCATTTCGGCGGAGGAGGTGGAGGCGCGGCTCCTCACCGCCGAGGGGAAGGGGGACCTCCTCCTCTATATTGCGGATGAGGGGGCCGGCGATGCGGCCGTAACGGCGGCCTTGCGCTCCTATTTGGAGGAACGGGACGCCCAGATTTTTCGCTACACCCCGCAGGGGGATGAGAGGGACACGGCCCTGTTGGCCAAACTGGGCGTCGAGGAGACGCCGGTGCTGCTGCGGGGGAGCAGCCTCGAGCAGCAGTACAGGGGAGAGGAGATTTTGCGGGAGTTGATTGCGGGGGACCGGCTCCTGGCCGGGTGATGCGGCGTTTCTTCCATACCTGACAGACTGCTGTCCAGTTCTCCCTGCTATCCTGTAAAAAAAGAGAACACCCTTTACAGGAGGAATGAAACATGGCTGCACTGGACTACAAAAAAGCAGAGAGATCCCTCTATCTCCCCGGCGAGACGCCGTCCCTCATCGAGGTGCCGCCCCTCCCCTTTGTGGCGGTGGAAGGGCGGGGCGACCCCAACGAGGAGGGCGGCGAATTCTCTCGGGCGGTGTCCGTCCTCTACGCCGTCTCCTACACCATCCGCATGAGCGAGAAGGGCGGACACCCCATCGACGGGTTCTTTGCGTACGTCGTTCCCCCGCTGGAGGGCTGGTGGTGGAGCGAGGGGGGCGCAGACGCCGATTTTGGCGACAAGTCCTCCTTCTGCTGGCGGGCGGCCATCCGCCTGCCCGACTTTGTCACCGACCAGGTCTTTGCCTGGGCGAGGAAGGAAGCCGCCCGCAAGAAAAAGCTGGACACCAGCGCCGCTTTCCGGCTGACAGTGGACGAGGGGCTTTGTGTCCAGTGCCTGCACCGGGGCAGCTACGACGACGAGCCCCAGACCCTGGCCAGGATGCACGCCTACCTGGCAAAGGAGGGGTACCGCCCCGACTTGAGCGAGGGGCGCCGCCACCACGAAATCTACTTGGGCGACCCCCGCAAGACCCCGGTGGACAAGCAGAAGACCGTTCTGCGGCTGCCGGTGGCGCCCCTCTGAGCGCACCCCTGTTTTGCCGGGGGCGACCCTTCCCGCGGGGAGGGGCCGCCCCCTTTTCGTGCCCGGAAGGGAGTGGAAAAAATCTCCACCCACTGGGGGGACAAAATGGGGGATCCGGCCCCCTTTGGCGCTTGCAACTGGGCGGGAAAAAGGGTATGATAAGATGAATGGCCGAGGGGAGAAAGCGCCCTGTGGGCCGCCCACCTCGGCAGAATTTGTCGATTTTGATCCATCTGTTTGCGCCCAGCGCCATCACACCACAGTAGGAGAGAACGCCAGATGAACATAGATACCAACCGCTGTATCCACTGCATGACCCCGCTGGAAGAGGGTCGTTGCCCCCGCTGCCACATCGACCAGAACACCCCCAACCCCCACCCGGCCCTGCCGGTCCACACAGTGGTGGCCGGCCGCTTTTTGCTGGGCCAGGTCATCCACATGGACGGCGAGGGGATCGACTACCAGGGCTATGACTGCCAGGAGGAGCGCCGCGTCACCGTGCGGGAGCTGTTCCCCACCGGTTTGGTGGACCGGGAGTTCAACGGTTCCGCCGGGGTGGCCGTGGGGGAGAGCATGCACTTTAAGACGGTGGTCGAGTCCTTTGTCGACCTCTACAAGTCCCTCGCCCACATCGAGGCGGCCGAGGCCCTCTGCCAGGTCTACGGCGTCTGGAAGGACCGGGGCACCGTCTACGCCGTGACCGAGCACTTTGACGGCATCTCCCTCTCGGTGGTGCTCTCCCGCACCATCGGCGAGATCGACAGCGCCGCCACCCTCAACATCCTCAAGCCCTTTTTCAAAACCCTGCGGGAGATCCACAAGCTGGGGATGGTGCACGGCGGCATCTGCCCCGACAACATCCTGGTCAACGGGGAGGGGGAGGTCCGGCTGGTGGGCTTTGCCACCTCTGCCCTGCGCACCAAGGGCTCGGAACTGCAGTGCGAGCTCTTTCCCGGCTACTCGGCGCCCGAGCAGTACAGCGTCACCGGCTGGCAGGGCTCCTGGACCGACATCTACGCCGTGGGGGCCACCATCTACCGCTGCATCACCGGCACCCGGCCCCAGAGCGCGGACGAGCGGCTCACCGCCGACGCCCTGCTCCCCCCGGTAGAGGTCAACCACACGGTGGACAGCCGCCTCTCCCAGGCGGTGGCCGCCGCCCTGGTGCTCCCCTCCAAAGGGCGCATCCGCACCATTGAGGAGTTTGCCACCGCCCTGCTGCCCCGGCAGATCCCCACCCCGTCGGAGGCCCCCACCAAGGAGGCCGTCCGCATCACCGACGAGGAGGAGTCCCGCCCCGCCGCCCAATCGCCCAAGAAGGGCGGGAAGAACTCCGGCGGCAACAAGAAGTTTATCTGGATGATCGCGGGGATCGCCGCTGCCCTGGTGATCATCGGCGCGGCCATTGCCGTCTGGCTCTACACCCGGCCCGCCGAAGACCCGGCGGGTGGCTCCTCGTCACAGACCTCCTCCCAGTCCTCCTCCAGCGAGTCGCAGGCGGGCGAGGTCAAAGTCCCCAGCGTGGTAGGCAAGCCCCTCTCCGACTTCCAGAAGGACCATGCCGACATCCCCTACCGGGTGGTCACCGCCTACAGCAGCGAGTACGACAAGGACGTCATCTGCGACCTCTCCCCCAAGGCGGGCGAGACCCTCAAGGCGGGCGAGGTGCTCACCATCACCGTCAGCAATGGCCCTGAAGATGTGGAGATGCCCAACATCGTCGGCAAGAGCTGGGACAGCGTGAAGGGCGATTTGGACGCAAAGAAAATCAAGTACAATGTGATCCACGTCTACACGGGGGAGGGCGCCGACGGCACCGTTCTCGCCACCGACCCCTCGGCCGGCACCAAGGTCACCCCTGGCGGCAAGGTGGTCACCGTGCGGGTGCTGCAAAAACAGAGCTAGTTGATTTGAAACAGGACTGGTTGCAAAAAGGCGAAGGGAGCCATCCCCT
Source organism: Bittarella massiliensis (ex Durand et al. 2017) (assembly GCF_001486165.1). Taxonomy (GTDB): domain Bacteria; phylum Bacillota; class Clostridia; order Oscillospirales; family Ruminococcaceae; genus Bittarella; species Bittarella massiliensis. Next base: position 94,286 of record NZ_LN908977.1, read on the forward strand.
CGCCTTTTTTGGCGCAGAGAGAAGGTGTTTTCGACAGTTTGCCGGGCGCCCCTTCAATCGAGGTGCAGAGGGAGGGAAGAGAGGAGCGGACGGAGGAGTTTCCCTCCGCCCCCTACATGCCGCCCTATCTGGCGGAGGAGGAAAGAGGGGGTCTCACGGGGTACAAGATGCCAATTTCAGTATAATTTGATATAAAATATACAAATTGGAAAGGACAAAAGGGACATCGGTCGAAAAAGATGAAGGTCCAGCCGGTATTTGCCGCTTTGCGGGGGAGCACCTCCTCGAAAAAAGGCAAAAGGGCAGAAAAAAGGGAGCGCAGTCAAGCCGACTGCGCTCCCTTCTCTTTTGGGAAAGGAGAGGTTTTGGTTAGGGGAAAACTAGTGTTTCCGCTTTTTCAGGGACAGGGCCGCCAGGCCGGAGATGGCCAGCGCCGAGAAGGCGATCAGGGAACCGGTGCTGTCGCCGGTGTTGACCGAGTCGCCCTTTTCCTTGCCGTCGTCAGGGGTGGGGGTGTCGGAACCGCCGCCCTGGTTGACCGCGGTGTAGTTGGCCTGCAGGGTGATGGACTTCTGACCGGCGTAGTCGCTGACGTAGTTGGCGGCGCGGCTGCCGTCCTCGGCGATGGCGCAGAGGTCGTGCAGGCCGTTGCCGATGCCGGGCACGGTGATGACGCCGTTTTCATCGGCGGTGTACTCGCCGAAGGCCTTGCCGTCGATCTCCACCTTGGCCCAGGCGCCGGCGGCGGGGTTGCCCTCGCTGTCCAGCAGGCTGACGGTGGCGTCGTACTGGGTGGCGGTGTAGCCGGTGTTGATGGCCTTGATCCGCCCGGTCTCGCTGAGGACACAGAGGCCGTCTTTGTTCTCGGGCAGGGTCATCAGGTACTTGATGTAGTCGGTCAGGAAGACGTCGTTGGAGGTGTCGGCCCCCACCACACTGACCTGGCCGTCGCCGTAGAAGGCGGGGTCGCACATGTAGTAGCCATCGCCGCCGCCCACTTCATAGGAGCCGGTCATGACCAACACGTACTTGTTGGTGGCGTTTTTGTCGATGGCGGTGCCGTCATCCAGGGTGATGCTCTGGACGCGGTTGCCCATGGTCTTGGCCGTCGAGTCCGTCGGGGTCTTGGTGGGGTCGTAGACGTACTTCATGCCGGAGGGGATGAAGAAGCGGCCCTTGTTGCCGAAGATTTCGCCGGTGTTGGCGGTGTCGGCCCCCTCGGCGTTGACGGAAATCAGGCTGACGCCGTTCTCCACCATCTCCCACAGGGCTTTGTGGCTCATCTTCAGGTAGCGGGTCTCACCGCCGAAGGGCAGAACGGTGATGATGTCCTTCTTGGTGATGTCCCCGGCAGGGACGGAAGCGCGCACACCGCCGCCGCCGGTGTAACCGATCACCGGCAGGTTTTTCAGCTCGGCCGGGGCAGTTTGCTGCCACTGCAGGGTCCGCCAGCGGTTGGCGTCGGCCACCAGGTCGGCCATGTTGCTCTCGGCGCGGCGGCAGATGGGGGTGCCGGCGTAGAGGCCGATCTTGGTCTTGCCGATGACCTCGGCGTACTTCTCATTGACCTCTTTGGCTACCGCGTCCGCCACTGTCTTGACGGTGGGGTCGGGGGTGTAGCCCTCTTTCATGGCCTTGTTGGTGATGCCCTCGGACTTGATGTCCACGGTGCCGTCTTTTTTGACGGTGATGGTCACCTTGCCCACATAGGCCAGGGCGGTGCCGGTGGAGACGATGGTGGTGCTGCCCACTTTGATGGCGCCTTTGTTGCTCTCGGCGTAATCGCCGGCATTGCCCATCCGCTCCACGTGGTCATGGCCATCGACAATCAAGTTGATGCCGGTGACATTCTCGGCCAGCCATTTGGAGGACCACTTGTTGGAGGACTCGCCCAGGTGGCAGAGGGCGATGACCACGTCGCAGCCCTGGGTGGTTTTCAGGTCGTTGACGGTGTTCTGGGCGACGGTTTTCAGGTCGTTGTTGTGGAAGTTGAGTTTGCCCACCTTGGCGGGCTGGCTCAATTCAAAGGTCTCGGGGGTGTCCAGTGCAAAGACGCCCACCTTGACGTTGCCGTAATCGAAGACCTTGGTCTTTTTCAACTTGTTCAGCCCGTCGATGATGTTCTCGGGGTCGTCGATGTTGGAGTTGAGGATGTCAAATTTGGCCGCCTTGATGTTGGCGGAGATTTCGTCCAGGGAGTAGTCGAACTCGTGGTTGCCCAGGGCGGCGGCGTCATAGCCGACCTCGTTCATGATTTTGATGGCGCTCTGCCCCTTGGAGTCGGCCACAAAGGGCGTCCCCTGGGAGTAGTCGCCGGCATCCACCAGCAGCACCTTCTGGCCGCCGGCTACCATGGACTTTTTCATGCCGGCCAGGTAGTCCAGCCCGGCGTGGGAATCGTCGCTCACCACGGCGCCGTGGACGTCGTTGGTGTGCAGTACGGTGATGACGGTATCCTCTGCGTTGGGGGTTGCAAACGCGGTGGCCGCCATGCTCACCGTCAGGGCCGCTGCCAAAACGGCAGAGAGTCCCTTCTTGAAAAGCGGTTTCATCGTGTGTTTTCCTCCTTCTTTCATTTCCAGAGCCGCGAGATGCGGCCCTCCAATCGGAAGATCGCTCCGCTTCGGCCCCGCTCCCCGCGGCCTTTCCCAATCCGCAGGTCCAGAAGAGCGAGGGGAGATGGACAGTCCGATCTCCAGTCGAAACGGGAAACAATTTCCATATAGGTATTATACAACATTTACATATTTGCACAACAAAAAAAAAAAAAAATGGATGCTTTGACGAATAACCAAAGTTTCTGTAAAAAATATGTAAAGTGTAGTGAAAGACAGAGAAATCGGGAGCAAGTGAGGGGGATTTTTCCGCCTTATTTTGGAAACCGCAGATTTTGACAGATTTTTTACAAGTTGTTTTTCTCCGGAAACGAAGGATTGTTTCTCTTCACGGTCTCCCTTCTTGATAAGGAGGGAGGGCTTGCTCTTTATCCGGGTGGCTGGCCGTTTCCGCCCGAAGGAGGAGAGGGGGACAAAACGCAAAGATGATTGCCTGCCAAACCATCCCGCCGATGGGGCTTGGAGGGGGGAGTAGGCATTGGGGGAGGGCGGGCGGTGTCGGCGCGGAGAGTGCGCTTTTTCGCCCTTTCTTTTGAGAGCTGTTGCCGGGCAGCCCTTATAAAGGAGGGGAGGCCGCCCTCTGTGCCTGGCGCCGTCGGGTCCGTCGGCGCGGTGAAGGCCTTTTTTTGCAGTGAAGCACCTCTGCCGCGTCGAGATGCAGGAGAGCCCGGCCCAAAAGCGCCATCGGCAGCGGTCGCAGATGGGTTTTATCGGCCGTCCCTTTTGGGGCGACGAACCGGTTGGCCAGAGGGGAGAGGGCACTGCCGCCTTTTGATTGGCTCTACCCATTTGATTGGCGGGGCTGCCGTGGCGGAAGGGGAGACGGTCATGCCCCCGGCAGAGCCGTTGAATCGACTCGGCCCCATCGGGCCCGGCACCGGCAGGTGTTTTAAGACGCACTTCCGTTTTTGGCCTGCTTTTGGCCTGCATCGGCTGCCCTGTGGCCGCCAACCGGAGCAGTTGCCCTTTTACAGTGCCCCCTCTGATTGGCACCCTGCTGTTGGCAGCTTGTTTTGCCCGGTGCTTTCAGTGAACGTTTTTTTGAGGTGTGCTTCCTCTGGCGGGGCCGGCAGTTTTCGCGAATAGGGACCCGCCGCCAGAGCAGGTGGCCCTGCCGGTGCGGGCGAAGCACGATGCTGCCCAGCCGTGTTTCAAGGTGTTGGCGTGGCCTGCCGCCTGCAGGGGGATGCTCACCTGCCACCAGTAAAGGGGCTGCTCCACCGTCTGGTCTGCGACCTGCTCTTCCCCGCGTTGACGTTGGAAATACGCTGCTGTCCTTTTTCGCATTCTTGCCTGTGGTGTCAACACAGGGTCCCCGACACCAAAACTGCCGGTTGCCCTGTTTGCGCTCGCAATCTATCTGTCGCTCGAAGATGGTCAAGCTGCTCTTTCCATTGCGAAATCCCACAGAGTTGGAGACGTCTATCTGGGGGAGGTATCTCTGCGAGGAGATGGGTGTGGTCGGGCACCCTTCTGCGACGATGTCCCTCCCGCCCAGATCTTTGCGCAAGTTGAGAGACCGCATTTGGATGGTATCGAAGGGGGGCTCTTTTGGTGCATCGCCAAAACCCACCGGGCCCCCCAGCAGAGCGGGGAGGGCTGCAACAAAAAGAGCGCCGACCCCAAAAGGGTCGACGCTCTTGACAGAGACAAGTGAAGTCCGGCTGCCTAATTAGTCGTTGGTGTAGGGCAGCAGGGCCAGATGACGGGCGCGCTTGATGGCGGTCGTCAGGGCGCGCTGGTGGAACGCGCAGGTGCCGGTCACACGGCGGGGGACGATCTTTCCCCGGTCGGACAGGTACCGTCTCAGCTTGCTGATGTCTTTGTAGTCGATGGTCTCGGCCTTGTCGGCGCAGAAAGCGCAGACCTTGCGGCGGCCGCGTTTGCCGCCGCGGAACCCGCCGCCTCTCCGGTCGCGGTTATACTCCCGGGGCTCGCGGTTCTCGCGGGGGGCCGGAGCGGTGCTGGAAGCAGCGGCAGGGGCCGCTGCAGTGGTGGTTTTCTCTTCCACGGTCGTTTCCTCCTTGTGTTAGAATGGGAGATCGTCGTCGCTGGCGATCTCTTCAAAGTCACCGGTGCTGCCCGACGAAAAGCTCATAACGTCGCTTTGGGGGGGCTGCTGCGGCATGGAGAAGGTCGTCCCGCCGCTCTGAGAAGCGGAGGATTTGCTCTCACAAAAATGCACGTTGTCGGCCACGATCTCAAAGGCAGTGCGGTTGTTGCCGTCGCGGTCCTGGTACTTGCGGGTCTGGATCGACCCGTTGACGGCGATCATATTTCCCTTTTTGAAGTAGCGGCAGACAAATTCGGCGGTGCTGCGCCAGGCCACAACGTTGATGAAATCGGTCTCGCGCTCCTGCCCTTGACGGACGAAGGAGCGGGCCACCGCCACCGAAAAGCTGGTGACGGGCACGTTGTTGGGGGTGTGGCGAAGCTCCGGGTCGGCTGTCAATCTGCCCATGATGGCTGCGATGTTCAACATAAGCCGTTCCCCTTTCCGCTTACTGCTCTTTTTTGATGATCAGTGTGCGCAGGATGCCGCTGGTGATCTTGTAGACGCGGTCGAGTTCGGCGGGGAACTCGGGCTCGCAGCTGAAGTTGATCAGCACGTAGTAGCCCTCGTTCTCGTGGTCGATCTCGTAAGCCAGGCGGCGTTTGCCCCACTCGTCCACCGAGTCAACGGTACCGTTTTGAGCGATCAGGGTCTGGAATTTCTCGACGAGGGCTTTGATCCCCTCTTCTCCCTGTTTGGTGCTCAGCACGATCACGGTCTCGTAATTTACCTTTGCCATTTTGAATGCACCTCCTTTTGGACATTAGGTCCCCGCAAAGGGGACAAGGATGTTGCGAAGCGCAACAAAATAATTATACCAGAAAAAACCGCAAAGTCAACGGCGGGCTCGGCAGATCGCGCAAAAAAAGCCGCAGAAAATCGGCGTTTCCACGGCTTTTGGGCGGGCTTTACAGCCGGCCGGCAAAGTCCTTGAGGTAGGCGCGGAAGTCCTCGCCGATCTCGGGGTGGTCGATCCCCACCTCGACGATGGCCTTTAGGACCCCCAGCTTGTTGCCCATGTCGTAGCGGGTGCCCACATAGTCGACCCCCACCATCCCTTCCGAGAGGGCCAGTTCCCGCATGGCGTCGGTCAGCTGGATCTCGCCGCCGGCCCCGGGGGCGGTGTGCTCGAGGATGTCGAAGATGTCGGGGGTGAGGACGCAGCGCCCGAGGATCGAGAAGAGGGAGAGCACCTCCGCCTCGGTCTGGGGCTTCTCCACCATGTTGTCGATGGCGTAGAGGTTCCCCTCCAGCGGCTTCACCGCCAGGGAGGAGTACTTGGAGATGTCGGCTGCCGGCACCTCTTTGATGCCCACGCAGGCCTTGCCGTAGGTCTCATAGGCCCGCATCAACTGGCCGCAGACCGGGTCTTTGGAGACGATGACGTCGTCGCCGTAGAGGACGGCGAAGGGCTCGTCCCCCACAAAGTTTTTGGCCTGCAGGATGGCGTGGCCCAACCCCTTTTGCTCCTTCTGGCGCAGGTAGGTGATGTTGGCGATCTCGGCGATGGAGACCACCTGGTCGTAGAGGGCCTTCTTCCCGCTGTCGAGGAGTTTTTGCTCCAGCACGGGGGAGCGGTCGAAGTGGTCTTCCATCACCCCTTTGCCCCGGGAGGTGATGATGAGGATCTCCTCGATGCCGGCGGCAGCCGCCTCCTCCACAATGTACTGGATGGCGGGCTTGTCCACAATGGGGAGCATCTCTTTGGGCATGGCCTTGGTCGCGGGCAGCACCCGGGTGCCCAGGCCGGCGGCGGGGATGACGGCTTTGCGAATTTTTTGCATCGTCTTTAGCACTCCTATCGTCGGTATGGTTTGGTGTGTGGTCGGTGAAATCAGAACCCGGCGGCGGTCAACAGGGTGCCGACCAGGCTGGAAATCATCAGCAGCAGGCCCACAGTGAGGACCGCCCAGCGGCAGACCCCGCCCTTTTTGTGGTAGAGGCGCAGCGTCTCGGTGCGGTCGAGCCCCATGGCCTGGATCCGCTTGATCTTTTTGACCACCGAGCGCCGGTAGATGGCGTTGGCGAAGAGGCCGAAGAAGATCTGCACGGCCATCATCAGCAGGCTGGTGACGGTGTAGGCCACGGCAAAGGGGCCGGTGAGGAGGGTGTTGATTTGGGATTCAGGGGTCAAAAAGAAGATGATGCCGGGGATGTTGAGGGTGATGTTGAGCAGGATGGAGAGCAGGGCCACCGGCCAGACCTTGCGAAAGAGCATGTAGAGGGGGGTGATGAAGAACCCCGACCAGGAGAAGGAGAGCTTGCGCCCCCGCATGTCCATATTTTTGAACTGATAGAGGTAGTAACCCGAGCTGGGGCCGATGAACTCGGCCATGTCCTCCACCCGGATGCCGTCGATGGTGTCTTCGGGATCGACCCCGCCGTACTTGATGTTTTGCTGGTTCGCGGCCATCGGGCCAAACCCCGGCCCGGCGGCGTATTGCTGCTGCTGGCTCTCCAGCGGCTTGCCGCAGGAGATGCAGAAGAGGGCGCCCGGCGGGTTGGCGGCGTGGCAGTGGGGGCAGGGGCGGGAGAAGCCGTCCCCCTCCTGCCCGGGGGCCGCGCCCCCCTCGATCCCCGGCGCGGCGGCCGGGGCCTTTTTCTCCGGCTGCCAGGCAAAGTCCTCGCCGTGGTGCTCGGCGTTGGCGCAGTGGCCGAGCTGAAAGTAGCAGTCCCGGTGGTGGGGGGTGCCGCACTCCGGGCAGACGACGATCTGGTCGCCGTCTGCAAACGCCTTGTGACAAACCGGGCATAATTCGCCCTTGTATGAAGCCAAGAAAGGTTCACCTCCATAAAAAAGGGGCGGACGGCGACCGTCCGCCCCTCGGCCGCTGCCGGGGGCTGAGGGCCCGCCGGCGCGGCGTCTCTTTGCCCCGAAAGGGCAAAGAGAGATTCTTCTATATTATATCGCACCGCCCTCAAAAATCCAATAGATTGTGTGAAAGAATTGAAAACAGAGGGAAAATGAGGGGGTGCGGCGGTTGAAAAGCCGGGCGACGGGTGGTAGAATACCCAGGGGACAGCGGCGACCGCCGCGTCCGCTTTACACTTGCTTTTTCGGAAGGGGACGCCAATGTTATTGCAGATAGAAGAGCTCAAACAGCGCTTGGAGGGGCTGGAAACCCCGCTGAAAGAACTGGGGGTCTCCCTGGACCTGGAGGGAAAGGCCGCCGAACTGGCTCGGTTGGAAAGCCAGTCCGCCGACCCCGCCTTTTGGGAGGACATGAAGGCCTCCCAAAAGATCCTCAAACAAATCAGCGACATCAAGGACGTGCTGGCCCGCTATCAAAAGCTGCAGGGCGCCTATGAGGACGCCGCCACCCTCATCGAGATCGCCCTGGAAGAGGGCGACGAGTCGATGACCGAGGAGATCACCGCCGCTGTCGCCCAGGTGGAGGAGGAGCTGCAGGACCAGCGGCTGTCCACCCTCCTCTCGGGCGAGTTTGACGGCAACAACGCCATCCTCACCTTTCACGCCGGGGCCGGCGGCACCGAGGCGCAGGACTGGGCCGAGATGCTCTACCGGATGTATGGCCGCTACGCCCAGCGCCACGGCTTCAAGGTCAAGGTGCTGGACTACCTGGACGGGGAGGAGGCCGGTCTCAAATCCGCCTCCATCCTCATTGAAGGGCAGAACGCCTACGGCTATTTGAAGGGGGAGAACGGGGTGCACCGGCTGGTGCGGGTCTCGCCCTTTGACTCCTCCGGCCGCCGCCACACCTCCTTTGCCTCGCTGGAGGTGGTGCCCGAGATCGACGACGACCTGGACGTGCAGATCCGGGACGAGGACCTGCGGGTGGACACCTACCGCTCCAGCGGCGCGGGCGGCCAGCACGTCAACAAGACCGAGTCGGCCATCCGCATCACCCACCTGCCCACCGGCATCGTGGTGGCCTGCCAGAACGAGCGCAGCCAGCACCAGAACCGGGAGGTGGCCATGAAGATGCTCCTCTCCAAACTGATGAAGATCAAGGAGCAGGAGAATTTCGAGCGCATCGAGGACATCAAGGGCGACCAGAAGGAGATCGGCTGGGGCTCCCAGATCCGCTCCTACGTCTTCATGCCCTACACCATGGTCAAGGACCACCGCACCGGCTTTGAGGTGGGCAATGTGGGCGCCGTGATGGACGGGGACCTGGACGGGTTCATCAACGCCTATCTCACCGCCGCCAGCCTGGGCAAACTGGCCAAATAGCGCGTTTTAAAAAGAGAGGGCCGCACGGCAGGGTGCGGCCCTCTCTCTTTTGCGCCCTTGCGGAAGGGCCAGGCGGGGTCAGAGGCAGGCGATCTGCCCGAGCAGCCAGCGCTGCAGGTCGCCGGCCACCAAGTCGGTGAAGGGCTCGCCGGTGAGTTCGTTGTTGGAGATGACGCGCACCCCGATGCAGGGGACCCCGAAGCGGCGGCAGCACTCGTAGCTGCCCACGCTCTCCATCTCCTCGCAGAGTTCGCCCTTTTTCTCCTGCATCCAGCGGATGCGGTCGATCTCCCGGCTGAAGAGGTCGCCGCTCCCCAGCACCCCCGCCACCGCGCGGCCGTGCGGCCAGGGGACCTGGGTGAAGTGGTGCAGCAGCGCCTCGTCCGAGGGGATGGGCACCGAGCGGGGGTCGAAGACCCAGTCGAAGGGGGCGCAGCCCTCGCCCGCGGCCCGGGCGGGGCTCTGCATCCCGTGCAGGGCCACGGTGGCGGTGCCCACCACCAGATCGCCCACCGCCAGCTCCTCCACGTGGGCCCCGGCCAGCCCCTGGTTGATGACGGCCCGGGGGGCGTAGGCGCCAATGCCCACGGCGGTGGACAGGGCGGCGTTGAGGGTGCCGATCTGGGTCTCGCTCACCACCAGGGGGTGGCCCTCCACCGTCCCGGTGGAGAAGGAGAACCCGTGCAGGGTCTGGTCCTCCCGCCCCTCTAGGGCCTCGCGCAGGGCCGCTACCTCCACCGGCATGGCCCCCTGGATCAAAATGGGTTGCTGCTGCATCTCGTCTGCCTCCTTTTTTTGCATTCCTGATTTTCCCTTTCCGCAAAGCGAAAGGAAAAATAGTATACGGCGGCGGCCGTCCGGCTGTCAAGGGCGGCGGGAAACATTGTGCGATCCGGCAAAAAGAGGGGATGGATTTTGTCGAAAAGGCGGGCGATTCCCAGGGAAAAAGGGGTGCGGATCGTGTCGATCGGTGGTATCATAAAAAGCAACCGCAGGCTGTTTTTTCGACCGCGCTGCCGGTCTTTTGGCCACGGCCATGGGAGCGGTGTTTTTCCCCCGCAGCAGCAAAACACAGCGTGCCCCGATTGTAGAGGGCGGCTGCTCTCTGCCACAGGTGGTATATCCTCCGGCGGCACGGCCAAAGCCGTTTTGCCCGCTGGTGGGAAGGGACTTGCCGCTGCGGGGGCAGACGAGCCGCCGCCGTCTTTTGTGATGTAGGGGCGTCCCCCTGCGCTGCCCCGCCCTCCGGCGGGGGACAGAGGGGAGCGGGGGCCTTTGGGGCCCCGCCCCATGAAAAGAGAGGAGTGTGTTCTATGGATGTGGTCACCTGCCGTTACCCCCTGACGCGGGAACTGCTCTGCCGGGCCTCCGACGTCCGCTACCGGGCGCGGGGAAGGTGGGTGCGGCTGGCCTGCGCCGCGGTGGGGGGACTGGCGGGGCTCTATCTGGCCCTCAGCGCCGCCGGATCCTTTCGCACCTACTTCTGGCAGCCCCCGCTGGCGACGGCCCTCCTGATTGGCGGGCTGACGGCTGCCCTCTGGGGCAACCGGCTCTTTCTCTGGCGGGGGATGCGGGGGCTGCGCCGCCCCTGCCGCCGGGGGGCGGAGGCGACCCTCACCCTCTCCCCCCAGGGGCTGGTGTGGCGCGCCCCCGGCCTGCAGGTGGAGGTGGCTCCGGGCGGGTGGCAGGTGCTGGAGACAGGGGAACTGCTGGTCTTTTTGGTCGGCCGCCGCTGTATCCCCCTTCCCAAAAACGCCCTGCCCGCCCCATCGGAAGAGGCGTTGACCCGGCTGCGGCAGTGGAGCGGCGGCCGATGGCGCAGATGCCCGGCCACCCCCTGTCCCGCCCTCTGGCGGCGGTGGGAGGAGGGGTGGAGCCGCCGCTTTCCCGCGGGGGAGACGCCGCCCTGGCGGGCTGCCCAGTTGCGTCCCTACGGCCGGGTATTTCTCTGGGCCGCGCTGGTGCTGGGTGGGGGGCAGCTCTGCTACTATGCCGCCGTGGTGGGGGAGCGGGGGTGCCGCTATCTCTGGCCCTGGCTGGCCCCCCTCCTCAACGGGCTGACCTTGTTGGCGGCTCTGGGGGCCGCTCTCTGCCTGGCGCGGCGCAGTGGCCTCGGCCGGGCGCTGCTGGCCGCCTTTTTGGGGGCCCTGTTGGGGGTCAATGCAGTCTGTGCGGCGGCCGACGCCCTCACCACCCACCGGCTCATCGCCCCTTCGCCCGACTTTCGACAGGTGGCGGTCCTGCGGCGAAACACCGCCTCGGGGCGGATGATTTTTTACCGCTCGGTAGGGGGCGTTTTCATCCGCCCGGAAACCAGTTTGCAGGGCTGGCTGGAGGGGGGAGAGGTCAAGCTTCGGTGGCTGCGGGACGACGTCTGCGCCGTCAGCTACCGGGGGGAGGACCGCCAACCCCACGCGGCCGTCTTCCTCTTTGGAGGGCGGGAGGGCCGCCCCCTCCTGGAGCGGCTGGAGGGCCGCTGGCAGAGCGACTCGGGCAAGTTTCACCTCACCTACGAGCGGGGGATCTTTCAGCTCCGCCGGGGCGGAGGGGTCGAGACCTATTCCATCGCCAGCTGCAAAAAGATCGACCGGACGGCGGTGGCCCTCTTTGACGACAAGGGGGTTCCCCACTGGATCGTTCTCCCCCAAACCCCCGCCGGCGCGGGGGAGGGCCGGGCGGATGCCCTTCTCCTCTACCAGGTGGCCCTGGACGAGACGGAACCGGTGACCCTGCCGCCCCGGCCCTAGGGTTGCGCCCCCGCCCCCTCCTGTGGTAGGATGGAGACGCCGACAGGGAGAAGGGGGGATTTGGTTGTGACAGCGCCGCAGTACGAGCGGGTCCGCCGCTGGTTTTTGGCCCGGCCCGGCCGTCTGGCTGCCCTCAAGGCGGCCAACCGCTGGCTGCCCCGGCTGGTCTACTGCGCCTACCCCCTGGGCCTTTTGGCCCTGGCTTGGCGGCGGGATGTCCGCTTTTGGAAGGTGCTCTGGGTGCCGGCGGCCGGCTTTTTGCTGGTGAGTGTCTTTCGGCGGCTCCACAACGCCCCCCGCCCCTACGAGGCCCTGCCCATCGCCCCCCTCATCGGGCGGGAGAAGGCGGGCCGCTCCTTCCCCAGCCGACATGTGGCCTCGGCCTTTTTGATCGGCTGCGCCTTCTGGTACCTCTCCCCCTGGCTGGGGCTGCCGGTCTTTCTCGCCGGGGCGGGGATGGCGGTGGTCCGCCCCCTGGCGGGGGTCCACTTCCCGCGGGACACCGTCGCCGGGGCGGCCTTCGGGCTCCTCTTTGGCTTTGCCTGTCTCTACGGCCTGCCGCTTTAGGCGGGCCTTTTTTGTTTGCCGCAGAAAAGAGAGGGCCGACCCCCCTATGGGGTCGGCCCTCTCTTTCGCGGGACGGGGAAAAGCGTTCGGGCAGAGGCCGTTCAAAGGAGAGCGTCAGGCCGCCTTCTGCGCCCCGCCCTTGGCGGTTTTGACGTAGCTGTCCACCTGCTGTTGCAGGATATTCAGGCTGGCGGGCCCGGTCTCCAGCAGCACCCGGTTGAATTCCACCGGGGAGAAGCGCTCCCCCAACTGTTCTTCCGCGCCGTCATACAGGTCCTGGTAGGCCATGCCGGTCAGGTAGTATTGCAGGTAGTTGGTGGGGGTCTCCAGGTTGAGGTAGAACTGGGAGCGGAGGACCTCGTCGTCCATCTCGTCGCCGAAATAGGTCTTTAAAAAGGCGGCAAACTGCTCGTAACTCCACCCGTCGTAGTGCAGCCCGATGTCCGCCAGGGCGATGACGCACTGGGTGTAGCGGTTGTTGTAGGCGTAGAGCTCGGCCAGCTCCCGGTCCTCGGTGGCGTATTTGTAGCTGCTGTTTTCCACATAGGTGGCCCACCCCTCGGAGTAGCCGTTGTAGTCGATCATATAGCGGATGGTGGGCAGTTGCAGGTTTTGGAAATAGGTGTTTTGGTACATGTGGCCGGGGTAGCCCTCGTGGGCGACGGTGGAGAAGAGGTCGGTGCTGTATTCGCCGTTGATGTAGATCATCTGGGGGCTGCCCAGGGGCTTGTCGATCCGGCTTTTCAGGTAGGCGGCGGGGGAGAAGTTGTCCTTCATCGACTCGTCCACCCAGCGGATCTGGTAGGTGAGGTTTTCGGTGGCGGGAAAGTCCTGCAACATGGCCTCCCCCAGGTAGTCCAGCGTCTCCTCCACCGACGAGAAGCGGGAGTAGGCAGGGGTGGCCCCCTCCATCAGCTCCCGGTAGACGGCGGGGTCGCTCTTTTGCAGCGCCTGCATCCGCTTGCCCATGTCGGTGGCAGCCTGGGCCATGTGGGTGTGCAGGAAGGTCTTGACCTCGTCCATCTCCCAGTCGATGCCGGTATTCTTTTGCAGCAGCGCCAGGTAGTAGTCCTTGCCGCCGGGCTGGTGGGCGAGGCCCAGCTCCTCCTCGGGGGCGTCGATCTGCGAGAGCTCCTCCGCCAGTTGGCGGTAGGCGGCCATCAGCTCCCCCTCCAGCAGCCGGCGGCTGGTGGCCTTGGCCTCGGCCTTCTCCCCCTCGCTCAAAAAGGCGCAGCCGTCGATCTTCTCGTCCATGATGGGCGCCAGGTAGGGGGTCTCCTGTGCGGCAAAGGTCTCGCACTGCTCGATGACCTTGTCGAGGATGCTCTGGCACATGCCGCAGCCGTTTTCCTGGCGCGCCCGCTCATTTTCGGCGTAGAGGTGGAAGGTCTCCCCGCAGGTGCGCAGGATGTTAAAGTAGCTGTCCAGGTCGTTTTGCCGCTCGAAGTAGAAGTTTTCCAGCAGCATGGGCAGCTGCGCCTGAAAGCCGAGGAAGCTGCCCAGGTAGTTGTTGTCCAGGGAATAGTAGTCCAGGGTGAGGAGGGTGCGCTGAAAGGAGTCCTTGAGGATCTGCAGCGTCAGCCGGGAGGAGGGGTCCAGCGACTGTTCGTCAAAGCCCTTCAGGTTCTTTAAAATCTCCTGGCAGGTGGCCTTGCTCTCCTGGTAGTCCTCGGCGTTGGCGTAGGGGAGCTGCAGCAGTTCCAGGGAGAAGCCGTGGGCCTCCGGGTCCTGAAACAGGTAGTTGATGTCGAGGGAGTCGCTGTCCAGAATGGCGGTGGGCAGGGTGGAGAGGTACTGGTCGAACCGGGCCTGCTCCCCCTTTTTGACGCAGCCGGAAAGGGAGAGGGTCAGGCCCAGGGCCAGCACCCCCGCCACGGCTTTGCGGGCCAGATGGCCCCTTGTTTTTCGCACGGCAAAAGCTCCTTTTTGAATGACTTGTCAGGGCGCCGGCTCCCAGGGGGACCGGTGCCTTTTTTTCAGTATACCACATCCCCTGCCCGGTGAGACCAATTTGCAGGGAAAGGTTGGAAATTTTGGCTTTTTGCGCCCAATGACCCCTTGGCTGTATTGTAAGTGCCTAGGGGGATATGTTACAATAATGACAAATTTCCTTTTTTTGAAGGGAAGAAACGAGGCAATTTGCCGCCATGGGAAAACGCGCAATGCAGGCGCTGTACGCGCTGGAGCAAAATCGGGTGCTCTCGTCCATTAAGAAGGGGTTTATCACCCTTGTCCCCCTGCTGATGGTGGGGGCCTTTGCGCTGCTCCTGCGCAGTTTTCCCCTGCCCGCCTTTCAGGCGGCCCTGCCCACCCTCTGGGGCGGTGCGCTGGACCGGTTCCTCGCCTGCGTGGGGGAGAGCACCTTCGGTCTGCTCTCCATCTTCGTGGCGGGGGCGGTGGGCTTTCACTACGCCGGCGCCTGCCGGGAGGGGGACCTGTTCACCCAGGTGACGGCCATGGCCCTCTCGGTGGCCTGCTTTGTGGCCACCTTCGGCCAGTCCGCCCCGGCGGAGCGGCTGGCGGGCTTTGGCTCCACCGGGGTGTTCACCGCCCTGCTGTGCGCGGTGGCGGGCACCAGGCTCTTTGTGTTTTTGGGCGAGCACGCCCCCCGGCGCTTTCGCTTCTCCACCGCCGGGGCGGACGAGGGCTTTCGCGCCGCCATGGGGGGGATCGCCCCCGCCCTGCTCTGCGTGGCCGTCTTTGCCGCGGGCAACCTGGCGCTGGACTGGCTGGCCGGGGTGGCCAGTCTCAACGAGCTCATCACCGCCGGGGCCAGCGCCCTCTTCTCCCGCGCGGGCAACGACCTGTCCGGCGGCATCCTCTTCACCGCCCTGCAGGGCACCCTCTGGATGTTCGGCATCCACGGCGGCAACGCCCTCGACCAGGTGGCGACCCGGCTCTTCGTCCCCGCCAACGCCGACCCCACCGCCGTCGTCTGCAAGTCCTTCCTCGACAACTTCGCCCTCATCGGCGGCTGCGGCGCCACCATCTGCCTGCTGCTGGCGCTGCTGCTCTTCTCCCGCTCCAAGGACGACCGCCGCCTGGCCGGGGCCTCGCTGCCCTTCGGCCTTTTCGGCATCAACGAGATCTTGGTCTACGGGCTGCCGGTCATCTTGAACCCCATCTACCTCATCCCCTTTATCCTGGTGCCCATCTGCTCGCTGTGCATCGCCTACTTCGCCACCTGGGTGGGCTTTCTGCCGGTGGTGACCAAGACCGTCACCTGGACCACCCCGGTCCTCTTCAGCGGCTACATCGCGGTGGACTCCTGGCGGGGGGCGGCGGTGCAGCTGGTGATCGTGGCGGCGGGCACCGCCATCTACGCCCCCTTTGTCAAGCTCTCCGACCGGGTGCGCTCCGGCCGCGAGCAGGAGATGCTGCGCGCCCTCACCGACGCCTTTCAGGCGGGGGAGCGGACGGGGGAGCGGCCCCGCTTCCTCGACCGGGGCGGGCAGTTGGGGGCGGCGGCCAAGCGGCTGGCCTCCCGCCTGCGGGCGGACCTGCAGACCGGCGCGGTCCCCTTTTGGTACCAGCCTCAGGTGGACGCCGACGGCCGCGCCTTCGGCGCCGAGAGCCTGCTGCGATGGCGCTTTGGCGGGCAGCTGGTCTACCCGCCCCTGGCCATCTCCCTGGCACAGGAGGAGGGGGTCTACGACCAGCTCACCGAGTTGGCGCTGCGGCGGGCCTGCCGCGCCGCCGAGGCCTTTCGGGCGGCGCTGGGACGGCCCTTCTCGGTCTCGGTCAACCTGACGGCCGCCCAGCTGGACGATCCGATTTTGGTCGAGCAGATCATCGCCATGGCCCAGGGCGCAGGGGTACAGCCCGGCGGCCTGGGGCTGGAGGTCACCGAGGAGACCACCCTCATCGACCGCGAGCACGTGTCGGGGAACATCGGCCGCCTCTGGGCGGCGGGGATCCCCGTCTCGGTGGACGATTTCAGCATGGGGCACACCTCCCTGCGCTATCTGCAGGAAAACCCCTTCCGCTACGTCAAACTCGACGGCTCCCTGGTGCGCCAGGTGACCGAGAATGCCCGCAGCCGGGAGATCGTCTCCTCCCTGGTCTCCCTGGGGACGGGACTCTCCTTCGACACAGTGGCCGAACAGGTGGAGACCGCGCAGGTGCGCGACGCCCTCATCGCCCTGGGGTGCACCCGGTTCCAGGGGTATCTCTACAGCCCGGCGGTCCCCCTGGAGGAGTGCCTCGCCTTCTGCCGGGAGGAGCCCTGGCGCTAGGCCTTGCAGACCGCCCCGCCCGGGAGTATACTGAAAAAAAGAGACAAAGGCGTCTCGGAGAAACCCTCTCCGAGACGCCTTTTTTCTCGCCGTTTGGCATCGGCCGGCCGCCCCCGGGGCAGACTGGCAGAGAAGGGGAGTGAGGGGTTTTGAGAGATGGATTTTTAAAGGTGGCGGTGGGCAGCCCCGACCTGCGGGTGGCCGACTGTTCCTACAACGCCGCGGCCAGCATCCGGCTTTTGCGGGAGGCGGCGGCCCAGGGGGTCAAACTGCTGGTGCTGCCCGAACTGGGGCTCACCGGCTACAGCTGCGGCGACCTCTTTTTGCAGCCGACCCTGCTCCAGGGGGGCGAGGCCGCCCTGGAGAGCCTGCTGCGGGCCAGCGGGGAGCTGGGGGAGCTGGTGGCGGTGGCGGGGCTGCCGGTGCGGGCCGGGGGAAAGCGCTACAACTGCGCCGCCGTCCTGCAGGGCGGGCGGCTGCTGGGGGTGGTGCCCAAGCGAAACCTCCCCAACTACGGCGAGTTTTACGAGGGGCGCCAGTTCACCCCCGGCCCGTTCGGCGGGGAGGACATCCTCCTCTGCGGGCAGCGGGTCCCCTTTGGGGCCGACCTGCTCTTTTGTTGCCGGGAACTGCCCGACTGGGTGCTGGGGGTGGAGATCTGCGAGGACCTGTGGGTCCCCCTCCCGCCCTCGGTGGGGCTGGCCCTGGCCGGGGCCACCGTCCTCGCCAACCCCTCGGCCAGCAACGAGACGGCGGGGAAGGCCGCCTGCCGCCGCCGGCTGGTGGCCGGACAGTCCGCCCAGCTGCTGGCGGGTTACCTCTACGCCTCGGCCGGGGCGGGGGAGTCCACTGCCGACCTGGTCTTTGCCGGGCACAGCCTCATCGCCGAGAACGGCGTTCTCCTGGCCGAGAGCCCGCTGCTCCAGGGCGGGCTCACCTGCAGCGAGCTGGACCTGCAGCACCTGGCCTTTGCGCGCAGCCGGATGGGCACCTTCCCCCCACCGGAGAAGGGATACCGGCAGGTCCCCTTTTCCGTTCGAGTGGCGGAGACCGCCCTCACCCGCCCGGTGGAGCGAGAGCCCTTTGTCCCCGCCCCCGGCCCGGGGCGGGAGGCGGGGTGCGGGGAGACCCTCGCCCTGCAGGTGGCGGGGCTGGCGGGGCGGCTGCGCCACACCGGCTGCCGCCCGGTGCTGGGGGTCTCGGGGGGACTGGACTCCGCCCTGGCCCTGCTGGTCTGCGCCGGGGCGGCCGACGCCCTGGGCCGCCCCCGGGGGGACATCCTGGCGGTGGGCATGCCCGGTTTCGGCACCACCCCCCGCACCCGGGAGAACGCCCGCCGACTGGCCCTCTCTCTGGGGGCCTCCTTTCGGGAAATCCCCATCTCCCGGGCGGTGGAGGGGCACCTGGCCGACATCGGCCACCCCCAGGGGCGCACCGACACCACCTACGAAAACGCCCAGGCGAGGGAGCGCACCCAGGTGCTGATGGACCTGGCCAACGCCGAGGGCGGCCTGGTGGTGGGCACCGGCGACCTGTCGGAACTGGCCCTGGGCTGGGCCACCTACGGCGGCGACCAGCTCTCGATGTACGCCGTCAACGCCTCGGTGCCCAAGACCCTGGTGCGCCGCCTCGTCGCCTTTGCCGCCGACCGGGCGGGAGGGGAGAGCGCCGCCGTCCTGCGGGATATACTGGCCACCCCAGTCAGCCCCGAACTGCTCCCCGCCGGGGCCGGGGGCGAGATCGCCCAGCGCACCGAGTCGCTGGTGGGCCCCTACCGGCTGCACGACTTCTTCCTCTACCACACCCTTCTCTGGGGCGAGCCGCCCCGCAAGGTCTACCGGCTGGCCTGTGCCGCCTTTGCCGGGGCCTTTTCGGCAGAAGAGATCCTGCGCTGGCTGCGCCTGTTCTACCGCCGCTTTTTCGCCCAGCAGTTCAAGCGCTCGGCCCTCCCCGACGGGCCCAAGGTGGGCGCGCTCTCCCTCTCCCCCCGGGGGGACTGGCGGATGCCCAGCGATTCCAGCGCCGCCCTCTGGCTGGAGCAGCTGGAGGGGTTGGAGGGCCGGGGCCAGGTCGGGTAGATTGCCTTTTTGGCCCCGCCCTGGTACAATGGAGAAAAGCCAGCCAAGGAGGACTGCCAGATGGTCAGTGAAGTGCCAATCGTTTGGAAAGACCGCAAGCGCATTTTGGGGATGCCCATCACCTTTACCCGCTACTCCATGTCCGAAGACCGCCTCTTTTTGGAGACCGGCCTCCTCAACACCCGGCAGGAAGAGGTGCTCCTCTACCGGGTGCGGGACATCAGCTTGAAGATCACCCTGGGCCAGCGCATCTTTGGGGTGGGCTCGGTGCTGGTCCAGTCCTCAGACAAGACCATGCCGGTGCTGGAACTGAAAAACATCCGCCACCCCCGCGAGGTCAAGGAGACCCTCCACCAGCAGGTGGAGAAGATGAAGCTCTCCCGCAAGATCCGGGTGGGCGAGCTGCTGGACGACGGCGGTCACGCCTGCGACGACGACTTTCACGACGGCGAACAGACAGACGGGGAGGACTGGGAGGACGAGCGCCTCTAGCCCTGTTCCCCTGCCAAAGCCGCGGGGGCCTGTCACCCGCAGCGCGGCCCCATTTCGCGGCACTGCCCTCTCAACCCAGAGGGGAGAGGGGCCCCCGGCGCGCCGGGGGCCTTTTGCCGCCCTTTTTTCACCTGCGCCCTGCCCCAGGGCCTCGCCCCGCCGCCCCACAGCCAAAAGCGCCCCCGGAGACCGCGGTCTCCGGGGGCGCTTTTGGCTGTGGGGCGGCGGGGCGGAAAGGGGGCGGCTACTCCCGCTCCCCCTTTTCCAGGGGGCGGCAGCTCTCCCGCACGATCAGCTTGCAGGGCAGTTCCACCTTTAGGGGAAGGGTGTGGCCCTTTTCGATGCGGTCGAGCAACAGCTTCACCGCCACCTTCCCCAGCTCGTTTTTGGGCACGTCCACGGTGGTGAGGGAGGGGGTGGTGAACTGGCTCATGGCGATGTTGTCGATGGAGATGACCGAGATGTCCCGGGGGATGTGCAGCCCGAACTCCCGAATGGCCTTCACCGCCCCGATGGCGCTGATGTCGTTGGCGCAGAAGACCGCCGTGGGCAGTCGGGGGAAGGCAAACATCCGCTTGATGCCGAAATAGCCGTTTTCCATGGTCAGGGCCGACTCGTAGATGTACTCCTCCGAAAAGGGGAGTTCCCGCTCCAACATGAAGTCCATATAGGCGTCAAAGCGGACCTCGTTTTTCACCTCTCCCAGATAGCCGATGCGCCGGTGCCCCTGCCGGTAGAGGTGTTCGAGCACCTGGATAGCGGCCTTGTACCCGTCGCAGATGACCTGGTCGAAGTCGGCCCCGCCGGAGGCCAGCCCCACCACAATGACGTTGCGCAGCTTTTGCAGCCGCCCCAGCAGCTCCTTGCGGGGGCGACCCAGCACCACCACGCCCCCCTTGTCCAGGTTTTCCAGCATCCGGTCGGTCTTGAAGTCGTCCAGATTGACCGCCGAGAAGGAAAAGCCCAGCGAGCAGCCCTGCACCATGGCCTCCTTCTCCACCGCCCGCAAGATCTCGGCGAAGAACTGGTCCGAGGGCATCATCTGGTCCTGAAACTGGCGGGAGAACATCTCGGTGCGGGCGAACACGCAGGAGATGGTCCGCCCTGCCGGCCGGGGGGCGGGGTTCTGGTCCCGGCTCTTGAGGGCCTTGGCCGCCTCGTTGGGGGTGTAGCCGGTGCGGCGGACGATCTCCCACACCCGCTCGGCGGCCTCGGGGGCCGCGGTGCGGTGGTTGGGGTCGTTGATGATCCGGGAGACGGTGGAGATGGAGACCCCTGCCTCCCGGGCGATTTCTTTGAGTGTCATGGCCGGTCACCTGTTTTGGGGCGTCCTGTGACAAATGAGTGAAAACGATTGCAACATCTTTTTGAAAAACAGCCGCCAAACCTCTCTCGATTTTTTCTAAATTGTACACCGGCGGGACTGCGTTTGCAAGATAAAGCAGAAGAAAAGAGGAATAGTTTTCCTATACCCCGTTTTTATGACAGAATGTACAATGAAATACGGGAATTATAGGCAGGATAACGATATGAGAACGTTTGCAAACATTTTTCTTTACAAACCCCCAAAATCGGCTATGATGTGGGTAGAAATTGGGCGGGATGCCCGAGAAGCAACAAGAGGGGGAGAGGGGATTTGACCCAGTACCTATTCGTCAACCTAAAGCGATTCGACATTCCTCGCGCGCTGGGGGGCATCAACACCCAGTGCCCGCCGGCCCAGTGGGGCGAGGCCCTGGTTCGCCAGAGCCGGGCCGCCCTGGCCGAGCGCCCGGGGGTGGAGACGGTCTTTTTCCTGCCGGAGGCCCACCTCCTCCCCGCGGTGGATGCGGCGGCCGGGCCGGGGCCGGCGGTGGCCGTGGGCTGCCAGGGGGTCTACCGAAAGGACGTGGCCCCCGGGGGGAACTTCGGTGCCTTCACCACCTTTCGCACCGCCACCGCCGCCCGCTCCCTGGGCTGCACCTGGGCCCTCATCGGCCACAGCGAGGAGCGGGCCGACAAGATGGCCCTCACCGGCGACGCCGACGCGGTGGACGCCCTCCTCTGCGACGAGGTGCGCTGCGCCCTGGCGGCCGGGCTCAAGGTGCTCTTCTGCATCGGCGAGACCGCGGAGGAGATCCCGATGCGCGAGGCCGTCCTCCGCCGCCAGCTCCGCCAGGGGCTGCCCGGGGTGGACGGGGCGCCCAATATCGTGCTGGGGTATGAGCCCATCTGGTCCATCGGCCCGGGCAAACCGGTGCCCACCGCCGATGAGGTGGGGCAGATCGCCGCCCTTATCAAGGGGATCGTCCGGCTGCCGGTGGTCTACGGCGGGGGGCTGAAGGCCGAAAATGCCGCCGCCTTCGGGTCCCTGCCCAACCTGGACGGCGGGCTGGTGGGGCTCACCCGCTTTGCTGGGGAGATCGGCTTCTACCCGGACGAGTTCGCCCAGATCGCCGCGGCCTATTTTGATGCCAAGGAGGAAATCGCATGAAACTGGAATTTGAGTACGGGCAGGGGATGATGAGCGCCCAACTGCCCGACGACACCGACGTCTTTATCCCCGGGGAGACGGTCCCCGACCCGCCCTGCATCCCCGAGGAAAAGCTGGTGGAGGCGACCCGGGACTCCATCCTCCACCCCATGGGGATGCCCCCCCTCTCCCAGCTGGCCCACAAGGGCTCCAAGGTGGTCATCGTCTTCCCCGACCGGGTCAAGGGGGGCGAGCAGCCCACCGCCCACCGCAAGGTGTCCATCCCCATCGTCCTGGAGGAGCTCTACAAAGCCGGGGTGGAGAAAAAAGACATCCTGCTGCTGTGCTCCAACGGGCTGCACCGCAAGAACACCGAGGAGGAGATCCGCCGGGTGCTGGGGGAGGAGCTCTTCTCCGATTTCTGGCCCACCGGGCAGATCCGCAACCACGACAGCGAGGA
Source organism: Bittarella massiliensis (ex Durand et al. 2017) (assembly GCF_001486165.1). GTDB lineage: Bacteria > Bacillota > Clostridia > Oscillospirales > Ruminococcaceae > Bittarella > Bittarella massiliensis. The sequence continues at coordinate 116,180 of NZ_LN908977.1, forward strand.
CTACGAGCACCTGGTGGACCTGGGCACCACCCCGCGGGGCGACCCGGTGCTGGTGAACAAATACGTCTACGAAGCCGACGTGGCCGTCCTCATCGGCCACACCCAGGGCAACCCCTACGGGGGCTACTCGGGGGGCTACAAGCACTGCGCCACCGGCATCACCCACTGGCGCTCCATCGCCTCCCACCACGTGCCGGCGGTGATGCACCGCCCCGATTTCACCCCGGTGAGCAGCCACTCCCTCATGCGCCAGAAGTTCGACGAGATCGGCCAGTACATGGAGGAGCGGATGGGGAAGAAGTTCTTCTGCTGCGACGCGGTGCTGGACACCCGCTCCCGCCAGATCGAGATCAACAGCGGCTGGGCCAAGGTGATGCAGCCCAAGAGCTGGGAGACCGCCGACCGGCGCACCTACGTCCACTGGGCCGAGAAGAAGTACGACGTGCTGGTCTTTGGCATGCCCCAATTTTTCCACTACGGCGACGGGATGGGCACCAACCCCATCATGATGATGCAGGCCATCTCGGCCGAGATCATCCGCCACAAGCGGGTGCTCAGCGACCGCTGCGTGGTCATCTGCTCCTCCACCTGCAACGGCTACTTCCACGACGAGCTCTTCACCGGCTACCGCGAGATCTACGAGCTCTTTCAGAAAGACCACATGAACACCCTGCGGGACGTCAACCGCTACGGCGAGTACTTCGCCACCAACGAGGAGTACATCCGCCGCTACCGCTACTGCAACGGCTTTCACCCCTTCCACGGCTTCTCGATGATCAGCTGCGGCCACATCGCCGAGATGAACACCGCCGCCATCTACATCGTGGGGGCCGAACAGCCCGGCTACGCCCGGGGGATGGGGATGAAGACCCGGGCCACCTTTGAGGAGGCCCTGGCCGACGCCCAGAAGAAGTACCTGGGAGAGCACCCCGACATCCTCGCCCTCCCCAAGGCGTTCACCACCGCGGCGGTGCACCTGTGCATGAAGGGGGAGTGAGCGACCGAGGGAAATTCGATTTCAACTGAACGGATCGCTGCGCGCCCCTTGGCCGCGCCTACACAGACCAATTTTTAAGGAGGGATTTCACATGTTCACGGGTAAATCGATCAGACGGACCCTGGCCGCCCTTCTCGCGGGCTGCCTCTGCCTCACCGCCTTCGCCGGCTGCGGCGACAAAAAGGAAGGGGGGGACGCAGGCAAAAAGGGGGGCGACATCAAGGCCGCCATCATCATCTCGGGCAGCTTCGGCACCCAGAGTTTTCAGGATGTGGCCCTTGCCGGCTGCCAGAAGGCCGCCGACGAGTTCGGGTTTGAGCTGACCAAGGTCGAGAATGTGAATTCCTCCGACGCCAGCAACACCATTCGCTCCCTCATCGGCCAGGGGGTCAACATGATCATCTCCCCCAACGATTTCTTCAACGACGCCATCGAGGAGCTGGCCCCCGAAAACTCCGACGTCCGCTTCATCAGCGGCGACGCCGCCGTTCCCGACCTGGAAAACGTGGCCTCCGCCTATTACCGGGAACAGGAAGCGGCCTTCCTGCTGGGCGCTCTCGCGGGGATGCTCACCGAGTCGGACAAGGTGGCCTTCATCGGCCACACCTCCAATGTGGTCATGGACCGGTTTGAGTACGGCTATCGGACCGGCGCCAGGTATGTCAACTCCAACGCCAGCGTCATCTCGATGTACACCGGCAGCGTCTCCGACGTCAACAAGGGCAAGGAGATGGCCGACCTGCTCTACAGCCAGGGGGTCGACTACATCGCCCCCGCCGCCGCGGCCTGCAACACCGGCGTCTTCCAGTCCTCCAAAGAGCACGGGGGCAACTGCTGGACCTTCGGCGCCGCCGACGGGCAGTTTCACCTGATGCCCGACCGCATCCTCGCCAGCCAGGTCAAGCGCATCGACAACGTCTGCTACCAGTTCCTCAAGGACGCGGTAGAGGGCAACTGGAAGGGCGGGAAGCCCCAGGAGATGGGCCTCAAAGAGGGGGGCGTCGACCTGCTCTACACCACCAACGAAGAGCTGGCGGCCACCATCCCCCAAAATGTGAAGGATCGGGTAGAGGAGCTGCGCCAGAAGGTCGTCAGCGGGGAGCTCAAAATCCCCGCGACCAAGGACGAGTTCGCGGCCTTCTCCTTCCCCAGCAAATAGGGAGGGCGGCCAGTTGAGACAGATACCTGTGCTGCTGGACGTGGACACCGGCATCGACGACGCCTACGCCCTGATCATGGCCTGTGCCAGCGAGGAGCTGGACATCCGCGCGGTGACCACGGCGGCGGGCAACGCCTCCCTCTACCACACCACCCGCAACACCTGCAACCTCCTGCACCTGCTGGGCCGGGGCGACATCCCGGTTTCCCAGGGGCTGCCGGGCCCCCTCCAGCGCCCGCTGCTGCGGGCCCCCGAGGTGCACGGGGAGAACGGCCTGCGGGGCTACCAGTTCCAGGGGGAGCACCTGGAGGCCCTCTCCCCCCTCACCGCCCAACAGCAGATGGCCCGGGTCCTCACCGAAAGCGAGGAGCCGGTGACCATCGTTGCCCTGGGCCCGGCCACCAATGTGGCGGCCTTTCTCCAGCAGTACCCCGAGCTGAGCTCCCGCATCCGCCGCATCCTCTTCATGGGGGCCTCCTACCGCTGCGGCAACCCGACCATCGTCTCCACCTTCAATGTGCTGGTGGACCCCGAGGCCTTTGACATCCTTTTAAAGAGCGGGGTCGAGCTGCACACCCTCCCCCTGGACACCACCAGAAACGCCACCCTCACCCCCGAGGAGTGCCGGCAGATCGCCGGCATTCCCGGCCCGGTGGCGAAGATGGTCTCCCGCACCCTGGCCGGCTACGGCGACCGCATCGGCCAGAAGGGCGGCTGCCTGGCCCAGAAGGACGGGGAGCGGGACTGGAACCAGGAGGGGCTGGCCCACCTGCCCGACCCGGCGGTGGTGGCCTACCTGCTGCGGCCCGACTACTTCACCCGACAGAAATACTTCTGTCAGGTGGAGTGCAAGGGGGAACTCACCACCGGCTTCACCATCATCGACATGGACGATTACTACGGCAAATCGATGGAGGAGCGCAACCTTTGGTATGTGGACTCCATCGACCGGGCCGGGTTTGCCCGGCTGTTCCTCGAGAGCGTTCGCCACTTTACCCCCGATTTGATAAACAGCTGAGAAGGTGCGAAAGCCCTCTGCAATTTGGATAAGTGCCCCCCTTTTGGTGGGGGAAGATAGGAGGAAAAGATGAAGAAGATCCCCGTACTGATCGATGTAGATACTGGCATCGACGACGCCATGGCCCTCGTGATTGCCTGCGCATCCGACAAACTCGATATTTTAGGGGTCACAACGGTGGCGGGCAACGTGGCCCTCTGCCACACCACCCCCAACACCTGCAATGTGCTGTACCTGCTGGGCAGGGGAGACATCCCGGTGGCCAGGGGAGAGGAAAAGCCTCTGGAGCGCGAATTGGTGGACGCCGCCTATATCCACGGAGACAACGGACTGCGGGGGTGGACCTTTGACCAGTTGCACGACGAGGCCCTTGTGGCCGCACCCGCCTGGGAGTTTTTGCGGGACAAGTTGCTCCAGAGCAAAGAGAAGGTCGCCATTCTGGCCCTGGGCCCGGTGACCAACATCGCCCTGCTGCTGCGCCGCTGTCCGGAGGTCAAGGAGAAAATCGACAAGATCGTCTTCATGGGCACCAGTTACCGCACGGGAAATCCCACCCCCATCACCACCTTCAACGTTCTGGTGGACCCGGAAGGGGTTCGAGAGCTGCTCTTTTCGGGGGTCCCCATCTACGCCTGCCCGCTGGACACCACCAGAGAGGCCTATCTGCTCGCCGAAGAGGTGGAGGAGATCGCCCGCATCGACAACCCGGCGGCCAGAATGACCACCGCCATCCTCGGCGGATACGGCAGAAACGCCAAGTCAGAGGGGCAACCCCAGTCCGCCCAGCAGGAACTCAAGGCCGGCCGCCGCTTCAAGGGGGTGGCACGGCTACACGACCCAGCCACGGTGGCCTACCTGACCGACCCCGAACTCTTCACCGCCACCAAGTACTACTGCGATGTGGAGTGCAAGGGGGAGATCACCACCGGTTTCACCGTCATCGACATGGAAAATTACTACGGCAAGAGCGAGGAGGAGCGCAATCTCTGGTTTGTCGACTCCATTGACAGAGAGGGGTTTGTGCGGCTCTTCCTCGACAGCCTGCGCAGCTATTCTTAAGTTTTGTCCATCTTTTCAGTGACGGAGAGCGTTCAGGCGCGATCTGTCCGCAAAAATAAGGAGGAAATCGAGATGAAAAATTGGAAATTGGGGAAGCGCATTCTCGCAGCTTCTCTGGCGGGACTTCTCTGCTTGGGCAGCCTGACCGGCTGTGGGGGCGGCGAAGAGGCAAAGGGAGACGGGGAGAAGAAGGTCCAAATCAAGGCGGCCATCGTCGTCTCGGGCGGCTTTGGCACCCAGAGCTTCTCCGACGTGGCGCTGGCGGGCTGCCAGAAGGCGGCCGACGAGTTTGGCTTTGAGCTCAACAAGATCGAGAAGGTGTCGGCAGCCGACGCGGCCAACACCGCCCGCTCCCTCATCAGCCAGGGGATCAATGTCATCATCTTCCCGGCCGACACCTATCAGGACACCATCAAGGAACTGGCGCCGGAGTACCCGGATGTCTACTTTGTCAGCCCGGACTGCGCCATCTCCGATCTGGAAAATGTGGCGTCCGCCTTTTACCGGGAGCAGGAGGCGGCCTTCCTGCTGGGCGCCCTGGGGGGCAAGTTGACCAAGAGCAACAAGCTGGCTTTCATCGGCTCCAACTCCAACGTCATCATGAACCGCTTTGACTACGGGTTCCAGGCGGGCGTCAAGTACGTCAATCCCAAGGCCACCGTCACCTCTACCCAGACCGGCAGTTACACCGATGTCAACAAGGGCAAGGAGATCGCCAACATGCTCTATGACCAGGGGGTCGACTACATCGCCCCGGCGGCTGCGGCCTGCAACGTGGGCGTCTTCCAAGCCTCCTCTGAGCGCGGCGGGAACTGCTGGACCTTTGGCGCTGCCGACGGGCAGTTCCACCTGATGCCCGACCGCATCGTTGCCAGCCAGGTCAAACGGGTGGACAACACCTGCTACCGCTTCCTCAAAGAGATTGCCGAGGGCAACTTCAAGGGCGGCACCCCGGTGGAGATGGGCCTGAAAGAAGAGGGCGTGGACCTGCTCTACACCACCAATGAGACCCTGAAGGCGACCATCCCCCAGGAGACCATCGACCAGGTGGAGGCCCTGCGCAAGGATGTCATCGACGGCAAGATCAAAGTTCCGGCCACCAAGGAAGAGTTTGACAGCTTCCAGTTCCCGGCGTAAATAGAACGGCGGACGGCGGCCTCGAAAAAGGGCCGCCGTCCGGCTGCACAGAAAGGGCGTGAACCAGAGGTGCGGGAGAAGATCATCGAGCTAAAGGGAATCACCAAAATCTACCCCGGCGTGATTGCGAACGACCACATTTCGCTCGACATCGAACAGGGGGAGATCCACTCCCTGGCGGGGGAGAACGGGGCGGGCAAATCCACCCTGATGGGCATTCTCTACGGACTCAACCAACCTGACGAGGGGAGCATCTATCTGCGGGGCAAGGAAGTCCGCTTTCACTCCCCCAAAGACTCCATCGCCAGCGGGCTGGGCATGGTGCATCAGCACTTTATGCTCATCCCCAAATTCACCGTCACCCAGAACATCATTCTGGGGATGGAGGTGGGCAGCCGGTTGAAAATCGACTACCCCAAAGCGGAGAGGGAGGTGCGCCAGCTCTCCGAACAGTACGGGCTGGGCATCGACCCCAGCGCAAAGGTCAGTGAACTGTCGGTCACCATGCAGCAGCGGGTGGAAATTTTGAAGATCCTCTACCGCAAGGCGGAGATCCTCATCTTCGACGAGCCCACTGCCGTCCTCACCCCCCAGGAAATCGACGAGTTCTGCGACATCCTCATGCGGCTGCGGGACAGCGGCAAGACCATCATCTTTATCAGTCACAAGTTGGCCGAGGTGGAGAAGATATCCGACCGGGTCACCGTTATCCGCCGCGGCAAGGTGGTCTGCACCAAGCCCATCTCCGAAGTAAACCAGGCGGAGCTGGCGCGGCTGATGGTCGGCCGAGAGGTGATCATGGGGGGTGGCGAGCGCGTCCAAGTGGACAACAGCGAGGTGCTGTTGGACCTGAACAATCTCTCCTACAAGACCCGCCAGGGGGTTCAAAAACTCCATCAAATCGACCTGCAACTGCACCGGGGCGAGATCCTCGGCATTGCGGGGGTGGACGGCAACGGCCAGGAGGAGTTGGAGAACATCATCTGCGGCAAGCTGCACCCCAGCGAGGGGAGCCTCACCTTTAAGGGGGAGGACATCTCCCAGATGGGGGTCAAGGAAATCAAGAAAAAAGGGGTGGGGGTCATCTTTGAGGACCGGCACAAGGACGGCCTGGTGCTGGACTTCTCGGTCAAGGAAAATCTGGTCCTCGGGTTTCAAGACCAGCGCCGCTTCCTCAAGTACGGGGCCTTTTTGGACCGCAAAAAGGTCGACCAGAACGCACAAAAGCTCCAGGAGGATTTCGACATCCGCTGCGGCAGCCTGGACGACCCCGCCGGCAAGCTCTCCGGCGGCAATCAGCAAAAAATCATCATTGCCCGGGAGATGAGCGCCAACCCCGAGATGATCATGGCTATCCAGCCCACCCGCGGCCTGGACATGGGGGCCATCTCCTTTGTGCAGGAAAAACTGGTGGAGGCGCGAAACGCCGGAAAAGGGGTCCTCCTTTTCTCCCTCGAACTCGATGAGATCTTACAGGTCAGCGACCGCATTGCCGTCCTCTTCAAAGGGCGCATCGTCAAGGTGCTGAAAAACGAGGGGATCACCAAAGAGCTTCTGGGGCAGTACATGCTGGGTGTAGACGGAGAGGAGGATATCGATGAAGCAGTCAACCGCTGAGCGGCCCCCTTCGGTGACCGCGAAGGAGAGACCCACCAAAAAATTTAAGAAACCGAGTTCGGAGAAGCTGCGCGCAATGGGGTTGGAGTGCTCCATCTCCCTCATTGCCTTTGCGCTCTCCATCATCACCGGCGGCATCATCCTTGCCATCTTGGGGGTCAATCCCCTCACCGCTTACGCCTCCCTCTTCAAGGGGGCGCTGGGTACCCCCAGCGCCATTGCGGGCACCATCAACCGAATGATCCCCATCATCCTGGCCGGTCTGGCCATCGCCGTGGGCAGAAAGGGCTCGGTCTTCAACATCGGCGTCGAGGGCCAGCTCATCATCGGCGCGCTGCTGGGCTGCCTGGCGGGCATCTACCTCAAGCTGCCGGCGATCATCCACCTGCCGGTCTGCCTGCTCTGCGGCATGCTGGGCGGCATGGCCTGGGCCTTTATCCCCGCTTGGTTGCGGCTGAAAAAGAACGTGGGCGTGGTCTTTACCACCATCATGTTCAACTACATCGCCAAGTTCCTGCTGACCTATCTGGTCATCAGCGTCTTCGTCACCTCGGGGGGCCAGCTCTCGGCCACCGAGAAGATGCAGGACACCGCCCGCCTGCCCGCCCTCATCGGGCGGCCCTACAACATCAATTCGGGCATCCTGATCGCCGTCCTCGCTGTGATCGTGGTCTACATCTTCATCAACAAGACCAAGTGGGGCTATGAGATGCGGGCCACCGGCATCAACAAAAATGCCTCCGGCTCCGCCGGCATCAATGTCGACCGCAACATGTTTTTGGCCCTTCTCATCTCCGGCGCCCTCGCCGGGCTCGGAGGCTGTTTGGAGATCCACGGCTCGGTCTTCCGGATGTTTGCCGACTACTCCCCCGGCTACGGCCCCACCGGCATTGCCGTGGCCCTGCTGGCCAAGAGCAATCCCATCGCCGTTTTGCTCACCGCATTCCTCTTCGGCGCCATGCGCAACGGCGCGGCGCTGATGCAGATGAGCACCGGGGTCTCCTCCGAATTCGTCTCCATCGTCCAGGGGCTGATCATCATCTTTGTCTGCTCCGAAAACTTTATCCGCTACCTCATGAAAAAAGCACAGAAGAGAGGTGTGGCACATGCTTAGCGCCCTGTCTTACATCGTTTTGGCCACCATCCGTCTGGGCACCCCCATCGCCATCACCGCCATGGGGGCCACCATCTCCGAGCGCACGGGCATCCTCAACATCGGCCTCGAGGGCATTATGAGTATGGGCGCTTTCCTGGCGGTGCTGGGCTCCTACTGGACCGGCAACCCCTGGTTCGGCGTTCTCCTGGCCGTCCTCGTCGGCGTGGTCATCTCGGCCGTCCACGGCTTTGTCTCCATCGTCTGCGGCGGGGCACAGGGGGTCTCCTCCCAGGCCCTGGTGCTGCTGGCCACCGGCTTTTGCTCGGTGGGGCTGCAGGCCATCTTCGGGCAAAAGGGGATGTCCCCCACCGTCAACACCATTGCCACCACCGAGTTTTTGCGCCCCATCCCCCTGGTGGGGAACATCCTGGCCGACTTTTCCCCCATCGTCTACATCGCCCTCATCCTGCTGTTTGTCTGCAACTTCGTCCTCTTCAAAACCCCGCTGGGGCTGCGGATGTGCGCCTGCGGCGAACATCCCCGGGCGGCCGAGACCGCCGGCATCAACGTGGGGGCCATGCGGTTTCTGGGCGTTTTGATTTCCGGTTTCCTGGGCGGGCTGGCCGGTGCGTTCCTCTCGGTGGGGCAGATGAACCTGTTCCAGGAGGGGATGGTGGCCGGCCGGGGCTATCTGGCCATGGGCGCCATCATCATGGGCCGCTGGACCCCCACCGGGGCCTTTGCCGCAGCCATGTGTTTTGGCCTCTTTGACGCAGTGCAGCTCTACATTCAAATCATCCCCAATTCGCCCATCCCCCACGAGTTCGTGCAGATGATCCCCTATGTGGCCAGCATCATCGTACTGGCCCTCACCATCAAGGGGGCCACCGGCCCCGCGGCCTCGGGGCAGCCCTACTCGAAGATCTCGGGCACCCGCTAGAAAGGGGAGGCGAATCAAATGGGCATCCTCACCGCGACCCTGGCCTGCGCCGACTGGCTCCACCTGGGCGACGACCTGCGCGCCCTGGAGCGGGGCGGCTGCGACTGGTATCACCTGGACATCATGGACGGCCACTACGTCCCCAACCTCTGCCTCAACTTTGACCTCATCCGGGCGGTCCGCACCGCCTCGCCCCTGCCGGTGGACTGCCACCTGATGGTGGAAAACCCGGGGGACTACCTCCCCCAATTGACCCAGAACCGGGTGGAGCGGGCGGCCTTTCACCTGGGCTGCCCGGTGGACACCGCCGCCCTTTTAAGGGAAATGCGCCGGGCGGGGATCGCCCCCGGCCTGGCCCTGAACCCCGACGAGCCAGTGGAGGCCCTGAGCCCCTATCTGGATCTCTGTGACTGGGTGCTCCTGATGGGGGTAAAGCCCGGGTTTTCGGGACAGGCGTTCCTCCCCGGCACGGTGGAGCGGGTGGGCCGCCTGGCCGCCCTCCGCCGCACCCTGGGCCGGCCCCTCCTCATCGAGGTGGACGGGGGCATCGGCCCGGAAAACGGTCGCGCCTGTACAGACGCCGGGGCAGACGCCCTGGTGGCTGGGGCCTTTGCAGTCTTCTCCCAGCCCGACGGCGTCGAGGCCGCCTGCCGCCGCTTTCGCGCGGCGGTCTTTCCCGACGCATCGCTGCACCGATAGGGCCTTCCCCTCCTCATCGAGGTGGACGGGGGCATCGGCCCGGAAAACGGCCGCGCCTGCGCCGCCGCCGGGGCAGACGCCCTGGTGGCTGGGGCCTTTGCAGTCTTCTCCCAGCCCGACGGCGTCGAGGCCGCCTGTCGCCGCTTTCGCGCGGCGGTCTTTCCCGACGCATAGGCAGCCATACCGATGGGGCGGGGGACGCCACCCCTCTTCCTGTCGGGCATACGATCTCCTCCCCATTTTCAAAAGGGCGCCGGATGTACCGGCGCCCTTTTGGCGGGTGCAGAGCAAAGGGAGGGGAGAGACCCAGCCTTCTCTCGAGCCGGTGCTTTTTGGCAGCCCTGTCCAATGCAGCGGGAAGGGCGGCTGCACAGATTGGCGAGCTGCTCTCTTTGTACTGCGCGCCAAAACGGGTGGGGGCGGCGAAACCACCTGCGCTGCAAAGCGGCTGAAAAAGGGGTGGGGATTGCAAATCGGCGCACCGGACAGAGCGGTGAGGGGGAAAACTGCTCTGCGCTCGGCACAAAAGGGGACACAGGCGGGGCAGTTTCCCCCTTTTTTATGACGTGCAGCCCAAAAACTGCTGAAGATTTTATGAATTTATTGCCGCCCTTTTCGGGCTGAAAAGCCACCGCCTCCCCGCCACACCCCGCCGCGGTGGGGTTTGTCCCCGAAAAGTGGCGCACCCATCCCGTTTTTGCCCCCTCTCTCGCCGGTTGACAGGAAATTATCGCCACCTTATAATGGAAGACAACACCAGTGAAAAACAGTGGCGCCCCCGCTGTTTTTCTGCGTTTTTGGGTTTTGCAATCGTTTGATAGCCGATTGCGGGGCCCGAGGAAGGGGAATCGCCGATGAACTTGTTGGACGCCATCGCCAGCCACGCCGCCGCCCGGCCGGACGCCCTGGCCTACCGCTCTCCCCAGGGGGAGCTGACCTACCGTCAATTGTGGGAGGGGGCGGGCCGTCTGGCCGCTGCGCTGGAGCGCCGCCTGGGGGAAAACCGCGCTCCCCTGGTGGTCTACGGGCACAAGGGCCCCCTGGTGCCCCTGTGCTTTTTGGCCTGCGCCCGCTCGGGTCGGGGCTACTGCCCGGTGGACACCTCCCTTCCCCCCGAGCGGGTGGCCCGCACCGTCGAGGCGGCCGACCCGCCGCTGGTGCTGGCCGCCGAGCCCGGTGCTGGCCGCCGCCGAGTTGACCGCCCTGGCCGAGAGGGGAGGATCCCCTGTCGGCCTCCGCCCGGTGGAGGGGGAGGACCTCTTTTACATCCTCTTTACCTCCGGCAGCACCGGTACCCCCAAGGGGGTGCAGATTACCGCCGACTGCCTCGACCACTTTCTGGACTGGTCCTCCCAGCTGGGGGAGGGCTTCCCGGCGGAGGCGCCCCGGGTCTTTCTCAACCAGGCCCCCTTCTCCTTTGACCTGTCGGTGATGGACCTCTACACCGCCTTTTACACCGGCGGCACCCTATGGACCCTGCCCAAAGAGGTGCAGCAGGACGCGGCGGCCCTCTTTTCCTCTCTGGAGCGGTCGGGGGCCCAGGTCTGGGTCTCCACCCCCTCCTTTGCCGAGGTCTGCCTGGCCGACCGGCGCTTTGACAGCGCCCTGCTGCCCGACATGAGGCTCTTCCTCTTCTGCGGGGAGACGCTGCAAAACGCCACCGCCCAAAAGCTGCACAGCCGCTTTCCCGGGGCCAAGGTCATCAACACCTACGGCCCCACCGAGTCCACCGTGGCCATCACCCAGGTGGAGATCACCCCCGCCCTGGCGGCCGCCGACGAACCCCTGCCGGTGGGGGCCACCAAGCCGGGCACCTGGCTCTTTATTGCCGGCCCGGAAGGGGAGGACCTGCCCGAGGGGGAGCGGGGGGAGATCGTCATCGTGGGAGACACGGTGAGCAGCGGCTACTTCGGCCGCCCCGACCTGACCGCGCGCGCCTTCGGCACCCGGCGGGTGGCGGGGGTCGAGTACCGCCTCTACCGCACCGGGGACAAGGGCTACCTGCGGGGCGGGCAACTGCACTACTGCGGCCGGTTGGACCTGCAGATCAAGCTGCACGGCTACCGCATTGAGCTGGAGGACATCGAGCAGAACATCTGCCGGCTGCCGGGCGTTCGGGGGGCGGTGGTGCTGCCCCAGGAGCGGGACGGCACCATCCGCAGCCTGACGGCCTATGTGGCGGCGGACTGGCCGGGGGAGCGGGGCTTTGCCGCCTCTCAGCGGGCCAGGGGGGAGCTGGCCCAGTTCCTCCCCGCCTACATGATCCCCAAGAAATTCGTCTTTCTGGACGCCCTCCCCATGACCGCCAACGGCAAGGTGGACCGCAAGGCGCTGGGAGGGCTGGCAAGGTGAGTTTTTACAGCGATCTGCGCTTCTTTTTGGTGCTGGCGGCGGCCCTGGTGCCGGCGGCGGTGTTGGGGCTGCGGGAAAGGTCCCTCAAGGGGTACAGCTTCGCCCTCTCGCTGCTCTTTATCTGGCTGGTGTACGGCGGGCAGCCGGCGCAGTTGCTCTGGCTGGCGGGCTTTTATCTGCTGGAACTGCACGCCGTCAAGGGCTACCTGCTGCTGCGCCGCAAGTTCGGCCGCAACAGCGTGATCTACGGCCACTTCGTGGCCCTGGCCCTGGCGCCGCTTCTGCTCTACAAGTTCTCCGGTCTCTTTGGCAAGAGCGTGTTCGGCTTTCTGGGCATCAGCTACTTGAGCTTTAAGGTGCTGCAGGTCATCATCGAGATATACGACGGGGTCATCAAGGAGATGGGCGGACTGGAGCTCTCCAGCTTCCTCCTCTTCTTCCCGGCCATCAGCTCGGGCCCCATCGACCGCAGCCGCCGCTTTCTGGCGGACTGGCACACCGTCTATTCCCGGGAGGAGTACCGCAAACTGCTGGGGACGGGGTTGCAGAAGATCGCCCTGGGGCTCTTTTACAAGTACGCCCTCTCCCAGCTGTTTTACCAGGTGATGGGCCGTTTTGCCCACCGCTACCGCCCCCTGCCGCTGGCGGGGTACGGGTACAGCTACGGCTTCTACCTCTTTTTCGACTTTGCCGGCTACAGCCTGATGGCCATCGGGGTCAGCTACATCCTGGGCATCCATACCCCGGAGAACTTCGACAAGCCCTTTTTGAGCGTGGACATGAAGGACTTCTGGAACCGCTGGCACATCACCCTCTCCCACTGGTTCCGGGACTTTCTCTTCTCCCGCTTTATGATGAACGCCATCCGCAAAAAGTGGTTTTCCAGCCGCCTGAACGGGGCGGCGGCAGGGCTGGTCGTGAACATGCTGGTGATGGGCCTCTGGCATGGGTTGACAGTTGATTACATTCTCTATGGGCTTTATCACGGCGTTCTCCTCGCCGCTACGGAAGTTTATCAAAAGAAGTCCAAGATATATAAAAACAATAAGAAGAAGACATGGTATAAAGTCGTATCCTGGTTTGTCACATTTCACCTGGTGATGTTTGGCTTTTTTGTTTTTTCGGGCAAGTTTACCGAGGTGATTCAGGTTGCCCTGCTGAAGTTGATGTAAACAGATGATCGACAATGAGAAAGGAAGATGGACGATGGAAGATAAGGTGCTTGCAATGCTGGAAGAACTCTGTGACGATGCGATCGTCAGAGAGGATTTGGACACAGAACTCTACGAGACGGGGTTGATCGACTCTCTCGCTTTTACAGAGCTGCTGGTACAGATCGAGGACGATTTTGGCGTGGTGATCTCTCCCTCGGAACTGGAGAGAAGTGAGTTTGATACCCCCCGAAAGATCATTGCGCAAATCCAGTCGAGAATGGCGTAGTATCGGCGCGAGCGACAGAACTGCCAGTGGATGAGGCCTTTCAAACAAGAAGTGGTATGGTCTCTGGATTGTCAAAACGGGAAGAGAACTGCTGCGGCAAAACCGAAGGGGGGAAATGGACAACGTGAAAAAAGGAATGGCATTTCTTTTGGCGGCAGTTTTGGCATTGGGCTGCGTTTGGGGCTCATCAAAAGTTTTGGACACCCGCCTCTTTCACTTGAGAGACAACTTAATTTACAATACCGGCTTGGAAAAGTACAACTGTCCAGACGCATTTGATGACATACTAAATGAAAACAGTGTTTTGCTTTTGGGTTCTTCTGAACTTTCGCTGGGAGAGGAGAACACCCACCCCCAAATTGTATTCAACAATGGAAACGGGGACTTTCAGACAGTTGTCATGGGGGCGCCAAACAACCAGAGCTTGAGCCATGCCATCCATCTGGGGGCCTTGGCTGACAAGTGCAAGTCCAACAAAGTCGTATTGATCTTGTCTCCCCAGTGGTTTACCGCCGACGGTGTCTCTTCAGGCGCTTTTTCCAGCCGCTTTTATCCACAGATGTTTGACGGATTTATGAAAAATAAGCGCATTAGTGACCGGACGAAGAAGAGGGTGGTCAAGCGCTGTAAGAGCCTGTTGGAAAAGGATCCGAAACAGAAAAAGAGGGTCGAGCTCTATGAGAAGATCTATCTGACAGGAGACATCGATCCGTTTGATTACCTCTATTTAAATTTGACAGAGCAATTTTTGGAGATACAGTCAAAGTACAATGTGGTTAGGACCCAGGAAAACCCCAAATTGAGCCGCGAGGGTTGGTATAACCCTCGCGCCCTAACCCTCCCCACCGCACCCGAGAGAGTAAAGACTTCTGAAATCGATTTTCAAGCTCTACTGGAATCGGCCGAGGAGAAGGGGGAGCAGTCCTGTACAAACAACCCATTTTACATTTCTGACACCTCTTTTAATAAGATGTCGAAGGTGCGGGACGCCGGTATTCGCACCTCCAATCGCAATTTGACATCTTCCAATTCGCCGGAATATGAGGACTTAGAGCTGTTTTTACAGGTGTGCAGGGAGACCGGCATAGAAGTCATGCTGGTGAGCGTGCCGGTCAACGGCTATTGGTATGATTACACCGGCTCTTCAAAGACAGACCGGGAAACATACTACCAAAACATCCGCAACATCGCCGAGCAAAACGGGGTGCAGCTGGCCGACTACTCCGACCGGGAATACGAGCCCTATTTTTTGAGAGACATCATGCACCTGGGCTGGAAGGGATGGGCGTATCTAGATGAACAGATTTACCAGTTTTATCAGGCGGATTAAGGGCAACCCCTGGCTCTCCTTCCTGGGGTGGACAGCCTTTTTCTTCCTCCTCTTCATAGGCATCTACATCGGGCTCCTCTGTACCGACTTCTCCACCGCCCCCCAATTCCTCTATAACCAATTTTAGAGGGGCCTTCGCCGTCCACGGCGTTCGCCTTATTTCGACAGGTTTCTCTTGTGCGAAGCGCTGCTTTTTGATCCCTTTTTTCGACAGACAGCACAAGAAGTTTAAAAAAGCACACCGCCCCCTGTTCCTTTTTCCGCCCTTCGACTATACTAGAGGGGGAAATTGGGCGGAAAGGGGGCGGCCTCTGTGAAGCAGATGGGACGGGTATTGGCGATGGTGCTGCTGTGTACCCTTTTGGTGGGCTGTGCCCCCGCTGCCCCCAACCGGGCGGAGAGCAGTTCTGTCCCGGCGGGGGAGAGCTACTTTCCCGCCGATCTCAGCGAGAACCAGGTGATCGACGTCTACCTGGACCGCTGCCGCTGGCTGGCGGCCGAGGCGCCCGACTGGACCAGTGCGGAGCAACTGTCCCCCGACACTCTGGTGGTGCTGGGCTACTATCTCCCCCTTTACCCCGACAACCGGGCGCCGGATCGCCCCTATTACAACTACGGGGCCGCGTCGGCGGACGAGCTCTCCGGCTACCTCTTTCCCCAGGACGAGGTGGAGGGGGTTTGCCAGCGCTACTTTGGGGTGCCGCCCCAGTGGGTGCGGGAGAGCGAGCGCTACCTGCCCGAGCGGGAGAGCTACGCCCTCATCTACCGCCCCGTTCCCCGCGAATACCTGTTTGCGCTGGACGACTGGCAGGTGGGCGGGTCGCTGATGAGCCTTTCGGTGAGTGTCTACGAGCGGACGGTGGACGGCGAGCGGGGGTCCCTCCTGCGACGGCGGCGCATCTCCATCGAGGGGACCGGGGACGGGGGCTTTCACTACGTGGGGGTCACCACCCTGCCCACCCAGTGACGGGGGCCCTTGACCCAGCAAAATGAAATGTCAAAAACAGAGAGAGGCCCGGAAGGCGCTGCAGAGGCTGCTTTCCGGGCGCTTTTTTTGCCCCTCCCGGTGGGGGGAGGCAGCCAGAGAGGAAGGCCCGGCAGATGTTTCTGCCGGGCCTTCCTCTCCCTTTATCCGATGCAGTCGGGCAGCTTGTCGCCGGGGCGGATCACCCAGTCGGCCTCTCCCTCGGCGAGGGGCTCGAAGCGGCTGTCGAAGAGGGCCTGCATCGCGGGGTCGATGCAGTATTCCCGCCCCTGGGCGTCGGCATTTCGCCGCGCCAGCCGCCGGGCGCGCAGGTCGGCGGGGGCGGTGAAGAGGAGCAGCTTGACCGGCACCCCCGCCTCGGCGAACCGGGCCCGGGTCTCGGCCCGCTCCGCCGCGCTCCAAAAGCCAAAGTCCAGCAGCACATCCGCCCCGGCCAGGGCGATCTCCTCCGCCCTCGCCAGCAGGTAGGCGCGGCACCGCTCCCAGACCGCCCGGTGGGCCTCCCCCAGGTATTCGGGGAAGAGGGCGAGCATCAGCTCGTCCGCCGAGAGCAGGGCGGCCCCCCGCTCGGCCTGCCAGGTCCGGGCAAAGGTGCTCTTGCCGCTGCCGGTCTTGCCGCAGAGCAGGTAGACGGTGCCGGTGGGCTTTCTCTCCATCAAAATTCCTCCCTCCCAGCAAAAAAAGGCGCCCGGCAGCTGCTGCCGGGTGCCCTCTGTCAGTTCTTTTTCTCTCCCAGCAGCAACTTGTCGATCTTGTAGACGTCGCCGCAGCCCAGGGTGAGCACCAGGTCGCCCGGCTCCACGTGTGCCAGCAGGTAGTCGGCCACCTCGGGGAAGGTGTCCAACTGCACGCTGCCGGGCACCTTGTCGGCCAGGTCCTTGGCGTGGATGCCGTAGGTGTTGATCTCCCTCGCGCCCATGATGGCGGTGATCACCGCCCGGTCGGCGATCTGCAGGACCCGCGCGAAGTCGTCCAGCAGGATCGAGGTGCGGGAGAAGGTGAAGGGCTGAAAGACCGCCCACACCTTGTTGTAGCCCATCTGGGTGGCCACCTTGAGGGTCGCCTCCAGCTCGGCGGGGTGGTGGGCGTAGTCGTCGGCCACGGTGAAGCCGTTCACCTCCCCCAAAAACTCAAACCGGCGGCCCGCCCCGCCGAAGTGGGGCAGGTGCTCCTCCAGCTGGGCGGGGGTGACCCCGCACTGCAGCGCCGCCACACAGACGGCCAGGGAGTTGAGGACGTTGTGCCGCCCCGGCACCCCCAGTCGGATCCGGCAGAGGGTCTCTTCCCGGTGGCAGAGGTCGTACTGGTAAAAGACCCCCCGCTCCACGGCAATGTTCTCGGCGGTGTAGTCGAGCCCCTCCTTGGTGCCGAAGGTGAGGATGGGCACCGTCACCCCGTCCAGGGATCTCATAGAGTTCTCGTCGTCCCCGTTGACGATGACCATCTTGCTGGCCATCTTGTTGAAGGCGTTGAAGGAGCGGATGATGTTCTCGAGATTTTTGAAGTACTCCAGGTGGTCCCGGTCGATGTTGAGGACCACCGAGACGTCGGGGCTGAGCTTTAAAAAGGTGTCCACGTACTCGCAGGACTCGCAGACGAAGGTCTCGCTCTTCCCCACCCGGCCGTTGCCGCCGATGCTGCGCAGCTTGCCGCCGATGACCGCCGTGGGGTCGGCCCCGCAGTCCAGCAGCAGCTGGGTGAGCATGGCGGTGGAGGTGGTCTTGCCGTGGGTGCCGCAGATGCAGACGGCGTTTGGATACTGGCGGGAGATGACCCCCAGCAGCACCGAGCGCTCGATGACGGTGGCGTTGGAGGCCTTGGCCGCCAGCAGCTCGGGATTGTCCTTCATGATGGCCGCGGTGTAGACCACCAAGTCGGCCCCCTCGATGTTTTTGGGGTCGTGGCCCAGGTGCACCGGGATCCCCAGCCCCCGCACCAGGGCAAGGGTGTCGGTCTCGTTGTTGTCCGAGCCGGTGATGAAATAGCCCTTGTCGTGCAGGATCTGAGCGAGGGGGAACATCCCCGACCCGCCGATGCCGATGAAATGAACGTGCTGTTTGCCCTTGAGCAAGTCCTCGTAGATAACTGCCATGTTGCGCACACCTCGAATATAGTCTCAGGGATGGGGGCGCAGGCCCCCGCGAAATAGGATGGGCGATGAGTTCCCATAGAATATACCACATTTCCCCTGCAAAATCCACGCCTTTGCCGGTTTTGCCGCCATTTTTGGGAGTTCGCCCCGGCACGGACGGCATTTTGCAAGAAGCTGCCATCATTTCCTGCAAAAAAGGGGGAGAAGGGGCAAAAATTCCTTGCAATTTTGGCCCCGCAACGATACACTGATAGTGTTGACAAATTCGGTAAAAAACAGCCGCTTTCCCAGCGGCGTCCATTCCATTATACGCCGAGTGGCAGACGCCCATGCGCGGACGCCCGCCTTTTTTGTGGCCGGCGCGGGGCAGAGAGGCAGGGAGAGGATTTTGAGCAGTTTGCTACACACCATCGAGGAGAAGATGGGCCAGTTTTCCAAGGGGCAGAAGAAGATTGCCCGCTACATCTTTGAAAACTACGACAAGGCCGCCTTTATGACCGCCTCCAAGCTGGGGCGGGAGGTGGGGGTCAGCGAGTCCACCGTGGTCCGCTTTGCCATGGAGGTGGGCTTTGAGGGCTACCCCCAGTTCCAGCGCTCCCTCAAAGAGCTCATCAAGAGAAACCTCAGCGCCGTGCAGCGGATGCGGGTCACCTCCGAACAGATCGGCGACCGGGACGTCCTCTCCCGGGTGCTGGAGCTGGACATCGCCACCGTCCGCAAGACTGAGCAGGCCGTCTCCAGCGAGGACTTCAATCGCGCCGTCGAGACCCTGCTGGAGGCCCGGCGCATCTACATCGTGGGGATGCGGGGGGCCTCCTCCCTCTCCTCCTTCACCGCCTACTACTTCAACATGATCTTTGAAAACGTCCACCTCGTCAGCGAGGACAAGGGCTCCGATGTCTTTGAGCAGATCGTCCGCATCGGCGAGGGGGACGTGATCCTGGGCATCAGCTTCCCCCGCTACTCCAAAAAGACGGTGCGGGCGTTGACCTGTGCGGCCAAGAGTGGGGCCAAGGTCATCTCCATCACCGACAGCGAAAAGTCCCCCATCGCCGCCATGGCCGACACCGTCCTCTACGCCAAGAGCGAGATGATTTCCTTTGTGGACTCGCTGGTGGCCCCTCTCAGCCTCATCAACGCCCTGATCGTGGCCCTGGGCCAGCGCAAGCAGACCGAGGTGTTTGCCACCCTGGGCAAGCTGGAGACCATGTGGAACGAGGACCAGGTCTACGAGAATATCGGCGAGGTGTGAGGAGTGGAGATGGAGAGAGTGTACAGCGCCGCGGTGATCGGCGGCGGCCCTGCGGGGCTGATGGCGGCCGGACTGCTCGGGCAGGGGGGACTGCCGGTCCTCCTGCTGGAAAAGAACGACCAGCCCGGCAAAAAGCTGCGCATCACCGGCAAGGGCCGGTGCAACCTGACCAACAACTGCGAGGTGGAGGACTTTCTGCGAAACGTCCCCCGCAACCCCCGCTTTCTCTACTCGGCCCTCTACGGCTTCACCCCGCAGGACACCATGGCCTTTTTTGAGGGGCTGGGGGTCCCCCTCAAGACCGAGCGGGGGGACCGGGTCTTCCCCCAGAGCGACCGGGCCGGCGACGTGGTGGACGCCCTGACCAACTGGTGCCGGGCCCAGGGGGTGGAATTTCGCCAGGGCGAGGTGGAGGCAGTCGCCCCCGGCGCGCCCTTCTCGCTGTCCCTCAAAGAGGGGGGCGCCGTCTCCGCCCACCGGGTGGTGGTGGCCACCGGCGGCCTCTCCTATCCGCAGACCGGCAGCACCGGCGACGGCTACCGCTTCGCCCGTCAGCTGGGCCACACCGTCACCCCGCCGGGGCCCTCCCTGGTGCCCCTGCGCTGCGGCGAACAGTGGTGCAAAAACTGCCAGGGCCTCTCCCTGAAAAACGTCACCCTCACGGTGGAGGAGGTGGGGAAGAGGCGCCCGGTCTTCAGCGAGCTGGGGGAGATGCTCTTCACCCACTTCGGGGTCTCGGGGCCGCTGGTCCTCTCCGCCTCCTGCCACATGGAGGACGCGCCCGGGCGCTACCGGCTGCACATCGACCTGAAGCCCGGGCTCACCCGCGAGGCGCTGGACCGCCGGCTGCTGCGGGACTTTGAGGAGTACCGGAACAAAAACCTGCAAAACGCCCTGGGCAAACTGCTGCCGCAAAAGCTCATCGGCAGCTATGTGGCCCTCACCGGCATCCCCGGCGAGAAGAAGGTCAACCAGCTCACCCAGGCCGAGCGGGGGGAGATGGTGCGGGTGATGAAGGACCTGCCCCTCACCGTCTCCGGCTTCCGCCCCGCAGCCGAGGGGATCGTCACCCGCGGCGGCGTCTCGGTGCGGGAGGTGGACCCCGGCTCCTGCCAGTCCAAGCGCTGCCCAGGCGCCTATTTTGTGGGCGAGGTGCTGGACGTGGACGGCTACACCGGCGGCTTCAACTTGCAGATCGCCTTTTCCACCGCCGTGGCCGCGGCCCGGGACATCCTGGCCCAGCCCAGGTGACCCTTTCCCTTTTTCTACCGGCCGCCCTCCGGGGCGGCTTTTGCCCCGGAGGGGGCGCCATTACCACCGATTTCGAGGAGGACGAACAGATATGTTATCCATTGCCATTGACGGGCCCGCCGGCGCGGGCAAGAGCACCATCGCCCGCACGGCGGCCGGGGCGCTGCACTTCATCTACGTGGACACCGGGGCCCTCTACCGGGCCATCGGCTATCACGGCCTGCAGGTGGGGGCCGACCTGACCGACACCGCGGCCATCAAGGCCCTGCTGCCGGGGCTGCAGGTGGACCTGCGCTTTGTCGAGGGCCAGCAGCGGGTCTTTGTCGGCGGTGAGGACGTGAGCGACTTCATCCGCTCCCCCCAGGTGAGCAAGGCTGCCTCTCAGGTCTCGGCGGTGCAGGAGGTGCGGGATTTCCTGATGGAGACCCAGCGCTCCCTGGCCCGCAAGAACAGCGTCATCATGGACGGGCGGGACATCGGCACCGTGGTGCTGCCCGACGCCGATTTGAAGATCTTCCTCACCGCCTCCCCCGAGGCCCGGGCCCAGCGCCGCTGCAAGGAGCTGGAGGAGAAGGGGAGCCCCATGCCCTATGAGGAGGTGCTGCGGGACATCCAGCAGCGCGACTACGACGACAGCCACCGGGAGGCCGCCCCCCTCAAACAGGCTGCGGACGCGGTGCTGGTGGACACCAGCGAGCTGAATTTGGCGGAGAGCGTGGACGCGGTCTGCGCCCTCATCCGCCAGCGTCTGGGGGACCGGCTATGAGTTTTTACCGCTTTGCCCACGGGGTGGTCAACGTGATTTTTCGCGCCCTCTACCGGGTGCATTACGAGGGGCGGGAGAACCTGCCCCCCCAGGGCGGCTACGTCTTCTGCTCCAACCACATCAGCGACCTGGACCCCATCTTTGTGGCCCTGCCGGTGCGCCAGCAGATCTGCTACATGGCCAAGATCGAGCTCTTTAAGGGCCGCTTCACCGGCCGGCTGCTGCGGGCCCTGGGGGCCTTCCCGGTGGACCGGGGCAAAGGGGACACCTCCGCCCTGGACCGGGCCAAAGAGGTGGTGAAGGAGGGGAAGATCCTCGGCGTCTTTCCCGAGGGGACCCGCTCCAAGACCGGCAAGCTGCTCAAGCTCAAGTCGGGGGCCATCGTGGTCTCGGCCCAGACCGGGGCCGACATCCTGCCGGTGGCCATCTGCGCCCCCAAGGGGATGCACCCCTTTGCCCCCGTCTATGTGCGTTACGGCGCCCTCATCCACAATGAGGAGCTGGGGCTGACCGACATGAAGGCCGCCTCCCAGCTCAAGGGGGCCAAGGCCCTGCTCACCGAGCGGATGGCGGCCCTGCTGGAGGAATTGTCATGCCGGTGATTTTGGCGAAGACCGCGGGTTTTTGCTTTGGGGTGGACCGGGCGGTCAAACAGGTCTATGACCTGCTGGAACAGGGGAAGCGGGTGTGCACCCTGGGGCCCATCATCCACAACACCCATCTGGTGGCCGACCTGGAGCGCCGCGGGGTGCGCACGGTCACTTCCCCCGCCGAGGTGGGGGAGGGGGAGACCCTGGTCATCCGCTCCCACGGGGTCCCCTCCTCGGTCTATGCGCAGATCGAGGCGGCGGGGATCGACTGGGTGGACGCCACCTGCCCCTTTGTGGCAAAGATCCATCAGATCGTGAGGGAGCGCTCGGAGGCGGGGGACCTGGTCTTGGTCGCCGGGGACCCCGATCACCCCGAGGTGGTGGGGATCGTCGGCCACTGCCCCGGCGAGGTGCGGGTCTTCTCCACCGCCGAGGAGCTGCGCCGCCTGGCAAAGGAGGGGGACTTCTCCGGCCGCCCGGTGTCGATGGTCAGCCAGACCACCTTCAACGTGGCCCTCTGGAAAGAGGCGGTGGCCGAGGCCGAGGCCCTTTTTCCCGGCCTCTCGGTCTTCTCCACCATCTGCTCGGCCACGGCCAGCCGGCAGCAGGAAGCCGAGGCCCTCTCCAAGAAGAGCGGGCTGATGGTGGTGGTGGGGGACCGAAAAAGCTCCAACACCGCCAAATTGCGGGAGGTTTGCGAAAAAAATTGCCCCACAATCCTGGTAGAAACTGCGGATGAACTGTTGCAACAGCGCGGTTTGTATGCTAAAATAATAGGAGTTACCGCTGGTGCTTCGACTCCGGCGTGTATAATCAAGGAGGTACTACATACAATGAGTGAACTGCAAAACGACGTTCAAGGCGAAGACTTCAGCTTTGAAGAAGCACTGGAGGAGAGCCTCAAGCCAATATATACCGGCCAGCGCCTCAAGGGCGTAGTCACCAGCATCGCCCCCAATGAGGTGACCGTCGATATTGGCACCAAGCACACCGGTTTTGTCGCCCTGAGCGAGCTCACCAACGATCCCAACGCGTCGGCGGACGACATCGTCAAAAAAGGCGATGAGATCAACGTGATCGTTTTGCGGGTCAACGATCAGGAAGGCACCGTCCAGCTGTCCAAAAAGCGCTACGACGCCATCGAGGGCTTCGACAAGATCGTCAAGGCCCAGGAGGAGGACGCCATCCTCACCGGCACCGTCACCGACGTCATCAAAGGCGGCGTGCTGGTCAGCTGCTACGGCATCAAGGTGTTCGTCCCCGCCTCCCTGGCGACCCTCCGCCGCAACGACGACCTCAACGCCCTCAAGGGCACCGAGGCCGAATTCAAGGTCATTGAGATCAACGAGCGCCGGGCCCGCGCCATCGGTTCCATCAAAGCCGTTCTGGCCGAGCGCAACAAGGCCGTTGCCGAGGCCTTCTGGCAGTCCGTTGAAATCGGCAAGCACTACACCGGCACCGTCAAGAGCCTGACTTCCTACGGCGCCTTCATCGACCTGGGCGGTGTGGACGGCATGGTCCACATCAGCGAGCTGAGCTGGAAGCGCATCAAGCACCCCAGCGAGGTGGTCAAGGTCGGCGACACCGTCGAGGTCTACGTCAAGGACGTGGACTTTGAGAACAAGAAGATCTCCCTGGGCTACAAGAAGACCGAGGACAACCCCTGGGTCATCTTCCAGAGAGACTACCATGTCGGCGACGTCATCAAGGTACAGATCGTCTCCATCACCTCCTTTGGCGCCTTTGCCCGGATCATCGACGGGGTGGACGGCCTGATCCACATCAGCCAGATCTCCAACGAGCGGGTCGAGAAGGCGGCCGACGCCCTGCAGGTCGGACAGGAGGTCGAGGTGAAGATCACCGAGGCCGACATCGACCGCAAGCGGGTCAGCCTGTCCATCCGCGCCCTGCTGGACAGCCCCAAGCGGGAGGAGCGGGATGACGACTACGGCTTCTCTTCCAGCGAGAACAACGTGGTCTACTCCACCGAAGAGGCCGATGCCCTGAAAGAGAGCGAAGGGGAGTAATCCACCCCTTTTGAAAAAGCGCCCTGGAGCGAGCCTGAACGGCTCCCTCCGGGGCGCTTTTCTCTAGTGTGGAAGGGGGAGGCGGGGGCCGTTCACGCCTTTCCAGTCCGCCATTCCCCGTCTATCGGGGTGGGAAAATGGCAGGTGTTGTGCTGTTGCCTAGTTTTTTGTCTGCACTTGGGAAAGGGAGGGGGAGAAGGTCGTGTTACCCCCCCTTTTCCACCCGCCGCCTCTTATCCCCTGGGGTGCAAAAGCGCAATGGTTGCCCTGCTGCCGTCCCTTGGCCCACCCTATAAAAGGAAGGGGGCGGGTGTGCTGTCCGCCCCTTTCTGCCTGTGCTCCAGTCCATTGCAGTACAAGGACGCGATTGCCGCACGGTTCTCTGTCTTTTTGCTTGCACCGTGAAAGGGAGGCATTCGGGCCCTTCCCCTGTCACGCCTGCCGCTCCCTGTTCATCGGGGTGCAAAAACCTATCGTCCACTCCTTTGCTTGTACCGCAGAGGAGGGAATGTGTATTGCCCGCTCCTTTCGGCCTGACGCTTCCGGTTCATAGAGGCGTAAAAGCGCAATTGCTGCCCTTCGCCTATTCTTTTGTCTGCACAATGAAAAGGGGAAGTGAGTCTAAAGTTTACCCTTCCTGTCCACTGCCCTCTGCCTATTGGGGTGCAAAATGCGAATGCCCCCCTGTTGCTCATTTTTTATCCGCACAGTGGCAGAGAGAGGCAGCATCGTTTGTGGCTTCCCGCTTGTGCGCTCTCCCCATTGGGGTGTAAAAACGCGATTGCCGTCTTATCACTTGCTTTTCTGTCTGTACCATAGAGAGGAGAGCGGCTGTATTTGCCCTCACCATGCAATGGTTGGGCTGTCGCCCATTCCTTTATCCGCTCCCTCTCGCCCGCCGCTCCCCGCCTATTGAGAGGCAAAAATGCGCTTGTCGCTCTGGCGCCCACCCCTATCTCCACCCATCGCCCTCCGCCGGGCAGGTGACAAGTCCCCTGTCTTCCCCTTCTTTTTGACCAGTATTTTACAAAAAAATCGACTGTGCGCCGCTAGACTGATGGGAGGCGGCTTTGCCGCTTCTGCCCCCACCGCCGCGAATTTTTTCCTTTTATAATTGCAGGTGGGCGGGCAAACAGTAAGGAGGTAAAGGCAGGCGATTTGCGTTGAAAAAACAGATTCAAAAAATATGCGGGCTGGCAGCGGCCCTCTGGGCGGCCTTCTCCCTCTCCTCGCTGGGAGCGGTTGCCTACTATCAAAAGACCCTTCCCGACCAGTTCTACGTCTCCTCGGCCGATGCGGTCTCCTTCTCCGGCGCCACCCCCTTCTCCTTTGCCACCGGCACCGACGAGCGGGCACGGGAGGCGGCGGCCTCTGTGGGCGGAAATCAAAACTTCTTCACCGACGTCAACCTCTTTGGCCTTATCCCGGTCAAGGATGTCCATGTCTCGGTGGCGGACAAGCCGGTGGTCACCGTCTCCGGCCGCCCCTTTGGGGTGAAGATGTACACCGACGGGGCGGTGGTGGTGGGCATCTCCCCGGTCAAGACCAAGGACGGCGCCAAAACCCCGGGGGAGGAGGCGGGGCTGCAGGTGGGGGACGTCATCGTCACCCTGGGCGGCCAGCCGATCAAGAGCTACACCGACATCACCGCCCAGGCGAAGGCCGGTCAGCCCCTGATCTGTGAGTACATGCGGGGCGGTTCCCGCTATTCCACCACCGTCACCCCCGCCCTCTCCAGCGAGGGGGGATACAAGTTGGGGGTCTGGGTGCGGGATTCTTCGGCGGGCATCGGCACCATGACCTTTGTGGCCGGCAGCGGGGACAACCTGATTTTTGCCGGGCTGGGGCACGGCATCAGCGATGTGGACACCAAGGACATCATGCCCCTGGCCACCGGCGAGATCGTCTCGGCCAGGATCAGCGGGGTGCAGAAGGGGCAGAGCGGCACCCCGGGCGAACTCAAAGGCCTCTTCACCAGCGAAAAGGCGCTGGGTACCCTCCGCCAGAACGGCGAGACCGGGGTCTACGGCCTCTTTCACCAGGCCCCGCAGGGAACCACCATGCCGGTGGCCTATAAGCAGGAGGTCAAGGAGGGGGCGGCCCAGATCCTCTGCACCCTGGACGGAGACACCCCCAAACTCTACGACATCGACATCGAAAAAATCAACCTCAACGACAGGGAGCGCACCAAGAACCTGCTCATCCGCGTCACCGATAGCGAACTGCTGGAAAAGGCGGGCGGGATCGTCCAGGGGATGAGCGGCAGCCCCATCATCCAGAACAACCAGTTGGTGGGGGCGGTCACCCATGTGCTGGTCAATGACCCCACCCGCGGTTACGGCATTTTCGCGGAAAATATGTGGCAATCCACCAAAACCGTCTCTGTTTCCTGAGGATGTTGCCCCAATTTCCGCTATTTTTGATTGTTTTGATGTTTATTACAAAATTTCCCAGATAAACCCATTGACAATCTTACAGAAACTGGTAAAATATAGATATGTGATGTGAAATTGATAAGGGAAAAGCAAATTTTATTGTATCAGGAGGAGATTGACAATGAACACAAAGGTCAAGGTATTGGTGGCTGACAACAGCGCGGAGTTTGGGGAGCCCTGCGCCGAGGTGCTGAAGAAGCACGGCTATGCAGTCACCACCATCGCCAGCGACGGCAACCTCTGCATGGAGGCCATCTGCAAACAGAAACCGGCGGTGGTGATCCTGAACGCCTTCATGGCGAACCTGGACGCCATTGAGGTGATGACCCAGACCCGCGAAAAGGGGATCACCCCTGTCTATGTGGCCATGCTGGGATTTGACAACTACAATATCGAGTCCGCCCTCATGCAGGCCGGCGCCAGCTACTACGCCATTCAGCCCTTTGATTTTGAGGTGCTGGCCAAGCGGGTGGCGACCCTGCTGGGCAAGGTGGAGGAGCCTGCCGGCGAGACGGTGGTCCCCATGAGCCAGACCGATTTGGAGATCGCCATCACCGAAACGCTGCACCTGATCGGCGTCCCCGCCCACATCAAGGGCTACCACTACATCCGCGACGCCATCTCCCTGTGCATCCAAAACAGCGAGATGCTGGGTTCGGTCACCAAGATGCTCTACCCCACGGTGGCCAGGATGCACGGCACCACTGCCTCCCGGGTGGAGCGGGCCATCCGCCACGCCATCGAGGTGGCCTGGGATCGGGGCGACATCGAGGTGCTCAACAGTTACTTCGGCTACACCGTCAACGCCCTGCGCGGCAAGCCCACCAACTCCGAGTTCATTGCCATGATCGCCGACCGGATGTCCCTCTCCATGAAAAAGAGCGGCGGCGTCCACGCCTAACATCCCCCTTCTCGCGCCCACTGGTACTGTTTGATTTCCCCATCCGCACCGCCAGACTTCCCACTGACGGTGCACGGTATGAAAAAGAAAGAGTGCGCGCCCGGCTACCCCTGCCGGGCGCGCGCTTTTTGTCTATTGGGGCGCGTTCAGGCGGCGGTCGCCCCCCTTCTGTCCCTGCCGAGCAGAGAGGACAAGGGGGTGGGCGTCCAGTAGGGGAGTGGGCGGAAACCTTTCCCAAGGGAGAGAGGGCCCGCTTTCTCCTTTCCCCCTTTTTGCTGTCCAAGGGGGAGGGAAGGTCCCTGCAACTGCCTGCATTTCGACAGTTTGTCCAAATAATTCCTTTCTCTTTTGCCGTTTATGCCCGAAATTACCACGGTTTCGCATTTGTGGTGTACCGGCAAAAATGATATAATAATTCTTACATCCACCTGCTGCGCGTGCGCGGGCTGGATTTATTTTGGAACACGTCATCGCTTTAAAGCGAAGAAAGGCGGTGAGCTGGTATCGAATTTCAGCACAAGAGGATCGCGGTCACCGGCCATTACGGCAGCGGCAAGACAAACTTTGTGGCCAACCTGGCCTTCGCCATGGCCAGAGAGGGCAAAAAGGTGACGGTGGTGGACCTGGATGTGGTCAACCCATATTTCCGCACCACCGACTTCAAGGACGAGTTCGCGCGGGTGGGCATCGACATCATCTCCCCCACCTACGCCAACTCCAACCTGGACATCCCCGCCCTGGGGGCCCAGGTGCAGTCGGTCTTCTGCGACGACGAGGGCTACGCCCTCTTCGACGTGGGGGGGGACGACGCAGGGGCGGCGGCCATGGGCCGCTATTCGGCCCTTTTCAAAGAGGGGGGGTACGAGCACCTGAGTGTCTTCAACTGCTACCGCTACCTGACCCGCTCACCGGAGGAGTCGCTGGCGATCATCCGCGAGATTGAGACGGCTTCCCGGCTGCCGGTCACCGGCCTGGTCAACGCCTCCAACCTGGGCTTTGAGACGGGGGAGGAGACCATTCTCGACAGCCTCCCCTACGCCGGGGAGCTGGCCGCCCAGACCGGCCTGCCGGTGCGCTGCACCCTGGTGCGCGAGGAGCTCTACCCCGCGCTGAAGGGGCGGCTGCCCGCCCCCTTCCCGGTGAAGATCTTGGTTCGTCAGCCCTGGCAAAAAGAGCTGCCCCGCCAGGGGCAGGAGTAGCGGCGGCGAGTACACGCAAACCCAATTGGCAATGAGATATGAGGAGGGAAATCATGCCCAAAATCACAGTGAACGAGGACATCTGCAAGGGCTGCGGTCTCTGCACCGCCAACTGCCCCAAAAAGATTGTCCGGCTGGCCAAAGACCGGCTCAACAAAAAAGGGTATCACCCGGCGGAGTGCTTTGAACCCGAGGCCTGCATCGGCTGCGCCATGTGCGCCACCATGTGCCCCGACTGCGCCATCACGGTAGAAAGGTAGGGATACGGCAATATGACAGACAGAGTGTTAATGAAGGGCAACGAAGCCCTGGCGGAGGCGGCCATCCGCGCCGGCTGCCGCCACTTCTTCGGCTACCCCATCACCCCCCAGACCGAGGTGTCGGCCTACATGGCCAAGAGGATGCCGAAGATCGGCGGCACCTACCTGCAGGCCGAGAGCGAGATCGCGGCCATCAACATGGTGCTGGGCGCCGCCTCCGCCGGGGTGCGGGCCATGACCTCCTCCTCCTCCCCCGGCATCAGCCTCAAGAGCGAGGGGATCTCCTACATAGCCGGCAGCGACCTGCCCTGCCTCATCATCAACGTCATGCGCGGCGGCCCCGGTCTGGGGGGCATCCAGCCCTCTCAGGCGGACTATTGGCAGGCCACCCGCGCCTCCGGCCACGGCGACTTTCAGAACATCGTCTTTGCCCCCTCCACCGTGCAGGAGATGGTGGACCTGACCTTCCAGGCCTTTGACCTGGCCGACAAGTACCGGATGCCCGCCATGATGCTGGCCGACGGGATGCTGGGCCAGATGATGGAGCCGGTGAGCTTCCCCGAGGACTACACCCCCATCCAGGCCGACAAGTCCTGGGCCACAAACGGCCACCAGAACAAGCGCCCCCACAACATCGTCAACTCCCTCTACCTGCAGGCCGACGAGCTGGAGCAGCTGGTGGTCGACCGGTTTGCCCGCTACGAGCAGGTCAAGCAAAACGAGGTGCTGGTGGAGTGTGAGAACACCGAGGATGCCGACTACATCGTGGTCGCCTACGGCGCCACCGCCCGCATTGCCAAGGCCGCCGTCAAGGCCGCCCGCGAGAAGGGGCTGAAGATCGGCTGCATCCGCCCCATCACCGTCTGGCCCTTCCCCACCGAGGAGATCGCCGCCGCAGCCGAGGGCTGCAAGGGCTTCCTCTGCGTGGAGATGAGCATGGGGCAGATGGTCGACGACGTCCGCCTGGCCGTCAACGGGAAGGTGCCGGTCTCCTTCTTCGGGCGCACCGGCGGCGTCATCCCCACCCCGGCAGAGGTGCTGGGCGAAATTGAAAAAATGGCAGGAGGTGACCGGTAATGGCAATCGTCTTTGAAAAACCCAAGGCCCTGACCGACGCAGTGCTCCACTACTGCCCCGGCTGCACCCACGGCATCATCCACCGGCTGGTGGCGGAGGCCATCGACGAGCTGGGCATCGAGGGCAGGACCATCGGCGTCGCGCCGGTGGGCTGCGCGGTCATGGCGTACAACTACTTTGCCTGCGACATGGTCGAGGCCGCCCACGGCCGCGCCCCCGCAGTGGCCACCGGGCTGCGCCGGGCCCTCCCCGACAGCGTGGTCTTCACCTACCAGGGCGACGGCGACCTGGCCGCCATCGGCACCGCCGAGACGGTGCACGCCGCCACCCGGGGCGAGAACATCACCGTCATCTTTGTCAACAACTGTATCTACGGCATGACCGGCGGGCAGATGGCCCCCACCACCCTGCCGGGGCAGATCACCCAGACCACCCCCTACGGGCGGGACACCGCC
The DNA here is from genome assembly GCF_001486165.1 of Bittarella massiliensis (ex Durand et al. 2017). Classification (GTDB taxonomy): domain Bacteria; phylum Bacillota; class Clostridia; order Oscillospirales; family Ruminococcaceae; genus Bittarella; species Bittarella massiliensis. Next base: position 146,314 of record NZ_LN908977.1, read on the forward strand.
ACCGCCGGTTTCCCCATCCGCATGTGCGAGATGCTCTCCACCCTCGACGGGGTCGCCCTGGCCCAGCGGGTCACGGTGGACAGCGTCCCCCACGTGAAAGAGGCCAAAAAGGCCATTCAGAAGGCCTTCCAAAACCAGCTGGACCACAAGGGCTTCTCGATCGTCGAAGTCCTCTCCACCTGCCCCACCAACTGGGGCCTCACCCCGATCGAGGCCATGCAGTGGCTGCGGGACAACATGATCCCCTACTACCCGCTGGGGGTCTACAAGGACAAAGACGCGCAGAAGGAGGAGAAGTAGTATGACCCAAAACATCCTGCTGGCCGGCTTCGGCGGCCAGGGCATCCTCTTTGCGGGCAAGGTGGCGGCCTACTCCGGCCTGATGGACGGCAAGGAGGTCTCTTGGCTGCCCTCCTACGGCCCCGAGATGCGGGGCGGCACCGCCAACTGCTCGGTCTGCATCAGCGACGACCCCATCTGCTCCCCCCTGATCCTCAACCCCGACGCCCTGCTGGTGATGAACAAGCCCTCCTACGACAAGTTCATCCACAAGGTCCAGCCCGGCGGGGTGGCGGTCGTCGACGCCACCCTCATCGGCGACCGGGAGGAGATCGAAGGGGTCAAGACCTGCTATGTCGAGGCCACCCGCCTGGCCGAGGAGAACGACCTGCAGGGGCTGGCCAACATCATCCTCCTGGGCAAGGTGCTCAAAGAGTGCGGCTTTGCCTCCCTCGAGGCGGTGAAGAAGGGGATCGAGAAGAGCGTCCCCGCCCGCAAGCAGCACCTGGTCGAACCCAACTTCCGCGCCATTGAGTTGGGGATGAGCCTGTAAAACATCCTGACTGTCTCCTGCCCTTGGCAGGAGCTGTCCGCTCCCAAGTCGCCTCTGTTGGCCGCGCCGGTCACGGTCAGAGGGGCGGCTTTTTTGTGCCTGTCCCCCTCCTGTAAGGGGGCAGTTTTTTCTGTTTTGCAGAGGATTTTTTTACCCAGGACGGCGGCGTTTTGGTATAATGAGGATAGAGGCCGGCTGTCCGGCCCGAAAGGAGCGTGGCAACATGCGCAGACAGATCATCACCATCAGCAGAGAGTTCGGCAGCGGCGGCAGGACCATCGGCAAAGAGGTGGCCCAGCGCCTGGGTGTTCCCTGTTACGACAAGGAGCTGGTCAAACAGGTGGCGACCGAGACCGGCCTGGACGAGGGGTATGTGGAGCAGAAGGGGGAGGACGCCCCCGGCTCCAGTTGGCTGGCCTGTGCCTTCTCGGCCCGGGGCGGCCAGGTAGGGTTAAACGGCCTGTCGGTGGACGACTTTCTCTGGGCGGTGCAGCACCGGGTGATCCGGGAGCTGGCCGAGAAGGGGCCCTGTGTCTTTGTGGGCCGCTGCGCCGACTACATCTTGCGGGAGCGGCAGGACTGCCTGCACGTCTTTGTCCACGCCGCCCCGGAGGTGCGGGCGGACCGGATCGTCCGCCTCTATGGCGAGAGTGAGAAGAAGCCCGCCAAGCGCTTGGAGGAAAAGGACAAGAAGCGCCGCACCTACTACAAGTATTACACCGGCCAGGAGTGGGGGATGTCGCAGAACTACCACCTCTGCCTGGACAGCGGCGCCCTGGGCCTGGACACCTGTGTGGACCTGATTGTCGGCTTGGCGGAAAAAGAGTGAGAAAAGGCCCCCGGACCCCCTCGGGTCCGAGGGCCTTTTGCTGTGCGAATAGGAAAGTTGACTTGACAGTTGTGGACCGGACTGGTACTGTAAAGGAAAGTCGACTTGACAGAGGAGGGAGCGCGTTGAAGAATCGCATCCGCCTGCTGCGGCGGGAGAAGGGCCTTTCCCAGCAGGCGCTGGGAGAGCGGGTGGGGGTTTCCCGCCAGACCATCAGCGCCCTGGAGGCGGGGCGGTACGAGCCCTCCATCTGGTTGGCGCACGACATTGCGCGGGTGTTTGGCCTGCCCATCGAAGAGGTCTTTTTGTTTGCAGAGAGCCCCCGCAAGAGCCGTGCCGAGAGCAGCCGCACGGGGGCGAAGAGACAGCAGAGGAAGAGAGAAGTGCTGCTGTAAAGGAGAGAGGGAGGCGCCAACATAGCTTTGCGTGAAATCAGGAAGAAGGGGGACCCACTGCTCAAAAAGCCCTGCCGGGAGGTAGGGGAGATCGACGGGCGGGTTCGGCAACTGCTGGAGGACATGGAGGAGACGCTGCGGCAGGTGGGCGGCGCAGGGATAGCCGCCCCTCAGGTGGGGGTGTTGCGGCGGCTGGTGGTGATCCTCCCCTGGGAGGAGTCGGGCCTTGAACAGCCGCTATTTTTGGTGAACCCCCGCCTAGTTGCGGCGGAGGGGGCGCAGGAGTGCGTGGAGGGCTGCCTGAGTAACCCCGGCTGGTGGGGAAAGACCATTCGCCCCCAGCGGGTGCGAGTAGAGGCGCTCGACCGGGAGGGAACCCCCATCTCCATCGAAGGGGAGGGGGCGCTGGCCAAGTGTCTCTGCCATGAGCTGGACCACCTGGACGGGGTGGTCTTTTGGGAAAAGGCCATCTGTCAGGTCTTTCCCCAGGAGCAAAGCCAATAGGACGGTTTGTGGCTGGGATGGAGGACAGCTGCAAAGGGAGGAGAGTGGACGGGGAACCCTCTTCTCTGACTTTTGGAGTGGATGCACAGGGCGCTTGCAGGAGGGAAGCTCTTTCGCGCCAGTCTCCCTCTTTCTAGTTGACATACCCAATTTTGATTGGCTTTTTTTGCGAAAAAGCTTGTCGGGAAAGGGGCATTAGTGACAGGAGAAGGGGGAAGCGTTCTTTTTTGCGGCTCTTAAAATAGTGCAGTTCTACCCTCATTTTAGGGCGGTGCGAAGTCCAAGCGGACAGAAATTCCCCGGTGGGTTCGCACCGAAAAATTGTAAGATGGACAGGCAGAGTGAAAAAGAAGAGAAGATAGACGCCAAAAAATTGACAAGTGTTTGTGGAGAAGGTATATTGAAAGCACAAACAACAGTGTGCTTTTGTGTATGTTTGCTGTCGCACCCCACGCGGGTGCGTGGATTGAAATCCCATGTACGACTGGAATACAGAAGATGACTGGGTCGCACCCCACGCGGGTGCGTGGATTGAAATAATGAGGCGGGGCAGCCGGAGGTGACTGACGACCGTCGCACCCCACGCGGGTGCGTGGATTGAAATTGTAAATGACAGGATTAGACATATTTTTCCTCCGTCGCACCCCACGCGGGTGCGTGGATTGAAATCCACACGCCATCGACACACACACTGCCATAGCCGGGTCGCACCCCACGCGGGTGCGTGGATTGAAATGTAATGAAGGCCCGGTATAAGCTGGGGCCCTGGGTCGCACCCCACGCGGGTGCGTGGATTGAAATTGAATCCGGTCGGAAGTCCTGCGGCAGTGTTTCTGTCGCACCCCACGCGGGTGCGTGGATTGAAATGCCATAAGCAACCACCATGTACTTCCGCTCCATGTCGCACCCCACGCGGGTGCGTGGATTGAAATCGCCGATGGCTCCATTTAAGATTCCGATTATTCCGTCGCACCCCACGCGGGTGCGTGGATTGAAATCAGCAACTTGAAGCCATCCTTCCAGAGTACCGAGGTCGCACCCCACGCGGGTGCGTGGATTGAAATGACTGGCCCGGGATGGTGCAGTGGTATTGCGACGTCGCACCCCACGCGGGTGCGTGGATTGAAATCTCATTGACCGGCCGCCAGCCGATCAAGCAGCCCGGTCGCACCCCACGCGGGTGCGTGGATTGAAATTCACGCAGACCGGGGAGCGGTGGCCGACCCGTCGGTCGCACCCCACGCGGGTGCGTGGATTGAAATCTCGTGAGGACGGGGTTTTAATTCGCTCGGCTGTGGTCGCACCCCACGCGGGTGCGTGGATTGAAATCCGCTATCGAAAACTGGAGAAGCGGGTAGACCAGAGTCGCACCCCACGCGGGTGCGTGGATTGAAATCGCTATAAGAAGAAGTATGGTCGGGCCTATGACGTCGCACCCCACGCGGGTGCGTGGATTGAAATCCGGAGATGATGGCGTCCTCGGTCACGTCGAGGGCGTCGCGCCCCGCGCAGGTGTGTGAACTTGAAATTTTATCAGTGCTCAAACCCAAAATGACCTCACTGGTCACATCCCGTGCAGATGTACATATTGCTACTTCTCTGGTTTTTCCCACGGAGTTAGAAGTTGTGCTTACATGGTAGCTGTATGCCGTGCGGGGAGAAACGGCGCGGCAGATGTAAATCGCGTATTTATAAAAGATTTTCCCTTACAGGTGTGCCGGTGGCCTATAGTCACCATCAGAGAAATCCATTGGCAGGCAAATGAGCCGATGAGAAAAAGGAGGCAGAGGTGTGAAGAATAGAGGCTTCTTGCTGGTGAGGGCCATCCCTATTTCATTTATCGTTCTGTTTTTGGCGAGGACAATGCTCAAAGCACAGAATTTTTCGAGCAGGATTGCGATCCTCCCCTTTTTGATCTGCGGCCTCACAGAGCTTTTGCGAACGATATTTTTGGCAGTGGGCTGGGAGAAGGCGGCAAAGCTGCTCTACAAGGTGTACGCCGCCAGCTTTTTGCTCTACGTGTTTGGTTTCTTGGGCGTTTGGTGCTATGTGAACTTCACCAATCAAGCGTATCTGTCGCTGCTGTTCTCACTGCCGTTTTGGCTCGTTGGCGGCTATCTGGTATACAGGGTGTTTTTCAGAAAAAAGGATCAACCGGTCAAGGCCGACCCCAAGAAGCGGTCTTTCCATCTGAATGTCAATTTCAAGGTGGTCGTGACCTGCTTTTTGGTGGGGGCGTGCCTGCTGTCCGGCATTTTTATCCTGTTTCTGGGGGTGAAGGACACCATCCAATTAAGCCAGAGAGCAGGGGGTTACACCGCCACCGAGGGGCATTTTGTCGACTATGAGGTCTACCGGAGCGACAGGGAGGGCACGACCTACCGCCTGATTTATGAGTACGAGGTAAACGGCGCCCCGTACCGCGTCTCCACAGACTACGGGACCAACGCGATCCCCGCGCGAAATAGCACCAGAACGGTGAAATATGACCCTGCCAACCCCCAAAAATCGGTTCTGGCGGGGAGCAACAGTGCAAATTGGATGATTTTTATGGGCCTTTTCTTTGTTCTCGGTTCCACTGTGTTCATCCTGGCTTGGTTCACCGTGAAGGGGTGTTTCGACAGGTTCAAAGTCAGTGTATGGGGGGTTTATATTGGGGTCGTGTTCACCTTTGTAGGGGTCGGTCCCATCCTCTTGCGAAGGGGGGAGACCGGCTCGTGGCCTGCCTGCTTCAAGTCGTTCGGCCTCTGGATCTTGATTCCGCTGATGATGATAGCAGTGGGTCTCTTTCAGACCGTCAAGTGCCTGCTCCCCAGCCGCAGCAAAAAAGGGGAGAGGGGGCAGTAGAGGACTCGGTGTGGTCCGCTGTACCGGTTTCGCCGACAAAATAAAAGAAAACCAGAAAGGGAAAGAGGGCTCTTGTGTATCCCTCTTCCACCTGTTATGCAGCGAATTGGCTGAAATGGTTTTCTTCCCTTTCCCCTCCCTTTTCCGCTTTTTAGCCGCCTCAAAAGGCGGCTTTTTTTGTTTCCCTATCTGGAATGCCAAAAGAGCCCTTTTTTCTTTGGCTGAAATGTCACTGGTTCCCCTTTGCAGATATTGGTATAATTTTCCTAACAGTTTCGACAAATTTATTGTTTTTTCGACAAATTGCAAATGGGAAAGGGGACACAAAAAGATGCGTATCTGCGGGAAAAGAGGGGTGGCGGCCCTGCTTGCCGCCCTGCTGGTGGGCGGGGTCTTTCTGCCCACAGCCACAGCGCTGGCCGGGCCCGCGCCCTCTCTGTTGGCCACGGCCGACAAAAGCGAGGTCTCCCCGGGGGAGGGCGTTTCCGTCCAACTCTCCCTCTCGACCGAGGGGAGTCAGGTGGCGATCGTCCAACTGGTGTTAAACACCCCTCAGACGGGTTGGTCCTGGGCGGCCGACGGGTCGGACAGGTGGATTTCCCCCTCCCCCAACGCCACCGTTGACGAGCAGTCAAATGTCGGAAGCCATGAGTGTTTTATCACCCCGGCGGACGGGTCGGCCTATTTTGGGCAGACAGTCGAGCTGGGCGCCTTAGAGGCGTTGGCGGGGGAGAGTGCGCCGGCGGGCGCTCCCCTTGCAGCCGACCTGCGCTATACCCTTTTGGATGAAAACTTTGCCCCCTTGGGGGAGGAGGAACGCTCCCTCGTCCTGCCCGATGTCTCCGTTTTCGCCCCTGCGCCCCCAGCAGTCACCGGCCTTGCGGTGGAAAAACTGCCCGACAAAACCCTTTATCTGCCGGGGGAAGAACCGGACCTGACAGGCGGCCTTCTGCGGGTGGACTACGGGGACGGCACCAGCGCCCAGTTGCCGATGGCCGAGGCTGACTGCGACATCGGCGCGGTGGGGGAGGGTCCGCAGCAGCAGATCGCCCTCACCTACCAGGGGCAGTCGGTTTCCCTCTCCGTCGGGGTGCGCCAACCCCAGGGCCTGACGGTGCAGATGCTGCCCGACAAGACCCGCTATGCGGTAGGGGAGGGGGTGGACCTCACCGGCGGCCTGCTTTCAGCCGACTACGGCGACGGGCTGTCCCTCCCGGTTCAGATGGCGGAGGCCACCTCCAGCGGCTATGACAGCACCCGGGTGGGGGAGCAGCTGGTGACCCTTCGGTGGAAGGGGTTTGCTGTCTCCTTTTCTGTAACGGTGGACGGGGGCGACCTTCAGTCCATCGCCCTTGCTACCCTGCCCGACAAAACAGTCTACCAGGTAGGAGAGACATTCGACCCTGCCGGCGGCGTCTTGCGGCTGGAGTATGCCGGCGGCGGTTGGGCGGAGCGGCCTTTGTCGGTGGAGCTCTGCCAGGCAGCCGCCTTCGACAGCCCCGGAGAAAAAAGTGTTCTGGTCACCCTCGAGGGAAAGACCACCTCCTTTGCAGTGGCGGTGGCGGACAACCCGGTCACCGGACTGGTCCTCCTCTCGCTGCCGCAGCGCCTTACATACCAGCTTGGAGAGGAGCTGGTGGTGGCAGGCGGGCGGTTACAGGTCTGCTACCAAAACGGTGACAGCAGTGAGCTGGAACTGACTCTCGCCCTCTGCAGCCCCACCCGCTTTACTCAGCCGGGCAGTCAGACGGTCACCGTTACCTACCTGGGGCAGAGCGCTGTCTTCACCGTCCAGGTAGAGCCACGGCAGTTGACGGGCATCGCCCTTGCCGCCCTGCCGGCCAAGACCATCTACCGGGTGGGGGAGCCCTTTGATCCCACCGGGGGCAGCGTCGCCCTCACCTATAGTGACGGCGGCAAAGAGGTGCGCCCCCTCACTGCCGAAATGGTCAGCGGCTTTGACAGCACTGCCCCGGGGGAACCGGTGCTGACGGTATCTGTCGAGGGGCAGACAACCACCTTTTCGGTGCAGGTTCTCCCCGAAGAGCAGCCGTGGAGCCTTTCCTTTGCCGTTCTCCCCGCCAAGTCCAGCTACCTGCAGGGCCAGCCCTTGGACCCCTCTGGGGGCGTTCTCCTCCTTTCGCGTGGGGAGGAACAGCGCCGTGTCCCCCTCTCGGCCGAGATGTGTTCCCGCTACCGGCCCCAGTTGTTAGGGGTGCAGATGGTGAGCATCGCCTGTGAGGACGGGCGGCTCGATTGGCCGGTCACCGTTCTCTCCCGGGCGCGGGTGGACGCCCTCAACGCCCAGCTGGAGGGGATCTCGTTGGAAGATGTTCTGCCTGAGGAGGAAGGGGTGCTGCAGGCGCTCTTGGACCAGGTGGAGGCACTGCCCCCGCTGGAAAGAGAGGGGCTCTCCGATTCAGGGCTGACCCGGCTCAAGCAGGCCATCGACCGGGCCGCCGCCCTTGCTTCCCCCGAGCGGGTGGAGCACTTTGACCAAAACCGCCTCACCGTCCGCGCCCCGCAGGGGGCCCTCTCCTGGCTGTGTGACCTGTCGGTGCGGGAAAAGGTGATTTCCGAGGCCCTCACCCAGGCGGTACAGCGCCTGCGGGGAGAAAGGGCCAAGGTCTGGCGCTACTACCAGTTGGAGGTGGAGAGCGCCGCCCGCTCTTCCGGCGGTTTTGACGCCCCGCTGGAGGTGCGCATCAGCCTGGACGACCTGGCAGACCCCACCACCGCCGCGGTCTTTTTGGTGGCGGAAGATGGCTCCCTTTCCCAGTGTCCGCTGCAAATGGAGGGGGAGTGGGGCACCTTTGTCGCCCCCGTCCCCGGCAGTTACGCCCTGGTGGGCGAGCGGGGGAAAGAGGAGGAGCCTGAGATAGGGGCAGGAGAGCCATCGGCCCCCTCCACCCCTGAAGGAGGGGGGACGCCCTCCTCCGGCGGTTCTTCGGGCGACAGCGCCCACACGGGAGAGGAGGGGAGTCCCGCTCTGCCCCTGGTCCTCCTTCTAGCGGCAGCTCTTGTTTTGCCTTTGACAAGGCGCAGCAGGCAGAGGCGTTGACTCTTTTCCTTGACGGTAAAAAAGGACCTTCCCTTCGGCAGAGAAGCCGAGGGGGAGGTCCTTTTTGGGAGGGGGGTGAAGGGGTTTCAGCGCATTTTGCAGTTTGGGGCGAAGGGAAAAGGTGGGAGACGGGAGTGGAGAGGAAAACCACTTGCCGCCCTTGGATGGAGCGCGATTTCTCTCGCAAGCCTTCATTTTGAGTGCAGAGGGCGGTGGGGGAACGTTTTCCAAACAGAGAGTGTATTTTCTGATGTGCTTTCCAGGAGAGGAGGGCGGAAGGAGTGGAGAAAAGCTCTTTTGCCATTCCTAGCTGGATGCTGTTATCCCCGCAGGATTACATTTTAGGCGCGGTAGTGCAGTAAGAAAATGCCACCTAATAGGAAGTGTATTTTCAGGTGTGCTTTGTCGAAGAGGAGGGCGACGGGAGCGACGAGCGTTCTCTGCTGTTCTTAGTTGAAACGGATGTGCTGTTCCCTTCGCAATTGCGTTTTGGGCGCAAAAGAACAGCGGTGGAGAAAAAAGGGAGATGTTTTTCAGGCGTGCTTTCCCGACAAAGAGAGCGGTAGAAGCAGAGAGGCCTCCTCGCTAACTCGACTGGATGTTGCCGCTCCTGTGAGAGGACATTTTGGGTGCGGATGGGCAATGACGAGGGGACACTCCCTGAACGGAGTTGCCTTTGCAGACGCACTTTTTCGACAAAGAAGGTGGTGAGGATAAAGAGGGAGGGCTTGGTCGTCCCGGCTGGGCGATGTTGTTCCTGTAAAGTTGTGTGTTAGGTGCAGAGAAGCGCCGAGGGGATGGCGTCAGACGTCCTCGCAATGGGTAGAGACAGCTGCCGGAGATAGGCTCCTTTCAGACCTAGGGAAAGGGGAGCGGCGCGGCCTTCCCAGAGGCCCTGCATATCAAATATCTGTGGTCGCCTTTGCCTGGTGGCCCCCTTTTGGTGGAGCAAGCGTACAGTTTATACGGCTTTGCCCTTTTGAGCCCCTGCGGATTTTGGCCGGGTGGGAGAAAAGCGGAGAAAATACAGATTTTGTTTGGGAACAATTGACTTTGACCTGGACGCCCTATACAATATTTTATGGAAAGCAATTTTGAGAATATACAAATTGCCCAAAAAACATGTCCTATTTTTGTCGGGAGGTAAAACCATGAAAAAACTGGACTGCAACAACGCCCTGCGAATGGAGACCTTTGACCTGCCGGTCATGGCCCGCCCCTTCGCCGAGGCAAACGACAAGCCCTTGCGAATGGCCCTCACCACCCCCCAGCTCTTCTCGCCCCGCAGCTGCCTGCTGGTGGGCTGTGGAGACTCCTACTGCGCCGGGGTGGCGGCCAAACCGCTGTTCGAGCAGCTAGGCGGCATCCGCACCGAGGCCCTTTCGGCCATGGAGGCGTCCCGTCACTGGCCGAAGGAGAGGATCGGGAACGAGCCCTGCAACCCCCTGCTCTATGTCATCTCCGCCTCGGGCAATGTCTCCCGCAATATCGAGGTCTGCCAGCGGGCGGCCGCCTGTGGGGTGGGGGCCCTGACGGTGGCGGTCACCGCCCACCCGGACTCCCCCATGGCCAAGGCCAGCCAGGCGGTGCTCCCCATCTCCCCCACCCCCTTTGACAGCGGCTTTGACGAGCACTCCCCCGGGCTGCGCAGCTACTATGCCTCCCTCTACGCCCTCTGCTCCTCGGCCATCCGTATGGGCGAGGTGAAGATGCGCTATCCCATGAGCCAGGCCGACGACTACCGACGCGCCATGGTGGAGTACGCCGAGTCCTTCGGCGGCGAGGTGATGGAGCAAATCGACGACGCCATGTTTGCGCTGGCCCAGCAGTGGCAGGAGTTTGACAGCTTTGAATTTTTGGGCAGTGGCGCCCAGATGGCGACCGCCTGGTTTGACGCGGCCAAGATCTACGAGGCGACCGGAGATGTGGCCACCTACGAGGACATGGAGAACTGGTGCCATGTCAACTACTTTGCCCGCGATCACCGCCGGGTGGGGACGGTGCTGAGCATCTCCAAGGACTCCCCAGCCATGGTCCGCGCCCTGGAGGTGGCGGAGGTGCTGGCCCGGCTGCGGCCCACCCTCATCGTCACCGATGCCGACGCCGCCCTCTTCCCCGAAGAGGCGACGGTCTGCCAGCTGCCCAGCCCCCGCTACGGCTTCCTGGCCCCGCTGATGGACTACGTGCCGGTGGCCCTTCTCTCGGGGTACCTGGCCCGGCTGAAGGGGGTCTCCCTCTTCCGAGGCGGAGAGCCGGCCTTCCAGAGCCAGCCCACACACTTTTTGAAAACCAGCCAAATCGAGATTGTATAGGAGAGGGGAGGAACCACCGTGCATTTTTACGAGACCAAGATCGAGTGCCCCAAGGACGGGGTGGTGCAGCTGACCGAGTGGCTGCGCCGGTGCGTGCGGGAGAGCGGGGTGCAGTCGGGCATCGCCGTCCTCTCGGCCCCCCACACCACCTCGGGCATCTCCTTTAACCCCTACATGTTGAAGCCCGAGGACCACCAGGACATTCAGCAGGCCCTGGACAGGCTCATCCCCATGCGCATCGACTACGCCCACCAGTTCGACAACCCGGCCGACGCGGCGGGGCACAACAAGTCCGCCCTCATGGGCACCAACACCACCTTCATCGTCGAGGGGGGCGAACTGGTGCTGGGCAGCTCCCAGGGTGTGTTTTTCTTCGAGTTCGACGGCCCCCGCACCCAGCGGTGCCAGCTGGCCGTGTACAGCGACTCGTCTTTTTGCAAGGAGGAATGATTGGATGAACAGCGCAATGGAAAATCCGGCCGTCCGGCAATCGCTGGGACTGGTCGACTGCACAAAGCCCCTCTGCGACGACCTGCAAAAAAAGATCGAGACCCTCTACACCGACGAGGAGATCCGCAACTTCTGCGAGGTGCTCCTCACCGGCTGCGGCGACTCCTATGTGGCCGGGCTGGCGGTACAGCCGGCCTTTGAGGCCTTGAGCGGGATGCGGGTCAAGGCCCTCTCCACCACCGAGCTCTGCTTTCACTATCCGCTGCCCAGCGGCGACTACGGCCCCGCCCTGGCGGTGGGGGTGAGCATCTCCGGCAAGGCCGCCGACACCGCCGCCGCCATGCAGGCGGTGAAAAATGCCGGCGGCTGGACCCTGGGGGTCACCGAGAGCCGCACCACCGCCCTGGCCCAGACAGCCGACCGCATCTTGAAACACGACTCGATGGAGGCGGAGCTGGCCCCCGGCACCAAGACCTATTTCACCAGCCTCCTCTCCCTGCTCCTGCTGGCCGTCCACTTCGGAGTGGCCAGGGGGCACATCACCGCCGACGAGGCGGCCGCCGTGCGCGCCGACATCGAGGGGTACACCGAGGCGTTTCGCCCGGTCATCCCCACCCTGACCGAGCAGTGCATGGCCCTGGCGGAGATGCTCAAGGACTGCCGCCACTTTGAGACGGTGGGTTCGGGGACGGACTACGCCACCGCCGCCTTTGTGCGGGAGAAGATCTACGAGGCGGTGGGCAAGGTCACCGCGGTGGAGAATACCGAGGACTGGCTCCACGTCAACTACTACGCCAGAAAGCCCGAGGAGATCGGCACCCTCCTCTTCGCCGCCGGCGACAGCCCGGCCAAGAGCCGCTACCTGGAGGCCGCCTGGGCGATGGACTTCATCGGCCGGCCCTACGTGGTGGTCACCGACCTGGATGCGGGGGAGTTCCCCCCCTCGGCTAAGGTCATCACCCTCCCCAAGGCGCCCCGCCTCTGGCTGACGCCGCTGATGCAGTTCATGCCCATGACCATGCTCTTTGGCTTCATGCAGGAACTGCTGGGCGAAAAGCCCCTGCGGGGACTCGAGGGCGTGTGGGGTGGCAAGAACGCCATCTACGCCGACCAGAGCGGGATCCTCGACTACTTTAAAGAGAAGGGGGATGAACGCCGTGGTTGAGACCATCGAGCTGCAGACCCAGCACCATAAGGCCTATGACATCACCGCGCAGGTGAAGGGGATCGTCGAGAGAAGCGGGGTCAAAGACGGCATCTGCACTATCTTCTGCCCCGAGACCACGGCGGGCATCTGCATCCACTCCTTCTGGGACCCCCTGGGGTGGGACGACATGATGGACGACATCCAGCGGGCCTTCCCCGCCACGGTGGACTACCGGCAGCGCACCCCCTCCGCCTACACTGCCGCCGCTTCCACCAAGGCCAGCTTGATGGGCGGGGTGCAGAGCCTGATCGTCCGGGACGGGGCGCTGGCCTTTGGCTCCTCCCAGGGCATTTTGCTGGCCGAATTCGACGGGCCCAGCCGCTGTCGGCGGGTCTGCGTCAACGTGATGGAATAGGGAGGACAGAGCCATGTACCAGACCATACAACTGACCACCGGCCCCATGCAGGCGCTGGACATCACCGAAAAGGTGCGCGCCTGCGTGCGGGAGAGCGGGGTGCAAAACGGCATCTGCGTCCTCTTTGTCCCCCACACCACCGCCGCCATCTCCCTTGGCAAAAAGGACGCCGAGGGCAAGGTGGGGGAGGACTTTCAGGGGGAACTGGACCGGGTGATCCCCCTGCGGGCCAACACCATCCACGTGGAGACCCCCTTTGACGCGGCGGGACACATCAAGTCCAGCATCGTCGGGGTGGACATCACCCCGCCCATCTGTGACGGGAAACTGGTCCTGGGCGACGACCAGGCCGTCTATTTCTACGAGTTTGACGGCCCTCGGCCCCGCAAGGTGCTGGTGAAGTGCTACGGCAAATAGGTACATTTGTCCGCCGGTGAAAACCGGTGGGAGAGCGGCCCGCCCTATTTGGGGCGGGCCGCTCTGCGTCTGTGCCTCCGGGGGAGGGGCGGTCGCCGAAGGATGCCTCTTTTGGGTTGGGGCGGGAGGGCGGACTTCCCAACTTGCAGGGGGACCCCGCTTGGTGTATAATAGATAAGCAATCGACAAGGTTGTCAAAACCGGAACGCGGCTGCACGATCTCCCCAAAAGAGGGGCGGTGATGCGGCTTCTCAATTGGGCGGGCGAAGGCCCCTGGCGGCCTCTCCTCGCCCATTCGCCTGTTGGGGCCCGGTTGTGATCCGCTGCAAAAAAGGATGGATTCGCTATGAACAGTCTATACAACGCCCTGCTCAAGGCCAAGCGGTATGTGCTCCTCCCCTTTGACCTGGTTCTCTGGGGGTCGGCCTACTACTTTGCCTACGCCATTCTCCACAGCTCCTTCTCCCTCAAAGGCTATGAAGAGGAGTTTTTGGCCACCTTCTTTCTCTACCTCATCTGCGGCACTGCGGTGTTTTTGCTCTTTCGCATCTACAACAAGATGTGGCAGTACGCCGACATTGTCGAGTATCTCTACATCGGCACGGCCTGCGTGGTGGGGAACGCCGCCTTTGTCATCTCCTCCCTTCTCTTGGACCTGCCGGTGGGGATCCGGGCCTGTGTGCTGGCCACCATCCTCAGCACCTTTTTCATCTTCCTCTTCCGCTTTGTCTACAAGATGAACAAGGTCATTGACGCCAAGTACAATTTCCCCACCTCCCGCAAGAAGAAGCGGCTGCTCATTGTCGGCGGCGGCGAGGCCTGCGCCATGATCCTCAGCGAGCTCAAGCGCAACCCCCAAAACAGCTTTGAACCGGTCTGCATCGTAGACGACGACACCACCAAGTTCAAGCGCACCATCCAGGGCGTCCCCATCATGGGCACCACCGACGACGTGGTACGGCTGTGCGACCAGTACAGTGTGGACGCCATCCTCTTTGCCATCGCCAACATCTCGCTGAAGGAGAAAAACCGCATCATCAACCTCTGCGCCGCCACCAAGAAGGAGGTCAACATCATCCCCGACCTCTACAAGGTGATGACCGGACAGGAGGTGCCGGTGGGCACCATCCGCCAGGTGGAGGTAGAGGACCTGCTGGGCCGCGAGCCCATCGTGCTGGATATGAAGCCGGTGGCCAAGTATGTCGCTGGACGCCGGGTGATGGTGACTGGGGGCGGGGGGACCATCGGCTCCGAACTCTGTCGCCAGGTGGCCAAATTTGCCCCCCAGCAGCTGGTGATCGTGGACATCTACGAAAACAACGCCTACGAGATCCAGCAGGAGCTGCTGCGCAGCTACGGCAAGGCCCTCAACCTCTCGGTGGAGATCGCCTCCATCCGCGACCGGGACAAGATGGACGTCCTCTTCTCCCGCTACCGGCCGGAAATCATCTTCCACGCGGCGGCACACAAGCACGTGCCGCTGATGGAGCCGGTGCCCGAAGAGGCGGTGAAGAACAACGTCTTTGGCACCCTGAACCTGGCCCAGTTGGCGGACAAGTACGGCGTCAAGCGGTTTGTGCAGATTTCCACCGACAAGGCGGTGAACCCCACCAGCGTGATGGGCACTACCAAGCGCATCTGCGAGATGATCATGCAGTCGATGGATCAAATCAGCGAGACCGAGTTTGTGGCGGTGCGTTTCGGCAATGTGCTGGGCTCCAACGGTTCGGTCATCCCCCTCTTTAAAGAGCAGATCCGCAAGGGCGGGCCGGTGACGGTGACCCACCCCGATATCATCCGCTACTTCATGACCATCCCCGAGGCGGTGAGCCTGGTGCTGACGGCCGGTTCGCTGGCCAAGGGCGGCGAGATCTTTGTTCTCGATATGGGCCAGCCGGTGCACATCCGCGACCTGGCGGAGAACCTCATCCGCCTCTCCGGCTTCCGCCCGAATGAGGACATCAAAATCGAGTATACCGGCTTGCGGCCGGGCGAGAAGCTCTATGAGGAACTGCTGATGGATGAGGAAGGGATGAAAGAGACCCCCTACGAAAAAATCTTCATCGGCCGGCCGATTGATATCTGTCCCGACGATCTCTGGCGCTCCCTCGACGAGATGCGCCCCCTGGCGTACAGCAACCAGCCGGACAAGGTGATTGCCGAGCTGCAAAAAATCGTGCCCACTTTTACCCCCACCCCCAATAAGCACAGTTGAGAGAAGAGCGGCTTGCCGAAGAGATGTCGGCAGGGCCGCTCTTTTGCGTCTGGGTGATGAGCCGGGAGGAATAGAGACTTTGGTGCGAACCCCAAGCGCACAGGGATTTGCCGGGAGGTTCGCACCAAAAAATGTCCGCGTATTGCCGGGGAAAAGGGAAAGGCGGCGGATAGAGGAGATTGATTTGACAGGGTTTTGTGAAAAGGGGTATAGTAGAAGTGTAAATTGGCGTTGATTTTTGTGCCAATTTGCTGTCGCACCCCACGCGGGTGCGTGGATTGAAATCACTCTGTACCATGGGCCAGAATACCTTGGAGCGCGTCGCACCCCACGCGGGTGCGTGGATTGAAATCGCAGATGATCCAGCACAAGACCGTGGCTGCCCAGGGTCGCACCCCACGCGGGTGCGTGGATTGAAATCATAAGCGCCGCAAGTTCGGGACGGCCTTGCAAGGCGTCGCACCCCACGCGGGTGCGTGGATTGAAATTGAAATCATGAAGAGGTCCGGGTCCCGTTCTGATGTCGCACCCCACGCGGGTGCGTGGATTGAAATCTGCAGGGAAGGCGGCGCTGATCGGGAGCGTGTGGTCGCACCCCACGCGGGTGCGTGGATTGAAATTGAAGAGCGGAAAATCGTCCAAATCATGGGCATTCGTCGCACCCCACGCGGGTGCGTGGATTGAAATCGTACCGGCCCCCTCCTGCAGCACCAGGTACTTTTTGTCGCACCCCACGCGGGTGCGTGGATTGAAATAAGAAATAAAACAGAGCTATGATTATGTTATCATATCGCACCCCACGCGGGTGCAGTGTGCGACCATAGCAAACCGCCCCTATGCAACTGCCCTTCCCTTTTGTCCCCCAACAAAGAGAGCCCCCGGGTATTCCCGGAGGCTCTCTTTTTACGCTATGGCATCAAAAGGTGATTATCCCTCGCCGCCGTTCTGGTTTCGGGTGCGGTGGATGAGATAGACAGCGGACAGCAGCAGGCTAACCCCCAGAAGGAGGAGCGCCGCCAAATCCCAGGAACAGGCGGCGTGGACGGCGCAGAAAATGGCCGCAGCCGCCAGGGCGGTGAGGACGACAAAATCACAGGTTTTCACGGGCTTTTTCCTCCTCTCTGTCCAGTTGGCGCTTGCGCGCCAGGAGATAGGCCAGGGCGATTGCCGTCAGCACCAGCGCAAGCCAGTGCACCCAACAATCCGCCGGCTGCCGGTGAGCGTGACCGCTCAGTTCGCCGGTATAGGGCCCGCTGCCGGCAGAGTTCTGCCCGCTGTCAGTGCCGTCGGAGACGATGTCGCCTCCCTCCACCTGCCGCTCGGTGAGGGCGTAGGTAAAGGCAAGAGAGGCGGAATTGCCGTACTCGTCGACGACCCGGTAGAGGATGAGGCAGGAGCCGGGCCGGTCGGTGGCAAAGCCCTGGTCGGTGATGTCCCGCCCGCTTTGGTAGAGGGCGACACTCTCCTTCAGGTGTGCTCCGGTGCCCGGGGCGATCTGGTACTGCCCCTGCATCCAGTCCAGCGCCTCCTGGGCGGAGAGGGTCCCGCCAAAGGCGGGGGGATAGGTCACTAGTTCGGTGATGCCGTCCCGATAGCTGCGGTGGACGGTGGCGTCGGGGTCCACCGTCTCCTCCGGCTCGGGCAGGGGGCGCTCCGGGTCGGCCGGCTCGATGACCGGCGGGTCGTACCGCTCCACATACTCGTAGGTCAGCTCCAAGGTAGTGGAGTTCCCCTGGCCGTCTGTCACGGTGTAGACCCCCAGGCAGGAGCCGGGGGCGGTGGAGGGCAGGCCGGCAGCCGAGATGTCCGCCCCGTTTTGCCTCATGGCAAAGGTGACGCTGCCCGCGCCGAAGTGGTATCGGCCCTCGATGGTTTCCCGCAGTTCATCGGCGGTGAGAAGGCCGCCGAACTGGGGCGGGTCGGTGATGGAGACGACGATCTTGTCCCGATAGATGTGGTGGATGAGGCCGTCCCTGTCCACCTCTTCCTCCGGGCCCTGGGGCGGCTGCTCCGGGCCCTGGGGTGGCCGCTCCGGGTCGATGGGGAGGACGGCGGGGGGCTCCACCCGCTCTTTGAAGGTGTAGGTCAGTTCCAGGGTGGTGGAGTTGCCGTCCCGGTCGGTGACCGTGTAGGTGATGAGGCAGGAGCCCGGCGCGGCGGAGGAGATCTCCACCAGCGGGCGGCCGCCCTGTTCCATTGTCAGGGAGTGTCCCACCAGGCTGGCGCTGCCGGCGGCAAAGTCGTAGTGGTCGCGGATGTAGCCCAGGGCGTCGCCGAGGGTGAAGGAGCCGCCATAGGCGGGCGGGTCGGAGATGAGCTCGACGACCGCGTCGGTGTAGCGTCGGTGGACGGTGTTGTCGGGGTCGATGGTCTCCTCCGGCCCCTGGGGCGGGTGTTCGGGGTCATCGGGGAGGATGGCCGGGGGCACCGGCTTCTCGATAAAGGTGTAGGTCAGCTCCAGGGTGGTGGAATTGCCGTCCCCATCGGTGACGGTGTAGCGCCCCAGGCAGGAGCCGGGGACGGTACTGGGCAGCCCGGCGGCGGAGATGTCGGCCCCGTTTTGGGTCATGGCGTAGGTGACTGTGCCCGCGCCGAAGGAGTAGCGCCCCTCGATGACGGCCTTCAGGTCGTCCGCCGTGAGGGTGCCGCCGAAGGCGGGCGGGTCGGTGATGATCTGGACGATCTGGTCCCGGTAGGTCTGGTGGACCAGGCCGCTCTTGTCCACCTCTTCCTCGGGCTCCGGCATAGGGGTGTCCGGATCCGCCGGGTCGATGGCGGGGGGCTCCACCCGCTCCTTAAAGGTGTAGGTCAGCTCCAGGGTGGCGGTGTTGCCGTCCCCATCTGCCACTGTGTAGGTGATGAGACAGGAGCCGGGGGTGGAAGAGTCAAGGCCGGTGGCGGAGATGTCCACCCCGTTTTGGGTCATGGTGGAGGACGCACTCAGGGTGCTGCCCGTCTGGGCGGCGAAGGCGTAGTGGCCCTTGATGTAGGCCAGGGCGTCTGCCTGGGAAAAGGAGCCGCCGTAGGCCGGCGGGTCGGAGATGAGCTCCACCACCTGGGCGGTGTAGCGGTGGTGCACCGTGTTCTCCTGGGGACCGACGGCCTCCTCCGGCCCCGTGAGGGGGTCGTCGGGCGCGGCGGGCTCGACGGCGGGGGGGAGGGGCTTGTCGATGAAGGAGTAGGTGAGGTTGAGGGTGGCGGTGTTGCCGTCCTGGTCGGTGATGCGGTAGACAGCCTGGCAGGAGCCGGGGACGGAGGAGTCGAGGCCGGTGGCCGAGATGTCCGCCCCATTTTGGGTCATGGACACCAACTGCCCGGAGAGGGTCCCCGAGTGGGAGGTGAACTGGTAGCGGCCCTCGATGATGGATTTCAGGTCGCTGCCGGTGAGGGCGCCGCCGTAGGCGGGGGGATCGGTGATGATCTCCTCGATGGAGTCGGTGTAGACGGCGTGGGTGAGGCCCGCTTCGTCGGTGGAAACGGTGGGGGCCTGGGGGCTGTGGTGGTTCGGCTCGTCTTTGACCGCGATTTCAGGCGGGTCGTTGACGGTGACGGGGAGGGTGGCGGCGGAGGGGTTGCCCGCCGCGTCCACCGCCCGGTAGATCCCGTTTTGGGTGGGGGTAAAGGTCTGGGAGGCAGAGCCGTTGCCGGAGGAGCTGAGGGAAAAGGTCTTGGCCGCCGACCAGGTCCCTGTGACCGGGTTCTGCCGCTCCAACTTCCAGACGCCCGAGAGGCTGTCTGCCGCGGTGAGGGCGGTGCCGGAGGCCGTCAGGGTGGGCGGGGTACCATCGATTTTCACCGTGTCGCTGACGGTGGAGGAGAGCTTGCCGTTTGCGGTGTTGACGGCCTGGTAGGAAAGAGGAATGCCCCCGGTCTCGCCGTCATAGTGCTGCTGGGGGTTGCCGGAGTGGAGGCCGACAACCAAGTTCCCGACCCCATCGCGGATGTTGAATTGGTTGAAGGTGCCGGGGCTGAAGGCAATTTCGACTGCGCCGGTATTCCAGCCGTTTTGGTTGGCCGGGGTGCGGGTGTAGTGGTAGTCGGTGCCGGGGACGGGCTGTGGTTGGTCGGGGTCAGGTTCGGGGTCCGGGTCGCCGGCCACCAGGGGGATGGCGGGAATCAGCTCGGCTTTGGAGTAGCGGTGAGATTGGAAGAAGTCGTCGGCAATGGTCTGGCCCACGGTGACTGCCGCCCCGGAGGGATTGGCGATCCTGGCCAGATAGGTAATGGTGTTGTCTCCCGCGCCGGTCATCTTGAAGGGGATACCGCTGTTTATAATGTCGGTATTTGCGGGGACGGCTGCTCCGTTGGCGACGATCTGCTGCCCCTCGGCGGCGGTGAGGGGGACGATCCCGGCAGTGGGGTAGGTGGAATCGCCCTGCAGCAGCTTGAGGGTGCAGGGGACGGCTTGCCCACCAGCACCGGCGTTGGCATTTTTGACTGTGGATTTGACCATGACGATTTGGCTGTTGACCGGCGGGCTGTTTGTCGGGAAGGGGGTGCCATTGGTTTGCAGTACCTCGGTCTTGACAAATTGGGGGTAGTACTTGGTGTAGGCGGCTGTGCTGAAGGTGCCTTGGACGTCGGAAGCGGGGGCGGTTTTTCCGTCCTGCCAGCAGATGGTGCCGGCGAGGGTCACAGTGACTTCTTTGGCAGAGCCAAAGAAGTCGGACATTTTATATGTAAGGGTATAGTCCCCATAGGTGCAGGAGAGGATGTCGGTGGCGGCTGTATAAGTGATGCGAAAATTCTTGGAACCTTTAAAGTAGGAGAGATCCAGTTTTTTCTCTGCGACAGTTACAGTGTTGGGCGCAGCTGCGGTGCCGGTCATAAGTTGCAGACCAATCCTAGTGTCCAACTTGCCGGCAGAAAAGAGGATCTGCTTGGTGTCACGGGCCTTTATTACGACAAAGCCCCGAGTATAGACGTGGGGGGTATTCGTATCAATGGTGACGTCAAAGGTCCCTCCGACTTCCCAGTCGGCCTCCAGGGACACCCAGCGCTTGCTGCGCGCGCCGGCAGAACCGGTGCGATACCCATCTTTCAAAACGGAGGCGGAGGTGTTGCAGAAGTGGATGCTGTTGCCGCTGATGCCTATGCCTGCGCCAAATCCACTGGGGTCGTTCCACTCGAAGATGTCGTTGAGGTTGTTGGAGGAGACAAAGCTGTCGTCCCCGGCGGCGCTTGTGGGCAGCGGGACGAGCCCGAGGGTCAGCACCCCTGCCAGCAGGAGAGCGGTGAGTCGCTTTGGCCCCTTTTTTTGATAACGCATGACCATTCACTCCTATTGTTTATAATGAAAACTGATTTGACGCCAGATGTGGTTATTGAAAAGGGAGGGTGGAGGTGTTCCTCTGGCAAAATTGCGCCCGATACAGAGGGGCAGAGTTGTCCTATCTTTTATATGAGTACGGCAAGGTCGAAAACAGAACAGCGAATTGACATTTTTCGCACATTTTCCCAAGTGAGGCTTCGCGTGCTTTTTTCCCTTGCAGAAGGTGCGCTTTTTATAGTAAACTACCCTTTAAAGAGCTGCAAGGGAAGAGGGGTGGAAAAGGTTGGAAGAAAAGCGGATGGGACACCGGCAGTTGGAACAGCTTCTCTTGCGGGCGAGGGAGGGGGACGAACAGGCCTTTGCCCAGCTCTACCGCGCCACCTGCCGGGCGCAGTGGGTGCAGGCCAGGGCCCTGTTGGGGAGCGACGCCCTGGCGGAGGAGGCGGTGCAGGAGAGCTATCTCTCCCTCTTTCGCCACATGGGGGAGCTGGGCAACCCCCGGGCGCTGGTGGCCTACCTCAACCGCAGCACCTATTTTGCCAGTCAAAACCTGCGCCGGGTGGAGGCGTGGCGGGCCGCCTCGGGGGAGGAGCTGTTGGATTCCCTTCCCGACCGGGACCCCCACACCTTGCCCGAGGCGGCGGCCGACCGAAGGGGGCGGACGGCTGCCCTTTTGTCGGCGCTGGACAAGCTGCCCCAGCGGCAGCGCCAAGCGGTGGTGCTGCGCTACTTTCAGCGCCAAACCCTGCCCCAGATCGCCGCCGTCCTGGACTGTTCGGAGATGACGGTGAAGCGGGAGTTGGACCGCGCCCAGAAGGCCCTGCGGGGAAGTCTGTCCGGCTGGCTGCCCGCCGCTTTGCCCCTGGGCATTGCCCTGCGGCGGGCCGGGGAGCAGCCCTCTCTCTGGCAGTTGGGAGAGATCCCCCTCCCTGCGGCGGGTGGGGCGGCCGGCCTTGTCCTCGCGGTGACGGCGGGGTTGACCCTGCTGCCGGCCCCCAAAATTTTGGAGGCAGCCGTCTGGCAAGCAGAGGGCCGGGCCGGTCTCACCGCCCGGGTGGCGGGGGCGGAAACGGTCTGGCTGGAGGACAGCGACGGCAACTGCTACGCTCTGGAGCGAGGGGAGGACGGTTTTTCCCTGCTGCCGGTGAAAAACGGCAGCTACACCCTGCAGGCCGAGGGGGGCAACGGAAGGCGCGTCCAAACGGCCGTGTCGGTGGCCGGGGCCGATGAAGAGCCCCCCGCCTTGGCAGAGGCGTACAGCCAGGCGGGGCTGGTGACGGTACGGCTGACAGACCCCGCCGGGGTGGACTGGGCGCGCAGCTTCCTGCTGGGGGCGGACGGCGCCCTCTATCGCCCTCTGGAGGCCGAGGGGGAGCGCGCCCGATTCGATCTGCCCAGCGGCCACTACACCCTGGTTGCCCAGGACCTGTTGGGAAACCGGGGAGAGGGCGAGTTGACCGTCTCACAGTGATGGACAAACAGAGGGGGAGGGGAAGCCAGATGGCTTCCCCTCCCCCTCTGTTTAAAGGCTTTTATTTGAGAAAGGTCTTGTAGTCCTCGTAGTTTTGGCGCAGCAGTTTGGGGGTGTCCAGCCCGTAGGGGCAGTGGTTGACGCAGTGATTGCAGTGGATGCAGTCGTCGATTTTGGCCATCTTCGCCTGCCATTCCTCGCCCAGCCAGGGGGCCGGGGGAGAGCGGCGGAGCATCAGAGACATCCGGGCGGCGTTGGGGATCTCGATCCCCGCCGGGCAGGGCAGGCAGTAGCCGCAGCCGCGGCAGAAATCCCCTGCCAGTTGCAGCTTGTCCCGCTCGATGAGGGCCTGCAACTCCTCGGTGAGGGCGGGCGGGTTTTCGCCGTAGGCGAGGAACTCTTCCAGTTCGGCCATCCGCTGCACCCCCCAGATGGGGAGGACCCCTTCAAATTGGGCCAAAAAGGCGTAGGCGGCGGCGCTGTTTTGGATGAGTCCGCCCGAGAGGGCCTTCATGGCGATAAAGCCCACGCCGTGTTGGCGGCAGCTCTCCACCAGGGCCAGGTCGTCGGGGGAGGCCAGGTAGCAGAAGGGGAACTGCAGGGTGTCGTAGAGGCCGGATTCCACCGCCTCTCGGGCCACGTGAAGCCGGTGGTTGGTCAGGCCGATGAAGCGGATCTTGCCCTGTTCGCGGGCCTCCAGCATGGCCTCGTAAAGGCCGCTGCCGTCCCCCGGCTTGGGACAGAAGGCGGGGTTGTGAAACTGAAAGAGGTCGATGTAGTCGGTCTGCAGGGCGGCCAGCGAGGCATCCAAGTCCCGCCAGAAGCCGGCGGCGTCGGTGGCGGGGGTCTTGGTGGCGAGGACGACCTCCCCCCGCCGGCCGGCGAGGGCGGCCCCCAGCTTTTCCTCGCTGTCACTGTAGAGGCGGGCGGTGTCGAAGAAGGTGATGCCCCCGTCCAGGGCGCGGCGGACGATGGCCACCGCCTCCTCCTTGGGGATGCGCTGGATGGGCAGGGCGCCAAAGCCGTTTTTGTTGACGGTGAGGCCGGTGCGGCCCAGGGTCACGGTGTTCACAGTCTCTCTCCTCCCTTGTCGGTTGGCGGCAGGTGCCCCTCTAAAAAGGCCAGCAGGTCCTCGTAGACCTCCTGCCGGTTTGTCTCGTTGAACATCTCATGGCGGCCGCCGGGGTAGAGCTTGCAGGTCACCTTTTTCACGCCGGCGTCCTTGAGCCGTTGGGCCACGGCCTTCGGGCCCTCGCCGTAGTCGCCCACCGGGTCCTCCTCCCCCGAGAGGAGAAGGATGGGCAGGTCTTTGGGAACCGACTCGGCCCACTCGGGCACCGAGACCCGGGAGAGGATCTTGAAGAGGTCCAGAAAGGCGCTGGAGGTGAAGAGAAAGGTGCAGTAGGGGTCGGCGGCATAGGCGTCCACCACCGCCTCGTCCCGGGAGAGCCAGTCGTAGGGGGTGCGCCCGGCAAAGCGCTTGTTGTAGCCGGCAAAGGCCAGCTTGTTGAGCAGCCGCCCGGGCTTCTGCCCCTGGCCCAGGGCGATCTGCAGCTTGGCCAGCCGCATCCCCCACCTGGCCGCAGGGTTGCCGCCGCTGGTGCCGCTGATGACGGCGGCGGTGAGTTTGGCGCCGTATTTGGCCAAAAAGTCCCGGGCGATGAAGGAGCCCATGCTGTGGCCCACCAGAAAGTAGGGCAGACTGGGGAAGCGGGCCCGCAGCTGTTCGCAGACCACGTTCAAATTTTCCGTCAGGTAGAGGTGGCCGTTTTTCTCGGCAAAGTAGCCCAGCGCCTCCTCCCCGCCGGCGGTCTTGCCGTGGCCCAGGTGGTCGGCCCCGCCGACGGCGTAGCCCCGGTCGGTGAGAAAGCGACAGAGGGGCTCGTAGCGCTCGATGTACTCGCACATGCCGTGGGAGAGCTGCACCACCGCCTTGGGCGCCCCCTCGTCGGGCAGGTAGAGGTAGCAGGCCAGCTGGGTGGGCAGGCCGTAAGACTCCAGGGAAAAGGTCTCTTTTTTCACAGCGATTTCTCCTCCGATCTGTCGATGTGTTCAGATACCCATATCATAGCAATTTTATCGAAAAACTGCAAACAAATTGCCAAAAAGAGGGCGCAATCGGGAGAAAATTGAAGAAAATAGAGGAGGACATGCTTGAAAGCGGCCTCCCTTCTCAAAATAGCGGGTCTGTGCTGCGGGGAAGGGCGCTGCCCTCCCCACAAAAAAGCGGTGTGCACTGGGGCGGGGAAGGGAGATCCCCCATTTGCGCAGAGCCCTTTGGGGCGTTTGAAACAGCCGATTGGTCGCCGTCTTGAAAGGACCCCTTTGCGGGCCACTGGGAAAAGAGCTGTGTGAGAATCGGCATGATTTGGCGGGGAGACCGACGGGAAGGGGTTGGGGTGGATTTCAACGGCCTTAGGGGAGCAGAGGGGAAAGGCGTTTTTTTCCGGCGGAAGGTTGCCACAGTGCAGCCGAAGGGGGGAGATTGGACCGGCGCGTCGCCACAGCGCCGACCATTCCGCAAAATCGACGGGATGCGGCGATCTTCCCTGTCCGTCGCTCTCTTTGAGAGAGGGGGGAAAACGGAGGACCGTACAGGTGTAGAGCATGGCAGACCGCTTTTTCTGCGTGAGAGGGCCCTGCCCGATGTCTGCGAATGCCGCTTTTTTATCACTTCCATCTGTTTTTCTGTGCGCGGGCGGAGAGGAGAGTCTACCGCAGAGGATGGCCGCTGGAAAGGGACGAAGTCAGCTGTTCTCCCCATACAGAGGGCCCTTCCGGAAAGCTGCGGCCAGGGAGGGGCGTCGTCGGGAAGGGAGGGGACGAAAGGGAGCTATCCGCCGCAGGCCACAGGGGTGACGGGTTGGTGTTTCCGGTGCCGCTTGGCCGATACGGTTCCCTGCTGTCAAAGGGAAGGGCAGCGACACGGTCAAAGGAGAGGGGGGCCATTGCCCCGCTCCCCTGCCGCTGCGCCGGGGTTTTACAACGCGGCGGCGGATCTTGTTCTGTCCTTGCCGCACTCTTGGGGAAAGGGGCGCTTCCAATCAAAGAAACGGCGTTTGCCGCGCGGGGATGGCACGCGGGCAGACGCCGTTTGTGGTGGGTGACGGGCAGGGGAGAAATCAGCGGATGGAGGGCAGTTCGTCCTCCTCCTGTAAAGCGGGGGCGTCCGGTTCGGGGCGGCGCACCTCTCCCCGCTGGTGCAGGGCGATGAGGGCGACGGAACAGAGGATGAGGGCGCAGCCGCCCAGCTTGAGGGGGGAGATGCCTTCCCCCAGGAAGAACAGCCCCATCAGCACGCTGGTAATGGGCTCGAACATGCTGAGGATGGAGGCCAGGGAGGGGCCGGCATGGCGCAGCCCCAATTGAAAGAGGGTCATGGCCCCCACGGCCGCCAAGAGGGAGGAGGCCGCCGTCAGCGCCCAGCCGGTGGCGGTGAGGGAGAGGGTGAACTGCCCGGTGAGGGCGCCGTAGAGGGCAGAGGCCGGGCTGATGACCAGGGAGAGGTAGAAGGTCAGGAGGAAGGAGTTTAGGTTTTTGAGGCCGCTCTTGTCCATCCAGATGATGTAGAAGGTGTAGAAGGCCCCGGAGGAGAGGGCCAGCAGAATGCCGATGAGGCTGCCGCCCGGCTCCATAAAGGTGGCGATGCCGGCGGTGGCCAGCACCAGGGCCACCACCTTGTAGCGGTAGAGTTTTTCCTTTAAAAAGACGACCGAGGCGGCGGTGGTGAGCACCGGATAGATGAAGTGGAGGGTGGTGGCCATCCCCACGGGGATGTAGTTGTAGGAGATGCCGAGGGTGATGGCGGTGGCGGTGGAGCCCACCAGCCCACAGACGATCACCGAGACCAACTGGTGGCGGGTGATCTTGAGGGGGATGCGCAGGGCCAGCAGGATGCACAGCAGCACCGGCAGGGAGAGCAGCCCGCGAAAGCAGGCCGCCATCGAGGCGTTGCTGCCCATGGAGTAGGTGAGTTTGCTGAGAACGGGGGTGATGCCGAAGATGACGGCCGAGGCGATGGTGTAGACAATTCCTTTCAAGGTGTTTGGCAAAGGGGACTCCTCCTCACATGCAGATCGCCGCCCGCCCGGCCGCCGGGGAAGAGGGGCGAAACCCCTCTGCCGCACCCCCGCAACGCCGGTCGAAAATGGGCGGAACACTGCTATTTTACATGGAAAAACCCGCCAGTGCAATCGACTGCAGGGGGGAAAAGAGAAAATTTTTGCGGGGGAACAGCCTACCCTTTTGGCGCATAGACTGGCCCATGCCGCCGTCTCGGCGGGGAGAAGGGGGAATGGGGTTTGGCGACTGTGAGTCTTTGCATGATTGTTCGGGATGAAGAGGACGTTCTGGGCCGCTGCCTGGACAGTGTGGCCGGGGTGGCCGACGAGGTGGTCGTGGTGGACACCGGATCGAAGGACCGCACCCGGCAGATCGCCCTGGAAAAGGGGGCGCGGGTGTATGACTTTCCCTGGTGCGACGACTTTGCCGCCGCCCGCAACTTCGCCCTGGAGAAGGGGCGGATGGAGTATCTCTTTTGGCTGGACGCCGACGATGTGCTGCTGCCCGCAGACAGGGAGGCGCTGATTGCCCTCAAAGGGGAGCTGGACCGATCGGTGGACATGGTGATGCTGCGCTACAACACCGCCTTTGACCAGGCGGGACGGCCCACCTTCTCCTTTTACCGGGAGCGGCTCTGGCGGCGGGACCGGGGGTTCCGCTTTGAGGGGGCGGTGCACGAGGCAGTGACTCCTCGGGGCCGGGTCATCCGCCGGGAAATCGCCGTCACCCACCAAAAGCTCCACCGCCGAGACCCGGAGCGAAATCTGCGCATCTTTGAAAAGGAGGCGGCCAAGGGCCCCCTTTCCCCCCGACAGCAGTTCTACTTTGCGCGGGAACTCTGCTATGCCGGCCGGCTGGAGGAGGGGGAGCGGGTGCTGACGGCCTTTTTGGAAAGCGGCCAGGGCTGGGTGGAAAACCAGGTGAGCGCCTGCCGGGAGCTGGCTCGCTGCCTGGAGCGCCAGGGGCAGCCGGAACGGGCGCTGCGGGCCCTGTTCTGGAGCTTTGCCTTTGACCGGCCGCGGGCGGAGATCTGCTGCGACATTGCCGGCCGCTTTTTCGATAGGGGGCTCTGGCAGCGGGCGATGTACTGGTACCGCCAGGCGCTGGAAATCCCCTTTGACCCCGCATCGGGCGGCTTTACAGAGCCCGACTGCTACGACTTCCTGCCCCACATTCAGCTGTGTGTCTGCTATGACCACCTGGGGGACTGGCGCCGGGCCGAAGAGGAGAACGAACTGGCCGCCCTCAGTAAGCCGGATCACCCCTCGGTGCGGCAAAACCGGGCCTATTTTCGGGCGCGGCGGCAGCGGGAGACGGGTGCCGGAAAGGAGGCATGATCCCCCATGGAGGGAGAGGGAAAAGGGCTTGCATTTTGCAGGGGGAACGTATATAATAACAGGGTACTAAAAATGCCGGTGTGATGGAATTGGCAGACGTAGTGGACTCAAAATCCACCGCTGGTGACAGCGTGCCGGTTCGAGTCCGGCCACCGGCACCAAAAGAACCGCTCAACAATGCGATTTGTTGAGCGGTTCTTGCTTCCAGTAACCCACTTTTGAACCCATTTTTGTTTTTACTCTAGAATGCGATCGAAGGCCTTGTCCAGAAGTTTGGCCGCCCTTTCCAGCTCCCCGTCCACCTCGTGGCCGTAGACGCCAAACGTGTCCATGTTGGCACTGTGGCCAACAATCATTTTGAGAAGTTCTTCTGGTACGTCTGCTTTTGCAACTGAGATCAGGGTGTGGCGTAGCTCATGCAAGCTACATGAAATTCCATGCTGCTTTCGGTATGTTTCCCATTTTTTTGATAGATGCTTGGGGTCTAACCGATCTCCGTTTTCGTCGGGGAATAGCCATCGGCTTTTTATGCCCAGACGCTTTAGCATCTCTTTTTGCGCCTCGACTTCTTCCATTGCTCGGGAAGAGAGGACGAATCCTCGCTGGGCGTTGTCTGTCTTCCCGCCGGTCACCTCATTGTAGTGGTTGATGGAGCGGCGAATAAAGAGTGTGTTTCCCTTTAGGTCTTGCCTTTGGTCAATCCCGCAGAGTTCTCCTCGGCGCGGCCCTGCAAGCACCATAAACCGCCACGCATGGATGAAAAAGGCCGGTTCTTCCTTCCCGTATCGGACAATGGTGTCCTCCGAAAAAAGCGTTTTCATATTGTCTGGCTGGAGGATTTTTTTCTCTCCGACGGGCGCGTCTCTAGGTATTTCCAAAAACTCTGGCCGAACCATTGGAATGCCGCGCTTGAAAGAATATTTATAAAAGGCGGTCACTGATCCGCGTATATTCTTGATGCTTTTCTTTGAAAGCCCGGATCGATAGGCGTCGTTCAAGCAGTCCTGCCAGTTTTGGATGGTGATGTCGCGGGCATATTTGTGCTCCAGACGAGGGAGAAACCATCGTCTCCCGTGCAGTTCATGGTTTCGGTAATTAGATGTGCTGGTGGTTAGATGCACTTCTGCGAGAAAATCAGCCCAAAGCGGGGCGAAGCGAATGTTTTCGTTTTTGGTATTGGAGGCCAGCCAGTTATCTGCTTTCCTTTCCGCCTCAATTTTCCCCCTTTTGGAAGGGGTGGAGCTGTAAAAAGCCCTGCGTACTCCATCCTTCTGAACTTTGATTTGCCAGCGTTGGCTTTTTTCAATCCAGATGGCTTCATTTTTTCTCATGGTTGCACCCTCCCGCCAAAATATGCTATACTGACAGGGCAGATGGCTCCCAAACTATCTGCTCTATCCGTTACCCGTCCAGCGCCTTACCGCTGGGCGGGTCTTTTTTCTTCCAAGTCTAACATATAGTAGTATTCTACGGCCTTTTCTACAAACCGCTGTGGGACGTTGAAGAGTTCTGCCAGTTCCCATGGTTCCGTTACTCCGGAATTTATTGCATCGTTGAAGTATTGTCGAGGTATGATTTCTTCGATTGCCCACCGATCGGCCCGAACCTCATGCCGTTCCCGCAAATCAAAAGGGCTATATTGGTTGTAAAAGCTTCCCGTTTTACAGTGCCCCAGTTCATGGGCAAGAGCTGCTTTTTTCTCCGCCGATGTCTCAAATTGAGTTTCATCAATCCCTATGTAGCAAGTGCTATTTTCAAGTAGCGAGAGTGCTTTTGTGAGCGGCAAATTGAGACGCAGAACAGAAATGCCGTCCTTTTCGGCAAGTCTATACAGCTTATTTAATATGTCCATTCCGTCTTTGTTCCTCTACGTATTTTGCGAACCGCTTGACCTCATCCATGATGTCATCGGTTATTTCTTCCGGCGCGTCAAACAGCGCAAATTTTAGTTCTTCATCTGTAATGCCTCCGCCTTCTTCGGCGGGGGCTTTTTCTTTTTTGTCTGTGTTCCCGAGGAGGTAGTCAACGGAAACTCCGAAGTAGTTTGCCAATTTGGAGGCGGTTTCCGCCTTTACTGTGTGTCTCCTCCCCATTTTTAAGTCGGTCATAACACTTGGCTGAATTCCGGTATCTTTACACATTCTGTATGGGCTTATACCCCTCTCATCACATAGCCCCGCAAGAATACTGTACAGCTTTGACATAATACACGCACCTCAATTGTGCACTTCGTAAAATATACGAGCGCGTAATAATTCCCTGTTGACTATTACTCGTGCGTGTAGTAGTATTTAGACACAGAGACGCGAACGAGTAGTAGAAAAGGTGTTGACAACTCATAATATATTATACGTTCGTGTAAAAGTCAATAGGAAGGGAGGTGATGTCTTTGGCAAAGAAGCAACTTTGTCAACTTGGCAAGGAAATCAATCACGCACTTGTGGATATTAACCAACCAAAAGAATGGCTGATTGAGCAAGTGCGGCAGGACACGGGGAAATATTTTGACCGCTCCTATCTTCACAAGATTGAGACAGGAGAACTCTCCACCCCAGGAATTGTGTCCAGCATTAGAAAAATCCTTTGTATAGAGGATAACACAAAGAATGTCCAATAAAACGGACAGTAAAAATCCCCGCCGAAGCGGGGGAGGAGGTGAAGAGCTTGGCGAAGTCGGCAGAGATTCGTGGAGACGGGTGTGCGACACGCATTTTTATTGATGGACAAGAAATCGACGACGTTTTGTCCTACAGGGTAAGCCAGGATGCCGGAGAATCAGCAGTATTTGAAATTACTTTCCAGGTCAATGGGGCAGTAGTGCAGACGAAATAGCAGCAGCAACCGCTTGCGCAATCTGCATTAGGGATTTAAGTGAGGAAACCACCGCAAAAAGGAGGAAAGAAAGGAGGTGAACACCATGGGAAAATCGCCAGATACATATCGCTACCTTCGACAGAGACTCCGAGAGTTGGGAGTGGATGTTTCGTATCTGTCGCAACTTCTCGGCTTTTCGTCTCCAACATCTGCGAGCGATCGCCTATCAGGCAGAGCCAATTGGAGGCAGTCGGAGATGTACCGAGTGTTAGAGATCATCAGAGAGCCCCCGGAGCGGCTACACATTGTTTTTCCGCCCGACGGAGTAGAATTTCGCCGCCGAGGGCGTCCGCAGAAAGAGCGGCAAAAAAGCCCCAAGGAACTGCTTATTGAGGCACTTGGCCTCATGGAAGCGGAAGAAAGGAAGGAAACAGCATGAGCCCCACAAAACTAACCGCCATCGGCTCGGCGCTCCTGCTGCTGTCTGGTGGCATGAGCGACGCAGGAACCAGTCTAACCCACGTAATTGGGTTTGCTGCTTGTGGCCTTGGCTGCATTGTGGCGGCGCTGCTGGTATGGAGAGGAGAGGCGAAAAGATGATCTACCCGTGTATGGATTGCCCCAAGCACAATGAGTGCTTTGACCACGATAAATGCATCCATTACCGCAAAGCCAAGCAGGCAGCAGAGGAGCTCAAGCGCAAGGAGCGGGAGTGGAGGGGCGACTACAACGCCAAAACCGTCATCGAGATCGAGAGGACGAAAAGAATTAGGAAGAGGAAGGGGAAATGAAAATGCAAGGCAAATTGTTTCGTCCCGTGAAGTACAGGTATCTTCGTTTTCTGGCCAGTCAGAAAGGCTATAAAACGTCAGCCGAATTGGCAGAGGCCATCGGGATATCGACTGAAACCCTGCGGACCAGACTGAACGATGGGACAGCAAAGGGCGCAAGCAGGTGGCGGCTGGATGAGGTCTATCGGGTGATGGACATTCTCCATGAACCTCTCGAAAATATTCAACTGGTTTTCCCGCGAGACGGTCGAGACGGCCCTGAGATGGCCTTGAAAATAGAGAAAGCCGCCCACGATGGTGCAAACATCGCGGACGGCAGTGCAAAGAAAATCTACACCCACAGTATAGGCCGAGAAGGGGAGAATGTCAATGTGTGAGATTTGTAGGCAGGTTCATTGTCCCCCCGGCTGTCCCAACGCTCCTTTGGATGACCGGCCCCGCTGCGAGTGCTGTGGTCAAGATGCAGTTGGTGTCTTTTGCGGCGAAGCCCTTTGCAGCCGGCACCTAAATAGAGCGGCGTTTCGCGCAGCTGAAACAGAAGACCGAAATGAGTTTGTACAAGATCACTGGCAGCAGTTCTGTGGCTATCTGCGGATCATGGGAGGAACCGAGTTTCTCTCCTCGCAAGAATACGATGTTGCCGGTCTGATCACGGATTTTTGTGAAAACTTTCTGACAGAGACCTATTTTCACTGGTTGTGCAACCACGGCCAGTTCGAGTATGAGACCATTTAAGGAGAGATAGAGATGGCAATTTTGCAGCCGGCTGAAATGGATTTCAGCAATCAAAAATTTTCCATGATTATCAGCGGGAGCCCGGGGATCGGGAAGACCACCCTGGCCCTCTCGGCGCCGGACCCGGTGCTCATCGACTTCGACAAGGGGGTTGCCCGGGTCAGGGCAGCCCACCGCAAAACCACCATTGAGGCAGATACATACGAAGAGGTGCTCAAAGACCTGGAAAGCCCGCAGGTAAAGGCCTGCCAGACCATCGTTATTGACACCGGCGGCAGCTTTGTAACCTACCTGCAGGACTGGGCCATGCGGGACAACCCCTCCCTGAACCGGCAGAAGAACGGGGCCATCTCCCTGAAAGGGTTTGGCGCGGTAAAGGCAGAGTTCGTCCGCTTCACCAACTGGCTAAAATACACCCTGAACAAAAACATCATCTATGTCTTCCACACGGTGGAGCAGAGGGACGGAGACGTGACCCGGCAGAGGCTCCTTTGCGAAGGAGCGGCCCGGGACATCGTCTGGCAGCCCTGTGATTTGGGTTGCTTCATGCAGATGGTGGGGGAAGACCGGCTGGTGGGATTCACCCCCACCGAGCAGTACTTTGCCAAGGGCTGCTATGGGGTGCAGGGTCTGCTCAAACTGCCCCGGCTGGATGACGGCGTCCCCAACGATTTTTTGAACCGGCTCTTTGAACGAGCCCGGGAGAATATCCGCCAGGAGGCGGAGGCCCATCGGGGAGAGCAAGAAGCCTATGAAGCGGCTATGGAACAGGCGCGGGAGTTGATTGAAGGAATTCACGACCCTGCCACTGCCCTGGAAACAGCCCATCAGCTGAAGAAGCTCTCCCACTACCTCACCAGCGAACGAGAGGCAAAAGCCCTACTGGCGGCCAAAATCAAGGCGCTGGGGATGCACTGGGACAGAGAGGCGGGGGCCTATGTCAAGGAATAGGTTGCTGCTGACCCAGTCACTCCTTTCGGCCTGGCTGTGGATGTACAAGGCCAGCGATCCGCAGCGGGCACAGGAGGACTTCTTGAAGACCCTGCACCGGCAGCCTACGCCCCGGACAAAGCCCATCCAGGACGGCATTCAGTTTGAGAATCTGGTTACCGCTTGGTGTGAGGGCGAGGAGCCGGAAAGGGGGCACAAATGGGCAGAGGGAATCCGGCAGGTAGGAGAGATTGTCCGTGGAGGAACCTTTCAGGTGGCCGCCTATCGAGACATGGTCATTGACGGGATTCCATTCCTCCTCTACGGCCGTCTGGACGTCCTCAAGGCCGGGGAGATTTACGACATCAAATTCTCCCACAGCTACCGTCCGGGAAAATACCTAGACAGCCCTCAGCACCCCATGTATTTTGCCTGCTGCCCGGAGGTGGAGAGGTTCACCTATTTGGTGAGCAACGGGAGAGACCTGTATCGGGAGATCTACACCCGAAACGAGACCCCGGAAATTGAAACGATTGTAAAACCATTTGTTCAGTATTTGGAGTTTTCCGAGCTGGATGAACTGTACGCAGAAAAATGGAGGGCAAGAGACTGATGCCGAATATGGACTTTATGAACGCATATCAGAAGATCACCCGGCCGGGGGCCGACCGGCTGTTGGCTTGGCTGGAGACCACCGACTTCTTTACTGCCCCGGCATCCACCCGATTCCACGGCGCTTATCCTGGCGGGCTGTGCGAGCACAGCGTGAACGTTTACAAGCGACTTTGCGCCCTGGCGCCGGAAGAGACACCCGAAACCCTGGCCGTCTGCGGCCTACTCCACGACCTCTGTAAAGCCAATTTCTACAAGGTCAGCAGCCGCAACGTGAAGGATGAACAGACCGGCCGGTGGGAGAAGGTGCCCTTCTACCAGGTAGAGGATCAGTTCCCCTACGGCCACGGTGAGAAGTCGGTCTTTCTCATTGAGCGGTTCATGCGCCTTAAGACCAGCGAAGCTCTGGCCATCCGATGGCACATGGGTGGCTTTGACGATGCGACTAAGGGTGGCAGTTACGCGGTTTCTACAGCCTTTGATCATTGCCCACTGGCAGTGAAGCTGCATCTGGCAGATATGGAAGCCACCTATCTAGACGAAAAGAGAGGAGAATAAAAATGAGTATTTTTGACGGATACCGCAGAGAAGAGAGCGCCCGGCTGGAGCCCGGAGATTACCGGGTGGCCATCACCGAGGTGGAGGAGACGGTGAGCAAAAGTGGTAACCCTATGCTGGTGGTGGCGGTACGGCCCAGCGGGTCGAACATCCGCATCAAACACTATATCGTAAAAAACGACTACTTCAACCGCAACCTGACCTCCCTCAAAGACAGCTTTGGCATTGCCGACGAGGACAACGAGATTTTGGGTTGGATAGGTGCAGCCGGTGCCGCCAGGTTGGCAGAAGACGATCGAGGGTACCTGAAGGTGCGGTGGTTTATCCACCGGGACAAACAAGGTACCCTCCCTCCTTGGGAAGGAGAGCAGCCCAGCCGCCAGCAGGTGCAGGACTTTGAGGAACTGGCGGACGATGATGACCTGCCCTTCTAATCATGCGTAGGAGGTATAGCGAAACCCAGGTAAAAGGGCGGCTGCAAGAGATGGGCGTCCTGGTGGACACCCGGGAGCAGGTGTGGAACCACATCGAAGACACCCTGGGGAAAAAGAAAATTCCTGTGCAGCGAGGGAAGCTTCCCTGCGGGGACTACACCGCTTTACTCCCCGACGAGCAGGGAGGGTTCTTGAGCCTGGAGGACGAGGTGGTCATCGAGCGCAAGGCCAACCTGGACGAGATCGCCGGAAACTTTACAGTAGACCGGCGGCGTTTTGAGGCGGAGTTCCTACGGGCTAAAGCGGCGGGGGTGAAGGTGTTTCTGCTGGTGGAGAACGCTAGCTGGAGGAAGATATACTCCCATGATTACCGCAGCAAGATGGCCCCCAAGGCCCTGGCCGCCAGCCTGTTAGCATGGCAGGTGCGCTACGGTATCACCTTGCTTTTCTGCCAGCCGGAGGACAGCGGTCGAATCATCTACAGCACCCTTTACTATTGGGCCAAAGAACGATTGGAAGGCGGTGCAGCATGAGCGCGGTGGAGGAGGTCAAGGCGCGGATCACGGTGCCCGAAGTGTTGCTCCGATACGGTCTCCCCACCTCCTCCAGGGGGCGGATACCTTGCCCCATCCACCAGGGGGAAGACCCCAACTTTGCCTACACAGACGAGCGGTTCCACTGCTTTGTCTGCGGGGCGGGGGGCTCGGTGATCGACCTGGTGATGGGCCTTTTTGGCCTTACATATCCGCAGGCACTGGTCCGGTTAGATGAGGACTTCGGCCTGGGCCTTATGCGCGGGCAGAGGGACGAACGGGCCAGAAGAAAGGCGGCAGAAGTCGCCCAAAAACGAGCCCAGGAGCGCCGCAGGAGAGAAGATGGGAAGAAGGCTTACCAGTCGCTGACAGCGGCCTTCTGCGCCGAAATTCGGGGCTTGAGGTTAGGAGAAGAACGCCCTTCTCGATGGAATGGGGAGGGAGAACCGCCGGCCTTGCCGGCAAGCTGGGTAGAGGCCGCCCATCGGCTCCCATACCTGGAGTACTGGCTGGAAGAGAACAGCAATTTTGAAAGATGGGAGGCGAACAGCCATCGAAGCCATTCAAATTCCCAATTACACTCGGGAGGACTACCTGGAGGGGACGGACCCCTATGAGTTCCTCTACCAATTTTATGACGACAAATTTGTGCTTGACAGGCTGCTCCAGCGGATGAGCGAACAGGCCCGGAAGGTGCGGGTCACCGGCTTTAAGAAAGCCTTTTCGGAGTACGTGAAAAAGCAGATGGCCCTTGCTCGGCCGGTGGGGATGGCTGTCACCCAGTTCGAGGGGCAGGAGATGGAGCTGGACACCGGCCCTTGGCAGGCAGACGAGTACGGTGTGACCATCAGTGAGGATTACCGGGAGGTAGTAGCCTGCAACCACCCCATCCTGCCGGTGATGCGGCTGGTGAACATCGACACGGGGGTGGAGAAGCTGGTGCTTGCCTTTCGCAAGGGAAAGCAGTGGCGCCACACCACGGCGGACAAGCGCACCCTGGCCAGCCGGCAGAGTATCCTTGAGCTGGCCAATGTGGGGGTAGCGGTGACTTCAGAATCAGCCGCCTATCTGGTGCGCTATCTCCACGACATCGAGGGGCTCAACTACGATCAGATCCCAGAAAAACAGAGCGTGGGAAGACTGGGGTGGATCGGCGAAGAGGGTTTCTCGCCCTATGTGTCCGAACTGGTCTTTGACGGAGATGCCAACTTCCGCAGCTTTTTTGAGAGCGTCAAGGCCAGAGGATCACTGGAAGAGTGGCTCGACTTGGCACGACAGGTGCGGGCAGCGGAGGGGATCACTGCGCGAATCGTGCTGGCGGCGTCTTTCGCCAGTGTGCTGGTGGGTCCGCTGGGGTGCCTGCCTTTCTTTGTCCACCTCTGGGGCGGAACCGAGGCGGGCAAGACCGTAGGGCTGATGCTGGCCGCCTCGGTATGGGCCAATCCGGAGATGGGGAAGTACATCCACACCTTCAACTCTACCGCCGTAGGGCGGGAGCGGTCAGCAGCATTCTGCAACTCTCTGCCCCTGATTCTCGATGAGCTCCAGATCGCCAAGGACAAGAAGGAGTTCGACAAGGACATCTATATGCTTTCCGAGGGGGTGGGGCGAACCAGAGGCAACCGCTCCGGCGGCACTGATCAGACCCCTACCTGGCAAAACTGTATCCTCACGTCGGGAGAAATGCCCATTACCGGCGCATCTTCTGGCGGAGGAGCGGTCAACCGAATCGTAGAGGTGGAGTGCCGGGAACGGCTGTTTTCCGACCCGCGCGGAGTGGCCAACACCGCCAAGCGCCACTATGGCCATGCCGGCCGGCTGTTTGTACAGCGGCTGACAGAGGGTGGGTTTGAGGAGGCGGAGGGCCTTTTCAACCGGTTCTCGTCAGCCCTGCGGGAGAACGACACAACCGAGAAACAGGCCATGGCTGCCGCTCTCATCCTGACGGCCGACCAACTGGCCACCCACTGGCTTTTCGAGGATGGGCGAGCTCTCTCTTTAGAGGACATCTCCGAGTTCCTCCGCACCCGGGCCAGTGTAGACCAGAACGGCCGCTGCTACGACTTTCTCTGCGAGTACGTGGTGCAAAATCGCCACCGCTTCTGCGGGGAGAGTGAGCAGAATGAGGTTTGGGGCGCAGTCGACCGCGGGAGGGCATACATCGTCCGCAGCGTCTTCAACCGCATCTGTCAGGACGAGGGATATAGCCCTCGTGCATTCCTCAGTTGGGCGAAGTCAGCAGGAAAAATTGAAGTCGGGAGCAAGGGATTTGACATGACCAAGCGAATCAACAGGGCTCCATGCCACTGTGTGGTGTTGGTTTTGCCGGAGGAAGAGGAGGTCGGAAACGGCCTTTTGTCGGAAGAATAAGGAGTTGTGCGACTTATGTGCGACTTTGGATATTAGAACAAATCGCATGGTTATGCGGTTGTGCGAAATGTGCGACTTGTGCGACGTTTTAGACATACCCCCTTATAGAAAAGAATTTTTGTACATTTTAGTTATTTACTACTTTAGCACAATAAAAAACATAAAATCCCTATATAGCAAAATCTCCGGAAAAAGTCGCACAGTCGCACAACGCTTTAAAAATCGCATAGGTAAGCCAAAAAATCCGTGCGACCACAAGTCGCACACAGTCGCACAGGTCGCACAAAGGAGGCACAGATGAAGTTTCGAGAAATTGAACACGATGCGTCCGTCGGCGGAGAGTTCCCCCATCGCGGAAGCCTGTCGCAACAGGCCTGCTTTCTGGCCCTGCGATGCCTCTATGGCGATTGGCGGGCCGGGCGAATCACAAAAGAACAGGCCCAACAGGAGAGAAGAACACTAGAAAGTACATATCTGCGAGCTGTAGAAGACGAGAAGCGGCAGGCGGCCTGTTTGGCGCAATACCAGGAGAATCTGCGAAAGGTAGGGGAGGGGTTGAGCCAACTGGTCAGGAGTGCCCAGGAAGGGGAAAGTACAGAAAGCTTGCTAGAACTGTCATTGGATTGCCTCTCACGGATGACGGGGGAACGAGTCACCAAAGAAGCAGTGTTGAAAGGGGTGAGAATGGGGTGCGTGAGTTTGCCCAATATCTGATCATGTTGCTTGCCCTGCTTACCATCCAGCGGCCAGCGACTGCCGCCGAACCCAGATTGCCGGAGCCGGTGATGGCTCACGTAGAATCTCAACAGCGAATTTTCGCCGGTGAGTTTGCGGTATACGCCTACTGCGCGGAGCAATACCCCCACATCTGCGGGGGCAACCCCACCACCGCCAGCGGGGAGCCGGTGACGCCGGGGGTGACCATAGCCGCCGACCCAGACGTCCTGCCGCTGGGGACGCGGGTCTACATAGACGGCATAGGGGAGCGGGTGGTACAGGACACCGGCGGGGCCATCAAGGGGCGCAAGATTGACCTTGCAGTGGAGAGCCACCAGGAGGCAGTGGCTTGGGGAGTACAACACAAGGGAGTGTGGAAAATTGAACAGAGCACTATTGTCAAGTAAAACCGTGGAGTGGGAGACCCCACAAGATTTTTTCGATCAGTTGGACGCGAAATTTCATTTTTCGATCGATGTAGCTGCAAACGAAAATAACCGCAAATGCCCTCGTTATTACACCAAGGAGCAGGACGGGCTGGCCCAGAGTTGGGCAGGGGAAACTGTCTGGTGCAATCCTCCATACGGGCGAGAGATCGGAAAATGGGTGGAAAAGGCATACATAGAGAGCCAGGACGGAGGGGCGACGGTGGTCATGCTTATCCCGTCGCGGACAGACACTAAGTGGTTCCACACCTGGATATATAACCGGGCGGAGGTGCGATTTCTGTGTGGACGCCTTAAATTTGGTGGTGCCAAAAACGGCGCCCCGTTTCCCAGCATGGTGGTGGTATTTCGGGCGGCGATCGAGAGAGGAAGAAGAAAATGAGCGACCTAATCAGACGCGCCTTGCTGGGCGACCGCGAGTCACAGGAGGAGTGCACCAGACAGGGGATTGTGCTGTCGTGCCCGTTTTGCGG
Organism: Bittarella massiliensis (ex Durand et al. 2017); assembly: GCF_001486165.1. Taxonomy (GTDB): domain Bacteria; phylum Bacillota; class Clostridia; order Oscillospirales; family Ruminococcaceae; genus Bittarella; species Bittarella massiliensis. The sequence goes on from NZ_LN908977.1 coordinate 185,294, forward strand.
AGGTACTCCGATCTTTGAAGTGGTGTCAAGATATTGTACTTCGGTTACATTTGAGGCAATATATGAAGCGAAATGCAGAAAATGCGGAATGGCTGGGATTCGGTCAACCTCTGAAATAGCGCTGAAAAACGGAAAACCTGTTGTGTACAGAGATGGTTACATGGAGTGCCTCACCGCATGGAACATGCGCACTGTCATGCCGATTGGAAGGTGCGGGTCCTGCGCATGGCGCGGGACCATGGGCTGTGTGTGGGAGATGGTAGACGACGTGGAGGCACCTGGGCCGGATGGATATTGCAGTGCCTGGGCGCCGAGAGAGGAGGAAGAAAATGGCTGAGTATATCAAGAGAGAAGATGCGTTATCTCGTTTCACCTATGAGGGAGGAGACCGCATTTCGGAGGTAGATGTAGACAATTTCCCGGCCACTGTAACAATCAAAGACGTAAAACGTGTATTGCGCGAAATTCCCGCTGCCGATGTTATCCCGGTGGCGCACGGACACTGGATTGAGCACCCCACTGGCGGGCTGGTATGCTCTCACTGTGACAGGTACAAGCCAGACGAGTGGCGGAGCATGTGCTGCCCCAACTGTGGGGCGAGGATGGATGAGGTGGGAAAAATAATGTGGATTAAGTGTGAAGACATGATGCCGGAGCAGATGACCGAAAACCAAGGCCGCAAAAAGGTCAAGGTACTGGTGGCTATCAAACAAAAAAACGGGGTAACCCTCCGAACGCAGGAGCGGTGGATAAGTTCGTGCGGAAATTGGATGTGGAGATGCTCTCCCGGGGAGGTCACCCACTGGATGCCGTTGCCAGACCCTCCAGAAGATGAGGCGGAGGACTATGGGTGCACCCTATAACCTCTACATGGCGACCACGGCGGACGAGCTGGAGCTGCCCCTTTGCGTGGGTAAGGCAGAGGAAGTAGCGCGGTATCTTGGAGTGCCGTTGAGCTACATATACCAAGCGGTGTGCCGTCAGAAATCGGGGACAATCAGGGGGTACAGAGTATTTCGGATTAAGGAGGACGGGGAGTGACCAAGAGGGAATTGTCACAGCTGTATTATCTCAACCGCGAAATCGGGCAAGAGAAGCGACGCCTCGGAGAACTGGAGGCTGCTGCGCAGAATATCTCCCCAAAAATTACTGGGCTCCCGCATGTGGGGGGAATATCTGACAAGACCGCCATAGCCGCCGAAATAGCCGACTGCAAGGCAATCATCGAGGGAAAGATCAAGGCCTCAATCGCCGAATATAATCGGCTGAATCGGTATATAGCAGGGGTGGATGATTGCCTGATACGGCAAATCCTTAGCTTGCGGTACATTAACGGGTTTTCGTGGGCGGCTGTGGCCCTTCATATTGGAGGGGGGAATACAGCGGACGGGGTGAGAAAGGCTCACGACAGATGGCTTTTAAGATCGTCCGTTTTGTCCGCCTCGAAATGGTAAAATGGTTATAGTGATCTAGGTGAGGAGAGATGCGCGCCTTGCTTGGACACAATGGCCGGAGCGCACCGGCCCCAGTTAATCAGCCCGCCGCAGTAACCTCCCCAATATCCGGGGACAGGAGAGACGGCGGGTTTTATGGGCGGGCCGTCTGCATGAGGACGGTTTGCCCACCAATTGCCAAAGCTGGCAGAGCGCAGGGTCATAGACCCGCCAGCAGGCCCCTATTCCATGGGAACTGGAAGGGTGAGCACTGTCCAGAGCATGTGCGCCGCGTGTCAGCAGCGGGATATAAGTGTCTGACGTGATTGAGATTGTCTCCCCACCGGCGGAGACTAAAAAATAGCCAGGAGATTATGCCTGCCCAGTCGAAGCCTTACGTTCAGCGCGTGGGATACTCAGTAGGCTGGGTGGGCCGACAATTCAAGCCTGCACCTGACGGTGTGGGCTTTTTCGTGCCCATTTTTGGGCAGACAGGGGGCACTGAATGTACGTCTACGCCATAACAGCCAGAATCGGCTTCTCCTCGCCGCTTACCGCCGAGGAGGAGATGGCGCTACTAGATGCCCTTGCGGATGCTGCCGAAAAGATACCCAAGGGGTACGACGGAACGGCGGCCTCTGTATCGGAGCGGGAGGAGTAAAAACGGGTGTGCCAGCGCAAGCGATTCGCATAGACGCTGGAGGGATGGGATTGGGGAAAAAGAAAAAGACGCCGACTATTTGGCGTCTTTTTTGGAAAGGCGAAGTGAGCATCCAAGCGCATCTGCCAGAATATCAACGGTTTGGATTGTTGGGGAAATCCGCTTGCTTTCGATTCGAGATATGGCGGTCTGATTTATCCCGGTGAGCGCAGAAAGTTGTTGCTGGGTGACACCTTGGCGTTTTCGCTCCTCGACCAATTGGTCAATAACCAAAAAAGCATCGTCAGGCACTTACTGCACCTCCCAACGGGTCGGAAATTGCAGGCTGCTCATATAGGGTGACCGGGTCAATGTCGATGCAGTCGGCGGGATCGCGATCCCCGGAGATGTCCCAGGCAACAGTTCCGTTGAGGACAGTCAGGGCGTCGGAAAATAGAGCCAAATCTGAGAGAGGGGCAAAGGCCCCGTTCCCGACGTATGGGGTCATGTCCATTCTGGTGACCCGTCCATCGTCAAAATAGCAATAAACAATGTATTCATCGGCTGCCACCGCTTGGACGACGCGAGGGATATACATATCGTTCATGGAGATCCTCCTTTCAAATAGCACAGGTAGGGCGGCCGGTTGGTCGCCCTGTGTGCTGCTTAAATAAGCGGATTGATTGGGTTTACGGGATTCCCACTTTTGGCCAACTCCCAGTTTTTTAGGAGCTCTTCGCGGTGGATTTCGCACCAGGCCAGTACCAGCTTTAGTTGTTTCCCCGGGAGGTGTCCACGTATGACTGCTCCGTCTTGGATGTCAACCAACGCCTTGAAGGTGCCGTACTCAGCGTGGAAATGGGGTGGGTTGTGGTCGAGAAAATAAAAGCAAATCCGAATCCCGTAGAAGTTAGAAACTTCTGGCATTTGCTCTCCTCCTTTCGCTATATATAATATAGCATATATGTCATATAAAGTCAAGCAAAATCATGAGGGAATCAGACATATGGAAAAGAAATTCGCAGAGAGATTTTACAGGTCAAAAATATGGCAGATGACCCGTTCGGCCTATGCGGCAGGAAGGACGGAATCATGGACGAAAAATTGAGAATGGTCAAACTGAACGAATGCGAGGGATGCCCGTATATGGAGCTAGATGCGGGTCAAGTCAATTGGTACGCCGACGGAGTCGCCTATGAGATTGAAGTAGAAGTGCGATGCAAGTTTTATTTTATATGCCAAAGAATTGCAGATAGGAAGAAAAATGGAGAATGAAGTCACGCTGCTGACCGGTGCAGAGCTGGAGCGCGTCAAGAGCTACATAGCCGAGGGCCGGGTCATTGATTTCTACAAGTGGGCCAGGTGGCTGCACCTCCGGGATGAGGTGCTGGCCGAGCTGCACGGCGAGTGCCAGGGGTGCCGGGCCCGCGGGCTGTACCGTCCGGCCTGGGCCGTCCACCATGTCCTGCATCTGCGGGACCACCCAGAGCTGTCGCTCTCCAAGTACTACCGGGACCCCTACACGGGGGAGCTTCGGCGGCAGCTTGTGCCACTGTGCAAGGAGTGCCACTGGGAGGCACACCCGGAGGAGTACCGACCGCGGGCGAGAGAGTATAAGCCGCCGCTAACTTCGGAGCAATGGTGACACCCCCGGGTCAAAAAAATGGCGTTTTAATGCGGGTTCCCGTAATCGTGTGGGTGCTCGACAAAAGATATTTGCTCGTGCGCGAAAGGAGGTGAAGCCCATGCCGGGGCTGACAAGAATCCAAAAATTGAGAAAAACCATCCGTGATGACCTGCTCGCCCAGCTCTCCATGAACGGCACAGAAGGTGGATATTACACTGATTTAGTGGACGATTACATGGGGATGTGGGACGCGAAACAGGGCCTATTGCAGGACATCCGAGAGCGCGGGGTGGCCGTCGAGGTCACCACCAACGCGGGGGTGACCAATGTCCGCAAAAACGATTCGGTGGGAGAGCTGGTGAAGGTCAACGCCCAGATGCTCAAACTGCTGGACGCGCTGAACATCAAGCCGGGGCAGTCGGCAGGGGAGGATATTGTCCTGTAAAATCAATCCTCACATCCTCCGCTACATCGAGATGGTGGAGAGCGGGGAGCTGGTTGCCTGTGAAGACCAAAAGTTGCTCGTCGCTCACGTGCGCCGCTGTTTTGAGACCGAACCCCTTCGTGTGGACGACGAGCAGCTTGAGCACTACCTGGGGATGGCAAAGTATTTCCCCTTTGACCAACTTTTCTCATGGCAGGAATTTGTAATTGCCCTCCACGACTGCGTGTACCGACCCGATGGCCTGCCGCGGTGGCCCGACCTATTCTGCATGATCGGACGGGGGGCGGGGAAGGACGGGACCATCGCCCTTGAATCTGCCTGTCTCATGGGCCCATACAACAACATCCCTGGGTATGACGTGGACATCTGCGCCAACAACGAGGACCAGGCCATGCGACCGGTGCGGGATTTTATCGAGGCGCTGGAGACGCCGGAGTATACCCCGCTACTGAAGCGGTTTTTCCGATGGACAAAAGAGCAGGTGGTCTCCCTGAAAACCAACTCGGTGATGAAGGGCCGCACCAATAGCCCGAAGGGGAAAGACGGCCTGCGGTCGGGAATCGTGATTTTCAATGAGATCCACCAGTATGAAAACTACGCCAATATCAATGTTTTTACTACCGGCCTGGGGAAGAAAAAGCATCCCCGGCGGTCCTACTACACCACCAACGGCGACGTGCGGGACGGCCCGCTGGATGACCTGCTGGAAACCTCCGACAGGATTTTGAGACAGGAGGAACCGGACAATGGCCTCCTGCCTTTCATCTGCCGGTTGGACAGCAAGGAGGAGGTGCACGACCCGGCCAACTGGCCCAAGGCCAACCCTTCCCTTCCATATCTCCCCAACCTGTTGGAGGAGATCAAGAAGGAGTACGCTGAGTGGGTGCGGAACCCTGGGCAACTCCCGGCCTTCATGACCAAGAGGATGAACCTCCCGGAAAGCAATCGGGAGGTGCAGGTGACGGCCTGGGAGAACGTTAAGGCCACCAACCACCCGCTGCCTGACCTGACCGGGCGCACCTGTTCGGTGGGGATCGACTTTGCCAAGACATCCGACTGGGCGGCGGTCAACCTCCACTTTTTCGATGGCGAGACCCGGAACGACATCAACCACGCCTGGCTCTGCCTCCAGTCTCCCGACCTGCCCCGCATTCGCGCCCCCTGGAAGGATTGGGCGAGAGAGGGGCACTTGACGCCGGTGGACAATGTGGAGATACCCCCGCAGCTCCTGGTGGAGTACATTGCCCGGGCGGCCTTGACCTATCATATCCCGGTCATTGCCCTGGACAACTACCGCTACGCGCTGCTGGCCCGCGCCCTGCGAGAGATCGGCTTTGACGCGAAGGACTACAAAAACGTCCGGCTGGTCCGTCCTTCCGACATTGCCCGGGTGGTGCCGGTCATCGACAGCGCCTTTCTCAACCAGACATTCGTATGGGGGGATAATCCGGTGTTGCGCTGGGCCACCAACAACACCAAGCTGGTGCGCAATGGGCGGGGCACCGGGGAGGATTTCGGAAATTACCGCTACGCCAAAATCGAGGCGCGCAGCCGGAAGACCGACCCGTTCATGGCCTTGGTTGCCTCGATGACCGTCGAGGACGAGATCGCAGAAACAAAATTTCAGGGGGTCCCGGACTTCGGGACCTTCGTCTATTGAGAGGGGGTGATACATTGGGTTTTGCAGCGCCACTCAAACGAATACTCGAAAAGATGACCGGAGAGACCCAGCAGGTCGGTGTCAAGGAGATCACCGCGGAGGAGGCGGGGTCTTCCGGTGGGGAGGTGTACGTCCGGGAGTTGGCTTTCTGGGCCTGCGTCAACCTCATCGCAAACGCGGTGAGCAAGTGCGAGTTTAAGACTTTTGAGCGAGGACAGGAGGTCAAGAAAAAGAACTATTACCGCTGGAACATCTCCCCTAATCTCAACCAGTCGGGCAGCGTGTTCCTCCACAAACTGATCGCCCAGCTCTACCGTCACAACGAGGCCCTGGTTATTGATTCCGGGGGCCAGATGTTGGTGGCGGATTCTTTTTGTCGGAAACCCTACGCCCTGCTAGATGATGTGTTCAGCCAGGTGCAGGTCGGGGACTTTTCATTTTCCCGCTCCTTCCTCCAGTCGGAGGTCTTGTATTTCCGGCTGGGCGAGAAGGACATGCGGCAGGTGACCGCGGGGATCTACGATGCCTACTCCCGGCTCATCACCTATACCATGGAATCCTACCAGAAATCGCGGGGGACAAAGGGGCTCCTTAAGGTCAATTCCTCCCGGCTGAACAAAGAGGAGGAACGGGCGAAGTTTGAGAACCTTTTGAAAAATGATTTCCGTGCGCTGTTCTCGGCAGACAACGCCGTCCTCCCTCTGTTCGACGGATACGATTTTGAGCCTATCGCGTCCAAGACCTATTCCAACGAGGGCACCCGGGACATCCGGGCCATGGTTGACGACGTGCTGGATTTTACCGCTCGCGGCTTTGGGTTGCCTCCGGCTCTGCTCAATGGGTCGGTGCAGGACACCGACAAGGCCATTGACCAAGCCCTGACTTTTTGCCTCGATCCTCTCTGTACTATGTTGGCGGAGGAGATCAACCGCAAGACCTACGGGGAGGAGGGCTTTCTGGTCGGGGACTATCTGCAGATTGACACCAAGGCAGTGAAGCACGTTGACCTATTGAGCGTGTCCGCCTCGGTCGATAAGCTCATCTCCTCTGGAGCCTTCACAATCAATGACATCCGCGACCTGGTGGGGGAGCCTAAAATCCCCGAGCCATGGGCCAACGAACACTATATGACAAAAAACTACGCCACCATCGCGGAAGCACTTGCACAGCAGGGAGGAGGTGAAACAGGATGAGAAAATATTACAATCTCCACACCAGCGGCCGGGTGGCCGACATCCAGGTGTATGGGGACATCACCAGCAGCAAATGGGCAGACAGCGACGTCACCTCCTATGACCTGGTGAACGAGTTGGCGGGTCTGGACGTGGACGAAGTGAACGCCTACATCAACTCCTACGGCGGCGAGGTGGCAGAGGGCCTGGCGATCTACCACGCCTTGAAGCGCCACCCCGCCCGAGTGAACACCTACTGCGACGGCTTCGCTTGCTCCATCGCCAGCGTCATCTTCATGGCGGGCGATGCCAGAGTGATGGGGGACGCCTCTCTGCTGATGATCCACAATGCCTCGACGGTCGCCGCCGGGACATCTGCCGAGCTGTCGAAAGCCGCAGAAGACTTGGAGACCATCTCTAACCAGGTGCGGCAGGCATATCTCAACGCCGGGGTGGCCTTGTCGGAGGACGAGTTGCAAGCCATGCTCGACGCCGAGACCTGGCTCACTCCCGTGCAGGCTCTCGAACTTGGGTTTGCGACGGCCATTGCCAAAGAGCCCCAGAGCCAGCGGCCTACCCAGAGCGCCCGCCGGTCGATCTTCGACCGGATAACCGCCGACCCAGAAAGGGCAGAGGAACCCAAAACCGAAGACACACACACAGAGGAGCCGAAGGAAAACCGGCTCCTGAATTTTTTGGCTGGGGCCATGAAGGCCCAGTAAAGGAGGCAATCAATTGACTAATTTTGATAGGATCGACAACGCCCGCAGCGAGTTCGCGACCCGTATGCTGGCGGCTGCCAAAGAGGACAACAACGAGGCGTTTGTCGCTGCACTCTGCGATTTCGGCAAGAGCGTAGAGGACCGCCTGCTGGCGGAGGCCCGCGAGATGCGCGACCAGAACGACGCGGCCATTTTGCAGGCTCGGGGTGTGCGCCAGCTCACCAGCGAGGAGAGCACCTACTACAACAAGATGATCGAGGCCATGCGCTCCTCCAACCCCAAGGCCGCCCTCTCGGAGCTCGACGTGGTGATGCCCAAAACCACCATCGACGCGATTTTTGATGACCTGACCCAACAGCACCCCTTGCTGGAGGCCATTGACTTCCAGAACACCGAAAGCCTCATTGAGATTTTGGTGAACACCAACAGCACCGAGCTGGCTACCTGGTCTCCGCTGACCGCCGAGATCACCAAAGAGCTAACCAGCGGTTTTAAGAAAATCACCCTCGGGATGCACAAGCTGTCGGCCTTCATTCCGGTCGCCAAGGCCATGCTCGACCTGGGCCCTGCCTGGCTCGACCGCTACGTCCGCGCCATCCTGACTGAGGCCCTGTATAACGGTCTCGAGGCGGGGATCATCTCCGGTGACGGCAAGGACGCTCCCATCGGCATGACCCGCCAGGTGGGGGAGGGGGTCACCGTGACCGGCGGGAAATACCCCGAGAAGACCGCCGTTGAGCTCACCGCCCTCGACCCGGTGGCCTACGGCAAACTGCTGGCTACCCTGACCCAGGCCCCCAACGGCAAGCGCCGGGCGGTCGCTTCGGTCATCATGGTGGTCAACCCGGTGGACTACCTGACCAAGGTCATGCCCGCCACCACCATCCGCGCCGCCGACGGCACCTACGTGAGCAACGTCCTGCCCTTCCCCACCACCATCATCCAGTCGGTGCACATCACCGAAGGGAAAGCCATTGTCGGGCTGCCGAAGCGGTATTTCGCTGGCCTGGGCACCGCCAAGAGTGGGAAGCTGGAGTACAGCGACGAGTACCATTTCCTGGAGGACGAGCGCGTCTACGCGACCAAGCTCTACGGCCACGGGGAACCCCTTGACAACAACGCCTTCGTCCTCTGTGACATCTCCAAGTTGGAGCCTGCCATCCAGGAGGTCAATGTGAAGCAGGTCAAGGGCACTGTGACCACCAAGGCCGAGGCCACCCCGGCGTCTAAATAATGAGCCCGGTCGAAGAACTGCTGCCGGGGGTCAAGAACAACCAGGACATCACCTGGGATGACCCTGCGGGGGACGAGAAACTCGCCGGGATCATCTCCCGGGGGATGGCTTACTTGGACGACATCACGGCGACGAGCCTCGACTATATGGCCGAGGACAAGCCGCGGGAACTGCTGATGGAGTATGTTCGGTACGCCCGGTCAAACGCCCTGGACGAGTTCTGGGGCAATTACCAGCTAGAGCTTTTGCGACTACAAATCAGAGAGGAGTTAAAACAGGTTGATCAAGAGCAAGGCCCCGTCGTATAGAGACGGGTTTGTGCAGATTTTCGACCTCCGCACCACCTCGCCCCCCGGCGAGGTGCCGGTGGAGGAACTGGCCGTCACCCCGGCGGCCGTGCTGCGGTACAAGGAGCGGATGGTCGGGTTGACCCGGCAGGAGCTGGCGATGCAGGAGAACATCAATATCTCCCACGTCCTGCGCTGCCCCCTCTGCGCCGGGGTGACCACCGCCCAGATCGCCGTCCTGATGGACGACAGCCAGCACAACATCCGCAAGGTCCAGACCGTGGACGGCACCGGCCCTCACGAGATGGACCTGACCCTGGAAAGGGTGGCGAGACCCTATGAACTACGCTGACGCGATCAAGGCGGCCCTGCTGTCCGTGCTGCCGGAGGTGTACCACGACTGGCCGGCCAACTCGCCCGCCCGGTATGCCGTGTGGCAGGAAGACGGAACCATCGGCGTGAAGGCCGATAATTTGACTGCTGACAGCGGTATGGCGGGTGCGGTGCATCTTTTCACCGTCGATGCTTATGACCCCGCTGTGGCGCAAATACCGGCAGCCCTGGAAGCCTCCGGGCTTGCCGTGGCATTCGGCTCCGTCCAACACGAGGACGTGGGCCGCCGGTACCATCACTGGGAATGGCTGTGGGAGTATGCTTGATGGCGAAGATCAAGAATAACGTCCTACGAGACTTTGAGGCCTATGAGCGCCGCCTGGCGGCGTTGGCTGAAAGCAGCCGGGAGATTATCGGAGAGGTCATCTACGAAGGGGCGGCCATCGCCGCCGAGGCTGTCTCCGAGGAGCTGAAAAAAATCCCGGTACGGTCCGGGAATGCGTTCGGCACCCCGGAGAAGCCGGTAGAGGGTCTCACCCTACCGGCAAAACAGGGCTTGATAGACGGGTTCGGCATCAGCCCCATGCAAGATGATGGGGGATTTCTCAATGTGAAGCTTGGATTTGACGGGTACAACAGCGTCAAAACCAAGAACTTTCCGAAAGGGCAACCAAATGCCCTTGTTATGCGCGGCCTGGAAGGTGGCACCAGCTGGCTGAAAAGTAGGCCGACCGTCCGGGTAGCCATTAGGCGCGCCAGTGCTGCGGTGAAGAAAAAGATGGAAGAAACTACCGACGAGAAAATCAAACAAAAAATGAAGTAGGAGGAACGATATTGGCAACTATTGGATTGAGCAAACCCTATGCCGCCCTGTACCAGGAAAACGGTGGAGTGGTGACCTACACCAAAGGGCAGGTCATGGGCAAGGCGGTGGAGGTCTCGGCGTCCATCGAGACCGGCGACGCCAACAACCTTTACGCCGACAACGGCGTGGCGGAGAGCGACCGGTCTTTTTCCAACGGCACCTTGACTATCACCACCGACGACCTGACCCAGGAAGTCAGCGCCCTGCTGCTGGGGCTTACTCCTGAGGAAATCACCGTGGGCAGCGAGAAGGTCTCCGAGCTGGTCTATAATGACGACGCGGAGGCCCCCTATCTGGGGGTCGGGCTCATCATCAAGAAGAAGCGGGGCGGCGCCTACTGCTACCGGGCCATCGTTTTCCCCAAGGTGCAGTTTGCGGTGCCCGAGGACAGCGCCAGCACCCAGGGCGAAAGTATCGAGTGGCAGACCCCCCAGATCGAGGGCACCATCATGCGGGACGACACCGAGAAACACGCCTGGAAGCGGGAGGCCACCCTGGAGACCGAGGCCAAGGCCGAGGCATACATCAAGCAGGTGCTGGGAATCACCACGCCGGAAATCGGAGGGTAAACAGGATAGATGAATAGGATCAGCTACATTGACATCGCCGGGAAGAAATGCCCGATGAACTTCTCCCTCGGCGCAGTTGAGGAAATCGGCCAGCGGTACGGTGGCTTGGAGGAGATGCAGACCGCTTTTTCGGGAATCGACAAAAAGCCCATGCACGAGGCGCTGGGGGACCTCCTCTGGCTCCTGTCCGTCCTGCTGAAATACGGGGCAAAATATGCCAAGCTGACCGAGAATGGCGACGGGAAGGCATACAGCGCCGAGGACCTGGCTGTCCTCTTTGGTGTAGAGGATGCGGGCACCCTTTCTCAGGCCCTGACTGCGGCCATGAACCTGGGAGCCACAACCACTCTGGAAGTCGAGGACGAGCCAAAAAACGGGGAGGCCACACTGGGCCGGTAAACCCGGTGTGGTACCAATACTATGCCATGCGTATGGGCATCCCCCGCAACGAGTACCCGCTGATCCCCGCCGGAGAGTTTGCCGACCTGCTAGCCTGCCACCGGGTGGAGCAGGGTGTGGCACGGCTCAAAATGCCGCTGGACGACGAAGAAATCATCCCTGACGTGCCTTGACCGCTTGTGCCCGGCGATGGTACAATGTGGAAAAAGTCGGAAGGGTTGATTTTATGGGGCTGTTTGGCAAAGTAGAAAACTGCTGTGTTTGTGGGTCCAAGGGAAGCAAAAAAATCGCCGACGGATATATCTGCGCGGAATGCTACAAGAAAATGCGTGGCTTTTTGAACCTCAACAAGCCCTTTAAGGAGCAAACCTCTTCCGACCTGCGGCGGGCAGTTCGGGATAGCGAGCAGAATCAATCCCGGGTTTTGAAATTTACGCCCACTCAAAAAGCTCTTGGTTATTTGTGGGTCGATGAGGGCAAAGGCTGGCTAATTGCGAAAGGCGATACCCACAATGACAAGCACAACCCGCGGGTGTTTCTCTTTGACGAAATATTGGGCTTTGATGCTGATGAAGACGGCGCGATTGTGGCAAAAAGCGGGTTGGGCGGCGCAGCTGTCGGAGGACTGCTTTTTGGAGGAGCGGGAGCACTGGTTGGGGGCCTCGCGGGGCATAAAACAAAAGATATGGTCAATAGTCTGACTATCCGGATTAGAACATCTTATCGAGGGCACCCGCTTATTGAAATACCTTTGCTGACCGCCCCTGTAAAGCGTGGGTCGTTTTCTTACAACTTGGCTAAAGAGAGCGCGACCGCGATTCTCAACTTATTGGCAGGCTGTGTTGGAAAGCACGAAGCAGTACCTCAGAGTACCTCTGCGGCCGACGAAATATTGAAGCTGAAAGCCCTTTTGGATACAGGTGTGCTGACTCCCGAAGAGTTTGCAGAAGCCAAGCGGAAAGCCTTGCGATAATCGGCAAAAGCTGTGCTTATTTTTTAGGAAAGATTGGTGCTGATTGCAGTAAGGTTGGGCCTGTTGGCACTGCCACGTCGCGCTCCACGGGGTGCAAAACCAGAAAAAGAGATCATCTACGGATGGTCTCTTTTTTATGCCTAATTTTGAGGAGGTGAGTTATTGTCGGTAGACATCGGCCCGCGCATTGGCGTTGATGGAGAGAAGGCATTTCGGGATGCAATGAACCGGGTGTGCGACGCCATCAAGTTGACCAACGCGCAAATGAAGGCGGCCATGGCTCAGTTTGACCGTGCTGATAAGTCTGAGGAAAAATTGACCCAGCAAAACGCGCTGCTTGAAAAGAGCATCGACGGGTGGCGCGATAAACTCAAACTGCTGAACGACAACTTGGAAACCCAGAAAAAGAGGCTGACCGAGCTGGGAGTGGCCCTCGACAAGGCCAAAAAGAGTGGGGGTGACAACGCCCAGGAGGTCGCCAAAGCCGAGGCGGCGTACACCCGGCAGGCCCGGGAAGTCAATAAGTGCGAGGTAGAGGTGGCGCGCGCCACAGAGAGCCTGAACAAGATGGACCGGCAGCTCCGCTCCAATAAGGAGGAGCTGGAGAGAGCCGCCGTCGGTGCTGACGACCTGGGGGATGGGCTGGACGACGCCGGGGACAAGTCGCTGAAATTCGGGGACGTGCTCAAGGCGAACGTGCTGGGGTCGGCCATCTCTAAAGGGATTGGTTTCCTGGCCCAGCAAATCAAAAATGTGGGGTCGGCGCTGGCGAACGCCACCAAAGAGGGTGTAGAACTGGCCTCTGACCTGATCGAGAGCCAGAACGTGGTAGACACTACCTTCGGAGAGAGCGCCGAGGTGGTGAATAAATGGGCGAAAAACGCCGCCACCTCCTACGGCATCTCTGAGTTGGCTGCCAAGCAGTACAATGGCACCCTGGGAGCCATGCTCAAAAGCATGGGGCTCTCTCAGGACGCCGTGGTGGATATGTCCACGGCGATGGTCGGGCTGGCCGGTGACATGGCCTCTTTTTATAACCTTGATGTGGAAACGGCTTTCGAGAAAATTCGCTCCGGCATCTCCGGCGAAACTGAACCGTTGAAGCAGCTCGGCATCAATATGTCGGTCGCCAACCTCCAGGCCTATGCCCTGTCCCAGGGAATCACCAAGGCATACAACAGCATGAGCCAGGCCGAGCAGGTCACCCTCCGCTACAACTACTTGATGAGCGTGACCGCTGACGCACAGGGGGACTTCGCCGACACTTCGGACAGCCTCGCCAACCAGCAACGCATCCTGGCCCTGCAAATCGAGAACGCAAAGGGGGCCATTGGTCAGGCGCTATACCCGGTTATCACCCAGATTACCACTGCATTTAACGAGTGGTTTGCGACGGTGGACAAGGAAAAGTTGACCGAGACCATCAAGTCGGTGGTGCAGGCCATCGTTGATAACGGCCCATTGATTATCTCCATTATTTCTGGTATTGCCGCAGGGCTGGCCGCATTTGGGATTGCTTCGTTAATTACAAAAGTGGTAGGGGCATTCAAAGTGCTGTTCACGACTTTGCAGGCCGGGACAGGGATTATGAAGGCTCTCGGTGCCGCTATGAATACTAACCCCATCTTTTTGATTGTGTCAGCAGTCGCCGCCCTGGTCACTGCTTTCATTACCTTGTGGAACACCAGCGAGGACTTCCGCAACTTCTGGATCGGCCTCTGGGACACCATCTCCGGGGCCTTCTCCGCTGCTTGGGACGGCATCGTCAACTTCTTCACAAAGACCATCCCGGACGCTTTCAATGGCTTCATTAACTGGATCAAGAAAAACTGGCAGGGGCTGCTGCTTCTGCTGGTCAACCCCATTGCCGGGGCCTTCAAGCTGATCTACGACAACTGCGAGGGCTTCCGAAATTTCATCAACAACTTCGTCCAGTCGGTCAAGGACTTTTTCGTCAACGGCTGGAATGCCATTGTGGCATTTTTCATTGAGACCATCCCCGCGTGGGTCGCCTCGGTAGCGGAGTGGTTCAACGAGCTCCCCCGCCGAATCGGCGAGATGATCGGGGCCTTGATTGGGCATGTCGTCCAGTTCGGGCTTGACCTCTGGAACTGGGTCACGGTAGAGCTGCCGAAAATCATCCAGGCTGTGGTTGACTGGTTCGCCCAGCTTCCGGGTCGCATCTGGGAGTGGCTGAAATCCGCGGCGCTGAAAGTTGCCCAGTGGGGGGTCGACCTCTACACCACCATGAAGACCAAGGTGGAGGAGGCCATCACAGCGGTGGTTGACTGGTTCTCCACCCTGCCCGGGAAAATCTGGGACTGGCTGGTGGAGACCGTCCAGAAGGTCATCCAGTGGGGCATCAACCTACGGAATAAGGCCAAGCAGGCCGCCACCGACATGGTGACCAACGTGGTGGACACCATCAAGAGCCTGCCCGGCAAAATCGTTGAAATCGGCAAAAATATCGTCACTGGCCTCTGGGAAGGAATCAAAAGCATGATCGGGTGGATCAAGGACAAAATCTCTGACTTCATCGGCGGCATTGTCGATGGGGTGAAGGGCGTCTTGGGCATCCACTCGCCCTCAAAAGTGTTCGCCGGTATCGGTGAGTACATGGGAGAGGGCTTGGGGATTGGCTTTGCGGATTCCATGCGGACCGTAGCCAGCCAGATGCAGAATGCAATACCGACCACCCTCGCAGGACCGTCCTTGTTAAATGTGTCTGGGGCGGCCGCTGGGAACGCGGGATCCGCCGTTTCTGCTACGCCGGTCTCGGTGGTGCTGCGAATTGACCATTTTAACAATTACTCCCAGGATGACATTGCGACCCTCTCCGACATGGTGGCCGCGCAAATCCAAGACAAGGTGACCAGACAGCAGGGGGTGTTCAGGTGACCAATTACTTTATTTTTGACAACCACCGGTCTCTGGACTATGGCCTCCAGCTCAACAAGGTGGACACCCTGTCCGCCCCCGCCCGAGAGGTAGAGGTCAAGAGCATCCCCGGACGGTCCGGGGAACTGCTCATCGACAAAAACCGGTTCGGCAGCCAGACGGTGACTTATGGGGCGTTTTTCAAATGCGCTCGCGGAGAGGTTCCCGCCTACGCCCGGCGCATCAAATCCTGGCTGCTGGGTGTGACCGGATACCGAGAACTGGCCGACACCTACGACCGGCAATATTACCGCATGGCCCGGTACAGCGGCGCACTGGACATTGAGGCCGTAGGCCGCCGGTTCGGCAAGCTCGACCTCTCTTTTTCCTGCCAACCTTTTCGGCTGCGGCAGGATGGCCGGGTGCTGCGAGAGCTGCCTCTGGAGAGCACCGTCTACAACCCCGAGGACTGGCCCAGCAAGCCCTATTTCCGGCTGTACGGTAACGGGGACATACAGCTGGTGGTAGGGAAGGCGGTGTGGCAGTTTTCGGGGGTTTCCGGCTACATCGAGGTGGACAGCGACATCATGGAGACCCACAAAGACCTGCTGCCCCAAAACGGCAAGAAGACCGGCGACGGCTACCCCGAGCTGGCCCCCGGATGGAACCTGGTCAAGGCCACCGGGGCGACAAAAATTGAGATGATACCGAGGTGGTGTACATTATGATCCCTACCCTATATGCGCCGGAGGAGACTGCGTTCGAGAGCGACGGCCTGGGGCTGCTGCCGGACTGCCTATCCTGCGAGGTGACGGAGGAGCGCAACGGCGTGCTCGAGGCCTCTCTCCAATACCCAACCACCGGCAGGCACTACGCCGACATCGAAAACGGCAGCGTTGTCAAGCTACTGCCAAACGACACCAGTGACCCCCAGCTGTTCCGGGTCTACAAGATTTCGGCCCCCATCAACCAGGTGGTGACCCTCTCCCTTGAGCACATCAGCTATGAGCTCAAGGAGGTGCCAGTCATCAATTTCAAGGTCTCCGGCAACGCGGCGACCGCCCTAAACACCCTGCTGGGGTCGGCGGTCATCCCTCACCGCTTCACCGCCTGGTCGGACATTACTTCCAGCAACTCCACCGAGATCAAGGAGCCTTGCAGCGTCCGGGCCTGCTTGGGCGGGAAAGAGGGCTCCATCCTGGACGTTTGGGGTGGGGAATACGAGTGGGACAATTTCGAGGTCAAGCTCCATGCCCACCGGGGGCAGCAGACCGAAGTGGTGCTGGAGTATGGCAAAAACATCACCGACTTAGTGCAGGAGAAAAACATCGGGGAGATGGTGACTGCCATCCTGCCATATGCCAAGCAGACCGTGGACGGGGCAGAGGTCTACACCATCCTGCCGGAGCGGTACATAGAGGCACCCACGGCGGATAAGTTCCCCCGCCTGCGGGTGGGCGTCCGGGATTTCACCAGCGACTTTTCGGAGGGCGAAGAAATCACGGTGGCCGCCCTGCGACAGAAGACCCAGGCATATATCAAGTCTGCCAATGTCGGGGTGCCGTCGGTCAACATCAAGGTGGCGTTTGAGCCGCTCTGGCAGACCGAGGGCAACGAGGCCCTTCGCCCCCTGCAAAAGGTGGGGCTGGGGGACACCCTGACCGTGCGCTTCCCGGCCCTGGGGGTAGACGCCACCGCCAAGGTCATCAAGACCATCTACGACCCGTTGGCGGAGAAATACACCAGCATCGAGCTGGGGGACGCCAAAAGCGACCTTGCCGACACCATCGGCGGGATGCAGAACAGCGTCCACGAGATTGAAAAGACCGTCAGCGGCGTGGACAGCCTGATCGAGGCCGAGGTCAACCGTGCCACCGACATCCTGACCGGCACCGACGGAGGCCACGTGGTCATCAAGCGGGACGACGCCGGAAAGCCGCAGGAAATCCTCATCATGGACACCGAGGAAATGGAGACCGCGCGGAAGGTGTGGAGGTGGAACATGGGGGGCTTCGGGTACTCCTCAAATGGCATCAACGGCCCCTATGACACCGCCATCACCATGGACGGCCACATTGTCGGCAAGTTTATTACCGCTTACACCATCATCGGCTCTCAAATCATCGCCGGGCGCATCCAGTCCAAGGATGGCACTATCTATTTTGACCTGGATAGCGGGGACGCGGCGGTGAAAAAGCTCATAGGCGCAGGCGGCTACCAAGTCGATGTTGGGGGGTTCAACGGGTCTGATGGATCCCAACTCTACGGGATTCGTCTCAACAATGCAGAAGGGGTCCCACTCATTAAAATGGGGGGATACTCGGTGGCAGCAGAACATGCCTTTCTCTCCGCTCCTAGGTCATTTGGGATTGATTTTGGAGGCGAGACAGAAAAATACAGTGCGCACCTATATTCGTCGTACGGATGGGCTCTTGGAGACCCCACAGAAGAACATTCTTGCGCTATCCACATGCGCATAGATGATTCTCCGGCCTCCTTTGAACTACGCAGAAATCGAATTTTGATTAGCTCGTCACCAGTCGGTGGCGGAAGGGCGTCAGGAATTGAGATTGACGAAACGGGTGTAAACATTTATGGGCCTAAAGTCACTGTCAATGGCAGAGAAATATAGGGAGGTGAATCCTTGCAAATTACAAATAAAATCACGCTGAACCTCTCCGGTGAAGAGGTTTTTGCGCCGATCGTGGCGCACCAGGGAGACCTAGACAGCCGGGTGGTAGAGTGCGCCCTGCAAAAGGACGGGGTGCCTTACACCATCGAGGAGGGGACCACCGCCCGGGCGACCTACAAGAGCGCTGCCGGAGTGAGTGACATCCACGACGCGGAGATTACGGGGAACGCGGTCATTGTGCCGCTCATCCCCTCTCTCTTGGCGTCGCCCGGTGACGCCCGCTGTGACGTGCTCCTGTCCAAAGGGGGTGCGGTGGTGGGCACAGGGCGTTTTACGGTGCTGGTCTCGCCTGCGGCAGCCATTGGGCAAGACCTTGAAAAGTCGCCGGAATACCAGTCTTTCGTCGCCGCCCTGGCTGATAAAGACCAGTGGAAAGAGGAAACGGCGGAGGCCATCTCCAAGGCTACTGCGGCCACCGAAGGGGCCAACACCGCCGCACAAGCTGCGAATGATGCTGCGGCAAGCGCAGACGCGGCGAAGCAGGCTGCTCTTGACGCGGCGGGAACCGCGGCCACAGCCGCAGAGACCGCCAACACAGCCGCAAACGGGGCCAACACCGCCAAGACCCAAGCGGAGGGGGCGGCGCAAAGCGCGCAGACTGCCGCCACTAGGGCCAATGAAGCTGCGGAAGGGATCGAGAGCACAGGCATAATCGCCCACATGCAGAGTACTAGCAACCCCCACCAAGTGACGGCGGAGCAGGTGGGGGCTATGGCGGCGGATGCGATCCAGAGCGGCAGCAACGCCAATGGGTCGTGGACTAAGTGGCCGGACGGGACGATGATCTGCCGGGGTGTTGGGGTCTACGCCGTGCAGACATCCGAGATCACAGTGGGACTGCCGCAGGCATTTGCGGCGGCTGATTATACCCCGGTAATATCGTTTCACTGGACTGTCACAGCGGGAGCAATTGGGGCAATTGTAGGCATTACGACAAGCGGATTCCGGGCGCGGGTAGCTGATGCCATAAACGGCAAAACCTACGAAAACGGTACACAGTTGACAACGTCCTATATATGCATTGGCCGCTGGAAATAAGGAGGGCAACAGCAATGGCATTAGCTAAGCAGATTACATACGACAACGGCACGACCGCCAGTTACCACCGCATCGACGGGGCGCTAGCGCACTACCACCCCGACAATGGGGCCACAGTGACCGCCACCCTGTACAGCTACCTCACCGAGGACACCCGGGTGGCCAACGCAGGGGCCCCGGTCTCGGCTACGAATATTACTGCCGAGCTGACCGAGACCCAGGTCAACGGCAACCTGCGCAAGACCATGTACGCCAAAATTAAGGCCCTGCCCGAGTGGGCGGACGCCGAGGACTGTTAGGAAGAGGTAAGTAGTGGAAATTGTGGAGACCCTCGCTGCCCTGGAACAGCGGACCAAATCCAACACCCGAAGAATTGATAAGCTGGAACAGAACCAGGAGGCCATCCAGCAGTTGGCCCTGTCGGTGCGGGAGCTCGCCACCCAGATGCAGGGCATGAGGGAGGAGCAGGCTGACACCAGCAAGCGCCTTGCCGAATTGGAACGCAAGCCCGCGTCCATGTGGGACAAGCTGGTGGCGGCCCTCATTGGGGCCATTGCCGCCGGCCTTGCCGGCGCTGCCCTCTCGCTCATTGTCAGATAAGCGCCCACCCAGGGCGCTTTTGTTTTGCCCCCACGCGGGGTGGGAAGGAAGGAACAAAATGGAACAGATTATCAACTACATCAAGCCCGAGCTCATCCCGGTGGCGGTGGTGTGCTACATCATTGGGGCGGCCCTCAAGCGCACCGAACTGCTCAAGGACAAGTATATCCCAGTCGTGCTGGGGGCGTTTTCGGTCGCTGTCTGCGCTATCTACGTCTGCGCGACCTCTGACCTGTCCACCGCCCAAAACGTCCTGATGGCGGTATTTGTGGCTGTGGTGCAGGGTCTGCTCCTCGCGGGCGGGAGCGTGTACGTCAACCAGATCATCAAGCAGACCAAAAAGGAGGAAAAATAATGGCACAGAAACTCATCCAGCCCATCAACAACGCCCGACTCACCGCGTCCTATAAGTGGGGGAGCGCCTACAAGCGGGATTTCGGCGGCGTCCACTACGGGCAGGACATGACCGGCGGCCCCATCGTCTACGCCCAGGGTAACGGCGTGGTGGCCTTTGCCGGCTGGGACGATGTCTGCGGTTACGTGGTGGGGATCGTCTATGATGACTGCGTCAACCACTTTGACGGCGGGCACCGCCCCCTAGTGGGGCGCTACTACCACATGGCGGACGTGCGGGTGAAGAAGGGCCAGCGGGTCACCAAGGATACCCGCATCGGCACCGTGGGGAACACCGGCAAGTACACCACAGGAGCCCACCTCCACGTTGAGATGGACACCGACACCAAGTACCCCAATTACACCCCCACCCTGGCGGGCAACTCCAATCTGCTCAAGAAGGGCCTGCGGGGAGCCAAGGACACCACGGTGGACCCCATGCGCTGGACGCACACCAAGGCCAGCGCCCCGGACAATCAGACCATCGTCGCCGGGTATGGCAGCGACTGGGTCGACCCTAGAGATGCCAAGTTGCCCAAAATCTAAGAGTACATAGAGAGCGCCCCGACTTGCTTTTCAGCAGGCCGGGGCGTTTTTTTGTTTGACAAAACAGAAACGCGGGCCTATAATATATACAAAGTCGAGGGCAGCTATGCCGCCCCGTGGATTGAAATAGTTTATAGCGCATTACTAGGTCTCTTATTGGAGAATTAGGAAAGTCCCCCGGTAGCCGTTTGGTTGCTGGGGGACTTTTCTGCGCCTAAAAATAATTATCTATTTTATCAGATATTATAGTTGACAACATCTGATATATATGATAATATATAGGTACAAAAGAAAGGAGAGAGCACTATGAAGTACATCGTCAAAAGAGCTTGCGGCCACGAGGAAGAGGTACAAATCTATGGCAGCACCGCCGATCGCGAGCGCAAGCTGAAATGGTACGAAGAGACCGAGTGCAAAGAGTGCTGGAAACTCTCCCAGGTTAGTGACTGCGAAGAAGTCAGAATGAGCTACCGCGACTATAAGACGCAGTATGCTGACTGCAAAACAAAAACCGGCAGCTATGACGCTGCAGAGAAAACCATCGTCGTGTATGTGCCCCGCGAGGAGCCGGTAGCGGAACTGTCGGAGGCAGAGGAAGAAGAGCCTATCACCGAAGAAGAGGCCATCAATATCATGGTGGCCTGCGGGATGCCGGAAGAAATAGCCAAGTGGTGGCTCTCGATGGACAGAGAAACCATGCAGCGAAATTTTGAACACAAACAGCATCTGCTCAAAAAATACATGAAAACAGAGCGTGGGAAACGTCTCGCAGATGCCATCGCCGGATTTAAGACCTTGGAAGAATGCCTGGAAATCGCCGTGAGCGTCAAACGATAAGGAGGAAATAAAAATGAAATTGTACCGAGTGAGAGAGGCCGACGCCATCAGACAGGGGCTTGACCCTGCCTATCTTCTCTACGACCCGCAGCACATATCCGCCATGTGGGTGGATGAACTGGATATCACCCTGCCGGAGGGGTACACCGTAGAAGCCGCCGAGAGCGGCGAGCCGATCATCTGCGACCCGCAGGGAGAAGGCTGCCTCCTCGTGCATCGCGGCGGCCCGGCGGTGTACAATGTCAATTCTGGCTGTGAAAAATTGGAGGTGGCATAATGGACAGGGATGCAGTCTACGCCCTGGGATATGCCTATGGCCTGCTTGAAGGGCAAGCGGAAAAAGAGGGGTACCGGCCGGACGTCCATACCGGGAAACGGAAGAATGCTTGCCTCCGCCCCATGATGGGGTACACGCAACTGTACTCCGACCTGATTTTTGGGCAGCACAAATTTAGAGACAAAATCAAGCGCAAATGGATAGACAACCAGATGGCCGAGCTGCTGCAATATGTGGAGGTGGAGGAGCTTGACAACAACGTCATCTCCTTAGACCTGCAAGGAGTGTGGCTGACCGCCTACTACCACGGGCGGGGCGGGAAAAAGGCCCGGCTGGGGAAGGAGAGCGAGGAGGCCGAGAAGGCCGAGGCGCCGAAGAAAAAGGGGATCAGCGCCTGCCGGAAGGCGGCGGGCATGACCCAGAAAGAGCTTGCGGACAAGATGGGGACGGGGCAGAGCGCGGTATCCGCGTGGGAAAACGGTGGGAACGTCACCATCGAAAACCTGAAAAAGCTGGCCGAAGTGCTGGGCTGCACAATAGATGACTTAGTGGTCTGACCAATGCGAGAGAAAAACAAAAAGGTCTGTGTTGTCTGTGGGCGGGAGTTTTTCGCTCCCCCGAGCAGCGGGTCAGTATGTTGCGGCCCGGTGTGCTCAAAGACCCACCGCAGGGAGCTGGCGGGTCGAGAGATTGCACGGGCTAGCATCCAAAAGGCAAAAACGATTGGGATGCAGGACCCACGGCTCCAGCGCGGTGAACAGCATATAAACGCTAAAAAGCGGGTCATCAAATCCCCGGACGGCGAGACTTATCACTGCCACAACCTGTTACACTGGTGCAGAGAGCACGAAGACATATTGCCGGGAACTGCGCGGCAGGCATGGGACGGGTTGTCAAAAATCAAATACTCGATGCAGGGGAAAAGAAGACATCCTTGTTACACGTGGCGCGGTTGGACGTTGATTGATTGGGGGGATTAGCTAGACAGCCGGGTGAACCTTCCCCGGGCAGGGTCTTGAACCTGCCCTATATGGCAGAAATTTTGGAGGCGGTAGAGGCAGGAAAACGTCCGAATTTGTAACCCACTTTATAACCCGCTTTGGCTCCAAAGGTGGTGTTTTGATTCCATCGTTTGCGCTACGTGAAACAAATAATTCGCATATTTGTGCCATTTATCATAATACTTGGAATTTACATTGGACATATAGACTGGTTCGAGTCCGGCCACCGGCACCAAACAGGGCTTGGACGAACACCTACTTTTTTGTAGGCGGTTTTGTCGTGAAATGTTCGCTCTGATACCAAACAGAAACCCGCCATCTTAGATTAAGTTCTAAGGTGGCGGGTTTTGTTATGCCAATTTATATTTTTCTGAAAGTAAATTCGGAATCTCGTGCCTTTTATCTAAAGAATGTGATTCTCTAAGTATTTCCAAAGGATCAAAGAATGGGGTAAATGAAACAATGTCTTGTCCAGTCTTTCCCGCTTCGCAAAGAACCTTGCTTTCACGGACCTCATTCTCAATAGATTTTGAAAAGTACATATCCTCCGAATACATAAACATAATCAATGTCAATGCGGCAAGTTTGTCCTCTAATGTAAGTTTATTAAATTGTTTGTAAAACTGCCTATAACGCTTATCTCCATCCTCAATAAACATCACGATTACAGTTTCCGATTTTAAAGGTAATATGCTTATATGAATGTTTTGTATTCTGTACTCAGGGGATGGATTATAAATGTTGTTAATAATATTACTGTTAAAATCAACTGCCAATGCTAACGAACATTGAAAAGCAATTGGAACCACATAATTTGGTTTTTCATGATAGCACACATAGTAGTCTGTTGAACTGTCTTTTTTTAATGCTTTCTTTGCTTTTTTATAGCTGTCCTCATATTCCTTTAAATCCATTTCATTTGCAGTGTTTTTTGCATCGCTAAACATCCGTGCGGCATCTGTTTTTTTGGCAGAAATATTAAAAAGTTCTATTTCAAAAAGCCGTTTGCTAATGGATTTCAAACTGTTTTTTAATGCCATTTGGGCAATCATCTTCGGAGTAGGTTGAGTTGAATAATTATCGGGATTCTCATAATCCGAAAAGATCTTACTGTCACAATCATTGCAAATTAAATGAAATGTTCCTGCTTTATTCACTCCGTTTTCAGTATCAATTAAAGGATTATCCACAACGGTATTTAATGTAAGTACATCGCCATTTGTGGCTATATTTTCAAGACAAAATCTCGGAACAGAATGCGAATTACAAAAGCTCGTAACGCTCTTTCCACAAAAATAGCAAGTATCTCTCTTTGCAGCTTGACGTGCTTCTTTTAAAAGTTGGCTCATTTGCTTCTTATATGTGAAATCGGTTCTGAGCAATTCTTTTTCCTCGTCTGAAAAAGCACCCAAATTAAAGAGATTAACCATATCATCAAACATCTTTTTCACCTTTTCAAAAACAATATATCATAGTTTCAAGCAATTAACAATCCAAATACTATATGGGGGAACTTGGCTCTTCTGAAAGAAGTCGAACCCAATACATACAATAGCCTTCTCATTAAATATGCTGGTTATTGCGATGGTGATGTCATTGCAGCAATTAAGAATGGGCAAGCCATATCGATTTGCCCGATATCTAAAAACTTTGTGCTATTTCTCCGGGCCACACCGCCTTTTAATAATATAATTGGTGGGGTGGTGAAAAGCTGAATATAGGGCAAGAAACGTCGAAAATCTAAGTGTTTGTAAAAACAAACTTGTGCTGAACCTGGAATTCTTATTTTTAGCTGGGTATCTATTTTGTCAACGCTTCCCAAAGCAACCCGCAGTTGTTTTGAACTGCGGGTTGCTTTTTATTTTATGGGGCTTGGACCCCCTATTTGAATGAGAAGTGTTGCCCCGACAAAATGCATTGAAAAGTGTGTTTCAATAAATTTAGGATCATGCTTTTCTCTGTATGCGGAGCAACACAAACAAAATGAAAATGAGGAGCCAGAGATGAAGAAAAATGTGATCCTGTGTGCGGTTTGTCTGGTGCTGAGCATTGTCGGGGGAAGCGTTGGCACTTTGGTGACACAGTCCGTGAACAAAAGCGATGCGACGCCGGCCATGGCGCGGCAGGGAGAAAAAGGCGATACCGGTCCTCAGGGAGAAAAGGGTGAACAGGGCGACACCGGTCCTCAGGGAGAAAAGGGCGAACAGGGCGATATCGGTCCCCAGGGAGAAAAGGGTGAACAGGGCGATATCGGTCCTCAGGGTGAAAAAGGCGAGCAAGGTAATACTGGCCCTCAGGGTGAAAGAGGCGAACAGGGCGCCGCCGGCTCTCGAGGAGAAAAAGGCGATGGATTTCAGGTTTTTAGTGCTGCAAATGCGGCGAACTATCAGATGGGCGAGTGTATTGTTTATAACGGTTTGGCTTATATTGTCGTAGAAAAACCGAGCGATACTACTCCTCCCGACGCCAGCGGCCAATACCTTTCGTTTTCTGTTTTTTACCAAAGACTGAAAACAGCAGAAGATAAGGCGAAATGGGCGGCGGATGATGCTTCCCGAGCAAATCAAAGGCTGGACAATCTATCGATTTAGCCTATATATGGTGCATCCTTTATGTAGCACCATTTTTAGTCCGCAGTGTTTCCTTTTTTGTCCGTCGGACAAAGCAGAGCCCGAATGCAGTTGGCGTTCGGGCTCTGCTTTGTTTTCACCGTTGCGTCTATGTGGGAAACAGCGCTTTTGGTGGTGCCAATTTGAAACACCCCCGAAACAACTGCATATTTTGGGGGTTTGTTTCAGGAGAATCTGTGCAGAAAATCCACAGTGGTCTTTCCTCTTGAAGATTTACCGCGGCGGGTTGCACTTGGAGCAGGGGCTGTAACTGCGCTTGGCGTCATCCAGCGAGATGGGGATACAGCTCTTTTTTAGGTACTGGCAGCCGGCGCGGTGGTATTTCTCCCCTGTCTTGGTCACATAGACGGTGACGCTTTGCTGGGGCTCTGTCGCGGGGGCGGAGGAACTGCTGGGCGGGGCGGCAGGGGCAGGGGTTCTGCTCGGCGGCTGAGAGGTCGCCGCGGCGGAGGAGGTCGGCTTGGAGGGCGCTGGAGAGGCGCTCTTTTTGGATGCGGCAGCCGAGGAGGTTTGGGAGCTGGAAGACACCTGGCTGCTGGAAGCGGAGGAGGAAACACGGCTGGAGGAGGACGCGCCGGACGAGGTGGCCGGAGCGGAGGGGGCAGAGGACCCGCCTTCCCCGCCTTTGGCCGCGGAGCAGCCGCCCAGACAGAGGGCGGCCGCCAGCAAGAGGACAAACAGCTTTTTCACGACAACATCTCCCAGTTGATTGGATGGGGTTTTCTCCATCCTAGCGGGGAGGGGAGAGATTGTCGCGAAAAGTTTGTCGAAAGGGGAAGAAATTTGGTGAAGAGGGCTGCCTTCGGATAGGGTCGTGGGGCGGCTTTGCGCCTTTTTTTGGAAACAGGCGTGAAAAAAGCCCCCCAAAGGAGGCCTTTTGCCGCGGTGGTCCCTATTTTCCAAACGCATCTTCGATCACGTCCATCAGGTGCTCCGGCGCCAGCTCGTACCGGTTGCACAGAGCGGCGATCTGCTCGACAAAGGGGCGGGAGACCGAGACGTCGGACACCTGGCGGAGAAGGAGTTTGCCGCCCCCCTCTCTGCGCCAGACGCGGATGCCATAGGTGAGAAAGGTGCCGCTGTCGGCGATCCGGCGGAGTTCCTGAAACACCGCGTATTCGAGTTGCAACTACATCACCTCCTCTCGCAGGCTGTCCAGGCTGAAACCCAGTTGAGAGGAGATCCGCAAAGCGGTCGCCAGACTGGGGTTGGTGTGCCCGTTTTCGAGATTGTGATAGTGGCGGGGACTGATGCCGCAGAGCTCCGCCATCTTTTCCTGGGTCAGGCCGCGCGCCTCCCTGGCCAGTCTGAGTCGCAGTCCAAATTGCACCGCTACGCGCTTGAATCTGTCCACTTTGCCACCTCCATGCTGGAATAATAGTCCAATTTGCGAAGCAGCACAATGAACAGTCGTGCGCAATTTGCTATTTTTTGTAAATTCTTTCCGAAAAGGGGCCCTTTCAGGCGAAAAAGGTTGACGGGAAGCAGCCGGGAGGGCGGCAGGGATGATGGCGGTGCCAGGATCTGCGCAGCCGGAATGCAGCGGATTCGGGATGGGAGGACCCCGAGGGCTAGCGCCTTTGGGGAGTGAGAGCGGGTCCTGTGGGGAGGGATGTGAGAGGGGAAAAAGAAGACCCGCCTTGCGCAGGCAAGGCGGGCGGGGTGGCTTATGGCAGCAGCATCTTTAGGACCCGCTCTTTGAAGAGGGCGGCGTCCATCCGCTTGATGAGGCGGGCGTTGGCCGGCTGATTTTGGTAGCCGCCGGCGGTGGCAATCGTGTTGGGGAGGAAGGGGATGACCTGGCCATAGGTGGCCTCCTCCCGGTAGCAGGTGTAGCAAAAGCGGTCCTCTGCCTCCACCACCGTGTCTGGCCAGAGGGCGGCGGCTGCGGCGAGGGCGTCGGGCAGGGGCACGGTGGGGTAGCCCAGGCGGGCGGTGGCCATCTCCAACAGCACCCGGTTGCTCTGCACCACAAACGAGGCCAGGGCGGAGCCCGACTGGTTGAGGAGGTCGATGTCCTGGGCGCTGAAGGCGGTCCCGCCCAGGCAGAGGTCAAATCCGGCGATGGTGAGGGGGATCCCGCTTCGCAGTACCGCGTCGTAGGCCTCGGCATCCACCAGCACGTTGAACTCGGCTACGGCGGTCTCCATCCCCAGGCTGTACCCGCCGGTCCCCATGGAGTAGATGTGTTTGATCCCCTGCATGGTCTCCGGCTCCTTCATCAGGGCGAGGGCGACGTTGGTGGCGGGCCCGATCATCAGGATCTCCAGTTCGCCGGGAAAGCGCTTGGCCAACTGGCAGATCACATCCACCGCGTGCCCTTCCCGGGGGGCGATGTGGGGGTGCACCAGGCCGCAGTCGCCCATGCCGTCACTGCCGTGGGCGTGCACGGTGGTGAGGGGCTCGCGCAGCAGGGGGCGGGAGGCGCCCTTGTAGACCGGCGGCAGCTCACCCCCCACCAATTCCAGTGTTGCCAGGGCGTTTTGGGTGGCCTGTTCCAGGTCCACGTTGCCGAATACGGTGGTGACTGCCTCCACCTGGACCCCGCTGTCCATGAGCATCATCATCAGGGCAAGGGCGTCGTCTCCTCCGGTGTCGGTGTCGATGATAAAATGTCGCATCTCTCTTCTCCTCTCTCGGTTGACGGTTGGTTTTCTCCAGTATAGAATGAAGCCAATGGCAAAATCCAGGTCACCTGACCAAAATGCAATTTTTTGTTTGGAGGTGCCCCATGAAAGGGCTGATCGATTTTTTGGAGGCGGCGCCGGCAGCGGTCAGGCGCCAGTTGGAAGAGGTGTCGTTTGGGCGGCGGGCCCCCATCCTCTGGGAGGGGATGGAGAACAGCGCCGTCTACATCCTCCTGGAGGGGGACGCCGAGGGGTACTTGCAGGGGGTCCGGGGGCAGGTGTCGCCGGTGTTTCACTACTGCGCCCCCAGCCTCTTCGGCGAGTTTGAGGTGTTTTGCGGGCGGGAGAACGTCATCAATGTGGCGGCGGTCAGCCCCTGCCGGCTGTACCGCCTCTCCCGCAGCGCCTTTTTGGAGTGGATGCGGGCCGACTTTGACTTTACCCAGTACGTGGTGGCCCAGTTGGTGCGCAAGCTGACCGAGAACACCGTCCTCTTTGACAAGTTTGGCCACTATACGGTGCGGGAGCGGGTGCTGCGGACCGTGGCGGTCTGGCACCGGGCCGGAAAGCTGCCCCAACTGACCAAAGAGCTGTTGTCGATGGAGGCGGGGGCCCCGCTGCGCTGCGTCAACCGGGCTGTGGCCGCCTGCGCTAAAGAGGGGATCTTTTGCTGGGAGAAGCGGCGCTTTCGGGTGCTCGACGAGGGGGCGCTGAATGCTTTTTTGCCCCAGTAGAGGGATCGTTGGGCAAGGGTGAGGGAAGCCAAAAGACCGGGTCCCACTGTGCGCGATGCACGGCGGGGCCCGGCCTTTTGGCGAAGAATGGAAAAGAAGTTTTAGAAGAGGGGTTGACAGATCATACTGTAACTGGTAATATTACAGTACAATCTGTAACAACAAAAAGAACAGTTGCTGGAAATGGACGATCCGACCGAGCTGTGGCAAAAGGGAGATTGCCGTCCCAAGGGGGACGGGCCCTCGCAGCCGGCGGTGCTGATTTTTCCAGCCGAAAGAAAGGGAGGTCGCGTTTGCGATGGCAGTTTTAGCAGTTGGTAGAGAACAGTTTGAAGAGGGAGTGCTGCGCAGTGAGAAGCCGGTGCTGGTGGACTTTTCCGCCCCCTGGTGCGGCTACTGCCGCCGGTTGGCCCCGGCCGTTGCGCGGCTGGCGGAAAAGTATGGCGACCGGTTGGAGGTAAAGATAGTGGACATCGACGAATCGCCGCAGTTGGCCGAGCACTACGGGGTGGACACCATTCCCACCCTGCGGCTCTTTGCCGGCGGCCGCGCAAGCGAGCCCCTGGTCAACCCCGGCTCGGCGGCGGAAATCGAGGACTGGCTTCGGGAGAACGGGGCCCTTTAAAAAGGATGAGAAATCGACCAAGAGCCCTGTGACGACCTGCCCGGCTGTACCGAGAGGATGTGTCGGGGCGGAAAGGATGTGTGTGCGATGGCGGAAAAAATATACGACGTGGCGGTGATCGGCGGCGGGCCGGGCGGCTATGCGGCCGCCCTCTACTCTGCCCGGAGCGGCCTTTCGGTGCTGGTGATCGAGAAGATGGCCCCCGGCGGGCAGATGGCCACCACCGGCCAGGTGGACAACTACCCCGGATTTGACGAGGGGATCGACGGCTTTGCGCTGGGGGAGCGGATGAAGCGGGGGGCCGAGCGCTTTGGGGCGCAGACGGCCTTCGCCGAGGTGGAGTCGGTGGACCTGCGGGCGGTCCCCAAAACAATCGAGACCAGCGACGGCCCGGTGCAGGCCCACACCGTGGTCCTGGCCACCGGGGCCTCTCCCCGGGAGCTGGGACTGCCCGAAGAGCGCGGTCTGCGGGGGCGGGGGATCTCCTACTGCGCCACCTGTGACGGGATGCTTTACGGGGACAAGACGGTGGTGGTCGCCGGCGGGGGGAACAGCGCCGCGGAGGACGCCCTCTACCTCTCGAAAATCTGCAAAAAGGTATACCTGGTGCACCGGAGGGATGCGCTGCGGGCGTCGGCTGTCTATCAAAAGGCGCTGGAGGGCAGCCCGGTGGAATTCCTCTGGAACCAAACGGTCGCGGAGGTCCTTCACGGCCAGCGGGTGAGCGGGGTCCGGCTGCAGGAGGTGGGCGGCGGCGCCACCCGCGAGGTGGCCTGTGATGGGGTCTTTGTCGCCATCGGCCGGGTGCCCGACACCGCCCTTTTCCGCGGCCAGCTGGAGATGGACGAGCAGGGTTACCTGGTGGCCGACGAGACCACCCGCACCAGCCTGCCGGGGGTCTTTGCGGTGGGGGATGTGCGCCAAAAGCCCCTGCGGCAGATCGTGACCGCGGCGGCGGACGGGGCGGTGGCCTCCAAATTTGTGGAGGAGTATCTGGCCCAGCTCGGCGGCTGAAAACAGCGCCGCCGTCGGGACAAAGAAGAAAAAGGGGGGCGGGAGCAGTTGATTGCTCCCGCCCCCCTTTGGGTACAGGCGAGTCAGTTGGCGCCGGCCGGCATCTGGCCGAATACCTGGTAGATGGCGTCGAATTGCTGTTTGTCCGCGTCGCTCTGGGGGATGTCGGTGAATTCGCTCCAGGAGGCGTCGCCCCGGCCCAGCACGGGGTAGTATTCGCCCTTCCCCTCCAACTGGGTCTCCTGCACGGTGACATAGCCGGCGGTGTAGGTGCCCCGGCGGGAGTTGTAGCGCATCACCTTGACCTGGCTGCCCACCGGGTAGTCCGCCAGACTTTCGGTGGTCCAGTAGAGCAGGAATTGGCCGCTTCCCACCCCCTGGAAGGACCAGCTCTGCACCCCCTGGGCCTGCAGGTCAAAGCCCGCCTCTTTGAGGGCGCCCTCCAGCTTTTCCCGGTTGGTGCCCTGCTTGCTGGTGGAGTCGATGTACTTGCCCGCGCCGGTAAAGGACTGGAATAGGGCCTTGAGCTCCTCGCTGCCGGGGTTTGCCATGAGATTGCGGATGACCTCGCTCATGTCAAAGGTGTAGGCGCTGTCGTGTAGGGGGCAGACGACCTGTATCTCCCCTGCGCCGTCGCGCAGCACGTGGTAGACCCCGCCCTGCTTGCAGTAAAATTCGGACGTTTGGGCCAACTCCTGCAGTTGGGAGGTGGTGAGTTTGCCCCCGCCCCCGGTCTGATAGATCTCCTCCGCCTGCAGGTCGCGGGCCAGGCCGGCCTTGCTCACCTCACAGGCGCGCTTGTGGGCCTTGTCGATCCAGCCCACCATGGAGGGGATGAGGAGGGCGGCGAGGACCGCCAGAATGACCAGGACCACAATGACCTCCACCAGGGTGAACCCCTTTTGGCGGCCCCGACCGTTGCCCGCGTTTGTCTTTTCTGTCATCGCTTATTCCACCCCCGCACCCGTCTGGCATGTGTTCATTTATTCCCCATTATATCACACAAAGCCGGTGGGTGGGAAAAAGATGTGCAAAAAGGCGGAAAAAAGGGAAGGGGCGTGGCCGCCCCAAGGGGTTACCGGGGCCCGCCGTGCCGTGGGGAGGGGTCCCAGGAGGCGGGGCGGGAGAGGAAGGGGGGAAGGCGGGTTTGCCCGTCCCCCCGAGCGGCCCCCAACTGGATGGGGGTGAGGAAGATGCTCCCCCGCAGGTCGGCCCCGCGGAGATCGGCCCCCCGCAGGTCGGCGCCCAGGAAGCTGCTGCCCCAGAGGTCGCAGCCGGAGAGATCGGCCCCCAGGAGGAGGGACATGGAGAAATCGCGCCCGCGCAGGGGCGCTCCCCGAAATTGCCGGCCCGAACAGTCGGCGCTCCGGCGGGGGGAGGGCCGGCCACCGGCGGCGGCCAGGGTCAGCTCGTGGGCGGGGCGGAGCAACTGGTTGACCCGCGCGCGCTGCCGCTCCACCAGGGCGGCGTCGAGGGGGACGTCCCCCTCGCCCAGGGCCCAGCACTCGCCGATGAGCTGCTGGGCCCCCTCCCAGAGGGAGCGGGCGGGGAGGAGGGCGGCGACCTCGGCCAGGTACCAGAGCATCTGGTGGAGGGCGGTCAGGGAGAGGAAGCGGGCAAAGAGTCGCTCCTTTTCTTCCGGGTCGCGGCGCCAGTCGGCAGGGGAGGTGGCGGTGGCCCGCTGTCCGGCCCCCAAACAGTCGTAGGCGGTGCAGCCGTGCAGGCCGCGGGCGGTGAGCTGGTCGTGGATGGCGCAGCGGTACTCCCCGTCCAGGTGGGGG
Source organism: Bittarella massiliensis (ex Durand et al. 2017) (assembly GCF_001486165.1). GTDB lineage: Bacteria > Bacillota > Clostridia > Oscillospirales > Ruminococcaceae > Bittarella > Bittarella massiliensis. The sequence continues at coordinate 217,325 of NZ_LN908977.1, forward strand.
CAGGGGCGGCCCGGGGGCAGGTCGGCGGGAAACCCCTCGGCGCGAGCGCGGTAGAGGGCGGCACAGCAGAGGCCGCGGCAGCGCCGGCAGTCGGCGGTGAGGGCCTTTCGCAGTTGGGGAAAGGGCTCTTCCCGGCGGATGGGTCGCACGGCAGATCCCTCCTTTTTAGAATAGTGGTTTGGCGGGACGGGCGGCGCGGAGTGTGCCTTGCGGCCGGTCCGGCGCACTGCGGGAGGGGGCTAGCTGAGAAGGGTGGGCTCCCCCGCCTCGTAGAGCAGGTCGTCGGCTTCGGCCACCCCGAGCCCCTTGTCCAGGCAGTAGAGCAAGATGGCGTCGCGCCGGTCGCGGGGGTAGAGTTTGCCCCGCCCGGCCAGGCGGAGGACGCGGTCGCACTCGTCGGCACAGAGGCCGCCGCCCAAGCACAGACAGATGAGCTTGTCCCGCTCGGCCCGCTTTTTGCCGGCCAGGATCTGATAGGCGTAGACCTCGCTCAAACCGCTGCGGCGGATGACCTCAGACTTGCGCAGGCCCCGCTTTGCCAGGCATTCGACGAGGTACTGCGAGAATTCCTTGTGCAGGAATTCGCCCTCGTTCTCGCGGATATAGGCGTCCAGAGACGGCGCCTCTTGCAGCTCGTTGCGCAGCTCTCCGGTGGTTTTTTGGGACACAGGATCAGCCCTTTCTGTGAAACTGCCCAGTCTGCCTGGGCGAAAGAAGTACCTTTCATTATATAGAAGCCCGGCCCCCGCCGCAATATGCTGGCAGCTAAGTGCCTTTTCGTTTGGGTTGTGGTAGAATAAAAATAGCTGTGGGTGAAAAGAGGGCGGGCGACCGCCCTTCTTTGCCGGGGGCCGGACAGCGGTGCCCCAAAAGGCCGCCGCGCCGCATCCGAGAGAGAAGTGCGCGCCGCCCCGCCAGGGTCCCACAGCGGGAGAATTTACAGAGCCGAGGAATGAGACAGCGATGACAGAGTTGACCGACTACCTGGCAGACCGGTATCAGGTGCTGGACACCTTTTCTGAAAATGAGCGGGCGAGAGTGGAGCTGGTGCGGGACAAAAATACCGGTCTGGTGGCGGTGAAAAAGACCATTCACCGGGCGGACACCGTCTATCCCCAGTTGCGGGACCGGCAGTTTGCCGGCACCCCCATGGTCTATGACCTCTACCAGTGCGCGGGCGAGACGGTGGTGCTGGAGGAGTACGTGCCCGGGGAGACGATGGCCCGCTGCGCCGAGGGACGGCGACGGCTGGGGGTGGCGCAGGTGGGGCGGTGGCTCTGTGCCCTCTGCGATATTTTGGAGCCCCTGCACCGGGCGGGGCTGGTACACCGGGACATCAAGCCGCAAAATGTACTGGTGCGGCCGGACGGACAGCTCTTCCTCATCGATTTCGAGGCGGCCCGCCAGTACGACCCCCGGCAGAAAAACGACACGGTCTACCTGGGGACCAAGGGCTATGCCGCCCCCGAGCAGTACGGCTACGCCCAGACCGACGCCCGCACCGACCTCTATGCTCTGGGGGCGCTGGCCAACTGGCTGCTCTGCGGCAAACTGCCGGAGGAGCGGCGCTGGAAGGGCCCTTTGGCAGGGGTGATCGACTGCTGCCTGCGCATCGACCCGGCCCAGCGGTACCAGTCGGCCGCCCAACTGCGGGGGGCGGTGCAGCAGGCGCTGGCAGGGCTGCCCGCCGAAGAGGGGGCTGCTTTCCCCGCGGGGCCCGCCCTTTCCGCTGCCACCCCCCAGCCGCACAGCCGAGGAAACGCCGCGGCGGCGCTGCCGGCACAGCCTTTTCCCGCCCCCTCCTCTGCCGAAGAGAGCGGGGGACCGCCCCGCCGGTGGCAGAGCGTATTTGGCAGGGAAAACGCCTGGCGGCTGGTGGCATTTTTGGCCTTCGCCGCCTTTGTCCTCTGGACTGCCCTGACCAGCCGTCCCTTTGAGAGCACGGGAACGGTGGTGAGCTGCCTGATTTACCTGTGGATATTTCTCCCCCACGCCGCCTACTGGCTGGACTTGGGGAGGGTCCGCACCCGCCCGCCCTTTCGCGCACTGGACAGGCGGGGACAGCGCTGGCTGGCGGGACTGTGCTACTTAGCCGTCTGGCTGGTGATTTTGATTATTTTGGTACAGGTCGGATACACCCTTTACCGGGTGCCCTAATGGCCGGTGGAGGAATTGGGTCCCGGGGTAAAGTCCTATGCTGGGAGCATAGGACTTTACCCCGGTTTTTTCGTACAATGAGGGCGATCATCCGAGGTCTGGGACGGAGGGTCGCCCGGCAAGTACAGCCGGGCCATTTTGCCAGTGAGAGGAGTTTTGGAAAGATGAAAAAACGCATTTTGTTGTCTCTGCTCTGCGCGGCGGCCCTGGTGCTCTGCGCCGGCTGCGGCTCCAGCACTGACGGGGGGAGCGGGTCGGGCGAGAGCTCTTCTTCGCAGGTGGAGGAAAAGACCTCCTTTGGCGTGGGCGAGACCTACGAGGGCGACGGCGTGAAGATCACCCTCAACAAGGTGGAGGAGAACGAGGGAACGCAGTACCTGAAGCCCGACAAGGGAAATACCTTTATTGTCTGCGAGTTCACTGTAGAGAATGGCTCGGACAAGGAGCTGCTCATCAGCGCCGCCTCTTTTGACGCCTACGCAGACGACGAGGCCATCAGCCTCAGCATCAGCGCCTCCTACGAATAGGGCAAGGACCTCAGCGGCACCATTGCCAAGGGGAAAAAGCTCACCGGCATCATCGGCTACGAGCTGCCGGCGGACTGGAAGGAGCTGGAGCTGCAGTACAAACCCAACCTCTTTTTGGACAAGACGGTCAATTTTGTGGCCACCAACGCCTAGGAGTGCCCCGAGAGAGGGCACAATATCGCTCTGTGAATGAGGGGGGGAAACTCCCTTTAGAGAGCCGACGCCGCAAACCAGCGGCGCCGGCTTTTTTGCGGTTGCGGGGCTTTGGGCAGGGTGGTCCACTTTGAGGTTGCTGCGCTTGGCCGTCGGCAGATAAAGGGGGCAGCGGGTTTTCTTTGATGGGCAGTCCCGATGGGACGGACATGGGGTGGAGTTGGAGTGTTCGACCATTTTTACGATCTTCCCCCCTGCTGCGGGACCGAAGAGGGGGCTGTCCCTGGAAACGGGGGAGGGGGGCTGTGCGAAGGCTGATCAAGGATTTTGTCGCTTGGCCTCCTTTTTGGTGTGGTAGGGTTTTGGGCAGAGGGCTCTGTTCGACAGTGCCCCACCTACCGTCAGCGGGTACAGGGACGGCGGTTTCCCCTTAACGGGCGGCCCCGATGGGGCGGATATGGGGTGAACTCTTAGCTGTTCCCATGGTCCCCCTTCTGGTGGGGCGGGAAGGGAAGCTGTCCTTGGCAACAAGGAGGGCATGGGAGAGACGCTGTGCAAAGGCCATTTAGGCCTTTCGCCGTCTGGTCTGCCTTTTATGGCGACAGGCTTTTGGACGGGGTGGCTCCTTTTGGTGCTGCCCTGTTTGGCTATCGGCGGGTATGGAGGGCAGCGGCCCTCCTTTGACGGATGGCTCCGACGGGGCGGACGTGTGGGTGGGACCCCTGCCCGCTCCTACGATCCCCTTTCTGACGTGGGGTAAAAGGGAGGCTGTGCCTGGCAGCAGGACAGGGAGCGAACGGCTGCGCAAAGGCCTCCCAGAGCGCTTGCTGCCTAGTCTCTTTTTCGCGGTGGCGGGCTTTTGGGCGGGGCGACACTCTTCGACAGCGCCCCGCTTGCCACCGTCAGGTGCGAGGGGCGGTGCCCCCTTAAACAGGCAGCCTCGATGGAGCGGAGATAGGGGTAAAGCACCCAACTGTTTCCACAATTCCCCCTTTCTGCCGCGGGGATGCACTGCCTCTGACGGCAGGGTCGGGGGGAGCGGTTGCGCAAAAGGCCGGCCAGGGCCCCTGCCGTCAAGTGTCCATTTTGCCGAGATATTGGGCTGGCCGCCGGTGGGAGGCTGCATCCCTTTCGGGGAGATGCGGGGGGATGGACGAAAAAGACGGCGGGGCGGCGGTATGATAAAGACAAGGAAGGACGGAAAAAGACGGTCAAAAAAGAAGTCGCTTTTTGGACAAAAGGTGTTGGCGCGGGGCTGGGAATGTGGTATACTGCTGCTGTCACAGGGAGGGCGGCCCCCTCCCACCAGTCGCTTTTCGGCCCGGCGGACCCCACAGGCGGCTGTTTTTTGTGCCTTTGTCCAGCGCTCCCTCTCTCCAAGAAAGAGGGGCGCTGGGGGCGAAATCAAACAGAGAGGGAATTGAGAACGTGCGCGACAAGATTTTGACCGAAAAGTCCTTTTACCGGGCCCTGTTGACGGTGGCCATCCCCATTGCCCTGCAAAACCTCATCAGCTTTGGGGTCAATATGATGGACACCGTGATGCTGGGCCAGTTGGGCGAGGTGCAGTTGTCGGCGGCCTCCCTGGCCAACCAGCCCTTTTTCGTCTTCAGCATGTTCTCCTTCGGCTTTGCCGCCGGCGGTTCGGTGATGATCAGCCAGTACTGGGGCAAGAGGGACACGGCGGCCATCAGCCGGATCATGGCCATTGGGCTGAAGTTCGTGGTGGTGCTCTCCCTGCTCGTCACCGCCCTGGTGCTCTGTTTCCCCGAGGCCATCTTGCGCCTCTTCACCGCCGACCCCGAGGTGGTGGCCGAAGGGGTGCGCTACCTGAAGATCATCGCCTTCTCCTACTTCTTCTACGGGGTCTCCAACTGCTATATTACCTCCCTGCGGGGGGTGGAGCAGGTCAAGATTTCGGTGGTGATCTACTCGGTCTCCTTTGTCATCAACGTGATCATCAACTACATCTTCATCTTCGGCGCCTTTGGCGCGCCGGCCCTGGGGGTCGCGGGCGCCGCGGTGGGCACCCTCTGCGCCCGCATCAGCGAGCTGGTGATGTCGATCGTCTACATGGAGCGCTTTGAAAAGCGCACCGGCTTCCGGCTGCGCCACCTCTTTCACAAGATGGACCGGCTGCTGCTGGGCGACTACGTCAAGACCAGCCTGCCGGTGGCCTTCAACGAGATTGCCTGGGGGCTCTCCACCTCGGTGCACGCCGCCATTTTGGGGCGGATGGGGGCATCGGTGGTGGCGGCCAACAGCATCGTCAACGTGGTGACCCAGCTGGCCTTCATCTTCCTCTTCGGCCTCTCCAACGCCACCGCCATCCAGATCGGCAAGGCCGTCAGCTCGAAACCCGCCGGGTATGTGCGGAAGATGGCCACCACCATGCAGCTGCTCTCCCTGGGGGTAGGGACGGTGGGCGCTTTGATCGTGCTGGCCATCCGCAAGCCGGTCATCGGACTGTACAACATCGCCCCCGAGACCACCGCCATGGCCAGCGAGATGATGATTGCGGCGGCGGTCATGACCTTTCTCATCTCGGTGGAGGTCATCTCCACCATGGGGGTTTTGCGGGGCGGCGGCGACACCAAGTTCACCTTCTTTATCGACGTCTTCTTCATCTGGGCGGTGGCCACCCCTCTGGGGGCCTATTTCGGCCTGGTGGCCAAGGTGGCGGCGCCGGTGGTCTATGTGCTGCTGCGCATCGACTCCCCCATCAAGACGGTGGTCTCCTTTTTCCGCATCCGCAGCGGCTGCTGGATGCGAAACGTCACCCGGGACGAGTCCGAGCTGGCGGCGGAATGATTTTTTCGCACTGGGCAGAAAGGTGGATTTCTGCTCCGCCATGCGACTTTTGGAGGGTTTGCGCAACTTTTGTCTGAAAAATCTGGCGCTTTTGGCGAGAGTGAAAAAATTCCTTGACAGGAAGTGGTTTATGGGTTAGGATGGGGATGTTGAGAGAACGCTAAAGGTAGGGTCTTATGGGCGATTGGAAACCGGATGACGCACAGACCGAGCTTCTGCGCCGGGCGCAGGGGGGCGACGCGAAAGCCCTCAATCAGTTGGTTTCTGCCTACCTCCCCATCGCCGAGGCGATGGCGCACAAACTCTTTTCCGCCGACTGCGAGGACATGGCGCAGGAAGGGCTGATGGCCCTGCCCGCCGCGGTGAGCAGTTTTGACGCGGAGAGGGGGATCCCCTTCTCCTCCTACGCGACGGTTTGCCTTCGCAACGCCATGATTGCCAGCCACCGGCGCAGCCGGGCGCGCAAGCGGGGCGGCGGCGAGGAAAAGCTGCCCTACTTGGACGGGGAAGACGGAGCCGACGGGGCCAGCGACCCTCAGCAGATAGTTGCACAGCGAGAACAAGTGTCCCGCCTGATGAAGCAGGCGGAGAGTGTTTTGTCTTCGTTTGAGAAACAGGTATTGTCTCTACACCTGGACGGGTACAGTTACAAGGACATTTCGCGCCTCTTGCACAAGCCGGAGAAATCTGTCGATAACGCCCTGCAACGAGTGAGAAAAAAATTAAAATATGCCCAATAGCTCAGGGGAGCGTTTAGGTTTTTCTAAAAGACGGTTCAATTCCGGTGCGGGCCAAATTTATCTTTCCAAAGTGAGGTACAATCAAATGTTCGAAGACAAGACTTTAGTGTGCAAAGAGTGCGGCCAGGAGTTCGTGTTCACCGCTGGTGAGCAGGAGTTCTACGCGGAGAAGGGCTTTGAGAACGAGCCCCAGCGCTGCAAAGAGTGCCGTGACAACAGAAAGAGAAACCTCAGAGGCCCCAGAGAGATGCACGACGCCGTCTGCGCTTCTTGTGGCGCTCCCTGCCAGGTTCCCTTCCAGCCCCGCGAGGATCGTCCTGTCTACTGCAGCGACTGCTTCGCCAAGATGAAAGAGGAGCAGTAAGCTACCGTTTCTTTTCGTCAATCAAAAGCCCTTCGCTCGTTCGAGCGAAGGGCTTTTTTTGCGTGTGGGAACGGGAAGAGGGAGCTGCCAGGGATGGGGAGATGTTGAAAAGAGGGGGAAGGTGGAAAGGGCGGCGGTGCAAACGCTTGGCAGGGCATCTGCCGGGGGAGTGGCAAAGGGAAAAGTAAAAAGAGGGGAAGCGGTGCAAAAAAGAGCTGTAGCGGTTTGAGGAGAAGAGCTGCCGCCAAAGTGTCCGGCGCAGAAAAGGGGGTACTCTGGTCGACGCGGTAGATACAGGGAAAAGACTGCCGCAGAGAACCCTCTGTCTGCCCCGCCATAAGAAAGAAGGTATACGTCGGAAAATGTGGGAGAAGGTCTCTTGTCTTTCGGTTGTGGGCGTACCAAACACCGTGCCGCCAAGAAGTGGGTTGATTACTGCCGAAGGGATATAGGTGGGAACCCCCGGCGGCGTTTGGCTGTGCGGGATAAAGGAGGGCCAGAGAAGGGCGCAGGCGGCAGAGCAAAGAGAAAGGGCTGCGGCGGTTTGAGCAGAGGGATGGCCGCTGAAAATGCCTGACGGCAGAAGGGCAGGGGCTTCAGTCGGCCAAGCAGGTGCAAGAGAGGGGCTATCGTGGCACCGCTTCTGCGCCCCAACTACAAGAGGCGGAAGCGCGTCGGGGAGATGAAAAGGGATGCCCCCATCTTTCATCTAAGCGGTGTATGGGATGCGGATCCGACAAGGGAAGGAACTGACTGCCACCAGAGAGGTGAGGGTGGACAGGGCGTTGAGCGGAAAAGGATGGCGGCGGGGAGGAAAAACAGAGGGGTGTAGCACCGCGTCAAAGAGTTATGGCGCTTTTGAGGGAGGCAGGAGGTGAACATGCCGGGTGGCCCTCTCAAAACAGTGGCATCTTTGGCGCGGTGCCTGGTGCCTGGTGTCGATGCGCCGGAAAGCGAGAAAATGAGGGGTGTCGTTCGCTGAAAGAGGCGCCGGTAGAGGAACTGCCGTACGCCGGACAGATGCTGCCTTTTTCATCGAAGAGAGGGGGCTGCTGGAGCAATGAAAAGCTCTTTCTCCATCCCTCGCCCAGGCGGCTGCAAAGGGACCGGCTTTTGCCCGGCTGTTGAGGGAAGAGATCGGTCGGATGGCGAGCAAAAGATGTGAAAAAATTTCCCCTTTCAAGCGGGCGGAGACGAAAAGGCAGTGGAGAAATCGCATATTTTGTAACCAATGACTGAATATAATGTAAATAATGGCAGTGGAATCGTTAAGATAGCATAAAACCTCTCCCCAGCGCATTGAAAAGAAGGGGGCAAGTCACTATAATACAGGCAAAGGTGAGGGGGCGGGTAATTGACCCGCCCCCGGCCTTATTGGAAAGTGGCATTGCCGAAAGGCAAGATGGAAAGGTAGGTTTTTATCGTGAAAGGGAAACGAATCATCGCTATGGCGTTGGCGGCGGCTCTCTGTCTGCCCCTGACCGGCTGCGGGGACAAGTCTGCGGCAAACGGCGATGACCGTCCGGTTTTAAAGGTCGGCTTCGAGTGCATGACCGCGCCCATTACCTGGACCCAGCTGGACAATTCCAACGGGGCGGTGCCCATCACCGGCAGCAATGAGTACACCTATGGCTTTGAGGTGGAGCTGATGAAGCAGCTTTGCGACAAGGCCGGCTACCGGATGGAGGCCTACAAGATCGACTGGGAGGGGCTGCTGCTGGGGGTGCAGACGGGCACCATCGACTGCGCCATCTCGGCCATCAGCATCACCGACGAGCGCAAGGCCTCGATGGACTTTACCGACTGCTACTACCGCAGCCAGATCGTGGCCCTGGTGAAAAAGGACAGCAAGTACGCCGGCAAGACCAAACTGCAAGACCTGTCGGGCGCCAGCTGTACCTCGATGCTCAACACCCTGTGGTACGACATCATCGGCCAGATCCCGAATGTCGACAAGATGCCCGCCATGGACAACGTGCCGGCCATGATTGTCTCGCTGCAGTCGGGCATAGTGGATATGCTCTTGATGGATGAGCCCACTGCCCTGTCGGCCGTGGCGGCCAACCCCGACCTGGCCATGGTCAAACTGGCCGAAGGGAGCGGGTTCCAGCTCTCCGACGAGGACACCGACCTGGGGATCGCCGTCAGCAAAAAACGCAGTGATGTGAAGGAAAAGCTCAACGCCGCCCTGGGCCAGATCACCGAGGAGGAGAAGGAGGAGATGCTCCGCCACGCCATCGAGGTGCAGCCGGTCAACCAGTAGCGGCCTTTCGCGTGGGGCAGGCGCGCCCCCTTGTAACGGGATGAGCGATCAAAGAAAAAGGGGAGAGAAACCATGAATTTGCCCACCACATTTTTCGGATGGGTGGCTTTTATCACCGAGAAGTACGGCGTCGCCTTTTTAAAGGGGGCCGGCACCTCGGTCTACCTGGCGGTGCTGGGCACCCTGCTGGGCTGTATCATCGGCTTTTTGGCGGGGACGGTGCGCACCGTTCCCCTCACCAAGGAGGACAATCTCTTCAAGCGGGTGGGAATGAACATCGTCTGGGCCATCATCCGCTTCTACGTCTGGGTTTTCCGCGGCACCCCCATGATGGTGCAGGCGATGGTGATCTTCTACGGTGCAGCCGCCATCTTCGGGGTGCACTTTCAGCCCCTGATGGCGGGTCTGCTGGTGGTCTCCATCAACACCGGCGCCTACATGTGCGAGACGGTGCGGGGCGGCATCCAGTCCATTGACCCGGGCCAGATCGAAGGGGCCAAGGCCATCGGCATGTCCCACGGCAGGACCATGCTCTCGGTGGTGGTGCCCCAGGCGTTTCGCAACATCACCCCCCAAATCGGCAACTACCTAGTCAGCAACATCAAAGACACCTCGGTACTCAGCGTCATCACTGTGAACGAGCTGTTCTACTCGGCCCGGTCAGCGGCGGGCGTCTACTTCAAATATTTTGAGGTGTTCTTTGTGGTCAGCTGCATCTACCTGGTGCTCACCACCCTGGCAAACGCCCTGCTCCACCTGGTGGAGCGGCGGATGAACGGCCCCCGGGACTACGAGTTGGCAGACCCCGCCTCCATCCCCGAACTCAAGGCGATCGCGGCGGAGAGCGACCGGGAGAAGGCGGAGATGCAAAAGGAGGCAGTGAGATGAGCGGGCAGACGGTACAGGAGCGCCGAAGTGTGGCTCCGGGCGGGGATGAGATGTCCCCGGCCCTGCGGGAACTGTGGCAGCGGGAGCCGATCCTCAAGGTGCGGCACCTGCAAAAAAACTTTGGCACCCATGTGGTGCTGCGGGACATCGACTTTACGGTGCACCAGGGCGAGGTGGTCTGCGTCATCGGGGCCTCGGGCTCGGGCAAGTCGACCCTGCTGCGGTGCATCAACCGGCTGGAAATCCCCAGTGGGGGCGAAATCTACTACCACGGCGAACTGGCCGGCGGGGACGGCTTTGACTGGAACCGCTACCGGGCCAAGGTGGGGATGGTCTTTCAGTCCTTCAACCTCTTTGCCAACCAGACAGTGTTGGAAAACTGCATGGCCGGGCCCCGGTATGTGCTGAAAAAGGGAAAGCAGGAGTCCCGCGAGCTGGCCCTGCGCTACCTCTACAAGGTAGGGATGGTGCCCTACATCGACGCCAAGCCGGCCCAGCTCTCGGGCGGGCAGTTGCAGCGGGTGGCCATCGCCCGGGCCCTGGCCATGAAGCCGGACGTCCTCCTCTTCGACGAGCCCACCTCGGCTCTGGACCCGGAGATGGTGGGCGAGGTGCTGGGGGTAATGAAACAGCTGGCCCACGAGGGAATGACCATGGTGGTGGTCACCCACGAGATGGAGTTTGCCCGCGAGGTGTCCGACCGAACGGTATTCATGCTCGACGGTTTCATCGCTGAGGACGACACCCCGGAGGTGATTTTCGGCAACCCCCGAAACCCCAAGACCAGAGAATTTTTGAGCCGGTTTATGCACCGGCTGTAAAAGGGAGAACAGCCCCCGACCGCACAGATGGCGGCCGGGGGCTGTTTGGCGTTTGGCTGGAGAAGGTATGGTGTGGAGGGATGTCGGCGCTTTTTCGCTGTTGCCCAGCTCTTTGCCGGTGGTTTTGGAAACGCCGATGTGATCGGGAGGAATGTTGAGACAGCCCGCCACCCTGCCAATTCACCTTACAGGGGGGAGGGGCAGAGGGGCCAACGGGAGAGGGAGAAGATATTTCCACAGAGGGTAGTGGTCGTGACCGGCAGATAGGGGCAGATGCGGGCTAGGAGTGCCCAGGCTCCGGGGTGGCAAAGAGAGCTGGACAGAGGGCGGTGATCGCCAGTGCGAAGATGGCGGGCACGGTGCTTTGTATTTTTCACGGGCAAGGCCTCCCCTCAAAAAGGCCGGGTCCTGCCACTGGGATAGAGGAAAGGAGGGGTGTCAGGCGTTGGGCCGAATCGTCCCGGTTGCGGATACGTGTATCTGCTAAAAGCTCTGCTGATTTCCCCACATTGCCTTGAGAAAAACACCTCTGTAAGGTATCATAAAAACAGTACTCTTTTGGCAAACGAGGCGTATCTGTCAGATTGGGAAATGGGAGGGGATCGTATAATGGCGCTTGATCTTGTGGGATGGAATGTGGTTTTGGATTCTGACCGCGCGGACGAGTTGTCTGCATTTTATGAAAAATTGCTTGGCTGGACGCGGTTCAAGGGGGAAGAGTATACAGTCTTGGTAAATTTGGAACAAACGGGAACGCCAACCTGGCTCACCATTCAACAGGTGGATGACTATGTGCCACCCGTGTGGCCCGCGACACTGGACAAGCAGCAGCAGATGGCGCATTTGGATTTTCACGTTCAGGATGTGGAAGAAGGGGTGAAATATGCCTTGTCGTGCGGCGCAAGCATATCGGAGCACCAATATGACGACCGTTGGCGGGTGATGATCGACCCTGCGGGACATCCGTTCTGTATCCTGCCTCCGATCATGCCTTGGATGTAAGAGTTGAAGCCTGTAAAAAGTCTGTGAGACTGGTTGAATGCGCCTGGTTGGCATAGGGCACTTCCATGAGGGCAGGCAGCAAACAAATGAGCGCACTTTGTACGGGTTGCGTTTGTTTGCTTTTTGTGGCCATTTTGACGAAGGCCGGTTTGCCGAGCTCGCTATCAATACTTTTTACAACAGGGAGGGAGAGCCTGTCACCGAGCAGTGCCCTTGGAGGACGCTCCCCAATCTTCGGGCAGGTGGTCGGCCCCCCGGTCGGAGAGGGCGATCAAGATGGGGATGAGGGAGTGGCCCCGGCGGGAGAGGTAGTATTCCACCTTGGGAGGGTGTTCCCGGCGGATGACGAGGCTGTCGCGCTCCAGCTCCTTGAGTTGGGAGGAGAGCATCTTGTGGGGGATGCCGGGGCGGGCCCGCTTCCATTCGCTGTGTCACAGCGCCCCCTGCCGGCAGAGGCGGAAGGGGACGGGCTGTTTTCATCGCCCCCTCAATGAGAGATGGTGCACAGAAAAGGCTCTGCATTGAGGGGGCGCTGGCTGGTGTTCATGGACGACCCTCCTTTGGCGGGTGGCCACCCCAAAAGTGTGCACTTGCAACCCTCTTTTTTCTCATCGTATACAAAAGAGAAAAGAATGCAAATGGGAGTGGGCAAGGTGACGGCCCCTCTGCCGCTGCCACAGCGGGCTTGACCGCGGCCTGGGGCGGTGCGGCAGAGTGGCTCAAAATTGGCTTTATGCACGGAAAACGGAAGTGAAATTGTGACAGAAACACCAGAGAAAATGGCCTCCATAGGGGTTGTGTTGGGGGGGAGAACAGGCTATAATAGAGTCATTCGGTAAACTTTATGACCAAAAGGAGCGTATCGAAATGACCATTACACCGGAGATTTTGATTGGCGAATTGCTGCGCATCGACGCGGAGGGGATCGCCCCCATTTTGATGGAGGCCGGCATGCACTGTGTCGGCTGCCCCGCCTCGCAGGGCGAGAGTCTGGCCGAAGCCTGTATGGTGCACGGGATGGATTGCGACACCCTGGTGGCAAGCATCAACCAATACCTGGCCTCGAAAGAGGCATAACGGGCGGGGCCGCGGGACAAATGTCTCGCGGCCCCTTCCCGTTGGGCGCATGCGGCTGCGCCTGTGCCGGAGACGGCGCTTTTAAAAAAGAGGAGGAATTTGTGTGGCAAAGAACAGCCGGTTGCGGCAGATGTTGGGGATGGAGGGCCTCAACCCGGACTTTTTGAAGGTGCTGCAGATCTATCTGTGCTATCTCGTCTTCACCAATCTGCACACCATGTTCATCAACACCCTGTTTATCAAGCTGACGGGGGACAGCGGGGTCACCATGTTCTACAACACGGTGGTCTCCATTTTGGGCCCCTTTTTCACCGTGGCGACGGTGGCCTGTATGCGGCGCTTTTCGGCCAAATTCACCTTTACGGTGGCCATCGCCGACTTTTTGGTGATGTATGTCACCTTTTTCACGGTGATGAACCGGCTGGACGACTTTGTGGTGCTCATCGCCTTTTTGGCGGCCATGGGGCAGTCGTTCTTCTTCATCACCTACGCCAACGCGGTCTCCCAGTTTTCCAGTGAGGGGAACACCGACCAGACCGTCTCCTTCATGGCCTTTGCCAGGGGGATCGTCAGCCTGGCCATGCCCTTTCTCTCGGGCTTCCTCATCTCCCGCTTTGAAGGGCTCACCGGCTACTACGTGGTCTTCGGCCTCTCGGCGGCGGTGGCGGCGGTGGCCATGTACAAGGTGGTGCGGATGCCCCGCATCACCTTCAACTCGCAAAAGACCCAGTACAAAAAAATGGCGCAGATCGCCGTGCGCTCCCCCCTCTGGCGGATGTTCGTGGCCTCGGAGCTGATCAAGGGCTTTCGCTCGGGGGTGTTCAACTTCTTCCTCAACATCCTCCTCTTTCGCATCATCCAGAGCGAGCTGTTGGTGGGGGTCAACAACGTGCTGGTGGGCATCAGCGCCATCCTGGCCAGCTGGGTCTGCGGGCGGCTGATGAAGCGGGAGAACCGGGTGAAGCTGCTGCACATCTCGGTGAGCGTCCTGGTGGCGACCACAGCCTCCCTCTACTGGCGGATGGACGTGACCACCATCCTCCTGTTTTCGGCGGTCAACAGCTTTTTCGGCTGCTGGCTGGACAACGGCTACACCAGCATGTTCTACCTGTCGGTGAAAAAGACGCCGGGCGGCCAGGGCCTCAGCGGGGAGTTCATCACCCTCTCCCAGTTCTGTATGGGCTTTGGCGGCGCCGCCGGCATGGCGGTCATCTCCATGCTGCCCCAGACCACCGTGGCCACCATCACCGGACTTTTGGTGCTGGGGGCCAGCCAGTACATCAGCAACTTCTTGATGAAGACCATGCAAAGACAGATGGACAAAACCGACGCACAGAGGGGAGGAGAAGCAGTTGATACGATTGCCGGATAAGCGACTGCAGGCGGTGGCGGCCCTGGTGCCCCCGGGCACGGCGGCCGACATCGGCTGTGACCACGGCTACCTGATCTGCCACCTGGTGGAGAGCGGGCGGGTCACCAAGGGCTATGCCTGCGATATTTCAGGGCCCTCGCTGCAGAAGGCGCAGCGGCTGGCCGAGCGAAACGGCCTGGCGGTGAACTGCATCTGCACCGACGGGCTGCAAGGGGTACCCGAGACCGACACCGTCATTGCCGCGGGGATGGGGGGCGAGCTGATCGCCAGCATCGTCCTCGCCGACGAGCGGCTCCGGGTGCCGGGCAAGACCCTGGTGCTGCAGCCCATGAGCCGGGCCGGCCAGCTGCGCATCGACCTGTACAAGGCCGGATTTGAGCTGGTGAAGGAGCAGGTGGTCTGCGACCGCGGCCGGGTCTACACGGTGATGTTGGCGACCTACAGCGGGGAACCCAAGCGGATCTCCCCCCTCATGAGCCTGGTGGGCCTAGTCCCCTTGAGCGCGGGGGAGGAGCGGGCCCTCTACTACGAAAAGGTGTTGGGGCAGCTCTACAGCCAGAAGCAGGGGCTGCTGGCCCAGGGGAAGGACACCGCCCACATCGAAGAGCTGATCGTGGAGATCAAAAAACTGTACTGAGGTGTAACGGGCGGCCCTCCCAGCCAGTCTCACTGGTGGGAGGGCCGCTTTGGCGCCCCATTTTCTCGCGGTGAAAAGAAGGGAGAGGGTTTTCTGTGAAGAGAGGGAGATGGCAGGCCTGGCTGCTGGTGATGGCGCTGGCGGCGGGCAGTTTGACCGGCTGTCGGCAGGGGGACGGGGGCGAGGTCCCGTCGGAGGGGGCCCTGTCCTCCCCGCCGGTCTCCGCCGCCCAGCCGCCGGAGGGCGCGCTGGCCACGGTGCAGACGGACAGCGCCGGGCTGTTGGACATTGCCAAACAACTGCTGACCCAGTACGCCACCGATCAGGGGGCCCAGTTGACCCCCGGCTACTCCAGGAATGTGCTGGCCGGCGGGCGGGGGGAGTACATCGCCGAGCTGGGCTTCACCCTCTCGGCCGACGCGGGGAGCCCCGGCCTGCTGGCCGGCTGCCTGGATGAGGGACAGAGCGGCACCACGCAGATGCGGATCGTCCGCTACGGGGCGGATGGATACGCCCTCACTGAACTGGGCGAGCTGGTGGAGGCCGGGGACCTGCCCCCCTACGACGGACCCGACTACGCCCTGAGTGCCGCCCAGGCCGACGCGGCGGCAGCCCAGGCCAAGCGGGGCTGGGACGGGCGCTGCCAGTACCGCACCGGCCTCTACCAGAGGGAGCCCACCCTGGAAATCAGCTATAACGGCGGGCTGGAATGGGTGAAGGGCCCGCTGGCGGTGGCCAAACTGTACAGCCCCGACCAACAGGCCCAGGAATTTGTGCCGTCGGGGGCGGTCTGGGTCACCCAGGAGAAGACGGCCCTTTTCTACCAGGACGGCGAGGAGATGAAGGCCCTGCTCTCAAGCGACCGGGGGGCGAGCTGGGAGGAGAGAACGGTGGCCTCGTCGGGGGCGGGGAGCCGCTTTCGCGCCATCGGCTTTTGGAGCGACACCGGCGGCTATGCGGTCTTTAGCGCCGGGCGGACCATGAGCCAGGAGGGCTGCAGCGTCTACCTGACCGCCGACGGGGGCGACAGTTGGCAGCGGTGTGAGGTGGCCCTCCCCGCCGAGTACGAGGGGGTTTACGGGGCGGTGCAACCACCGATTTTTGACGGGCAATACGGACTGCTGCCGGTGACCCAGGGGGACGACGGGGACGCCGCCGAGACCGCCCTATGGTTTGCCAGCGACGACTGGGGGGAGCACTGGAGCCTCTGCAGCGACAGCTTCCCCGATGAGCTGTTGAGCCAGCGGCGGGAAAATCTGGGGTGATAAAAGGGGGGGCTGCGCCGGGCTAGGGCGCAGCTCCCCCTCTCTCTTTTTGCCCCCCGCCGCCTACGATTTTGGCAGGGGATGTGGTATAATAGCCACACAGTGGCGGTAATGCCGGGGATAGCCGGACGGATATACAAAAGCTGTTTGCTCCCTGCCCCGTGGCAAATCCCCCTGTGCGCCCGGTGTGGTATAGCATCCACACGGTGGCGATGATACTGGAGATTGTCAGGCGGATATACAGACACCGTTTGCTCCCTGCCCTCCGGCCAAAGCCCACTGCGCGTTCGGCCTTTGTGTTATAATAATTGCGTGGCGGCGCTGTGCCTTCGGTCTTGGTGGAGCCTGCGGAGGCTGGAGAGGCAGGCGGCCGTGGGCCCACTTTTCCTCAAACTGGCCGCCCTCTCTCCCCATGAGGCGGGGGCGGCGAACGGGGTCTTCCCCCGCGGCCAAAGGCAGAGGGGGGCCGCACGGGTGTTTGTGCCCCGCGGAGGCCACACCGAATGGACCATTTTCGCGGGCGAGCCCGTTTTTTTGAGAAGGAGTATAGTATGCGCATCAAAGAGATATTGGCTCTGTTGGAGGAGCACTGTCCCACTGCCCTGGCCGAGAGCTGGGACAATGTGGGTCTTTTGATTGGGGACGGCGAGGCCGAGGTGACGGGGGTGGAACTGGCCCTGGACGTCACCGGCAGGGTCATCGACTCGGCCCTCTCCCACGGGGCCAACCTGATCGTGACCCACCACCCAGTCATCTTCGGCGGCCTGCATCGGCTGGAGGCCGGGTCGCTGCCCCACCGCCTGGCGGCAGAGGGGCTGTCGGTCATCTCGATGCACACCAACCTGGATATCGCCCAGGGCGGGGTCAACGATTGCCTGGCCGCCGCGGTGGGGCTGGGGCAGTTGGCGCCCTTCCGCCCCGACGGCCTGGGCCGCATCGGCCGGCTGGCGCGGCCCCTGGCTCCGGCGGCCTTTGCCTCGCAGGTAAAGACCGCCCTGGGCGCTTCCGGGGTTCGTTGCGCCCTGGGACAGGGTTCGGTGGAGAGGGTGGCCCTCTGCAGCGGGGCCATGGACGGCGGCATGGTGGAGGAGGCCCAGGCCCTGGGGGCCGACGCCCTCCTCACCGGCGAGTGCAAGTACCACGAATTTTTGGAGGCCGCCCACCGGGGGATCACCTTGGTGGCGGCGGGCCACTTTGCCACCGAGCAGGTGGTGCTACCCGCCCTGCAGAAGCTGCTGGAAGAGGCGGGGGTGGAGCGGGTCTTCCCCTCGACCCAGCGAGATGTGGAGGTGTTTTTCTAATGGCTCTGGACGCATTGACCCTCCACCTGCTCTGCGGTGAACTGCGCCAAAAGGTGTTGGGGGGGCGGATCACCAAGATCCACCAGCTCTCGAAGGAGGAGTTGGTGCTCACCCTCTCGGGACAGGGGGAGATCGGGGGCAAGCTCTTTCTCTCGGCCCGGGCCGACGCCCCCCGCATCCACCTGACCGGGGAGCAGTATCCCAACCCTGCCACCCCGCCCATGTTCTGCATGCTGCTGCGCAAACACCTTTCCGGCGGGCGGTTGGCGGACATCCGCCAGCCCGAGGGGGAGCGCATCGCCTTTCTGGACTTTGACTGCCGCAACGAGATCGGCGACGCAGTGCGCCTGCGTCTGGTCATCGAGATCATGGGCCGCCACTCCAACATCGTCCTCCTCACCGAGGACGGCACCATCCTGGACGCGGTGAAGCGGGTGGACATGAGCATGTCCTCGGTGCGGCAGATCCTGCCCACCGGAAAGTACACCCTCCCCCCGGCCCAAAACAAGCTCTGGCTCCTCTCTCACAGCAAGGAGGAGCTGGCCGAGGCGGTGGCCGCCCGCTTTAACGGGGACCTGCACCGGGCCTGTATGAAGACCCTGGCCGGCATTTCGCCGGTGGTGGCGGGGGAGATCGAGCACTACGTCACCAAAGGGGAGCCCTGCGGAGAACTCGCCCCCGCGCAGCTGGACCGGCTGCGGTTTTTTCTGGGGCAGATGCAGGAGACGGTCACCTCGGGGGACTGTACCCCCACGGTGGTGCTGGACGCGCAGAAGGCCCCCAAGGACTTCTCCTTTATGGAGCTGCACCAGTTCGGCTACCCCTTTGAGACCCGCCGCTACCCCACCCTGGGGGAGATGCTCGACGCCTTTTACACCGGGAAGGACGCCTACCACCGGGTCAAACAGCGCTCGGCCGACCTCTTTCACCTGCTGATGGGTCGCATCGAGCGCATCGAGCGCCGGGTGGCCGCCCAGCGGGAGGAGCTGACCGCCTGCGCCCAGCGGGAGGAGCTGCGGGTCTGCGGCGACCTGCTGCAGAGCGCCCTCTACCAAATACAGAAGGGCGACCGGGTGGCCAAGGTGCCGAACTACTACAGCGAGGCGGGGGAGACGGTGGAGATCCCCCTGGACGCGCGGCTGACCCCGGCCCAGAACGCCCAGGCATACTACAAAAAATACCGCAAGCTCTGCACCGCCGAGGAGAAGCTCAAAGCCCTCATCGAACAGGGAGAGGAGGAGATCCGCTACCTGGAGAGCGTCTTTGACAGCCTGACCCGGGCCACCGGGGAGGACGAGCTGGCGGTCATCCGCCAGGAGCTCTGCGACCAGGGCTACCTGCGCCAGGCCGGAAAGAAGGGGAACCGCCCCAAGATGCGCGGCCCCCTGGAATTTGTCCTCGACGACGGCTATACCCTGCTGGTGGGGCGCAACAACACCCAAAACGACCAGCTCACCACCAAGTTGGCCGAGAAGACCGACATCTGGTTTCACACCAAGGACATCGCCGGCAGTCACGCCGTCCTGCTGACCGGGGGGGAGGACTTCGACGCCATCCCGGTGCGGGCCTTCACCCAGGCGGCCACCATCGCCGCCACCCACTCCAAGGCCGGGGATGCCGCCCAGGTGGCGGTGGATTACACCCTGGTGAAAAACATCAAAAAACCCGCCGGCGCCAAGCCGGGGATGGTGGTGTTCGAGCAAAACTACTCGGCCTATGTCACCCCCGACCCGGAACTCTGCCGCCGGCTGCAAAAGAAGTGAGAGGAGAGAGCGCTGTGAGATCCCACCGCAAAGAGCTGCACTTTCAACTGCCTGCCCGGCGGGGACTGGTGAACATCACCCCCCAGGTGCAGCAGGCCATCGACGAGAGCGGGGTCAGAGAGGGGCTCTGCCTGGTCAACGCCATGAACATCACCGCCAGCGTCTTTATCAACGACGACGAGGCGGGTCTCCACCGGGACTACGAGCGCTGGCTGGAGCGGCTGGCCCCGGAAAAGCCATACAGCCAGTACGACCACAACGGCTTTGAGGACAACGCCGACGCCCATCTCAAGCGCACCGTCATGGGGCGGGAGGTGGTCTGCGCCATCACCGGCGGCCGGCTGGATTTCGGCACCTGGGAACAAATTTTTTACTTTGAGTTCGACGGGATGCGGGACAAGCGGGTCCTGATCAAGATCATCGGCGAGTAGAGAGGGGGGAGGGCTGTGGCCAAGAGCGGGGGACAGAAGGGGCGGCTGCTGGCCCTGCGGGAGATCCTTCTGCGCCAGACCGACGAGGAGCACGGCCTCACCCTGGCCCAGCTGCAGGGCGAGTTGGAGGGGCGGGGGCTGGCTGCCGAGCGCAAAAGCCTCTACGACGACATCGAGACCCTGCGCCTTTACGGGCTGGACGTGATGCGGGAGGGGCGGCGCTACTTTGTGGCCGAGCGCCCCTTTCAGTTACCTGAACTAAAGTTGCTGGTGGACGCGGTGCAGGCCTGCAAGTTCATCACCCGGCGCAAATCCGACCAGCTCATCGGCAAGGTGGAGGGGCTCTGCAGCGCCCACCAGGCCCGCCAGCTGCAGCGGCAGGTCTATGTGGCCGGCCGGGTCAAGACCGAGAACGAGGCGGTCTACTTTAGTGTGGACGCCCTGCATGGGGCCATCTCCCAGGGGGTGCAGGTCGCCTTTGTCTACGAGGAGTGGGCCCTGGCCCCCGGTGGGAGGCGGTTTGTCCGCCGGGCCCGCCGGGACGGACAGGCCTACCGGGTCAGCCCCTGGGCCCTCACCTGGGACGACGAAAACTACTACCTCATCGCCTTTGACAGCCGGACGGAGGCCATCCGCCACTACCGGGTGGACAAGATGGCCCACATCCGCCCGCTGCCGGAGATGCCCCGGGAGGGGGCGGACGCCTTTGCCAATTTCGACATGGGGGCCTACTCCAAGGGGGTATTTGGGATGTTCGGCGGGGAGGAGGAGACCCTGCTGCTCTGGTTTGCCCCCACCCTGGCGGGGGTGGTGGCCGACCGCTTTGGCCCCGAGACGCCCCTGCGCCCCGTGGGAGAGGGGTTTGCGGTGCGGGTCAAGGTGCGGGTCAGCCCCCCATTTTGGTCCTGGCTCTTCGGCCTGGGGGCCGGGGCGCGCATCCTCGAGCCGCCGGAGGCGGTAAACGCCTACCTGCGCTACGCCAGAGAGACCTTGGTCCCCTACGGGGAGGGGGAAGGGGAACAATAGAGAGGGGAGACAGCTTGCGGCTGTCTCCTTTTTTTTGCCACATTCCAGAAAAGATTTCGCCCAGCAGGGAGGACAAAAGAAAACAGTCCGTTTTATAGGACAGTGGGTTTTGTATACTGGTACCAGAGAGAACAAAAACCGACGACCTGTGAGGAGGACGGAAGATGGATTGCGAGATTCGCTATGTGAACGGCCATGTGGAAGTGTACGACAGGGGCGGGAGGTTTCAGTTTTCCGCCGACACCGAGCAGGAGGCCCTGCGGGACTTGCGGGACGGCTGGCTGCTGTCTGACCGGGCCGCATAAAAAGGAGGGACCACAGATGAAGAAAAAGCGCTTTGTGACCGTCGTGGGGGGAAAGCACTATCTGGGGACGGAGGTGTTTTCCCCTGGACAGACGCTTGTCTGCAAAAAAGAGCCCCTGAACCCGCACGATGCTGAGGCCGTCTGGGTGGGGGTGTCCCCCGGCTGTCAGGCGGGATACCTGGCGAATAGCCCCTACACGGTAGCCAAGGGGACCATGAGCGCCGGCCGTCTTTACGACCAGGTGCCCGATGTGTTCCGAGTGCGGGTCCTCTTCATGGCGGGCAGCCAGGTCATCTGTCGGGTCTGCCCCGAGCAGTGAGGGAGTTGCGCCCTCCTCCCTGCAGGGGCACTTTAGGGAATTTGGCGCGGTCTGGTGTGCCGGGAGGACGACCCGTAGCGGGTGTATGAGTGCCGCCTGCCTTTACGACCAGGTACCCGATGTGTTCCGGGTGCGGGTCCTCTTCGCGGCGGGTGGCCGAGTCATCTGCCGGGTCTGCCCCGAGCAGTAGGGGAGTTGCGCCCTTCTCCCCGCAGGGACACTGTAGGAAATTTGGCGCGGTCTGGTGTGCCGGGAGGACGACCTGTAGCGGGTGTATGAGTGCCGGCTGCCTTTACGACCAGGTGCCCGATGTGTTTCAGGTGTGGGTCCTTTTCGCGGCGGGGGGCCGAGTCATTTGCCGGGTCTGCCCCGAGCAGTAGGGGAGTTGCACCCTTCTCCCCGCAGGGGTATACTGGAGAAAAATCGGCGTACTCTGGCGCGCCGGAAGGGAGGAGGATGTTCTGTGAAGGGAACGCTGCATGCAGGCCCGGAGGGGACCCGCTGCTATCTGCCCGCGCGCTGGGAGCGGGGGATGCCCGCTGTTCATCTGCTGGACGGCGAGATGGTGGAGGGGATGCTGCCCGAACTGCTGGCCGGACTGGAGAGGGAAGGAGACGCCCTGCCGCCCCTGGCCCTGGTGCTGCACAGCACTGGGAACCGGGACGACGACTACACCCCCTGGCCCGCCCCCAACCTGAAAAAGAGGGACAGGCCTTTTGGCGGCGGCGCGGCGGGATACCTGCCCCGCCTCTGCCGGGCCAAGGAGGCGGCGGAGGCCGCCCTGGGGGCCGACAGCGGCCGTTCGGCCCTGCTGGGATACTCGCTGGGGGGGCTTTTCGCCCTCTGGGCGGCGGCCCAGCCGAACGCCCCCTTCGCGGCCTTTGCCAGCCTTTCGGGTTCCCTCTGGTACGACGGCTGGCGGGAGTACGCCGAGGAGAAGTTGCCGCAGCGGGGACAGGACCTCTTCTACCTCTCTTTAGGGGAGGGGGAGGAGCACACCCGAATGGCGCGGTTGGCCCCGGTGGGGGGCTGTACCCGCGCCCTCTGTAAACAGTTGCAAGGGCGGCTGGACAACCCCGACCGGTGCGTGTTGGAGTGGAATCCGGGCGGCCACATCACCGGGATCGCCGCCCGCCACGAGCGGGCACTGCGCTGGCTGGCGGGCCGCCTTTAGGGGGCGAATGGGGGACCGGCGGTTGTGATTTCGACAGCCCGAACCGGCTTGGCATCTTGGGCGGGGCGGCGAAAGCGCCGCCCCGCTTGCTGCGCCTCTGCCCGGACATTGCCTTTAATGGGAAAAATTGGAGGTATCGCACCCGCTGGCCTCTTTATAGAAGGGGGGATTCTGCACCGATAGAGTCTCAAGCCGTTCCCTTTGTATCCATTCCTTTTTCACTGCTGGGTCGATGCATGCCGGGATTTTAAGCGATTATCCCTAGCACTGTGGCAAGCGGAGACGGCAGCCCTCCCGGCGCGCCAAAACACTGTGAATGCGGTTTTGTCAGGCTGTTCGCTGTGAGCAAAGGGACAATGCAACCTTTGGGGGGAGGGCAAGGGCGAGCCGCCTCATTTTGCAGAGACCGTCCCCGGCGCCGCAGGGGAGAAGCTGTTTTCCACCGCCCGAGGATGCGTCTCCTCTTGCCTGGGGCCGTGAGCCCTCTGCCTGAGGCCATACCTCTCTCACTGACTGAGGCCATGCCCCTGGCGGAAACCGTGTTTCTCCTGTCTGAAGCCATGCTTCCCACTGTCTGAGGCCATTTCTCCATCGCTCGAGATCGTGCTCCTGCCGTCCGAGTCTATGCCCTCGCCGCCGTCCAAAAGCTGGCCCTCTCTGCTTGGTGGCAAGGTGTTTTAAAAAATAGGGTGCCGCGCGGAAAAAGGTACCCTGCACCCGGCCCGTCCGGCGACCGGTGGGACCGTACAAAACTGCGCAAAATATGTCATGAAGGGGTCAAATTTACCTGCTATACTGAAAGTCGGCGACGCTCTGCAAAGATGGGCGCTGCGACAGACGGATGAGAGAGCGGGGGATCGACAGATGGGCGACATCACTGTGCACGGACTGACCCAAACAACCTGAAACACGTCACCTTTCAAATTCCCAAGGAGAAGATTACGGTGTTTACCGGCGTGTCCAGCTCCGGCAAATCCAGCATTGTCTTCGACACCATTGCCGCCGAGTCCCAGCAGCAGATGAGCGCCACCTACCTGGCAGCGGTAAAGGGAGAGGGCGCTTGGTTACCTGCTGTCTGGGGCGTCAGGGGCAAAGAGAGGAATGAAACGATTGTGAGGAGTGTGATATCGTGCTTGAGAGAGTGCCGAGTGCAGAGGAGATGACCGCCTTGGTCGGTCGGCCCCTGTTTGATGTTTGGGTCGCGCTGTGCGCCACCATCGACGAGAGATATGAGATGGACCGCCTCTGGAACGGCGGCGGCAAGGCGTGGACCTATGAGTACAAGTACCGCAGAGGCGGCAAGACACTCTGCGCGCTGTACGCAAGGGAGAAGAAGATCGGCTTTATGGTGATTTTCGGGAAGGCGGAGCAAGCGGCGTTTGAGGCGGAGCGGGGGCAGTACTCACAGCGGGTTCAGGCGATTTACGACGGGGCAAAGACCTACCGCGATGGGAAATGGGTGATGTTTGAGCCGGCCGACCTCTCGATGGTTGACGATTTTGTCCGGTTGCTCGCCATCAAGAGAAGGCCCAACAGAAAATAGAGTTTTCAGGTGGCCGGCAAAACGCCTGCCAAACCGGATAGAGGGAGGACAGACAGATGTTGCGCGATGTTGAGACAGCGATTGGAGAATTGATTGACCGGCAAGGGGTTTCCTTTATCGCCTCCGTCTCGGAGGACGGATTCCCCCACATGAAGGCGATGCTCCCGCCCCGCAAGCGGGTGGGTATCCAGGAGTTTTACTTTACCACCAACACCTCCTCCATGCGGGTGGCCCAGTACAGAAAGGACCCCAAGGCCAGCATCTACTTTTGCGACAGCCGCCTTTTTCGAGGGGCCCTGCTGGTCGGCCGCGTGGAGGTGTTGGAGGACCCCGCCAGCAAGGAGATGATTTGGCGGGAGGGCGACACCCTCTACTACCCTAAGGGGGTGACCGACCCGGACTACTGTGTTTTGAAGTTTGTGGCGACCGGCGGCCGCTACTACACAGACTTTCACTCGCAGAGCTTTGAAATCGCTTGAGTGGGGCGGAGAAGGCGGAGGGGCTGCTCTCCCACCTGGAGAGGTTGCACACGACGCCGGGGGGCGCTGCGCGGGTCAAAAGGAACCTCGCCCTGGACACGGATGATGTGGTGGAGTGGTGCCGGGAGAAGATAGTCTCCTCCGGCACCGCCATCATCAGGACCGGCAAGAACTGGTATGTGCGGATAGACGGCTGCACCATAACGATAAATGCGCACAGCTACACCATTATTACCGCCCATCGGCAGACAGGGGGGCGAAAAGGGGAGTAGGTGTGCCCCGCGACGGGAGGACCTGGACGTCGCTGCGCCCAGTGCGCTTTGGGTAGGCAGGGCCGGAGCTCGGAGAGGTCTGCCAGTGGGGCTGCCTTTAGCGGAGAACAACTCCGATTGTCTGGCTGCCGGCCCACGGCGGCGAGGGGGCGGAGCACCCGCGGATTTTCAGCCGCTGCCGTACTAAGGGGCTTTTGAGTCTGGCATCGAACGAGGCCCACGAAAACTGATGTGGCCGGGCGGAGAGCCCGGATTTTAGGCTCGCGCAGACGGAGAAGGGCAGCCACTTTGGGAAGGTGGCTAGGCGGGATGACAATGGAGCCCAGCGCGAAGACATTGCTCTGAGAGGTTGTTTTGTAAAAGAGAGAGGAGCCTACCGAATAGGGGAGTAGAGGACTTCCCCGTCCCGCCGAAAAGGCGCAGGCCCTCTGGGGGAGGACCAGTGCTGCAAGTAATCTGTGAGCCGCTGCCGGTTTCACCGCGCTGTCAACCCGAGAAGGCGCAGACAAAGCGCCGCCGTTTTTATTCGCCGGGTGGGGTGCGTCGTGCGCGGCAGGGGCGTTTGCTTAAAGGAAAGCTGTGGAACCCTCCGACCCGACCAAGCCGGAAGGCTGTGGCCTTTGGCAGCGGGCGAAGGCATCGTTTGCGGACGGAAAAGCGGTGCTTTGAAGATGTCTTGCCGGGCGGACACAGCCTGAAGTGCCGGGGACAGATTCTCGCGGAGGTTCTAGCAAAGCGCCGCGGCGCTTGGGGTATCTCCTGCAAAAGGAGGAGGGACAGGGAGGCTTTTGCCCCTTTTGTCCCGCATTTGGCCGCCGGGACCCCTCCGGCGGCCATTTTTGCGTGTCGGATCGCAATTCCCCTGTCCCTCTTTCCCCCGACCGGCCTTTTTCGATTGCATCTGGCGCCGAGGATGGTGTATACTGGAAAGTATCAAGGAAAAAGGAAGGAATCATATGGAAAACAGCATGGACCGGCGCTTTGCCGTCCTGATAGACGCCGACAATGTGTCGGGCAAATACATCAAGTGCATCCTCGACGAGGTCTCCAGCGACGGGATCGCCACCTACAAGCGCATCTACGGGGACTGGTCGAGCCCGCTTCTCCAGTCCTGGAAGAGCCTGCTGCTGGACAACTCGATCCTCCCCATCCAGCAGTACGGCTACACCACCGGCAAAAACGCCACCGACTCGGCCATGATCATCGACGCCATGGACATCCTCTACTCGGGGAATGTGGAGGGGTTCTACATCGTCTCCAGCGACAGCGACTTCACCCGGCTGGCCGCCCGGTTGAGGGAGTCGGGGATGTACGTGGTGGGGATGGGGGAGAAAAAGACCCCCCAGCCTTTCATCAGCGCCTGCAACAAGTTCCGCTACCTGGAGATCCTGGCGGAGACCGCCGCCCAAGCCGCCGAGAGTGAGGAGACGGAACAGCTGGAAGCGGAGACCGAGACCCCCGAGACCGCCAAATGCGCCCCCGCCACCGGCGGCTCCCAGCAGATGACCTCGCAAAAGACCATCCGCAAGGCCATCCGCAACATTGTGGAGGAGATTTCCGACGAGGACGGCTGGGCCTTTACCGGCGAGCTGGGGAGTGTGCTCACCAAGCGCTACCCCGATTTTGACGTCCGCAATTTCGGCTTTAAGAAGCTGACCCCCTTTCTCAAGTCCCTGGGGATGCTGGACATCAAGGGCATCCGCTCGGCCGACGGAAACAGCAAGGTGGTCTATGTGCGCCTTCTGGAGCAGAAAAAGACCGGCGGCAGGGGCGGACGGTAGGCCTGCTTCCCCCTTTAAAACGGGTTGGAGAGGTCGATCTTGACTCAATTGCAGGAGGCAGTGCGCCGCTGGGGAAATTCTCTGCCAGCGTTACAGGCTTGCTAAGTAGGGACATATACTGAATTGAAATTGTGAAATATGCCCGGATGGAAGGCTGAATAGCCGTTGCTTCGGCAGTTTTCGCGCCCTCAATTTGCGAAAGGGAAAGACCTGCGCCCATTTGAATAGTGACATGACCACCTGTTTTGGCAGGTGGTTTTTTCTATGCCCACGAGGAGGTGAAGTGATGAGAGGGCCCTGCAACCTGCAAATCGAGCAGGCCGGGGCGGGGGCAAAAGGTAGATAGGAACAAGAGGCTTCCGATGAAAGCCCTCTTTTTGGAAAGAGCCTCGTCTTCCTCGCCCTGCAGAAAAATCCCACCGCCCAACAGAAAGCCCCTGCCGCCCTCCTAGAAAGGAGGGCGGCAGGGGCTTTTATCACCTTATCCGGTTTGGGATAAGACTGCCGAGAATGTGGGGCCGCCTGAACCGATTAGCGGTTCTCCTGGGCCTCTTCTTCCTCTTCGTCTTTCTTGAAGAGGAGGGTGAAGGCCTGAGCGGCGATGCCGACGGCGAAGAAGATGGTCCAGATGTCGGCGATGCGGAAGCGCCAGACCATGGGCTGGGTCACGAAGAAGAGGACAACCAGCAGGGTGGCGATACCGGCCAGGATACCCTTTTTGCCGAGGGTGCGCTTTTTGCTCAAAGCGCCGGCGATGGCGAGGATCAGGGCGACAGCGGCGCCGATCAAGTCGAGCAGGGTCATGCGGTCAGCACCGGGGGCTTGGGCCTGCGGGGTCTCATTGTCGAGGATCTCCTCGGTGGGGCCGTCGACCGGGGTCTGTGCCTCGGGGGTCTCGTTGTCGGGGATGGTCACCTGGTCAGCCGGGGTGTTGTTGGCCGGCGTGTTGTTGGCCGGCGTGTTGTCAGCGGGAGTATTGCCGCCGGGGGTGACAGCCGGGGTGACGGGGTTGGTCGGGTTGACCGGGGCAGTGGGATCAGTCGGGATAGCGGGGTCGGTCGGAATGATGGGGTCGACCGGGCCCACAGGGGGCTCCTCCTCATCCGGCGGGGTGGGGTTCACGGGCCCTTCGGGCTCGACCTCCCGCCAGAGGGCGGTGACGGTCAGTTCGCCGGTGACCTTCGAAAAGTCGGTATCCCAGCCGGCAAATTCCCAGCCCTCATCAGGGGTGGCCTGAGGGGCCACGGCGGCTTCGCCGTGCCAGATGGTCTGCCGGGCGTCGCCAGAGACGGTGCCGTGCTCGCCGGGTAGGAAGGTGACGGTGTAGGAGGCCCGGTTGTAGAGGGCGGTCAGCTCGATGTCGGAGGTGAGACGGGTGTCGATGTCGTAGAGGTTGCCGTCTTTGTCGGCCCAGCCCTGGAAGGTGTAGCCGTCGTTCATGGTGGGGTCGGGCAGGTCGGCCAGCTTGCCGTAGTTGGGGACGCTGGCGGTGCTGCTCTCCAGGCTGCCGGCGGCAGCGGGCAGAGCAAAGGTCACGGTGTTCTCCTTGGCCTGGTAGACCAGGGTGTAGGTGTTGTCGCCGGTGACTTTGGGATCGGTGGTCAGCAGATTGCCGTCCTTGTCGTAGACGCCCACCGCCTCATAGCCGATGAGGGTGGGGAACAGCTGGCGGTCGGTCATGCCGTGGAGGACGGTGCCCTCCTGCACGGGCAGGGAGCTGTCTTCCAGGGTGACAGGGGCCTCCTCGTCGCCCTGCAGAGCCGAGACATTTTCCAGGGGGTTGCCGTCGGTGTCTCTGAACTGAGAGGTGACGGTAAAGGTCTTTTCCTCCCAGAGGGCGGTCACGGTCAGCTCGCCGGTAATCTTCGAGAAATCGGCGCTCCAGCCGGCAAACGCCCAGCCCTCATTGGGGACAGGGGTGGGGGCCACTGCGGCCTCGCCGTGGTAGACTTGCTGGTTGGTCTCCCCTTCCAGGGAACCGTGCTCGCCGGGCAGGAAGGTGACGGTGTAAGAAAGGTGGGTGATGTCGGCGGTCAGTTCCAGGTCGGAGGTGATGCGGACCGAGGGGTCGTAGGCACTGCCGTCGGGCAGCTTCCAGCCGTGGAAGACGTAGCCGTCGTTGGCGTTGAAAGCGGGGGCGTCCAGCTTGGCGTAGAGGGGAACCGAAATCGACTCGCTCTCCACCGAACCGGCGGCGCTGTCAAAGTGCAGGGTGACGGTGTAGTTGACCGGGGTGTAGCGGACAAAGTAGGCGTTGTCGTGGGCCATCCCTTTGACCTCCACCGCATCGGTGGTCACCTTGTTGCCGTAGTTGTCGTAGATGCCCTCAAAGGTGTAGCCCACCAGGGTCTTGGCGGCGGGGAGGGTGTACTCGCTGCCGACGGGAATCTTGTCGTGCTGTTCGTCGATCAGCGTCAGGGGCTGCTCGCTGTCGCCCACCAGTTCGCTCACCTGGCCGAGAGGGGCACCGGTGGCGCTGTTTTCGTAGAAGATGGTGACCACGTTGGTCTGCCGGGAGAACTGGGCCACGTAGGTGATGTCGCCGGCGAGGGGAGCTTTGACATTTTTCTGGTTGGGGCCGATGGCGATCTTGTCGCTGCCCTCAGCGGCCCAGCCGATGAAGACGTAGCCGGATTTGGCATTGACGGTGGGGACCTTGACGTTGGCATTGCCGTAGACCGACTGCACCGGTTTGCCGCCGGAGATGGAGCCGGCGCTCTCGTTCACCTGGAAGGTGACGGTGTTGAGGCGGGGGCCGCCAACGGCCACGTCGGCGCTGGCGACAGCGGTGCCGTCTTTCAGGTGCAGCTGGGCGGTGAGGATCGCCGAGGCGTTGTTGTTTTGCAGTTTGGTGACGGTGTAGGTGTTTTCGCTCCCTTTGGGGGAGACGCCGAAGTTCTCGTTGCCGGCAAAGGTCAGGTAGCTGCCGCTCAGGTCGGTCTTGCCGATCTCGGCGGTGTAGGCCTCAGGGATGGTGACGCTGCCGAAGTTGTCGACCTCGGGGCAGGCAATGAGGGTGTGCTCGATGTTGTTGCGGTCCCTGGTATAGACTTTGACGGAGACCTTGTAGCTGGTTCCGGATTTCAAATCGACCCGGTTGCCGCCGCCGGCGCCGAGGATGAACTGCTGCTCGACCCAGTAGCCGTTGCCGACTCCCTCCAGCTTGTGGTTGCCGTCGAGGGGGTAGTGGATGGTGGTGTGCACCGTCTCGCCCTGTCCCTTCGGGGTAAAGGTGTACTCGATGCGCTGGATGTCGTAGTAGGTGTCGGTGTAGGAGCCGCGCACCAGCTTGAAGCCGAGCTGGAAGCCCTTGTCGCTCACCGTCTTGGCGACGGTGTTTTCCAGCGAGGGGGCGAAGGCGACGTCCCCGCTCTCCCCATTTTTGAGGGAGAGGTTGGCGGGACTGGCGGCCAGGGAGGCAGTCAGCTTGTAGGTGACGGTTTCGATGTTGTGGGGGGCGGTGATGGAGTAGGTCTTGTGGTCGAACTTGACTTCGGTGTCATATTTGGAATTTTGCTCGGTGACCGAAGAAGAGCCGATGCCGGATTCCGGCTTGTTGGCAAAGGCGGTGGCGGGGAAGCAGCCCAGTGCCAAAACAAGGGCGGTCAGGCAGGCCAGCACTCGTTTTTTCATGTTGATTTCCTCCTCTATTGCAGTGTTTCAAGCGTCACGAAAGGCACGCGATCTCTGTTTCTATCCCCATTCTATCGGCGAGCGGTCACAGAACCGGTCACGAAACCGAAATTTTTACAAAAAAGGCAAGAAGTTTTTTAACGGCTGCCGGCAGGGGGCGGGGAGGGCGCGCCCTCGCCCTGGCGAAAAGGAGGCAAAAAGAGCCCCGGACAGCGGCGTCCGGGGCGGAGGGAGGACCTGTTCAGACGATAGGGGAGAGCTCTCTGGCCTTGGGCTGCAGCCGCACCCCTTTGGGGGGCTGCTCGGCGGCAAAACATTTCTGCAGCCGCTCGGTGATGATCTCCACGTCGGAGAACTGGCGCACCGAGAGCATGAGGATATACTGGCTTTTGGAGTAGCGGGAGAAGACGTCCCCCTTGCGCAGGGCGCGGGAGATGGCGCTCTTGAGTTTGAGCATGGCAGTGACGTTGAGGTCTTTGGGCAGCACCCCGCCGCTGGGCTTGGTGAGGGTCAGGAGGAGGAGCACCACGTTGTTGCCCGCCCGCTCGGCGCTGCGGGCCACCATGTGGTAGATGTGCTTGAACATCTCATACGGGCAGAAATAGGCGCCGCGGATGGGCCGCTGGTCCTTGGTGATTTCGGCCAGGTCCTCCTGGATCTGCTGCAGGTCCTGCTCGATGAGGTTGGTGCCTTCGCTGGCCCAGAAGTAGATCTGGCGGATCTCGGCGCACAGCCGCTCCCCCAGCTCGTCGTAAAAGAGGTTGGCGGTGATGGGGTAGTAGTTGAGGATGGCCTTCTTCATCCCCAACTGCTGCATGGCGGTGAACATATAGAGGTAGATGGGCTCCCGCAGGGGCTCGATGAGGTTTGCCTTGCGGCAGATGGCCAGCACCTCCTCGCAGTGCTCGCTCGAGGGGTCTTTGAGCAGTTGGGCGCAGACCCTGTCCACCGCGTCCAGGTAGAGGCGGCGGTAGTAGACGTTGTACTGCACGATCCACCGCTGGGTGGGGAGGTTTTGCAGCAGGTCCCCCGAGTAGAGGGAGAAGAGGGCCTTTCCCGCCCGGAGGAGTTCGCCGTCGGACACGCCGGGGCGGGTGATGGTGCGGTAGCACTCCTCGGCCTCCTCGGTGTCCAGCTCTACCGGGAAGTCGGGGGTCAGCTGGTAGCGGTTTTTGGAGCTGCGGATACAATCCCCTTCCAGCCCCGCGTCCCGCAGCTGTTTGCGCAGGTTGTAGATGGCGTTTTTCAGGGCGCCGGCGGGATTTTCCAGGTCCTCGTCCTCCCAGAGGGCCTCGATGAGCTGCTCGTTGGTCACCGCCTCCTGCCGGTGCAGCAGCAGGTAGGCAAAGGCCTCCGCCGGGCGGCCCAGCCGGCCCTTGCTCTCCAACAGGACCCGGTCGCCCTGCACGGCGCGCAGCCCCCCAAAGAGGCGGACAGTCAGTGTGTTCACGGCAATGCTCCTTTCTCCCGCGGGCCTAGCGGCCGGCCTGCAACTTTTTCTGCATGGTTTCCAAATTGAGGCAGTACATGGCGGCGGTCTCGGCCGAGATGGCCCCCTGTTTCCAGAGTTCCAGCAGGCTTTGGTCCATGGTGCGCATCCCCTGGTCGGCCCCGGCGAAGATGGCCGAGTCGATTTGGTGGCTCTTCTGCTCCCGGATCATGTTTTTGATGGCGGGGTTGACCAGCATGATCTCAAAGGCGGGGACCAGCGCCCCGTCCAGGGTGGGGACAAGCTGCTGGCAGATGACCGCCTGCAGCACCATGGACAGCTGCACCCGCACCTGCTGCTGGGCGTTGGCGGGGAAGACGTCGATGATGCGGTCGATGGTGTTGGCCGCCCCGGTGGTGTGCAGGGTGGAGAAGAGCAGCTGCCCGGTCTCGGCGGCGGTCATGGCCACCTCGATGGTCTCGTAGTCGCGCATCTCCCCCAGCAAGATGACGTCCGGGCTCTCCCGCAGGGCCGCCCGCAGCGCCCGCACATAGCTGCCGGCGTCGCTGGTGATCTCCCGCTGGGTGACGATGCACTTCTGGTGGCGGTGGATGTATTCGATGGGGTCCTCCATGGTGATGATGTGGCCCTCGCGGTTTTGATTGATGTGGTCCACCATGCAGGCCAGGGTGGTGGACTTGCCGCTGCCGGCGGGGCCGGTGACCAGCACCAACCCCTTGGTCTTTTCGGCGATCTGCATCACCACCGGGGGGATGTGCAGGTCCTCCGGCTGGGGAAGGCCGAAGCGGATGACCCGGATCACCGCCGCCAGACTGCCCCGCTGGCGAAAGATGTTCACCCGAAAGCGCCCCAGGTTTTGAATGGAGAAGGAGAAGTCGTCGTCCCCCTCCAGGGCGAAGTGGGGGGACTGCTCCTTCCCGGCGATCTCGTAGACGGCTTTGACCACCGCCGCCGTCCGGTCGGGCATCAGCCGCTCCCCCTCGGTGCGGACGATGTGCCCGTTTTGCCGGTAGGAGAGGGGGAGTCCGGCGATGACGAAGATGTCTGACGCCCCGCAGTCCACCGCCTGTTTCAAAATAGCTGTGATGTCCATTGGCCTGATACCTCCCGGATGAATGGATGTGTTGACGGCCCTAGCTCTGGCCGTCCCAGAGCCCGCCCTGGGGACCGCCCCCCTCCCAGGGGGTGATCACCTGCCAGCCGCGCACCCGGTAGCGGGTCGTGCCGCCGGTCAGCTCGACGGTGAGCTGCAACTGCCGTTCCCCCTGGTCGCCCAGGGTGGCGACCAGGGTCTTGCCCTCCCACCGCAGCTGCCCATCCAGCCGCTGGGCGGCCAGGGCCTGCAGGTCGGCGGGGCTTTGGTCTCCCGCCTCGAGGAGGAGGGCGTCCAGCTGGGCCAGCCACTGCTGGCCCGCCAGCTCCAGGGCATAGGTGGTGCGGGTGGTCTCGCCGCTGCGCTCGGCCAGCTTGCGGTCGGCCGCGGCGGTGGTGAGGGAGAGCACCGCCAGGGCCGCCAGGCAGATGCTCATCACCACCAGCAAGATGGTCAGGGCCCCGGTCTTGACCGGCTGTTGGCCCGCTGTCTGCCGCCTCACGGCTGTCCCCCCTCTCCCTGCCAGTACCGGCCGGTCTCCAGGGAGAAGCTGGCCTTCTCCCCCCGCCCGGCGGAGATCTGGGCCCGGGCCAGCCGGCCGCCGGCGGTCTCCTCCGCCCGCAGCTCCACCAGCACCCAACCGTCGCCCCCCCCGAGGGGGAGGCGGGCGGTGTAGCGGTCCCCGTCTCGGGACAGTTGGGCCCCGGCGCCCTGTACGGCCGCCGCCCAATCCTCCAGGGTGGGGGCGGCAGCCAGCCGCTCCGCCTCCTCCTCGGCGGCGAACTCGGCCCGGGTCATCTCCTCGGCCAGGTGGCTGCTTTGCAGGGCGGTGGAGAAGAGCTGGGCGATGACCGCGGCGGTGCAGAGGAGGAAGAAGAGGGTGATGGCCGTCTCCACATAGAAGGCGGCGCTTCGGTTGCGGCGGCTCATTGTTCTCCCCCCTCTGTGCTGCGCAGGGCGTAGGAAAAGGCGCTTCCATCTATTTGCAGGTGCAGGGTGTCCCCCTCCCGCCGGGCGGAGAACTGCCCGGCGGGGCAGACCACCTGGGCCAGAGAGGGGTCGCCCCCCTCCCCGGCGGGGAGGTATTCCTCCACCAGGTTGCCGTTTGCCAGGTAGATGCGGGTCTCAAAGACCTCGTCCCCCGCCCGCTCGGAGAGGACCAGAACGTCCCCTGCCGCCCCGGTCTCGACGGCGGCCATCCCCGCCTGGTCGCCGCCGCGCAGCTTGGTCAGCAGATAGGCGCGCCCGGCCCGGGCGGCCTGGTTCCCCTCCATCCCGGCCACGGTGTCCCGGTAGCTGGAAGAGCCCAGGATGACCAGGAGCAGCATCGCCAGCAAAAAGGAGAAAAAGACGGCCGTCGCCGAGGCGAACTGCCCCCCCGCCTGCTTTTTCTTCACGCCTGATTCCCCCTTTCCTCGGCCGCTCTCGCCGTCAGCTTTCTTTTTCCAGCACGGTGATCTGGGGCGCCACATTGGGGGCGAGGATGTTGTAGTCCACAATGTAGCGCCGGTGGTTGATCTGCAGCCCGTAGCGCTCTTCCAGGTACTGCAAGTCGGCGGGGTAGGCCCCCTCGACGGCGTAGCACTGCACCACCGCCCGGCGCACCGCCGCCTCGGCCGAGGCGGCCGACTGCCGGCTCAGATCCCCCTGCACCCTGGGCAGCAGCAGGAGACAGCCGGTCAGCAGCAGCGCCGCCAGCGCGAGGAGGAGCAGCCGGACCCGCCGGGCCCGCCGCCGCTGGGCAAACGAGGTGTACACAGCAAAGCCCCCCTTTAGCCGATGGCGCCCATGATGCCGATGAGGGGCAGCATGACCGCCAGGAGGATGACCCCCACCGAGAGGGTGAGGAAGGCCGCCAGCCCCGGCTCGACCGTCGAGAGGGCGCCGTCGATCTGGCGGTCTGACTCCTCTGCGAAGAGGCGGGTGAGGCGGGCCAGCGACTCCTCGCCGCTCCCGCTCTGAAAGCCGCTGACGAGCATCCGGGCGTAGAGGGAGGGGAAGACCTTTTCGGCGTAGATGGCCTGGGCCAACCCCTCGCCGGTCTCCATCCGCTCCCGGCAGCGGGCCAGTTTGGCGCGCAGGAGGGGGTGGTCCACCATCTCACTGGAGACGGCCATGGCCCGGTCGGTGTCCACCCCGCTGGCCAAAAAGGTGCTCAGGGCCGAGGTGAAGCGGGCCAGGGACACCTGGTAGGCGACCCCCTTGGTCAGGGGGAGGCGCTGGGCCAGGGCGGCCAGCCGCTGCAGCCCCCGGGGGCGCTTCATCATCTGCAGCCCCACCAAGAGGAGGACCGCCAGCACCAGGGTGATGACCAGCACCGCCCAGGCGACCCCCTTGGCCACCGACATGTACCCGACGGAGGAGCCGGTCAGGTCCCCCGCCAGCTGGGCGTAGACGCCGGAAAAGACCGGCAGTACCTCAAAGACCAAAAAGAGCATCACCGCGGTCATCAAAACCAGCATCACCGTGGGGTAGACCACGGCGCTGCGCAGCTTTTTCTGCAGGGCGTCCTGCCCCTCGTAGTAGACGGCCAGCCGTTTGAGCACCTGCTCGGTGCGCCCGGCGATCTCGCCCACCTCGACCATGTCGCTCAAATAGCTGGGGAAACAGCCCGCCGCCCGCAGGGCGCCGGGGAGGGAGTGGGTCTCTTCCAGGCAGTCCAAGACCCGCCGGACCCCCTCCTGAAAGGGGCCGGGCTCCATGTCCTCGCAAAAGAGCTCCAGCGCCTCGCTGGACGGGATGCCGGCCCCCAGCATCATGGATAGATTTTCGCAAAACAGGCTCAGCTCCAGGTCGTTCAACAGCGTCTGTTTCATCTGCCGCCTCCTCTTTTTTTCGCGCCCATATCAGTACACATAGCGGTCGACATAGTTTTTGCCGTCGCCCACAAAATCCTTTAGGTCCGCCCCGCCGGCGGCGAAGGTGGTGTCGATGCGCACCCAGTTGCCGGCCTCCACCTGAAACTCCACCGCGATCCAGCCCGACTCCTCCAAATAGATCAAGTTCCAGGCGTGGTAGAGGTCGTTCGGGGCCACGTAGCCGGTGACGAGTTTGGTGGGGATGCCCTGGCTGCGGAGCATGGCGGCCGCCAGGGCCGCGTAGTCGTAGCAGATGCCGGTGCCGCTTTTCAGGGTCTCGTCGGGGTCGGGGGTGTAGCCCTTGGGGACGGTCTCCGCCTTCCCCACGTCGTAGCGGATATTTTTTACGATGTAGTCGTAGATGCTGTTGACCACCCCGATCTGGCTGGTGTCCTCCGCCGACAGCTGGGCGGCCTTGTCCACGCAGGCGGACCGGGGGGTGTAGTTGACCTGGATGCTGGGGCGGAGGAAGGGGGCGAACTCGCTTGTGAGCTGCACCTGCCGGGCGGTGGAGAGGAGCTGGGCATACCGGTCGCCGGTGGTGTTTCGCATCACCCGAAAGGTGTATTCGCCGTCCCCCATCTGCAGGGGGTAAAAGCAGGGGGTGCCGTCGTTTGCCAGGTCGTAGTTGTAGGTCTCCTCCCCCTTGAGCACCTGAAATTTCAGGCGGGCGCTGTGCTGGGCCCGCACCGCCACATAGCCCTCGCCCAGGTTGGTCAGGTCGATGTCGGCCCCCCCGCCCGAGACCGCGTCGCTGCCGTCAAAGACCGCCTCGGCCACCGGGGGGCGCTGGTAGTTGCCGGCGGGGTGACCCTCCCGCTGGGGGCTGTCCTTGGCGCAGCCGCTCAGGAGGGCGAGGGCGGCCAGTGCGGCGGCAAACAGTCGTCTGTATTTCAAAGCGGCCCCCCACCTCCTCCTGGCGTATATAGATTCAGTATAACACAGTTGTGCGGCCAATGCCACGCCCTTTTTGGGGGGTAAAACAGAGAGAGGGCGCCCTTTTTCGGGCGCCCTCTCAAGGCCGTACGGCGGGCCTTATTTGGCGTAGTTGTCGAAGTAGTTTTGCACCAGCACCACCGGGGTGCCCTTGTCGCCGCTGCCGGAAGTCAGGTCGCACAGGGAGCCGATGAGGTCGGTCAGCCGGCGGGGGGTGGTGCCCTGGGCGGCCATGTCGCCCACCAGCTTGTCCTTTTTGTGGGCGATGCGCTCGCGGACGGCGGCCTGCAGCTCCTCGCCGCTGAGGTCGGCAAAGTCGTTGTCGGCCAGGTATTTCAGCTTGACCTCGTTGGGGGTGCCGTCGAGCCCGGCGGTGTGGGCGGGGGAGACCACCGGGTCCGCCAGCTCCCAGATCTGGCCCACCGGGTCTTTGAAGGCGCCGTCACCGTAGACCATGACCTCGATCTGCTTGCCGCTGCCCTCGCGCAGCAGGTCGGCCACCCGCTGGACAAAGGCGTCGCAGTCCCGGGGGAAGAGCTTCACCGAGGTCTCGGTGGCCTTGTTGGAGCCCAGCAGGCCGTACTGCTCGTTGTAGCCGCAGCCGCCAATGCTCTGGTTGAGGATGTCGCTGAGGGAGCAGACCGCCTCGGCCCCGGCCTCCTTCAGCTGGCGGCAGGTGCGCTGCCGGGTGTGGATGTCGCAGGCCAGCACCCGCTTGGTGTACCGCAGGATGGCGGCGGGCTTGTTGGCCAGCACGATCTGGGGCTCGGCCCCGCACTCGCGGATGACCTGGGCGTAGTAGTCCAGGTAGTCCACCCCGGTGAAGGGGTGCAGCACGGTGCCGAACGTCTCGTGAAACTCCTCGGCGGTGAGGACGTCGCTCCAGGGGTTGATGCCGGCCTCTTCCAGCCGGTCGATGTCGATCAGGTGGTTGCCCACCTCGTCGGAGGGGTAGCTGAGCAGCACCGTCACCTTTTTGGCGGCCTTGGCGATCCCCTTGAGGCAGACCGAGAAGCGGTTGCGGCTGAGGATGGGGAAGACCACCCCGATGTGCTCGCCCCCCAGCTTGGCCCGCACGTCGGCGGCGATGTCGTCGACGGTGGCGTAGTTGCCCTGGGTGCGGGCCACCACAGACTCGGTGATGGCCACCACGTCCCGATCGTGCAGGGCGAAGGGCTCGCCCGCGGCGGCGTCCAGCACCGACTTGGCCACGATGGCGGCCAGGTCGTCCCCCTCTTTGACGATGGGAAGTTTGATCCCTCTGGATACGGTGCCTACGAAGTTACTCATCTTGCCTCTCCTTTTTTGGCGGGCCCAAAAGCCCGGTTTACAAACAACTGCTCTACCAGTATAATGCAATTGTATATATAAGTAAAATATCTTTTCATAATATAATTTATAAGGTGGTCTAATAGTATGGAGGTCAAGCTGGAACACTATCGGGTCTTTCGCGAGGTGGCGCGGCAGGGGGGCTTCTCGGCGGCGGCGGGGAAGCTCTTTGTCTCCCAGTCGGCGGTGAGCCAGACGGTCAAACACCTGGAGAGCCAGTTGGGGGTCCCCCTCTTCGACCGGCGGGGGAAGAGGCTCTCCCTCACCAGCGAGGGGGAGCTGCTCTACGGCTATGTGGACGCCGCCCTCAAAACCCTGGAACAGGGGCAGCAGAGCCTGCGGGAGCAGCAGAACCTGGAGCAGGGGCAGCTGCGGGTGGGGGTGTCGGACACCATCTCCCGCTTTGTGATCCTGGGCCAGTTGGAGCGATTTCACCGGGAATACCCCCACATCCGGCTGGTCATCCAAAACGGCACCTCCATCGAGGCGGTGGAGATGTTGGCCGAACACAGCGTGGACCTGGCCTTTGTCAACTCCCCGGTGCGGGACCAGCGGGTGGAGGAGCACCGCTTTTTCCGGGTGCACGACGTCTTTTTGGCCGGGCCCCGCTACCCCCTGCCCCAGCGTCCCCTCGCCGCCGCTGAGGTGGCGGCCCTGCCGCTGATCTTACTGGAGCGCAAGTCCAACGCCCGGCGGTTGGTGGACGACTGGTTTGCCGCGCAGGGCCTGCCCATCTCCCCGGAAATCGAGCTGGGCTCCCACGACCTGCTGCTGGACTTCGCCCGCATCGGTCTGGGGGTCTGCTGCGCCATCGAGGAGTTTGCCGAGGACTACCTGCGCCGGGGGCTGGTGGTGAAGCTGCCGGTGGATTTCTCTCTGCCGCCCCGGCACATCAGCTGGTGCAAGCTGCGGGACGTCTCCCTCTCCCCCAGCGCCAAGCGCTTTGTCGATTTCATCGGCGGCCGCTACGGCTGGTGACGGAGAAGCGGCCCGGGAAAAGCGATGTCGCCTTTCCCGGGCCGCCTTGTTTTGGTCCTACCCGCGGATGAACTTCTGCACCTTTTTGGGGGGCGCCTCGGGGTTGAGGCGGTAGACCTGGCGGGCGATGGCCTCCTCCGCCTCCCGGGGAGAGAGGGCGTCCGCCTCGCGAAACAGGCCGCAGCCCCAGAAGCGCTCGGCGGTGCAGAAGGCGGCTGAGGGCCAGCCGTACCCCTCTCCAGTTTGGGAGCGCTTTTGCTGCCGGCCGCAGACGGTGATGTAAAGCCGCATCTGCAATTCCGTCAGGGCCCGCTCAAAGGGGGCCTTCTCCTGGGAAGAAAAGCCGGCCCGGCGCTTGAGCTCGTGGGCGGGGAGGCTGTCGGCTGCCAGCAGCGCCTCGTAGACCCGCTTGGCCTCCCGGCTGACCTGACCCTCCTCATAGGCCTCGAAAAGGGTCCGCCCCTGTCGGCGGGCGGCGAGGAAATAGGGGTACCAGGCCCGGGTGATGTAGCCGCTCTTTTTGAAAAACACCTTGCCGTAGGCGATGTCGTCGCGCTCTGTCAGCACCCGTATCCGCCACTCCCAGGGGTCGGTCTCGGGGTCGCCGGTGTGCCAGCGCACCGGGGTGTCGTAGGGCGGCTGTTCCCGCCAGTCCCAGGGCACCAGGGTGTAGATGCCCTCGGCGTTGCTGCCGCCCAGGGCAAACCCCGCCGCCAAAAGCCCCTCGACAAAGTCGCCGTAGCTGTAAATCTCCACCACTTTTTTCTCCTCCTTCTTTTCAGCCCAGGCCCGGCACCGCTCGATGTGGGTGCCGGGCGGGGTGTCGCTGGAATGGCGCGCCGACAGCGCGCAGGGGAAGGCGGGGCGCCAGGTCCTCCTCTCCGACTGCGGCGAGCGGGGACTGGTCGGAGCGGACACCCTCTTTGAGGTGCACCCCAAAAACGTCATTCGCATGCTGCGCTTCTCCATCTCGTAGCCGCACAGGCAAAAAAAGGGGGCGCCCCTGCCGCCCTGCTCATGGCGGCAGACGGGCGCCCCCCTCTCTTCAAGGAGGGAAGTCCCCTCCCTTTAGAAGCCCCAACCCGCGTACTGAACGACCACGTCG
This sequence comes from Bittarella massiliensis (ex Durand et al. 2017), assembly GCF_001486165.1. Classification (GTDB taxonomy): domain Bacteria; phylum Bacillota; class Clostridia; order Oscillospirales; family Ruminococcaceae; genus Bittarella; species Bittarella massiliensis. Next base: position 257,178 of record NZ_LN908977.1, read on the forward strand.
ACCACCGACTCCGACGCCTGCTGGCAGTCCACCAGCGGCACCAGGATGTCCAGCGGGATGGTGGTGGTGCAGCCGCAGGCAGCCGGCGGGNCCGCCGCGGTGGGGCTGCCCCTGCCCTGGCAGCACCGGGCCAGGGGGCAGGTCCCGTGAAAAGGGGGCACCGGTCTCGTTGCCGCCGCCGCAGCGCTCCCTCCGGGTGCGGCCGGTACGGGAAAGGCCGCAGCGGGGCTCCACCATCAAAGACGACTCCTCTGCTGGCCGCCCTCTGGGCGGTCCGCCGTCATTTCCCCCTTATCGTAGCAGGGCGAACAGGACAACAGCCTGTCCTATTCAGCGGTGGCGGGCGGCGATTTTTTCGGCCTCTTCGCGCACCCGCTCCCTCATCTGGGGCGGGTCGATGACCTCCGCCCCGTCGCCGAAGCTGAGGAACCAGGCGAGGGCCTCCTCCGGCCCGGCAAACCCCCAGCGGGCCAGCAGGCGGCCGTCCTCTGCGACGGAAAAGGAGTCGGGGCCCCGCTCCTCCACCAGCCGGTATTTGGCCGCCGGGCAGTAGAGGGCAGTGACCAGGTAGTCATCGCGCATCTGGCTGCCGAAGCGGCGCTTTTCCGCCGGCACCGGGCGGGGGACAAACCCCTCTCCGGCGGGGGTCAGGGCCCAGAGCCGCCCCAGCTTGTAGAGGCGGAAGTCCTGCCGCTGGGTGCAAAAGCCGAAGAGGTACCAGTCCGACCACTTGAAGACCAGGGAGTAGGGCTCCACCCGCTTGTCGGCCTCGCCCTTGCCGTAGTAATAGTGAAAGCGCACCAGCTCCTGCTGGGCGATGGCCCGGCGCAGCAGCTCGATCTTTTCGGACAGGCTGTCCTTGTAAAAGGAGGCCAGGTCGATGACCAGGTCGCCGTCGGGGGAGAGGGGGGCCTCCCCCCGGGCGGAGACCTTCTGCAAAAACTGCTCGGCCGAGGAGGTCTTGCTGACGCTGTCGAGACCCCGCAGACCGGCGAGGATGCCCTGCAATTCACCGGGGCTGAGCAGCCGCCGGTCGAGCTTGTAGCCGTCCATGATGGCGACCCCTCCGCCGCCGCCCCGGGTGCTCACCAGGGGGATGCCCGCGCGGCAGAGGGCGTCCACATCCCGCTGGATGGTGCGCCGAGACACCTCAAAGCGGGCCGCCAGCTCCGGCATGGTGGCCCGGTCGGTCTGCAAGAGGTAGGTCAAAATGCCCACCAGACGATCTGTTTTCACGCGCTCACCCCGCCGGTCAAATTGGATCGGAAACGCGGCTGTGCGCTCCCTCTGAAGAGAGTGTACGGCATTCCCGGCAAATTGACAAGCGGTGACCCTTGTCCCCCCGGCCGCCGCTGTGCTATCATGCAGGAAAGAGAAGGGATGTGCGGCCCCCGACGGGCCGCCTGTTTGCAGAAAGGGTGGTATGCCGTGTACCCAGTTGATTTGATCCTCGAGAACGCCCGGATATACAACAGCTATTTCCAGCGCTTTTTCCATGGCTATCTGGCCGTTTTGGAGGGGCGGATCTTCCATGTGGGCCTGGGGGAGGAGGGGCTGGAGGAGTTTTCGGCCCCGGCGCGCTTTGACTGCGGCGGGCGCTGCCTGATCCCCGGGCTGGTGGACGTGCACATGCACATCGAGAGCAGCATGGCCGCCCCGCTGCCCTTCACCGACTACCTGGCCCGCTGTGGGGTCACCACCATCGTCAGCGAACCCCACGAGATCGCCAACGTCTTTGGGTTCGAGGGGATCCGCGCCATCCTCGACGCCGCCCCCGACAGCGCGGTGGAGGTGCTCTGCGGCATCCCCAGCTCGGTGCCCTCCACCAGCGCCGCGCTGGAGACCACCGGCGGCGAGATCGGGCTGGAGGAGCTGAAGGAGCTGCTCCAAGACCCCCGCATCGCCTGCCTGGGCGAGGTGATGAACACCCGCGGGGTGCTAAATGAGCCCGCCTGCAAGCCCAACGTTTTTACCCGCTACCTGCGCACCCAGGCCCCGGCGCTCCCCCTGGAGGGGCACTGCCCCCGCCTCAAGGGGGTCGACCTCTCCCGCTACCTCTTCACCGGCATCGACTCGGACCACACCGAGCACGACTTGGAAGAGGTGAAGCATCGCTATTTTAAGGGGATGTTCTTCGAGTTGCAACAGAAGATGATGCTGCCCGAGGTGGTGGCGTTCATCGTGCAAAACCGCCTCTACGAGCAGACCGCCTTTGTCACCGACGACACCATGGCCGACGCCCTCGTCGACCGGGGCCACCTCAACGCCCTGGCGAGGGAGGCGGTACGACAGGGGATGCCCCTGGAACAGGCCGTCTACTGCGCCAGCTACACCGGCGCCCGGCGGATGCGGCTGTACGACCGGGGGGCCCTTGCCCCCGGCCGGCTGGCGGACATGGTGCTGCTCTCCGAGCGGGCCGAGGATTTTCTGCCCCAGCGCACCTACAAGGCCGGGCGGCTGGTGTGGGACGCGGCGGCCCCAGCCCCCACCCGCAGCCGCGCGGGGATGTTCCCGCCCCACTTCTACCGCTCGGTGCAGCTTTCCCCCATCGGGGAGGAGGCCTTTCGGGTGCCCGCCCCCCAGGGGGCCCAGCGGGTGACGGTGCGGGCCATGGGGGTCAGCCGCCTAAGGACCCAGACCACCGAGGAGCATCTCTCCCTGCCGGTGCGAGGGGGGCTGGTGGACTGGCAGGGCAGCGGCGCGGCCCTGGTCTGCGTCTTCGAGCGCCACGGCCGGGGCGGCGGCGTGGGCCGCGGGTTTGCCTGCGGCGACCTGCTGCAGCGCGGGGCGGTGGCCACCACCTACGCCCACGACCACCACAACCTGATGGCGGTGGGCCACAGCGCCGCCGACATGGCCCTGGCGGCCGAGCGGGTGCGGCAGTTGGGCGGGGGGATGGCGGTGGCCGAGGGCGGCGAGATCCTGGCCGAGATCCCCCTGCCGGTGGCGGGGCTGATGAGCGAGGAGCCGATGGAGGTCATCGGTTCCCAGTTGCGGGAGGTACAGCTTGCCCTGCGCCGGCTGGGGTACCGCCACTACGAGCCGGTGATGTCCCTGTGCACCCTCTCGCTGCCGGTGAGCCCGGCTTTGAAAATCACCGACAAGGGGCTGGTGGACGTGGCCAAAGGGGCGGTCGTCCCCCTGTTTTGTGAGGGATGAGCGGGAGAAAGCCGCGATAAAGGCCGTTGGAGCGGCCGGGTGCGCCCTGGCGGCCGCGCTTTTGGCGGCGGGTCCGGCTCTGGTGCCGGTGGCCCGAGCGGCAGTCGTCCCCCTTTCCAAAATAGAGGAGAGGCCGTTCCCCGGACCAAACGCAGAAGAGCGCCGCCGCCAGGGCTTTATAAAGTCGTTTTCTTTGCCATTTTGGCCGGGCCGACAGCGGCCCTTGACCCGGTGGTGGGATTTGAAATGGACAGCCGTTTTGGGCAGATGGCGGGGGAGAAGACGGCCCTCTGCCTCTCCCACCGGCTTTTCGGCCACCGCTTCTGCCGGGGCATCGCGGGCGGCCGATCCAGCGGGGCCCCCGTGAGGCTGGCTCTTATACACTTCTCGATGTGTATAAGAGCCAGGGTACGAACCACCGCGAGATGAGAAAGAGCGACGGGGGGATCTGGCCGTGGGGCAGGGGGCAAACGGCGTCTGCGCGTCCGCCTGGCCATCCCCGGCATCGTGGCCGCTTCGTGGCTATTATACCATATTTCTTCGCCGGGGGAACCCGGTTTCACCGCTTTTCAAGGAGGTTTTAAAAGAGATGAGACACCGCTTGTTTTCCGCCCGGGAGCCCGCGCGCCCGGCCCCCCTTTCGACCGAGGGGGACGCCATCTGCCTGGCCGGCGGCTGCTTTTGGGGGCTGCAAAAGTACCTCTCCCTCATCCGGGGGGTCACGGCCACCCAGGTGGGCTACGCCAACGGCTTTAGCGAAGATCCCAGCTACGAGGCAGTCTGTTACGGCAACACCGGCCACGCCGAGGCAGTGATGGTCCGCTACGATTCGGCCGTCCTCTCCCTGGAAGGGCTGCTGGAGTGCTATTTTGGGGCGGTGGACCCCACCATTCGCAACCGCCAGGGGGGCGATATGGGCAGCCAGTACCGCACCGGCATCTTCTACTTGCGGGAGGGGGATCTCCCCGCCATCCGCCGGGCGGTTGCGCGGGTACAGGCCCAGTACAGCGCCCCGGTGGTCACCCAGGTGGAGCCGCTGAAAAATTACGCCCCGGCGGAGGAGTACCACCAGGACTACCTGCAAAAAAATCCCCAGGGCTACTGCCACATCGGCTCCGCGCAGTTTCGCCGGGCCGAGGCGGCCAATCCCCCGCCCAGGGAGGCGGGGGAGCGGGGGTGGAAAAACCCGCCGGAGGAGGTGCTGCGGGAGGAGCTGCCCCCCGAGCAGTACCGGGTGCTGCGCGAAAACGGCACCGAACCCGCCTTTGAAAACCCCTACTGGGATTTCTTTGACGACGGCCTTTACGTGGACGCCGCCACCGGCCAGCCCCTTTTCCTCTCCTGCGACAAGTTCGCCTCCGACTGCGGCTGGCCCGCCTTCTCCCGTCCGGTGGAGGGGGCGGCCCTCACCGAGCGCCGGGACGAGAGCTTTGGCATGGAGCGGGTGGAAGTCCGCTCCCAGGGGGGCGACAACCACCTGGGCCACCTCTTTGACGACGGCCCGGCGCAGACGGGCGGTCTGCGCTACTGCATCAACAGCGCCGCCCTCCGCTTCATTCCCCGGGAAAGGATGGAGGAGGAGGGCTACGGCGCCTACCTCGCCCGGCTGGAAGGGCAGGGGAAGTGAGGGCCCACCCCCTCAAACCGTCCGTTGGCCGCCCGGGCGAGGGGAACAGGGCCCCGGCGCCTGCTGGGCAAACTCCCCAAAAAAGAGGGCGAAAAATCCCCGCTCACCCTGCAAAAGGGGGATTCTCGCGGCCCGCCCTTGTGTTTTGGCGGAGGCTGTGCTATTTTTATAAAAGTTATTTTGCCACCGGGCAAAGGGTGCGAAAAGCATTCGTCTGCACATCGTTAGGTCTTTGAAGATGTGCGAGCGGATGCTTCTTTTTTTGGAGGTGCTTGCAGTGAACAGAAAGGCGTTGTCCAACTACTTCACAAGGGCGGAGAGGCTGCTGTGGTGCTCGTCGGTGCTGCTGATCACCCTCTCCTTCTGCCTTTTTGACCGGGCCAACTACCTGACCCTGGTCGCCTCGATCGTCGGCGCGACCTCGCTGGTTTTAAACGCCAAAGGAAACCCCATCGGACAGTTTTTGATGGTTGTTTTCAGCCTGCTGTACGGGGTGATCTCCCTGCGGTTTGCCTACTACGGGGAGATGATCACCTATCTCGGGATGACGGGGCCGATGGCCCTCTTCGCCCTCATCTCGTGGCTGAAAAACCCCTATGGCGGCAACCGGGCAGAGGTGAAGGTGGACCAGTTGAAGCGGGGGGAGGGCGCCGTCATGCTGGCCCTGACGGCGGCTGTCACCGCGGTGTTTTTCTTTGTCTTGAGGGCCTTTCACACGGCCAATCTGGGGGTGAGCACCCTCTCTGTCGCCACCAGTTTCCTCGCCGTCTACCTCACCTTTCGGCGAAACCCCTACTACGCGCTGGCCTACGCGGCCAACGACCTGGTGCTGGTCGCCCTGTGGGGGATGGCCTCTTTGACAGACCCCTCCTACCTCTCGGTGGTCATCTGCTTTGCCATGTTTTTGCTCAATGACCTCTACGGGTTTGTCAACTGGCGAAGGATGCAGATCCGGCAGAGCGCGGCCCGATGAAGCGCAAAAAGGGCTCCCCCCAAGGGGAGCCCTTTTTTGTGGGAGAGGGGCGCAACCCCTCTCTCTTTGACAGCGGCGCGGGGAAATCAGAGCATCGCTTTCAGCAGCTCTTCCAGCTCGGCCTGGCTTGCCTCCCGCGGGTTGTCGGCGGTGCAGACGTCGCTCATGGCCTGCTGGGCCAGGAAGGGGACGTCCTCCGCCTTGACGCCCAGGGCGCCCAGGTTGGCGGGCACCCCCAAATCGGCCCCCAGCTGGCGCACCGCGTCGACCGCGGCCCTGCGGTACTCCTCCGGCGACATGTTGGCGGTGCCGTGCACCCCCATGGCCTTGGCGATGTCGCGGTACTTTTCGCCGGTGCACTCGGCGTTGAACTCCATTGCCCAGGGGAGGATGACCCCGTTGGTCAGCCCGTGGGAGGTGCCGTAGACCCCGCCCACCGCGTGGGCCAGGGAGTGGACGACGCCCCGCCCGGCGTTGGAGTAGCCCATCCCCGCCAGGTGCTGGCCCAGGGCCATGCTGCTGCGGGCCTCCGGGTCGTTTTCAAGGGCGGCTTTGCGCAGCGACCGGCCAATGAGTTCCACCGCCTTGAGGGTGAAGATGTCGCTCATGGGCCAGGCGCCCTTGCTGATATACCCCTCGATGGCGTGGGTCAGGGCGTCCATGCCGGTGGCCACGGTCAGGTCCTTGGGCATGCCGGCCATCATATCGGGGTCGACAATGGCCACCACGGGGATGTTGTGGGGGTCGTTGCAGACGATCTTGCGGCGGTTTTTCACGTCGGTGATGGTGTAGGAGGTGGTCACCTCGGCGGCGGTGCCGGCGGTGGTGGGGACCGCCACGATGGGCACGGCCTGATTGAGGGTGAGGGGCCGCCCCTCCAGCGAGAGAACGTCGTCGTAGTCGGGGTTGTTGGCGATGATGCCGATGGCCTTGGCGGTGTCCATGACGCTGCCGCCGCCGATGGCGATCATGCAGTCGGCCTTGACAAAGTGGTAGGTCTGCACCCCGTGCTGCACGTTTTCGATGCTGGGGTTCTGGTGGATGTCGTCAAAGAGGCTGTATTTGATTTTGTTTTCGTCCAGGATGTGGGTCACCCGCGCCGCCACCCCCAGGCGGATCAGGTCCCGGTCGGTGACGATGAGGGCCTTTTGCCAACAGTGCTCCCGCACCTCGTCGGGAATCTTTTCGATGGCCCCGGGGCCAAAGTAGGACGTTTCGTTGAGCAGCATTCTCTGGATCATTTGTCAAACCCTCCCGCTGTTATTTGTGTTGGGATATGGATTCTCTCAACACCTTTAGTGTAGTATATATATGATAACAAACTATTAACAAAAATAGAAAATGTAGATAGAATATACATATTTCTGCCAAAAAGACGCTAAACTTTTGCGCTTTCTTTTGTGCAGCTTGGGGGTGGGGCGGGCCCGCCGTTTGGGGCCGCGCCCTTTTGGTTTTTGGAGAAGTCTGCTATAATGGAGCAAACCGCCGGGCGGCCCGCGCCCCCGGCCGGAAAAACCCACCCAAAAAAGGAGCGAGCGACCATGTACGATACCCAGACCGGCGAATGGATCGAACCCGGCAAGGAGCCGATGTCCGCCCCCCTGCAGAGAGAGCCCGTCTACAAACACCTGGCGGCCACCTTCGGCTGGATGTTTCTGGCCCTGGCCATCACCTTTGTCACCTCTTATGCGGTATATGCCACCGGCGCCCTCTACTATGTCTTTGCCAGCCCCTACCTGCTCATCGCCATGGTGGTGGCCAAGCTGGTGATGGTGGCGGTCCTCAGCCGCAACCTCTACAAGTTCAGCGTGGGGGCGGCCCGGGCCATCTTCCTGGCCTACGCGGCCACCACCGGGGTAGTGCTCTCCTCCCTCTTTTTGCTCTACGACGTGCCCAGCGCCATCCTCCTCTTTTTGGCGGCCTGCGTCTACTTCGGGGCGATGGCGGCGGCGGGGATCATCACCAAAAAGGACGTCTCCGGCCTGGGGGGACTGGTGACCTGCGGCCTGATCGGGCTGCTGGTGATGACCGTGTTGTCGATGGTCTTTCGCCTCTCGGGGCTGGACATCGCCGTCAGCTTCATCGGCCTGGCCCTCTTCATGGGCATCACCACCTACGACGCCAAGCGGGCCAAGGACTACTATTACAGCTTTGAGGGCGACGGGGAGATGCTCAAAAAAATCTCCATCTACTCGGCGCTGAACCTCTATCTCGACTTCATCAACATCTTCCTCTATCTGCTGCGGCTGCTGGGCAAGCGCCGGAAGTAGAGCGGCGGCCATGGTACTGCTCCCCACCCGGCGGGGGGAGCACCGCGCCACCGAGGAGCTGGTGCGGGAGGCCTTTTGGGACCTCCTCGCCCCCCGGGTGCGTGGAACACTACCTGCTGCACCGGCTGCGAGGGGATCCTGCCTACCTGCCGGGCCTGGACTGGGTGGCCCTGGTGGCCGGTCGCCCGGTGGGAGTGATCGCCTGCCCCCAGGCCCTGGTGACGGGGGCAGATGGGGTGCGCCGCCCGGTGGCCACCTTTGGCCCCATCGGGGTGTTGCCCGACTGGCGGGGGCAAAGGGTGGGTTCCGCCCTCATCGAGACCACCCTCCCGCTGGCCGCCGAGCGGGGGTACGGCGGGCTGGTCATCACCGGCGACCCCGACTGCTGCCGCCGCTTTGGCTTTCGCACCGGCAAGGCCTTCGGCATCCGCCCGGGCGATGGGTGCTATCACGCGGCCCTGCTGGCAAGAAGCTGCGCCCCGGCGAGCTGTCGGGGGTCGCCGGCCGCTACTGCGAGACGGAGGTGTTCTCCCTCTCCCCCGGCGATGCGGGCCTGCTGGCCTTCGAGAGGGGCTTTCCCCCCAAAGAGCGGGTGGAGGGCACCCCCTCCCGGCGGCGGTTTGCCCGCTCCGCCGCCCGCCTCTCCCCGACGACTGACCGGCAAAGTGCCCCGCTCCCACTGTGGAGCGGGGCACTTTCTTTGACAGGTGGGGAAATTTTGTGGGCTGTTCTAAAAAAGCTGTACAAACCTTGTCTGATAAACAATTGAAAAGGGGGCGTTGAGGGAATAAGCTGAGGGTAGAAGCTGTCACACCGCTGGAGTAGACGGAGGGATACAGAATGGACGTTCAAAATTTGACCAATGAAGTGGGCGCGCCGGTGGCGGAAAACGAGAACGCACTGACCGCGGGTCCCCGCGGCCCGGTGATGCTGCAGGATGTTTGGCTGCTGGAGAAGCTGGCCCACTTTGACCGGGAGGTCATCCCCGAGCGGCGGATGCACGCCAAGGGCTGGGGGGCGTACGGCAAGCTGACGGTCACCGGCGACATCTCCCGCTACACCCGGGCCAAGGTGCTGCAGCCCGGCGCGGTGACCGACCTCTTCCTCCGCTTCTCCACCGTGGCGGGGGAGCGGGGCGCGGCCGACGCCGAGCGGGACATCCGCGGGGTGGCGGTGAAATTCTACACCGAGGAGGGCAACTGGGACCTGGTGGGAAACAACACCCCCACCTTCTTCCTGCGCGACGTCCACAACTTTCCCGACCTCAACCGGGCGGTGAAGCGCGATCCCCGCACCGGCATGCGCTCGGCGCAGAACAACTGGGATTTCTGGACGCTGCTGCCCGAGACCTTCCACCAGACCACCATCGTCATGTCCGACAGGGGAATCCCCGCCTCCTTCCGCCACATGCACTTTTACGGGGAGCACACCTTCTCCCTCTACAACGAGGAAAACCAGCGGGTCTGGTGCAAGTTCCACTTCAAGACCCAGCAGGGCATCCAAAACCTCACCGACGCCGAGGCGGAGGCGGTGGTGGCCAAGGACCGGGAGAGCCACGGCCGGGACCTCTACGAGTCCATCGAGCGGGGCGACTACCCCCGCTGGACCATGTACGTGCAGATCATGACCGAGGAGCAGGCCCAAGCCCACTATGAAAATCCCTTTGACATCACCAAGATCTGGAGACACGGGGAGTTCCCCTTGATCGAGGTGGGGGTGCTGGAACTCAACCGCAACCCCGAAAACTACTTTGCAGAGGTGGAGCAGTCCGCCTTCACCCCGGCCCATGTGGTGCCGGGCATCGGCTTCTCGCCGGACAAGTTCTTGCAGGGGCGGCTCTTTGTCTACGGCGACGCCCAGCGCTACCGGCTGGGGGTCAACTACAACCAGATCCCGGTCAACCGGGCCCGCTGTCCGGTGAGCGATTACCACCGGGACGGCGCCATGCGCACCGACGGCAACTACGGCGGCGCGCCCGCCTACTCCCCCAACAGTCAGGGGGCCTGGGCGGCCCAGCCGGGGGTGATGGAGCCGCCGCTGGACCTGTCGGGGGCCATGTACGCTTACGACCCCAAGGACGACCCCACCGACAACTGTTTCCGCGCGGGGGGCGACCTCTGGCGGGTGATGACCCCGCAGCAGCGCGACCTGCTCATCGAGAACACCGCCAGAAATATCGAGCCGGTGAGCAAAAACGTCAAGTACCGCCATGCCGTCCACTGTTACCTGGCGGACTTGGAGTACGGCCGCCGCATCACCGAGGCCATGGGGCTGGACTTTGAAAAGGTCAAGGCCCTCTCCCGCCTGCCCCACCAGAAGTTGGTGGAGGCCACGTTGGGGGAGATGGAGTAGAAACAAGGGACCCGGCGCTTTGGCGCCGGGTCCCTTTTCAGTTGCCATTCCCGCAGCGGCCCGCCGTCCGGCGCTGCGGGGGGAGGCAGGTGTTGCCGCCCGGCCGTCCCTCCCCGACTTCAATCGGGGGCTGGGGGAAAAGACAAATCTGCTTTTCATCGGCAAGAGCGAGTGGGGGAGAGGTGGCCTGCCCCAACGGAGGGCCGGTGGGGCTTTTTCTCCAGTCGAAAAGCAGCGACCGAATACGGGTGGGGGCCGCTGATTGGAAGGTTGGAAAGAGGAAAAGGGGGGCCTGCATTTTGAAAGGGACCCAATCGAGGGCGATGCTGCCAAGCCACCGGCAGCTTGGCGGCTCTGCCCTTCGGCGAGGGAGGCGATTGCCTTGGCGGGCAGCGCCCTCGGACCGGGCTGTTGCCCCACTTCGGTTGGCCCCTGCGCCCGCCGTCTCTTTGTATTCATCCCCCTGCAAAGGTGGGTGCCTCCCTTGAAAGGGCGGGGGAGCGGCCCCTAGCGGCAATATCCGTCGGGCAGGGGGCGGTGGGGGTACTGCACGGCAATGCGGTTTTCCGGCAGGGGGTCAAAGAGGTAGAGTGCGGTGAGAAAGAGCCACTCGGCCGGTTTCATCAGCAGATAGATGGCGTCCGCCAGGTAGGGGGAGCGGATGTGCCGGGCCACCGGGTAGCCCAGCCGGTCGTAGAGCCCCCGCACCAGCCGGTGAAAGGGGGGGGTGCGCTCCTCCAGCAGCTGTTCAAAGGCGTTGGCCACGCAGAGCTGCCGGTTGACCGTCACCTGGTGGCCGTGGCGGCAGCCCGGGCGCAGGGGTTTGACCAGCCGCCGGTGCCCGCCCGCCGCCACCGTGCAGAGGTAGTGCTCGTCGTAAATGACATTGGGGGGAGAGACCTGCCGGGAGAGGTTCCAGTCGCTGGTCTCGCTCCAGGCCCGCAGCACCGCGTCGGGCGCCTGGCCAAAGAGGGCCAGCAGCCCGACGAGGACCCCCAGCAGGGGCCACATCAGCAGCCCGGCGAGCCAGGGCCAGTTGGCGGCGTTTTCGAGCAGGGCGGCCATCCATCCCAGCAGGGGGCGGGTCTGGTAGCGCGCCGCGGCCTCCCGCCGGGAGCACTGTTCCCGCCACTGGGCCACCAGATCCCGCACCGCCTTGGCGGCGATGAGAAGGCAGTTGGCGGGGAAAAGGGCCAGCAGCCAGTACCGGGCGGTGAACACCTGCGCGATCCAGAGCAGGCAGACGCCGCAGCCCAGGTAGAGGGCGGCCATGGCCAGCACCGCCGCCAGGGGCGGCAGTTTGGGCAGGGGGACCAGCCGCAGCAGCAGGTATCCCAACAGCCCCACGGCCGCCAACACCGCCACAGTGGGCGCCCCCCAGCTGGCGACGGGGGTGTGTCGCTGGGCGTTTTGCAGGGGAACCGGCCAGTCGGCAAAGCGGATCTCCGAGACCGAGAGGAGAAGGGCGGTAAAGAGAGCCCCGGCCGCCAGTGTCGCCCCCTCCACCGCCTGTCCGGCCCGGCGGGCGGCTGCCCCCTTGGCGCGGCGGATCAAAAAGGCCAGGTTGAGGAGGGTCAGAAGGAGGGGCCAGACCAGAAAGAGGCCGACGCCCGCCGATACCGCGAACAGCCCCGAAAGGGAGGAGGCGCGGCCCAGCGCCGCAGTCAGACAGCCCAGAAAGCCCAGGGCCTGCCCGGCCGCCAGCGACCAGAGGAGCGGATGGCGCAGGAAGGCCCCTTTGGCCTTGGCGGGGCTCATCCCCTTTTCCCCCGGGACGCGAGGCCCAGCCAGCGGCCGTAGAGGAGGGCCAGCAGCAGCTGAACGCCCCCCGCTGCCAGGGCGATGAGCAGGCAGGGGAGAAGGCCGCCTCCTCCTTGCCCCCAGCCGCGGTAGTACCAGAGGGCAAGGGCGTCGCCCCCCAGGCAGAGCAGGGCGGTCAGTCCCCCCGAAACGGCGGCAAAGAGGGGGGCACTGCGGTATTCCCTGGCAAAGAAGTAGTGGATGAGGGAGAGAAAGAAACTCACCCCCGGCACCACCAGCCAGAGGGCGGCCCGCCCCTGGGGCAGGGTGTGCCAGCCCCCCTCCACCATCACCCCGGCAGCGGTGAAGAGCAGGGCGGTGAGGAGGATGGCCGCCAACAGGGAGTTGGCCCAGCGGCGGCGGATGTTGGCGAGGACGGTCCCCTCCGGCGGGGGGGCGGCGAGGGGGAGGTCGAGCCCCGCCTCCATCTCCGCCAGAGCGCGGCGGCAATCGGCGCAGCCGGCCAGGTGCGCCTTTACCGCCCGGCGCGAGGCGTCGCTGCAGACCCCGTCCAGGTAGAGGGGGAGCAGGTCGCGTATCAAATCACAGTCAAAGTCCATCCAAACCATCCTCCTTCATGACGGCGATGAGCCGCCGTTTGGCCCGGTAGTAGAGCACCCGTGCCCAGCTTTCAGAGCGGCGGAAGTGGCGGCTGATCTCGGCTAGCGAGAGCCCCTGCAGGGCGTGCAGGGCAAAGACGGTGCGCCCCGGCTCGGTCAGCCGCTCCACCTGGTGGAGGATGGCCTCCGCCGCCTCTCGTTCCTCCTGGCGCAGGAGGGCTGGGTCCTCCGCTGCCGCATCGGCCACAGCTCCCTCCAGGGGGAGCTGGCGGCTCTGCCTGCGCCGGGCGTCCAGATAGAGGTTTTTGCCGATCTGGCAGAGCCAGGAGGAGAGCCGGCAGTCCCCCCGAAAGCCGTCCAGCCGGGTCAGGGCGCGGACAAAGGTCTCCTGCAACAGCTCCTCCGCCTCGCCGGGATCGCCGGTCAGCCGCAACAGGTAGCCGTAGACCAGGGGGGCGTTCTCCCGGTACAGCTGTTCAAATTCATCCACGGCGGCTTCCCCCCTCTCTTCTGGTAAGACGTCCTGCCCCTTCCCGCCGTTACAGCATCCCGCTTTTTTTCTGCCCCTTCGCCCCGGCGGTCATCCGGCCGCCGGGGCGGGCGGGAGGGGGAAAACGGCAGAGAAACGGGCCGCCCGCCCTCTGGCGAACGGCCCGTTGCGGTCGGGTCGGCGGTCAGTCCCGGCTGCGGCGCAGCTTGCTCTCGGCGGCTGCCAGCCGGTCATAGCCCTCGATCTTGCGGTCAAGCCTTGCCAACACCGCCTGCATCTCCTCGATGCGCTCCGCCAGCCGCTGCCGCTGCTCCACCAGCAGCAGTTTGCGGGCCGGGGCGGTCTCCTCCCCCTGCTGGAAGAGGGCGACATACTCCACCAGCGACTCGATGGGGAGCCCCGCCCCCCGCATACACTTGATGAATTCGACCCAGCGGCAGTCCTCCTCGTCGTACTCGCGGATGCCACCGGCGCTGCGGTGTACCGGGGGGATCAGCCCGATGCGCTCGTAGTAGCGCAGGGTGTCGGCGGACAGGTCGTAGGTGCGGCTCACCTCGGCAATGGTCATGGCGCAGTCTCCTCTCTCTTGTTTGGATCGTCTGTTTTTGTCGTCCCTCTGCCGGCCTGCGCCCGGCGGGCGAGTTCCTCGGGGCGTTTGACCCGGTAGCCCTGCCGGCTCTTTTGCAGCACTCCCTCGCGGCAGAGGTCGGCCAGCAGGCGAAAGACATGGCGGTAGCTGGTGCCGACGGAGCAGGCCACGTCGGTGAGTTGGTCGCAGAACAGCCCGCCGGGCGCGTTCTTACAGATGTAGGCGCAGAGCCGCTCCTGTGCCGAGCAGAGGGAAGAGAGGGCGTAGTTTTCAGAGCTCCTCTGCAACTTGTCGGCCAGCACCGCCCCCAGCCGCTGCCAGAAGGGGATGTTTACCCGCAGCTGCTCGGCGACGCTGGCGCGGTCGACCGAGACGCACTCAAAGTCGGAGATGGCCGTCACCGTGGTGGTGGCCGACCGCTGGTGGGTCAGCAGTTCGATTTCCCCCATCATCCCGTCCGAGAGATAGTAGCAGAGGATGAGGTTTTTGCCGACCGGTGTGGAACGGGAGACCTTGGCCAGCCCCTTGACCGTCAGGGCCAGGCCCTCGATCTCGTCTCCCTCCCGCACAATGACCTCACCCGGGTGGTAGCGCAGGGCCGCGCAGTGTTCCCGCGCCACCCCTTGCAGGTTGTACTCGGCGAGTTTGGCCAGATGCCGCTCCTCCAGCTCGCACCGCTCCATCGGTTTCGCCCCCTCTCTACAAGATAGGATCGCACCCCTTCCCCCAAAACACCATGACAAATGTCCTATGCCGTCCCGGCACGATTTGGTATCCTCATGGCAGGGAGGGATGAAACCATGTATCAACTGCTCGCTCTTTTGACCGGCGTCACCCTTGCGGTCATGGTGTCCATCAACGGCAACCTCACCGCTGCATACAGCGTCTTTGTGGCGGCGGCGATCGTCCACCTGGTGGGTTCGCTCTTCGCCCTGGTCCTCTGCGCGGCCCAGCGGGAGAAGCGGCCCCTGTGGGGCCACCGCCCCCGCTGGATCTACCTGGGTGGTGCCATCGGGGTCTTTACCACCGTCTTCAACAACCTCGCCTACGGGAAAATCAGCATGACGAGCATCGTCGCCCTGGGGCTGTTGGGGCAGACGGTGGCGGCCCTCGCCATCGACCACTTCGGCCTGTTGGGGATGGAAAGGCGCCCCTTTCAAAAGAGCTCCCTCATCGGGCTGGCCTTTTCCCTGGCGGGCATCGCCATGATGCTCGACCACACGGTCGCCGCCGCGGCGGTGGCGGTGGCGGTCTCCCTCGGCGCGGGGGTGACGGTGGTCCTCTCCCGCACCGTCAACGCCCGGCTGGCCGAGCAGACGGGACCCCTGCGGGGCTCCCTCATCAACCACCTGGTGGGGCTGCCCATCACGGTGGTGCTGGCGCTGGGCTCCATCTGCCTGGCGGGCGGGGCAGAAGTCGGCAGCGGCGCGGGACGGCCCTGGATCTACCTCGGGGGCGTTTTGGGGGTGGCGGTGGTGCTGCTGAGCAACCTGACCGTCCCCCGCGTGCCGGCCTTTCGCCTGACCCTCCTGCTCTTCATCGGGCAGATCTTCACCGGCGTCCTGCTGGACCTTCTCCTGGGCAACCGCTTTTCCGACGCCACCTTCCGCGGTGGGCTGGTCATTGCCGCGGGGGTCATTGTCAACCTTGTGGTGGAGAGGTGGGCCGCCCGCAAGGGGGAGAAGGGAGAGACCTAGCGTCTATCGCAAGAGGGCGGCCGGTATACAGTCGGCCGCCCTCTTTTGGGGCTAGAGGCAGGCGCGGAAGATGGCCTCCACATCGGCCGGGCGCAGGGGGCGATAGCCCCGCAGCACCCCGTCGCCGCAGGCCTTTTTGGCCATCTCGGCGAAATGGGTGTCGTCGATGCCCAGGGCGGTGAAGGTGCTCTTCAGTCCCAGGGTGTCAAAGAGGAAGGCGGAGAGCCGGGCAATGCCCTCTCTGGCGGCCTCCTTGTCGGGCAGGGCGGCATCGACCCCGAAGACGCTCCTGGCAAAGCGGGCAAGGCGGGGGGCGCTCTCCTCGTCGAGGATGTGCTCCATCCAGCGGGGGGTGAGGATGGCCAGCCCCAGGCCGTGGGTGATGTCGTAAAAGGCGGAGAGCTCATGCTCCATGGGGTGGCAGCTCCACTCACAGGTCTGGCAGGTGCGGGTGAAGCCGTTGATGGCCCAGGAGGAGGCCCACATCAAATTGGCCCGGGCCTCGTAGTTCTCGGGTTCCGCCAGCGCCACCGGGGCCGCGTGGACCACCGTCTCCATCAGCCCCTCCATCATCCGGTCGAGCATGTAGAGGCTGCCCTCGGCGTTGAAGTAGGTCTCCATGAGGTGGGAGAGGATGTCGGCCGCCCCACAGGCGGTCTGGTAAGGCCCCACAGTGTAGGTGGCGGTGGGGTCGAGGAAGGAGACCTTCGGCCGCATGGAGGGGTGGCCCCTGCCGATCTTGTCCCGGGTCTCCAGGTTGCTGATGACGCCGCCCGCATCCATCTCCGAGCCGGTGGCGGACAGGGTCAACACGGTGACGATGGGCAGGCAGTTGGTGATGGGGGCTTTGTCGGACAGCAGGTCCCATGCGTCGCCGTCGTGGTAGTACCCCGCGCCGATGAACTTGGTGGCGTCGATGGTGGAGCCGCCGCCCACCGCCAGCAGCACGTCGATTTCGTGCTCCTGGCAGAGGGCGACCCCCTTGTTGACCGAGGTGATGCGGGGGTTGGGCTCGATGCCCGAGAGCTCGAAGAAGGTGAGGCCCGCCCGCTCGATCTCCGCGACGACGCGGTCGTAGAGACCGGTCTTTTTGATGGAGCCGCCGCCGTAGGTCAGCAGCACCCGGGTGCCGAATTTCTTCAGCTCCTCCCCCAGATGGGAGAGCTGGTCGGGCCCGAAATAGACCTTGGTGGGGATATCGTAAACAAAATTTTGCATTGGAAAACTCCTTTCATCTGGCCGAAGGAGGGGCAGATGCGGCATCCCTCCAGCGCAAGTTCCTCTCGATCCCATTTTAAAGCGCCAGCCGGCCGGGGTCAATAGCCCTATTGGGCGGATTTTTTGGTGCAGGCGGCGATCGGTCTACCCGTCCACCGGCTCTAGCCACTCGGTCGAGCCGCCGTCGGCGGGCACCTCGACCGCCAGGTGGGAAAACCAGCTGTCCGGCGCCGCGCCGTGCCAGTGCTTGACATCCGGCGAGATGTTGACCACATCCCCCGGGCGGAGTTCTCGGGCGGGCTCGCCCCAGGCCTGGTAGTACCCCCGTCCCCCGGTGACCAGCAGGATTTGGCCGCCCCGGCGGTGGATGTGCCAGTCGTTGCGGAAGACAGGGGCAAAGGTGACGTTGGCGATGTTCACCCCCCTGTCGGTGAGCATTTCCAGATAGGATTTTCCGCTGAAGTGGGCGGCAAAGGCGGTGTTTTCCGCCCCCATGGGGAAGACGGCGCCACTGCCCAGGTCGTGCAGCCCCTTTTCTTCGTCCATCTCTCATCCCTCCTCAAACGGCGACGCGCAAGGGCCGCTGTTTTGTTGTCTGGTTTTAGGATAAACCCTGGAGTTCACTCCAAGTCAAGGGCCAATTTTGCGCTGCCTTTCAGTAGGGGTCAAGCGGCAAAAATGCCCTCTGGAGCACTGCTCCAGGGGGCGGTTTTGGGAGACCACAAGAGAGAGGGAAGACGGGCGAAAAGGGAGGATGTCCAATGTGCGAAGGAGGCACAGGGTCCACTGGTTTTTTACATCCTGTCAGAAAGCGTCATTCAACGGGCTTTTCTTCCTGTTTGGCCATGGTGATGAGTGTTTTTGCATCGTCCCCCAGGAAGCGGATGGTGCCGCGATCGCCGTCCTGAACAAAAAGGTGGTCCGGGAGATCGTCGTTTTGTGGCCTGGAATTTTTCAGGTGGATTAGGGGAGTGTGGGCTTCACTTATGTACTGCATCAGAAAAATGAGAAACTCTTTTTGGAGTTCCAGCATATCCCTGTCAAAGCCTCCAGCTGGATTGCGATGCCCGTCGATGTCGAGATATAAAACGCGCTTTTTCCCGGGATGAGCCCTCTGCGCCTCAGCTGCCAGTTCCATTAGAATGCACGCCGACGTATCGAAGTCCTCATCTTCGTATACGACGTGGTAGATAGCCACTTTTTTACTCTCCAGTGCTGTGTAAGCGCTATCGCTGAGCCCTCTGTCAAGAATGCCGCTGGCTGTCATTGATTCGACTTGTTGGTAATAGTGGTCCCTCATCTCCCTGATCTGCTTTCTCTTGGCGGGATTTTCACCAAATAGGTCGTGACATCTTGCGCACAGCGGAACGGCGTTGTCCAGCGTGTCATCGCCGCCTTCGTGTTGTGGCTTAATGTGGTGAACCTCCACAAACGGCTCCCCACAAACCACACATCTAAAATTGCTTTTCCTCTTGGCGGTCAACTTGGTTTGCTCACTAAAGGGCATGGGCTACCTCCCTTTTCTCACGGGCATCTCTCTGGGAGACAAAACGACCCGCTTGCAAAAATGACAGACGAGCCTAGGCGCGCCTGTCATCAAACACTTACTTTACTTGAGATAGCTATTCCCACTCGGCAAATTCAGATATAGTAGGGTGTATTTGAGGTGATTTCGCAGGAAAAACTTTCGCAAATATGTTAATATTCCACCTGCTATTTTCGGCTGTAAAGTTTATTAGTATCAAAATAGTATCACAAAAGGCTGGGAAATACAACAGAATTATGTGGAGCTCTACATAATTCCGGCACGGACGGACGCTGTCAGGCACAGCGGATAACAGCCTTGCAAGAGGCGTTGTACCTGCGCTGGATATATTCTTGATAGGCTTTCTGGTCTGTCATGGAAATTCCCCCTCTCTGAATAATAGTGCGGGGCGGCAGTACTCCTTGCTGTCGCCCCTTGATTGCCTACCAGCAAAGACGGGCGGGGCTGTCAACGACGGCGCGAAGCGGCGTTCATTTTATCGTTGACTGGCTCGGCTGGGTTTGCTATTTACCCGACAAACTTGAATTTATTTTAAGCTATCACGTTTTACCTTCTTAAGCCTTACTATCATTACCATAGGAATTTCTTTGTTGGTTTTGAAACATTCTTCATAAAATCCATCAATGACAAATCCAGCTCTAAAACAAAGGTTAAAAATATCTTGTATGGAACGATGATAATAAATCTGCTCTTTCGGTTGCCCTTCAATCGCTATATCATAGTAACTGTGCGGTGTCATATATTTTTCAGTCAACGTGACAAAACAAGGGTGTTGCGTTGCAAAGACAAAAATTCCGCTTTCCTGCAACAGTTCATAAACAGCCATAAGAAGTGGTTCAATGTCCGTAATATCCATAATTGCCATATTAGAAACTGCTTTCGTAAAGGCTCGATTTCTTTTTAATTCTAATATACTTTTTCTATCGGTCGCATCCGCCACACAAAATTCAATTTGTTTTGCATATTGTGATTGCCGTCTTTTAGCCAATTCTATCATTTTTTTGCTGTAATCAAAAGCGACAACCGAAGCACCTCTTTGTGCAAGATACGAAGAATAATTTCCATTGCCACACGCAATATCCAAAATGTAATCCGCAGGATTAGGAGATAGAAGTTCCGTTACTTTGGGGCGCACTACCTCTCTGTGAAATTCATTAGATTCGTCACCCATTGCATTATCCCAAAATTGTGCGTTCTCCTCCCAGATTTTTTTACTTTCCTCTGTTCCCATGTTCTCTCCCACTCCCAAAATTTGCTTTTTTGCTTCCATTAAATCTTCCTTACGATATTCCATTGTTACCCTCCATAACTTCTGATTGTTGCCGTCTTGACGATTATGTATCTTTACATTACCTTCTGAAACATATGGCGCACCTTGTCCAGGCGGTTGTTTGGACGGCGGGGCTGGATGACCGGCTGGCCGACAGCGGCCTGATACCCTTTTAGCTCTGTAAGGCATACGCTCTGCCCGTTGGTGTAAAAGGCCAGATCAGTACGGTATGCCTGTATACAGCGGGCGGGAATCTCGCCAGTAAAGACAACTTCATCCTTTTTTACCTGGGCCGTTTCGATGGTGGCACAGTATTTCGGTGCATCATGATAAGCCCTGGAAAGGTATTCCTGGGGCGCATAGAGGGTGAAGGAGAGATAAGGTTCCAGCAGCTGCGTCCCCGATTCCTTCAATGCCTGTTCCAATACAATCGGGGCCAATGAGCGGAAGTCCGCCGGCGTGCTGACTGGACTGTAATAAAGCCCGTATTCAAAGCAAATCTTACAGTCCGTTACGTTCCAGCCGAACAAGCCCTGCTCCAGCCCGTAACGGATACCATCCCTGACAGCGTTTTGAAAACTCTGGTTCAAGTATCCCAGCGAAACCCGGCTCTCGTATTGTACGCCGGAGCCAAGCGGGAGTGGTGTAACAGACAGTCCGATAGATGCCCAAAACGGGTTGGGCGGCACCTCGATATGGATGGTGTGGCTGGCTGCTTTGAGCGGCCGCTCCATATAAATGACGGTGGGTTCCTTTACCACTGTTTCAATCTTGTATTTTTCCGACAGCAAAGCGGAAACGACCTCCAACTGCACCCGGCCCAAAAAAGAAAGAATGATCTCATGGGTGATGGAATCCACTTCGCAGCGCAAAAGCGGGTCAGTATCCGCAAGTTGCGTAAGAGCGTCCAGCAGCCGTTCTCTTTGCGCTGCCGTTTTCGGCGCAATCGTCGTCCGCAGCATGGGGAGGGGGGCCTCGCGCCACCTTTTACGAGGGAGCCGGGTTTGATCCCCTAATACATCGTTTAACCTCACGCTGTCGCTGGGAAGGATAACAATTTCGCCCGGATAAGCGGTGTCTGTCCGAACAATTTCCCCTTTGGATGGAATACGCATCTCTGTGATTTTCAGCTTTTCTCTCCCGGCCAGGGCCACCGTATCCCGCAGGCGCAGCGTTCCGCTGTATAGCCGCAGATAGACACGCCGCTGGCCGCAATCGGTGTACTCAACCTTGAAAACGCTGCCGCATAGGGTGGCGCTCCCCTGTTCCCCAATCGGTTGGAACAGTCCTGTCACCGCATCCATCAACGGTTGAATGCCAAGGCCCTTTTTGGCGCTGCCATGATAGACCGGAAACAGGGAGGCTTCTTGAACCCGCCGCTGTTCCTCCCGCGCAAGTTTTTCCTGGCTGATTGGTTCTCCTGCGATATACTTTTCCAATAATGCATCGTTATTTTCGATGACCGCATCCCATGCTTCTATGTCGGTATTTTCCTCCAGGACTATTTCCGGGGACAGCGACACCGTCTGCTTGATGATAATATCGGCGGAGAGCTTATCCCGAACAGACTGAACCACGCTCTGCAAATCAACGCCAGCCTGGTCGATCTTGTTGATAAAGATAACGGTGGGAATGTTCATTTTCCGCAGGGCATGGAACAGAATACGGGTCTGGGCCTGCACGCCATCTTTCGCGGAGATCACCAAGATGGCCCCATCTAAAACAGCCAAAGAGCGGTACACCTCCGCCAAAAAATCCATGTGGCCGGGCGTATCCACAATGTTAACTTTACATCTGTGCCACTGGAAGGAAGTGACTGCCGCTTGAATGGTAATCCCACGCTGCCGCTCCAAAAACAAGGTGTCCGTCCTCGTTGTCCCTTTTTCGACGCTCCCTGGTTCTGAAATGGCTCCACTGGCATATAGCAGACTCTCCGTCAAGGTCGTCTTTCCAGCGTCTACATGGGCAAGAATCCCGATATTGATAATGTTCATGTCTATCCTCCATACAAGGCCCGAATGGGCGCAAAAATCCCCAGCGGCTAATACTTTTACCGCTGGGGATCATGACTTCGGACACACAGAAACATACACGACTTACATAAGCCGCGGTCCGTCACGATATTTACTAAAAAGGCAAAAGTATTCTTAAAATTGGGTACAAAAACCAAGCCCCTGCAAGGGGCAATCATTTTTGCGCCCATTATCAAATTTTATTTAAGAATACCTTGCCGCATATTTGATAGACTCCTCAAATCAGGATAATAGCAGTATATCATAGTACGCTCTAAAAAACAAGAAATCATTTTACCGATTCCACAAATAAAATCGGAGGGTATTCACTGGAATACCCTCCGGTTTTGGTGATTATCGTGCGTCTATCCGAATTTTTGACTTTGCGGCCCGTTTCCGTTCCTTTTCGGCATGTTCCTGCTGGTAAGCTGCCTCTAATATTCTGTCCACTTGTTCTGGGCCAAAGGCCCTTTTGACCCGCTCATAGTCAGCGGAGACTTGCCGCATGGCCTTGTTTTCCAACTTGACCTCCTGCAATCGATCAGACAGGCGGATGTTGCTCTCCCTCACCCGGCCATAGTCCCCTTGCAGACGCTCAAATTTCCCCCGCAGCTCCACATAGGCCAGATACAGGGAGCGCAGCACCTTGACGATTTGGGCCAGCAGGGGCTTTGCCTTTTTCTCTCGGTAGGCCCGGCCTGTTTCCAGCGTTCCCGGCTCCGGCAAAATCTCCTCCGGATTGGCGGAGAAATCCGCTGCCAACCGCTCCATATTTTTCACCGCCGGGGCAAGTTCTTTGAGCCGCCGTTCCTGGCTCTCCACCTGGTTTTCTTTCTCCGCCTTGACCGTCTCCAGAACGGCGATCTCCTTTGCCCGCTGCTCTTTCTTGTAGTCCAGCACAGACAAGTGCTTGTCGTGGGTGCCTTTGTCCTCCCACTCAATCCCGTGGCGCTCCATGACCAGGGAAAGCTGCTCCTTTTCCGAGCGCACCCACTGGCTCCACTCTGTGTCCCCTCTGGTGCCGCCCTGGAAACCCTGGGCCGCTAACGCCTGTTTCAAAGATACCCTCGTGTCCAGCCCTCGCTTGCTCCCGGTGGTGAATGGTACAAAGTCAATGTGCAGATGGGGCGTAGCCTCGTCCATGTGGAGGTGGGCAGAGAACACCCGGAGTTGGGGGTTGCGCTCTTGAAAGCCCTTCATGTACTCGTCCAAAACCGCTGCCGCAAGCTGTCCCTCCTCGCTGTCGGCGCTCATATCATCTCGATTGCCCACTTGCAGGATGATTTCATGGAACGGCTTTTCCTGCTTGCCGGAGCGGATCTTCTCATAGTAATCCTCTATCCTTCTGTCGGCCCTGGTTTGTTTAGCGTTGTACCGTTCCAGAGCCTCGTCAAAGAGTTCATGGTACACCGCCTTGATATTCTCCTGGCAGTAGGTTATATTCAAGTGGGAGCGTTCCGGGTCAGTGTTCTTGGCGTGGAATTTTCTACTGTTATGGTTCACCGATCCTTGGCCCACCATGGCGCTGATTGTCCTTTTCAAATCAATCCCTCCTCCCTTTTCCGCCGCGCAAGCGGCGAGCCTTTGTTACTTTCTGCGAAAGTAACGCAAAAGCACTTTTGACAGCCTGACGGCCATCAAAAGCGCATTTGCGCCCTACGGGGTGGTGTGGGGGCTTTGCCCCCGGCAACTGCGGTTGCCTCCCCCAGCAGGGCCGCCCTTTGAAAAGGGCACCCTGCACCCCGCCTAAACTTTGTCACTCGCCGTTGGGCAGGGTGGAAAGGCCAGGGGCCTTTCCACCGCCCGGCAAGTGTTTTCCGTGGGCCGAAAGTCAAGGGGTACGGGTTGTATTGACTTGCGGCAATCTCCACCCGCAGGTATGCCCCCCTTGACTTTCGCCCCCGCTCCCCGTGACAGCCGTGACGACCGTGACGATGTTTTACACACCGCCTCCGCACTCCGAAAAGCTGTCACAGCTGTCACGGTCGTCACGCCTGGGGTTCCTCCAACGTGAGCTTGATACTCCGCCCGGCATGGGTTCGGGCGCTTTCATAGTGGATGTGGTACTCATAGGACAGCCGCCACGCCCGGACATTCAGCCGCATAGCCAGGGCATTGGGTTTCATATCCAGCCCCAGGGCGGCGACAAGTTCCGTGGCCGTCCCTCTCCACTCTGGCCGTTCCGCCGTTACCAGGGCGGCAACAGCCTCCAACACCGGGTCAGGCGGCTCCTGCCGCAGCTCCGTTTCCCGCCGCTCCAGCTCCCACACAAGCCGTTCCTCGTCCCGCTTGAGGTAGAGGCGCTGGTCTTGCTGATCCCGCCCAGAAATGTCCAGGGTGGCGGCGTTGTCTGCCCGCCGCTCCTTTTGGAGCAGAAAGGCCCCGTCTGCCGCACCCAATAAGCCGTTGGTGCCGGAGATCATATCAAACTTATCATCGGCCTGCTGCTTGCGGGTGTGATGTACAACCAGGAGGCAAACCCCGCTTATATCGGCAAACCGTTTCAGTTTGGTGATTACCTCATAGTCGTTGGCATAGCTGTACTTCTCTGCCCCGGCCTCCCGGATTTTTTGCAGGGTGTCGATGATAATAAGCCGGGTGTCCGTGTGTTCCCGGACAAAGCCCTTTAGCTGCTCCTCCAGGCCACCGCCGAGCTGCTTAGCTCCGATGGCAAAGAACAGGTTTCCGGTACTCTCTACTCCAAACATCCGGTACAACCGCTCCTGTAAGCGACGGTGGTTGTCCTCCAGGGCCAGATAGAGGACTGTCCCCTGGCGCACCTCATACCCCCACAGGGAAAGGCCCATACTCACATGATAGGCAAGCTGGGCCATGAGAAAGGACTTGCCCACCTTGGGAGCGCCCACAAAGAGATATGTCCCCGCATAGAGCAGACCGTCTACCACAGGAGGTCTGCCGGGGTACACCTGTTCGTAGAGGTCATTCATAGACACGGTAGGCAGATAGGCCGGGTCATTGACCCGGCTTATCTGCCGCAGGATTTCCTCCAAATCTCTTTCCGGGGGCTTGTGTTCTGTCACGCCCTCTGCTATACTTTGGTTAGGTTTTTGTGAGAGCGACTGTCCCCCGTCTGCGCCAACAGGCGGATATGGGGCAGTCGTTTTCTCTTGCAATCTATCCATCTATCAATCCTCCCTCATGCCGTCCATGATGGCGGCGATCAGCCGGATGGTGTCCAGCAACTCCCCATCCACGCCATTCCCGGCCTCGATACGCTCCAGTTCTTCCAGAACGGCGGCCAGCTCGTTCCGCAGGGCCTTATACACCCTGGGGTTGCCCTGTACCACCACATCCCGGCACAGCAGCCGTCGGGTGATGTAGTCCTGTTTGGTAAGGCCGGAGAGCCGCACAGCGGTTTCAATTTCCCTGTCCTCATCCGGGGACACCCGGAAAGCCACAGTTTTGTTTCTCCAGCGGTTGTGTCGGTCAAGATTTTTCACTGACATGATTTAGGCCCCCTTTCGCTCCATGTCCAGTTTGTCCGCCATCTCCGCCTGCCGGGTGGGGAACAGGTGGGCGTAGCGGTAGGTAATATCAATGCTTTCATGTCCCACCCGGTCAGCGATTGCCAGGGCCGTAAAGCCCATGTCAATGAGCAGCGAAATGTGGGAGTGCCTCAGGTCGTGTATTCTGATCCGCTTTACCCCGGCCTCTTTCGCACCCCTGTCCATCTCCCGGTGGAGGTAGGATTTTGTCACCGTGAAAATGCGGTCGGTGGGCTTCACCCCATACAGGCTCTTGATATAGTCTCGCATTTCTTCACAGAGGAAAGCGGGCATTTGAATGACCCGGTTGCTCTTAGGGGTCTTGGGGTCGGTAATCACATCCTTGCCCTTAATCCGCTGGTAGGACTTGGAGATGGTGACGGTCTGTTTCTCAAAGTCGAAGTCGCCAGGAGTGAGGGCCAGCAGCTCCCCCTCCCGGACGCCGCACCAGTAGAGCATTTCAAAGGCGTAATAGGAAAGGGGCTTGTCCATCATGGCCTCGGCGAATTTCAGATACTCCGCCTTTGTCCAGAACAGCATTTCCCGTCCCTTTGGCTTTCCCATATTGCCCGCCTGGGCAGCGGGATTGACCTTTAGATTGTAGTGCCGTACCGCATGGTTGAACACGGCGCTCAACTGATTGTGCAGCGTTTTTAAGTACACCGGAGAGTAGGGCTTGCCGTTCTTGTCCCGGTAACCCAGCATTTCATTCTGCCAGGCGATGACCTCCTTGGAGTGAATGTCGCACATCTTCCGCTTGCCGAAGTACGGCACCAACTTCTTGTAGAGGATATGCTCTTTCGTCCCCCAGGTGTTTTCCTTGATACGGCCTTTCATGTCCGCCACATAGACAGCCACGAAGTTTTCAAAGGTCATTTCCAGGTCGGCGGTCTGTTGTTGCAGGAATGTCCGCTCCCACTCCAGAGCCTCCCGCTTGGTGGGAAAGCCCCGTTTCATTTTCTTTACTTTCTTGCCCGTCCAGTCCTCGTAGTAAAAGGACGCATACCATGTGCCCTTTGCCTTGTCTTTGTATGCCGGCATTGTGGTTCCCTCCTTATTGTCTGTCCCGCAGCCCATAGAATTTTTCCTCGAAGTAGCGCCTGCTTACCCGTCCGGGAATGGTGAGAAAGCCTTTTTTCTTCAGCTCCTCGTTCATCTCCCGCACCAGCTTGTAGGCGTAGGGCTTGGAAATGCCCAGCTCCCTGGCGACCTCCTCTGCTCTCACAAACAGCTCCTTTTCCATGGTCAGCACCTCCTTATTTTAGTTTCGCAAATATGTTAATGTCACCATCTTCATTATACATTAACATAAGTGTTAATGTCAAGAATTTATTTCGCATTTTTGTTAAAGATTATCTTGCATCTTTCGCTTTTTTGCGCTATACTATTGGCAAAGGCGGTGGGATATTATGACAGTCGGAGACAAGATAAAGAAAATCCGCACCTTTCGAGGCATGACACAAAAGGAATTGGGGCTTGCTATCGGCTTTGAGGAAAAGGGAGCGGACAACCGGATCGCCCAGTATGAGACGAATTACCGTGTTCCGAAACGGGAACTGCTGGACAAGATGGCCGAGGCGCTGCGGGTAGACCGCCAGAACTTCTACACCATCGCCCCCGGCTCTGCCGAGGACTTCATGCGGACATTCTTCTGGCTGGACGAGGACAGCCCTGGCGCTATCCGCCTGTTCCAACTTGTCCGCAATCCGGGCAGAGCAGGGGCCGCTGATGATACCGCTGTACGGTACAATGATAGCGATGACTGGCCCGCACACCCTCCCGTGGGTATGTACTTCCAGTATGGCCTTGTGGACGAGTTCATGCGGGAATGGCTTTTTCGTCAGCAGGAGTTACACGCCGGGGAGATCACCAGGGAAGAGTATTTTGAATGGAAACTCAACTGGCCCCATACCTGCGACGATGGCCTGGAAAGCGAATATTATATCCCTTGGCGGAAAAATAAATAAGACAAGCAAAAAAACCGCCCTGCTGAATTTGTCGTTCAGCAGGGCGGTTTTGCTTGTCCTTTTGGGATTTTTCTCTTGAGAATACCGGGCGGACACAAATAGTATCAATCCAGTATCAAGAGCAGTATGGACGGGCAAAAAAGCCTGTATTCATGCGGGTTTTCGCCGTTTCGAGCGTCATTCCCACTCAATAGTAGCCGGGGGCTTGGTGGTCACGTCGTAGACGATGCGGCCGATGCCCGGCAGCTCGCCGATGATGCGGGTGGATATCTTCTCCAGCACGTCATAGGGGATGCGGGCAAAGTCGGCGGTCATGAAGTCGTCGGTGGTGACCGCCCGCAGCGCCAGGGTGTAGCCGTAGGTGCGGAAATCGCCCACGACCCCCACCGTCCGCTGCTCGGTCAGCACGGCGAAGTACTGGCTCAAACTGCCGGACTCGCCGGCCTTGTCCAGCTCCTCGCGGAAGATGAAGTCGGCCTTTTGCAGCAAGTCGACCTTTTCGGGGGTCACCTCGCCCATGACGCGGATGCCCAGGCCAGGGCCGGGGAAGGGCTGGCGCCAAACCATCTCCTTAGGCAGACCCAACAGGATGCCCAGGCGGCGGACCTCGTCCTTAAAGAGCATGTTCAGCGGCTCGACGATGTCCTCGAAGTCCACATGCTCGGGCAGGCCGCCCACGTTGTGGTGGCTCTTGATGACGGCGCTCTCGCCGCCCAGGCCGGACTCCACCACGTCGGGGTAGATGGTGCCCTGAGCCAGGAAGTCCACCTTGCCGATCGTCTTGGCCTCTTCCTCGAAGACGCGGATGAACTCCTCGCCGATGGCCTTGCGCTTGGCCTCGGGCTCGGTCACCCCGGCCAGTTTTCCGAAAAAGCGCGCCTGGGCGTTGACCCGCTTGAAGTTGACATCCATCTTGCCGAAGGTCTCCTCGATGGCGTCGCCCTCTTTGTAGCGCATCAGGCCGTGGTCCACAAAGATGCAGGTGAGCTGCTTGCCGATGGCGCGGGAGAGCAGGGCCGCACAGACCGAGGAGTCCACCCCGCCGGAGAGGGCCAGCAGCACCTTTTTGCCGCCGATGCGCTCTTTCAGCCGGGCGATTTCGCTGTCCAGATAATTCTCCATGTTCCAGTCGCCCACACAGCCGCAGATGTCAAAGAGGAAGTTGTGCAGCATCCCGTTCCCCTGCTGGGTGTGGTTGACCTCCAGGTGAAACTGCACCGCGTAGAGCTTTTTCTCGGGGCACTCCATGGCGGCCACCGGGCAGTTGTCGGTGACGGCGGTGACGGAGAAGCCGGCGGGCGGCTGGGAGATGTAGTCCACATGGCTCATCCAGACCACGCTCTCCTGCTGGATGCCCGCAAAAAACGGGGTCTCCCCCACCACCTTGCAGACGGTCTTGCCGAACTCGCCCACCGGGGCCGCCTCGACCTTGCCGCCGAACATGTGGGCCATCATCTGGGCGCCGTAGCAGATGCCGAGGATCGGCACCCCCAGCTGGTAGAGGGCCGGGTCGCACTGGGGCGAGTCGGGCAGGTAGGCGCTGTTGGGCCCGCCGGTAAAGATGATGCCGGACGGGTTCCCGGCCCGGATCTGCTCCACCGGCGCGGTGTGGGGCAGCACTTCGCAGTAGACCCCCAGGTCCCGCACCCGGCGGGCAATCAGCTGGTTGTACTGGCCGCCAAAGTCAATGACATAGATGAGCTGATGTTTCAAATTGATACCCCCGCTGTCTGTTTTGATGTCAAGGCGTACAAAAGGCGGCCCAACCGGCGCCACCGGCGCGTCGGACCGTCCGCCTGCCCGGCGCGCTGCCGGACAGGCTGTCTCTCACTCCATCTATTGTGCCATGGGGCTGTCGAAAAAGCAATCGCTTCTCATATCTTTGTAAACTTTTGCCGATAGCTTTCCCCCTGCGGCAACGGTTTCTCAAAGCAGTTTGCATAGACGGTGTCGGCGCGGTCCTCCACCCGGCCGAAGGAGGTGCCCTCCGCCCGGGCCAGGCTGTGGCAGACCGGCAGCCGCTGGGGCCCCCGCAGCAGGGCGAGGCCGGTCTCGGTGGCCCCCAGGATGCGCAGGCAGTCGGGCGGGGCGAGGACATCTTCCCGGCGGATGTCCAGCAGCAGGCACCAGACGGCTCTCCGCACCCGGGCGCGGGTGTGCTGGCGGCTGGCGCAGCGGGCGGCCAGCTCCTCCAAATCGGCGGCGCCGTCGGCACAGGCCTGCAGCCGGCGAGCCAGCCCCTCGTCGCAGAAGGGGAGGGCTGCCAGCCGCTCGAGGGGGGCCAACTGCACCGCCAGCACAGCCGTCCGCCCCAGCCAACGGCTGTCTGCCAGGGGGTGCGGCTCCGGCAGCCCCTTCGGCAGATAGGGGGCCGCCTCCTCGCCCTTTTCGGCGCGCAGCAGGGCGCGCAGGGCGCTGGCGCTGGCGGTCTGCCCCCCCAGGCGGCTGTCGTGGTGGCCCGCGCCGATGCGCCGGATGGGGAGGATATCCATCCCCGCCCCGGCGCGGCGGATGGCCAGCAGGTATTCCAGCGCCAGGGTGTCGTTGGGGGAGGAGAGGAGCGCCGCCTCTCCCCCCAGGCGGCGGCAGGCTTCGGCCCGGGCGGCGGGGTACCCCAGGTTCCCCCGCTGCAGCGCTTTGGCCAATTGGACAAAGGCCTCGCTCTCCACCAGCTCGGCAGTTGCCTCCAACCCGGCCCGGTCGCCGCTCTCGCTGCCGAAAAAGAGGGTGCCCACCCCCAGCGCGGCCAGCAGGGAGACCCCGCCCTGGGCGTAAAATTGGGCCGAGGAGAGGCAGTGGGCGGTGGGGATCTGCACCACCAAGTCGGCCCCGTTTTCCAGCAGGGCCCTCGCCCGCACCCACCAGGGGAGGAGGGCCGGCTCCCCCCGCTGGACAAAGTTGCCGCTCATGGCGCAGACCACCGCCTCCGCCCCGCGGGCCCTGGCCTGCGACAGCAGCCAGATGTGCCCGGTGTGGAGGGGGTTGCACTCGCAGACGACCCCGAAAATCCGCACAAATACGCCCTCCTTCCGGCTTTTCCCCTTGCACTTTTTCCCATTTTATACTACTATATAGTACGCAAGTGTGTTCGTCAACAAACGAGGACAGGCGAAAAATCAATTGAGGGGGAACTTTTTTCATGAAAATATTGGTCATCAACGCCGGCAGTTCGTCGCTGAAGTACCAGCTCATCGACATGCAGGACGAGAGCGTTCTGGCAAAGGGCAACTGCGAGCGCATCGGCGTAGACGGTCTCATCACCCACAGCGCTGGGGATAAAAAAATCGAGAAGAACATGCCCTTCCCGACCCACAAAGAGGCCTTCATGGCCGTGGTCGAGATGCTGACTTCCGGCGAGGGCAAGGTCATCGACAACGTGCAGGAGATCTCCGCCGTCGGCCACCGGGTGCTGCACGGCAGCGAGAAGTACAAGGTCTCCACCGTGGTGACCGACCAGGTCATCGACGACATCCTCTCCTTCAAAGAGCTGGGCCCCCTGCACAACCCCCCTCAGGCCATCGCCATGCGCGCCTGCCAGGAGGTCTTTGGCAAGGAGATGCCGATGGTGGCGGTGTTTGACACCTCCTTCCACCAGAGCATGCCCCGCAAGGCCTACATGTTCGGCATCCCCTACGAGTACTACGAGAAGTATTCCATCCGCCGCTACGGCTTCCACGGCACCAGCCACCGCTATGTGACCGCCCGCTACGGCAAGATCAAGGGCGGCCTCGAGGGCACCAAGATCATCACCTGCCACCTGGGCAACGGCAGCTCCATCGCCGCGGTCAAAGACGGCAAGGTGGTGGACACCACCATGGGCTTCACCCCGCTGGACGGCTTTATCATGGGCACCCGCTCGGGCGGCATCGACCCTTCGGTGGTCACCTACCTGATGAACAAAGAGGGCTTCACCCCCGACGAGATGAGCGACCTGCTCAACAAAAAGTCGGGCTTCCTGGGCCTCTCCGGCGTCTCCAGCGACTGCCGCGACCTGCGCCAGGCCGCCAACAGCGGCAACGACCGGGCCAAGATGACGTTGGAGATCGTGGTCTACCAGATCAAAAAGTTCATCGGCAGCTACATCGCCGCCATGAACGGGGTGGACGCGGTCATCTTCACCGGCGGCATCGGCGAGAACGACGACGTCTTCCGCGCCGAGGTCTGCCGCGAGATGGAGGCCCTGGGCCTCTCCTTTGACGAGGAGAAGAACAAGGCCGCCTCCCGCCAGGACGCCAAGTTCAGCGCCGAGGGCTCCAAGGTGGAGGCCTGGGTCATCCCCACCAACGAAGAGCTGATGATTGCCCGGGACACCCTGGAACTGATCGAAAAATAGATCCATTTGACGGCAAGAGCCCGCGCCCCTTGTGGCGCGGGCCCTTTTTGGTCGGCAAAAACCGGGGTCCTCCCTCTCTGCCAGAGAGGGAGGACCCCGGTTTCAGTGGGGACAGAAGCGGCCTTTACTTGTGGGCCTTCAGCCAATCCAGGGCGCACTGGGCGTAGAGGGCGGCCCCGGTGGGGAGGACCGACTCCTCCGGCACCATGCCGGGGTTGTGCATCGAGCACTGGTGCCCCTCGCCGATGCTGCCGGCCCCCAGGTTGAGGTAGCAGGAGGGGACGTACTGGGCCACGTATGTAAAGTCCTCGGTCCCGCTGGAGGGGGGGACCGCTTGCACGTCCTTCTCGGGGACGACCTTGGCGCAGTAGGCGGCCAGTTCGTCGCAGGTGTCGGCGTCGTTGACCAGGGGGGGCATGCCGTAGACAAACTCCACCTCGGCTTCGGCCCGGTAGACTTTGGCCGTGCCCTCGGCCACCTCTTTGATCCGCTTTTTCAAAAACTCGCGGCGCTCGTGGGTGGTGGCGCGGATGGACGCCTCCATCACGCAGTGGCCGGAGACGGTGTTGCAGGTGTCGCCGCCCTCGATCTTGCCGACGATCATCACCGAGCCCTCGGTGGTGGACACCTCGCGGGCGATGACCTCTTCCAAAGCCACCACGATGTGGGCCGCCACGCTGATGGCGTCCACCCCCAGCTGGGGGGTGGAGCCGTGGGTGCCAAAGCCCTTGACGGTGATGCGCACCATGTCGCCGGAATTGGCGGCGGTCCCCCGCACGTACTGAACGGCCCCGGTGTAGGAGTCGGGCAGCCCCACCGAGAGGTGGATGGCCATGGCCGCGTCGACCTTGGGCCCTTCCAGCACCCCGGCCTCCACCATGGCCTTGGCCCCGGCCAGCTGCTCCTCACCGGGCTGGAACATCAGCTTGACGGTGCCATCCAGCTCCGCCTCCCGTTCCTTGAGCAGCTTGGCCGCGCCCAGCAGCATGGCGGTGTGACAGTCGTGCCCGCAGGAGTGGCAGTTGCCGTTGTCTGCGGCAAAGGGGAGGCCGGTCACTTCCCGCATGGGAAGGGCGTCCATGTCGGCGCGCAGCAGAAAGGTCTTGCCGGTGCCGGCCGGTTTGCCCACCAGGGCGACGATGCCGGGGCCGCAGGGCTGGGGGTCAAGGCCGAAAGAGCGCAGCTTTTCGGCGACCAGAGCCGTGGTCTGGGGCAGGTCCAGCCCCACCTCTGCGTAGCTGTGCACCGCTCTGCGGTTCCAGCGGATCTCCTCCTCCAGTTGCTTGGCGCGGTTCAAAAACAGATTCTCCAATGCGAACACCTCTTTCTCACTTTCGCGATTTTTCAGCCGCCGGGCCATCTGCACAGGGTGCAGGGATTTGGCCCGACAGCTGCTCTGCGGCTATCATACCACAAAAAGAGGCTGCAAAAAAGGGGCGCGGCCACTGCATTTGTGCAGTTGCCAAGCCCCTTTTTTGTGGATTTTGCGCCCGTGTCTACTCGGTGACATCCAGCGCACGGCTGTCTTTGAACAGCAGGGCGATACACCAGATCCCGGCGATCCCCACCACAGTGTAGATGATCCGGCTCACCAGAGAGGCCATTCCGCCGAACAGGTAGGCCACCAGGTCGAAGGAAAAGATACCCACCAGCCCCCAGTTGAGGGCCCCGATGATGACCAGTACCAGGGCAATTTTGGATACGACTCCCATACAAATGGTACCTCCATCCGCAGAAATATTGAAAATGACAGCGCCTTGCAAACGCTTCACCTCTAGTATGGGTGGGAGGGGAGGATTTATGCACCGGCAAATGAATTTGAAAAAACGGCCTTTTTTTATTTTTTGTTCTTTTTTCCTGCTCATCCCCCAAAGAGGATGTACAGGCCGTATAGCTCGACGGCACAGCCCAGCACCCGCCCCAGGATAGAGGCGCGGCGCAGGCCCAACTTGGCATAGGTCTGCGGGGTGCAGAAGGGGAAGAGGACGAGGGTCGCCCCCAGCAGGGTCATGCCGCCCCCAACGGTGTAGTTGACGGGAAAGCGCGACTGAAAAAGGGAGCCGCCCACCATCAGGAGACAGGAGAGGACGATGCCCGCCCAAAACCATTTCAGGTGCTTTTGAATGCCCGCCATCTCCCGGCCGTAGGCAGCCCGGCAGTCCTCGCTGCAAAAGGCGCTCTCCCGCCCGGAGTCGCCGTAGAAGACGGCGCGCCGGCCGCACCGATCGCAGATGCGCTTGGTCCCCTCCTCCACCTGCAGGGAGGAGGAGTACCGGCCGGTGAGCTGTTCCACCGACCGGTGAAACAGCTCTGCCAGGGCGACGAGGTTGGCGGTGCTGGGCCGGCTGGCGCCCCGCTCCCAGCGGGAGACGGCCTGCCGGCTCACCTCCAGGGCCTCCGCCACCTGTTCTTGCGAGAGGCCGGCCTGCAGCCGGGCCTCGCGGATGTTTTCTGAAAGGGACATCTCTTTTCACCTCGCTCCAAGGATATCACACCCCGGGGCAAAGGGCCAGCAACCGGGGGGCAAGTATCGGTTGCGGCGGGCTGTTTCTTGAAAGGCCCCCCCGCAAAGGCGATGGCGGCGGAAAAAGGCAGAGAGAGGGGGCGGGGCAGGCGCGAACCTGCTTCGCCCCCTCTCTCGGGGAGGTGGGGAGTGGCTACCGGCAGCCGTAGCGGGCGGTGCGGTAGAGGGTCTCGGCGGTGTCGAGGACCAGGGAGAAGAGGATACAGGCCAGGACGATGTCGTTGAGGTGGAGAAAGAGGGGAAGGAAGCCAGCGGGGGTGTTTTGCTCCACCAGGGCAATCAGCTCGCCGCTGAAAAAGGGCTGGATGCGAAGCGAAAAGTAGGCGATCCCGCCGGTGAAGAGGTGAAGGGTGGTGGAGACCGCCGCATAGCGGACGGAGTAGCGCCCCTCGACAAGGGCGAAGAGGTGGACGACGCCCGCCAGCAGGAAGAGGAGGATCGCCCCGGCGACGAATCGGCCCTCTGCCTGGGGGGACAGCAGCTGTATCGGCCCCTGTCCGGCAAACGCGGCCGCGGAGAGAGCGGAAAAGTTGAGCATGACGGTCACCATGACGGCGGCCCCCACCACCCCGACGATGGATTCCCCCCGGCTGATGCGGGCCTTCTCGGTGGGGATGGGTGGGAGAGCGGAGATCCAGTCCGCGGGCTGTTCCCGCCTACCCGGCACCCCCAGGCGGTCGAGAAGGGCAACCACCAGGGTGACGACGGCGAAGAGGGGGAAGGCCCAGGTGAAGAAGGAGCGCAGCAGGAAGAGGGGCGAGGGGGCGACCGAGATGCCGCTGCCCTTTAGCAGGCTGATCAGCGTGCCGATCCCCCAGACGGCAAAGTGGATGGCGGCGCACCCGCCCAGGGAGACGGCCAGGGCGGCCTTGTAGGGGCCGTACCAGAGGGGGCTGATGAGGCCGCGCCCCTCGCGGGCGCCGTAGCGGCGGGCGAGGGCCTCCGGGGGGCCGAACCCCTCTAAAACGGCGCGGATGTCACTCTCCTCCGCCGCTCGGCCCTGGCAGCGGGCGTCCAGCATGTCGGCAATGTCGGCCCGCAGCTCCCGCTCGATGTCGGCGCGGCTTTTTTTTGGCAGGTCCTTGGTTGCGGCGTAGAGGTAGCGCTCGACGGTTTCAAAGGTCATTTTTTGCCTCCTTTTCGATCTCTTCCACGCTGTGGGAGAGCTGTTTCCACTGTTCTTGCAGCTGCTGGTAGACGACAGCCCCCTCTGGGGTGAGGGAGTAGTACTTGCGGGGTTTGGCCCCGTCGGTCTCCCACACGCTGTGCAGGAGCCCCTGTCCCTCCAACCGGCGCAGCAGCGGGTAGAGGGTACCCGCCTCCACCGGGATGCCCTTTTGCGCCAGGGTGCTGACCAGGTGGTAGCCGTACATGGGGCGGCGCAGCAGCCCCAGAGTGC
Organism: Bittarella massiliensis (ex Durand et al. 2017); assembly: GCF_001486165.1. Taxonomy (GTDB): domain Bacteria; phylum Bacillota; class Clostridia; order Oscillospirales; family Ruminococcaceae; genus Bittarella; species Bittarella massiliensis. The sequence continues at coordinate 292,470 of NZ_LN908977.1, forward strand.
AGAGAACAAGGGTCCCCCGCCGCAGTTCTTGCTCCAAGCTGCCCAACAGATCGTCTTTGCCCATTGAAATCCCCCCTTTTGATGCCTGGCAGACAGGTGGTGATAAGCAATACACTGTATTTGCAATTTCATTATAGTGTGTATCACATACTATTGCAAGCAAAAAATAAAAAAAGAGCGATTTTATTTGACTATCCATCCTCCTGCGAGGTATACGGATCAAAATAAAGTCGGCCGGGAGTGAGGAGTCACCTGCTTGGTCTCACCCCGCGCGGGCGTGAGACCTGGATGCTGAGGTAGGGCAAGCCAGACCTCTCTTATTTCAATCCACTCACCCTACGTGGGGACGTGGGGCGAACTGGGACTTTTCCAGAGCCCCATTCTCAGCGTGTACAGTGGTCGTCCCCCACACAGGTGTGCAGAGTGAAATCTCTGGCAGTGAGGTAGGGGCCGGCGGGACACCGGCTCCGCACCCCACGCGGATATTTAGAAGGAGGGGGAGCGGCTGTCCCAATCCCTGCCCCGTATCCCTGCTCCGTTGGGAAGATAGCAGTTCTGGTCGGGGGGCCCAAAGGGGGGCGACAGAAAGAGGGGGAACGGGCGGATGCCCGTTCCCCCTTGTGCAGAGAGGTCGGATGGGTGAACTTCGCGTTTGGCAGGAGGTGCGGCGGGGCGCCCCTTTGGCGGGGTCACAGCCTCGTCGGGGAAAGGTGCGCCGGTCTATTCCCTCTCCGCCCGCAGGAGGGCGGTGCCCTCGTTTTGGTAGAGGAGCTCGACGCGGGCGAAGCCCGCCTCAGTCAGCAGTTCGGTCTGGTGTGCGAGGGTGAGGGGGATGTCGATGTGGACAAACGCCCCTTCGGGCAGGTCGCTTGCCTGCCGGCGGCGGTGGTATTCGGCCAGACAGAGATCCTCCTCTTCCTGGCAGCAGGCCAGGTAGTCGCACTCCAGATAGCAGCCGCCGCTGCGGACGGCCCGGTAGAGTTTGCGGTAGATCTCCCTCTTTTTCTGGTAGGGGAAGTGATGGAGGGTCTCAAAGGAGAGGGCGGCGTCGTACTGCCGCCCTTCAAAGGGATAGCTGAAGTAGTCGGCACAGATGGTCTCCACCCGGGAAGAGGGATAGTTCTGCCGCAGCTTTTCGAGCATGGGTGCGGAGAGGTCGATGCCGGTGACCCGCAGGTCGGGGAAACGGCGCAGGAGGGAGGCCAGCTCCAACCCGGTGCCGCAGCCGATGTCCAGCAGGGTGGAGAGGCCGTCGGGCAGGTAGTCGGCCAGCGCCTCGTACTCGGCCGCCCAGTGGGCCAGGTGAACGCCCTCGTACTGGTCCAGCCGGTGGGCGAAGAAGGAGGACATCTCCTCGACAGGGGTGTCCCGCTCCCCCTCCAGCCAGCTGCGCAGCTCGGCGAGATAGGCGGCCTGTTCTTCGGGGGTGCGGATTTTGCTGACGAGCACTGAAATCACCTTTCTTTTGTCAGTGGGGGCTGGCAGCAGGGGCAGTAGACGCTGCTGCGCCCGCCAATGACGGTTCGGCAGAGGGGTGCGCCGCAGGCAGGGCAGGGCTCCCCCCCGTGGCCGTAGACCTGAAAGAAGGAGCTGCCCCGGTAGTTGCGCCCCCCGCTGGCCAGGTACTCCTCGGGCGAGGTCTCCTTGCCCTGGATGGCGGCCCGGAGGATGGCGGGGATCTGCCGGGCCAGGCGGGCGACCTCCTCCTGGGTGAGGGTGTTTGCCGGGCGGGTGGGGCAGATGCGGGCGGCAAAAAGGGATTCGTCGGCGTAGATGTTGCCGATGCCGGCGACGATGGACTGGTCGAGAAGGCACTCCTTGACCGCCCTTTTGCGCCGCGCCAGCTGTCCGGCCAGGTAGGCGGCATCAAAGGCGGGGTCAAAGGGCTCCGGCCCCAGGCGGTCGATGCCGGTAAAGCGGTCCTCCTCCCCCGCCCGCAGGAGCCAGAAGCGGCCGAACCGGCGCAGGTCGATGTAGCGCAGCTCGCTGCCGTCGTCCAGGGTGAAGACCAGGTGGGTGTGCTTTTCCTGGGGGTGGCCGCTGGGGGTGGGCAGGAGGTTGCCGGTCATCCTCAGGTGGAGGACGAGTCGGTCGCCGCTCTCCAGGTGCAGGGTGAGGAATTTGCCCCGCCGGTCGACGGCGGAAAAGGTCTGTCCCTGCACCAGGCGGCAAAACTCCTCCGCCCCCGGGCGGGCGATGACTTTGGGGTTGTGGGCGGTGACCCGCTGGATGCGGCGGCCCCGGATCTGGGGTTCGACGACCCGCTTGACGGCTTCGACTTCTGGCAGTTCTGGCATGGCGCTCTCCTCTTTTCTGGTGGCCGCAGTGGGCCGGTTTGACCCGTTCAGTGTAGCATCTTTGTCCCCATTTGTCGATTGGGGGTGGGGGAAGGGGTTGCGGCGACCGGCCCCGGGGCGGTATACTGGTGGCCAGGGAGGGGCGCGTCCAAGCGGGCCGCCCCACATGTCAAAGGGGAGGAACAGGCGATGGCGGGGAGGATCTATCTCATCACCGGAGTGATGGCGGCGGGCAAGTCCACCGTGGCCCAGCTGCTGGCCGAGCGGATGGCGCGGGGCGTGCACCTGCGGGGGGATGTTTTTCGGCGGATGATCGTCGCCGGCAGGGAGGAGATGAGCGAGACCCCCACCCAGGGGGCCCTCGACCAGTTGGCCCTGCGCTACCGCCTGGCCGCCCAGGCGGCCAAGACATACTGTGAGGCCGGCTTCACGGTAGTTTTGCAGGACAACTACTACGGCCGGGCGCTGCCCGAGATGATCGAGCTGCTGCGGGGATACTCCGTCTTCCCAGTGGTGCTCTGCCCGCGGGCAGAGGTGGTGCGGCGGCGGGAGGCCGGGCGGGGCAAGACCGGCTACACCGGCTTTGCGGTGGAGCGGCTCTGCGCCGACTTCCTGCGGGAGACCCCCCGTCTCGGCCTCTGGCTCGACAGCTCGGAACAGACCCCGGAGGAGACGGTGGAGGCCATTTTGCAGCACAGCGGGGGCGCGGTCGGGTGAGAAAAAGCGGGCGCAAAAAAACAGGCGGGCAAGCTGCTCGCCTGTTTTTTATCTGGGGCCGTGGGGGCGGTCAAGCGGGTCGGTCATCGGCCGCCTGGGCGGCTTTTTCCTTCTGCGCCTTGATCACCTTCAGACGGGAGAACTCCTCCCGGTCCTTCTCCTCCAGGGCCTCGGTGATGGCCTTTTCTGTGGCCTTCAGGTCGGGGATGATGATGTGCTCCAGGGCGTTGGCCCGCTTCTGGGTCTTGCGGATGGCCCCGGCCAGCCGGTAGACGCTGTTCTCCACCTCGGCCAGGCGGACCGACAGCTCCTTGACCTTTTGAAACTTGCGGTAGGCGTCGTCGAATTTGGAGTTGGACAGCTCGAAGCCGTAGACCGGCCGGGGGTCGGCGTCCTCGTAGGTGAGGTGGGGGATCTCCACCCCCATCACGCTGCGGGAGGTCATCTGCAAGCTGTCGTCCACCGGGACGCTGCCCACCAGGTGGTCGATCTTGCCCAGGGACATGTTGGCCTGCTGCAGGGCAAAGTAGGCCTGGCGGAAGGTGGCGCTCACCTCGTCCTTGATGGCCTTGGCCTCGTCCACCCGCTGCATCAGCTCGCGGATGAGGACGTTGCGCTTGCGGTCCAGCAGGTCAAAGCCCAAGCTGGACAGGTCCAGGGATTTGCGGGTGGCCATCAGATTGGCCTTGGTGGCGAATACCTGCCCGGCCATCAGCCGTTCTCCTTGTTGAAGGCCTCAAAGATCTCGGGGCGGTAGTACTGGTCCACCAGCTTGTTGTCGATGCGGTCCAGGGCCTGCCGGGGCAGGATGCTCAGCAGTTCCCAGGCCAGGTCCAGGGTCTCGTCGATGGTGCGGCCGCCGTCCTCCCCCTGGTTGAGGAAGCGCTTTTCAAACTCTCGCCCAAAGACCAGGACCTTCTTGTCGGTGTCCGAGAGCTCCTCCTCGCCGATGACCGAGGCCAGGCTGCGGGCGTCCTGCACCTGGGCGTAGCAGGCAAACAGCTGGTTGGAGACGGCGGAGTGGTCCTCTCTGGTGTACTCGGCGCCGATGCCGTCCTTCATCAAACGGGAGAGGGAGGGCAGCACCGAGACCGGCGGGAAGATGCCCTGGTTGTCCAGCCCCCGGTCCAGAACGATCTGCCCCTCGGTGATGTAGCCGGTCAGGTCGGGCACCGGGTGGGTGATGTCGTCGTTGGGCATGGTGAGGATGGGGATCTGGGTGACCGAGGCGTTTTTCCCCTTGATGATGCCGGCGCGCTCGTAGAGGCTGGCCAGGTCGGAGTAGAGGTAGCCAGGGAAGCCCTTTCGGGCCGGGATCTCGCCCTTGGAGGAGGAGAACTCCCGCACCGCCTCACAGTAGGAGGTCATGTCGGTCATGATGACCAGCACGTGCTTGCCCAGCTCGTAGGCCAAAAATTCGGCGGCGGTCAGGGCGCAGCGGGGGGTCATGATCCGCTCGACGATGGGGTCGGAGGCCAGGTTGAGGTACATGACCACGTTGCTCATGACGCCGGCCTCTTCAAAGCTGCGCTTGAAGTAGTCGGCCACATCGTTTTGCACCCCCATGGCGGCAAAGACGATGCAGAAGTCCTCCCCGTCACCGATCTTGGCCTGCTTGACGATCTGCACCGCCAGCTTGTTGTGGCTCATCCCCGAACCGGAGAAGATGGGCAGCTTCTGCCCGCGGATCAGGGTGGCCAGGCAGTCGATGGAGGAGATGCCGGTCTGGATGTAGTTTCGGGGGTAGACCCGGGAGACCGGGTTGATGGGCTTGCCGTTGACGTCGGCAAACTCGGTGGCGTGGATCTCGCCCAGGTTGTCGATGGGACGGCCCGCGCCGGAGAAGATCCGCCCCAGGATCTGGGGGGAGAGGGGGATCTGCATGGTGTGCCCGGTGAGGCGGGTCTTGGTGTTTTTCAGCGAGAGGCCCTCGGTCCCCTCGAACACCTGGATGACCGCCCGCTCGCCCTCGATCTCGACGATGCGGCCGGTGCGGGTCTCGCCGCTGTCCAGTCGGATCTCGACGATCTCGTCAAAGCTGACGCCCTGCACCTTGTCCAGCACCACCAGGGGGCCGTTGATCTCTTTTAGTCCTACATACTGTAAACTCAAATTTGCCGCCCCCTCTCTAATTCATGGCCGCCAGGGTGGAGTCGATCTCCTGGCGGAGGCTGTCAAATTTGTCCAGCCGGTCGTTCTCAATGTCGTATTTCATCTTGTTGATCTTGTCAAACAGCCCGCTGCCGGCGATGGTGGTGACCGGGATCTGGCGTTCGTTCACCACGATCAGGGCCTTTTTGTAGAGGTACCAGATGGTGCGCATCATCTCCAGCTGCTTCTCCAGGGGGACATAGGTGTCCTCTTTGTGGAAGGCGTTTTGCTGCAAGAAGCCGGTGCGGACCAATTTGGCCACCTCGATGATGAGCTTCTGGTCGTCGGGCAGCACGTCGGCGCCGATGAGCTTGACGATCTCCAGCAGCTGGCTCTCTTCCTGCAGGATCTGGGCCATCCGGCTGCGGTAGCGCAGGAAGCGCTCGCCCAGGTGGGCGTTGTACCAGCCGGCCAGGTCGTCCAGGTACTCGCTGTAACTGGTGGTCCAGTTGATGGCCGGGTAGTGCCGGGCGTAGGCCAGGGATTTGTCCAGCGCCCAGAAGCAGCGGACGAACCGCTTGGTGTTCTGGGTCACCGGCTCGGAGAGGTCGCCGCCCTGGGGGGAGACGGCCCCGATGATGGAGATGGAACCCTCGCTGTCGTTTAGGTTGACCATGTAGCCGGCGCGCTCGTAGAAGGTGGCGATGCGGGAGGGCAGGTAGGCGGGGAAGCCCTCCTCGGCGGGCATCTCCTCCAAGCGGCCGGAAATCTCGCGCAGGGCCTCGGCCCAGCGGGAGGTGGAGTCGGCCATGATGGCTACGTGGTAGCCCATGTCCCGGTAGTACTCGGCCAGGGTGATGCCGGTGTAGATGGACGCCTCGCGGGCGGCCACCGGCATGTTGGAGGTGTTGGCGATGAGGACGGTGCGGTCGGTCAGGGGCCGGCCGGTCTTGGGGTCGATGAGGGAGCCGAACTCCTCCAGCACCTGGGTCATCTCGTTGCCGCGCTCGCCGCAGCCGATGTAGATGATGATGTCCGCGTCGCACCACTTGGCGATCTGGTGCTGGGTCATGGTCTTGCCGGTGCCAAAGCCCCCGGGCACGGCGGCGGTGCCGCCCTTGGCGATGGGGAACATGGTGTCGATGACCCGCTGGCCGGTGATGAGCGGCTGGGAGATGGGGAGGCGGGTCTTGGTGGGGCGGGGGGTGCGGATGGGCCACTTCTGGCACATCTTCACCTCGTGGGTGGCGCCCCGCTCGTCCTTGACGGTGATGAGCACGTCCTCCACCCGGTGGGGACCGCTCTCGGCGGCGGTGAGGACGGTGCCGCTCAGGTGGGGCGGCACCATCACCCGGTGCTCGATGCGGGAGGTCTCAGGGCAGGTGGCGATGATCTGGCCGGGCGAGACCTGCTCCCCCGGTTTGGCGAGGACGGTGACGTCCCACTCCCGCTCGGGGTCGAGGGAGGGGATCTCCACGCCGGAGCCGATGAAGGCGCCCTCCTGATCTTCGATCTTTCCCAGGGGGCGCTGCACCCCGTCGTAGATGTTGGAGATGATGCCCGGCCCCAGGGTGACGCTGATGGGGCTGCCGGTGCCCAGCACCGGCTCCCCGGGCCGCAGGCCGGAGGTCTCTTCGTAGACCTGGATGGTGGTGGCCGCATCGTTGACGATGATGACCTCGCCCATGAGGCGCTTCTGGCCGACATAGACCATCTCGCCCATGGAGAAGTCCTTGGTGTCGCGCACCTTCACCACCGGGCCGTTGATGGAATAAATGGTGTTCAAAAATATCGTACCCCCTTAGAAGTTGGTTGGGCAGGCAGAGGAGGGCCCATTGCCCCGCAAAGGGCCTAGATGGCCTTTAAGACCAGGCCCGAGTTGGCGTAGAACCACGCCCGCTGCTCCTCCAGGGCGTTGTCCAGGGTCTCGTCGCAGGCGTAGCCCTCGTCCAGGTTCTCGGCGACAAAGCCGCCCACGGCGATGGCGTCGTCGTATTCCACCCGGCAGGGGACGGAGAACGCCTCGCCGCAGAGCCCTTCCAGCGCCTTGTCGGCGGGGGAGAGGCGAACGGTGACAGAGGCAAAGGAGTGATCGGAGGCCACGGCCGTCAGCCGGGCCTTTAAGTAAGCGGCGTATTCGGGGGACTGGTGAAAGGCCACCAGCCGGGCCCGGGCGGCCTCAAAAATCTCTTTGGCATAGCCCTCGCTGCGCTGCAGCAGCTCGGTGCGGTATTGCAGGGTGGCCTTGGAGATGGCGGTGGTCTCCCGGGTGTGGATGTCCTTTTTGGCCTTTTCCACATAGCGGGCGGCGTCCTCGTTGGCCTTGGCCTCCGCGTCGGAGAGGGCGGAGATCCGCTTTTGCGAGGCGGACTTCAAAATGGCGCTCGCCTGCTCCTCCACCGTCTGTTCGATCTCCTTGCGGATGAGTTCCAATTTTTCTTCGTTTGAAAGCATCTAAGCCACCTCAAATCTTCACGCCGATGGCGTCTTTGATGTACCGGGCCAGGTTCTCCTCCAGGTGGGAGGAGCCGTGCCGGTCGGGGATCTCCACGATCAGGGTCGTCTTGCTCTGCTGTTTGTACTGGTAGACCAGGTCCTGACAGAGGGAGACCAGCTTCTGGGTCATCAGCACCACGGCGATGTCGGGGTCCTCCATGGCGGTTTTGAGGGCGGCCACCGTCTCGTCGTACTGGTGGACGACGGTCCCCTCCATCCCGGCCAGACGCATGCCCATATAGGTGTCGCTGTTGTCGCTGATCACAAAAAATTTCATTGCAGATGCCTTCTTTGGCTTAGACTTTGTTGAGGATCATGATGGAGATGAGCAGGCCGTAGATGGCGACGCCCTCGCCCATGGCCACGAAGATCAGGGATTTGCCGAAGGTCTTGTCGTTCTCGCTGACAGCGCCGATGGCGGCGGGGGCGGCGGCGGCGACAGCGATGCCGCAGCCGATGCAGGCCAGGCCGGTCACCAGGGCGGCGGCCAGGTAGGCCATGCCGGCGGCGGAGGAGGAAGCGGCGGCAGCGGGGGCCTCAGCGGCGTAGCTGACCACCGGCAGGAGGACTGAGCCCAGGCAGGTGGCGCCGAAGGCGATGAGCTGTTTCTTCATCATCGAGGGGGCTTTCTTCCCGGCTTTGCGGGCTTTGAACAGGTAGAAAAACAGGGCGGCGATGGCGGCGGTGGCCGCGGTCAGAAGCAGAATATCCATAGTGATAAAACCTCCAATTAGAAATTGTCAAACGTATTTATGTTTCTCCGGGCGGCCCTAGAACAGGGCCGCCCGCCTTTCCCGGTGGGGAGTGGGCGCGCAGAGCGGTTCAGTTGGCGTGCTCGTGCACGATCTGGCTGATGGGGGTGAAGGGCACCCCTTCGCCCGAGTAGTAGCGGCCGAACATCTCGTAAAACTCCAGGCGCAGCACCTGGATGCCGACCACCAGGCCCTCCAGCCCGATGACGAAGAGGTTGCCCAGGGCCACGGTGACGGCATAGCCCACCGGCCCGAACATCCCCGCCAGGGTGAAGACCACGCTCATCATCCCCGCGTGGCTCAGGATGAAGCCACCGACGCGGAGGAAAGACATGGTGTTGGCCACAAAGGAGATGGCGATCTCCAGCATCTCAAAGATGTTTTCCAGGGCGTAGGCGCCAAAGCCCCCTTCGGGGAAGGCGTCCTTTTTCAGCAGGAGGTTGCCCAGGGGCACCCGCATGAAGATGCAGATGATGGGGATGACGATGCAGATGAGGATGATGGGCAGGTTCAGGGAGAAGCTGACCCCCAGCATCGGCAGGCCGATGGCGCTGATGACCGTGGCGTAGAGGACAAAGCCGGCCACCCCGTTTTGGGAGAAGAGGGCCTTGCTGTAATCGCGGTTTTTCAGCCCGATGTAGATGTTCAGGGCCATCGAGGTGAGGATGAGCACCACCCCCAGGGCCACGGCGCCGATGAGCAGCACGTTGATGGTCTGGGCGTTCATCACCTCCACCGGCTTTTCGGCAAAGCCGATGGCCCGGTACAGCGGGTCGAGGGCGTGTTCAAAGCCGAAGACCGAGCCGTAGAGGAAGCCGAAGAGGGTGGAGCTGATGCCCATGCGCATGATGATCTCGCCCAGGCGGGACTTCTTCCACTTGGCAAAGAGGAAGCCGCCCAGCACGATCAGCAGCCCCTGGCCCACGTCTCCGAACATGATGCCGAAGAGGAGGGTGTAGGTGAAGGCCACCAGGGGGGTCGGGTCGATCTCGCGGTGGCTGGGCACGCCGTACATCTCCACGTACATCTCAAAGGGGCGGGCAAACCAGTTGTTTTTCAGCTTGGTGGGCTTTTCGGGGCGGGTGCCCTTTTCGTGGGCCTCCTTCATCGAGTGGGTCACCAGGCCGGGCAGCATGGGGACCGCTCCGTCGTCGGACTTCTCGGCGGTGACCACCACGGTGGGCAGGTCGCCGAAGAGGGCCTCGAAGTCGCCCTCCTTCCCCGCGGGGACGTAGCCGGCGAACTCGAAGTAGTCGCCGCCGGCGAACTTGTCAAAGCTGGTGCCCACGAACCGACGCACGCCGTAGGTCTCCTGCATGAACTGGACGGTGGCGTAGTAGGAGAGGAGGGTCTCCCGCCCCTCTTCCACCAGCCGGTCGCGCTCGCCCTTGCAGCCCTCCAGGGCCGCCTGTTCCTCGGCGAGCTTTTCCTCCAGGTAGGCGGCAGCGTCCTCCGGCTCGCCGTGGAGGTAGTCGGGGATGCGCACCCGCTCGAAGTAGAGGGCCTCCATGATGGAGTCCACCTCGGCGGCGTGCTGCTCCCCGGTCAGGTAGAGGCACCACTGGTAGTTTTTGTCGCTGGAAAAGGTGAAGAGGAAGAAGGGTTTGTCCTGGTAGTGCTCCAGCTTTTTGTAGTTTTCCAGCGGCAGCCGCCCAAAGCGCACCTTCAGGTACTTGGCCTTGAACAGCTCGTCAAAACTGGTGTGAAAGCTGCGGATCATGTCCAGGTGGGAGAGGTTGAGGCGGTGTTCCTCCACCAGCTTCGCGATCTCCTTTTCCTTTTGGTCGGCCGCGTCGAACCCCTGCCGGAACGACTCCACGAACCGGCGGACATCCGCCAGATTCAGGTCGTGACTGCTGCGCTCCAGCTGGTCGCCGGGCACCGCCACGGGGGTCAACCCGGCGTCGGTGCAGGCCGAGCGCAGGGCGTCGGCCAGTTCGGTATAGGGGTTTTCGGCGGAGGCGGCCTTGGAGACCGCCCCGCTCTTGGAGGTGATCTCCTCCGGGTGGAAGTAGTCCAGCCGGCTCAGCCGCAAGACCACCTCGTCCAAATTTTCCAGGCGACCGATCAGGCTGACCAGGGTCGTCTTTTGTATTGCCATAGTGCGTGATTCTCCTTTCGCGTCAGGCATTTCTCCAGGCGGTGGCGCCGCCTAGATGATGAGCAGCTTCTGAATGTCCTCCGGCTGCACCCCGTAGCGGATCCCCTCCACTATGTGGATGATGTTGTCGCACTCCACTGTGCCCAGGGTCACATAGGCCAGAAAGGCGGTGGCCGCCTTGGTGGCAAAGCTGATGTGGCGGCGGCTCAGGTGGTACTTGATGTAGCTGGTGTGGTACTCGATATAGAGAAAATCGTCTTTGTCGAAGTAGTTTTTGTAGCTGCTCTGCGCAATCTCCCGGATGAAGGCGTCCCCGTTGGGGGCCGCGGCGAGGGATTGCAAAAACCTGTCGGAGAGGCGGGAGTACTCGTTGTGGACGATGAACCGGTCCAGCTCCTCGGGTTTGTAGTGAAAATACACCTTGAGGCGGTAGAGGTTGGTGATGTTTTGCAGCTCCAGGCTGGTGGAGACGATGTCCATCATCTCCTGCCGGGTCTTGCCCTTGTAGGTCTCCTCGATGAGGGAGAACAGCCGGTTGTAGTACTGCTGGCGCAGGGCGATGACACAGCTGCTGACATCGAATTCGCCGGGGGCCAGGGCAAAGGGCTCCACCGTCTTGTAATAGGGGGTCTTTTCCAGCAGTTCCAGCAGTTCCCGCCCGGTCTCCGCTTGGCCCAGGGCCACCGCGTCAAAGGAGAGGTAGTCCAGCAGGAAGGTGGGCACTTCGGGGACAAAGTGGGTCTCGCCCTCGGCGTCCAGCCGGTTGATGCAGCCGATGAGCTGGTCCATCTCGATCTGGCCGATGAAGAAGCTGACGTACTGCTCGCGCTCCTTGCGGCCGGGCAGATAGCGCACCAGCCGCAGCAGGGAGTAAAACAGGTCTTTTTTCACAGTGGCTTCCAGCTGGCCGCGGTGCAGGGCCGCCGGGTTGACTGTGTCCATGGCGTCTTGGTAGTGGGTGCTGTTTTTGAGGTAGGCCGCCAGCTCACTCAAAGAGGTCTTGTGCAGCATCTCCCCGTACTGGGAGGGGGTGATCCGCTTGCCGTACATGGCCTTGATCTTGGCGAGGATGGCGTTTTGAGAGAAGGTCGTGAACATGCCCTACTCACCGCCCACGCAGCGCTGCACGATAGCATCCACCAGACTGTCTTTTCGCTGCTGGTAACTCTCGTCCAGCGCCTGCACCGCGTCGGCGTACCGTTTTTTCAGCTCCTCCGACCGGGCCTGCACCCGCGCGTCGCTGTCCTTTTGCAGTTGGGCCACCTCGGCCTTGGCTGTGGCCAGGATCTCGTCGCTGAGGGCCTGCTGCTGCTCTTCCAGCGAGTCGAGGATCTGGTTTCGCTGGGTCTCGGCGTCGGTCAGCTTTTTTTGGGCGCCCCGGTCGATCTCCAATAGGTTATGGATCAAATCTTCCATAGAACCTGCCTCCTTTCCCGTGTGAAGTGAACGTTCCACGGATAATCCTACTCCTTTTTTGATGGCTCCGCAATGTTGCAACTCATAAAAACCGAAAGCTGGAAAAAAGCTTTTTTGAGCAGACGGCACAAAAGAGGGGAGGAATACTGAGCATCCTGCCCAAAAAATTTAGCCGAGATTGATTTTGTCGAAAAGGGGAGGGGGAGCGGCGCGGTCGGTTTGACGAAAAGCGGAGCGAGAAAGCCGCTTTTTGACAGACGGGTCTGCGGCTGTTCCCGATGCGATAGGATCGGAAAAAAGAGGGGCGTTTATTCCCCCAAACGGGGCGCGGCGGGAGAAAAGGGGATATTTCTTCTTATATATAGCTGTCGTCGCCCCCGGGACAGGGCCGGGCGCGGCCGGGGCGGCGGGGAAACTTGCGCCGGGCGGCGGTAGGTGATAAAATAAACTGATATTGATTTTCTGCATCCCGCCGGGTTTTCCCGGCGGCCCGAATGGAAGTGGATGGCAACTTTGAGTATGAACCAGTGGATTTTACCCAACACCCCGGCGGAGAAATGGTCTGCCGTGGCGGCGCAGACGGGGCTTGCCCCCCTCTGCTGCAAGGTGCTCTGCGCCCGGGGGATCGACACCCCCGAGAAGGTGGAGCACTACCAGAATGACCCCTGCGAGATCGAGGATCCCCTGCGCCTGATCGACATGGAGCGGGGGGCGGCCCGGATCCGCCGCGCCGTCGAGGAGGGGGAGCGCATCTGTGTCTTTGGCGACTACGACGCCGACGGCATCACCTCCACCGTGCTCCTCTACTCCTACCTGGACATCTGCGGGGCGGATGTGCGCTGGTACATCCCCTCCCGGGAGTCCGACGGCTACGGCCTCAGCCTCTCGGCGGTGGAGGCGCTGCACCGCGACGGGGTGCAGCTCATCGTGACGGTGGACAACGGCATCGCCTGCTGCCGGGAGGCCGAGCGGGCCGCCGAGCTGGGGATGGATCTGGTCATCACCGACCACCACCAGCCGGGGGCCGAGCTGCCCCGGGCCTGCGCGGTCATCGACCCCTACCGCAAAGACTGCCCCAGCCAGTTCAAGTGCCTGGCGGGGGTGGGGGTGGCCTTCAAGCTGGTCTGCGCGCTGGAGGAGCAGGACCCCCGGGTGATGCTCGACGAGTTCGCGCCCCTGGTGGCCATCGGCACCGTGGCCGACGTGATGCCCCTGAAGGGGGAGAACCGCCTCTATGTAAAGGAGGGGTTGGCCGCCCTGCCCTACTACGACAACCCGGGGCTGGCCGCCCTCATCGCCCGCTGCACCAAGGGCGGGGAGATCACCGCCCAGACCCTGGCCTTTACGGTGGTGCCCCGCATCAACGCCGCCGGGCGGATGGAGAGCGCCGAGAGCGCCGTCAAGCTGCTGACCTGCCTGGACGAGGGCGAGGCCGAGCGGTGGGTGGACGACCTCTGTGAGAAAAACGCCCAGCGCCAGCAGGTGGAGGGCGAGATCATCGAGGAGATCCGCCAGATGCAGTCCCAGCACCCCGAGTACTTTGGCCAGCGGGTCATCGTGCTGGCGGGGGAGGGCTGGCACAAGGGCATTGTGGGGATCGTCTCCTCCCGGGTGGTGGACCGCTTCGCCAAGCCCTGCATCCTCCTGGTCCCCGACGGGGAGGAGGCCAAGGGCTCGGGCCGCAGTTTCGGCGACTTCTCCCTCTACGAGGCGTTGGAGAGCTGCGCCGACTGCCTGAGTCGCTACGGCGGGCACAAGCTGGCCGCCGGCCTCTCCCTGCCGGTGGGGCGCATTGGCGAGTTTCGGGAGCGGATCAACGACTACGCCCGCAGGACCCACCCCACCATGCCCCTGCCCACCCTGCGCATCGACGCAGCGGCCGACTTCGGCGAGCTGACGCTGGAAAATGTGCTGGCGCTGGAGGAGCTGGGCCCCTACGGCCACGAAAACCCCAAGCCCAACTTCCTGCTGCAGGGGGTGCAGGTGGAGGGCGTCTACCCCATCTCCGACGACCGGCACGTCCGCCTCAAGCTGAAAAAGGGCGGGGCCACCCTCTTTGCCGTCTACTTCCGGGTCTCCTCGCAGGAGTTCAAGTACGCCCCGGGGGACCGGGTGGACGTGGTGGTGACGTTGGACCTGTACCAGTACTTGGGGGAGCAAAACATCTCCATTAAAGTCAAGGACATCCACCCGGCTGGGCTCTCCCCTGCCATCTACGACGAGATGGCCCTCTACCAGAAAATCGAGCTGGGCGAGCCGCTGGACGACGGGGAGTTCGCCCGGGCCATGCTCACCCGGGAGCAGGTGGCCCTGTGCTACAAGGCCGCCCTCTACTTCGGCCCCGCCGTCGGCGACTTCGTCCTCTTTTACAACAAGATGGCCGGCAAGCCCATCACCTACTGCCAGATGATGTTGGCCCTCAACGTCCTGGCGGAACTGGGCATCCTGACGGTCAAGCGGGAGAAGGGGAAGGTCGTGCTCCTGGTCAACAGGGGGCAGAAGGCCGACCTGAACGCCTCCCGCATCCTGCGAGAATTGACTGCGAAAAGGACTGCTGCACTATGTATTTAAGCTACGAACAGCTGCGCGAGAAGCTGGCCGCCGGCGACAAGTACGACCTGGCGGTCATCGACCGCGCCTATCAACTGGCCTACGATGCCCACGGCGAGCAAAAGCGCCGCTCGGGCGAGCCCTATATCACCCACCCGGTACAGGTGGCCGCCCTCCTCTGGGAGCTGGGGATGGACACCGACTGCGTGGTGGCGGCGCTGCTGCACGACGTGGTGGAGGACACCCCCACCTCCCTGGACGAGGTCTCCAAGCAGTTTGGCCCCGACGTGGCGCTGCTGGTGGACGGGGTGACCAAGCTGGGCAAGATCCAGTTCACCACCAAGGAGGACGAGCAGGCCGAAAACATCCGCAAGATGCTTTTGGCCATGTCCAAAGACATCCGGGTCATCCTCATCAAGCTCTGCGACCGGCTGCACAACATGCGCACCCTGGAGGTGATGCCCGAGCAGCACCGCCGGGACAAGGCCCTGGAGGTGATGGAGGTCTATGCCCCCATCGCCCACCGGCTGGGCATCAGCTCGGTAAAGGAGGAGCTGGAGGACCTGGCCCTCAAGTACCTGGACCCCTTCGGCTACTACCAGATCCAGGAGTACCTCAACAGCCGCAAGGTGGATACCGAGGACTTTTTGGAGATCGTCACCGGCCGGATCCGGGAGCGGCTCAAGGACTACGAGGACGTCATCGAGATCTCCGGCCGGGTCAAGTCGATCTACGGCATCTACCGCAAGGTGTTCATGAGCGGGCGCAGCTTCGACGAGATCTACGACATCGTGGCGGTGCGGATCCTCTGTAACACCGTCAACGAGTGCTACAACATCCTGGGGCTGATGCACGACCTGTTCCGCCCCATCCCCAACCGGTTCAAAGACTACATCTCCACCCCTAAGCCCAACATGTACCAGTCGCTGCACACCACCGTCATCTCCAAGGAAAAGATGCCCTTTGAGATCCAGATCCGCACCTACGAGATGCACCACACCGCCGAGTACGGCATCGCCGCCCACTGGAAGTACAAGGCCGGGGTGCGGGGGAGCGACAAGCTCGACGAGAAGTTGGCCTGGGTGCGCCAGCTGCTGGAGGCCCAGAAGGACTCGGAGGACGCCCGGGACATCATCACCAACATCAAGAGCGATCTGACCTTTGAGGAGGTCTACGCCTTCACCCCCAAGGGGGATGTGAAGAGCCTGCCCAAGGGCTCGACGGTGATCGACTTCGCCTACGCCATCCACTCGGGGGTGGGCAACTCGATGGTGGGGGCCAAGGTGGACGGGCGGATCGTCTCGCTGGACTACCAGATCCAAAACGGCGAGATCATCGAGATCATCACCACCAAGTCGCCCAACCGCGGCCCCAGCCGCGACTGGCTGAAGATCGTCCACACCAGCGAGGCCCGCAACAAGATCCGCAACTGGTTCAAAAAGACCCAGCGGGAGGAGAACATCCTCGAGGGCAAGATCGAGGTGGACCGGGAGTTCAAACGCAACCAGATCGCCGTCAACGACGAGCAGCTCGAACAGCTGCTGATGGGGGTGGGGAAGAAGTACCAGGTGGGCAGCCTGGACGACTTCTACGCCGCTTTGGGCTACGGCGGCATCAACCTGACCCGGCTGATGCCCCGCATCAAAGAGGCCTACTCCAAAATGGTCAACCCCGCGCCCCCGCCGGCCCCCCTCACCAAAGAGGAGGTGCCCCTGACCAAGTCCAAACACACCTCCTCGGGCGGGGTGGAGGTCGAGGGGATTGACAACTGCCTGGTGAAGTTTGCCAAGTGCTGCAATCCCCTGCCGGGGGACAGCATCGTCGGCTTCATCACCCGCGGGTTCGGGGTCTCGGTCCACAAGGCCGACTGCCCCAACGTGCTGGCGGCCAAGAATTTGGAGGAGAACAGCGAGCGCTGGGTAAAGGTCAAGTGGAGCGCCTCCAGCCGGGACTCCTTCAAGTCCACCCTGCAGCTGGTGGGGCTGGACCGGCAGGGGCTGTTTGCCGACATCTCCATCGCCCTCTCGGCCATGCGGGTGCCCATCTTTGCCATCAACGCCCGCAGCCTGCAAAACGGCTTTGCTGACGTGATGATCACCATCGGCATCTCCAACGTGGAACACCTGACGAGCATCATCGCCCGGCTACAGAAGATCCAGGGCGTGGAGAGCGTGCAGAGAAGCAGCCAATAGATCCCCGGTGGACGATGGCCCGGCGGGGTGGTATACTTGTGAAAAATCGGCGGGCGGGCCATCCGCCGCCGGGAAGAAGAGAGAGGAGCGAGCGCGGTGAAAGCGGTATTGCAGCGGGTCACCTCGGCCGGGGTGGCCATCGACGGCGGGCCCCGGCAGGGCATCGGCCCCGGCCTGGTGGTCCTGTTCGGGGTGGAGGAGGGCGACCGGGAAGAGTACGTGGACGCCTTTGTGCAGAAGATCGTCCACCTGCGCATCTTCTCCGACGAGGCGGGGAAGCTCAACCTCTCCCTGCTGGACCAGGGGTATTCGGTGCTGGCGGTGCCCAACTTCACCCTCTGCGCCAACTGCAAAAAGGGGCGGCGCCCCTCCTTTGAGCGCTCGGCCCGCCCCGATTTCGCCTCCGCCTGCTTCGACGCGCTGGCGGCGGGGCTGCGGGCAGCCGGGGCGGCGGAGGTGGTCTGCGGCCGGTTCGGCGCCGACATGGCGGTGGACCTGGTCAACGACGGGCCGGTGACCCTGATTTTGGACTCGGCGGAGATCGTCAAACAGTGAGAGGGCGGGGCTGCCCCGCGAAAGGAAGGAACACATGGAAATTGGGATGATGACCCTGGGTGCCCTGGGCACCAACTGCTACCTGGTGTACGGCGAGAAGAAGACCGGCATCCTCATCGACCCGGCGGACAGCGGCGACACCATCATTCAGTGCATCAAAGCCGAGGGGGTGGATGTGAAGTACATCGTCCTCACCCACGGGCACTTCGACCACATCGGGGCCCTGCGGCAGGTGAAGGAGTTCACCGGCGCGCAGATCGCCATCCACGAGAAGGACGCCTACCGCCTGCCCCGGGCCGACCGGGAGGCCGCCCTCTTCGGCATGCCCTGCGAGGCCCAGCCCCGGGCCGACGTGCTGCTGCACGACGGGGACGGGCTCAAGGTGGACGACCTGCTCTTCCGGGTGCTCTTCACCCCGGGCCACACCGAGGGGAGCATCTGCCTGCTGGGGGGGAAGGCCCTCTTCACCGGGGACACCCTCTTCTGCGGCAACGTGGGGCGGACCGACCTGCCCGGCGGCAGCCTGCCCTGGCTGGAGACTTCCCTGGCCCGGCTGGCCGCACTGGAGGGCAACTACGCCGTCTACCCCGGCCACGGGGACGTGACCAACCTGGACGCGGAGCGGCGGCAGAACCCCGCCTTTATGGCGTAGGGGCGGAGCGATGAAGGTATTGGTATTGGGCCACCGCCTGCAGTACGAGGTGCAGAACCTGGTGGGTCTGTTCTTCCCCGGCGAGCGGGTGGAGACGGCCTTTGAAAAACAGCCCGACTGGCAGGTGCTGACCTACCTGCGGGAGGGGAGGGGCGCCACCCGGCTGCTGGTCCTCTGCCGGCTGGGGGAGGGCGGCGAGACCCTGCGGGCCCACTGCGCGGTGGCGCCGGGGGAACCGGGCCACAAACAGCGCTGCGAGATGGCCTTTGGCGAGCTGCTCTACCGCCTCTTCTCCCAGGTGACCGGTTACCGCCCCAAGTGGGGGGTGCTCACCGGGGTGCGGCCGGTGAAGAACATCCGCCGCCGGCTGGACGGGGGGATGGACGAGGCGGGTCTGCGCCGCCTCTTCTGCGGGGAGTACCGCGTCAGCGAACAGAAGTTCGACCTGGCCCTGCAGACCGCCCGGGTGCAGGAGCGGGCCCTGGCCCCCCTCCCCCCGGCGGGG
This sequence comes from Bittarella massiliensis (ex Durand et al. 2017), assembly GCF_001486165.1. Lineage (GTDB taxonomy): Bacteria > Bacillota > Clostridia > Oscillospirales > Ruminococcaceae > Bittarella > Bittarella massiliensis. The sequence goes on from NZ_LN908977.1 coordinate 310,794, forward strand.
CCGCGGGATGTGAGCCTCTACATCTCCATCCCCTTCTGCCCCAGCCGCTGCCTCTACTGCTCCTTTGTCTCCCACTCGGTGGAGAAGACGCATAAACTGGTGGAGCCCTATCTGGAGCTGCTGCTGCAGGAGATCAGCGCCACCTTCGCCCTGGTGGAGCGGCTGGGGCTGCGGCTGCGCACCGCCTACATCGGCGGGGGGACCCCCACCATCCTCACCGCCGGGCAGATGGACCGGCTGCTGGGGCACCTCTTCTCCCTGGTGAAAACCCCGCTGGAGGAGTTCACCGTCGAAGCCGGGCGGCCGGACACCATCGACCGAGAGAAGCTGCGGGTGATGCGGCAGTACCCGGTGAGCCGGATCAACATCAACCCCCAGACCCTGAACGACGCGGTGCTGGAGAGGATCGGCCGCCGCCACACCGCCGCCCAGACGGTGGAGAGCTTCTACCAGGCCCGGGAAGCGGGCTTTGCAAACATCAACATGGATTTGATTGCCGGGCTCCCGGGGGACAGTTACAAGGGCTTTGTCTCCACCCTGGACCGGGTGGTGGCGCTGGACCCGGAGAATGTGACGGTGCACACCCTCTCGGTCAAGCGGGCGGCCGATTTGAAGAGCACCGCGATGGTGCGCTACGCGGCGGCTGACGCCCCGGTGGAGCGGATGGTGGATTACGCCGCCGCCACCCTGGGGGCGGCCGGGTACGACCCCTACTACCTCTACCGGCAGAAAAACACCCTCGCCAACCTGGAAAACGTGGGCTATGCCAAGCCGGGGTCCGAGGGGCTTTACAACATCTACATGATGGAGGAGCTGCACACCATCCTCGGCTGCGGTGCCGGATCGGTGACCAAGCTGGTGGGCCGGGGCACCCGCCCCATCGAGCGCAGTTTCAACTACAAGTACCCGCAGGAGTACATCCGCCAGTTTGCCACTGTGTTGGAGCGCAAGGGGAGTTTGGAGGAATTTTATGGCTGTCTTTCAGAAGCGGAACATCCCGCTGTATGAGATAAACTTCCGGGCCAAGGAGCCAACGGCGTTTATCGCCGCCTGCGACCACCGCTACGAGAGTGCCCTGGCCGCCATCGTGGGCGACGCGCTGGAGACCCTGGGGCAGAAAAACGTCTTTATGCTGGCGGGGCCCTCGGCCTCGGGCAAGACCACCACCGCCCACAAGCTGGCCGCCGCCTTTGGCCGGCGCTCGGTGGAGGCGCGGGTCATCTCCCTGGACGACTTCTACCGGGGGCGGGGCTTCTGCCCCAAGCGGGAGGACGGAACCGAGGACTACGAGACGGTCCACTCCCTGGACCTGGACTGCTTTACCGCCTGCATGGAGAAGCTGCTGGCTGAGGGGGAGGCGGAGTTCCCCATCTTTGACTTTCAGGTCAAGCAGCGCGCCGGGGAGACCCGGCACATCTCCCTGGGGAAGGACCAGGCCCTGATCATCGAGGGGATCCACGGGCTCAACCCCCTGCTGACCCGGGGGATCGAGGGGCGGGTGAAGCGGGTCTACGCCACCGCCATGGACCGGTTTGTGGGGGACGACGTGGTGCTCAAGACCAACGACCTGCGCTTTTGCCGCCGCATCGTCCGCGACTGCCGGCACCGCAACATCTCCGGCGCCGAGACGGTGGACATCTGGCCCTACGTCTGCGACGGGGAGTTCATCTACATCAAGCCCTACCGGTCCGAGTGCGACTACTACGTCAACACCGCCTTCGGCTACGAGCCGGGCATCTACGCCGGCTACCTGCGGGCGATTTTGGAGGGGATGGGGGACATCCCCCAGACCGGCAAGGTGGGGCACATCCTGCGCAAATTGCAGCGGTTTGTCCCCATCGACCCGGCGCTGGTGTCCAAAGACGCCATGGTGCAGGAGTTTATCGGGTAAAATCGGGGTGCGAAGGGGACTCGCCATCCCCCTCACAAGCATCCCTCTTGCAGCCTCCGCTCTGCCGCGAGGGCTGCAAGAGGGGTCCCGCCGGCGGCGGATGTCCGCCTGCGGGACGGATGGGAGGGGACTGCGCCCTCTCCCGCCCCCCCTGGCCCCCCTCTGTCTCCCCCCGCGGGGGAGAACGGGGACGAGAGCTGGAGAAAAAATAGAGTGTTTGAAACCAGGTTGACTGGTTTAAACTGATACGCCCGCACATTTTGAAAGACGCGACAGGAGGTTTGCGACCATGGGATTTTGGGACGATTTTGCCGACACCACCAAACAGGTATTTGACTACACCGGCAACAAGGCCGACGAGTTGGTGCAGAAGGGGAAGCTCAAGTACCGCATCGAAAAGCTCAGCTACCAGCTGCGCCAGCAGCAGCGGAAGCTGGGGGCCCTGGTCTACGGGCTGAAGAAGGCCGGCAAGGAGAATGCCCCCCTGCTGGACGAGTGCATGGGGCAGATCGACGCCCTGGTGGACCAGCTGCGGGAGGCCCGCAGCCAGTACGACAGCGTGGGCGGCAGCAAGAAGATCTACTGCCCCCGCTGCGGCTTTGAAAACGCCGACTACGCCCTCTACTGCATCTCCTGCGGGCAGAAACTGCAGGAGGACGAGGGCGAGAAGGAACCCCAGCCCCCCGAGGAGTAAGGCGGCGGGCAGAAGAGAGAAGAAGAGAGAAGACAGGGAGAGAGGTACCTTTATGAGCATGGAACGGGCAAAAAACTACCCCATCGACTTTTTCGGCGAGAACGTCTTTGACGACGAGGTGATGCAGCGATACATCCCCCACAAGACCTATCTGGAGCTCAAGAGCGTCATTGAAAAGGGCCAAACGCTGAATTCCCAGCTGGCCGACGTGGTGGCCAACGCCATGAAGGAGTGGGCCATCTCCCGGGGGGCCACCCACTACACCCACTGGTTCCAGCCCCTCAACGGCTTTACCGCCGAGAAGCACGAGTCCTTTATCTCCCCCACCGGGGACGGCGGGGTGATCACCGCCTTTTCGGGGAAGATGCTCATCAAGGGCGAGTCCGACGCCTCCAGCTTCCCCTCCGGCGGGCTGCGGGCCACCTTTGAGGCCCGGGGCTACACCATGTGGGACTGCACCTCCCCGGTCTTTTTAAAGGAGGATAAGTCGGGGGTGACCCTCTGCATCCCCACCGCCTTCTGCGCCTATACCGGCGAGGCGCTGGACGAAAAGACCCCCCTGCTGCGCTCCCTGAAGGCGGTGGAGGAGGAGGCGCTGAAAATCTTGAACCTCTTCGGCTTCTACGACGTGAAAAAGGTCACCCCCTCGGTGGGGGCCGAGCAGGAGTACTTCCTCATCGACCGCAAGTACCTGAACTCCCGGCTGGACGTCAAGTTCGCCGGGCGGACCCTCTTCGGCGCCCGCCCCCCCAAGTGCCAGGAGTTGGAGGACCACTACTACGGCAACCTCAACGAGAAGATCTCCTACTTCATGAAGGAGCTGGACAACGAGCTGTGGAAGGTGGGGGTCACCGCCAAGACCAAGCACAACGAGGCCGCCCCCTCCCAGCACGAATTGGCGCCGGTCTACTCCTCGGTGAACATCGCCGCCGACCAGAACCAGATCATCATGGAGACGCTGCACAAGGTGGCCGCCCGCCACGGGCTCTGCTGCCTGCTGCACGAAAAGCCCTTTGAGTACATCAACGGCTCGGGCAAGCACAACAACTGGTCCCTGACCACCGACACCGGGATCAACCTCTTCGAGCCGGGGAAGACCCCCTACGACAACATGATGTTCCTCCTCTTCGTCTCGGCCATGATCAAGGCGGTGGACAAATACAGCGGGCTGCTGCGCCTCTCCACCGCCAGCTACACCAACGACTGCCGGTTGGGCGGGTACGAGGCGCCGCCGGCCATCCTCTCCATGTACCTGGGCAGCGACATCCACGAGATCTTGCAGAAGATCGCCGACGGCAACCGGGACAGAGAGGGCTGCCCCCGCAAGATCATGGACATGGGGGTGGCGACCCTGCCCCGGGTGCACGCCGATTCCAGCGACCGCAACCGCACCTCGCCCTTTGCCTTTACCGGCAACAAGTTCGAGTTTCGGATGCTGGGGGCGTCCATGTCCATCTCCTGGGTGAACACGGTGCTCAACACCATCTGCGCCGACGTCCTCTCGGAAATCGGCGAGCGGCTGCAGGGCTGCCAGGACTTTGACGCCGAGGTGCAGCAGATCATCAGCGAAATCTACCGGGAGCACGGGCGGATCCTCTTCAACGGCAACGGCTACGGGGAGGACTGGGAGAAAGAGGCCCAGGCCCGGGGTCTGCGGTGTGTGCGGGACACGGTGGAGGCCGCCGAGGTCCTCAAGGAGCCGGAGGTGCGGCGGGTCTTTGAGAAGTTCTCCGTCCACAGCGGGGTGGAGTTGGACGCCCGCTATGAGATCGTCCTGGAGACTTACAGCAAAAAGTGCGCCATCGAGGCAAAGACCATGCTCTCGATGTGCAACCGCCAGCTGCTGCCTGCTGTGCGGGCCTACCTGGCCCAACAGGCCAACGAGTTTGTCGCCCTGGGGAAGGCCGAGCTGGAGAGCGGCTTTTTGCGCGAGCACATCTATGACCTGGACGAAAACTGCCGCCAGCTCAACGACCAGACGGCGGTGCTGCGCAACGCCGTGGCCCAGCTGGGGGCCTATGAGGACCCCGCCACCGCCGCCTACTGCCGGGACGTGCTGATCCCCGCCATGCGGGCGGTGCGGGAGACCGCCGACTACCTGGAGACGGTGGTCGACAAGCGGTTCTGGCCCCTGCCCACCTACGACGAGATCCTCTTTGACGAGCAGGCCTGACAGGCGCGCTCCGCGCGGCTGTTTGACAGTCGATTTGCCGCAGCATAGCTGCGGCATTTTGCATTCGCAAAACCGTCGCCTGTCCGGCCTGGGGGCGACAGGCGCGCTTTGCGCGACTGTTTGACATCCGATTTGCCAGGGCGCTGCCCTGGCATTTTGCCTTCGCAAAACCGTTGTCTGTCCGGCCTGGGGGCGACAGGCGCGCTTCGCGCGGCTGTTTGACATCCGATTTGCCGCAGCACCGCTGCGGCATTTTGCGTTCGCAAAACCATCGTCTGTCCGGTCTGGGAGTGACAGACGCGCTTTGCGTGACTGTCTGACATCCAACTTGCCAGGGCGCTGCCCTGGCATTTTGCATTCGCAAAACCATCGTCTGTCTGGCAGCTGACTTGGGGAAAGGAACAGAGGGTTGTGCAAAATTGCCGTCTGTCCAGCACAGGGAAGGTGGGCGGAAGGATTTCGCAAAACCGCCCTCTCCCCGGCGCGGGGTGAAGGGGAACAAAAGCCGCACGGCATTGCGCGTCCGCTCGGCAGAAAAAGGGGAGGTGAGCGCTGCTTGGCCGGGGATGGGGCGGCAGATAGAGGTGCTGTGCGAGATGATGACTGCCTGCCTGGGGGTACCTCCCTTTGCCTCACAGCGGGCAAAACGCCTTTCCGAAGACGGTTCCCGCCCGACGGACAGATGGACACATCTTTCCCTTTTAGTGCCGGCGGCGGGCAACAACATGGCAAAATAGGGGAGAGGGCCGGAGGGATCCCGGCCCTCTTTTCGTTTGCCCCTTTTCCGAGGGCACAAAAAGGGGTAAAATAGGGGAAAAAGACGAGAGAAGGGGCTTTATGTATATCGCCGACCTGCACATCCACTCCAAGTACTCCCGCGCCACCAGCGCCGACTGCGACGCCCCCCACCTGGACCTCTGGGCCCGGCGCAAGGGGATCGGCCTGGTGGGGACCGGGGACTTCACCCACCCGGTCTGGCGGGCATCTCTAAAGGAGTGTCTGGAGCCGGCCGAGGAGGGGCTTTACACCCTCAAGGCGGAATACCGCCTGCCCGACGACACCGCCGGGGTGCGGGAGCCGCCGCGGTTTGTGCTGTCGGGGGAGATCAGCTCCATCTACAAGCAGGGGGGCAAGACCCGCAAGGTGCACAACTGCATCCTGCTGCCCAGCTTGGAGGCGGCCGAAGAACTGGCCCAGAAGTTGGAGGCCATCGGCAACGTCCACTCCGACGGGCGGCCGATTTTGGGCCTCTCCAGCCACGACCTGCTAGAAATCACCCTTGCGGTCTGCCCGGAGGCGGTTTTTGTCCCCGCCCATATCTGGACACCCCACTTCTCCCTCTTCGGGGCCTTTTCGGGCTTTGACACCCTGGAGGAGTGCTTTGGCGAGCTCACCCCCCACATCCATGCGGTGGAGACGGGCCTCTCCTCCGACCCGCCCATGAACTGGCGGGTCTCGGCCCTGGATGGGCTGCAGCTGATCTCCAATTCCGACGCCCACTCCCCCCAGAAGCTAGGGCGGGAGGGCACCTTGATAGAAGGCCCCCTCTCCTTCGCGGGGATGGCCCGCGCCATCCAGACCGGCGAGGGGCTGGCGGGAACGCTGGAATTTTTCCCGGAGGAGGGGAAGTACCACCTGGACGGGCACCGAAACTGCGGCCTTTGCCTCTCGCCGGAGGAGACCATCGCCCTGGGCGGGGTCTGCCCGGTCTGCGGCAAGAAGATCACCATCGGGGTGGAGCACCGGGTGGAGGAGCTGGCCGACCGGCCCCGGGGCGCGGCCCGGCAGGGGGCCAAGCCCTTCGAGAGCGTCTGCCCCCTGCCCGAGGTGATTGCCGCCAGTGTCGGCGCATCGGCGGCGGGGAAGCGGGTGCAGGCCCAGTACATGGAGATGTTGGCGGAGCTGGGCCCCGAGTTCGCCATCCTGCGGGAGGTGCCCCTCTCGCAGATCGGGCTGGCTGCCGGCCCCTGTGTGGAGGAGGGGATCCGCCGCCTGCGGGCGGGAGAGGTGGAGCGCGTCCCCGGCTTTGACGGCCAGTTCGGAACAATCACCCTCCTCTCCCCCTCGGAGATCGAGGTGCTCAGCGGCCAGGTCTCCCTCTTTGGCGCGTCCCGGCCGGGGAGCCGCAAGAGGGCAGCGACCGGGGGGGCAAAGCGGCCCTCCAGACCCCAGAAGGGAGACGGGACGGCAGCCGCCGCACCGCTGGTGCAGGAGGGCCCGGCCCTCAACGAGCAGCAGCGTCAGGCGGTGGAAGCGGGAGAGAAAACGGTGGCGGTGATTGCCGGGCCGGGGACCGGCAAGACCGGCACCCTGGTGGCCCGCATCGCCCACCTGATCGAAAAGAAGGGGGTGCGCCCCACCGAGATCACCGCCGTCACCTTTACCAACCAGGCGGCGGCCGAGCTGCGGGCCCGGTTGGAGGGGCGTCTGGGGGGCAAACGGGCCCTGCGGGGGCTGACGGTGGGGACCTTCCACGCCATCTGCCGGGAGCTGTTGGGGGGCGCCGCCCTCATCGGCGAGGGGGAGGCGTTGGCCCTGTGCGCCCAGATCGCCGGGGAGATGGGACTGAAGATCGCCCCCCGCAAGGTGCTGGAAGGGATCTCCCGCATCAAGGGGGGAAGCGACCCTGCCAGCGCGGGGGTGCCCCTCTCCCTCTTCGAGGAGTACGGCCGCCGGCTGCAATCGGCCGGTCTGCGGGACTTTGATGACCTGCTGCTGGACGCCCTGGCGCTGGACACCGCCGGCAAGCGGTGCTTTCACCACCTGCTGGTGGACGAGTTCCAGGACGTGAGCGATTTGGAGTACCGGCTGGTGGCCAAGTGGAGCCAGGGAGGACGGCTCTTTGTCATCGGCGACCCGGACCAGTCGATCTACGGCTTTCGGGGGGCCGAGGGGCGCTGCTTTGAGCGGCTGCGGGCGGAGTGCCCGGTCCTGCGGGAGATCGCCCTGGTGAAAAACTACCGCTCCACCCCCCAGGTGCTGGGTTGCGCCCTCCCCCTGATCGCCCACAACCCGGGCGGCCCGCGGCGGTTGGAGGCCACACGCCCCGACGGGCCGGCGGTGCGGCTGCTGCGGGCGGGGAGCGAGTTTTCCCAGGGGATCGCCCTGGCCAAAGAGATTGGGCGGATGACCGGGGGGATGGACATGCTCGCCGCCGGGACCCGGGGAAGGGAGCCGGAGCGGCTGCGCGCCTTTTCGGAGATGGCGGTCCTCTGCCGCACCCACCGCCAGCTGGAGACGGTGGAGGAGTGCCTCCGCCACGACGGCATCCCCTGCGTGATTGCGGGGCGGGAGGACTTTTTGCAGGACGAGCGGGTGCGGGGAGCGCTGGGCTTCTTTCGCTCCCTGCTGGAACCGGGAGACGCCCTCTCGGCCGCAGCGGGGCTGCAGTTGGGCTTTGGCTGCCCGGCCGACCTGACGGCGGCCGTCGCCGCCCAGCTGGGGGAGACGGAAGCCTGGGACCTGCCCGCTTTGAGGGCCTCCTTCGGCGGTCAGAGCTGGGTCGACTGCTGGCTGGCGGCCGCCGAGGAGCTGCTGCCCCGGGCGGCCAAGGAGAAGCCCCGCAAGCTGCTGGAGCGGTGGGTCGCCCTCTGCCCGGGCGGAGGGGAGAAGGCGGTGGAGCGGCTGTTGGCAATGGCCGTCTTCTCCCCCACCATGCCCGCTTTTTTGGAGACCCTCCTCCTTGGAAGGGAGGGGGACTTGAAGCGGGCCTCGGGGCGGGAATACGCCTCGGGCGCGGTCTCCCTGATGACCCTGCACGGGGCCAAGGGGCTGGAGTTCCCGGTGGTCTTTCTGGCCGGGTTCAAAGACCGCTCCATCCCCCTGGAATCGGGCCGGGGCCCGGTGGATAGGGAGGAGGAGCGGCGGCTGTGCTATGTGGGGATGACCCGCGCCAAGGAGGAGCTGATCCTCGCCGGATGGGGAGACCCCTCCCCCTTTGAAAAGGAGCTGCCCGCCGGGGCCTGCCAAATCGAGACGGTGGGGGAGGCCCCCGCCGCCAAGCAGATGACCCTGTTTTGAGTCGTGACGGCGGCGATGGATTGCTGTGTGAAAAATCCAGGTGTTGCCGCAGCGGACGAGATGCCGCGTGACGGCAGGGCGAGCGCGCCGTGCCGAAGGGAGAAGCCCACAGATTTCCAGTTTGCAATCAGCTCCTTTCTCGACGGGGAGGACCGGTCGATTGCCCTGCCTGTCAAAAGGAGAAAAAAGCTCTGCACTCCCTGCTGCCTGTCGGGCAGGTTCAAGGGAAGCAGGCGGTATACCGAAAAGGAGAGCAGTGCCCTGGGGGAGAGGTATCCCCCTTTCACGAACCGGTCCCCCTCCGCCGGGAGCGGTGTGACAGCCGGTCTCTCGAACGGGTGAGCAGCGGGAGCGCCCACTGAGGGGGAGGGGGGTGCCCCGCCCTCGACCGGTCGGGGCGGGAACAGGGCCGAGGCCGAACCTACTGAGGCAGTAGGTCGTCCCGCCTGCCGGGGAGAGAGCCCTATTTGGGGCTGTCGGCTTTCCTTCTCTGTGGCGGTGACAAAGACCCTGTATCGGTTGAAAAGAGGGGGCCTCGAGGGATGGCATTGCCCCAATACAGGGGGAGTTTCTTCACAGAGAACGGTCAGCGAAGAAAACGGGCCGAGGCCGAACCTGCCAAAGCAGGAGGCCCTCTTGTCCGCTGAGGCGAGAGAAAATCGTTTGGGGCTGCCAGTCAACCCCTTTCTGTGATGGTGGAAAAGGCTCTGTGCCGCCTGGGAAAGGGAGACCCTACGAGTCGGCGCCGGCCCAGTGCGTGGAACGGTGTTTCCTCAGAGAAGGGTCGGCGCGGAAGCGGGGCCGAGCCTGCCGAAGTGGTAGGCCATCCCGCCTGCCGGGGAGAGAGGAAGCCCGGAGCTGCCAGCTGCCCTTTTCTCTGCGGCGTTGGTGAAGGCCATGCACCGCCTGAAAAGAGGGGGCCCCGCGGGGCGGTACTGGCCCAATGTGTGAAACGGTGTCCCTGCAGAACAAGAGAGCGAACGCCTTTGGGCGCTCGCTCTCTTTGCGCCTTTGGTCGGGGGAGCGGTGCCGCATATCCCTTTCCCCCAGGGCATATAAAAGGGGGAGAAGGCAGTGCGAAGAGGACGGGGGGAAAAGGCGGATGGGCAGCAAAAGCAAGCGGCAGTCGTTTTTGGAGGGGGCGGTCATCCTGGCCGTCAGCACCATTGTGGTCAAGGCCATCGGCGCTCTCTTCAAGGTGCCGCTGATGAACCTCTTGGGCGGGACGGGAATGGCCTATTTCATGACCGCCTACGAGATTTTCAACCCCATCTACGCCCTCTCCATCGCCGGGTTCCCGGCGGCGGTCTCCCGCCTGGTGAGCGAGAGCGTGGCCCAGCGCCGCTACCGGGACGCCCGCAAGATCGTCCGGCTGTCGGTCTGGCTCTTTTTGGCGGTGGGGGGCGTGGGGTTTTGCCTCCTCTTCTTCGGCAGTGGACTGCTGTGCCGGCTGGTGGGCAACCCCGACGCCAGGCTGGCGGTGGCCATGTTGGCCCCCAGCCTCCTCTTCGGCTGCGTCACCTCGGCGGTGCGGGGGTACTACCAGGGGATGCGCAATATGATCCCCACCGCCGTCTCCCAGGTGGTGGAGGCGGTGGCCAAGCTGGTGCTGGGCATCGGCCTGTGCTACGGCACCTTTGTCTACACCCTGCAGGGCTACGCCGACACCGGCGCGGTCTTCGGCCGCCCGGCCGCGGACCTGGCCGCCGCCAAGGAGCTGGCCATGCCCTATGCGGCGGCGGGGGCGATTTTGGGGGTGGCCCTCTCGACCCTGGCCTCGGCGGTCTACCTGGGGTGCAAGTACAAGTTCGGGCGGGAGACCATCTCCCCGGCGGCCATGCGGGCCGCCCCCCGCAGCGAGAGCGCCCGCTCCATCGCCCGCCGGCTGGCCAAGATCGCCCTGCCGGTCTGCCTGGGCACCTTTGCGGTGAGCTTGACCTCGGTCATCGACCTCTTCTCGGTGATGAACAGCCTGGAGGTGGCCGCCGCCTCGGGGGCCGACCTCATCAACCGGATGTACGGCCTCTCCCTCCCCGCCGGCCAGATACCGGCCTTTCTCTACGGGGCCTATTCGGGCATTGGGGTGACCCTCTACAACCTGATCCCGGCCCTGACGGCCACCTTTGCCACCAGTGCCCTGCCGGCGGTCACCGCCGCCTATGTCTCGGGCGGAGGGGAGCCGCTGAAGAAGGGGGTGCGCTCGGTCTTTCGGATGACCTCGGTCCTCTGCATCCCCGCCGGGCTGGGGTTGGCGGCCCTCTCCCGCCCCATCTTGGAGCTGCTCTATGCCGGCCGGCCGCAGGAGATCGCGGCGGTGGCCCCCTCGCTGACCATGCTGGGGCTGGCGGGCGCCCTTCTGGGCTACACCGCCCCCGTTTACAGCATGTTGCAGGGGGTGGGCCGGGCCGAGGTGCCGGTCAAACTGATGGGGGTGGGGGCCCTCATCAAGCTGGGGTGCAACCTGCTCCTCTGCCGGCTGCCCCAGTACAACCTGAAGGGGGCCGCCCTGGGAACCCTGCTGTGCTACCTCTTCATCGCCGCGGCGGCCCTGGTGATCCTCACCCGGCAGGTGGGCTTCTCCCTGGGCTGGGGCCGCTCCTTCTTCGGGCCGCTGCTGGGCGGGGTGCTCTGCGCGGTGGGGGCCCGGCTGAGCTGCCCCCTCTTCGCCCGCCTGGGGCTGGGGCGGATGGCCGCCCTCCCCGCCATCCTGCTGGGGGCGGCCATCTACCTGGTGACCCTCCTCTGCACCGGCTCGCTGGAGGAGGGGGACCTGCTGGCCCTGCCCGGGGGGAAGAAGCTGGTCCCCCGGCTGGCCAGATGGGGGCTGCTCTAGGGCGACCCGGCAAAGCGGTCCCCGCATCTGCGGGGACCGCTTTTTGGCGCGGACAATTGACGGGCCGGCCGCAGGGGGGTACAATGGCAAAAAGAGCGGCGAAAGGAAGTGCGGAAATGGAGTTTTCCACAAAAGAGCGGTACGGGGTGGAGGATCTGCGGGCGCTGGTGGCCTTTCTGCGGGCGCCGGGCGGCTGCTCCTGGGACGCGGCCCAGACCCACCAGTCCATCCGCCGCAACCTCATCGAAGAGACCTACGAGGTCTGCGACGCCATCGACCAGGAGGATGCCCCCCACCTGCAGGAGGAGCTGGGGGACCTGCTCTTGCAGGTGGTGATGCACGCGGCGATGGAGGAGGAGCGGGGCGGCTTCACCTTTGACGACGTGGCCGACGGCATCTGCAAAAAGCTGGTGGAGCGCCACCCCCACCTCTTCGGCGGGGAGAAAAAGGACTGGGAGGAGATCAAGAGGGAAAAGGGGGGCGTGACCTCGGCCGCCGCACACGCCGCGGCGGTCCCCCGCTGCCTGCCGGCCCTGATGCGTGCAAAAAAGGTGCAAAAGCGTCTGGGGTTGGCAATGTTTTCCTCAAAGTCGCCTGAGAATGCGGTTTGCGCCCTAAAAAGTGCGGTGGAGCGGCTTGACAAAGGCGGGCAAAACTGTGATAATGTGAAAGAAGAATTGGGGGATGTGCTCTTTGCAGCCGTCGCGGTGGGCCGTCAGAGCGGCATCGACTGCGAAGAACTGTTGGCCGAGACCTGCGACCGGTACATCCAGGCCGATTCCGAGCGGGAAGCGGGCCAGTGAGCGTGTGAGTGCTCGAGAGGACCCCTTCTTTTTTGCCGGGCGACTTTCCGCCCTCCCAGCCGTCGGCTGGGAATTCTGTCAAAATAAATGACGAAATTATTGGAGGAACGCAACATGACTAAAACCGATCTGATTGCAAAAGTAGCGGAGCAGGCTGAGCTGTCCAAGAAAGACGCCGAGAAGGCTGTCACCGCCACCATCGAAGCCATCTCCGCCGCTTTGGTCGCCGGCGATAAAGTCCAGCTGGTTGGCTTTGGCACCTTTGAGGTGCGCGAGCGCGCCGAGAGAAAGGGCCGCAACCCCCGCACCAAAGAGGAGATCACCATCCCCGCTTCCAAACTGCCCGCTTTCAAAGCCGGCAAGGCCCTGAAAGACGCGGTGGCCAAGTAAGCTTCCGAGATCGGACTGTAAAGGAACTGGTGTGAGCCAGTTCCTTTTTTTGCAGGCGGGCCGCGCGCCCGCCGATGGGCGAGAGGAGGTGTTTTTGTGCGGTTGGACAAGTATCTGAAGGTGGTGCGGCTGATCAAGCGGCGCACCGTGGCCAACGAGGCCTGCGACGCGGGCAAGGTGTCGGTCAACGGTAGGCCGGCCCGGGCCTCCTACGACGTCAAGCCCGGCGATGTCATCGAGATCGACCTGGGCCAAAACCCGCTGAAGGTGCGGGTTTTGGAGGTGGTGGAACACACCCTCAAGGACGACGCGAAAAACTATTACGAGATCCTCTAGCGCCCGCCTCTCAAGAGGGGAGGGCTGAGCGGGGGGCTGCACCGGCGGTGCGGCCCCCCTTTTATCTGTGGGAGGGATTGTCCGGTTCTTTTTAAAAACAGGCCCTCATAGACTGTAGTAAAACAAAGGAGGGCAATGCAATGCAAGAGGAGAGAAAGCCCGCGGGACAAGGCCAAGGGCAGGTGCCCCACAACGTCATCATGGAAAACCGCAAGCACATGACGGTGTCCGGGGTTTTGGATATCGACAGCTTCAGTGAGGACGGCATCGTCCTCTACACCGATTTGGGGGAGCTCAGCGTCACCGGGCGGGACCTGCACCTGGGCAAGCTCAGCGTGGACACGGGGGAACTGACCCTGGACGGGGAGATCGAGTCGCTGACCTACTACGACTCCCAGCCGCGGGAAAAGGGATTTTTCGCCCGGATATTCAAGTAGATGGGCGCCCTGCAGCTGACGGTCTCGGCCCACTTTCAGTTCCGGGTCTTCTGCTACTCCCTGGCGCTGGGGTTTGGGCTGGGGCTGTTTTACGAGGTCTTTCGCATCCTCCGGGCGGTCTTTCCCTGGTGGGGGGCGCTGGTCATCGCCCTGCAGGACGTGCTCTACTGGTCGGTCTGCGGGGTGGCGACCTTTCTCTTTTTCATCCAGTTCACAAACGGCGAGGTGCGCGCCTACGCCCTGATCGGCGAGGGGCTGGGCGCCGCCCTCTACCTGCTGACACTGGGGCGGCTCATCCGCTCTCTGACCCAGGGGATCCTCTCGCTGGTGAGCCGGTTCCTGCACTTTCTCTACAAGATTTTCTGCGCGCCGGTGGTCAAATTGGCCCGCCGGTTGGGGGCAAAGGGGAAGCAGTTGGGGAAAAAAGTTGCTTCCGGGGCCAAAAAGGCGGAAAACAAGAGAAAATTCCACTTGAAAGACAGGCGCGTTTTATTGTATAATTTATTAAAACATTCTCCACCCAACCAGAAACCAAAGAGAGAGCAGAGCAATGAAAAAAAGCCGAGGCGCAAAAACCGCAAAAAAGCGGGCCAATAAACCGCGCGTTCTTGTCCATCTGGCCATTGCAGCAGTGATGGTCTATATTGCTGTGTCCCTCATCACCACCCAGATGCAGATCGTCTCCCGCAAAAACGAGCTGGAACAGGTGCAAAACGCCATCACCGCCACCCAGCAGGAGAACGAGGAGATGAAGCGGGTCCTCGAGAGCGACCAGGAGAGCGAGTTCATCGAGCGGATCGCCCGGGAAAAGCTGGGCTACGCCGCACCGGGTGAGAGAATTTTTTCCGACGCGTCCGGCGCCAATCAATAGCGAGCCGGGGGGCAGGCGGAACAGCCGCCTGCCCCCTTTTGTTTTTCGGCCCCGCGGGGTCGCAGGCAGGATCGGATAGATTTCACAATATTCACAGAAGCAGGAAACTGCGGGGAGGATTCATTTTTTATGCAGCTCGAAGTTGGAAAGATTGTAGAAGGCAAAGTGTCCGGCATCACAAAATTCGGCGCGTTCGTCGATTTGGGTGAGGGAAAGACCGGGATGGTGCACATTTCGGAGGTAGCGGCTGCGTTTGTTCAGGAGATCAAAGACTACGTGAAGGAGGGGGAGACCGTCAAGGTCAAGATCCTCTCCATCGGCGAGGACGGCAAGATCGCCCTCTCCATGAAACAGGCGCTGCCCCAGTCGCAGCAGCGGTCTCTTATACACATCTAGAAGTGTAGAAGAGCCAGTCTACATGGTGACCCTCCTCTGCACCGGCTCGCTGGAGGAGGGGGACCTGCTGGCCCTGCCCGGGGGGAAGAAGCTGGTCCCCAGGCTGGCCAGATGGGGGCTGCTTGTAGGGCGACCCGGCAAAGCGGTCCCCGCATCTGCGGGATCTTCGGGCCCCGCCGGGCGGGTTTGGCGGCGGCCGCTCCGGCGGCTTCAAGCCCCGCAGCGACAAACCCCTCACCTTTGAGGACATGATGGCCAAGTTCAAGCAGTCCAGCGACGAGCGGATGTCCGACCTCAAGCGCTCGCAGGACGGCAAGCGGGGCGGCGGGTACTCCCGCGGCGGCCGCTCCCGGTAGAGACCGGCCCCATCAGAAAGAGACCGTAGAGCACGGCGGCGCGGGAAGCGCCGCCGTGTCTTTTGTGAAGAGAGAGGGGAATTGCCCGTGATACTTGTCAATGCCGCCCTGGTGCCGGTGGAGAGCCCGGCCGTCGAGAGGGGCTATCTGAAAATCGAGGGGGGAAAGATCGCCGCCCTCGGCCCGATGGAGGAGCTGGGTCCCACCGCGGGGGAAGAGGTGATGGACTGCTCGGGCCTCACCGTCTACCCGGGTTTTATCGACTGCCACACCCACATGGGGATGTGGGAGGACGGCCTGGGTTTTGAGGGGGCCGACGGCAACGAGGAGACCGACCCCGCCACCCCCCAGCTGCGGGCCATCGACGCGGTCAACCACCGGGACCGCTGTTTTGCCGAGGCCCGGGCCGCCGGGGTGACCACCGTGATCACCGGGCCGGGCAGCGCCAACTGCATCGGCGGGCAGCTCTGCGCCGTCAAGACCAGGATGAGCCGCATCGACACCGGGGTGCTGCGGCAGACGGCGGCCATGAAGTTCGCCCTGGGGGAAAACCCCAAGACCGTCTACAACGACAAGGAGATGGCCCCCATCACCCGGATGGCCACCGCCGCCATCATCCGCGAGCAGCTCTACAAGGCGCAGCGGTATTTGGAGGACCGGGATCGGGCGGCAGAGGACGAGGACTTTGACGAGCCCGACTGGGACATGAAGTGCGAGGCCCTCCTCCCCCTGCTGAGGGGGGAGATCGGCGCCCACTTTCACGCCCACCGGGCCGACGACATCTTCACCGCCCTGCGGCTGGCGCGGGAGTTCGGGCTGCGCCCGGCCATCGTCCACGGCACCGAGGGACACCTGATCGCCGAGGCCCTGCGGGAAGAGGGGGCGCCGGTCATCTGCGGCCCCCTGCTCTGCGACCGCTCTAAGCCGGAACTGCGCAACCTGACCCCCAAGACCCCGGGGGTGCTGGCGGCGGCGGGGGTGGAGGTGGCCCTCTGCACCGACCACCCGGTGATCCCCATCCAGTACCTGCCGCTGGAGGCGGGGCTGGCCGTCCGCGAGGGGATGGCCCGAGAGGACGCCCTGCGGGCCATCACCCTCACCCCTGCGCGCATCTGCGGGCTCGAGGGGCGGGTGGGTTCGCTGGCGGTGGGGAAGGATGCCGATCTGGCCCTCTTTTCCGGCGACCCCTTCTCGGTCTACGAGACCCCGCGCCATGTCTTTATTGATGGCGAAATCGTGAATAATTTATAAAAACAGAGGTCATCCCCTTTTATTTTTAGGCATCCTGTGCTATACTAAAGCCATCAGATAGGCTGGCTTTCCAGCTTATAAACAAAGGGGTTGTTGGAATGAATATCGAAGTAATCGGGCGCAAAGTCAATCTCAAAGACAGCTTCAAAGAGCGGGTCGACAAGAAGTTGGCCAAATTCAGCCGCCTGTTCCACGAAGATGCCAGCGCCACAGTCACTGTAACGGTCGAAAAAGACCGCCAGACCGTCGAGGTCATGATCCGGGCGGACGGGATGCTCTTCCGGGCCGAGCGGACGGCAAAGGCCATGGAAGAAGCCCTGGACTTGGTGGTCGATGTTCTCTTCAACCAGATCGTCCGCAACAAAGACCGGCTGGAAAGGAAGATGAAGGTCTCCTTCCCCGAATTCAACGAGGAGGAGATCCTCCCCGCCGAGGAGATCGACATCGTCCGGCGCAAGTCCTTCTCGGTCAAACCCATGAGTGTGGAGGAGGCCATCCTGCAGATGAACATGCTGGGACACCAGTTCTTCCTCTACCGGGACGCGGTTGACAACGAGATCAATCTCGTATATGTTAGACGTGACGGAAAATACGGTGTCATCGTCCCCGAATAGAGATCATTTTGGGAGAGCCGCGGCACAGAGGGCCGCGGCCCTCTTTTTTGTGTCATCTCCCCCTGCGCGAAAGCGGGGGGACGGAAGTGGAAAGGGAGAAGAGAGATGGAGTACAAGCTGGTCTGCCCCTGCATCTTTGGGCTGGAAAAGATCGTCGGCTTTGAGCTGCGCCGGCTGGGGGGAGAGGAGATCGCGGTGGAAAACGGCAAGGTCAGCTGCCGGGGCGACGCCCTGACGGTGGCCCGGGCCAACATCGGCCTGCGCTGCGCCGAGCGGGTGCTGGTGGAGGTGGCAGCCTTTCCGGCCCGCAGTTTTGAGGAGCTGTTTCAAGGGGTGCTGGCGGTGGACTGGGCGGCCTACATCCCCAAAAACGGGGCCTTCCCGGTCAAGGGGTGGAGCCTTGCCTCCCAATTGGCCAGTGTGCCCGACTGCCAGGCCATCATCAAAAAGGCGGTGGTGGAAAAACTCAAACAGACCCACCAGGTCTTTTGGTTTGAGGAGACGGGGGAGCGCTACCAAATTCAGTTCTCCATCCACAAAGACCAGGTCTCCATCCTGCTGGACACCTCGGGCGAGGGGCTGCACAAGCGGGGCTACCGGGCCCACGCGGGGGAGGCCCCCATCAAAGAGACCCTGGCGGCGGGGATCGTCGACCTGGCCCGCATCCGCGAGGGGGACATCGTCTACGACCCCCTCTGCGGCTCGGGTACCCTGCTCGTCGAGGCGGCCATGCGGGCGCTGAACATCGCCCCCGGGCTGCGGCGGACCTTTGCCGCCGAGCGCTGGCAGACCTTTGACCAGAAGGCCTTCTCCCTGGCCCGCCAACAGGCCCTGGACGAGGCGGATCCCGGCGGCGACTTCGAGGGCTACGGCTTTGACATCGATCCCCAGGCGGTGGAACTGACCCTGCAAAACGCCAAGCTGGCCGGGGTGGGGGAGAAAATCAGCGCCCGGGTGGAGGACATCACCAGACACAAGTTGCAGGATGCGGGGGGCATCCTCCTCTCCAACCCGCCCTACGGCGAGCGGATGCTGGGCCCGGCCCAGGTGAAGGCCATCCACCAGGCGCTGGGGAAGATGCACCGCTACAACAACCTCAAGTCCTACATCATTACCAGCGCCCCCCACTTTGAAGAGCAGTTCGGCAAGACCGCCGACCGCCGCCGCAAGCTCTACAACGGCGAGCTCAAGTGCCAGCTGTACATGTACTACAAATAGGGCGGGGCGGGCATAAAAATGGCATGAAGAAAAGGGCTGAAAAGGGGACAATTTACAAATTGTTCACACCTGCCCTTTCCGCTCCCGTATAGTAGATAACAGAGCGAGAAAAGAGTTTGAAAAGCGAGGTAAATCATGGTCAAAACCAAACACAAGGTGTGGACGTATGCCGGCATCACCCTGCTGGTGATCCTCTACGTCCTCATCAACAACGTCAACCTAAACCCCCTCTACCAGGGCAGCGCCCTGTTTTACGCGGTGGTCATCACCCTCTACGTGGGCGCCTGGGGTGTTTTGAAGCTGGGCGGAATGCACTTTGCGCGGGATGAAAACAGCCTCCGGGTCAACGTGCAGTTCGGCGACAACCAGAAGTTCCCCAAGTGGGCCAAGTGGCTGCTGATCGCGGTCTGGGCCTTTCTGATCGTAGTCACCGTCGCCTCCAGCGTCATCTTCAACGTCAACGCCTACAAAAACCAGATGACCGAGCCGATCGTGGGCGAGTTCACCGATGACATCCAGCCCATGGATCTGGCGAACATCCCCATCGTGGACAAGGAGCTGGCCAAGAAGCTGGCCGAGAAGAAGCTGGGCGAGAACCCCTCCCTCGGCAGCCAGACCCACATCGGCACCCCCACCATCCAGCAGGTGAACGGCAAGCTGATTTGGGCGGTGCCCCTGCAGCACTCGGGGCTGTTCAAATGGCTGTCCAACCTGGACGGCACCCCCGGCTACATCATCGTCTCGGCCACCGACACCCAGGACGTGCAGTTGGTGGAGGGGCACAAGATCAAGTACCAGCCCGACTGCTACCTCTTTGACGACCTGGAGCGGCACACCCGCTTCTTTGGCGGCGGCCTCTTCACCGGGATGACCGACTACTCCTTCGAGCTGGACGACGACGGCAACCCTTTCTGGGTCATCACCACCTACAAAAACCTGCGGGGCTTCGCCCTGCCCGAGGCCACCGGCGCCATCCTGGTCAACGCCACCACCGGCGAGTCCCACCACTACGATTTGGCCGACGTGCCCGAGTGGGTGGACCGGGTGCAGCCCGAGAGCTTCGTCCTCAACCAGATCAACAACCGGGGCGAATACGTCCGCGGCTTCCTCAACTTCTCCAACAAAGACAAGTTCACCGCCTCCGACGGACACATCATCGTCTACAACGACGGCAACTGCTATCTCTTCACCGGGTTGACCTCGGTGGGGGCGGACGACAGCACCATCGGCTTTATCATGGTGGACATGGTCACCAAGGAGAGCTACCAGTACAACCTGGGCGGAGGCGCCACCGAGGAGGCGGCCCAGAAATCGGCTGCCGGCAAGGTGCAGCAGTACGGCTACTACGCCTCCTTCCCGCTGATCATCAACATCAACAACACCCCCACCTATTTCATGACCCTCAAGGACAACGAGGGGCTGATCAAGCAATACGCCTTCGTCTCGGTGAAAAACTACCAGATTGTCGGCGTAGGCGAGACCATCTCTGCAGCCCAGAAGGACTATGTCAGCGGCCTCACTGCCGCCGGGTCCGAGGACTTGAAGGGGGACGAGACGGCCCAGGAGGAGAAGGTCTCCGGCACTGTCACCCGCATCGCCTCTGAGGTGAAGGACGGACAGACCACCTACAAGTTCCTGCTGGACACCAGCGCGGGGACGATGTACATCAGCTCCGCCAATGTCAGCGAGGAGCTGGCCCTCACCAGCGCAGGCGACGCGGTGGAGGTCACCTTCTCCGGCAAGGTGGACAATGTGGTCACCGTGGTGGGCTTTGACAACAAGGCCATCGGCTAAATAAATGCGCAAAACAGGGGGAGGGCCGAATGGTCTTCCCCTGTTTTTTGTCGGCCAAAGGCCCGGGGCTGTTTTGTCTGAAGGGGCAAAAGGAGGGATAGGGAGGAGCAGACGGGTGCGGGAGGCTTATTGTGGCGGAACTCTCCGCCTTCTTCCCTGCCGTCTGCGGCGCAGAGAGGAGGAAGGGCAGAAAGAGATGGCCGTGTGTGCAAGGACCTCTTGCGGCGTGGTTCTTTCCTCGCCCTCTATGGCACAAAGTGGGAGTGGGAAAGAAGGGGGCGGCCGAATGCGGAAGGCTTGCCGTGGCGAGGTCTTCCATCTATTCTCCTTTTCCGCTGTTGCAGCGCAGAGCAGGCCGGGCACTTGCGGCCCAGCAGAAAGAATTTGTGATTTTTGAAATCTTCTTCCCGCGCGGGTTTATTGGCAGCCTCTTTTTTGGTATGATAGTACCGTAGTCAATTGCCCGCGAAAGGGCGGGCACTATTTTCCGCCCTCGGGGAGAGGGCGAGACGGCGCGGCAGTGCAAAGGCGCCCTGACAAGCTGCCGCCCAACGAGGAGGAACGCGCTCATGCCCGCATTTGTCACCCATCACCTCTTTGCCGACCAGGTGTTTCACGCTCTGCCCGAAGGGCAGGCCAAAACGGCTGTCCGCCGCAATTACGACGCCTTTTTGTGGGGGGCCCAGGGGCCGGACATCCTCTTTTTCAATAAAATTTCTACTGTGCTCCCCCTCTGGGGCTCGGTGATGCACCACAAAAAGGTGAAGGAGAACTTTGCCGCCATGCAGCGCTACCTCATCCGCACCCGACAGGGGTTCTTTTTCGAGGCACAGCTGGCCTACGCCCTGGGCTTTTTGTGCCATTACGCCCTGGACAAGACCTGCCACCCCTATGTCTACTGTGTGCAGGCGGCCTTTCAGGAGGACCCGCGGGTCAGTTCCGGCGCCCACAACCGCATCGAGTCGGACATCGACACCGCCCTCTACCGCCGCCTCACCGGCCGCAGCGTGCGGGAGTACGCCATCCCCCAGTCGATGTTCGCCCCCCATGTGACCAAGGCCATTGCCCTCTATTTGAGCTATCTGCTGCGCGCAGTCTACGGGGCCAAGACCTCGGTGGAGAAGGTGGAGCAGAGTTTTCTCTGTGACGACTTCTTCATCTCCCTCTTTGTGGGGAAGGCGGCCTTCTCCCACAGGGTGGGGCTGGGTTTGGACAAGCTCACCGGCCGCCGGTACGCCTTTTCCGGCTACATGCGCCAGGAGCGGGCCGACTGGGACTGCCTCAACCTGCGGCATCGGCGCTGGTGCAACCTGCAGCGCCCGGTGGAAAAGAGCCGGGAGAGCGTGCCCGAGCTGATGGAGCGCGCCCGGGACGAGGCGGTGGAGATGATCGCCGCCTTCTGCCAAAACGTGGAGCGGATGCGCCCGCGCGCCATCTGCGGGGACGAGACCTTCGACAACGGCCACCCGGAGCGAAAGACCCTGCGGCAGGCGATCGAGGAGCGGGAGCTGGCCCGGTGATTATCCCCATTTTTTGCGCGGGGAATCCGGCAGTTTGCTCTCTTGCAATCCCCTGGGGCATCGGGTAAACTAGAATCATCAATGATTGGGTAAAGGAGCCGTACTATGAAAATATTGGATTTTGGTTCGATCAACATCGACGAGGTCTTTCAGGTAGATCACTTTGTCCGCCCGGGCGAGACCATGTCCACCCTGGGGTACGCCAAGAACTGCGGCGGCAAGGGGCTCAACCAGTCCATCGCCCTGGCGCGGGCCGGGGCCGAGGTCTATCACGCCTGCATGGTGGGCGAGGGGGCCGACTTCCTGGTGGAGACCATGCGGGAGAGCGGGGTCGACGTCTCCCTGATGAAGAAGATCGACGCGCCGGCCGGCCGGGCCATCATCCAGGTCAACGAGAGTGGGCAGAACTGCATCCTCCTCTTTGGCGGTTCCAACCACCAGAACACCGAGGAGTACATCCGCTGGGTCATCGACCAGTTTGAGGCGGGGGACATCCTGCTGCTGCAAAACGAGCTGAATCTGACCGATACCATCATCAACTGCGCTGCCGAGAAGGGGATGCGCATCGTCCTCAACCCCTCGCCCATGAACGAGGCCCTGACCAAGGCCCCGCTGGAAAAGGTGGAGTACTTCATCCTCAACGAGGTGGAGGGCGAGGAGATCGCCGGCGGCCAGAAGGACCCCGAGGCCATCTGTGACGCGCTGCTGAAAAAGTACCCTGGCTGCAAGGTGGTGCTGACCCTGGGCAAACACGGCGTCATGTACAAAGACGCCGAGACCAAGGCCACCCACGGCATCTACGACGTGAAGCGGGTGGACTCCACCGCTGCTGGCGACACCTTTACCGGCTACTTCCTGGCCTGTTTGGCCGAGGGGCTCTCCATTGACGTGATTTTGGAGAAGGCGTCCAAGGCCTCCTCCATCGCCGTGGGCCGCCCGGGGGCCGCCCCCTCCATCCCCACCCGGCAGGAGGTGGACACCACCGACATCGAGCCGCTCAACCTGTAAGGCGACACATCTCCCACTGCCCTTTGGCGGCCGCGGAGAGAGGATCTCCCTCCCTCCGCGGCCGCTTTGTGTTTGGGCAGAGGGTTCTGCAAGAGAGGGCTAAAAAGTACAGATTTTAAAATCTGCTAAGGGTTGTGCAAAGGGGAGCGTTGTAGTAAACTAAAGGGGAAAGAGTGTGTAGGAGAAGGGATGAGGAGAATGGATTTGACGCTTCGCAGCTACCGGCCAGAGGACCTGCCGGAGATGATAGAGATTTGGAACCAGGTGGTGGAACAGGGGGACTCCTTCCCTCAGGACACCCCGCTGGACGCAGCCTCGGCCCAGGCCTTTTTTGCCGCCCAGACCGACACGGTCTGCGCCCTGGACGAGGGGAGCCGGGTGGTGGGGCTCTACATCCTCCACCCCAACGGCGAGGGGCGCTGCGGCCATGTGGCCAACTGCTCCTATGCGGTCAAGGCCGACTGCCGAGGGCAGAAAATCGGCCGCCGGCTGGTGGAGGACTCGCTGAAGCGGGCCAGGGAAGCGGGCTTTTTGCGGCTGCAGTACAACGCGGTGGTGGTGACCAACGAGCGGGCCATCGCCCTGTACGAAAAGCTGGGCTTCACCTGCATCGGGCGGGTGCCCAAGGCCTACCGGGCCAGGACCGGCGAGTACCGGGACACCTATATCTTCAATCGGGCCCTGTGAGGGCCGCCTGACCAAAAAGGGGGAAACGACCGTGCAGATGGCGATCATCATTCTCAGCCGCTTTGAAAAGTTGGAGGAACTGCTGTTTTGTCTGGCAGAGGAGGGGGTGCGGGGCGCCACCGTCGTCGAGTCCAGCGGAATGGCCAAGGTGCTGGGCCGGGAGGGCGGCCGCTTCTTTCAGAGCCTGCACCTCTACATCCCCGACCGGGAGGAAAACCGCACCATCTTCACGGTGGTGCCGGACGAGCAGGTCCCTCTGGTGGAGCGGGTGCTCACCGAGGTGGTGGGCGACCTCTCAGACCCCGATACGGCGGTCCTCTTCTGCGTGCCGGTGGGCTACACCGCCGGGCTGGGGGAGAAAAAGTAGAAAAATGGTGTTGACTGGACAGGGGCCTGACGGCGCAGTATGCGCCCCGGCCCCTTTTTTTGCCCTGTGGGCCAAATACGGACAATCCGCCCCCGCATATAGATGGAAAAGCGGCCCGTTTGCCGCTATCTCATCGAACAGGAGGGGGCTTTTTCATGTATACTGCACTGGTTTGTCTGGTTTTGGCAAACCTCTTGTACTTTGCGCTCCACATCTCCTCACAGGGGACTTTTCCCAAGCCCCTGGACAAGGAGGAGGAGACCGAGCTGTTTCACAAGTTTGCCGCCACCGGCGACCTGGAGGCGCGCAACACCATCATCGAGCACAACCTGCGGCTGGTGGCCCACATCTGCAAAAAGTACTATGCCGCCGGGCAGGTGGACCAGGACGACCTGGTCTCCATCGGCACCATTGGGCTGATCAAGGCGGTGAGCACCTTCAACTGCGACAAGGGCATCCGCTTCGCCACCTATGCCGCCAAGTGCATCGAGAACGAGATCCTGATGAATTTTCGCTCCCAGAAGAAGACGGCGGGGACCCTCTACATCAACGACACCATCGAGTCCGACGGGGACGGCAGCTCCCTGACCTACCTGGACGTGGTGGCCGACTCCACCGACATTGTGGACACCATCGACCTGGGGCTGCGCTCGGCCGCCCTCATCGAGGGGGTCAACACCGCCCTCACCCCCCGGGAGCGCATCATCGTCAAGCTTCGCTACGGGCTGAACAACCAGCGTCCCAAAACCCAGAAGGAGGTCGCCAAGCTGCTGGGCATCTCCCGCTCCTACGTCTCCCGCATCGAAAAAAAGGCCCTCGGCAAGTTGGAGCGGGCCCTCAAAAAACGGGGAGAAAGGGAAGAGGGGTAAAGGGAAAAAGCACGGCTGTTGCAGCCGTGCTTTTTTGAAGAGATGGCTATCTATATGCGCTGCGCCCGCCTTTTCCGGCAGAAGAGGGAGAGGACGACCAGTGCCGCACTGCTTCCCACCGTCAATGAAAGGGGGAGCGCCGTGTGGTCCCCGGTCTGGGGGGCATCGCCGGTTACAAATTTCTCGGTGCGCAGGAGATAGTTTGAGCAGTGGGACAGGGGGTAGCAAAGGGTATTTCCTGAGACGGCCAGCCCTTCTTGAACAAGGGTGGCTTGACCGCCATTTCCCACCTCGTACAGGTAGAAGGTGGTTTTGTCCTTTAAGTCGTCGCCGGTCAGAGAGAACTGGGTGCCGGCGGGTAGGCTGCCGCTGTGCCGGTAGCCCAGCAGGAGTTGTCCCTGTGATTTGAGCTGGTTTTGGATGTTCACATCCAATCGAATGTCGCCTTCAAAGGCATCCATTGCAGCTCCGTCAAAGGTCCAACTGTAGGAGAAGTCACCGCTCTGGGCGGTAATGACAGCGGTCTTTTGCGATTGGCGGATGGCGGTGACAGCGCCGGACGTGAGGGTGAGGGCGGCATTGGGGTCGGACAGCTGCAAATTGATTTGCACGGTGCCGCTGGAAGAGGACAGCACGTCGGCGAGCGCCTCCTCAGAGAGGGCAAGGTCACCCTTGACCGGTAGGTCCAGATGGTCGGAGGGGGTGCCGTCGGGAAGGATGTCGGGGGCGTCCGCACGAACTTGGACGGTGAGGATCTCTTCGGCGTTGTAAGGGATAAAAGCATCTTTATCTGCTCGAAAATCGGGATTAAAAATCATGCTGTAAGTAACTTTTAGTTTGACTGTTCCCTCTTTTGTGAAGGTGAGGTTTTCCCGGCTGTGCAGGGTGTTGCTGTAGTCCCCGTTGGCGCGGGTGACAAGGTCACTCCCCTCCAAAATCTCTACCGAGGGGGCGAAACCGGGCATTTGAGCCCAGGACTGTGCTGCGAGCCACGAGTCCCCAACTTTTGTAAATGGATCCTGCGCAAAGTGGTCTTGAACGTCTTTTACCTTTTTGTCGGTGAGGGCGGTGCCGGTCAGTTTGGTAGAGAAATCAAGCTGGGTGCCGGGCTTGACATCGGTGGGGAGATTGGTCTCGATTTTAGGCTCGTCGATAATCAAATCCATGGTAGGCTGACGTTTTTCGTTATTGCGCCCTGTAGAAGTGTAAACAGTCATCTTTCCTGGGCGAAGGGCGACGGAGAGACCAAGGCACCAATGCGTAGTATCGTAGATTCGGTCAAACGTAAGATTTCCACCCCAACCATAGTCAGTAAAGTAGCGGGATTTATCGCTTTGGTCCAAATACGGGAGAAGCGCTCCATCCCCAATAGGTCCATTTTCCACGTGGAGAGATGCGAGCTTGCCGGCTGCATTTAGCGCATCTACGTCTGACCCAATTTGCAGGTGCTCCTCCGCTTTGGTGAAGGAAACTTTGGGGGTCTTGTCCTGCGGTGGGAGAACGATGTGGTAGATGCGGATAACGGTGTTGGTAGAACCGGCGGAGTCGGTGTAGACTTGCTTGAACCGGTAATCCCCCACCTGGTGGGCGTTTCCAGCCACATCGACCATCTCTTCAACTGCTCCCTCCAAAACGGTGTAGTTTTCGAGAAAGTATTCTCGGCTTCCGATGGGGTCGCCCACCCAATAGGTGTACTCAATTGTGCGGGTGTTGCCGCCCGTGTCGTCGGCGGCCAGCGCGCTGCTGCCAAAGAGAGACAGGGCCAGCACTGCCGCCATTATCAGACTTGCCAATTTTTTCATGATTTTCCTCCTTAAAAGTAGTGGGGCTTTTCTCTATTATATACTCATTTAGAGTTTAGTCAACTCGTATAGAGTATAAAACTGGGGGAAAAGAGAAAGACAACTACAATTAAGAAAGGAGTTGAATGCGATGAAGTTTTGTGACATCTTGAGGAATTTGATTGACGAACGGGAGTTGACCCAGCGGCGGCTGGCCGCCGACCTCTGCGTCGCCCCCTCGACAGTGGGCAGCTATGTGCAGGGGGTGCGGGAGCCGGACTTCGATATGCTCAAGCGGATTGCCACCTATTTTCAGGTGACGACCGATTACCTGCTGGACTGCCAAAGTGGAATCAAGGGCACGCGCGAAGAGGCGGAGTTGCTCCGCATTTTTCGCCAGCTGGGGTCCGAGCAAAAGCGGGTTTTTCTGGAGCAGGGAAAAGTCTTTTTAAAGGTCTCTGCGCAAGAAGGACCGTCATCGCAGTCAACTTCGAGAAGAAGCGGTAGCGCGGGATAGGATTTGTTTTTCAAGCGGGAGGGCCGGACCGGCCCTCCCTTTCCATTCCCCCGGAAATATGGTATCATCGTCACAGACTGATAAGAGAGGGGAGGGGCGGCCGATGGCCAAAAGGCAGACGCGCTATGTGGTGTTGGAGGCCCTGCGCCGGCAGGATGGGGAGTTTCTCTCCAGCACCGCCCTCACCGAGAAATTGGGGGTCACCCGGGCCGCCATCTGGAAGGCGGTGGTCGCCCTGAAAGAGGAGGGCTACCCCATCCGCTCGGTCACGGGGGAGGGCTACGCCCTGGAGGGGGAGCCGGACGTGCTGTCCGAGCGGGAGATTGCCCGTCACCTTGCCACCCGCTGGCTGGGGCGCACCCTCTGTTGCCAGCCCCAAATGGAATCCACCAACGCCCACCTCAAGGCGCTGGCTGCCGGGGGCGAACTCCGCCACGGGCTGGTGGCGGTGGCGGGGGAACAGACCGGCGGCCGGGGCCGGGGCGGGCGCAGCTTCTATTCGCCCCCGGGCGGCCTCTACTTCTCGGCGGCCCTGCAACAGCCCCTTCCCCTCTCAGCGCTGCGGCTGTTGACCCTGGCGTCTGCGGTGGCCATCTGCGAGGGGATCGCCAACTGCTGCGGTCTGCAGGTGGACATCAAGTGGCCCAACGACCTCTACTGGGGGGGAAGGAAGCTGGGCGGCATCCTCACCGAGTGCTCCCTGGTGGGGGAGAGCGGCGAACTGGAATACGCCGTCTGCGGCGCGGGGCTCAACTGCGCCGCCACCCCCTGCCCGCCGGAGCTCCGGGGGGAGATCGTCTCCCTGGAAGAGGCGCTGGGCGGCCCCTCTCCGGCGCGGGCGGCCCTGCTGGCCGCCCTTTTGCAGCGGCTGGAAGGGGCCTTTGATCAGCTGCTGCAAGGGGAGGGGAACCAGTCCCTGCTGGAGGGGTACCGCGCCCGGCTCCTCTGGGTCGGGGAGACGGTGGAGGTCGCGCGGGGAAGCGAGCGGTACCAGGCGGTCTTTGAGGGGGTCGACGGCGAGGGCCGCGCCCTGCTGCAAACGGGCAGGGAGGTGCAGGCGCTCTCCAGCGGGGAGATCCGCCTCAAGAAGAGATAGGAGAAAGAGAGAGGAGCGGCAGCTGTGGCTGGATTGGGATTTTACCCGGGGGACATCTATTTCCCCCTTGTGGAGGAGATGGAGAAGTGGAGCGTGGTGGCCTGTGACCAGTACACCGCCCAGCCCGACTACTGGCAGCGGGTGGAAAAGCGGGTGGGGGATGCCCCCTCGGCCCTGCGGATGATCGTCCCCGAGTGCTACCTGGGCACCCCGCAGGAGGGGGAGCGGGTGGCCGCCACGGCCGCCGCCATGCGCCGGTACGTGGAGGAGGGGGTCTTTCGGGCTGCCACCGGCTTTGTCTACCTGCGCCGCACCCTGCGCTCCGGCCGGGTGCGCCAGGGACTGGTGGGGCTTTTGGATCTGGAGCAGTACGACTACCGCCCGGACGCACAGTGTCCGGTGCGGGCCACCGAGGGCACGGTGCTCGAGCGCATCCCCCCGCGGGTGGCGGTGCGGCGGCAAGCCCTGCTGGAATGTCCCCACATCATGCTGCTGGTGAACGACCCGGAGGGGACGATGATCGAGCCCACGGCCCGGCGGCTGGGGGACTTGAGCCAGGTCTACGACTTCGATTTGATGGAGGACAGCGGCCACCTGCAGGGTTTCCTCTGCGATGACGACGAGGCGGTGCGGGTGATGGGCGCCCTGCGGGCCCTGTCGCTGAAATCCCCCTTCCTCTTTGCCGTGGGGGACGGCAACCACTCCCTGGCGGCCGCTAAGGCCCATTACGAGGAGATCAAACGGTCCCTGCCCGCCGGGGAGGCGGCGATGCACCCGGCCCGCTACGCCCTGGCGGAGGTGGTCAACCTCCACGACCCGGCCCTGGATTTTGAGCCCATCCACCGGGTGGTGTTCGATGTCGACGGCGAAAAACTGCTGGCCGCCCTGCGGGAAGAGCTGGACGCCGCCCCCGGCGAGGGGGGCCAGAGCGTCACCCTCTGCCTGGGAGAGCGGGAGGAGCGCTTTGCCTTTGGCAGACAGTTGGCCAACCTGTCGGTGGGCACCCTGCAGGCCTTTTTGGACGGGTATCTGGCCCGAGAGGGGGGCCGGGTGGACTACATCCACGGGGCGGATGTGGTCCGCCGTCTGTCCCGAGACGAGGGGTGTGTCGGCTTTTTGCTGGAGGGGATGGAGAAGGAGTCGCTCTTCCCCGCCGTGGCGGCGGACGGCGCTCTTCCCCGCAAGACCTTTTCCATGGGCGAGGCGTGGGACAAGCGGTTTTACCTGGAGTGCCGCCCTATCGCCGCGGGGTAGATGGCAGATCGAAGGGACAAAGCCAGGGGGCGGGACCCGGTGCATCGGGTCTCGCCCCCTGGCTTTGTTTGCGCAGAAGTCTTTTGCCGCGAAGGGGGGAGGGGAGCTAATCGGGCCGGGAGGGGGACTTACCCGCCGGGCTTGCGAAAGACGGCGGTAAAGGCCATCTCCCCCTCCCCCACCTGGGCGAAGAGCTCGCCGTCCATCTTCGCCATCAGCTGGCGGCAGATGGCCAGCCCCAGCCCGCTGCCGGGCTGGTCTGCGGCGTTGGAGCCCCGCCAGAAGCTGTCGAAGAGATAGGGCAACTCCCCCTCGGGCAGGGGGGAGCCGCTGTTTTTTACGGTGAGGAGGAGACAGTCCTCCTCCCAATCAAAGGAGAGGGCGACCCAACCGCCGTCTCCGTACTTGATGGCATTTTCCAGCAGGTTCTGCGCCACCTCCACCGCCCGGTCCAGGTCCCCTTTCAAAAGGCAGTCGCTCCAGGGGCCCACCCGAAAGTCGGTCTTTTGCAGGGACAGCTTGTCCGGGTAGTAGGCGGTGAGCGCGCCGACGAGTTGGCGGAGGTAGAACTCGCCTGAACGCACCTCCAACTGCAGCAGATTTTCGCTGGAGGCGGTGACCAGCTGGGAGACAAAGGACTCGATTTCGTCCGCCTTTTGGCCGATGCGCCTGGCGATCTTCCCCCGCCGCTCCGGCCCGTAGAGGTCCTGACGCAGGGCCTTGGCGTAGAGCTTGATGGCGCTCAAAGGGGTCTTGATGTCGTGGGAGAGGGAGAGGAGGAGGGACTTTTTCTCCCGCTGCAAGGAGAGTTCCGCCGCCCGCCGCCGCTCCAGCTCCTCCCGCAGCAGGTCCAGCCCCCAGAGAAAGCGCCCGAAGAGGCGGCCCCGGCTCTCGGGCAGGGGGGATGACAGGTTGCCCTTGGCCAGCTCAAAGGGCAGCTCGCGCAGCCGCTCAAAGGGCCGCAAAACGAGCCGCCAGACGACAAAAAGGAGGGACAGCACCAGGACCGCCATGGCGATCATCCCCCCGTTGGCAGCCCAAAAGAGGGTGCTGTCGCCGCCGGTGGGGAGGCGGTAGTCGAAGCGGTAGCAGGTGTCGCCGATCTGGCGGACGGCCGCGTCCAGGTTTTCGCCGGCAAAGAAGGCGGCCGCGTCCTCTCCGGGCAGCAGGGGGGTCACCCGGGTGACGTAGCGGCAGTCTGTGAGGTCGATGGCCCCCTCGCCCCCGGCGGCGATCGCCCGCGCCAGCCGGCTGATCTCCACCTGGTGGGGGCGCGCCCCACCGCCCCCCTCCCGGGCGGGGAGGAGGAAGGCCAGGTTGACGCCCAGAATGAGGGCGGCCAACCCCAGGACGACGGCGAAAAACAGACGGCTAAAGCGCTTCATCGGCTTCCCCCTCAAAGCGGTAACCCACCCCCCAGACCGTCAGGATGCGGGCAGGGTGTCTGGGATCGCACTCGATTTTTTGGCGCAGCCACTGGATGTGCACCGTCAGGGTCTGGGGCTCGCTGAAGCTGTCTGTTCCCCAGATGCGGTCAAAGATCCACTCCTTGCGCAGGGATTTGCCGCGGTGCTCCACCAGCAGCCAGAGGAGGTCGAACTCCTTGGCGGTGAGGGCCAGGGGCCTCCCCGCCAGGGTGGCGGCGCGGCGCTGCCGGTCCAGGGCGAGGTCGCCGTCGCGCAGGGCAGTGCGCTCGTACCGCCGCTGAAAGATGCCACGGATCTTGGCCAGGAGGATGTCCACGTCGTAGGGCTTTTCGATGTAGTCGTCCGCCCCCAGGCGCAGCCCGGCCAGTTTGTCCTCCTTTTCCGACCGGGCGCTCACCACCAGGATGGGCAGGTCCCCCTCCTGCCGCAGAGCGCGGCAGACGGCGAGGCCGTCCATCCCCGGGAGCATGACGTCCAGTACCACCAGCCGGGCCCCCTCCCGGTGGGCCAGGGCCAGCCCCTCCTCCCCGGTGGGGGCGAGGGCGGTTTGGTAGCCCTCGGCCTTTAAAAAGTCGCAGAGCAGTTCCCCCAGCTCCCGGTTGTCCTCCACCACCAACACGTCGATCACGGCGCGCCCTCCTCTCTTCTGCGGGGTTTTACCAGCCCATCTCGATGAGCCAGTTGCTCAGCGCCCGCTCTCTGGCGCGGGGCTGGCTCTCCTCAAAAGTATACTCCCCTTTGATGTTTCCATCAACGAGGTAAATCACCCGGCCGCAGCGGGAGGCCACTTTCACGTCGTGGGTCACCAGCAGGAGGGTGGTCCCCTCCCGGTTGATCTCCTCCAACTTCTCCATCACCCCGTCCGAGGCGGCGCGGTTGAGGGCGCCGGTGGGCTCGTCGGCAAAGATCATCTTCGGCCGGTTGATGAGGCTGCGGCAGATGCAGGCGCGCTGCAACTGCCCCCCCGAGACCTCGCTGATGTCGCTGTCGGCGGTCTCGACAATGCCCAGTTTGCGCATCAGCCCCTCCCCGCGGGCCACGATCTCCCGCCGGGGGCTCCGCTCCCTTTTGGACTGGCAGGCGGGGAGGATGATGTTGTCCAGCACCGTCAGATTTTTGAGCATGTACATCTGCTGGAAGATGAAGCCCATCTCCTCGAGCCGGGTGTCGGCCAGCTCCCGGGGGCGCATCCCCGCCAACTCCCGCCCGAAAAAGGAGACGCTGCCGGCGGTGATCCAGTCCATCCCCGAGACGGCGTAGAGGAGGGTGGACTTGCCCGAGCCCGAGGGACCCATCACCGCCACCATCTCCCCCTCCTCCACGGTGAGGTCGACGTTTTTGAGGACGTTGTTCTGCCGCTTGTTGACAATATAGGTCTTGCAGAGGTCTTTGGTTTGCAGCGCAGTAGCCATGGTCATTCGCTCCTTTTATTCAATGTTGTTGGTCTCGCGGGGGGAGATGCGGCGGATGGGGAGGGCCGCCAGGGCGCTGACGGCCAGGGTGACGGCCAGCACCAGCAGGGGGTAAAAGAGATAGACTTCCAGCGGGTGGACGACGAACTCGATGTGGCTGGCCCCCATCATCTCAAAGGCCTTGGCCGCCGAGAGCTGGGCGATGGGCCCCGAGAGGGCCGCCCCCAACAGGGTGGCCGCCGCCAGGATGATGCCGATGCGCAGCACCTGCCAGGCGAGGATGGCCCCGTCCCGAAAGCCGATGCTCTTGAGCATCCCGATCTCGCCCTTTTCCCGGGTGAGAAAGCTCTTCATCATTAGCAGGGCCACCAGGGCGTTGATGGCGAGGATGACCGCCACGATCAGCTGCTTGACCTGGTCGACCTGCTCGGCGGTGTCCCCGATCATATAGCTGACGTATCCGGCCCCGGTGTAGATGCGCTCGCGCGGGAAGAGCTCTTTCAGCCGCTGGGCCCGCGCGGCGATCTCCCCCTCGCTGGGGTGGTCGCGAAAGGCCACCTGGGTGGCAAAACCGCCGAACCCGTAGTGGTAGTCGAGATCCTCCTTTTCCGAGAAGCGGATGCCCTCGCCCAAATTGTTCATCGACTGGTAGATGGCGGTGACCAGGAAGGACTTCTCCTCCCCGCCGATCTTGATTTTGACCCGGTCGCCGATCTGGGCGCCGACGGCGTCGGCAGTGATGTGGGTGAGGGCCACCTCGCCGGGCCCGGCGGGGGCGCTGCCGCTGGAATAGGTGTAGCGGCCGGCATCGACGCCGGTGCCCTGAATGGCAAAGGCGGAGGTGCTCTCCTCCCCCAGGGAGATGCGAAAGCGAAAGATGGTCTCGGCCCAGCAGTCGGCGGGCATCCCCTCCTGGGCCAGCGTCTCCTCGGTCTGGCGCAGGTGGGCACGCAGCTTCTCCCGCCCGCCGGGGACCAAAAACTCCATGGTGCGCTCGTCGCTGTTTAGGTAGAGGTCGCTCTCGACCATCCCGAACAGGTCGATGAGATGGCCGCTGCCCAGCGTGTTGACGGTGTTCACCGGCACGATGATGAGGACGATGCCGATGGTAAAGGTGACCAGCAGGGCCGCAAAGCGGCGAAAGCCGCTGAGGATGTCCCCCAGGGCCAGAAAGGGGAGGACCGGCATCCGCCCGCGGGAGAGGCGCAGCGCCCCCTTGCGGTGGAACCGCTCGCCGCTCTTCCCGCTGCGGATGGCGTCGATGGGGGAGAGGGAGCCGATGCGCCGGGTGCAGAGGGAGCAGAAGGAGACGACCACCGCCACGATGAGGACACAGCAGAGCAGGTGGAGGAGGACCCCGCCGCCCCCGGCGGCGGGAAGGACGATGTTTTTGCCCACCCGCTCCAAAAAGAGGTTGCCGAAGGGGATGCTGGCGAAGAAGCCGGCGGTCGCCCCCGCCAGGGCGATGGCCAGGTATTTGACCAGGTAGAGGCCGCGGATCTTGCGGGCGGGGATGCCGATGGCCTTCATGATGCCGATTTCGCGGTACTCCTCCTCCAGGGTGAAGGTGATGGTGAAGCGGAGGATGACCAGGGAGATGAGGATGAGGCAGGCGCTGACGGCCAAGAGGGCCGCGGCGACCACCGTGTCCATGACGTAGGTGGTGGCCACCAGGGAGCGGTCGCAGGCCACCACCGCGGGAAAGCCCAGGCGGTTGTACGCCCGCTGCAGCGCCGGGGCGTCGCCGGTCTTGACCGAGTAGATGGCGCCGGTCTGGTTGTCCCAGTCGCCCTCCCGGGCAAGGGTCTGGTAGTCGCCCCGGCTGATGAGCAGCCGGGAGGAACCCATCATGGAGGAGCCGAGAAAGGCGTCTTTGACGTTGCCGGCGACGGTGAAGTCCATCTCCAGCGCCCCGGTGCGCAGGGTGATGGTGTCGCCCCGGACCAGACCGGCGTCCTCCATCACCTTGAGGGGGAGGTAGATGGTCCCGTCCTCGATGGCGGTGAGGGGGCGGTCGTCGCTGTCGAAAAAGGTCAGCTGGGCGTCGAGGGAGCTGAGGAAGCCGGTGTTTTGCAGTTCCAGCGCCTCGCCGTTTCGCCAGAGGTTTTGCCCCAAGTAGAGGTGCTCGCTGCGGCCCCAGCTCTCCACCAGTTCGCTCTCGTTTAAAAAGTCGATCAACTCGCCGTCATTCCCGCCGTTGTTGGCGGTGACGACTGTAAAATCCCCCAGACCGGCCCTGTCGAAATAGCTGTCCAGGGCGGTGGAGATGGCGATCAAGTTGCCGGCGCTGCTGGCGATGAAGGTCGCCGCCAGGGCGATGAAGACGAGGAGGATGGCGTTCATGGTCTTTTTGCGCCGCAGGTCCTTTTTTAAGATGTGCAGGTACATGAAAAAGCCCCTTTCTGCTCTCGGTAAGACCGAGTATAGGGCAAAAGATATTAAAGAATCCTTAAATCCAAAAAGGACAGAAAAAAAGAGGGCGGCATCGCCCTCCCCCCTTTACGCCCGGCCCAACCACAGCCAGGCGGCCATCCCCGCCAGCCAGAGCAGACTGAGGGCTGGGACCCCCCAGGTGAACTTTCTGTGGCGGGTCTTGTGGTGAAACCAGTGCATCCCCAAATAGAAGCCGGGTCCGCCCCCCAGCGCGCAGAGGGTGAGCAGCGCCCGCTCGGAGATGCGCCAGCGGCCCTTGACGGCGGCGCGCTTGTCCGCCAGGCAGGCAAAGAGGGCCGCCAGATTGACGGCGGCCAGATACCACCAAAAAAAGACCGGCACGGCGCTCGCCCTCCTTTATAAAAGAGATGGTTTTTTACAAGTATACCAGAGGGGGGAGAGGGGGACAAGGGGGAAATACCGGCAGCGGCACACGGAGGGACGAAGAAGGAACCATTTGGTGATGGAGGAATATTTGTCCATTTATCTTGACAAAATCTTCAAAAAGAGGTATGGTGATTGTGCAAAAGTGTAAGTTTTCGTTCTGAATATAAATGTATTTTGTTTATTTTTGTATGCCAACTTGTGTTCGTCACAGGTTGGTTTTTTTGTTTGTTTCAGCCAAAACGGCGGGGCGAACGACAACCTACACCTTTTTAGCAGGGGGCGGCCACTGCGGCCGCCCCCGCCAACAAACTCATTTTACAGGAGGGAAACCATGAAGATGAAGAGAGTGCTGTCGGTCCTGTTGAGCCTGGGACTGGTGGCGGCAGCGGTCCCCGCCCAGACCCTGGCCAAAGGGGAGGAGACGGTCCGCATCTCCAGCTCGCAGGAGCTGGTGGAGGCCATCCACAACCAGAAAGACGGGCAGACCTGGGTGCTGGAAGCGGGTCTTTACGACCTGGGAGACGACTGTCTGGACGTTGTGGCAAACATCAATGGGGTGGAGAAGGGGTTTGTGTTCCCCCTCTTTGTCGATGATTTGAGCATCCGCGGCGAGGGCGAGGTCTCGATCACCAGCTCGTACGACCCCGCCACCGGCAACTGGGCCGGGCAGAACTTCGTCACCGTCGGCGGCGACGGCGTCACCCTGGAGAACCTGACCCTCAAGGGGAACCCCAACAGCTTTTACGACGGCCAGTGCAACAAGGCCGTCGAGCTGATGGGCGGCAAGGACCTGACCCTGAAAGACATTGTGCTGGGCACGCTCCAAGCCCCCGACGGCTCTGTCAGCAGCGGCTCCATCTACATCAGCAGCGCCGATGCGGGCAACACCGTCATCGAAGGGGTGGAGATGGCCTCCTGGATCAGCGCCAAGTCGGTCACCTCGGGCTCGGTGACGGTGAAAAACGTGACCCAGGACTTTGCCAACAACACCTATGCGGGCTATTCCGACGAGGTGTACGGCTATGCCTGGAACCCCGGCGTGAGCGGGGACAAGGTGTCCCTGGAGGGGCTGACCATCAAGGTCGACAACAAGTCGAACTTTGTCAAGCAGATTTCGGACAACCTGCGCCCCGGCACCACGGTGGAGCTGACCGAGGACATCGCCGTGAGCGAGATGGTCTACCTCCGCGCCGACGGGGTGAGCATCCGCGGCGGCGGCCACACCATCACCGCGGCCGACAATTTCCAGATGGGGAGCCACGGCCAGATCAACCTCGTGAAGGTGGAGGCCGACGGCGTGACCCTGGAGGACCTGCAGCTGGTAGCCACCGCGGCCAACAAACACGCCCTGGACATCTGGGGCGCCGACGGGGTGACCCTGCGCAATGTAGAGCTGGACCACAGCGCCGCCAAGACGGGGGCGCCGCTGGTCAACAACAGTTCCAACGTGACCATTGAGGGGACCTTCCGGGCCGTGACCGGGGAACACTCCTGGTACGGCGTGAACCTGGACGACAGATACGGCAAAGCCACCCTCACCTTCGCCGAGGGCGCGGCGGTCAGCTACGAGAGCAAGGCGGCGGAGGAAAAGCCCTTTGTCTACCTGGAACTGGCCACCACCAAGCCCAGCGAGGCCATTGTCAACCCGGAAAACGGCGGTCTGCTGCTGGACCCCGAGAACGGCCAGTTTGTAGAGCACAGCCACCAGTACGGCAGTTGGCAGAGCGATGCGGCCGAGCACTGGAAGAGCTGCGAGTGCGGCGCCGAGAGCGAGCGCGCCGCCCACACCTTTGTCTGGGTGATCGACAAAGAGGCCACCGAGACCGAGGTCGGCAACAAGCACGAGGTGTGTAGCGTCTGCGGCTATGCCCGGGCGGCGGTGGAGATCCCCGCCACCGGTTCCCAGACCACCCCGCCGGACGAGGAGGAGCCCGGCGACACCCCGGAGGAGCAGCCCGGCGAGGGGGAGAAGGCCGACACCCCCATCACCGGCGACAGCGCTATCCTGCTGGGGGCCGGCCTGGCAGCCGCCCTCGGCGCGGCGGCACTGGTGGTGCTGAAGAAGCGGAAGGCCAGCGCCCGCTAGGGAGCGGACAGACAGAGAGCCAAAGGAGAGAAGGGGGACGGCCGTCCCCCTTCTCTTTTTGCGCAAAACGGGGGAGGAGGGCGCTTTACATTTGAAAAACGGGGTCTTATAATACATGTGAACAATACGTTACAGCGAGAAAGACAGGTGATGGACCCATGGCAAGCGAACCTTCCGGCGCGACCGAGGACCGCGCCCAATTCCTCAAGATGACCACCGAACCGGTGGGACGGCTCATCGGCAAACTGGCCGTCCCCACCATCATCAGCATGCTGGTGACCTCTATCTACAACATGGCGGACACCTTTTTTGTCAGCCAACTGGGCACCAGCGCCACCGGCGCCGTCGGGGTGGTGTTCTCCCTGATGGCGATCATCCAGGCGGTGGGCTTTACCCTGGGCATGGGCTCGGGGAGCAACATCTCCCGCCTGCTGGGACAGGAGAAGAAGGACGAGGCCGACCGGGTGGCCTCCACCGCCTTTTTTACCGCCCTGCTCCTGGGGCTCTGCATCACGGTCATCGGCCTTCTGTCCATGAAAAACCTGATGCGGCTGCTGGGTGCCACCGAGACCATTCTGCCCTACGCGCAGGACTACGCCCGCTACATCCTCTTCGGCGCGCCCATCATGTGCGCCTCCTTTGTGATGAACAACGACCTGCGCTCCGAGGGGAAGGCGGTCCTCTCGATGGTGGGGATCGCCACCGGCGGGGTGCTCAACATCGCTCTGGACCCCCTCTTCATCTTTGTCTTCGACATGGGCATCTCGGGGGCAGCCATCGCCACCCTGCTCAGCCAGTGCATCAGCTTTTGCATCCTTCTCTCCAACTACCTCTTTCGCCGCAGCACCGTGCGCATCAACATCCGCAAGGTGAGCCTGCGCTGGGACCTCTACCAAAAAATCGTAGTCACCGGCATGCCGTCCTTTTTCCGGCAGGCGCTGGCCTCCTTTGCCTCCATCTCCCTGAATGTGGCGGCGCGGGCCTACGGCGACCCGGCGGTGGCCGCCATGTCGGTGGTGGGGCGGGTGTTCATGTTCATCCTCTCGGCCATGCTGGGCTTTGGGCAGGGCTTTCAGCCGGTCTGCGGCTACAACTACGGCGCAGGCCGCTATGACCGGGTGAAAAAGGCCTACCTCTTCTGCCTGAAGGTGGGTTTCTGCGGGCTGCTGGTCCTCTCGGCGGCGGGCTTTGCCCTCGCCCCCAAGATCATGGCCATCTTCCGCCGGGACGACCCCGTGGTCATCGCCATCGGCGCCCTGGCCTTTCGCCTGCAATGCTGCAGCCTGCCCCTGCACTCCTTCATCGTCATCAGCAACATGCTCTTTCAGTCCCTGGGCAAACCCCGGCAGGCCACCTTCATCTCGGTGGCCCGGCAGGGGCTGTTCTTCCTCCCCCTCATCTACACCCTGCCCTCCCTCATCGGGGTGCTGGGGGTGCAGTGCAGCCAGCCCATCGCCGACCTGGTGACCGCCCTGGCCTGCGTGCCGATCGTCCTCCTCTTCTTCCGGCAGCTAAACGCGCAGATCGCCGCCATGCCCCGGGAGGGGGTGGCTTCTCCACAGGGAGAGCCCGCACCCCAGCCCCAGAAGGCCGATTGACCCGCCACACGAAAACAAACAGGAGCGCCCCGACGGATAGCAGTCGGGGCGCTCCTGTTTGCCCTTGACTCCCCCCTAAAAGGGTGTAGAATGGCCTTGCGGGGATAAAAACACGGCCTGGTCGGGTAGTCCAGGCGCGGCGCAAGCCGTCAGTAACCTGCCTCCTTTGGTTGTCCCTTCTCCGCTGGGTGCGCCGACAGGCGCCCCGCAGGATATTCTCTTTAAAGGAGGGATCGTCTGTGGTACAGACAAGAGCGAAACTGACCGTGTACTTTGAGGACCCGTTCTGGGTCGGGCTCTACGAGCGGTGGGAGGACGGCCGGGTGGAGGTCTGCAAGATCACCTTCGGCGCCGAGCCCAAAGACTACCAGGTCTACGAGCGGATGCTCGCGGGGTGGGACCGGCTGCGCTTCAGCCCCCCGGTCGCGGGGGAGGACCCAGCGGGTGACAGACGGGTGAACCCCAAGCGGATGCAGCGGGTCATCCGCCGCGCGCTGGAAGGGCGGGGGAACGGCACCAAGGCCCAGCAGGCGCTGCAACTGCAGCGGGAAGCGGGCAAGAAAGAGCGCCGCACCTTTACCCGCCAGCAGCGGGAGGCCGAGCGGGAGCGGCAGTTTGCCCTGCGCCAGGAAAAGCGGCGGGAGAAACACCGGGGCCACTAGGGGCCCGCGCC
Organism: Bittarella massiliensis (ex Durand et al. 2017); assembly: GCF_001486165.1. Classification (GTDB taxonomy): domain Bacteria; phylum Bacillota; class Clostridia; order Oscillospirales; family Ruminococcaceae; genus Bittarella; species Bittarella massiliensis. The sequence continues at coordinate 349,986 of NZ_LN908977.1, forward strand.
CACAGGTCAAACGCGCCCGGCGGTAAAAGCCCGCCGGGCGCGTTTGGCGCGTTCCCGCCCCCTTTTGAGAGGCGGGGGATGCAAAAAGGGCCTGCGCAATGTTGCGCAGGCCCTTTGTCGCACGAAAGGGGAAGGTTACTTGTTCAGGTTCTCCTCCAGGATCTCCAGCTGGTGAGCCAGCTCCTTGGGCAGGTGATCGCCGAACTTGCCGTAGAACTCGTGAATGCCCTTGGCCTCCTCTTTCCAGAGGTCCACATCCACGCTCAGCAGACCCTTCAGGGTCTCCAGGTCGATGTCCAGTCCCTCGAGGTTGATGTCCTCGGGCTTGGGCTCGTAGCCGATGGGGGTCTCAACGGCGTCGGCCTTGCCGTCGCAGCGGTTGATGATCCACTCCAGCACCCGCATGTTGTCGCCGAACCCGGGCCAGATAAAGTGGCCTTCGTTGTCGGTGCGGAACCAGTTGACGTTAAAGATTTTGGGGGCCTTGTCGCCCAGCTTCTTGCCCATCTCCAGCCAGTGGGCAAAGTAGTCGCCCATGTGGTAGCCGCAGAAGGGGAGCATGGCCATGGGGTCGCGGCGGACCACGCCGACAGCGCCGGTGGCGGCGGCAGTGGTCTCAGAGGCCATGATGGAGCCGACGAAGACGCCGTGCTCCCAATCTCTGGCCTGGTAGACCAGGGGAGCGGTCTTGGCGCGGCGGCCGCCGAAGACGATGGCGGTCACCGGCACGCCCTCGGGGTTGTCGAACTCAGAGCTGATGCAGGGGCAGTTGATGGCGGGGGCGGTGAAACGGCTGTTGGGGTGTGCGCCCTTGACGCCGCTCTCGGGATCCCACTTGTTGCCCTTCCAGTCCAGGGCGTTTTTCGGCGGGTTCTTGTCCAGGCCCTCCCACCAGACGGTGTTCTCGTCCAGGTTGTGCACCACGTTGGTGAAGATGGTGTCTTTCTGGGTGGAGATCAGGGCGTTGGGGTTGGATTTCATGTTGGTGCCGGGGGCGACGCCGAAGAAGCCGTTCTCCGGGTTGATGGCCCACAGGCGGCCGTCGTCGCCGATGCGCATCCAGGCGATGTCGTCGCCGACAGTCCAGACTTTGTAGCCCTTCTGCTGGTAGATCTCGGGGGGGATGAGCATGGCCAGGTTGGTCTTGCCGCAGGCAGAGGGGAAGGCGGCGGTCACGTACTTGACCTCGCCCTGGGGGTTCTCAAGGCCCAAAATGAGCATGTGCTCGGCCATCCAGCCCTCGTTTTTGCCCTGGAAGGAGGCGATGCGCAGAGCAAAGCACTTTTTGCCCAGCAGCACGTTTCCGCCGTAGCCGGAGTTGATGGACCAGATGGTGTTGTCCTCGGGGAAGTGGACGATGTAGCGCTTCTCCTCGTCGATGTCGGCTTTGGAGTGCAGGCCGCGGACAAAGTCGTTGGACTCGTCGCCCAGGTGATCCCAGGCGGCCTGGCCCATGCGGGTCATGATGGCCATGTTCAGCACCACGTAGGTGGAGTCGGTCAGCTCGACGCCGACTTTGGACAGCTTGGAGCCGACGGGGCCCATGCAGTAGGGGATGACATACATGGTGCGGCCCTTCATGACGCCGTCAAACATGGCGCCCAGCTTCTCGTACATGACCTTCGGGTCCTCCCAGTTGTTGGTCGGACCGGCATCCTCTTTGTTGCGGGTGCAGATGAAGGTGCGGCCCTCGACACGGGCCACGTCGTTTTCAGCGGTGCGGTGAATATAGCAACCGGGGAGTTTTTCCTCGTTGAGCTTGACCATCTCGCCGGTGGAGACGCTCAGCGCGCGGATCTCTTCGAGCTGCTCCTTGCTGCCGTCGATCCAGACAACCTTGTCCGGCTTGCACAGCGCGACCATCTCGTCGACCCAGTTCAAGACATTCTTGTTGTTCGTCATAGGTGATATGCCCCTTTCTAAAGTGCGGTTTTGGTTGTAAAAAAACAACTTTTCCTGTTTACCATTATAGCGAAGAAAAGGTGAGATTTCAACTTGAAAACGCCGTTTTATTAGGTGAATTTGCATAATTATAGTCGTTTCACATTGTAGCAAACGACGAATATGACGGTCATTGACAGAAAATTAACAGCATTCAAAAAATGCTTCTGGCTTTTTGGGGTCGTCTGTGATAGACTAAAAGTTATCGAAAAAACACAGGCGGCCAGGCCCGCCCTGCAAGGAGGACAACCCGTGCTACCTATTTTGTTGGCCGTTGCCATGGCCGCCCTGGGCTATCTCACCCAGACCGGCAAACTCACCCTGTTTGTCACCTACTACAACCCCGACATGAGCGAGGAAGAGATGCAGGAGATGGAGGCAAAGCGCAAGACCAGCGCCGTGCGCAGCCTCTACCTCATGGGAGCGGCGGCCGCTGTCTCGGGGGTGCTGTCCCTGTGCAATCTCTATTTTTATAAAGAGCTGTTCATGGGCATCTACCTGGGGCTGTTTGTCCGCTTTCTCTGCAAGACCTTTGTCAGCGCCGGGACAAAGACCATGAAGCTGGTCTTTGTGCTGGCGGGCATCCTCACCGGATTCCTCTACTTCTCCGTCAGCTTTACCTTTGCCTTCTCCCCCAACAGCTACACCGTGCAGGACGGCACCCTGGTGATCGCCGGGGGCGAAAAGGGGGAGGTGCCCCTCTCCGGGGCCAAAATCACCCTGCAGAGCGAGCTGCCCCGGCGCCAGAAGGCCGAGAGCCAGGTGAAGGAGTTCAACGGCACCTTCCGCGGCCAGTACCTGCTGGCAAACGGCGAGAGCGCCCACCTCTACCTCAACGGCGGCAGCGGCTGCGCCGTCCGCCTGGAGGGGGAGAGCGGCATCTACTACTTCACCGGCGCCAGCGACGAGGAGACCAAGGAACTCTACGCCCTCCTGGGGGGCACCATCGTAGAATAGACGCCCAATGCGTGGGGAGAGGCCGGCCGCAAGGCCGGCCTCTCCTGTTGTGAAGGGATGGCAGCAGAGGAGAGGCAGGCGACCCGGCTGTGGGGCGGAACTTTCAGGCGCGCTCGCTGAAGCGGCGTTTGGGCGGCGCGCTGGCCGCCACCGGCACAGCGCCGCAGAGCAGGGACCCTAAAAAGAGCCTAGAGCGGGTCTTTGCCGCCCTGAGGTGAGCCTCTTGCACTGAGCCTGCCGGGACAGGGCTGCTCCCTGGCGGTGGATATACTCCCGCTCCCTTTACCACTGAGGAGCCAAGGGAGCTGACGGCCGCCGATTGGGAAAAAAGAGAGACTGCCATGACCTTGGACAGCGGACTGTGAGCAGAGCGGGCCGTCCTGGTCCCGGCGCGGGGCGGTAGCAGCCGGGCCCTCTTCCTCTTTGCTTTAGGTCCCCTCGCCTTTAGCGCAAGTGGGGAGGGCCGGGACAGGCCTCCCTGGCCTCAGCGCGGGGTGGCCGCAGCCAGGGCCCCTTCCCCTGTCTCGATGGTCGCTTTCCTTTGCTGCAAACGAGGAGGGCCGAGATGAACCGCCATGGCCCCGGCATGGGGTGGCTGCAGCCGTGGCCCTTTCCCCTGCCTTGTCCGCCGCCTTTCCCTGCCGCAAACGAGAGGACCGAGACGGGCTGCCCCACGGGTGAGAAGGAGTCCACAGAGGTTGGGGTCCCCATCTAAATTCCCGATGGGAAAAGCGATTGCTTCTCCGCCTGGGTCGAGGTATCATGGGGGAAAGGGCCACCAAGACCGCGGCCCGCAGAGAGGAGAGAGATCGTGTACTACACCTGTGGAAGTTGCACCGTTCACGGTTGCCAGTCCGGCGACTTTGAGAAGCTGCCCAAAAACTGCCCCATCCGCAACACCCCGCTGATGGAGGCCGCCTTCGCCAAATACGGCGAAGAGGAAAACCACAAGTTCTACCTGGAGAGCTCCAAGATCGAGGCCACCGGCTACGGCCGCTGGCCCCGGGTGCGGGAGATCACCGAGTTCTGCAAGGCCATGGGCTACCAGAAGTTGGGGGTGGCCTTCTGCGGCGGCCTGAAGGAGGAGGGGCGGATCGCCTGCGAGATCTTTCGCGCCCACGGCTTTACGGTGGTCTCGGCCATCTGCAAGGCCGGCGGGGTGCCCAAGGAGCAGGTGGGTCTGGGGGAGGAGGACAAGGTCCACCCCGGTCAGTTCGAGCCCATGTGCAACCCCATCGCCCAGGCCATGCTCTTAAATGAGCAGCAGACCGAGTTCAACATTGTCATCGGCCTCTGTGTGGGGCACGACTCCCTCTTTTACAAATACGCCCAGGCGCCCACCACCACCCTGGTCACCAAGGACAGGGCCCTGGCCCACAACCCGGCGGGCGCCCTCTACTGTGCCCACTCCTATTTTAAAGATAAGGTCTAGCGCCGGTTCCAAGCCGCTGCCCCCCCTGGGCGGCGGCTTTTTTTGCCTTAATTTTGATAAATTGAATATAAAATTGATATTGACTGATTGAAATATATAAAATATAATGGTGATAACACAAGTGAAGAGTGGAGGGATCGGTTTGCGCTATTACCAGAGCAAACCCGACTGGGACGAGACGGGGCGGCTGCGCCACATCGGCCTTGCGCGGGGAGAGGTGGCGCCAGCGGTGCTGATGCCGGGGGACCCGGGCCGGTGTGAGGCGATGCAGAGGTTGTTTGCTGCGCCCCATTTTGTGGGGCAGCGCGGCGCCTTTGCCACCTATACGGGGGAGACTTCGGGGGGCGCGCCCATCTCGGTCATGTCCTCGGGGATGGGTTGCATGAACGTCTCCCTGGCACTGGAGGAGCTCTCACACCTGGGGGTGGACACGGTGATCCGGGTGGGGACCGGCGGGGCGATACAGCTCCCCTTCTCCCCGGGGACGCTGGTCATCGCCACCGGCTGCGTCCGGGGGGAGGGGGCCTCGCAGGAGTATCTGCCCCCCGAGTTCCCCGCCGTGGCCGACTACCGGGTGGTGAGCGCCCTGCGCCGGGCCTGCCGGGAGCTGGGGGAGGAGCCGGTGGTGGGCCTCTACCGCTCGCACGACTGCTTTTATATGGAGTCCCCCGGGGCGCACCCCGGCCTCTTTGAGCGCATTCAAATCTGGCGGGACACCAATGTGCAGCTGCTCGAGAACGAGAGCGGCACCCTGTTTTCCCTGGGGCACCTGCTGGGGATCAAGACCGGCTCCATCTGCATCGCCATGGGCAGTCTCTTTGACGAGCACCGGGAAGAGGCGCTGGCGGCCGCCGCCCAAAAAGACCCCCAGTGGCTGCAACGGCGGGTGGAGGTCGCCACCAGGGCGTCGATGCGGGCCGTCGAACTGCTGCGAGAGGGAGAGGGGGAGTAGACCGTGCCGTTTGCCAGTAAAAAATTGATGGACGAGAGGGGCAAGATCCACCACCTGGGCCTGGGGGTGGGAGAGGTGGCCCCGTCGGTGATCCTGACTGCGGAGATGGAACAGGTCCCGGTGATCGCCGGGCTGTTGGAGGGCGCCGTGGAGACCGGCCGCAACCGGGAATACCTGACCTACACGGGGACGGCGGGCGGGGTGCCCGTCAGCGTCATGTCCACCGGGAACGGGTGCATGCCCATGGCCATTGCCGCGGAGGAGCTTTTTCACCTCGGCTGTACCGCCCTGCTCAAGGTGGGGGCGGGCTTTGCCCTGCAGCCCGACTGTGCCCCGGGCGCGCTGTTGACGGCCACCGCGAGCGTGCGGGGAGAGGGGACCGTCAGGGAGTATGTGGGCCCCGAATACCCCGCCGTCAGCGACCCGGAGTTGTGGGAGGAGATTTTGGCCGCGGCGGGGGAGCGGGGGGAGCGCCTTCGCTCGGGCATCTTCCGCAGCCACGACGCCTACTACCTGGAAAGCCCCTTTGCCCCGGACGGCGGGGAGCGAGCGGCTCGGTGGCGCGCCCTCGGGGTGGAGCTGATCGAGCACGAGACCTCCGCCCTGTTTGTGCTGGGCACCATTTTGGGGATGCGGACGGGAGCTCTCTACGTGGCAAAGGGCAACCTGTCGGGGGGCGACGCCCTTTCACCGGCGCAGTTGGAGGGGCGGCTGCACACCTGTTACGAGATCGCCGTGCGGGCGATAGAGAGGATGGCGAAGAGAGATGGATAGGGGAACACTGCTCATAAAAAACTGCAAACTGGCTCGGTTCGACGACCTGACGGCGGCGGATGCGGACATCCGCATCGCGGACGGAAAAATCGCCGCGATCGGCCCCCTGACCCCGGGGGAGGGGGAGACGGTGCTGGAGGCGGGGGGGATGCTCTGCATGCCGGCCTTTGTGGACACCCATACCCACCTGGTGCAGTCCCTGCAAAAGGGGCACATGGACGGGCTGGCCATCACCAACTGGCTGGTGAAGATGCTCACCACCGAGCAGATCTTGAGCGAGGAGGAGTACTTTTATGGCACCCTTCTGGGCCTTTTGCAGGGGCTGCGCTTTGGGGTGACCACCTTTCACGACATGATCCAATACCCCTGGGTGGATGCCGCCGCCGAGGCGTACAACAGGGCGGGGCTGCGGGTGGTGATGGGGCTGGGCGCCACCGATGTCGCCGAGAACGAAAAGACCTACATGGTGGGGCTGGACAACTCCCTGCGGCAGGCAGAGGACATCTACACCCGCTTTCACAACACGAACGGCGGCCTGATCCGGACCGATGTGGCGCCGCTGGGACTGCCCGCCTGCAGCAAGGAGCTGATGCAGGCCCTCAAGGCCTTCTCCCGGGAGCGGGGACTCACCTTCCACACCCACCTGGCGGAGGGGCGGATGGAGACGGAGCAGATCCGCGCCCGCACCGGCTGGGGCGAGGGGGAGGCCCTCTACCGCTACGGCATCCTGGACGAAAAGACCATCCTCGCCCACAGCATCTGGCTGGAAGAGCGGGAGCTGGACATGATTGCCGAGAGCGGGGCCACCGTCGCCCACTGCCCCTGCACCAACATGAAGATCAGCGACGGCATCCCCCCCATCGACCGGATGGCGGCCAAGGGGGTGCACCTCGCCCTGGGGTGCGACGGCGAGGCGTCCAGCTCCAACCGGGACATGGTGCGGGAGATGCACGCCGGGGCGCTGCTGCAAAAGGTGGTCACCGGCCGGCCGCAGGCCCTGCCGGAATCCCTGTGCTACCGGATGATGACCGAAAACGGCGCCCGCGCCCTCGGCTTTGACGACCTGGGCCGGGTGGCGGTGGGCAACCGGGCGGATTTGATTTTGGTGGACATGCAGGAGGTCTCCCTGGTGGGGGAGGAGACACAGCTCTCCAACTTCCTGCACGCGGGCACCGGTTTTCAGGTGGACACGGTGCTGGTGGAAGGGGCGGTCCGCCTGCGGGGCAAGCAGTTTGTGGATATCGACGCCGAGGCGATCATGGCCAGGTGCGAACGGGTGATCAGGGGGATCTATGAGAGACAGTGAACTGCAGAGACTGCGTCTGGACGAGGTGGACCGCACCCCCCTCTACCTGTTGGCCTACCGCAGGCTGCGGGAGCTGATCGCCTCCGGCGCGTTTGCCCCGGGTGAAAAGCTGATGAGCGAGGCGAAGCTGGCCGAGGCGATGGGGGTGGGGCGGACCTCCCTTCGCACAGCGCTGGTGCTCCTGCAGGAGGACGACTATGTCAGCACCCGTCACGGCAGCGGCACCTTTGTCACCCAGCGGCTGCCCAGCCCGGAGGACGCGGCCCCCGCCGCCTGCCTGACGGTGCGCGAGCGGCTGGAGCGGCTGCACCTCCCCCTGCAGGTGCAGCCCGGCCCGGTCCGGCTCGGCCAGCGGGACGACTTTTTGGACAGCCAGTTGGAGGCGGGCGGCGAGAGCCTTGCCATGGTGCCGGCGGCCTACTTTTTGGACGGCCAACTGGCGGTGGAGAGCCAGCTCTACGCCTGTGAGCGGGTGGCCCGCTCCCTCGGAGAGCTGGAACTGCTCTTTCACACCCGGGTGGATCACCTGACCAGCAGCTTTTCAGTCACCCATTTAAAGGGGGTGGAGTTTCACCACTCGCCCCTGTGGGGGGAGAAGCCGGCACTGCTGATCTCCTCTCTGTGGTTGAGCGCGGACAACCGGCCGATCTGCTTTGAGAAGGACTATGTGGACACCGACGTCTTTCGCTACAAGATCCGCCTCGGCAGGCAGTCCCTGTAGACAAAAAAGAGAGAGGGTCGGCGCAGCAACGCTGCGCCGACCCTCTCTGACTGCCTTGGGGGCAGGGGAGGCCGTGTCGGGGGAAGGGATCAGCCCAGAAAGGGAAAGATGATGGCGCCCAGGACCCCACAGCCCACCATCACCCAGATGGGGTTGGGTTTCCACTTGCGCAGGACGAAGAGGGCGGCGGCAAACATCGCGGCGCAGATCCAGTCGACGCTGGCGGGCGACCAGCTCACCGCGCCCCCCTGCCAGAGGGAGAGGATGAGGATGGACAGCCCCGCCGAGGCGATGAGGGCCACCACCGCCGGCCGCAGCCCCTTTAAAATCGCCTGCATGGCGTCGAGCTGGCGGTACTTGGTGTAGATTTTGGCCAGGGCGATGACGATGATGCAGGAGGGGATCACGCAGCCGATGGTGGCGACGATGGAGCCCCAGAACCCGGCGATGTGGGTGCCCACGAAGGTGGCCGAGTTGATGGCCACCGGCCCGGGGGTCATCTGGGAGATGGTGATGATGTCGGCAAACTGGGTCATGTCCAGCCAGTGGTGCAGGGTGACCACCTGGTTTTGGATCAGCCGCATGGAGGCGTAGCCGCCCCCAAAGCTGAACAGGCCGATTTGGAAGAAGCTCCACAGCAGCTGCAGGTAGATCATTTGGACACCTCCCCGCTCTTTTTCTGCCGGAAGCAGAGAAAGCCGATGAGGCCGCAGGCCAGCACGATGAAGGCCACGTTGACGTTAAAGACATAGGTCGCCACAAAGGCGGCCGCCATCATCAGGATGGAGAGGATGTTCTTCTCCTTGGCGACCCCCCAGCCCATGGTGACGGTGACATCGACGATGACCGCCGCCACCCCGGCCTGCATCCCCCGCAGGACGTTGGCCACCACCTGGTTGGCCCGAAAGGCCTGGTAGAACAGGGAGATCACCGAGAGGATGATCAGGGGGGGCAGCACCGTGCCCGCAATGGCCACCAGGGCCCCCAACATCCCCGCCAGGCGGTAGCCGATGATGATGGCCGCGTTGACGGCGATGGGCCCGGGGGAGGACTGGGCGATGGCCGTCAAATCGAGCATCTCGTCCTCCTCCAGCCAGTGGTACTGCTGCACAAACTTCTTGCGCATCAGGGGGATGATGACATACCCGCCGCCAAAGGTAAAGGCGCTGAGGGTGAAGGTGGAAGAAAACAGCTTCCAGTAAAACCGCAAATCTCTCTTTGCCAACTGCATGGCCTCCTCTTTCTCTTTTCACCCCCAGTATACGCCTTGCATTTTAATAAGTAAAATAATATAATTTTATAAAATGAATATCGAATCACTTATGAAAGGGAGGGGATCGGGATGACCCTGCGCCACCTGCGCATCTTCACGGCGGTCTGCCAGTGCGGCAGCGCCACCGAGGCGGCCCGCCGCCTCTACATGACCCAGCCGGCGGTGAGCCTGGCCATCTCGGAGCTGGAGAGCCACTACGGCGTCCGGCTCTTCGACCGCATCTCCCGGCGGCTGCACATCACCGAGCCGGGGCGGCAGCTGCTGGCCCGGGCCGGGCAGATCCTCGACCTCATCGACCAGCTGGAGGAGGAGATGCCCGGCGGCCGGGGCGGCCGGCTGCGCATCGGCGCCAGCATCACCGTCGGCAGCGAGTTCCTCCCCGGCTGCGTGGAGCGGTTTTCCGCCGCCTGGCCGGAGGTGGAGGTGCAGGTGCGGGTGGACAGCAGCGAGACCATCGAGGGCCTCCTGCTGGAAAACCGGCTGGATATGGGGCTGATGGACGGCCCCGCCCGGGACGGCCAACTGGCCGCCCACCCCTTTTTGGAGGACGAGCTGGGCCTTTTCTGCCGCCCCGGCCACCCGCTGCTGGCCCGCCAGCCCCTGCCGCCGGGCGAGTTGGCCCACCAGCCCCTCCTGCTGCGGGAGGCGGGCAGTGGCGCCCGCAAGGTCTTTGAGAGCGCCCTCATCACCCGGGGGATGGAGGTGAGTCCCGCCTGGGAATCCAGCTCCACCCGGGCGCTGAAGGAGGCCGCCCGCCAGGGGCTGGGGATCGCCGTGCTGCCGGTGCGGCTGGCCGCCGAAGAACTGGCCTCCGGCGCCCTCTGCCGCCTGGCGGTGGAGGGGATGCCCCTGGTGCGCAGCCTCTGCGCGGTCTACCACAAAAACAAGTACCTGACCCCGGCGGCCACCGCCTTTTTGGAAATCTGCACCGGCGCAAAAAGCGGCCCGGCCAAAGGGCCGGGCCGACAGGGGGGCGGGGGACGCGCTCAGCTGGAATAGTCCTGCAACAGCCCCTCCAGCTCCTGGCGGCTCTCCGCCCAGACGCCCTGCAGCAGGTGTTGTTGCTCCTCTTCCGGCAGGGCGCTGAGGGTCACCTCTCCGCAGAGTTCGGGCTGGCCGGAACCGCCGGCGTAGACGGCCAGCTGCCCGTTTTCCACCCGCAGAAGATAGCGGGAAGGGGCCTCGGTCTGCATAGAGTCGGCGCCGCGGTGCCATCCTACCAACAAGCTGGAAAGAAATAGGGCCGCGCAGCAGAGAAAAGCGGTCACGGTCGAGAGAATCCACCGGTTTTTCGTCACATCAATCACCTCTCGAGTCCAGTATTCTCTTAAAAATAAATGAATATGCAGAAAAATCGGTTTAACAAAATCGACGGTATATGCTATAATAACTTACCATTGGAAGGAGGTTATGCTTGTGCCCAACCAAAAATCGCCGGACGGCGGCAAGTCCCCGTCGGAGAAAAAGAAGGGAACCACCAAGCAGACCGCCGCAAACGCCGCCTCGAAAAAGGGCCAAAAGGGCCCCAAGCGGAAACTGCGGGAGAGAAAATGGTTCAAGGTCTGCCTGACGGTATTCTTTATCCTGGTGATCGTGGTGTCCATTGCGGCCACCTCTTTCATGATGTACGTCTTCAGCACCATGAAAAACGACGACCAGATCTTGAGCCTGGAAAATGTAAAGCTGGCCTTTACCACCATTGTATACGGCAAGGACGGGTCGGGTGAAGAGGTGGAAGTGACCCGCCTCAACTCGGCCGAAAACCGCATCTGGGTGGACTATGAGAACATCCCTGAAAATATGATCCACGCCGTGGTGGCGGTGGAGGACGAGCGCTTTTACAAGCACCACGGGGTGGACTGGAAGCGCACCATCGCCGCCACCGTCAACGAGATCATCCCCATCTACAAGGGGCGGCCGGGCGGTTCCACCATCACCCAGCAGCTCATCAAAAACATCACCCACGACAAGTCCACCAACTTTTTGGAGGGGTATGCCCGCAAGGCGCGGGAGATCTTCCGCGCCCTGAACCTGGAGAAGATGTACTCGAAAGAGGACATCCTGGAGGCCTACCTCAACACCTTCCACCTGGGTAACAACACCGACGGGGTGCAGGCGGCGGCCTATGTCTACTTCGGCAAGGACGTGTCTGAACTCTCCCTGGTGGAGTGCGCCTCCATCGCCGGCATGACCCAGAGCCCCTCCGAGTACAACCCCTTTATCCACCCCGAAAACAACAAGACCCGGCGGGACTACGTGCTCAGCAAGATGCTGGAACTGGGCTACATCACCCAGGAGGAGTACGACGAGGCGGTCAATACCGAGCCCGAATTCAAGAGCGAGGAGTACGCCGCCAACGCCCAGAAGATCGAGAGCTACTTCACCGACTACATGATCGACGACGTCATCGACCACCTGATGGAGAAATACGGCTACACCAAAGAGGAGGCCACCAACTACCTCTACACCGGCGGCCTGCGCATCTACTCCACCGTGGACACCTCGGTCCAAAACACCCTGGAATCGGTCTACGAAAACGACAAGAGCTTCCCCAACGTGTCCAGAAAAGAGACCGTCACCGACGAGGAGGGCAACAAGAGCGAGGTCACCATCCGCCCCGAATCGGCGGCGGTGGTGATGGATTTCGAGGGCAACATCCTGGGCCTGGTGGGCGGCCGGGGCGAGAAGACGGTCAACCGGGCCCTCAACCGGGCGGTAGTGGCCGGCCGCTCCAACGGCTCCACCATGAAACCCCTGGCGGCCTACGGGCCGGCCATCGAGCAGGATCTGATCACCTACTCCACCGTCATGGACGACTCCCCGGTCAAGACCCTCAACGGCCGCCCCTGGCCCAAGAACTACTACGCGGGCTACAAGGGGAAGATGACCGCCGAGACCGCCTTGAAAAAGTCGGTCAACACCGTGGCGGTGCGGACCATCCAGAAAGTCGGCGCCAAAAACAGCTATGAGTTCTTGAAGGAAAAGCTGGGGATCACCACCCTCACCGAGAGCGATGTGGACGACAGCCTGGCCCTGGGGATGCTGACGGACGGCATCTCCCCCCTGGAGGTGACGGCCGCCTACGCCGTCTTCGGCAACGGCGGGGTCTACTACGAGCCCCGCACCTACACCCGGGTGGAGGACCAGTTCGGCAACGTGGTGCTCGACGGCAGCGAGTTCGGCAGCAACCGCGCCTTCTCCGAGTCCACCGCCAAGGTGACAAACCAGATGCTCCAGCAGGTCCTGCAGTCGGGGGGCACCGCCGCCTCGTTCCGCTACGGCTCCATGCCCCTGGCGGGCAAGACCGGCACCACCGACTCCGACACCGACAACAACCTGCCCCGCGACGTGTGGTTTGTGGGGATGAACCCCTATTACGTGACCGGCGTCTGGTGGGGTTACGACTCCAAGTACGGCGTGTCCGAGAGCGGCTATCCCCCTGCCGCCATCTGGAAGAACATCATGAGCCAGATCAGTTCTGGCAAGGCCTACAAGAACTTCCCCAACGCCTCCGGCGTGGTGCAGAAGACCTACTGCGTCAAGAGCGGGCTGCTGGCCTCCGACAAGTGCACCGAGACTGCGGTGGGCTGGTACAAGACCTCCAATATCCCCGAGACCTGTTCCGGGGTGCACGAGGGCGATCCCCCGGTAGAGGAGGAGCAAAAGCCGCAGAGCAGTTCGGCGGCCTCGTCGAGCGGGTCCAGTTCGGCCAGTTCCAGCGCCTCCAGCTCTTCCAATTCCTCCAGTTCAGCCAGCTCTTCCAGCAAACCGGTGGTGCCGCCGGTGAGTTCCAGCCAGGCGGCCCCCAAGCAGTGATTTCCCCCGCCTGGGAGCGGACGGCACACAGTTGACAGATTTTGAGGACCGGGCGGCAGCCAAGCCGCTCGGCCCTCTTTTTTTGCAGCTTTGGCACCCCAAGGCCCCGGTCCTGCCGGGGAAGATAGCTGCTTTGACACAGGGCATCCTGAACAGAGGGGCGCCAAAGGTGCAAGCGAAAGGCCGGGGGATGGGCGATGCGCAATAAACTCCGACGGCATCGCTTTACCGGCGACAGTGCGATGAAAAAATGCGACGCCCCTTGCGGGGGCGAAGCCCGTATCGCGCCCTTTCGGGCTGGTGTGTGCCCCGCCAGTTTCGCCGGGGAGATCCGTCGGGGACCCCGACGGTGATACCGCCCGTCCTCACCCCCCAATCCGCCATTTTTTTGGGGGAATCGCCGAAGTCAACAAAAGGAAACGAGTTTTGGAGGGTTTCGGCAAAAAAATGGTTGTCAATTTGGGCAGATGGCGCTATACTGTATCTTACAGAAAAACAACAGTGTTTGTGAGGTGGACTTATGCAGGACACACCCAAGTTTCTGCTGGTGGATACCGGGGCGCTGCCCCCGGTGTTTTTAAAGGTGGTGGAGGCCAAGGAGATGCTGGCCCAGGGCCTTGCCAAAAATTCCAGCGAGGCGGTGAAGAAGGTGGGCATCTCCCGCAGCGCCTTCTACAAGTACAAAGACCGGGTCTATCGCCCAGCGGGGGACAGCCGGCAGCTGTGCACCTTCTCCTTCTCCCTGCGGGATGAGCCGGGGGTCCTCTCCCGGGTCATCAACACCATCGCAAACAGCGGCGCCAACATCCTCACCATCAACCAATCCATCCCCATCGACGGGGTCGCCCCGGTGACCATCTCCTTTCGCATGGGCAGCGCCTGCCTCCCGCTGGAGGAGCTGACCGAGGAGATCGGGCAGTTGGGTGGGATCGTGGAATTAAAGCAATTGTTAGGAGAGTAGCAAATGATACAGGTAGCAATCATCGGGTACGGCACCGTTGGCTCCGGCGTGGCCGAGGTCATTGAGAGAAACGCCGAGGGCATTGCCCGCAAGGCCGGGCAGCCCATCGCCGTCAAATACATCTGCGACATCCGCGACTTCCCCGGCGACCCCAACGAGGGGAAGCTCTGCAAGGATTTCGGGGTGGTCTTGAAAGACCCCGAGGTCTCGGTGGTGGTGGAGTCCATCGGCGGGCTGAAACCCGCCTACCAGTTTGTAAAGGACAGCCTGCTGGCCGGCAAGAGCGTGGTCACCTCCAACAAGGAGCTGGTGGCCACCCACGGCTGGGAGCTGCTGCAGATCGCCAAGGAGAGGGGGATCCAGTTCCTCTTTGAAGCAAGCGTGGGGGGCGGCACCCCCATCATCCGCCCCATCTACCAGTGCATGGCGGCCAACGAGTTCACCGAGATCGCCGGCATCCTCAACGGCACCACCAACTTCATGCTCACCAAGATGAAGCGGGAGGACCTCTCCTTTGACGAGGCGCTGAAGCTGGCCCAGAGCCTGGGGTACGCCGAGACCACCGACCCCTCGGCCGACGTGGACGGACACGACGCCTGCCGCAAAATCTGCATCCTCGGCTCCCTGGCCTTTGGGCGGCACATCTTTCCCGCCCAGGTGCCCACCGAGGGGATCCGCGCCATCACCACCGCCGACATGGCGGCCGCCGAGCGCCTGGGCTACGCCATCAAACTCATCGGCCGGGCCAAGCGGCTGGAGGACGGGCGGGTGTTGGCCGAGGTCTGCCCGGCCCTGCTGCCGGGGGAGAGCCAGCTGGCCTCGGTGAGCGACGTGTACAACGGCATCCTGGTGCGCTCCGACATGCTGGGCGACGTCCTCTTTTACGGCCGGGGGGCGGGCAAGCTGCCCACTGCCAGCGCCGTGGTCAGCGACATCATCGACTGCGTCAAGAGCGAGGACGTCCACCGCACCCTCTTCTGGGTCAAGAGCGAGGAGGAGTTCCTGGCCGACCCGGCGGAGGACGTGCTGCGCCGCTACCTGCGGCTGGAGGGCGGCTCACAGGAGGCCCTCTCCAAGGCCGCGGCCGCCGCCTTTGGCGCGCCCGAACTGGTGCAGCCCAGCGGGGAGGGGATCGTCTGCATCCTCCCCGCCCAGAGCGGCAAGGCCTTTGCCGCCGGCATCGCCGCCCTGCCCGATTGGGCCAAGGTGGCCACCGCCCTGAAGGTGCTGCCCTACTGATCCGACGCCCCGCGAGGGGATGCAAATTTTGACCATTGGAGGGACTCATTCGTGATCCACATCACCGTGCCGGCCACCAGCGCCAACATCGGCGCAGGCTTTGACTCGCTGGGGCTGGCCCTCAATTTGCAAAATGAAATCTACATGGAGGAGTGGGACGGCCCGGCCATCTCCTCCCGCGACGGGCGGCCCGTCCCCACCGGGGAGGACAATCTCATCTACCGCACCGCCAAGGCCCTGTATCAGCGAGTGGGCCGCCCCTTTCGGGGGCTGCGCATCGAGCAGGTCAACAACATCCCCATGACCCGGGGGCTGGGTAGCAGCTCGGCCTGCATCGTGGGGGGGCTGTTGGGGGCCAACACCCTGCTGGGCGAGCCCCTCACCAGAGATGAGCTGGTGGATATGGCCGCCCATCTGGAGGGGCACCCCGACAACTCCACCCCGGCCATCCTGGGGGGCTTTGTCTCCGCCGTGCTCGAGGAGGAGCACGTCTACTACGTGAAAAAGGAACTGGACGAGGGGATGCACTTTGCGGCCTTTATCCCCAATTTTAGCCTCTCCACCGAGGTGGCCCGGGCGGCGCTGCCGCCCCAGGTCAGCCACAAGGACGCGGTCTATAACCTCTCCCGGGCGGCGCTGATGGCCACCTCCATCTGCACCGGCAAGCTGGAAAACATCCGGGTCGCGGCGGGGGACCGGCTGCACCAACCCTACCGGCTGGGGCTGATCGAGGGGGGGCAGCGGGTCTTCGACATCGCCTACGAGTGCGGGGCCCTGGCGGTCTTTGTCAGCGGCGCCGGCCCCACCATCCTCGCCCTGGTGGACGCGCAGAACGCCGCCTTTGGCGACCGGGCGGCCGCCCTGCTCCAGGCCCAGCGAGAGACCCGGGCCTTTGAACTGGTCAAACTTCGCCCCGACAATCAGGGGGCAACGGTGCGCGTCTGCGAATAGATATAAGAGTGATGAGAAGAAAGAGGAGGGATTCCCATGGCTTTGGTCGTGCAGAAATTCGGCGGTAGCTCGGTGCGGGATGCCGAGCGGGTGCGCAATGTGGCGCAGATTGTCACGGATACTTACAAAGCGGGCAACAGTGTGGTGGTGGTGGTCTCCGCCCAGGGGGACACCACCGACGACTTGATCGAAAAGGCGGCGGAACTCAATCCCAACGCCTCCAAGCGGGAGATGGATATGCTCCTTTCCAGCGGGGAGCAGCAGAGCTGTGCCCTGCTGGCCATGACCATTGAGGCCATGGGCTATCCGGCCATCTCCCTGACCGGCTGGCAGGCGGGCTTTTTCACCACCAGCAACTACTCCAACGCCCGCATCCACCGGGTGGACACCGAGCGGCTGCAGGCCGAGTTGGATCGGCGCAGCATCGTGGTGGTGGCCGGTTTTCAGGGGCTCAACAAGTTCGACGACATCACCACCCTGGGCCGGGGCGGGTCCGACACCTCGGCGGTGGCGCTGGCGGCCTCGCTCCACGCCGACACCTGCCAGATCTACACCGACGTGGACGGGGTCTACACCGCCGACCCCCGCAAGGTGAAAAACGCAAAGAAACTCGACGAGATCTCCTTTGACGAGATGTTGGAGCTGGCCACCCTGGGCGCCCAGGTGCTGCACAACCGCTCGGTGGAGATGGCGAAAAAATTTGGGGTGCAGATCGAAGTGCTCTCCAGCCTGAGCCGGGTGCCGGGCACCATTGTGAAGGAGGATGTAAAGATGGAAAAGATGTTGATCAAGGGCGTGGCCAAGGACGAGCACGTGGTGCGCATCACGGTGGACGGGGTGGCGGACCAGCCGGGCACCGCCTTCAAGATTTTCTCTTTGCTCTCCAACCACAAGATCAACGTGGACATCATTTTGCAGACCCCCCCAAAGGACGGCTTCCAGGCCATCAGCTTTACCATCTCCGACGACCAGAAGGACGAGGCCCTGGCGGTGTTGGAGCGGCACGGCCACCGCTACCCCGGCGCCAAGATCTACAGCGAGGACGACATCGCCAAGGTCTCCATCGTGGGGGCGGGGATGCAGTCCAACCCCGGCGTGGCCGCCGACATGTTCGCCGCCCTGGGGGATGCGGGCGTCAACATCAAGATGATCTCCACCAGCGAAATCAAGATTTCGGTCATCATCGACCGGGCGGACGCCGACCGGGCGGTCTCTGCCATCCACGGCGCCTTTTACGACTAATCGGGAGAGAAAAGAGGGGGGAGCGCCCCCTCTTTTTTTGTGGCAACGCCACCGCCCCAACCCCCGATTTTGCCGGGGAGACAGATCGTTTTTGCACAGGGCTTCCTGAAAGAAAGGGCCGGAGGTGCAAAAAGGGAAGCGGCTGTGGGGACGGATGACGCAAAACGGCATCCGAAATTGCCGATTTGCCGGCGGCGCGCGCAGCGCAGGCAAACATTTGCGATTCCCCCTTGCGGGGCCGATGCAAGCCGCCCATTTTACCGGTGGTTTCGATTGCCAAAATGCCCTGCTGCGGACAGGGTGCTCACAGAGAGGAGAGAGATGAGATGAATTGGACGATACAGGCCGTTGGCGATGGGTCCATCGCCGTGTTGGAAGGGGTGCAGGGGGCCATTTGTGACCTGCCGTCCGCCCTAGACGTGATTGCGGCGACGGCATTTGAGATGGGGTGTCACAAGCTCGCCATCGAGAAGGAAGCCCTCGCCGAATCCTTTTTTGACCTCCGCACCGGATTGGCGGGCGAGGTGCTGGAGAAGTTTGTCCAGTACCGGGTGCAGGTGGCCATCTGGGGGGATCATTCGGGGTATGCCAGCAAGGCCCTGAAGGACTTTATTCGCGAGAGCAACCGGGGGAGGGCGGTCTTTTTTGCCGACAGCAGGGAAGAGGCCCTGTGCAAACTGGGACAGCCTGCCTCGGCGAGATAGAGCGGCTGTCTTCGCTGAAATAAAAAAGCCACCCGGATGGGTGGCTTTTTTGCGATTGGGAGGGGCCGAGTGATGGCCGCCACCCTTTTTCGCTGGCTTCAAGGGATATGCAACGCAGCCCCGCAAACGGGCTCCGTTTGCTTGGCGGCATCAGCCTTGCCAAAGCGCTGCTTTGGCATTTGCTCCGCAAACCGGCCGCTGCCCTTTCGCTGGTTTTTCAGACTCTGTAGCGCAGCCCCGCAAACGGGCTCCGTTTGCTTGGCGGCATCAGCCTTGCCAAAGCGCTGCTTTGGCATTTGCTCCGCAAACCGGCCGCTGCCCTTTCGCTGGTTTTTCAGGCTCTGTAGCACAGCCCCGCAAACGGGCTCCGTTTGCTTGGCGGCATCAGCTTTGCCAAAGCGCTGCTTTGGCATTTGCTCTGCAAACCAGCCGCTGCCCGTTCGCTAGTTTTTCAGGCTTTGGAGCGGGGCCGGGATGCGGCCGCCGCGGGCGATCATCTTGGCGGGGGAGGCGTAGTTGACCTTCATGATGGGGGCGCTGCCGAAGAGGCCGCCGAATTCCAGCTCTTCGCCCTCCTTTTTGCCGATGGCGGGGATGATCCGCACGGCGGTGGTCTTGGAGTTGACCATCCCGATGGCGGCTTCGTCGGCGATGATGGCGCTCAAGATGTCGGCGGAGGTGTCGCCGGGCACGGCGATCATGTCCAGCCCCACCGAGCAGACGGCGGTCATGGCCTCCAACTTTTCCAGCAGCAGACAGCCCGAGCGGGCGGCGTCGATCATCCCCGCGTCCTCCGATACCGGGATAAAGGCGCCCGAGAGGCCGCCCACGGCGGAGGAGGCCATGACCCCGCCCTTCTTCACTGCATCGTTGAGCATGGCCAGGGCGGCGGTGGTGCCGTGGGCGCCGCACTGCTCCAGCCCGATTTCCTCCAGGATGTGGGCCACGCTGTCCCCCACCGCCGGGGTCGGGGCGAGGGAGAGGTCCACAATGCCGAAGGGCACCCCCAGGGCGCGGGAGGCCTCGGCCCCCACCAGCTGGCCCATGCGGGTGATTTTAAAGGCGGTCTTTTTGATCAGGTCGGCCACGTCGGTCAGGTCGCCCCCCTCCATCTTGGAGAGGGCGGCCCGCACCACGCCGGGGCCGGAGACCCCCACGTGGATGACGCAGTCGGGCTCGCCCACCCCGTGGAAGGCGCCGGCCATAAAGGGGTTGTCCTCCGGCGCGTTGCAGAAGACCACCAGCTTGGAGGGGCCCACGCAGTCGCGGTCAGCGGTGTTCTCGGCACTCTGGCGGATGATCTGGCCCATCAGCCGGACGGCGTCCATGTTGATGCCCGCCTTGGTGGAGCCGATGTTGACCGACGAGCAGAGCCGGTCGGTGACCCGCAGCGCCTCGGGGATGGACTCGATGAGCTCCAAATCGCCGGGGCCAAAGCCCTTTTGCACCAGGGCGCTGTACCCGCCGATGAAGTTGACTCCCACCGTCTCGGCACAGCGCTGCAGGGTGCGGGCGTACTTCACCGGGTCGCCGCCGCTGGCCCCCAGCAGCATGGCGATGGGGGTGACCGAGATGCGCTTGTTGATGATGGGGATGCCGTACTTGCCCTCGATCTCCTCCCCCACCTTGACCAGGTCGCGGGCGCGGGTGGTGATTTTTTGGTAGATCTTTTCGCAGGAGCGGTCGATGTCGGAATCGGCGCAGTCCAGCAGGGAGATGCCCATGGTGATGGTGCGGATGTCCAGGCTCTCCTCCTGGATCATCTTGATGGTCTCGAGTATTTCGTTGGTGCTGATCATGAGCCGCCCTCCCTAAATGCGGTGCATCGAGTTGAAGATGTCCTCGTGCATCAGGTTGATTTGCAGGCCCCGCTCCTGGCCCAGGGTCTCCAGACGGGCGCGCAGCTCGGAGAGCTCCAGGTTGCACTTGGAGATGTCCACCACCATGATCATGGCGAAGATGTCCCCCAGGATGGACTGGGTCACATCCTGCACGTTGGCGTTGGCCTCGGCGCAGACGGTGCTGACGGCCGCCAGGATGCCCACGGTGTCCTTGCCGATAACAGAGATAACAGCTTTCATCTTTTCTTCCTCACTTTGCTTCTATTTTGAAAGGCCGCCCGCCGGGGCGGCGAACAGACGGGTGACGGGGGTCAGACCGAAATGGCCTCCACCGCCTCTAAAAAGGTTTTGGAGCCCATGTCGCCGGGCATGGCGAAGGCCCCGCCCGAGAGGGTGACGTCGGTGATGACGGCGCACTCGGGGGCGCAGACCCGCTTGAATTGCGAGGCGCAAAACCGCTTGTAGAAGAGGCCCAGCTTCTCCTTGATGTAGGCGCCGGTATAGCGCTCGCCAAAGGCCGCGCAGGCGTAGTAGAAGATCTTCTCCGGCGGCAGGCCGTAGCGCAGGTGGTGGTAGAGGATGAAGTCCAGCAGGTCGTACTCCCCCAAAATCTCCTCGGTCTTCTGGGCGATGTTGCCGAACTCGTCGGGGGGGAGCAGCTCCGGGCTGACCGGGGTGTCCAGGATGTCCTGAATGAAGGGGGCGGCCTTGGCAAAGCGCTCCTTCAGCCGCCGGCAGACGGCCCGCACCAGGGTCTTGGGCAGGCAGATGTTGACGTTGAAGTTGGCCAGGGCGTCGCCACCAAAGGTGCAAAAGCCCAGCGCGGCCTCCGACAGGTCGCCGGTCCCCACCACCAGGGCCCCGGTCTCGTTGGCGATGTCCAGGCAAATTTGGGTGCGCTCCCTGGCCTGGGCGTTTTCAAAGGTGACGTTGTGGCTTTGGGGGTCGTGGCCGATGTCGGCAAAGTGCGCCTCCACCGCCGGGCCGATGGGGATCTTGCGCAGTTTTGCGCCCACCGCCTCGCAGAGCTTTTCGGCGTTTGACTTGGTGCGCTGCGAGGTGCCAAAGCCGGGCATGGTCACCGCGGTGACGGCCGAGCGGGGCAGCCCCAACCGGTCGCAGGCCCCGGCGGCCACCAGCAGTGCCAGGGTGGAGTCCAGCCCGCCGGAGAGGGCCACCACCAGCTCCTTGATGCCGGTGTTCTCCATCCGCACCGCCAGGCTCTTGACCTGCAGGGAGAACAGCTCGTCGAGCTGCTCAGGGCGGGTGATGAAGGGGTTTTGCCCCAGGGGGCGCAGCAGCTTTTTGCCGCCGGTGCGCACCGGCACCGAGAAGGCGGGCTCAGGCCGCCGGAAGGCGGGGAGGGTTTGCCCCCGCCGGTACCCGGCGATGATGTCCAGATCCACATCGCAGACGGCTGCGGGGGGCCCGCTCACCGCCTGGGCAAAGGCCAGCAGCCGGTCGCACTCGAAGACGGCGGTCTGGGCGGTGAAGAGCCGGGGGGCGGACGAGTCGCCCTCGCCTCCCTGGGAGAGGACACAGCAGACCCCCAGGGCGGCGCTGACCTCCTTGATCTGGCGCAGCACCCGGTCGCCGTAACCCAGCCGGTCGGGCTCGCAGGCGCAGAGGAGGAGGAGGTCGGCCCCGCTCTCCACGATCTCCCGCGCGTAGAGGGAGAGGTGCGCCGGGTCGCCGAAGAAGAGGGCGGCGGTGCCGCCGCCCACCGAGAAGGTGGGGAGGGGACGGCCCAGTTCGGTCTCGGCGGGGAGGTCCAGCAGCAGCTGTCCTTCCCGGTAGAGATAGGCGTGCTCCCCGCCGGGGGAGGGGGCGGTGAAGAGGAACAGCCCCCCCAGCGCCGCCAGCTTGGCGCCGAGATAGGGGTGCAGCTCCCCGGCCGTCTTGGCAAACTGGCCGTTTTGGGCCAGGTCGCCAAGCGAGCCGCCGGTGAGGGTGTATTTGGGCAGCAGCACCAGGTCGGGGGCGCGATCCCCCAACTGCTGGGCCGCCTCGATCAGGGCCTCGGCGCTTTTGTGCATGTCCCCCAGGGAGATGCGGGAGGTGAGCGCCGCCACCCGTACAATGCTTTCCAAAAAAGAGACCTCCTTGCCAAAAAGAGATGGGCCCCCCCGGCGCGGACAGCGCGCCCGCGGCGGGGGGAAAGGGGGGCGTGCACCGGCGCGCCGCCCCGCCCAAACAGGGGGGAGGGGCCGCCGGCTGCCAGGCCCGCCCTGGCGAATATCGCCATGCGGCCATTATAGCATATTTCCCCGCCCAAAAACACCGTGCAGGGGCAGAAAAATGCGCCCGGCAACGGGTTTTTGCCCGGCGCGCCCCCCTTGTGCGCAGGGGCAAAAGGGAGTATACTGTTTACTCAATCAGCCCCTTTTACCGGGGGGCGGAAAAAAAGACGTGAAGGAGTGAGTGACGGATGGACAAATTACTGAAGATCTTACGGCGCAACGGCATGATGGAGGTGGCGCAGCTGGCGCTGCTTTTGGACCAGAGCGAGGCGGAGGTGGAAGAGCGGCTTCGCCAGCTGGAAGAGGATGGGGTCATCAAGGGCTACCGGGCGGTCATCGATTTTGAGGAGACCGAGGAGAACCATGTGGAGGCCCTGGTGGACCTGAAGGTGACCCCCCGCAAGGACTGCGGCTTTGACTACGTGGCCGACAAGATCGCCCAGATGAAGGAAGTGGATTCCCTCTACCTGATGAGCGGCGGCTACGACCTGTCGGTCCACATTTCCGGCAAGACCTTTCAGGACATCGCCATGATGGTGGCCAAAAAACTCTCCACCATCGACGGGGTGACCGGCACCGCCACCCATTTTGTCCTCAAGAAATACAAGGAAGACGACATCCTCTTCTGCGGTGAAAAACGCGATGAAAGGGGACTCACCAACCTGTGATCGACTACAACAAAATCCTCTCCAACAAAATTTTGCAGGTGAAGCCCTCCGGCATCCGCAAGTTCTTCGACATCGCCGCCGAGATGGAGGGGGTCATCTCCCTCGGGGTGGGGGAGCCCGACTTCGACACCCCCTACTCGGTGCGCCAGGCCGGCATCAAGAGCTTGGAAGAGGGCAAGACCTGGTACACCGCCAACGCCGGACTGGCCCCCCTGCGGGAGGGAATCGCCCGCTACCTGCAGCGCCGGTTCGACGGCCTCACCTACGACCCCAGCGACGAGATCCTGGTCACGGTGGGCGGCAGCGAAGCCATCGACATCGCCATCCGCACCCTGGTGGATCCGGGGGACGAGGTGATCATCCCCGAGCCCAGCTTTGTCTGCTACACCCCAATCGTCCAGCTGGCCGGCGGGGTGCCGGTGCCCATCCCCACCAGGGAGGAAAACGAGTTTCGCCTCACCGCCCAGGAGCTGAAGGACGCCCTCACCGAGCGCACCAAGCTGCTGGTGCTGCCCTTCCCCAACAACCCCACCGGCGCGGTGATGGAGCGGCGCCACCTGGAGGAGATCGCCCAGGTGCTGCGGGGGACCGACGTGATGGTCCTCTCCGACGAGATCTACGCCGAGCTGACCTATGGCGGGCTGAAACACACCCCCTTTGCCGCCATCGAGGGGATGTGGGAGCGCACCATCACCGTCAACGGCTTTTCCAAGGCCTTTGCCATGACCGGCTGGCGGCTGGGCTACGCCTGCTGCCCGGCCCCCATCCTCGCCCAGATGAAAAAGGCCCACCAGTTCGCTATCATGTGCGCCCCCACCGTCAGCCAGTACGCCGCGCTGGAGGCCATCAACAACTGCGACGACAGCATCGAGGAGATGAAGGAGGAGTACGACAGCCGCCGGCGCTACATCGTCGACGCCTTCAACAAGCTGGGGCTGCCCTGCTTCACCCCCAAGGGGGCCTTTTACGTCTTCCCCTGCATCCGCTCCACCGGGATGTCTTCCGCCCAGTTCTGCGAGGAACTGCTCTACTCCAAGAAAATCGCGGTGGTGCCGGGGGACGCCTTCGGCGAGAGCGGGGAGGGCTTTATCCGGGTGAGCTACTCCTACTCCCTCTCCCACCTGAAAAAGGCAATCAAGCGCATCGGCGAATTTCTGGAAGAGCGGCAGGGGTGAGGACGCCCCGCCAAAAAACCAAACGGCACGGGCCGCGACCGAAGGGGCCGCGGCCCGTTTTGAGAAATGGGGGATCGGAAGATGTCCGCTGAACTGGTTTCGGTGATAAAGACCCCGCGCTACGGGCGGGAGGAGGCGGTGGCCGCCGTCCGCCGCCACTTTGCGGCCTTGGGGGTAAAGGAGCAGGTGGGTCCGGCCACCCGCGCCCTCATCAAGCCCAATTTGCTGATGAAGCGGGCCCCTGAGGGGGCCACCACCACCCACCCCGACTTGGTCTACGCGGCGGTGGTCTGCCTGCAGGAGCTGGGGGTGCGGGAGATCGCCATTGCCGACAGCCCCGGCGGCCCCTACACCGAGAGCGCCCTGCGGGGCATCTACCGCGCCTGCGGGATGGAGGAGGTGGCCCGGGACACCGGCGCCCGCCTCAACTTCGACTTGGGGGAGGGGGAGCGGGAGAACCCTGCCGGGGTGAAGGCCAAGAAGTTCGCCGTCATCGCCCCCATCTGCCGGGCCGACTTCATCGTGGATGTCGCCAAGTGCAAGACCCACTGCATGACCACCCTCTCCGGCGGGGTGAAAAACCTCTTCGGCAGCATCCCCGGCCTGCAAAAGCCGCGGATGCACTACCGCTTCCCCGAGACCGAGGACTTCTCCCAGATGCTCCTGGACCTCTGCGGCGCGGTGCGGCCCGATCTGGTGCTGGTGGACGCGGTGGAGTGCATGGAGGGGGACGGCCCCTCCAGCGGGGTGAAAAAGCAGGTGGGGCTGACCCTCTGCGGCCGCAGCCCCTACGCCGTGGACGAGTGCCTCTGCCGGCTGATGGGCTTTTCCCCCGAACAGGTGGCCACGGTGCGGCTGGCCCGGGCGCGGGGGCTCTTTGGCGGGGAGGTGGCGCTGACGGGAGACGAGGACGCCCTGCAAAACCGCCATTTTCAGCGGCCCCGCTCCTCCACCGTGGACTTTATGGCCGGGGTGCCCGCCCCCCTGCGCCGCCCGGCCAGGTGGGTGATGCGCATCCTCTTTACCCCCCGGCCGCTCATCGATACCGCCGCCTGCGTGGGCTGTGGGAAGTGTGCCGAGAGCTGCCCGCCCCAGACCATTGTCCTGGAGGGGGGGAAGGCCCGCATCCGGAGGGAGCGCTGCATCCGCTGCTACTGCTGTCACGAGATGTGCCCGGTGGGGGCCATCCGCGTCTCCAAAAACATCCTCACCAAACACTAAAAGCGAGAGGAGGGCGCGCCCATGGACGGTTTGCACCTGCGGGCCAACGCCAAAATCAACCTGTCTCTGGACATCCTCGGCCGGCGGCCGGACGGCTATCACGAGATGGACATGGTGATGCAGACGATCACCCTCTGCGACGAGATCACCCTGTGCCGGACGCCGTCGGGCATCTCCCTCACCGGGGACGACCCGACCCTGCCCTGCGACGAGCGAAACATCGCCCACCGGGCCGCCCGCGCCTTTTTTGAGCGGACCGGACGGCCGGGCGGCTGCGCCATCCACATCCAAAAGCGGATCCCTGCCCAGGCGGGGCTGGGGGGCGGCAGCAGCGACGGCGCAGCGGTGCTGCGGGGGCTGAATGCCCTCTACGGCGCGGGGCTCACCACCCCCCAGCTCTGCGAGGTGGGGGCCGAGGTGGGGGCCGACATCCCCTTTCTGGTGCTGGGGGGCACCGCCCGGGTGGGGGGATTTGGCGAAAAGCTGACCCCCCTCCCCCCGCTGGGGGACTGCTTTCTCCTCCTCTCCAAGCCGGAGGAGGGGGTCTCCACCGGGGCGGCCTTTGCCGCTTTCGACGGAGCGGAAGATCCCCCCCGCCCCGACACCCAGCGGCTGTTGGCCGCCCTGGCGGCGGGGGACCTGCCCGCCCTGGGACAGGCCCTGAAAAACGCCATGCAGCTGCCGGGGGTGGTGCCGCCGGCGGTCTGGGAAATCGCCCGTCGGATGGAGGAAGGGGGGGCGCTGGGGGCCTGCATGAGCGGCAGCGGCTCGGCGGTCTTCGGCCTCTTTGACCGGGAGGGGCCCGCCCGCCGGGCCGAGGCGGCGCTGCGGAAAGTCTACCCCCAGACCGTCCTCTGCCGCCCCACCCCCTTTGGGGTGACCGACCGCCGGGGACAGCCGGTTGAGGGCTCCGTTGGGGCCGCGCGCCTTTAACAGTGCGCTGGCAGAAGGGCCCCTCTGCACCGGAAAGGGGCAATGGCCGCCGATGGGGCGGGGGAAGGCCCCCGGCCCCTTCTCCGTCTCTATCCCCTGCTCTGTCGGCGGCAAAATAAATTTGAATTTCCAGGTATAATTTGAAAAAGAGCGCTCCATACTCTCCCCAGACAAATCGGAAGGGGCGTTTTCAGTGAAGCGTTTTGCAAAAGTCCACAAGTGGGAGTGGGCCCTGGCTCTGGCCTCGGTCCTCTGCATCTTCTACGCGGCGGTGTCCGCAGAGGGGGAGTCGGTGGAGGCCATCCGCGAGAACACCGTGCGGCTGCACATCGTGGCGAATTCCGACTCGCCGGAGGACCAGGCCCTCAAGCTGCAGGTGCGCGATGCGGTGCTGGCCCGCTCCGACGAGCTCTTCGGCGATCTCGAGGGGAAGGAAGAGGCCCTGGACGCCATCCGGGAGAAGCTGCCCGCCATCGAGGAGGCCGCCGAGGCGGCCCTGCGGGAAAACGGCTGCCAGGAGCCGGTGCGCGCCGGGGTGACAAACCTCTACTTTGACATCAAGCGCTACGGCGACCGGGCGATCCTCCCCGCAGGGGAGTACGACGCGCTGCAGCTGGTCATCGGCGAGGGGCAGGGCCACAACTGGTGGTGCGTCATGTTCCCGCCCCTCTGCGTCCCCACCGCCAGCGAGCAGACCCCCGACTCGGTCTACGGCGAGGCGGCGGGGGAGATCGACCCCATCCAGGGGGTGGAGGTCAAGTTCAAGGTGGTGGAGTGGTTTGAGGGGGTGCAGCGCTTCTTCTCCGGCGAGAAGAGCGCCGAGCACTACACCCACTAGAGTGGGTCTCGGGCGGGCGGCCGCAGCGGAAGAATCTTCCGCCGCGGCCGCCCGCCTTTTTGCGCCCCGCGCGGGTTGCCCGGCGGGCCAAAACGTGTTATTCTGAAAGGCAAACGACAACCCCTCCCACCGCCCCTTTTGGGCGGCGGGAGGGCCGGACCGAAAGGGGGGAAGAGAGATGCTGCAACTGGTGCTGGGCCGGGCCAAGACCGGCAAGAGCACCCTGCTGGAAAGCCGGGTCGCCCAGCGGGCCGCTCAGGGGCGGGAGGTGCTGTTTCTGGTGCCGGAACAGGCCTCCTACCAGACCGAGAGCCGTCTCTTTTCCGCCCTGCCCCACGGCGATTTCAGCCGGGTGCAGGTCCTCTCCATCACCCGGCTGTGCGAGACCATCTTCGCCCAAAACGGCGGCCTCTCCGTCCCCGATTTGACCGGGGTGGGGGCGGCCTCCCTCATGGCCTCGGCCTTTTACGAGACCAAAGACCAGCTGCGCCTCTACGGCGGCCAGCCGGTGACCGAGGGCTTTCTCTCGGCCCTCATCGCCGCCCGGGAGGAGTTTCAGAACATGGGCCTCTCGCCCCAGGCCATCGACGAGGCCGCCCAGGCCCTGGGGAGCCCCGCCCTGCAGGACAAGCTGGGCGATTTCTCCGCCGTCTTCGCCGCCTTTGACGCCCTTTTGGACCGCAGCTTTACCGACGAGCCGGGGAAGATCTACCGCGCCATCGACCGGCGGGGGGATTTCTTTTTGGGCAAGTCGGTCTTTGTCGACGCCTTCACCGGCTTCACCAAGCCCCAGCACGACCTGCTCGACTGCATCCTGCGGGAGGCGGAGGAGGTGACGGTGGCCCTCTGCTGCGACGACCCCTGGCAGGGGGACGGGCGGGAGCTCTCCCCCTTTTACGAGGCCCGCAAGACCGCCCGCCGCCTGGCCCGCAACTGCCGGGAGATGGGGGTGGCGGTGGCCGAACCCGAGCGGCTGGACACCCCCCGCTTTGCCTCCGCCGACCTCTGCCAGATAGAGGCGGCCTTTGCCGGGCGCCGCCCCGCGCCGCTGGAAGAGGGGAAGGTGCGGGTCTTTGCCGCCCCCGACCGGTTTGCCGAGTGCGACTGGGCCGCGGCCGAGATCGACCGGCTCTGCCGACAGGGCTACCGCTACCGGGAGATCGCCGTCCTCTGCCGCCGGGCCGACGACTGCGCCGTGGCCATCCGCCAGGCGTTCGACCGGCGGGAGATCCCCTATTTTATCGACGAGAACCAGCCGGTCTACGCCAAGCCCACCGTCAGCCTGGTGCTGGCCATTTTGCGGGCCCTCACCCGGGGGCTGGACGCGGACGGCCTCCTCCTCATCGCCCGGCAGGGGCTGGCCGACGCCGACGAGGAGACCCTCTGCGACCTGGAGAACTACCTCTACACCTGGAACCTCTCGGGGGCGGCCCTCAAGCGGCCCTTTGAAAAAAATCCCGACGGCTTCGGCGGCCCCCTCACCCCCGAAGGGGCCGAGACCCTGCGCCGGGTCGAGGCGCTGCGCCAGGCCGTCTGCGATCCCCTGTTCGCCCTTGAAAAGAGCTGCCGCCGCAGCACCGGCGGGAAAATCGTCAAGGGCCTCTTTTCGCTGTTGGAGCGATACGGCGCGGCCCGGCTGGGGGAGCGGCAGGTGGCCCGGCTGGACGAGCTGGGGGAGAGCGCTTTGGCCGACGACTTTGTGGCCCAGTGGGACGCCCTGGTGGCGGTGCTGGACGAGCTCTACCTCACCCTGGGGGACCAGCCGCTGGACATCGACCGGTTTGCTGAGATCTTTCGTCTCTCCCTCAAGGCGGGGGATTTCGGCGCCATCCCCCGCAGCCTCGACCAGGTCATCGTGGGCTCGGCGGACAAGACCCGGCTGGAGGGCTGTCGGGTCTGCTTTGTGCTGGGGGCGACCTTTGGGGCCTTCCCCCTGCAGGAGGACCCGCCGGGGCTGCTGACCCAAAAGGAGAAAAACGCCCTGGCCGAGTGGGGCCTCGCCTACGCCGTGGACACCGGCGAGGCGGTGAGCCGGGAGCTGGGCTACTGCTACAATGCGGTCTGCGCCCCCAGCGAGCGGCTCTACATCGGCTACCACACCGCCTCGCTGAAGGGGGAACAGTTTGAGCCCAGCGAGCTGGTGGAGACCGCCCTGAAGATCCCCGGCCTCAAGGTGGAGGCCGGAGAGCTTCCGGGAGAGGAGGCCGTCTCCAACCGGGAGACCGCCTTTGCCGCCCTTTGCGCCGGGGAGGACCCGGCCTTGGCGGCCGCCCTGACCCAGGCCCTGGGCGAGCCGGAGCGCCGCCGGTTGGAGCGGGTGCGCCGCAGCGGCGAGGGGTACCGCTTCACCCTGGGGAGGGAGGCCAGCTACCTCCTCTTCGGGACCAAGCTGAACCTCTCCCCCACCGGGCTGGAGCAGTTTGAAAACTGCCCCTTCTCCTTCTACCTCAAGCGGGGGCTGGGGCTCGCCCCGCCCCCCAAGGGGGAGGTCTCCCCCCTGGAGACGGGCAGCTTTATCCACTATCTGCTGGAACAGGCCCTCAAGACCTACGGGCGGGCGTTCCCCGCCGTCCCCAGAGAGGAGCTGGACGGCTTTGTGGACACCGCCGCCGCCCGCTACGGGAAGGAGCAGTTGGGGGAGGAAAACCTCACCAAGCGCCAGCAGTACCTGCTGCAAAAGGTGCGGGAGAACACCAAGCTGCTGCTGACCCACCTGCAGAGGGAGCTGGCCCAGAGCCGGTTTTTCCCCGCTGCCTTCGAGCTGCCGGTGGGGGAGGGGAAGGACGCCCCGCCCCTGCGGGTGCAGGCCGCCGACGGCACCGAGGTGGCGGTGCAGGGGTATGTGGACCGGGTGGACACCTGCGAGATCGACGGCCAGCCCTACCTGCGGGTGGTGGACTACAAGTCGGGGGGGAAGGCCTTCTCCCTGAGCGATGTGTACAGCGGGCTGAACATGCAGATGCTCATCTACCTCTTCTCCCTCTGCCAGAAGGAGGGACCCTTTGCCGGCAGCCTGCCCGCCGGGGTCCTCTACATGCCCGCCGCCGTCACCTATTCCGACGTGGAGGGGGAGCCGGACGAAGGCTCCGCTGCCCTCTTTTCAAAGGGGCTGACCCAGAGCGGGCTGGTGCTGCGGGATCTGGAGGTCGTCCGCGCCATGGAGCCGGGGGTGGCGGGGGACTTCATCCCCGTCAAGCAGAACAAGGACGGCACCTTCAGCAAGTACAGCCGCCTGGCGACGCTGGAGCAGATGGGCCAGATCGAGGGGCACATCCGCCGCACCATGGCCGGGCTGGTGGACGCGCTGCGCCAGGGGGAGATCGGCGCCGTGCCCCTGCAAAAGGACCAGTTCCTCCCCTGCACCTACTGCGACTACCGCCGGGTCTGCCTCATCGAGGAGAAGGACGAGCGGCGGGAGTGCCCCAAACTGAAGGGGGACGCCGAATTTTACCAGAGGACAAAGGGGGAGTGAGTGATGGCTGAAAAGCCCCGCTTTACCAGGTGGCAGCAGGCCGCGGTGGACGACCGGGGCGGCACCCTGCTCGTCAGCGCCGCCGCCGGTTCGGGCAAGACCTCGGTCCTCACCAGCCGGGTGGTCTCCCTCCTGGCCGACGAGACGGCCCCCGTCAGCCCGGAGGAGCTGCTCATCGTCACCTTCACCAACGCCGCCGCCGCCGAGATGAAGCAGCGCATCTACACCGGCCTGGCCGCCGAGATCGCCGCCCGGCCGGGCAGCGCCTTTCTGCGCCGCCAGCAGGCACTGGTCTCCCGCGCCGACATCTGCACCATCGACTCCTTTTGCATCAAGTTGGTGCGGGAGCACTTCTCGGCCCTGGGCATCCGCCGGGACTTCTCCATTGTGGAGGGGGCCCAGGCGGGGCTGCTCAAGCAGCGGGCCCTGGGCGAGACCCTGCAGGAGCTCTACGAGGAGGCGGAACCCGCCTTTTTGCAGATGGCCGAACTGGTCAACGCCGAGCGCAGCGACCGACGGCTGGAGGACATCCTCTTAAAGCTGCACGACTTTCTCCAGTCCCTGCCCTACCCCCAAAACTGGCTCGACAGCGCCCTGGCCCTCTACGACGGGGACCAGCCGGCGGGGGAGAGCGTCTGGGGCAGGGCCCTCCTCGCGGGCGCAGCGGAGATGCTCTCCTTCTCCCTCGCCCAACTGGAGAAGATGGGCGACCTCGCCGCCGGGGACGGAAAGCTGTCCGCGGCTCTGGCCCCGGTGCTCGAGAGCGATCGGGCCCTGGTGCAAGGCGCCCTGGACGCGGCCCTGACCGGGGACCTGGGCGGCCTGGAGGAGCGGCTGCGGGCGGGCGGCTTTGCCCGTTTTCCCACGGTGCGGGGCTATGCCGACGACCCGCTCAAGGTGCGCGTCAAAGAGCTGCGCGACGAGGTGCGGGCCGACTGGGCCGAGTGGCGGGACAAGCGCCTCTGCCGCACCCCCGCTCAGCACCGGGAGGACGTGGCCGCCCTGCGCCCCCTGGTGGCCGCCCTCTATGGGGCGGTGAGCCGCTTTGGCCGCAAGTTGGAGGAGCGCAAGCGGGCCGAAAACCAGTTTGAGTTCTCCGACTTGGAGCAGTACGCCCTGCGGCTGTGCACCACCACCGACGGGGTGCAGATCCTCCCCAGCGAGCTGGCGGGGGAACTGTCGAGCACCATCTCCTTTATCATGGTGGACGAGTACCAGGACACCAACGGGGTGCAGGACGCCCTCTTTCAGTCCCTGTCCAAAAATGGGGAGAACCTCTTTTTGGTGGGGGACGTCAAGCAGAGCATCTACCGCTTCCGCCAGGCCAAACCGGAGATCTTCATCGCTAAGAAGGAGCAGTTTCACCCCTACGACGGCAGCGCCTACCCGGCCCTCATCACCCTGGACCAAAACTTCCGCAGCGCCAAGGGGGTCACCGACTTTGTCAACTTCCTCTTTTCCCGGGTCATGAGCCGGGAGGTGGGGGAGATCCCCTACGGCGAGGGGGAGGAGCTGGTCTACTCCGGCGGGTACGACGGCGCGGCGGTGGACGACGCGCCCGAAATCTACCTGGTGGACGGCAGCCCCGAACAGCCGGGGGAGGGGGAGGAGCCGCCCCCGCCCGACCGCCGGACCCTGGACGAGCGGGAGGCCGACTTTGTCGCCCAGAAGATCCGCTCCATGGTGGAGGGCGGGTTCCTGGTCAAGGACGGCCCGGTCACCCGCCCCGCCCGCTACGGCGACTTTGCCGTGCTGCTGCGCTCGGCCAACACCCTGGCCCCCCTCTATCTCGAGCGGTTGGAGCTGGCGGGGGTCCCGGCCGGCGGCAGCGGCAGCCAGGGCTTTCTCGGCCGCAAGGAGATCGGGATGCTCACCGACTTGCTCAAGTGCATCGACAACCCCAAAGACGACGTGGCCCTGGCCGGGGCCATGCTCTCCCCCCTCTACGGCTTCACCCCCGACGAGCTGGCCGAAATCCGCGCCGGCGCGCCCAGGGGGGCGGGGAAGAGCCTCTACGCCCGGCTGCTGGGGGCGGCGCGTACCCCCAAGCTGGACGGGTTTTTAAAGGACCTGCGCTACTTCCGCGAGCTGGCGGCCGTCCTCCCCGCGCGGGAGCTGCTGGGGCGCATCTACCTGGCCACCGACGTGGAGAACCTGGTCAGCGGGCTGGCAAACCCCGCCCCCCGGCGGGAAAACCTCCGCCTCTTTCTCACCTACGCCCAGGAGTTTTCCCAGTCCGGCTCGGCGCGGGAGTTCCTGCGCTATCTGGAGCGGGTGGCCGAGGGGGGGGACGACCTGCCCGGCGCCCAGTCCGGCGGCGGGGGCAACGGGGTGCAGGTGATGAGCATCCACCGCTCCAAGGGGCTGGAGTTCCCCGTCTGCTTTGTCTCCCGGCTGGGGGGCGGCTACAACCTGAAAGACGCCCGGGCCCGGGCCCAGGTCTCCCCGGCCATGGGCTTTACCTGCTACCGGCGGCGGGAGCACTTTTTGCAGCACTCCACCCTGATGCACGAGGCGGCCAAGTGGGAGGCGGTGCAGCAGTCGTTGAGCGAGGAGATGCGGGTGCTCTACGTGGCCCTGACGAGGGCCAAGCAGAAGCTGATCCTCACCGCCGCCCAGAAGGACCCCCAGGGCTATGCTCGCGCCTGCTGGGCCCGGGGCACCAGCCCCTACGCCGTCCGCCGCAGCGGCTGCTTTGCCGACTTTGTGCTGGCGGCCCTGGCCCAGCACCCGGGGGCCGACGGCCTCTTTCGGGGGGCGGGGGTCCTCCTCCCGGCGGGGGAAGCGCCCTTCCCCCTGGTGGCGGCGGTGGTCCGCCCCGCTCTGCCCGCCCCGCGGGAGACCGCGCGGGAAGAGGTGCCGGCCGACCCCGCCCAGGTGGCCCGGCTGCGGGAGAAGCTCGCCTACCAGTACCCCTACCGGGCCCTGACCGCCCTGCCGGCCAAGGCCTCGGTCTCCCAGCTGGCCAAGGGGCGCAAGAGCTGGCTCAACACCCGCCCGGTCTTTACCTACCAGGGGGGGCTCACCCCCACCGAGCGGGGCAACGCCCACCACAAGTTCATGCAGTACTGCGACTACCGGGCCGCCGCAGCCGACCCCGAGGGGGAGATCGCCCGCCTGAGGGGGGAGCAGTACCTCACCGGCCCCGAGGCCGACTGCATCGACCCCGCCGTCCTGCGCAGCTTTTTTGCAGGGCCGGTGGGCCGGCGGATCGCCCGGGCCGACCGCCTCTACCGGGAGCTGCGGTTTTTCACCCGGATGGACGCGGGGGAGCTGGACGGCGAGGCCGCCGGCTTTGGGGAGACGGTGCTGGTGCAGGGGGTGGCCGACTGCGTCCTCGAAGAGGGGGGCGAGCTGACCATCATCGACTACAAGACCGACCGGGTGAAGGACCTGGCGGCCCTGGGCGAGCGCTACGCCGTGCAGCTGCAAGTCTACACCAAGGGCATCGGCGACCTGCTGGAAAAGCCGGTGCGCCACAAGATCCTCTACTCCTTCTACCTGCAAAAGGCGCTGGAGCTGGAGGAGGAAAAGGCCGCCGCCCGCCGCAAAAAAAACAGTTGACAGGGCGGGGTGGGGCTGCTATACTAGTTGAGACAACAAAGTAGAACAACATCTGCCGTTCTCACCCACCGGCCTTCTGTGGCGGTGCGGTCAATCAGAAAAGGGGCGTCTCCCCACAGGGGCGGCGCGCGTTTGGGCGATTGGTCAAGTGCGGCAACGGTGTTGTCGCACTTTTGTAATTTCAGGGCTTATGGAGGTGTATGGGCAATTAAGAAAGACATGCTCATCAATGAGAGTATTCGAGAAAAAGAGGTTCGGGCGATCGATTCCGACGGCAGCCAGCTGGGCGTTCTCCCCACCCGTCAGGTGTTGGAGATGGCGTACAGCCGCGATCTGGACTTGGTCATGATCTCCCCGACGGCACAGCCGCCGGTCTGCAAGATCATGGACTACGGCAAGTACCGCTTTGAACAGTCCAAGCGGGACAAAGAGGCCAAAAAGAAGCAGAAAATCGTCGAAATCAAAGAAGTTCGCATGTCTTTGAACATCGATACCCACGATCTGGAGACCAAGATCGGCCAGGCGAACAAGTTTTTGGGCCAGGGCAACAAGGTCAAAGTGTCCATCCGTTTCCGGGGGCGCGAGATGGCCCACAAAAGCCTGGGCGTCGAACTGATGAACCGCTTTATTGAGCTCATCGGCGACGAGGCCGTGGTCGACAAACCGTCCAAGATGGAAGGGCGCAGCATGGTCGCCTTTCTGTCCCCCAAGCCCGTGAAGTAACATTTTAAGGAGGAGCATATAAGATGCCGAAGCTGAAGACGCACACCGGTGCCAAAAAACGCTTTAAGCTGACCAAAAACGGAAAGGTGAAGCGGGGTCACGCCTACAAGTCCCACATCCTGACCAAGAAGGACACCAAGAGAAAACGCGGCCTGCGCAAAGCGGCTTACGCCGACAAGACCAACGTAGAGGCCATCAAGAAACTGCTGCCCTACGCCTAAATAGAGGCCGGAATTTTTGAAGGAAACCTAGGAGGTATAAGGATATGGCTCGTATTAAGAGAGCGACCATGACGCACAAGAGAAGAAAAAAGGTTCTGAAGCTGGCCAAGGGCTACTACGGCGCCAAGAGCAAGCTGTTTAAAACCG
Organism: Bittarella massiliensis (ex Durand et al. 2017); assembly: GCF_001486165.1. GTDB lineage: Bacteria > Bacillota > Clostridia > Oscillospirales > Ruminococcaceae > Bittarella > Bittarella massiliensis. The sequence continues at coordinate 385,298 of NZ_LN908977.1, forward strand.
CCAAACAGGCCGTGATGAAGTCCGGCCAGTACGCCTACATCGGCCGCAAGCAGAAAAAGCGCGACTTCCGCAGACTGTGGATCACCCGCATCTCCGCCGGCTGCAAGGCCAACGGCATGAACTACTCCACCTTTATCAACGGCCTGAAAAAGGCCGACATCTCCCTCAACCGCAAAATGCTGTCGGAGATCGCCATCCATGACGCCGCCGCCTTCACCGCCCTGTGCGAAAAGGCCAAGGCCGCTCTGTAAAGGGGCGTAATATGCGCATCTGCCGCCCGGTCAAGCCATTTGACCGGGCGGTTTTCGTACCGCCGCGGGCGGCAAAAGGAGGAAACTGCTGTGTCAGAACACATCACCAGCCGGGACAATCCCCGCGTCAAGGCGATCTGCCGCCTGCGCTCGTCGGCCAAGGCCCGGCGGGAGGCGGGTCTCTTTCTCTGCGAGGGGGCCCGCCTCTGCGCCGAGGCCGCCGCCTCCGGCGCGGTGGAGAGCGCCTTTTTCACCGAAGAGGCCCGCACCCGCTGGCCCGACGTGGTCGCCGCCCTCGAGGAGGCGGCCCGATCGGCCTTCTGTGTCAGCGATAGGGTGATGGCCAAAATCAGCGGGGTCGAAAGCCCCCAGGGGGTGCTCGCCGCCTGCCGGGCGGGGCTGGTCCACCGCCGGCTGGGCCCCATCGACCCCGGCGGCCACTATCTCCTTCTAGACGGGGTGGCCGACCCGGGCAACCTGGGCACCATCGTCCGCAGCGGCTGCGCCTTCTCGGTCACCGGCATCATCGCCGGGGAGGGCGGGGCCGACTTCCTGGGCGACAAGGTGGTGCGGGGGGCCATGGGCGCCATCTTCAAGGTGCCGCTGACGGTGGTCCCCGACCTGGCCGAGGCGGTGGGGGAACTGCAGGCCGCCGGGCTCCCCGTCTACGGCTCCGCCCTCCACCGGGAGAGCGTGCCGGTGGGGCAGATTGACTGGAAGTCCCCCTGCGCCCTGGTGGTGGGCAACGAGGGGGCGGGCATCTCCCCCCAGGTGGCCCAGCGGTGCGACAAACTGGTGGAGATCCCCATGGCGCCCGGCTGCGAATCCCTCAACGCCGGGGTGGCAGCCTCCCTCTTCCTGTGGGAGATGGCCCGTTGAATCCGGCCCTCTGGCTCTACCGGGGGCTGGGCCCGGCCAATCCCCGGCTAAAGGCGGCGCTGGCGCATTTTGGCTCCCCCGAAGCCGTCTGGCAGCGGGGGCGGGAGGACGGCTTTTTCACCGCGCGGGAGCGGGCGCGCCTCTTCTCCCGTGACCCGGCGGACGAGCCGCCCTTTTCCCGCCGGGCCCTCTGCTGGGGCGGGGAGGACTACCCCGCCCGGCTGTCGGCGCTGACCGACCCGCCGGGCTTTCTCCTCTGCGAGGGGGATCCGGCGGCCCTTGCGGGCCCGGCGGTGACGGTGGCCGGGTCCCGCACCCCCGACGCCTACGGCGCCGACTGCGCCCGCGCCTTTGGCAGGGCCCTGGCCCAGGGGGGCGCGGCGGTGGTGGCCGGGGTGGCCTACGGGGTGGACCAGGCCGCGCTGGAGGGGGCCCTCTCCGCCGGGGGAAGGGCGGTGGCCGTCCTCCCGGCGGGGTTTGGCCATCTGACCCCCGCCGGCTGCCGGGACCTCTGCGAACGGATCGCCCGCGCCGGGGGCGCGGTGGTGAGCGAACACCCCGACGACTGCCCGGTCACCCGCCAGGCCTACCACCAGAGGGCCCGGCTCCTGGCGGCGCTGGGGGACCGGCTCTTTGTCCCCCAGTGCGCCCAGAAGAGCGGCGCCCATCTGGCGGCCGCCGCTGCCCGGTCCCTGCAAAAACCGGTCTACGCCCTGCCGGGGGATGTTCGCACCCCCTTTGCCGCCGGTTTTTGGCGGCTGTTGCAGGAAGGGGGACAGGTCTGCGTATATCCCCACCAGTTGCTGGACCATCCTCAAGGAGAGCCGGCCACCCCGCCGCCCCCGCCGAGAGAGGTGCCGGCCGGCCCGGCCGGGGCGATCCTCGCCCTGCTGCACGCGGGCCCCGCCCCCCTCGAGGGGATATTGGCCGGGGTGCAGGCCCCGCCCCCGGCGGTGCTGGCGGCACTTTCAAAGCTGGAACTGGCCGGGCAGATCGCCCGGGGGGTGGACGGGCGCTACCGGAGGGTGCTATAATGAAGTATTCGCGGCGAGGGCCGTGTGAAACCCACTCGAAAAACGAGGAGTGAATGGATTGTCGAAACTGGTTATAGTGGAATCGCCTGCCAAGGCAAAGACCATTAAAAAATATCTGGGCCGGGGCTACAGCGTCGTGGCCTCCATGGGCCATGTGCGCGACCTGCCCAAAACCAAAATGGGGGTGGACTTCGAGCACGACTTTGCCCCCCAATACATCAACATCAAGGGCAAGGGCAAGCTGATCAACGAGCTGAAGGCCGCCGCCAAAAAGAGCGACAAGGTCTACCTGGCCAGCGACCCCGACCGGGAGGGGGAGGCCATCTCCTGGCACCTGGCGCAGATTTTGGGCCTGGATGTGAGCGAGCCCAACCGAGTCTCCTTCAACGAGATCACCAAGACCGGCATCCAAAACGGGATGAAGGCCCCCCGCACCATCGACATGGACCTCTTCAACGCCCAGCAGGCCCGGCGCATCCTCGACCGCATCGTCGGCTACAAGCTGAGCCCCTTTCTCTGGCGCAAGGTCCGCAAGGGCCTCTCCGCCGGCCGCGTCCAGTCGGTAGCGGTGCGGCTGATCGTCGACCGGGAGAAGGAGATCCGCGCCTTTGTCCCCACCGAGTACTGGAGCGTGGAGGCCCGCCACCGGGTCGAGGGCTCGCAGGCCGCCTTTTCCTCCAAGCTGGTGGGCAAGGGCGGCAAAAAGATCGAGATCCCCGACGAGGCGGCCGCCCAGGCCATCTACCAGGACATTGCCGGCAGGGAATTCGTCATCGACTCCATCAAAAAGGGCAGCCGCAAGCGCAACCCCTCGCCCCCCTTCACCACCTCCACCATGCAGCAGGAGGCCTCGCGCAAACTGGGCTTTCAGTCCCGGCGCACCATGCAGGCCGCCCAGCAGCTCTACGAGGGCATTGAGATCGAGGGGATGGGGGCCGTCGGCCTCATCACCTACATGAGGACCGACTCTCTGCGCATCTCCAAGGACGCCCAGGACGAGGCTACCGCCTTCATTGAAAAGCAGTACGGGAAGGACTACCTCCCCGAAAAGCCCCGGGCCTACTCGGCCCGCAAGGGGGCCAACACCCAGGACGCCCACGAGGCCATCCGCCCCACCATGCCCTCCCTGACCCCCATGCAGATCAAGGACTCCCTGAGCCCCGACCAGTACCGGCTCTACAGCCTCATCTGGAAGCGGTTCATCGCCAGCCAGATGGCCTCCTCCCTGCTGGACACGGTGACGGTCAACCTGCTGGTGGAGGGGTACAACTTCCGCGCCTCCGGCTTCACCGTCCGCTTCGACGGCTTCACCAAGGTCTACATCGAAGGGAAGGACACCGCCGAGGACGACGAGAAGTCCCTCCCCCCCATCCGCAAGGACTCGAAGATCCTCACCGACAAGATCGACTTGGGCCAGCACTTCACCGAGCCGCCCCCCCGCTACACCGAGGCCACCCTCATCAAGGCGATGGAGGAAAACGGCATCGGCCGCCCCAGCACCTACGCCCCCACCATCACCACCATTTTGGGCCGGGGCTATGTGGAGCGCCAGCAGAAGATGCTGGTCCCCACCAGTCTGGGGGAGGTGACCACCCAGCTGCTGGAAGAGCACTTTCAAAACATCGTCGACGTGAAGTTCACCGCGGGGATGGAGAGCAGCCTCGACGAGATCGAGGAGGGGAAGGCCGACTGGGTCAAGGTCCTGCACGCCTTTTACGGCGAGTTTGAGGAGACGCTGGACAGGGCGGAGAAGGCCATGGAGGGCACCCGCCTCAAGGTGCCCGACGAGGAGACCGACATCGTCTGCGAGCTCTGCGGACGCAAGATGGTCATCAAGACCGGCCGCTATGGCAAGTTTTTGGCCTGCCCCGGCTTCCCCGAGTGCAAAAACACCAAGGCCATCACCGTGGAGACCGGCGGGCTCTGCCCCCTCTGCGGCGGCAAGATGTTGGAGAAGAAATCCAAGCGGGGGCGGAAGTTCTACGGTTGCGAGCACAACCCCAGCTGCTCCTTTATGACCTGGGACCTGCCCATCCCCGAGACCTGCCCCAAGTGCGGCGCCACCCTCTTTAAAAAGACCGGGAGGGACGCCAAGATCTACTGCGCCAAAGAGGGCTGTGGCTACGAGCGGGAGGACCGGGCAGAATGATTCGGGTCATCGGCGCCGGACTGGCCGGCTGTGAGGCGGCCCTGCAGATCGCAGACGGGGGGGAGCGGGTGCTCCTCTGCGAGATGAAGCCGCAAAAATACACCCCCGCCCACCAGTACCCCGGCTTTGCCGAGCTCATCTGCTCCAACTCCCTGAAGGCCGAGCGGGTGGAGAGCGCCGCCGGGCTGCTCAAGGCCGAGATGCGGCTGCTGGGCTCGGTGGTCTGCCGGGCCGCCGACGAGACCCGGGTCCCCGCCGGGGGCGCCCTGGCGGTGGACCGGGTGCGGTTTTCCGATTTGATCACCGAGGCGGTGCGCCGCCACCCCAACATCGAGGTCGTGGAGGGGGAGGTCACCGCCATCGACCCGGATGAGTGGACCGTGGTCGCCTCGGGCCCCCTCACCTCCGACGCCCTGTCGGCGGCCATCGCCGATTTGATTGGGGAGGACTATCTCAGCTTTTACGACGCGGCGGCCCCCATCGTCACCGCCCAGTCCCTTGACCGGGACCGGGTCTTTGCCGCCGCCCGCTACGGCAGGGGGGATGCCGACTACCTCAACTGCCCCATGAACAAGGAGGAGTACGACGCCTTCATCGACGCCCTGGTGTCCGCCGAGCGGGCCCCCCTGCACGACTTTGAACAGGTGGGGGTCTACGAGGGCTGTATGCCGGTGGAGGTGATGGCCGCCCGCGGCCACGACACCCTGCGCTTTGGGCCGCTGCGGCCGGTGGGGCTGCGGGACCCGGCCACCGGCCACCGCCCCTGGGCGGTGGTGCAGCTGCGAAAAGAGGACGTGCAGGGCAGCCTCTACAACCTGGTGGGCTTTCAGACCAACCTCAAGTTCCCCGAGCAAAAGCGGGTGTTCTCGCTGATCCCCGGGCTGGAAAAGGCCGAATTCATGCGCTACGGGGTGATGCACCGCAACACCTTCCTCAACTCCCCCAAACTGCTGTGCCCCACCCTCTGCCTGCGGCGCCACCCCAAGGTCTTTTTTGCCGGGCAGATCACCGGCACCGAGGGCTATATCGAGAGCGCGGCCGGCGGCATCCTGGCGGGGAAAAACGCCCTTCGCGCCGCCCGGGGCCAGCCTCTGCTGGAACTGCCCCGCGACACCATGCTGGGGGCGCTGACCCACTATGTCAGCGACGGGGGGAACGCAGACTTTCAGCCCATGGGGGCCAACATGGGGGTGCTGCCCCCGCTGGAAAATCGCGTCCGCGGCAAGCAGGAGCGCTACGGCGCCCTGGCGGCCCGCGCCCTTTGCAGCCTGCGCGGCTATCTGCGGGCGGCGGGCGAGGCCGAGGCCACACAGAGCTAGAGACGGGAGGAATGGACCATGCGAATCATCTTTGACGCCATGGGCGGCGACAACGCCCCCGACGAGCCCCTCAAGGGGGCCCGGCTGGCCCGGGACGAATACGGGGTGGAGATCACCCTGGTGGGGGACGAGCCCCTGCTCACCGAGCGGGCGGCCGCCCTGTCGGTCGACCTGTCGGGGTTGGACATCCGCCACGCCCCCACCCAGATCTCCATGGAGGACGAGCCCACCGCCGTCTTGAAGGAGAAGGGCGACTGCTCCATGGCCGAGGGGCTGCGGATGCTCAAATCCGGCGAGGGGGACGCCTTTGTCTCCGCCGGGAACACCGGCGCCCTGGTGGTGGGGGCGACCATGATCGTCGGGCGGCTCAAGGGGATCAAGCGGGCGGCCCTCACCACCGTCATCCCCTCGGCCACCGGCGCCTACCTGCTGGCCGACGTGGGGGCCAACGCCGAGTGCCGCCCCGAGATGCTGGTGCAGTTCGGGGTGATGGGATCGGCCTACATGGAGAAGATCATGGGGATCGCCGCCCCCAAGGTGGGGATCGCCAACATCGGCACTGAACCCCACAAGGGCACCCCCTTGCAGCAGGAGACCTACCGGCTGATGCAGGGCGCGCCCCTGCACTTCATCGGCAACGCCGAGGCGCGGGACATCCCCTTCGGGGTGGCCGACGTGGTGGTCTGCGACGGTTTTACCGGCAACATCATCCTCAAACTCACCGAGGGGCTGGCCAAGATGATGGCGGGCGAGGTGAAAAAGGTGATGTTCAAAAGCCCCCTCACCAAGCTGGGCGCCCTGACCATGGCCGGGGGGATGAAGGGTTTTAAGGACAAGATGGACTACTCGAAGTACGGCGGGGCCCCCCTGTTGGGGCTAAAAGCGCCGGTGATCAAGGCCCACGGCAGTTCGGGGGCCGAGGCGTTTCAAAACGCCATCCGCCAGGCCAAGACCATGGTGGAAAACGGGGTGATCTCCACCATCGAGACCGCCCTGGGCGAGATGCGGCAGAAGGCCGCCGAAGGGGGCGAGCAGTAATGGAAAAACTGGAGCGGACCCTGCACTACAGCTTTCTCGACAAGCAGCTCATCGAGACGGCCCTCACCCACTCCTCCTTTGCCAACGAGCGGGGGCCCGGCGTGCAGTACAACGAGCGGCTGGAGTTTTTGGGGGACGCGGTCCTCTCCATCGTGGTGAGCGACTACATCTTCAAAAACCTCACCGACATGCCCGAGGGGGAGCTGACCCGGGTGCGGGCCACCCTGGTCTGCGAGAAGTCCCTCTGCGACCTGGCGCGGGCCATCCACCTGGGGGACTACCTGCGTCTGGGCCGGGGGGAGGACCTCTCCGGCGGCCGGGACCGGCCCTCCATCCTGGCCGACGCCTTTGAGGCGGTGATCGCCGCCATCTACCTGGACGGGGGGATGGAAGCGGCCTCCGCCTTCATCCTGCGCAACATGTCCTCCCTCCTCTCCAACCGCACCTACACCCCCTTTGTGGACTACAAGACCCGCCTGCAGGAGATCGTCCAGCAAAATCCCGAGGACCAGCTGGAATACCGCCTGGCGGGGGAGGAGGGGCCCGACCACGCCAAGATTTTCACCGTGCAGGTGATTTTGGACAACAACGTCTTCTCCACCGGCCGGGGCCGCAGCAAAAAGGCGGCCGAGCAGGATGCCGCCAAAGAGGCCTTGCGGCTGATGGGGGAAGAGTGAAACACGGCAACATCGGCATCTTCATCCCCCACCTGGGCTGTCCCCAGAGGTGCAGTTTCTGCAACCAAAACCGCATCTCCGGGGCCGCCCGGGCTCCCTCCCCGGAGGAGGTGGCCCGGCTGCTCGAAGGGGCGGTGCGCGCCCCCGGCTTTGACGGGGCGCACTGCGAGATCGCCTTTTTCGGGGGCAGTTTCACCGCCGTCGACCCGGCCTACCGGGAGGCGCTGCTGGACGTGGCCGAGCCCTTTGTCCGCCGGGGCCAGGCTGCGGGCATCCGCCTCTCCACCCGGCCCGATTGCCTGGACGGGCCGATGGCCCGCCACCTGGCCGCCCGCGGGGTCACTGCGGTGGAGCTGGGGGCCCAGTGCATGGACGACGGGGTGCTGGCGAAAAACCGGCGGGGCCACACGGCGGAGGATGTCCGCGCCGCCTGCCGGGCCGTCCGCGCCGCCGGGCTGGAACTGGGGCTGCAGATGATGACCGGCCTCCCTGGCGCCGACCGGGAGACCGACCGGCGCACTGCCGAGGCGTTTGTCGCCCTGGTCCCCGACACGGTGCGCATCTACCCCACCCTGGTGATGCGGGACACCGAACTCTGCGCGCTCTATGAAAAAGGCGCATACGCGCCCCTTTCGCTGGAAGAGGCGGTGGAACAGACCGCCGCGCTTCTGCGGCTTTTTGACAGCGCGCGCATCCGGGTCATCCGGGTGGGGCTGCACCCGGACGAGAGCCTGGCCAAGGGCTGGGTGGCGGGCCCCTTTCACCCGGCCTTTCGGGAACTCTGCGAGAGCAGGCGGTACGCCGCCCTGCTGGGCGAAGCGCTGGCCGGTCTCCCCGCCGGGGAGTACCGGCTGGGGGTGGCCCCGGGCCACGCCTCCAAGGCGGTGGGGCACCGGGGGGGAAACCGCCGGGCCCTGGCCGAGCGGGGGCAGCGCATCAAGGTATACGAAGACGGGGCGGTGGCGCCCTACACCATCCGGAGGATGTGAGAGTTTGTTTTTAAAGGCACTGGAAATTTACGGGTTCAAGTCCTTCCCGGACAAGACCCGGCTGGAATTTGACCACGGCTTCACCGCCGTGGTGGGGCCCAACGGCAGCGGCAAGAGCAACCTGTCCGACGCCATGCGCTGGGTGCTGGGCGAGCAGTCCAGCAAATCCCTGCGGGGGGCCAAGATGCAGGACGTCATCTTCGGCGGCACCCAGGCCCGCTCCCCCATGGGGTTTGCCCAGGTGGCCCTGGTCATCGACAACGCCGACGGGAAGCTGGCGGGCATGCAGGCCGAGGAGGTCACGGTGCTGCGCAAGCTCTACCGCTCGGGCGAGAGCGAGTACCGCATCAACGGCCAGGCCGTCCGCCTCAAGGATGTGCACGAGCTGTTCATGGACACCGGCCTGGGCAAGGACGGCTACTCCATCATCTCCCAGGGCAAAATTTCCGAAATCGTCAGCGCCAAGAGCGAACAGCGGCGGGAGATCTTTGAAGAGGCCGCCGGCATCGCCAAATACCGCTACAAGAAAAACGAGGCCGAGCGCAAGTTGGAGCGGGCCGAGGAAAACCTGCTGCGGCTGCGGGACATCCTGCAGGAGGTGGAGAGCCGCCTGGAGCCCCTGCGGGTGCAGAGCGAAAAGGCCAGCCAGTTTCTGCAGCTGGCCGGGGAGCGGCGGCAGCTGGAGGTCTCCCTCTGGGTCTACACCCTGGCCAAATCGCGGCAGCTGCTGCGCCAGCAGGAGGACAAGCTCCTCCTGGCCCAGCGGGACTTTGAGACCATGCAGCAGAAGATCGACGGCATGGACCAGAAAAATGAGGAGCTCTACCGGCAGATGAACCGCTGCGCCTCGGAAATCGAGGAGGTCAACGCCGACATCGCCGAGCTGGGCGCCCAGATCAACCAGAACGAGGCCAGCGTGCTGGTGCTGCAAAACGAGCAGAAGCACGCCGGCGAAGAGGTGGAGCGCCACCGGCGGGAGATGGAGGACCTGGCCCGCCGGGGGGAGGACATCGACCAGAAGATCGCCGACAAGCAGGCCCTCATCGAGAAGAGCCGCGCCCTGGCCGCCCAGCGGGAGCGGGAGATCGCCGAGCGGGAGGAGACCCTCTCCGGGCTGGTGGTGCAAAACTCCTCCACCCAGGAGCGGGTGGAGGAGCTGACGTCCGCCCTCTCGGGCTACTCGGTGGAGCTCAGCGAAATCAAGGTGCGGCTGCACGCCGGGGCCGACAATCGGGCCCGCTCCCAGGCCGTTTTACAGGACCTGGGGGAGAAGAGGAATCTCTTGACCGGCGAGGTGCAGAAGGCCGAGGCCGAAAGGAAAGAGGTCGCCCAGCAGCTCGAACAGGTGGTGGAACAGCTGACCTCCGCCCAGAACACCAAGGACGGCTACGCCCTCAAGTGGGAGAGCCGCCAGCAGCAGCACCGCCGGGCGAAAGAGGAGCTGGACCGCCTGCGGGCCGCCTGCACCGACGCCCAGAACAAGATGAAGGTCCTGCAGGACCTGAAGGACAACATGGAGGGCTTTGCCTACAGCGTCAAGAAGGTGACCCTCTCGGCCAAGGAGGGGAAGCTGCGGGGCATTTTGGGCCCGGTGGCCACCCTGCTCAAGGTCGAGCGCGCCTATGCCACCGCCATTGAGGTGGCCCTGGGGGCCGCCGCCCAGAACATCGTCTGCCAGGACGAGGGGGCGGCCAAGGCGGCCATCCAGTTTTTGAAACAGCAGCGGGGGGGCAGGGCCACCTTCCTCCCCCTGACGGTCATCCGCGGCCGCTCGCTCAGCGAGCGGGGACTGGACGACTGGGACGGCTACGTGGGGGTCGCCAGCGAGCTGGTGGACTGCGACGAGCGGCTGCGCCCCATCGCCGAAAATCTGTTGGGCCGCACAGCCGTGGTGGAGGATCTGGACACCGCCGTGGCCCTGGCCAAGGCCTTTGGCTACCGCTTCAAGGTGGTCACCCTCGACGGCCAGGTGGTCAACGCCGGGGGCAGTCTCACCGGCGGCTCCCTCTCCAAGACCACCGGCGTCTTCTCCCGCGAGAGCGAACTCACCGCCCTGCGGGAGGGGGCGGCCAAACAGCAGGCCCGCCTGGCCGAACTGACCGGGGAGGAGCGGGAGCTGCGGGAGGAGCTGGCCCGGCTGCAGGCGGTGATGGAGGGCGCCCAGAGCGAGCTCATCACCGCCGGGCAGGACAAGATCCGCTGCGAGGGCGAGCTGGCCCGCATCGGCCAGTACCTCGAGCAGGCGGGCAGCCAGTTGGAGGGGCTGGAGCGGGACGCCCTCGCCCAGCGCACCTACCTGGAGAAGTTGGAGGGGGAGATGGACGCCCTGCTCACCGAGCAGGAGCAGACCACCGCCCTCTACCAGAAACTCGACGGCGAGCTGGCCGCCCTTTCCACCTCCGCCAAGGCCTTTACCGACGCCCGGCAGGCCATCCTCGACGAGATCGCCGAGCAGAAGATGGAGATCGCCGGACTGCAGAAGGACACCCTGGTCTGGGGGGAGGAGATCATCTCCCTGCAGCAGACCAAGCTGGGCAGCAGCAAGCAGAGAGAGGAGATCCTCGCCCAGATCGAGGCGGCCAAGGCCCGCAGCGAGAAGATCGACCGGGACATCGCCGAGCTGGCCGAGCAAAACAGCGACCTCATGGGGCGGATCGCCGAGCGCCGCGCCGCCATCCACCAGATCTCCCAGCGCCGCCAGTCCCTGGAACAGGAGGCGGTGCAAAACCGCCAGGAACAAAAGTCCATCCAGTCCGACAAGGACGGGGTGGCCAGGGAGCTGGCCCGGCTGGAGGAGCGCAAGCAGACCATGCAGCAGGACTACGACAAGATCGTGGCCGACCTCTACGACCAGTATGAGCTGACCCGCAGCCAGGCCGAGCAGGAGGCCCGCCCCCTGGAGGACGAGGGGGAGGCCAAGCGCCGCCTGGCCTCCCTCAAGGGGAAGATGCGGGCCCTGGGCTCGGTCAACCTGGACGCCATCGAGGAGTACCGGGCCGAGAAGGAGCGGTTTTCCTTCATGAGCGCCCAGATCGCGGATGTGGAGGAGAGCAAGAACAGCCTGCACAAGCTGATCGCCGCCCTCACCAAGGAGATGATCGCCCGTTTTGAGGAGAACTTCTCCCAGATCAACCGCCACTTCAGCCGCATCTTCGTCGACCTCTTCGGCGGGGGGAAGGCGGCCCTCAGCCTCACCGACCCGGAAAACGTCCTCGAGTCGGGCATCGACATCCAGGTGGCCCCGCCGGGGAAGATCATCAACAACCTCCAATCCCTCTCCGGCGGCGAGCAGGCCTTTGTGGCCATCGCCATCTACTTCGCCATCCTCACCGTCCACCCGTCGCCCTTCTGCATCCTCGACGAGATCGAGGCCGCCCTGGACGACGTGAACGTCAACAAGTACGCCGCCTATCTGCGCACCATGTCGGGGGAGACCCAGTTCATCTGCATCACCCACCGCCGCGGCACCATGGAGGAGGCGGACGTCCTCTACGGCGTCACCATGCAGGAGGAGGGGGTCTCCAAGCTGCTGAAGCTGGACGTATCCGAGGTGGGGTCCGAATTTGTGAACTAGCCGGCGGCTTTTTCCCCGGGAAATACATACCATAAAAGGGGTGGGCAGATGAACTTTTACCAGACCGTCTACGCCCTGGCCCGACAGATCCCCCGGGGCCGGGTGGCCACTTACGGCCAGCTGGCCTTTCTCGCCGGCAGCCCCCGGGCCTCGCGGGTGGTGGGCGGCGCTATGCGCCGCTGCCCCGCGGGCGCCGGCGTCCCCTGCCACCGGGTGGTGGGGAGAGACGGCCGCCTGGCGCCGGAGGGGACCTTTGGCCCCCTGGACGAACAGCGTCTCCTGCTGGAGGCGGAGGGGGTCGAAATCACCCCCGACCGGCGGGTGGACCTGCAGAGATACCGCTGGGATGGTACCCTGAAGACCGAATGAGTGCAACCGCTTGAGAGGAGGCGCAGCATGGGGCTGTTTGACAAATTTAAAAAGGGGCTGCAAAAGACCCGGGATTCCTTTGCCGGGGCCCTGGGCGGCATTGCCGCCAGCTTTACCAAAATCGACGAGGACCTCTTCGAGGAAATTGAAGAGACCCTCATCATGGCCGACGTGGGGGTGGACACCTCCCTCAAGATCGTGGAGAAGCTGCGGGAGGCCGTCAAGCGCGACCGGGTCACCGACCCCAAGGAGATCCGCCGCTACCTGAAAGGGGTCCTGTTGGACATCCTCCAGGGCGACACCGCTTTGGAGATTACCACCAAGCCCACGGTGCTGCTGGTCATCGGGGTCAACGGGGTGGGCAAGACCACCACCATCGGCAAGTTGGCCGCCCTGCTCAAAAACCAGGGGCACACGGTGCTTTTGAGCGCGGCCGACACCTTCCGCGCCGCGGCCATCGACCAGCTGCAAGTCTGGGGGCAGCGCAGCGGCTGCGACGTCATCGCCCACCAGGAGGGGAGCGACCCCGCCGCCGTCATCTACGACGGGGTGGCCGCCGCCAAGGCCCGGGGGGTGGACGTCCTCATCTGCGACACCGCCGGGCGGCTGCACAACAAGAAAAACCTCATGGACGAACTGGCCAAGATCAACCGGGTCATTGACCGGGAGGCCGCCGACAGCAAGAAGGAGACCTTCTTGGTGCTCGACGCCACCACCGGCCAGAACGGGGTCAACCAGGCCAAGCAGTTTATGGAGGTCACCGACCTGACCGGCATCGTCCTCACCAAGCTCGACGGCACCGCCAAGGGCGGGGTGGTGGTGGCCATCAAGGACCAGTTGGGGCTGCCGGTGCGGTACATCGGGGTGGGGGAGCAGGTCGACGACCTGCAGCCCTTTGACGCCCAGACCTTTGTGGACGCCCTCTTCTGCGAGGAGTAGCGCCCCAGACGACAACAAATAGGAGGACAGAGGCTGTGAAATTGCTCATCGCCACCAACAACGACAAAAAGGTGCGGGAATTCCACCGCATCCTGGAGCCCTACGGGGTGGAGTGCGTCTCTTTAAAGGAGGCCGGCATCCGCCAGGAGATCGAGGAGACCGGCACCACCTTTGAAGAGAACTCCCGCATCAAGGCCCAGGCCATCTGCGATCTGACCGGCCTGCCGGCGGTGGCCGACGACAGCGGCCTTTCGGTGGACTGCTTGGACGGCGCGCCGGGGGTCTACTCGGCCCGCTACGCCGGGGAGAACGCCACCGACGACGAGAATGTGGACAAACTGCTGGCGGCCCTCAAAGACGTCCCCGACGAGGGGCGCACCGCCCGCTTTGTCAGCGTCATCACCATCGTCTTCCCCGACGGGCGCAGCTTTCACACCCGGGGCGAGTGCGTGGGGCAGATCGCCCACCAGCGCATCGGCTACAACGGCTTTGGCTACGACCCCATCTTCCAGGTGGGGGAGGGGCGGAGCTTTGCCAGCATCCCCCCCGAGGAGAAGGACGCCATGAGCCACCGGGGCAAGGCCCTGCGGCTCTTTGTGGAAGAGCTGAAAAAGTACCTGTGAGCCGTGCCGCCGGCCCGGCCCGTGAGAGATAGAGAGGAACTGCGACCATGTTGACAAGCAAACAGAGAGCGTATTTGAAGGGCCGCGCCAACGGCCTGGACACCATCGTCCAAATCGGCAAGAACGGGGTCGAGCCGGCGGTCACCAAGCAGGTGGCCGACGCCCTGGCCTCCCGGGAGCTGATCAAGGGCCGGGTGCTGGAAAACAGCCCCTACACCCCCCGCGAGGCGGCGGCCGAGCTGGCCGAGTACACAAAGAGCGAGGTGGTGCAGGTCATCGGCACCAAGTTCGTCCTCTTCAAGCAGAAGAAAAAGGACTCCGCCTACACCCTGTAAGGCGAGGGAGGACGCGAGCGAGATGGATACGGCGATTTTTGGCGGCACCTTCAACCCGCCCCACCGGGGGCACACCCTGCTGGTGGGGACCATCTGCCGGGCGCTGGGCCTTGCGCGCTGCGTTGTGGTGCCCACCTTTCAGCCCCCCCACAAGGCCCCGGCGGCGGGGGCCAGCCCCGCCCAGCGGCTGGAGATGGCCGCCCTCTGCGACTGGGGGGTCCCGGTGGAGATCAGCGACGTGGAATTGCGCCGGGGCGGGCGGAGTTACACCTTCGACACCCTGGCGGAGTTCCACCGCCGCTGGCCTGAAGACCGGCTCTTCTTCCTCATGGGCAGCGACATGCTCTTGAGTTTTCGCCAGTGGCACCGCTACCGGGAACTGCTGGGGATGGCGGCCTTCTGTGTGGCCCCGCGGCGGGAGGACGACCGCGCCGCCCTGCAGGGGGCGGCCGACTCCCTGCGGGCCGAGGGGGGGACCTTCCTGCTGGTGGACGCCCCCCCGCTGGAGGTCTCCTCCACCTGGCTGCGGGCCCGGCTTGCGGCCGGGGAGGACGTGTCGGACTATTTGGACCCGGCGGTGCTGCGCTACATCGAGGAGCGCCGCCTCTACCGAGGGGAGGATGGAAAGTGAACCCCTATAAACCCTACCGCGAGTACGTCAAGGCCCACCTCTCCGACGAGCGCTACCGCCACACCAAAAACGTGGTGGAGCAGGCCGGCGCCCTGGCGCGGCGCCACGGGGCCGACGAGGATGTCTGTCTGCGGGCGGCCTGGCTGCACGACTGCATGAAGGAGGAAAGCCTGGACACTTTGTTGCATTGGTGCAGAGAGTTTGCTATAATAAACAATGCCTTGGCCCGCAGCAGCCGCGCGCTGCTGCACGGGCCGGCGGCGGCAGCTTTTGCCAGGGAGCACTTCGGCATCACCGATGCCCGGGTGCTCGACGCCATCTTCTATCACACCACCGGCCGGCCCAACATGTCGGCGGAGGAGGAGATCGTCTTTCTGGCGGACATGACCGGCCCCGAGCGGACCTTCGCCGGGGTGGAGCAGCTGCGACAGCTCTGTTTTACCGATTTAAACCGCGCTATGGCCTGGGCCCTGCAGAACAATTTGATCTACCTGGCCCAGAGGGGCCGCCCCATCTTCGAGGGGTCGGTCACGGCGTATAACCACTACATCGAGGGAGAGTAACATGGCAAAGAGGATGCGGGAGACCCCCCACAAAGGCAAGAAGACCGGCAACAGAAAAAAGAAGATCGCGCTCATCGTCACCACGGTGGTTTTGGCCCTGGTGGTAGCGGGGGGAACGGCGGTGTACGTGCTGCTGCACTCCAACCTCTTCGGCGGCGCGGACATGTCTGAATACGGCAACTCGCAGGCGGTGCAGGAGAAGTCGGTGAACATCCTCATCGTCGGCACCGACAACGACACCTCCCGCCCCGAATACGCCGACCACGAGCTCACCGACGTCATCATGGTGGTCAACTTCAATATGGAGGACGGGACCGCCCACATCCTGCAGATCCCGCGGGACACCTACGTGGGCGACGACATCCCCTCGGGCAAGATCAACGCCGTCTTCTCCCGCGGGGAGAACAAGGACAAGCACATCCTCAACCTGGTCAACTACATCACCACCCAGTACCAGCTGCCCATCGACCACTACATCACCATCACCATGCAGACCTTCATCGACGCGGTGGACGCCATCGGCGGCATCGAGATGAACGTCCCCTACGATGTGACCATCGTCGACGAGGGACTTGAAATCAAAGCCGGCCAGCAGACCCTCAACGGTGAGCAGGCCCAGTGCTTTGTCCGCTCCCGCGAACTCTACGCCGAGGGCGACCTGGGCCGGGTCAAGGCCCAGCGCCTCTTCATCGCCGCGGGGATGGAGAAGATCACCAAGCTCTCCACCAACGAGATGATCAAGTTGGTGGGGCTGTGCTACGACAAGGTCGAGACCGACCTGACCGGCGCCGACATCCTGAACTACGCCCAGAAGGCATCCAAGCTGGACCTCTCGCAAGTCGAGATGTACATGGTGCCCGGCGAGCCCGCCTACTCCAAGGCGGGGCTGTCCATCTACTCGGTGCACAAAGAGGAGCTGGCAAACCTCCTCAACGAGAAGTTTCGCCCCCACACCGAGGCGGTGCCGGCTGAAAAGCTGACCTGCCCCGAGGTGGCCAACTCCTCCTCCTGGTACGACAAAAACGGCAACACCATCGACGATCTGTTGGGCGGGGCCAAGCCGGGCAAAGACACCATTTCCGGCAAGGAGAGCAGCAGTTCGGCCGCCTCCTCCAGCGCCACCAGCGGCGAGTAAAGACCAATTGATGAAAAGGGAGCAGAGAATGACTGCAAGAGAGATCGCCGCACTGGCTGTGCAGGCGCTAGAAGACAAAAAAGCCGGGGACATCAAGGTCCTCGACATCTCCAAGGTGTCCACCCTGGGGGACTACTTCGTCCTCTGCGAGGGCACCAGCACCACCCAGGTGAAGGCCTTGGCCGACCAGGTGGATTTCTTCCTGGGACAAAACGGGGTGGAGCCGGACCGGATCGAGGGCTACCAGTCCGCCGGGTGGATCGTCTTGGACTACGGCGACGTGATCGTCCACGTCTTCCACAAGGAGTCCCGCGAGTTTTACGGGCTCGAGCGGCTCTGGGCCGACGGCAAGCCGGTGGCCATTGACGAACTGAAAAAATAAGGCAGCCAAAAGCCGCGGGAGACCGCGGCCTTTGGGGCGTTTTGAGGGAGGATACAGTTTTGAGCTACGATTTCAAACAGATCGAAAAGAAATGGCAGGATCGGTGGGACGAGGAGAATGTCTTTGCCGCCACCACCGACTTTTCCAAACCCAAGTTTTACCCCCTGGTGGAGTTCCCCTACCCCTCGGGGCAGGGCCTGCACGTGGGGCACCCCCGCAGCTACACCGCGCTGGACATCGTGGCGCGCAAGCGCCGGCTGGAGGGGTACAATGTCCTCTACCCCATGGGGTGGGACGCCTTTGGCCTGCCCACCGAGAACTACGCCCTCAAAACCGGCATCCATCCCGAGATCGTCACGGCCAAAAACATCGCCCACTTCAAAGAGCAGCTCAAGTCCCTGGGCCTCTCCTTTGACTGGAACCGGGAGGTGAACACCACCGACCCCAGCTACTACAAGTGGACCCAGTGGATCTTCCTGCAGCTGTACAAGCGGGGGCTGGCCTACAAAAAGGAGATGGCCGTCAACTTCTGCACCTCCTGCAAGGTGGTGCTGGCCAACGAAGAGGTGGTCGGCGGCGTCTGCGAGCGCTGCGGGGGCGAGGTCATCCGCCAGGTAAAGAGCCAGTGGATGCTGAAGATCACCGAGTACGCCCAGCGGCTGATCGACGATCTGGAAGAGGTCAACTACATCGACCGGGTCAAGAGCTCCCAGATCAACTGGATCGGCCGCTCCACCGGCGCCGAAGTGGACTTCACCACCACCGCCGGGGAGAAGCTCACCGTCTACACCACCCGCCCCGACACCCTGTTTGGGGCCACCTATATGGTCCTCTCCCCCGAGCACCCCTACATCGACCAGTGGGCCGGGCAGATCACCAACATGCCCGCGCTGCTGGAGTACCGCGAGAAGGCGGCCCGCAAGTCCGACTTTGAGCGCACCGAGATGCAAAAGGAGAAGACCGGCGTCGAGATCGAGGGGGTGCGGGCCATCAACCCGGCCAGCGGCAAGGAGATCCCCATCTTCATCTCCGACTACGTGCTCATGAGTTACGGCACCGGCGCCATCATGGCGGTGCCCGCCCACGACACCCGCGACTACGACTTCGCCAAGGCCTTCGACCTGCCCATCGTCGAGGTGGTGGCCGGCGGCGACGTGGAGAAAGAGGCGTTCACCGACTGCGCCACCGGGGTGATGGTCAACTCCGGCTTCCTGGACGGCATGAAGGTGGAGGAGGCCAAGAAGGCCATCATCGCCTGGCTGGAAAAAGAGGGCAAGGGCCACCCCAAGGTCAACTTCAAGCTGCGCGACTGGGTCTTCAGCCGCCAGCGCTACTGGGGCGAGCCCATCCCCATGGTCTACTGCGAGAAGTGCGGCTGGGTGCCGCTGCCCGAGTCCGAACTGCCCCTGAAACTGCCCGAGGTGGCCGACTTTCACCAGACCGAGGACGGGCAGTCCCCCCTGGCCAAGCTCGACGACTGGGTCAACACCACCTGCCCCCACTGCGGCGGGCCCGCCAAGCGGGAGACCGACACCATGCCCCAGTGGGCGGGTTCCTCCTGGTACTTCCTGCGCTACTGCGACCCCCACAACGATCAGGAGATCGCCAGCAAGGAGGCGCTGGAGTACTGGCTGCCGGTGGACTGGTACAACGGGGGGATGGAGCACACCACCCTGCACCTGCTCTACTCTCGCTTCTGGCACAAGTTCCTCTACGACATCGGGGTGGTCCCCACCAAAGAGCCCTATGCCAAGCGCACCAGCCACGGCATGATTCTGGGTGAGAACGGGGAGAAGATGTCCAAGTCCCGCGGCAACGTGGTCAACCCAGACGACATCGTCGACCAGTACGGGGCCGACACCATGCGGCTGTACGAGATGTTCATCGGCGACTTTGAGAAGGCCGCCCCCTGGAGCGCCGACTCCATCAAGGGCTGCAGCCGGTTTTTGGACCGGGTCTGGGGGCTCTCCAAGCTGCTCATCCCGGGCGAGGGCTACTCCAAAGAGCTGGAGGTCAGCTTCCACAAGACCATCAAAAAGGTGACCGAGGACATCGAAAACCTCAAGTTCAACACCGCCATCGCCGCCATGATGGCCCTCATCAACGAGATCTACGCCAAGAAGGGGATCACCAAGGACGAGCTGCACGACTTCCTGGTCATCCTCAACCCCTTTGCCCCCCACCTCACCGAGGAGATGTACGAGAAGCACGGCTTTGGCCCCATGTTGGCCAAGGAGAAGTGGCCGCTCTTCGATGAGAGCAAGTGCGTCGACGAGACGGTGGAGCTGGCGGTGCAGGTCAACGGCAAGGTGCGGGCCAAGATCGTGGTGCCGGTCAACTGCGACAAAGAGACTGCCATCCAGATCGCCAAGGACAACGCCGCCATCGCCGAGGCGCTGGTGGGGAAGATGCCCATCCGCGAGATCTACGTCCCCGGCCGGCTGGTGAACATCGTCATCAAATAGGGAGTTTTTTGCTGGAAACCGTTTGCTTTTTGAATTTTTCCAACTTGCCCCCTGCAAGCTATTGACAGCCCTTGGCAGGGCATTGTATAATAGTCTCTGTTATACAAGTTGCGCCTGCCGGTACAACTTGTAGCGGCCAGGTCCACGGGTGAGAGCCCTGGGCGGCGGCATCTTACGGGGCGGTCCCTGCGGGGGCGCGGCGCCGTAAACTCCTGCCGCATGGCGGAGGGAGGGGAAGTAAATGTCGGAAATTCGCGTCAAAGACAATGAGAGCTTGGACAACGCGCTGCGGCGGTTCAAACGTCAGTGCGCCAAATCGGGTGTCTTGCAGGAGGTTCGCAAACGTGAGCACTACGAGAAGCCCTCTGTAAAACGCAAAAAGAAATCCG
Source organism: Bittarella massiliensis (ex Durand et al. 2017) (assembly GCF_001486165.1). Classification (GTDB taxonomy): domain Bacteria; phylum Bacillota; class Clostridia; order Oscillospirales; family Ruminococcaceae; genus Bittarella; species Bittarella massiliensis. The sequence continues at coordinate 405,039 of NZ_LN908977.1, forward strand.
AAGCGGCTCGCAAGCGCAAATTCAAAAAGAGATAAGCTTGCAGGTCTATCGGGCACGGCGAACAAAAGATAAAAGCGGGCTTTGCAGCCCGCTTTTTCATTTGCCGGCTTCAATTTCTTTGCAATTTTGAAACAATTTTTTGAGATACTAAGAGGGCGGCCGTAGCCGCCCAAAGGGGGAGCGAGCAGGTGCTGAGACCGGACTACATGCAAAAGAGCGTGCAGGGGGTGACCCTGCAATTTCTGAAGGCCGCCGGCATCGGCGGGCTGATCGTCGACATCGACAACACCCTTGCCAAACACGACGACCCCACCCCGGCGCCGGGGGCGCGCGAATGGGTCGAGGCCATGCGGGCGGGGGGGATCAAACTCTGCATCATCTCCAACAACGGGGAGGAGCGGGTGCGCCCCTTTGCCCAGCTGTTGGGCCTGCCCTATGTCCACAGCGCCAAAAAGCCCCTGCCGAAGAGCTACCGCCGGGCGGTGGCGCTGCTGGGGCTGCCCCGAGAGGCCTGCGCCATGGTGGGCGACCAGCTCTTCACCGACATGCTGGGGGGGAACATCGCCGGGGTCAAGACCATTTTGGTCAACCCCATCGACGGGCAGGAGCTGGCGCAGATCCAGTTCAAGCGCAAGCTGGAACGGCTGTTCATCAAGCGGGAGGAGGACTGAAATGGCGGCAAAATTCGGCCCGGCGGGCAATTCCCAGAGCTTTAAAGACCAGGGGTACAAGGCCACCATCCAGGCCCCCGGCTATGTGGAGAAGATGGGCCTTGACTGCTACGAGTACCAGTGCGGCCACGGGGTGCGCATCAGCCCCGAGGCGGCGGCCGCCTTTGGCAAAAAGGCGGTGGAGCATGGCATCTCCCTCTCCCTGCACGCCCCCTATTACATCTCCCTCTCTTCGGTGGAGGAGGAGAAGCGTCAGAAGTCGGTGGAGTACATCCTCCAGAGCGTCCGCGCCGCCGCCGGCATGGGGGCCGACCGGGTGGTGGTCCACTCCGGCTCCTGCTCGAAAATCAGCAGGGAGGAGGCCCTGGCCCTGGCCGGCGACACCCTGCAGCGGGCCCTGGCGGCCATGGATGAGGAGGGGCTGGGCCATGTCCACCTCTGCCCCGAGACCATGGGGAAGATCAACCAGTTGGGCACCCTGGACGAGGTGCTCTCCCTCTGCTGTCTCGACGAGCGGCTGATCCCCTGTATCGACTTTGGCCACCTCAACGCCCGCACCCTGGGCGGCATCGCCCAGAAGAGCGATTACGAGGCCATCCTGCTGGCGGTGGGGGAGCGGCTGGGCGAGGGGCGGATGAAGGGATTTCACGCCCACTTCTCCAAGATCCAGTACACCGAAAAGGGGGGCGAAAAGGTCCACCTGACCTTTGCCGACACCGTCTACGGTCCCGCCTATGAGCCGCTGATGGAGCTCATCTGCCAGTACGGCTGCAGCCCCACCTTCATCTGCGAGTCCGCCGGCACCCAGGCCGAGGACGCCCGCACCATGAAAGACTACTACCGCTCCCTGCAGGGGTAAAGCGCTGTCCCGCCCCGCCGGGGCGGAGAAAATAAAGAGGGGTGGATCCACGTGAAAAAGATCATTGCCATCATCAACGGGCCCAACATGAACCTTTTGGGGGTGCGGGAGCCGGGCCACTACGGGCTGGAAAATTTGCAGACCGTGGAGGAGTCCTGCCGCCAAAAATGCGCCGAGCTGGGGCTTTCCTGCATCTGTTTTCAGGCAAACGGCGAGGGCGAGCTCATCGACTTCATCCACCGGGGACTGACCGACTTTCAGGGGATCGTCATCAACCCCGGCGCCTATACCCATTACAGCTACGCCATCCGCGACGCCCTGGCCGCCGTCAAGCTGCCGGCGGTGGAGGTGCACATCTCCAACGTCCACCAGCGGGAAGAGTTTCGCCACCGCTCGGTGACCGCCCCGGTCTGCGTGGGCCAAATCTGCGGCCTGGGCACCCAGGGCTATCTGCTGGCCATCGAGGCCCTGGCGGGGAGGGTGTAGCCATGCGCGTCTGTGAACTGCTGCCCCAGGGCATTGACGCCGCCCTGGTGGACGATGAGAAAAATCGCCAGTACCTCACCGGGGTCCGCTCCTCGGCGGGCACCGTCGTCGTCACCCGGGAGGAGACCTACCTGATCATCGACTTCCGCTACATCGAGATGGCCCGGGCCGCCGCGCGGGATTGCCAGGTGCTCTTGCAGGACAAACTCTATGCCCAGATCGGCGAGCTGTTTGCCCGGCACGGGGTCCGGTCCTACGGGGTGGTGGACTCCCTCTGCTCCCTGTCGAAGGCCCGCGGGTGGATGGAGAAACTCCCCGCCCGGCTGGTGGACGGCAGCGGCTTTGAAGAGGTGCTGGGCGGCCTGCGGATGCGCAAGAGCGCCGCCGAGATCTCCAAGATAAAGGCCGCCCAGGCCCTCACCGACGAGGGGTTCCAGCACATTCTCGGCCACATTGCCCCGGGAAAGACCGAGCGGGAGATCGCCCTGGAGATGGAGTTTTTCATCCGCCGCCAGGGGGCCGAAGGGGTCTCCTTCGACTTCATCGTGGTGGGGGGGCAAAACTCCTCCAAGCCCCACGGGGTGCCGGGGGACTACGTGCTGCAGACGGGTGATTTCCTCACCATGGACTTTGGCTGCACGGTGGACGGCTACTGCAGCGACATGACCCGCACCGTGGCCCTGGGGAAAGTCAGCGAAAAACAGCGCCAGATCTACGACATCGTCCTCAAGGCCAACGAGATCGGCATTGCCGCCGCCCAGGCGGGCGTTATCTGCGAGGAGGTCGACCGGGCCAGCCGGGACTACATCGCCTCCTTTGGTTACGGGGCCCAATTCGGCCACGGCCTGGGCCATGGGGTGGGGCTGGACATCCACGAGGAACCCCGCTTTTCGCCCGGCTGTAAGACCGCCCTTGAAAAGGGGATGGTCATCACCGTGGAGCCGGGCATCTACCTGCCCGGCGAGTTCGGGGTGCGCATCGAGGACATGGTGGTCATCACCCCCCAGGGGACCGAGGACATCACCCGCTCCCCCAAGGAGCTGCTCCTCCTCTAAACCCCGGCGCCAGGCCGAAAAAGAACTTGAAAAATAGACGGTGATAGGATAGAATGGATAAGAACTAATGATTTGGAGGATGGACCCATGATTTCTGCGGGAGATTTTCGCAACGGAGTTACTTTTGAGATGGACGGCACCGTCGTGCAAGTAGTGGAATTTCAGCACGTAAAACCCGGCAAGGGGGCCGCTTTCGTCCGCACTAAAATTAAAAACGTCATCACCGGCGGGGTTTTGGAGAAGACCTTCAACCCCAACGACAAATACCCCACCGCCTTTATCGATCGGCGGGACATGCAGTACCTGTACAACGACGGCGACCTCTACTACTTCATGGACGAGGAGACCTACGAGCAGCTGCCCATCAACAAGTCTATCCTCAGCGACAACTTCAAGTTTGTCAAAGAGAACACTGTGGTCAAGGTGCTGTCCTACAAGGGCAACGTCTTTGGCGTCGAGCCCCCCTTCTTTGTCGAGCTGGAGATCACCAAGACCGACCCCGGCTTCAAAGGCAACACCGCCACCAACACCCTGAAAGAGGCCACTCTGGAGACCGGCGCCGAGATCCGCGTCCCCCTCTTCCTCAGCGAGGGCGACCGCATCCGCATCGACACCCGCACCGGCGAGTACATGGAGAGAGCGTAGGACAGAACCACTCTGCCCGCCCGCCCTTTCCCCAATTGATTTGAATAGGAGAGACAAGCTATGACCATCGGCGAAAAAGTATCCTACCTGAAGGGCCTCATCGAGGGGCTGGACATCGACAAGGGCAAGAAGGAGTCCAAGATCATCCTGGCGATGGTCGACATCATCGAGGACCTGGCCCTGACTGTCGACGACATCGAGGAAGACCTGGACGAAGTGATGGACTTTGTGGAAGAGCTGGACGAGGATCTCTCCGATGTGGAGGACGACCTCTACGGCGACGAAGACGACGACGATGATGACTGTTGCTGCGATGAGCCCATGTACGAAGTGACCTGCCCCACCTGCGGCGAGACCATCTATGTCGACGAGGACACCCTGACCGACGTGGGTTCCATGCCCTGCCCCAACTGTGGCGAGGAGCTGGAACTGGACACTGACTTCGCCTTTGACGACGAAGAGGAGTGCGGCTGCTGCGATTGCGGCTGCGACCACGAAGAGAAGGAGTAGCCCCCTTCAAGCGACTGCGATCGAGAGCCGCCCGGTGTGTGCCGGGCGGCTCTCTTTTTCTTTTTGCCGGGCGGTGTCGGCCCGGCATACACTGTACAAGCGGCCGCGAAAGGCCGCAGAGAGGAGGGGAGACCCTGTGATGAGCGCACTGACTGCCCGCACAAAAAAGCGGCGCAAGGGGTTCCCCCTTCGCCGCCCCTGGGGGCGATGTCTCCGCCCGTGACAGCCGCCGTTCAACCGGCCGCCGCCTGTTCGGCGCGGCCCGCTGCCACAGGAGGAAGATCCCATTGAAATGGCTTGAAGACGCCCGCTCCATCCTAAAAAAAGACCCCGCCGCCAGAAGTCTGGCCGAGGTCGTTTTGCTCTACCCCGGCTACCACGCCCTATTGTGGTACCGGCTCGCCCACCGCCTCTACCGGCGGAAACACTTCTTTCTCGCCCGGCTGCTGAGCCAGCTGGGGCGGGGTTTTACCGGCATTGAGATCCACCCCGGGGCCCAGATCGGCCGCGGCCTCTTTATCGACCACGGGGCCGGGGTGGTCATCGGCGAGACCGCCGTGGTGGGGGACAACTGCACCATCTACCACGGGGTCACCCTGGGGGGCACCGGCAAGGGGGAGGGCAAACGCCACCCCACTGTGGGCAACGATGTGTTGCTGGGGGCCGGTGTCAAGGTGTTGGGCCCCATCGAGATCGGGGACGGCAGCCGCATCGGCGCGGGCAGCGTGGTGCTGCGCCCGGTACCCGCCGGGGCCACCGCCATTGGCATTCCCGCCGCGGTGGTCCGCCAAAACGGCCGCCGGGTCGGCCCGCCCGCCAGCGAGACCCTCAACCAGCGGGACTACCCCGATTTGCTGCACAACCAGTTGGCCCACCTGGCCCGCCGACTCGACCGATTGGAAGGGGAGTGCGGCCGGGGGAGGAGTGCCCGCTGACCGGTTGTTCTACTCCGGGCGCTGCTATCGCGACTTTGCGATATATTGACGACCTAACCGCCGGAGCTGTTTGGCCAGGCCTTTAGCCTTCCGTGGCCCCTCTGTCCCAGCGCAGAAGAGAGGATATAGAAGACCAGCGGCGCAAAATGGGAAGATGATTTCCACCCCCCTTGTCGCCCGCAAAAGGGGCAGACAAAGAGCCTGCCTGGCGGGGGAAAAGAAGCAAGGTTGCATCCGTGACTCATTCCCGAAAAAAGAGAGGGGGGAGCGCTGCGGCGCTCCCCCCTCTCTTTCTAATTATTTGTAGGGCAATTTTAGCAAAGCCCCCTTGGTTTTTGGTGCGACAAAAGGGCGACTTTCCCCGGCGGGGGCCGTTCACCTCTCCCCGGTGTACTTCCTGGCCTCTTTTTTCACCTTGCCGAAAATCCAGAACCGGCTGACAATGTAGTTGATGGTGGCCGAGAGGGCGGAAGCCCCGATTTTTACCGGGTTTTGGGGAAGTCCCAACCCTGAGACAAGCAGCGCCATGATGGCGGTCTCCAGCACACAGGTGCCCAGCCGACAGCCGGCAAAGTCCCGCAGGCCCTGCCAGACAGCCCGCGCCCCGCCCCCGCGCTGGCGAAAGACAAACCAGCGGTTGGAGAAGTAGGCCGCCACTACATAGACCACCCAAGCGGCCACATTGGCGACGGCATAGTTCCAGCCGCACCAGTTGGCCAGGACGAAGAAAAGGCAGAGATTTAGAAAGGCGGTAATGGCCCCCCAGAACACATAGTGGGCAAATTGCCGCCAGTTTTTGACGATGTCGCCGACCAGGGCACGGATCCAGTGGAGCAATCGAGCTCCCCCCTCTCATATAGGCGGCAAATACCGGCATATCTGCGCTCTTTCTGTCCCATTTTACACCCAAATGGAGAAAAGGGGAAGGCGAGAGGGGGTGGAATTTCCCATTCATTGCATATCTTGTATGGTTTTTTGTTTGCAATTTGGCCAAATTCACTATTCGTTTCACCACTTTTCACCGCTAAAATAAAAAATGTTACAAAACTGTGACCGACCCGGTGACAAGCCTCTGGGGCCGTGCTATAATGTGTATCAAATCGACGGGGCCCCCAACAGCCTTCGTCAAATTCGATTTAGGAGGAAATCTGATGACAACAATTTGGACACCGCTGTTCTCGTTTGTCGTCTTCGTGGTCGTCTTCGCCCTCGGCGACATCGTTGCAGAGAAAACAAAAGGATTGATATCCGCTATTATCGTGGGGTGCTTTGTCTACCTCGTAGGGTTCTGGACCGGCATTATCCCGGCCACTTCGGTTGCGGATAGCACCCTGCCCGGCATGATGAGTGCTTTCGGCATCGCCGTGCTGCTGGTCAACCTGGGCACCATCCTCGACCTGGAGTCCCTGCTGAGAGAGTGGAAGACGGTTGTCATCGCTCTGGTGGGCCTGGTGGGTCTGGCCCTGGTCAGCTTCACCATCTCCACCTGGCTCTTCGGCAAAGAGTACGCCCTCAGCGCCGCCTCCCCCATCGCGGGCGGGCTGATTGCCGGCATCATCACCAATGACGCCGCCGTCGCCGCCGGCAAGCCCGCTCTGGGCGGGTTCGCCATGCTGGTCGTGGCCTTCCAGATGTTCGTCGGTATGCCCATTGCCTCCTTCTGCCTGAAGAAAGAGGCGGGCAAGATGGTCAAAAACGGCGTTGTCTCCGAGAGCGCTTCCACCGGCAAGAAAAAGAAGATCAACCTTCGCTTCCTGCCCGAGGGGCCCAAGTTCCTCAACACCCCCACTTCCATTATCGCCAAACTGGGCATCGTTGCCTTTATCGCCTACGTTGTGGCCATGCTGACCGTCATCCCCGGCTCCAACCCGGTCAACTACATCCTCAACCCCAACGTGGCCTACCTCCTCTTCGGCATCATCTTCTGTGAGATCGGCTTCCTGAACAAGAACGCCTTGACCAAGGCCGGCGCCTACGGCTTCTTCAGCATCGCCCTGCTGGCGGTCCTGCCCGGCTCCTTCACCTCGGTCACCCCGGCTGCCTTCCTCGACATGATCCTGCCCCTGGTCGGCACCCTGGTCATCGGCGCCGTCGGCATCGGCATCTTCGCCATCATCATGGGCAAACTGCTGGGCTACAGCCCCCTGGTCTCCATCGCCATCGGCATGACCGCCCTCATCGGCTACCCCGGCACCCAGGTCATCACCGACGAGGTCGTCGCCGGTCTGGACGCCAGCGACGAGCAGAAGGCTGCTGTCTCCGCCGTGATTCTGCCCAAAATGCTCGTCGGCGGCTTCACCACCGTCACCATTGCCTCGGTGGTCTTTGCCGGCATCATCTCCCCCTTCATCTTCTCCTAAGCGAGGAGCGGGGAGAGCGCATTCACAGAAGCGGTTTCTGTTGGGAAAATTGCGTCTTGTGAGTTTGAAAAGAAGGTTTTGCGAGTTGACCGTCTGCTTTGGCAGGCGGTTCACTTGCAGAAAGGGGACGCTTTAAACCGTTAAAGCGTCCTGGAAATACAACGCTGTACAGACGTGCTGCCCGCCGGCTTTTCGACAGGCGGCCCCTCAAATAAAAAAGGAGTGGATGATTGTGAAAAAAGTGATCAAATGCGGCAAGTTTTTCAGTGCGGTGGACGACAAGGTCCTGGAGAACATCGCCATCGTCATCGACGGCAATAAAATCGAGTCGGTCGGCCCCATCTCCGGGTGCAACTGCGACGACTGCGAGGTCATCGACCTGTCCGACAAGTTCGTCATGCCCGGCCTGATCGACGCCCATCTGCACACCCTCATGAACGGCGAGGTCACCTGCATGGACGACATGGGCAAAAAGACCATCGGCGACATGACCATCGACAGCATGAAAAACGCCCAGTCCGACCTGATGGCGGGCTTCACCACAGTGCGGGACGAGGGCTCCTACGGCTTTGCCGACATCGCCGTGCGCGACGCCATCAACGCCGGCAAGATCACCGGCCCCAGAATGTTCGTCTCCGGCATCCCCATCGGCACCACTGGCGGCCACTGTGACTCCCACTACAACCCCTACATCACCGGGCAGCACAGCATGGGCCAGGTCATCGACAGCCCCGACGCCGGCCGCAAAGCCGCCCGCTACACCCTGAAATACGGCGCTGACCAGATCAAGGTCATGGCCACCGGCGGCGTCATGTCCATCGGCGACGAGCCCGGCGCCCCCGAGTTCACCTACGAGGAGATGAAGGCCATCCTCGATGTGCCCAACTCCCGCGGCAAGATCTCCACCGCCCACGCCCACGGGGCCGAGGGCATCAAAATCGCCATCCGCGCCGGTATCACCTCCATCGAGCACGGGATGCTGATGGACGAGGAGTGCATGGACATGATGGTCGAGCACGGCACCTACCTGGTCCCCACCATCATCGCCGCCGAGCGGATTGTCGCCATGGGCGTTGAGAACGGCCTGCCGGCCGAGGCGGTGGGCAAGGCCCAGCGCTGCCTGGAGAACCACGGCAAAAACCTGGAGAAATGCCGCGCCAAGGGCGTGAAGATCTGCTTTGGCACCGACGCCGGCACCTACTACAACCGGCACGGCGAGCAGACCCGCGAGTTTGGGCTGATGACCGAGTACGGCAAGTTCCCGGTGGCCGAGTGCCTGATTGCCGCCACCCGCACCAACGCCGAGCTGATGAAGTGGGGCGACAAGGTCGGCACCATCGAGGCCGGCAAGCTGGCCGACGTGGTGGCCTTTGACGAGAGCCCCTTCGACAACATCGAAATCATGAACCACTGCTCCTTTGTCATGAAGGACGGCGTGGTTTACAAGGGCTAAAAATACTGGTATAATCTGATAAGTGGCTGTGTGAGCAGCCACTTATCGTTGCTTTATTCGCTTTCGTGCTTTAAACTGCAATTTGCAGCGAATGGCTTGCCTGCGCGATTTTGGCGAACAGAGAGGGAGGAATTCCATGAAAAAAGTGCTCTTTTGCGGCCAGCTCTTTCCCGCCACCGGGGAAGAGGTGCTCCGCGACCAGGCCGTTTTGATCGACGGCGAGACCATCGAGGCGGTGATGCCCCGCGCCCAGTTTAGGGGGGAGGACTACCAGGTCATCGACCTGTCGGACAAATTTGTCACCCCCGGCCTCATCGACGCCCACGTCCACACCAACATCGACGGCGAACTCAACTTTATGGAGCAGATGATCTCCGAGACGGTGGGGGCCTGCACCATCCGCTCCCTCTGCAATGCCCGCAGCGATTTGATGGCGGGCTTTACCTCCCTGCGGGACATGGGCTCCTACGGCTTTGCCGACATCGCCCTGCGCGACGGCATCAACGCCGGCAAGGTGGTGGGGCCGCGGATGCTCTGCTCCGGGCTCTGCATCGGCTCCACCGGCGGCCATGCCGACTCCTGGTTCAACCCCTATATCACCGGGATGCACGAGTACGGCTATGTCATCGACGGCCCCGACGAGGCCCGCAAGGCCGCCCGGCTGATGTTCAAGTACGGCGCCGACCAGCTCAAGATCATGGCCACCGGCGGGGTGGGTTCCCCAGGGGAGCCGGGCGCGCCCGAACTCTCCTTTGAGGAGATGAAGGCCATGCTCGACATCGCCAACAGCCGGGGCAAGCTCTCCTCGGCCCACGCCCACGGCGCCCAGGGGATCAAAAACGCCATCCGCGCCGGGGTGGCCACCATCGAGCACGGGATGCTGATGGACGACGAGTGCATTGACCTGATGGCCGCCCACGGCACCTACCTGGTCCCCACCATCATCGCCGGCGACCGCATTGTCGAGTACGGCACCGACGCCGGCATCCCCGCCTCGGCGGTGGAGAAATCGGCCCGCTGCCTGGAAAACCACCAGAGAAATCTGGCTAAATGCCGGGAGAAGGGGGTCAAAATCGGCTTCGGCACCGACGCCGGCACCTTCTTCAACCACCATGGAGAGCAGACCTATGAGCTGGTGCTGATGGTCCGCTACGGCTTTACCCCCGCCCAGGCCCTGCTGGCAGCCACCAAGGTCAACGCCGAGCTGATGCGCTGGTCCGACCGGGTGGGCACCGTGGAGGCCGGCAAATTCGCCGATTTCGCCGCCTTTGACCAAAACCTGCTGGAACACATAGAAGCGGTGAGCGACTGCTCCTTCGTCATGAAGGGCGGCCAGGTCTGCAAGGGATAGCCCCCGCAGACAGCCCACCGAAACGAGATACGATAAAGGAGAATGGTAAGATGAAACAAGTCCTGCGCTGCGGCCACCTGTTTGACACCGCCACCAAGCAATTCGTCGAGGGGGTCGACCTCTACATCGACGGCAACAAGATCGAGGCCCTGTCCACCGGCGCCCCCCTGAAGGAGGGGTACGAGGTGGTCGACCTGTCGGACAAATACGTCCTGCCCGGCCTCATTGACTGCCACGTCCACGTGAACATGAACGGGGAGCCCGCCACCGACTACATGAGCAAACAGACCATCGGCGACTCCACCATCACCGCCATCTGCAACGCCCAGTCCGACCTGATGGCCGGCTTCACCACCATCCGCGACGAGGGGTCGGTCTTCTTCACCGACATCGCCGTGCGCGACGCCATCAACGCCGGCAAGATCGACGGCCCGAGAATGTTCTGCTCCGGCATCCCCATCGGCACCACCGGCGGCCACGCCGACAGCAGCTTCAACCCCTACATCACCGGCGACACCAGCATGGGCTTCATCATCGACAGCCCCGACGAGGGCCGCAAGGCCGCCCGCAAGGACTTCAAATACGGCGCCGACCAAATCAAGTTGATGGCCACCGGCGGCGTCCTCTCCTTCGGCGACGACCCGGGTGCCCCCGAGCTGACCTTTGAGGAGATGAAGGCCGTCATCGACGAGGCCAAGGTCAAGGGTCGCATCACCTCCGCCCACACCCACGGGGCCGAGGGGATCAAGATGGCGGTGCGCGCCGGCATCACCTCGATCGAGCACGGCACCATGGCCGACCAGGAGGCCCATGACCTGATGCTGGAAAACGGCACCTGGCTGGTCCCCACCCTGCAGGCCCCCTGGCACATCATGAAAAACGGCACCCAGATGGGCATTCCCGCCCCCCTGGTGGAAAAGTGCGGAAAGGTGATGGAGACCCACTTCGCCACCTTTGCCCGCGCCTACAAGATGGGCATCAAGATCGCCTTCGGCACCGACACCGGCACCCCCTTTGCCACCCACGGCAGCCAGGCGCTGGAGTTTGAGCTGATGGTGAAACAGGGGATGGACCCGGGCGACGCCATCCTCTCGGCCACCAAGTGGGCCGCCCAGCTCATCCGCTGGGAGGACCGGGTGGGCGCCCTCAAAGAGGGTCTGCTGGCCGACGTGGTGGCTGTGGACAGCGACCCCCTGGCCGACATCACCGCCCTCAAAGCGGTCACCTTTATCATGAAAGACGGCAAGGTCTACAAAAACTAGACACCTGCCAAATGTCATCGGGGCGCCGCCTCCACCCTGCAAAAGGGTGGGGCGGCGCCTTTTAAGGTCTGCTTTTTCTCCTCTTTGTAATGGGGAACCCTGTCGAAAGAATACAGGGGGTAGAGCCCCTGTAAAAACGAGACCATCCGCATCATAAAGCCATTTGTTTCAAAGTTGTAAAGATGCGTCCATCCCTCCAAAATCGACAATCTGCGCCGTTTTCCAGCCCTATAATGAAGCTAAACCAGTCACATCGGGACGGGAAACGTCGCAGACAGCACAAGCTCTGTCAAACCAGAGGGGAATGCGAGACACCCCCTCGAAAGGAGAAAAAAATGGATGCTTTTGAAAAGGATTTTGGACAGTTTATTGACAGCCTAAAGTACGACGAGTTTGAGGGGATCCTCTTCAACTTGGTGCGGGACGCCTACATGGCCGGTTACCGCAAGGCGGGTGGAACGGTCCCCGCCAACCAGCCGGTCTTCCGCATCATCGCCGACTTTCAGACCAGCAGCCCCCGCCGCTAGAGAGTACATACCCCCACCCGCCGAACGGCGAGCGGGGGAGAGGGGCAAATCTTTTTTCTCTCCCTTCGGCCCACCCTCTCCAAATCGTGGTATAATGGGGGCAACCGCAGCCGCTCCTGCCGTGCAGCGGGCGGCCTGCAAAGCTACTTGAAGAAAGAGGGAACCTGTCATGCCGGAAAAATTGCCCCAGACCTTCCTCGACTATGTAGAGGAAAACCGCCAGGTCTTGATCGATCTGATCGCCGACCTCTGCGCCATCCCCGCCCCCTCCCACAACGAAGGGGCCCGGGCCGACTTCTGCAAGCGCTGGTTTGAAGCGCACGGCGCGCAGGGGGTGTACATAGACGAGGCCCTCAATGTGGTCTACCCCTACGGCTGCAAGCCGGAGGGCGAAGTGATGATCTTCATGGCCCACACCGATACCGTCTTCCCCGATCTGGAGCCCTTTGCCCCCCGCTACGAGGGCGGCAAGATGTACTGTCCCGGCGTGGGGGACGACACCGCCAACCTGGCCGTGCTGATGATGCTGGCGGCCTATGTCACCCGCCAGGGACTGCAGGCCGACTGCGGCGTTCTCTTTGTGGCCAACTCCTGCGAGGAGGGGCTGGGCAACCTCAAGGGTTCCCGCCAGCTGGCAAAGGACTACGCCGGGCGCATCCGCCAGGTGGTCTCCTTTGACGGCTACTATCTGATGCTCTGCAACGGCGCGGTGGGCTCGCAGCGCTACCGGGTCGAGATCAAGACCGAGGGCGGCCACTCCTACGGCAACTTTGGCAACCGCAACGCCATCGCCTGCCTGGCCTCGATGATCGACACCCTCTACACCGTCAAAGTCCCCACCGGCGGGCGCACCACCTACAATGTGGGGACCGTTTCCGGCGGCACCTCGGTGAACACCATCGCCCAGAACGCCGAGATGCTCTACGAGTTTCGCTCCGACTGCCGGGAGGACCTGGCCTTCATGCAGAACTTCTTTGAAAAGACGGTCGAGTGCTACCGCGCTATGGGCATCGAGGTGGAAGTCGAGCTGCTGGGCGAGCGCCCCTGCACCGGCGATGTGGACCCCGCCGCCCAGCGGGAGCTGGAGGACCGCTGCCTTGACGCCATCGAGCAGTTTACCGGCAAGCGCGTCGAGATGCTGGCCTCCTCCACCGACTGCAACATCCCCCTCTCCCAGGGAATCCCCGCCGCCTGTTTCGGGGTCTGTACCGGGGGCGGCGCCCACACCCGGGGCGAGTGGATCGATTTGGAGAGCCTGCCCACCGGCATGAAGATCGCCGGGTCGCTGGTGCTCTCCTACTTCCACGGTTGATTTTGAAGACGGAGAGAGGGCCGGCCCCAATCGGGGTCGGCCCTCTTTTTTGGCTGTCTGCGCTCAACTGGCCCGGCTCTCGCCCTCGCCCGACTGCTGCCGGATGAGGGAGATGACCTGGTCGATGGACATCCCCGAGTCGGAGATGGTCTGATAGACAGCGCTGAGCTCTGATTGCTGCTTTTCGCGGACGATCTGCTTGCGGGTCTCCTCCAGCTCCACAATGGTGTTCTTGTGCCGGGTGATCTGGGCCTCGACCTTCATCAGCTCTTCGTCGAAGTTTCGCGCCTTCTTTGGACGTGCCATATTGCGCCCCCTTCCTTCGGATAGCGGTATAGTTGCATTATAGACCGCCCTCCAGCGCGATATGCGCCCCTTTTTGTCGCCGCCGGGATTTGGTCGGCCCCTAGCGGGCGGTCAGCTTCTCCACCAAAAGCCCCGCCAGGGCGTCGACCCCGGCGCGGTCAGTGCCCAGGGCGTAGAGGGCCTCGGCCTGGCGGTGGGCCTCCTGGGCCTCGGCGCAGAGGCGGGCGGCCTCCCGCACCAGCTCTTTGGCCGCCTTTTTGTTGAAGGAGAGGCGGTTGCGGTAGGGGTAGAGGGCGTCCAGGTCGGTGAAGCGGCGGCTGTACACATGGCGGAAGGGGGTGGGCAGCGCCTGGGCGTAGGCGTTTTGCCGCGGCTCGCTGACGAGACAGAGGTCCGCCTCGGGCAGGACCAGGTGCTCCAGCTTGTCGTAGGGGGAGAGGGGGGAGTAGCAGGCGTAGACGTCGTACCCGGCGGCCAGGGCAATCTTGGCCATCCGCTCCAAAAAGAGGGGGGCCGCCGTCTGGTAGCTGTCCTCCAGCAAGATCACCCGGCCAAAGCCCGCCGCCGTCTCGCAGAGGGGCTGGGGCCCGGAGGGCGTCAGGTGGGAGAGGAAGCGGTCAAAGGTCCGCCCCTTCTTGTCCAGCGGGGGCAGCAGCCGCTTGGCGGTGGAGAGGGCGTACCGCTCCAGCTTGGGCAGGTCGAGACAGGGGGTCACCACGGCGCTGTTGTCCCGCAGCAGCGAGGCCGCCGCCGAGAGGAAGCGGCCGGAGCGCCGCTGCAGACGGGCGCTCTCGTCCAGCCGGGCGGTGATCTCCTCCCGGTGGGGGGCGATCGCCGCCGGGTCGGTGAAGCGGTAGAGGTCGACAAACTGCTCTGCGAGTGCGGGGTAGCGGGGGACCATCCCGTGGGGCGGGGTGCCGTCCACCACCCCCAGGTGCAGCCCGGGGCAGAGAACGGCGTCGTAGGAGCCCGGGTCGGAGGCGCAGTGGATGAACTCCACCGTCTCCCCCCGGTCGAGCAGGGCCTCCCCCACCCGGCGCAGCAGGGTGGACTTGCCGCAGCCCGGGCAGCCGCCCAGTATGTAGGTGGTAAAGGCCGGGTCGCCCCCGTCCAGGGCGCCAAAATAGCTGGCAAAGCCCACCGGGCTGTTGGCGGCCAAAAAGAAGTCCAGCCGCTTTCCCTTGTGATCCATCATGTCAAAACCCCTTTTCTCCGGCGAGGGAAGGTCGGCGGCGCGCCCCGCCCCTCTCGCCGGAAGGAGGGCAGGGGAAAAAGCGCCGCCGGAGCGGCCGCTCATTTTGCCGCAGGGAAATGGTAGGGCATTCTATTCCTCCCCGGCCTTTTTTGACACTGTCCCACCTCCGTCCTTTCCCGAAAAAATCCCTCTTTTTCCGTTGCAAAGCCGGCGGATTGTGATACAATAAAATAGAGTGTAGAGGCGACTGCCGCCCCCTTTTGAAAGCGGGGGACCGCCGCTTTTTGCCGCCGCCCGCCGGGCGGATGTCACAGCTATTTCGCCGGGTGCGCCCCGGCAGTCAATTGGGAGGATTGCACGATGAAAAAATTCCTGGTGGAGATGTCTGCCCGCCACGTTCACGTGACCGAGGCCGACCTGGAAACGCTGTTTGGCAAGGGCGCCAAGCTGACCCCCAAAAAGGACCTGTCCCAGCCCGGCCAGTTCGCCTGCGAGGAGCGGGTCGACGTGGTGGGCCCCAAGGGCACCCTGCCCCACGTCTCGATTTTGGGCCCCACCCGTTCGGCCACCCAGATCGAGGTCTCGGCCACCGAGGCCCGCAAGCTGGGCGTCGCCGCCCCGGTGCGGGAGTCCGGCGACGTGGCCGGCAGCGCCCCCTGCAAACTGGTGGGCCCCGCGGGTGAGGTCGAGCTGAGCGAGGGCGTCATTGTCGCCAAGCGCCATGTACATATGACCCCCGAGGACGCCGCCGCCTACGGTGTTTCCGACAAGGAGATCGTCCAGGTCAAGGTCGACACCCCTGAGCGCTCCCTCATCTTTGGCGACGTGGTGATCCGCGTCAGCGATAAGTTCGCCACCGCTATGCACATCGACACCGACGAGGCCAACGCCGCCGGGAACCCCCGCGAGGGCGAGTTCGTCAAGTAGGCGTTTTATCCGAAAAAAAGAGCCATTCCGCCCACAGGCGACCCTGCCGGAATGGCCTCTTTTTTACTCCTATATGTCAAAGAAATAACGAGCTGTCGACAGCGTCTTTTCGCTGTGGAAGATAAATTTTTGAGGAGGATATGCGACTGTGAGCAGATTTATTGCGGAATTTGCGTGCAACAAACCCGACGACATGATCAAGTTCATCTCGGAGGACTTCTTTTTGAAAGAGGGGTTCGAGGTGGCCAATGTCAAGGGTGAGATCGTCTGGAAGAAGGGCGTCGGCATGATGACCGCGCCCCAGTTTGTCAAGCTGGTCTACGGCGGGGGCAAGGTCCACATCGAGGCCTGGCTGAAATACGCCATCCTCCCCGGCGTCTACGCGGGGGAGATGGGGCTGGACGGCTTTATGGGCGCCCTGCCCAAGGCCAACTTGAAAAAGCGGGTGGACACCCTCATCGGCCTGCTCAACCAGGTCACCCCCGCCGACGCGGTGCCCCAGGGCGCCCCCGCCGCTGCCGTTCAGGGCGCTGTGGTCCCCCCGGCGGGCGCTCCCCAGGGCGTGCCCCAGGCGGCTGTCGCCCAGCCCGCCCCGGTGCCGGTGGCCGTTCACAACCCTACCAGCAAGGCGGTGCTGGCCCTGGTGATGGGCATCCTCTCCATCCCCGTCTCCTGGTACTTCTCGGCCCTGCTGGGCATTGTCCTGGGGATCGTGGGCATCACCGCTGGGATCACCGGCATCAAGTCCACCTCCAAGGTGATGGCCATCTTCGGCCTGGTGCTGAGCGTCATCGGCGCCGCCCTGGGTGCTGTGGGCTGGATTTTGAACATCGTGTTGCTGGCCGCCTAGTCTCCCGTTTGGCCGCGGCCTATTTCCCGCCAAAAAAGGGCGCTCCCGCTGTTGGAGCGCCCTTTTTCGTGGTATAATAGCCACGAAGTGGCGGTAATACCGGGGATGGCCGGGCAGATGTGCAGACGCCGTTTGCGCCCCGCTCCATGGCCAGGACCCGCTGCGCGGCTGCGGCGGCGGGACGGCCGGTCGAGCCGTCTTTCCCTGTCCGCCGCCGCGCCGGTTAAAACCGCAGCCGCGGACGGAAAGCCGCCCACCCACTACAAAAAAACGAGGAGGGAACCCCCTTTGAAACTTGTCACCTGGAACGTCAACGGCCTGCGCGCCTGTATCACCAAGGGCTTTTTTGATTTTTTTGCGGCGGCCGACGCCGACCTGTTCTGCATCCAAGAGACCAAGATGCAGGAGGGACAGGTCCCGATAGAGACCCCGGGCTATGCCCAGTACTGGAACAGCGCCCTCAAAAAGGGCTATTCCGGCACCGCCGTCTTCGCCCGCACCGAACCCCTGTCCTTCACCCGGGACATCGGCATCGACGCCCACGGCACCGAGGGCCGGGTCCTCACCCTGGAATACCCCCAGTTCTACCTGGTCAACGTCTACACCCCCAACTCCAAAGAGAAGCTGGCCCGCATCGACTACCGCATGCAGTTTGAGGACGATTTTCGCGCCTACCTGCACGCTCTGGACGAGAAGAAGCCGGTCATCGTCTGCGGCGACATGAACGTCGCCCACCAGGAGATCGACCTGAAAAACCCCAAGAGCAACCGGGGGAATGCCGGGTTCTCCGACCAGGAGCGGGAGAAGTTCGGCGCCCTTCTCGACAGCGGGTTTACCGATGTCTTTCGCGCCCGCAACCCCGACCTGACCGGCGCTTACAGCTGGTGGAGCTACCGCTTCAACGCCCGCAAGAACAACGCCGGGTGGCGCATCGACTACTTTCTGGTCTCTGCGCGCATCGCCGGGGCGGTGAAAGACTGCACCATCCACAGCGACATCTTCGGCAGCGACCACTGCCCCGTATCGCTGGAAATCGACCTCTGAGCAGGCCAAAAAGGGAGGGCTGACCGTGGAGAAAATCGCCCTGTCCCCCGCCGCCGCGGCCATCCTCGGGCGGCTGGAGGCGGCGGGCTTTCCCGCCTATGCGGTGGGGGGCTGTGTCCGCGACAGCCTTCTTGGCCGCCCGCCCCACGACTGGGACGTGACCACCGCCGCCCGGCCCGAACAGGTGCTCGCCCTCTTTGGCGACTGCCACCCCGTTCCCACCGGCATTGCCCACGGCACGGTGACCCTCTTTTGGCAGGGGGAGGCCGTGGAGGTGACCACCTTTCGCCTCGACGGGCCCTACCGCGACCACCGCCACCCCGACACGGTCGCCTTTTCCGACCGCATCGAGGAGGACCTGGCCCGCCGGGACTTCACCGTCAACGCCCTGGCCTACTCCCCCCGGCGGGGGCTCTGCGACCCCTTTGGCGGGCGGGCAGACCTGCAAAGCCGCCTCATCCGCTGTGTGGGCGGACCTGCCCGCCGCTTTGAGGAGGACGCCCTGCGGCTGCTGCGGGCGGTCCGCTTTGCCGCCCAGCTCGGCTTTGCCATCCACCCCGCTACCGCCGCCGCCATGGACGCGGCGGCCGGGCTGCTGTCCGGCGTTTCGGGGGAGCGGGTGCTGGCCGAGTGGCGGCGGTTCCTCCCCTGTCCCGGGGCGGGGGCGCTGTTGGCCCGGTTCGGTCCCCTTTTCTGGGCCGCTGCCCCCGCCCTTCGCCCCGCTGGGGGGGAGGAGGGCGGTTGGCTGGCCGTCGCCGAAGCGGTCGAGGCCAGACAGGCTGCGCCGCGACCGCCGCACCGCCGGAGAGGTGACGGCCCTGGTCGCCGCCGCCCACGCCCCCATTCCCTGGGAAACGCCCGCCCTCTGCCGGCTTTTGGCGGATAGGGGGCGGGAGGGGACCCTCCGTCAGGTCGCCCTCTGGCGGGCCACAGGCCGCCTCTCCGAGGAGACGGCCGAACAGCTCACCGGCGGACTGCTGTCCCTGTTGGAGCGGGGGGTCTGTCTCACCGTTCGGGAGCTGGCCCTTTCCGGCGGCGACCTGCTGGCCCTGGGGGCCGTGCCGGGCCCCCAGGTGGGCCGGTTGCAGCGGGCTTTGTTGGAGGGGGTTTGGGCCGGACACGCCGCCAACACCCGGGCGTCGCTGGGACCCCTGGCCCGGGCGCTGCTGAAAGAGGAGACCCTCCTCCCATAAGCGCAAAAAAGAGAGGCGCCGCATCGAGCGGCGCCTCTCTTTTCGCTGTCTTTACTTTTTCTCCACAGCGACCCAGATCTCGCAGCAGTAGTCGGGGGAGTCCACCTGGTCCGACGGGTAGGCCTCGAAGTCGGGCCCCCCGCAGGGCTGGTACTCGCTGGCGGGGAAGAACTCGCTGTAGATCCGGCGGTAGAGGGCTTGAAATGCGTCGGGCATGGCCCCGGTGCAGGGGAAGACCACATAGGTGTGGGCGGGGATGTCCTCCAGCGTAAAGTCCGCCTCGGCGATGGGGGCGCCGTTGTAGACCCCGCCGATGCCGTAGGGAAAATCTCGGTCGGCCGCATCCTCACCGAAACTGGCCCCCAGCAGCCGCTGGCCGAAGGGGCTTTTCTGGTCGGTGTAGCGGCAGAGGGCGGGGATGGTGCCGTCTGCGCCGCACTGCCGCCAGAATGCCGAAATCTCGGCCGCGGTGGTCTCCTCTCCCCGCGGTACCCGCTTCTTTTTGGCGATCATCTGAAAGGGGCCCTGCTTTACAATGCGATAGTCCATGGTCGTTCCTCCGTCTAAAATCAATTTTGCGGAGAGGGGGGAGAAGGTCTTGAGAACGGCGCCACCGGCCTTGGCCTGAGAGGGGGTCACCCCGTGAAAGCGGGTGAAGGCCCGGGCAAAGCTCTCGGGGGTGTCGTAGCCGTATTTCAGAGCGATGTCCAGCACCCGCCGGCCGGTGCCGACCAACTCGCTCCCCGCCAGGGAGAGCCGCCGCCAGCGGATGTACTCCCCCAGGGTGAAGCCGCAGAGGATGGCGAACACCCGCTGAAAGTGAAAGCTGGAGGACAGCGCCTGTTTGGCCACCTCCTCGTAGTCCACCGGTTCGGTGAGGTGCTCCTCCACATAGTCGATGGCCCGCTGTATCCCGGTGATCCAGTTCATCTCTCCACTCCCTTCCGCATGAGACAATGATACCCCTTGGCGGCGCCGGGGTCTTGACTTTCCCTGCGCCGGGGTGTCAGACGATCCTCTCTCCCACTCTACCACACCTGGCCGCTGTGTGGCAAAAAAGGGCCGGCGCGATGGTGCGCCGGCCCGTGAATACGCCCTTTATTTTCCCATGTGGGGCACGTCTTCGCTGTTGCGGGAGAACTTTCGCTTGAACAGGGCGATGAACCCCCGCAGCGAGAAGGGGAGCACCGGGTAGAAGTACCGGTTCCCGGTGATGGTGGGGTTGGCGTAGGCCAGCCAGAGACAGAAGACCAGCACCGGCAAAAAGCCCCAGAGCCCCCCTGCCCAGGCCCCGATCAGCAATAGCATCCGGCAGAACTTGATGGAGTACCCCAGCTCGATGCTGGGCTGGGAGAAGGTGGCGATGGCCACAAAGGCCATGTAGAAGATGACCTGGGGCACCACCACCCCCGACTGCACCGCAAAGTCCCCCAAAATCAGCCCCCCCACAATGCTCAGGGAACTGGCCAGCGCCGTGGGGGTGTTGACCGAGGCCAGCCGCAGCCCGTCGATGGCAAACTCGATGAGTAGCAGCTGCAAAATCAGAGGGATGCCGGTGTCGTTTTGCACCTTGAGAAAGGAGAGGAGGGGCGGCAGGGCGTCCTGATAGTGCAGCAGCACCAGCCAGAGGGGGGTCACCAGCATGGTCAGCAGGGAGGTGGCGATCCGGATCAGCTTCATGTACCACCCCACCAGGGGCGGGAAGTAGAAGTCGTCCGCCTCCTGCGAGAAGTCGGCCAGCCAGGTGGGCAGGATGATGGCGGTGGGGCAGTTGTCCACGATCAGCACCACCCGCCCCTCCACCAGCTGGGCGGCGGCCACGTCCGGCCGCTCGGTGTTGCGCACCTTGGGAAAGGGGTTGATGGAGGGCTTTTTCAGCAGCAGCTCCACCAGGTTTTGCTGGTTGATGACCATGTTTTTGGGGGTGAGGGCCTTGATTTTCTCCCGCAGCTCCCCCACCAGCTTGGGGTCGGCCACCCCGTCGATATAGCCCAGGGCCACGTCGGTCTTGGAGGACTCGCCCACCGACAGCATCTCAAAGGTCAGCCGCGGGTCGCGGATGCGCCGGCGGATGAGGGCGGTGTTGAAGACCACCGTCTCGGAGAACCCGTCCCGCGAACCCCGCAGCACCTTGTCCTTCTCCGGCTCGTCGATGCCCCGGTTGGGGTAGGTGCGGGTGTCCATCACCACCGCCCCGGCAAATCCCTCGATCACCAGGACGGAGGGGCCCGACAACACCGCCTGGGCGGCCTCCTCCGGGCGCTCGGTCACCGCGTATTCGGTGTAGGGGAGAAAGCGGCGGCAGAAGTCCTCCAGGTCCTCCAGGGCGTCCATCTGCTCCGGGGTGATGGAGAAGAAAAACTGCAGGATGCGCTGGAAGAGGTCGTCCTTCATGAACCCGTCTAAAAAAAAGACCGAGCACTGCCGGTCGCCGATGACCACCGGCTTTTCCAGCAGGTCGAAACTCTCTTTCAGGGGGAGCAGGCGGGCAATTTCCTCACGCTTCAAAACGATCACCTCGATTTCCCCATCAGTGTTCCCCAAACGCGGCTGTTTAACCCATTTTTTCTGCGCCCTCCTTTCGCCCTGCGCCGGTGGGGCCGCGCTGCAAAAAAAGAGGGGTCGCCTCCCTCTGCGGGGCGCCCCCTCTTTGCGGGATCCTGTCTGGGGTCCAAATGGAAAGTCGACCGACTTTTCCAAGGTTACTGGGCCGCCTTGTGCCCAATAAGTCGCATTAAGCTGACCTATATAAGCTAAAATCTTACTGATTCAATCGTTTCTCTTCTTCAGCAAAGAAAAAAGTGATTTTTTCTCTCGCTCACACGGGCGCTTTCGCTTGGACTCTGCGTGATAAGCTCTGCAAGCATCGCAATCACCGTGCCGTTCACAATTCTTCTTTTTACACGGACAATCTTCCTTATACATTATTGCCTCCACAAGTCGCGATTTATCGAGTGCGCCTTCTCATCCAAAAGCGCATCGCTCTTTTCACCACCGTACCATATCGCCCTCTTTGTTGCAAGGGGGCCACGGGGGGCTCATCTCGGCGACAGGGCGCAGAGAGGGGCGCTGCCCCTTCTCCTGTTGACAGCCGCTCCCCGTTTGCCGTACACTGAAAAAGCCCCCTTACAGGCGGGCGGAAAAGGAGTGGATGAGAGATGGCAAAACCCAGCGACCGCTTTATCGTTGTCTACAAGCAGGGCACCATGAGCGTCACCCAAATCTGGGTGGACCGGGTGACGGGGGTCAACTACCTCTTTCACCAAGAGGGGTACTCCGGCGGGCTCACCCCGCTGCTGGACCGCTACGGCAAACCGGTGATCAGCCCCATCCCTTTTTCGGGTTGATGGCATTGTTCCGCTCTCCGGCAACAGCGCTTGGGCATATAGGTGTCTTCGCCCCTTCAAAACAGTACCCCCCGACGCAGTTTGTTTTTCTGCGTCGGGGGGTACTTTGTCTCTTATCCGTTTTTACTGGAGCGGCTCAGGGGTGCAGTCGCTCACAAAACGCCCAGGGCGTTGCAGACGGTCATGCCGAGCATCACCGCCAGGGTGAGGATGGTGCCGGGGGCCGACAGGTAGGTCGCCGCCTTCTGCGCCGGGGTGAGGACGGTGCAGGGGTTTTCCAGGCGGAAGGTGTCCTTGTGGTTGACCGCCTCGATGACGAAGAGGACAAACCCACTCACCGCCGCCGCCAGACAGAGGAGGGAGAGGAGCAGGATCGGCAGCAGGTAGGGCAGCTTGGAGAGGAGGTAGGTCATGACATAGCGGCTGCTACCCCCGCCGGTGAGCACCGACAGGTCGATGTGCCCGGCCAGGATGGACTGGGTGGCGCCGATGAGGTTGATGGAGAGGTGGATCCCCAAGGCCGGCCAGATGGACTGGGCCTTGACCGCCACAAACCCGGCGGCGATCCCCATCATGATAGCGTAGAACAGCTGCTGGTAGTTCATGTGGGTCAGGCCAAAGGAGACGCCCACCACCACAATGGCAAACCAACTGCCAAAGGACAGGGTGTGGCAGAGCAGGGTCCCCCGGAAAATCAGCTCCTCCATCAGCGGGGCGGCCAGAGCCATGAAGAAGAAGGAGATGAGGGCGTTGGCAAAGCCGGTGTCGGTCACCAGGCTGGGGGCCGCGAGCTCCACCCCGAACAGCAGTTGGATGATGGTGAAGAGGAAGTTGAAGACATAGCTGACGCCGTAGGTGAGTCCCACCCCGATGAGAGTCCACTTGGCGATCTCCTTGCCGCTGGCCTTGGGCTTTGTAAAGTAGGTGCGCACCTTGTGGGGCTGACCGGCGTTGCCGATGAGCAGCAGCAGGGGGGCCATCACCAGGTAGAGCGAGCCGTAGGAGATCAGGTTGGCCACGGTGTCGAAGGCGGTGGTGCTCATCCGCACCCCCAGCAGCTTCATCGCCATCAGCACCCCCAGGGCCACCAGGTTGGTGCCCACCACCAGCAAGAGCAGCAGCAGGCTGTTGCGGTTGGAACAGCGCCGCAGCGCCTTTTTGGCCTGTTTTACGGGGGAGAGAGGGGGGGCGACCGGCGGCACAGGAGGCGCCTCGCCCCCTGCGGCGGGGGGAGGGGGGAAGTCGGCGGCCCCTTCGGGGCGGTCAAAGGCCGGGGCGGAGGAGGGGCTCTCCGCCGCCTCCGGCGCGCCGGACGGTTCTCCCGGCTGGGGGGAGAGGGGGGGCTGTGGGGTGAAGTTGGTTTCTTCCATCAGTTACGACCACCTTTGTTGCGGAAAATAAAGTTGTGAGAAAACGCCCTTTTGCGGGCGGTTTTGGCATTTGTCCCCTATTGTAACACCCAAATGTGAACAAGTCCAGAAGATGGGGAAAGTCTTGAAAAACGGCCTGAAAGGGGCTTGTGATGGGCCTCGGCGGACCCTGCGGGCCGGGGGGCGAAGGGGGGATTTTGTAAACTTTTTTTGGCGGGCCCCGCTATTGTTCGGGGGGACCGGCGGGGGAGTCGGGCCCTTCGCTCCCCTCGACGCGCAGCTTTTCGCCCTGGCTCTTGCTGACGATGTCGGTCTTTAGCAGGGAGGCAAAGGAGAGCGCCCCCTCCCCGTATTTGGAGCGCACCCTGTCCATGGCCGTTTCCAGCTGGCGCTGCTTCTCCCGCTGGGCCAGGACCGCCTGGTCGGCAAAGAGGGAGAGCTGCTCCCCGCTGTCCTTCCCGCCCAGCCCGGCGGCGGTCACCGTCAGCATCCGGATGGGGGCGCGCAGGTCCCAGTTCTGCCGCACCAGCTCCATGGAGGCGGCAAACAGCTCCCGCGAGAGGTCGGTGCCCCGCTCCAACTGCCGCTGGCGGGAAATCACCTTGAACTGGGGCGATTTGATCTGCACCTGCACCGTCTGGCAGCAAAGGCCGTAGCGGCGCAGCCGGGCCGCCACCGTGTCGCAGAGCATCAGCAGCCCGGCGCGCACGTCCTCCTCCCCCTCCAGGTTGCGGCGGAAGGTGATGCCGTTGCCCACGCTCTTGACCTCCCGTTCGGCCCCGGCGGGGCGCACCGGCTCCTCGTCCTCGCCCCGGGCGTACAGCTGCACCGCCATGCCGGCTTTCCCCAGCAGCCGCTCGATCAGGGTTTCGTCGGCCTGGGCCAACTGGCCGATGGTGTCGATCCCCGCGCGGGAGAGCTTTTCCGCCGCCACCTTTCCCACGTAGATCATCGAGCCCACCGGCAGCGGCCAGAGGACCTGCCGGTAGTTCTCCCGAGTGATGAGGGTGGTGGCGTCCGGCTTTTTGTAGTCGCTGCCCAACTTGGCAAAGATCTTGTTGAAGCTCACCCCCACCGAGATGGTCAGGTCGGTCTCCTTTTTCACCCGGCGGCGCAGCTCGTTGGCGATTTGCACCCCGCTGCCAAAGAGGGTCCGGCTGCCGGTCACGTCCAGCCACGACTCGTCGATGGAGAAGGGCTCCACCAAATCGGTGTACTGGCAGTAGATGGCGTTGACCGCCTCTGAAAATTCCCGGTACTTTTTGTGGTGGGCCGGCGCCAGCACCAGCTCCGGGCACTTTCGCCGGGCCTGCCACACCGTCTCCGCCGTCTGCACGCCAAAGGCCTTGGCCAGCTCGTTTTTGGCCAGAATGACCCCGTGACGGCTCTCCGGGTCGCCGCAGACGGCCATCGGCACCGATCGGTAGGCCGGGTTGAGGGCGCACTCCACCGAGGCGTAAAAGCCGTTGCAGTCGCAGTGCAAAATGACCCGGTCGTCCATCCGGCGCGCCCCCTTTCCCCGGGCGGCTCGCCGCCCTTTTTTCATCCCTTATGATACCACAAGCGCGCCGGTTTTGCCCGTAAAAAATAGGGGGCTGTCCTGCCCCCCTGTTCGCCTGCGCTCAAAATTCCCAGTGGCGGTCCGCCTCCCGCGCCAGTCCCAGCAGGCGGTAGATCCGCTCTACCTGGACTACCAGCGCCGCTCCCACCGGGTGCTGCTGGTCGGCCAAAAGCACCTCGAACCCCGCGATAAAGCAGACGGGCAGCCAACTGCGAAAACAACTGGTCAGCACCTCTTTCAGCCCTTGGTACGCCTTGCGCGCCTGCGGGGTGAGCACGGCGCAAAAATCGGCCTCCGCCACCGGCCAACGGGCCAGCGCCCCCCGGTCCAGGGAGCCCGCCTTCCACAAAATGGCGTCGTGCAGGGCGGCCCGCCCGCCCTCGTCGTCTGCAAATGGGGCCAGCGCCACCCCTTCCACCCCAAAGGCGACTACTTCCTGCATCCCCGCCAGAATGGCCCCGGCGCTGTACAGGTAGCAGAGGTGGGCCAGCCGCTTTTCAAACAGCGCGCAGTACGCCCCGGTCAGCACCCCCTGTTTTTCCACCTGGCGGCGAAAGGCGGCCCAGTCCCGGCCAAAGCCCTGCCGCCGGGCGCGAAAGCAGGCGTCGCGCTCGTCCAGGTAGCACAGCGGCTGCCGGAAGGTTTCCTGCAGAAAAAAGCCTGCTGCCTCGGCCGCGGTCGCCTGGGCCGCACGCCGCCTCCGCTTTTTCCCGCGGAAGGACCCCCGGTGACGCCAATATCCTTTCAACATCTGCAAATCCCCCTGCATTCGACAAATTTTTTATTATTATAGCAAAAAAAGTTGTCAAAATCAAGTTATATGTATAAGAAGTTCGATTACAACTTATTTATGAATGGAACTGAATCCAATACGCTTTATAAGTCAATAGTATTTAAAGTAAAGCGTGGACTGTTATATGTTGAAAAGAAAATTATTGGGTAAGCGTTTGCAGAGAATTAGAAAAGCACACGGCATGACGCAGAAAGAACTTGCTCGTGCGCTTGGTGTAAAAGCGCCTACCGTCATTAAGATGGAGGCAGGGACAGGTGGGCCGCAGTTCGATACTTTCGTAAAGTTGACAGAAGTATATCCAGATGTTGCTGTCGAAGAGATTTTGTGCGACTCTCTGGATGCCGCCGTTATTTTTAGAATCAAAGAGCTTTCTGAGCGCATGGACCATTTGACCGAGGAGGAAAAGAAATACCTCCGCGATGTTGCACGGTATTTTCAGGGCGTCATGCAGAAGGAGAGTACAGCAAATGAATAAGCAAGAGTTTGGAAGACGGCTCAATGACGCTCGTAAAAAGATAGGCATGAAAACAGAGACCTTAGCCGAAGAAATAGATGTTAGTGTCGGCTTTCTACACGACATATTTCGGGGCAGAACCTACCCCAGCGTGGAGACCTTTGTCAAGCTGGTCAACGCCCTGGGCTGCTCGGCCAACGAGCTGCTCCGAGGCGAGCCCTGGCCGGTGGACGAGACTGCCCTCGATTCGCGGCTGCTGTCGATCAGGGAGCTGCCGCCGGACCGGGCCCGCCATGTCTGCAACGTCCTCGACACCATCCTGACCGATTTGGAACAGGCCAAAGAGTGCGCCCCTTCCGAAAAGTGAATAGCGGCCGGCGGGAAAGCCCCGCCGGCCGTTTTTTGCGCTCCTCTCCCTTTCGCCCCCGGCGGAGAGGGGAGGGGCACAAAAACAGCGCGCAGTACGTCCCGATTAGCACCCCCTGTTTTTCCACCTGGCGGCAAAAGGCGGCCCAGTCCCGGCCAAAGCCCTGCTGCCGGGCGCGAAAGCGGGTGTTGCGCTCGTCCAGGTAGCACAGCGGCTGCCGAAAGGGGTTTTCGGCAGAAAAAGTCTGCCGTCGCGGCTGCGGCCACTTGGGCTGCATGCCGTCTCCGCTTTTTCCCGCGAAAGGGCCCCCGGTGACGCCAATATCCTTTTGGCATCTGCAAATCCCCCGCATTCGACAATATTTTTATTGTTTTTATAAAAAAAGCAGAGAAAATACAATTAATATGACGAGTAAATAATCATAGGTATATTTAAGAGGCGGTTTGTTTCACCTACGCTTTACAATAGTATTTGATGTAAAGTGTGGGTTGCAATATGTTGAAAAGTTTATTGGGCAAACGGCTCCGCAAAATGAGGAAAGTACACGGTCTCACACAGAAAGAACTTTCAGAAATGATAGAGCTGTCAGTGCCTTCGATTGGGAAGATAGAAACGGGAAAGACTGTACCCATATTTGAAACCTTTATCAAATTGACAGAGGTTTATGCGGATACCGCAGTTGAGGACATTCTGTGTGATGTTCTGGATGTTGGCATCCTTTACAGAATCAAAGACATCTCGGCGCGCATAGACAGTTTGCCGGAGGCGGAAAGGGAGTATCTGTACGACGCCGTGCGGTACTTTGTCGGTGCCATGCAAAAGGAGGGAGAGACAGATGACTAGGGCGGGATTTGGCGAGCGCCTCAACAAAATTCGCAAAAAGACGGGGATAAAAACGGGGTCTTTGGCCGAAAAGACAGATGTCAGTGTCGGCTTTTTCAGTGGTGTATTTTCCAGCGAAGCTTAATCCAGCGTGGAGACCTTTGTCAAGCTGGTCAACGCCCTGGGCTGCTCGGCCAACGAACTGCTCCGGGGTGAGCCCTGGCCGGTGGACGAGACCGCCGTCGATTCGCGGCTGCTGTCGATCAGGGAGCTGCCGCCGAATCGGGCCCGTCATGTCTGCAACGTTCTCGACGCCATTCTGACCGATTTGGAACAAGCCAAAGAGTGCGCCTCTTCCGAAAAGTGAATAGCGGCCGGCGGGGCTTCCCCGCCGGCCGTTTTTTGCGCTCCTCTCCCTCTCGCCCCCGGCGGAGAGGGGCGGGTGCAAAAAAAAGAGGGAAACCACTGCCCGGGGAAGGCAGCCGTTTCCCTCTCAAGAGAAAAAGCAAATCGTTCAGGAAAAACCGATGGGGGAGCTTAGAAGAATCTCTTCAGCAACCCGGCGAAGCCGCGGCCGTGGCGGGCCTCATCCTTGCACATCTCGTGCACGGTGTCGTGGATGGCGTCCAGGTTCAGCTTCTTGGCCAGGGTCGCCAGCTCTTTTTTGCCCTCGCAGGCGCCGTGCTCGGCGTCCACCCGCATCTCCAGGTTCTTTTTGGTGCTGTCGGTCAGCACCTCGCCCAGCAGCTCGGCGAACTTGGCGGCGTGCTCGGCCTCCTCAAAGGCGTATCTCTTGTAGGCCTCGGCGATCTCGGGGTAGCCCTCGCGGTCGGCCACCCGGCTCATGGCCAGGTACATCCCGACTTCGCTGCACTCGCCGTTAAAGTTCTGGCGCAGGCCCTCGATGATCTCCTCGGGAGCGCCCTGGGCCACACCCACCACGTGCTCGTCGGCGTAGGACAGCTCGCCCTCGGCCTGTTTCTTGAACTTCTCAGCAGGGGCGCCGCAGACCGGGCACTTCTCGGGAGCAGCCTCGCCCTCGAACACATAACCGCAGACGGTGCAAACAAATTTAGACATTTTTCGTTCCTCCTACTTCAAAATGAAATTGTTGTTTTGATTGTTTTTCTGGGGTTTCTTACCATGTCTTAACTATACCACGAGCATCCACTTACGTCAATAGGTTTTGCGAAAAAAATAATAACAATTCTCATTTTTGTTTTGGGCGGTCCTTCCAGGGGACGGCGGGCCATGACTTCCACCCCTGCAAGTGGTACAATAGAGAGAACCGGGAGAGGCGCCCCTGACGCCCTTCTCCCGCTGTCGATTTTAGAGAGATGAGGGGGACCCCGCCCATGCTTTCCACCCTGTTGGTGGCCGTCAATGCCAAGTACACCCACACCAATCTGGCGGTGCGCTATCTCGCTGCCTGTGCCCGCCGTGCAGGCGTAGAGGACTGCGGCTTTGCCGAGTACCACATCAACCTGCAGCCCGACGAGGTGACCGCCGCCATCGCCCGCCTGGCGGGGGAGCGGGTGGCCTTTTCCTGCTATATCTGGAACCGCTCCTTCATCGACCTGGTGGCCCGGCGGCTGCGGCTGGTCCGCCCCGAATTGCGCCTTTACTGCGGCGGCCCCGAGGCCGAGTGGGACCCCCAGTTTTTGGAGCGGCACCCCTGGTGCGACGGGGTACTCTGCGGGGAGGGGGAGGGGGCTTTCCCCCTCCTTGCCGCCGGCCGGCCCGAGGGAGAGATCCCCGGACTCCTCTACCGCGCGGGGGGGAGCCTCCACCGCAATCCCCCCGCGCCGCCCCTTCCCCTGGAAGAGCTCCCCTTTGTCTACGGCGAGGGGGAGCTGCCGCCCCACCGCCACATCTACTACGAGTCCAGCCGGGGCTGCCCCTTTTCCTGCCACTACTGCCTCTCGGGGGCCGGGGGGCGGGTGCGCTTCAAACCCCTGGAACAGACCTTGCGGGAGCTCGACTTCTTTTTGGAGCAGCGGGTGGTGCGGGTCAAATTCGTCGACCGCACCTTCAACTGCGACCGGCAGCGGGCCAGGGCCATCTGGCGCCACCTGATGGAGCGGGACAACGGGGTGACCAACTTTCACTTTGAGCTGGGGGCCGACCTGTTGGGCCCGGAGGAGGTGGAGCTGTTGCGCGCCGCCCGCCCCGGCCTCTTTCAGTTTGAGATTGGGGTGCAGTCCACCAACCCCCGAACGGTGGCCTCGGTGCAGCGGGTGCACGACTTTGCGGCCATTTCCCGCGCGGTGCGGGGGCTTTTGGCGGGGGAGAACATCCACCTCCACCTCGACCTCATCGCCGGGCTCCCCTTTGAAGATAAAGAGACCTTCGGCCGCTCCTTTGACCAGGTATATGCCCTGGGGCCCCACCAATTGCAGTTGGGCTTCCTCAAACTCCTCCACGGCAGCCGCCTGCGGGCGGAGGCGGGGGACTACGGCATCGTCTTCTGCCCCGACCTGCCCCCCTACGAGGTGCTGAAAACCCGCTGGCTCTCCTACGGGGACATCTGTGCCCTCAAGCGGGCGGAGGAGGCGCTGGAGACCTTTTCCAACAGCGGCCGCTACCGGGCGTCGCTCGCCTACTTGGCCGCCTGCCAGGGCAGCCCCTTCGCCCTCTTCTGCCAGATGGGGGACGCCTTGGCGGAGGAGCCCGCCCTCTCCCGGGAGGGGAAGCACGCCTTTCTCTGGCGCTTTGGCAGGGGGCGTACCGGGGTCGACGAACAGCGGCTGCGGGAGGCCCTGCGGCTGGACTGGCTCTGCTGCGAAAAGCCCCGCAAGCGGCTGCCCTTCCTCGACGACAGCAGCCTGACCCCCCGCTACCGCCGCGCCGTCGGCGACTTCTTTGGGGACGGGGAGAAGGTCGCCCGCTATCTGCCCTCCTACCTGGGCGAGCACCCCGGCCACATCGCCCGCACCGCCCACCTGGAGGTGTTTGCCCGCCACCCCCTCACCGGCGCCCCTGGACCGGTGGCCATCGCCTTTGACTACCGTCGGCGGGATATCTGGGGCGGCGCTCGCTGGCAGGTGGTCCCCCTGGAGGGGACTGTTGGCACAACTGCCTAAAAACCCCGCCTGAAACAGGGCATTTCCCTGAAAAGGGCCGTCTCTCCTTGACCGGCCAAAAGGGCTTTTCTATACTAATATCGGAAAGTGAAAAAGGGGCCCCAGGGCCCGGAAGGGAAATGCCCATGCATGTAAACACCACCGGCGGAGAGACGGGGGTCACCAAGCGCGAGGCGCAGATCCTGACCATCCTCCGCAAAAACCCCACCATCTCCCACAAAGAGCTGGCCGAGCGGCTGGGCATCACCCGCTCGGCGGCGTCGGTCCACCTGACCAACCTGGCCAAAAAGGGGAAGATCATCGGCCGGGGCTACATCCTCGAACAGCCCAACTACGCCGTGGTCATCGGCGGCGCCAACATGGATGTCAACGGCTTCTCCTCCGGCCCCCTGATCCCCCAAAACTTCAACGCCGGCAAAATCCGCCTTGAGCCGGGCGGCGAGGCGCGCAACCTGGCGGAGAACCTGGCCCGGCTGGGGGTGGGGGTCAAGCTGATTTCCGCCATCGGCGGAGATGTTTTCGGCGAGAAGATCCTCGCCGACTGCCGCTCCCTGGGCATCGACGTCACCGGCTGTCTCATCCTCCCGGGGGAGAACTCCTCCCTCTTCATCGGCATCGTCAGCCCCGACGGGGAGATGGCCCTCGGCCTGTCGGACATGACCATCGAGCAGTGTATTACTCCCGCCTTTTTGGAGGGGCGCTGGGGCGCTCTGGCCGGGGCGAAGGTGATGTCTGTGGGCAGCGGCCTGCCGGTGGAGAGCATCGAGTACCTCCTCACCGCCTTTGCCGGCAAGGAGATCGTCGTCGACGCCGGGTCGGTGGCCAAACTGTCCTCCATCCGCCACCTGATAGGCGCTATCCCCACCCTGCAGCTCAACAGCGCGGAGGCCGAGCACCTCTCCGGCATCGCCATCAGCACCGAGGAGGACGCCCTGCGGGCGGCCAAGCAGATCGGCCGGATGGGGCCCAAGCGGGTGGTGGTCACCATGGGTCCCCGGGGCGCCGCCCTGTCCACCGCCAGCAGCGAGGGGATCTACCGCGCCCGCCCGGTCAAGCCGGTGAGCGACGCGGGGGTGGGCACCGCCTTTACCTCCGGCCTCTGCTACGGCCTGGCCTATGACTATTCGGAAGAGGACACCATCTTCCACGCCCTGGCCTGCGCCGCCCTCAATTTGGAGGGGGAGAGCGCCGTCAACCACAACCTCAGCCTCAAGAGTGTGCAGGACTTGGCACAGCAGCTGAGCCGGGAACAGTGAGATCGCCAAAAGAGAGGGTCCAAACCCGCGGGGACAGCCCGGGGTCTGGACCCTCTTTTGTTTTTTAAGCCAGCTCTTTCAGCTCGGCTCGCAGCCGCTCCAAAAGGGGCGCGCCCCCTTCCTCCAGCAGGTCGCCCAGCCGCTGCCCCTCCGCGCCGTGGCGGCGGTAGAAGGCCAGGATCCGCCCCACCGCCTCCACCAGGGCGCTTTCCGGCAGCGAAAACCCCAGCTCGTCGCCCAGGCGGGGGCGGCGGCCCATCATCCCCCCGACAAAGAGGAGGAAGCGCCCCGCCTCGCCGGGGGCGGGGAGGATGCCCACATCCTGTCCGCGGGCCTTCCCCAGGCTGTTGGGGCAGCCGTAGACCCCGATTTTGAACTTTTTGGGCGCGGTGGTCCCGAAGAAGGCCCGGTCCAGTTGAAGGGCCAGCCGGTGGGTGTCAAAAACGCCCCGGCGGCAGTCGGTCCCCTTGCAGGCGGTCACCGCCCGCACGGTGGCGCCGGTGCCCCCCCATTTTAGCCCCAGCTCCCCGGCCAGGGCCACCGCCTCGTCCCACCGCCCGGCGGGCGTGCGGCCGACTGCCAGGCTCCCCCGGCCGCTGGCCTCCTCCTATGCACATCATGTCTTTCACCAGCTACCTCCGGGTGTGCCCACCTGCGGGCAGGGAGGGGTCAAATGTCACTGCTGGAGTGAAAGGCGGCGGCGCGCGGGAAAGGAGGGCGCCGCGACAGACGGAGGAGAGAGCGGGGGATAGACAGATGGGCGACATCACTGTGGACCGGCTCGGTCTCTGATACACATCTAGATGGGTATAAGAGACAGCGTCGGGGGTGAAGACCCCGCAGCTGCCCACCACCCGCAGGGCGTATCTGCCGCCCTTTTGGGGGAGTATCCCGTTTTGCACAGCGATCTCTCCTTTTTCTCTGCTCAAAAGTCTATATGCCCAGTTGGGCGAAGATGTCCCCCAACCGCCCGGGCAGGTCCCGGGGGAGGGTGGAGCGGGCCGAACGGCCCGCCTGACAGAGATCCCCCGCCCGGCCGTGGAGCCAGGCGGCACAGACCGCCGCCACAAAGGGGGGCGTGCCCTGGGCCAGCAGGGCCGCCAGGATACCCGAGAGGGTGTCGCCGCTGCCGGCCTTGGCCAGACCCGCCCCGCCGGTGGGGTTGACGGCCAGGGCCCCGCCCGGCCCGGCGATGGCGGTGTTGTGCCCTTTGAGCAGCACTACCGCCCCCCACTCGGCGGCCCAGCGGGCGGCGCAGGCCAGCGGGTTTTTGCCGATTTCCCCGGCGCTCTCGCCGGTGAGGCGGGCCATCTCCCCCAGGTGGGGGGTGAGCACGGTGGGCCCCCGCCGCTTTGCCAGCCACTGGGGGTGGCGGGCGAGATGGTAGAGTCCGTCGGCGTCCACCAGCACCGGGCCTGCAAAGCGCCCCAGCAGTTCCCCCACCAGCTCCCCGGCCCCCTCGCTGCGCCCCAGGCCGGGGCCGATGAGCAGGGCGTCGGCCCCCTCCACCCCCGCCCAGAGGTCGGGCAGGTCGCCGGGACAGAGTTGCCCCTCCCCGCCCCCGGGCAGGGGGCGCAGCACCGTCTCCGGCGAGCGGAGGGAGACCAGTTGACAGACGCGCTCGGTGGAGCAGAGGGTCAGGTAGCCGACCCCCGTCCGCAGGGCCGCCTCGGCGGCCAGGGCGGCGGCCCCCCGGTAGAGGTCGCTGCCGCAGACAGCCGCCAGCCTGCCGTTTGTCCCCTTGTGAGAGAGGGGGGAGAGGGGGGAGAGCTGCGCCCGCAGGTATCCCTCGTCGGCCGCCTCCACCGCGCGGGTGAGGGCGGCCAGACACCCCTTTTCAATGCCGATGTCCAGCACGGCGCACTCCCCCATCCACTCCCGGCCGGGGCGGAGGAGGGCGGCCTGCTTGGCGGCGGCAAAGGCGGCGGTCAGGTCGGCCCGCAGGGCCCCGCCGGCCACCAGACCGGTGTCCGCCTCCACCCCGGAGGGGATGTCCAGCGCCAGCACAAAGGGGGCGGCTCCCCGCGCCCAGGCAAACAGGGCCCGGTGAAAGGGGTCCAGTTCCCCCCGAAAGCCGGTGCCGTAGACCCCGTCCACCAGCAGGTCAAAGCGCTCCCCCTGGGGCACCTGCTCCAGCGGGACGGGGAAGACCGCCCCCGCCAGGTTTTGCAGGGCCTGTTTTGCCTCGGCGGTGCGGGGGGCCCCGTCGGTGAGGTAGAGACAGACCTCGGCCCCCGCCCCTGCCAGCAGCCGGGCCATGACCAGGGCGTCGCCCCCGTTGT
Source organism: Bittarella massiliensis (ex Durand et al. 2017) (assembly GCF_001486165.1). GTDB lineage: Bacteria > Bacillota > Clostridia > Oscillospirales > Ruminococcaceae > Bittarella > Bittarella massiliensis. Next base: position 439,315 of record NZ_LN908977.1, read on the forward strand.
TCCCCCTGCCGCAGAGCAGGCAGACCCGCCTGCCCGGCAGGGAAAATCGCCCGGCCAGCAGCGAGAAGGCCGCCTGCCCGGCGTTTTCCATCATCTGGTAGTAAGAGAGCCCCGCCGCGTCGGCGCGGCGCTCCGCCTCTTTCATGGAGGCGGTGTCGATCAGCTTCACAAAAAATCCCCCCTGTGCGGCAACTTGGTACCAGTATAGCACAAGGGGGCAGGGGTTGTCAGTCGTCGGGCAGGGCGTTTTGGCAGATGTTGAAGGCGTCCTCCACGTGGTAGGGGGCGCTCTGGTGGGAGCCGGGCGCCCCCGCCGTCACCAACAGGTAGCGCTTGTCCCCCTTTTGCAGCAGGGTGGCCAGGCAGAGGCCCGCCTCTTCGGTGTAGCCGGTCTTGCCCCCCAAAATCGCCCCGTCCCCCAGTTGGGCGGGGATCCCCACGTCAAACAGGGTGCTGGTGAGGAAAAGGCCGTTGGGGTGGGCCGAGCTGGGGGTGGTGGTATAGCTGTGGGCGGTAAAGACGCGGCAAAACGCGGGGTTTTGCAGGGCGCTGTCCAGCAGCAGGGCGATGTCTGTCGCGGTGCTGTAGTGGTCGGGGTGGTGCAGCCCGTCGGCGTTGACAAAGTGGGTGCCCTCCATCCCCAGCTCCCGGGCGCGCCGGTTCATCCGCTCCACAAAGGCCGGCTCCGAGCCGCTGACGGCGGTGGCGATGCCCAGGCAGGCGTCCGCCCCAGAGGGGAGGAGGGCGCCGTAGAACAGGTCCGCCACCCGCACCTCCTCGCCGGAGAGGAATCCGGCCATCGAGGCGTTCGCCGCATAGAGGGACTGAAAGTTTGAGGGCAGGCGCACCGTCGCGTTCCAGTCGGGAAGGGCCTCCATCCCCAGCATGACCGTCATGATTTTGGTGAGGGAGGCGGGGTAGATGCGCTCCTCCCCCCGCTGGGAGAGCAGCACCTGTCCGCCCCCGCACTCCACCAGCAGGGCGACCGGGCTGTAGAGTTCCAGAGGGGTGTCCGCCCCCTGGTCGTCAAAGCGGGGGGCGCTCTGCACGGGGGTGGGGCGGGGATGCGCGTCGCCCCCCACGGCGCGCAGGGCCAGCCCGCCCCCCAGGGCCGCCAGCAAAACGGCGGCTGCCAGCAGCGCTCTCCCTCTCCTCTTCTTTCCCTGTCTTGTCATTGGCAATGCAGCTCCTTTCTCCCCTCCATCAAACCAGAAAAGAGCGGGGGGCGCTTGAACTCTTTCTAGCGCATTTCTTGAGAAGTGATGGAGAAAACATTGCAGTTTAGAAAGAAATGGCGTCGCGGCAGAGGAAAAACGCCCTTGCACAGGGGACAAAAAATCCCCCGCCGAAAGCGGCGGGGGAAGAGGCGCTATGAAATTCGCCGGATGAGCTCGTCGATGGCGCGGAGGGTCGCCCGGTCGGCGGCCAGAAACCACCGGATGATCTCGGCCTGCTCCCCCTCCTCCGGAACGTCGAAAAATTGGGCGGGGGAGAGGCGCAGGTAGTCGCAAATTTGAAAAAAGACCTTCATGGTGGGCATTGCCCTCCCGGAGGTGAGGGACTGGACATACCCCTTTGACCTTCCCAAATCGCGGCTCATCTGCACTTCGGAGACACCTTTCTGTGCGATGAGTTCGGCCAGTCGGCGGCGAAACAGCTCTGCGTTTACGGTGGGTCCCTCCTTCGCGGGCACTGTGGCAGGGGGCGGACAGCCCCTCCCTAGGGGGATAGGAAGCAGGCGATGACCTGGCGGACCGCCTCCTCCTGCCGGGCACTCAGGCCATCGAGCCGGATGGTGGCCCGGTCGTCCAGCCCCGTCAGGTAGTCCAGCGAGGCGCGAAAGAGGACGGCCATCCGCACGGCCATCTCCAAACTGGGGGTCTGGGTGTTGCTCTCGTAGCGGTAAACCGATCCCTTGCCGACCCCCAGCCGCTGGGCCAGCGCCTGCTGAGACAGGTTCATCTTCCGGCGCAGCGCCTTTAGGCGCAACCCAAAGTCAAAGACTTCGTCCACGGTGTACCCCTCCTTTTGGCCGCGGTATGTCAGCGCGGCGACTCTCTGCCACCAGTATACGAGTTTGCCGGTCAAAAAGCCAGGAAAAAGGGGGATTTTTGCAAAAGAAGAGGGCGAGGCAGATGCCTCGCCCTATCGTTTTATCTGGGGAAAACGGGATGCTCTTAGAGCCCCCGCTCTTTTTTGTACTCCAAAAACTCCTCATAGCTGCCCTGGCGGTCGAGAATGCCGTCGGGGCGGATCTCGATGATGCGGTTGGCCACCGACTGCACCGTCTGGTAGTCGTGGGAGGCAAAGAGGAGGATGCCCCCAAAGCTCTGCAGCCCCTTCTGCACCGCGGTGATGGATTCCAGATCCAGGTGGTTGGTGGGCTGGTCCAGCAGCAGCACGTTGGCCCCGCCCAGCATCATCCGCGAGAGCATGCAGCGCACTTTTTCGCCGCCGGAGAGGACGTTCACCGGCTTGTACACGTCGTCACCCGAAAAGAGCATCCGCCCCAAAAAGCCCCGCAGGTAGGTCTCGGTGGTGTCCCCCAGGGAGTACTGGGCCAGCCACTCCACCAGGTTTTTGTCCTCCCCCTCGAAATAGGCGGTGTTGTCCTGGGGGAAGTAGCTGCGGCTGGTGGAGACCCCCCACTTGAAGCTGCCGCCGTCGGGTTCTTCCTCCTCGGTGAGCACCTTGCACAGGGCGGTGAAGGCCAGGTCGTTTTCGCCCACAAAGGCGATTTTGTCCCCCCGGTTGACGGTGAAGCTGACCTCCTGCAGGGCGGGCACCCCCTCCAGCGATTTGGAGAGGCGGTCCACCGTCAGGATCTCCTTGCCCGGCTCCCTGTCCATGGAAAAGCCCACAAAGGGGTACCGGCGGGAGGAGGCGGGCATCTCCTCCACCGTCAGCTTGTCCAGCAGCTTCCGGCGGGAGGTGGCCTGTTTGGCCTTGGACTTGTTGGCCGAAAAGCGGGAGATAAAATCCTGCAGGTCCTTGATTTTCTCGTCCCGCTTGCGCTTTTGGTCGTTTAACAGCCGCTGCATCAGCTGGCTGGACTCATACCAGAACTCGTAGTTGCCCACGTACATCTTGATTTTGCCGTAGTCCACGTCCACCATGTGGGTGCAGACCACGTTGAGGAAGTGCCGGTCGTGGGAGACCACGATCACCGTGCCCACAAAGTCCAGCAGAAAGTCCTCCAGCCAGTTGATGGCGTCGATGTCCAGGCCGTTGGTGGGCTCGTCCAAAAGGATGATGTCCGGGCGGCCGAAGAGGGCCTGGGCCAGCAGCACCTTGACCTTGACCTTTTCGGCCAGGCCGGCCATCCCCTCGTAGAGCAGCTCGGCCGACAGACCCAGCCCCTGCAAGATCTGCTGGGCCTCGGTCTCGGCCTCCCAGCCGCCGAGCTCGGCGAACTCCCCCTCCAGTTCGGAGGCGAGGATGCCGTCCTCCTCCGAGAAGTCGGGCTTTTGGTAGAGCTCGTTCTTTTGTTTCATGATTTCAAAGAGCCGGGGATTGCCCTGCAAAACGGTGTCCAGCACGGTGAACTCGTCGTAGGCAAAGTGGTTTTGCTTCAGCACCGACATCCGGGTGCCGGGGGGGATGATGATTTCCCCGGTGGAGGGCTCCAGCTCCCCCGAGAGGATGCGCAGGAAGGTCGATTTCCCCGCCCCGTTGGCCCCGATGATGCCGTAACAGTTTTCGGGGGTGAATTTCAGGTCCACATTTTTAAAGAGATTCTGCCCGCCGAACTGCAGGCTGACATTTTGTACGGTAATCATAAAATCCTCCGCGTTGGCATACTCCTCGGCATCCGCCGACGGTTGCCATTCTACCATATACTGCCGCAAAAAAACAGGGAAAATTCCCAAAAGGGGGCAAAAAAACTTGTTCCCCACGCCGCTTTTCAGTATACTGGACACATTAGGATCACCGACAGGCCGCCCCTGCCCGCTCGGCGGAAAGGGCCGCCTGAAAATGGAGGTTTCAGAGATGGACACCAGATATTGTCCCACCTGCGGCGCCGTCGCAGAGGTGGGCGCCCGCTTTTGCCAGACCTGCGGCGCGGCGCTGGACGGCAGCACCCCGCCCCAGGACCCCAGCGCCG
>NZ_LN908977.1:443620-697938 GCF_001486165.1 Bittarella massiliensis (ex Durand et al. 2017)
GCGGCAGCGAGGCGTCGTCCACGCGCCGAGAGCAGGCCGACGTGCGCCCCCTCGGCCGATGTGCCCGGCGGAGTTACGGGCACGAGGGCTGGCCGGGCGACCGTGGGGAGGGGCGGGGGGCCGCGCAGGGGGGGATGCTCAGCAGCTTGTGGGCTGTCCCTTATCCACAGGCCCCCGCCGCAGCCGCCCTACCAGCAGATCCCCCCTCAGCAGAGCGGCCAGTCCCCCTACCAGCCGCCCCAGCAGATGCCCTACCAGATCCCGAGACCCCACAAAAGCAACAAGACCGCCACCCTGACGCTGGGGATCATCGGGTTGGTCTTTTCCATCTTGCTGCCCATCGTCACCTACTGCTGCTCCATCCCCGGGCTGGTGATGGCCCGGCAAAACCCCTATACCGGGGAGAAGGACACGGTGGGCAAGGTCCTCAACACGGTGGCCATCTGCGTGGCCGCCCTCAACTCCCTCGCCGCCGTCATCAGCAACCTTGTCCGCTAGAACGGGCGAAAAAGCAAAGGGACCGGACAGTCGTCCGGTCCCTTTTTGCGCGGCAACGGCAGGCAGTGCCGGCCGGTCGGTCGGGGGTCAGTGGCGCTCGCAGTTGCAGCTGTAGTGGCAGTCGCAGGTGGGGCAGTTGGCTTTGATGATCCCATGGACCATGGCCGCCAGGGTAAACAGCATCATGAAGGCAAAGGCGCTGGCAAAGAAGAGGAGGATGATGGCAGCGACACTCGACGCCCCCGAGACCGCCACGATGGCGGTGAAGAGGGAGAGGATCAGGGCGCCCAGAGCGGAAAAGAGGAAGCAGGGCAGGTAGCCGCAGATGCTGTCGGAGAATTCGCAGTTGTCACAGCAGGGGCGGTGCAGGGCGAAAATCAGCAGCAGAAGCAGGGCGATGGCGGCGAGGACGGCGGTAAAGCCAAGCGCCACGTACACTAGGACGGTGGCAATGCCCGTATAGTAGAGGGCCGCAAAGATGGCGCCCAACACTGCGCTGGCAAAGGCCAGGAACCCGCAGATGTATTTGGAACGGTACACGGATAGACACTCCTTTCAAGCAGACGAACAAATCTCGTGACGATCTGGTCACGCCCCAATATATGTTCGCCCGGCTCGAATGGTGTGACTACCCCTGGGCCCGGCTCAAGCGGCCCAGCAGAAGGGTGGCGGTGCACCCGGCCGCCAGGCAGACAAGGCCGGTGAGGGCGGCCCCCCAGCCGCCGGAAAAGCCGGGGAACACCTCGGCCACCGAGCCCAGCACAAAGCCGATGATCAGGGAGTAGGTGAACTGGGGCCGCCGCTCCATGGCCCTGTCCAGCAGGGAGGTGGTGGCGAGGATCCCCCCCACCAGCCCCAGGGCGAGGGGGAGGAGAAAGGGCAGGTAGAGCTGGCTGACCGACGAGAGGGCCACCTGGTAGAGCCCCAGCAGGAGCAGCACGTGCGAGGCGCTGATGCCCGGCAGCACCAGGGCCACGGCCACCACCGCCCCCGCCAAAAAGAGGAGCAGGGCCCCCTGTATCGAAAAGCCCTCTCCGGCGGCGAAGAGGCCGTCCGGCACCAGCCGCAGGGCAAAGACCAGCCCCAGGCCAAGGGCGGCCCCGGCGAGGCAGCCGGGGGTGGGGCGGCGGATGCCCGCCTGCCGCCACAAAACCGGCAGGCTGCCCAGGATCAGCCCCGAGAAGAGGAAGAGCATGGGGTCGCCAAAGCGCTCGGTCAGGTAGAGGACCGCCTTGGAGAAGAGCAGCATCCCCCCCACCGAGCCCAGGCAGAAGACCAACAGGAAGAGCAGGCTCTGCCGGCGCTTGGCCCCTCGATCTCTGGTCAGGCTGCTGATGGCGCGGATGAGCCGGCCGTAAATGCCCAGAATGATCGCCATGGTCCCCCCGCTCATCCCCGGCAGGAGCATGCTGCTGCCCACCACCAGGCCGGAGAGGAGGGTGGAAAGTCCCTCTTTGGTGTGTTTCATCGTCTCGCTCCTATTTTGCAAAAATTTGTACCAGTGTAAAAAAGACGGGGTCAAAAGTCAATGCCCGCGGTGGCCTTTCCGCCCCGGTGGCGGGGTGTGGGCCGAGCGGCGCTGCTGATTGGCGGGGAGTCCTGTAAAATTTGTGTCAAGCGGGCGCGCGGGCGGCTGGCTGCCGCCGGCCAAAGGCGATTTTCCCCCTTTTGGGGTGGATTTGGCCGGGAATGGTGCGCCCGGAGAAAGGGAGAGGCCTCTCCCTTTCTCTGCCTTGCCGCCGCACCGCCGGGGAAGCCCGGCCGATTGTTGGCGTTTGGCCGCTGTTTCGCTATAATAGAATCATCTTGTACCATTTCTTCCGGCCGCTCCCTGTGGGGCGGCCGCAGAAGGCGGCCGGACGGGCCGCCCGCCCACCGGGCGGACACCATTTGACCCATCAAGGAAAGGGAGCGGATATGGACTCCGACAGTAGTCTTTTTCTCAGTATTGCCATTTTGTTGGTGCTGATCGCCACCAACGCCTTTTTTGCCATGAGCGAAATTGCCGTCATCTCGGTCAACGAGGCCAAGGTGCAAAAACTCGCCGACGGGGGGAGCAAGGCGGCGGGGAAGTTGCTCTTCCTCACCCGCACCCCCTCCAACTTCCTCTCCACCATTCAGGTGGGGATCACCCTCTCGGGCTTTCTGGCCTCGGCCGTGGCGGCGGACAACTTTGCGGGGATGCTGGCGGACGCCCTGTCCTTCCTGCCGGTGGACCGGGCCATCCTGCAGGGCGGTTCCCTGGTGCTCATCACCCTGCTGCTGTCCTATTTCACCATCGTCTTTGGCGAGTTGGTGCCCAAGCGCATCGCCATGCGCAAGGCCCAGGCCGTGGCGCTGCGGGTGGCGGGGGTCATCTCCCTGTTTTACCGCATCGCCCGCCCCTTTGTCTGGCTGCTGGCCCAATCCACCAACGGCATTTTGCGGCTGCTGGGGCAGAAGCCGGGGGAGGACGAGGAGGAGATCACCCCGGAAGACGTCCTTTTGATGGTGGAGACCGGCACCAAGAAGGGCGTGTTTGACGGCGATGAGAAAGAGCTCATCGAGAACATCTTCGCCTTTGACGACAAGACGGTGGGCGAGGTGATGACCCACCGCACCGACGTGAGCATGGTGGAGGACAGCGACGACATCGTCGCCGTGAAGGAACTGGCCAGACGGGAGGGGTACTCCCGCATCCCGGTCTATCACGAGACGGCCGACGACGTGGTGGGCATCCTCTACGTAAAGGACCTGCTCGACGACTCCAAGCGGGTCGAAAAGGCGGCCGACTGCATGCGCGCCCCCATCTATGTGCCCGAGAGCATGCTCTGCAGCAAGCTGCTTCGCACCTTTCAAAAGGAAAAGGTCCACATGGCCATTGTGGTGGACGAGTACGGCGGCACCGCCGGCATCGTCACCATGGAGGACCTGCTGGAGGACATCGTCGGCGACATTGCCGACGAGTACGACAGGGAGGAGGCCGACTGCCAGGAGCTGGCGCCCGGCCGCTATCTCTTCGCCGGTTCCATTGAACTGGAAGAGGTGGAGGAGATCCTCGGCATTGCGCTGGACTACGGGGGCGAGTACGACACCCTGGCCGGCCTGCTCATCGAAGAGCTGGGCTATATCCCCCAACAGGGGGACGCCACCGTCCTCCCCCTGGGAGGGAGCTACTGCGCCCGGGTGGCGCGGATGGAGGAGCGGCGCATCGACCGGGTCTTGGTCTGGAAAGAGGAGCCGCAGGCAGAAGAGGCGGCGGCCCAATAGCAAAGGAAAAAGTGGCGAGGAGGCGGACCCAGCAGGGTCTGCTCCCTCGCTTTTTTGCGGTGCGATGCGACCGGTGTAGAAACATCGGTCGCGTTTTTGCGTGTTTTGGGGGGAAATAGATTGGAAAATTGTACAAAAATGAAGAAAATGAAAGAAAAGTGACCGTTTCTGCCCAATTCTGAACACCTATTGGTAGAGGGGATTGGAGAGGAGGGGATGAATCGGTGCAGGTGTTTTGGTCCGGCTGTCCGGTGGACGACGGGTGTCTGGTACACTGGTTGGCCCTGCTGGGGATAGGGGTGTCCATTGCCTATCTGGCGCTACGCCTGTCTGGAACGCGCCCCCGCGTGAAGGGGGAGGGAAGGCGGTTGGCGGGGTGGGACAGCTGCTTTCTCGTCCTGTTGGCGGGGGTGTCGGCCCTGCTCTACCTCCACCGCCGCTGCGGACTGGACGGGGGATTGCTCGCCCTCTGGCTGGCCGTGCTGGCGGTGGAGCTGGGGGTGCTCTCGGGCCGGCGAGAGAGGCGGTGGCCCCTTTGACAGAGAGGGGATTTTACCTAGATTTTACAGATGGGCCTTGCATTTGGGTGGGCAAATGTGGTATTCTTATGCGGTAACAACTATATACCGCCCAAAAGGGAGTAACTTGCGGCGCTCTGCGCCGTCGTATGGTGCGACATTCCGATTTTTGCAAAAAAATCCGCACATACTATAAAAAGTGAGACTTTTACTGTGGTTTTCACGGTGAAAGTCTCTTTTTTTGCACCGTTTTGGGCGGTGCAGATGCAGATTGAAGAAATGGAAGTGCACAATGGAAGTTTTGTTTGAAAACATTCTCAACATCACCCCGGGTCAAATCGTCATGTGGGTCATCGGCGGGCTGCTGATTTGGCTGGCCATCAAAAAGGAGATGGAGCCCACCCTCTTGCTGCCCATGGGGTTTGGCGCCATCTTGGTGAACCTGCCCCTCTCGGGCGCGGTGGACCAGGTGGCCGGCAGCGGGGTGGAGCAGGGGGCCATCGACACCCTCTTTCGGGCGGGGATCGCCAACGAGCTGTTCCCCCTGCTGCTCTTTATTGGCATCGGCGCCATGATCGACTTTGGACCGCTGTTGTCAAACCCCAAGATGCTGCTCTTCGGCGCGGCGGCGCAGTTCGGCATCTTCTTCACCCTGAGCATCGCCTCGCTCTTTGGCTTTGAGCTGCACGACGCGGCCTCCATCGCCATCATCGGCGCGGCCGACGGCCCCACCTCCATCTTTGTGGCCAACTACTTTGAGTCCAACTACGTGGGGGCCATCATCGTGGCGGCCTACTCCTACATGGCGCTGGTGCCCATTGTCCAGCCGCCGGTGATCCGCCTGATCACCACCCAGAAGGAGCGGCGGATCAAAATGCCCTACAACCCCCTCTCCATCTCCAAGACGACCAAGATCCTGTTCCCCATCCTCATCACCGTCATCGCCGGGCTGATTGCCCCCAAATCGGTCTCGCTGATCGGCTTCTTGATGTTCGGCAACCTCATCCGCGAGTGCGGGGTGCTGGGGATGCTCTCCGAGACCGCGCAGAAGGTGCTGGCCAACCTGATTACCCTGCTTTTGGGGCTGACCATCGCCACCAAGATGCAGGCCGAGTACTTCCTGCAGCCGGCGACCCTGCTCATCATGGGGCTGGGGCTGGTGGCCTTCATCTTCGACACGGTGGGGGGCGTGCTCTTCGCCAAGCTGCTCAACCTCTTTTGCAAAAAGAAGGTCAACCCCATGGTGGGGGCGGCCGGCATCTCGGCCTTCCCCATGTCGGCCCGGGTCATTCACAAGATGGGCCTCAAGGAGGACCCCCAGAACTTCCTGCTGATGCATGCGGCTGGGGCCAACGTGGCCGGGCAGATCGCCTCGGTCATCGCCGGCGGGCTGATCATCAGCCTGATTGCCAAGTAAGGAGGGCGCGCTGTGTTTCACATTCCCGAATTTTTATCGACCCTGCCCATCATGGGCTACGGGATGGGCGGCATCTTTGCCGTCATCCTGGTGATCTATTTGAGCATCAAGCTGCTGTGCAAGTTCTTTCCCGAGCGGGGAGAGGGCAAGTAGCCAAGCGGCAATACGCAAAAAAGGGGCTGCGGCAGGGGTGCCGCGGCCCCTTTTTGCCCTTGTGGCGGGGGATAAGGCGGTTGTCTTTCGGTATGATAGGTGCTATAATGGAGCCAATCGAGTGGGTGTATGCGGCCTGTATCCTGCCAAAAGAGGTTTCTCCGCTCTTGAAGCCGGAGAAATTATAGGTTATCATTCGAGCGAAAAAGGCCCTGTTTTGGTTGTTAAAAGCTGGTTTGCCAGAGGCAAATCAGCTTTTCTTTTTGCTTTTTCCCCACCAGTCAAAAGAACGAAAATCTATACATTTTATGCTTCTTGCGGAATTGTGGAGGGGCGTTTTCCCTCTCACAAGGCGGCAAGGGGGAAATGGAGGAGAAAAAGATGCGCAAAATGAGAGGAACCGCATTCCGGCATCGCCTGCTTGCCCTGTCGGTGGCCCTTGCCCTGGGGATGGCGAGCTGGCCTCTGGGCGTTCAGGCGGCCGGGGTCGGCCTGGGCATGACCGGGTTGCAGGTCACCGGCGGGGTGGAGGGACTCGATTACGAGGTGGATGACGCCGCCGGCATGGTGGTTGTCAAGACGGACACCCCCCTGACCATTTCCGGCTCGTCGAGCACCCACGGCGTTCGGGTGGCGCCCGGGGTCCACGCCGACATCACCTTCAGCGGGGTGACCATCACCGCCCCGCTCCCTTTGGATGTGGCGACCAACCTGTACGGCACGGCCAGCGGGAGCGCAGCCACCGATGGGGCGCAGATACAGAACAAGACTTCGCTTCATCTGACGCTGGCGGACGGCAGCGTCAACACCCTGACGGCAGGGGCGCTCTTTCCCGCCGTTCACTGCGGCGAGGGTTCGCTGCTCACCATTGACGACGGGGTGCGCAACACAGACAGCCAGGGGAATGCCGTCGTCCCCGAACAGGGCCGGGTGCCCCGGGACTGTGTGCTGGCAAACGGGACCGCCCTCAAAAAGGGCGACCCTCTCTATTTGATGACAAGTGAAGATCCGGGACGGCTGGTCGCAAACGGCGGCAAGTCCTGTGCGGGCATTGGCGGCGGCATCTGGGAGAACGCAGGGGAGATGACCTTCAACGGCGGTATCATCGAGGCCTATGCCTACGGGCCGTACAGTGACTACGACGGCACCGGCGCGGGGATCGGCGGCTCGATGGCGGGCGGCTGTACGGTCATGACCTTCAACGGCGGGACCGTCACCGCCAAGGGCTCTTACCACGGGGCCGGTATCGGCGGCGGGCTGAGTTCCAGTTGGGGGGCCAACTGGGACAGGCCGCAGATGGCGGGGACCATCAAGTCCCGCGAGACCTATCAAAACACAATCTGCCGGGACATCTATGTCAACGGCGGCAACATCACGGCCCAGGGGTTTGCCCACGGCAACGCCTTTGGCGCGGGCTGTGCCCCCGGCAGCAATGCCGGCCATAAATTTGTGATCACCGGGGGCAATCTGACCCCCATCACCAGTTCCACCAGCGACATCGGCGCGGCGGGGACCGACATTGTCGTCACCGGGGGCTCATTTTACACCAGCAAATTTCAGGGCACGGTGACCAACGGCAAGGGCGTCGAGCTGGCCATGGCCACCGTCGACCTGAGCGGCTACCCAGAACTGAAGAACGGCCCCCTCAAGAGCCTGCAGGTGGCGGTGGACGGGGTGCCTCTCACCCCCGAGTACGGGCTTGCCAACAATGTGGACGGAAACGGCAAGCTCTACTTCTGGCTGCCCAAGAGCGCCCAGGGCAAATCTCTGGAAATCAAAAATCTGGTGGCCATCGACCCGGTCACCGGCCAGGAGCAGGAGGGCAAGTACGATTTCACCATCCCCAGCTTTGACAGCGGGCACACGGTGGCCAAGCAGTATGTGACCTTCACTGTGGACGAGAGTCTGCTGGGAGAGGCGCTGCGCCAATCGCTGCACAAGCAGTATGACGGGCTGCCGATAGACGGACAGGACCTGCTCAACCAGGTGGCGGGCCTGAACATCCCCGCCGACAGACCGGAGGGAGAGTTCCTCAACGACGTTTCGGCCATGAGCCTCTCCCACCAGCGGGTGGAGGACAAGGCGGGGGAGGAGACCGGCGAACCGGTGAAGACCGGCAGCTTTGAGCGGGCGGGCGGTTACACGGTGATGATCGACTCCAGCCAGTTCTCGGCTGCACCGGGATTTCAGGAGTCCTTCTGGGGACACCGCGCCGCCTTCGCCGCCGAAATCACCCCGGCCGACAGCACCGCGGAAAAAGTCAGTTATCAGCTCCAGTGGTCGGGGGACCAATTGCAGGGCGTCGCTTTCCATGCCCTTGTTCGCCCAGCCGACGGAATGGCCGCCACCTGCAAAGCCCCGGACGGGTCAGTGCAGTTCTACGTCAACGGGGTCGCCGTGGGCGGCCCAGTGACGGTGGCGGCCCAGGCAGGGACGGAGAAGGGATTTGCCTTTGGCACGGCCGACTTTGCCTGGGATTTGAGCGGGGTGCAGATCCCCGCCCGACCGGACGGGAAAATCGCCGTCAGCGCCACCTTCGACGGCGGCACCAACTACCGGGTAAGCAGTTGCCAGGGCTCGCCGGAGGAAAACCCCGGCATCCCGGTGGTGGAGCCGCCCAAGGTGGAGGGAAAGCCCTCCGCACCGGGAGAGCCCGCCCGGGAATTGGAGCCGGACGGGGAAATCACCAGTAAGCCCGGGGAGGACCCGGGGGACCCCAACACCCTACACCAGAACTTGAAAGACCGGGTCGCGGTCCCGGTCTCGGGGGACACTCTTTCGCAGAGTGAGGTGGAGACTTGGATCGAGGGGCGCTATACCGTCGATTCGATGACGCCTGGTGTAAATGCCGCTATCGAGTCGGTGACCATCTGGGATGAAAACGGCCAGAAAGTAGAGCAGATCGACCGCACTCGGCCGGGCTCCTACCATGTGATCACAGTCGTGCGCGATGACAGGGGAAATAGCACCACCGTCGATTTGACCTATCTGGTGACAGACCCGCCGACGGTGGTGGTCAAGCCGGAAAATCCCGAGGAACCGGGGCGGGAGCTCTCCCCCAAAGAGCCGCCGCAGGGCGACGATGCGACAGGTACCCTGCACGGCCAGTTGGAGGACAGCTATCTGCGCCCAACCGGGTCGGGGACCCTCGGCCGGCCCGAATTGGCAGACTGGCTTGACGGCCGCTACGACTGGGGGGACGCCCAACTCACCCTGGTGGAGGTCAAAGACAAAGATGGCAACGCAGTGGGAGAAATCGACCTGTCGCAGCCGGACCGCTACCAGGTGGTGGCGGTGGTGACCGACGATATGGGAAACACCACCACAGTGACCGTCGACTACCAGCTCAAAGAGCCCCCGGCAGTTGAGGTGAAGCCCAATCAGCCCGGGGCGGGGGAAGAGGGGACGTTGCGTCCCGACGGGCCGGTGAATACCGACAGAGACGGCACGGTCCACCAAGTGTATAAGGACGAGATGTCCACCCCGGCAAAGGACGGCACCCTCACCCAGGCGGACGCCGAGAAGCTAGTGGAGGAGCGCTACACGGTGCCCGCAGGCGCTGCAGTGCAGACGACCATCCGCGACAGTGAGGGCCAGGCGCTGACGGACATCGATCTGCGCTCTGAAGGGGATTATGTCATTGAGGTGCTGGTGCGCGATGGCGAGGGGAACACCTCTACGGTCTACCTGGATTACCGGGTGTACGAGGAGCCCGCGCCCCCGGAAGAGGGGGAGAGCGGGGAGAAACCAGAAGGCCCAGAGACCCCCCAAACCCCGGAGGAAGAGCCGGATGACCGTGGCGAGGAGGGACAACCCCTCACCGGCGATTTCGGTGTGAAGGTGCTTCCGCTTCTGGCCTTGGCCGGAGCTGGCTTGTTGCTCGGGCGGAAAAGACACGCATCCCGCTGAGGTTTGAAAAGAGAAGGAGAGGGCCGGTTTACCCGTTTGGGTGGACCGGCCCTCTCCTCTGTCTGGACGATGAGAGGGGAGTGAGCGGGGTGCCCTTCATCCTTTTTTGGGGGGGCGAACAACTTGCCCCTCACCTCACTGTCTGTCGACGAGAGCAGCGGGGTCGCCCGCTTTTCCGCGCCGGACGGGGAGTACCAGCTGGCGGTGTGCGACCTGCTGGGCAACCGCACCAGCGGCCGGTTTTGGGTGCGGGCCCCGGCGGAGTGAGGGGGGCGAAACGCAGACGGGGCGGTTTGGCTGAAAGGGGGCCTACCCGGGCAACCCCTGCTGGCTCCCTTCCAATCAAAACCACCGGTGAAACGGGTGGTGTGCACCGGCCCCAAAAGGGCGGCATACGGACTTTGCCCCGCAAAGGGGGCATCGAAATTTTATGATTGTACCTGCGCACTGCACCGGCAAACCGACAAGCCAGTGCGGCAGTCAACACCCAAAGAGCACTTTTCTTTTGCGTCCTTGGCCCCCTTCCCTTGTGGAGGCCTTCTGCCAAAACGACCGGTCCCCCCGGTAAAATGGGGGTATCGAGTTGCAAAAAAACGCGCTCCAAACACCAAACTAGGTGCTCGGGGCGCGCTTGCTTTTTGTGCGGGGGGACCTGCTACCGCCCCAGCCGCCGCACGATCTCCTCCACCATCTCGTCGCAGTAGAGGATGCGCTCGCCGATCTGCAGTTCCTTGGCCAGTTCGCCGATGGCGGTCTTGCGGATGCGGGAGGTGCTGACCACCTCTTCATTCCAGAAGATGTCGCGGGCGCTGCCGTCGGCAATGATGTGCTTTTGGGCCATGGCCACCACCCGGTCGAAGTTGTCGGCCACAAATTCCATGTCGTGGGTGATGGTGATGACGCTGCGCCCCTCGGCCTGCAGGGCATCAATGAGGTGGGAGAGGATGGCGATCCCCTCTGCGTCCTGCCCGGCGGTGGGCTCGTCGAGGATGAGGTAGGGGGTCTCGGTGGCCAGGATGGCGGCGATGGCCACAAACTTGCGGGTGGAGTAGGGGATGTCGAAGGGGTTTTTCTTGAGGTATTTGGCGATGCCGGTGAGTTCGACCGCCCGCTCCACCCGGCGCTTGATCTCCTTTTCCTCCATCTTCAGGTAGCGGGGCATGTACTCGATCTCGGCGATGACGCTCTTGTTGAAGATCTGGTCGTCGGGGTTTTGAAAGACATAGCCCACATAGGTGGAGATCTGGGCGGTGGTCTTCTCCTTGGTGTTGACCCCGTCGACGATGACGTCGCCGCCCGAGGGCTTGTGCAGCCCGTTCATCATCTTGACGGCGGTGGTCTTGCCGGCCCCGTTCTGGCCGACGATGCCCACCTTTTCGCCGCTCTCGATTACCAGATTTAGGTGTTCAACGGCGGTGTAGCCGTTGGGGTAAGTAAAGGACGCGTCCTTCAGTTCAATTGCCATCAGCTCTCTCCCCCCAATCTCTCTTCAATGGCCGCGATGGCGTCTTTTTGGGTGATGGGGATGTGCGCCAGCCCGATCCCCTTTTCCTTCAACTTGCTGCCCAGCAGTGCCACCTGGGGGATCTGTGCGCCGTGCTCCAGGAGGGAGGGGTTTTGCAGCACCTCCTGCGCGGGGCCCTGAAAGGCCACCTGGGCCTTTTCCAGCACCACGATCTCGTCGGCGTACTCGGCCAACAGGTCGATTTTGTGCTCGACGAGGAGCACCGTCTTTCCCTGCTCTTTGAGCAGTTGGATGATGGCGAAGACATCGGCCGTCCCCTCGGGGTCGAGCTGGGAGGTGGGCTCGTCGATGACCAGGGTGTCGGAGTCCATGGCGATGATGGCGGCAAAGGCCACCCGCTGCCGCTGCCCCCCGGAGAGGGCGTTGGGGTCGCGCTTGATGAGGTCCTCGATTTTCAGCAGCTTGCAGACCCGAATGACCCGCTCGATCATCTCATCCTTGGGGATGCCCAGGTTCTCAAGGCCCAGGGCGATCTCTTCAAAGACGGTCTCTTTGACGCCGCTGATTTGGGTAAAGGGGTTTTGAAAGACATAGCCGATCTGGGTGGCCAACTGGTCGGTGTCCCACTTTTTGACGTCGGTGCCGTCGATGATGGTCTTGCCGGTGAGGGAGCCGCCGTAGAAGTGGGGGACCAGTCCCCGCACCAGGTTGCACAGGGTGGTCTTGCCGGCCCCGTTCTGGCCGATGATGCCGTAGAATTTTCCCTTTTCAAAGGAGAGGTCCACGTGCTTGAGGGCAAAGGTCTTGGCCAGGGGGTATTTGTAGGAGACGTCTTGTAAGGTGATAAAACTCATAGCCAGATGATCCTCCCCACAATGACCGCCACAAGGGCGATGTCGATGAGAATGATGGCCGCCTTTTCGGCAGCCGGGGTCTTGCGCAGCTCCCGCAAGAAGGTGTGTTTCACCGGGGCGGAGAAGGCGCGGGCGTCCATGGCGATGGACTTCTCCTCGGTGTTGGAGATGGCCCCCAGCACCAGCGGCCCGATGATGGGGATAAAGGCCTTCATCCGGCTGATGAGACCGCCCTCGGTCTCGATGCCGCGGGCCTTCTGGGAGTCCATGATGACCTTGGAGCTCTCCCCCAGATCGGTGATGGCCTGCATCGAGGCCAGGCAGATATAAGAGGTCTCGTGGGAGACGCCGATGCGCTCGAGGGAGTACATCAGGTCGCGCATGGGGGTGATGTTGTAAAAGAGGATGACCGCCCCGCAGAAGGCGACCACCGTGCCCGCCACCCGCAGGCCGTAGAAGATGCTCTCCACCGTCACGTGGATGTTGCCCCAGCTAAAGAGGATGGTGGTGCCTTCGGTGAACATGGCGCGCATCAAAAAGAGGATGGCCCCCACCAGCAGAAAGACCTTGTAGAACATCTTGAAAAAGGGGCCGAACTTGCCGGCGATGGCCGCCAGGACGAGATAGCCCGCCATCATGGCGTAGCCGATCCACCAGTAGGGGAGGATGAAGCCAACGGCCGCCATCACCGCGCAGAAGTTGAACTTGTTGAGGGGATTGACGTCCATCAGCCAGTTCCCGTAGAGCTGGGGGTTTTTAAAGGAATAGGCAAAATCCAGATCCAAACCGATCCACTCCTTTGTGTTAAAATTTGGGGCTGCCTTGGGAAAAGGGACAGGCCGCTGCTCACCCAGCGGCCTGTCTTTTTTGCAGTCGAGGTTGGGAAGGGGAGGCCCTAGAGGGTCTCTTCCTCTTCGTCGTCTTCGTCGGCACCGCTGGCGCCGATGTAGACGTGGCCGAGCGGCAGCTTGGTGAGGAAGCGGTTGGGCATGCTCTTGAGGATGATGAAGACGATGATCACCGTGGGGATCTTGTCGAGCAAGTCGGCAAACGCCTCAGAGGCAAAGCAGGCGGGAGCGACCGACCAGCCGGCCGCGACCAGGGCGCCGGTGATGAGGCCGGTGGCGTTGGCGCCGTAGCCGCCCAGAAAGATGATGGTGATGCAGGGGCCGATGACGCCGCCGATGAAGCCGAAGACCAGGGCGGACAGCAGGGTCTTCCACAGGCTCTTAAAGACGCCGAGTTTGGAGAACCAGCCGGCCACGAAGCCGAAGGCCACGTTGAGCACCGCGTAGTAGAGGGTGGTCGGCGAGGTGATGGCGTTGAGCAGGTTGGTGATGAGACCGACCAGGGCGCCGGGAACGCCGCCGCAGAGCGCGCCCACCACAATGGTGCCGATGGCGTCTAAGTAGAGCGGCAGTTTGAGCAGAATGGCGATCTGCCCACCCACGAAGTTGACTGCAATGCCGATGGGAATTAAGAAGATGACCAGTTTGTTCATTTTTTTCATGGATGCGTACCTCCTCAGAAGTTGAAATCCGTTCGGCCTGCCAAACAAGGCGGGAAACGACCTCGACAAGCACTTCCCTCTTGTTAACAAACTGTAAATACCACTACCCACAGTATAGTGGTAGTCAACAAAAAAATCAATCATTTTCTCTTATTTTATCGATATTACCAAAAATTCAGGGGCAGTTTTGACAGGATGAAGGGTTCTTTTTTCCGCACCCTCCCCGGCGCGGCCCATCCGCCCGCGCCAGGGAGGTGCAGGGGAGCCGGCAGGGGGGAAAAGGGGGCCGCCGGGCGTGCGGAGGGGAAGCGGCGCGCCCTTGCCAATTGGCCGGAAATGGGGTACACTGGCACCGGGAAATCAGCTGGTTTTCCGAAGATCGTCACAAGGGGGAGGGCCTTGCTATGCTGCTTGTGCTGAATGTGGGCAATACCGCCATCTCGGCGGGGGCGTTCGCGGGGGAGGAGCTGCGCTTTGTCGCGCAGACCGCCACCTGCAAGGGCGCAACCGCCTTTGACCTGGCCCTGCACATCCGCCAGGCGCTGGCCCTGGCCGGCGGGGGGGAGGAGCCCTTTTCGGGGGCGGCCCTCTCCTGCGTGGTGCCCTCGCTGCGCCAGGCGGCGGCCGAGGCGGCCGCCCTGCTAGTGCGGCCGGGGGGACGCAGGTTGGTGTTGGGGCCCGGCGTCAAGACGGGGCTTGACATCCGCACCCAGAACCCGGCGGCCACCGGCAGCGATCTGGTGGCCCTGGCGGTGGGGGCGATGACCCTGGCGGGAGGGCCCTGTGCGGCCTTCTCCCTGGGGACGGCCACCGCCGCCGTGGCCCTGGGGGAGGGCGGCGCCCTGCGGGGCACCGCCGTGATGCCCGGTCTGGCCCTCTCGCTGGAGGCCCTGCGGGAGCGGGCGGCCTGTCTGCCGGAGATCGCCCTGGAGGGGGGCTTTGCGCCCCCCCTGGGAAGCGACACGGTGGGGGCCATGCGGGGCGGACTGCTCCACGGCCACGCCGCCATGCTCGACGGGATGGCCGAGCGGCTGCAGGAGGCGCTGGGGACGGACTGCCCCCTCTACCTCTGCGGGCGGTGGGCGGCCCTGGTGCAGCCCTACTGTCGGGCGCCCTTCCTCTTAAAAGAGCACCTGCTGCTGCGGGGTCTTGCGGCCATCTATCGGAAAAATACAGCGGAGCGCCGGGGCGGCGAATAACCCCAGCCCTCTTTTCCCAGAATATGCGCTGTATCCCGCCCTTCATGCGGGAACGGCAGCAGGAGGAATGCGCTGTGTCAAAGACGAGACAAAAAACGACTGCCCTGGTGCAGATGGCGCTGCTGGCCGCCCTGATCGCGGTCCTGTCGGCGGTGCCCTGGCTGGGGTACATCAACCTGGGGTTCATCAACGCCACCACCGTCCACATCCCGGTGATCATCGGGGGGATCCTGTTGGGTCCCAAGGCCGGCGGGATGCTGGGGGGCTTTTTCGGGCTCACCAGCCTGCTGAAAAACACCTTTCAGCCCAACCTGAGCAGCTTTGTCTTCTCCCCCTTCTACGGGGTGGGGGAGACCCACGGCAACCTGTGGAGTTTGGTGATCTGCCTGGTGCCCCGCATCCTCATCGGGGTGGTGGCGGGGCTCTGCTACCGGGCCATCGCCCGCGGCGGCAGGCGAAAGACGGCGGCCATGGCCGTGGCGGCGGTGGCCGGATCCCTCTGCAACACCCTGCTGGTGATGGGGGGGATCTACCTCTTTTTCGGCCCTGCCTATGCGGCGGCCCAGGGGGTGGCCTACGGCGCCCTCTTCGGTTGGATCGCCGCCCTGGTGGGCACCGTGGGGGTGCCGGAGGCCCTGGTGGCGGCCGTCCTCTCCACCGCGATCTGCCGGCCGCTGCTGGCCTTGCAGGGACGGGGTGGCCCAGTGCAGCGGAGATAAAAAAATGAGAAAAAGGACCCTTTCCGCGCCCGGCGGAAGGGGCCTTTTTTTGCTTGCAGGGGGAAAAGAAAAAGTTTGCCAGTTGGGCAAAAGGGTGTTGACAACCGTGTTGATTGTATATATACTGTATATACAATATATCGATATATTCTGTGCTCGAGGTGACCTATGGACATCATCATCCAAAATTCCAGCGACAAACCCATCTACCAGCAGATCGTCGACCAGGTCAAAGACAAGGTTTTGACCGGGGTTTTGCAGCCGGGGGAGGCACTGCCCTCCATGCGGCTGCTGGCCCGGGAGCTGAAAATCAGCGTGATCACCACCAAGCGCGCCTACGAGGAGTTGGAGAGGGAGGGCTTCCTCACCACCCAACCCGGACGGGGCAGCTTTGTGGCCGAGAAGAACCTGGAGTTTGCCCGGGAGGAGCGGATGCGCGCCCTGGAGGAGAGCTTGGCCAAAGCTGTCGAGCTGGCCCGGGGCTGCGGCGTGTCGGAGCGGGAATTGGTACAGCTGGTGACATTGCTTTACAGCGGAGAGTGAGAGTATGATGACGCAAAATTGTTTGGAACTGCGCGGGGTCGGCAAGAGCTACGGCTCCTTTGCCCTGCGGGACGTAGATTTGAGCGTGCCCAAGGGCTGTATCATGGGCCTGGTGGGGCAAAACGGCGCGGGCAAGACCACCCTGCTCAAGTTGATTTTGAACTTGATTGCCCGGGACAGCGGCGAAATTTCGGTGCTGGGGATGGACAATCGGAAAGAGGAGATGGCCATCAAACAGCGGCTGGGGGTGGTGATGGACGAGAGCGCCTTTCACGATTTCCTGACCCCGCAAAAGGTCTCCAACATCATGGCGGGCATCTACCCCAACTGGGACGAGGGGCAGTTTGCCAGCTACCTGCAGCGCTTCGGCCTGCGGCCGGGGGACCTCATCAAGAACTTTTCCCGGGGAATGAAGGCAAAGCTCTCCATCGCCGCGGCCCTGAGCCACGCGCCCCAGCTGCTGCTGCTCGACGAGCCCACCAGCGGCCTGGACCCGGTGGTGCGCGACGAGATACTGGACATCTTCGCCGAGTTCATCGGCGACGGGGAGCACTCGATCCTCATCTCCTCCCACATCACCAGCGATTTGGAGCGGGTGGCCGACTACATCGCCCTGCTGGATGGGGGCCAATTGATTTTTTGCGAGGAAAAGGACGCCCTTCTCTACGGTTACAGCGTGCTCAAGGGCACCCGGGAACAGCTGGAGCGGCTGGACCGCAGCGAGCTGATCGGCCTGCGGGAGACCAGTTTTGGCTTTGACGCGCTGGTGGAGCGCAGCGAGGAGAACCGCCGCCGCTTTGAGGGGCTGGTCTTTGACCGCTGCACCCTGGAGGAAATGGTGCTCTACTTTATAAGGGGGAAGAAGAGATGAGGGGACTTTTGCTCAAGGATTTCTGCATCTTCGGCAAATCGGCCAAGTTTTACATCCTTTACCTGGTCGGGATGGCGGTGTTGGGACTGGGGATGAAGAACTCTTCCTTTATCGTGGGGATCGTGGTGATGATGCTCTCCATCCTCTGCATCAGCACCTTCTCCTACGACGACATGGCCCGCTGGCCGGCCTACGCCGCCGCGCTGCCGGTGAGCCGGAGCAAGGTGGTGCTCTCCAAGTATGTGCTGGGGGTGGGGATGCCCCTGCTGGGGGGCGTGGTCGCCTTCCTCATCACCGTTGGATACTCCTTTATCCGCCCGGAAGACATGGCGAATAACGCCCTGACGGCGGTGCTGACCGCCTGCATTGGGGTGATCTTCAACCTGATTTTGCTGCCGCCCACCTTCAAGTGGGGGGCGGAGAAGAGCCGCATCATCCTCTATGCGGCCATGGCCGCCATCTTTGCCATCGCCCTGCTGGCGGGAAAGTTCGCCGCTCTCGAACAGCTTTCCCTGCCGCAGCTGCCGACGGGGCTCTGGGTGGGGCTGATCGCCGCGGTGATGGTGGGATCGACCCTGATTTCCTACGGCGTCTCCTGCCGGATCTACGCCAAAAAAGAGTTTTAGAGGACCGAGCCAAAGGGCGCGCCCCTCCCCAAACAGGGGGAGGGGCGCGCCCTTTTTCCCGTGGAGAAAGGGGAAAAAGCAAAAGGTCAGAAAAAGTCAAAAATATTTTTGAGGCGTTCACAATTTATACACAGCTATCGGGTATATTGTATTTAGCACTCGAGAGAATAGACTGCTAAAAGTGTGAAGAGAATGGGAGGGTGGTTCCAATGAACGCCAACAAACTGACACAGAAATCGCTGGAAGCGGTGCAGACCGCCCAGAGCCTGGCCATAGAGCACAGCAATGTGCAGATCGAGCAGGAGCACCTGGTTTCGGCCCTGCTGGAACAGCCCGAGGGGTTGATCCCCTCGCTTGTCAAAAAGATGGGCTGCGACCTGGAGGCCCTGCGCGCCGCCGTGCGCCAGCGCATCGAGGGGATGCCCGGCGTCTCGGGCCCCGGGCGGGAGCCGGACAAGATCTACGTCTCGCAGGAGGTGGACCAGGCCCTGGTGCAGGCCGAGGCCGAGGCGGGGCGGATGCAGGACGAGTACGTCTCGGTGGAGCACCTGCTGCTGGGGTTGCTGGAGCGGCCCAGCACCTCCATGCGGGAGATTTGGAGCCGTTTTGGGGTGAAAAAGGACGGCTTTCTGGCCGCCCTGTCGTCGGTGCGGGGGAATACCCGGGTCACCAGCGACACCCCGGAGGAGACCTATGACGCCCTGAAAAAGTACGGGCAGGATCTGGTGGAGTTGGCCCGCGCCCAGAAGTTGGACCCGGTCATCGGCCGGGACGCGGAGATCCGCAACGCCATCCGCATCCTCTCGCGCAAGACCAAGAACAACCCGGTCCTCATCGGCGAGCCCGGCGTGGGCAAAACCGCCATTGCCGAGGGGTTGGCCCTGCGCATTGCCAGGGGGGATGTGCCCGACAACCTAAAAGACCGCAAGCTCTTCTCCCTGGACATGGGGTCCCTGGTGGCAGGGGCCAAGTTCCGGGGCGAGTTTGAGGAGCGGTTGAAGGCCGTTTTGGGCGAGGTGAAGAAGAGCGAGGGCCGGATCATCCTCTTTATCGACGAGCTGCACACCATTGTGGGGGCGGGCAAAACCGAGGGCTCGATGGACGCGGGCAACCTCCTGAAGCCGATGCTGGCGCGGGGCGAACTGCACTGCATCGGCGCCACCACCTTGGACGAGTACCGCCAGTACATCGAAAAGGACCCGGCGCTGGAGCGCAGGTTCCAGCCGGTGATGGTGGAGGAGCCGGACGTGGAGGACACCATCTCCATTCTCCGGGGACTCAAGGAGCGCTACGAGGTGTTTCACGGGGTGAAGATCCAGGACGCCGCCCTCATCGCCGCGGCCACCCTTTCCAACCGCTACATCACCGACCGCTTCCTGCCGGACAAGGCCATCGACTTGGTGGACGAGGCCTGCGCCATGGTGCGCACCGAGATCGACTCGATGCCCGCCGAACTCGACGAGATCTCCCGCAGGATCATGCAGTACGAAATTGAGGAGGCGGCCCTGAAGAAGGAGACCGACCGCCTCTCCCAGGACCACCTGGCGGAGATCCAAAAGGAGCTGGCCGACCTGCGGGCCCAGTTCAAGGAGATGAAGGCCAAGTGGGAAAACGAGAAAAACGCCATCTCCAAGGTGCAGAACCTCCGCGCTGAAATCGAGCAGGTGGGCGCCGAGATCGAACAGGCGGAGCAGCAATACGACTTGAACCGGGCCGCCGAGCTCAAGTACGGGCGGCTGCCCGGCCTGAAAAAGGAGCTGGAAGAGGAGGAGAAGATCGCCGAGCAGGGCCAGAAGGGCGCGGGCAGTCTGCTGCGCGACCGGGTCACCGACGAGGAGATCGCCAAGATCGTCGGCCGCTGGACCGGCATCCCCGTCTCCCGGCTGGTGGAGGGGGAGCGCGACAAGCTGCTGCGGTTGCCCGAAGAGCTGCACCGCCGGGTGGTGGGGCAGGACGAGGCGGTGGAGAAGGTCTCCGAGGCCATCCTCCGCTCCCGGGCGGGGATCCAGGACCCGGACCGCCCCATCGGTTCCTTCCTCTTTTTGGGGCCCACCGGCGTGGGCAAGACCGAGCTGGCCAAGGCCCTGGCGCAGGCCCTCTTCGACGACGAGCACAGCATGGTGCGCATCGACATGACCGAGTACATGGAGAAGTTCGCCGTCTCCCGCCTCATCGGCGCGCCTCCGGGCTATGTGGGCTACGAGGAGGGGGGCCAGCTGACCGAACAGGTGCGCCGCCACCCCTACAGCGTCATCCTCTTTGACGAGGTGGAGAAGGCCCACCCCGACGTCTTCAACATCCTCTTGCAGGTGCTCGACGACGGGCGGATCACCGACTCCCAGGGACGGACGGTGGACTTTAAGAACACCATCATCATCCTCACCTCCAACCTGGGTTCTGGCGCCATTTTGGAGGGGATCGGCCCCGACGGGCAGATTTCCGAGGGCGCCAAGGAGGAGGTCAACGGGCTGCTGCGCCGCCAGTTCCGGCCCGAATTCCTCAACCGGCTGGACGAGATCGTCTTCTACAAACCCCTCACCAGGGAGGAGATATCCGGCATTGTGGAGCTGCAGATCGCAGACCTGCGCCGCCGGTTGGCCGACAAGCAGCTGTCGGTGGAGCTGACCGCCGCCGCCAAGGAGTATGTGGTGGCCCAGGGGTACGACCCGGTCTACGGCGCCAGACCCCTCAAGCGGTTCATCCAGAGCAAGGTGGAGACCCTGATCGCCCGGCTGATCATTCGCGCCGAGTTGGCGCCCCGCACCACCATTGTGGTGGACTACGACGGCCATCAATTGACCGCCGAGCCCAAGGGCGAGTTGCAGGCGCTCTAATTTTCCGGCAGACAGAAAGGGGGTCCGGCAGCGGGTGCGAGAGCGCCGCTGCCGGGCCCCTTTGCCGCAGCTGAAAAACGTTTGGAAAAAAGAGGGTGGCCGTGCTATACTAAAACACAGAGAGACGTGAGGACAGGCGGCCCGCCCCGGGCGGGGCCGCCCACAGTGAGAAGGGAGAGCAGCCTGATGAGAGTTTTGCTGGTCAACGGGAGTTCCAATAAAAACGGGTGCACCTTTACCGCCCTGTCGGAGGTGGCCGCCGCCCTGGAAGAGGAGCAGGTGGAGACCGAGATCTTGCAGTTGGGGGCCGACCCGGTGCGCGACTGCATCGGCTGCGGCGGTTGCCGGAAGATGGAGCGCCGCTGCGTCTTTGACAGCGACGTGGTCAACCGGCTCATCGAAAAGGCCGAGGGGGCCGACGGCTTTGTCTTTGGCACCCCGGTCTACTACGCCCACCCCAGCGGGCGGATCCTCTCGGTGCTGGACCGGGCCTTTTACGCCGGCAGCGCCGCCTTCGCCTACAAGCCGGGGGCGGCCGTGGCCTCGGCCCGCCGGGCGGGGACCACCGCCTCGCTGGACGCGCTCAACAAGTATTTCACCATCGCCAAGATGCCGGTGGTCTCCTCCCAGTACTGGAACATGGTGCACGGCAACACCCCGGAGGAGGTCCGTCAGGACCTGGAGGGGCTGCAGATCATGCGCACCCTGGGCCGGAACATGGCCTGGCTGCTGCGCTGCATCGAGGCGGGGAAGGCCGCAGGCGTCAACCCGCCGGCTCCCGAAGCGCCGCTGCGCACCAACTTCATCCGCTAGGTACTAAACTGGCGAGAAGGCACACCCGAGAGGGTGTGCCTTCTTTTTTGTGCACAGGGCGGCCTAGGCGTCGGCAAAGATGCGGCGGGAGAGGAGGGAGAGCCCGGCGGAGAGGATGGCCGCCGCCAGGAGGATGACCCCGCCCCCAGCGGGGAACTGCTCGAAGAGGGCGCCGTAGATGGCCTGCCCCAAGGGCTGGGCGCACATGGAGAGGGCGATCATCAGGGCGATGACCTTGCCCACCAGCTGGGGCGGGGTCTCCAGTTGAACGGCGGCCATCATCTGCACGCTGAAGACGGTGGCCAGGGCCATGATGAAGAAGCTGAAGGCGGTGATGAGCCAGAAGCCGACGGTGGGGGAGAGGCCCAGCAACAGGGGGAGGGCCAGCCCTCCGGCAAAGGCGCTGCAGAGGAGGAGCAGCCGGGGGGAGTGGCGCAGGGTGAGGCGGTTGCCCGCCGCGGCGACAAAGAGGCCGCCGCAGAGCCCGCCCAGGGCCCCGATGCCCTGAAAGAGCCCCAGCATCCGGTCGCTCATCCCCAGGGTGTCCACCACGACCACCGGCAGGCCCACCGTCATCACCGAGGTCATCACCAGGTTGATGGCGGCCACCAGCAGGATGACCTTGGCCAGAAGGGGCTTTTCCCGGCGGATGTAGCGGCTGCTGTCGCGCAGGTCGGCGCGGACGATCGACAGGACCCCCGGTCCCTTCTCCCGTGGGGTGAAGGGGATGCGGATAAAGAGCTCCATCACCGCCGAGGCAAAGAAACAGGCGGCGCTGATCGCCAGGATGGGGAAGATGCCGAAGGCGCCGAAGAGCATCCCCCCCACGATGGGGCCCAGCAGTCCCGAGAGGGAGGAGATCTGGTTGATGACCGCCCCGCCCCGCAGGACCTGCTCCCCCTCCACCAGGGCGGGGATGCTGGCCTGCACGGCCGGCTGGTAGGTGCCGCTGATGCCGTAGAGGAGCATCAGCGCCACCAGGATGAGGGGGACCAGGGGCAGCCGTCCCAGCCCCAGGTAGACCGAGAGGACCAGCAGGGCGGTGAAGAAGTCCAGCGCCACCATGATGTTGCGCTTGTTGACCCGGTCGGCCAGCACCCCGCCGAGAAAGGAGAGGACGATCATCGGCAGGAAGGAGCAGGCGCTCACCAGCCCGAAGAGGGCCGCCGAACCGGTTTGGCGCAGCAGGTAGAGGGGGAGGGCGAAGCGGAGGATGGCGTTGCCGAAGAGGGAGATGATCTGGCCGATCGCCACCAGGGTGAAGTCGCGGCGGAAGAGTTTGGGGGGAGATGTTGTTTTCATCGGTGCCTCCTTGTCAGCAGAAAGACAGTTTTTAATACCAACCGACGGTATGTATTTTGCGAAAAAAATTTGCTCCGCACAGGAGCAGTTGTTGCGGCAGCCGCGGCCACTGGGGGAGAGCCGCCGCCCTCCTTCGGGCGGAAGGGAGCGGCAGTCGGAGGATCCGCAGAGGGGAAGCCCCCTTTAATAGGGCTCTCTTACGCTGTCTTTGGGGCCGTGGAAGAGGGTGGTGAGGGCCACATAGTCCTCCTCCAGCTCCCGGTCGATGATGTCCAGCCCTGCACTCCGGAGCATCCGCGCCAGCAGCTGGACCCGCGCCCGCAGCCGCTCGGGCTCGTCCGGGCGGACAAAGGGGTTGGCCCAGACATTGAGCAGCACCGCAAAGACCTCGGCCAGCTCCCGGGGCTGGACGGCGTCGGGCAGGGAGCCGTCGCGCAGCCCCTCTTCAATGGCCGGCTGGATGAAGTGGGGGGCCACCAGGGAGAACACCTCGTCCAGTTGAGTGATGACAAAGCGGGGGTCGCGCACCGTCTCCAGCATCATGGCCGCCACCGCCTCGTCGCCGGGGTTGTGGCAGGCAGCCGCCAGCATGGCCCGCAATTTTTCCCGGCCGCTGCGTGTCGGGTCGTCGCGGATGGCGGTGAAGAGGGCCAGATTGGCCTCCCCAATTCGCTGGCAGACCGCGTCAAAAATCTCTTCCTTAGAGCGAAAGTGGTGGTAGATGGCCCCTTTGGAGAGCCCTCCCAGCTGGTCGATGATGTCCTGGATGGAGGTGTTTTCATACCCCTTTTGGGTGAACAGCCGCTGGGCGGCGTCCAAAATTTTTTTGACTGTCTCCTCCGGGTGCTTGTTTCTGGCCATCTCGTTCACCTCACATACATACCGTCGGTATCTATTGTACGGCAGACAGGGGTCCCCGTCAAGGGGGAGGAAGTGGTTTTTTCCTTTTTTCTGCCTCTGTGGGCCCCTGTCGGGAGGGGACACCCCGTCGCCGTCCCGGTTTGGCCGCCTTGGCGCAGTGGGGGGGGACGAGCATATTCCCCGCCCAGGGCTGCATAGAGTGGAGAGAAGGGACAAGTCCCGTCCCCAAAAATGCAGGAATGTTCACAGGGAGGAATGCGACATGACTTCTATGGCGCCATCGCTCTACTACCGCCGGGGGCTCAACCCGATCCAGGTGGAGCAGGCCCGCCAGCGACACGGCTCCAACGCCCTCACCCAGGGGGAGCGCAGCGGGTTTTTCAAGCAATTCCTGGCCAGCTTCGGCGACCCCATCATCAAGGTGCTGCTCTGCGCGCTGGCCATCAACATCGTCTTTTTGTTCCGCGACTTCGACTGGTTCGAGACGGTGGGGATCGCGGTGGCCATCTTTTTGGCCACCTTTGTCTCCACCCTCAGCGAGTACGGCAGCGAATCGGCCTTCATCAAGCTGCAGCAGGACGCCGCCAGCATCCAGTGCCGGGTCCGCCGGGCGGGGATGGCCGCCTCGGTCCCCATCGACGAGGTGGTGGTGGGGGACGTGGTGCTGCTGCAGGCAGGGGAGCGGGTGCCCGCCGACGGGGTGATGGTGGAGGGCAGTCTCCACCTGGACCAGTCCGCCCTCAACGGCGAAAGCGCCGAGGTGGAGAAAAAGCCCGCCGCCGGAGAGGCGGGAAAGGCCGACCTGGCCGCCCCCAACTGGCTCTTTCGGGGGAGCGTGGTCTGCTCGGGCGAGGGGGCCATGGAGGTGCTGGCCGTGGGGGACAAGACCTTCTACGGCGGCATGGCCCGGGAGATGCAGGAGGAGACCCGGGAGAGCCCCCTGCGGCTGCGGCTGGGGGGGCTGGCCAAGATCCTCTCCCGGCTGGGCTACTGCGCCGCCGCTCTGGTGGCCGTGGCCGACCTCTTCAACGCCTTCTTCCTCTCCAACCACTTTGACCCGGCAGCCATCTCAGCCCTTTTCGCCCAGCCCTCGCTGGTGCTCGAACACATTCTGCACGCCGTGACCCTGGCCATCACCGTGGTGGTGGTGGCGGTGCCGGAAGGGCTGCCCATGATGATCACAGTGGTCCTCTCCTCCAACATGCGGCGGATGCTCAAAGACCACGTGCTGGTGCGCAAGCTGGTGGGGATCGAGACCTCCGGCAGCCTGAACATCCTCTTCACCGACAAGACCGGCACCCTCACCCGGGGCCGGTTGGAGGTGACCCACTTCCTGGCCGGGGACGGCAGGGAGTACAAGACCGCCGCCACCCTGCGGAGCCAAAAGGGGCTCTGGCGGCAGGTGGAGGACTGCTGCCGCTACAACAACCAGGCGGTCATCAGCCCCCAGGGCCCGTTGGGGGGCAACGCCACCGACCGGGCGCTGCTGGCCTTTGCCCTGCCCCAGAGCACCAAGGGCGAGGTGCAGGTGGCCCGGCGGGTGCCCTTTGACTCGGCCAACAAATACGCCGCCGTGACGTTGGAGGACGGGCGCACCTTCGTCAAGGGCGCGCCGGAAAAACTGTTGGAGAGTTGCACCAAGTACGTGGACGGGGAGGGGCGGGCCCGGCCCCTGGACTCCCTCAAGCTGCTCAAATTGCGCTGGAAGGAGCTGACCGCCCAGGCGGTGCGGGTGCTGGTGCTCTGCCAGAGCGCCGTCCCGGTGGGGGAGGGCGGCGGCCGCTTTTCCGACCTGACCCTCATCGGGCTGGTGGGCATCCGCGACGAGGTGCGCCCCCAGGCCAAGCAGGCGGTGCGCCAGGCCCAGGCGGCGGGGGTGCAGGTGGTGATGATCACCGGCGACAACCGGGACACCGCCGCCGCCATCGCCCGGGACGTGGGCCTTCTGCGGGAGGCCGCCCCCGGCGCCATCCTCGAGAGCGGGGAGCTGGCCGCCATGAGCGA
The DNA here is from genome assembly GCF_001486165.1 of Bittarella massiliensis (ex Durand et al. 2017). Taxonomy (GTDB): domain Bacteria; phylum Bacillota; class Clostridia; order Oscillospirales; family Ruminococcaceae; genus Bittarella; species Bittarella massiliensis. Next base: position 468,966 of record NZ_LN908977.1, read on the forward strand.
CAGCCAGCTCAAAGATGCCCTGCCCGGCATCCGGGTGGTGGCCCGGGCCCTGCCCCAGGACAAGAGCCGCCTGGTCAAGGCCGCCCAGGAGTTGGGGCTGGTGGCGGGGATGACCGGCGACGGCATCAACGACGCCCCGGCCCTGAAAAAGGCCGATGTGGGCTTTGCCATGGGCAGCGGCACCGAGGTGGCAAAAGAGGCCGGCGACATCGTGATTTTGGACGACAACTTCCAGTCCATCACCCGGGCCATCCTCTACGGGCGCACCATCTTCAAGTCCATCCGCAAATTCATCGTCTTTCAGCTGACCATGAACCTCTGCGCCGTGGGGGTCTCGGTCATCGGCCCCTTTATCGGCATCGACACCCCGGTGACGGTGATGCAGATGCTCTGGATCAACATCATCATGGACACCCTGGCCGGGCTGGCCTTCGCCGGCGAACCCCCGCTGGAGGAGTACATGGAAGAGTCCCCCAAGCGGCGGGACGAACCGGTGCTCACCCGCTCCATGGTCCACCAGATCGTCTGTATGGGGGTATTCACCGTGGGCCTCTGCGTGGCCTTTTTGAAGGTGGATCTCTTCAAACACCTCTTCCGCATTGAACTGGGAGAGCAGTACTTCATGACCGCTTTCTTCGCCCTCTTCATCTTCACCGGCATCCTCAACAGCTTCAACGCCCGCACCCCGCGGGTCAACCTGTTTGCCAACCTGGGGGGCAACCGGGCCTTTGTGTTCATCATGGCGGCGGTGGCGGGGGTACAGCTGCTGCTCATCTACTTTGGCGGCAGCCTCTTCCGGGTGGCAGGGCTCACCCTGCGGGAGCTGGTGACGGTGCTCCTCATCTCCACCCTGGTGCTTCCGGTGGACCTGCTGCGCAAGGCGGCCCTGCGCAGAAAGGGGATCACTCCCGACATTTAAAGCAGTCAAAAAACAGCCTTTTTTAAGTCGATACTCTCTGCGGAGGGCGGCGCGCCGCGGAATGGGCGAAGGCAAAATCGCACCCTGTCGCAGAAATCGGCTTTAAAACAGTCTCGCGGGAGAATTTTTTTCTCTCGCGAGGCTGTTTTTTGTGGCGAAAAGGCAATTTGATGTGCTCGGCAGGTGTGGAGAGAGGTTCACCCCCCCAAACAGAAAAGCGGGCGGATACTTTTTTAAGAGCAAATTTGGCCTAAAAATGTACATGGAGGGAAAAAGTGGGCCTTTAAATTTGTATAAAATGTAAATTCTTTTGACTTTAACTGATTTTCCGGAAATACCCCTTGATTTTTGTGGGAAAGTGATTACAATGATATTTAGCACTCAGGTATATAGACTGCCAAACCAATTATACCAAACTATAATATAGGAGGAATTCAGTATGACCATCAAACCCTTGGCTGACCGCGTTCTGATTAAACTGCTCGAGGCGGAAGAGAAGACCGCCAGCGGCATCATTCTCCCCGACGCCGCGAAAGAGAAACCCCAGGTGGCCGAAGTGGTGGCCGTGGGCCCCGGCGGCATGGTGGACGGCAACGAGGTCGTCATGACCCTGAAGGTGGGCGACAAGGTGATCGCCAGCAAATACGCCGGCACCGAGGTCAAGGTGGAAGGCGAGGAATTCACCCTGCTGCGGCAAAGCGACATCCTGGCCATCGTCGAGTAAGACCGGCCCAGACCGCCCGCAGATAACCGCTTACACATCACTACAACTGATAAAGGAGTAAGGCAACATGGCAAAAGAGATCAAATTCGGCGAGGAAGCCAGACAGTCCCTGCAGGCCGGCATCGATCAGCTGGCAGACACCGTCAAGGTCACCCTGGGCCCCAAGGGCCGCAACGTGGTGCTGGACAAAAAGTTCGGCTCCCCCCTCATCACCAACGACGGCGTGACCATCGCCAAGGAAATCGAGCTGGACGACCCCTTTGAGAACATGGGCGCGCAGCTGGTGAAAGAGGTCGCCACCAAGACCAACGACGCCGCCGGCGACGGCACCACCACCGCCACCGTCCTGGCCCAGGCCCTGGTCCGCGAGGGGATGAAGAACGTGGCCGCCGGCGCCAACCCCATGATCATCCGCAAGGGGATGCAGAAGGCCGTCGACGCCGCGGTGGACTTCATCGTCACCAACGCCAAAGAGGTCAACGGCTCCCAGGACATCGCCCGGGTCGCCTCTGTCTCCGCCGGGGACGAGGCCGTCGGCAAGCTGATTGCCGAGACCATGGAGAAGGTCTCCGCCGACGGGGTCATCACCATCGAGGAGTCCAAGACTGCCGAGACCTACTCCGAAGTGGTCGAGGGCATGCAGTTTGACCGCGGCTACATCTCCCCCTACATGGTCACCGACACCGACAAGATGGAGGCCGTCCTCGACGACCCCTACATCCTGATTACCGACAAGAAGATTTCCAGCATCCAGGACTTGCTGCCCCTGCTGGAGCAGATCGTTCAGGCTGGCAAAAAGCTGCTGATTATCGCCGAGGACATCGAGGGCGAGGCCCTGACCACCATCCTGGTCAACAAGCTGCGCGGCACCTTCAACTGCGTGGCCGTCAAGGCCCCCGGCTTCGGCGACCGCCGCAAGGAGATGCTCCGCGACATCGCCATCCTCACCGGCGGCGAGGTCATCTCCAGCGAGCTGGGCCTGGAGCTCAAAGACACCACCGTCATGCAGCTGGGCAACGCCAAGCAGGTGAAGGTCACCAAAGAGAACACCATCATCGTCGACGGGGCCGGCGCCAAAGAGGCCATCGACGAGCGCATCGCCCAGATCAAAAACGAGATCGCCGCCTCCACCTCCGACTTTGAGAAGGAGAACATGGAGGAGCGGCTGGGCAAACTGTCCGGCGGCGTGGCCGTCATCAAGGTGGGCGCCGCCACCGAGGTGGAGATGAAAGAGCGCAAGCTGCGCATCGAGGACGCCCTGTCCGCCACCAAGGCCGCTGTGGCCGAGGGCATTGTCGCCGGCGGCGGCACCGCCTACCTCAACGCCGTGGGCGCGGTGGCCAAGGTGGCCGCCAGCTGCACCGGCGACGAGAAGACCGGCGCCAACATCGTCCTGAAGGCCCTGGAAGAGCCGGTTCGCCAGATCGCCGCCAACGCCGGCGTCGAGGGTTCGGTCGTGGTCGACAAGATCAAGCGCTCCCGCAAGATGGGCTACGGCTACGACGCTTACAGCGACCAGTACGTCGAGATGCTGGAGAGCGGCATCGTCGACCCCACCAAGGTGACCCGCAGCGCCCTGCAGAACGCCGCTTCCGTCGCCGCCATGGTCCTGACCACCGAGAGCCTGGTCGCCGACCAGAAAGAGGAGAACCCCGCCGCCGGTATGGCCCAGCCCCCTATGGGCGGGATGATGTAAGCATCCGCGCGAAAAACTCCTTCTGAAAAACAGCACATCACATGTCAAAGAGCCCCTGCCCGGGAGACCGGGCAGGGGCTCTTTTTTGCGTGCGGGGGGACGGCCGATCCCTCCTTCGCACTTTTGGTTAGGGCTCTTTTTCGTGCACAGGGGGATGGTCGACCGGCGGCCTTTTCTCCGTGTTTCCAGCCGCTCTGCGTGCAGAGGGCGGCCAGCGGGCAACCGCTGTCTCCGCGTTTTTTGTTACGACCCGTTTTGTGCGCGGAAGGCGCGGTCAGGGAAGGGGGGAAACGGAGAAGGGGAGGACGGCCTCGTTGCCCGCCAGGTCGCAGACGGCCAGCCGGTAGTCGCCGTCGGGCAACCCGGCGTACACCTCTCCGCTGGCGGGGTCGGTTCCCCCCAGGGGGAGGGGCTGGCCCTCGCCGTCGGTCAGGCACAAACTCGCCCAGTCCACCCCGCTGCCGTCGTCGCGCAGGGTGAGGCGGGCAAAACTGCCCTCCACCTGTAAGTCGGCAAAATAGGGGGGCGTCCTGTCCCCGGCCGGGGCGGCCAGCAAAGCCTGTCCGGCCAGCAGCACGAGGGCCCCCGACAGGGCGATGCAGGCAAAGGCCGCCGGCAGAGATATCCGCCTTTGGGGCGGGTGGGGAAGTCCTGCCCGCCGGGCGCTCTCCTGCGAGGAGTGGGGCAGCGCCCACCGCAGGGCCAGCCCGGCGGGGACCAGGGCGAAGCTGTCTTTCAGGTAGAGGCGGAGTTTGGCCTTGGCGCTGGCCAAACTCCGTTTGACGGTGGCCAGGGAACAGCCCAATTCCTGTGCAATTTGGCGCAGGGGGGTCTGCTGGCAGTAAAAGCGGATGGTGGCGATCCTCTCCCGCTCGGGCAGCCGCCGCAGGGCCTGTTCCAGGGCGATGGAGGTCTCCCGCCGGTCCAGCGCCCCCTCGCCGGGGGCGGCGTCGGGATGGGAGGAGAGGGCCCCGCCCTCCACCCGCGGGACCCGCCGCTCCCGGCGGAGGATGGTCTGGCAGCAGGAGTGAGTGGCCCGGTTGAGGTAGGCCACCACCGCCTGGGGGTCGCGGATGTTGGCAGTATTTTTGTAGAGGGAGGCGTAGCTGTCCTGCACCGCGTCGTCGGCCAGATGGGGGTCGCCCAGCAGGGCCAGGGCCTGGTAGTACTGGGCCTCCACCGTGGCGGCGTAGAGCTTGGCAAAGGCCTTCTCATCCCCCTGTTGGGCCTGTTTCAGCCATCGACCCAGCTGTTTGTGGCTCACCGTCAAATCAAACACCCTTTCCTCTGCGCTTTTTCAGCAGACAGTATAGCACAGATTCGACCGATTTCACCACAAATTGTGAAAGGAAAAAATTCCTGCATTTTTGTGAGCTCTTTGTCCTCCGACCAACGCCCTATTAATGAATTGCCGTAGAGGCATAAAATCAACGGAGGAGGAAAAAACATGAAATTGGCAGAGAGAGAGGGGCGAAACCCCAGGCGGCAGCGGCGAGGGGTGAAGGGCAAGCCTCTGTGGAGCCGCCTGGGCGCCCTGGCGTTGGCCACCGCCTTTGTGCTGACCTGCATTCCTCCCGTGCAGCGGACCGCCCAGGCATCGGTGGCAACCACCGACTACGAAAAGGTGTTCAAGATCCGCAATACCGGCGGCGTGCCCACCTCTTACAACGGAAACGGGAATTTTACCCTTGCCCGCACGGATTCCTCACTATACTGGCGAAAAAACGCCTACAATGACCCCAATGGAAAGACAAGTGACAGTTTTGGTGGCTTTCAAACCATCAACGCCTTGAGTCTTTACTGCGACTGGACGGTGACTGCCACCTTTCGCAGCTCGCCCCCGGTGCAAGACCCCAACAACTACTACACCAACAGCGACTTTGGATTTTCCCTGAATAAAGACCCCGTCCCCTTTGACCAAGGTGACTTTTACTGGATGTGGTACAGCAGGGGGCGGGGCGTTTACAGCGCTTCGGGGACGGATGCCACCAACATTGAAAACGGCACCTTTCGCACGGCATGGCAGAAAGACAACGCATATCAAACGCCCACCTATACAGGCGGTTTCGTGGGGGCCTACAACAATGCCAGCCACCAGCTGACTCTCTCCTACGACTGTCAAAAGGATGAGCTCACCATCAAGCTGGGCAGCGTCACCGGCACCCAGGGATACATTCGGCAGGCGGTCTTTCCGGGGGGAAAGGCCTATCTCTCGGTGTGGGGACAGATCGAGTGGGATTGGAATGCCCAGGTCCCCAACATGCAGATCGACTGCCACTTCGACAGCTTCGGCTACCCCGATTTTGACCCCGCCATCCAGAACATCACCCTGTACAAAGACGGCACCAACCAGGTGGTGGGGGCCAACGACGTGGTCACCCCGGGCACTGTGCTGCGGGTGGAGTCCACGGTGAAAAACAAGGCGTCCGGCGCGGGCGGCCAGACCTTTGACCTGCACCTCAAGACATCGGACGACACCAAAAACTACCCCACCCAGGGGCTGCAGTTCATTGCCGACAACAAACACCCCACCTCGGTGGGTGGGACATCGGTGACCACCTCGAAAAACGGCTACACCATTGATGGGCAGTACGGCATCCCCATCACCATGGTGGGAAATACCGAATACAAGGTAGTTTACTATGTCAAGGTCACCGAGAGCAGCGGCCAGGCGGTAAAACTGGGACAGATGTTGGAGGACGACGTCCTCGCCAACCGCGACTACATCGGCACCACCCTCCTCAACGAGCGGCCCCTGGAGCCGCTGGACCCGGACGACCCCGCCTCGAACACCCAGGTCCCCGGCAGCGACTACCACTATACCCGGCTGCCCAAAGCCAACGAAAACGGCTGGAACAAGGACGACGTGACGGTGCAGTTCTTCGCCGGGGACTTCGACCAGTTCACCATCACCCCCCAGACCGGCTCCGCTGTCACCCTGGCAGACCAGGAGAGCCAGCTCTACGAGCAGGAGCAAATTTACAGCCCCATCACCTACCAGGCCAAAGACACCGGCACCGGCGCTGTCTCCACCAAGGTAAATGACCTGGTAAAGGTCGACAAGACCGCCCCCACCCTGTCGTTTGACCAGGACACGGGGGTCCTCACCGCCACAGACGGCCTCTCGGGGGTGTGGAGGCTGTACCGAAAGGGGACGGACGGCCAGTTTGCCCCGGTAAAGACCTTCTCCCTGACTGGGGCCACAGGGAACCAGTCGGGCGCCGGCAGCCAGACCTACACCGCCACCCAAAACGGCATCTACCTGGTGGAAGACGCGGCGGGCAACCGCAGCCAGCCGCTGGCAGTGCAGGTGAGCGAGCCGCCGGTGGTGGAGCGGCCCGAGGACCCGGACATCCCGCCGGTGGGTCCGCCCCTCGACCCGGACGGGGAGCCGGTGCCGGAGGGGGAGGAGCCCGCCCTCGACCCGGAGACCGGCCTTCTCCACCGCACCATCGAGGAGACGGTGACCGAGGTCATCTCCGTCGATCCGCCCCTCTATGGCGGCAGCTTTGACCGCACCGTGGTGGACGGGATATTGGCCTACCGCTACGCCGTGCCCGCCGGCAGCACCGCCCAGGTGGCGGTGAAGGACAAAGAGGGGGCGGACATCACCGCCCAGGGCCGGTATCTGGACACCACCAAGCCCGGCGGGGTGGACATCTTCTACACCCTCACCGACGGGGACGGCAACACCACCCAAATCATCCTCCACTACCGGCTGGTCAAGGCCCGGCCGCCCCAAGTGGACCCCGCCGACCCAGACGCGCCCCTGCCCGGACCGGAGGTAGACCCCATCAATCCGGACGACCCCGAGGGGCCGGTGAAGGCCGTCTACAAGGACAGCCTGACCGAGCTGATCCAGGAGAGCGGTGTCATGGATAAGGCCGCCGCCCAAGCCCTGATGGAGGAGCGCTACCACTTCACCTACCCGGACGCGGCCGGCCAGTCGGTGCAGGTGGAGTTGGAGGACAGAAACGGCGCCCCCATCGAGGAGATCGACCTGACCCGGGTGGGGGACTACCTGATCCGCTACATAGCCACCGACGCAAACGGGAACCAGACGGCGGTGGAGCTGTCCTACCACCTCATCAGCCGGGTGCCGCCGGTGATCGTCCCGCCGGAGGACGGGGAACTGGTGGGCCCGACGCCCGCCGACCCGGACGACCCCCTGACCCCCCTGCCGGACGGAGAGGAGCCCGACCCGGAGAAGCCCTCGGCACTGCTCTACGAGGACGAGTACACCGAGTACATCAAGGACAGTGTGCTGGACCGAGCGGCGGCCCTCTCCTGGATGGAGGAGCGCTACGGCGCCAGCTCCCCGGTGGGGGCGGCGCTCACGGGGAGCGTCTCCCTCTACGACAGCAAGGGGGACCCGGTGGAGCAGATCGACCAGAGCCGGGTGGGGGACTATCTCCTCATCTACACCGTCACCGACCAGGACGGCAACCGGGTCAGCGTCAAGTTGAAGTACCACCTCATCAGCAAGACGCCCCCGGCGGTGGTGCCCAGCGACCCGGAGCACCCCCTACCCGACCCCATCCCCCTGCCCGACCCGGTGCCCGGCAGCCAGAAGAAGCACTGGAACATCCGTGACCATCTGGAGGAGGAAGTCCGCTCCGGCAGCTGGAGCAAGGCCGACATCCTGCAGTGGATGGCTCAGCAGTACACCGTTTCCTCCAACCAGGCGGACGGCAGCCTGACATACGACTTGCTGATCTTTGACCAAGATGGCCGGCCCGCAGAGGAAATCGACCTGGCCCGCCCCGGCAGCTGCACCTTCTACTATACCGCCACCGACTCGGTGGGCAACACCACCACCGTGCAGCTGACCTACAAGCTCACCGACCGCAAAATCACCGGCCCCGTGGGCCCTGCTGACCCCGACGGCGCAGACGGTTCCGGCGGTGTGCCGAACGGAGGGGGAAATGCCCCCTATACCGGCCTGCTGGGCGGCCGCGGTGTGGGCAATTGCTGGGTGCACTGGCTGGCCCTGTTGCTGATGGCGGCCGTGGCCCTCTACACTATCCGCCGCCGGCGCCGGACCGGTGCGGATGCCGAAAGGGTGGGGGACGAGCGCCCCGGTCTCCTCGGCAGGGACCTCTTCTTTTACAGTTTGGTCTCTGCCCTGGCAGCTCTGCTCTACCTGCTGCGGGGCTGTGTCCTCGACGGCATCGCCCTGTTGGCCGTGGCGGCGGCTGTTGTCGCCAGCGCCATTGCCGTCTCCCGGCGAAAGGCAGAGGGGGAGAGCGAGCACTAGTTGAAAAGGAGCGCCTTTTAGGCGCTCCTTTTTTGCGGGCTGGGGCTTTTTCACAATGCTACGGCTCCCGGTGCGAAGGGCAGGTAAACAGAGTTTTCCCAAGACCTTCGCACCGCATGTGGGCAGTTGCAGGGGAGGAGTGACGGCGACAAAAGGGGCTTTGTCGCTGCAAATTGACAGTATCTTGGGGAAGCGGTATAGTAAAAAAGAAAGAGGATGAAGTGTTCTTGTACTTTGTTGCTGTCGCACCCCGCGTGGGTGCGTGGATTGAAATCGTCGTAGCAGACGCCTGGGCCGCCGATGGTCACCGTCGCACCCTGTGTGGGTGCGTGGATTGAAATAGCCCAACAAAAAATGGGCATGTGTTTTGACTGCAAGTCGCACCCCACACGGGTGCGTGGATTGAAATTGCGGGCTGGCGGCGGTCGGGAGAATCGACACTCCGTCGCGCCCCGCGCAGGTGCGCGACTTGAAATCGTCCCATAGCGCGCTCCCGTCACCGTGGTACGCGGATAAACTTTCTAAGAAGTAGTAATCACGGCGGCGAGACAGTTTGCCGTATTCCCCCGCGCCCGCGCCCTTCAAAACGGCGAGAATTCCACATTTGTGAGCAGACCCACCATGCTGCCACCCCTTCCGTCTGAAAGCACCCTTCGAGTTTTTGCCCCGCACGAGAGAGGACGGTACAGCGGGGATTGCCCCCACTTACCCACCCAGCTCAAAGGGGGGCAGGCCACTTGCCTTCGCACCGTGACCAGGTGCGGGTGCAGAGAAAAAGAGCCCTCCGGCCGGAGGGCTCTTTTTTTACAGCTGTGCGAAGATCCGCGCGCCTTTTGTGTTCAGCCACCCCCATATCACCAGGCAGAGGAGGAGGGCGGCCACAGTGGCCACAGCTGTGACCAAGACCATGGACAGGTGCAGGGCAAAACCGAGGCCGATGAACGCCGCGGCCAGAAGGGGAGTGGTGAAGTACCCCAAAAAGGAGGCGACGGATTGCTTGATGACCGTGACCTCGCTCTGCCAGTCCAATTTGGGGAACAGGAGGTTGCAGACCAGCCCTCCCAGTGAGGTGACGAGGGCGAAGGCCAGCGGGGTCAGGTAGAAGAGCACCCACTCGGCGGGAGAGGGGCGCAGGGCCAGCCCCGCCATGGTCGAGCCGATGAGGCAGGCGGGGACGAGGACGGTGAGATTGACCAGGGCCTTGCTGGCAAACACTTGCGAGGTGCGGACCGGCAGGGTCTGCAAGATCCAGAGGTGGCTTCCCTCCAGGGAGATGGAGCAGCTGCTGACAGCCCCCATCCCCCCGACGGCGGCCATGATGAGGGGGCAGATGCCGGTGAGCATCCCGGCCAGGCCGGGAACGCCCATCATGGCCTCCAACTGGTCCTGGGGCAAAAAGAACAGCGCCCCGCAGAGCAAAATCAACATCAGCGCCCCCATCCCGGCGTTGAAGATGTAGAGGGTGGAGGAGGTGAAGCGCCGCCACTCCTTTTTGTAGAGGGCCGAGAGGGCGGAGGACTGGCGCAGTTCGCCCAGGCGGTACTTCCCTTTGGCCGAAGTGGTGGTGAAGATGGCGTGCAGCTGCCGGTAGTAGCGCCCCACCAACAGGCAAAAGAGGGCGAAGGGCAGGACGCACAGGGCCATCAGCAGAAGCCAGCTCCCCCAGTTGCCGCCCGCCACCCCCTGGGTGAACAGCTGCGCCGGCGGGTAGACGGATTCCAGTTGCAGGGCAATTTGGCTGCCGACCTGGGCCAGCTCGGTGACCTCCATCTCGGCCGCGCGGTAGCTGAGGGCGGTGGAGCCAAAGAGGACCCCCACGATCAGCAGCCCATACAGGAGGATGGAGAGGATCTTGTTGCGCCCCAGCCGGGCGGCAATCAGGGCCACCGTCCCCCCGAGGACCAATCCGATCACCAGCGGCAGGATGGGCATTGCCAGCAGCGCGGGCACCAGGGCCAGCCAGAATCGGAGGGAGGGGCCGGTCTGCACCGCGTAGACCACGGCGGCGGGGACGAGCAGCAGGCAGGAAAAGAGCAGGCTGCTGGCGTAGAGGATGAGCACCCGGCTGGCGACGATGGTGCTCTGGGGGATGGGCAGGGCCATCTGCAGGTCGTAGTCCTGAAAGGAGAAGAGGACGCTGCCGGCCTTGTAGATGACGGTGATGAGGGAGAGGAGGGAGGCGGCCACGGCCATGACCGTCAGCACCAGCTCCGGCCGCCCCACCATGGCGGCCAACTGCCCCATCCCCACCGAGTAGACAGCCGACATGGCCACCAGGAGGACGGCGAGAAAGGCAAAGCCCACCCCCATGAGCAGCGATTTGCGCTTGGCGGCCGGGTCTTTGGCATGCAGCATTTTGCCGATGCCGAGGGACTGGAGCGCGTAGACTTTGCCGAGCAAAAACAGCTTATTCATGGTCGATCAACTCCAAAAATACGTCTTCGAGGCTGCTCTGGCCGATCACCTCGTGGGTGGGGCCGCTGACGACCAGACGCCCCTCTTTGATGATAGCGATCTTGTCGCAGAGCTTTTCTGCCACCTCCAACACGTGGGTGGAAAAGAAGATGGTGCTGCCCTGCGCGCAGAGCTCCTTCATGATCTGCTTGAGGTGGAAGGCCGCGCTGGGGTCCAGCCCCACCATCGGCTCGTCCAAAACAAGCAGCTTGGGGGCGTGGATCAGGGCGGAGATGATGGCCAGCTTCTGCTTCATCCCGTGGGAGTAGGAGAAGATGGGGTCGCCCAGGTTGGCGGTGAGTTCCAGCCGGTCGCCGTATTTGGCGATGCGCTGGCGGCGCAGCCCCCCCTCGACGGCGAAGACGTCGCCGACGAAGTTCAGGTACTGGATGCCGGTGAGGTGGTCGTACAGGTCGGGGTTGTCGGGGATGTAGGCGGTGACCGCCTTGCAGGCCATGGGCTCTCTTTTGACCGAGTGCCCGTCGATGAAGATGTCGCCCCCCTCAAAATCCAAGATCCCCACCGCCGCCTTGATGGTGGTGGTCTTGCCGGCGCCGTTGTGGCCGATGAACCCGTAGATCTCGCCGGCGGCCACCTCTAAACTCAGGTCGTCGACGGCCTTTTTGCCGCCCTTGTACACCTTGGTCAAATGCTCGATTTTCAGCATGGGGTCTCCTCCTTCTCTTCTCCCTCTGGGGGAGCGGCCGGCGCCTCTGCCGGCGTGATGATAAAGGTCAGCTTGCGGGCCTTCCGCCCGGGGGCGGGCCCGTTTTCCACCAGCGGATTCAACACTTTTCCCATCTCCATGCTCAACCGGCGCATCTCGTCGTCGGTGAGCATCAGTGTCGAGGTGGTGAGGGCGATGTCCCCCTTGGCCGGGTCGGGCGGCGGCTGTTTTGCAAAATAGCGCTCGAAATCGCCCATGATGCCCAGGAGGATGGCAAACAGCCCCTGGTGCATCTGCTCCAGCTCCTCCTCGCTGCCGTGCCACTGGGGGTTGGGGGCCAGGCGGTAAACCCTCTCCACCGACCCCCGCACCGGCCGCTCTTCGGCCACCTGCAAAAGTTCCAGCTGCGCCAGCTTTTTGATGTGCCGGTAGAGGGTGGCCTTCGGCACGTCGCTGAGGGCAGCGGCGATCTCGCCGCTGGTGGCGGTGGGGTGCAGGATCAGGTGCTGGATGATCCGCATCCGCACCGGGTTGAGCAGGGCCTTCATGATATCTGCCGTAAACTGCAATGGGCACTCCTCCTCTCACAAATGTTATCAATAGTGATAATAGTATCAAAAATGAGAAAAGTCAAGCGAAAAAGAAAAGTATTTTTTATTTGGAGGTGAAAAGCAACTGATTTTTCACATCATACCCGTTCGGACGGCCGCGCGGGGAAAAACAGGTTGACGGCAGGGGGGCTTGGGGATATGGTAAAGGGAGAGGAGCCGCCTCGAAAGGCGGGCGACCGGGGAAAGGGGAACAACATGAGCGAGTGGTTCACCGTCGAACAGATCGAGAGAGACACCTATGCCATCAGCGAATACCGGCACTGGGAGGAGCCCCACTGCTACCTGCTGTTGGGGGCGCGGCGGGCCCTGCTCATCGACAGCGGGTTGGGGGTGGCGGACATCGGCCGGGTGGTGCGGGAACTGACCCCGCTGCCGGTGCTGCTGGCCACCACCCACGCCCACTGAGACCACATCGGCGGCCACCACTGCTTTGCCTTTGAGGACATCGCCGTCGGCGCACAGGAGCGGGAATGGCTCGCCGGCCAATTTCCCCTCCCCCTGTCGGCGGTCAAGGCGGAACTCCTGCGGGGGGAGACGGCGTTCCCGCCCGCCTTTGATCCGGAGCAATACCGCCTCTACCAGGGGGGCGCGGCAATCGTTCTGAACGACGGCGACGCCATCGATTTGGGGGAGAGGGAGGTGGAGGTGCTGCACACCCCGGGGCACTCGCCGGGCCACCTCTGCTTTTACGAGCCCCAGCGAGGGACCCTCTACGCCGGCGACCTGGTCTATGCCGGCTGCCTGGACGCCTTCTACCCCACTACCGACCCCCTGGCCTTTTGGCGGTCCATCCAGCGGGTGCATGCCCTGTCGCCCCGCCGGGTGCTGCCCGGCCACCACCGCCTGAACATCCCCGCCGAACTGGTGGGGGAGATCGACCGAGCCTTTGCCGGTCTCTGGGCGAGGGGGGAGTGCCGCCAGGGCCTGGGGGTGCGCGATTTCGGCGCCTTTCAGCTTCACCTGTAAAGTGCGCCTGCGGGACAGATAGAAGGGAGGGGGGAGCGGACCGTCTGAACGGTTTGCTCCCCCCTCCCTTCTTTTGACCTGGATGGCCACCCCTCACCGCTTGGGCGGCGGATAGGGGTCGGGGTTGTCGGTGCGGTCGAGCAGATAGTCGACGCTGGTGCCGTAAAAGTCGGCCAGGCGGCAGAGCACCTCCGCCGTCAGGGCAATGGTGCCGGTCTCGTACTGGGAATAGGTGTTCTGCGCCATTCCCAGGTGCTCGGCCACCTCCCGCTGGCGGATGTCCCGGTCACAGCGAAGGTCGCGAATGTGTCTGTAAGCCATTTTGATCACCCAGTGACAGTATGTGCTATCTGAAATCGAGATATTGACTTTTATCTGAAATACAGATAACATGAGAAAAAAAGCGAAGGAGGAGATCGCATGCTTGCGTGGGTGGACCGGGAGGACAGGGCTTTGGCGGCGGAGTACGAGGCATTTGTGGAGGGGCGAGGGAGCTTTTTTCAGTCCCTCGCCTGGGGGGAGGTCAAGGAAAACTGGCGGGCCCAGGCCCTGCTCTCCCGGGGGGAGGACGGCGGTGTCCGCGCGGCGGCCCTGGTCCTGAGCCGCCCCCTGCCCCTGGTGGGGGGCTCGCTGCTCTACTGTCCACGGGGTCCGGTGGGGGACTGGAGCGACCGGTCAGCCCTGGGCGATTTGACAGAGGGATTTGCCCGGCTGGCGGAGAGGGAGCGCGCCTGCCTGCTCAAACTCGACCCCCTGGTCGCCCCCGGCGGGCCGGAGGCGGCCCTTCTCCAGTCGGCCGGTTTTCGCCACCGGCCGGAGGAGGGGGATTACCGCACCCTGCAACCCCGGTTTGGCTATCTCCTCCCCCTGGCGGGCAGGGGGGAGGAGGAGCTGCTGGCCGGCTTTTCGCAGAAGTGCCGCTACAACCTGCGCCGGGCAATCAAGAAGGGGGTGGCGTGCCGGACGGGCGGGGCGGAGGAGCTGGACGCCTTCTACCCCCTGCTGGAGGAGACCGGCCGCCGGGACGGCTTTGTCATCCGCCCCCGGGCCTATTTGGAGCGGCTGCTGCGGGTCTTTGGCCCTACGCGCTGCCGCCTTTTTCTCTGCCGCTGGCAGGGGCGGCCGGTCTCCGGTGCCCTGGCCCTGCGCTATGGGCAGACGGCCACCTACCTCTACGGCGCCTCGTCCGGTTGGGGGCGGGAGGCCATGCCCAACTACTTGATGCAGTGGGAGATGATCCGCTGGGCCCTGGCGGGGGGCTGCACGGTCTACGACTTCGGGGCCGTCCCCCACTTTTTGGAGCCGGGCCACCCGGCCTACGGCATCTACCGCTTTAAAAAGGGGTTTGGCGGCCAAGTGGCCGAGTGGGCGGGGGAGTTCGACTGGGTCTATCGCCCCGTGTCCGCCGCGCTGCTGCGGGGCGGACAGCGGGGGCTGCAACTGGCGCAGGCGGCCCTTCGCGCCGGGCGGGAGCGGCGGGGGCGGGAATGAGCCTGTCCTTCCTATATATTTACACCCTTCGCCTTGCCATTTGAGCCCGATTCTGGTATCCTGGAACAAACCGATGGATTTGTCCCCTTTTTGAACGTTTTTTCCCTCGCCCCATAGACTGGTCTGAATCCAATAAATGGGGTGATGGTTTGCTGCAGATGATATTGTTCTCCCTCTCGGTGTGCGCCGACGCCTTTGCCGCCAGTTTTGCCTATGGGGCGGCAGGCATCCGCATCCCCCTGCGCTCGGCCCTGGTGATTGCCGGGGTGGGCAGCGGCTTTCTGGCCGCCGCCGTCTGGGGGGCGGGGCTGCTCACCGGCGCCCTCGACCCCGCCCTCTGCGCGGCGGCAGGGGCCTGGCTGCTGATCGCGCTGGGGCTCTTCTCCCTGGGGGGCGCGGCCCTGCGGGGCTGGCTGCGCCGGGGCGGTCGGGAGCGGGAGATCCGCTTTCAGGTGGCCGGGGTACAGGTGTTGGCGGAGATCTGCCTGGACGAGACCCGGGCCGACCGGGACAACTCCCGCACCCTCAGCCCCAAAGAGGCGCTGCTGCTGGCCATCCCCCTCTCGGCCGACTCGCTGGGGGCGGGCTTTGGCCTGGGGCTGTTTGGGGCCCGCCCGCTGGCGCTGCTGGCGGTTTCCCTGCTGCTGGGGCTGGCCCTCATCGAGGGGGCGCACCGCCTGGGGACCAAGCTGGCAGGGCGTTTTCAGGGCGGGCTCACCTGGCTGTCCGGGGCGATCTTGGTGCTGCTGGGGGCGCTTCGCCTCTGGATGTAGGCCTGTCGGCAGATCGACAGGGGTTGTTCATAAAGTTGTCACTTTTTTTATCACGAGACTGTCATATTGTCCCGATAGAATGAAGGCATAGAATAGAGAAAGCCGCGGGACAATGGTCTGGCGGAGTGGTAGGTGATCGAGATGGAAGAGAAAAAACAGGGGCGCATCGGCCGCCTTTTTGCCCTGCGCGCGCAGATGCCCACCCGCCATCCCCGCGCCGGCAGGGTGCTCCTGGCCCTCTACCCGCTCTTTATCGTGCTGGTGTGCGAACTCAACCAGAGCCAGAAATTCGGCGACATGTTCGGGTTTTGGTTCACCCGCCCCACCGTCCTCCTCTTTGACGTGCTGCTGGTGGGGCTCATCTACGCGGCCTTTTTGCTGCTGTTTCGGCGGGGCCACCTGGCGGTGCTGCTGACCGCCCTGCCCCTCTACATCTTCTCCTGCGTCGAGTTTTTCAAGTGCCGCACCAGCGGCAGCCACTTCGTGCTGGGGGACTTGGTGATGACCACCAACGCCTCGGACATCGCCCGGTTTGCCGACATTCAGATCACCCCGGTATTGGCTCTCTGCTTTTTCTTGGTGCTGGGCTATTGGGCGGCGGTCTTCTGGCTGGGGCCCACCCTGCCGCTGGCGGGGCGGCGGCGCTTTGCCACCCTGGGCACGGTGGCCGCCGTGCTGGTCTGCTTCTTTGCCGTCCCCACCGTTTCGGCCGGGGCGATGGACCTCTTTGACATCCGGGCCGAGAGCGCCTACAACACCTTTGAGCAGAGCGACAAGTTCACCTCCAACCAGATGATTGCCAACCTGGTGGAGACCGCCCTCTCCCAAAATGAGTCCCTCGCCAAGAGGGAGAGCGACTACCGCGCCTACCTGAACACCGCTGCCGCCAAGTCGGGCAGGGAGACCGCCGCCGCGGCGGACTACAAAAAGCCCAACGTGGTCATCGTCCTCTCGGAGTCCTACGCCGATTTTCGCGCCCTCAAAGAGCTGGGGGTGCGGGATGAGATCTACCAGAACGCCGACCGGGTGGCCGCCGAGGGGACCAGCGGCACGGCGGCGGTGCCCACCTTTGGCGGATACACCGTGCGCAGTGAGTTTGAGCTGCTCTTCGGTCTGCCGGTGCGCTCCCTCTACAACGCCGAGATCCCCCACAAGCTGCTCAAGGAGCGGGCCCAGGCGGCCTTTCCCCGGTACTACCAGTCCCTGGGGTACGAGACCACCTACCTGCACCCCTTTAGCGGCACCTTCTACGGGCGGGACAAAACCTACAACAACTACGGCTTTGACCGGATGCTCTTTCAGGGCGATCTGAGCGTCCCCCAGAAAAATTACAAGACCTACACCGACGACGGCTGTGTCTTTGACCAGATCGAGCAGCTCATCGACGAGAGCGATCAGCCGCAGATGGTCTTTGCCATGACCATGCAAAACCACCAGCCCTATCTGGACGAGAACAGCTCCCTCACCGAGATCGACTACTACCTGGACAAAATCCACCACACCGACGAGGCGCTGGGCCGGTTCATCGCCGATCTGCGCGCGAGCGACGAGCCCACGATCGTCCTCTTTATGGGGGACCACTTCCCCTCCTTCACCGCGTCGGGCGACGTGTACAGCCAGTTGGGCATCGGCAGCGACAACTGCGATGTCCTCTACCAGCAGCGCTACCTGGTGTGGAGCAACTACGGCGCCGATTTGAGCGCCTTCCCCACGGGGGAGAAGGTCTCCTCCTTCTACCTGCCCTACCTGCTGCTGAAAACCACCGGCGCCCCCCTCACCTCCGACCAAAACGCCGCCCTGGACGAGATGGAGAGCCAGCCCCTCTACGACTACCAGTTCTCCCAGGGGGACGATCTCTTTTGGGATATGCTCACCTACGACGTGGTGCTGGGGGACCAGGTCATCCGCACCCTGCCCCAGGGCAGTGCCCAGTAGCGGGCTTGACGGCCTTCCTGCACCGGGTGGAAAAAGAGGAGACAAGTTGCAAGCAGAGAGACCCGAGCCAACGGCTCGGGCCTTTTTTGTCGTGGCTTCATCGCCCAAAGCCCCCGGTCCTGCCGCGGGGGGCGATTTGCTTTGGCAGAACCCTCCCGGGAGGAAGTGAAAAGAGGGGATTGGGGGGATGGATGACATGAAATGGCATCCCAGATGACCCGCTTACCGGTGACGACGGGTGTCATACAAGTGTAGGATCTCGCCGCCCCTTGAGAATCCCAGCCTGTATGCCGCCCTTTTCAGGCTGGTGTATACCGCCCATTTGGCTGACGGATTTGATTTCGATATTTAATGTTTTATTTTAAATCATTATTGTATTTCAATATGATATAGGGTATACTGTGGTTGTTGGAATAGGACACGAGATGGCGTAAAGGGGGAGTGGAGAATGGTGTGTAAACAGTTGGCTCGCTGCTGTAAAATTTCTCTGGCAGGGGGCTGCCTCTGTTTGGCCGCCGTCTATCTGGTGGCGGTCCCCGGGGTGGCGACGGGTCTCCTGCGGCGGGCGCCGGAATTGGCGGACCGCTTTTGGCCCTGGCTGCTGCTGGTCGAGTCCACGGCGCTGCCCTGCATTTTGGTGGCCCTGTGGGGCTGGAAGCTGACAGGGGAGATCGGGCGGGGCAACGCCTTTTCCGGGGAGAGCGCCCGCCTGGTGAAGAGGGCCTCCACGGCCCTGCTGCTGGACGCTGCCCTCTTTCTCGCCGGCAATGTCGTCTATTTTTTGCTGGGTATCAGCCACTCTGCGGTCGCCCTTTTGGCCCTGTTTGTCTGTGCGGCGGCTGCGGTGTTCGGCCTGGCGGCGCGGGCCCTTGCCCAGCTGGTGGGCGAGGCCGCCCGGCTGCGGGAAGACAGCGAACTGGTGATTTGAGGTGAGGGTGTGATAGCGGTCAATTTGGATGTGGTGCTGGCGCAGCGAAAGATGACCCTGACGCAGTTGTCCCGGGAAGTCGGCGTCACCGTCGTCAACCTCTCGCTCTTAAAGACGGGAAAGGCCAAGGGGGTGCGCTTTTCCACCCTGGACAAAATCTGCCGGGCCCTGGACTGCCAGCCGGGCGACCTGTTGGAATGGCGCCCCGACCCCCAGCCGTAAGACCGGGGAAAACCGGGGAGAGACCCGCTCGGGCATTTGCCCCGGGCGGGTTTTGTGCTACAATGGCGATACCCCCCAAAACTGCCTTTTCAGGCCGGACAGGGGAGGAGAGGAGGCGCTTTTAGATGCTGGGACTTAAGCGGGGCACGGTGCAGCTGCTGCCCTATCAGGAGAGCTGGGCCGAGGAGGGAGCGCGGGCTGCCGCCCGCCTGCAGGAGCTGTTTGGCAGCGAGGCGGCGGACGTCCGCCACGTGGGCAGCACCTCGGTCAAGGGGCTGGCGGCAAAGCCCATCATCGACCTGGCGGTGGGGATGTGGGACCTGGGCCGGGCCAAGGCCCTGTACCCCGCCTTGGCCGCGGCGGGATTTGTTCACCGCCCCCATGTGGACGATCCGGACAGCCTCTTTTTGAGCGCCGGGGACGAGGGGGCCGACACCCGCACCCACCACGTCCACCTGGTGGAGTACGACGGCCGCCACTGGCGGGACTACTGCTATTTTTCCGACACCCTCAACCGGGACGAGGGGAAGCGGGCGACCTATCAGGCCCTTAAAGAGGGGCTGGCGGCCGCCAACAGCGCGGACAGGGTGGCCTACACCGAGGGGAAGGCGCAGTTCATCGAGGGGGTGCTGGCCGAGGGGCGGGTGCTGGAGGACACGGCGGTCACCTTTGCCGATCCCCCCTCGCCGGGGGATGTCCTCTTTGCGGTGGTGGTGGCCCGGCACCGGGGGCGGTGGGTCTTTTGCAAGCACCGCCGCCGCGATACCCTGGAACTGCCCGGCGGCCACCGGGAGCCGGGGGAGACCCCGGAGCAGGCCGCCCGGCGGGAGCTGTGGGAGGAGACCGGCGCCACCGACTTTGCCCTCAAAGAGGTGGGCCCTTACGCCGTGCGCCGGGGGGAGGGGAGGCCCAGCTACGGGGTGCTCTACCGGGCGGAGATCGCCGCCCTCGGCCCCCTGCCGCCCCATGAAATCGAGCGGGTGGAACTGTGTTCCGCCGTCCCCCGGCAGATGACCTACCCCCGCATTCAGCCCGCGCTGATGAAGCGGGCGGTGGCGGACGGCCGCGGAGAGGGGTGGTTGCGGTGAAGGGCGAGCCCACACAGACGCTGGTGCAGCGCCTGTGCGCAGGGGACGAAAGAGAGGGGTACGCCGCCCTAAAAGAGCTGTTGGAGCGCTCGCGGACAGGGCGGGAGGTTTCTCTCTATTGGGAGGAGCTGGCCGCCCTGCTGGGCAGTGCCAACAGTTACCGGCGCACCCGCGGGGCCCTTTTGCTGCTGCAAAACGCCCGCTGGGCAGAGGAGGAGCAGCTCGAGCGCTGGACGCCCCGGCTGTTGGCGCTGCTGCAAGAAGAGGAGCGGGCCACCGCCCTGCGCCAGTACCTGCGCGCCTGGGAGGGGGCCGCGCGCGACGTCCCCGCCCTGGCAGGCCCCCTCTGCCGGGTGTTGGAGGGCCTTGATTTTGGCCGCTACGGCGAGAGCATGGCCCCGCTGCTGCAGCGGGACAGGGAGCGGCTGCTGAGCGCTCTGCAGAGGGAAGGGGATGAGAGGGATGGATAGAGCCCTTTTTGCGCGGGCCGAGGCCTATATGGCGGCCTGCACCGACGGCGGGGTGCACGATGAAATGCACGTGCGCCGGGTGCTGGGATACGCCCTCTCCATTGCCGGGGAGATGCCCGAGGCCGACGGGGAGATCGTGGCCCTGGCCGCCCTCCTCCACGATGTGGGCCGCCCAGAGGAGAGGGCCGACCCCGCCCTCTGCCATGCCGAGGTGGGCAGCCAAAAGGCGCTGGATTTTCTGCTGGCGGAAGGCTATCCCCCGGCGCGGGCTCGCCGGGTGGCCGACTGCGTCCTCTGCCACCGCTATCGGGCTGACCGTCGGCCCGAGACGGTCGAGGCCAAGATCCTCTTTGATGCCGACAAACTGGACCAGACCGGCGCTCTGGGCGCAGCCCGGGTCATCCGCTTTGGGGGGCAGATCGGGGAGCCCCTCTACCAAGTCGGGGAAAGGGGCCGCCCCCTGCCCGGCGAAGAGGGGGAGGGCCCCTCTCTGCTGCGGGAGTACCGCCGCAAGCTGAAAGGCCTTGCCGGTCAGTTTTACACCCCTGCCGCCCAGGCGCTGGCCCGGGCCCGCCAGCCGGCGATGGACTGCTATTTTGCCGCCCTTGCCGCCGAGGCGGAGGAGGGTTGGGCGGCCGCTCAGCGCGCCCTCGCCCAGTTGCTGGGGGAGGGGTAACGGCCGAGCATACCGCCGAGATGCCGCCTGAAGGGGAGGGGGGCTGTTTGACGGGGCCAAGCGCCGCTTCGCCCTGGCCGGTCGGGGAAGGGGGCGCACGGTCTGCCCCCTGCGCCCCGCCAGACTTGCCCTTGCACCCCGCCGGGTCTGCCTTTGTACCCCGCTGAGCCTGCCCCTGCGCCCTGCCGAGCCTGCCCCTGCGCCCCACTAAGCCTGTCCTTGCGTCTCGCCGGGCTTGCCCCTACACCCTGCCGAGCCTACCATTGCACTCCGCCAGACTTGCCCTTGCATCCCGCCGGGTCTGCCCTTGCGCCCCGCCAGGCCTTCCCTTGCGCCCCGCCAGGCCTTCCCTTGCGCCCCGCCAGGCCTTCCCTTGCGCCCCGCCAGGCCTGTCAGACCCGTTCGTTCCCTATTTGACAGCTCGGTTTTTCCCAACAGGTTGACAGACGGTCGAGAGGCCGCGCACCCCTTGCCCGGGCGCGCGGCCTCTTTTATCGCCAAATCCGTCTATCGCAGTTCATCGGGGATGGGGCAGCCCTGGGCGACGATTTCGTCGCGCTCCCCCTCGGTGAGGTAGCCGTAGGCCACCATGGCGCCCAGCACGGCCCGCCAGCGCCCCTCCATCTGCTCGGGGTTATCAGCAAAGTAGCTGGGGGCCTGGGGTAGGGCGGCCAGAAACGCCGCCTGGGCCACTGTCAGCTCGCTGGGGGTGGTGTGGTAGTAGGCGCTGGCTTCGGCGATGCCGGTGCGCCCGTTGCCGAAATAGCTGGTGTTGCAGTAGAGCTCCAAAATCTCCTCCTTGGAGAGTTCGTGCTCCAACTTGAAGGCGAAGAAGACCTCGGTCACCTTGCGGGAAAGGCTCTGTTCCTGGGAGAGGTAGATATTTTTGCAGACCTGCTGGGTGATGGTACTGGCGCCCCCCACGATCCGCCCGTTCCAGAGGCTCTTCCAGAGGACCCGGCCGATGGAGATGATGTCGATCCCTCCGTGGGAGTAAAAGCGGTGGTCCTCGATGGCGACGATGGCCTTTTGAAAGTTTTCCGAGATCTCGCCGATGGGGACATACCCCTCTTCCCGGCGAAGGGCGGCCACCTTTTCGGCCACCGGCTCCGCCTCCACCCGTTGGCGGTAGTCGCCAAAGCAGGCGACGGAGAAGGCAGTCCCGGCGATGATGGCCAGGCCGAGCACAATGATCAGGGCGTTTCGCAGATAGCGCAAAAACCGCTTCATCCGGCATTCCTCCCCTCTGGGGCAGCTCTGTTTGCAGGGCCGCCTGTTTTTCTTGATTTCATTATAGGGCAAAACGGTTGCCTTTTCCATGGCCCTTTATTACAATAAGCTTACAGCTTTGCCACATATCCCGTGAAGTTTGAAAGGTGGTTTTACCGTGGTCACACACATTGTCTTTTGGAATTTGAAAGAGGTCCCAGAGGCCGAGCGGGCCGCCAGCGCCCGCAAGATGAAGGAACTGCTGGAGGGGCTGGTGGGCCGGGTGCCCGGCCTGCTCTCGGCGGGGGTGCACCAGAACTTCACCCCCGGCGGGTACGACCTCTGCTTGGTCTCCCAACTCACCGACCGGGCGGCTCTGGAGGGATACCAGGTCCACCCGGCTCACCTGGAGGTCAAAAAGTTTGTCCACAGCGTGGTCTGCCAGCGCGCGGCGGTAGACTACGAGGAGTAGCTGCCAGACAGGGGAGAAGGCGGGCGCCCGTTGCGGGGTGCCCGCCTTTTTTGCGCAGTTATTGGGGGAGGGCGAGCTCCACCGCCCCCGCGGGGCGGATGGAGAGGGATCGGCAGCAGTCGGGCCCCAGCGCCCCCTCCATGGCGCTGCAAAAGGGGGCGGCCAGCTCGTTGGGGAGCAAGACCAGGGCGGTCCCGCCAAAGCCGCCCCCGTGGACCCGGTAGGCCCCCTGTCCGGCTAGCAGCCGGTCGCAGAGGGCAAGGGCCGCCGTCAGGGGCTGGCTGCGGGGCCGAGCGGGGGAGTAGAGGTTTTGCAGGTAAAAGGCGGAGGAGCGCCCCGATTGGCGCACCAGCTGCAAAAAGGTGCAAAAATCCCCCTGGGCAAGGGCCTCCGCCTCCTGCGCGGCCCGCCGGTCCTCCCTAAAAAAGTGGGCGGCCCGCAGGACCGGCCGTTCCCCCAGGGCCTGCGTCAGGGCGGCCCAGTTGGCGTAGAGGGCCTCTTCCTCCACCTGGCACAGCTGCTCCCGGCCAAACCAGGCGGCCACCTCCCCCATCTCCCGGGGGATGGCGGCGTAGTCCTCGGTCAAGTCGGCGTGGCTGCTGCCGGTCGCCACCAGGCAGAGCTGGTGGCCGCTGTCCTCCCAGCGGCAGGAGAGGGGGGTGACGGCGGGGCGGAGGGGGTCGGCGAAATCCAGCTGGGCGATCCCCCCCACCGCGCTGGCCACCTGGTCCATCATCCCGCAGGGCTTGCCGAAGTAGTCGCTCTCGGCCCGCTGGCCGATCGCCGCCAGTTCCAGCGGGGTGCGCCCGCCCTCAAACAGCCCGTTCAGGGCGGCGGCTACCGCCACCTCAAAGGCGGCAGAGGAAGAGAGCCCGCTGCCCGGCAACACGTCGGAGAGGGCGTAAAGCCGCGCCCCGCCCAGGGCGCAGCCCCCTTTTTGCAGCCCGGCGGCGACCCCCCGCAGCAGAGCGGCGGTGGTCCCCCTCTCCGCCGGGCGGGGGGCGAGGTCGGAAAGCGCCACCCGGCAGGGGGAGAACCCCTCGGACACCAGTTCGATGACCTCCCCCTCGGCGGGGGCGGCGATCACCAGCGTGTCCAGGTCGACGGCGGCGCAGAGCACCCGCCCACCCTGGTGGTCGGTGTGATTGCCCCCCAGTTCGGTGCGCCCCGGGGCCGAGAAGAGGCGCACCGGCCCCTGTTCCCGCCACTGGGCGGCAAAGCCAGCCAGCCCCCGCGCCAGCCGCCCCCGCTGCCGCGCCGCGTGTCCGGGGGACAGCCGCTCCAACTGTTCATCCAGCGCTCTGCGCTCCAGAGCCTCTTTCCACTGCGCAATGGTAGCCATTGGTCCGCCTCCTCTTGGTGCCGTTTTTTACAGTTTACGGCAGCGCGTCCCGTTTGGCAAGTCCCCCTTTCCTTTCGGCCGGTTTCCTGCTATACTAATTGGAAAAACGAGTCGAAAAGGAGCGCATCATGAAAACTTTTATGCGGGAATTTAAGGCCTTTGCCCTGCGCGGCAACGTGGTCGACATGGCGGTGGGCATCCTCATCGGCGGCGCCTTCTCGGGCATTGTCACCGCCCTGACGGCCAACTTTATCAACCCCATTTTGAACGTGGTCACCGGCAGCGCCACCTACGGCCTGGCGGACGTCGCCGGCTTTGCCTCGGCCTTTCTCTCGGCGGTCCTCAACTTCCTCTTGATCGCCCTGGTGCTCTTTTGCATCCTCAAGGCCGTCAACAAGGTCACCTCGCTGGGGAAGCGGGAGCAGGCGCCCGAAGCGCCCCGGGAAAAGACCTGTCCCTACTGCAGGGAGAAAATTGCCGTTGAAGCCACCCGCTGCCCCCACTGCACCTCGGTCCTGGAGGAGCAGCCGCAGGAGGCGGTCCTCTAAAAGAAAAAGCCCCTGCTCGCCCTTCGAGCAGGGGCTTTTTGCCGCCAAAAGGGTGATCTACACCCGCAGCATCCGATAGCCCACCCCCACGTGGGTCTGAATGTACTGGGGGGCGGAGGGGTCCTTTTCGATCTTCTTGCGCAGGGTGGCCATGAATACCCGCAGCGAGGCCACGTCGTTTTCCCAGGCGCTGCCCCACACCTCCCTCGTGATGTAGGAGTGGGTCAGCACCTTGCCCACGTTTTTGGCCAGCAGGCAGAGCAGCTTGTACTCGATGGGGGTCAGGTGGATCTCCTCGCCCCCCAGGTAGACACAGCCGGCGGCGTAGTCGATTTTGAGCTCGCCGTTTTCAAAGACGGCCCCGTCCTGGCTGCCGCCGCTGCCCCCGTGCAGCCGGCGAAAGGTGACCCGCAGCCGGGCCAGCAGCTCCTCCACCGAAAAGGGCTTGGTCAGGTAGTCGTCCGCCCCGGCGTCCAGCGCCTCGATCTTGTCGGTGTCCTCGCTGCGGGCGCTGATGACGATGATGGGGGTGTTCGACCAGCTGCGGATTTTTTGGATCACCTGAACGCCGTCGGTGTCCGGCAGCCCCAGGTCCAGAAGGATCACGTCGGGGTTGTGGGAGGCGGCCTCCAGGATGGCGGCTTCCCCGGTGGGGGCGGCGTGGTGTTTGTAGTCGTGAGCCTCCAGGGTGGTGGAGATCAGGTTGCGGACGGCGGGGTCGTCCTCCACCACCAAAATCAGCGGTTTATTGTTCATGCAGCGTTACCTCCTCGATGGGCAGTGTAAAGGAAAATACGGTTCCGTGGGGGGTGTTGTCGGCCACGGCGATCTCGCCGCCGTGGGCGGTGACGATGGACTTGCAGAGGGCCAGCCCCAACCCCATGCTCCGGCGGCTGTCGGCCACCCCCGAGTTGACGGTGTAAAACATGTCGAAGATGCGCGCTTTGGCGCTGTCGGGGATGCCTTCGCCGTCGTCGGCCACCGAAATGACCGCCCACCGCCCTTTGCGGACGGCCGAGACAGCGATGGTCGAGCCGACCGGGGTGTACTTGATGGCGTTGTCCACCAGGTTGATGAGGACCTGCACAATGAGGCGGGCATCCATCTTTGCCAGCAGGAACTCGTCGGGGAAGTGGGTCTGGATGTGGTGTTCGGCGCTCTTGCGGCTCACATGGCGCAGCGCTTCACCCACCACCTCCTCCACTAGTTCGGCCGTCGGGTTCAGGCGCATGGTGCCGTCCTCGATCTTGGTCACCGAGAGCAGGTTTTCCACCAGGTTGATCAGCCAGAGGGAGTCCTCGTAGATGTCGCTGTAGAGCTGCCGGCGCTGGCCCTCGTCCAGGTTTTTCTCGCTCTCCAGCAGCACACCGGCGCTGCCGGAGATGGAGGTGAGGGGGGTGCGCAGGTCATGGGAGATGGAGCGCAGCAGGTTGGCCCGCAGCTGTTCGTTCTTGGCCAGCACGGCCGCCGCCTCCCGCTCCCGCATGGCGTTCTCGCTCTCCAGCGCCAGGGCGCACTCCCCCAGGATGGAGAGCATGATGCTGTTTTCATAGGCGTCCAGGGGCTCGCCGTCCAGGGCGATGCCCGCCACCCCGTAGACCACCTCGTTGACCCGCACCGCCAGGTAGAGGCATTTGGCGCTGCCCAGGGTGCCGGTGCTGGCCCCGGCGCGCTTGTTGTTTTGAAAGACCCAGGCGGCCACCGCCCGCTCGTTTTCGGCGGTGAGTTCGGCCCGGGGCGCCCCGCCCTGGGCGGGGAAGGAGAGGGGGTCGCCCACCCTGCCGTCCCGGGCGGGGTAGAAGACCACGTCCCGCCGCAACAGCTTTACCAGCTGCCCGGCCACTGTGCCGATGATCGCCTCCCGGCTGTCGCAGCGCTGCAGCAGTTGGTTTGTCTCCAGCAGGGTCTTGGTGCGATAGGCGGTCTCCACCGAGCGGCGGGCCTGCTGTTTGAGCCGCCCGGCCAGGGTGCTGGTGAGAAAGGCGGCGATGAACATGATGGCGAAGGTGGCGGGGTAGCCCCTGTCGTAGGCCGCCAGGGTGTAGCGCGGCACGGTAAAAAAGTAGTTGAAGGTGAGCACGCTCACCGCCGACGAGACCAGGCTGTACACCCGCTTTTTGGTGATGACCGCCGTCAGCAGCACCCCGAGGATGTAGACGGTGATGATGTTGACCTCGGTAAAGCCCAGCCGCTCGAAGAGAAAGCCCACCGCCGTGGCCCCGGCCAGCAGGGCCGCGCTCTTGAGCAGGTCGGGCCCCACCTTGCCGGTGCGGCGCTGGCGCACCCGCTTGGCCCGGTAGTACCCGGCGATGTCGTCGGGGATGATGTGGATGTCCAGGTTGGGGGCGGCGGCGATCAGCCGGTCGGTGAGGCTGGGCCCCCGCCAGGGGTACTTGCGGCGGGTGCTGCTGCGGCCGATGACGATCTTTGACACCCCCGACACCCGGGCGAACTCGGCGATCTGAAAGGGGACGTCCTCGCCGTATACGGTCTCCACCGAGGCCCCCAATTGCCCCGCCAGGTGGATGTTCTCCCGCAGCTGGGCCCGGTCCTGCACACTGAGACTGGGGAAGTCGGGCGTCTCGACGAAGAGGGCGGTCAAGCTGCCCTTGAAGGCCCCCGCCATCCGGGCGGCGGTGCGGATGCACTTGGCGTTGGAGGGGGAGGGGGAGAGGCAGACGAGAATGTGCTCATCGGTGCAGTAGCCGCCCTCCTCGGCCAGCCGCACCCGCTCGGCCAGCCGGTTGATGCGGTCGGCGCAGCGGCGCAGGGCGATCTCCCGCAGGGCCGTCAGGTTTTTCTCGTCAAAAAAGTTGACCAGCGCCCGCTGGGCCTGCTCCTCCCGGTAGATCTTTCCCGCCTGCAGCCGCTCCATCAGCTCCTGCGGCTCGATGTCCACCAGCTCCACCTGGTCGGCGCCGTCGAACACCCGGTCGGGGATGCGCTCTCGCACCGTCACCCCGGTGATGGCCGCCACCGTGTCGTAGAGGCTCTCGATGTGCTGCACATTGACGGTGGTGTAGACGTCGATGCCCGCCCCCAGCAGTTCGTCCACGTCCTGGTAGCGCTTTTGGTGGCGGCAGCAGTCGGCGTTGGTGTGGGCCAGTTCGTCCACCAGCATCAACTGGGGGCGGCGGGCGATGGCCGCGTCCAAATCGAATTCCCGCAGGGCGATGCCCCGGTGCTCCACCGTCAGGGGGGGCAGTTGTTCCAGCCCCTTTAAAAGGGCGGTGGTGGCGGGGCGGGCATGGGGCTCCACATATCCGGCCACCACGTCGACCCCCCGCCGCCGGGCCGCCTGTGCGGCTTTGAGCATGGCGTAGGTCTTGCCCACCCCGGCGGCGTAGCCGAAAAAGATTTTCAGCCGCCCCCGCTGTTTGGCCCGCTCCTCCCGCCGGATTTGGCGGAGAAAATCCTCTGGGTCCCTCCTCGTCTCCTCCAAGCGACAACCCTCCTTTTTTCCTTACGCTATTTTAACACGAAATCCCCTAAGCGCAGCATAAGGACTGCGTTTAGGGGATTAAAATTTCATTAAGATGGCCCGCCTTCTCGGCGGGGGGAAGGTATGCCCGCTTTCCCTGAAGCGCTGGTCTGCCGCCCTGTGCGGGGACGACCGGACGCGGGCGGCGGCGCGGCCCTTTCCCGATTTTGCTCCGCACCGCTCGGGGCGAACGCCCTCAACCGGGAAGGGGGGATGTTGGCAGCCAACGGGTCCGCCCTTCCCCCCGGGTGAAGCGCGCCATTCTGGAAAAGCGGCCCATGCTCTGGTTTGCGGCCTGCCGTCTGCACCCCCGCGCAGGGGGGAGCTGTCGGTCCTCCGCTCTCCGCCCTGCGGGTTTTGGGCCCGCCCTCTCGGCGGCAGGGATCAGAGGATGCCGTCCAGGCGCAGATTGACCTCCAGCACATTGACCCGCTCCTCGCCGAAGAGGCCCAAAAACCGGCCGTCGGTGCAATCTTTGATGATGTCGCGCACCTCGTCCTCGCTCCTGCCGGTGGCGCGGGCCAACCGGGGCACCTGGTACTCGGCTGCGGCGGGGGAGATATGGGGGTCAAGGCCGCTGCCCGAACAGGTCACTAGATCTACCGGGATGGGGGTGTCGCCCCGCTCGGGGTCGGCCGCCCGCAGTTTTTCCACCCGCTGGGCCACCAGCTGCTCATACTCCTCGCTGGCGGGGCTCAGGTTGGAGGGGACGGCGTAGAGCAGCGCCTTCCCGTCCTCGTCGCGGTAGGTGCTCACGTCCAGCTTCATGATGCGGCCCCACATGTGGCCCTCATCGGTGTACTGCTGCCCCAGCAGCTCGCTGCCGTAGCGCTTGCCGTCCACCTCGATGATGCTGCCGTTTGCCTGGTGGGGAAAGAAAATTTGGGCGATGCCGGTGACGGCCAGGGTGTAGAGCACCCCGCAGACCACCGTGAACACCAGCAGGAGCATGGCTGCCCGGGGCAGGATGGACTTGATTTTTTTCACAGAAATTCCCTCCGTTTGCAGTGATTTGAAAGGACCGGCCGCCTATGCCAGCCCCAAGAGGACCAGCAGCAGGTCGATGAGTTTGATGAAGACAAAGGGGGCAACGATGCCGCCGAGGCCGTAGATAAGCAGGTTTTGGGAGAGCAGCTTGCCGGCCGATACCTCCCGGTACTTGACCCCCTTCAGGGCCAGGGGGATCAGGGCGATGATGATGAGGGCGTTGTAGATGATGGCCGAGAGGATCGCGCTCTGGGGCGAGTGCAGCCCCATGATGTTCAGCGCCGCCAGTCCCGGGTAGAGCCCGGTGAAAAGCGCCGGGATGATGGCGAAGTACTTGGCCACGTCGTTGGCGATGGAGAAGGTGGTCAGGCTGCCCCGGGTCATCAACAGCTGTTTGCCGATGCGCACGATGTCGATGAGCTTGGTGGGGGAGGAGTCCAGATCCACCATGTTGCCGGCCTCTTTGGCCGCCTGGGTGCCGCTGTTCATGGCCACGGCCACATCGGCCTGGGCCAGGGCGGGGGCGTCGTTGGTGCCGTCGCCGGTCATGGCCACCAGGTGGCCGCCGGCCTGAAAGTCGCGGATCATCTTCAGTTTCCCCTCGGGGGTGGCCTCGGCCAAAAAGTCGTCCACCCCGGCTTCGGCGGCGATGGCCGCCGCCGTGAGGGGGTTGTCGCCGGTGATCATGATGGTCTTGATCCCCATCTTGCGCAGGTCGGCAAACCGCTCTTTGACCCCTTTTTTGATGATGTCTTTGAGGTGGATGACCCCGAGGAACCGGTGGTCTTTGGCCACCACCAGGGGGGTGCCCCCCTGCTCGGAAATCTGGCGCACCACCTGTTCGCAGGCCTCGCTGTACCGGCCGCCGCCGGCGAGGACATAGGCCTTGACCGCCTCGGCGGCGCCCTTGCGGATCTCGCTGCCGCCGAAGTCGACGCCGCTCATCCGGGTCTTGGCGGTGAAGGGGATAAAGGTCATCCCCTTGTCAGAGAGACTGCGCCCCCGCAGGCCAAAGCGCTCTTTGGCGAGCACCACCACGCTGCGCCCCTCGGGGGTCTCATCGGCCAGGGAGGACAGCTGCGCCGCGTCGGCCAGCTCCTCCGGGGCGGTGCCGTCCACCGGGATGAAGGCGTGCGCCTGCCGGTTGCCCAGGGTGATGGTGCCGGTTTTGTCCAGCATCAGGATGTCCACGTCCCCGGCGGCCTCGATGGCCCGGCCGCTCATGGCCAGGACGTTTGCCTGGTTGAGCCGGCTCATCCCGGCAATGCCGATGGCCGAGAGGAGCGCGCCGATGGTGGTGGGCGCCAGGCAGACCAGCAGGGCCACCAGGGTGGTGACCGAGGTGGGGTTTTCGATCCCCGCCTGGTTGGCCGAGAAGAGGGAGTAGGTGTAAAGGGAGAGGGTCACCAGGATGAAGATGATAGAGAGGGCCACCAGAAAGATTTGCAGGGCGATCTCATTGGGGGTCTTTTTCCGGGCCGCCCCTTCCACCATGGCGATCATCTTGTCCAGAAAGCTCTGGCCGGGGTCGCTGGTGACCTGCACCACCATCCAGTCCGAGAGGACGGTGGTGCCCCCGGTGACAGCGCTCCGGTCGCCGCCCGCCTCGCGGATGACCGGGGCCGACTCGCCGGTGATGGCGCTCTCGTCCACCGAGGCGGCCCCCTCGATGACCTCGCCGTCGGCGGGGATGGTCTCGCCCGCCTGCACCAGCACGATGTCCCCCTTCCTCAGCTGGGACGAGGGGCACTCGCACCCCTCATCCTTGCGCTCGGCAGAGGGGATCTTGCGGGCGCTCACCTCTCTCTTCGAGGCGCGCAGGGCGTCGGCCTGGGCCTTGCCCCGGCCCTCGGCAATGGCCTCGGCAAAGTTTGCAAACAAGACGGTGAACCAGAGGATGACGGCGATGGCCAGGGTGTAGCCCGACGGGGCGTCACCGATGCCGAAGAGGGAGAACCCCCAGAGGGCGGTGGTCAGGATGGCGGAGATGTAAACCAGCAGCATGACGGGGTTTTGAGCCTGCGTCCGAGGCGCCAGCTTCACAAATGAGTCCTTGACCGCCCGCAGGACCATCGCCCGGTCCATGAGGGCGCTCTTTTTTGTTTTTGTCACAGGAAAGGCCTCCTTTACGCGATGCTGCCGAAGAACTCGGCAATGGGCCCCAGGGCCAGGGCGGGGAAGAAGCTCAGGGCGCCCACCAGCAGCACCACGAAGATGAGCAAAAAGACAAACATCCCGTTGGTGGTGGAGAGGGTGCCCGCCGTCACCGCCAGCCTCTTCTTCTTGGCGAGACTGCCGGCGATGGCCAGGGTGCCGACGACCGGCACGAACCGGACAAAGAGCATGACCAGCCCCAGGGAGAGGTTCAAAAAGACGGTGTTGGCGTTGAGCCCCGCAAAGGCGGAGCCGTTGTTCCCCCCTGCGGAGGAGAAGGCGTACAGCACCTCGGAAAAGCCGTGTGCCCCGGTGTTGCCAAGGCTCTCCACCACCTGGGGGAGGGCGGCGGCGATGCCGCTGCCGACCAGGATGGCCACCGGGGTGGCCAGACAGACCACCACCGCCCACTTCATCTCATAGGGCTCGATCTTCTTGCCCAGAAATTCGGGGGTGCGCCCCACCATCAGCCCGGCGATAAAGACGGCGAGGATGGCAAAGGCCAGCATTCCGTAAAGGCCGCAGCCGGTGCCGCCGAAGACGACCTCGCCCAGCTGCATTAGGAGCATGGGGATCATCCCCCCCAGGGGGGTGAAACTGTCGTGCATGGCGTTGACCGAGCCGTTGGAGGCGGCGGTGGTAAAGACCGCCCAGGTGGAGGAGGTGGCGATGCCGAAGCGGGTCTCCTTGCCCTCCATGTTGCCGCCGGCCTGCTGTACGGCCGACAGGTCTACCGCCCCGCTCTGGGCCAGTTGGGGGGTGGCCATCTGCTCGTTGACGGCCACCACCGCCAGGGCGGTGACCAGGCAGAGGAACATGGCCAGGAAGATGGCGACGCCCTGCTTTTTGTTCTTCACACACCGGCCGAAGGTGAAGCAGAGGGCCGCCGGGATCAACAGCAGCGAGATCATCTCCAGCAGGTTGGTAAAGGGGCTGGGGTTTTCCAGCGGGTGGGCCGAGTTGACCCCCATAAAGCCGCCGCCGTTGGTGCCCGACTGTTTGATGGCCACCTGGCTGGCAGCCGGACCCATGGGCACAAACTGTTCGGTCACGATCTGGGTCCCCTCGACTGTCCGGCCGCCAAGGGTCACGGTGCCGGTTTCCAGGTCGATGTCGGCCCCCTCCAAGATCTCCCCCTCAGAGCTCACCGCCACCGGTTCCAGCAGGGAGACGGTCTGGGCGGGCTTCCAGCTCTGGATCACCCCGCCGGCCACC
Source organism: Bittarella massiliensis (ex Durand et al. 2017) (assembly GCF_001486165.1). Taxonomy (GTDB): domain Bacteria; phylum Bacillota; class Clostridia; order Oscillospirales; family Ruminococcaceae; genus Bittarella; species Bittarella massiliensis. The sequence continues at coordinate 501,251 of NZ_LN908977.1, forward strand.
AGGCAGACGGCCAGCACCAGGTTTAGGGGCAGCAGGATGTGGACGGTGATGCGGGTCATGTCCACCCAGAAGCTGCCCAACCCCTCTCTCTTCACCTGGATCAGCCCGCGGATGAGGGCGAACAGGACGGCGATGCCCACCGCGGCCGAGAGGAAGTTTTGCACCGTCAGCCCCAGGGCCTGGGTCAGGTAGCTCAGGGTGCTCTCGCCGGTGTAGGACTGCCAGTTGGTGTTGGTCACGAAACTGACGGCGGTGTTAAAGGACAGGTGCCAGCCCACCCCCGGCAGGTTTTGGGGGTTTCCGGGCAGCACGCCCTGCAGCAGTTGCAGCAGAAAGAGGATGGCCAGGCTGATCCCGGAAAAGAGGAGTACGCTGGCCGCGTACCGCTTCCACCCCATCTGCTCGCCAGGGTCGACCCGCATCACCCTGTAGACCGCCCGCTCGCAGGGGGTCAGGAGGCGGGATAAAAAGGTCTTTTCCCCCTTCATCACCTTGGCGATGTAGCTGCCCAGGGGGATGGCCAGGGCGACGAGCACCGCCAGGTAGAGGATGTATTGCAAAATGGTTCCCATCACTGTTTGTCACCTCTCATCAAAATTGCGACGTAGTAAATCAAAAGGATGACCGCGATCCCTCCGATCGCGGCAACAAGTATTTCCATTTTTCGATTCCCTCCTCTCCTTGTCAAAGTTTAGCGCGGAGTCCCTAAAAAGAGTGTTAGGGGCTCCGCGCGGGAAATTAAGAAAGGATTAAGACGGCTGCAGTTCCTGTCACAGACAGCCGAACAGCCAGGCGATGGGGAAGGCGATCACCGCCGCCAGCAGAAAGACCGCCGCCAACAGCCCCAAGGGCATGGCCAGCCAGAGCAGCCCGTAGCTCAAATAGGGGTGCTGTGCCATCCAGCGGCCCAGCCGCCGGTCTAAAGAAGACTGTCTGCAAAGGGAAATTACACGGCTCATCACGATTTCCTCCTCCTTCTGCTTCCATCATAGAGGGACGGGCGTAAAAAGGGGGCAAGCAAACGGGGCGCGAAGATGAAATTTTCGTTAAGAGGGCGCACTCCCATGCCACCGGACCCCCTCCGCAGGGCAGAGGAGGGGGAGGCCGACTTGTCCCCGGGGGCAGGATTCGCCAAATCCCGCTCCCCGCTCGGGCTATCATCAGAGGCAGGGGGGAATCGCCGTGACCGTTTATCTGGACGTCCTGGTGGCCATCAACGTCTTTATCAACTACCTGCTCTTGCTGGGCACCGCCTGCCTGGGGGGGATCCCCGCCGGGCGGCTGCGGATCTTGGCGGCCAGCGCCCTTTCGGGGGCCCTCTCCGCCTGCATCCTGCTGCCGGGGTTTGACAACCTCTTTTTCAAGATCGCCCTCTGCGTCCTGACGGTGGCGGTGGCCTTTCCCAACCGATCCCTGGCCGGTTTTGGGAAGAACGCCCTTCTGTTTTTGCTGGTGAACTTTGTCTTTGCCGGGGCCATCATGGGGTTGGAGCTGGCCTTTTCCCCCAAGCGGATGGCCTATTTTAACGGGGTCTTGTACCTGGACCTGCCCATCGGCACCTTCGTCCTCTTCGCGGGCCTCTCCTACCTGCTGGTGGAGGGGGTCAGCTGGCTCTCGGGGCGGTTTTCCAAAGCCCAGTACCGGGTGCGGGTCCAAAAGGGGGGGAGAGAGACGGTCTGCACCGGTTTTGTGGACACCGGCAACACCCTTGCCGACCCCTATACCGGGGACCCGGTGGTCCTGCTCTCCCTCTCGGCGGCGGCCCCCCTTCTCACCGCCCACCAGCAGCTGTTCGTGCTCAGCTCGCAGACCAAAGACCCCGCCGGCCTCCGCCTCATCCCCTACGGCACCGCCAGCGGCAAGGCGCTGCTCCCGGCCTTTACCCCCGATCGGATCTTGGTGGAGGACGCCCGCGGCCGGGTGCTCTGCAACACTGGCCGGGTCTGCGTGGGGGTGGTGGCCGAGCGCTTCGGCAAGGGGGAAAACGACTGTATCCTGCAAGGAGAGATCATAGGGAGGACCGACAATGGATTGGCTGCGAAGACTGTGGAAAAAATGGTTCGGCGGTAGACACGTCTACTACATCAACGGGCCGGAGGTACTGCCCCCGCCCCTGGAAAAGAGCCGCGAGGCGGAGGTATTTGACCAGCTGGAGCGGGGGGAGGAGAGCGCCAAGGAGACCCTCATTGTCCACAACCTGCGGCTGGTGGTCTACATCGCCAAGAAGTTCGAGTCTACCGGGGTAGGGGTGGAGGACCTGATCTCCATCGGCACCATCGGCCTCATCAAGGCGGTGAACACCTTTCAGCCCCAAAAGAAGATCAAGCTGGCCACCTATGCCTCCCGCTGTATCGAAAACGAGATCCTCATGTACCTGCGCAAGGCCTCCAACAAGCACCAGGACCTGAGCATCGACGAGCCGCTGAATGTGGATTGGGACGGCAACGAGCTGCTCCTCTCAGACATCCTCGGCACCGAGCCCGACAGCGTGGGCAAGGGCATCGAAAAGGATGCCGAGCGCACCCTCTTGCAGCAGGCGGTGGCCCGCCTGGCCCCCCGGGAGCGGATCATCATGGAGATGCGCTTTGGCCTGGGGGGACAGAAGGAGCACACCCAAAAGGAGGTGGCCGAGCTCATCGGCATCTCCCAGTCGTACATCTCCCGGCTGGAAAAGCGGATCATCAAGCGGCTGCGCAAGGACCTGGAGGCCGCCATCTGACCCGCCTGCACATACATAAAACAGCACCCCAACAGAAAGCGCGGGGGCGCACCCAATTCGGGTGCGCCCCCGCGCTTCCTCTTTTCTCCCTCCCGCTGTCAGGGGCGGGCGTCCAGCAGCCCCTCCAGCGCCCGGCAGAAGTCTTCATCCTGCTGGGCGGTGCGCTTTTTGGGGCCCTTGGTGCGGCCGCCCGCCCGGCGGACCTTTCTCCCCAGATGGCGGCTCATCAGCAGCCCGTCCAGGTTTTCGTCGGTGTAGACCAGCCCGTTTTGGTTGAGCGCCCGCGCCCGTTTGGCCAGGGCCATGGCGGCCACCCCGTAGTCCTGGGTGACGGCGATGTCCCCCGGCTCCAGGTCGCCCACCAGGGCGTAGTCGGCGGCGTCGGCCCCCTGGGAGACCACCTTCACCTCGCACCCCTCGCCCGGCGCAAACTGGTGGGCGGTGTCGCAGTAGAGGGTGACGGCCACCCCCCGCTCCCGGCAGAGGGCGAGGGCCAGCCGGGTCACCGGGCAGGCGTCTGCGTCGATGCGCACGCGCATGGAAATCCACTCCTTTTCGTATATGTTGAAGAGAGACAATGGGGACCGGCGGCGGGGGAGAGACGGGTCTTTTCCGCATAACCGGTCGAAGCAGGGAAAGGATAGGGTTGACAAATGGGCAAAACTATACTAAACTGGTATAAAAAGAAGAAAACCAAGGAGGTCAAACGAACCATGACGCTGGAACACCTGAATGAAAGCAATTTTGAAACCGCCGTCAAGGGCAGCGGCAAGCCGGTGCTGGTGGACTTTTTCGCCACCTGGTGCGGCCCCTGCAAGATGCTGGGCCCGGTGCTCGAAGAGCTGGCCGGCGAGATGGAGGGCCAGGCCGACTTTTACAAGCTGGACATCGACGAGGCGCCCGACATCGCCAACCGCTTTGGGGTGATGAGTGTCCCCACCCTGATCCTCTTTCAGGACGGGCAGGAGATCAAGCGCACCCTGGGCTTTCAGCCCAAGAGCAAGCTCAAGACCCTGTTTGACTAGTCTGTCCCGGTGAGCAAAAAAGGAACGGAGAGATCCGTTCCTTTTTTTGTGGCCGTAGAGGGGGTGCGGTCACTCCGCCATCCCCAGGCCGACCCGGTCGGCCACTTCCTTCATCCCCTCCAGGGCCTCGGCCATCACCCAGTCCAGCTCTTTTCCCAGCAGCTCACAACCGCCGCGGATCACGTCCCGGTTGCAGCCGGCGGCAAATTTTTTGTCCTTGAACTTCTTTTTCAGGCTCTTGAGCTCCATGTCCATCACGCTCCTGCTGGGGCGCACCAGGGCCGCGGCGTTGATGATGCCGGTGAGCTCGTCCACCGTGTAGAGGGTCTTCTCCATCTCGCTCTCAGGCGCGACGTCGCAGCAGAGGCCGTACCCGTGGGAGCAGACCGAGTGGATGACGCTGTCGTCCACCCCTTCGGCCTGCAGCAGCTCCACCGCCTTCTTGCAGTGCTCCTCGGGGTACTGGTCGTAGTCCACGTCGTGCAGCAGCCCCACGACCCCCCATAGCTCCTCGTCCGCCCCCGCGAGGCGGGCGAAGTGGCGCATGGTCCCCTCCACGCAGAGGGCGTGTTTGACCAAATCGGGGGAGTGGGTGTACTTGGTGAGGATGTCGTATGCCTGTTGGCGGTTTGGGATCATGGAAATCGCTCCTTCTCTCTATCGTCTCTGTCTTTATTTGCCATCTCAAATGATCAGTAGCCCAGCCGCCCCGGCAGGAAAAAGAGGTGGATGCGCTGGGGGTCCCGCTGGTAGGACTGCACCGAGAAGTCGCAGCAGATGCGCCCCTCGCTGCGGCAGCGCCGCTCGCCGCAGTGGCCGGTGGCCGCACAGGGGGTGGCCAGTCCCAGGCGAACGCAGTTTTTCGGCGCGGCCACTGCCTTGACCCGCTCCACCGCCGCCTTCAGGTCGGGGACGATCTTGTTTTCCCCGGCGATGACGAGCACCTTTTTCGGCCCAAAGGCCATGGCCGCCACCCGGTTGCCGTTGCCGTCCACGTTGAAGAGCTCGCCCTGTTCGGTGACGGCGTTGGTCGAGGTGATATACCAGTCGGCAAAGAAGGCGCGGCGCATCATCTCCCCGGCCTCCTCGGGGGTGATGCCGGGGCGGGCCCGGTCGAGAAAGCGGTAGTCCCCGCAGGCCAGCAGCCCGGCCACCCCCGTCTCGGCGGCGGTCATGGTGCCGCCCATGGCCACCGTGTCGCCGGGCCGCAGGTAGTCCCGGCGCAGAAGGGCCACCAGGTCCTCCGGGCCCTCCACGAATTGGGCTTGGATGTTGTTTTTTTGCAGTGCGGCGATGGTCCTCGCCAGCTGTTCGGTCATGGCGGCCCCTCCTTTTTGGGCGGGGGCGGCAGGCGCAAAATCGCGGCCGCTCTTTGCCCCTTGATCCTCTGCTTTCCAGTATAAACACCCCCTCTTTTTTTGTAAAGCGGTTTCCCCCCTCCCCCCGCTGTCTTTTTTGCGGGAGATGTGGTATGATAGACCTGTTTTGAAAATCTCTCGACGACACAACAGGTGACACCATGGAAATCAAGTGCAACGACCTCTCCCTCTCCTTCGGCCAGTTCCCGATCTTGCAGGGGGTCAACTTTACCCTGACCGACACCTCCCGGGTGGGGATCATCGGCCAGAACGGGGCGGGCAAGTCCACCCTGCTCAAACTCATCACCGGGGAGCTGACCCCCGACGCGGGCGATCTGTTCATCACCCGGGGCACCAGCATCGGCTTTCTCAAACAAAACAGCGGCCTCTCGGCTGAGCGCACCATCTTCGAGGAGATGCGCTCGGTCTTTTCCCGGCTGCTTTTCTGCCAGGAGCAGATGGCGAAGCTCCAGCGGCAGATGGCCGCGGCCGACCCCGCCGGCGCCGACTACGCCCGGATGGCCGCCGACTACGCCGCCCTGAACACCGAATTCGAGGCGGGCGACGGCTACACCATCGACTACCGCATCCGCACCGTCCTCTTCGGCATGGGCTTTGGGGAGGAGGACTTCCCCAAGGAGATCTACAAGATGTCCGGCGGGGAGAAGACCCGCCTGGCCCTGGCCAAGCTGCTCCTCCTGGGCCCCCAGGTGCTGCTGCTGGACGAACCCACCAACCACCTGGACTTCACGACCCTCCTCTGGCTGGAAAACTACCTCAAGGGCTACAAGGGCTGCGTGGTGGTGGTCTCCCACGACCGCTACTTCCTCGACACCACCGTCACCGAGATCCTCGAGGTCTCCCGCCACCGGGTCAAGAGCTACAAGGGCAACTACAGCCGCTACAAGCAGCTCAAGGAGGAGGAGCTCTACGCCGGCTCCCGCGCCTACGAAAAGCAGCAGAAGGTCATTGAAAAGTACGAGGATTACATCCAGAAAAACCTGGTGCGGGCCTCCACCTCCAAGATGGCCAAATCCCGCCGCAAGGCGCTGGAGAAGATGGAGGTCCTCGAAAAGCCCACCGAGGAGAAGGAGGTGGTCCGCTTCACCTTCCCCTTTGACCGGCCCCCCTTTGAAAATGTCTTTTCGGTCAAGGGGGTGGATGTCTGCGTCGAGGGCAAAGCCCTCATCCACGATGTCTCCTTCACCGTCAAGCGGGGGGAAAAGGCCTGCATCGTGGGGGAGAACGGGGCGGGCAAGTCCACCTTTTTAAAGCAGGTGCTGGGAATGCTGCCCACCCTTCGGGGCAGGATACAGACAGGCGGCTTTGTAAAGATCGGCTACTTCGAGCAGGAGCAAAACCCCTTTCACCCCGGCGAGACGGTGCTGGACGCCCTGCACAACAAATATCCCGGCATGACCGAGTTGGAGCTGCGCTCCCACCTGGCGGCCTTTGCCTTTACCGGGGAGGAGATCGAAAAGCGGGTGGGCGAACTCTCCGGCGGGGAGCTGGCCAAGCTGAAATTTGCCAACCTGAGCCTGCAGCGGCCCAACGTCCTGGTGCTGGACGAACCCTCCAACCACCTGGACCTCTTTGCCAAGGAGGAGCTGCAAAAGGCCCTCAAGGCGTATGAGGGGACCATCCTCATGGTCTCCCACGACCGCTATCTCCTCAACGACACCGCCGACTACATCATCGAGATGTCCCGCAGCGGGGTGGAGATCACCCCGGGCAATTTCGAGGCGTACCGCGCCAAGTTGGAGGCCAGGGAGGCCGCCGGCCAGGCCCAGGAGCAGGAGAAAAAGCCCGCCCCCAAGCAGGAGGCGGGGAGCTACCGCTCCAAGGAGGAGCGGCGCCGGGCCGCCCAGCGGCGGGAGGCCCTCTCCCGGGTGGAGCGGGCCATCGAGGACTGTGAGGCGGAGATGGCCGCCCAGCAGGCGGCCCTGGCCGAACCCGACGTGCAGAGCGACTACCAGCGGCTGGCGGACATCACCGCCGCCCTGGAGGCGCTCCAGTCCAAATTGGATGGGTTGATGGAAGAATGGGAAACGCTGGAAAGCGCGCAGTAAAGGGTCGGGTCCGCACCGCGGCCCTGCTGCTGGGGGCGGTCGCCTCCTGCATTGTGGCCATGGAGGCCACCTATTACGCCACCCGGGCGGTGGCGGGCCGGGTCGAGCGCTCGGCCCTGGGCAACCTGGTGAGCACCGCCCGCCTCTTTCTGAAGAGCGAGGTGGACCCCCGCCCCTACATTCAGGTGCTCTTTGGCAGGGGGGACACCCTGCAGCTCTTTTTTGACTACACCGACGCCCTGGGGGACTCGGCCCTGCGCGCCGAAATGCAGCCCCAGGCGGTGGCGGTGGGCTTTCTCGACATCCTCAAGGCCATCCCGGTGGAGCAGAAGATCGAGCGCATCCGCTGTGCCGACGGGGCCATCACCTTCTTTTTGCCGGAGGCCGACATGGAGGAGGGGCGCGCCTACGCTGAGACCCTGGCTGGCAGCAAGGCCTTTCTCCGGGTCAAGGTGACCCCCGGCACCGGCGGGGTCTACCTGGCCTGTGAGTTGCCCTCCCTGGCGGAGGTGCCCGCCCTCGCGGGGAACTGAAAAGACATCTGCAAGCGCGCCCTCTGCGGAGAAGCAGGGGGCGCGCTTTTTGGCGTGGAGGGCCCGGAGAAGGGGTGCTGGCGGAGAGGGGAGGGGCGTGCTATACTGGGGTTGGCCGAGGTGGGGCGAGCGAAAAAGACCGGCAAAATACACCGCTGTATCCCGAAAAAAGGAGCTTTTGCGGGGCGGGTGGGGACAGCGTCCGCCGGAGAATGGCCCCTCGCACCGGCCACCTGTGAAAAAAGGAGAAATCAAATGATGGATACAACCAATCAAACCGCCCTGCGCATGGGCTACGCCCAGGCCGACATCACCCCGGCAGGGCCGGTCATCACCATCGGCTTTGGGCGGGAGGACCAGCTCTCCCGCGGGGTGCGAAAGCCCCTCTCGGCCCAGGTCACCGTTTGGCAGTTGGGGGAGGAGCGCTGCTGTCTGGCCGCCATCGACCACATCGGCCTCGGGCTGGAACACGCCTGGGCGCTGCGCGACGGGCTGGGGGAGGTGCTGGGCATTTCCCGGGAAAAGGTGATGCTCTGCTTTTCCCACACCCACGCCGCGCCCAACGACAGCGAGGAACCCGCCTATCTGCGCCTTCTCTGTGAGCGGGTGCTGGCAGCCGCCGCCGAGGCGGCCGGGAAGATGACCCCCGCCTGTGCGGGGTGGGGCAACGGGCACACCGCCATCGGCGTCAACCGCCGCGCGGACAGCACCCAACTGGACGACCGGCTGGGTATTTTAAAGGTGGCGGACCCCGCCACCGGCGAGCTCCGGCTGCTGCTGTTGCGGCTGACCGCCCACGCCAATGTCCTCAAGGGGGACAACTGGCTCATCAGCCCCGATTACTTCGGCGCGGTGAGGGAGCTGCTGGGCCGCCAGTACCGCTGCCCGGTGGTGGTCACCCAGGGGGCGTCGGGCAACGTGGCCCCCCGCTATTTCTGCTCGGAGGAGATCCCGCCCGACGCCGTGGGAGAGGCCTTCCACCGCTCCGCCACCGCCCTGGAGGACATGGCCCAGACCGTCCTCCGGGACGCCCGGCCGGTCATCGACCGCATTCGCCCGCAGGGGGTGGAGCGGCTGGCTGCGTTTGTCCGCACCGTCGAGTTGACCGCCCAGGTCCCCAGCTACGAGCGGGCGCTGGAAATCGCCGACGAGGCGCGGCGCTTTTGCAACATGGACGGCACGGCCTGGCTGGCCGAGGTGCGCCGCCTTCTCGACGCCGGTGTCCGCCGGCAGGTGGAGGAGGTGGAGGTGCAGTACTTTCTGCTGGGAGAGGGCTGTCTCTGCGGGGTGCCCAACGAGGTGATGTGCGAGTTCGCCCTGCGCGCCGCCACCCAGGTGGGGAGCGAATACCTCTACTTCGGCGGCTACACCAACGGCTGCGGGGGCTACTTCCCAACAGAGGAGGAGTTTGACCTGGGCGGCTACGAGGTCTATTGGTCGCTGCTCCTCTACTTTCCCTACTTCGGGCGGGTGTTCCCCCTGCGGCGGGAATCGGCGGGCCGGCTCATCGACTTTGTGGCCGCCAACAGCCCCCTGTAAAGAGAAAGGCCCTTCACACGCCGCCGCCTCGCCCCTCTGCGGGCGGCGGGGTCGGCGCCGGATCGGCACAAAAAAATGGGAGATGCTACTGTTTGTAGCATCTCCCATTTTGCAAGCTCTGTTTTGGCCTGTCAAAGCGGCACTTAGGCAGCGGTGACGGTGTCGGTGTCGGTCTTGCCCTCTTTCATGCTCTTCTCCAGCTCGACCAGCAGCACCTTGATGGAGTTGGAGGAGTTGGTGGCGCCGGCGACAGCGGCCATCTTCTCGGCGGACTGCTTCTCCACGTACTGGGTGGCAATGTCCTTGTAGAACTTCTCGGGGTAGTTGCCGTTGACCGGCTCCATGGAGGCGCGGTACTCGGCGCTCGCGGACTTCTTCTCCCCGGCGGCGTTGGTGGCGTCGGCGGTGCAGGCGGTGACCTTGCCGTCTTTGACGGTGACCTCTACATACTCGGTCCAGCCGTGCTCGTCAGCGGCACTGTACTGGGCCTTGTAGGTGCCGTCTTTGTAGGCGGATTTGCCGCAACCAACAAAAACGGAGAGGGCGAGAATGGCGACCATCGCAATGGACAACACTTTCTTCATATTATTCTCCTTTTCTCCAGCGCAAAGACACTCATCTGGTGCGCGCCGCCCCCGGACGCTGGCGTGAGGACGGACACAGACCGGAAAGCTGTGACAAAAGGCGCACCTCACCATTCATCATTCCCGGGCTGACTATTAATATACCCTATTATATCCAATTTGTCAATCGGGAAATACGGCTCAAATCTCCCCTTTTTTGTACAGATTCGACAGTCCTTTTGCGGGGGAGTGTTGACACCACAGTTTGGGGCAATTACAATAGAGAAATCGGATAGCGAATGGGCAGTTTGGCCAGAGAAGGGGAGGGGTTTTGTGGAAATTGCGAAAAAGCGGACAAGGTGCTGGCCGGTGGCCACGGCGGTCGCCGCCCTGCTGCTGGCCCTCCTCCTCTTTGGCCGCTGGTACGAGGAGCGGCGGGCCTCCTCCTCCAGCACCGACTTTTTGATGAACACCTTTGTCAGCCAGACGGTGTACGGCCCCCACAGGGAAGAGGCGATCGCCGCCGTGGTCGAGCGGCTGCGCCAATTTGAGTCGGTCTATTCCCTCTATAAAGACAGCTCCCAGGTCGAGGCCATCAACCAAAACGCGGGGGTCGCACCGGTGGAGGTGGACGCCGAGGTGTTCACCCTCATCGCCCGGGCCAAGGCCCTCTCCGAGGAGAGCGGCGGCGCCTTTGACATCACCGTGGCCCCCCTCTCTCTCCTCTGGGACATCACCGGCAAAAATCCCCGCGTCCCCGCCCAGGACGAGATCGACCAGGCCCTGGCCCTGGTGGACTACCGCGACATCCTCCTGGACGAGGAGCGGGGGACGGTGATGCTCCGCCGCCCGGGGCAGAAGCTGGATCTGGGGGCCATCGCCAAGGGGTATGCCTGTGCGGTGGCCGGTCAGGTCTACCGGCAGCAGGGGGTCGAGTCGGCGGTCCTCTCCATCGGGGGGAACGTCTACACCGTCGGCCACCAGCCGGGGGGGAAGCCCTTTGACATCGGAGTGTCCGCCCCGGTCAAGGACCGGACCGAGCTCCTGGGCACCCTCCACGCCGACGGGATGGTGATCTCCACCTCCGGCGCCTACGAGCGGTATTTCGAGGTGGACGGCCGACGCTATCACCACATCTTCGACCCCGCCACCGGCTGGCCCGCCCAGTCCGACCTGCTGTCGGTGACGGTCATCTCCCAGGACGGGGCCCTGGCCGACGCCATGTCCACCGCCCTCTTTGTGGAGGGGCTGGACGGCGTCAAGGAAAACCTGGACCGGGAGGAGTTCTCCCTCCTCGCCGTCGACGCCACCGGCACGGTCTACCTCTCGGACAACATCAGGGACGACTTTGTCCTCACCGACGAAAACTACCACCTGGCCGACGCGTAGCGCCTGGGGGAAAGGAGCGGCACCATGCACCAGAAAACCAGGCGGATCGCCCTGTTGGGGCTCCTCTTTGCCGTCTCCCTGGTCCTCTCCTTTTTGGAGGGGCTCATCCCGCCGCTGCCCGCCATGCCCCCCGGGGTCAAACTGGGGCTGGCCAACATCGTGGTGATGTACAGCCTGCTCTGTCTCGACTTTCGCAGCGCCCTCACCCTCACCGCCCTCAAGGGGCTCTCGGCCTTTTTGATGCGGGGGGCCATCTCCGCCTGCATGAGTTTGGCGGGCAGTCTGGTCTCGGTGCTGGCCATGGAGGGGGTGGTCCGCCTCTCCCGCGCCGCCAAGAAGGGCCGCAAGGTGGATTTTCTGACCCTGGCCATGACCGGCTCCATCGGCCACAATCTGGGTCAAATCGGGATGTCGGTCCTCCTCCTCAAAACCACCGTCGCCTTCTACTACCTGCCGGTGCTGTTGATTTCCGGGGTGGTGATGGGGGTGGTCACCGGCTCCACCCTGCGAGTGGTGATGCCCCACATCCAGCGGCTGCAGCTGCGGGGGGAGAACGGCCGCCGGCAATAGCGAATGGACAGCGGGTCCGGCATCTGCCGGGCCCTTTTTCTGTGCGGCGGCCCGCCTTGCCCTCCCCGAGACCTCGACAACTTGTCATATACTTAGTACAAATGTACAAAGAAAAGGTCCGCTCTTTTGGCAGAAGGGGGAAAATGAAGTCCCCATGTTGACAGCTTGTTGTCTTGATGTTATGTTTTAGATACAAGTTGACCGGGCGCTGACAGCGCCTGGAAACGGTCAAAAAACAGATGGGGAGGATATGAAAACCATGAAAAAATGGATGGCGTCGCTGTTGGCGCTGAGCGTTCTCGCGGGGTTGACCATGACCGGCTGCGGGGAGAAGAAAGAGGCGGGGAACGAGAGCTCCAGCCAGCAAAAGCACATCGAGAGCATCTGCTACGTCACCGCCAACCTGGGCGATAAGTCCATGTCCGACATCGCCAACGAGGGACTGGTGAAGGCGGGCAAGGAGTTTGGCCTGACCTACAAGACCATTGAGTACGGCACCGACAAGGCGAAGATCGAGCCCAGTATCCTCGACGCCGCCGAGAACTACGACCTGGTGTTCCTCTCCGGCAGCGAGCGGTTGGAGTACGTGCAGAAGCACGCCGCCGAGTTCCCCGACGTCAAGTTTGTGGCCTTTGACGTCGATCCCAGCAAGGTGCCCGAGCACCCCAACGTCTACTGCATCACCTACGCCCAGAACGAGGGCGACTTCCTGGCGGCGGCCCTGGCCCAAAAGATGTCCAAAAACGGGGTCATCGGCTGGGTGGGCGGCCGGGAGGACACGGTCATCAACGACTTTTTGGTGGGCTATATCGAGGGCAGCAAGCACGCCAACCCCAGCGGCAAGGTCGCCATCTCCTTTGTGGGCGACTTCTCCAACGCCCCCAAAGCCAAAGAGCTGGCCCTGCTGCAGATCGAGCAGAACGGCGCCAACATCATCCACCAGGTGGCCGGCGGCGCCGGGCTGGGCGTCTTTGAGGCCCTGAGCACCAAAGAGGGCACCTGGGGCATCGGCGTGGACGCCGACCAGCGCAACTTCTTCATCGAGAGCAAGCCCGAGATCGCCGACCTGATCCTGGTCTCCATGCAAAAGCGCAACGACGTGGCCATCTACGACCTGACCAAGATGACCATGAACGGCGAGACCGAGATGTACGGCACCAACGAGACCTGGGGCATTGCCCGGGGGGCCATCGGCCTCTCTGAAAACGACTTCTACAAGCAAAACACCTCCAAAGAGGTGCAGGACTACATCGCCCAGTGCAAAGAGGGCATCACCAGCGGCTCCATCAAGGTAAAAAGCGCCTTCGGCCTGGAGCAGGATGTCATCAACACCATGAAAAACGAGGTCAAGGCCTAACGGCTTGCCCCCTTCCTTTTGAAAGCCCCCTCTTTCCAAAGCGGACCGGTGTCTGGCGGCCAGTAGCCAGATGCCGGTCCGCTTTTGTCCGCTATTTGACATTTGCCCGGGCAGGGGCTACAATCGAAAAAAGCCGGTGTGACCGGCGGGGAGAAGAGGGAATGGGGATGGGCATCTTCTATCAGTTCTGCCTCGCCGTATCGGCCGGGGTCGTACTGGGCTTTTTGGGAGGGGCGATCAAGGCCATCTGCCGCAAGAAAGGGTATTCCCAGCAGCAGGTGACGCAGGCCCGAAAGGCGCTGGCCCGGGCGGCCCGGGTGGCCAAATACCTCACCTTTCTCGGGCTGGCGCTGGGGCTCATCTGGTGCGTTTACTTTTTGGTGCTGGGGGCGGTGTCCCCCGGGCAGGCCGAGTACGCCAACAACATGTCCGAATTGATCGTCGCCGTCCTCACCGTGATCTCCATCGTCTTTGCCTTCCTCGAATTTCTCAAGCACGCCGACGGCTGAACGGCCGCAGGCAGAAAAAAGCCGCCCTTTGTGGGGCGGCTTTTTTGGCCCGTCACGGCGGGTGCGGAGGGTCCTCCTCCGGCAGGTCGGCCAGGGCGTATTCGACGGCCTGCAGGAGGAGGGAGTTGAGGGAGACGCCGGTGCGCTTTTTGAGGGCGCAGAGCCGGTCGTAGAGGGCGGCGGGGAAGCGGGTGGTCAGGCCGATGTCGGCCCCTTTGTACCCAATTGCCCTGATTGTAAACGCCATTGTAAGACCGCTCCTTTCCTCTCGGTGTACAAGTCTACAATAGCGCAAATTAGCCTGTCAATAAAGAGCAATTTTCGCGAGTGATTTGGGCAAACACTTCAGTCCACTGGTGAAATGGTGCAAAAAATTGGTCCTCCCGTGCTTTTGTCACAGAAAAATGGAGATGTGCTTTCGGGTTTATCCCCCCGCCCCGCCGCCCATACTAAGGAAAAAACAGGGGAGGCGGTCTTTTTATGCGCCGTGTGAGGGAAAAGCGAACCAAACTGCAAAAGCGCACCCGGGTGGTGGCCCTGGTGCTGGCGGCCGTGTCGGTGCTGCTGGGGGTGCGCATCTACGCCCTCGGCCGGGACGAGGAGATCGTCTCGGCCGCCCGCAGCCAGTCCACCCGGCGGGTGGTCATCTCCCAGAACCGGGGGACCATCTTCGACTGCAACCTGCAGCGGCTCACCAACGCCGAGACCGGGTACAAGCTGGTGGTGACCAAAAACTTCGGTCAGGTCAAATCCATCCTGCAAAAAATCGTCCCCGACGACCGGGACTACGCCCTGGAGATGGCGGCCAAGGGGAAAATCTTTTCGGTCCGCCTCACCGGACCCCTCAACTTTTCCGGGGGCTACACCGTGCGCTACCAAAAGCCGGTGGGGGAGGGGCAGTTGGCCCCCCACATCATCGGCTACACCGACGAAAGCGGCGGGGTGGTGGGGCTGCAAAAGGCCCTCAACAGCCAGTTGGAGGAGCTGGGCGGCGAGCGCTCCCTCTCCTTTGGAGTGGACGCCACCGGCTCCCCCCTCCTCTCGGGGGAGATCACCGGCGAGTCCGACCCCGACCTCAACCGCGGCCCGGTGCTGACGCTGGACAGCCGCGTCCAATCCCTCTGCGAGGAGGTGGGGGGCCGCTCCATCGAGTCGGGGGCCATCGTCGTTCTCGACAGCGCCTCGGGCGAGATCCGGGGCTGCGCCAGCTTCCCCGCCTACGACCCGGCCAACGTGGCCGCCAGCCTGAACGCCCCCCACTCCCCCCTGGTCAACAAGGCCTTTGAGGCCTACGCCGTGGGCTCGACCTTCAAGTTGGTCACCGCCTCCGCCGCCGTGGAGAGCGGCATCTCCCCCGACACCCGCTTCACCTGCGAGGGCCAGGTGACGGTGGGGGACACCGTCTACCGCTGCCACAAGCTGCAGGGCCACGGCGAACTGGACATGGCCGGGGCCATTGAAAAGTCCTGCAACTGCTATTTCGTCCAGCTCTCCCAGCAGATGGGGGACGAGTTCCTCCTCTCCCTGGCCAAGGATATGGGGTTTGGCAAAAAAACGGTCTTCTGTGACGGCCTCTCCACCGCGGCAGGCAATCTGCCCACCGCCCAGCAGCTCCTGCAGGGGGACATGGAGAACTTCTCCTTCGGCCAGGGCAAACTGTTGGCCACCCCGGTGCAGTTGGCGGCCATGGTCAACGTCTTTGCCCAAAACGGCGTCTACCGGCAGCCCACCCTGCTGCGCGGCACCTACCAGGACGGCCAGCTGCGGGCCGAGGCGCCGGCCGCCGCTCGGCAGGTGATTTCAGAGAAAACCGCCGCGGCCGTCAAGGAGGCCATGCTCCAGGTGACCGAGGAGGGCGGCACCGGCACCCGCGCCAAGGTGGAGGGGCTCTCCATCGCCGGCAAGACCGCCACCGCCCAGACCGGCGTCTTTGTGGACGGGGAAGAGCAGCTCAACGCCTACTTCTCCGGCTTTTTCCCGGCGGAAAACCCCCGCTACACGGTGGTGGTCTTCTGCGAGAACGGCGGCGAGGGCAGCTTTGTGGCCGCCCCCATCTTCAAGGAACTGGCCGAGGGACTGATGGCCCTGCAGTAGGGCCTGAAGTTTTTTGAAAAAAGTCCATTTCCCCCCTTGACCCTCACGCACCGTGAGGGGGTATAGTAGTCGTAGAGGGCAGCGGTCCCCGCCGCCCCCTCTGCCGGCAGAACGAACATCCACCACGACAAAAAGGGAGGGAGCACAAGCTGTGATGACCGTCAAACAGGTCGCCTCGCTGACTGGCGTCAGCGTGCGCACCCTGCAATTTTACGACGAGATCGGCCTGTTCAAACCGACCGCCACCAGCGAGGCGGGCTACCGCCTCTACGACGAGGCCGCGCTGGAGACCTTGCAGCAGATCCTGTTTTTCAAGGAGCTGGACTTCACCCTGCGGGAGATCCAGGCCATTCTGGCGGACCCCGCCTTTGACCGGGCGGCCGCCTTTGCCAAACAGCGGCAGCTCATCGAGATGAAGCGGGACCGGCTCAACGGCCTGTTGGAGCTTTTGGACAGGCTGACAAAGGGGGAGATATGGTTGGACTTTGACAAATTTGACATGAGCGAGTACTTCCGCGTGTTGGCGGAATTCAAGGAGACCCATCTGGAGAAGATCGTCGAGCGCTTCGGCAGCGTCGCGTCCTTCGACGAGATGCTCGATGAGCTGAAAGCCCACAGCGGGGACATCGCCCCGCTGGTGCTTCGGCAGTACGGCAGCATGGAGAGATACGCGGCCGCCATGAGGGAGACCTTTCAAAACTATCTGGAAAATGGCCCCTCGGTCGAGCCCTCCCAGGTGGATGAACTGGTCGCCCAGGGGGACGCCGTCGCCCACCGCATCCTGGGCGATCTGCAGGCAGACCCCGCCTCGCCCGAGGTGCAGGCGGCCGTCGCCGAGTGGGTCGCCATGGGCGAGCGCACCAGCGGCGGCACCAACATGGGCGATGGCTACTGGCCCTTTTTGGCCGAGTGCTACCTGACAAACCCCGCCTATATCGAGGGCACCGACCGCCACTTTGGCAAAGAGGGGTGCGCCCGCTTCTTGGGCCTCGCCCTCAAAGCCTATCTCGCCAAAAAGGAATAGCGCCGTCCGGCGCAAAAAGGGGGAGCGGGTCCCGGCATCCAAGTGTGCCGGGACCCGCTCTCCCTCTCTGTATAAAACCCGCCCGGAAGGGGAAACGTTCCAACAGGCGTCTTTTTAAAAAACACCCCTGGCGGAGTCGGTCAAATCCAACCATCCGCTCTCGATCAGTCAAAATCAGTCACCCCTCTGCGGCGGCATTTCCCCTGTACAGAAGGGGAAAAAGGGGAGGGACGGGCAGATTTCACAAAAGCAATCAGTCATATTCAGTCAGAAATACAACGATTATTTGATTAAAAATGATTGAATGTGATTGATATTGGTGATATGATGGGGGCACAGAACGGGGGAAGCCCCGACAGAAGGGGAGGAATGAGATGCTGACGGAAGAGCGCTACCGGGAGATCTTGCAGTGGGTGGCCCAGCGGGGCAGCGCCACGGTGGCCGAGTTGACCGCCCTGCTGGGGAGTTCGGAATCCACCGTCCGCCGGGACCTGACCGCCCTGCACAGGATGGGCAAACTCATCAAGGTACACGGGGGGGCCACGGCGCTGGAAAACAGCTATGTCGCCGGCGAGGATGAGGTCAGCGTCCGCCACGGGCAGAATACCGGGGAGAAGCAGCGGATCGCCGCCTATGCCGCCGGGCTCATCGGCGGGGGCGACTTCTGCTACATCGACGCGGGCACCACCACCGAAATGCTGGTGGACGCCCTGCAGGAGCGGGAGGCCGTCTACGTCACCAACGGGGTGGTACACGCGCAAAAGCTGGCCCAAAAGGGCTGCCGCACCGTCCTCTTGGGGGGCGAGGTGCGGGCCGTGACCGACGGCATCGTCGGCGGCGAGGCGCTGGCCGCCCTGGGCCGCTACCACTTCACCAAGGGCTTTTTTGGGGCCAACGGCGTCGGGCTGCAGGGGGGGTTCTCCACCCCCGACCTGCGGGAGGCCCAGGTCAAGGAGGCCGCCCTCCTGCACTGCGGCGAGGCCTTTGTGCTGGCCGACCCCAGCAAGTTCGGCAAGCTCTCCTCGGTGACCTTTGCCGATTTGGGCGACGCCGCCATCGTCACCACCCGCCTCGGCGACAGGAGATATGCCGAGAAAACCACCGTTTGGGAGGTAGATACCCTGTGATTTACACCGTTACCTTCAACCCCTCGCTGGACTACACCCTCTCCCTCGAAAAGCTGGAGCTGGGCCGGGTCAACCGGGCGGCGGGTGAGACCCTCGCCGCCGGGGGCAAGGGTCTCAACGTCTCGATGGTGCTGCAAAACCTGGGCTACCCCAGCACCGCCCTGGGCTTTGTCTCCGGCTTCACCGGCGACGAGATCGAGCGCCGGCTGAAAGCCCGCCGCTGCGCCACCCGCTTTATTCATCTGCCCGCGGGCCTCTCCCGCATCAACGTCAAGGTCCGGGCGGAGGAGGAGAGCGAGATCAACGGCCTCGGCCCCCCGATCGGGCCCGAGGCGCTGGAGGGGCTCTACGCCATCCTCGACGAGCTGGAGGAGGGCGACATCCTGGTGCTGGCCGGCAGCATCCCCGCCGCCCTGCCGGACGATATTTACCAGAACATCCTCAAGCGGCTTCAGGGCCGGGGGATCCGCGCCGCAGTGGACGCCACCGGCGACCTCCTCTGCGAGACCCTGCCCTACCGCCCCTTCCTCATCAAGCCCAACAACCACGAGCTGGGCGAGATTTTCGGCAGGCCCCTGGCGGGGGCGGAGGAGATCGCCTCCTGCGCCGAGCAACTGCGCCGGCGGGGGGCGCAAAACGTCCTCGTCTCCATGGCGGGGGACGGCGCCATCCTGGTGAGCGAGGGGGGCGCCCGCTTTCGGGCCGCCGCCCCCCAGGGCCAGGTCAAGGGCTCGGTGGGGGCGGGGGACTCGATGGTGGCCGGATTTTTGGCCGGCTGGCTGGCAAGCGGGGGCGACGTCAGGCGCGCCTTCGCCCTGGCCGTCGGCGCGGGCAGCGCCACCGCCTTCTCCGAGACCCTGGCCACCGGGGTCGAGGCCGAGCGCCTGGCATCCCAGGTGCGGATCGAATCGTTTTAAGAGGGGTCGCCCCCCTTTGAGAGAGGAGTAGGGAAGATATGCGAATCACCGAATTGCTCAGCGAGCAGGGGGTCGCGCTGCACTTTCAGGCCGCCGACAAGGCCCAGGCCGTCGACGAGCTGGTAGAGCGGATGGACAGTCTGGGGGTCCTTGCCGACAAGGCCGCCTATAAGGCCCAGATCCTGGCCCGCGAGGAGGAGGGGACCACCGGCATCGGCGAGGGGGTGGCCATCCCCCACGCCAAGGTGGCCGCCGTCAAGCGGGCGGCCCTGGTGGCAGCGGTCTCCCGGGACGGGGTGGACTACGACTCCCTCGACGGGGAGCCCACCCACCTGTTTTTCATGATCGCCGCCCCGGAGGAGGCCAAGAACTTCCACCTGGACCTGCTGGGCCGCCTCTCGGTCCTCCTGATGGACGAGGGGTTCCGCCAAAAGCTGATCGACGCCCCCACCCCGGCGGAGTTTTTGCGCATCATCGACGAGGCCGACGAGGAGAAGGCGGAGGGGGAGACCCCCCAGCCCGCCCCCGCCGCCGGATACCAGATCGTGGCGGTAACCGCCTGCCCCACCGGCATCGCCCACACCTATATGGCGGCCGAGGGGCTGGAGCAGAAGGCCGCCGAGCTGGGCGTCTCCATCAAGGTGGAGACCAACGGCTCCGGCGGGGCGAAAAACGTCCTCACCCCCGAGGAGATCGCCGGGGCCAAGGGGGTCATCGTCGCCGCCGACACCCAGGTGGCGATGGAGCGCTTTGACGGCAAGCGGGTGGTGCAGACCAGGGTGGCCGACGGCATCTCCAAGCCGGGCGAACTCATCGCCGCGGTGCTGGAGGAAAAGGCCCCCCTCTACCGCGCCCAGGGCGGTGGCCAACAGCCCTCCCGGTCCCAGGGCAGGGAGGGGGCGGGCCACGCCATCTACAAGCACCTGATGAACGGTGTCTCCCACATGCTGCCCTTCGTCATCGGCGGCGGCATCCTCATCGCCCTGGCCTTTTTGGCCGACACCCTCCTCGCCCCCGGGGCCGACCCGGCCAACTTCGGCAAAAACTCCCAGCTGGCGAACTTCCTCAAGACGGTGGGGGAGGCGGCCTTCGGCTTCATGCTGCCCATCCTGGCGGGCTACATCGCCTCCTCCATCGCCGACCGGCCGGGGCTGGCCGTGGGCTTTGTGGGCGGCGCCCTGGCCAGCGCCGGGGGCTCGGGCTTTTTGGGGGCGTTGATCGCCGGCTTTGCCGCGGGCTACCTGGTGCTTCTCCTCAAATGGCTCTGCGACAAACTCCCCGCCTCGCTGGAGGGGCTCAAGCCGGTGCTCCTCTACCCCCTCTTTGGCATCCTTGGCATCGGCGCTGCCATCACCTTTGTGGTCAACCCGCCGGTGAGCGCCCTCAACGCCGCCATCTCAAACGGCCTCATCAACATGGGCGAGGCCAGCGGCATCCTGCTGGGGGTGGTGTTGGCCGCCATGATGGCCATCGACATGGGCGGCCCCTTCAACAAGGCGGCCTATGTCTTCGGCACCGCCTCCCTGCTGACGGCCGGCGGCGCCTCCATCTCCTCCGGGCCGATGGCGGCGGTGATGATCGGCGGCATGGTGCCCCCTCTGGCCATCGCCCTCTGTTCCACCTTCTTTAAAAACCGCTTCACCGCCAAAGAGCGCCAGTCCGGCCTCACCAACTATATCATGGGGCTCTCCTTCATCACCGAGGGGGCCATCCCCTTTGCGGCGGCCGACCCGCTGCGGGTCATCCCCGCCTGCGCCATCGGCTCGGCGGTGGCGGGCGGCCTGAGCATGTTCTTCGGCTGCACCCTGCCGGCCCCCCACGGCGGCATCTTCGTCATCCCGGTGGTGCACAACTGGCCCATGTACCTGCTGGCCCTGGCCATCGGCTCGGCGGTGAGCACGCTCCTGCTGGCCCTGTTAAAGAAACCCGTCGGGGAGGACTGACCCCCTGACGACCATCCACCATCCAAACAAGGAGGAATCGATTGTGATCACATTCACCTACACCATCACCGACGCGTCCGGCATCCACGCCCGCCCCGCGGGCCTGCTGGTCAAACAGGCGGCCGGGTTCCCCTGCGCCATCACCCTGCGAAAGGGGGAGAAGACCGCCGACGCCAAGCGCATCTTCGCCGTCATGAGCCTGGCCGCCAAACAGGGCGAGACCATCACCGTCTCCTGCGACGGCGAGGGCGAGGCCGAGGCGGCCAAGGCCCTGGAGGCCTTTTTGGCGGAAAATCTCTAGGGATAGGGGCGCGCAAGGACTTTTAGAGAGGACGGGGATCCACGGTGCACAGATACCAAAGGGCGCTGTTTCTTTTTCTCGCGCTGCTCACCCTTTCGCTGACAGGGTGTAAAGGGCCAAACAAAGCTGCCGAAGAGCCCCAGCTGTCGGTGCACATCGCCCAGGCCAAATTGGTGATGGAGGTGGGCGAGGTGCGGCAGCTCACCGTCGACATCGAGTCCACCTTCAGTCCGACCGTCGGCTGGAGGATCGAAGGGGCGGAGATTCTCGCCTCGCTGGGCGACGGAAAGCTGAAAGCCCTCTCTGTCGGCGAGGCAACGGTGACGGTGATCGTCGAGGCTGACGGCAGGGAGGTCTCTGACTCGGTGCAGGTAGAGGTCGTCCCCGCCAAAGGGGACTCGTGATTTACAATGAACGATTTGACGGATTGAGGCGCGCCGGTCACCCCGGCGCGGGAAAGGGGCGGTCTCTGTGATTCGCATCAAAGGAAAGGGCGTCTCGGGCGGCGTCGCCATCGGGCGGCTCCACTTTTACGAAAACCGGCGCCAACAGGTGGAGCGCCGCCACGTCGCGGACGCAGCGGCCGAGCTCGCCCGGTTTGAGGCGGCAGCCCAGACGGCGGCCCAGCAGTTGGGCGCGCTGCGCGACCGAGCCGTGGGCGAGGTGGGGGAGTCGGGCGCCCAAATTTTTGAGATCCACCAGATGATGCTCGAGGACCTGGATTACCGCGAGTCCATCGCCGACATCATCCAGCGCCAAAAGGTCAACGCCGAGTACGCCGTAGCCGCCACCGGGGAGAACTTCTCCCAGATGTTTTCCGAGATGGACGACGAGTACATGCGCGCCCGGGCCGCCGACGTGAAGGACGTCTCCGACCGGCTGCTGCGGGTGCTCGCCGGCCAGGGCGACGCCCTCATCGGCGGGGAGGAGCCGGTCATCGTCGCCGCCGGGGACCTGACCCCCAGCGAGACGGTGCAGTTGGACAAGGGGAAGGTGCTGGCCTTCGCCACCGCCGAGGGCTCCTCCAACTCCCACACCGCCATCCTCGCCCGGACCATGCAGATCCCCGCCGTCATCGGCCTGGGGGCGGGGCTCGACCGCCGCTACGACAGGGTCCTCTGCGCGGTGGACGGCGCCGCCGGCGAGCTGGTGGTGGACCCCGACGAGCAGACCCTGGCCGCCCTGCGCCAAAAGCAGCGGGAGGACGAGGAGGCCGAGGCGCTGCTGCAATCCCTGCGGGGGCAGGAAAACGTCACCAAAGACGGCCGGCACATCGACGTGTTTGCCAACGTGGGCAGTGTCGCCGACGTGGGGCTGGCCCTGCAGAGCGACGCCGGCGGGGTGGGGCTCTTTCGCAGCGAGTTCCTCTACCTGGAAAACAGCGATTACCCCACCGAGGGGGAGCAGTTTGCCGCCTACAAGGCCGCGGGCGAGATCCTCGCCGGGCGGCGGGTCATCATCCGCACCCTGGACATCGGCGCCGACAAGCAGGTGGGCTACTTCCACCTCCCCAAAGAGGAAAACCCCGCCCTGGGGTATCGGGCCATCCGCCTCTGCCTCGACCGGGAGGAGATGTTCAAGACCCAGCTGCGGGCCATCCTCTGCGCCTCCGCCTTCGGCAACCTGGCCATCATGGTTCCCATGGTCATCTCGGTGGAGGAGGTGCGCCGGGTCAAGGCCCTCCTCGACGGCCTCAAAGCCGAGTTGCGGGAACAGGGCGTCAAGTTTGACGAGGGGATCCCCCTTGGCATCATGATCGAGACCCCGGCCGCCGCCCTGATCGCCGACGAGTTGGCGCAGGAGGTCGACTTTTTCAGCATCGGCACCAACGACCTCACCCAGTACACCCTGGCCATCGACCGGCAGAACGCCCAGTTGGAGTCCCTCTACGACCCCCACCACAAGGCCATCCTGCGGCTGATCCGCCGGGTGGTGGAGAGCGCCCACCAGGCGGGCATCTGGGTGGGCGTCTGCGGGGAGCTGGGGGCCGACCTCTCCCTCACCGAGACCTTTTTGGCCCTGGGGGTCGACGAGCTCTCGGTCTCCCCGGGCCGGGTGCTGGCGGTGCGCCGGCAGGTGCGGGCCTGCGACCTCTCCCGCCGGGAGGAGATCCTCGCCGCCATCGGCCGCTGAGGGGCGCCGAAGAGACGGAAAAAGGGCCCCCGCACCGGAACACACCGGTGCGGGGGCCCTTTTTTGCGGCGGGATGCGGTCTGTGAAAAGGGGACTATTTTGCCCCCGTTCGCCCCATACTCTGTAAAAAGCGCCGTGTCCGGCGGCGCGGGAGGGGAGAGATGGGGATGAAGCGGTTGGGAAAGGCGCTGGCGGCGGCCCTGGCCTTCTGGCTGGCCCTGGCCTTCTCGAGCTGGGCCGGCCCGGCCCTGGCCCGCCGGGTGGAGAGCAGCCCCCGGCTGCTGGCCCTCTACGCCAGCGGGGGAGAGTTTGAGCAAAACCCCTATTTCAGCGAGGAGAGCCAGGCGCGCTTCGGGGTGCCGCTGGACCTGCTTTCCCCCCTGGGACTTGCGCCGCCGGTACCCCAGGCCGAACTCTGCCGCCAGTACGCCCAGCGGGCGGAGGAGATGGCCTACCTCCTCTGCCAAAACCAGCCCTACCTCGAGTACCTGCGGGGGGAGGGGACCGGTCTCGCCGGGTTGGCGGAGTACTGCCAGCGGGTGGCCCAGCTCCCCGACAACCTGACCTACGCCTGCCGCTACCTCCTCTTTTTGCTCTGGGTGCTCTTTTTGCACCTGCTCCTGCGCAACCGGCCCGCCCTCTATTTCGGGATGGGGCTGCTCTGCCTGCTGGCCACCGGCTTCAAGCTCTCGGGCAACCTGCTGGCGGCGGCCCTGCTGGGCAGCCCCGCCGCCCTGCACGGGGTGGCCGAGGGGGCGGTGCCGCCCCTGTTGGAGGCCATGCTCACCTTCCTCATCTTCGACATCACCCTCCTCTCCCTCGAGCAGTCCCGGCTGGGCAGAAAGCTGGCCCCCCTCTACCGGGACCTGCCGGCGTTGCAGACCCTGATCGCCACCCTCTCCGCCGCTCCGGCCGCCCCCGCCCTCTACCGCAGCCGGGTGGAGCGGTCCCTGCCCCGCTTCGCCGCCTACGCCAAACAGAATAGGAGCCGAAGGGCGAAGGCCCTTCGGCTCCAGCGGGCGGTGGAGGCCCTGGCGGGACCCCACACCAACCAGTCCTTTATCCGCGACTTGGTGCGGCTGCAGACCCTCCTTCCAAACCGCTAGACCCGACCTTTTTCATGTACCACAGGCAGAGCAGCAGGGAGAAGAGGGTGGCCAGGGGGGCGGCAAAGCCCACCGGCGTGAGGGTCCCCCCGCCGCTGCGGGAGAAGAAGAGGGAGAGGGGGATGCGCACCAGAAAGGTGGAGAGCAGGCTGTGCACCAGGGGGAAGACCGGGTGCCCGCCCCCGCTCAAAAAGGCGTTCATGCAGAAGACGAAGCAGACGGCCATGCAGTCGGCGCTGTATGCCCGCAGGTAGCCGCTCCCCGCCGCCACCACCCGGGGGTCGCCGGTGAAGAGCCCCACCAGGGCCGGGGCCTGTAACTGGGCGGCCAGAAAACAGCCCGCCCCGAACACCAGCGAGAGGGCGATGGCCATCTTGAGGCAGCGCTTGGCCCGCCCCATCATCCCCGCGCCCCGGTGCTGGGCGGTCATGGCCGAGAGGGCGGCGGCAAAGGCGGTGGTGGGCAGCATGGAGAAGGCGATCAGCTTCTCCACCACCCCCACGGCGGCCGCCGCCACCAGCCCCAGCCCGTTGAGGATGGCGGTGATGATGAGAAAGGAGAGGTTGACCAGCCCCTCCTGCAGGGCGATGGGGGCCCCGGTGGCCAGCACCTGTTTGGCCGCCACCAGCTTGAAGCAGGGCGCGCCGCCCCGGTACTTGCGCACCAGCCCCCGCCCGGCCAGGTAGAACAGGGCCAGCACCAGGCTCGCCACCTGGGCGAGGACGGTCGAGACCGCGGCCCCGGCCGCCCCCTGGCGCATCACCCCCACAAAGAGCACGTCGGTGGAGACGTTGATGACACAGGCCAGGGCGATGAGCAGCAGCGGGGTGCGGGAGTCCCCCAGCCCCCGCAGGATGCCGCTGACGGCGTTGTACCCCACAATGAAGGGGATGCCCAGGGCGCAGAGAAAGAGGTACTGCCGGGTGGTGGCCAGGGCCTCGGCGGGCACCTGCATCAAGTTGCAGATGGGGTCGAGGAGGAGCAGGGTGGCGGCGCAGAGGGCCAGGGAGAGCAGCCCGAACACCCAGAAGATGGTCTTGACCGCGCTGGCAACCTCCCGCCCCCGGCGGGCGCCGTAGTACTGGCCGATGAGCACCGTCCCCCCGGCGGTCAGGCCGATGGAGAGGCCGGTGATGGTCTGCATCACCTGTCCGCCGGTGGCCACCGCGCAGACCCCCACCGAGTCGGAAAACCGCCCCACCATGAACAGGTCCGAGGCCCCGTAGCAGGCCTGCAGGATGTTTGCCAGCAAAAAGGGGAGCGAGAACCGCACCAGTGTCCCAAAGGCGCTCCCCTCCGTCAGCCGCCGTCCCTCCATTTTGATTCCCCCCAAAATTCCTGTATTTTTTCATTCCTATGCGAAGGGGGAGCGGTTCATGCGCCCCGCCGGGGTCTCAGCGGGCCAACAGGGCCAGGTTGAGCCCCAAGACCAACAGGGCGGCGGCCGCCACTACCCAGGCCCAGCGGCGGAAGGAGCGGTCCATCTTTCGGCTCTCCTCCGGCCCCGGCGGTGGGGGTAGGGGGGGCAGCGCGATCTCCGCCCCCCGCTTTCCCCGGCGGCAGAGGGCGTAGAGCAGCAGCCCCAGGGCCGACCAGGCCGCCCCCGCCAGGGCGGCGAAGGGGTCCAGCTGGGTCATCATCACCAGGTAGATGAGGATGCTCACCGGCGCCCCCACCCAGAGCAGGGGGGCCCGGTAGGGTCGGGTCAGGTCGGGCTTGTGCAGCCGCAGCCCACAGGCCGCGGCGATGCCGATGACGTAGTAAAAGAGGGTCGCGAAGAGGGAGAGGGAGGCAATGTAGGCGATGGAGCCGGTGCCCACCAGCAAAACCATCAGCCCCCCGATGACGGCCACGGCCGCGGCAGGGGTGTGCCAGCGGGGGTGCAGCCTGCCGAAGACAGCGGGGGCCGCCCCGTCCCTGGCCATGGTGTAGAGGTAGCGCGCCGGGGCCGACACCCCGGCGTTGAGGGTGGAGAAGTCGCCCCCAAAGGCGATGCCCGCGCAGAGGAGCACCAGGGGGAAGCCCACCACCCCGGCCAGGCGCATCCCCTCGGCATAGGGGGCGGCCGCTGTGGCCAGCTGCCCCAGGGCGTCCCCCGGCACCAGGGCCACCAGCGCCCACTGGAACAGCCCGTTGACCGCAAAGACCAAAAACGGGGCCAGGAAGAGGGCCCGGGGCAGGTTTTTCTGGGGGTAGCGGATCTCCTCCCCCATGGCGCAGCAGGTCTCAAACCCGGCAAAACACCACCAGATGAGACAGACGCACCCCAGAAAGCCGCTGGGGGTCAGGCTGGACGGGTCGGGCACCGCCACCGGCCCGCCGCCGGTCAGGGAGGGCAGAAGGGAGAGCACCCAGACCGCCGCCACCCCCCAGAAGAAAAAGAGGAACCCGTTTTGCAGCCGCCCGGTCATCTCCACCCCCCGCACGGCCAGCAGCAAAAAGACCACCAGGGTGATGCAGGCCACCCACCGGTCCGAGAGGGGCAGCTCGATCCCCAGGGCCCCCAGCAGGGTGCGCAGGTAGAAGCTGAAGGCCAGGGCCTCGCCGCTGGCCACCGACACCATGGAGATGATGAAATTCCACCCCGCCAGCATCCCAAAGGGCCGCCCCAACCCCAGCGACGCGTATTGATATGTACCCCCGGAAAAGGGGAGGGCGGCCCCCATCTCGGCATAGAGCAGGGCGGGGTAGATGCTCACCAACATGGCCGCCAGGGTGGCGAGGATGGTGGCGGGCCCCAGCATCCCCACCACGTTGGCCCCCACGGTGAACAGCCCCACCCCGATCACCGTTCCCACCGTCAGGGTGATGGTCTCCCGCAGCCCCAGACAGCGCCTCAGCCCGGCCTGCGCCGGGTCGCTTTTGCAGTTTTGCATGGCATTCCTTCCTCTCACAGCAGTGTTTGGCCGTCCGCGCGGCCTCCGCCAGTCTACGGGAAGGTGGGGAAAAAGGTGTGCCCGGCCTCCCTCGTCAGCCCCGTTGTCCCGCCGGGCGGGATGTGCTATAATCCCCCCATATCCCCTCCCCGCCCCGTGGGCGGAGAGGGGGCAGGGAGGGATTGCACAATGGTGGAAAACAGCTCTTTTGAAGACCGCCTTTTCGAGGGGGTGCGGCTGGAGGGGGAGACCCTTGCGGGGTGCACCTTTGCCGACTGCACCTTTCGCGACTGCGCCGCCGAAAACTGCCGGCTGCTGGGCTGCACCTTCTCCGGCTGCCGGTTCGAGGGGTGCCGGGTGACCAACCTGCGCAGCGAGGGATCGGAACTCCGCGGCACCGACTGGGTCGCCTCCTCCCTGGTGGGGGTCAACTGGGGCGAACTGCTGCCCAGCGGCCGCTTTGCCGAGCCGGTCAGCAGCCTGGAGGACTGCCAGCTCAGGTACAACACCTTCACCGGGATGAGCCTGCGCCGGTTTGACTTTTCCAGTTGCGCCCTCCTGCGCTCCACCTTCGGCGAGTGCGACCTCTTCGAGAGCCGCTTTTTCGGCTGCCGGCTGGAGGGGACCGAGTTTTTCAAGTGCGACCTGCGGAGGGCGGATTTCCGCGAGGCGACGGGGTATGAGGTCGACGTTCTCACCAGCCGGATGAAGGGGGCCCGCTTCTCCTTCCCCGAGGCCGTCAACCTCCTCCACTCCCTGGAAGTCACCGTCGAGTGAGTGTCCCCGACAGGCAAAAGAGAGGGCCCCCGGACAGCGCTGCCGTCCGGGGGCCTCTTCCTTTTTTTATCGGGTCTGTCCGGGTCGGCGACGGCGCTCCTGCTCAAAGGAGAAGCCGCGCCCCCGCACCTCCCCCACCTCGCTGAGCACCATGAAGGCCTGGGGGTCGATGGCGGTCACCACCGATTTGAGCCGGGCCAGTTCCCGGTTGGAGACCACCGCCATCACCACCTGCTGGTTGGCCAGCAGGTAGCCGGTGGTGGCCGCCAGCAGGGTGGTGCCCCGCTCCAGCTGTTCCTGAATGGCCTGGCTGATCTCCTGGTACTTGGGGCTGATGATCATGGCCTGGGTCTGGCTCTTGCCCAGCAGCAGCACCCGGCTCATCACCAGGGCGCTGATGAGGACTTCCAGCACCCCGAAGAGCACCTGCTCAGCGCTGGAATAGCCGATTTGGCAGAGCAGGATCACCGTGTCAAAGCCGTACATCAGCCCCGCCAGGGGCAGCCCCACCTTTTCGTGGAGGATCACCGGCGGGATGTCCATCCCCCCGGTGGAGGAGCCTACCCGCAGCACCAGGCCGACCCCCAGCCCCACCAGCAGCCCGCTGTACACCGTCTGCAAGAGGATGTTGTCGGTGAAGGTGGTCAGGGCGGGGACAGACTGAAACAGCTTGACAAACAGCGGGTAGAGCACCGAGGAAAGGAGGGTGGACAGGGCAAAGCGCCGCCCCAAAAAGGCCGCCCCCACGAAAAAGAGGACGAAGTTGAGGGCCGAAAGCGCCAACGAGATGTCCACCGGCAGCAGGTGGCTGATGAGCAGGGCCAGGCCGGTGGCCCCGCCGGAAATCAGCCCCCCGGGCACGATAAAGGCCACCACCCCCAGGGCCAGGATGGCGTTCCCCGCCACGATGAAGGGGACCTTCTTCCCCTCCTCTTTCCAGTCGATTTTCATCTCCGGTCACGTCCTTTCTCTCTAGCTTTTCCAAACAGAGCCAGTATACGCGATTTGGCCCCGTTTTTCCAGAGCGGGCGCCAAAAAAGAGGGGCTTTTTACCGATTTTGGGTGTCCGGTCTGGGCGGGCGGGGAAAATGGCCTGAAAAAGCCGCCTTTTCCTTGACAAACGGCGGCCGGTGCGTGTACAATCATCTTTGTGAAAGACGCTGAAGAGGAAGGCTGTGCGCCTCCCCACCCAGAGAGGGGCCCCTGTGCTGAAAGGGCCCTTGGGCGGGGCGCATGGCTGCCGCCTTGGAGTTTCGCCGGGAGGACCGGCGGCGGGCCCGGCCCCGTTACGGCCGCAAAGAGGCGGGGGCCTTTGCGCCCTGCGCAATTTGGGTGGTACCGCGGAAACTGACAGCTTTCGTCCCAGAGTGGGGGCGGAGCTGTTTTTTTGTATGCCGCGGCCGCCGGCCAGGGGCAGACCCCTTCGGCGCAACCAACGAGAGAAGAGGAGCGAGTCGATCGTGAAATGGACTGGACTGAATCAACTGCGGGAAGAGTTTCTCGCCTTTTTTGAGGAGAAGGGGCACACCCGCCTCCCCAGCGCCCCGCTGGTGCCCCAGGGGGACAACAGCCTCCTGCTCATCAACTCGGGGATGGCCCCGCTGAAAAAGTACTTTCTCGGCCAGGAGACCCCGCCCAACGTCCGGGTCACCACCTGCCAAAAGTGCATCCGCACCCCCGACATCGAGCAGGTGGGCAAGACCGCCCGCCACGGCACCTACTTTGAGATGTTGGGCAACTTCTCCTTTGGCGACTACTTCAAGAAAGAGGCCATCGCCTGGGCCTGGGAGTTCATCACCCAGCGGCTGGAGATCCCGGTGGACAAGCTCTGGGTCACCATCTACCTGGACGATGACGAGGCCTACGACATCTGGACCAAGGAGATCGGCGTGGCCCCCGAGCGGGTGGTCCGCCTGGGCAAGGAGGACAACTTCTGGGAGATCGGCGCCGGCCCCTGCGGCCCCTGCTCCGAGATCTACTTTGACCGGGGCGAGAAGTACGGCTGCGGCAGCCCCGACTGCGGCCCCGGCTGCGAGTGCGACCGCTTCATGGAGTTTTGGAACCTGGTGTTCTCCCAGTTCGTCAACGACGGCGAGGGCAACTACACCGAGATGGAGCACAAGAACATCGACACCGGCATGGGGCTTGAGCGCCTCGCCTGCCTGATGCAGGGGGTGGACAACCTCTTCGAGGTGGACACCGTCCAGAACATCATGAAGCACATCAGCAAGATCGCCGGCGTCCACTACGGCGAGGACCCCCGCACCGACGTCTCCCTGCGGGTGGTGACCGACCACATCCGCTCCACCGTCTTCATGGTCTCCGACGGGGTGGTGCCGCAAAACGAGGGCCGGGGCTACGTGCTGCGCCGGCTGCTGCGCCGGGCCGCCCGCCACGGCCGGCTGCTGGGCATCGACCGGGCCTTCCTCTACCAGGTCTGCGACACCGTCATCGACGAGAACATCGGCGCCTACCCCGAGTTGGGCGAGAAGCGGGAGTACATCAAAAAGGTCATCCAGAACGAAGAGCTCCGCTTTGAAAAGACCATCGACCAGGGGATGGATCTGCTGGGCACCATGCTCGACCACATCAGCGCCGAGCAGATCAAAGCCGGCAAGGCCGTCCTCTCCGGGGACGAGGCCTTCAAGCTCTACGACACCTTCGGCTTCCCCATCGACCTGGTGCGGGAGATCGTGGCCGAGCGGGAGATCGGCCTGGACGAAGCGACCTTCAACGAGCTGATGGAGCAGCAGCGCCAGCGGGCTCGCGCCGCCAGGGAGCAGATGGACACCATCGCCTGGTCGGAGGACGTCACCGCCGAGCTGGACCTGCCCCGCACCGCGTTTGTGGGCTATGAAAAGCTGGACGCGGTGGCCCGCTTGGCCTGCATCATCGCGGGCGGCCAGCTGGCTGACAGCGTCACCGCCGGCGAGCAGGCCACCCTCATCTTCGACACCACCCCCTTCTACGCCGAGAGCGGCGGACAGGTGGGGGACCGGGGCGCCATCACCGGCGAGGGGGTCGCCGCCCTGGTGGAGGGCTGCACCAAGTCCCCCACCGGCCAGTACCTCCACACCGTCACCGTGCAGTGCGGCACCCTCCACACCGGCGACGCCCTGCGCCTCTCGGTGGACAAGGACTACCGCGCCGCCGTGGCCCGCAACCACACCTCTGCCCACCTGCTGCAGGCCGCCCTGCGGGAGGTGTTGGGCGAGCATGTCCACCAGGCCGGCCAGCTGGTGACCAAGGACCGCGTCCGCTTTGACTTCTCCCACTTCTCCTCCATGAGCGGGCTGGAACTGGCCCAGGTGGAGGAGCTGGTCAACCGCAAGATCATGGAGGCCCTGCCCACCGACGTGCGGGAGATGCCCATTGAGGAGGCCAAGCAGCTGGGGGCCATGGCCCTCTTTGGCGAGAAGTACGGAGACACCGTCCGGGTCTGCTCGGTGGGGGATTTCTCCCGCGAGTTCTGCGGCGGCACCCACGTGAAGAACACCGGCTGCATCGGGCTGTTCAAGATCCTCTCCGAGAGCTCGGTGGCCGCCGGCGTCCGCCGGATCGAGGCCGTCACCGGCTTCGGCGTCATCCGCCAGCTCGACCGCGACCAGGAGGCCATCCAGCAGGCCGCCCGGGCCCTGAAACTGCAAAACCCCGCCGACTTGGTGGAAAAGGCTGAGTCGGTGATGGGCGAGCTCAAGCGCTGCGGCAAGCAGATCGAGGAGCTGGGCAGCCAGCTGGCCGCCATCCAGATGGACAGCCTCTTCGAGCAGGCCACCGAGGTGGGGAACGTGCGGCTGGTCAGCGCCTCCTTCACCGGCACCGACGCCAAGAGCCTGCGCTCGATGGGCGAACGGGTGCGGGACAAGGCGTCGCGGATGGTGGCCGTCCTCTCCACCGTGGTCGACGGCAAGGGCACTATCTGCGTCTCCTGCGGCAAGGAGGCCGTTGAGGCCGGGGTCCACGCCGGCAATCTGGTCAAGGAGATCGCCAAACTGGCCGGGGGCAGCGGCGGCGGCCGGGCCGACAATGCCATGGCCGGCGTCAAGGAGATCTTCAAAATCGACGAGGCCATCGCCCAGGTACCCAGCATCATCGCCCGAATGATCGCCCACTAGTGCCTTTTCCGCCCCGCCTGTGACAGGGCGCGGCGTCAGCGCTTACACAGAATCGCCCGGCGGGCGGGGGAGAGCCCCTGCTCGCCAGCAGAAGGGAGGAGTGCCCAGTGGATTGCCTTTTTTGCAAGATCGCAGGGGGGGAGATCCCCTCGAAAAAGCTCTATGAGGACGACTCGATCCTGGCCTTTTACGATGTCGATCCCCAGGCGCCGGTCCACTTTCTGGTCATCCCCAAGGCCCACATCGCCAGCTGCGACGAGCTGACTGAAGAAAACAGCGCCATTGTCGCCCACATCTTCGCCACCATCGCCAAGCTGGCGGGGGAGCTGGGGCTGAAAGACGGCTACCGCATCGTCAACAACTGCGGCAAGGACGGCGGCCAGACGGTGGGTCACCTGCACTTCCACGTGCTGGCCGGCCGCTCGCTGGCCTGGCCCCCGGGCTGATTGCCCTGCCCTCGCATATCCCTCGATTCAAAGAGCTGGACGCGTCTGCGTCCAGCTCTTTTGCACGCTTTCCCCCCAATTCGTGGGTGCGAACCCCAAGTGCACATCCATTTGCCGGGAGGTTCGCACCGCAGAATACCGGCCTTTTGCGGCGGAATGGAGAAGTCTGGGAAAAATGGGATTTGCATTTGACAGGATTTTGTGGAAAGAGTATCCTAAAGAGGAAAGCAGCGCCTTGTTTTTGTGCTGTTTTGCTGTCGTCCCCTCACGCAGGGGACGTGGATTGAAATCAAACTTCCACACGCTGCCGATTCTGTGCCCCCGGTCGTCCCCTCACGCAGGGGACGTGGATTGAAATATTTTTGGGGTAATTGCATATTCCAAAACAGGTGTCGTCCCCTCACGCAGGGGACGTGGATTGAAATAGGCCGTACTTTTCGCTTTTTCGACGATCTGGCCCGTCGTCCCCTCACGCAGGGGACGTGGATTGAAATCCTTCTCCATCCCTTATGACCTTTACCACGCTGTGTCGTCCCCTCACGCAGGGGACGTGGATTGAAATTGTAATCCCCCGCCGCCCATTTTCGAGATTAGAAAGTCGTCCCCTCGCGCAGGGGACGTGGATTGAAATCCGGTAGGTGTCGTCATCCTCCAGGTCGCTGCCGGTCGTCCCCTCACGCAGGGGACGTGGATTGAAATAAAAACATATCGGCATCAGGCTGGCCGCGACCATGTCGTCCCCTCACGCAGGGGACGTGG
Organism: Bittarella massiliensis (ex Durand et al. 2017); assembly: GCF_001486165.1. Lineage (GTDB taxonomy): Bacteria > Bacillota > Clostridia > Oscillospirales > Ruminococcaceae > Bittarella > Bittarella massiliensis. The sequence goes on from NZ_LN908977.1 coordinate 534,500, forward strand.
ATTGAAATCAGAAGATACTTCCGGCCATAAATCTGGCGCATGGTCGTCCCCTCACGCAGGGGACGTGGATTGAAATAACATCACGGGAGCCGGGGGCAACCCGCACTACATGTCGTCCCCTCACGCAGGGGACGTGGATTGAAATCCCGACCATCTGCCCCATGCTCATCTTCACGCAGAGGTCGTCCCCTCGCGCAGGGGACGTGGATTGAAATACACCGTCGGACATGATCTGCCTTGATGGAATCGTCGTCCCCTCACGCAGGGGACGTGGATTGAAATCCGTGTGGCTGGGGTCCAGACAAGAGCAGGCCGTAGGTCTTCTCTCATTACAGCAGCCAGATTTAAGTTCTGGTGCCGTCTAGCCTTGATTTTTTAGACCCGTAAATACTCCATAGCAGAGACCCGACCTGAGATCGAACTATATAGCAGAATACAACCATAATTATGTACAAAATTATGGTTGTATTCTGCTCTTTATTGCGGTATAATATAATAGCGAAAGGAGCTGATAAAGATGCCGACTATTAGACCCATTGCAGATTTGCGCGACACAAGCAAGATTTCAGAGTTGTGTCACCAAAAAAATGAGCCAGTATATATTACAAAAAACGGTAGTGGACATTTAGTTGTAATGAGTATGGAGACCTATGAGAGACAGCTTGGACTCCTAGACGTCTATCGCAAATTAGGAGCCGCAGAAAAGCAAGTGGAGGATGGCGTGTCTCTTCTAGATGGAGAAGAAGTATTTGGGCGCCTACGTGAGAAGCATGGAAAATGATATTTACAAAATCAGATATACTCCATTAGCATTTGAGGACCTAGATTCAATAGACACTTATATATCAAAAACGCTTTATAATGAAGCAGCTGCAATTCGCTTACTTGATCAGATGGAGCAGTCTATCAGCCGGTTAGAACAATATCCATATACTGGGCCTGAAGTAGAGGATGTGTATCTTGCGTCTAAAGGCTATCGCAAATTGGTTGTCGAAAATTATTTAATCTTCTATCTCGTAAACAAATTAGAGAAAGAAGTTTTTATTATGCGCGTCTTGTTTGGCGCGCGGGAATACCATAACTTCTTGTGATGGCCTACTCCGACCTGAGGCCGGAAGGCGTTGTCCCCCCCGTGCGGGGGGCGTGGATTGGAATTGGGCTAAGACTGCGATCACCACCGCCGACGGCACTGTCGTCCTCCATTCGGGGACACGACCTAAAACTTCAGCACCTGCACAGATACAGCCGCCGTGCAAACTTCTTATCCCAGAGCACAATCCCCCGCACAAAAAAAAGAGCCGGAGCAGCATCTGCTGCTCCGGCTCCCTCTTTTTACCCACTTGATCTGTCAATTGAAGTTCAGACGATGACGTTGCGGGGCTCTCCCCGGCAGAAGGCGGCGATGTTTTCTCCCAACAGGTCGACAAGACGCTGGCGGGTCTCCAGCCCCTTCCAACCCATGTGGGGGGTGAGGACCACGTTGTCCAGGGTGTAGAGCGGGTTGTCCGGCCGGGGAGGCTCCTGCTCCAACACATCCAGTCCGGCCCCGGCGATCTGTCGGGCAGTCAGGGCCCGAATGAGGGCGGGCTCATCGATCAAGGCCCCACGGGAGGTGTTGATGAGGAAGGCGGTCGGTTTCATCTTGGCGAGGGCCGCCTCGTCGATCAGGTGGCGGGTCTGTTCGGTGAGGGGGCAGTGGAGGGTCACGGCGTCGCTCTCCCGCAGCAGGGTGTCGAGGGGGACATACCGCACCCCCTCCTCGTCGGGCCGAGAGGTGCGGGTGTAGGCCAGCACCTCCATGTCAAAGGCGTGGGCCAGACGGATGACTGCCCGGCCGATGTGACCGGCCCCGACGACCCCCAGGGTCTTGCCGTTGAGCTCCAGATGGTCGACCTGGAGAAACTGCTCAAAATTGCTGTGATCGCCCCGGCAGAGCATGGCCTGCTGCTTTTGCATGGAGGAAAAGAGGTTGAGCAGCAGCAAAAAGACGGTGTGTGCAACCCGCTGGGTGCTGTAAGCGGGGATGTTGCAGACGGTGATCCCCCGGGCCTTGGCGGCGGCCAGGTCGATGTTGTTGTAGCCGGTTCCCGCCTCGCAGAGGAGCTTGACCGAATCGGGGAACCGGCGGATGCTCTCGGCGGAGACGGGCATCTCCTTGGTCACCACAATGTCGTATCCCTGAATGCGCTCCAACAGTTGTCCCTCGTCGGTGGCGCCGTAGACGGTGACCTGGGAGGCGATGTGGGAGAAGTCGATTTTGCCGTCGTAGTTGATGCGGTCGGCGTTGAGGACCACAGTTTTATCCTTCACAAAAGTACCCTCTTTCTCTCTTTTTTACAGTTCGCCCCTGCCAAAACAGGCGCTTCATCTCTTCGGGAGTGGGGCGGCAGGCGGGATGAGCGGGGTCGTGCGCCGACGAGCAGGGCGGCCCGACGAACCCACCGTGCAGCCGCAAGCCCTTGCGGGCACAGCGGGGAGTGCCAGAGGGGGAGTGGCCCCCTTTTTTGACTTGGATTTCGCCGCCTGCCTATTTTGCCCACCCTTCCCACCGAAAAGCGCGCCGTTGAGCCATGGGCAGGGGGATGGTATGGGGGTGCGCAGCAGCCCGGCAATCGCCGCAGGACAGCCACATTTCTGCCATTATACCACAGGTGGCCGCCGGCGGTACAGGGGGGAATAAAAGTCACGCAAAAGGAAAAAATATACATAGAGGATGACCCTGAAACGGCCGCCGAAAAAGAGAACATGAACCCCCTGTGAACGCTGTCTGAAAAGCCGGAGGAGAAAATGAATTTTCCGTGATAAAGTGCCCCCATTTCTTGACAGGCCATGGGGAAACGATTACAATTGATTCAAGCAAGGTCGGCCCAATGCTGCCTCGGGCAGGGTGCCGTCCTTTCTTCTGTGGCTTATCCACCGAGTAATCAAGAGAAATGAGTGCGATCTGTAATGAAAATTCCCTTTTCTCCCCCGGATATCAGCGAACAGGACATCGCCAATGTAGTTGATGCCCTTCGTTCGGGTTGGATCACCACCGGCCCCAAGACCAAACAGTTGGAAAAGGACCTCTCCGCCTACTGCGGCACCGCCCACACCGCCTGCCTCAACTCGGCCACCGCCGCGCTGGAGCTCTCTCTGCGGGTGCTGGGCATCGGCCCGGGGGATGAGGTCATCACCTCTGCATATACCTACACGGCCTCCTGCAGCGTCATCTGCCACGTGGGCGCCACCCCGGTCCTCATCGATGTGGACGAGGGCAGCTACCACATGTCGGCTGCCAATCTGGAAAAGGCCATCACTCCGAAAACCAAGGCGGTCATTCCGGTGGACATCGGCGGGGTGCCCGCCGACTACGACGCCATCTTCTCGGTGTTGGAGGGGAAAAAAGACCTCTTCACCCCGGCTAGCGACCTGCAAAAGGCCATCGGCCGGGTGGCCGTGGTGGCGGACGCCGCCCACTCGGTAGGGGCCACCTACAAGGGCAGGCAGATCGGCTCTGTGGCCGACTTCACCTGCTTTTCCTTCCACGCGGTGAAAAACCTCACCACCGCCGAGGGGGGGAGTGCCACCTGGCTGGACTTTCCCGGCATCGACGGGGAGGAGATCTACCGCCAGTTCATGCTGCTCTCCCTGCACGGGCAGACCAAAGACGCCCTCTCCAAGACCAAGTTGGGCGCCTGGGAGTACGACATCGTCTCCCCGGCCTACAAGTGCAATATGACCGACATTTTGGCGGGCCTGGGCCAGAGCCAGTTGGAGCGCTATCCCCAGCTGCTGGCCGAGCGCCGCTCTGTGGTCACGCGCTACGACGCCGCCTTTGCCGGCAAGCTGGAGGTCATGCCCCACTACACCGGGGAGTACCAGTCCTCCGGCCACCTCTACCTGACCCGGATCCCCGGCTACAGCCTAGAAAAGCGAAACGCCCTCATCGAGCGCATCGCCGAGAAGGGGGTCGCTACCAACGTCCACTACAAGCCGCTGCCGCTGTTGAGCGCATACAAAAACCTGGGCTTTGACATTGCCGATTACCCCAACGCCTACGCCCAGTTTGTAAACGAGATGACCCTTCCCCTGTACAGCACCCTCACCGACGAGCAGGTGGAATATGTGATCGCAGCGGTCCTGCAAAGCCTTGAGGAAGATGTATGATACCAGGGAAACTGACGGGGGCGATGGACGCCCCCATCATCCACCAATACAGGGACAGGCTGCTCAAGAAAAAGGGGAGCCTTCTCTGCAAGCGGGCCTTTGACCTGATCGTCAGCGCCCTGATGCTCATCTGTCTGTCGCCGCTGCTGCTGGTGCTGGCGGTGGTCATCAAGTGCGACTCCCGCGGGCCGGTCTTTTTCCGGCAGGAGCGGATCACCACCGGCGGCAAGCCCTTTCGCATCTTCAAGTTTCGCACCATGGTACAGGACGCGGACAAGTTGGGCAGCGCCGTCACCGCTCCCGGCGACAGCCGGGTCACCCGGGTGGGGGACAAGCTGCGCACCTACCGGCTGGACGAGCTGCCCCAGCTCATCAACGTCTTTTTGGGGCAGATGACCTTTGTGGGCACCCGCCCCGAGGTGCCCCAGTACGTGGACGCCTACACCGATGAGATGCGGGCCACCCTGCTGTTGCCGGCGGGGATCACCTCCAACGCCAGCATTAAGTTCAAGGACGAGCAGACCATCCTCAACCAGGCCATGGAAGAGGGCTGCAGCGACATCGACCAGGCCTACGTCACCCGGGTGCTGCCCGCCAAGATGCGCTACAACCTGGAATACCTGCAAAACTTCGGCCTCGGGGAGGATTTCAAACTGATGTGGAAAACCGTCATGGGGGTTTTCTTTCACCAGGATTAAAACAGCAAAAAAGAGCGCGCGAACACCGTTCGCGCGCTCTTTTGTCGCCTGTCCCTCAGGCGCGGTAGAGGGTTTCGCCCTCGCGGATGGTCTCCACCACCCGGATGTCGCAGATCGCCATGGGGTCCACCTCCATGGGGTCCTGGTCGAGGATGACCAGGTTGGCCAGCTTGCCGGGGGCGATGGAGCCCTTTTCGTCCTCTTCAAAGTACTGGTAGGCGGCGTTGATGGTCACGGCCTTCAGCGCCTCCAGGGGGGAGATGCGCTCCTCTTTTCCCATGTCGGCTCCCGAGAGGCTGATGCGGTTGACCGCGCACCAGACGGTGCGGAGCATATCCGGCTCCAAGACGGGGGTGTCCTGGTGGAAGGTGAAGGGGATGCCCGCCTTTAAGGTGGAGGCGGCGGGGGAGATGCGGGTGGCCCGCTCCTGCCCCAGGTTTTTCAGGTGGGTGTCCCCCCAGAAATAGGTGTGGGCGACAAAGTAGGAGGGCATCATCCCCAGCTCCTTCATCCGGGGCAGCTGGTCGCCGGGGCGGACCGTCTGGGCGTGGATCATCACCGGGCGGCAGGTGTCTTTGTCCGGCAGGGCGGCCTTGGCCGCGGCAAAGGCGTCCAGGTACTGCTGCGAGGCCGCGTCGCCGTTGCAGTGGCAGAGCAGCTGCATCCCCTCGCCCATGGCGATTTTGCAAAACCGCTCCACCTCGGCGTCCTTGTAGATGGGGTAGCCGCAGTAGCCGTCCCGCTCGCCCTCGTAGGGGGCGGAGAGCCAGGCGGTCTTGCCCTGGGGCGAGCCGTCGAGGAAGATCTTGTAGCCGCCGATTTTCAGCCGGTTGCGGTACTGGCGCAGGTACTCGGGGTTTTCCTTGGCGATCTCCGCCTCGTCCTTCAAGTCGACATAGCCCACCAGGTCCAATTTCAGGCTGCCGTGCTCGGCCAGGGTGCGCAGCAGGGTGAAGTTCTGGTGCTTGACCATCCCCTCCTGAGCGGTGGTGATACCGTGTTTGAGATACACCTCCTGCGCCTTTTCGCAGAGGGCCAGCATCTGCGCGAAGGTGGGGGCCAGGCCGGAGGCGGAGGAGGAGAAGGAGATGAAGGCGTTTTCTTCCAGATAGCCGCTGAGCTCCCCGGTGGCGTAGTCCCGTCCAATCTTGCCGCCCTCGGGGTCGGGGGTCTGGGGGGTGTAGCCGCCCTCGTTTAAGGCGATGGTGTTGGCCACCCCCATGTGGCCCGACTGGTGGGTGATGAGCACCGGCCGGGTGGAACTGACCTGGTCGAGCACCTGCCGGGTGGGGTGGCGCCCCTCTTCGAGGCGGTTGTGATCGTAGCCAAAGCCGACGACCCACTGGCCGGGCTCCAGGTCCCCGCTGGCGACGGCCTCTCGCAGCCGCTGCACGATCTGCCGGTAGCTGGTGCAGTCCCCCAGGGGGACGGCGTGCAGGGTGTTTGCCAGCATGGAGAGGTGGCTGTGGGGGTCGATGAAGGAGGGGAGGAGGGTCTTTCCCTCCAGGTCCACCCGGCGGACACCGGCGTCGGCCAGCTGCTCCATGGCGGCGAGTGCGCCGGCCCCCAAAATGCGGCCGTCTGCCACCAAAACAGCCTCGCAGCGGCACTGGTCGCCGGGCTCCATGGTGTAGATGTGGCCGTTGTAGTAGAGCGTTTGTGACATATTGCGTTTCACCCTTCTTTTCTGTGCCGCCGGGAGGGGCGGCCGATATACAGTAGTCTAGTCTCCGGCCCGGAGAGATATGCCGGGCCGTGTTTTCTATTGTAGTGGGCGCTCCGGCGGCAGCTATGAAAAAATTGTAAATTCTGCGCGAAAAAAGGGACGCCCCCCCTCGGCGGTCGAGAGGGGGCGTCCCCGGCGGTGGCATTGGGCGGGTGGGTCAGTCGGCAAAGACCAGGCTGTCGTCGCTCATCTCCTTGATGACGGCCAGGCTCTCCAGCCGGACGCCGGTCCGGCGCACCAGCTCCCCGCCGTCCTGAAAGCCCTTTTCGATGACGATGCCGCAGCCGGCGATGGTGGCGCCCGCCTGCTGCACCAGCTGGATGAGGCCCAACAGGGCCTGTCCGCGGGCCAAAAAGTCGTCGAGGATGAGGATGTGGTCCCCCGGGTTGACAAACTTGCTCTCCACCTGAATATCAAAGGTGGTGCCCCGGGTGTAGGAGGTCACCTGGGCGGTGAGGATGTCCCCGTCCAGGTTCTTGGACTTGGTCTTTTTGGCAAAGATCACCGGCACGTTGCCGAAGTGGCGGGCGGCGATGGCGGCGATGCCGATGCCCGACGCCTCGATGGTGAGGATCTTGCTGACCGGCACCCCTGCGAACCGGCGCGCAAACTCCGCCCCGATCTCGTCGAGAAGGGGGATGTCCATCTGGTGGTTGAGAAAGCTGTCCACCTTCAAAATGTGGCCGGGCTTGACCTTTCCGTCCTGTAAGATGCGCTGCTTCAAGAGTTCCATAGGCGTCTTTCCTCCTGCATTCCAATTTCCAAAGTACCACCAGGATACCACGGCGGCAGGACAGAAAGAAAGGGGCAAACTGCTCACAAATTTGTCGATTTTTCGGGGGCGGTCTGGCACCGTTGGCATCTGTCCCGAAAAAAAGGCGGCTGTTTGACAGCGGCGGGGCATTTCGACGGCAAACCGTTTCCGCTTTTGAGGCGGTTTTTCGCGCCTCCCCGCGCAAAGTGGGCAAAATGGGCAAGGGAGAGAAAGCGCCCTGCGCGCCGGTCTGCTATACTGAAAAAAACAGAGAGGGGGGAGCGCCGTTGAACAGCGCGCGAAAACTGGCGGCAGAGGCGGTCGCCATCATCGAGGAGGAGCTGCAGCGCCGCATCCCGCTGGCCGAGTTGGCCGAACGGCTGCACTACTCCCCCTACTACCTGCAGCGGGCCTTTGTGGGGGCGGTGGGGCTGCCGCCCGCCCGCTACGCCCAGCGCCGCCGGCTGACCGAGGCGGCGCTGCAGCTCTGCTACACCCACCGGCCCCTGGCGGACATCGCCCTGGCGGCGGGGTATGAGAGCCAACAGGCCTTCACCGCCGCCTTTGCCGCCTTTTACAAGCAGCCGCCCCACGCCTTTCGGGAAGAGGGGCACTTTTACCCCCTGCAGCTTCGCCATCGCCCCCGGCAGCTCTCTGCCAGAGGGGCGCGGCGATTTGGCGCGGTGCGCCCGGCCCGGGAGGAGGACATCCCCGCCTGGACAGAGCTGGCCTTTTCCACGGTGGAGGGCTTTCCCCACCTGGAGGAGGAGGGGTTCGGCCGCGCCCTCGCGGCGGCAGTGGCGGAGGGGCGGGCCTTCCTCCTGCCCACCGGGGAGGGGGAGCTGGCGGGGGCGGTCATCCTGGGGCGCGCGCCCGGGTGGATCGATTACCTGACGGTGTCGCCCCACTGCCGGCGGCGGGGGGCGGCCCGGGCAATGCTCCGCTTTGCCGCCGCCCGCTGGCCGGGCAGCCCCCTCTACCTGACCACCTTTCGCGCGGGGGACCGGGCCGATCCGGGCTATCGGGCCGCCTTTTTGCGCCTGGGCTTTGTCGAGGGCCCCCTGCGGGTGGAATTTGGCTACCCCACCCAGCAGATGATCCTCTTTCCCCCGGAGGGGAGGCGGCGGGATGGGTAAAAAAACCGAGGGGGCCAACCCCCTGGACCGGGCTTTCGGCCCCGCCGCCCTGCTGCGCTTTGCCCTGCCCACGGTGGGGACCATGCTGTTCATGGGGCTTTACACGGTGGTGGACACCCTGTTTATCGCCCGGCTGGTGGGGACCGACGCCCTCTCGGCGGTGAACATCGTCTGCCCGGTCATCAACCTGACGGTGGGGCTGGGGACCATGCTGGCCACCGGGGGGAGCGCCCTGGTGGCGCGGGAGATGGGGGCGGGAAACGCCCTGGCCGCCCGCCGCAAGTTCACCCTGCTGGCCCTTTTCGCCGGGGCCCTCGGGGTGCTGATCGCCCTGGGTGGGCTGCTCTTTTTGCCCTCCCTCATCCGGGGGCTGGGGGCCAGCGAGCGGCTCTACCCCTACTGCCGCGACTACCTGGCCGTCATCCTCCTCTTCACCCCGGCGGGGCTGGGGCAGGTGTTCTTTCAAAACCTGCTGGTGACGGCGGGCCGTCCCGGGCTGGGGCTGGCGCTCACCCTGGGGTCGGGCTGCGCCAACGCCCTGCTGGACTGGCTCTTCATCGTCCCCGGGGGGATGGGGGTGGCGGGGGCCGCCCTCGGGACGGGGATCGGCTACGCCATCCCCGTGGCGGCCGGTCTCTGGTTTTTCGCCCGGGACGGGGGGAGCCTGCGCTTCGCCCGCCCCGGCGGCGGGTGGCAAGCGGTGGCCGAGAGCTGCCGCAACGGCTGCAGCGAGATGGTGGGCCAGCTGGCGGCAGCGGTGACCACCTTTCTCTTCAACGCCGCCATGATGGCCCGCCTGGGGGAGGAGGGGGTGGCGGCCATCACCGTCCTCATCTACTCCCAGTTCGTGCTCAGCACCCTCTACATCGGCTTCTCCATGGGGGTGGCCCCGGTCATCAGCTACCAGTATGGGCGGGGGGACCGCTCGGCCCTGGCGAGGACCACCCGCCTGGCCCTGGGGGCGGTGGGGCTCTCCTCCCTGGCGGTGTTCGCCGCGGCCCTGCTGGGGGGCGGCCGGATCGCCGCCCTCTTTGCGGGGGAGGACCAAGCGGTGGCAAATTTGGCGGCAGAGGGGTTCTCCCTCTTTGCCTACTCCTTCCTCTTCTCGGGGATCAATCTCTTCTCCTCGGCCTATTTTACCGCCCTGTCGGACGGTAGGACCTCGGCCCTGCTCTCCTTTCTGCGCACCTTCGGCCTGCTGGCGCCCGCCATCCTGTACCTGCCCCGGGTCTGGGGGAGGGCGGGCATCTGGCTGGCGGTCCCCCTGGCGGAGGGGGGCGCCTTCCTCTGCTCGGTGGTTTATCTCTGGCGGCAGCGCCGGCGGCTGGAGGGGGAGGGAGAGGCCCCGAGGGCGCCCCGCTGACCGGTCGCCCTCACTCTCACCCTTGCCTTCGCCCCCGTGCCCGGCGGTGGGAGGGAGGGCGCTCGGACTGTCGGGGGAAAACAGGCGGCCTCTCCGCCCTTTTGGGAATCAAAAAGGGGCGCTCCGTTGTCCCTCCCCAGTTGGTGGGAGAGGGGCTCCTGCCGGACATCTAAAGGGCTGCGGATCGGGCCCAATTCGCGCCGGTCAAGCTGCGGGACAACAGCTTTGCAGACAACGCCCCGCGGACCGGCCAATGCGACTGAAAAGAGGGCTGCAACTCTCCCCAGCGCCCTCCTCTTTGACCGGCACAAACCCAACATCAGCAGTCCCCGTCCTAGCCGGAAGAGGGGGCCCCCCGCCCCGAATAGAACGAGCGCCGCGCCACCCCCAAAATGGGGCGGCGCGGCGCTCGTGATTTAGCCGCCTATTTGACCCGGAAGTTCTTGGGCGCCCAGCGGTAGATGAGCACCAGGGCGGCGGCGGTGTAGAGGATGGTGGCCCCCAGCACGATGAAGGCAAAGCCGGCGGGCTGGCTGTCCAGCTTGAGACAGACAAAGCAGGCGATGTAGACCACCATGTTCAGCAGGGTGTAGAAGGGGTTTTTGATGTCCAGCTCGGCGGTGTAGGGCTGGAACACGTAGTAGAGGAACAGGTGGTGCACCGAGAAAAAGACGGCCAGCATCAGCACGGTGGCGCAGTAGGAGAGGATGTCCAGCGGAGGCCAGTTCAGCCCGGCCGCCAGCCCGAAGGAGAGGACGTAGAGGCAGATGCCCCCGGCGGTGATGAGGTTGAAGCCGCAGAGCCGCCGCAGCCGGATGCGGAAGTTGCGGAGGATGACCTCCTTTTGCCGGTAGAAGCCGTAGCGCAGCAGGCTGATGTCGCAGTTGTAGAACATGGCGCGGCAGGCCTGGTCGCCAATGGAGAGCAGGTACATCAAAAAGACCATCAGCGGCAGGGACTGGGGGAGATACCCCCCCAGGTTGCGGGCGATTTCGGGGAAGAAGAGAAGGCAGCCGAAGGAGAGAATGGCCGCCCCCGCCACCACCGCCAGACGGCGGCAGACCGGCAGGAAGAAGAGCCGCTTGTGTCGGTCGAAGAAGATGGCGTTGAGGTAGTCGTACCCCGTTTTTCGGTCGTATTTGCCGGTCTGCAGGGCGTCGCCTGCAAAGTCCTTGTCCCGCAGCTTGACCGACGCGAACTGGGCCTGGTTCGAGGCCTTTTTGGCGTCCAGCTGCACCTCGCTCAAGGGCAGGGCCTGCCGGGCAAAGGCGGGGTAGTTGCGGTAGCGAAAGAGGCTGTAGGCGGCCAGCGCCCCCAGCCCTAGCAGGGCGGCCCAGAAGAGGGGGGAAGCGACCACCCGCCCCACCGGGGGGATGGCCTGCAAGAAGGGCGGCAGGTAGGCCGCCAGGGGGATGAGGAGGATCAGCACCCACTGGTAGGCCATCTTCTTTTGGGTCAGCAGGCCGAAGCGGTCAAACAGCCAGAGCTGCACCCGCTCCCCGATCAGGTGGGCGGCCACCCACAGGGGGGCCAGCAGCAGTCCCCGCAGGACCCCAAAGCCGATGAGGGCCGAGAAGAGGGCGGTGGCGGGCAGCAGGTAGAGGATGTCCATCAGGTGGGAGAAGAGGCCGTTGACCGGCAGGTATTCCTGCGCGGGCATCCCCATCAACTTGACGCAGGTGTACTTGACGGCGCTGGTGTCCCCGATGGCGGTCTTGATGAGGGCACCCCCCACAAAGCTCATCATCAGCAGAAACCAGAGAAAGGCGTCCACCCGCTGCTGGGGGGTGAGGGTCTCCATCACCACCGCCGCCGGCAGCCAGATGGCCAGACAGACGTAGAGGGCCTTGTAGAGCACCTGGGTGCAGGCCTTGAGCAAAAAGGCCACGGCGCAGACCCCGTCTTTGAGCGAGCCCTCGGCGTAGAGCCGGTCTTTGAAGAGCTTTCCCACCAGGGGCAGGCGCTGGCACCAGTAGATGAGGGTGTTGCCGGTCACCGCCGCCCCGATTTGAAAGCTCTGGCGAAGGGTGTTAATCATGGCCTTCCTCCTTCAAGAGCTCGACCACCCGGTCCTCAAACTCGCGGCTGTGGATGATGGAGGCGTCCACCGGCTCCAACTCGCCCCCGGTGAGGAGAACGATCTCGTCGCAGAGGTCGGTGGCCAGCTGCAGGATGTGGGTGGAGAAGACGATGATGTGCTCGTCTTTCATCTCCCGCAGCAGATTTTTCATCTCCAGCGCCACCACCACGTCGAAGGAGGTGAGGGGCTCGTCCAGCAAGATCACCGGCGGCTTGGCGATGATGAAGCAGAGCATCTGCACCTTGTTCTTCATCCCGTGGGAATAGTTTTTGATGAGGCGGTGCCGGTCCTCCGGGGCAAAGCGGATCAGGTCGAAGTAGTCGTCGATCCCCATGGAGGAGTGGATCTTCTCCCGGTTGATGTCCATAAAGAACTTGACAAACTCGTACCCGGTGAGAAATTCGGGCAGGATGGGGGTGGAGAAGACGTAGCCCACGTCCCCCTCCTGCAGGGGGCGGGCCCCCGCCTCGTCCACCAGCAGCGCCTGGCCGCCGTCCGGCGGGGTCTCCCCCGACAGGCAGTTGAAGAGGGTGGTCTTGCCCGCCCCATTTCGGCCCAGCAGGCCGTAGATCTTCCCCTTTTCAAAGGCGAAGTCGGCCCCCTTGAGGACCTGCTTCTCCCCAAAAGACTTGGTGATTCCCTGCAGTGTCAGCTGTGTCATCTGGTCTCCTCCTCCCCCAACGGGGGAAACACGGGTGTGATTTGGTTATTGTATTGCTGGAATAATACAATGATACATAGCTGTGATTTGTTTGTCAATCCCCTTTCCGGGCAAATCGAGGGGGAAGGAGCACCCCTTTTTCGGGTGGTGGCCGCCGGGCAAAACCGCCCCTACCCGGGCGGGGGGAAAGTCCCCCTTTTGCAGCGGGGAGGGGATGTGGTATACTGGTCGCAGAGCGGCTGCTATACCGGGGATGGCCCGGCAGATGCGCAAGCACCGTTTGCCCCCTGTCCGCGGCCAAAACCCCACTGCGCCCCCGGCGCCAGTGGTACAACAGCCCAAAAAGCGGCGATGATGCGGCCGGTGCGCAGGGCGGATGGGCGCTGTTGGCGCTTTTGCCCCAACGCGCGGGCGATGCCGGTCTGCCCTTGTGGTATCGCAAAAGGGCACCCCCACAGCCACAGGGGAAGTTTGACGAGGGAGAGGAGAGAGCGAGATGGAGCGGACAAACCCCTATCTGTCCCTTTACAAGTGCTGCCGGCTCTGCCCCCGGTGCTGCGGGGTCGACCGGCTGGCAGGGGAGACCGGCTTTTGCGGTGCAGGGGCCACCCCCAAAATCGCCCGGGCCGCCCTCCACTACTGGGAGGAGCCCTGCCTCTCGGGCCAGGCGGGGAGCGGGGCGGTCTTTTTCTCCCACTGCACCCTGCGGTGCGTCTACTGCCAAAACGCCGACATCAGCGCCCGCCAGCAGGGGCAGGAGGTCAGCGAGGAGGAGTTGGCCCAGGTCTTTCTCCACCTGCAAGAGCAGGGGGCCCTCAACATCAACCTGGTCACCCCAGGGCACTACCTGCCCTCCATCCTCTGGGCGCTGGAATTGGCCCGGGCGCAGGGGCTCCGCCTGCCGGTGGTCTACAACACCAGCGGGTACGAGCGGGTGGAGTGCCTGCGCCTGCTGCGGGGGAAGGTGCAGGTCTACCTGCCCGACTGCAAGTACCTCTCGGCCGAGACGGCCCGCCGCTATTCGGGGGTGGAGGACTATTTTGGGGTGGCCGTGGCCGCCCTGGACGAGATGGTGGAGCAGACCGGCCCGCCCCGGCTGGACGAGCGGGGGGTGATGACCGGCGGGGTGATCATCCGCCAGCTGCTGCTGCCCGGCCGGGTGGGGGAGGCCCAGCGGCTGACGGCAACCCTGCACGCGCGCTACGGCGACCGGGTCTACCTGAGTTTGATGAACCAGTACACCCCCATCCTCCCCCAGGTGGCGCCTTGGCCGGAACTCTGCCGCACCGTCACCCCCGACGAGTACGACCAGTGGGTGGACCATGCGGTGGACTGCGGGGTGGAAAAGGGCTTTGTGCAGGAGGGGGACACGGCGGAGGAGAGCTTCATCCCCCCCTTTGACGGCAGCGGCCTGCCCGCCTTTTTGCGGCGGGGGTGAGAGCCGCGCCGGTCTGTCAAGTTTCTCTTGTGAACGGGGGAAAAAACTGCTATACTGGCCTTGCTTAAGCAGAGTAGGGGACCGCGCGTTAAGTGCCGCTCGAACGGGGAGTTGTCGGGCGGACGAAAAGGCGACTTGCGGTGCGGTCCCCGCATCCCGCTGCTGCACGGTGAAGGGGGGACGGGCCGGTCCCGCCCCCGCAATACGTTTCCCGGTCCCGGCTGCTCTCTCCGCCCGTTGGGGGGATGGCCGGGCCGGGGGCACTCCTTTACGCGATGTGGCAATACCGGCTTGTACGGGGCGGCGCGCTTTGGCGCACCGCCCCTTTCTGCTGTCAAGAAAGGAGTGTGTGTCCCATGCAGGAGACAACCAAGACCAAAAACCGATTTCGGCTGGCAGCGAGGGAGTTTCGGACCCTGTCCAGCCTGGCAGGGGCGTCGATGATGACCGCCCTCAACGTGGTGCTCAGCTTTTTCACCCTTCGTCTCTCCGAGCTGCTCAAGGTGGGCTTCAGCTTTCTGGCGGTGGCGGCCACCGGCTTCCTCTACGGCCCGCTGCTGGGGGCGGCCGCCGGGGGAGTTGGCGACATCATCAAATACCTCATCCACCCCGACGGGCCCTACTTCATCGGCTTCACCTTCAACGCCTGCCTCTCCGGCTTTCTCTACGGCCTCTACCTCTACAAAAAGCCGGTGAAACTCTGGCGGGCGGTCTGCGCCAAACTCACCGTCTCCCTGGTCATCAACCTGGTGCTCAACCCCCTGTTTCTCTCCATCCTCTACGGCAAGGCCTTTGTCCTCATCTCCACCGTGCGGCTGACCAAACAGCTGGTGATGTTCCCGGTGGACACCGCCCTGCTCTACGGGATGTTGCGGCTGCTGGAACGGGTGCGGGTGAGGCAGACGGGGGGGCCCCTCTCCCGGTAGCACAGTTGAAGCGGTTGCGTGCCCCGGTACCTCAAAACCCAAAATCGAATATGCACTCTCTAACGATCTGGGGGTATAGCCCACCCGAGAAAGCGCTTGAATCGCATTTGGGAGGGCAGCGGGCCGATCCCGCTGCTCTCCATCAGAGGAAATCCTTGAAAACACTGTATTTTCAAGGATTTTCTTTTTTGTGTGCCGTTCTAGCTTTGGTGCGCAGACGTTGCACTCAACGCAGACATACCCTCATATTTTAGAGTATTGTCCAATTTACATAGTTGGTCTTTGTGTGGTCTGCTGTTCTCTGCCTTGTTTTCTGTATGCAATTCAGCCGCCTGCGCTTATTCCGAATGAGCTATACCCTCCTCGCCCCATTTGGCGCGCCAGACGCCGCAGTAGCTTTTTTGCTTCGCTTCAAGCTCGTCGGAAGTTTTCTTCTACGGCACCCAGTTATCCGGTGCGGGCTGTTCAGCCTGTTTTGGGCTTTCCGCGCCGCCGCGAGATTAATCACCGTTGTGGAGGGATCGGGGACTTCCTCCATGCCAGGGATCGTGCCCTGTTCCATTACAGAGAGAGCAGGGGAGCGCCGGGGATATCCGATGAGGGGGCCTCGGGAACGATAGGCTTCTCCGGGCCTATGTTCCTTTTTCATCTGCCATTCGCTAATCTCCCTTTTTGTGGCATAAAAAAGAATAACTTTTGCTGGCTGGGGGCTTGTGACCTCCTCTCAATATGTAATTATATGAAAACGTCGCCCATAGTCTTACTTGGGCGGCGTTTAGCAACACTATATTACTGTAAATTCGCTGACTATTGTGAAAAACCAATGCTTCCTGCTTTTGTCAATCGTCCCGCTGACTCGCACTTCGTTGTCGTCTCGATAAGCGTTACAAGCTAATGTGTGATTATCGGAAGAAAGATGTAGGATTATAGAGCGCATCTGACCATCAACTTTTGCCAAAAGGCGCACTGTGTTTTCCACTTCATCTCCATCATTTGCCATGTTTTTCGACAGCATTTTTATTGTTCCTTCAAGGGTTACATCTTCAATCAATGTGCAATCTTTGTACCGCTTGGATATTTCATCTATAAAAGCAAAATGGATATTATCCAATATGCAGATTTGGGGTGGTACAACCTTTTGAGTGATAGCCTCTGCGTAATAAATTGATGTTTCAACTATAATATCTTCCGAACTTTCTGGTTTCAATTTTGAAAGAGCATCACACATATTCGCAGTTATACCATTTTCATATGCATCTTCAATCAAGTCTCCGACTTTAACTTGCCTTTTGGCAACACGGTCAATTTGGGTAATGGCGGTTCCAATACGTTTAATGATTTTATGTTCAGGCGGCTCAGCCAGGGGAGAGGCAGCTTCCATAAGGTATAGCTGTTCGTTTTCTTCATCGGCAACTTGCACATCAATATTGATGATAAAGCTGCCAATTTGCGTTTGCCCAAATTGAAAACGTTCAAGAGAACGCTTAGCGCTATTGTATGTTCGTGCACAAACAGGCTTTGCATTTTCCTCTGCACACGCAGCATACAGGACTAAATCTTTTAAGCCCTCCAAGCAGTGAGCAGCATAGTCGAGCGGGATTTTCCCCTTTTTACTTTCTTCGGTGATAATACGAAATTGCAATCGGTCTGTATAAGCACTTTTAAGCGCTTCAATAATTTCTTGCTCTGTTTTCTGATTGATAATTGATAAGGTCTGAATCAGGTCATATACTCGAGAATAAAAATCGGTAGCTTTTTCACTTGCAGGAACAGCAATTGTAAACTCTGGGTCAAGCCTGTTCTTAAAAGCCCATATTCTGGGATTTTTGAATGTATCATCTCTATCCCACCCAGTAAACAAGAGATATTTCTCTATGGATGCGGAGGTTATGCCACTAAGATTCTTCAACAGATAAGAATTCATAGTTTTTCGCCTCCTTTCACCTTTTCCATGAGGTCAACTAAGGCGGCTGATGAGAATATTTGACAATCAGGTATAGATATTCTCTTTGTTGCCCGATTAATGGTTGGTTCCTGACCCTCTAAAGAGCACCACCATGCGCACTTTTTTAAAACAAGCTGATCTGCGGAAACATCTAACCACTCATCACTATTTTCCGGAAATACAAGTAGGATTAGAATGTTTGGCAACATTGAACTTTCGGAAATCAAATCATTATAGTTTTTGCTTTCGAGATCGTATACTACTTTTCCATCTTGAAAAGACACATTGCAGGAACTTTTGAGCTGAAAGTTTATCCCGAAACAGCTTTCACAATAACGCCCACCACGATTGATAACATCCTTTATAGTGCCATCAATTCCATAGTCAAATTCGGACTTACCAAAATTGAATCCTGCCTTAGCGATTACAGCACGGACATATGCTTGGCTTAGTGCTTCTTTTTGATGTTGAATAGTTATGGGCATATGTCTCACACTCCCGTCAACAGGCTATTTATAGAATAATAATAGCTCACCAACGACTCCTTTGCAACAAATTGTTTAAAATGATTGGAAATCAATGGGACACAGATATTCGCGTGCACGCCCAAACAATTCATGGAAAGGTTACTCAAAGAAGTTTTGAAAGCAGTGCATCCTATATTCTCAAGTTAAAGTGATAAGTTTTCCTGCGCGTTAAAAATACTCTCTCAGGCCCCTTAAAAGGGGACGTTACATACTTGTATTGAGAGCGCACTTGAATGGCGTTTGGGAGATCAGCGGACCGATTCCACTTATCTCTACCAAAACAACCCTGAAATCTTGTGATTTCAGGGCTGTTTTTTTTATATTGACTGTCCTTTGGGCAAGGGCTTCCCGCAGCTTATCTGTGTTGCTCTCTCCTGCGGACTTGACAGTGCCATAAGAGGGGGGAAGGCCTGCGCCTTCCCCCCTTTTTATCGCTTACCCCAGCACCTGCAGCGGACCCTGGGCCCAGTTGCCTGCCAGGTCGCGCACCTTCAGGGTGTAGCGCCCCGGCGGCAGGGAAAAGCGGACGACACCCTCGCCCTCCGCGTGGGGCTGGGGGGCGTAGACCTCCCCCGTGGGCGCGCAGGCGACGGCGGACGCCCAGTCCACCCCCGAGCCGCTGTCTTGCAGGGCAATCAGGGTGTCGCTCCCCTCCCGCTCGACCCGGAGGAGGGCGGGGGCCTCGGTGTCCAGGGCGTCCACCGCCACCGAGGTAGTGGACAGGCGGCTGCCGGCCGCCGCCTCCACCCGGTAGGTGCCGTTTTGCCGGGCGGTGGCCAGGTAGAGGCCGTCCCCCTGGGGGGCAAAGTCCACCGCCCCTCCCTGGGCGTCGATCAGCCGCACCTGGTCGGCGGTTCGCCCGCCCAGCCGCACAGCGATGGTGGCGGTGTTGGCCGGGTCGCTCACCTGGGCCTCTGCCGACTGGATGGCGGGGGGCAGGGCCTGCCAGACGGCGACGGTGAGGGCGCCCACCCCCAAAACAGCGGCCGCCGCGGCCCAGCGAGGCACCCGGCGGGCCGGTTGGGGGGCGCGGCTCGCCACCCGCACGGCCACCCCCAGGGGCAAAACGGTGAGCAGTCCGCCGCCCAGAGCGGCGCGGAGAGCGCCCCGCGCCTCCCGCAGCAGCCGCTGCACGGTGCTCTGGGAACAGCCCATCTCCCGGGCGGTCTCCGCCAGCTTTTTGCCCTGGTAATAGCGCAGCTGCACCGCCTGGCGCTGGCGGTCAGGCAGGCTGTCCAGGGCGGCCCGCAGCCGCTGCTGCCGGTCGCTGCGGTCGGCCTGGGCCTCGGGGCCGTTCTCCTCCGGCTCGGCCAGGGTCAGCAGGGCCTGCTCCCCCTCGGCGGGGCGTTTCTCCCGCCGCAGCACCGCCAGGCAGGCGTAGTAGGTGGTCTTGTTGAGGTAGGCCACCACCGCCTTGCCCGAGTGGATGTTCCCCATCGACCGGAAAAAGGCGAGATAGCTCTCCTGCACCGCTTCGCCGGCCAACTCCGGGTCCTTTAAAATCCCCAAAGCCCGGCTCTTTTGCAGGGGGGCGGTGGCGTCGTAGAGGGCGCGAAATGCCGCCTCGTCCCCCTGGCGGGCCGCTTCCAGCCACTGGGCAAGCTGCCCGTGCGTTGCCTTTTTCACCTGCTATTTCCCCCTTTTTCGACAAGTCGGTTTTCCCCATTGTAACAAATAAATTTTTCTTTTCAAGTTGTGACCACTTTTCCCCCAACCGTTTCTCTTAGAAAAAAGAAGGGGAAAACAGGCCGTCCGTTAAGCCCCGGTGCGGGCCGGGGGGAGGGGCGGCGGTGCCCCCGAATGCGCGACAGAAAAATAATGGAAAAAGGGGAGAGCAGACAATGAAAAAGCAAAAACGGAGGGGACTGCCCACGCGGCTTGCGGCACTGGGATTGGCGGCAGCCCTCTGCCTGGGGATGCCCCCTGTTTCGGCCCTGGCCGAGGGGGAGGGGGATCCTTCCGACGAGGACAGCTCCACGGAGTTTGTGGGGAGCTTTGATTTGCAGACAATTTTCAAGGGCAATCCGATTGAAATGAATAAAAATAATCTTGTGTTTAGCGATCCATCCCGACCGGGAATGCAATGGGTGACACCTGAATGGGGTACTAACTATTGGGACAACTCCGGAACGGTGAATAGCATCAATCAAGTTTCTATGAATGCTGACTGGGAATTCTCCACTGACTTTGAATTAGTACAAGATGCAGCGAAAATTTGTTATGTCAGGTATTTTTTGGCGGGAAAAAATGGCGGTGTTGCGGTGGATTCCGGGAGGATGGGTGATAATGATTTGGCAATAAAAATACAACATTATAATTCCTCATCTGTGGTGGACAAAATATTTAGTCAACAAAAACTTTCTGCAAACCATATGAAGGGCACCCATACATATACGTTATCTTACAGTGCAAAAAACAAACAGTTGACGGCTGTCTATGGTGACAAAACAGTTTCGACAACAGTCACTGCATGCAATTATCTTAACGTCGATAAGATGACAATAAGCATCCAAGGCTTAACCCATTGGCTGAAAAGCGGAACAACCCCTAAGGGAACAATCAAAGCTCATTTTAACAGTGCCCGTTACACCCACTACACCCCTCAGTTCGTGAGCACCGAGCTGCTGGACGAAGACGGGAACACCATGACCGACGAGGAGAAGCTGGCCCTGCAGGACGGGGACGTGGTCACCGTCCGCGCCACGGTGAAGAACACCCACCCCGACGCGGGGAAGGAAATCGTCTACGACCACCTGACCCTGGTGCCAGAGGACGACGAAAAGGTCAAAAAGTACCCCACCGCCGGGCTGGACATCCTCACGGGAGCCGAGCAGACGGTGACGGTGGACGGCAAGGCGGTGACAAACGCCTCCGGCCAGCCCTACGACGTGTCGGGGGAGGGCATCCCCTTCGGCTGCACGGCGGCGGGGAACGTCATCACCTACAAGGCAAAAATCAACAACCCCGACGGCAAGTCCGTCACGGTGGGCCAGCGGATGAGCGACGACTTCTTCGGCTCCAAGCAGTACTCGGGGGCCGAGCTGATCCCCGCCCAGCCATTGGTCCCGGCCGACCCGGAGAAGCCGGCGGGGGAGGCGGGGAAGGACTATCACTACACCCGCACCAGCCCCAACGAGAACGGGTGGAACAACTCGGACGTGGCCATCACCTTCTACCCCGGGGACTTCAACCAGTTCTACATCAAGGATCCGGAGGAGGGGACGGTACACGCCACCCTCACCAGTGAGAAGGAACCCCTGCTCTATACCGACGAGACCGAGACGCCGGTGGCGTTGCAGGCAGAAAACAGCGAGAGCGGGGCCAAGTCGGTGCGAAACGACGACGTCATCAAGGTGGACAAGGTACCGCCGACCCTGACGGCAGCCAGCCCGGCCCCCGCGCTGTTTGGGTTCCGGCGGGCGGCCGCCCCGGCTTCGGCGGTGACCCTGGCGGACAACCTCTCCGGCATCTGGAAGTTGGAGCGGTACGACACTGCCTCCAAGGAGTGGGTGGCGGCCGAGACCTTCGACCTGCCCACCGAGGGGGCGGAGAAGGGCAACGGCAAGGCCAGCGAGAGCGCCACCATCAACCAAAACGGGCTCTACCGGGCGGTGGACGCGGCGGGGAATGTGGGGGAGGCCACGCCGGTCTCCTTCAACGCCCCGCCCAGTGTCACCCCGACCGACCCGGAGGCCCCGGCGCTGGAGCCGGAGGAGGAGACCGACGGGGGCGGCCTGCGCCACGCCGCGGCCAGCGACAGCATGAGCGAGTACATCGACAAGACGGCCCCCCTCTACGGCGGGCGGTTCACCCTGGAGGACGCGGCGGAGCTGATGGCCCAGAGATACGGCTTTGCCTCCAACGTGGAGCGGGACGACAGCTTGAACTACACCTATGCCATCACCCAGAAGGGGGTGGACGTGAGCGGCCAGGGGGTGGACACCACCCAGGCGGGCAGCTTTGTGGTGGTTTGCACCGCCACCGACGCGGACGGGAACACCACCACCCTCTACCTGACCGACACCCTCATCGACCCGGACGCGCCGCCGCTGGTGGAGCGGCAGGAGGAGGGGACCCCGCCGGTGGGCCCGCCCTTTGACCCCCTGAAGCCGGTGCCCCAGCCGGTGATCAAGGAGGATACGGAGACCGGGCGCTACCACGCCTATGTCTACGAGCAGATCGCCGAGGGGGTCAGGGAGCCCGGGGTCTACGGCGGCAGCCTGACGGGAGAGGTGGCCCAGCAGATCTTTGCCGGGCGGTACGGGTTTGTGAGCCAGCAGGGGGACGGGGAGCTGCACCTCTCGCCCATCTGTGTGACCCAGGACGGCAAGGACGTGAGCGCGGCGGGGTACGACACCGCCAAGCCGGGGAGCTGCGTCATCAGCCAGACGGCCACCGACAGCCGGGGGAACAAGACCACCGTCTACCTGACCTATACCTTTTTGCCGGTGGGGAGCCCGCCCTGGGTGGCCTACGACCCCAGCGACCCGACGGTGGAGCCGGGGAGCGAGCTGGAGGAGCCGGAAATCGTGGAGGACTGGATCAATGGAACCAAGTACGCCACGGTGACGGACCGGCTGGCACAGACCATCACCGATCCGCCGCTGTCGGACGGCTGGCTGGACGGGGAGGAGCTGCGGGCCTTTCTGCGGAGCCGGTACCAGTTCACCTCCGCCCAGCCGGACGGGATGCTAAAAGAGGTGCGCTTTGCCGTGAGCCGGGACGGGAAGGCGGTGGAGGGCATCGACACCACCCAGCCGGGGGAATACCTGATCGCCTACACCCTGGAAGACTCCGCTGGAAACCGCACCTCCCTTTTCCTGCAATATCAGCTAAAACCCGGCGCGGCCGGCGGCCTCGCCCCCGACGGCAATTCGTCGGGCGGCGCCACCCCCTACACCGGGATGGACGGCGGCAGCGGCCGCGGGGCGGACGGGCACTGCCCCATCCACTGGCTGGCCCTGCTGGGGGCCCTCTGCACCCTGCTCTACTGGCTGGGGCGCAAGACCTTCCTCGGCCGGGGGAGACACGGCCTCACCCTCTGGGACGCGGCGCTGCTGGCCCTGGCGGGCGGCTGCGCCGTCTCCCTGGCCTTCCTCGCCCGCTGCGGGCTGGATGTGCCCGCCCTCCTCTGCTGGGGCGGGGTGATCTTCATGGCCCTGTGGAACCTCTCCGCCGAGAAAAAGGAAGAGGAGAGAGAGGGGGAAGCCCTCTGATTTCTCCGCTCGGGCCAACCGCTGTCAACGGGTAAAAGACCCCTTCAATATCCTTTTCAAAGAGGTCGCTGCCAAAAAGCAGCGGCCTTTTTGGCGCAATAAGGGCCGGCCGCGCCCCCGCTCTTTCCCATCGCCACGGCATGCCTCTCGGCGAGGATGGTGGCTAAGCGCCCCTGCCCGGCCATCGCCCAGTGGCCGGTCCCAGTCTGCGCCACCTGGGCGGGAACCCGACCTCTCGCCCCTGTCCCCGCCGCCGAAAGGGACATCCCCCTCTACAATCGCCTCCTCCGGCTCCAGCGCCGGGGCCTGGAGGGATGACGCTGGGCAAGGTGAAAGTGTTGGCGGAGAGCGGCGCGGGCTTCCCCGCACGCCTCACCGCCTCCACGGAGGGAGAGGGGAGTCTTTCGGCCCAAAAGAGGAGCGCCGCCGGGCAACCTGTCACAGGCTGCCCGGCGGCGCTTTTGGGCTCTTTGCCTCATGCGCCCTCCCCTTCCGCACAGGGGCAGACCCCCGCCCATGCCGTCTGCCCCCAGAGGGCCAAGCACCCCTCATCCCCCCCTTTCCAAAAAGGCCGCTGCCAGAGGGCAGCGGCCTTTTTGGGGGCACGGGGAAAACTGACTCGCCGCCCCCCTCATACCTCCCGCTCCCGGGAAAAGACCTCCACAAACCCCTGTGCCGGGGGGGAGAGGGGGCGGTTTTTGGCCCAGACGGCGGCGATTTGGGTGGTGAGGGCCGGATCGTCGATTTCCCGGCAGCTCACCTGCAATCCCTGCATGATTTTAAGGGCCGAGCGGGGCACCAGGGCGACCCCCAGCCCCGCCCCCACCCACATGAGGGTGGTGCGGGCGTCGTCGTTTTTGCAGAGGACGGTGGGGGCAAAGCCCGCCGCTGCGCACTGGCGGGCGATCAGATCCTCAAACCGGCGGTAGAGGATGAGGGACCGCCCCTTTAAATAGGTGAGAGGGAGCGCCCCCTCCCCCGGCCAGGGGTGAGCGGGCCCGGCCACCGCCACCATGGGCTCGGGGGACAGGTAGCTGCAGTGAAACCCCTCGGCCTGAAAGGGGGTGCGGGCCACCGCCACCTCGATGATGCCGGCGCGCAGCAGTTCCAGCAGCTGGTAGGTGTTTCCCTCGTGGAGGGAGAAGTCCACGTCGGGGTAGAGAGCGTGAAATTCGCGGATGCGGCTGGAGAGCAGGGCGCTGCCCGAGGAGGAGACGGTGCCCAGCCGCAGGGTGCCCCGCTTGCCCACCGCCAGGTCGGAGAGCTCCTTGCGGGCCACCCGCGCCATCTCCAAGATGTTGGCGGCCCGGGGGTAAAACAGCTCGCCCGCGGGGGTGAGGGTCACCTTGCGCGCCCCCCTTTCAAAGAGGGTGAGGGAGAGCTCCTCCTCCAGCAGCTTGAGCTGGTGGCTCAAGGGGGGCTGGGTCATGTGCAGCCGCCGGGCGGCGGCGGAGATGGTGCCCTCCTCCGCCACGGCGACAAAGGCGGCTAGCTGTTTTAGCTCCAACGAAACGACCTCCTCATCCCCCGCCTTTCCGGCGGGGCAAACTATACGGAATTTGAATGGAAAATATACAAATAAAATCCTTTTCATATAGCTGCGCATTTGTTATTATAATAACAGTTTGCCGGGGATTTGCAACAAACGGCCCGGCAAAACCCGAAAAAAGTGGGGGAAAACATCTTGCTGAAATTGGTTCGCTATCTAAAGGAATTTCGGAAACAGGTCATCATCGGCCCGCTCTTCAAGCTGACCGAGGCCATCTTCGAGCTGATCGTGCCGCTGCTGATGGCCAAGATCATCGACGACGGGGTGGCCCGGGGCGACCTGCCCTACGTGCTCAAGACCGGCGCGGTGATCGTGCTGCTGGGGCTGGTGGGGCTGGGCTGCGCCCTCATCTGCCAGTACTCGGCCGCCCGGGCCTCCCAGGGGGTGGGCACCCGGCTGCGCCACGACCTCTTTGCCCATGTGGGCACCCTGTCCCACGCCGAGATCGACAAGCTGGGCACCTCGACCCTCATCAACCGCATCATCAGCGACGTCAACCAGTTGCAGGTGGCGGTGGCAATGCTCATCCGCCTGGTGATCCGCGCCCCCTTCCTGGTCATCGGCTCCACCGTCATGGCCATCTGGCTGGACTGGAAGCTGTCGCTCATCTTCCTGGTGGCGGGGCCCCTGGTGGCCCTGGTCCTCTACCAGGTGATGAAGCGGACCATCCCCTTTTACCGCACCATCCAGAAAAAGCTGGACCGCATCGGCCTCATCACCCGCGAGAATTTGGAGGGCGCCCGGGTCATCAAGGCCTTCTCCAAGCAGGAGCACGAGAACCAGCGCTTCTACGCGGCCAGCGACGATCTGGCCCAGTCCTCGGTGCGGGTGGGGAAGGTGTCCGCCCTCTTGAACCCCCTCACCTCCATCATCGTCAACTTCGCCATCATCGCCATCCTCTGGTTCGGCGGCTTCCGGGTGGACAGCGGCGCCCTGACCCAGGGGCAGATCATCGCCCTGGTCAACTACATGACCCAGATCCTGCTGGCCCTGGTGGTGGTGGCCAACCTGGTGGTCATCTTCACCAAGGCCTCGGCCTCGGCCAGCCGGGTCAACGAGATTTTCGAGACCGAGCCCTCCATCCTCCCCGGCGGGGAGGAGAGCGGCCTCTCGGGGACCGCCAAGGTGGCCTTTAAAGGGGTGTCCTTTGCTTACAGCACCGGTGAAAACGCCCTGGAGGGAGTTGACCTGACGGTGCAGCCGGGGCAGACGGTGGGGATCATCGGCGGCACCGGGGCGGGCAAGTCCACCCTGGTCAACCTGATCCCCCGCTTCTACGACGCCACCGCCGGGCGGGTGCTCATCGACGGGGTGGACGTGCGGGCCTACGACACCGCCGCCCTCCGCAAAAAAATCGGCATCGTCCCCCAGAAATCGGTCCTCTTCACCGGCACGGTGCGGGAAAACCTGCGCTGGGGAAAGCCCGACGCCAGCGACGAGGAGATCGCCCGGGCGCTGAACATTGCCCAGGCGGCCGAATTTGTGGCAAAGCTGCCCCAGGGGTATGACACCCCCATCTTGCAGGGGGGCAAAAACCTCTCGGGCGGGCAGCGGCAGCGGCTGGCCATCGCCCGCGCCCTGGTGGGGCGGCCGGACATCCTGATTTTGGACGACTCCTCCTCGGCCCTGGACTACCGCACCGACGCGGCCCTGCGCGCCGCCCTGGGGGCCCAGGCGGGGGAGAGCACCGTCTTTGTGGTCTCCCAGCGGGCCAGCGCCATCCGCCATGCCGACGTGATCGCGGTCCTCGACGACGGCCGCCTGGCCGGGGTGGGGAGCCACGAACAGCTGTTGGAGAGCTGCCCGGTCTACCGGGAGATCTGTCTCTCCCAGCTCAGCGAAGAGGAGGTGAGCCGCTGATGGCGAAAATCAGGCAGGAGGACCGCACCCCGGTGCTGGGGCGGATCCTCAAATATCTAAAACCCTATTGGTGGCTGCTGACCCTGGCCCTTCTCTGCGCGGTGGCCACCGTCACCTGCACCCTCACCGGCCCGGTGCTGGTGGGGCGGACGGTGGACATGATCGTCGGCCCCGGGCAGGTGGATTTCACCGGCATCCTGGGGATGGCCGGCTGGCTGGCCGGGGTCTACGCCCTGGGGGCCCTGACCCAGTGGCTGATGACCTACTGCACCAACAAAATCACCTACCACACCGTCAAGGACATTCGAGTGCAGGCCTTTTCCAAGCTCTCCACCGTCCCCCTGCGCTACATCGACGGCCACTCCCACGGCGATCTCATCACCCGGGTGGTGTCGGACATCGACGTGATCTCCGACGGGATGCTCCAGGGCTTTTCCCAGCTCTTCACCGGGGTCATCACCATCCTCGGCACCCTGGCGTTCATGCTCTCCATCAATGTGAAGATCGCCTTGGTGGTGGTGCTCATCACCCCCCTCTCCCTCTTTGTGGCCAGCTTTATCGCCAAGCGCTCCCACAACATGTTCCGGGAGCAGTCGGCGGTGCGGGGCGAGATGGGCGGCTACGTGGAGGAGATGCTGGGCAACCAGAAGATCGTCAAGGCCTTTGGCCGGGAGGCCGCCTCGCAGGAGCGATTTGACGAGATCAACAGCCGCCTCTACGACTGCGGGGTGAAGGCGCAGTTCTACTCCTCCCTCACCAACCCCTGCACCCGGTTTGTCAACGGGGTGGTCTACGCCGGGGTGGGGATCATCGGCGCGGTGGCGGCCATCAACGGGGCCATCACCGTGGGCCAGATCAGCAGCTTTTTGGCCTACGCCAACCAGTACACCAAGCCCTTCAACGAGATTTCCGGGGTGGTGACCGAGTTGCAGTCGGCCCTCGCCTCGGCCCGCCGGGTCTTTGCGGTGCTCGACGAGCCCAGCGAGTCCCCCGACGCGCTGGAGGCCGCCCGCCCCGCATCCTGCGAGGGCCGGGTGGCGGTGGAGGGGGTCTCCTTTGCCTACGAGGCGAAAAAGCCCCTGATCGAGGACTTCAACTTGCAGGTGGAGCCGGGCCAGCGGGTGGCCATCGTCGGCCCCACCGGCTGCGGCAAGACCACCCTCATCAACCTGCTCATGCGCTTTTACGACGTGGACAAGGGCGCCATCTCGGTGGACGGCAAGGACATCCGCGACTACGCCCGGGGCTCCCTGCGGGCCTGCTACGGGATGGTGCTGCAGGACACCTGGCTCTTCACCGGCACGGTGCGGGAAAACATCGCCTACGCCCGCCCCGATGCCAGCGAGGAAGAGGTGATCGCGGCGGCCAAAGCGGCCCACGCCCACAGCTTCATCAAGCGGCTGCCCCAGGGGTATGACACCGTCATCTCCGAGGAGGGGGGGAGCATCTCCCAGGGGCAAAAGCAGCTGCTCTGCATCGCCCGGGTGATGCTGACCTCGCCCCCGATGCTGATTTTGGACGAGGCCACCTCCAACATCGACACCCGCACCGAGATCCGCATCCAAAAGGCCTTTGACGAGATGATGCGGGGGAAGACCAGCTTCATCGTGGCCCACCGGCTCTCCACCATCAAAGAGGCCGACCGCATCCTGGTGATGCGCGACGGCAGGATCGTGGAGCAGGGCAACCACCAGTCCCTGCTGGAGAGGGGCGGCTTTTACGCCGAACTCTACAACAGCCAGTTTGCCGGGGCAGAGGAGTAGACCGAACAGACCGCCCGTGGGGGCGCAGCCGAACAGGGGCTGCGCCCCCTTTTGCCGCCCTGGAAAAAATCGACCCTTGCCCGGGGAGGGGGGCGGGTGTTACACTGGCCCAAAAGGGGTTGTCCAACCAGGTCAAGCGCCGCGGGGCGCGCTCTGGTATCCTGTGAGAGGGGGGAAGAGAGATGGAGCTGACCGAACAGACCGCCGCTGTCCAGCGGATGCAGGACTACATCCGCCGCTGGGCGGGGAGCGACGAGTTTTCCCTGGAGGGGATGTATGCCGCCGCCGGCTATTCCCGCCGGCACGCCGACCGCCTCTTCAAGGAGCTGCTGGGGCAGACCCCGCGGGAGTACCTGCAGGCCGTGTTGCTGACCCAGGGGGCCGCCCGGCTGCGGGACACCCGGGATCCGGTGCTCGACATCGCCCTGGACAGCCGGTTTGCCAGCCACGAGGGGTTTACCCGGGCCTTTGAGAGCCGCTTTTCGGTCGCCCCGTCGCGCTACCGGCGCTCGCCGTCCCCCATCCCCCTGTTCGTACAGTACCCGATCAGGGACTATCAGGCCCTGATCCGCCGCAAGGAGGAATGCCAGATGAGCGAAGAAATCAAGATGTGTACCGTCACCGTCCAGGAGAGACCCCGCAGAAAGCTGCTCTACCTCTGCTCCAAAAAGGGGAAGGACTACCTCTCCTTTTGCGAGGAGATGGGCTGCGAGTGGGAGGGGCTGCTGAACAGCATCCCCCAGAAGATGGACACCGCCGCCCTGTTGGAGCTGCCGCCCCAGCTGGTGAAGGAGGGCTGCTCCAACATCGCCGCCGGGGTGGAACTGCCCCTGGACTACTGCGGCGAGGTGCCGGAGGGGTATGCGCTGGCCCAGCTGCCGGCCGGGGCCCTTTTCTACTTCCAGAGCGAGCCCTACGACCGGGAGGAGGACTTCTGCCTGGCCATCGAGTCGGTGCAGCGGGCGGTGGAGCGCTATCGCCCCGAGTCCTTCGGCTACCGCTTTGCCCCGGAGAGCGGCCCGTCCTTCAACTTCGGCGCCGAGCAGGAGACCGGCGCTCGGGTGGCGGTGCCGGCGGTAAAACT
Organism: Bittarella massiliensis (ex Durand et al. 2017); assembly: GCF_001486165.1. Classification (GTDB taxonomy): domain Bacteria; phylum Bacillota; class Clostridia; order Oscillospirales; family Ruminococcaceae; genus Bittarella; species Bittarella massiliensis. The sequence goes on from NZ_LN908977.1 coordinate 563,375, forward strand.
GTAAAACGCGCATCCAAAAAGGGGAGCGGCGCTGGATTTTTCCAGCGCCGCTCCCCTTTTGCAGCCGGTGAAACATCAGCCCCGTATCTCCGGCGAGAGGAGGGCAGAGAGGCTCTCCTCCTCCCCGCAGAGGGTGAGGGTGTCCCCCTCTTTGACCAGGGTCCCGCCGCTGGGGACCACCGTCTCCCCGGCGCGGAGGATCTCCACGATCAGCACCCCTTCGGGGAGGGGGAGATCGGCCACAAAGCGGGGTGCGCCCTGTAACAGTGCCCCCGCCGGCAGCTGCACCAGGCGGGCGGCGCCGGTCTCCTGGTAGTCGGTAAAGGTCTCCAGCACCGTGCCGTCGGGGTCCACCAGATCCAGCTTTTTGGCGGCCCAGGGGATCAGCGCCCCCTGCACCGTCACCGAGGAGAGGGCCACCACGAAGATGATGTGAAAGATGTCCCGCTCCAGCCCCGGGGCCCCGGCCGCCACCACCAGGGAGAAGACGATGGCCGCCGCCCCCCGCAGCCCGGCGACGCAGAGGAGGAGCTTCTGCCGCCAGGGCATGCGAAAGGGGGCCAGCAGCAGAAAGACCGCCGCCGGCCGGGCGACGAGGGCCAGAAAGAGAGAGATGGCCAACCCGGCGGGGAGGACCCGCGGCAGCCCGTTGGGGAAGGAGAGCAGCCCCAAGGTGAAGAAGATGGCGATTTGCAGCAGGGAGGTCGTCCCGTCGAAGAAGTGGACCAGGGGCCGCTTGTGGGGGATGGGGGCGTTGCCCAGCAGGATGCCGGAAATGTAGACGGCCAGGTAGCCGTTGCCCCCCAGAAGGCCGGTGAGGGCGTAGATGAGCAGGGCCAGCGCCAGGGTGAAGATGGGCTGCCAGCCCTCGCTCTCAAAGTGCAGCCGCTTCATGAGAAAGACCGCCGCCGCCCCCAGGGCGAACCCGCAGAGGACCCCGCCCCCCACCTGTGCCAAGAAGAGCCCGACGAGGGACCCCTCGCCCCCCTTGAGGGAGAGGATGGCCACCGTGAGGATGTAGGCGAAGGGGTCGTTGCTGCCGCTCTCCACCTCCAACAGGGGGGCCAGCCCCCCCTTGAGATTCAACTTGTGGGAGCGCAGGACCGAAAAAACCGAGGTGGCGTCGGTGGAGCCCACCACCGAGCCCATGAGCATCCCCTCCCACCAGCTCATCCCCAGGGCCAGGTGGCAGAAGAGGCCGGTGAGGGCGGAGGTGAGAAAGACCCCGGCGCTGGAGAGGAGGATGGCCCGCCCCGCCACCGGGCGGGCGGTCTTCCAGTTGGTGCCGAAGCCTCCGTAGAAGAGGATGGGCACCAGGGCGAGGGAGCAGAGCTGTTCGGCCATGGCGGCGTCGGCAAAGGGGATGCCCAGGACCCCGTCTGAGCCGAAGAGCATCCCGATGAGGGAGAAGAGGGCCAGGGCGGGGATGCCCAGCCGGTGGGACAGCTTGGTGCAGAGGGCACAGAGGGCGATGGCCAGGGCCAGCGCCGCCAGCAAGAGGGCGTTTGTCGTCATGGCAGACCTCCTTTACAAAAGGGGTGGATGGGCGAGATACAAAGAAGGCGGGGCCCCCGGAAGGGGCCTCGTCTTGTTCTTCTGTCTCCAGTATACTGGGAAAAGATGGAGAAATCAACCAAATAGAGCTGGTTATTTTCTGGAAAAAAGGGAACAAAAGAGGGCCGCGCAGGCGGCTTCTGCCCTCTGCGCGGCCCCCGGTGGGCGGCTATTTGGTTGGGCGCTCGGGAGGGATGCGCTCCCACAGGGCGACCGTCACCCGGTCCCCCGGCTGTTTGCTGATGGCGGCGCGGATCTCCTTTCGCAGCCCCAAAATGTGCCCGGGCGTGCCCATGCGCACCAGACTCCCCTGGTAGGGGTAGCCGTCAAAGGTGGCGTGCACCGGCACCCGCAGCCTGCCGAAGGCCGCCTTTACATCAAAGGGGATCTCCACATAGGCGCCGTCGAGCCCCTCCACCTTTTGGATGACCGCCTCAAAGCGGTAGACGGGTGGTTTCATCGCTCTCGCCTCCTCCCCCAAAGGGTGCCCCGGAGCGGGCGCGCCCAATCAGAGGGGCAGGTCCCGCCGGGAGAAGACCCAGACGCCCAGCCCGTAGAGGAGGGCGCCCAGCGCCGCCAGCACCGGCAGCCCCCAGAGGGCCGAGGATTCGCCTGCGATGAGGCCGGCGGGGTCAAAGAGGGTGAAGAGGTTGGCGTACTTGAGATTTTCCAGCTTGCCGCCCATGTTGGAGAGCATCTGCATCAGCAAAAAGAGGACCGGGATGCCCGCCCCCAGGAGGGAGGCGGTCCGCCCCTCGTTGCAGAGGCAGGAGGCAAAAAAGCAGATGCCGCTGACGGCGAAGTGGAGGAGGAGGAGCCCGGCGTTGAGGAGGAGAAAGGCGCTCACGTCCAGCTCGCCGGGGAAGAAGAGGTGGGCGCAGAGGACGCCCAGGCCGGTGCAGTAGCCGATGAGCAGGGCGGTGCCGGTGAGGAGGACCGAGGCCTGGGTCAGGGCCACCTGGGTGCGGGAGGAGGGGGCGGCCAGCAGGTAGGCCATGGAGCCCCGCTCCACCTGGCGGGCCACCAGCCGATTGGCGGTGATGGCCTCGTACACCAGGGGAAAGGCGAGCAGCAGCATGCCGTAGAGATAGGTGGAGAGGAAGCTGACCAGGGTGGTGCCGGGATTTTGCATCCCCACCATGGCCATCAGCTGGGGCATGGAGTCGGAGAGCTGTTGGAGGATGTTCCCCATCTCGGGGTCGAACATGGTGGTGATCATGGAGATGTAGAGGGAGAGCACCGCGGCGAAGATGACCAGCAGCTTCCAACTGGAGCGGTGCCCCTCCCGAAACAGTGACAGGCGCATTACTTTCCCTCCCCGTAGTAGTGGAGGAAGAGCTCCTCCAGCGTCAGGCGGACCTCTTCCAGCCCGGTCACCGGGTGGCGGGCCAGGGCGGCGGTAAAGGGCCCGAAGGGACCGGCCACCTCCACCGTCACCCGCCGTCCCCGGGTGCCCTTGACCCCGGGCGCGTCGGCGGCAAAGGCGGCGGCCTCCCCCTCGCTTTCAAAGGAGACCACGTAGGTGCGTCGGCGGTCGGCCTTGAGCCGGTCGACCCCCTCCACCGCGGCCAGCTTTCCCTGGCGGAGGATGCCCACCCGGTCGCAGGTGCGCTCCACCTCTTCAAACATGTGGGAGGAGAGGAGGATGGTCTTGCCCCGGGCCTTCTCCTCCAGCACCAGTTCGATGAAGCGGTTTTGCATCAGCGGGTCGAGGCCGCTGGTGGGCTCGTCGAGCACCAGCACCGCCGGGTCGTGCATGAAGGCGCAGACGATGCCGACTTTCTGCTTCATCCCCTTGGACATCCGGCGGATGCGCCCCCGGGGGTCGAGCTCGAAGCGCGCCATCAGCGCCTCGGCGCGGGAGAAGTCGGACACCCCCCGGTAGCGGGCGAGGAAGCGGAGAAATTCCAGCCCGGTCATCTCGTCGGGGAGGGCGATCTCCCCGGGGATGTAGCCCAGGTCCTTTTGGATCTTGGGGGACTGGGTGAGACAGTCCAGTCCGCCGATGCGGCAGGAGCCGGACTGGGGCCGGCTAAAGCCCATCAGGTGGCGGATGGTGGTGGTCTTCCCGGCGCCGTTGGGCCCCAAAAAGCCAAAGGCCTCGCCCTGTGCCACCGAGAAGGTGAGGTCGAAGACCCCCCGCCCCCGGCCGTAGTCCTTGGTCAGCCTGTCGATTTCAATGGTGTTCATCTCACTGCTCCTTCTGCCGCGGCTCCAGCCACTCGGGCTTGTAGAAGTGGCGGCGCATCAAATCCAGGGCCCGCAGGTACTCTCTAGTAAGTGCTTCCAAATCGCCCGCGCGAAGCTCGCCGTGCAGCTTGGAAAAGCCCTCTGCGCTCCAGAGCACCAGATCCAAAACCAGCTTGGGGTCCACGTCGTCGCGGAAGCGGCTCCAGTCGGTCTGGGCGAGGATCTGCCCGGCGCTCTGGTCGATGAGGGGGTCCCACACGGTCCCCAGGGCCCGCAGGACGGTCTCGTCCTTCTCCACCCGGGACTGAAAGAAGAAGGCGAAGAGGGCCGGATGCTCCCCCATCAGGACCAGCTTTTCCAGCGCCGCCCTCTCCAGCAGCTTAAAAAAGTCGCGCTCCTGGGCGATGGCGGGGGCGCGCAGCCGCTCGCTCACCAGGTCCAGGGCGTACCGGTAGAGGTAGAGATAGAGCCCCAGCTTGTTTTCAAAATAGTGAAAGAGGAGCCCCTTGGAGATGCCCGCCCGGGCGGCGATGTCGTCGGTGACGCAGTGGCGGTAGTCGCCCTGGGAAAAGACCTCCATGGCGGCGTTGACGATCTGCATCTGCCGGCTTTTTGGCAGGGCAAAAAATCTGGGATGCAAGCGGCGTCCCCCTTTCTCGCGCGGCGTCGGTCGGCCGGCTTGGCTCCCATTATAGCACGTTGACCGGATGGGACAACCCCCCCTGTCAAATTTGAAATAGGGGGGCCTTTTGACAAAAAAAGCCCGCGCCGGGCGGAGGGCCGCGGCGCGGGCGAGAGAGAGGGGAGGAGGCCGAGAGGCTATTTGTCGAACTCGGGGTTCATGGCGTAGAAGTTGCGGCAGTCCAGGTTGTCCTGCACCACCCGCAGCGCGTCGCCAAAGCGCTGGAAGTGGACCACCTCGCGCTCCCGCAGGAATTTCAGCGGGGCGATGACGTCGGGGTCGTCCACCAGGCGCAGCAGGTTGTCGTAGGTGGTGCGGGCCTTCTGCTCGGCGGCCAGGTCCTCGAAGAGGTCGGTGAGGGCGTCGCCCTTGGACTGCAGCACCGCCGTGGTGAAGGGGAACCCGGCGGCCGCCTGGGGGTAGACGCCGGTGGTGTGGTCCACAAAGTAGGCGTCAAAGCCCGCCTCCTTGATCTCCTCCATGGAGAGGCAGCGGGTCAGCTGGTGGACGATGGAGCCGATCATCTCGGCGTGGGCCAGCTCCTCTGTCCCCACATCGGTGAGGATGCCCTTGCACTCTTTGTAGGGCATGGAGTAGCGCTGGTTGAGGTAGCGCATGCTGGCGGCCAGCTCGCCGTCAGGGCCGCCCAACTGGGTGATGATGACCTTGGCCATCGCCGGGTTGGGCGTTTTGATCTGCACAGGGAATTGCAGTTTTTTCTCATAAGTCCACATCGGTCAGTCCTCCAAATCCCAGGGCCACGGGTCATCGATCCAGCGCCAGCTGGAAAACTGGTTGCCGGCAGTGGTGAGCGGGCCGAATGCTTGCTCGTAGGCGTCTACCGCCTTTTTGCGCAGGGCCTGCTGGTCGCCGTAGAGGCGCAGCGCGGCGCTGTCGCGGGGATGGGTGTCCAGGTAGAGGGCGCATTCCTGGATGGCGAAGTCGCTCTCCCGAATGACCTTCATCAGCTTTTCTTTTTCTCTATTCATCGCGATGGCACCCCTTTCCGGAAAACGGCTTGTCGAGGGCGCCAAAGAGGGTGCCGCGGCAGAGCGCAGTGGAGGGGGTGTACAGCTTGGAGAAGGATTGGTCGGGAACATAGCCCATCGCGGGCTGCTGGGGGCATCTGCCGCCGGTTTCGCCGGTGCAGCCCCCGCCGCAGTCGCCGCCGCAAGAGCCGCAGCCCTTGGCGTGGAGATCGTTTTGGTACATTGCAGTTGTCTCCTTGTCTGTTGAGAGTAGAGGGCGGCTCTCCGCCGTCCCGTTTCACACTATGGCGTTTGCCCGGCCGCCGTTCCGCCCCGCCCAGTCCCCGCCAAAATGCGGCTGCCCTTTTTTCGGGGAATGGCTGCGAAAGGCGAGAAAATGGTGTATAATGAAAAGCCATGGCGGGCAAAAATGCACGCCGTGGTTTTGAACAGATACAAAAGAGGGGAGAAGTGTAAAATGACTCTCATTTCGGCCAATGCCCCCCTGCCGCTGCAGGGGACCTACAACACCCGCGATCTGGGCGGCTACCCGGCGGGCCCGGGCGCTGTTTGCACCGGGCGCTTTCTGCGCAGCGACCAGCCCGCCGGGCTGGGGGAGGGGGACCTGGAGGCGCTGTACCGGTACGGGGTGCGCCTCTCCATCGACCTGCGCTCGGGGGAGGAGTGCCGGCGCGCCCCCAGCAGCCTGCGGGGGTACCGGGACATCCGCTGTGAGGAGGTGCCGCTGCTGGACAACCTCCAATCCAGCCTGGCGGCGGGGGAGACCGCCGGGATGCCCGACTCCATGGGGGCACTCTACGTCTCGCTGCTGCGGGACAGCCAGCCCTCCCTCGCCCGGGCCCTCTCGCTGATGGCCGGCTGCCGCGAGGGCTGCGTCCTCTACCACTGCACCGCCGGGAAGGACCGCACCGGTGTCCTCTCCATGCTCCTGCTCTCCCTGGCGGGGGTGGAGGAGGCGGTCATCGTCGCCGATTACGCCGCCAGCGAGGCCAACATGGCCCCCTTCTTCGCGAAGCAGCGGGCCGCGCTGGAGAAGTTGGCCCCCGGCGGCATTCCGGAGGGGGCCTTCTCCTCCGCCCCGGAAAATATGGAGATGGCCCTGGCGGAACTGCGCCGCCAGGGGGGAGCCGAGGAGTACCTGCGGACCATCGGCCTGACCGGCGGCGAGATCGGCGCCCTGCGGGCGCGGCTGCTGGCAGACTAGGGGCGGCCCGGCCGCCCGAGAAGAAGAGAAGAGGAGTTGTTGCAAGATGGCTATTGAAGCAGTGCGGGCCTACCTGAGCGCCCTGGGGCGGGAGGGGGAGATCTTGGAGTTCCCGGTTTCCAGCGCCACGGTGGAGCTGGCGGCCAAGGCGGTGGGCACCATTCCGGCGCGGATCGCCAAGACCCTGTCCTTTGTCTGGGGGGAGAGCGCCCTCCTCATCGTCACGGCGGGGGACGCCAAGGTGGACAACCGCCGCTTTAAGGACACCTTTGGCTGCAAGGCCAAGATGCTTGCCCCCGACGCGGTGGAGGAGCTGACCGGCCACGCGGTGGGCGGGGTCTGTCCCTTTGCCCTGGCGCGGGAGGACATCCTGGTCTGCCTGGACGAGTCCCTGCGGCGCTTCGAGACGGTCTTTCCCGCCTGCGGCAGCAGCAATTCGGCCATCGAACTGGGGTGTGACGACCTCTTTTCGCTGGCCAAAGCGGAAAAGTGGGTAGACGTCTGCAAGGGATGGCGGCCCGAAGAGGGCTGACGGAGACGAAAAGGGAAAAAGGGCCCCGGCGCATTCGGCGCCGGGGCCCTTTTTGGGCTGTGGGGGCGGGTCAACTGTTTTTCATGACCACCGTCTCGACGATGTCCGCCACGTGTTCGCAGGCGTCGCAGCAGCTCTCCAGTTGGTCGTAGAGCGCGCTCCAGGCCAGCAGGGCGGCCGGTTCGGCCGCCTCGGTGTAGAGCGAGCGCACCGCCTGGGTGTAGAGCTGGTCGCCCTCCCCCTCCAACTCGTTGACGGCGACGATCTTTTGGTAGAGGGTGGGAGACTTGCGGAAGTGCCGGAACTCCTTCACGACCTCTTCCAGGGCCTGGCAGCAGCGGCCGACGAGTTCGCCGAAGCGCACCGCCTGGGGGAGGACGGCGGAGATGTTGTACATGTAGGCGCGCAGGGCGACCTCTTCGATGTTGTCGGTGACGTTGTCGATCTCCTGCGCCAGGGCGGTGATGTCCTCCCGCTCGATGGGGGTGATGAACTCGTGGAGGAGTTTCTCCATCATCTCGTGCTTGACCAAGTCGGCCCGGTGCTCCACCTGGTGGAGCGAGGCCAGCTGGTCCTGCAGCGCGGCGGGGTCAAAGTCGGCGAGGATGGCCTGCAGCAGCCCGGCGGCCTCGGTGCAGTGGGCCACCTGGCGGCAGAGCAGTTCAAAATAGTCGTTTTCTCTCTTGTGGGCCATGGAAAGTCCCTCCTTTTTGGTTTCGCGCAGTGGCGCGGTCAGAAGATCCAGATAAAGAGCTTGGCCATCAGGTAGCCGATGAGGCCACAGCCAGGGAAGGTGAGCACCCAGGTGAGGAGCATCTCCTTGACGACCCCCCAGTTGACCGAGGAGAGCCGCTTGGCGGCCCCCACCCCCATGATGGCGGTGGTCTTGGTGTGGGTGGTGCTCACCGGCACCCCGGTCAGGGAGGAGAGGAGCAGGCAGCCTGCGCCGGCCAGGTCGGCGGCAAAGCCCTGGTATTTTTCCAGTTTGACCATGTCCATCCCCACGGCCTTGATGATCCGCATCCCGCCGATGGAGGTGCCCAGCGCCATCACCAGGGAGCAGAGGACCATCATCCAGAGGGGGATCTGAAAGCTCTGCGCGTCCCCCTGGCCGCCGGCCAAAAAGATGCCCAGCATGAAGATGCCCATGAACTTCTGCCCGTCCTGTGCGCCGTGCATAAAGGCCATGGCGGCCCCGCCGCCGATTTGGGCCCAGCGAAAGGGCTCCAGGGTCTTTTGGCGGTCGGCGCGGCGAAAGAGGAACTCGATGGCCTTGGTGCACAGCCACCCCAGGGCAAAGCCCAGCAGGGTGGAGAGGACCAGCCCGTAGAGGACCTTGACCCACTCGCCGCCGTTGATCCCCGACAGCCCCCCGTGCAGGGCGATGGCCGCCCCCGAGAGCCCGGCGATGAGGGCGTGGCTCTCGCTGGTGGGGATGCCGAAGGCCCAGGCCGCCGTCGCCCAGGTGACGATGGCAAAGAGGGCGGCGCAGAGGGCGATGAGGGCCTGGTGGGGGTCGCCGCCGAAATCCACCATCTTGTAGATGGTCTGGGCCACGGTGGCGTTGAGGGCGGTCATCACCAGCACCCCCAAAAAGTTGAAGGCGGCCGCCATCCAGATGGCGTGGCGGGGTTTGATGGAGCGGGTGGAGACGCAGGTGGCGATGGCGTTGGGGGCGTCGGTCCAGCCGTTGACCAGAATGACCCCCAGGGTGAGCAGGACGGTGATGAGCAGGGGCGGACTGGTGACGAGCTGCTGCAAAAAGGCGGAGAGGGAGACGGTCATAAAAGGGGCCTCCTTTGGCGGATCATCGAAATCGGTTTTCTCTTTTTTGGGGAAAAACCGGCCGTTGAGATGGCACCATCAATATAGCATCGGCCCACGGGGGCGGCAATCGGAATGTAAAAAACAGGAGATGTTTGTGTAAAATCGACAAGGGGGTGTGCACAGGGTCGGGTTTTCTTTGACAACATCCATCAGCTTTGAGGATGGGACGATAACGGGGACTTTACACAGACCTTACAAAAGGGTAAAAAATGGTGTCAAAAGGGTTAAAATCGGCCCGCCGTCCGGGACAGGAAAGGGGGGATCCGGTATACTGAAATTGGAAAGGATGACGGACCCGACGACTTTGCAAGGAGGGACGACAATGAGACACTTGAGAGCGATGGGCGGGGTGCTGTTGGCGGCCGCCCTTCTCCTGGCGGGGTGCGAGCCGCCCCCTTCCGGCACGCCGGAGGAGGATGCCCTGCGCGCCGAGAGGTTCCCCGAGAAAGTCAGCGCCGAGTGGGTGGAGGCCACCTACTTGGAGCCCTACGGCCGGATGCTCTGCGGCCTGCAGGGGGACTGGACCTCGCCCGAGCAGTTGAAGGCGGACGAGGTGCTCGCCTGGAGCTTTTACTACCCCCAGTACCCCGATGCCGGCCGGGAGCCGGAAGGGGAGAAGTACGGCGAGGGTATATACAGCCAGGAGCCCTACGGCTATCTCTTTTCCCAGGAGGAGGTGGAGGCCTATACTGCCCAGCGCTTTGGGATGACGGCGGAGCAGACGAGGACGGCGTTTTCCTACCTGCCGGCAAGAGGGGCCTATGCCATCCTCCCCTACGACAAGACCGAGCAGTATGTGACCGCCCTGGACCGATTCGACATCCGGGGGGACACCATCGACATCGAGTTCTTCATTTTTAAGAGCCAGGACGGCACGCCCCAGGGCAAAAAGAGGTTGACGGCCCGGGTCGCGGAGGACGGCGGCTTTCGGTATCTCTCCTGCGTGGAAATCGACGACTAGACGAAAAGAGAGCGGGCTGTCTTGCCATAAGACAGCCCGCTCTCTTTTATTGGCGGATGGCCGGTCACTCCTCCCGGTTGAGGGAGCTCTCCAGGGTGCTGGAGGAGACGATGCCCTTGGTGGCGTCCAGCTTGACGGTGGTGCCGCTCTTGAGGGTCTCGGTGCAGCCCGCGGCGTCGATGAGGACGGGGATGTCCAGCGCCGAGCCGACGATGCCGGTGTAGCAGTCGTCGAACTTCTCCTCGGTGATGATGCCGGAGGCCATCTTCAGCAGGTGGAGGATTTTGGGGGAGGTCTCGGGGATGACCAGGATGTCGTCCTGTTTGAACTTCTGCAGGGCCTCGTCCTCGTCCTTGCAGACGCAGAGGTTGCCCACCACCTTGCCGTCGCTGATGCCCTTGCCGGAAATCAGCACGTCGCCCACGATGTGCACCTTGAGCAGGTTGGTGGTGCCCGATTGGCGCAGCGGGGTGCCGGCGGTGATGACCACCAGGTCGCCGTCGCGCACCAGCCCGGCGTCCTTGGCGGCCTCCACCGCCAGCTCAAAGAGGTCGTCCAGGTCGTCGCACTCGGGCAGCAGCAGGGGGGTGACCCCCCAGGAGAGGTTCATCTGCCGGCAGACGGTGCCGGTGACCGAGCAGCCGATCACCGGGATGGAGGAGCGGTACTTGCTGACCATCCGGGCGGTGGTGCCGGAGTTGGTGACCACGATGATGGCCTTGGCCTCCAGGTCGTAGGCCGAGGTGCAGGCCGCGTGGGAGATGGCGTCGGTGATGTTGAGCTTGTCGGAGATGGCCCGGGCGCGGAAGCGGTTGTCGTAGCGGATGTCCTCCTCCGCCCGGCAGGCGATGCGGGCCATGGTCTTGACCGCCTCCACCGGGTAGTTGCCGGCGGCGGTCTCCCCCGAGAGCATGATGGCGCTGGTGCCGTCGTAGATGGCGTTGGCCACGTCGGTGGCCTCGGCGCGGGTGGGGCGGGGGTTTTGCATCATCGAGTCGAGCATCTGGGTGGCGGTGATGACCTGTTTGCCCGCGTTGTAGCACTTTTTGATGAGCATCTTTTGGATGACCGGGATCTCTTCCAGGGGGATCTCGACCCCCATGTCGCCCCGGGCCACCATGATGCCGTCGGACACCCGCAGGATGTCGTCGATGTTGGCGACCCCCTCGGCGTTTTCGATCTTGGAGATGATCTTGATGCTCTTGCAGCGGTGTTTGTCCAGCAGCTTGCGGATCTGCAGCACGTCGTCGGCCGAGCGGACAAAGGAGGCGGCAATGAAGTCGAACCCGGCGCGGATGCCGAACTCGATGTCGTCGGCGTCCTGTTCGGACATATAGGGCATGCGCAGGCTGACGCCGGGGAGGTTGATGCCCTTGTGATCGCCCACCGGGCCGTCGTTCTGCACGGCGCAGGCGATGTCGGTGGCGTCGGTGGAGAGGACCCGCAGCTCCACCTTGCCGTCGTCGATGAGGACGGTGTCGCCCGGCTTCAAATCCCCCGGCAGCCCCTGGTAGGTGACCGAGACGATGTTCTCATCCCCCTCCACCTCCCGGGTGGTGAGGACGAAGTTCTGCCCCTTTTTCAGCTCGACCGGCCCGGATCTGAAGCACTTGGTGCGCACCTCGGGGCCGCGGGTGTCCAGCATGGTGGCGATGGGCAGGTTGAGCAGCTCCCGCAGGGCCACCAGCTTTTCGAGCCGCTTGGCGTGCTCCTCGTGGCTGCCGTGGGAGAAGTTGACCCGGGCCACGTCCATTCCGGCCTTGATCATATTTTCCAATACGCCCTCCCGGTCGGTGGCCGGGCCCAGGGTACAGATGATTTTTGTCTTTCTCAAAGTGCATCGCTCCTATCTCTCTGGTGATGGTGGCAATCTGCTTGTTATTATAGTACCCCGCAAACAAAAAGGAAAGCGCTTTCTTTTTGTTTTTGGCGGCGGAGGGCGGGGAAGATGAGGAAACGATTTGACAAAAGAGCGTTTTTTGCAAGGGGAAGGGGAGCCGTTTTCCCCTGCGGGGGACGGGAGAAAAAAGTGCGGTACAAAGACCGTTTGCCGGGCATTTTTTGTTGACTTGTGAAACCTTCACTGCTATTATGAGGAATAACGGCCTGTGATGAGAACTGGGATTTTTGGAGGGGTAAAACAAGATGTGGCTCAAACAGCTTTACAATGACAAACTGGGGAATATGACCGTTAAACAGGTGCTGGTCAAGACGATTTTGATGTTTATCGCGGCGGCGGTCTCGGCCTTCGGCGTGGGGCTGTTTATCTGCAGCGGCCTGGGCAGCGACCCCATCTCCGTCTGGCTGGACGGGCTGGACCACACCTTTCACTTCGGCATCGGCATGGCCTCGACCATCAACAACAACGTCACCCTGGTGGTGGCCATCCTCTTTGCCTTCAAGTACATCAACGTGGGGACGGTCATCAACTCCGTCTTCTTCTCGGTTGCCCTGGGCCTCTACGAACCCTTTATGCGCAGCTTTATCGCCGCGCACAACAACCTCTGGGTGCGCAGCGCCTACATCGCCCTGGGCCTTGTCTTCATGATCTTGGGGCTGGCGCTGGTGGTCTCTCTCCGCTTTGGATTCGGCAACACCGACTCCATCCTCTTTCGCATCATGGACAAACACCCGACCTTTCAGTACCGCTTTATGAAGATCGCCCTGGACGGCTGCTACATCATCGCCGGGTTCCTGATGGGCGGGGTGGTCAGCGTGGGCACCATCATCGCCTTTGTCCTCACCGGCCCTGGGATCAGCGCCTGTGTGCCGGTCATCGACAAGCTCATCCTCACCCCGCTGGGGGTCGGCGACCACCACAACCGCGAGATGAACAAGCGCTCTAAAGAGGCCGAGGTCATCGAGGTGCCGGTGGAAGAGGCGGCGGAAGTTTTGAAAAGCGAAGACTAGAAGCGATCCCTCCCGGGTGGACCGGGAGGGATTTTTTGTCGCCGTGTGGCCATTCGTGTCAATCCTCGGCCGGGAGGGGTACGGATTTGAAAAGCGGGGCGGAGCGAAGGGGCGGGGCGCCCCTCCGGCCGTTTCGCGGCGGGGGGAGGGCTGCGTCTTAGACACATCTAGATGTGTATAAGAGCACGACCAAATAGAGCTGGTTATTTTCTGGAAAAAAGGGAACAAAATATGACCGTGAAGCCTCACTACGGCAGTGTTGCTCTCTGGTGACGGTCGGGGGTGTGAGCAGTGAACGTGGAAGATGGGAGGGGGGGGTGGTGGCGGGAGAGCGGGTGTAGACGGGTTGTTGACAGGTGTGTGAAGGTCATATGGTTCCGGGAGGGTGGGTGGGATAGTGTTTATAATTAACACAAAGTGTAGAATAGAAAAGAGAGGGGGAGGGGACGCTGAAAAAAGAAGGGGGCGGCCCCTTGACAAAGGGGGAGCAGTTCTCTATAATGAACATTGTTCATGTTGGAGGTGGTGCAGTGCATCCGGCGGTGACTTCTAGAGAGGCCATTTTGGCTGTCAGCAGAGAATCGATCATGAAAAAGGGTTGGACGGCCCTCAACATTCGCTCGGTGGCTGCCGCCTGCGGCATATCTGTCGGTTCGGTCTACAACTACTTTGGCTCCAAGTCCGGTCTGGTGGCCGCGACCGTCGAGAGCATCTGGGGCGATATTTTCCGGCTGCCGGAACAGGGGGAGGGCTTTGAGGACTTTTTGTCCTGCATCCGCTGGATCTACGGGCGGATCGGGTGGGGAAACCAGACCTATCCCGGCTTTTTCGCGCTGCACGCCATGCGTTTTTGGGGAGAGGAAAAGGCCGAGGCCAAGCGGCTGATGGCCCGGACTTGGCGGCACATGCAGGAGCACCTGAAGGCGGTTTTGGAGGGCGATAGACAGGTGCGCCCCGACGCCTTTGACGAGACCTTCACCCGCGACCAGTTCGTAGAGCTGGTTTTCTCCATGATCCTGGCGGCCCTGTTGCAGGAGAGCGACGGGCAGGCGGCCGCCCTGGAAGTGATCAGACGGGCCATTTACTGACACAAAAGCTCCCCGGTACGGCGGGGTTTTTTTGAGGGTCAATGTGAACATTGTTCATAATGGAAAGTGGGCGGCATTTGAGGGGGAAGGACCCCGCCGTCGGTTTTCGCCTGGGCCATACCGGGGCGCGCCCTTGTTGACGCTGTTTGAGAGCGATCTGCTCTTGAAATAGAATCTTTATAGCCGAAAGGAAGAGGTATTTTGCAGGCAATCATTGAGACGATTTTTGATGTGGTGTATCTGACCCTGGTCGTGACCGTGGGGATCGCCATGGCAATCAAGAGCGGGGGGGAGAAGCAGTATCGACTGTTTGGCGTCATGGCCATTGTGCTGGGGGCGGGGGACTCGTTTCACCTTGTCCCCCGCATGATTGCCCTCTGCACCACGGGGCTCGACCAATTTACCGTGGCCCTGGGGGTTGGAAAATGGGTGACCTCCATCACCATGACCGTCTTTTACGTCCTTCTCTACTACGTCTGGCGCAACCGCTACCACATTGTGGGAAGGAGGGGAACGACGGCCGCCGTCTACCTCCTGGCCGGGGCGCGGATCGCCCTCTGCCTGTTCCCGCAAAACGGGTGGCTGAGCGCCTCGGCCCCCCTGTCCTGGGGGATCTACCGCAATCTCCCCTTTGCGGCGCTGGGTCTCCTCGTCATCGCACTGTTTTACCGCAGCGCAAAAGAGGCGGGGGACAGGGCGTTTCGCTGGATGTGGCTGACCATCGTCTTGAGCTTTGGCTTTTACATCCCGGTGGTTTTGTGGGCCGATGCCGTGCCCGCCATCGGGATGTTGATGATCCCCAAGACCTGCGCCTACGTATGGACCGTCCTCATCGGCTACCGGGCCATGAAAGAGGGACGGCAGGCCGACTGACAGGAGGTGTCCCCGCTGCGCGCCCGCCTTTTTGAAGGGCCCTCTTCGCTTGGGCCGGTGCGCGGAGGGGAGCGGCGGCGAGGGGATGGAAGGGGCCGAAACCCGCTGTTTTTCACAGCGTGGCCCTGCTGCAGCCACTGCTTCCCCTTCTTTGGACCCCGGGCGCGCTGGCCGGGAGGGGAGCCGCTGCGAGCTTCCGGGGCACTGGAATTTCTGTTGGGCCTGGGTGCATACCTGGGTGGGCGGCGGCCCCCGGTACAAGGCCCCCTTTGGCGGCCCCTGGTGGGGCCGCCTTTTCCTGTTCGCCGCTGGACGGGGTGACCAATAAAATGAGGTCTATCCCCTGGCCGGGGAGGACTGCCGAGGCAATCGTCATGCCCGGTGGAAAGGGGGAGGGCGGTTGGCAAGGGAGGGGGGAGCCTGCGGTAGCCGCTCTTTTTAAGGGCTCTGCGTTGAGAGGGACACTGGGGGTCCCATTCACGGGCCGTGGGGCGCCGGCAATCCAGCTTCCATGCGCACCAGTGCACATTGGGCCGGGCGGCATTCCTCCCCTTTTTTGGCGGCCTTGGTGGGCCGCTTTTTTCTGTTTATCACAGGATGGGGGAGTGCAAAAACGCGGTTTGTTCTCTGGCGGGGAGGTGTGTTGCATGTGCGCGCTTCAGCGGGGGAAGGGGAAACCATCGCCTTTCGGCGTGGGGAGGGGATGCCTGCCGCGCAGGGAGGGGGTATCTGTTGTGTCCGGCGGGAGGGGGCTGTCGCACGCGGCAGAGGAGAGATGTATCCGTTTGCCCAACAAGGGGAAGGGGGGCCGCTGTATATGATAGGGAGAAGAGGTATCCGCCTGCCGCGTACGAAGGGGGAAAGGCATCTGCTGCGTTCGGCAGGGAGGGGGCCCACCGCACACGGCTGGGAAGGGGTGCGCTCGTTTGCCCAACAAGGGGAAGGGGAGCATTGTGCACAGTAGGGGGGAAGGTATCCGTCTGCCGCGCAGGGAGGGGGAGAGGCATCGGTTGCGCCCGGCAAGGAGTGTGGGCCCGCCGCACACGGCAGGGGAGAGGTGCGCCCGTTTGCCCAACAGGGGGACATTGTGCACGGCAGGGGGGAAAGGGATCTGTTGTGCACAGAAGGGAGAGGGAGCCACCGCGTGCGCACGAAAGGAGAAAGGGATCCCCGCTATACTCGGCGGAGAGAGAAGAGTGCCCGCCGCTTCCGACGGGGGGAGCGGCGGCTGAGAGGGAGGAGAGGCTGATCAGGCCCGGCAGGGTGCAGAGGAACGGGAGGCCCATCACACTGGGCGGAAGGAGGGGCGGTTGCGCCCGGCAGAGGGGGGCCGCCGCGCCTGGTAAGGGGGGCGAAGGGAGCGGGGGGAAATCGCCAACAAAAAGAGAGTGATTTTATGTATTTTGTAAAAGCGTTTTCTTAAAGGGGATGAACAAACTCGAAATTCTTTGAAGAAAGAGGGCAACTTTTGCAATATGCCTTGTTTTGGCAGCTTTGCCGTGCTAAAATGAAACCATCATCCAAATCTTTTGGCAAAGGAGAAATAAGCGATATGGCAAAAAGAGCATTTTTGATCGTGCTGGACAGCTTCGGCATCGGCGAGGAGCCGGATGCTGACAAATTCGGCGATGTCGGCGCCAACACCCTTGGCTCCATCTCCAAGTCCCCCAACTTCAACACCCCCAACCTGAAAAAATTGGGGATGTTCAATATCGAGGGTGTCACCTGCGGCGAGAAGGAGGCCGCCCCTGTGGGTAGCTTTGCCCGCCTGCGCGAGCGCTCCAACGGCAAGGACACCACCATCGGTCACTGGGAGATCGCCGGCGTGACCTCCGCCGACCCCCTGCCCACCTACCCCGACGGCTTCCCCCGCGAGGTGCTGGACCCGTTTGAGGAGCAGACCGGCCGCAAGGTCGTCTGCAACAAGCCCTACTCGGGCACCCAGGTGCTGGACGACTACGGCGAGCACCACATGAAGACCGGCGATTTGATCGTCTACACCTCTGCCGACAGCGTGTTCCAGGTGGCCGCCCACGAGGACATCGTCCCGGTGGAAGAGCTCTACCGCTACTGCGAGATCGCCCGGAACATCCTCAAGGGCAAACACGCCGTGGGCCGGGTCATCGCCCGCCCCTTTGTCGGGGAGCCGGGGGCCTTTAAGCGCACCTCCCGCCGCCACGACTTCTCCATCAAGCCCCCCCGCAAGACCGTCCTCGACTACATCAAAGAGAGCGGCAAGGAGTGCATCTCCATCGGCAAGATCTTCGACATCTTCGCCGAGCAGGGGCTGACCGAGTCCAACCGCACCGTCAGCAACGACGACGGCATGGACAAACTGATGCAGATGCAGGGCCGCGACTTTGACGGCCTGTGCTTCCTGAACCTGGTGGACTTCGACATGGCTTACGGCCACCGCCGCAACGTGGACGCCTACGCCCAGGCGGCCACCGATTTCGACGGCCAGATCGCCGCGTTCATGGAGGGGATGCGCCCGGACGACCTGCTGATCATCACCGCCGACCACGGCTGTGACCCGGCTTACACCAAGCACACCGACCACACCCGCGAGTACGTGCCCATGCTGGCCTACGGCCCCTCTGTGAAGGCGGGTGTCGACCTGGGTACCCGCTACGGCTTCTGCGACATTGCCGCCACCGTTGCCGAGCACCTGGGCGTCAAGGCCGATGTCGAGGGCAACAGCTTCCTGTCCGAGATCAGCAAATAGGCAAAAACACCACCTGAGTTATAAACTCCTCTGCGGTGTCTCACACTGCAGGGGAGTTTTTGCAGGCGGGGGGAGGAAAAAACGTGAGTGATAAAGTCAAGGGGTACCTGCGGCGGACGCTGGTCATGCTCCCGGCGGTGCCGCTGATGGCGCTGGGGATCTCCCTTTGCGTCTTTGGCAACCTGGGCAGCGACCCCTTTACCGCCTTTCAGCAGGGGATCGGCAACCTGAGCGGCCTCCAGGTGGGGGATGTGTCGATGATCTGCAACGTCTCCATCGTCGTGGCCTTTATCTTCATCGACCGCAAGATGGTCAATGTGGGCTCTGTCATCTTTGCCTTTTGCACCGGGCCCTGCATCAACTTCTTCAACGGGGTCATCCGCTCGATTGCGGGGGCCGAGTTTGCCACCGGCTGGGTGGCCTATCTCTACCCGGTCATCGGCAACCTGCTCATCACCCTGGCCCTGGCCTACTACCTGCCCATCGACCTGGGCATTCAGGCGCTGGACATGCTCTCCCTCACGGTGGGGGAGCGGATGCTCAAAAAGACCTACGGCGTCGGCCTCTACATCGTCTACGCCGTCATGTTTGCCCTGGCGCTTTTGATGAAGGCGCCCTGGGGCTTTGGCACCCTGGTGAGCATCCTCCTGGTGGGCAAGGGGGTCGACCTCCTCAAGCCGCGGCTGACCCCCATGGTCTACAAGCTGGCGGGGATGGCTCCCCCCCAGGTCTACGCGGTGGAGGAAGAGGGGCAGTAGCCCTTTTCAGTTGGACTTTACTTTACCCCCAGATGGGGCGGTGGGAGCGGCTTTGCTCCCACCGCCCCCTTTTTGTGCCCGCCGCTCCGGAGGCGAATGGTGGGGTGTGGGATGTCACGGCCGCTTTGCAGCCGTGATGCCGGGGATGGCCGGGCAGATGGGAGATGCGCAAACGCCGTTTGTCCCCTGCCCGACGGCCGATACCGCTGCGCGCGTTGCGCGCTTGTGGTATAATGGTCGGAGAGAACGAGTGTGTGGAGGGAAACGAGATGGGCATTCGACTGATCGTCACCGATTTGGACGGCACCCTGTTGGGGGACGACCACAAGGGGGTCTCCCGCCGGGACAGGGAGGCGCTGGCGCTGGCCCGGGACAGGGGGGCGGTGGTGGCCATCGCCAGCGGGCGCACCTGGCAGGCCCTGGCCGACGCGGCGGAGCAGATCGCCGTGGCCCAGTACGCCATCCTCTCCAACGGGGCGGCCCTGCGGCGGGCGGACACCGGCGAAGTGGAGCCGGTGCGGGAAATCCTGCCCGGCTGCTGGGAGCCGGTGGTTCGGCTGCTCTGGCGGCGGGGCGGGGTGTTTGAACTCTACGCCGGGGGCCGCAGCTACATAGAGGAGGGCGACTTTCTGCGGCTGGGGGAGTGCGGCCTTTCGCCCGGCTTTTTGGAGGACCTGCGCTCCTACAACACCCCCTCCCAAGGGGTGTGGCAGCAACTCAGGGGGCGGCCGATCGAGAAGATCAACGGCCTCTACCTGCCGGAGGGGGCCCAGGAGGAGGTGCAGGCGGTCATCGCCCAGACCGCGGGGCTGGTGCGCACCTCCTCTATCCCTGGCAGTTTGGAGCTCAATGCCACCGGCTGCAACAAGGGGGTGGCATTGCAGGCCCTCTGCGCCGAGCTGGGCATCGCCCCGGAGGAGACCATGGCCTTTGGCGACGCCGACAACGACCTGGAGATGCTCCGCTTTGCCCACTGGTCCTTTGCCATGGAAAACGGCTCTGCTGAGGCCAAAGAGGCGGCCCGGTACCGCACCGCCTCCAACGCCGAGAGCGGCGTTTCCCAGGCAATATTGCGGCATCTGGACGAAATCGGCGCCCGCTAGGGCAGCCGAAAGGGAGGGGCGCCGTCTTTTCAGGCAGAATTCCCCTCTGTTCTGCCCAGGGGGCACCTGGGCGGTGAGGAAAATCCCCACAAAAGGGGGAAGAGGCGGTCGGCCACGGCGGCGGACGGGCTACCCCTCTGCGCGACTCGCGGGTGTTGCAAACCCCCGACCAGCTGGCGGTTCTGCCGTTGGCGTGGGCGGCGACGGCGGGGAGGTGGTTACCACCCTGCGCTCCTCGGAGGGCCCCTCCACCGCCGACCACGCCTTTTTACAGGAGATGCAGCAGGGGGGCCGACGAGATGGATGGGCCGGAGAGAGGCCATCTGCCCCCGCTGCGGCAAGAACCTCTGCGTTTCCCCACCGTGAGAAAAATTGAGAGACAGGCGGCTCCCCAAGGAGCCGCCTGTTTTTTGTAGAAGAAATCCCCAATTGTGCCGGGGCCTTTGGAAAAGCGCTGGCGATGGGGAGGGAGTGGACATTCCCTTTGACGCAGTGAAAGCGCGGCCGGCCAGCGGTGCAAAAGGAGGACGGCAGAAGGGGGAAGGATGGCTTGGCGCGTATCGGTTGGAACTGCAACTATCCCATCCCCTTTGCGCCAAAAGGCCTTTTACAGCAAAAACAGATGGAAGTCGGAGTTGTGAAACGGGGAGCGGATCGCAGTGCCGGGGCAGAAGGGCATCCCAATCACATACATGTGCTTGCAAATCAGCGCAGAGGGGGGCAGATGGTGGACAGGTGAGATGTGGGAATGTGGGAATGGGTGGATCGATTTGTGGGTGACGGGGGAGGGTCCCTTGCAGGTGGCAGGCGGTACCCGCACCGTGAGGCGTGACTGGGAGTGTCGGGCTTTGCCCCTCGGATGTGGGGCCACCGGCCCTGCCGGCGGTTGGCCCTTGACAGGAAGGGAAAAGGGGTGTACACTGAATTTACTAAATTAGTAATTTAGTAAATAACTAAAGATAATCGAACAGGAGGCGACGAGATGAAGATCCCAACCAATCTCAAACACAAACCGGTCATCGTGACCGAAAACTACGAAAATATCGACGGCCGCCGCGCCTACGAGACCGACGCGAAGGGCCTCTCCCTGGGGCTGGCCCAGTGGAACGACCGGGGCCGGGTGGACATCTCGGCCAAGGTCTGGCGCTATACCGGGGAGAAGTGGTCCCGCCAGTCGGAGGAGCTGCCCCTGCACCGGGTGCTGGATCTGGCCATCCTGGTCTGCCGCTCCCAGCAGTACTTCCGCGACGCCTACCGCTATCCCAAGCTGTACGACGAGCAAGACCCCTCGGTGGACCAGGTGGGGTTGCAGGGCGACGCCATGCGGATCTCGGTCTGCACCGACAACGCCTGCATCGACGAGGACATCCGCCTCTTTCAGGACGCTCTCGCCAAGGACGACGAGATGTTGGGCGAGCGGTTTGCCGTTCTCGCCCGCATCCTCAAGGAGATGGGATACTGATGGAAAAGGAGCGCAGAAGAGAGCTGATCCGCGGCTACAAGGAGCGGCCGCTGCGGGGGCTGGTCTACGCCATTGAGAATCAAAAGAGGGGGCGGCGGCTGATCCTCGCCGAGACCGACCCCCAGGGGGCCCGCAACCGCTTTGCCTTTTTTCAGATGACGGGGGACTGCCCCCGCAGCGAACTGGCGGCCGACTGGCGCGCCGACGGCCCCCAGGCCTTTGCCCTGGTGGAGCTGGAGGAAATCGAAAAGAAGCCGGAGCAGGAGCCGGAGGCCTTTCGGGAGGACCTGAAGGCCCTGGGCGAACTCTGGCGGGAGCGAGAGAAGCCCGAGACCCTTTACTGAAAGGGGTTTCCCCCAAAAAACCGCCCACCTCACCCCAGCCGTTTTGTCGGTTGGGATGGGGCGGGCGGTTTGGTCTGTTCAGCCGTAGAGGTGCAGCTTGTCGATGAGTTTTTGGTAGACCGGGTGCATCTCCCTCTCGGTGGAGTAGGTGAGCATCTGCTCGATGGGCACCCACTGCACCCCGCTGTTTTCGTCGGGCTTGATGGCCAGGGGCTGGTGCTCGTCCGCCTCCAACAGGTAGGTGAAGTTGAGGTGCTGGTGGCTGCTGACATAGCGGCCCCGCTTGACGTGTCCCCAGACCGGCAGGATGTCCAGGGTGTAGATGCCGGGGTAGAGGGGGCGGGTCTGGGCGCCGGTCTCCTCCTGCGCCTCGCGGATGGCCACGGCCAGCAGGTCGTCGTCCCCGTCCGCGTGTCCGCCGGTCCAGGCCCAGGAGTCGTAGAGGTTGTGGTAGCACAGCAGGGTCTTGGTCCGCTCCCGGTTGACGATGAAGGAGGAGGCGGTGAAGTGGGCGAACTCGTTGTCGCGGGTCAACAGGTCATCAAAGCAGCGCAGGTAGGAGAGGATGACCTCCCGGTCCTTTTCCTCCTGCGGGCAGGTGGGGGTATAGTGGTCGAGCTGTTCGGTGAATTTCAAAGCAATTCCTCCAGTAAATCGGTGTAGGCCCGCAGGGCGCCGGGCAGGGAGTAGGTCTGGCGCACCTCTTTCAGCGAGGCAAAGCGGCAGCCGTCGGGCGGGGGGAAGGGGGGGCAGGAGAGGGCGACCCCCTCCATCCGCCACTCCACATGGGTGAAGATGTGCTTGGCCTGACCGAGCCGGCGGGCCCGCCCGGCGGGGATCCCCCGCTCGGCCAGGACCTGGTCCCGCTGGGCGGCGGTGAGGTGCCCGTCCAGCAGCAAAAACTCCCACAGCCCGGCCAGGAGGCCGCTGTCCGGCCGCTTGTGGAGGAGGACCCCCTGGGGGGTGATGACCAGCACCACCGTCTTTTTTTCGACCCGGCGGGCCTTTTTGGCCGCCTTGTTGGGCAGGCGGTGGCGGGTTTCCCGGGCCAGGGCCTGGCAGCACCCCCGCAGGGGGCAGGAGGCGCAGAGGGGCAGGGCGTTGGGGAGGCAGACGGTGGCCCCCAGGTCCATGATCGCCTGGTTGAAGTCGCCCGGGCGGTCGCTGGGAACGGCCTGCGCCGCCAGGTCGAAGAGGGCCCTCTTCACCGCAGGGGCGGCGATGTCCCCCTCGGCGCTGAGGAGGCGGGCAAAGACCCGGTGGACGTTCCCGTCCACCGCGGGGACGGGGAGGCCGAAGGCGATGGAGGCGATGGCCCCCGCCGTGTAGGGGCCGATCCCCGGCAGTTCCAGCAGCGCCCGGTAGTCGCCGGGCAGCCGGCCGCCGTGCGTCTGCATGCAGACCTTTGCGCAGGCCTGCAGGTTGCGCGCCCGGCTGTAATAGCCCAGCCCCTCCCACAGTTTGAGGAGCAGTTCCGGGTCGGCCGCAGCCAGGGCGGGGATGTCGGGCAGCGCCTCAAGAAAGCGGTGAAAGTAGGGGAGGACCGCCGCCACCCGCGTCTGCTGCAACATGATTTCCGAAATCCAGACCCGGTAGGGGGTGGGGTCCAGCCGCCAGGGCAGGGGCCGCCGGTTCTGGTCGTACCAGTCGAGGAGGGGGGCGGCTGCGCCCCGCAGCAGGGCGAGGCAGTCGCCGTCGGGCAGGGGGGAGAGAAGGGGTTGCAGATCCATGGGGCGACATCCTTTCTGGGGCGGGGCCCCGGCATTTTTTCCGTCCGGCAACACCCCGGCACCCTTTGCCCCGGTCGGGCATAGCATGAGGGTGTCAACATAGGGGCGAACTGCCCGACAGGAGGAATTGCTGTGAGTATGATTTTAAAGACCACGCTGGGCCCGGTGGAGCCCGATCCCCAGAACCCGTGTCAGCACGCGTCGGTGTGCGGCTGCGTGCCCGCGCCGGTGGCGGTGCAGAAACTGCACGTCACCATCGATGTCGAGGGCCTCTGCGGTCACGACTACTTTGTCTTTTTGCAGGTGCGCGACCCGGAGCGGGAGCACGAGTACATCGTCAGCCAGACCTACTACAACCCGGTCCCGCCGGCTGCCTGCGGCTGCACCACCACCATCCCGCTGGACATCCTGGTGCCGCTGGTGGACTGCCAGCAGGCGTCGGAGTCGGTGGTCGACGTGGTCGTTCAGTACGCGGGTTGGGGCTTCTAAAGGGAGGGGACTTCCCTCCTTGAAGAGAGGGGGGCGCCCGTCTGCCGCCATGAGCAGGGCGGCAGGGGCGCCCCCTTTTTTTGCCTGTGCGGCTACGAGATGGAGAAGCGCAGCATGCGAATGACGTTTTTGGGGTGCACCTCAAAGAGGGTGTCCGCTCCGACCAGTCCCCGCTCGCCGCAGTCGGAGAGGAGGACCTGCCGCCCCGCCGCCCCCTCGGCGTAGCCGCTGACGGTCACCCAGTGCCAGTTGTCGTCCTTGAGTTCGGGCGCGCGGTGGTGGAGGATGAGCAGCGCCAGCGGGTCGCCCTGGTCGATGCTCTCTTTGACGAAGGAGAAGCCGTCGTCGGCCGAGGCCATCTTTCCGCAGCCGACGGGTCGGGCGTGACGGCCCCGCTCCCGGCAGTAGAGGGCGAAGTCCCGCGCAAAGCGGCCGGCAAAGGGATAGCCGTGGATGCCGGGGGTCATGTAGCGGTACATCTCCTCCATGCAGGTGAGGTAGGTGAGGTGGGAGAAATCCCCCGGGCGGCCGGGGTAGAGGGGGGCCAGGTGGCCGCTGCGGGCGGCGTAGTAGGCGGCCAGGTTGGCGCCGGTGACGCTGCCGCACCCGGCGCGCCGCTGCCACTCCCGCGAAAACCACTCCTGGTTGCCGCCGTAGCCGATGATTTCGCCGTCCTTTGTGACGGCGGGAAAATCGAGTTCCACTGTGGACAAATGCGTTTCCTCCTCTCCCTCGCCCGGGGGCGCGTTTGGCGGGTCATCTGCTCTGACAGAAAGACGGGGCCCAATCGCCCCGCAGGCGCCCTGGACCGGCTGGGAGCGCGCCGTTTGGCGCCTCAGCGCGGGTGGGGCGCTACCCCCTTATCCTATCACGGGAAAGGGGAGAATACAAGGGTTTGAAAGGCCCCGGCGCTAGCCGTTGAGGGCGTGGGCGATCAGGCGGCCGGCCCCCCAGAGGAGCAGCAGGTGCAGGGGGTAAAACCAGTAAAAGAACCACTTGGGCCCCCGCCCCTTTTGGCCGCTGTAAAGAGAGATGGGGAGAAAGGAGAAGAGGGCCGGGAGCTCCGAGGCGCCCAGGGAGAGCAGGGCGGCGGACCCCATTGCCGCCCGCACCGCCGGCCGCTGCCGGGTCAGGTAGAAGAGGGCCACCAGCAGCACCCCCATGGCCCCGTAGTCGGCAGAGAGCCCGGCTGCCGCCAGGCAGCAGAGGCCCACCCCCAGCACCTGGAGCAGCGCTCGCCCCTCCAGCCAGACCAGCAGTTGCAGGGACAACACCCCAAAAAAGAGGGTGAAGTAGACGTTTTGGTAGTCCGGCGCAAAGGGGGTCAGGGCGAAGGCCAGGTCAAAGGGGATCTCCGACAAGAGGGCGAAGGTCAGCAGTTGCAGGGCGTAGCGCCGCCGGTCGCGGGTGTGGCAAAACCCCTCCGCCAGCAAAAAGCAGAAGAGGGGGAAGGCCAGCCGCCCGACGGTGCGCAGCGCCATGTCTGTCAAGAGCAGGGGCCCGTACCAGCCGGGGAGACCCCCGCCGCCGCCCTCGTAGAGGCCGTAGAGGGGGAGGAGAAAGACCGGCTCCAAGATGGCCGCCCCGATGTGGTCGGCAAGCATGGTGCAGACGGCGAGCCACTTGAGGCCAAAGCCCGAGAGGGCGGCGCGGCGGGGTGGGGGCATCTGCGCTCCCTCCTTTTTTGTAGTTTGACGGACGGAAGGGCCGCCCCCGGCCAGCCGGGGCGGCCCTCTGTGTGGCTTGTTAGGCGGCGAGGAAACCGAAGGCCCCCAGCAGCCCGGCGCTGGCCAGCCCCATGATGACGCCGGCCAGCAGCACCCCGCCCATGACGGCGAGGACGCTGGATTTGAAGTCGAAGTCCAGCAGGCTGGCGGCGAGGGTGCCGGTCCAGGCGCCGGTGCCGGGCAGGGGGATCCCCACGAAGAGGAGCAGGGCCACGAAGAGGCCGAGGCCGGCCTTGGCCTGCAGCTTCTGGCCGCCCCGCTCCCCCTTGCGCAGGAACCAGGCGAACAGTTTGCCGATCACCGGCTTGGTGGAGCCCCACTCCAACACCTTGCGGGCAAAGAGGTAGATGAAGGGCACCGGGAGCATGTTGCCGATGATGCAGACGATGTAGGAGGGGAGGAGGGGCAGCCCCATCACCTGGGAGTAGGGGATGGCGCCCCGCAGTTCCACCACCGGGACCATGGAAATCAAAAAGATGAGCAGATACTTCTTCAGCATTGAGAGAGATCCTCCTAAATTGATTCAGTGCTGGGCCGGGGTCGGCCCGAGGGGGGAACCGGCACTCCGCGCCGGTCCCCCCTTTACCGCTCCAGCAGGCAGATGCACTCTAGGTGCGCCGTCTGGGGGAACATGTCCACCGGCTGGATGCGGCTCACCCGGTAGCCGGTGCGGCAGAGGGCGTCCACGTCCCGCTGCTGGGTCTCGGGATTGCAGGAGATGTAGACGATCTTCGCGGGGGCGATGGCGGCCAGCGCCTCCAAAAAGTCGGGAGTGCTGCCGGCGCGGGCGGGGTCCATAAAGACCACGTCGGCCCGCTGCCCATCCTCCGCCATCCGCACCAGGTACTCCCCGGCGTCGGCGGCGACGAAGCGGGCGTTTTTGACCCCGTTTTTGCGGGCGTTGCCGACGGCGTCGCGCACCGCGTCCCGGTTGCGTTCGATGCCCAGCACCTGCTTTGCCCGCCCCGCCGCGAGCAGTCCGATGGTGCCGATGCCGCAGTAGGCGTCCACCACCGACTCGCTGCCGGTGAGACCGGCCATCTCCACCGCCGCGGTGTAGAGCCGCTCGGTCTGGCGGGGGTTGACCTGGAAGAAGGAGCGGGGGGAGATGCGAAAGCGCATCCCGCAGAGGGCGTCCTCGATGAAGCCGGGGCCGTAGAGCACCTTTTCGTACTCCCCCAGCACGGCGCTGGTCTCCCGGTTGTTGACGTTTAAAACCACCGTCTTGATTTCTGGGTGGCGCTCCCGCAGGGCGCGGACAAAGCCGCCCTGCCCGGGAAAGAGGGTGTAGGCCGCCACCAGCACCACCATCGCCTCGCCGGTCTGCTGCCCGACCCGCACCAGGATGTGGCGCAGAAAGCCCTCGCCGGTGTCCTCGTCGAAGGGGGCGATCTGAAAGGGCTTCATCAACTCCCGCACGGTGGCGATGATCCGGTCGGCCAGGGGGTGGTGGAGCAGGCAGTGCTTGACCGGCACCAGCCGGTGGCTGTGCTCCTGATAGATGCCGGTGACCGGGCGGCCGCCCCGGTCCCTGCCGGCGGCCAGATGGGCCTTGCAGCGGTAGCCCAGCGGGTCGGGTGCGGGGAGGATGGGCTCCACCGGCCCAAAGCGGCCCAGCAGCGCCTCAGCCCGGGCCCCCTTTTCGGCCAGTTGCCCCTCGTACTGCAGTTGCAGCAGCTGGCAGCCGCCGCAGCGGTCGGCATAGGGGCAGGGGGGCTTTTGCCGCAGGGGGGCGGCCTTTTTCAGGGCGCGCACCTCGCCGGTGTACTCGCCGAAGCGGCGGGAAAGGGCCACCTCGGCCACCTCCCCCGGGAGGAGACCGGCGACGGCGATCTCCCGCCCGCGGCAGAGGCAGAGCCCCCGGCCCCGGCTGTCCAGCTGGGTGCAGGTGAGGACCTGGGTGGGCAGCTCTTGGCGGCCCTCCTTTGCGGGGGCGGGCTTTCCCTTTTGCGGGGGAGCTGACCGCCCTTTTGGGTGGGGCACAGGCCCTTTGCGGCGGGCTTGTCCGCCTTTTTTCGGGGTGGGTTTTGGCATGGATAGACTCCTTTTTTTACGGTTGTGGGGAGGGCGGGCTAGGGCATTTCGCAGAGGATGAGGGGGATGACCATCTCCGGGGCGGTGAGACCGGCGTGGTGGCCGAAGTAGAGGTGGCCCTTGTCCGGCGCGTTGGGGGTGCGGTATTTGAGGTAGCGGTCCCCCACGGCACAGGCCACAAAGTCCCCCACAAAATCCAGCGATTTGGGGTGGGGCGTGCCCGGCCCAAAGAGCTGGCGGGCAAAGGCCTCCTCCCGGGTGAGGAGGAGAAAATCCGCCCCCAGGTGCTTTTGGAAGAGGGCGGGGAAGTCGGCCTTTCGGTCGGGGCGGACAAAGAGGGAGGCGGCCCGGGCGTCCATCGAGGGGGGGAGGAGCAGGCAGGCGGCCAGCTCCTCGATCTCGTTGAGGTAGACCGGCTGGGGCTCCACATTCCGCAGGCCGTGGTCGGCCGAGACGATGAGGAGGGTGTCCTCCAACTGGGCGCACATGGCCTCGACCTGGGCGCTGAAGCGGCGGACCATCTCCTTGATGCCGTCGGTGTAGCAGCCCTGTTTGTGCATGGTGGAGTCGGGCTCGAACCAGTAGGCGTAGATGAAGTTTTGCTGGCCGTTTCGGCAGATCTCGGCGATGGTGTCGCAGTAGGTCTGCACGTCGTCGGCGTGCACCAGGGTGTGGGGCCCCTCCCGGAAGGGGATGAAGGAGGGCTGCAGGTTGTAGGTGTGCACCCCGCTGCCGGCCTCGGCGATCCGCTCGTAGATGGTCTTGTAGGAGAGGAAGCGGTCGTTTGCCCGGCCGCCGGCGATTTCCTCCCCGGAGAAGCTGTCCTGGTTGGGGAAGATGTCGATGCAGCGGCAATACTCCTTGAAGTAGAGCGACCAGCCGAGGCTGCCGTGTTCCAGCGGGGAGAGGCCGGAGTTGTAGGTGGTGGTGGCCGCCGCAGTGGTGGAGGGGTAGACCGAGGTCAGCTCCCGGCGCAGGTGGCGGCGAAAGAAGTCGTCGGGGGCCAGATCGTGTTCGAGCATATCGACCCCCAGGCCGTCAAAGATCATAAAGACCACGTTGCGGGGGCCTTTTTGCAGGGCCTGGTCCAGTTCGGGCAGGGTGGCGTGGGTGTCCTGCACCCCGTAGTGGCGCAGGACGGAGGAGATGGCCCCCAACAGGCTGTTGGGGTAGTCGGGAAAGACGATGGCTTCTTTGGTCTGCATGGACGCAGTCCTCCTTTCCCCTGGGCGCGGCGGCCCGGGGCAAACCGCTCCTTTTCGCCGGGGGCTGTGGAGGGGGGCGACGAAAGGCGAAAATAGAGTGTGACCTGTGTTTTGGCTGTATACGCTTTCTATTTTACCACAAACGGCGGAAAAAGGGCAGAAAAAAGAGGGATCCCCCCGCTTTGTGTTTGGCCGGTGGCGGGCGGCTTTTCCGCGCCGCCGGTCGCAGGGGGAAAAGGGGGGCGGGCTGCCGGGGAAACGGCTGCCCTGTGCGCCCCGCGCTGTTGCCCTGTGCAAAGGGGAGAAAAGGGGGAGGCTTTTACAGGCTGGATGGCTCGAGGGAGAGACAATCTCGGACGGTGTCCAGCAGGAGTTGGAGCGGTTTGGTGAGGTACTGGTTTTGGTGAAACATGGCAAACATCTGGTTTTCCATCGCCGCGGCGCGCAGCTCGATTTCTTGGAGCCGCCCGGCCGACACCGGCTCCGAGAGGAGATTTTCCGGGAGGACCGCGACGCCGAGCCCCGCCTCCGCCGCCTTGACCAGGGCGAGGGAGTTGACGCTCTCCCAGGTGGGCTCTGCCGCGAGGCTTTCCGCCGCCAGGAGGCGGTCAAAGGTGTCGCGGATGGCGCTTCCCCGCTCCCGCAGGAGCAGTGGGTATTGGCAGAGCTGCGACAGGGAAAGGGGCTGGCGGGGGAGGGAGAGACGGGGGGAACAGGCGGCTTTCAGCCGGTAGGAGCCCAGGGGGATGATGGCGAACCCCTCTCTGGGGGCCGGGCCTTCCCAAAAGGCGATGTCGGCATCCCCATGGCGCAAAACGTCGATGACGGCGTCCGCGCTCACCACCCTGGCGGAGACCTTTAGGTGGGGGTATGTCCCGCAAAACCGCTCCAGGATGGCGGGGAGCAGAGAGGTGGCGATGGTGATGCTGGAGACGAGGTGGAGGGGGGTATCCTCCTCCAGATGGGCCATTCGCCTGTCCAGGTTCCGGCAGGCGATCAGGATGCCCCGCGAGCCCTCCAGAAGAGAGCGGCCGCAGGGGGTGATGGAGACCCCTTTGGGCAGGCGGTCAAAAAGGGCCGTTCCCGCCTGCGCCTCCAGCTCCGCCACGGCGTGCGAAACGGCCGACTGGGTGATGAACAGCTTTTTGGCGGCCCCTGTGAAGGAGCCGGTCTCTGCGACTGCCTCGACGATTTCCAGGTGGCGAAGGTTCATGATCTCCCTCCCTACACATGAGTAAAAACGATTGAATACACAAAATTATATCATTTTACAGATTGCAAAACAAGTGCTATAGTTCTCGTGTGCTGCGCGTCGCGAGAGAGGATGATTTTTTTGAAGCAAAGGACAAGGACCTACGCCTGGTTGTTTGGCGTCAATTTATTTATCAGTGCCTTTACATTTGGAGGGGGCTACATCGTCGTGCCGATGGTGCGCCGGTATTTTGTGCAGAAAAAGCGGTGTTTTACAGAGGAGGAGCTGATGAGCATGGCCGCCATTGCCCAGTCCTCGCCCGGGGCGATCGCCATCAACCTCTCGGCGCTGGCGGGCTATCAGGTGGCCGGTTTGGGCGGCGTGCTGGTCAGTTGTGTTGCGGCCATCCTCCCCCCGCTCCTCATCCTCGGGGCCGTGTCCGCCTTTTACAGGGTTTTCATCGCCAACGCGGTGGTGGCCGCCGTGCTGAAGGGGATGGAGGCGGGGGTGGCGGCGCTGATGGTGGACCTGATCGTGGACATGTGCGCCATGATCGTGAAGGAGAAGTCCGCCTTTTTGACCGCCATGATCCCAGTCGCCTTTCTGGCAAACTTTGTCTTTCAAATCGGCGCCGTCTACATACTGCTTGCCTGCTGCCTCCTCTGCATTGCGCGGGCTGTCTGGAAGAGGAGGGGAGTGCAGTGAGTGCGATTTTGCGGCTGTTTTGGACCTTTCTCAAAATCGGCCTGTTCAGCATTGGGGGCGGGTACGCGATCATCCCCCTGATCCGCGAGCAGGTGGTGGCAAATTCCGGCTGGATCAGCTCCAAAATGTTCACCGACATCATCACCATTTCCCAGATGACGCCGGGGCCCCTGGCCGTCAACACCTCGACCTTTGTCGGGCTGCAGGTGGGGGGGATCGCCGGGGCCGTTGCGGCGACGGTCGGCTGCGTTCTCTGCGGCATCGTCATCTGTCTGCTGCTGCACCGCTTTTTTCAAAGGCACCAGAGCTCGATCTATGTGTTTGAGGTGTTGAACGGGCTGAAGTCGGCCTCTTTGGGGCTGATCGTTTCGGCGGCGGCGACGATCGTCCTGACGGCGCTTTGGGGGGCGCAGCCGGTGCCCATCTCCGACGCCTTCTCCCTTTTGAACGGGACAGCCCTGGCCATCTTTTCGGTCGCCCTCCTGGTTTTGCGAAGGTGGAAGCCAAACCCCATGCTCGTCATGCTGGCGAGCGGGGTGGCCGGGCTGCTGCTCTACTCGTGACGCGGCGGCCGCCGCAAGGGGGACAGGCAGGGCGGTTTTGACCGGCTTTTTCAGCGGGGCGCGAAAAAGGGGTGCGCCTGCCTGCCGTCTTTGGGCAGGGGCGGTGGGAAAGCCCCCGCCCGGATAAGGAGAAGAACGGCCTGCCGCTCTGGGGCGGCAGGCCGTTCCTCTCTGTCGTTTTAGCGGCCGTACCCTGGTTTTGGCGGGGGGCAGGCGGCTTTGGTTTGGGGCTTTTTGAGGGCCACTGGTTCTGCCGGGGGGAGGGGACGAGTTACTTTGGCGGGGGATTTTCTGCTGTCTCCCGGTTCTGCTGAGGCAAGTTGCTTTGGCATAGGACTTTCTGCCGCCCCCCGGTCCTGCTAAGGGACAAATTGCTTTGGCAGAGGGTTTTCTGCTGTTCCTCCGTTCTGCCGGGAGGACGAGTTGCTTTGGCAGGGAGCTCCTGCTGCTCCCTGCTTTTACCGTAAGGCAAGTTGCTTTGGCGGGGGGAGTTCTGCTGTTCCCTAGTCCTGCTATGGGAGAAATTGCTTTGGCGGGGGGATCCTGCTGTTCCCTGGTCCTACCAGGGGAGAAATTGCTTTGGCAGAGAGTTTTCTGCCGCCCCCTGATTCTGTCGGGGGACAGGTTGCTTTGGCAAGGGGCGTTTTGCTATTCCTTAGCCCTGCTAGGGGACAAATTGCTGTGGCATAGGGCTTTCTGTTATCGACTGGTTCTACTGGGGGTGGAATGCTTGGAGCGAGGTTTTCTGCAAGGGAGGTGCCAAGGGAGGGAAAAGGAAGGCGCTCTCTGGAGAGGGACGGCGCGAGCGGGTGTCTTGAATCGCCGATGGCCGTCGCTTTTTATGCCCGCGACGGGGGGAGGCGGTAAATCGAGTTCGACGCCCTCACGGGGCCGGGCTTGTGTAACGCCCTTTTCGGGCCGGTGCCCGCCATTTCATTGGTAGTCTTGCTCGCCGCGCCTTCGGTGTGCATGCGGCCCCCTGCTGGCTGGAAAATCGCCGCCAGAGGGGGTCAACCCAGATAGGGGGCGGCTGTCTCGAGGGCTGCCTGCAGCTGCGACAGGTAGTCTTGCAGCCGGGGGTCTTGGCAATCGATCTCCCCTGGGGGGAGGGTGCCCAGATACCAGCGCAGGGTGTCCATCCGCCGCAACAGGAGAAGGGCCGCATAGCGGGGGCGGTGGTCCGCCCAGCGGGCTTCGCTCCAGCCGTAGCCCTCCAAAAAGGCCTGCCACTGGTCGCCCGAGTGGCGCTCCAGGGAGGAGACCTCGTAGTCGGGGCAGGCGTGGACCGCGGCACAGCCAAAGTCCACCAAGGTGACGCCGCCTGGCCCACAGAGGAGGTTGCGGGGCGACAGGTCCCCGTGACAGAGTCCCAGGGGGATGCGGCAGGGGTCCAGCCCCGCCCACAGCCGGCGGATCGGCCCCTGTGCCGAGCGGGGATAGCCGCCCAGCGCGAGCACCGGGTCGCCCTCTGTCAGGCAGGAGAGGTTGTAGGCAATCTGCCGCTCCAGGGTGGGGGAGAAGGAGTCGCAAAAGCGGTTGTCCCCCACCCACTCCAACCCAAAGCCCTGCACCGGGATTTGGTGCAGCGCCCGGGCGAAACGCCCCAGTTCCCGCCAGAGGGAGAGGGCCTCCTCCCCCGAGAGGGCGGTGCCGGGCCGCCCCTCCACAAACTGTTCCACCAGGTAGGCGGTGTCCCCCTCCGCCCCGCAGAGGAGGGGGCGGGGGACCGGCAGACCCGCTGCCTCGGCGGCACGCAGGCACCAGACTTCCTTTTGATACTCCCTGAGGGCCCCCGGCCGCAGCCGCAGGAGCAGCTTTTCGCCCCCGGCGAGGCGCAGCGCAAAGACCCGGTTGACGCTGCCCAGGCCGCAGATCTCCTCGACGGCGAGAAGGGACCGGCCCAGCTCCTCTCGGCAGAGGCGCCGGGCCAGTCCCTCGGGATGGGTCACAGCCGGGAGAGGGCCGCTTCCAGCTCCTCGATGGCGTTTTGCAGGGTCAGGGGTTCGGGGGCCTTGTCGGCCTCCAAGATCCGGCGGCCCTCCAGGGCGGCGGCGCGCAGGTCGGCGCCCCCGTCGGCCCGGGCCTCGGCCTGTTCGGTCAGCTGGGTGAGGCGCTGGATCCGCAAAAAGAAGCGGTGCTCCTCCTGCAGCTCAGAAAAGAGCTTGGAGAGGGTCCACTCCCGGTTGTAGGGGGTGATGACCGCCTTGAGCTCGATGGTCAGCTCGCTCTCCTTTAGCTGGGCCAGCAGGTGGTCGAGCCGGTCCTTGGTCAGGCCCCCCAGCAAGATGGCCTCCTCCCGCACCGGGGCGGGGGGCTGGGCGGGCGGCTCTGCGGGCTGGTACCCCGCCAGCCCGGCGCACCAGCCGATGGTCTGGCAGAGGTCGTCCGGCCCCAGCTCCCGACAGGGGATGCCCAGGTCGCCAAGCACCTCCTGCACCCGGCGGCCCCGGGGCGTGCCCTTTCCCAAGTGGTAGAGGAGAGCAATCTCCTGGGGGATCATCCTCGCTTTCATGGCAGTTCCTCCCAAATCATTGTGTTCTTTGCTATGAGTATACACCAAAAACGGCAAAACCAAAAGCGCCGGGAAAAAGAAAGGGCAGGCCCCTTCCAAAAAGAGCCGCCCTCTCTACATAAAATTTCAAAAGCCCATCTCCCGCAGGCGGGCCACCAGTTTGACGTACTCCTCCCGCACGTCGAAGCCGCGGTAGTCGTCCCGCCGCAGGTCGATGACGTCCCCGTGGGAGATGCCCCGATAGCCGGTGGCGCGAAAGACCCCCAAAAAATTGCCCCAGACCGCCGAGGGGACCGACACCAGCCCGTCGTTGGGCCCCTCTGCCGCCTTGACCACGCAGTAGGGAAAGGCGAGGACCATGTCGCTGAGGGCCCCCTTCATCACCGAGGCGCAGCTCTGGTAGTAGACGCCGGGGCAGTCGGGGGCGATTTGGGCCAGGTGGGCGGCGTAGGCGGTGGTGAACTCCCGGCTGGCGGTGTAGAAGTCGGGGTGGGTGTCGCCCAGTCTGGCGAACACCCGGTCGACTGCCCGCGCCAGGGCGCGGTAGAGGCCGTCGGGCATCTTCACCAGTCGGTCGATGACCTGGGAGCCCCGGTGGGGGGTGGAGACGGTGGTCAGGGAGGCCACCTGCGCCCCCATCCCCAGGCAGCTGATCATGTAGCGGGCGTCCAGTCCGCCCTTGGAGTGGGCGATGATGTTGACCTTTTCGCTGCCGGTCTCGGCCAGGATGGAGAGCACCCGCCGGCGGATGTCGGCGGCGTTTTGCTCCACCGTCCCCCAGGCCTCCTGGTTGCCATAGTAGAGGCGGGCCCCCAGCCGGGTGAGCTCCTTGGGGATGCGCCCCCAGTAGCAGAAGTGGCGCAGGTCGCGAAAGCCCACCCCGTGCAGAAGGAGGATGGGGTAGCGGGTGGCGCAGAGGTCGGACTCGGCCCGGACCCGGCGCACCCCCTCCATGAGACAGCCGTGGTCGTACTCAAACCGGGCCTGCCGGCAGAGGTACCAGGCCGCGAAGAGGCCGATCACCGGCAGGGGGAGGAGCAGGATGACCACCACCCGGCGCACCAGGTTGAGCCATTTGGAGGTGCAGAGGACCCGCAGCACCCCGTTTGCGCAGAGCGCTGCGGCCAGGAGGAGGGAGACGGCGATGTCCGCTGTCACCAGCGGCCAGGGGAGGGAAAACCGCCGGGCCAGCCGGGGGTAGAAAAACCAGATGGGGATCTGCGTCAGCAGGGCGTAGATGCCCGCCATGGTGAGAAACCGCCCGTCCCAGAGGACCCGCAGCCGGGCGGTCTCCCCGTCGCGGCGCGCGCGGGTGGGGAAGGCGCTGAGGCGGACGGCCCCGTAGAGCCAGAGGAGAAGGAGGGCGGCCAGGGAGGACCCTTTGGCTAGGGGCGGAGCGGCCCACCCCCAGAGGAGGAAGAGGAGCAGCGGCAGGTGCGGCAGCGCCGGCAGGGCGAGGGCCAGCACCCAGCGCCGGCAGAGGTCGATGCGCCCGCACCCGTCCAGAATCGCCAGGGCGAGGGTGGCGGCCAGCGCCGACAGGGACACCGAGAGAGGGGACAAGGGGAAAACCTCCTTTCGCGCGGTCAGTTGCCGGGCTGCTGCCGGCCGAGTGCGGCCCAGTGCTCAAAGTCCTGCTGGGCCATGGGGCGGGCGAAGTAAAAGCCCTGGATGGTGTCCAGCCCCATGGGGCGGACGATCTGGTACTCCTCCTGGGTCTCGACCCCCTCCAGGCAGACGTGGATGCCCACGTCGTGGCAGAGGGCGACGATGAAGCGGATGAAGGTGGCGTCGAAACGGCTGTTTTGGATCCCCTTGACAAAGTCCCGGTCGATTTTGACGATGTCCGCCGGCGCCCGCTTGAGGATGTTGAGGGAGGAGTAGCCGGTCCCGAAGTCGTCCATGGCCAGGCGGATGCCCATTTTCCGGATCTCCTCAAAGGTCTGGGACATGGCGTCGGCGCTGGAGGCGATGTAGCTCTCGGTCAGCTCCAAGACGATGTGGGCGGGGTCCACCCCCATGTCCAGCAGGGTCTGGCGGGCGAAGGGGAGAAAGTCGGGCTGGGACAGCTGCAGGTAGGAGAGGTTGATGCTGAGGGAGAAGTCGGGCAGGCGCTCGACCCAGCGGGAACAGGTGCGGATGGCGCTGGCGAAGATCCAGCGGCCCACCGGGTGGATGAGCCCGCTCTCCTCCAGGAGGGGGATGAACTCGCCGGGGCCGACGGGGCCGTAGTCGGCGCACTGCCAGCGGGCCAGCACCTCGGCCCCGCGAAGGGCGCCGGTCCTGGCGTCCACCTGGGGCTGAAAGGCGAGGGAGAAGCCCTCAAAATCCCGCTCGACGCTGGTGCGCAGGTGCTCGATCAGGTCGAGGCTGCGCTCTTTGGAGAGGAGGATGGAGGGGGAGAAGGGGATCAACTGGTTTTTCCCCCGCGCCTTGGCGTGTTCCAGGGAGTAGGAGGCGTACTTGAAGAGGTCGAGGTAGTTGTTCCCGTCGTCGGGGTAGAAGGCGGAGCCGGCCGAGAGGGTGCAGTAGTACCTGCGGCCGGAAAACTCCTGCTGGCGGGAAAAGACGTCCCGCAGGGCGCTGTAAAACTGCTCCGGCGCCGCGCGGCCGCCCCCGCTGAAAATCACCCCGAACTCGTCGCCGTCCAGCCGGTAGACGGTGGCGTTGGAGGGGAGAAAGGTCTGGATCTTTTGGGAGGTGATCCGCAGCACCTCGTCCCCAAAGACCCGGTCGTAGAGGTCGTTGACCCGCTTGAACTCGTCGAGGCCGAGGACCATCACGCTCAGGCTCTGGTCCGGGCGCTCCTGCAAAAAGTGGTTGACGTCCTCCTCAAAGACAAACTTGTTGAGCAGCCCCGTCACGTGGTCGATCTTGTTTTTGCGCCCCAGGTTGGCGATGGTGCCGGCAAAGAGGACGGGCTCTCCCTGCTCGTCTCGCTCCACATGGCCGCGGCAGCGCATCCACACCCACTCGCCGCGGCGGTTTTTGGCCCGGTACTCGATGTTGTGACAGCTGGTGCGGCCGTCCTCGATCTCCTGGTTGGACTCCAAAAAGGCCTGTTTGTCGTGGGGGTGGATGCGGCTGCCCCAGACGGCGGCGGCATTTTTCACCACCTCGCAGGGAAGGTCGAACTCCTCCACCATGGCCGGGGGATAGCGGAAGGTGCCGGTCTTCATGTTGCAGACGTAGACGTAGTCGTCGGTGCTCTGCACCAGGGCGTCGTAGAGGCGGTCCTTGTCGTAGGTGAAGGCCTCGACAGACTCGTCGGTCTCGCCGACGGCGGCCCGCTCCTCCGCCCGCTGGATGTGTAGCAGCCGCTTCTGCCGGTACATCTGCTCGTCGGCGCGGGCCAGGAGTTCGTCCGCCCCCAGCCCCTCGTCCAGCGGCACCTGCACCAGTCCATAGCAGAAATCGGGCTGGTAGGGGAGCGCATGTTCCTCCGCCAGGGCGGACAGCGCGGCCTTGGCCGCCTCGATCTTGGCCCGGGCGGCGGCCTCGTCGCTGTTCCAGAACACCAGGCAGAATTCGTCCCCGCTGAGGCGGAAGGCGTAATCGGCGCTGTCCAGTTGGGAGGTGACGGCCCGGGCGGTGAGTTGGAGGGCGCGGTCGCCCTCCAGGTGGCCGTACTGGTCGTTGATCTGCTTGAGGGAGTTGACGTCGTAAAAGCCCACCACCAGGGGGAGGGCGGCCCGCTGCGCCGCCCAGACCGACTGCACCAGCGCCTTTTTGCCCGAGCGGCGGTTGCGCACCCCCGTCAGCTCGTCGATGGAGGCGGCCTGGAAGAGGGCCTTGCGCTCGGTGATGTCCAGCGACTGCTGCAGGTGCACCCGGGAGCCGTCGACCCACTGCACCAGGCTGTCGTAATTTTGGTAGGTGCGCCCGGTGCGGCTGTTGTGCTCTTCCCAGACGCAGGAGGGGTTGTCGGAGGGGTCTTGCAGCAACAGCTGCACCGGGCAGAACTTGCAGCGCCCCTCCTGGCCGGACTGCAGCACCTGCCAGCAGATCGCCCCCTCCGGCTCTTTCAGGGAGAACGCCTCTTTCATGGTGCGGTTCATGTAGAGGATGCGGTCGGTCTGGGGGTCGGTGATGTAGATGTTGGCCTCCAAGCTGTCCATCAGGGCGCCGAAGATGAAGGATTGCAGGCGGATGTCGTCCATCCGCCCCTGCTGGGCAAAGAAGAGGGAGAGGATGTCGGCCAGCGATCCGAGGGCCGCCCGCTCCCCCTCGGTCCAGGGGCCCCTTTCCCGCGCCTTGCCCAGGTAGAGGAAGCCCAGGAGGGCGCCCTCTCTTTCGATGGGGAGGAGGGTGGGGGAGTAGGGGGGCGTCTGGCCGCCGAGGATGTCTCGCACCATCTCCTCCACCGCGCTGTCCTCCGGCGGCTGCCCGCGGGAAAAGGAAGCTGTCAGCGAGGGGAGATAGCGTTCGAGAAAGAGGGGATAAAACCGCTCCCACCGCTCCTGCGACTCGCCCCAGAAGGCCGCCTCCGCGGGCTTTTGGGCGCTGTCGAGCCGCAGAAAGGCCACCCGGCAGACCGGGACAGAGTGCCCCACAAATTCGGCCAGGCAGCCCACCCGCTGCCGGGGACTGGAATCGCTTGAGAAGAGGGGGCGCAGGGCCAAAAATCCCTCGTATAGCTGGTAGAGGGGGCCCTGCCCCCGATTGCACTGTTGCATGATCACACGCTCCCACTTTTTGTTTGAGGTGCTCGGATGGAGGCCGGCCGGGAATAAGTCACCCGGCGGGACTGTCCAGGAGGCGGTGCAGGTACTCGGTGACCCGCCGCTCCTCCTCTTCCCGGTAGGGATAGCCGAGGGCGGCGGCCACCGCCCTTGCGGACTGGGAGAAGAGGCGGCCCAGGTCGAAGAGGGATCGGCGGCAGGCGGGGTAGCTGTCACAGCGGCAGGTCGCCAGCAGGGCCTGCCAGGTCTCGGGGGGGAGGTATTGCTC
Organism: Bittarella massiliensis (ex Durand et al. 2017); assembly: GCF_001486165.1. GTDB lineage: Bacteria > Bacillota > Clostridia > Oscillospirales > Ruminococcaceae > Bittarella > Bittarella massiliensis. The sequence goes on from NZ_LN908977.1 coordinate 601,684, forward strand.
CAGGTACTTGCCGCACTTGCCGGTGCTCACCGAAAAGCCGGTCTGACAGCCCACCTGCCAGCCGAGCATCCGCACCAGTTCGCCGTGCAGGGCATGCAGGTGTTCGGCGGCGTAGAGGATCTCCCCCCGGCAGATGCCCTTGAGCACGTAGGGGGAGAGCCACCAGAACTCGTTGCAGCAGGCCCAGAACGCCGCCAGGCTGGGGCGCTTGACCCAGTGGCAGCGGTCGCTCGGCGGGGGCAGGGGAGGGCAGCGGCCGTCTTTGTCCAGCAGGATGACGGTCTGGGTGTCCTCTTGGAGGTAGTCCTCCAGCATGTCCAGGGTGCGCAGCATCAGGTCGATGCGGTTGCCGTCGGCAAAGAGCATCAAGTAGGTGTAGGCGCCCCCCAGCGAAGGGGGGAAGAGGACGCCGTCCTCCGGGGTCTGCAGGATGACCCGCTCGCCGAATACATCGATCCAGCCGGGGGTGGCCAGGAAGGGGGCCATGTCGGTGACAAAGTAGACCACGTCGAAGTCCTGAAAGGCGTCGCGGGGGGCCTGCGGGTTGGCGCGGGAGCCGTTGAGGGCCACCAGGCGGACGCGCGGGTCGCTTTGGGCGGTATCGAGGATGAGCTGATACATCTCCTGTTCGGTGCGCATGACAGGGACCTCCTTCGTCTTGATCAGATAGATAAACCCATTATACAGGAAAACGGGGAACAAAAAAACAGCTGAACCAAAAAGAACAGCTGTTTTGGGGGCATTTTGTGAAAAATGCCGCTGATGGGAGAGGATTTGGAGTTCAGAGGGGGTGGAGGAGACACTCAGTCGCCGACGCCGGTGACGAGGTCGGGATCGCTGTACTCCTCCTTGAGGATGTCGTAGTCCTTCCAGTCCTCGCTGTACTGCACCTCCAGGGAGAAGACGCAGCGCGCCGCCTGACCCGACTCGTTGAAGGTGCTGATATAGCCGTCGGCCAGCACCCGACCGTCTTCGCCGGCGGAAAAGTCGGTGAAGGTGACGGAACTCCCCTGACCGACGTAGCGATAGCGCAGGACGAGGTGGTCTTTGCGAATGTAGGAGGGGCGAGCGCCCTTGACCACGTATTCCCCCTTGGAGGGGTAGTGGACGTGGCTCAACAGATAGGCGTTGAGGTCGCTCTTCGCAATGGAGGCGGGGTTGTAGCTGTTGCCCACCACGATTTTCAGGGGGATGCTCACGACCTCGCCGCCGGGGGTGTGGGCAGTGATCTCGGTCTCGCCGTCCTGCAGGATCTGCAGCTCGACCGAGAGGCGATATCCCGTGCCGGAAAGAAGGGAGACGGGCTTTTGGGGGAGAGAGGCGGTGGCGACTTCGGGGTGGGAACTCTCCAGCTGGATGTAGGGGTAGTCCTCGCGGAAGGCCGCCTCGTATTGGAGGGTGACAGAGGAAGAGCGGCCCGCCGTGTCGCTGGAAAACCACCTGGCCTCGGTGTCGGCAAACTGCAGGGCGGTGATGGTACAGCTGTCCTCGTCGGCCGCCACCTCCTGTTTGTTCTGTACCACCTTGAAGAGCTGGGGCTGGCTCTGCACTTTTCCGTCGGCGCTCTGACAGTAGACTTCCGCCAGGCCAGGCTCCTTGGGGGTGGCCACCCCTTTGACGAGATTTACAAAGGTGTCGTCCATCGCCACCGCCAACACATCCGGGTTGGTGGAGACCCACTGAAAGTCTTCCGGCGAGAGGCTGACACTGCCGGGGCACTTGGCGGTCAGTTTGACCGGTTTGCTGTTGTCCAGTTCTAGAAGGAGGGCGGCAGGGCGCTGAAAATCGATCGAGGCGACGGGATCCTTCTCGGCCCCTTCCCGCTTCTGGCAGCCGGTGGCCGTGAAGAGGAGCAGGGCGGCGCACAGCAGGGACGCGGTTTTTTTGAGAGACATGGTGGAGGGCCCTCCTTTGAAAAGAAGTGTTTTGGAAATGCCGGGCGGCATTACCCGTTTGAGCAGTTGGCCGCGTCGATGGCCAGCACGATCATCAGGGCCAGCAGCACGTTCCCCTGTTCGGCCACCTCGATGACATAGGTGTCGGTCCAGTGCAGCGGCTCTTTGTAGACCCGGGCGATCTCCCGCCCGGCGGCGTCCAGCACCTGGTAGTTCCAGCCCAGCCAGTCCCCCTCCACCCGCCAGCCATTGCAGTCGAGGGTGTAGGAGGGGCGAAAGAGGGTGAACTCCCGCTTGATTTGGCCGATGCAGCGCTCCCCCAGATAGAGGGCGAAGCGGGGGAGAAAGGTGAGCACCTCCTCCTTGACTTGCCCCAGATACCGGTCTTGGGTGTCGTAAATTTCCAGCCGGTGCCCCCAGGAGAGCTGCCCCTTTACGGTGAAGAGGGAGGCGCCCCACTCGTCATAGATGTCGTAGCTGTCAAACCAGGAGAAAAAGCGCTGTCGGAACAGAAGTTTCATAAAAGTCTCCTCTCTGCCCACTGGGCGGGGCGGGGATCGGTGGAAAAAAGTCCTAGCGCCACACCGCCTTGACGACGAGCCAGGCGATGAGGAGCCAGAACAGGAGGACGGGGAGGGCGTAGTACCACCTTTTGGGCTTTCCGTCCTGCCAGATATTGGATGAGCGCTCCCTGCTCCGTGCCCAGACGTCGGCCGGGATGCAGCGGACCGTCAGGGCCACCAGGGCCGGCAGCAGGAGGAGGTCGTCCAGATACCCGAGCACCGGAATGAAATCGGGGATGAGATCGATGGGCGACAGGGCATAGCCCACCGTCAGGGCGGCGAGCGCCTTGGCGAGAAAGGGGGGCTCCCTGTCCTTGAGGGCGATGAAGACGGCTGGGATGTCGGCCTTTAGCTGCTTGGCCCGCTCTTTGATGGACGGCATCTGCACCTTCCCCCCTACTCGTGGATCGTCAGTCGCCGGCTTTGGAGAGCAGCACCACGCACTCCACATGGGAGGTGCGGGGGAAGAGGTCCACCGGCTGTATCTGTTGGGCGGTATAGCCCCGCTCGGCAAAGAGGGCCACGTCCCGGGCCATGGTGGCCGGGTTGCAGGAGATCATCACCACCCGGTCGGGGGCGAGGCGGGTCACCTCGTCGATGACGTGGACGTCGCAGCCCTTGCGGGGCGGGTCCAGGACCACCGCGGTGGGGGAGATGCCGTTTTGGGCGAAGTAGTCCACCGCGTCCTTGCAGTCGCCGCAGATGAACTGGGCGTTTTCAATGCCGTTCAGGGTGGCGTTTTTCCGGGCGTCCTCCACGGCGGTGGGGACGACCTCCACCCCGTACACCTCTTTGACCTGGCCGGACATGGTCAGGCCGATGGAGCCCACCCCGCAGTAGAGGTCGAGGAGGATGTCCTCCCGGCTCAACTGGGCCATCTTGGCGGCGAGGGTGTAGAGGGTCTCCGCCGCGTCCCGGTTGACCTGGTAGAAGGAGAGGGGGGAGAGGGCCAGGCGGATGCCGCAGAGCTCGTCCACGATCCGCTCCTCCCCCCAGAGGAGGGTGCACTCCTGCCCCATGATCACGTTGGTAGCCCGGCGGTTGTGGTTGAGATAGATGCTGCGGATGTCGGGGAACTGGCGGGTGAGGGTGTCCACCAGCTGGCCGCTGTGGGGCAGCCGGTCCCCGTTGATGACCACCGTCATCATGATCTGCCCGGTCTTTTGGGCCAGGCGCAGGCAGAGGTGGCGCACCAGCCCGCGCTGGTTTTCCTCGCTGTAGACCGAAATCTTGTGGCTCTCCAAAAAGCGGCAGAAGCTGACGGCGATCCGGTCAAAGACGGGGGGGTGGAGGGAACAGCTCTGCAGGGGGACGATGCGGTGACTGTTTTTGCCGTAGTAGCCGCAGACCACCCGTCCATCCCGGTCGAGGCCGACCGGGAGCTGGCACTTATTGCGATACCCCTCCCGCCGGGGACTGGGAAGGCAGGGGGGGAGGGTGTGCTCCATCCCCGCCCCCTTTTTCAGGCAGCTCTCCACCGCCGCCGTCTTGATGGACAGCTCCTTGCGATAGGTCATCTGCCGGTAGACGCACCCCCCGCAGCGGGGCCAGAGGGAGCAGTCGCTGTCGATCCGGTCGGGGCTGGGCTCCAGTACCGCCAGCAGCCGGGCAAAGCCGTAGTTTTTCAGCAGCTTGAGCACCCGCACCTGCACCCGCTCCCCCTCGATGGCGCCGGGCACAAAGAGGGCAAAGCCCTCATGCCGGCCCACCCCGCTGCCGTCGTGGGTGGTGCCGGTGATGAGCAGTTCCAGTTCGTCGTTTTTCTTCAGCATTTCAGTCAATACCCCATTGTGGCGGGCCGGGGCCCGATGATGTGTGCCCCCGAAAAAAGAGACTGGCTGCGGGGGCGGGAAAGGATGGCTCTGGGCGGCGCTCCTCCCTGCGGGGAGAGAGGCTGCCCCCGCGGGCGGGGCGGTGGGAAAGTGGTCCCACCCGTCCCGGTGCGGGGAAGCCGGAAAAGTTGTTTTCGGTCATTGAAGGGTCACGGTTATTATATCACAAGCGCAAAGCGCGTGATGGCATTGGCGACGAGGCGGGGGCAGAGGCGGTTTGTGTGTCGGTCTGGCCGTCTCGGATTTACAGTCGCGCTGGGGAGGGAAGTCCACAAGCGCAACGTGCGCGGCGGTGCTGGTCGTGGAGGCAGGGGCAGAGGCGGTTTGTGTGTCTGCCCGGTCGTCTCGGACTTATAGTCGCGCTGGGGCGGGAGAGTCCACAGGTGCGAAGTGTGCGGCGGTGCTGGCCATGAGGCGGGGAATAGAGGTGATTTGCGTGTCGGTCCGGCCAACCCGGATTCACAGTCGCGCTGGGGCGGTGAAGGCTACAAATGCAAAGCGCGTGGCGATGCTGGCCGTAGAGGTGGGGACAAAGGCAGTCTGTGCATCTGCCCGACCAGTCCGGATCCACGGCTATACAAAAAACATTATACCATAAAATCGCGCGCAGGGCACCGGCCTGTCTGCGCGCCCTGTCGAAAAAGGGGGAGAGTCGGGTTGAGGAGGGCGGGCAGATGTGCTATTCTGGTCAAAAGAGACCGGCCCGCCCGAAGGAGGGTGGGCCGGTGAGAGAAGGGGGAGGGGCGCAGATGGAAGGGCGTTTTATCAACTTGACGGAGGAAAACCTCGCCGACGAGCACCTGTGCTGCATCATTCGCAGCAAGGTGGTCCACCCGGGGGTGGAGGCAAAGCGGCAGTGGCTCGCACAGCGGCTGAAGGAGGGGCACGTCTTTCGCAAGCTGGACGAGGCAAAGGCCACCGTCTTCATCGAGTACGCCCCCCTGGAGACGGCCTGGGTCCCGGTAATCGGCGAAAATTACGACTACCTGTACTGCCTGTGGGTCACCGGCGCCCACCGGGGCAAGGGGTACGGGCGCGCCCTGATGGAGTACTGCCTGGCGGACGCCCGGAAAAGGGGGCGCTCCGGCGTCTGCATGCTCGGGGCGAGCAAGCAGAAGTCCTGGCTCTCCGACCAGGCCTTCGCCAAAGGGTTTGGCTTTGAGGTGGTGGACACCACCGCCAGCGGGTACGAGTTGCTGGCCCTCTCCTTTGACGGGACGGCGCCCTCCTTTGCGCCAAACGCCAAGAGGGAGCGCATCGAGGGCGAGGAGCTGACCGTCTACTACGACATGCAGTGCCCCTACGTTGCGAGGAGCGTGGAGCGGGTGGAGGCCTACTGCCGCGAGAACGGACTGCCGGTGTCCCTCATCCAGGTGGACAGCCTGCAAAAGGCCAAGGAGCTGCCCTGCGCGTTCAACAACTGGGCCGTTTTTTACAAGGGGGTCTTTCAGACGGTGAACCTGCTGGACACCGCCAAACTGCAGAGGATGTGCAGGCGGTGACCGGCCCAAAAGAGAGAGGGAGGGGGCGCGGCTTAAAAAGCCGCGCCCCCTCCCTGCGCTGTGATGAACAGATGGGGTCTAGTTGAGGTGGAGCAGGCGGAAGGAGAACTGTTTGGGCAGCGACAGGTCTTTGTACACCCGTTTGCTAAAATGCGCCACAAACGCCTCCATCCACCGGCGCTCCTCGGCGGTGCAGCCGCCCTTGGAGAAGCGGGCTTTCTGCGCCAGTTCCAGGGCCTTGGCGAAGTCGCCCTCGTGCACCGTCAGGTGGCGGATCTGCAGGGAAGTGGCGTACTCGTCCACCGGCAGATGCTGCCGGTTGTCCTCGCCCAGGTAGCGCAGCACCCGCTCCAGCCGCCCGTAGTCGAGCAGGACCTTCTGGGTGTCGTCGGCCCGGCGGTACCGGCCGGCGCGCCTGGCGCGGACGATGCCGGCGCGCAGGAGGAGGGCGGCGAGGAAGAGGGCGAGCAGCGCCCCCACAAAGAGGGGGATCATCAGGTAGAGGGGGAGCCGGCCGAGCCAGGTGTCCCCGAAGCGGAAGCCCAGGAACTTCTCCTGCATGGTCTGGGGGCCGTCCACCCCGCCCACATTCTCCTCCGCCTTGGGGTCGCCCTCGCTCTCCAGCGGGGAGCGGTCGCCCGAGAGGAGGGGATAGCTGTACCCGTCGTAGGGGTCGCGGAAGGTGGTGGTCATCTCCATGGGGATCCAGCCGTAGCCGTCCACATAGACCTCGGCCCAGGCGTGGGCGCTGTAATCCAGCACATCCACCTGGCGGGCGGGGTTGGAGATGGCTTCGCCGCCGATGTCGTAGACCAGTTGGTCCCCCGCGTCCTTGCCGCTGGAGAAGGTGTCGCCCTTGACCAGGTACCCCTCCACATACCGGGCGGGGACGCCGGCGGCCCGGAACATGGCCACCGCCGCCGAGGCGTAGTGGACGCAGAAGCCGCCGTCCATCTGGTCGTAGAAGTAGGTGATGAAGTCCTCGCCCTCGGGCACCTTGCCCGGGTTCATGTCGTAGATCTTGTTCGACTGCAGCAGGGTGCGGACGTATTTGGAGTACCCCTCGAGCCCGCCCAGCTCCTGGTACTTTTCGGGGGTGCAGGCGGTGCGGATGCTGGAGAGCCCCTCGTCGGGCAGCTCGGTGTAGACCTGGTGGACATAGTTCTCGTAGACAGAGAGGAGCTCGATGTAACCGAAGGGGTCGTCGCTGGCCGAGGCGGCGTCGTGGCGCAGACTCCCCACCTCCAACATGCTGGGCAGGGCAAAGTAGTCAAACTCGTACTTGCGCTTTTTGCTCTTGACCGAGACGTTTGCCTCCCCCGAGAAGGTGACGTCGTCCTCGCTGAAAAGGCCGTTGTAGGGGGTGTAGGTGTAATCGGAATTGGCGCCCCGGTTTTCGACCTTCACGTGGGAGAGGACGCTGCGCTTCACCTGGTTGCTGAAGGCCTTGCGGGCCAGGGAGACGGTCTCCCCCTGCAGGTTTTGGGGGTGGCTGCCGCTGGCCTCAAAGGCATCGTACATCTCCTGGGTGAGCTGGGTCTCCCTGGCCATGTCGGCGGGGAGCCAGGCGGTGCCGATGTACTCGCCCCCCACGAAGCCCCGCAGGTAGAAGGTGTCGCCAAAATAGGGGCCGGTGACCCGCAGGGCCGTCTGACCGGTGTAGCGCAGGCCGTCCACCTCGTAGAGCTTGCCGCCGGTCAGCCCGCCGGAAGCGCCCCCGAAATTGCCGCTGAGGGGGAAGTCCTCCAGCGCCTCGGCCATGTCGTCGCGGAAGTTCTGCACCGCCGTCGAGTCGTAGAGGGCCGGGGTGAGCAGGGCGGTGGCCCCGCCCATGCTCAGGCAGACGGCGGCGATCAGGATGACCGAGACGATCATCGAGAGCCACTTGCGGTGTCCACCGTTGTAAAAGAGGACGTCCTTTTTCTTTTTGGGGCGGATAAACTCCCCCTCCCCCCGGCGCTGGCGCACCACCTGCATGGCGCCGATGCCGGCGTAGGCCGCCACCAGCAGCAAAAAGGAGAAGTAGGCGGGCACCAGCCCCACGAACATCCCCACCTCGATGACGGGGAAGCTCAGGAGCAGCACCATGGGCAGGCTGGGCCGGCGGAGGATGAACCAGCAGATGCCGGCGGAGAGGAGGAAGAACACCAGCATGAAACAGAGGTCGGAGCTGTCGGTTTCGGCAAAGGAGTAGGAGATATAGGGCAGTTCGGTGGGGATGCGGGTGTTGATCCGCGCCGCCAGGGCGTTGTAGGCCATGTAGGCGCTGGGGATCAGGCGGTCCCCCATCCAGACACAGACCCCGGCAAAGCCGGCAAAGGCGATGGGGAGGCCGATGCGGGTGGTGTACTTGTTGAAGTAGATGAGCCCGAAGAGCAGGGGGAAGACCGCCACCCCCAACATCAAGTTGGAGTGGGACTGGTCGATTTTATAGATGGTCGAGAAGGTGCTGGCAAAGCCCAGCAGGCAGAGAAAGGCCAGCACGATGGTGGCAAAATAGCTGAAGCCCGGGACCTCCCAGCGGAAGGCGAGGGAGGCGCCCTCTTGAAAGAAGAGGCCGCTGTTCTGCCCGGGCTCGACGTCCTTGCGCCGGGAGGGCGCGCGGGAAGCGGATTTTTTTGACAAGACAGGGCCCTCCTTACAGCATGAGATTTTGCAGGCTCGCGCCCACCTGGTCGGGGTCGATGGGCACCAGCCCCGGCCCCTGGGCCTGTTCCCCCCCGTCGGGGTTGGTGTAGAAGATGGTGAAGCTGTCGCCAAAGCTGCGCAGCCGGTCGTCCTTGGCCACCTCCTCCGTCAGATTCGGGGTGACGTAGAAGGCGTAGGGCTCGGTCCCCGCCAACTGGTCGAGGTAGTAGTCCTGCAGCATGTGCGGCCGGTCGGCGTAGGGCTTGGCGCCAAAGACCTGTTGCAGGGCGTCGAGCACCTCCTCCTCCGCCCGGACGGGATAGCGGTGCAGCCCGCTCTCGTCGCACCAGCAGAGCTGGTGTTCCCCCACCTGGTCCAGCAGGTAGAAGGAGAGGGAGGCGCAGGCGTCCAGGGCGGCGCTCAACTCCTTTTTATAGCGGGGTCGGCTGGGGTCGGCCCAGAGTTCGAGCAGCAGCAGGGGGGCGTTTTGCAGGGGGTAGCTGCCCTGGCGCACCATGAACCGGCCCTGCGAGGCCGTCAGCTTCCAGTGGATGCGCTGCAGCTTGTCGCCCGGCTGGTAGTCGCGGATGCCGAAGGTCTCGGAGTAGTCGTCGCCGAAGCGGTTTTGGTCGAAGGTGTCGCTCTCGCCCAGGGCGTGGCGCTGGGCCATGTTGGACTCGATTTCATAGATCACCGGCATCACGGTGAAGGGCACCGGGTCGGGCAGCTCTTTGGCCCGGCGCTTCCAGAGCTTGAAGGCGTCGAAGTAGACGATGGAGCGCACCTCGATGACGGCGTTGCCGTCGTAGAGGGCCCGGATGGGGAAGGTGAAGTCTTGCCGGTTGAGGGGGAAGAGGGGGAAGACCACCGTCTGCACGTCTTCCCCCCCGTAGTACTGGTGCCGGCAGACCAGGGTCACCCGGCACTCGGACACCGGCAGGAAGGAGCGCACCCGCGCCTTGATGTGCAGCGTCTGCAAGTCCCCCGCCACCACCGAGTAGTGCTCGCAGGCCAGGGAGATCTTGGTGTAGCGCACCGCCACCCGCAGCAGGATGTAGAGCAGCAGCGGCAGCAGCAGGGTGATGGCAAAGGTCAGGTAGGAGAGGTAGTCCTTGTAAAAGACCGAGAAGAGGGCCATCCCCACCACCAGCAGGCCGTAGACGCATTTGCGAAACCACATGGCGCCCGGCCCCTAGCGGTCCCGCCGGGGGCGGGCCGGCTGCTGGATGGAGGGGGACTCGATCTCCCCGAGGATCTTCTCCAGGATGTCGCCGCCGGTCAGCCCGGCCACCCCCGCCTTGGAGGTGAGCAGCACCCGGTGCCCGGCTGTGGCCTTGAGGACGGCGCGCACGTCGTCGGGCACCACGTATTCGCGCCCCAGGTAGTAGGCGTTGGCGCGGGCCATCTTGGCCACCGCCAGGGTGCCGCGGGGGCTGAGGCCCAGCCGCAGGTCGGGGTGGTTGCGGGTGGCGGCGGCGATCTCGGTGATGTAGCGGTAGATGTCGTCGTGCACGTGCACCTCGTCCACCTCGTTTTGCATGGCCATGATCTCCTCGCCGTTGGCGATGGGCTCGATGTCGTCGAGGGGGTTATGGCCCTTGCGGTCGCGCAGGATGTTCAGCTCGCTCTCCGCGTCGGGGTAGCCCATGGTGAGGCAGACGGCAAAGCGGTCGAGCTGCGATTCGGGCAACAGCTGGGTGCCCACCGAGCCGATGGGATTTTCGGTGGCGATGACCACAAAGGGCCGGGGGGTCTGGCGGGTGACCCCGTCCACGGTGATGCTGCCCTCCTCCATCACCTCCAGCAGGGCCGACTGGGTCTTGGAGGAGGTGCGGTTGATCTCGTCGGCCAAAAAGAGGTTGCACATGGCCGCGCCGGGCTTGTAGACAAACTCCTGCTTTTCCTTGTCGTAGATGGAGAAGCCGGTCACGTCCGAGGGCATGACGTCGGGGGTGAACTGCACCCGGTTGTAGTTCAGGTTCATGGCCTTGGAGAAGGCCACCGCCAGGGTGGTCTTGCCCACGCCGGGGATGTCCTCCAACAAAACGTGGCCACGGGCCAGCACTGCAAGCATGACCTTGGTGACCACGTCGTCTTTGCCGATCACGGCTTTTTTTACCTCGTTGACAATGTCCTGGGACTTGTAGACATAATCGCGATTCATCTTCCCATTCCTCCGCATTCTAATCTCTTGGGTGGCCTTTGAAAAACACACAATCTATCAACATTTTACACGGCGGGGGGAGATGTGGCAATTCTTTTATTTTGTTTTCACAAAACGGTCACCGAAATCCGCTCCCTCTTCCCCTGTGGTGGCAAAAGGGGGACAAACCCGCTCCCCGGGCGGGCCGAGGGGGGCGGGGAGAGGGGCGAGCGGGAAGGGGGACTATAAAAGGTGCACAAAATAAACCCGCAAAGTTCATGCAGCCTGTTTTGAAAAGATTGGAAGAAACGGTCCCCTGTCCGGGCGCGTTTTGGGCGGCGAGGGGGAGGGGAAAAGAAAACCGCCCCGCCGGGGGCGACCCGGCGGGGCGGAAGGGGCGGAAGGGGCGTTTTGCAGCTACGGGTTGCGGCGGGGGGAGGCGTCTTCCCCCTCCCGGGCGCTCTGGGCGATGTAGAGTTCCGCCGCCCGCTCCATCTTGGGAAGGGCTTTCTGCGCGGCGGAGAGGGTGCGGTAGAGTTTGTAGGCAAAGAGGCCGCCCACCGCGGAGACCACCACCGCCCCCACCGAGACGACCGAGCCCACAAAGGCCAGCGAGCGGGCGATGGACTTGGAGGACTTGACCAGCCCGGCGGGCTGTTTGACCGATTTTTTCAAGGAAAAGCACTCCTTTCTCACGGCCGGCCGGATGCTGTGCCGGCCGGGCCTGCCGTTACGACAGTTTGTAGACCACCCCGCTGCGGCGGGGGAGCAAGAGGGGCTCCGGCCCGGCGGGGGGGAGGTCGCCGCTCTCCATCCAGCCGCCGAAACGCGTTTCGACGGTGTGGAGCACCGGCTGCCAGACCCGGCCTTTCTCCGGCGGGGGGAGCTTGGTCTTGCAGTCGTTCACGGGGTGGAAGTTGAGGGCAAAGAGGTAGTCGCCCCGGCGGTAGACCAGCAGTTTGCGGTTGTGGCTGAGTGTTTGCAGGTTGGAGGGGGCGCCCAGCAGATTGCCGCTGTTTTGCAGGTCGATCATGGCCATGTCAAAGGCCTGCAGGTGCTGGTAGCGCAGGAAGGGGCTGTCGGCCAGGCTCCACTGGCGGCGGGCGTACTGGTAGCTGTTGCCGTTGCCCTCCCGGGGCATGTCGATCCACTCGGGGTGCCCAAACTCGTTGCCCATGAAGTTGAGATAGCCCTCCCCCGCCAGGGAGAAGGTCACCAGCCGGATCATCTTGTGCAGGGCGATGGCCCGCTCGATGACGTCGCTGTGGGAGTTTAGGTCCATGTGCCAGTACATCTCCGCGTCCGCCAGCCAGAAGATGAGGGTCTTGTCCCCCACCATGGCCTGGTCGTGGCTCTCGCAGTAGCCGATGTTTTTCTCCTGCGGGCGGCGGGTGGTGAGTTCAAACCACATCTTGCCCAGGTCCCAATCCTCGTCCTTCTGGGACTTGAGGGTCTTGATCCAGAAGTCGGGCACCCCCATGGAGAGGCGGTAGTCAAAGCCGATCCCCCCGTCGGCGATGGGGACGCACATCCCCGGCATCCCGCTCATGTCCTCGGCGACGGTGACGGCGTTCGGCGAGACCTCGCGGATGAGGTCGTTTGCCAGTTGCAGATAGGTGACCGCCTCCACGTCGGTGTTCATGCTGAAGTATTTTTGATAGGAGTCAAAGCTCTCCCCCAGGCCGTGGTCGTGGTAGAGCATGGAGGTGACCCCGTCGAAGCGGAAGCCGTCGAAGTGGTACTCGGTGAGCCAGTATTTTAAATTGGAGAGGAGGAAATGGAGCACCTGGGGCTTGCCGTAGTCAAAGAGCTTGGTGTTCCAGGCGGGGTGGTCCCCCTGGGGCCCGGCGTGGAAAAACTGGTACTCGGTGCCGTCGAAGGCGGCGATCCCCTCGGCGGTGTTTTTGGCCGCGTGGGAGTGCACCAGGTCCAAAAGGACGGCGATCCCCATCCCGTGGGCGGTGTTGATGAGCGCCTTCAGGTCCTCCGGCGTGCCCAGCCGGGAGGAGACGGCGAAGAAGTTGGAGATCTGGTAGCCGAAGGAGGCGTAGTAGGGGTGTTCCATCACCGCCATCAGCTGCACCGTGTTGTAGCCCAGCCGCTTGACCCGGGGGAGGACGGTCTCGGTGAACTCCCGGAAGGAGGAGACTTTGGGCTCCTCCCCGGCCATCCCCACGTGGCACTCGTAGATGAGGGGCGGGGTGTCCCGCCGGCGCACAAAGTCGCCGTCGGTCCAGACAAAGGGCTCGTCGGGCCACCAGATCTGCCCGTTGAAGCCGAAGGTGAGGGGATCCTGCACCGCCCGGCGCACGTAGAGGGGGATGCGGTCAAAGAAGGTGCCGTCGGCCGTGATCTGCACCTTGACTTCCGACTGGTGGGGGATGGGGCCCTTGACCCGCAGCTCCCAGTTGCCGTTTTCCAGTTTGCGGCAGGGGTGGGCCTCCCGGTCCCAGCCGTTGAAGTCGCCAAAGAGGTGCACTGCCTCGGCGTGGGGGGCCCACTCCCGGTAGACCCAGCCGTCTTCGGTGGGGTGAAAGCCGTAGTAGAGGCTACCGTTGGCGAAGTCGGAGAGGCTGCCCCCGCCGCCCAGCAGCTGTTTTTTGACGCCGCGGTACCGCTCGTCCCGCAGGCGGATATCCCCCTCAAACGGGGCGAGAAGGGGGTCGATCTCGAGCAATTTCAATCTGTTTTTCACAGCGGTCACTCCTTGTCAAGAGAGGGGAGGGCGCCCCCTCTCACCGCGGGGAGAGAGATTTCTCCCCTTTTTCTCTACTGTATAGCAAACACAGACAAAGGTCAACGAAATCAGTACAGTTTGCACATATTTCACGATATTTTGATCCATTGTCTGTCAATTGATACAAATGCTCCCTTTGGCGAGAGGGGGGAGATGTGCTATACTCGTGGGGGGAGGAGGGCCTGTCCCCCCTCCCCTTTACAAAGATAGCGGGGGGCGCCCGCGAAATTGATAAAAAGTTGAGAATTGCCGGGTAGACTGTTTGAAAAAAGGGGTGCTGTGAGATGGGAGAGACACTGCTGATCGTGGACGACGAGGCCGACATCCGCGCCATGTTGCGGGATGCCTTTTTGCTGGAGGGCTACCGGGTCTTGACGGCCGCCAGCGGGGAGGAGGCCCTGGCCCTGCTGGAGCGCCGGCCCGATTTGGTGCTGCTGGACGTCTCGATGCCGGGGATGAACGGGCTGGACCTCTGCCGCCGGGTGCGGGACTTCCTGGCCTGCCCCATCCTCTTTCTCACCGCCCGGGTCGAGGAGGGGGACAAGCTGGCCGGTTTTTCGGCAGGGGGAGACGACTACGTGAGCAAGCCCTTTGCCATGCAGGAGCTCAGCGCCCGGGTGGCCGCCCACCTGCGGCGGGAGAGCCGCCGCCAGCACAGCGCCCAGGTCCGCTTTGCGGGGGAGCTGACCGTGGACTACTCCCAGCGCGCGGCCTGGGTGGCGGGGAAGGCGCTCCCCCTAGCCAAAAAGGAATTTGACATTTTGGAGCTGCTCACCCTCAACAGCGGCCAGACCTTTGACAGGGAGCGCATCTATGAGCGCATCTGGGGCTACGAGGGGGAGGGGGACAGCGCGGTGGTGACCGAGCACATCCGCCGGCTGCGGGCCAAGCTGGCCGCCGCCTCTCCCGGGCTGGAAAAGGGGCTGGAGACGGTCTGGGGGGTGGGGTACAAATGGGTCGGCTGAAGCGGGCGCTGCAAAAGACCTCCATCCGCCGGGCGTTTGTCCTCTACACGGTGGGGGCGCTGCTGGTGGCGGGGGTCCTCTCCTTGGGCATCGGCTGGTCCACCGAGGCGGCCAAGGACGCCATCTACCGCAAGTACCAGCCCCCGTCCGGCCAGGTGGTGTCGGAGGGGGTGACCCTCCTTTTTGGGGCGGGCGGCAGGGTCTTGACCCCGGAGGACCGGCGGGCGGTCTCGGCGCTGACCGGGCTGCAAAACGCGGGGGTCGGGGCCGCCTTTGCCCTCTCGGTGATCGGGGCGGCGGCCCTCTTTTACCGGCGGCGGCTGGCCCGGCCCATCGCCCAGCTCAAGGACGCCTCGGCGCAGATCGCCGAGGGGAATTTGGACTTTGTGCTGACGCCGGTCAAGATGGACGAGCTGGGGGAGCTGGCCGTCTCCTTTGAGACCATGCGGGCGGCGCTGGAGCGGGCCGAGCGGGAGAACTGGCGGGCGCTGGAAGACCGCAAACAGCTCAACGGGGCCTTCTCCCACGACCTGAGGACCCCGCTGACCGTGCTGCGGGGCTATGCCGACATGCTCGCCGCCTATCTGCCCACCGACCGTCTCCCCCGCGAAAAGCTGTTGGAGGTGACCCAGTCCATGTCCCGGCAGATCGGCCGCCTGGAACAGTACACGGCGGGGATGAACGACCTGCAGCGGCTGGAGGACACCCCGGCCCGGCCCCAGCTGCTCGACCTGGAGGAGTGGGGCCGGGAACAGGGGGATACCGGCAGCCTGCTCTGCCGCCGGCGGGAGCGGTGCTGGCACTTCTCGCTGGCGGCCGGGGGCAGGGCCATGCTGGACGGGGCCCTGGCGGCGCGGGTCTTTGAAAACCTGCTGCAAAACGCCGTCTCCCACGCCTCGCGCCAGGTCTGGGCCGCGGTGGAGCGGGAGGGGGACTGGCTCCTCTTACAGGTGGAGGACGACGGCCCCGGCTTCTCGCCCGAGGCCCTGCAGCGGGCGGCCGACCCCTTTTACAGGGAGGAGAGAGAGGGCCACTTCGGCCTGGGGCTGAGCATCTGCCGCGCCCTCTGCCGAAACCACGGCGGCTCCCTCTCGTGGGGCAACCGCCCCGCCGGAGGCGCCCGGGTCACCGCCCGGTTCCAGCTAAAGCCCCTGGTGGAGGAAAAAGAAGAGACAAAAATGGGGGACAATTGAGAAAAAGTTGAGGATCGGCTGGTACACTCTCCTTCGATGAGATATGAAGGAGGGTGTATTTTGTTGGAAGAGAACACAGTGGAAATACGGGACCTGTCGGTCACCTACGGAAAAAAGGAGGCCCTGTCCCACCTGGACCTGACGGTCCGCCCCGGGCTGTTCGGCCTTCTGGGCCGCAACGGGGCGGGAAAGACCACCCTGATGCGCACCTTGGCGGGGCTGTTGACCCCTTCGGGGGGAAAGGCGATCGTCTGCGGGGTGCCCCTGCAGATGCGCGCCCAGATCCGGCAGATGACCGGGTACCTGCCCCAGGACTTTAACGTCTACCCCTCGATGCGGGTAGAGGAGGCGCTGGACTACCTGGGGGTCCTCTCGGGCCTTCCCCGGCGGGTGCGGCGGGAAAGGGTCCCCGCCCTGCTGCGGCGGGTCAACCTGGAGGAGCAGGCCGGGGCCCGGGTGCGCGCCCTCTCGGGGGGGATGCGCCGCCGCCTGGGCATCGCCCAGGCGCTGCTGCACGACCCCCGGGTGCTGATCGTGGATGAGCCCACCGCCGGGCTGGACCCGGAGGAGCGCATCCGCTTTCGCAACCTGCTGGGGGAGGTGGCCAGCGACCGGGTGGTCCTCCTCTCCACCCACATCGTGGGGGACATCGAGGCCGTCTGCGAAAACCTCGCCGTGTTGGAGCGGGGGCGGCTGCTGTACAGCGGCTCGGTCGAGGGGTTGGCCGAGCGGGCCCAGGGGCAGGTCTACCAGGTCTCGGTGAGCCGCGCCCAGTTGGAAGCGCTCAAGGAGCGGTTTTCGGTGACCGCCGCCCTGCAGGAGGGCAGCGGCTTTGTCGCCCGGGTGCTTGGCGATCGGCCGCCCCTGCCCGCGGCCACCCCCTGCATGCCCGGGTTGGAGGACGGCTATCTCGCCCTCCTCGCCGAGGAGGAGAGAGGGGGTGAGGGGAGATGAGCGGGTGGTCCCTCTTTACAAAGGAGTGCAGGCGGGTGGTCACCGGACTCCCCTTCTGGCTGCTGGTGGCGGCGCTGCTGGCCTTTCTCTCCACCCAGTTCATGGCCGGGCTGAAGCCGCTGGAAGAGCCCCAGCCCGGCCTGGCGAGTTACGGCGCGTCCGACCGGGTGGACTGGGAGAAGGCCGTCCCCGCGGCCCTGCAGTCCCTGGCGGGGGAGTACGGGGAGAACCGGTACAAGACCTACCCCTTTGGCTTTGTCAAAACCGTCCGCCTCAAGGAGGAGGGGCGAGAGCGGATGGGGGAGCTCCTCTCCGAGCTGACCGGCAGGAGCGAGGAGGAGTTGGCCGCGGCCGCCCAGCCCGCCGGTTTCGCTGTCGGCGGGGGGGAACGGCAGCCGGACGGCTCCTTTGCCGTGCAGGTCCCGCAGGGGGAGGAGACGGCCCCCTCCCTTACCCTGGCCCCTGGCCTTGCCAGGGAGGACTTTGTGCGGCTGATGGGAGAGGCCGACGAGCTGTTGGGGGGCGGCTCCTCCTACGCGGCCGAAAAGCTGGCCGGCTTTGGCAGGGAGCCCCTGCGCTATGAAGAGGCGCTGGAACAGTACCGCCAGATGGTGGAGGAGGACCGGGTGACGGGGGCCTATGCCCGGCTGTTTTGCGACTACATGGGCATCCCCCTGGCGGTGCTCCCCGCCTTTGTGGCGGCGGCCCTCTGGCTGAAAGATCGGCGCGCCGGTGCGCGGGAGGCCGTCTGGTCGCGCCGGGTCTCCTCCCTCGCCCTGACGGCGGCCCGCTTTGGGGCCGTGATCGCCGCGGTGATGGGGGCGGTGCTGGTGCTGGCCGGGTGGATGACGGCGGTGGTGCTGGCCAAAAACGGCGACCTATCCGGCAGCCTCACCGCCTTTTTCAGCTACTCCCTGGGCTGGCTCCTGCCGGGGGTGCTGGTCTCCGCCGGGGTGGGGGCCTTCCTCACCGAGTGCACCGACACCCCGATCGCCATCTTCGTGCAGGGGGCGTGGTGGTACCTCTCCCTCTTTGCCGGGGCGGGCGATCTGGTGGGGGGCTACGGCTGGTCCCTGCTCATCCGCCACAACCGGTTGGGGGGGTACGCCGAGTACCGGGCGGGGCTGGTGCAGATCGCGGCCAACCGCCTGGTATACGCCCTGGCGGGGCTGTTGCTGATGCTGCTGACGGGCCTTGTTTTAGAGCAAAAGAGAAGGGGGAGATTTGGTGGAATGGGGAAAGCGCTACGCGTCCATCGCCGCTGTCAACGGGCGGCGGTATAGCCTGCCGTCCCTGCTGCTGGCCCTGGTGTTGCTGGCCCTGCTGCCGGTGCTCTTTGGAATGGCGGAACTGGATGCGGCCGCGGCCGCCCAGCCGCTGGAGATGGGGGCCGTTTTGATCGGGGTGGTGCTGCTGGTGCCGGTCTGCGCGCCGGAACTGGACAGCGGCGTGCGGGAGACGGCCGATGCCCGCCGCACCCCGGCCGTCGGGGTCTGCCTGGTGCGCACTCTGCTGGGCGCGGCCGCCGCCGCGGTGCTGCTGGCGGCGCTGGTGGGCTGGATGGGGCAAAACGGCTGTCAGGTGAGCGCCCTGCACTGGTTTGACGCCTTTGCCGGGGCCCTCTTTCTGGGGGGGCTGGGGATGCTGGCCCTCGCCCTGGCAAAAAACCAGGTGGTGGGGTACATGGTCCCGCTGCTCTACTACTCGGTCAGCCTGGTGTCCAAAAAGGGGCTGCTGGGGCTGCCCTCGCTGCTGGCCATGAGCAGGGGCGAGCCCAGCGGCGCCCCCGTTTTGGCGGCCGCCGGCGTGGGGGCGGTTGCCCTTGCCCTGCTGGCGCGCAGCCGCTGGAAGGCGGGGAGATAGCAAAAAGGGGGAGCGCCCCGGGCAGATCTTGGTGCCCGGGGCGCTCCTTTGGCGTGTCGGTCAGGCCAGCCCCAGCAGCCGGGCGGCGGTGGCCACGGTGAAGCAGACGAGCATCCCCACCAGGGTGGGGACGGCGAAGGAGATGGCCGTCCACTTGAGGCTTTTGGTCTCCTTGCCGATGGTGAGACAGGTGGTGGAGCAGGGCCAGTGCATCAGACAAAAGAGCATGGTGCAGACGGCGGTGAGCCAGGTCCACCCGTTTTGCACCAGCAGGTCTTTGAGGGCGAAGAGGTTTGACATGTCGGTGAGGCTGCCGGTGGCCATGTAGGCCATGATGATGATGGGCACCACGATCTCGTTGGCCGGGAAGCCCAGGATGAAGGCCATGAGGATGACCCCGTCCATCCCCAACAGGTGGGCGAAGGGGTCCAGGAAGTGGGCGCAGTGGAGGAGGACGCTGGCGTCCCCCACCTGGATGTTGGCCATCAGCCAGATGAGGAGGCCCGCCGGAGCGGCCACCGCCACGGCCCGGCCCAGCACGAAGAGGGTGCGGTCGAGGACCGAGCGCACCAGCACCTTGCCGATCTGGGGGCGGCGGTAGGGGGGCAGTTCCAGGGTGAAGGAGGAGGGCACCCCCTTGAGGATGGTGTGGGAGAGGAGCCGGGAGATCCAGAAGGTCATGACCACCCCCAGGACGATGACCCCCAGCAGGACCACCGCCGACAGCCCGGTGGAGAGGGCGCCTCCGGCGGCCCCCACGAAGAACATGGTGATGATGGAGATCAGGGTGGGGAAGCGGCCGTTGCAGGGAACGAAGTTGTTGGTGATGATGGCGATGAGCCGCTCCCGCGGGGAGTCGATGATGCGGCAGCCCACGATCCCGGCGGCGTTGCAGCCAAAGCCCATGCACATGGTCAGGGCCTGTTTGCCGCAGGCGCAGGCCTTTTTGAACTGGTGGTCCAGGTTGAAGGCCACCCGGGGGAGGTAGCCGAAGTCCTCCAGCAGGGTGAAGAGGGGGAAGAAGATGGCCATGGGCGGCAGCATCACCGAGACCACCCAGGCCAGCACCCGGTAGACCCCCAGCACCAGCGCGCCGTGCAGCCAGTCGGGGGCGTGCAGGTAGACAAAGAGGTCGGTCAGCCGGTCCTGCACCCAGAACAGGGCGTCCGAGAGCCACTGGGAGGGGTAGTTGGCCCCGGTGATGGTGAGCCAGAATACCGCCGCCAACAGGGCCAGCATGATGGGGATACCGGTCCACTTGTTGGTGAGGACCGCGTCGATTTTGCGGTCCCGATCCCGGCTCTCGGCCCGGCGCAGGGTGACGCTGTCGGCGCAGGCGCCCTCGGCGGCGAGGACGATGGCGCTCTTATACGCTGCTAGAGGTGGAGAAGGGCCAGCCCCCTCCAGCGCCGCGGCGACGGCGGGGTCGGCCAGGGGGTCAAAGCCCAGGTGGGTGCGCAGGGAGGCGGTGAGGCTATCGTCTTGGTCCAGCAGTTTGAGGGCCACCCAGCGGGAGGAGAGTTTGCCCGCCAGCCTCCCCTCCAGCAGGGGCTGCAGGGAGGCGATGGCCGCCTCGATGGGGGCGGTGTAGCGGATGGGGTCGGGCGGGGTGGGACGCCCCTCGTGGGTGACCGACGAGAGGGCCTCCATCAGCTCCCGCAGCCCCTTGCCGCTGCGGGCGGCGGCCCCCACCACCGGGACCCCCAGGTTGCGCGAGAGCTGCTCCAGGTCGATGTCGATCTGCTTTTTCTTGGCCTCGTCCATCAAGTTGACGCAGACCACCACGTTGGGGGTGATCTCGATGGTCTGTAAAACCAGGTTGAGGTTTCGCTCCAGGCAGGTGGCGTCGCAGACCACGGCCACCCCGTCGGCCCCGCCAAAGCAGATGAAGTCGCGGGCCACCTCCTCCTCGGCCGAGTGGGCCAGCAGGGAGTAGGTGCCGGGCAGGTCGACCAGGATGTAGTCGACCCCCTTATATGTATGGGTGCCCTGGGCGGTGGCCACCGTCTTGCCCGGCCAGTTGCCGGTGTGCTGGTTGAGGCCGGTCAGTTCGTTGAAGACGGTGCTCTTGCCCACGTTGGGGTTGCCTGCCAGGGCGATCACCCGGTCGCCGGGGACGCGGCGGGCGATCTGCAGCCCCTGGTCCACGGCCCCCATGCCGGTGGAGTGCGCGGTTAATCCCATGAAATATCAGCTCCTCTTTTGCGGTTTGCAGGAAAAGGCGGCGGGCAAAAAGGGCTTCTGGCCGCCGCATCTATGTACCCCGGCGCCCCGATCGGGGCCGGGGAGGGGGGCTAGCTCTTGAGCCCCTCTGTGCCGCGGTGAAGGCCGACGGTCTCCACCAAAATCTGGTCGCTGTCCTCCTCCCGCAGGGCGATGACCGCGCCCCGGATGAGGTAGGCCACCGGGTCGCCCCAGAAGCTCTTTTGCAGGCACTTGATGCGGGTGCCCTCGATGATGCCGATGTCCTGTAAGCGGCGGCGCATGGTGCCCTCTTGCAGGATGTCTTTGACGCGGGCGGTCTGCCCCTCTTTCAGGGCGCCCAGACGGGCTATGTCTTGAATGGAGTTCATGGTGCTCTCTCCTTTGACAAGGCGGGCGGCATAATTGTGGCCGCCGGCCGAATAGGTATAAGTTGGTTTGAGGAAACTCTCTTTCCTGCCCCTATCTTATTGGCTGGCGGGAAAAAAGGTGACAGGGACCGGGAGGTGCGCCGATGGACAGCGACATCGATTTTTACACCCTCAGCGGCTATGCGCTCAAAAATCCCCCTGCGCTCTCCGCTTCTATGGAGGATTACCTGGAAATGATTGCCCGCCTCTGCGCGGCGGAGGGGTTTGCGCGGGTGGGGGCCCTGGCCGAACGGCTGAATGTCAAGCCCTCCTCTGCCTCCAAGATGGTGGGGCGGCTGCGGGGGGCGGGGCTGGTGGCCTTTGAGCGATACGGGGTGGTCACCCTCACCCCCAAGGGGGAGGAGGAGGGGCACTATCTCCTGCAGCGCCACCAGCTGCTGGCCCGCTTTTTCTGCCTTCTCAACCGCTCGCCGCACCAGTTGGAACAGGTGGAGCGGGTGGAGCACTTTCTCTCCCGGGAGACGGTGGCCAACCTAAAACCCCTTGTCGAGCGGATGGAGGGGGAGTGGGGCTACACCGAATAACGCCCCCTCTGCGCGCCAAAAAGGGCCCGGCGGTCAAAACCGCCGGGCCCTTTTGAAAGGAAAGTCCCGTCTATTCGGTGTAGTCCTCCCCGGTGAGGAGAAAGAGGTTGTACTGGTAGAGCCGCCCCGGGTCCTGCAGGAAGTGGTCCCGGATCCCCTCGGCCTGCTCCCGGGTGGGGGCGAAGAGGGAGACGGAAAAGAGGTCGGTGCCGATGTCCAGCACGCTGCAGCGGACGACGTAGCCGTCGCTGACCTTGACGATCTGCACGTCGGTCTCGCTCTTGTTCTTGGCCAGGTCCACCATCCGGTCGAGGGCGGCGGCGGCCTTTTCCCGCACGGCGGGGGGGATCTCGTCCCCCAGCAGGGCGGCGGCGCGGCGGCCCTCCCCGTCCAGCTTGACGCAGTCGTCTTCGAGGACGACCTGGCCGTTTTCCAGCAGGGCGGAGATGGCGGCGGTGATTTCAAAGTAGTTGGCCAACCCTTCGAGGGTCAGGCTGTCAATGAGGAGATTTTGGGGCACCCCCTCCGGCTGGCGGGAGGCCAGCCAGCAGACCAGCACCCGAATCTCATTGGTGGTGGTGAGCCCGCCGGGGATGATGCCGTGGATGAATGCGTTGTTCTTGTTCATGGGGGGACCTCCGGAATGCCGTTTTGGAAAGAAGGGCTTGATGGCGTTTGAATGCGGCCGGACGGCCGCGGGACGAGAGGGATGAGGACTGCGCGTCCGACCGGGTGGGGAGATGGCCGCTCGGCGGCGCCGCAGGAAAGAGGGTGCGGGAAAGGGGGGGCACGGGGCGGGGAGTAGGGCATCTGCACATCGGCCCGGCCGCCTCGCCCTCGCCGTCGTTTTGCGGCCATGACGCCGCAAGCGCCGAGCGCACGGTGGGGTTTGGCCGTGAAACGGGGAGGAAAGGGCATCTGCGCATCTGCCCGGCCATCCCCAGCAGGACGTCGCTTCGTGGCTGTTCTGCCGCAAGCGCCGAGCGCGCGGTGGGGTTTGGCCGTGCAACAGGGGGGAAGGGCGTCTGCGCATCTTGCCCGGCCATCCCCAGCAGGACGTCGCTTCGTGGCTGTTCTGCCGCAAGCGCCGAGCGCGCGGCGGGGTTTGGCCGTGAAACAGGGAGGAAAGGGCGTCTGCGCATCTTGCCCGGCCATCCCCAGCAGGACGTCGCTTCATAGCTGTTCTGCCGCAAGGGGAGCGCACGCGGTGGGGTTTGGCCGTGAAATAAGGGGCAAAAAGCCGTTTGCGCATCTTGTCCGGCCATCCCCAGCAAAACGGTCACTTTGTGGTTATTATACCACAAAACCCGAAAATAGAAAGCGGGCGATTGTTTTCTCTGCGCCGATGCCCTACAATGGAGGAAAAGAGAGGGGGAGTTACAGTGAACGAGAGAGAAATCTGCATCGTCGGCGCGGGCCGGCATGCCCGGGCCAACATCTACCCGTCCATTTTGCTGGCGGGGGGAGAGGTGGCGGCGGTGGCCACCCGCAACGCCGGGCGCTCCCGCCAGACCCTGGAGCGGTGGGGCTTTCCGGAAGGGCGGGCCTACGGCGACTACCGGGAGATGCTCGCCCAGGAGGGATGCTCGCGGGTGGCGGTCATCACCCAGGGGGAGAGCGCGCCGGCCATCGTCCGCGACTGCCTGCGGGCGGGCAAGTCGGTGCTGGTGGAAAAGCCCCTGGGCTTTGGCGAGGAGGAGGCCCGCCAGATCGAGGCGGAGAGGCGGGGGGACCGGCAGCTGATGGTGGCCTTTATGAAGCGCTACGCCCCGGTCTACCGCCGGCTGAAAGACTGCCTCTCGCGGGGGGAGCTGGGCGGCCCCTGCTCGGTGCAGGCGGCTTTTGCGGTGGACGCCTCGGCCTTTTGCAGGACCGACCGCGACTTCTTCTTTGCCGTGGCCATCCACTATTTGGACCTGCTGCGCTACCTGATGGGGGAGGTGGAGGAGGTCTCGGCCGTCTGCTCGGGCGGAAAGGGGCGTTCCTACGCCCTGACCCTCCGCTTTGCCAGCGGCGCGGTGGGGAGCCTCTCCCTGGAAAACCGGAGCGCCTGGACCCGGGAGACGGAGTGGGTCTGCGTCACCTGTGAGGAGGGGTTTGTGGCGGCCAGGGACCTCTGCGAACTGCGCCTCCACCGGAGCGCCGCCTCTCCCCGCCCCTGGGCGGATGTGAGCGAGGGGGACTGCCTCTGGACGCCGGGCATGGGCCCGGCCTCGGGGACCGAGCGGGACCTCTGGCTGCGGGGATTTGCCGGGGAGGTGGAGCACTTCTTTCGCTGCTGCGAGGCGGGGGAGGAGCCCCTCACCAGCGGCCGGGACAACATCCTGACCGCCCGGCTCTGCGAGCAGGCGCTGGCCGCCCTGGAGGGGTAAAAAGAGAGAGGGCCGCGGGGAGTGTTCCCTGGCGGCCCTCCTTTTTTGGCGGCGCGCTAGCAGCCGGATGGGGGGGTGAAGACGGTGGCGATCTCCCGCGGACAGCCGGGCGGGGAGTAGTAAAAGGCGTCGATGTGATCGCCCTCCCAGTAGTAGTGCAGGGGCGGGCGGGACTGGTGGCAGGACCCGGCGGGGAAGTCGTCGATGATGATGAGTTTGATCTTCATCTTCTCCGGCAGGATGCTCTTGATGTAGACCGAGACGGTGTCCCCGGGGTGGATGCCCTCCCGCACCTCCGCCAGGCCCGCTAAATTGGGCAGCAGTTCGATGAAGATACCGTAGCTCTCCACCGAGCGCACCACCCCCGGCACCGTGTCCCCCGGGGAGAAGGAGGCGGCGTTTTCCAGCCAGGTGCCCAGCAGCTCTTTGTGGGTGAGGGTGATCCGGCCCAGGCCGTCCCGCCCGGAGACCACCGCCCGCAGCCACTGGCCGGGGGTGAAGCGGTCGCGAGGATGGGCGATGCGGGAGACGGAGATGCAGTCGATGGGGAGGAGGGAGACGATGCCGCAGCCGATGTCCACAAAGACGCCAAAGGGCTCGAAATGGGTGATGGCCGCGTCGATGATGTCCCCCGGGGCGAGGCGGTCCAGGTAGTCGCGCTGACAGGCCTCCTGCACCAGCCGGCGGGAGAGGTCGGCCACCGGCCTGCCGTCGGCCCCCTCGCGCAGCCCGGTGATGCAGAAGCAGACCGGCTTGTTGACCTTGGAGATGACCGAGATCTCCCGCACCTTCCCCAAATCGGCGCCGACGGCGCTCTCGCGAAAGGGCAGCACCCCCATGGCGGCCCCCAGATCTATGTAGAGATTGTAGCTGTTGTCGCATTTTTGGGCAATGCCTTCCAGCACGGCCCCCGACTCGATGGCTTCGGAAATGTTGGCAGTGCAGTCAAAGTGGGCAGGCTGCCTGCCCGAGGGCATGCCTTCCGGTGCATAACAATTCAACGTGAAACCCTCCTTTTTTCTTACTGTATCAGTATATGAGCGCCCGGGCGGGAAATATGCGCCGGGAGCCGCGGGAAAGCCGCCCGCCCAATTTGCTGGAAGCGGTGATAAAGATTGCCAAAACGGGGAAAACCCTTTATAATAGGGAAGGCAATTCGGCCTTTTTGTCCCACGGCGGCAAAAGGGCTTTTCGGCTGTTATTGATTTGGGAAAGGGGCGTGTGGCGAGAGATGGACATTCGGGTCGGAGACAGGTTGCAGATGAAGAAAAAGCACCCCTGCGGCTCCTTTGAGTTCGTTGTGCTGCGCGCGGGGATGGACTTCAAGATCCAGTGCACCGGCTGCGGCCGGGTGGTGGAGCTGCCCCGCTCCAAGTGCGAAAAGAACATCAAGAAGCTCTTCCTCCTGCCGCGGGAAGAGGGACCGCAGGGGGGATCGTAGCGACTGCACTCTAACATGCTATGTTCCCACACAGGTAAAAATACAAAACAGAGAGTTGGAGAAGAAGAGATATGGCAGATATGTTTGACCGGCTGCGCTCGGCGGAAGAGCGCTTTGAGCAGCTCAACGAGCTGCTGATGGACCCGGCGGTGGTCACCGACCAGAACCGCTATCGGGACTTGATGAGGGAGCACAAACAGCTGACCCCCATTGTGGAGAAATACCGCGAGCACATGGCCGCCCGGCAGGAGCGGGACGAGGCCAAGGCCATGCTCGACGAGGGCGGGCTGGACAAGGACTTTAAAGAGATGGTCCTCGAACAGCTCGACGAGAGCGGCAAAAAATTGGAGCAGACCTCGGAAGAGCTGCGCATCCTGCTGCTGCCCCAGGACCCCAACGACGACAAGAACGTCATCATTGAGATCCGCGGCGGCGCCGGCGGCGACGAGGCGGCCCTCTTTGCCAACACCCTCTACCGGATGTACAGCATGTACGCCGAGCAGAAGGGCTGGAAGAGCGAGATCATGTACGCCAGCGAGACCGAGCTGGGCGGCTTTAAGGAAATCAGCTTTGCCATCAACGGCGACGGGGCGTACAGCCGCCTGAAGTTTGAGAGCGGGGTGCACCGGGTGCAGCGGGTGCCCGAGACCGAGGCCGCCGGCCGCATCCACACCTCGACGGTGACGGTGGCGGTGCTGCCCGAGGCCGAAGAGGTGGACGTGGACATCAACCCCACCGACCTGCAGATCGACACCTACCGCTCCGGCGGCGCGGGCGGCCAGCACGTCAACAAGACCGAGTCGGCCATCCGCATCACCCACCTGCCCACCGGCATTGTGGTGGAGTGCCAGGACGAGCGCAGCCAGTACAAGAACAAGGACAAGGCCATGAAGGTGCTGCGCTCCCGCATCCTCGAGGGGGAGATGCGCCGCCAGCAGGAGGAGATCGCCGCCGAGCGCCGCAGCCAGGTGGGCACCGGCGACCGCTCCGAGCGCATCCGCACCTACAACTACCCCCAGGGGCGGGTCACCGACCACCGCATCGGGCTGACCCTGTACAAGTTGGAGGCCATCCTCAACGGCGCGCTGGACGAGATCATCGACGCCCTGATCACCGCCGACCAGGCGGAGAAGCTCAAGGCGCAGGATTAGGGGTGAGTGAGATCGACACCAAGCTGTTTGTCATAGACGACGTCGCCCGCGACGACGCCAAGCTGGCCGAGGCCGCCGCCATGCTGCGGGCGGGGAAGGTGGTGGCCATCCCCACCGAGACGGTCTACGGGCTGGGGGCCAGCATCGACTGCGACGAGGCCATCAAAAACGTCTTTTTGGCCAAGGGCCGCCCCCAGGACAACCCCCTCATCGTCCACGTGGACCGGGTGGAGATGGCAAAGGAGCTCTACGCCGATTTCCCGCCGGAAGCGCAGGCGCTGACCGACGCCTTCTGGCCGGGGCCGCTGACCATCATCCTCCCCAAGACCGAGCGGGTCTCCGCCACCGTGTCGGGGGGGCTCGACACGGTGGCCGTCCGGATGCCCTCCGACCCCATCGCCCACCGGCTCATCGAGCTGGCGGGGGTGCCCATCGCCGCCCCTTCGGCCAACCTGTCGGGCTATCCCAGCCCCACCACCGCCCGCCACGTGCAGCGGGACCTGACGGGCAAGATCGACGGTATCGTCTGCGGGCCCGACTGCCAGGTGGGGGTGGAGTCCACCGTGATCTCCCTGGCCGGCCCAGTGCCGGAGCTGCTGCGCCCCGGCGCCGTGACCCTGGAACAGTTGCGGGGGGTGCTGGGCCGCTGTGAGGCGTCCCCGGCCATCCTCCACATGCTGAGAGAGGGGGAGGTGGCTGCCTCCCCGGGGATGAAGTACAAGCACTACTCCCCCAAGGCGAACGTGGTGATTTTAAAGGGGGACTTTCCCGCCTACTGTGCCTACCTGAAAGACCACGCCGGGCCGGGCGTCTACGCCATGTGCTTTGACGGCGAGGAGGGGGCGCTCCCGGTGCCGGCGGTGCCCTATGGGCACCGGGAGTCGGACGAGGAGCAGGCCAGACACCTCTTTGCGGTGCTGCGGGACTTTGACGATCTGGGGGCCAAGACGGTCTACGCCCGCTCCCCCAAAGAGGAGGGGGTGGCCCTGGCCGTCTACAACCGGCTGCTGCGGGCCGCCGCCTTCGAGGTGATCGACCTTGGATAGGGCCCGGGTCATCGGCGTCACCGGCCAGACCGGGGCGGGCAAGTCCCTGATCACCGGTTGGCTGCGGGAGGCTGGGTGCCCCGCCATCGACTGCGACGCCTTTGCCAAAGAGGTGATGGACGGGGACCCCGCCTGCATAGGAGAGATCGGCGACGCCTTTCCCGGCTGCGTCAGGGACGGGGTCATCGACCGCGGGAAGCTGGGGCCGCTGGTCTTTTCCGATCCGGAAAAGCTGGCCGCCCTCAACGAGATCGTCAACCCCCGCATCCTGCGGGCCTTAAAGGAGACCATCGACGGCTGGCCAGAGGGGGAGATGCCCCTGATCGTGGACGGGGCGACCCTCATCGAGACGGGGGCCGCCGACCTCTGCGGCTTTTTGGTGGCCGTCACCTGCAGTGCCGCCGAGCGGATAAAGCGGATCGTCGCGAGGGACAATATATCGGAAAACCAGGCCAGGGATCGGGTGGCGAGCCAGCGGGAGGACCGCTTTTACGCCGCCCGTGTAGATTGGGTGATCGACAACAGCGCGGGCCCCCAGGCGGCCAAGGAGGCGGCAGGAGAGGCGCTGCGCAGATGGAAGGAGCGATTGTGATGAACGAGCTGTCCCAGGGCCAAGAGCTGGCCAAACAGCTTTTAATGGACGACAGAAACGGCGTGGAAAAGGTGGGCGCGGAGGAAATCTACCAGGCCGACCTGTTCTGCGAAAACTACAAGCAGTTTCTCGACTGCGGCAAGACCGAGCGGGAGGTGGCCGCCCAGGTCACCGCCATGCTGCAGCAAAACGGCTACCGCCCCTTTGTGCCCCAGACGGCCTACCAGCCGGGGGACAAGGTGTTTCTCAACAACCGGGGTAAGGCCATCATCGCCTGCACCATCGGCCGCCAGCCGGTGAGCGCGGGGGTGCACATCGCCGCCGCCCACATCGACTCCCCCCGGCTGGACCTGAAGCAGCGCCCCCTCTACGAGGAAAAGGACCTGGCCCTCTTCAAGACCCACTACTACGGCGGCATCAAGAAGTACCAGTGGACCGCCATCCCCCTGGCCCTGCACGGCGTCATCGTCAAGCAGAGCGGGGAAGTGGTGCCGGTCTGCGTGGGCGAGTCGGCCGACGACCCGGTGTTCTGCGTCACCGACCTGCTGCCCCACCTGGCCGCCGAGCAGATGAAGCGGACGCTGGGCGACGGCGTCAAGGGGGAGGAGCTGAACATCCTCATCGGCAGCCGCCCCTTCTTGGACGACAAGGTGTCCGAGAAGGTCAAGCTGAACATCATGCAGATCCTGGCCCAGAAATACGGCATCACCGAGCGGGACTTCCTCTCGGCCGAGCTGGAGATGGTGCCCGCCTTCAAGGCGCAGGACGTGGGCTTTGACCGCAGCATGATTGGCGCCTACGGCCACGACGACCGGGTCTGCGCCTACACCGCCCTCATGGCCGAGATGGCCGCTCAGTCCCCCGAGTACACCACCGTCACCATCCTGGCGGACAAGGAGGAGACCGGCAGCGACGGCAACACCGGCCTGAACTCCTCCTACCTGAAATACTTTGTGGCCGACTTGGCGGCCTGCTTTGGCGCCAACGGGCGGGACGTCCTCTCCCATTCCCGCTGCCTCTCGGCCGACGTGAACGCGGCCTATGACCCCACTTTCCCCGACGTGACCGAGCCGATGAACACCGCCTACCTCAACCGGGGCGTGGTGGTCACCAAATTCACCGGTTCCCGCGGCAAGGGCGGCACCTCCGACGCATCGGCCGAGTATGTGGGCTATGTGCGGCGGCTGCTGGAGCAGGAGAACGTGCTCTGGCAGACCGGCGAATTGGGCAAGGTCGACGCCGGCGGCGGCGGGACGGTGGCCCTTTACATCGCCAACCTCAACGTGGACGTCATCGACGTGGGGGTGCCGGTGCTCTCGATGCACGCGCCCTTCGAGGTGGTGTCCAAACTGGACGTCTACATGGCCTACCGGGCCTTCCGGGCGTTTTACAAGTAAGTGATTTTGCCTCCCTGAGGGGGAGGCGCCAAAAAGCGGGGGTGCTGCCCCCGCTTTTTGAGGGCATGGGCGAGCGGGCTCCCAGCGGCGGCTCTGCCGCCCGCCTGTGCCGCGACAACAAGAGGAGGATTTGACCCTTGAAAAAGAAAAAGAGCATCGCCCTGCTATTTGCCCTGTATGCTGTGCAGGTGACCCTCTCCAACTTCATCCACCCCATCACCCCCACCCTGTTTAAGGATCTGGGGTTCCCCGACTACATGTTCGGGGTGGCCTTTGCCGCCATGAGTTTTTCCAACTTTCTCTTCTGCCCCATCTGGGGGGTGGTGGGCGACAAGATCGGCCACCTGAAGATGTTCGGCATCACCGCCTTTGGCTACGGGCTGGGCCAGCTCTTCTTCGGCCTCGCCACCACCCCGGCCATGACCCTGCTGGCCCGGTTTTTCGGCGGCGCTTTTGCCGGCGGCTTTATGGTGGCCATCATGGCCTACCTGACCAACAACAGCGAGCCCGAAAAGCTGGCCTCCCGGATGAGCTATCTGGCGGCCCTCACCTCGGTCTTTACCGCCATCGGCTACCTGCTGGGCGGGGTGATCGGCGAGCGCTCGGTCTTTTGGGACTTTGCCCTGCAGGTGGGCGGCATCACCCTGGTCGCCATTTTGATGCCCCTGCTGGTGGCCGAGGAGCTGCCCGAGGTAGCGCCGAACGCCCCCAAGCAGAGCCTCAACCCCCTGAAGGCATTCATCTCCATGGGGAAGGGGATGTCCGCCCCGCTGGGCCTCTTTTTGGCGGCGGTCTTCTTCGCCAACTTTGCCACCATCGACTACGACAACGCCTTCAACTACTACATTAAGGCGGAGCTGGGCTTCCCCCCCTCCTACAACGGCATCATCAAGGCGGCCATCGGCATCATCGGCCTGCTCATCAACCTGACGGTCAACGTCTGGCTGGCGAGAAAGACCGACATGCGCCGCAGCATCGTCCCGGTCTTTGGCCTCTGCACGGCGACCCTGGTGGCCGTCTGCCTGGTGCCGGGGACCGCCCCCTTCATCGCCGCCAACGTCATCTTCTACCTCTTTAACGTGATGTACATCCCCATGCAGCAGACCCTGGTCACCAGCGACACCACCACCGGCAAGACCAGCGGCGAGCTCTCGGGTATCTTCAACGCCGTCAAGGCGGTGGGGATGATCGGCGGCTCCCTCTTTGCGGGGCTGATCTACACCGTCGGCGCCAAGCTGCCCTTCTGGTTTGGGGCCCTCTCCTTTGGGCTGGCGGCGGTGACCAGTGTTTTCAGCTTCCGCGCCTACCAGAAAAAGGGGCTTTTGAAGAAGGAGGAGACCCCTTCGTCCGCCGGGAAAAATTGAGTGAAATTTCTTGTAAAAAGGTGTTGACACAGACAATTCCCATTTGCTATAATAGCTACTGCCGGGTCAAACCGGCAGAGTGTCTGGGGCATTAGCGCAGCTGGGAGCGCGCCACACTGGCAGTGTGGAGGTCAGGAGTTCGATCCTCCTATGCTCCACCAGATGGAAACCGCACAACAAAAACATTTGTTGTGCGGTTTTGTTTTTGTATGACCCACTTTGTAACCCGTTTGAGAGGGGGTGAGAAGGGCGTCTTTCGCTCCCCCCTCGAAAAGGGCCGGTGTGTAAGTTGCCTTCTTGCGCGCAGTCCATTTGGCGGCCGGGTGCGGGGAGGGGAGGAGGGCCGCACTTCTGCAAAAAAGGCAAAAAAACGGTTGACAGAAATCGCTCGGTTTGGTATACTATAAAAGTCGAAAAAAGCAGTAGACATCTGGGGCATTAGCGCAGCTGGGAGCGCGCCACACTGGCAGTGTGGAGGTCAGGAGTTCGATCCTCCTATGCTCCACCAGAAAAAATGGCTTGGCAACATCGGTTGCCGGGCCATTTTGCTTTTGCAGGACAGAGGAAAAAGGGAAAGAGAAGGGGCGCACCATCTGGTGCGCCCCTTCTCTTTATTGCTAGATGGCTTTTTTGGCCGCCTGCTGCTTGCGGTTGCCGTGGACAAAGGAGAGGAGGTCCCCCTCCGCCTCCTCGTCCGGGTCGCACCCGTGGGCGCGGCGATAGCGGCCGAGGACGTCGGCTGGGTCGGTGCTTTCGCCCGCCAGCTCGCCGAGGGCGATGAGCCGCCGGTAATAGGCGGTGAATTCGCCGGCGTCCTGCACGTCCCAGTGGGAGTTGACGTAAAAGTGGCAGGGCAGGTCCTTGATTTTGTCGATCCGGGCGCGATAGTCGGCCAGGTCATAGCTCCACTCCCCGTGAAACATCTCCTGGCAGAGGCCGTCCCCGAGAAAGAGGACCCCCTCCTGGGGGCAGTAGACAACGGTGCTGTCCTCGCTGTGCTCCCCGCCCAGGTGGATCAGTTGGCAGGTGAGGCCGCCCAGCTCCACCGTCAGGGTCTGGTCAAACAGGATGTCGGCCCCCTGCACGGCGATGGCGCGCTGCGCGCCAAATTCCTTTTTGATGTTCTCGGCGCAGAAGGCGATCTCCTCGCCCTGGGCGACGCGGCGCGCCAGGGCGTCGTCGTCCCAGGCATAGCCGGCCATTTGCAGAAGGTGGGGCTGGGTGCGCTGGTTGGCCAGGGTGGTGAGGCCCATCTCCGGCGCGCCGAAGACGTGATCCCAGTGCCAGTGGGTGAGGGCCAGATAGCGCGGGGCCGCCACGCCAAGGGCCGAAATGCCCTGTAAAAAGGCGCGGGCGTGGGCGGGGGAGTTGCCGCCGTCCACCACCAGAGAGGCGGTTTTCCCGGCAATGAGCCCCAGGGCGGGGCGGTCGGTGTCGTGGTTGTGTTTCATCACAAAGACGTGGGGGGTGAGCTGACGCAGCATGGCGGACATCCTTTCTGTTTGGCCCGTTTTGGCCGATTTGGAAGGTCTACTGCCATTATAGCACGAAAGGACGCCCGGCGGCAGGGGATCATTCCACCTGGTGGATGATCAGGGTGGCGAGGGTATCGTCAGGGGAGGTGGAGGAGATGGTAAAGGCGGAAGAGGAGGAGAGGCGGAAGCTGGAGGCGCTCTCCAGTCGGATGAGCGCCTGCGCCGCGTAGAAGCCCGGTTCGCCGGTCTCCTTTTCAATGCGCAGGAAGGTGCCGGGCAGGTCGTTTCCGTTGACTTGCAGGGTAAAACGGGTGCTCAGCGCAGAGGCGCGCGGGAGGTTGAGGTCGAAATTGAGCCAGTAGACGCCTGGGCGGAGGATGTGAAAGATCCCATAGTCGGAGATGATGTCATCTGTCCGGGGCCCCTCTCCCTCGATCGGCAGCCCGCCGAACAGGCCACTGATGTGAAGGGTGCCGTTTTGGTAGAAGAAGGCGTAAGAGCAGTCGGGCGCAGAGCCGGTTGCCCCGGTTGGTCCAGTGGGGCCGGTATTCCCCTGTATCCCCATAGGCCCCTGGGGGCCGGCGGGGCCGGTCGCGCCTCTCGGCCCGGCGGGCCCGGTGTCTCCCGGCCAGCCCATGGGTCCGGTAGGCCCTTGTATCCCCATGGCCCCTTGCGGGCCGGTGGGACCGGTCGTACCGGGGAGGCCTTGCATCCCTCTCGGGCCGGTTGGCCCAGTATCGCCGGGCCAACCCATGGGTCCCTGTGGCCCGGTAGCACCCTGAGGCCCGGTGGGCCCGGGGCATCCCCGCGGACCCTGTGGGCCGGTGGCGCCAGTTGAGCCCGGCAAGCCCATGGGGCCGGTATCGCCGGGCCAACCCATGGGCCCCTCTGGGCCGGTGGGTCCGGGGCATCCCCGTGGACCTTGTGGCCCGGTGGGTCCAGGACATCCCCATGGGCCCCGCGGTCCGGTGGCCCCGGTAACTCCTCTCGGTCCGGCGGGCCCAGGGCATCCTCGCGGCCCCTGTGGCCCGGTGGCTCCAGGTTTGCCGGGCAGCCCCATGGGTCCGGTGTCACCAGGCCAACCCATGGGCCCTTGCGGCCCGGTGGCCCCGGTGGAACCTTTCGGTCCAGTGGGCCCGGGACACCCTCGCGGCCCCTGCGGGCCGGTGGCTCCGGGTCTGCCCGGCGCTCCCATAGGCCCGGTGTCGCCGGGCCAGCCCATGGGCCCTTCTGGGCCGGTGGGTCCGGGACATCCCCGCGGGCCTGTGGGCCCGGTAGGCCCGGGACAGCAGCAGGTCTGCCGGGGCGGCGGACAGCTGGAACAGGGCGATGAACAGTTGCGGTTGCACATAAATAATACCTCGCTTTCACAGATGTGGTCGCGGTATCCTATGTGCCGGCAAAAGGAAAGGTTGCCCGCCAGCGGGACAGAAAAATGCCCGGGCTGGCGGCCCAGGCATAAAAGGGAGGGGGTCCTTTCAAAAAGAGAGAAAATCAGCGGTTTTCTTTTTCCCATGCTTCCCGCACGGCTTTGGCGACGGCGGGGGCCACCTCCTTGCAGAAGGGGCTGGGGATGATGTTCTCCTCCCCCCGCTCATCTTCGGGGATCAGGGAGGCGATGGCGAAGGCGGCGGCCACCTTCATCCCCTCGGTGATGCGGGCGGCGCGGGCGTCCAGCGCCCCCCGGAAGAGGCCGGGGAAGGCCAGCACGTTGTTGATCTGATTGGGGTAGTCGCTGCGCCCGGTGCCGACGATTCGCGCGCCGCCGGCCTTGGCCTCGTCGGGGGTGATTTCGGGGTTGGGGTTGGCCATGGGGAAGACGATGGCGTCTTTGGCCATGGAAGTCACCATCTCCCGGCTGACGATGCCGGGGGCGGAGACCCCCACAAAGACGTCGGCCCCCTTCAGGGCGTCGGCCAGGGTGCCGCTCAGGCACTCCTCATTGGTCAGCTGGGCCAGCGCCAGCATGCTGGGGTTGAGTTTTTCCGGCTCCTGCCGGTTGAGGATGCCGAAGCGGTCGCAGACGGTCAGGTGGCGGATGCCGATGTCCATCAGCATCCGAGAGATGGCGGTGCCGGCAGCGCCCGCGCCGTTGACCACCACCTTGACCTCCCCCAGCTCCTTCCCCACCACCTTGAGGGCGTTGATGAGGGCCGAGCAGACGACGATGGCGGTGCCGTGCTGATCGTCGTGGAAGACGGGGATGTCCAGCTCCTCCTGCAGCCGCTTTTCGATGGCAAAGCAGCGGGGGGCGGCAATGTCCTCCAGATTGATGCCGCCCAGGGTGGGGGCGATGTGGCGGACCGTCTCCACGATCACGTCGTCGTCCTGGCTGTCGATGCAGATGGGGATGGCGTCGACGTCGGCAAACTCTTTGAAGAGGGCGCACTTTCCCTCCATCACCGGGATGGCGGCGGACGCGCCGATGTTGCCCAGCCCCAGCACGGCCGAACCGTCGGTGACCACGGCCACAAAGTTGCCCTTGCTGGTGTAGCGGTAGACGTTTTCCGGGTTTTTGTGGATCTCGATGCAGGGCTGGGCGACGCCGGGGGTGTAGGCGATGCTTAGATCGTCCTTGTTCTCGATTTTCATCTTGGACACCACCGACAGTTTGCCCCCGCATCTCTCGTGGGCTTTCAGCGACTCTTCAAAGTAATTCACCGCTTGTCTCCTCCTCTGTATGCGCCCCAAAAGCAGGGCGGCTCGTTTTCTCTTCTTCAAGTATACCGTACTCTCGCGCGGGATGCATCTTCTTTTCCCATCAGTCCCCAGGGGTGGTCATGGAGAGGGGGTCGAGCAGCTCTTCCAGGGACTTTTCGTCCAGCAGGTGTTCCTCCACGGCCAGTTTGCGCACCGGCTGGTGGACCTTGAGGGCCTCTTTGGCGAGGCTGGCGGCCCGCTGGTAGCCGATGGCGGGGCAGAGGGCAGTGACGATGCCCACGCTCTCCTCCACCAACTGGCGGCAGCGCTCGCGGTTGGCGGTGATGCCGCTGACACAGTTGTCGGTGAAGGTGCGCACGGCTTCCCGCAGGGAATCCAGCTCCAAAAAGAGGGTGAAAAAGACCACCGGCTCAAAGGCGTTGAGTTCCAACTGGCCGGCCTCGGCGGCCATGGTGATGGTGCCGTCCCCCCCAGCGATGAGGAAGGCCACCTGGGTCACCACCTCGGGGATGACCGGGTTGACCTTTCCCGGCATGATGGAGGAGCCGTTTTGCTTGGCGGGGAGGGAGATCTCCCCCAGCCCGGTGCAGGGCCCGCTGGAGAGGAGCCGCAGGTCGTTTGCCATCTTCGAGAGGGTGACGGCGCAGGCCTTGAGGGCGCCCGAGACGGCCACGAAGCAGTCGATGTTCTGGGTGCCGTCGATCAGGTCCTCTGCCTGGGTCAGGCGCAGGCCGCTGACCTCCGCCAGGGTGGGGACGATGTGCTCGCGGTAGTAGCGGGTGGTGTTGACGGCGGTGCCGATGGCGGTGGCGGCCATGTTGATGGTCTCCAGTTCCGACTCGGCCCGGCGCAGCCGGGCGGCCGCCCGCTCCACCGCGCTGGCGTAGGCCCCAAAGGACTGACCCAGGCGGATGGGCACCGCGTCCTGCAGCTGGGTGCGGCCCATCTTCACCACGTCGTCGTATTCCCTGGCCTTGCTCCGCAGGGTGGCGGCCAGCCGGTCGAGCTCGCCCAGCACCTCGGGCAGCAGGGCGAGGGCGGTCATCTTGCCGGCGGTGGGGTAGACGTCGTTGGTGGACTGGGCCATGTTGACGTGGTCGTTGGGGTGGACCACCGAGTAGTCGCCCTTGGTCCCGCCCAGCAGCTCGATGGCCCGGTTGGCGATGACCTCGTTGGCGTTCATGTTGGCGGAGGTGCCGGCGCCGCCCTGGATGGGGTCGACGATGAAGCTGTCCATCAGCCGGTCGGCCAACACGTCGTCACAGGCGCGGCAGATGGCGTCGCAGCGGCGCTGGTCCAGTTTGCCGGCGGCGAGGTTGGTCAGGGCGGCGGCCTTTTTGATCTGCGCCAGGCTGTGGATAAAGCGGGTGTGCATCCGCTGGCCGGTGATGGGGAAATTCTGCCTGGCCCGCAGGGACTGCACGCCGTAGTAGGCGTCGGCGGGCACCTGCAGGGTGCCGATGGAATCGGATTCGGTGCGGGTATTCATAAGGGCTTCCTCCTTATAAAAGGCGGCGGGCGGCGCTTGGCGGCTCGCTTCGGCCTTGCTGCTGCGGGGCGTTGGCCCCTCACTTCGCCTTCAGTATACGGCGGGGTCGGGCGGGGGTAAAGGGTTTGCGGGCAATGGAAAACAAAGCCATCAAAAAGGGGGGCGCGGCGAAAAAAAGAAAAGGCAAAGGGGGCTTCGACCTTCTTTTCTTCACCTTTGTGAAGGAGTTGTCAGCCGCTGTTTTTTTCACTTGCCAAAGGGCGGGGGAGGCCGGTATAATAAGAGAGAAAAAGCCCCTCTTCCGCGGCTGCTGGGAGGGGGCGAGTGGGGGAGGCGCAACCGGTGGACACCATTGACAGACAGATCTTGGAGATTTTGGAGAGAGACGCCCGCACCCCCCTCAAAAAAATCGCGGCGGCGGTCTTCCTCTCCCCGCCGGCGGTGTCGGCCCGCATCGAGCGGATGGAGCAGCGGGGGGTCATCACCGGCTATCGGGCGCTGCTGGACCCCCAGCGGTTGGGCTATGCCATCACCGCCCTCATCAACATCGCCATCCTCCCCAAGCACCAGCCCGCCTTTGCCCAGTTTGTCAAGGGCTGTTCCAACGTGACCGAGTGCTACCATGTGGCGGGCACCTACTCGATGCTCCTCAAGGCCTGTTTTGCCACCACCGGCCAGGTGGATTCCTTTGTCGAGTCGCTGCAGCGCTACGGAAAGACCCAGACCCAGATCGTCCTCTCCACCGTGGTGGAGCCGCGGGAGGTAGAGCCCCTTTTGTAGGGGAGGATTTTTTGCGCAAAAGGGAAAAAAGGGGTTGCATTTTTATCCCATTGTGATATAATATCTCTTGCAGTCGCGGTGCTGCCGGGTTGCTTCCCGTGCTTTGCCGCCTTTCAAATCCATTTGGGGGCATAGCTCAGTTGGTAGAGCGATACGTTCGCAACGTATAGGTC
Organism: Bittarella massiliensis (ex Durand et al. 2017); assembly: GCF_001486165.1. Classification (GTDB taxonomy): domain Bacteria; phylum Bacillota; class Clostridia; order Oscillospirales; family Ruminococcaceae; genus Bittarella; species Bittarella massiliensis. The sequence goes on from NZ_LN908977.1 coordinate 639,057, forward strand.
ATGGGTTCGATTCCCACTGTCTCCACCACCTGGATCAGCCGCAATTTGCCGCTTGATTCTTTTACAAAAAAATATGGAGGCGTAGCTCAGCTGGTTAGAGTGTTCGGTTCACATCCGAAAGGTCGTGGGTTCGAGTCCCTCCGTCTCCACCATTTTTGTACAGTCCGTTTCGACGGGCTGTTTTTTTCTGCCTCTTTTTGGTTCACCCCCGCGCCAACGGCGCAGGAGTGTTTTTGCCGTGCTGGTAGAGGTGGAGAGGGGTGGGGCGGAGGAAGCGGGAGTTGCCATTTCACTGCCGTGTGGGAAGGGGAGGTGGGAGAGGGAGGCGCTTCTCAGCAATATAGAATTGCCACCATCCCCTGTTGTGGGTGGGCGGACCTGACTACCCCGCCTGACCGATTGCTGCCAAACGGCGTTCCGGCGTGTTTTGAAAGGGCGGCTCTCCGCTCGCCCTAGGGGGATGTGGATTGAAATGTGGGAGATGCTTTCTAGGACTACTGCTTCTCGAAGTCGTCCCCCATGCGGGGGAGGATGGCTAAAATCCGAAAAGCGGCCATTTTGCAGAGAAATCTGCACAAAAGAGGCGCGATAAAATAGGGCATAGCTGATAAAATGATGAAAATGACCAATCGTCAATTTATAAGGTTGACTTTTGGTCAGTTCATGCATACAATAGCAACTGTAAGAAAAGTGACCAATCGTCATTTTTGATTCGGCGGCAGAAAGAGAGGCGAAAGAAGTGCTGGTAGACAAGATCCAGGACAAGAAAAAGCAGAAAAAAGAGAGGTTGGAGCAGGCGGCCTACGACCTGTTCAGCGAACAGGGGTTCAGCGAGACCTCCATCGACCAGATCGCCCGCCGGGCGGGGGTCGCCAAGGGGACGTTTTACCTCTATTTTCCCGACAAAGAGGCCCTGCTCAACCAGGTGATCTTCAAGTGCAGCAGCCGGATCTTTAAAGAGGCGATGCAGGAGAGCCGGTTCAAACAGCTCGACGACTGGGTCGAGCGGGTAATCGTTCTCATCGACTACGTCATCGAGCTGTTCAAAGAGCGGCCCAACGACCTGAAGGTCATCAACAAAAACCTCTCCTGGAGCATGGTGGGTGACCAGGTGGAAAAGGGCGACGGCGAGGGCGTCGACCAGGAGTTCGCCGAGCTGTTGAGCTACTACCTGGAGCAGTTGGAGGGCCGCGGGTATGAGCGCAAGGCCGCCTTTCAGCTGATTTTCATGGTGGTTGAACTGGTGGGGGCCGTCTGCTACTCCTCCCTTGTCCTGGGTCAGTTGGGGCCGATCGACGAACTCAAGCCCATGCTCTTTGAGACGGTCCGGAAGATGATCCGAAACTAAACTTTGCAATTGGGGATGAAAGTATGAAGGAGAAAGCGGCTCGCTTTGTCGTCAAAAAGCGAATTGCCATTTTGATCGTGGCCGTGGCCCTGCTCATTCCGTCGGCCATCGGCTTTGTCAAGACCTTTGTCAACTACGACATACTCACCTACCTCCCGGCCGACCTGGATTCGATGATCGGCCAGAACATGCTGGAAGACGACTTTCACATGGCCTCCACCGCCATGCTGGTGGTGGACGGGATGGAGGACTACCAGGTGTCGCAGCTCAAGGAGAAGGTGGCTGCGGTCCCGGGGGTGCGCCAGGTCCTCTGGGCCGACGACATCTTCGACAACGGGGTGCCCCGGGAGATGCTGCCGGAGGATGTGAGGAGCGTCTTTTACAGCGACAGCGGCACCATGATGATCATCAGCTTTGACGAGCCCATGGCCGCGGAGGGGACCCTGAAGGCCATTGAGCAGATCAAATCGGTGACCGGGGAGCAGTGCTTTTTGGGCGGCATGGCCGCCATTGTGCAGGACACCAAGGCCTTGGCCGACCAGGAGACCCCCCTCTACGTTCTGGTGGCGGTGCTTTTGTGCATGGCGGTCCTCTGGCTGGGGCTGGAATCCACCGTGGTGCCCTTCATCTTCCTGCTGGGCATCCTTTTCCCCATCCTCTACAACTTCGGCACCAACATCTTTTTGGGGCAGATCTCCTACATCACCAAGGCCCTGGCGGCGGTGCTGCAGCTGGGGGTGACCATGGACTTCTCCATCTTCCTCCTCCACCGCTTTGAGGAGGAGAAGCAGCGCTGTCCCGACAAGGAGGAGGCCATGGTCAAGGCCATCAGCGCCACCCTCACCTCCATCGCGGGCAGCTCCATCACCACCATCGCCGGCTTTCTGGCGCTGTGCACCATGCGCCTGACGTTGGGGCGGGACATCGGCATCGTCATGGCCAAGGGGGTGCTGCTGGGGGTCATCTGCACCGTCACCATCCTGCCCGCCCTCATCCTCTTTTTCGACAGGGCGATCGACAGGCACACCCACCCGGTGCTCATCCACGAGTTGGAGCGGGTGCCCTCGTTCATCTGCAAGCACTACAAGGGCATTTTGGTGGCCTTTGTGGCCCTCTTTATCCCCTTTGCCATCGCCCAGGCCAACACCGACCAGTACTACGCCCTGGACGAGACCCTGCCCCAGGACCTGCCCTCCATCGTGGGCACCAACAAGCTCAAAAATGACTTCAACATGACCACCACCCACTTTGTGCTGGTGGACGACAAACTGGACAGCTACCGCCTCAAGGAGATCAGCGACCGCATCGAGGGGCTCGACGGGGTGGACCTGGTCATCTCCTACGACAAGTACGTGGGCGGGCGGATCCCCGACGACATCGTCCCCGACGAGCTGCGCGACCAGATCGACGCCGGGGGCAAAAAGCTGATGATGGTCAACTCGGTCTACAAGGCCGCCAGCGACGAGGAGAACCGCCAGATCGACCAAATCAACGAGATCATCAAGGCCTACGACCCCACCGCCGTGGTGGCGGGGGAGGGGGCCATGACCAAAGACCTCATCGAGGTGGCGGCGGTGGACTTTAAAAATGTCAACATCGCCTCCATTGTGGCCATCTTCATCATCATCGCTGTCTGCTTCCGCTCGGCGAGCATCCCCTTCCTGCTGGTGCTGGCCATCGAGTTTGCCATCTCCATCAACATGGGCATCCCCTTCTTCACCGGGACCACCCTCCCCTTTGTGGCGGGGATCGTCATCGGCACCATCCAGCTGGGGGCCACGGTGGACTACGCCATCCTCACCACCACCCGCTTTCGCGAGGAATTGCAGGCGGGGCGGGAGAAGATGGACGCCATCCGCGTCACGGTGCAGAAGTGTTCGCCCTCGATCATCACCAGCGGCCTGAGCTTCTTTGCCGCCAACATCGGCGTCGCCATCATCTCCAAGATGGACCTCATCAAGAGCCTCTGCGGGCTGATGGCCCGCGGCGCCATCATCAGCATGCTCTCCATCATCTTCGTGCTGCCGGCCCTCCTCATCCTCTGCGAGCCGCTGATCGCCAAGACGACCATCGGCTGGAGAAAGGCCGCCAAGCTGCTAAAAGGGCGCAAAAAAGAGCCCGAATATCAGGAATTGTAGTGGGAGGAATCACGGTATGAAAACGTCTCATGTGCTGAAAAAATCCGCTTGCATCGCCCTTTCGGCAGCGCTCCTGCTGCCCGCTGTCCCCGCCTTTGCCGCCGACGGCACCACCAAGGACGAGACGGTCTATGTCTTTTTGAATCCTGACGGCACCGTCACCAGCCAGACGGTGAGCAGTTGGGTCCACAGCGACGGGGGCATCCGCTCGGTGCGGGAGGAGGTCGCCCTGCAGAACATCCGCAACGTCAAGAATGCGGCCGCCCCCCAGCTCGACGGCGATGTCCTCACCTGGGATATGGACGGGAACGACGCCTACTACACCGGCACCAGCGACAAGACCCCGCCGGTCTCGGCTGTCATCAGCTACAAGCTGGACGGGGAGGAGATCTCCCCGCAGGAGCTGGCCGGGAAGAGCGGCCGGGTGGAGATCACCATCGCCCTGCAAAACAACCTCTCCCGCCAGGCCACCGTGGACGGGGAGAGCCGGACCATCTACACCCCCTTCATCGTCGCCGGGGTCGCCGACCTGCCCACCGACCACTTTTCAAACGTCACCTGCGAGGGGGGGAGTGTCCTCTCCGAGGGGCAAAACCAGATCGTCGCCTTTGTGGCCAGCCCGGGCCTAAAGGAGAGTTTGGGGCACAGCGCCTCCCTGGTGGAGGACACGGTGGGCTTTTCCATGCAGGAGCAGTTCACCATCCAGGCCGACGCCACCGACTTTGAGCTGGGCTCCATCATGCTGGGGGCCACCGGGGAACTGCCCCTGGAAAAATTGAAAGAGGCCAGCTCCGCCGGCGAGGTGAGCGAGGCGCTGGACTCGCTGAAAAGCGCCACCGACCAGCTTTTTGACGGCACCTCCCAACTGGCCGACGCCACTGGTCTCTTCGCCGACAAGATGGGGCAGTTCGACCAGGGGGTCGCCAAGTTGGGCAGCGGCGCTGGGGAGCTGAAAGGCGGCACCGGCCTGCTGGTGAGCGGGGTGCAGGAGCTGGGCGACAAGCTGGGCCTGGGGATGGGCCAGCTGCGCGAGGGCTCTGCCCAGCTCTCCGCCGGCAGCCAGGAACTGCTGGCGGGGGTGAACGGCTACACCACCCAAGTCGAGGGCAAGGTGGGCGAACTGGCCGAAAAACTCGACGGGATGGGCACCCAGCTCGACGGGGTCAAGACCCAGGTGGCCGCCGACAAGCAGGCCCTGATCGACGGGATGACCCAGGCGGGCACCGAGGTGAAGGTCACCCTGGGAGGCGACATGACCGCCCTGGGCCAGTCCATCGGCGCCTACGTGGCGGCGGTGAACGCCGACCCTGCCGCCACCCAGGCCGAAAAAGAGGCGGCGGCCCTGATGTGGCAGCAGTTTAGCCAGCTGAAGACCGACCTGGAGAGCCACGGCAAGACCCTGCAGTCCATCAGCACCGCCGCCCAGTCCCTGGGCAAGACGGTGGACGGGGTGTTCGCCACCGTCGGCAAGGAGTTTGGCGACGCCAAGACCGAGCTGGCCGCCACCCAGAAGGCCCTGGCCGAGTACGGCAAGAAGCTGCGGGACGGGGCCAAGGACGTCAGCGACGGCGCGGCCGCCCTTCAGGAGGGGGTCGACGCGGGCGCAAAAGATGCCAAAGACGGAGTTGGCCGGTTGCAGCAGGGCGCCGCTGATTTGAACGAGGGGGCCGCCGAGCTGCAGCAGGGCGCCGAGGACGCCCGCGCCGCCTCCTCCCAGTTGGCCGAGGCGGCCGACACCCTGCGGGACAAGACGGGGGAGCTCAACGAGGGGATGGAGGCCTACAAGATCACCGGCATCGACCCTATGTGCAGCGAGCTGGGCGACCTGACCGGCGACCTGGACGAACTGCTGGAGGTCAAGGACCTGCTCGTCGAGCAGTCAGAGGCCTTTACCAGCTATTCCGGCAGCCCGGAGGGCAGCGAAGTGAGCACCAAATTCCTGCTCAAGACCAGCGAGATCAAGGAGAAAGAAGAGGCAAAACCGGTGGTCCTCGCCACCGAGAACACCCAGAAAAAGGGCCTTTGGGAGCGCATCAAGGGCATCTTTGTCAAATAGTTATCGCAGAAAAAGGACGGGCCGAAATGGGGCCTGCCCTTTTTTGCGCCAAAAAAAGCGGAAGGTTTTGGTTGACAAAGCGGGGGGATGCGGGTATCATAAACCTACAGACCGAAAGGATGGACGGCAAAATGGCGCATCTGGAACACCGCTTTTTCCGCTTTAGCAGCTTGGGCTTCTTTTTTAGCTCGAGCTTTTTTGGCGTGGATCGGGCAGTGTGTCAGACGATGCGAACCGTTTAGAGGTCCCGGCTTTTCGGGCAATTTTAAACAGTGAACGCCTCTGGCAACCTGCCAGGGGCGTTTTTGTTTGCAGAAATAGGGAGGAAGAGAGAGATGGTCGTCATCTTGAAACAGGGGGTCACCAAGACCCAGATCGAGGAGTTCACCAACTGGATCCAGCAGCAGGCAGAGGTGCAGGTGAGCGCGGTGTACGGCGCGCAGACCACCATTTTGGGGCTGGTGGGGGACACCTCCGCCATCGACATCGATTTGGTCAGTTCCAAAGACGTGGTGGAGACGGTCAAGCGGGTGCAGGAGCCCTACAAAAACGCCAACCGCAAGTTCCACCCCGACGACACGGTGGTCACAGTGGCGGGGGACAGGACCATTGGCGGCACCCAGTTCTCGGTGATCGCCGGCCCCTGCTCGGTGGAGAGCGAGGAGCAGATCATCGAGGTGGCAAGGCGGGTCAAGGCCGCCGGGGCCACCGCCCTGCGGGGGGGCGCCTTCAAGCCCCGCACCTCGCCCTACTCCTTCCAGGGGCTCAAGGCCGAGGGGCTGGATCTGCTGCGCCGCGCCCGGCAGGTCACCGGGCTGCCCATCGTCACCGAGATCATGAGCCTGGCGCACCTGGACCTCTTTGCCGATGTGGACGTGATCCAGGTGGGGGCCCGCAACATGCAGAACTTCGAGCTGCTCAAGGAGCTGGGCCACTGCGACAAGCCCATCCTCCTCAAGCGGGGACTGGCCAACACCATCGAGGAACTGCTGATGAGCGCCGAGTACATCATGGCCGGGGGCAACCACAACGTCATCCTCTGCGAGCGGGGCATCCGCACCTTTGAGAGCTACACCCGAAACACCCTCGACATCTCGGCGGTCCCCATCCTCAAGCGGGTCTCCCACCTGCCGGTGGTGGTGGACCCCAGCCACGCCACCGGCATCACCTGGCTGGTGGAGCCCCTCTCCAAGGCCGCCATTGTGGCCGGGGCCGACGGCCTGATCATCGAGGTGCACAACGACCCCGGCCACGCCCTCTCGGACGGGGCGCAGTCCCTCACCCCCGACCAGTTTGACGGGGTGATGGGGGAGATCGGCCGCACGGTGGACTTCTGCGGCAAGACCCTGTGAGGCCGGCCGAGGAGGCCCTCGAGGCCCTGGCCCGGGCGGCGGCCGAAGAGACCGGCAGTTCCGCAGCCGCCGCCCGGGAGATGGCGGCAGCGCTCTACACCGCCCTGCTGGGCTGCTGCGGGCAGGGAGGGGCCGGTGGAGGAGAGCTGGCGCGGCTGATTGCCGCCGCCCCCCAGGCCCCCCGATGGGGGAGCGCGCCCCAGGTGGCCTGCCCCGGGGTGGAGGGGGCCTTTACCCACCAGGCCTGCCGGACCCTCTACCCCGGCGGCGAAGTCTCCTTCTACCCCGAATTTGCCGATGTCTTTGAGGCGGTGGAAGGGGGCCGGGTGGACGTGGGGGTCCTGCCCATCGAGAACTCCACCGCCGGCTCGGTGCTGGACGTCTACACCCTCTTGGGGGAACACCGGTTTTTCATCGTCAACGCCACCTCCCTCCCCATCGAGCACTGTCTGCTGGCCCCCCAGGGCGCGGCGCTCGACGGGGTGCGGCAGGTCTACTCCCACCCCCAGGCGCTGGGCCAGTGCCGGCACTACCTGGCGGCCCACCCCGGCTGGGAGAGCAGCTCCTTTTCCAACACGGCGGCCGCGGCCAAGTACGTGAAGGGGGAGGGGGACCGCGCCAAGGCGGCCATCGCCTCCGCCCTCTGCGCCCAGCTCTATGACCTGCAGGTTTTGGAGCAGGGGATCGAGGACGCCAGCGGCAACCGCACCCGCTTCATTGCCGTGGCCAAGGAGCCGGTGATCCTACCCCAGGCGGACCGGGTCAGCATCCTGGCCGTTCTCCCCCACCGAAAGGGGTCGCTCTTCTCCTTCCTGGCCCGGTTTGCGGCCGCGGGGCTCAACCTCTGCAAGATCGAGTCCCGCCCCATCCCCGGCCGGCGCTTTGAATTTGTCTTCTACCTGGACTTTGAGGGCAGCGTCCGCGGGGAGAAGACCCTGGCCCTCCTCTCCTCCCTGGAGGGGCAGGTGGAGCGGCTCGCCTTTTTGGGCAACTATCCCGACCGATAGATCGGCTTTTCCGCTGTTTTGCAGGGCCGCTCCAGCTCTTTATAGCTGGGGCGGCTTTTTTTGTCAAAGAGGGGAAGTTTGGGCGGGGGCATGGGAATCTGCCGTCCGGCGTGGTATAATAGCGGCAGAGCTCCTGTTGCGGCGGGGCCGTTCCCCCCTTTGACTGCGCGGGAAAAGGGGGCGGCACTCCAACGGATGACAACGGATAAAGGCGCCGTCCGCCGCCCTGCGCGGCTGTCGGCCGGCCGCCGCGACAGGGGACAGACAGGGGAAAGGGCCGCCGCGCCCTGCCCCTTGCCCCCCGCCGCCGGGCCGCGCATCCGGCCAGAGCGCCCTTGCACAGGACCCTGTGGAAGGGGCTATCACGAGAGAAAGAGGAGGGAATTTGTATGGCCATCAACCCCGTGGTGCGGGCGGCCCTCAAGGCCCTGTCCTACCCCGATATCAGCATCAAAAAGCACTACAAGCTGCAGCGGCGGCTGGTGGATGTGACCAACCTGCACCTGCTAAAACCCCTCTACACCAGCTTTGACCACCTGATCCAGGTGGGGGACCACCAGATCCCCGCCCGCATCTACACCCCGGAACTGCCCGGAAACGAGGGGGCGCTCCTCTTCTTCCACGGCGGCGGCTGGGTCACCGGCAACATCGACAGCTACGACCGGGTCTGCACCGACTTGGCGCGCAAGACCCACCGCCTGGTGATGTCGGTGGACTACCGGCTGGCCCCCGAGCACCGGTTCCCCGCCGCGCTGGAGGACTGCTACGCCGCGGCCAAAGAGGTGTTTTTGCACCCCGAGTGGGTCTTTGCCGAGAGGGCGGAGGACATCGCCCTCATCGGCGACAGCGCCGGGGGGAACCTGGCGGCGGCCGTCTCCCTGATGGCAAAGGACAGGGGGGAGTTCATGCCAACCCGGCAGATCCTCATCTACCCGGCCACCTATAACGACCACACCGAGAACTCGCCCTTCCCCTCCGTCCGGGAGAACGGCAGCGACTACCTGCTCACCTCCAGGCGGGTGCAGGAGTACATGGAGCTCTACCAGGGCAGCGAGGAGGATCTGCAAAACCCCTACTTCGCCCCCCTTCTGGCAGAGGATCTGAGCGGCCAGCCCGAGACCCTGCTCATCACTGCCCAGTACGACCCCCTGCGCGACGAGGGGGAGGAGTACGGCCGCCGCCTGGCCAAGGCGGGGGTGCGGGTGGAGGCGCACCGCGCCACCGACGGGCTGCACGGCTTTTTCTCCCTTCCCGCCAGCTTTGAGCAGGTGGCCGAGTGCCACCGCCTCATCGATCGCTTTTTGAAAGAAGGTCCGGCCTGATGACGGCAAGACAGCGCGACGCCGCGTGGGAGCCGCTGGACAATGCGGCCAAAATATTTCCCTCCATCAGCAGCAAGCGGGACACCAAGGTCTTTCGCTTTGCCTGTGAGCTGCGCGAAGGGGTGGACCCGGCGCTCTTGCAGCAGGCGCTGGACGAGACCATCGAGGATTTCCCCATCTTTCGCTCCACCCTGCGGGAGGGCTTTTTCTGGCACTACCTCAAAGAGAGCAGCCAGCGCCCCCTGGTGCAGCTGGAGAGCGAGCTGCCCTGCAGCAACCTCTACGACGCCAACAACCCCGGCCTTCTCTTTGAGGTGAGCTACTACGGCCGGCGGATCAATCTAGAGGTCTATCACGCCCTCACCGACGGGACCGGCGCCCTGCAATTTCTGCGCGCCCTGGTCTGCCGTTACCTCTACCTGCGCCACCCCGAGGGGTTTGCCGCCCCGCCCACCCCACTGCACGGGGCCTCTTTTTCCGAGATGGCGGAGGACAGCTTTCAGAAATACTACACCACCTCTTCCAAAAACAAGGTGCGCAGCGAGCCGGTCTACAAGCTGCGGGGGGTGCGCCTGCCCGAGGGGCGGATGCAGATCATCGAGGGGGTGCTGCCGGTGAAGGCGGTGCTGGCCGCCGCCCGGGAGCGGGGGGTGACCATGACCGTCCTCCTCACCGCCCTCTTCCTCTGCGCGGTGGACAAAAACGCCGTGCTGCGGCGCAAGCGCCACCCGGTGGTGGCGGCGGTGCCGGTCAACCTGCGCAACTACTTCCCCTCGGAGACGGCGCGCAACTTCTTCTGCACCATCAATGTGGGATACCACTTCGGCCGGGACCCGGGAGATTTAGAGAGCGTGATGGCCTCGGTCCGGCGCCAATTTGAAGAGTTGCTGACCCGCGAAAACCTGGCCAAACGGATGAACGGCTACTCGGCCCTCGAGCACAACGCCCTGGTGCGGGTGGTCCCCCTGGGGCTGAAAAACATCATCCTGCGCATTGCCGGCGCCATCGCCGAGCGCGACCACACCATTTCCATCTCCAACATCGGCAAGGTGAGCATGCCCGCGGGGTGTGAGCAGTACATCCGCCTCTTCGACGTCTTTGTGAGCACCAACATCCTGCAGCTGTGTCTCTGCTCCTTCGGGGAGGACCTGACCCTCAGCTTCTCCTCCGCCTTTCGCAACACCGATGTGCAAAAGGACTTTTTCCGCTCCCTCACGGGGATGGGGATCCCCGTCGAAATCACCACCAACCGTCCGGAAGAGGAGGTGCGCCCATGAAATACTGCGAACAGTGCAAGCTCACCGTCACCGGGCAGCGCTCCCGTTGCCCCCTCTGCCAGAGTGTCCTGCGGGACGAGGGGGAGCCCTATGAAGAGGTGTTCCCGGTCATCCCCACCGTCTACAACCGCTTTCAGTTCTTCTTCAAACTGCTGATTTTCGCCTCGGCGGTCCTGGGCATCGTCTCGGTGGTGATCAACCTCCTGCTGCCGCAGAGCGGGGTCTGGTCCCTCTTTGTGCTGGGGGGGATCGGCTGTCTCTGGGTCTTTCTCTTCATCGCCGTGAGAAAGCGCAACAACATCCCCAAAAACATCCTCTGGCAGGTGGCGGTCGCCATCCTCTTCTGCCTGCTGTGGGACCTCTTCACCGGCTGGCACGGCTGGTCGGTGGACTACGTGGTCCCCAGCATCTGCGTGGCGGCCATGGCGGCCCTCGCTGTCACCGCCAAGGTCTTTCGGCTGGTGGTGGGGGACTTCCTCTTCTACCTGCTCATCAGCGTTCTCTTCGGCATCCTGCCGGTCATCTCCATCCTGTTGGGGTGGGTGCAGGTGCTCTACCCGTCCCTCATCTGCGTGGGGTGCAGCCTGGTCTCCCTGGCGGCGGTCTTGATTTTTCAGGGGGAGAACATGAAGCGGGAGTGGCGGCGGCGGATGCACCTCTAGTTCGCCTTTTGGCCCCCCGATCGGGCAGGGGAAAGGCAGCTGGCTAAAAAGCACATAAAACGAAAAGAACTGCACTTGTAAAGACAGCCTTTTTCCAGAATAATGCTGTACTTTTTTGCGGTCAAATGCTATGATTAAATAGAAAAAAGAGCAAAGTATTCTCCAATACTTGCAATGAAAGCTGCACAAAATACAGAAAAACCGATCGAAGGGGGGGATCTCCCATGTTCCCAGAAATTGACCGCCAGGCAATTTTGGAAATTGTGGAGGATGAAGAAAAGACCGACAAAATCATGGCCCTGTTGGAAGAGGCGGCCAAGAGAGAGAAGCAGCGCCGTCTTGAGCTTCAGGCAAAGGGCATTGAGCGCGCCCGCCAGAAGGGAACGACCCTCGGCAGACCCAGATTGCCGCTCCCGAGAGATTTCCCCAACATCTACCGGCGCTACAAGAGCAAGGAAATCACGGCGCAGCACGCACAGAAGCTCTGCAACATGAGCGCCAACACCTTTTACCGGGTCATCCACGAGTTTGAAGAGAAGAGCAAGTAAAAAAACACCCCCCGAACGCTTCGGGGGGTGTTTTTACCTGTTGGCAAACGGCAGGGGAGGCGGGGCGCTATTTGTTGGGCACGACCTTCATGTTGGGGTAGATCTCCCGCATCCGCGCGTCGTCAAAGCGGCGGTCCAAAAACTGGCCGAAACTGGTCTGGGGCGGGAGCCCCTCGGAGCGGTCGGTCCCGCGCTTGATGGCCGCCACCGAGAGGAGGATGTCAAAGCAGAGGAAGACGGCCAGCGCCCCGGCGGCCCAGTTGCCGTACTTTCGGGGGAACCGCTCGATGGCGCCGCAGAGGAGGGGATAGCAAAGGCGGATGAAGACCAGCCCCAGTACCCCCCAGAAGAAGGCGTACTTTAAAGTGGTGCGGCCGCCGATGTTGTACTTGGCGTGGCTGTACTGCCAGGAGACGGTGCCCAGGGCCAGCTCTTGCAGCAGGCTGCACAGGTATTCAAAGGCCGCGCCGGCAAAGGCGCTGACGCCGAAGATGACCAGCGGATTTTTGTCCCGCAGCCGGTAGAGCAGCAGGGTGAGGAGGACCGCCCCAAAGCCGTACACCTGGGAGAAAGGGCCGTAGACAAGCCCCTTGCGGCTCTCGAAGTAGCCGTTGTGAAAATACCAAAACAACATCTCCAAAATGTAGCCGAGGACGCTGGCCACAACGAAGATCCAAAACAGGGTATAGACGCCGGGGCGGTCGTTGATAGGCGATCTGCCCGAACGCCGCTCGGCGTGGCTGGCGGACTTTGCCGCCGCAGAGATGCTCTGCAACTTCTCCACCCTCTCTCTTTAGTATATTAAAAAGTATAGCGAAAAGAGTCGCAAAAGTCCAATCTTCGCAGAAAATGTAAGAAGTTTGACAGAAAAAAGACCATCTCTTGAAGGAGATGGCCTTTTTTGAAGCAGTTTTGGATTTGATTGGGAAAATCTACCCGCCGATGTGGAGGATAGCGGTGGCCAGAACAAAGTAGATGGTCAGGGAGACGGCGTCCACAATGGTGGTGATGAGGGGGCTTGCCATGATGGCGGGGTCGACCTTGCACTTTTCGGCCAGGATGGGCAGCAGGCCGCCGCAGATCTTGGCGACGATCACCGTGCAAAAGAGGCTGATGCAGATGGTGACGGCCACCATCAGGGAGACCCGGTCTAACAGCAGCAGCTTGCCCAGGTTGACCACCGCCAGCACCGAACCCACCAGCAGGCTGATGGCGAACTCCTTGCGGATGATCTTGAAGGCGTCCCGGGTCTTGATCTCCCCCAGGGCGAGGCCGCGGATGATCATGGTGGCCGACTGGGAGCCGGCGTTGCCGCCGGTGTCCATCAGCATGGGGATGTAGGCGGCCAGCAGCACCATGGAGGAGAGGACCTCGTCAAAGCGGCGGATGATGAAGCCGGTGATGGAGGCGGAGATCATCAGCACCAGCAGCCAGAGGATGCGGTGTTTGGCCAGCTCAAAGACGCTGGATTTGAGATAGCTGTCCTCCGACGGGGTGACGGCGCCCATGATGTAGATGTCCTCGGAGTTCTCCTCCTCGATGACGTCCAGCACGTCGTCGATGGTGATGACCCCCACCAGGCGGTTTTCCGAGTCCACCACCGGCATGGAGAGCAGTTCGTACTTTTTGAAGAGGTCGGCCACCACCGACTGGTCTTCGGTGGTGCCCACCGAGAAGATGTCCTTGTCCACGATCTCCTGGATGGTGGTGTCGTCGCGGGAGGTGAGGATGTTTTGCAGGGTGACGGTCCCCTCGAGCACCCGGGTGGCGCTGGTGACAAAGCAGGTCTCGATGGTCTCTTTTTCCAGGCTGTTGCGGCGGATGTCCACGATGGCCTGGGCCACCGTCTCGTCCTTTTTCAGCTCCATAAACTCCAGGGTCATCAGGCTGCCAGCCGAGTCCTCGGGGTATTTGAGGACCTGGTTGATGAGGCGGCGGGTGGCGGGATCGGTGTTTTTGAGGACCCGCTTGACGAGGTTGGCGGGCATCTCCTCGATGAAATCGACGGTGTCATCAAAAAACAACTCGTCCAGGATGGTGGCGAGCTCTTTGTCGGTGACGCCCTCGACGATGCGCTGCTGCACATCGGAATCCAGGTGGGAGAACACCTCTGAAGCGGTCTCTTTGGGCATCAGCCGGAAGAGGAGCACCAGGGTGTTCTCGGGCATCTCCTCAAACAGTTCGGCGATGTCCACCGGGTTTTCGTCCAGCAGCAAGGTGCGGGCCTGGGAGAACTGTCTCTCCTCCACCATGCGGCCCAGGTCTTCTAAGGTCTTGTAAAAGTCTTTCACTTGCATACCCTCCTTTTCGATCGAGTGGGAAAAACGGGGGAGACGGCGCCGCGCCAAAGGCGGTTTGCGACGGCGCCAGTCCGGCTTTTGCGCCGGGGCTTTTTGCCGCCAGGGCAGCAAAAAAAGCCACTGGATTGAGTATGTCCATGGCTTTCGTTTCGGTATGCACTTTTAAGAGAGGGCAATTTTCCACAGCAAAAGAAAGGCTATCTGTTTTGCAGGGGTGAAAACAGATACCGCTTGAGAGCAGAAAAACGCGCGCCGCATCGCTTAACTGTGCAACTTCGACTACCGCCAGCGTCCATCTTGTTTTCACCTCCCAATTCGCTTCATTTGCGTTTTCATTGTAAAACGGATCGGCCCAAAAGTCAAGGAAAAGCGGGCGGCTTACCCCTTTTTTACCCTGTCTTTTCGCCGGAAGAGGGCCTTAAAATCCAGCTCCACCACCAGCACCGAGAGGAGGATGATCAGCCCGCCCCCTACCAAGTTCCAGCTGAACCGGTCATACCCCCACAGCACCGAAAAAATGGTGCCGAAGAGCGCCTCGGTGGACATGATGAGGGCCGCCTTGGAGGCGCTTGCCCGCTGCTGGGCGTGCAGCTGCAACAGGTAGCAGACGCAGGTGCTGAACACCCCCAGGTAGAGGACCCCCACCAGCGCCAGTTTGGGCTGGATGGGGGGGAGGGAACCCGCCTCGAAGAGGAGGAAGGAGAGCCCCGACACCAGGGTGACGGTGAGCATCTGTATAAAGTTAAAGACCTTTACTTCAATGCGGGTGGAGATGTGGCCGATATAGGCGATCTGCACGGCAAAGACCACCGCGCCCGCCAGGGAGAAGAGGTCCCCCGCCCCCAGGTGAAGGGCGCCGCCCCCGGTGAGGACCCAGACCCCCACCATACAGGCGGCCGCCCCCAGCAGCGCCTGCTTTTTGGGGGGATGGCGCTCTGCCAGCCAGACGAAAAAGGGGACGAACGCCACATTGGTGCTGGTGAGAAAGGCGTTGTTGGAGGGGGTGGTGTGGGCCATGCCGAAGGTCTGCAGCACAAAGCCGACAAAGAGGAGCAGCCCCGAGATCACCCCCAGCCGCAGTTGGAGGGCGGTGATCTGCAGCAGCTGCCGCCAGGCCAGCAGCGCCATGGCCACCGAGGCGATGAGGAAGCGGGCGAACACCACCAAAAAGGGGGTGAGGCCGCCCTCCAGCGCCTGGGCGCCGGCCACATAACCGTACCCCCAGAGAACAGCCAGCAAAACCAGCTCGCCGGTGGCCTCTGTCCGCCGCAGCCAACCGATCATGGAAAATCACCTCGATACCGATGTTCTGCGCTCCCGCTGCACGGTGGGGATGCGCATCTGAAAGCGGATGGAAATCAACCGCAGCACAAAGATGAAGCCGATGCTTATGTAGGCGGCCACCTCCAGGGGGATCCACTGCCGCAAAAACCAGAAGAAGGTGCTGCCGGCGATGGAGGCCACCGCGTAGACGTCCTGGCGGAGGATGCGGGGGATCTCCCGGGAAAAGACGTCGCGGATCACCCCGCCCCCCACGGCGGTGATGAGGGAGACAAAGCTGAAGGTGATGAAGTTGAGCCCCATGTTCAGGGCGGTCAGCCCGGCCTCGACGGTGAAGGTGGCCAACCCCAAGGCGTCGAAGAGGTCCAGGGCAAAGGCCCACTTCAACTGCCCTTTGGTGAGGATGACCAGGGCGGTGGTGGCGCAGATGAGCAGGGTGTACTCGTAGCGCAGAAAGAAGGTGGGCAGCCCGTCTTTGATGATGATGTCCCGGATGACCCCGCCGCCGATGGCCGTGACCATGGCCAGCACCAGGATGCCGAAGTAGTCCATCCGCTTTTTGATGGCGGTGACGGCGCCGGAGACGGCAAAGGCCACAACGCCGATGTAGTCCAGATAGTCGATGATCCCCATGGCAGCCTCCCCGGCGCTCAGGCGCCCGTCTTCAAGTAATTGCCGAAGGTGTTTTCCAGCTGTCGCTTGACGAATTGATAGCTAAAGCCGTTCCCGGCCAGCCCGTGGGCGGCGGCCTGGCTCTCGCTCCAGTCGGCGAAGGGGACGATGTGCAGGTTGGAAAAGCGGCTACCGAACTGGGTCACCGTGGGGATGAAGGAGAGCCCCTCCACCCGGGTCTCGCCGGTCTTCATGTCCAGGACCACGGTACAGTCCAAAAAGCCGCCGGCCATGTTGTAGTTGCCCTTCTGCGCCGAGACGAAGTTGCCCAGGGAGTAGATCACCGGCACCTGCCGCCCGTCGGCGGCCGTCAGCTCGGCGATGGGCTGCAGGACGTGGGGGTGGTGGCCCAGGATCAGGTCGGCCCCCCAGTCGGCCAGCTTCTGAGCCTCCTCTTTCTGGTAGGCGTTGGGGGTGTCCGACCCCTCGGCCCCCCAGTGGACGTTGACCACGATGAAGTCCGCCTGCTGGCGGGCCAGCTCCATCTGGCGGCGGATGGTCTCCTCGTCCTTGAGGTAGATGCCGCAGGTGTCGCCGCTGGAGCCCACGTTGGTCATCTCCATATAGCTCAAAAAGGCGAAGCGGATGCCGTTTTCCTCCCGGATGGGGATGTCGTCGTAGGACCCCCGCTCGTAGATGCCCGCCACCGTCACCGAGGGCAGGGCGTCAAAGACCCTTTTCGACTCGGCCAGCCCGGCGCTGCCCTTGTCGTACATGTGGTTGTTGGCGTAGCTGACCACGTTGAAGCCCAGCCCCTCCACCTGCCCAGCCAGCTCTTTGGGGGAGTTGAAGGCCGGGTAGCTGGAGAGGGGGTAGAGGTCGCTGGCCACCGGCACCTCCTGGTTGATGACGGCGATGTCCGCCTTGGCCACGATGGGGGCGATCTGCCGGTAGACCGGCCCGAAGTCGTGGTAGCCGCCGCTGCCCCGGGCGGCCGCCTGCTGGTAGATGACGTCGTGGATCAGGTTGTCCCCCACCGCCATCAGCCGCACCGAGAGGGTCATGTCCCGGCCGGCAAAGGCCTCCTCCATCGGGGTGGAGGGGGCGTTGGCGCTGGTGTCGCCGCCCCCGGCGCAGCCGGTGAACAAAAGGGCGCAGGCCAAGACCGCCGCCCAAATCCTGCCGTGTTTCATAGTGCTCCTCCCAAAAAGGGGAGGGCGGTTTTTGCCCGCGCGGCCGCCCTCCGGTATTTCCTCCCCAGTATAGGTCTTTTTGCGCCAAAATTCAACAATGCCCGCCATTTGCAGCTTGACTTTTTTCATCCAGAAGGGTACAATCAAAACTGTTTCAAATGAGACAATTCGCAGAGAGCAGGAGGGGAGCCAATGGAGGAGAGCATCCGCGCGGTCCTGCCGGGCTGCTTTCTCTTTGCCGGCGTGCCGGAGGGGGAGGCGATGGCCGCCCTCGCGGGCTGCGGCTCCATCAGGCGGTGCGAGCGGGGGGAGGTCGTCCTCTCGCCCCAGCGGTTCACCCCCATGCTGGGGGTGGTGCTGCAGGGCCGGTTGGAGGCCCGCAACGACCACGTCCTGCTGACGGTGTTGGGGCCCGGCCGCTGCTTTGGGGTGGCGGGGCTCTGGAGCGGGGCGGAGGAGTACGTCTCCACCGTGCGCGCCCAGAAAGAGAGCCTGCTCTACACCTTCAGCCGGGCGGACCTGACCGCCCTCTTCTCCCGCTGCCCCCAGACGCTGCAAAACTACCTGGCCTTTCTCTCCGACCGCATCGTCTTTCTCAACCAGAAAGTCGCCCTCTACTCCTGCCAGAGCGTAGAGGGGAAGGTCTATGCCTATTTTAAGCAGCAGGCGGCTGCGGGGTGCCCGCAGAAAATCAACTCCAGCGAGCTGGGAAGGCTGCTGGGGGTGGGGCGCGCCTCCCTCTACCGCGCCTTTGAGGCGCTGCAGGCCCGCGGCCTCATCCGCAAGGAGGGGAAGACGGTGACCGTCCTCCACGCCGAAGAGGTGCTGTGAGCGCCGCGGCGAACGGTGATTTTTACCGGCCCCCGCCCCGGGCGGGGCGACCGGCAAAATAGAGCATTTGCCCCCGGGCAAAGAAAAATATTTGTGTGAAGAGGTGCGAGTATGAAGAAACTGTTGGCACTCGCGCTGGCGTCCCTGCTCACCCTGAGCATGTTCGCCGGCTGCGGAAAAGAAAAGGGAGAGGCCGGCACCAGCGAGCCGAACGAGACCTACCAGTCGGTGGACATCAATGTGGCCGGGCTGAAAGGGCCCACCGGCATTGGCATGGTGCGGCTGATGGAGCAAAGCGCCGCCGGAGAGGCGGCGAACAAGTACACTTTTAGTCTGGCCAGCGCCCCCACCGAGATCGTCGGCAAGATCTCCTCGGGCGAGGTGGACATCGCCGCCGTCCCCACCAACCTGGCGGCCACCCTCTACCAGAAGACAAACGGCGGGGTCAAGCTGCTGGCGGTCAACACCCTGGGGGTCCTCTACCTGCTGGAGAAGGGCGACAGCATCCACTCCGTGGCCGACTTGAAGGGCAAGACCATCTACGCCTCCGGCCAGGGCTCCACCACCGAGTACGTCCTCAACTACCTGCTGGAGCAGGCGGGGATGACCGTCGGTGAGGACGTGAAGGTCGAGTACAAGGCCGACCACTCCGAACTGGCCGCCCTCATCGCCTCCGGCGAGGCCGACATCGCCCTGCTGCCCGAGCCCTTTGTCACCACCGTCACCTCGAAAAACGCCGACGTGCGGGTGGCCCTGGACATCACCGAGCAGTGGAAGAAGACCACCGGCGACAAGGAGCTGCCCATGGGCGGCATCATCGTCCGCACCGAATTTTTGGAGAAAAACCCCGCGGCGGTCGAGAAGTTCCTGGAGGAGTACAAGGCCTCGACCGAGTACACCGCCACCAACCTGGCGGAGACCGCCGCTCTGACCGAAAAGTACGACATCATGAAAGCCGACGTCGCCCAGAAGGCCATCCCCAACTGCAATATCGTCTACCTGGACGGCGCCGCCATGAAGGAGTCGGTCAAGAGTTTCTTCGACATCCTCTTGAAAGCCGACGCCAAATCCATAGGGGGAAAACTTCCCGATGACGCGCTCTACTACGAGAAAGCGGGCAACTAGCCCGCACCAAAAGAGAAGGGCCATCGCGAGCAAGGTCGGCGCCGTACTGGCGTGGGCCTTGCTCTGGTTTTTGGCCGCCCGCGCCGTGAACAAGCCGCTGCTGGTGGCCTCCCCCGGGGAGACGCTGCGGGAACTGCTCTCCCTGGCGAGGGACCCCGCCTTTTACCAGACGGTGCTGCGCTCGCTGGCGAGCATCCTGGGGGGCTTTTTCTCGGCGGTGGCCGCCGGCTGTCTGGTGGCCTGCCTCTCGCTGAAATCGACCTTTCTGCGGGCCTTTTTCGCCGTCCCCCTGGGGGTCGTCAAGGCCACGCCGGTGGCCTCCTTCATCATCCTGGCGCTGGTGTGGCTCAAGAGCAGCCACCTCTCCCTCTTCATCTCCTTTCTGATGGTCCTTCCCCTGGTGGCGGGCAACGTCTACCAGGGGCTGGTGGAGACCGACGGCAAGCTGCTGGAGATGGGGCGGACCTTTGGCTTTGGCCGGGTGGGCCTCTGGCGGCACATCTACCTGCCCTCCGCCATGCCCTATTTTCTGGCCGCCTGCAAGACCGGCCTGGGGATGGCCTGGAAGGCGGGGGTGGCGGCGGAGGTGTTGGGGATGGTCAGCGGCACCATCGGCCGGCAGCTCTACGACGCCAAAATCTACCTGGAGACCCCCAAGCTCTTTGCCTGGACGGCGGTGGTCATCCTCCTGAGCGTGGGGATGGAACGGCTGTTTTCCTGGCTGGTGGAGCGGTTGGGGGCGCACTGGCGGAAGAGGGAGGGCAGATAGATGTTGGTATCCTTTCAAAAGGTCTCCCTGCGGCTGGGGGAGAAGGAGGTCCTGCGGGACTTCTCACTGGATTTGCAGAACAAGGGCATCTACGGCGTTATCGGCCCCTCGGGCTGTGGCAAGACCACCCTCCTCAACCTGATACAGGGGTTTTTGCAGCCCGATGCGGGGGAGATCGCCCTCTTTTCTGACCGCATCAGCGCCGTCTTTCAGGAAAACCGGCTGCTGCCCTGGTACACCGTCTACCAAAACATCGCCCTGGCCGCCCGCCGCCCGGTGGGCCGGGAGGAGGTGGAGGCCCTTCTTCGCCGCCTCTGCATGCCGGGAGAACTGGACAGCCTGCCCGGCTCCCTCAGCGGGGGGATGGCCCGCCGGGTCGCCCTGGCGCGGGCCCTTCTCTCCGAAAGCGACATCCTCCTGCTGGACGAACCCTTCAAGGGGGTGGACATGGCCTGCAAGCGCCAGTGTGAAAAGACCCTGCAGGCCCTCAGCGGCGGCCGATTGACCCTGCTGGTCACCCACGACCCCGGCGAGGCGGCTGCCCTCTGCGACACCGCCATCCTGGTGGGGGGGAGCCCGCTGCGGCTGCGCCGGACCCTGCGCATCGACCCCCAGAGCCGGGGCCGCTCGGCCGAGGAGCTGCGCCGGCTGATGCTGGCGGAGTGAGCCCTGCCCCCCAAAGAAAAAAGGACCCGGGCCAGATGGCCCGGGCTCTTTTGTTGCGAATCTCGGTTTTAGCGCTTGGCGCTGGGGTCGATGACAGAGGGTTTGACCCCGGCGGGGATGGGGGGGATGTAGTGCCCGCCGTCCAGCCGGTCGCGCAGCTCCTCCTTGGCCGCCTCGATCCACTCGGGGTGGTGTATGAGGTCGACGGCCGTTCCGGCCAGCACCTTGCCGGCGTAGAGGGTCCCCTTGTGGGCGATCGAGCTCTTGCCCTGGGCGACCAACTGCCAGGAGTGACCCGGCGTGCCCGCGGCCATGGTGACTGCCGAAATTTGGGCGGTGGGGCAGACCCAGCTCACGTCCCCCACGTCGGTGGAGCCGGGCATGGCCGCCTCGACGTGGAAGTTGGGGACCACAAAGTCGTTGATGGGGCGGCCGCCGTGCTCCTTGGCAAAGGCGATCCCCTTGGCGCCCGCCGCCTGGGCCATGGCCATCAGGGTGTCGGACTTGCTCTCAAAACTCTTCTGCACGGCGGCGGCATAGGCGCGCTCCTCCTCGGTGTAGGAGGGGAGGGGGATCTCCCGCAGGTTGTCGTCCAGCTTTTCGGTGAGCAGGGTGTTGGGGACTAGGTTGGAACAGGCCTTGATGAACTGGGTCTCCAGCCGGGTGCCGGTCATCAGGGCCGCCCCCTTGGCGATGTCGCCCACCCGCTCGTAGATCTCCTGCACCTGCCCGGTCTTGGGGGCGCGGATGAGGTAGAGCACCTCGGAGTAGGGCTGCACCACGTTGGGGGAGTAGCCGCCGGTGTTGGTGATGGCGTAGTGGATGCGGGCCTCGGGGATGATGTGCTCGCGCAGGAACTGCACCCCGATGTTCATCAGCTCCACCGCGTCCAGGGCGCTGCGGCCCAGGTGGGGGCAGGCGGCGGCGTGGGCGCTGACCCCGTAGTAGCGGTAGCAGATCTGGTAGTTTGCCAGGGAGCTTGCGCTGTTGGCGGCGTTGGTGTCGCCGGGGTGCCAGGTCAGGGCGCAATCCAACTCGTCAAAGACCCCGTCCCGGGCCATGAAGGCCTTGCCGGAACCGCCCTCCTCCCCCGGGCAGCCGTAGTAGACGACAGTGCCGGGGAGGTGGCTTTCGGCCAGGTAGGCCTTGACGGCCGAGGCTGCGGCCAGGGAGCCGACCCCCAGCAGGTTGTGGCCGCAGCCGTGCCCGGGCGCGCCTTCGCACAGGGGGGTCTTTGCAAAGGTGTCGGGCTGCTGGCTGAGGCCGGAGAGGGCGTCGAATTCCCCCAGAAAGCCGATGACCGGCTTCCCCTCGCCCCAGCGGCCGAGAAAGGCGGTCTCGATGCCGGCGACCCCTCGCTCGACGGCGAACCCCTCCTCTTCCAGCGCCTGGCAGAGGACCTCGGCGGACCGGCGCTCCTGAAAGGCGGTCTCGGGGCAGTCCCAGACGGCGTCGCTCCAGGCGGCCAGCCGCTGGGCCATCCCGTCGATATGGGAACAGAGTGCGGATTTGTCCATGGTGGTGTTCCTCCTTCTCTCTTTCAATTGTCTCCATTATAGCACCAACGGCGGGCCCTGGGGGGAGGGGAGGCCGCCAAAAATCGACGGGGAGATATGGCGAACTTGCCAAGGCCCCCCCGGCGGGAGTAAGATAGGATACAGGAGGTGTATTGTCTGTGAAGATCTTGCTTTTGACCGGCAGTCCCCACAAGAAGGGGACCACCGCCGCCCTGGCGTCCGCCTTTGACCGGGGCGCTGCCGAGGCGGGCCACCAGCTGACCCGCTTTGACACCGCTTTTATGAAGATCGCCCCCTGTCTGGGCTGTGACCACTGCCGCAAAAACGGGGGCCGCTGTGTCCACGGGGACGGGATGGAGGAGATCCTGCCCGCCCTTCTGGAGGCCGACCTGGTCGTCCTGGTGACCCCCCTCTACTACTTTGGGATGAGCGCCCAGTTGAAGGCGGTCATCGACCGGTTTTACGCCGTCAACGCCGCCTTGCGGCAGAGCCCCAAAAAGGCGCTGCTGCTGGCTGCCAGCGGGGACGACGAGCCCGGGGTGATGGAGGCGCTGGTGCTGCACTACCAGGCGGTGCTCAGCTACCTGCACTGGGAGGATTGCGGCATGTTGCTCGCCCGGGGGATGTCCACCCCTGAGGACCTGGCAGGCACCCCCTACCTGTCGCAGGCGGAGGAGATGGGCCGCCGCCCCCTGGGGGAGCGGTAAGAGAAAAAAAGAGCGCGCCGCACCGGCTGTTCTGCCGGGGGCGGCGCGCTCTTTTTGCGCTATTTCAGCCGGTTTTCGATGGCGGCGATGAGGGTCTGCAGGGCCTTGATGCGGGCGAACTTCTTGTCGTTTGACTCCACCACCGTCCAGGGGGCGAAATCGGTGGAGGTGAACTGCAGCATGTCGTTGACCGCCGCCTCGTGCTGGTCCCACTTCTCCCGGTTGCGCCAGTCCTCGTCGGTGATCTTCCAGCGCTTTTCGGGGGTGTTCTGCCGGTCCTCGAACCGGCGCAGCTGCTCGTCCTTATCGATTTGCAGCCAGAACTTGACGATGACGGCGCCCCAGTCGGTGAGCTCCTTTTCAAACTCGTTGATCTCGTCGTAGGCCCGGGCCCAGTCGGCGGGGGTGCAGAAGCCCTCGACCCGCTCCACCATCACCCGCCCGTACCAGGTGCGGTCAAAGATGGTGATGTGCCCCCGCTTGGGCAGCCGGGTCCAGAACCGCCAGAGGAAGTGGCGGCCCAACTCCTCTTTGGAGGGGGCGGCGATGGGGACCACCTCGTACCCGCGGGGGTCGAGGGCGGCGGCCACCCGCTTGATGTTGCCCCCCTTGCCGGCCGCGTCCCACCCCTCGTAGGCGACGATGACCGGGATCTGCTCCTTGTAGAGGAGCCCGTGCAGCTTTTTCAGCTTGGCTTGGCACTTCTTCAGCTCTTCCTTGTAGATGGTGGGCTCCAGGGTGCGGTTGAGGTCGATGTCGCAGAGTTTTGGCGTCTCCACCAATGGAAAGCGGCTGGCGGGGATGCCGCCCTGGTAGGCGGTGGCCTGCGCGTCCCGCTCCGGCCGCTGGGCGATGGCCCGGCTGATCTCCTTGACCAGGGTCTGGTAGATGTCCGCCATGGCCACGTTGCGGTCCTCGCTGGCAATCACCCGCCAGGGGGCGCAGGGGGTGTCGGTCTGCTCCAACATCTCGTCGTAGATCTGGTAGAGGTCGTCGTAGCGGCGGTTTCTCTTCCAATCGGTCTTGGTGACACGCCAGCGGGTCGCCTTGCTCTCCTCCAGGGCGGAGAGCCGCTTTTTCTGCTCCTTCTGGCTGATGTGCAGGAAAAACTTGATGATCAGGTAGCCGTTGTCGGTGAGGGTGCGCTCGAAGTGGTTGATCTCCTCGATGCGGCGGGCCAGCTCTTTTTTGGGGAGGGCATTTTCCAGCCGGGCGGTGGACACCTCCTGGTACCAGCTGCGGTCGAAGATGGAGAACTCTCCGGCGATGGGGAGTTTCTGCCAAAACCGCCAGAGGAAGGGGTGGCGGGCCTCGGTCTCGTCTGGGTCGACGGTGGAGTAGACCTTGAAGCCGCGGGGGTCCAGGTTGAGGATGACGTCGGAAATCTTGCTGCCCTTGCCGGCGGCGCTCCACCCCTCAAAGAGGATGATGACCGGCACCTTGGCCTCCTTCATCTGCTGTTGCAGGGCGGAGAGGCGGGGCTTGAGCTGTCCCGCAATGGCCTTGTACTCCTCCTTCATCATGATCTTTTTTAGGTTGACCTTTTCCAGCATGACGGCACCTCCTGGCTGTTTGAAAAAGCGAATAATATTTTTTTGTATATTGGCTATATTTTAGCACTTTTGCCTCTTGGATACAAGGGAAATTGAGAGGGTGGGCCATTTTCGGCCGCCCCTGCAGAGGGAGGGGGGAATATACACAAATTTTCCAGTGAAAATGCACGGGAACGCCAAATCGCGGCAAGGCAGATTGCCACCGGCAAAAAAGAAGGGTATCATGGAAAAAAGCGCCGTGAGGCGCAGCCGAAAGGGGTTGTCTGTTGACATGAGCATGCACATTGCCGCAAAGGCGGGGGAGATCGCCCCCAACATCCTCCTTCCCGGGGACCCGATGCGGGCCAAGCACATTGCCGAGACCTATTTGAAGGATGCCGTCTGCTTCAACGAGATCCGGGGGATGTACGGCTACACCGGCACCTACAAGGGGCAGCGGGTGTCGGTCATGGGGACCGGCATGGGGATCCCCTCCATCCTCATCTACGCGACCGAGCTGGCCCGGGATTACGGCTGCAAAAAGATGATCCGCCTGGGGACCGCCGGCGCCTATTCCGAAAAACTGAAGGCCCTGGATCTGGTCCTCTCCCAGGCGACCAGCACCACCTCCGCCATCAACGACCACATCTTCCCCGGCCACTACGCCCCCTGCGCCGACTTTGAGCTGCTGGACAAGTGCTACCACATCGCCAGGGAGAGGGGACTGCCGGTCTATGTGGGCAACACCATCTGCAACGACCACCTCTACATCGACAACAAGGAGGAGTACAAGAAGGTCTGGGCCGACTACGGGGTCATCGCCTCGGAGATGGAGGGGGCGGGCCTTTACACCGTGGCCGCCCGCTATGGGGCCAAGGCCCTCACCGTCATGTCCATCGTCGAGACCTCCTTCAAGCCGGGGGCCAAGGGCGTCTCGGCAGAGGACAAGGAGAAAAACCTCAAGGACATGATCTTGCTGGCGCTGGACACCGCCATCGACTGACGGCAAAGAAAAAACAGGTGCGGATCCGTTCGCACCTGTTTTTTTGCGCCCTGCCGGCGGGGGAGGGAAGGGGCTTACTTTTCCCCCTCGTCCTCCTCCGGCCTGTTGTGGGTCACCTGGTAGCAGAGGGTCAGCAGGCTGTCCCCCAGATGGACGTTTTCCACCACCACATCACTGTGGTCGACCCGCAGGTCGTAGTGGCTGAAGTTCCAAAACCCGGTGATGCCCAGGTCCACCAGTTGGGGGGCCACCTTGGGGGCCGCCGTCTTGGGGATACAGAGGATGGCGATGGTGGGGTGGTTTTCCCGGCAGAAGGTCTCCAGCTCGCCGGTGGAGCGCACCGGCAGGCCGGCGATGATCTCGCCCGATTTCTGGGGGTCGGAGTCGAAGATCCCCACCAGGCGAAAGCCCCGCTTCTCAAAGTTCATGTGGGCGGCGATGGCGCTGCCCAGGTTGCCCGCGCCGATGAGGATGGTGTCGTGCATGGTGTCCACGCCGATGATCCGCCCGATTTCCCGGTGGAGCTGTTCGATGTTGTAGCCGTAGCCCTGCTGGCCGAAGCCCCCAAAACAGTTGAGGTCCTGGCGGATCTGCGACGCGGTGAGGTTCATCTTCTGGGACAGCTCCTTGGAGGAGATGCGCCCCACCCCGTTTTGCAGCAAGTCCCCCAGGAAGCGATAGTAGCGGGGGAGCCGCCGGATGACAGACAGGGAAACGCCGTTCTTTTTCACAAAAACACCCCGTTTTACAGCGACTGGATGGTGTCCATCACATAGTTGCCGAATTCTTCGCAGGTGCAGCCGGTATCGCGGCCGGTGCAGTGCATCTTCTTCTCTTCAAACATGCAGATGTCCAGCGCCCGCTCCAACTTGTCCGCCTCGGCCTGGTAGCCGATGTGGGAGAGCAGCAGCACGGCGGCCCGCAGCATGGAACAGGGGTCGGCGTAGATGTCCCGCCCCTCCTTCACCATCCGGGGGGCGGAGCCGTGAATGGCCTCGAACATGGCGTAGCGCTTGCCCAGGTTGGCGCTGCCGGCGGTGCCGACGCCGCCCTGGAACTCGGCCGCCTCGTCGGTGATGATGTCGCCGTAGAGGTTGGGGAGGACGAAGACCCGGAAGTCGCGGCGGCGCTTTTCGTCCACCAGCTTGGCGGTCATGATGTCGATGTACCAGTCGTCGGTGGCGATCTCAGGGTATTCCTGGGCCACCTTCTGGCAGATTTCCAAAAACTTGCCGTCGGTGGTCTTGATGACGTTTGCCTTGGTGACGATGGAGACCCGGCCCTTGCCGTTTTTGCGGGCGTAGTCGTAGGCCAGCCGGGCAATGCGCTCGGTCCCCTGGGTGGTGGTGACGGTGAAGTCCACCGCCAGGTCCTCGTCCACATTGACCCCCAGCGAGCCCAGGGTGTAGGCGCCCTCGGTGTTCTCGCGGAAGAAGGTCCAGTCGATGCCCTGTGCGGGCACCTTCACCGGGCGGACGTTGGCAAAGAGGTCGAGCTCTTTGCGCATGGCCACGTTGGCGCTTTCGATGTTGGGCCAGGGGTCGCCCTTGCGGGGGGTGGTGGTGGGCCCCTTGAGGATGACGTGGCAGGCCTTGAGTTCGGCCAGCACGTCGTCGGGGATGGCCTTGTTCTGGGCCACCCGGTTCTCGATGGTCAGCCCGTCGATCTCTTTAAAGACCACCCGGCCGGCCTTCACCTGGTCTTGCAGCAGGTAGGAGATGACCCGCTGGGCCTCGTGGGTGATGCGGGGGCCGATGCCGTCGCCGCCGCAGACGCCGATCACGATCTGGTCGAGGCCGCTGTAATCGACAAAGTCGCCCTGCTCCTTCATCCGCTGGATGCGCTCCAACTGGCCCTGTAAGACCTTGGCAAACTGTTCGGTTGCGGAGACCATTTTTTCTTCCATCATCTCATTGCCTGCCTTTCGCTCATTTTTTTGGTGTAGTCCAGCAGCCCGCCGCAGAGGAGCATCTCCACCTGCCGTTCGGACAGCTCCGCCCGCACCGCAAACTGGGTGCCGCGGGTGTTGTTTTTGACGGTGAGCCGGCCGCCCTCTTTCAGGGCGTCGATCAGCCCGGCGATCTCCAGCTCGTCGCCGAGGGAGAGGGCCTCGTAGTCCGCCGCCTCGGCAAACTCCAGGGGGAGGATGCCGGCGTTGACCAGGTTTGCCTTGTGGATGCGGGCAAAGCTCTGGGCGATGACCGCCTTGACGCCCAGGTAGAGGGGGGCGAGGGCGGCGTGCTCGCGGGAGGAGCCCTGACCGTAGTTCTGGCCGCCGACGATGATGCCGCCCTGTTTTTCCTTGCAGCGGGCGGGGAAGTCAGGGTCGCAGGCGGTGAAGCAGAACTCGCTGATTTTGGGGACGTTGGAGCGGTAGGGGAGGACCTTGGCCCCGGCGGGCATGATGTGGTCGGTGGTGATGTTGTCCCCCACCTTCAGCACCACCTCTTTTTTCAGGTGGTCGCAGAGGGGTTCGGTCTTGGGATAGGGCTTGATGTTGGGGCCGCGCACCACCTCCACCGCGCCGGCCTCTTCGGGGGCGGCGGGGGCGACCAACAGGTTGTCGTTGACCAAAAAGCGGGCGGGCATCTCGATCCCCCCCAGGTCGCCGATTTCGGTGGGGTCGCTGATGACCCCCTGCAGGGCCGACCAGGCGGCCGTCTCGGGGCTGACCAGGTAGACCTGGGCGTCGGCGGTGCCGCTGCGCCCCTCAAAGTTGCGGTTGAAGGTGCGCAGGGAGACCCCGCCCGACTTGGGGGACTGGCCCATCCCGATGCAGGGGCCACAGGCGCATTCCAGCACTCGGGCGCCGGCGGCGATCATATCGGCCAGGGCGCCGTTTTCCGCCAGCATGGTAAAGACCTGCTTGGACCCCGGGGAGATGGTGAGGCTGACGTTGGGGTGCACCGTCTTCCCCTTGAGGATGCGGGCCACCTTAAGCATGTCGTAGAGGGAGGAGTTGGTGCAGGAGCCGATGCAGACCTGGTCCACCGGGATGCCGCCCAGCTCCCCGACCGGCTTGACGTTGTCGGGGCTGTGGGGGCAGGCGGCCAGGGGCTCCAGCGCCCCCAGGTCGACGGTGAGCACCCGGTCGTAGCGGGCGTTGGCGTCGGGGGCGAGGGGGGTGAAGTCCCCCTCGCGGCCCTGGGCGGCCAAAAACTGGCGGGTGATCTCGTCGGAGGGGAAGATGGAGGTGGTGGCCCCCAGCTCGGCGCCCATGTTGGTGATGGTGGCCCGCTCGGGCACACTGAGGGTGGCGACCCCCTCGCCGGCATATTCGATCACCGCGCCGACGCCGCCCTTGACCGACAGTTCCCGCAAAACGGCGAGGATGATGTCCTTGGCGGAGACGCAGGGCCGCAGGGCCCCAGTGAGTTCCACCTTGATGACCCGGGGCATGGGGATGTAGTAGGCCCCGCCGCCCATGGCCACCGCCACGTCCAGCCCGCCGGCGCCGATGGCCAGCATGCCGATGCCGCCGCCGGTGGGGGTGTGGCTGTCCGAGCCGATGAGGGTCTTGCCCGGCACGCCGTAGCGCTCCAGGTGCACCTGGTGGCAGATGCCGTTGCCGGGGCGGGAGAAGTCCACCCCGATCTTTTTGGCCACCGTCTGGGTGTATTTGTGGTCGTCTGCGTTTTCAAAGCCCGACTGCAGGGTGTTGTGGTCGATGTAGGCGACCGATTTTTCGGTCTTGACCCGGGGGATGCCGATGGCCTCGAATTCCAAATAGGCCATGGTCCCGGTGGCGTCTTGGGTGAGGGTCTGGTCGATTTTCAGGCCGATCTCGCTGCCGGGCGCCATGTCGCCTGACAGCAGATGGGCGGAGATGATCTTTTCCGCGAGATTCTGTCCCACAAGCATCGTCCTTTCTGTGTTTTCCCCTATGTACTTTATAAAATAAGAAATCATGTACAAGTATAATCCCTCACCCCCTGTATTGTCAATTGGTTAACGATTACAAAATGAATTTCTGAAAATCAAATCCTGCAAAAATATCGGCCAACACATATCCCCAGCAAATCGGGAGAAAATAGATAAAAACAAGTGAGAATACCGACTTTGCGGACAGGACCGCCCAGCTGGCGGGTAAAAAATTTGCATAAAGTCAGAAAGGCGGAGGCATTTTTGAGCGAGAAAAACAAAAAACAGCAATCTTTGGTGAGCGGGGAGGAGCCGGCGGAGGAGGCGCAGGAGACCCAGGACGCCGCCCAGGCACAACAGGAACAGGCGCAGATCCTGAACATGGGGTCGGTGACGGTGCAAAAGGGCAGCTATACCATCCACTGTCTGACCATCATCGGCCAGATCGAGGGGCACTTCATCCTGCCGCCCCAGAACAAGACCACCAAATACGAACACGTCATCCCCCAACTGGTGGCCATTGAGGAGCGCGACGACATCGATGGGCTCATCGTCATCCTCAACACCGTGGGGGGCGACGTGGAGGCGGGCCTCGCCATTGCCGAATTGATTGCCGGGATGGAAAAGCCCACCGCCTCCCTGGTGCTCGGCGGCGGCCACTCCATCGGGGTGCCGCTGGCGGTGGCCGCCGGGCGCTCCTTCATCGCCCCCAGCGCCACCATGACCATCCACCCGGTGCGGATGAACGGGCTGGTGCTGGGGGTGCCCCAGACCTTTTCCTACTTCGAGCAGATGCAGGACCGCATCCTGAATTTTGTGGCCGGCAACTCCCGCATCGGCAAGGAGCGGTTCAAGGAGTTGATGATGACCACCGGCGAACTGGTGATGGACGTGGGGACGGTGCTGGACGGGGAGCGGGCCACCCAGGAAGGGCTCATCGACGAGCTGGGCGGCCTCAAAGAGGCCATGAACTACCTCTACCGGGAGATCGAATCCCGCCGCAAAGACGCGCCCGAGGGCGGGGAGGAGACCAAAAAAGAGCCGGCCACCCGCAAAAAGGGGAAAAAAGAGGAGAGCGCCCCCGCAAAAACAGGGAAGAAGGCGAACAAATGATTTTACACACCCCGGTCCCTTGTGGTATGATAATGGAGACTTTGGCCGCCGCCCCGCCGCCGGAATACTGCCGGTCGGGCGGCCAGCTCTGCCAGGTGTCGGGCGGCCGGGTGGAGCGGCTGATCTCCACCGACCCCAATGCCTTTTTAGAGCCTGGATTTCAGCCCGGCGTCCCCCTGGCGCCGGACCGTTGATTCGGTCTTTCCCGCCGCCCCGCCCGCCGGGAGCGGCCTACATAAAACGGGTTTTTGAAGGGCCGCCGGCCCCCTTTTTGGCCGGCTGGGTGGGACAGGCCCCCGCTTTTTGCGCGGGGCCCCAATAGCAAACGATTTGCCCCCTCTGCGCCAGCGCAGGGCAGGGGCTTGATTTGAGGAGTTTTCATGGCAACGAAGCGCACAACCGGAAAGCGGGCGGCCCCCAAGTCGGGCGCCGCCCAGAAAAACAAACTCTTTCGCCAGCAGATGGCGGCGGTCATCGCCTTTGCGGTGGGGCTGCTGCTGACCTTTTTGGCCCTGGTGGGCGGGCTGAATGTCTGGAATGCCCTGCACAAGTTCCTCTTCGGCCTCTTCGGGCTGGCGGCCTACCTGGTGGGGCCTTTGGTGGTCTACATATCCGGCTCCTCGGCGCTCAAAAAGCGCTCGATCGTCAAACCCATGCTGCTGGGGGCCCTCTTTCTGGCCTTTCTCTGCGGGGCCATCCAGCTCCTCTTTGCCCCCGAACTGCTGGGCAACAACTTCTTTGACAAATTTCTCAACCTCTACGCCATGGGGGCGGCCAAGCGGGGCGGCGGTCTCGCCTTCTGCCTGCTGGGCTGGCCGCTGCTGTCCATGTTCGGCAAGACCGGCGCCGTTCTCACCATGGGGATCGCCGCCTTCGTCATTTTGATGTTCATCAGCGGCAAGACTTTGCTGGACCTGCACCAGAGCGTGCAGAAGCCGGTCCGCCAGGCAAAGGAGATGGTGGCCGAGCGGATGCAGCGGGGCGCAGCCAACATCGATGTGGACATCGGCGGCCCCCGCCCCATCGACATCCCCCTGGGGCCCGACGAAGAGCGCCCCGCCCCCCGGCGCAAAAAGGAGAAGGCGGCCCCCGCCCTTCCCCCGCAGGAGCCGGAGGAGGCCCTGCCCCTGCCCGACCCCGCCCGCCGCCAGGAGGACGAGGACGCCCTTGACGCCCTGGTGCAAAAAATCGTAAACGGCGGCGCTCCCGCCCCCCAAAAGGAGGAGCTGGACCCCGCCGAGATCTTCACCTTTACCGCCCCCGACATCAAGCCCGCCTCGGCCGTCGTCCCCGGCGGGGAAGAAGAGTCGCCCGCTTCCGAAGGGGAGGGGGAGGAGGGAGAGCCCTTCGCCGCCCCCGAAGAGGAAGAGGAGGAGGCCCCCGCCTACAACTACCCCTCGGTGGGGCTGCTCGATCCGCCCCCCGCTGAAAACAACCGGGACATCTCCCGCGAGCTCAAGCAAAACGGGGAGCGGCTGGTGGACACCCTCAAGAGTTTTGGGGTGCAGACAAAAATCATCAACATCAGTCGGGGGCCGGCAGTGACCCGGTACGAATTGCAGCCCAATGCCGGCGTCAAGATCAGCAAGATCACCAACCTGGCCGACGACATCGCCCTCAACCTGGCGGCCTCCGGCGTCCGCATCGAGGCGCCCATCCCCAACAAGGCGGCGGTGGGCATTGAGGTGCCCAACAAGAACACCAGTGTGGTGGGCATCCGGGAGATGCTGGACTCCCCGGCCTTCCGGGATGCGGGCAGCGCCCTCTCGGTGGCCCTGGGCAAGGACATCGCCGGCAACGTCAAGGTGGCCGACATCGGCAAGATGCCCCACGTGCTGATTGCCGGCGCCACCGGTTCGGGCAAGTCCGTCTGCATCAACTCCATCATCCTGAGTTTGCTCTACAAGTCCTCCCCCGAGGAGGTGCGGCTGCTGATGGTCGACCCCAAGGTGGTGGAGCTGGGGGTCTACAACGGCATCCCCCACCTGCTGGTCCCGGTGGTCACCGACCCCCACAAGGCGGCCGGCGCCCTGGGGTGGGCGGTGACCGAGATGCTCAACCGCTACAAGCTCTTTGCGGCCAACAACGTCCGCGACCTGGGCGGTTACAACAAGCTCTGCGAGAGCCGGGGGGAGAAGCCCCTCTACCGCATCGTCATCATCATCGACGAGCTGGCCGACCTGATGATGGCCGCCCCCGGCGAGGTGGAGGACAGCATCTGCCGCCTGGCGCAGATGGCCCGCGCCGCGGGGATGCACCTGATCATCGCCACCCAGCGCCCCTCGGTGGACGTGATCACCGGCGTCATCAAGGCCAACATCCCCAGCCGCATCGCCTTTGCCGTATCCAGCCAGGTGGACTCCCGCACCATCCTCGACGGGGCGGGGGCCGAAAAGCTGCTGGGAAGGGGGGACATGCTCTACTTCCCGGTGGGGGCCTCCAAGCCCACCCGCATCCAGGGCTGCTTTGTCACCGACGAGGAGATAGAGCGGGTGGTCGAGGCCATCAAGCCCGACACCCCCAAGACCTATGACGAGCAGATCATCGAGGAGATCGACAAGCAGGCCGCCGCCGAAAAGGGCAAGGGCTCGAATGGCGGCAGCGGGGAAGAGGGGGACGACATGCTCCCCGACGCCATCGAGGTGGCGGTGGACGCCGGCCAGATCTCCACCTCCATGCTGCAGCGCAAGTTGAAATTGGGCTATGCCCGGGCCGCCCGCATCGTGGACGAGATGGAGGAGCGGGGGATCATCGGCCCCTTCGAGGGCTCCAAGCCCCGCAAGGTGCTCATCAGCCGGCAGCAGTGGCTGGAGATGTGCGCCAACCAGGACGCCCTCGAGCACTAGAGAAAAAGGACAGTACGGCAGGTAGGGGGCATCCCTCTGCCCGCCTTCTGCTGTGCGGCACCGCCCGCCGGAAAGGACACCCATGAACGATTTTCTGCCCATCAGCCGCGCCGAGATGGAGGAGCGGGGATGGACCCAGCCCGACTTTGTCTACATCTGCGGCGACAGCTATATCGACCACCCCAGTTTTGGCTGCGCCATCATCACCCGGGTGCTGGAGAGCGCCGGCTACAAGGTGGCGATCCTCTCCCAGCCGGATGTGGAGGAGGACGCCCCCTTCACCCAGTTCGGCCGGCCCCGCCTGGGCTTTCTCATCTCGGCGGGGAACGTGGACTCGATGGTCAACCACTACACCGTGGCCAAAAAGCGCCGCGCCACCGACTTTTACACCGCCGGCGGGGTGATGGGCA
Organism: Bittarella massiliensis (ex Durand et al. 2017); assembly: GCF_001486165.1. Taxonomy (GTDB): domain Bacteria; phylum Bacillota; class Clostridia; order Oscillospirales; family Ruminococcaceae; genus Bittarella; species Bittarella massiliensis. Next base: position 672,533 of record NZ_LN908977.1, read on the forward strand.
AGCGCCCCGACCGGGCCACTATCGTCTACTCCAACATCGTCCGCCGCCTCTATCCCGAGGCGCCCATCCTCATCGGCGGGGTGGAGGCATCCATGCGCCGCTTCGCTCACTACGACTACTGGGACAACGCCGTTCGCCCCAGCATCCTGCAGGACGCAAAGGCCGATCTGCTCCTCTACGGCATGGGGGAACACCAAATCGTCGAGGTGGCCGACCGCCTGGCGGCGGGGGAGCCGGTGACGGCCATCCGGGACGTGCGGGGCACCTGCTATTTTGCCGACCGGAGCGAGCTGCCCGACGGCTATGTGGAGTGCGCCAGCTTTGAAAAGGTGCGGGAGAACAAGCGCAGCTATGCCAAGGCCCAGGCCATTCAGTACAACGAGTGCGACTGCGCCACCGGCCACCTGCTGGTGCAAAAGCACGGCGACCGGGTGCTGGTGGCGACGCCTCCCTCCCGCCCCCTGGCGAGGGAGGAGCTGGACCGGGTCTATTCGCTGCCCTACCAGCGCACCTACCACCCCGTCTACGAGGCGCTTGGCGGGGTGCCCGCCATTGCGGAGGTGGAGTTCTCCATCATCCACAACCGGGGCTGCTTCGGCGGCTGCAACTTCTGCGCCATCGCCGTCCACCAGGGGCGGCACGTCACCAGCCGCTCGGCCGAGTCGGTGCTGGAGGAGGCGGAGCGGATGACCCACAACCCCCGCTTCAAGGGGTATATCCACGACGTGGGGGGACCCACCGCCAACTTCCGCGGCCCCTCCTGCGACGGGCAGCTGGAGCGGGGGATGTGCAAAAACGGCCGCAAGTGCCTGGCCCCCACCCCCTGCCCCAAACTCAAGGTCGACCACCGGGAGTACGACGACATCCTGGAGCGGATGCGCCGGATCCCCGGCATCAAAAAGGTGTTTGTCCGCTCGGGCATCCGCTTTGATTACCTGAACCTGGACAGGGACCAGACCTTTTTTGACCATCTGGTGAAATACCATGTCTCCGGCCAGTTGAAGGTGGCCCCCGAAAACTGCAGCGACCGGGTGCTGCGGGCCATGGGCAAGCCGGGCATTGCCAGCTACCGCAAGTTCCAGCGGGCCTTCTACCAAAAGACCAAGCAGATCGGCAAGAAGCAGTACCTGGTGCCCTATCTCATGAGTTCCCACCCGGGCAGCGGGCTCAAAGAGGCCATCGACCTGGCCCTCTTTTTGAAGGAGGAGGGGCTGCGCCCCCAGCAGGTGCAGGACTTTTACCCCACCCCCTTCTCCATCTCCACCTGCATGTACTACACCGGGATGGACCCCTTTACCCTGGAGGAGATCTACGTGGCCACCGACCCCCACGAAAAGGCCATGCAGCGGGCGCTGATCCAGTATTTCCTGCCCCAAAACCAGCAGTTGGTGCTGGAGGCGCTCAAGCGGGCGGGCCGCTGGGACCTCATCGGCTTTGGGCCCGAGTGCCTGGTCAAGCCCGACGCCAAGACCGCCGCCGCCCTGCGGGCGCGCCGGCAGGCCCAGGGGGAGAAGCGGGGCCAGAGCAGGCGGCCGGCCGGCCGCCAGAAGGGAGGGCGTGAGCCGTGGCACAGCGCAAAACCGTCCGCAGGACGACCAAAAAGCAAAAAGAAAAGATAAAAAAGGCCCTGTTGGGGGTGCTGGTCAGCCTGGTGGCCCTGGTGCTGGTGGTGCTGGGGGTGGACCCGGAGTGGCTGGGCGCCATCCCCGGCGGGAACGACCTGTTGACCAGCCTCGGTCTCTCGGACATCTCCATCCCCGAGGGGGAGGCATCGGTCCACTTCATCGACGTGGGGCAGGGGGACGCCTCCCTCATCCTGGTGGACGGGCACGCCGTCCTCATCGACGGGGGCGAAAACGACAAGGGCGACACGGTGGTGAACTACCTAAAAAACCAGGGGGTGGAAAAGCTCGACCTCATCGTCGCCACCCATCCCCATTCCGACCACATCGGCGGGCTGGACGTGGTGATGGCCGCCATCCCCACCGACACCCTGCTGATGCCCCGTCTGCCCCAGACCCAGCTGCCCACCACCAAGACCTACAAAGACCTGCTCACCCAGGCGGCCGAGAGCCAGGTCAAGGTGGTGTACAGCGAGCCGGGACAGCAGCTCACCTACGGCGACGGCCGGCTGACGGTGCTGGGGCCGCTGGAGGGGTATGACGACCTGAACGACACCTCGGCCGTGGTCCTCTTTCGCTACGGCAGCCAGCGCTTCCTCTTTACCGGGGACATGGAGACAAAGGCCGAAAAGGACCTGCTGGAGGAGTACGGGGCCGGAGAGCTTGGGGCCCAGGTGCTCAAACTGGGGCACCACGGCAGCAGCACCAGCACCTCGGCGGCCTTTTTGGACAGGGTGGACCCCGAGATCGCCGTGGCCTGTGTGGGGGCGGGCAACTCCTACGGCCACCCCCACCAGGAGACGGTGGACCTGCTGGCCAATCGGGGCGTCCGCTTTTTGCGCACCGACCTAAACGGCACCATCGTCTTTTCCACCGACGGCAGCAATCTGGATGTCGTCTGCCAGAAGGGGGAGTGAGGGGATGTTTTACAGTGTGGACCGCATCGAGGGCCCCCTCGCCGTTTTGCAGGACGACGAGGGCGAAAACCGCACCGTCCCCCTGGCGGAGCTGCCGGAGGGCCTGCGGGAGGGGGACGTCCTCTGCCGGGAGGGGGAGAGCTGGCGCCCCGCCCCGGAGGAGCGGGACCGCCGCCGCGCCGAATTGCAGGCGCTGCTGGACCGGCTGACCGGAAAATAGCGGATGTGGGAGGGAGCAGGTTTTCTGCTCCCTCCCTTTTTGCCGCTGACTTTTGTCGGGAGAGGTGCTATAGTGAAAGGGGAAAGGGACGCGGTCTGTAAAGGGAGAGGGGAGGCGGCTCGGATGGAGAGAAAACCGCTGCAAAAACAGCCGGACAGAGCTTTTTTGCAGTTTGCCAGGTGGGTGTCGGGCGCCCCCTTCTTCGGGCTGGCCGCCGCCTGTGGGGCCGCTGCCGTCTTGCTGCTGCGGGGTGGGGAGTGGTCGCTGTCCACAGCCCTCTACCTCGCCGTCCCCCTGGCGGGGATGCTGGTACTCTACGGCGTTTTGGCGGCCGTCGCCAAGGCCCGGTACGGCCTGAAGATCCCCCTTCTTCCCCGGGTGCTGCGGCTGCCCGCCCTGCTCCTGGCGGCGGCGCTGGCTGCCCTCTGCATTGCCCTGGCCCGCTGAAAAGAGGGGAGAGGGCGGAGCGATGGAAGCAAACGAAAAAAAGAAATTCTCGCCGTCGGCCTTTTTAAGAAAAGGGCCGGCGGCTGTTTTCTTTTCTTCCCCCTGTTTTTTCGCCGGGGGCTTGCAATGGAGAGAGATTGTGATACCATAGAGGTAAATTGAACTATATCATTTCGACAGAGGCAGCCCAGAAAAGGGAAGGGCCGCCCTGCCGTCTGCGCCGGGGCGCAGCGAAAGGAATGGGGTTTTATGAGAGAGATCGAAGCTGCCCGGATCACCCAGGTGGTCAAGCGCCTCTGCATCGAGGCCAACTGCCGTCTGCCGGAGGATGTGCAGGAGCGCATCCGCGCCTGCCGCGCCTGCGAGGACGGGGAGACCGCCTGCGGCATCCTGGACAAGATCATCCAAAACTACGAGATCGCCGGGGCCGAAGGGGTGCCCATCTGCCAGGACACCGGCATGGCCTGCGTCTTTTTGAAGATCGGGCAGGAGGTCCACATTGCCGGCGACCTGCGCGCGGCGGTGGACGAGGGGGTGCGCCAGGGGTACGCCGAGGGGCGGCTGCGCAAATCGGTGGTGCGCGACCCGCTGGACCGGGTCAACACCGGGGACAACACCCCGGCCCTCCTCTACTGCGAGCTGGTGCCCGGCGAACAGATCGAAATCACCGTGGCCCCCAAGGGCTTTGGCAGCGAGAACATGAGCCAAATCAAGATGCTCAAGCCCTCCGACGGGCTGGACGGGGTGCGCGACTTCGTGTTGCAGGTGGTGGAGGACGCCGGCCCCAACCCCTGCCCCCCCATCGTGGTGGGAGTAGGGGTCGGCGGCAGCTTTGACAAGGCCGCCCTGCTGGCCAAACAGGCCCTGATGCGGCCCCTCGACCAGCGCAGCCAAAGCCCCTTCTACGCCGGGCTCGAGGAGGAGCTGCTGGAAAAAATCAACCAAAAGGGGATCGGACCCCAGGGCTTTGGGGGCAAGACCACCGCCCTGGCCGTCAACATCGAGACCATGCCCACCCACATTGCCGGGCTGCCCTGCGCGGTGAACATCAACTGCCACGTGACCCGCCACAAGACGGAGGTGCTTTGAGATGGAGAAGAAGATCACCACCCCCCTGACCCGCGAAGCCGCCCGCCAGCTGCGCTGCGGCGAGAGCGTCCTCATCAGCGGGGTCATCTACACCGCCCGCGACGCCGCCCACAAGCGGCTGGTGGAGCTGGCCGAAAAGGGCGACCCCCTGCCCTTTGATATCGAAAACGCCACCATCTACTACGTGGGGCCCACCCCCGCCCAGGAGGGCCGCCCCATCGGCTCGGCCGGCCCCACCACCAGTTACCGGATGGACGCCTATTCCCCCACCCTCATCGCCCTGGGCGAGACCGGGATGATCGGCAAGGGGAAGCGGGGCCCCGAGGTGATCGCCGCCATGAAGGAGCACGGCGCGGTCTACTTTGGGGCCATCGGCGGGGCGGGGGCCCTGCTGGCCCGCTGCGTCAAGAAGGCCGAGATCGTGGCCTACGAGGACCTGGGGGCCGAGGCCGTCCGCCGGTTGGAGGTGGAGGATTTCCCCGCCGTGGTGGTCATCGACTCCACCGGCAAAAACCTCTATGAGACCGGGCGGGCGGAGTACCTGGCCGCTCGCGACGGAAAGTGAGACAGCGAAAAAGGGGAGGAGGACGCCCATGGAGATAGAGCTCAGGCAGGGGAACCAGGTCCCCGTCTACCGCCAGATCGCCGAGGCCGTCGCCGGCCAGATCGCCGATGGCCGGCTGGCCCCCGGCGACAAACTGCCCACCGTCCGCCAGCTGGCCGAGGAGACCGGCCTGGCCCAGGGGACCGTCAAGCACGCCTACGACGAGCTGGAAAAAGAGGGGCTCATCGAGATGGTGCAGGGCCGGGGGACCTTTGTCCGGGGGCGGGAGGAGAGCGCCTCCGGCGGCCGCAAGGATTTGGCGATGGCGGCCATCGACGCCCTGCTGGACCGGATGGAGGAGTTGGGCTTTTCCAGCCGGGAGAGCGAGATCTTCTTCTCCCTCAAGCTGCGGGAGCGGGAAGAGGGGTATGAGCAGGTGCGGCTGGCCCTGGTGGACTGCAACACCGAGGCCCTCTCCCAGATGGCCGACCAGCTCTCCCGGGTGGCGGACGTGGACGTCTACCAGTTCCTGCTGGGCGACGTGCTGGACGCCCCCTACAAAATCGGCGACCACGAGGACTTGGTCATCACCACCTCCACCCACTTCCACCAGCTCTCCCAGGCGGTGGGAGGGCGCTGCCGGCTGGTGCGGGTGGTGCTCTCCCCCTCCAACCAGACCCTGACCGCCCTGGCCCGCGCCCCGGAGGAGGGGCGAGTGGGCATCCTCACCGCCAGCGACAAGTTCGGGCGGATCATTCGCCGCAGCTGCACCGCCCTGGGGATCGACAGCGGCCGGGTGGACGCCCGCCTCTTCGGCGAGGAGGGGGTGCGGTCCTTTGTGGAGGGACACCCCGTCCTCATCCTCCCCCCCAACTACAACCGCTTCTGCTCAAAGGAGGAGGGGGAGTGGGTGCGCGCCGCCGCCCGGGCCGGGCAGACGGTCATCCGCTACGACTACCTGGTGGACGGCGGCTCCCTCCTCGCCATTGAGGAGCAGATCGAAGAGGTGCGCCGGGGCAAAAAGGGCCGCTAAAGACGGTTTTAAAGAAAAAGAGGGAAATGAACTAGTTCATTTCCCTCTTTTTTTGCGTATAGATGGAGAAACATCCAAATTAGCCAAAAGAAAGCCGGGATTTTCTCCCTTATTCTCCGGAAAAAGGGAGGCGATTCGGTTGATTTATGATATATAACAATATATATTATAGATATAGTTCAAATCAAATTTGCGAAAGCAAGGGGTGCGAAATGGAACAGAAAACTTTGGTCATCGGGGTGATCGGGGCGGACGTCCACGCCGTGGGCATCAAGATCCTCGACCACGCGTTCACCGACGCGGGGTTCAATGTCATCAACCTGGGGGTCATGGTCTCGCAGGAGGAGTACATTGCCGCTGCCATCGAGTCGGATGCAGACGCCATCGTGGTCTCCTCCCTCTACGGGCACGGCGAGCTGGACTGCCGGGGCCTGCGCCAGAAGTGCGACGAGGCGGGGCTGGAGGGCATCCTCCTCTACGTGGGGGGGAACATCGTGGTGGGCAAGCAGCCCTTTGAGGGCGTGGAGCGCCGGTTTTTGGCCATGGGCTTTGACCGGGTCTTTCCCCCGGGCACCTCGCCGGAGACCACCATCGCCTCCCTCAAAAAAGACCTGGGCGTCGAGTGAGAGGGTGAGGGAGCGATGCGACCGATCCTCTTGATCGACTTTGGAAGTACATACACCAAGGTGACCGCCGTCGACGTGGACGCGCCCGCCCTGCTGGGCACCGCCTCCAGCTACACCACCGTGCAGACCGACGTGGGGGAGGGGCTCGCGCGGGCGGTGGCGCAGCTGGAAGGGCAGACCGGCAAGCTGGACTACGCCGAGCGCTACGCCTGCTCCTCCGCCGCCGGCGGACTGCGGATGGTCACCTGCGGGCTGGTGCCCGAGCTGACGGCCGAGGCCGCCAAGCAGGCCAGCCTGGGGGCGGGGGCCAAGGTGGTGGGGGTCTACTCCTACCAGCTCACCGAGGACGACCTGGACGAGATCGCCGCCGCCCGGCCCGACATCGTCCTCCTCACCGGGGGGACCGACGGGGGGAACCGGGACTGCATCCTCCACAACGCGGAGATGCTGGCCGGGGTCCCCGGCGACTTCCCGGTGGTGGTGGCGGGGAACCGCGCCGCCGCCCGCGGCTGCCAGCGGCTGCTGGCCCAAAAGGAGACCCTGCTGTGCGAAAATGTGATGCCCCGCTTCGGGGTGCTCAACATCGATCCCGCACAGCAGAAGATCCGCGACATCTTCCTCGACCGCATCATCCGGGCCAAGGGGCTCTCCCAGGCCTCGGAGCTGGTCTCGGGCATCCTCATGCCCACCCCCTCGGCGATGCTGGCCGCCATGACATTGCTGGCCGACGGCCTTGAGGGGGAGCCCGGCATCGGCGAACTGCTGGCGGTCGACCTGGGGGGCGCCACCACCGACGTCTACTCCATTGCCAGCGGGATGCCCAAGCAGCTGGACACCGTCTACAAGGGGCTGCCCGAGCCCTACGCCAAGCGGACGGTGGAGGGGGACATCGGCATGCGATACAGCATCCACGGCATCCTCGAGGCCGCCGGGCTGGACCGGGTGGCCCAGCTGGCCGAACTCCCCCCCGAGACGGTGCGGCAGATGGTGGAGGACCTGGCCGCACACACCGACAAACTGCCCGACAGCGCGGCGGGCCGACAGCTCGATTTTGCCCTGGCGTCCCTGGCGGTGGAGACCGCTGTGGCCCGCCACGCCGGCACCATCGAGCAGACCTACACCCCGGTGGGGCTGACCTACGTGCAGACCGGCAAGGACCTGAGCGACGTGCGGCGGATCATCGCCACCGGCGGCGCCCTCATCCACGCCCCCCGGCCGGAGGAGGCGGTGCGGCACGCCCTTTGGAGCCCGGCCGACCCCATCTCCCTGCGGCCCAAACAGGCGCAGGTGTGGGTGGACAGACACTACATCCTGGCGGCCATGGGCCTGTTGGCCGAACACCACCCCAAAGCCGCTTTACAGATGATGAAGAGGGAGTTGACCTGCGATGGAAATTCAAAATAAGCGGATCGAAGACGGCGCCTTTCAGCAAATTCGCCAAGAGGTGCTGGGCCAGTGGCCCACCGGCAGGGAGGTGGACTTGCAGGAGGCCTTTGACTTTCACCGCAAGCTGCCCGAGAGCAAGGTGTTCTCCCGCAAGCTGAGCCAGGCCAAAAGAGAGGGGAAGACCCTCATCCAGCCCCGGGCGGGGGTCGCCCTCATCAAGGAGCACATCGAGCTGTTGACCTACCTGCAGGACAAGGGGGAGGCGGACCTGCTCCCCACCACCATCGACAGCTATACCCGGCAAAACCGCTATGAGGACGCCGAGAAGGGGATCGTCGAGTCGGCCAAGAGCCAGAAGTCGATGCTCAACGGCCTGCCGGCGGTCAACCACGGGGTGGCCGGCTGCCGCCAAATCATCCAGAGCCTGGACATCCCGGTGCAGATCCGCCACGGCACCCCCGACGCCCGCCTCCTCACCGAGATCTGCTACGCCGCCGGGTTCACCAGCTACGAGGGGGGCGGCATCTCCTACAACGTCCCCTACGCCAAGAACGTGCCGCTGGAGCGCACCATCCTCGACTGGCAGTACTGCGACCGGCTCACCGGCCTCTACGAGGAGGCGGGCATCCCCATCAACCGCGAGCCCTACGGCCCCCTCACCGGCACCCTGGTGCCCCCCTGCATCTCCCACGCGGTGGCCATCATCGAGAGTTTGCTGGCCGCCGAACAGGGGGTCAAGAACATCACCGTGGGCTACGGCCAGTGCGGCAACCTGGTGCAGGACGTGGCCGCCATCCGCACCCTGGAAGAGCTGACCGACGAGTACTTGGAGAAGTACGGCTACACCGATGTGGAGGTCACCACCGTCCTCCACCAGTGGATGGGCGGCTTCCCGCAGGACGAGGCCAAGGCCTTTGGCGTCATCTCCTGGGGGAGTGCGGCCGCGGCCCTGGCCAAGGCCACCAAGGTCATCGTCAAGACCCCGCACGAGGCCATGGGCATCCCCACCATGGAGGCAAACGCCCAGGGGCTGCGCTGCACCAAGCAGGTCATCTCGATGCTCAGCGACCAGACCCTCACCGCCGCCGGGCTGGAGGAGGAAAAGCAGATCATCGCCGCCGAGACCCGCTGCATCGTCGACAAGTGCTTTGAACTGGGCGGGGGAGACATCGCCCTGGGGGCGGTGCGCGCCTTCCAGGCCGGGGTGCTGGACGTCCCCTTTGCCCCCAGCCGCTTCAACGCCGGCAAGATGCTCTCGGCCCGGGACAACGACGGGGCCATCCGCATCCTGGACGCGGGGGCCGTCCCCCTCTCGCCCGAACTGGTGGACTACAACCGCAAAAAAATCGAGGAGCGGGCGGCCTTTGAAAAGCGCAAGGCGTCTTTTCAGATGGTCATCGACGACGTCTACGCCATCTCCAAAGGCCGGCTGGTGGGCCGCCCCTGGAGATAGGGCAGAGTGGGCAGAAAAACGCGACAGACAGCTGAGAGCAGGAGGAATATACTGTGAAAATTGTTGATTTGGTCTGCGCCAAGGGGCGCACCGGATTTTTCTTTGATGACCAGCGGGCCATCAAGCTGGGGGCCGAGTCGGACGGCGCGGCCTATTTAGGCAAAACCGCCACCGCCGGGTTCTCGGCAGTCCGCCAGGCGGGCGAGGCCATCTCGGTGATGCTGGTGCTGGAGGACGGGCAGGTGGCCTACGGCGACTGCGCGGCGGTCCAGTACAGCGGCGCGGGCGGCAGGGACCCCCTCTTTCTGGCGGAGGACTTCATCCCCGTCATCGAGCGGGAGATAAAGCCCCGCCTGGTGGGCAGAGAGGCCGACAGCTTCCGCGCCCTGGCGGAGGAGATCGACCGGCTGCAGGTGGGCGGCAAGCAGCTGCACACCGCCATCCGCTACGGGGTGACCCAGGCCATCCTCGACGCGGTGGCCAAGGCCTCCCACCGGCTGATGTGCGAGGTGGTGGCCGACGAGTACCACACCCAGGTCACCGACCGGGAGATCCCCATCTTCACCCAGTCGGGGGACAACCGCTACGAAAACACCGACAAGATGATCATGAAGGGCGCCCAGGTGCTGCCCCACGCCCTCATCAACAACGTGGAGACCAAGCTGGGCCGAAAGGGCGAAAAGCTGGCCGAGTACGTGGGCTGGCTGCGCGAGCGCATCTGCAAACTGCGGCTGGACGAAAACTACGCCCCGGTGCTGCACATCGACGTCTACGGCACCATCGGCGCGGCCTTTGGGAACGACAACTACCAGGGGATGGCCGACTATCTGGCCGAGCTGGCCAAGATCGCTGCCCCCTTCCACCTGCGCATCGAGGGCCCCATGGACGTGGAGGACCGGGAGAAACAGATGCTCGCCCTCAAGGAGCTGACCCGCCTGGTGGACGAGCGGGGCATCCCGGTGGAGCTGGTGGCCGACGAGTGGTGCAACACCCTGGAGGACATCCGCTACTTTGCCGACAACCGGGCCGGGCACATGGTGCAGATCAAGACCCCCGATCTGGGCGGCATCAACAATGTAGTGGAGGCGGTCCTCTACTGCAAGGAGAAGGGGATCGGCGCCTACCAGGGCGGCACCTGCAACGAGACCGACCGCAGCGCCCAGGTCTGTGTCAACCTGGCCATGGCCACCTGCCCCGACCAGATCCTCGCCAAGCCCGGCATGGGGGTCGACGAGGGGTACATGATCGTCTACAACGAGATGCAGCGCATCCTGGCCCTGCGCAGAGCCCAGGCCAAGCGCTAGGAGGGGTTTTTGATGAAAGAGGAATTTCGCATTCTGTCCACCACCGCCATCCTGGGGTACGGCTTCCCCAAGGAGAGCTTTGAAGAGGGGATGAAGCGCCATCCCCGCCTGATCGCCGTGGACGCGGGCTCCAGCGATCCCGGGCCCTACTACCTGGGGGCGGGGGTCTCCTTTACCGACCGGGACGCGGTCAAGCGCGATCTGGAGATCATGCTGGAAGCCGGGGTCAAGGAGGGCATTCCGGTGGTCATCGGCACCGCCGGCGGCAGTGGCGGCGAGCCCCACCTGAACTGGTGCCGCGAGATCGTGGAGGAGATCGCCCGGGAGAAGGACCTCCACTTCAAGCTGGCGGTCATCCACGCCGAGTTTGCAAAAGAGGCCGTCAAGGCGGCCCTGCGGGCGGGGAAGGTGAAGCCCCTTGCCCCGGCGCCCGAACTGACCGAGGAGGCGGTGGACGCCACCACCCGCATTGTGGGCCAGATGGGGATGGAGCCCTTTATCAAGGCTTTGGACGAGGGGGCGCAGGTCGTTCTGGCCGGGCGCACCTACGATCCGTCGGTCTTTGCCGCCCCGGCGGTGCGAGCGGGCTGCGACAAGGGGCTGGCCATCCACCTGGGCAAGATCCTCGAGTGCGCCTCCATCTGCGCCACCCCCGGCAGCGGCTCGGACTGCATGTTCGGCTACATTGGGGAGGACTACTTCCGGGTGGAGCCCTTGAGCCCCCTGCGCCGCTGCACCACCCTCTCGGTGGCGGCCCACACCCTCTACGAAAAGACCAACCCCTATATCCTGCCGGGGCCGGGCGGCCACCTGGATTTGACCGACTGCAAATTTGAGCAGGAGACGGAGAACATCGTCCGGGTCAGCGGCAGCCGCTTTGTGCTCGACCCGTACACCGTCAAGTTGGAGGGGGCGCGCTGCATCGGCTACCGCACCGTCTCCATCGCCGGGGCCAGAGACCCCATCATGATCGAGAAGATCGACGAGGTGCTCGAAGGGGTGCGCGCCCGGGTGGCCGACAACTTCCGGGACGCCGACCTCCACTACTACCTGCACTTTAACATCTACGGCCGCAACGGGGTGATGGCGGAGTTGGAGCCCACCCCCACCACCGAGGGCGCCCACGAGCTGGGCATCGTCATCGAGGCGGTGGCCGACACCCAGAAACAGGCTGACACCATCTGTGCCTTTGCCCGCTCCACCATGCTCCACTACGGCTATGAGGGCCGCCGGGCGACCGCGGGCAACCTGGCGTTCCCCTACTCGCCCAGCGATTTTCACGCCGGCGAAGTCTATGTGTTCAGCATCTATCACGTCATTGCCGTCGACGACCCCGTCGCCCCCTTTGCCGTTGATTGTGTGGACCTGTAATGGTAGAATGAGGAGGAGAAAGCTGTGAAACAGAAACTCACCGATCTCGCAGAGATCATCCGCAGCAAGAATTCCGGTCCCTACGAGCTGACGCTGGACATCATGTTCAAGGACTTTGCCAGCTTTGAAAAGGCCTGTGAGAAGAAGATCATCAACGAGGACGTGGTCTGCCGTCTCTACCACATCCCCCCGGAGAAGATCATCAACATCATCGAGTTCCAGCCGGCCAAGGCCATCAAGATCACCATCCAGCGCCCCATCTGTTCGGGCGACCTGGGGGAGACCGACGTCTACGGCGCCCAGCAGCACGCCCCGCTGCTGGACCTGGAATTTGACTGGTAAAAAAACGGACAGAGGGCCCGCAGCGGCGGGCTGTGACGGCAGGCGCTTCGCGTGAGGGGCGCCTGCCGTCTTGCAGAGGAGGAGCGCCCCATGCCCTATTCCGATCGAATGCAGAAAAACCACCTGTACAGCGTCTTCTTCGCCCCCCGCGGCAACGTGCGGATGGCCGATTTGGGGATGCAGATCGCCCAGCAGTACCTCAGCCCCTTTGACCTGCTCATCGGCATTGTGGGGGAGGGGGGCTCGGGCAAGAGCATGCTGGTCAAGGGGATGTTCCCCGGGCTGGAACTCACCAACGACGACGAGGGGGTCAACGTCCGCCCCCTCCCCATCCTGGATGTGGACGAGGACGACTCGGGCTTTTACAGCCCCCACACCTATCACCTGGACATCCGCTTCGAGTCGGCCTTTACCCAGATGCACGTGCTGGCCGAGGCCATTTTAAAGGCTATAGAAAAGAAAAAGCGGGTCATTGTGGAGCACTTTGACCTCATCTACCCCTTTTTGGGGGGGCGCAACGCCCACCTGCTCATCGGGGTGGGGGGCGAGGTCATCATCACCCGGCCCAACCTCTTCGGCCCCGAGCCGGAGGATTTGACCAAAATCGTCTTTGGCTCCATCCGCTTTCGCAAGATGGCCCACACCGCGGAAGACCTCTGTGAACACCTGATTTTGCAAAAGTACAAGGGCAAATACACCCACGGCGACGTCAAGCACGGCTTTGTGCTCAGCTTTGCCGAAAAGCCGGACATCGACCTGAAGCGGTTGGAGACCGAGGTCAACGAGCTGATTGCCAAAGACATCCCCATCTCCTACTGCGACGAGGAGCACATCCTCATCGGCGACGAGCTGCACCACTGCACCGGGCCGCGGATGCACGTGCGCACCACCGGCGAGATCGAGGAGTTTGCCCTGCTGCAAGACCTGCCGGTGGAGCCCATGACCGGGCGGTACCTGCTGGTGGGCCTGGTGGGCAGCGATTGGGAGAAGGCCGGGGGCAAGGACTTCAATAAAATCGTCTTTTGACGCCCAGACTTTTCGCAAAAGGAGCGCTTTGCGGGGGAGACTGGGCCGCAGAGAGACAAAAAATCGACCAAAAGAGGTGCGCTGTCCGCAGATTTGTGCTGTGGGCGGCGCACCTTTTGTACGGCAGGGCGGCCCGCAGGGGCTGCAAAGCGGGTTTTTCTGCGGTGTGTACACCGCAGAAGCGGCCGAGATGGTCCGTTGGAAGTGGTCGGAACGGCCCGTTCAAATTGGCTGGCTGGACACAGATCTCCGCTCTGAAAGGGGGGACAGCACCGTCGAAAAAGGCGTGGTCGCAGTCTTATCTGGGGCAAAGATAGCTAAAAAAATGGTGACAAGGGGCTTACCTTGTCACTATTTTTCTCTTGTTTAGGCAAAAGGGGAAGGGAGAGAACGACCTCTGCCCTTGGCAGACCCTTCGCCCCGGGCAACTCGGGGCCGCCGTCAGAGAAAGATTGCTGCCGGATGGCCAGAGGACGGCCCCAGTCGGAAAAGGGTGGGTTCCTGTTATCGCTTCCCTTTTTCCCAGCCAGAAGAGGGTTTTGGAAGGGGGAAGTTTGGGGGATGAAGCGGGTCGCACTTGAAAAAGGATTGCGAACATTTTTGTTTGCCATGCTGCCGCCGGAGTCCTGATATTCGCCAAAAGAAGGGGGGCCTAAAGCGATGACGGCGCGGGAATAGACGGCGATTGGCCGCGGGAGAGGGATAGGGAGCGGAGAGGGTCTCGTCCCCGGGCCTACCGGATTAAAGCGGAAAGGCCTGAAAATTTGGTGGGGGATGGAGGTACCCCCTTTTTTAAGAGGCCAGACGACAGGAAAAAGGTGGCAGGGGGATTTTACTGCGGGGCAATTGACTTTTGCAGAAAAGGTGGTTAAAATAGAAAAAGAACAAATGTTTATTTTAGGATAGGAGGGGATGTCGGTGGAGTTGCTGGAAAAGCTGGAGATCCTCTCCGACGCGGCCAAGTACGACGTGGCCTGCACCTCCAGCGGGGTGGACCGGGCCGGCAAGAAGGGGCAGCTGGGGAGCGCGGCGGCCGCAGGTATCTGCCACAGCTTTACCGCCGACGGGCGCTGTGTCTCCCTTTTAAAGGTGTTGATGACCAACATCTGCGCCTACGACTGCAAGTATTGCGTCAACCGCTGCTCCAACGCCACCCCCCGCGCCGCCTTTTCGCCCCGGGAGCTGGCCGACCTGACCATCCAGTTTTACCGCCGCAACTACATCGAGGGGCTGTTTTTGAGTTCCGGCATCCTCAAAACCCCCGACTACACCTGTGAGCGGATGATCGAGACCCTGCAGATCTTGAGGGAGGAGTACGGCTTTCGCGGCTATATCCACGCCAAGGCCATCCCCGGGGCGGACGACCGGCTCATCGCCCGCCTGGGGATGCTGGCGGACCGGATGAGCGTCAACATCGAGCTGCCCAGCCAGCAGAGCCTGCGGCTGCTGGCGCCGGACAAGTCGAAGGCGGACATCTTTCGCCCCATGGGGCTGATTTCCAGCGGGATCGCCCAGAACCAGACCGACCTGGTGCGCTACCGGGGCGCGCCCAAATTTGCCCCCGCTGGGCAGAGCACCCAGATGATCATCGGCGCCACCCCGGATACCGACCTGCAGATCTTGCGGCTGACCCAGGGCCTCTACCGCAAATACGGTCTCAAACGGGTCTTCTTTTCGGCCTATACCCCGGTGCAGAGCGATGCCCTCCTGCCCGCCCTGACCACCAAACCGCCCCTGTTGCGGGAACACCGCCTCTACCAGGCCGACTGGCTGCTGCGCTTTTACGGCTTCGACGCGGGGGAACTGCTGGACGAGCGGGCCCCCAATTTTAACCCCTATCTGGACCCCAAGTGCAACTGGGCGATCCACCACATGGAGCACTTCCCCGTCGAGGTCAACCGCGCCCCCTACGAGATGTTGCTGCGGGTGCCGGGCATCGGCGTCAAGAGCGCCCAGCGGATCGCCAAGGCCCGGCGGCTGGGCCCCCTGCACTTTGACGGGCTCAAAAAAATCGGGGTGGTGCTCAAGCGGGCCCAGTACTTTATCACCTGTTCGGGAAAGACGGCGGTGGGGCTGAAAATCAGCCCGGAGGCCGCCTTTCGCGCCCTGGTGTCCGAGCGCAGCGCCGCCATGCTCCCCCAAAACCGGCCGGAACAGCTCTCCCTGTTCGACGAGCCGCCGGTGACCCGAGAGGATGTGGTCTCTTGTTTGACCGGCCAGATTTGATTTACCTGCACGACGGCAGCTTTGCCGGATTTCTCTGCTGCGTCTTTGAGAGCTTTGTCAGGAGGGAGGCGCCCCTGGACATCGTCTGCCGGGAGGACTGCCAGACCGGGCTCTACGCCGTGCGGGAGATCGAGAGCGACAGGGCGCGGGCGGGCCGGGTCTTTCGCTCCATCGGCGAGCGGATGGGGGAGGAGGCCCGCCAGCTGGTGCAGAGGGCCTTTCTGTTCGGGGAAGGGGGGCGAGACCTCTGGCTCTACCGCTTCCTCTGCCGGGGCTACCGCTATGGGCCTGCCGTCTGCGACATGCTGGGGGACGAGGCGGTGAGCCGGGTGCAGAAAATGGCCCTCTCGGTGTCGAACGAGGCGCACCTGCTGCTGGGGTTTGTCCGCTTTGCCGAGTACGACGGGGCTCTTCTCTCCCAAATTTCTCCCAAGCACTTTGTTCTGCCGGTCCTGCGGGAGCATTTTTGTGACCGCTACCCGGAGGAGACCTTTATGATCCACGACAAGACCCATCAGATGGCCCTGATCTACCGCCCGCACCGGGCCAAAATCGTCTCGGTCAAGGCGTTGGAACTCCCCCTCGACACCCCGCAGGAGCAGCTCTACCGCCAGTTGTGGCGGGGGTACCACCAGTCCGCCACCATTGCCGCCCGGGTCAACCCCCGCTGCCAGCGGGGAAACATGCCCAAGCGCTTTTGGGGGGAGATGTGCGAGATGGCGGACAGGTCAGCTCCTCCTTTGGAGGGGGCGAGAGCCGCCGGGCTGCAGGGGCCGGAGCGGGGAGACGCCCTCTCGCCGCGAAGAAGTTCTCCCCATCGCCTGGCGGGGGAGTGACCTGTCCGACGGGGGAGCCCATCCGGCTTGAAGCGTCCTCCCAAAGGGTGTCTCGCTGGTCGGTGGACGGCCATTTAAAAAAGGAGCCTCCTGTTTGCCGCGGTGTCCGTGAGGAAGAAATTCGAGGGGATGGCTGGTGCGTGCAGATGAGAAAAAAGCGGGGAGGGGCGGTCGGCCCCTCCCTTTTTTTATGCCCGGCGGACGGCCTTCTGCGCGGAAAGGTACAGAGAAGTGCCGACAGACATCCCCGGGGAAGGAGGGGAAAGTGGTTTGACGGGGCGGGCAACCGGTCTTTGGCGGCCAACGGGGGAACCGCTGTCCGAGGCGAAGGACAAATTTGAAAGGCCCCTCCTGCTTTTTGTCCTTGCCAAAGGGGAGAAGTCGTGGTAGAATCAATTAAACCGATAGTTTAATTAATGGAGAGGAGGAACAGCCGGTGGGGAGAAGAAAGAAAGAACCCGCAGAGGCCCACCGGGGCCGCATCGCCCAGGCGGCAGCCGCCCTTTTTGCCAGGCGGGGTGTGGATTCGGTGACGGTGGAGGAAATCGCCCGGGAGGCGGGGTACAGCAAGGCCACCCTCTATGTCTACTTTCAGGGCAAGGAGGAGATCGTCGGCGCCCTCACTCTGGAGAGTATGCGGCGATTGCGGGACTGTCTGTCGTCCGCCCTCGCGGAGGGGACGGGCGCGCGGGGCCGCTACGACGCCGTTTGCGGGGCGCTCCAGCGCTACCAGGGGGAAGCGCCCTTCCTCTTTGGCCTGGCCTTGCGAGAAATCAACATCGATTGGGAGAGCCCCGACACCCTGCCGGTGGAGCGGGAGATCTTTGCCGTGGGCGAGGAGATAAACGACCTGATGGGCCGCTTTCTGTGCGAGGGGATGGAGGCGGGCGCGTTCCGCCCCGACCTGGAGATCCTGCCCACGGTGTTTGCCTTCTGGGCAATGCTGGCCGGCCTCATGCAGGTGGCCGCGAGCAAGGAAAAGTACATCGAAAAGGCGATGGGTCTCACCCGAGAGGCGTTTCTCGCCGGCGGGTTTGAAACCCTCTACCGCGCCATTGCCAGAGAGGAGGGGTCGAGATGAAACGACTGTTGGCGATTCTGGGGGGGCCGCACCCGGACGGCTCGACGGCGGCCATGTTGTCGTGCGCCGTCGCCGCTGCCGAGAGGGCCGGTTGGGCGGTGGACAGGGTGGAGCTCTACCGGGAGGAAATCGGCCTTTGCCGGGGCTGCCGCGCCTGTATCGAGACGGGGGTCTGTGTGGTACCGGACGGGGTGCAGAGGATCGCCCGGCTCCTGCAGGGGTGCGACGCGGTCGTTCTGGCCGCCCCCACCTACTGGGCCAACCTGCCCGCAGCGGTCAAAAATCTCTTTGACCGGCTGCTCGGCACCGCGATGGAGGAGACCAAGACCTTCCCCAAGCCCCGGCTGTTGTCGCGCCAGCGGTACCTGCTGCTGACCGCCTGCAACACCCCGGCCCCCTTTGATTACCTCTGCGGGCAGAGCCGGGGGGCCATCCGCGCCATGGAGGAATTTTTTCACACGGCGGGGATGAGGCGGATGGGGCGGGTCGTCTTTGCGGGCGCACAGGGGCGGGGGGAGCTGCCCCCTTCGCTGGAGAGAAAGATTCGCCGCTTTTGGCGGTGAGAGAGCTGCCCTGTAAAAACCCCCAAGGCCCATTCACGGGCCCTGGGGGTTTCTGCGCAGTTGGGGGTGTCTAGTCCCCTTCGGACGGGGGGACAACCAGGATATCGACGCTGTCCGAGGCTTTGCTCCCCTGGTACGCAACTTCCAGGGTGACGGTCGCCTCCCCCTCGCAAAGGGCTTCGACGGTGAGTGCGTCGTCCAGATCGGAGCGAACATGGACCACATCGGCGTTCTTCACGAGACAGCTCCTGCCGGAGAGGTAGACCGGCGACTGGACCTCAAAGGGGAGGGTGCGCGTCTCCCCCACCTCCATGGTGACGTTGTCCGGGAGGATGTTCAGCGAAAGCTGAGGGGTCTCCTTCTTGCAGCCCGAGAGGGCCATCAAGAGGAGGGACCCGAGCAGCAGGGGAAGATACCTGGCCTTTTTCACAGTCGGCCCACCCCTTTCACACCGGGACGGGCGGAAGGGACCCGTCCGTTCATAACGGTTTTTTCCCAATTCCATTATACCATCTTTTTGCGCAAAGGGGGAGAGGGGGTTCCCTTTTAGAAAATCTTTCGCCCGTCAGTGCGCGCGGCTCTCGAGAGGGGCGGGGACGGTGGCGTTGGCCTTCCAAAAATCGAGAAAGACGCGCATCAGGGGGCCTGCCTTTCGGCGGCGGTGAAACCGCCAGAGGGCCCAGAGGACCAGCAGGGTCCCCAGCAGGCAGGCGATCATGTCGAGCATGGTGTCGTGGATGCCGGTGGTGAGCACGCGCTGGGGGTCGGTGTGAAAGACAAAGTCGCAGGCGTACTCGGCAATCTCCCAGCAGGCGGCGATGAGCATGGGAAAGGAGAGGGCGAAGTAAAAGGCAAAGGGGGCGTCCTCCTCGGCGAGGGGGCGATTTCGCTTCAGGTAGGCAAAGAGGCAGAGGCCCAGCAGGGCAAAGAGAACGCCGGAGAGGAGGTGGACGAACTTGTCAAACCAGGGAAACCAGTGGTAGCCCTTCATGGCGATGCCCACCCCGTAAGCGAGAAAGGCGAAGAGGGCGACGGCCCGGCTGAGGGCGGGGACCGGCCGCAGGCGAAGGAGGCGGTAGGCCAGCGGCGGGATGAGGAGAAAGAGGGGGGCGGCGGCGGTGACCAACAGGTAGGGCCAGGGAAAACAGAAAAAATCCACCACCCCGATGGCCAGGGTGCCGGCGAGGTAGGTGGCGATGGCGGCGCGGCCGCCGCACTGGTTGACAAGGGGCTGCATCAAATCCCTCCCATTTGTTTTTGTAGCCCTTTTAGTATACAACAGAGGGGAGAAATTGGCAGCCCCTATCTCCCTACAAATTTGTTTCAATTTTCTTTCGGCTGTCCCTCAAAACAGCAGGTGGGCGCTGTCATTGACAGCGCCCACACATGAAACGGCAGGTGTCAGCGGGTCAGGAGTCCGCCCCTCTTTGAAAGCCGCCACCCGCAGAGGCCCAGGGCCACAAGAGAGATGAGCAGGAGGGCGGCGATCGCCTGCCACCCCCCCTCGCCGGTGAGGAGGGAGTAACTCCAGGAGGCGGGAAAGAGGCGTCCGGCGAGCCGCAGGGGATCGGGTAGAAAGGCGGCGGGAAAGAGGGCCCCCGAGAGCATAATGGAGGGGAGAAAGAAGACCTGGGCGACCATGGTCAGCCGGGAACTGGTCTGAAAGAAGAGGCCGAGGGCGGTCCCCAAACAGAGGCAGGAAAAGAGGAAGAGGGCCATCGTCCCCAGATAGAGGGGGAGGTGGGGCGGGAGGCTGGCGTCAAAGAGGGGCGGGGCCAGCAGGAGGATGAGGAGGCTGACGAGAAAGAGGTGGACAAAGGCGGAGAGAAAGTTGGACGCCGCCGGGGCCCAGAGGGGGATGCGGCCCACCTGATAGGCCTTTTTGGTCTCGCTGCCGTAGAGGGCGGTGAGGGGGACCGGCGCGCCGAGAAAGGCCCCCATGCTCACGGCGAAGACCGACATGGCGGGGATGACCGTCTCCTTGGCGCCGGGGTCGAGGGAGGTGAGGATGCCCCCCATGAAGAGGAAGAAGACCAGGGGGACCAGATAGTAGGTGAGCAGCACGTCGCGGTTGCGCAGATCCAGTTTCCACTGGAGAACGGCCTGATAGAAAAAAGCGGTCATTTCGTCTCCTCCTGCTGTGCAAAGTCCAAGAATCGGTCCTCCAGGCTCTGGTGCTCCACCCGCAGGTCCTCCACCCGCACACCGGCGCTGCGGGCGAGGGAGAGCAGTTCCCACAGCCCTTCGTCGAGCTGCTGTGTCCGGTAGAGGGCATAGCCCTGGTGTTCGCCGGTGAACCGGCAGCTTTTCAGCGCCGCCGCATCGAGGGGAACGCCGGTTTTGAGGCTGATCTGCGCCCCCGTCTCGCCCTGGCAGAGCAGTTCGGAGGGGCTGCCGGAAAAGGCGACCCGACCCCCTTTGAGGAGGACGATCTGGTCGCAGAGGCGCTCGACCTCGGCCATGTCGTGGCTGGCCAAGAGGATGGCGCAGCCGCGCTCTTTCAGCCGGCCGATCTGCCGGTGCAGGGCGGCCCGCCCCTCCACGTCGAGCCCGGCGGTGGGTTCGTCCAAAAAGAGGAGGGAGGGCCGGCCGATGAGGGCCAGGGCCAGGTGGAGGCGGCGCTTTTGGCCGGTGGAGAGGGCCCGATAGGGGCGCTTGCCCAGGGCGTCGATCCCCAGTTCGGCCTCCGCCTCCCGGTCGCGCTCGCCGCCGTTCCAACGGCAGAAGAGTTCCAGCGCCTCCTGCGGGCGGATGGTGGCCGGCAGGGAAGAGGACTGCAGCTGCACCCCCAAGCGGCCGGATATTTCCACCCTGCCGCTGTCTCGGGTGCGCAGCCCCTCGATGCACTCCAGCGCGGTGGTCTTGCCGGCGCCGTTGGGGCCCAGCAGGGCGGCGATCTCCCCCTCCTTCAGGGTGAGGGAGACCCCCTTTAGCACCTCTTTTTCGCCGTAGCGCTTGCAGAGGTTTTGGACGGTGAGTGCGCTCTTGCTCATCTAGTGTTCCTCCTGTTCGGGCAGGCGGATACCCGCCTTTTGAAAATAGGCGCCCAGGGCCTGCTCCAGAACAGGGGTCACCCGCTCCTGGCGCTGGCGGAACTCGTCGCCCCATTGGGACTTGCTGTCGGCAAAGGCCGAGAGCTGGGGGAGGAGGGTGAGGTCGCCCCCGGTGAATTCGGTCACCATGGCCCACCAGCGGCCGCCGATGTCCGCGAGGACGTCGCCGTCCGGGATGTCGCCCGCCTCCTGCATGGCGATGATCTCGTCGCAGAGGGTTTTCCAGGTGTCAAAGACGGCAAGCCCCTGCTCGGGCCGGTCGCGAAAACGGTCTTTGATGTGTTCCATCAGCGAGTCGTCGAAGAACTTGACGATCCAATACCCCTCGTTTTTCTGCTGCAAAAGGGTGACGATCTCGGCGTATTTTTTAAAGTCCACCGCCTGCATCTGCACCACCTCTTTTTCCAGGGCGGTGATGGCGTCCAGGGCCTGCTGCAGCTCGGTGATCTGGCGGCCGACGACCTCCCGCTGGTGGGCCAGGGCCTGGGCCACCTGCTGGGGGGTGTCCAGGGAAAAGAGATTCTCCCTGATTTGCTGAAGGGAGAATCCCAGATATTTTAGGGACTGTATCTGGTGGAGGCGGACGACGTCCTTTCCGGTGTAGAGCCGCCGCCCGCCGGGGCTCTTGGCCGAGGGCTTCAACAGGCCCTCTCTGTCGTAGTACTGCAGGGTGCGCACCGTGACCCCCATCTGCGCGGCCAGTTGGCCCACGGTGAGCAGTTCTCTTTGCTCCATATCGAATCACCTCTTTTGAAACATTGTACTATGTGACGTAGGGTCACGAGCAACCCTTTTTGCAAATTCTCTGCATTTTCCAGCAAAAAAGGGATGGGGCCGTCGGCATTTTTCGGCGGCCCCATCCCTTTTCTGCCCGGCGCTGGTGCCGGGGCGGGAATCTATCTGTTTCGGCGGTACTCCTCGGCGCAGGCCTGCAATTCGGAGAAGGTGCGCACATCGCTCTCCTCCACCTGCTGGCGCACGTCGGCGGGCAGGGAGTGAAAGTACTCGTAGCTGGTCAGGTCCTGGTCGATGAGGTCGCTCAAACAGAGATGAACGGATTCGGACATGTGAAATCCCCCCTCAGAGAGAGTGTTTGCAGGACGAGGGGGGAGAATCAGAGGAAAATGGCGTCAATTCTGGCGGCTTTTTGTCCGGCGGCGCCACAGCCAGAGGAGGAGGGCGGCCGCGGCCAGCCCGGTGAGGGCGCCCGCAAAGTCGAGCCAGACATCACTGATCTGCCCGGAGCGCCCGGGCACCAAGAGCTGGATGCTCTCGTCGCACAGGGGGACGACCAGGCAGTAAAAGAGGGGGAGCGCCAGGTGGGGCCGCCAGCGGGCGGTGTACTGGCGAAGGGTGGCCAGCGCCACCGCCCCCAGGCCGAAGTATTCGGCAAAGTGGGCGGCCTTGCGGACGAAGTGTTCGCTGAGCTGAAGGGGGAGGCCGACGGATTCAAAAAAGCCGTTGACGAGGGCCAGCACCGCCCCGCTTTTGGAGGAGGAACTGGGCCCCATGTCCAGCGAGTTGGAAAAGACAAAGAGGGTGTAGAGGATGAGCAGGGCGGTGAAGAGCACCCTGCGGCGGCGGATCGACATGGGAAGGCCCCCTGTACAAGAAATTTGGCCAGGCCGTTTGCCGGCGGCCGACCACTGCCAGTTCATTATAAAAGGGGGGGCAAAAAAATGCAAACGGATGAAAAAAGGACGGGGATCACTCCCCGTCCTTTTGGTAGGCGACCAGCACCACCGGCTGGCCGCAGGAATGGCAGATGGCCTGTTCCGCCTCCCGCAGGATGCGGCAGGCCTCCTCGCTCAAGGGGGCCACTCCGTACTGGTTGGGGCCCACCTCAGTCGTCCCCCCGGGTCAGTTTGTCGGCGTAGGACAGCAGGGCCTCGCGGGTGCAGACATGGTCGCCCCGCTGGCGGATGGTCTCCTGCACGTAGCCGGGCAACTGGGCAAAGGCGTCTCTGGCCTCGGCGTCGCCGGAGAGGAGGTCGGACAGGCAGTTGTAAGATCGGTTCATTTGGCTCACCTCCCCCTTAGTATTCCGGCGGGCGGGTCCGCTATGCCCCGTCTGACGACAAAAGAAGATTTGAAAAAGATGACAAAAAGCTGGTGCGCGTTTTGGAGGAATGATATAATAACCAAAAAGCCCCCCGCCGGGGATGGGTGGGGTGGGCCAGCCTCTGCAGCCGCGCCAAAGGGCGGCGGGACAGAGGGGGAAGGGAAGTGAAGAGGGATGAATCTGTGCGATCTGTTTCAACAAAAAAAGTGCGTGCTGTCCTTTGAGGTGTTTCCGCCGAAAAAGAGCAGCGGGGTGGAGAGCATCTACCGCACGCTGGACGAGTTGTGCGCCCTAAAGCCGGACTTTATCAGCGTGACCTTCGGCGCGGGGGGCACCGGCGTCAAGGACAACCTGACGGTGGAGCTGGCCGGCGCCATCCGCGCCCGGGGGGTGGAGCCCCTGGCCCACCTGACCTGCATCAACTCCGACGAGGAGACCCTGCTGGGGCTTCTGGACCGGCTGGAGGAGGCGGGGGTGCGAAACATCCTCGCCCTGCGGGGCGACCGGGAGGAGGGGGCCGAGGAGGGCCCCTACCGCCACGCCAACGAGCTGATGGAGCGGATCGCCCGCCGGGGCGGGTTCAATCTGGTGGGGGCCTGCTACCCCGAGTGCCACTGCGAGGCGCCAGACTCCCTTCACGACCTGCAAAATCTGCGCCGCAAGCAGGAGGCGGGCGCCACCCACCTGATCACCCAGCTGTTTTTTGACAACCGCTGCTTCTACGACTTTGCCGAGAAGGCGCGGATCGCAGGGGTCCACCTGCCCATTGAGGCGGGGATCATGCCCATCGTCAACAAGCGGCAGATCGAGCGGATCGTCACCCTCTGCGGGGCCAGCATCCCCCCGAAGTTTGCCCGGATGCTCAGCCGGTTCGAGGGCGACCCCGCCGCCCTGCGGGACGCGGGGATCGCCTATGCCACCGAGCAGATCATCGACTTGATCGGCAGCGGGGTGGAGGGCATTCACATCTACACCATGAACAACCCCGCCGTCGCCCGGCGGATCTGTGAAAACATCGCCACCGCCTTGGACTGCGTCAACGGGGGCGGGGCGGCATGAGGGCGGTGGACGCTGCCTCGCTGCCCATCTCGCGAGAGGAGACGCTGCGCTATCTGCGCCACCGGGGCGGCCCCCTGACAGAGGAGATGGAGGCGCTGCTAAAGAGCTGCGAAGAGGAGCTGCGGGCCGCCGCCCGCCCCCGCTACTGCCACCGCTTTTTGGAGTTGGAGCGGCGGGGGGAGGCCCTCGCCCTCGCCGGGGGCAGCGCCCTGCTGCCGGGGTGGCAGATCGCCGCGCTGCTGGAGGGCTGCGACGGCTGCGCGCTTTTGGGGGCGACGCTGGGGGGCGAGGTGGACCGGCTGATCCGCCGCGCCCAGGTGGAGCAGATGGCCCGGGCGGTGGTCCTCGACGCCCTGGGCACCGCTGCGATCGAGGCGCTCTGCGACCTGGCGGGGGAGGAGATCCGCCGGGCCGCCGCCGCAGAGGGGAAGAGCTGCACCTGGCGCTTTAGCCCCGGGTACGGCGACCTGCCGCTGGATTGCCAGCGGGATTTTTTGGGGCTGCTGGACGCGCCCCGGCAGATCGGACTGACCCTCACCCCACAGTTGATGATGGTGCCCGAGAAGTCGGTCAGCGCCATCATCGGGGTGGGCGCGCCGTCGGGGGAAGGGCCCCGGCGGGGCTGTGAGGGCTGCGCCCTGCAAAAAAACTGTGTTTACAGACGGGAGGGACTGCACTGTGCAGAAAAATTGGGATGAAAAGGGCCGCTACGTCCTTCTGGACGGGGCCATGGGCACCGTGCTGCAGGACGCGGGGCTGCCCCTGGGCGGGCGGCCGGAACTCCTGAACCTGACCCAGCCGGACTTGATCGAGGGGGTGCACCGCCGCTATATCGAGGCGGGGGCCCAGGTGATCTACACCAACACCTTTGGCGCCAACCGCAAAAAGCTGGCGGGCTGTGGCTGCGGGGTGGAGGAGGTGGTCGCCGCGCCCTGGCCGATGAGGAGGCCGCAGCGGCGGTTGCGCGAGTGCATGCTGGTGCAGGTGACGATCAGGTCCCCCACCCCGGTGAGGCCGGCGAAGGTCTCGCTGCGCCCGCCCATGGCCACCCCCAGCCGGGCGATCTCGGACAGGCCGCGGGTCATGAGGGCCGCCTTGGCGTTGTCCCCCAGCTTGAGGCCGTCGCTGATGCCGGCGGCCAGGGCG
>NZ_LN908977.1:698121-995975 GCF_001486165.1 Bittarella massiliensis (ex Durand et al. 2017)
CGCCGGGCGGCCGATGGCAGCGATTGCCGGGTGGCGCTGGACATCGGCCCCATCGGCGAACTGCTCGAGCCCAGCGGCAGCCTCCCCTTTGAGGAGGCGGTGGACCTCTTTGCCCAGCAGGTGCGCGCCGGGGCCGCCGCCGGGGCCGACTTGGTGGTGATCGAGACCATGACCGACCTGTTGGAGGCCAAGGCCGCGGTGCTGGCGGCCAAAGAGGTCTGCGACCTGCCGGTCTGGGTGAGCATGACCTTTGAAAAGGGCGGGCACACCTTTACGGGGGTCTCGATCCCCGCCATGGCCCTGACGCTGGAAGGGCTGGGGGTGCAGGCGCTGGGCATCAACTGCTCGCTGAGCCCCCGGGACATCTACCCCCTGGCCAAAGAGTTGGCCGGGTGGACCGATCTGCCCCTGATCGTCAAGGCAAACGCCGGGCTGCCCAACCTGGAGGAGGGGCGCTACGACGTGTCGCCCAGCCAGTACGCCGCCGACCTGGCCCCCTTTTTGGAGCTGGGGGTCACCCTGCTGGGGGGCTGTTGTGGCACCACCCCCGAATACATCCGCCAGATCGCGGCGCTGGTGGAGGGGAAAACCCCGCCCCGGCGGACCGCGGCGCGCGTCAGCGCGGTCTGCTCCCCCTCGCGGGTGGTGGCGGTGGACCGGCCGCGGGTCATCGGCGAGCGGATCAACCCCACTGGGAAAAAGCGGTTCAAAGCGGCCCTGGCCGAGGGGAATTGGGACTACATCCTGGCCCAGGGCATCTCCCAGGCGCGGGCCGGGGCCGACATCCTCGACGTGAACGTGGGGATGCCGGGCATCGACGAGCCCGCCGCCATGGAACAGGCGATCAAGCGGCTGCAGGCCATTTTGGACCTGCCGCTGCAGATCGACACCACCGACCCGGCGGCGCTGGAGCGGGGGCTGCGGGTCTACTGCGGCAAGCCGCTGGTCAACTCGGTCAACGGGGAGAAGGCCTCCCTCGACCGGGTGCTGCCCCTGTGCAAAAAGTACGGCGCGGCGGTGGTGGGGCTGACCCTGGACGAGGCGGGGATCCCCAGCCGGGCAGAGGAGCGGCTGGCCGTGGCCGAGCGGATCGTGGAGGCGGCCCTGGCACACGGCCTCCCCCGGGAGGACATCTACATCGACTGCCTGGTGCTGACGGCCTCGGCCCAGCAGGACGGGGTGATGGAGACGCTGAAGGCCGTCTCCCTGGTAAAAGAGAAGCTGGGGGTCAAGACGGTGCTGGGGGTCTCCAACATCTCCTTCGGGCTGCCGGCCAGGGAGCTGGTCAACCGCACCTTTCTGGCCATGGCCCTGCAGAGGGGGCTGGACCTGCCCATCCTCAACCCCAACGCCGCGGCCATGATGGACACGGTGCGGGCCTACCGGGTGCTGGCCAACCTGGACGCGGGCGCGGCCGCCTTCATTGCCGCCTACGGTGGGGAGAGGGAGGCCGCCCCCCAGGCGGGCGTCCCTGCGGCGGAAAACGCCGAGGAGGCGGTGGCCGAGGCCATCCGCGGTGGGCTGGGGGAGCGGGCCCGGGCGTGCACCCTGACCCTGCTGGAGACCCATCCCCCCCTGGAAATCGTCAACCGCTTCTTGATCCCCGCCCTGGACCGGGTGGGGGAGGAGTTTGAGAGGGGGACCCTGTTTTTGCCCCAGCTCATCCAGTCGGCCGAGGCGGCGGGCCGGGCCTTTGACGCGGTCAAGGGGGCCATCGCCGCGGCCGGCAGCGACCAGGGCGACGGCGGGCGGATCGTGCTGGCCACCGTCAAGGGGGACATCCACGACATCGGCAAGAACATCGTTAAGGTGATTTTGGAAAACTATGGGTTTTCTGTCATCGACCTGGGGCGGGACGTGCCGGTGGAAGAGGTGGTGCGCGCGGCCAGGGAACACCGGGTCAAGCTGGTGGGGCTCTCGGCCCTGATGACCACCACCCTGGGCAGCATGGAGGCGACCATTGCCGCTCTCAAAGCCGCCCTGCCGGAGTGCCGGGTGATGGTGGGGGGCGCGGTGCTGACCCCCGAATACGCCCAAAAAATCGGCGCGGACTACTACGCCAGGGACGCCAAGCAGTCGGCCGACATCGCCAAAAAGCTGTTTTCAGAGGAGGAGAGAGGATGAAGGCGGAGATATGGGGCACACCGGTGGCCTATGAGGAGCGGGGCGAGGGGCTGCCCCTGGTGGCGATCCACGGCTGGACCGGCTGCCGCCTGCAGATGACCGAGCGCCTGGAGCCGGTGTTTGCCGACCTGCCGGGCTACCGGCGCATCTACCTGGACCTGCCGGGGATGGGGGAAACCCCGCCCTGTGCGCGGGTGCAAAACACCGACGAGATGCTGGCCTTTGTGCGCGCCTTCATCGACCGGGTGGTGGGGGAGAAAGTCCCCTATCTGGTGGCGGGCCACTCCTACGGCGGGTACCTGGTGCGGGGGCTGCTGGCGGCAGAGGACAGCCGGGCGGCGGGGGGCATCCTCCTTTGCCCGGTGGCCAACCCGGTGCACGCCCAGCGCGTCCTGCCGCCCCTCGTGCCGCTGGTGGAGGAGCCGGCCTTCGTGCAGGCCCTTCCCCAGCCCGAGAGGGAGGCCTA
The DNA here is from genome assembly GCF_001486165.1 of Bittarella massiliensis (ex Durand et al. 2017). Lineage (GTDB taxonomy): Bacteria > Bacillota > Clostridia > Oscillospirales > Ruminococcaceae > Bittarella > Bittarella massiliensis. Next base: position 700,712 of record NZ_LN908977.1, read on the forward strand.
TGGCGGGGCGATCGCGGTGCAAAACCGGCGCAGCTATGCCGCCTGGCAGCGGGAGATCGACGGGGTGAAAGACCGCTTTGACGCGGGCTATCTGGACGCCATCGTCCGCACCGGCTACGGCTATGCCCGGCTGCCGGAAGAGGGGAAGACCGTCGACGCCCCGGCCCTCCTCTTTTTGGGGCGGCAGGACGACGTGGTGGGGTATGAGGAGATGCTCGAACTGCTGCCCCACTACCCCCGGGCCACCCTGGCCCTGCTGGAACACGCCGGGCACCAGTTGGCCATCGATCAGCCCGAGACCTTTGTGGCCATGACTCGCTGCTGGCTGAAAAAATGGGAGAGCGAGCGCCCGCGGCAATGAACGGAAAAGAAAAGGGCCCCTGTCGGACAGATCGTCCGGCGGGGGCCCTTTTGAATGGCGGTTTAGTCTTCCAGCAGTTCGGCAAAGCTCTCGATGTGGCGGTCGGCGAGGGCGCAGATCTGCGGCCAGTCCTCCCTGGCGGTCTCGTCGAAGATGGCGCAGACTTGAAACCCGGCCTTTTTGGCCGTCTCAATGGCGTAGAGGCTGTCCTCAAAGACGGTGCACTGGGCAGGGGGGAGGCCGATGCACTCGGCCGCGCGCAGAAAGATGTCGGGGTCCCGTTTGCTGATGCCGGTCTCCTGCGCGGTGAGGAAGAAGTCCAGTTGGTCCCAGAGGCCCAGCCGCTCCAGGGCGGCGCGGGAGAAGTCGCGCCCGGTCATGGTGGCGATGCCCACTTTGGCGCCGCTTTGGTGCAGGGCCTGCAGGTATTGGGGGACCATGGGCTTGCACTGGATCTCCCCCTCGTAGGCCGCGCCGATACGCAGCAGCCAGCGGTCAAAAACGTCCTGCGCGGTGGCGTTCAGGCCGTAGCGGTCGACGAGGTACTGGGCGCGGTCGATGAGCTTTTTGTCGGTCATCAGCGCCCTCGCCTCCTCTTCCTGCGCCTCGGTGAGGGTGAGGCCCCACGACTTTAGCACCGCGAAGTCCCACACCCGCCAGTGGTGCATGGAGTCAAGCAGGGTGCCGTCCATGTCGAAAATGGCCCCTTTGACGGGGAAGTCTGCTCTGCACTTCATTGCAAATATACCCCCTTGATAAAAGTTGTTTTTCCCAGTATAGCACAAAATGACAAAAAGGAAAAACGTTTCCATCGGCGCGGGAGGGGGTGGACGCTCTTTTTTCTCCCGCCCGCGCATAGGGATAGAGAGGCGTCTGCCCGAAGGGAGGGCGGCGCGAGAGGAAAAAAGGGGAGAGAGGACAATGTGGTGGATGCTGGTGCTGGCCGCGGCGGTGGGGGAGAGCTACACCGCCGTAAAGCTGGCCTATTACGGGGAGCTGTGGGGGCGGGCCCGCGGCGGGGAACCCACGGCCTGGATGGCGGCGGCGGCCGCCCTGCCCCTCTGGGGAGCGGCCCTCTGCGCCGGGTGGTCCCGCCGGGCAGACCTGACTTTGGGTGGCGTGGGCGGGGCGCTGCTGCTCTGGGCGGCCGCCGGGGGCTGTGCCCTTCTGGCGGCGCTGGAGACGGCTTTTTCGTGGGGAGAGGTCAGCGGCCGCCGGGTGCTCTGCCTGTTGGGGGGCTGTGGGGCGGTGGTGCTGTTGCCCGCCTTTGGAATGGACATCCCCCTAGGGCCGGTGGGGGCGCTGACCCCTGTCCTCCTGCTGCTGGGCGGGGTGGAGCTGACCTACCGGCGGGAGCTGCGGCGACCGCCTGTCCGGGCGCTGGCGGACGGCCCGCTGCGGGGGGAGCCGTTGGAGTCGTTGCCGCAGCCGGTAAAGGCCAGCAGGGCGGCCAGGAGCAGGGGGAGCAGGCGGGTGGGGGTGCTGGCGGTGGCGGCCTTTTTGGGCGGTCTCTTCCTCTGCTGCGGCCTCTCCCATCTGCTGGGGGAGGGGGCCGTATCCCCTCTGTGGGCGGCCCTCTTTTTGGGGGCGCCCCTCTCGGCGCCGGCCGCCGTCTGCTGGGGGAAGCTGGTGCGGCGGGGGGAGAGCGCCCGATTGGCCCCCTTTCTGCTTCGCCTGGGGTGGATGGGGCTGTTGGCCCTCCCCCTGTCGGACCTGGCCTGCCGGGGGGAGAGCGTCTACCGCTTTGACGCGTCCGCCCTGCTGCTCTGGCTACTCTGCCTCTACGCCCTGGCGGCCCTCTTCTGGTGCCTGCGGCTGCTGCGCCGCAGGGAGCGCAGCGGGGCGGTGCTCCTGACCTGCCGGATCCTCTGCGTCTGCCTGCCGCTGTGCGCCCTCCTCTTTTTCTGGCTGGGGCTTCGGCGGGGCTGAGCCGCTGGGGAAAGGGGGGCATTTCGGCAAATCGCCCAATTGCCGAAAAAAGGGCGTCCTTTTCACCGGCCGCGCAAAAGCGGGCCGCCAAACACAGCGGATTTTGGCGGCGGGGAATCGCCTTTTCAATTGCTTCTCCGGCAGGGCCCGTGCTATAATGGGGACGGAAACTGCGCCGAACGCGGCGAAATATATGCCACAGAAAGGGACGCGCGAACATGGTACAGCTGAAAACAGAGAAACCCATCCTCTGCCTGGGGGACGTAAACCCCGACATCATCCTGCCCTACGGCGAATCCCGCCAGATCATGGACGCGGTCGCCCGGGGCGAGGCCGACGTCAACAGCCCCCGCCCCGAGATCGCCGTGCAGGGCGGCGGCTCGGTGGGCAACACCGCCTCCGGCCTGGGGCGGCTGGGGATGCCGGTCTTTTTCGCCGGGATGGCGGGCCACGACTCCTTTGGCCAGTTCATCAAAGAGGACTTTGAGAAAGACGGGGTGGACACCCGCTACCTGACCCTCAACCCCGACATCCCCACCGTCATCATCATGGCGGTGGTGGGGGAGGACAAAAACCGGGTCATCTACGTCTACCCGCCGGAAAACCCCTCCCACCTGCAGCTGCGGCCGCAGGACCTGCCGGACGAGATCATCCCCCAAATCGGCTGGGTGCACACCACCGGCTTTATGCTGCGGGACAATCCGGCGGCCGACACGGTGATCGGCTTTATGGAAAAGTGCGCGGCGGCGGGGATCTTGGTCTCCTTTGACCTGAACCTGCGCATCGAGACCAACCCCCTCACCGAGGAGTTCCGGCAGAGGGTGATGCGGATCGTCAACATCTCCAACCTGCTGCTGGGCTCCGGGGTGGAGGAGTACATGCCCCTCACCGGCAAGGGTGACCCGGAAGAGGCCGCCCGCTCCCTGGTGACCCCCGACCGGGTGGTCATCTCCCGCGCGGGGGCGGCCGGCGTCCACTACTACACCGACGGGGAGGAGGGCTTCCTGCCCACCTTTGACGTGGAGGTGGTGGACACGGTGGGCGCGGGCGACGGCTTCAACGCCGGCTTCATCTCGGCGGCGGCCCGGGGCCTCCCCCTGCGCGACTGCGTGGACTGGGGCAACGCCACCGCCTGCTACACCATCTCCCACAAGGGGGCGCGCACCGTCCCGCCGCGGGAGGTCATTGAGAAATTTATGAAGGACGTTCCCTATATCCGCTGACGGGGGAGACAGGGGCCCGGCCGCTTTTGGTGGCCGGGCCCTTTTTTGCCGTTTGAGGGACCGCCCCTTTTCAAATGGGGGCAGATGCCGTATAATAAGCCGGAGCCAAGAGAAGGACAGGTGATCTGACGAGATGCAAGTGACAGTATACGCCCAGCACGACTTTGTCGACCCGCAGCAGCTGGCCGGCAGCACAGCGGTGGTGATCGACACCTTCCGCGCCACCTCCACCGTCACGGCGGCCTTGGAAAACGGCTGCGCGGCGGTGATCCCGGTCGCCCACAAGGAGGACGCCTTCCGCCTGCGCAGGGAGGTGCCCGCCTACCGGGAGGCCCTGCTGGGGGGCGAGCGCAAGACCCAGATCATCCCCGGATTTGACTGCGGCAACTCCCCCCTGGAATACACCCGGGCGCGGATCGGGGGGCGGGTGCTCATCCTCTCCACCACCAACGGCACCAAGGCGGTGGCCAAGGCCGAGCGGGCCAGTGCCATCTACCTGGGCTGTCTCAACAACGCCGAGGCGGTGGCCAAGCGCCTCTGGCGGCGGGGGGAGGACGTGCAGATCGTCTGTGCGGGCACCAAGGGCAACTTCTCCCTGGAGGACGTGGTGAGCGCCGGGGCGATGATCCACTACCTGAAGCTATGGGGGGGCGGCGAGGTCGCCTGCAACGACCTGGGCTACACCGCCTGGAAGATGTTTGAAGGCTACGGAGCGGATATGGACGGGCTGCTGCGCCCCACCCGCCACTACGGCACCATGCTCAAAAACGACCTGGCGGAGGACATCGCCTACTGCATCCAGCTAAACATCAGCCGATCGGTCCCCGTCTGCCAAAACGGACAGGTGATTTTGGCGTCGGAAGAGGAGGAGACAAGATGAAGGAGACCAGGCCCTATCCGGCCACAGCGGTGAGTCCCAAGGCAGAGGCGTCGGTCCTGCGGGGGCATCCCTGGATTTACGACACCGAGGTGCGCCAGGCGGGGGAGGACTGCCTGGACGGCGAGCTGGTGGACGTCTTTGGCCCCAAGGGCGGCTACCTGGGGACAGGCTTTTACAACAGCCACTCCAAAATCCGCATCCGGCTGCTCTCCCGCAACGCCAACGACCGCTTTGACGAGGCCTTTTGGGAGCGGCGGCTGCGCTACGCCTGGGACTACCGCAAGGCGGTGATGGGCGAAGACATCCGCTGCTGCCGGCTCATCTTCGGCGAGGCCGACGCCTTTCCCGGGCTGACGGTGGACCGGTTCGACAACATCCTGGTGGCCCAGACCCTCTCGCTGGGGATGGAGCGGCGCAAGGGTCTGCTCTTTTCGCTGCTCTACAAGATCCTGACCGGGGACGGCCAGAAAATCGACGGCATCTACGAGCGAAACGACGTGGCCATCCGCCGTTTGGAGGGGATGGAAGAGGGCAAGGGATTTTACCCCCTGGACGGGGTCGCGCCCCCCGCGCAGACCCGGACCGAAATCACCGAAAATGGGATCGCCTACCAGGTGGACTTTGAAAACGGGCAGAAGACCGGCTTCTTTTTGGACCAGAAGTACAACCGCCAGGCAGTGGCGAAACTGGCGGCCGGGCGGCGGGTGCTAGACTGCTTTACCCACACCGGCAGCTTTGCCCTCAACGCCGCCAAGGGCGGGGCCGAGTGGGTGGAGGCGGTGGACGTCTCCGCCTCCGCCGTGGAGATGGCGCGGGAGAACGCCCGCCGCAACGGTTTGGAAGGGAAGATGGGCTTTACAGTGGCAAACGTCTTTGACCTGCTGCCGGCCCTGGCCAGGGAGCGGCGGGGGACCTACGACTTCATCATCCTCGACCCGCCGGCCTTCACCAAATCCCGCCACACGGTACACGGGGCCGAGCGGGGCTATAAGGAAATCAACTACCGGGCCATGAAGCTGCTGCCCCGGGGCGGGTATCTGGCCACCTGCTCCTGCTCCCACTTTATGAAAGACGAGCTCTTTCGCAAGATGCTCGTCAGCGCCGCAGCGGACGCCCAGGTCTCCCTCCGGCAGATCGAGGCCCGCCAGCAGGCCCCCGATCACCCCATCCTCTGGAACGTGCCCGAGACCGATTACCTGAAATTCTACCTCTTTCAGGTGGTGTAAGGAGGGGGGAGGAGCCGCCTTTCTTTGGCCGGATCTCCCTTTTTGTTGTATTGGGCGGAATTTTGTACTATACTAATAGAACTATCAACTGATTTTTGGAGGCTACTGCACTATGAAGAGATTGGAACTGACACAGCTTTTCCGGGAGGCCGAAGCCTACGGCGGCAAAACGGTGACGGTCTGCGGCTGGATTCGGACCCTGCGTTCATCCAAGGCGCTGGGGTTCATCGAGCTCAATGACGGGAGCTGCTTTAAAAATCTCCAGGTGGTTTTTCAGGACGGCCAGGTGGAGAATTTCAAGGAAATTGCCAAGCTGAATGTGGGCACCGCTCTCTCGGTGGAGGGGGAGGTGGTCCTCACCCCCGAGGCCAAGCAGCCGCTGGAGATCCACGCGGCCTCCATCTCGGTGGAGGGAACCAGCAGCCCGGAATACCCCCTGCAGAAAAAGCGCCACTCCATGGAGTATCTGCGCACCATCGCCCATCTGCGCCCCCGGGCCAACACCTTTAACGCCGCTTTCCGGGTGCGCTCGGTGGCCGCCTTTGCCCTGCACCGCTTCTTCAACGAAAACGGCTTCGTCTACGCCCACACCCCCATCATCACCGGCAGCGACTGCGAGGGGGCAGGGGAGATGTTCCACATCACCACCCTGGACGCGGAGAATCCGCCCCGCACCGAGGACGGCCAGGTGGATTACAGCAAGGACTTCTTCGGCAAAAAGACCAGCCTCACCGTCTCCGGTCAGCTCAACGCCGAGAGCATGGCCCTGGCCTTTGGCAAGGTCTACACCTTTGGCCCCACCTTCCGGGCGGAAAACTCCAACACCCCCCGCCACGCGGCCGAGTTCTGGATGCTGGAGCCAGAGATCGCCTTTGCCGATTTGAACGACAACATGGACCTGGCGGAGGCGATGCTCAAATACGCCATCCGCTATGTGCTGGACAACTGCCCCGACGAGATGGCCTTCTTCAACAACTTCTTTGACAAGGGCCTCATCGAGCGGCTGGAAGGGGTGGCCAGCGCCGATTTTGCCCGCTGCACCTACACCGAGGCAATCGAGCTGCTGGAGAAAAACAAAGACCAGTTCGAGTTCCCGGTCTTCTGGGGCTGCGACCTGCAGACCGAGCACGAGCGCTACCTGACCGAGAAGGTCTTTCAGAAGCCGGTCTTTGTCACCGACTACCCCAAGGAGATCAAGGCCTTCTACATGCGCATCAACGACGACGGCAAGACGGTGGCGGCCTGCGACCTGCTGGTGCCCGGCATCGGCGAGATCATCGGCGGCAGCCAGCGCGAGGAGCGGTTGGACGTGCTGACGGCGCGGATGGCCGAACTGGGCTTGGCGGAAGAGGACTACGAGTGGTACCTGGACCTGCGCCGCTTTGGCGGCACCAAGCACGCCGGGTACGGTCTGGGTTTTGAGCGGCTGATCATGTACATCACCGGTATCCCCAACATCCGCGACGTGCTGCCCTTCCCCCGGACAGCGGGCTCGGCAGAGTTTTAAAAAGAGAGAAAAAAGAGCGTCGGACAGGCCCCAAAGGGCTTGTCCGGCGTCTTTTTTTGAAACAGGCCGGGGGAGAAGGCACCGGCAGTTGTGAGAAATTTGAAGAAATGTAACTTTTTAACTTGCACTTTTATATAACTGGATAAATGTATGAAAGGGGGTTGCAGCCGATAAAATAAGGGTATATAATAATCGACAAAGATAAAAGTTTGAAAAAGCACCTGTAAATTGCAAGTTTTTTATTTTTGAAATTGCAATACAGGGCAGTTTTTTTCAGTTTGAGAGAGATTTTGTGGGAGGCAGGAAAGATGGCAAAGGAATACGGAGAAATGGGGCTGAGAGAGGCAGCGGCGGAGCTGTCCTCCCTCCGGGCGGCATATCGGGAGGCGGCTGCAAAGGGGCTGTCCCTGGACATGTCCCGGGGCAAACCCTGCAGCGAGCAGTTGGCCCTCTCGATGGAGATGTACGACGTCCTGCGGGAGGAGGGGGACTACTTCAGCGAGGACGGCAGCGACTGCCGCAACTACGGTTTCTTTGACGGCCTGCCCGAGGCCAAGCGCCTCTTCGGCGAACTGCTGGGGGTGGGGGAGGATCAGATCTTCATCGGCGGCAACTCCTCCCTCAACCTGATGTACGATGTAATTGCCAAGTACCTGCTCAAGGGCGCCCTGGGGAGCGAGCGCCCCTGGGGGAAGGAGAAGAAGGTCAAATTCCTCTGCCCGGCGCCGGGGTATGACCGCCATTTCGGCATCTGCGAGGCGCTGGACATCGAGATGATCCCGGTGGCCATGACTCCGCAGGGGCCGGACATGGACCGACTGGAGGCGCTGGCGGCGGCCGATCCCCTCATCAAAGGGGTCTGGTGTGTGCCCCAGTACCAAAACCCCGAGGGCACCAGCTTCAGCGATGAGACGGTGCGGCGGTTTGCCGCCATGAAGCCCGCCGCCAAGGACTTCACCATCTTCTGGGACAACGCCTACATGGTGCACGATCTCTACCCTGACCGGCGCGACCGGGTGCTGGACATTCTGCGCTGCTGCGAAGAGGCGAGCTGTCCCGACCGGCCCATTGTCTTTGCCTCCACCTCGAAAATCTCCTTCCCCGGCGCCGGGGTGGCGGTGATCGCCGCCTCCCGGGCGAACATGGCCCGCATCAAGGCCCTGACGGTCCCCCAGACCATCGGCTTTGACAAGATCAACCAACTGCGCCACGTCCGCTTCTTCGGCTCTGCCCAGGGGATAGCCGAGCACATGAAGAAACACGCCGACATCCTGCGGCCCAAGTTTGAATTGGTGGAGCAGATGTTGCAGCGGGAGCTGGGCGGCCTGGGGATCGCCCGCTGGACCAAGCCTTTAGGGGGCTATTTCATCAGCTTTTACACCGAACCCGGCTGTGCCAAACGGGTGGAGCAGCTCTGCCAGGAGGCGGGGGTCAAACTGACCCCGGTGGGCGCCACCTACCCCTACGGCAAGGACCCCGATGACGCCAACATCCGCATCGCCCCCACCTACCCGCCGCTGGAAGAGCTGGAGAGCGCCATCTCTATCCTCTGTCTGGCGACCCGCATCGCCTCGCTGGAAAAGCGGCTGGAACAAAAGGCCGCCTGAAAAGAGAAGAGGGCGGAGAGGTGAACTCGCCTCTCCCCAAGAGCAGACGCCTCACGGGCGTCTGCTCTTTTTGTACAGAGGGCGTCAAAAGGAAGGGCTGTGGCCGCGCGCCGCATGCTCCCGACGGACACCTCAAGCTGGCAGGATGAAGGGGCTTTCTGGTCTCCAGCGACGGCTGATCGTCTCCATTGCGGCCAAAGGGGCCTTTTGGCGGGAAAGCGCGCATACCCGTTCGGCAGTTGGGATGGTCAAGGACCCAGTATGGCCGGGTCCGCCGCGCTTTTGACGGCGGGGAAAAGGCCGCTGAAGGCAAGTTTTGGCAGAAGGGGCCGACAGGGACAGACACCGCCCCTGAACGCCGGTTGGATCGCCCGTCGGAAGGACAGGGGCCGCCTGCCGCCCCGAGGGTGCGGGAAGGGGGGAGGGGGCCTCGTCCCTCTGCCGGAAAACCGGCTCTAGACCCGATGCGCCCTCGCCTGGATATTTGACTTTTCCCCTCTTTTTGCCTATAATGAACGGTATGTGTACGGTGCCTTTTGTGAGCGGGGGAGCGCCGGTTGGAGCAGACCGGTTCCGCCGCTTTTCAACTGCACCGCTCAAAATTGCAACTGGAGGAGTTTCACCGGTGAAAAAGAGAGGAAAAATCACATTTTTCGTTGTCTTTGCACTCATCGTGTTGCTGGCTTATACCGCAATTGCGGGCATCAGCACCCGGTATGGCGATGTGGAAAACATCATCATCAAGGGCGTTGACAGCATCCGGTGGGGCATCGACATCCGCGGCGGCGTAGACGTGACCTTTACCCCGCCTGCCGATGTGGAGGCGACTGACGACGAGATGTCCGCCGCCGAGTCGGTCATCAAACAGCGCCTGGTGTCCCAGAATATCACCGACAGCGAGGTCTACACCGACTATCAAAACGACCGCATCATCGTCCGCTTCCCCTGGAAAGAGGGGGAGAGCGACTTCAACCCCGAAAACGCCATCAAGGAGTTGGGGGAGACCGCCGAGCTGACCTTCCGCGAGGGCAACAGCACCGACAGCACCGGCGCCCCGGCAGGGACGACGGCCACCAACATCATCCTGACCGGCAGCGACGTCAAGAGCGCCAAGGCCGGCCAGACCAGCAGCCAGAGCGGCAGCAGCGCCCAGTTTGTGGTGCAGCTGGAACTCAACGACTCGGGCAAGGAGAAGTTCTCGGAGGCCACCGCCAAGCTGGCCCCCAGCAACGGGATCATCTCCATCTGGCTGGACAACCAGATGATCAGCTACCCCAATGTAAAAGACCACATCACCGACGGGATCGCCACCATCTCCGGCAACTTTGACGCCGAGAGCGCCAAGGAGCTGGCCGACAAAATCAACGCCGGCGCCCTGCCCTTTGCCCTGACGGCCGACAACTACAACACCATCAACCCCACTCTGGGGCTGGACGCCAAAGACGCCATGGTGTTGGCCGGCGGGATCGCGCTGTTGCTGGTCTGCCTGTACATGATCATCGTCTACCGGCTGCCGGGCGCTGTCGCCTCCATTGCCCTGGTGGGGCAGACGGCCGGCGCCATCGCCGCCATCTCGGGCTACTTTGCCCCCTTCCCCAGCTTTACCCTCACCCTGCCGGGCATAGCGGGCATCGTCCTCGCCATCGGCATGGGGGTGGACGCCAACGTCATCACCGCCGAGCGCATCAAGGAAGAGCTGCGCTCCGGCAAATCGGTGAACGCGGCCATCCAATCCGGTTACAAGCGCGCCTTCTCCGCCATCTTTGACGGCAACATCACCGTCATCATCGTGGCCATCATCCTCATGGGGGCCTTCGGCCCGCCGGCAAGCATGTTTGCCACCCTGCTCAAACCCATCTTCCAGTTCTTCCCCTCGGCCATCACCGGTTCGATCTACTCCTTCGGCTACACCCTGCTGGTGGGTGTGCTCATGAACTTTGTCATGGGCATGGGCGCCTCTCGACTGATGCTCAGGTCCGTCTCCAAGTTCAAGTGCTTTGGCTCCAAATGGCTGTACGGAGGTAAAAAAGATGAAGAGTAACATGAATATCGTCGGCAAGCGAAAAATCTTTTTCACCATCTCCCTGGCCATTGTGGCGGTGACCATCCTGGTCTCGGTGATTTTCGGCGTCAAGCGGGACATCCAGTTCACCGGCGGCGCCATCATCACCTATTCCTATCAGGGCGAGCTGGACAAATCCTCCTTTGAAAGCGAGATGAAGGCGGCGCTGGACGGCCAGCACCTCAACTTGCAGTACTCGCAAAACAGCGCCACCGGCAAACAGAATGTGGTGATCTCCCTGCCCAATTCGGGCACCATCTCCATCGACAAGGTCAGTTCGATCCAGTCGATGCTCGATGAAAAATTTGCCGCTAACGAGCTGACCCAGGAGTCGATCGACAGCGTCGATCCCACCATGGGCGGCGAGTTCTTCCTCAAGTGCATTGCCGCTGTGGTCTTTGCCGCCGTGCTGATGATCCTCTTCATCGCCCTGCGCTTTCGCAAAATCGGCGGTTGGTCGGCTGGGGTCATGGCTGTGGTGGCCCTGCTCCACGACGTGGTCATGGTCTTTGCGGTCTTCACCCTCTGCCGCATCCCCCTCAACGACAACTTCATTGCCGTCGTTTTGACCATTCTGGGCTACTCGATCAACGACACCATCGTCATCTACGACCGCATCCGCGAGAACACCCAGTTGCACCGCTCGACGCCGGTGGCCGAACGGGTCAACCTGAGCATCAACCAGAGTTTTGTGCGCACCATGAACACCACCATCACCACCGTTATGGCCATGAGCGTGGTCTGCATCGTGGCGCTGATCTTCAACGTCACCACCATCCTGACCTTCGCCTTCCCCATGATCGTGGGCATGATTTCCGGCGTCTACTCCAGCCTCTGCATCAGCGGCCCGTTGTGGGTGGTTTGGCAGGAGCACAAAGCCAAAAAGAAGGCCGAAGCCGCCAAAGCGCCCAAGGCCAAAAAGAAAAAATAATTTCCCTTTTTCGCGCAGAGAAATTCCCGCTGTCCGCTGGACGGCGGGAATTTTTTGACCTGTACAGAGTTGCAATTTATCAAAAAATCCCCTATACTAAAAAGCGCCTGACAAAAGGGGAGGAGAGCCTGCCCCTTGATTGGGTTTACCGCATCCACTCAGCCGGTGTGGAAGGGGGGAGGAGCCCCGGTCCCTTGTGGGCAGGTACACAAGGGACCCGCAGAAAGGGCGATTTGAAGCGCTGTTTTTCCCTATCAGGGGGATAAGCTCCGGTCTTGCGCTGTCAAAAAAGGGCCTCCCGCTTGAGAGAGGGCCGGCATTGCAGGTTGCTCAGGCCCTCTCCCGCAGGAGGGGGGACTCTCCTCCGACTTGCAGGATGATGGAGAGTACCTAACAAAGGAGGCGGCGGTCAGCTGTATCTCCGGGGGAAAGACCGATACGGCACATCCCCCGTCCGACAGGAAAAATGGCAAATTGTTCAGATGTGAGCCGAATTTGTGCAAATAGCAAATTTATGAGCATTTGCTTAGTGGATGAAAAAATTGTCGAATGTTTTTGGTTGTCATATTGTGGATTCCAACGTATAATCTTCCATATTACACGTATGGAGGGAATCAAAATGATCGTGAAGACAGCCTATACAGAAGATCTCCAAAGCAGGATCCGCTACGACTTGATCAGAGAGTACCGGGAACTGAATGAGATCTACTACATCGGCTATGGATTTGAAGTGACGTCTTATGAGAGCGGGGAATCGCGCCGGATCGCCGATTTCACTTCGCTCTCCCGGCGGGCTGAAAAGGTCTTTCAGCTGCTGGTAGACTGTAAAGTTGCTCCCCTTCAGCTCCAATACGTTTTGGAGGATTTGCTGTAAGGCGGGCACAGAGAGGGAGAAGAACTATATGAAATGTCCGTTTTGTTCCTATACAGAGAGCAAAGTCGTCGATTCCCGCCCAACCGAAGAGGGGGAGAAGATCCGCCGCCGCCGGGAGTGTCTCAGCTGCGGCCGCCGCTTCACCACCTATGAGGTGATTGAAAATCTGCCCCTCATCGTCATCAAAAAGGACAAGTCGAGGGAGCTGTTCGACCGGGACAAACTGCTGGGCGGGCTGATCCGGGCCTGTGAGAAGCGCCCCATCCCCCTGAGCCAGCTGGAAGAGTTGGCGGCCGACATCGAGTCCTCCTTCTTAAACTCCCTGATGGGGGAGGTCACCTCCACCGAAATTGGCGAAAAGGTGATGGAGGAGCTCAAGGCGATCGACGAGGTGGCCTATGTGCGCTTTGCCTCGGTTTACCGGGAATTCAAGGACATCAACTCCTTTATGGACGAGCTCAAACGGCTGCTGCAAAAGGACGGAAAGTAGCGATTTTCCCACATTCAATAGTGCCTTGCCACGCAAGGCGACAATGGGGCGCCCGAGAACGAATTCTCGAGCGCCCCATTGTCGCTTTTTGCGCGCTGTGAAAGCAGGTGACTAGGTCAAAATCTCCCAGGTGATATTGTCCCCCTTGAGGATGTGCTCCAAGTTGGAGCGAACGCCGTAGCACTCACCCAGGTAGAGGGAGAGTTCCCCCTTTTCCAAATAGCCCTGCATCTTGTAGATGGACACCCCGATGTCCTCCACATTTTTGCGGTTGGTAAACAGGTTGATGAGCTGTTTGCTGTCCTCCCAGGACTGCATCAGCTTTTCGTTCTCTTCGGGCAGCTGCTCGCTGCCGTCGGTGGCCAGCAAGATGACCTCGTTGAGCCTGCCGTTGATGTCGTTGTAGCAGTTGGTGAGAATTTGGGTCGAGGTCACGGCCAGGGCCACCGAGAGGGCGAAGATGCTCAGTGCGAGGATGACGCGCTTCACGAAACCGCCTCCTTATATACTGTAAAGTAAAATGCCTTTTCGGGCATGGATGGGTGAAAGGGGGGGTCAATTCCCCTCTTTTTTTACGATGCGAATGTTGCGATAGCTGTCGCAGGTCATGAGGAAGACGTCGGGGATGCGGCAGTGGCTGGCCGCCAGTTTGTCCTCTACGAACTGGCGGTCGATCCCGCAGTCGCGCAGGGCCTGTTCCATCAATTTGCCGTCGCTGATGACCACCAGCTGCGGGGTGGGGTCGGTGCCGGCGATCTGCATGTCCTTATTCTGCACGGTGGCGGCGGAGAAGCGCTGGAGTACGCTGAGTTTGCCGTTGGTCTCGACGATGGCATAGTAGACGTCTTCCAGGGAGAAGATGTCCTTGAGGCGCAGCTCCTCCAGCAGGTCTTCCACGGTCATCCGCAGCTTTTCCAGCTCGTTTTGCACGATCTTCCCCTCTCGCACCACCACGATGGGGGTGCCGGTGACCATCTTGCGGAAGCGATTGCTCTTGAGGGAGAAAAAGGAGAGGAACACCTCGTAGCAGATGATCAGGAAGATGGGCAGGATGCCGGCCAAAATGGGGATATCGGTGTTCTCGATGGGGAGGGAGACGATATTGGAGATGAGGATGGTGGTCACCAATTCAGAGGGCTGCATCTCACTGATCTGCCGCTTTCCCATCAGTCGCAGGGCTATGACGACGATGGCGTAAAGTATCGTCGTGCGCACAATCAAAACTAACATAACATCACCTGTCGCTAGTATGGTGTCAGCCGCCTCTATTATGTATGAAGCGGTGGAAAAAAGGCCAGAATAGGCCAGAGAGAGGTGATGGAAATGAGACTGTGCGCCGATTTGACGGAGAACATCGTCGCCCTGCGGGCGCTGGTGCAAAACAGCTCCGACTTTTTAAATAAATCCATCCATCTGGCGGGGCACCGGTGCGAACTGGTCTTTTGCGAGGGGATGATCGGCATCGGCACCCTGGCGGAATTGATCATCGAGCCCCTGCGCGAGTACCGGGACGCCTGCATCCAAGAGCCGGAAGAGCTCTTTTTGACCCTGGGGCGGACCGATTTTCTGGCCGCCGACCAGAAGGTGGTCCTCACCCGGGAAGAGGTTTTGCAATTTGCCATGTCCGGCTTTGCGGTGCTGCTCATCGACGGCTGCGAAAAAGGGCTGGCTCTGGGGGTGCAGGGGTTCAATTTTCGCTCCATCTCCGAACCGGGGAACGAGCAGAATATGCGGGGGAGCAGGGAGGGGTTTGTGGAGGCCGCCCGCATCAACCTGACCATGATCCGCCGGCGGATGAAGAGCCCCCACCTGAAATTTGAATACATGAACCTGGGCAGCGAGAGCAAGACCGACGTCTTTTTGGTCTACATGACCGATAAGGTCAGCGCCAAGGTGCTGGCGGAAATCAAGGAGCGGCTGGGCACCATCCGTTTGGAGGCCATCCTGGACAGCGGCTACGTGACCCCGTTTTTGGACAAGAAGAACGCCTCCCTCTTCTCCGGGGTGGGGTATACCGAGCGCCCGGACACCCTCTGTGGCAAAATCATGGAGGGCCGGGTGGGGATCCTCATCGACGGCACCCCCTTTGTGCTGGTGGCGCCCTATCTCTTCAGCGAAAACTTTCAGTCGCTGGACGACTACGCCCAGCGCCCCTACTACGTGACCTTTATCCGCTGCTTAAAGTTCTTGGCCTTTACAATCAGTTTCCTCCTCCCCGGCGGCTATGTGGCGGTGGTGACCCACCACCCGGAGCTGCTGCACAAGGAGCTGCTGGTCAAGATCATCGAAGCGCAGCAGGGAACGCCTTTCCCGCTGATGGTGGAGGCCCTCATCATCCACATCATCTTTGAAATCATGAGAGAGGCGGGGCTGCGGCTGCCCAAATCGGTGGGGCACGCCGTCAGCATCGTCGGGGCCCTGGTCATCGGCGATGCGGCGGTCTCGGCCGGCCTCATCGGCACCCCCATGGTGTTGATCGTGGCCCTGACAGCCGTCAGCTCCTTTGTGGTGCCGAACCTCTACGAGCCGGTGACCATCCTCAAGTTCGCCTTTATCCTGCTGGGGGGCTTTTGGGGGCTCTACGGCATCTCACTGGGGCTGTTGGCGCTACTGCTCAACCTCTGCTCCATCAACACCTTCGGCATCCCCTATACCAGCCCCATCTCCCCCTTTGGCAAGGCGGCGTTTCGCGACGTCTTTGTGCGGGCCAGCTGGCCCACCCTGCAGAGGAGCCGCAGCGGCATCGTACAGGATCTGCCCGGCTCCTCGGTGCAGAGCGATGGGGGGCACGGCGATGCATAAGGGGATACAGTATATCGGCCGCAAGCAGTTTGCCCTGCTGCTGGTCCTCTCCAACCTCTTCAGCTACCTGACCTACTACCCCCGCGCCACCGCCGGACAGGTGGAGTTTGGCTCCAGCATTGCCGGATTGGTCCTGGGCAACCTGGCCGTCTGGGGGATCGGCGCCCTCTTTTTCGCGCTGGAGGACGGCACTGGCAAGAACCTCTGCGACTTCATGCTCCTGTACAACCGGCCTTTGGGGCGGCTCTACAACGGGCTGTTGGCGGCCTTTCTGGGGCTGGCCGCCGCCCACTCCATCTGCGGTTTTGTCCGCTTTCTCAACCGGGAGATCTTCCCTCAGAGCAGCTATCTGGTCTTTTTGCTCCCCTTCCTGGGGGTGCTCATCTTCGGCGTGGTGGTGGGGATCGAGAGCTTTGCCCGCACCGCTTCGGTAATTTTTGTCTGCGCCGCCCTCTCCGTCGCCCTCATCTTTTTCGGCACGGTGGGGAACGTGGAGCCGTCGGCCCTGCGGGCCTATTCGCAGGTGCGGTGGAACGGACTCTGGGGGACCTTTGTCGCCGTCTTGCAGTCGAATGTGGAGCTGCTGCTCCTCTTCACCCTGGTCAAGCACCTGGCGCAGCGCACCCCCTCGGTCTTTCAGGGCTACTTCTGGCTGGCCACCGGCGGGTCGGTGGGCCTATCCCTACTGGTGAAGCTGGCCCTGGGGAACTACGCCCAGACGCAGCAGTACCCCTTTTACGCCCTGGCCGTCTCCTCCGACCTGTCGGTGGTCCAGCGGCTGGACTCCTTTTACCTGGTCATCTGGGTGCTCATCTCCTTTGCGCGGGTGACCGCCCTGCTGCTGGCCCTCTGCACCGCCCTGCAAGGGGTGCTGCCCGACCGCCGCTACAACAGTGGGGCCTGGACGGTGCTGGCCCTGGTGGCCGCCCTCTCGGTGGCGGTGGGGGCCAGCAACCGGCTATATGAGTGGCTCACGGCCGTGGTCAAGGGCTGCTTTGCCCCCCTGACCTTGGCGCTGTTGCCCCTGCTCTACGTGCTTTATAAGCGGGCGACAAACGGAGGGGAGAAGAGGAGAGGAGGTGCTCGCGGTGAAGCGGTTCACTAGTGTGGCGACAGCTTTGCTCTGCTGTCTGTTGCTGCTCACCGGCTGTGCCGGCGGACAGCAGATCAGCCGCCGCAAGATCGTTCGCGCCCTGGCGCTGCAGGGGGATGAGCGCGGCTACACGGCGGTCCTCTGCATCCTGCAGCCGGAGGAGAACCAATACCTCACCCTGCGGGGGGAGGACCTGGGCGACCTGCAGCGCCAGCTCTCCCAGCGGGAGGTCTTTTTGGACAGCGCTGACCAGGTCTTTGTCTCCGACGAACTGGTCTACCGGGGCAACCTGCCCCTGCTGCGGCAGTTCTTCATCGAGCAGCTGCGCATCCGGCCGAGCGCCAAAATTTACGCCTACACCGGCGAATACAGCGAGGAGTGGATGGGCCTCACCCGGGAGGAAAACGGCCAGTTCGGCTTTGCCGAGATCCGCGACCTGGCCGACGAGAGGGTCACTCTGCCGATCGTTGAAGCAGGGCCGCTGGGCGCGGGCGCGGTGCGGGCCCTCCGTGCGGAGGAGGAGCGCTCCTACCCGCTGGGGGCCCAGGAATACCTGGGGTACCTCCTCCTCAACCGGCGGCTGGACGGCTACAAGAGCGAGTGGGGGCTGATTGCCAGCGCCGCCCCCTACATTCAGCCCGGGGAGGGGAGGGGAGAGGGCGTGGTCACGGTATCTGTGCGCACCTCTCCACAAGTGACTGAAAAAGAGCTGACAGAAGCCATTGAAAGCTATCAAAAATTGTGCGCAGATCGGCTTTGTAATCCCATTGACCTGCTGGAAGACAGGGTGTTTTGCGTTTCTCTGCAACAGAAAAACGGAGACTCTTTTCAGGAAATTTTGTGACCATTGCCAGATTCTGAGAAATTGCTGGCAAACGTTTGCACAGTTTTTGAGGGACGGAGTGCCCATCGCCGTGTCCCGCACGCAAAAAGCGGCCAGGCCGAATCGCTCGGTCTGGCCGCTTTTGAAACGCCGGGAAGAAGGCTATTTCTTGGTCAGTTTGTCGGCCACGTAGAGGCCGTTGGCCGCCGCCTGGGAGAGGGAACGGGTGAAACCGGCCCCGTCGCCCAGGGCGTAGATGCCCTTGCAGCCGCTGATGGCAAAGTCGTCGGCCGCCGGACGGGCGGAGTAGTATTTGCATTCAATGCCGTAGAGCAGGGTGTCGTGGTTGGCGGTGCCGGGGGCAATGGCGTCCAGGGCGTGCAGGGTCTCCAGGATGCTGTCGAGCTGGCGCTTAGGCATGCACAGGGAGAGATCGCCGGCCACCGCGTCCAGGGTGGGGCGGGTGGTGGACTGGCGCAGCCGGGCCTCGTCGGTGCGACGGCCGTTCTCCAAATCGCCCAGGCGCTGCACCAGCACGCTGCCGCCGCTGATGAGGTTGGCCAGCCGGGCCACGTGGCGGGCGTACTCGATGGGCTGGTTGAAGGGCTGGGTGAAGCGGATGGTGGAGAGGAGGGCAAAGTTGGAGTTCTGGCTCTTCTTGGCCTCGTCCCGGTAGGCGTGGCCGTTGACGGTGAGCACCCCGTCGGTGTTCTCGGTCACCACCTGGCCCCGCTCGTTAAAGCAGAACATCCTCGTCACGTCGCCGTATTTTTTGGAGCGGTACCAGATTTTGGGCTCGTAGATCTTTTTGGAGAAGTCGTCCCAAATCATCGAGGGCAGCTCGACGCGCACCCCCACGTCCACCTGGTTGTTTTCCAGCGGGATCTGATTTTGGGCGCACCACTCGGAGAAGAAGCGGCTGCCGGCCCGGCCCACGGCGAAGATGATCTCGTCCGCCTTGAAGGAGGCGGTGCCGCTGCGGTCCTCGGTGAAGATCTCGTGGCTCTCGCGGTCGACGTCGATCACGTTGGTGTCGGTGACGATCTCCACCCTGGAGCTGATCTCCTCGATGAGCTTGCGCATGGTATCGAAGTTGGCGTCGGTCCCCAGGTGTTTGAGCTGGGCCTGGGCCATGTGCAGGTCGTTTTGCAGGCAGAGCTTTTTCAGGTCGTTGTTGGGCATGAACCGCTCGGTGGTGGCGCCGAAGGAGACCAGGATCTTGTCGGCCTGCTCGATGTAGTCGATGACCGTGCTGGGGGCCAAAAAGTCGGTCAGCCAGCCGCCGTACTCGGTGGAGATGACATACTTGCCGTCGGAAAAGGCGCCGGCGCCGGCCATCCCCTCCATGATGGCGCAGGACTCGCACTTGATGCACTTTTGCACCTTTTTGGCGACGATGGGGCAGACCCGCTTGACGATGGCATGGCCCTTTTCCACCAGCACCACCGATTTCTCCGGGGCGTTCTCCGCGATCCGGTAAGCGGCCATGATGCCGCCGATGCCGCCGCCGATAATGGCAATGTCGTAGTGTTGTTTTTTCACCGTGGTACCCTCCGTTTTCTTCTCTGCGCCACAAAAAATGGCGCGCCCCCGTTTGGGCGGGGGATCTGGCGCGCCATTTGAAGTGCAGGCGGCGACCCAGGTCGGGCCGCAGTCATTTCTGTATCGTACACAGGGGCGGGGAGGGGGAGATGTCCACATTTCGAGGACAGCTGTATCCCTTCCGCCCGATGCGATAGTATATCACAAAATTTGCGTTAGTCAAGAGCGCAGGGCCTTGACATAGATTTTTTCGAGGTTTTCGCCCAGGGTCTTGGCGCCGGAGTGCTGCACCGACTCCACCACCGACTCCTTGAGGGGCTGTTTGTCCTCCAAATCCCGGTAGGCCAGCAGTTTTTCCGCCAGCTCGTCGGCGCTGTTGTAGATGAAGCCGTTGACCCCTTCCACCACCTGGCCCTTGTTCAGGGGGTCGTGGATGTGAAAGACCGGCAGGCCCACCGCCATCCCCTCCAGCATGGAGATGGAGTTGGTGTCCGAGAGGGAGGCGGTGACGTAGGCGTCGCAGGCCACCAGGTATTCCAGC
Organism: Bittarella massiliensis (ex Durand et al. 2017); assembly: GCF_001486165.1. Classification (GTDB taxonomy): domain Bacteria; phylum Bacillota; class Clostridia; order Oscillospirales; family Ruminococcaceae; genus Bittarella; species Bittarella massiliensis. The sequence goes on from NZ_LN908977.1 coordinate 720,603, forward strand.
AGCTGGTCGTGCATCACCTTGCCGATGAACTGCACCTGGGGCGAGAGGCCCAGCGACGCGGCCCTGTCGATCAGCTCCTCCCGCTCCGGCCCGTCGCCGATGACCATCAGCTTGATGCGGGGCTCCTTTGCCAACTGGGAGGCGGCCCAGAAATCCAGCAGCTGGTCGATGTTTTTCTCCTTCCCGACCCGGCCGACGAAGACGGTGACAAAGTCGTCGGCCGCGTAGCCAAACTGCTCCCGCAGGGCGGCGACCTTCTCCATGTCGGCGTGTTCCAGGTTGAAGGTGTCCAGCTCCACCGGGTTGGGCACCACGTTGACCGGCTTTTTGATGCCGTGGCTGCGCAGATAGCTCTCGACCTTTTTCGAGGGGCCGGTCACCTGGGCGGCGGCCTTGACAAACATCCGCGAGTAGCGGCCGGCCACCTGCTTGGCGGCGGGGATCAGGTGCTTGGGCACCACGTAGTAGAGGTAGTCGTCGTACATGGTGTGCATGGTGTAGACCATGGGGACCTTGCGCCGCTTGGCGTACTGGTAGCCGAAGAGGCCGATGCCGAACTCCTGGTGGACGTGGACGATGTCGGGGGCGAAGTTGTCGATGAGCTTTTCCCGCACCCGACTCACGGGGGCGGCCAGGCCGTAGCCGTAGATCCGCTTGAGTTTTTTACAGGGGCAGTAGAGGACCCCGTCTTTCAAGGTGTGGCGCTTCACCTCCGGGTCGGCGGTCACCACCAATACCTGGTGGCCCAGCATCTCCAGACCGGTTTTCAGCGAGTGGACGTGGGTGACCACACCGTTGATGTACGGCAGATAGGTCTCGACGAAAAGCGCTACTTTCATAATCCAAAGAACTCCTCTGTATTGGTTTGGCGGGCCCCCGTCTGCAGGGGGAGGGGCCCGCCGGTCTTGTCTGCACCTAGTATACCATAATCGTTTTTTAAAAGAAACGCTTCCGGCTAAATGTCAGTTGAAAGGCGGCCATTTTTCATATATACTTAAGATACATTAAGGGGGACTGCAAATATGGAAGGAAAATTCAGCGTAAGTCTTGCCACCATCGTGCACAAATTCGGCCTGGAACCCATCGTGATGCCCAAGGACCCCGCCGAGATCGCCATCACCGTGGGCGATCTGAACCGCCCCGGCCTCTACCTGGCGGGCCATCACGATTTTTTTGATTGCTCCCGCATCCAGCTCATCGGCAATTTGGAGTACTCCTACCTGCTGGACCTCGACGACGAGGCGCGGGACGCAAGTCTCTGCCGCTTCTTCAAGACCCAGCCGGTCACCGTCATCTTCACCCGCGGGCTGGAGATTTTCGAGTCCGCCATCCGCTACGCCGAGGAAAACGGCGTCCCCCTGCTGCGCACCAGCGAGCCCACCTCCGCCTTCATGTCGGGGCTCAACTCCCTGCTCAACATCGAACTGGCCCCCCGCATCACCCGCCACGGCGTGCTTGTCGAGGTCTACGGCGAGGGCATCTTGCTGTTGGGGGAGAGCGGCGTCGGCAAGAGCGAGACCGCCATCGAGCTGGTCAAGCGGGGCCATCGGCTCATCGCCGACGACGCGGTGGAGTTGCGCAAGACCTCCACCACCACCCTGGTGGGCACTTCACCCGACAACATCCGCCACTTTGTCGAACTGCGGGGCATCGGCATCGTCAACGTCCGCCGCATCTTCGGCATCGGCTCGGTCAAGATGAGCGAGAAGGTGGATATGATCATCCACCTGGAGCCCTGGGAGGCCGACAAGAACTACGACCGCATCGGCCTGGAAAACACCCACACCGAAATTTTGGGGATCAAGATCCCCTCCCTCACCATCCCGGTGAAGCCCGGGCGGAACCTGGCCATCATCATCGAGGTGGCGGCCATGAACAACCGCCAGAAGAGGATGGGCTACAACGCCGCCCGCCAGCTGCTGACCAACCTGGGAATGATCGAGGACGTAAAAAAGGCCGAGGAGCAGGACGTCGACCTCTTTTAGGGGATGAACGGCCGCCCGACCACATAGAGTGAATAGTGTAACGCCAAAGGAGATAAAAACAGCATGAGATTGATTGCAGACACCCACACCCACACCATCGCCTCCACCCACGCCTACGGCACCGTCATCGAGATGGCCCGGGGCGCCGCCGAAAAGGGGCTTCCCATCTTGGGGATGACCGACCACGCCCCCTCCATGCCCGACTCGCCCGACCTCTGGCACTTTGGCAACCTCCGCCAGCTCCCCCCGGTCATCGAAGGGGTGCGGGTGCTGCGGGGGTGCGAGCTGAACTTGATGGATTGCACCGGCAAGGTGGACCTGGACGAACACTTTTTGCAGAAGATGGAGTGGGTGGTCTGCTCGATGCACCCCGAGGTCATCGCCCCCGGCAGCGTGGAGGAGAACACCGAGGCGGTGCTCAACTTGCTGAAAAACCCCTATGTGGACGTCTTTGGCCACCCCGGGGCCAACTGCTACCGCTTTGACTACGAGCGGGTGGTGCCCCTCTTCAAGGACAGCGGCAAGTACATCGAATTCAACGCCTCGTCGGTGACCTTCCGCGAGGGGGCGGCCGAAAATATGTTCACCATCGCCAAGCTCTGCAAAGAGCACCGGGTGGAGGTCATCGTCAACACCGACGCCCACTCCCCCTTCCGGGTGGGGGAATTTGAAAAGGCCACCGACATCCTCGCGGCCGCCGATTTTCCCGAAGAACTGATCGTCAACGCCGACCTGGGCCGCTTTGAAAAGGCCCTGGCCAACCGGCGCGTCCCGGTCTCTCTGTGACCGGAAATACTGCACTGGCAGGAGGAACGCTTTGAACTACGACCGCTTTATTCAAGAGGCAAAGACCAAGGACTGCGACATCTTGCGCGACGAACCCCTTTCCCGCCACACCACCTTTCGCATTGGGGGGACAGCCGACTGGATGGTCATCCCCCACACCGCCCAGGCGGCAGGGGAGCTCTACACCCTGCTGGAGCGGGAAGGGCTTCCCTGGTTTCCGCTGGGGCGGGGCTCCAACCTGCTGGTGGGGGACGGGGGCTACCGCGGCGTGGTGCTCAAGAGCGCCAACAAATACGGCCGCCTCTCCTTTGACGGCGAGGCGGTGGAGGTGGACGCCGGGGTCTCTTTGGCGAGGCTTTGCTACAGCGCCTACCAGCACGGCCTCTCCGGGCTGGAATTTGCCTGGGGGATCCCCGGCAGCGTGGGCGGGGCGGCCTACATGAACGCCGGCGCCTACGACGGCGAGATGAAGGACGTCCTCTCCTCCGTGACCTTCTGGGAGGGGGGGGAGGAAAAGACCTTCTCCCGGGAGGAGTGCGGCTTTTCCTACCGCCACAGCTACTTTTCCGACCGGGACTGCCTCATCACCCGGGTCTCCCTCGGCTTGCGGGCGGGGGAGAAGGGGGCCATCAAGGAGAAGATGGACGACCTGCTGGGCCGCCGCTACACCAAACAGCCCATGGAGCAGCCCAGCGCCGGCAGCACCTTCAAACGCCCCCAGGGCAGCTATGCGTCCAAGCTCATCGACGAGTGCGGGCTGCGGGGCTTTTCGGTGGGCGGGGCCCGGGTGAGCGAGAAACACTGCGGCTTTGTGGTCAACGCCGACGGCGCCACCTGCGCCGACGTGCTGGGGCTGATTGCCCAGGTGCAGCGGATCGTGCGCGAAAAGACCGGCTTCTCCCTGGAGCCGGAGGTGCGTTTTTTAGGGGAGCAGTGAGGGCTGCCTCCCACCGACCAAACGAGACGAACTGCCCGTTCGGGCAGTTGGCGAGGGGGATGTAAAAATGGACGCGAAGATGGAGCTTTTGGTGATCACCGGCCTTTCGGGAGCGGGGAAGAGCCAGGCGGTGCGGGTCATCGAGGACATGGGATACTACTGCATCGACAACATACCGCCGGCCCTGATCGGCCGCTTCTTTGAGGTCTGCGCACAGACCGATGGCAAGCTGCGCAAGGTGGCGGTGGTGGCCGACGCCCGCTCGGGCGACTTTTTCTACAAGCTGCTGGAAGAGGTGGAGAGCATCAAGGCCACCGGGGTCGACGTGAAGATCCTCTTTTTGGACTGCGCCGACGAGGTGCTGGTGCGCCGCTATAAGGAGACCCGCCGCCGCCACCCCCTGTTGGATGTGGCCGGTTCGCTGGAAAAGGCGGTGGCTGCCGACAGGCTGATCCTCAAGCCGGTAAAGGAGCAGGCCAACTACGTCATCGACACCACCCTCCTCTCCATCACCCAGCTCAAGCAGCGCATCATCGACATCTTTGCCGACAGCGCCTCTTCCTTCTTCCAAATCGACACCCTCTCTTTTGGCTTTAAATACGGCATTCCGGTGGAGGCGGACTTGGTCTTTGACGTGCGCTTCCTGCCCAACCCCTTTTACATCCCCGAACTCAAGCACCAGACCGGGCTGGACCAGCCGGTCTACGACTATGTGTTCGGGCAGAAGGAGACGGGGCTCTACGTGCAAAAGCTCTTTGACCTGCTGGATTTCTCGGTCCCCTACTACAAGAACGAGGGCAAGAGCCAACTGGTCATCGGCATCGGCTGCACCGGCGGCAAGCACCGCTCGGTGGCCATTGCAGAGACCCTCAACCGCCATTTTGCCGACCAGGGGCTCAAGGCCAAGGTCACCCATCGGGACATCTTAAAGGACAGGTAGGCCATGTCATTTTCCACCTCGGTCAAGACGGAGATCATGAAAAATGTGCCGGAGACCCGCTGCTGTGCGGCGGCCATGCTGTATGGCCTGCTGCTCGGCGGCAGGTCTTTTTCCGCTGCCTCCATCGAGCTGGTGTCGGAAAAAAAGGCGGTGGTGCAGTTTGCCAAGGAGCTGACCCGCCGCATCTTCGGCGAGATGATGCGCACCTACAGCATCGAGCGGCAGAATGCCGCCGGGCACAGCCTCTACTCCTTTCGCATCGTGGACCCCGACGACATCCAGCAGATCCTCCTCTTTTACGGCCATGCCGGGCAGGAGGTGAGCCTGCACATCCAGCGCCAGTGCTTTGTCTGCACCGAGTGCCGCCGCCACTTTTTGGCGGGCGCCTTTTTGAGCATGGGGCGGGTCACCAACCCCCAAAAGGAGTACCACCTGGAACTGACCTCCTCCCGCCGGGGGCTGACGGAGGACCTGGCCGAGGAGTTCCGCCGCATCGGCTGGCAGCCCAAGGTCTCCCGCCGGGGGAACGTCAACCTCCTCTACTTCAAAGACAGCAAGGAGATCGAGGAGGTGCTGGTGGCCGTTGGCGCGCCGATGAAGTCGCTGGAAGTGATGAACGTCAAAATTTACAAGGACATCCGCAACCAGGTCAACCGCCTCACCAACTGTGAGACCGCCAACATCGACAAGACCGCCACCGCCGCGGCCGGGCAGACGGCGGACATCGAGTACATACTGAAAAAGAGGGGGGAGGACTTTTTGGGGGAGGAGCTGCTGTTGGCCGCCCGGCTGCGGCTGGAAAACCCCGAGGCCTCCCTCAACCAGCTGATGGAAGTCTGCCCGCCGGGGATCAGCCGTTCCAGCCTCAACCGGCGGCTGGCCAAGATCCGGCAACTGGCAAAAAAACTGCGAGAGGAGGAAGGAAGCAATGGCCAATGACAACGGTTTTGTCCACCTGCACCTGCACACCGAGTACAGCCTGCTCGACGGGGCCTGCCGCATCAACCAGTTGATGGACAAGGTCCTCTCCCTGGGGCAGGACGCGGTGGCCATCACCGACCACGGGGTGATGTACGGGGTCATCGACTTCTACAAGGCCGCCAAAGCCAAAGGAGTCAAGCCCATCATCGGCTGCGAGGTCTATGTGGCCAGCCGCGCCCGCACCGACAAGGTGCACGGGCTCGACTCGCAAAACCACCACCTGGTCCTCCTCTGCGAAAACTACACCGGCTACCAAAATCTCATCTACATGGTCAGCCAGGCCTTTATCGACGGCTTCTACAAAAAGCCCCGCATCGACCACCAGCTGCTGCAGGAGCACAGCGAGGGGCTCATCGCCCTCTCGGCCTGCATTGCCGGCGAGGTGCCCAGCCTGCTCTTGCAGGGGGACGACAAGGGGGCGGAGGAGACCGCCTGCTTCTACCGCGACCTCTTCGGCAAGGACCGCTACTACATCGAGCTGCAAAACCACGGCCTGGATCTGCAGGCGGAGGTCAACCCCAAACTGGTGGCCCTGGCCAAAAAGCTGGATGTGGGATTGGTCTGCACCAACGACTGTCACTACCTGAGCCGAGAGGACAGCAAGATGCAGCACCTGCTCACCTGCATCCAGCTGGGGAAGACGGTGGACGAGGACACCGGCATCGAGTTCTCTACCGAAGAGTTCTACGTCAAGGGCCGGGAGGAGATGGAGGCCCTTTTCGGCCACCTGCCCGAGGCCATTGCCAACACCCGCAAAATTGCCGACATGTGCCAGCTGGACTTCGAGTTCGGGGTCACCAAGCTGCCCTACTTCACCTCGCCCACCGGCGACAACCAGTCCTATTTCGAGGACCTCTGCTGGCAGGGGCTCTGGAACCACTACGGGAAGGACTGCCCGCAGGAGATCCAGGACCGGCTCTCCTACGAGCTGGGGGTCATCACCCAGATGGGGTATGTGGACTACTTCCTCATCGTGCAGGACTTTGTCAACTATGCCAAGAGCCACGACATCCCGGTGGGGCCGGGGCGCGGCTCGGGCGCGGGCAGCCTGGCGGCCTACTGCATCGGCATCACCGGGATCGACCCCATCGAGTACAACCTGATTTTCGAGCGGTTTTTAAACCCGGAGCGGGTCTCGATGCCCGATTTCGACATCGACTTCTGCTATGAAAAGCGGCAGTTGGTCATCGACTATGTCATTGAGAAGTACGGCGCCGACCACGTGGCCCAAATCATCACCTTCGGCACCATGGCGGCCCGAGCCGCCGTGCGGGACGTGGGGCGGGCCCTGGGCATCGCCTACTCCACCTGCGACCAGATCGCCAAGCTCATCCCCATGCAGCTGCACATCACCATCGCCGAGGCGCTGAAGATCTCCTCCGACCTCAAGCAGCTCTACGACAGCGACCAGACCGCCCACGAGGTGCTGGATATGGCCATGAAGCTGGAGGGGATGCCCCGCCACGCCTCGACCCACGCCGCCGGGGTGGTCATCAGCCGGCTGCCGGTCTACGAGTACGTACCATTGCAGAGCACCGACGGGCAGATCGTCACCCAGTTCACCATGACTACTCTGGAGGAACTGGGCCTCCTGAAGATGGACTTTCTCGGCCTGCGCACCCTGACGGTCATCAGCGACGCCGAGCGGATGATTCGCCGCCGGGAGCCCGATTTTGACATCGGGGCCATAGACAAGCAGGACCGGGTCACCTTTGAGATGCTGGCTTCGGGCGATGCCCGGGGGGTGTTCCAGTTTGAATCGGAGGGGATGAAGCGGGTGCTCACCGATCTGGGCCCCACCCGCATCGAGGACTTGATCGCCGTCATCTCCCTCTACCGCCCGGGACCGATGGACTCGATCCCCCGCTACTTGAAGGCCAGCAAAAACGCCGCCTTCATCACCTACAAGCACCCCTGGCTGGAAGAGATCCTCGACGTGACCTACGGCTGCATCGTCTACCAGGAACAGGTGATGCAGATCTGCCGCAAGCTGGCGGGATTCACCTACGGCCAGGCCGACATGGTCCGCCGGGCCATGAGCAAGAAGAAGGCCGACGTGATGCAGAGGGAGCGCCAGCGCTTCCTCTACGGCGACGAGGACCCTGACAGCCAGTGCGTGGGCTGCATCAAAAATGGCATCGACGAGAAGACGGCCAACGACATCTTCGATGAGATGTCCTCCTTCGCCTCCTATGCCTTCAACAAATCCCATGCGGCGGCCTACGCCTATGTGGCCTACCAGACGGCCTACTTAAAATGCCACTACCCCAAGGAGTTTATGGCCGCCCTCCTCACCAGCGTGCTGGGCAACACCGACAAGGTGGCCGAGTACATTGCCGAGTGCGACCAGATGAAGATTCCGGTGCTGCCGCCCTACATCAACGAGAGCTACCAGCGCTTCACCGTGTCGGGGGACGCCATCCAGTACAGCCTCCTGGGCATCAAGGGGCTGGGGGAGGGGGTCATTGCCGAGATCGTGGCGGAGCGGGAGAAGGGCGGGCCCTTTACCTCCCTCTACAATTTCGTCGACCGGATGAAGAAGATCTTGACCCGGCAGCTGAACAAAAAGGCCATTGAAAACATGGTGCGCTGCGGCTGTCTGGACAAGCTCAACCCCAACCGCCGCGCCCAGGTGGAGGCCATCGACGGCCTCTTCGACTACATCGAAGAGCGGGACCGGCGCAACGTGGAGGGCCAGCTCAACCTCTTCGGCGGCGGGGAGGAGGGGGAGGAGGAGCCCTTCACCCTCCCCGCGGTGGAGGACTACCCCCTGCGGGAAAAGCTGCAGATGGAAAAGGAGATCATCGGCTGCTACATGTCCGCCCACCCCCTGGACGAGTACCGGGAGGTCATCGAGCGGGGCAAGTTCCCGCAGATCGCCTCCATGCTCCAACTGGACGACAGTAAGGACGGCCTCAACGTCCGCTTCTTGGTGGTGGTCACCGCTGCCCGCACCAAAATCACCAAGAGCCAGAGCACCATGATGTTCGCCGATGTGGAGGACCGCACCGGCACCATGGAGATGCTGGTCTTTCCCTCCACCCTCCAGCAGTACAGGCCCCTGCTGCGGGAAAACGCCATCGTCGTCATCGGCGGGCATCTCTCCATCCGCGAGGAGGAGGCGCCCAAGCTCATCTGCGAGTACGTGCAGTCCCCCGCCGAGGCCGGATCCCCGCCGCCCCCCAGAGGGGGAAGGGGAGGGAGGGAGCGCCCGCCCGCCCCGGTGTCTGTCCCCCCCACCCCGCCCCGGCCGCCCCGCCGCCTGAGCGGGCTGACGGCCAGGCCCTCTACATCCTTCTGCCCAACCGCAACGAGGCGCTGATGGCCAAGATCCCCTCGCTGGTGGGGGGATACCCCGGCGACTATCCGGTCTACATCTGCTTTGCCGACACCCGCAAAAAGCTCAAGAGCAAGAGCCTGCGGGTAGGGCCGACAGAGGATCTGATGCGGACTTTAAAGAATATTTTCGGAGATAAAAACGTTATCATTTCCTGATTTCCCATTTTTGTCCTTGCAATCGATTGGGCTGCCGTGTACAATAAATTCGTATGTGAAAAAGGTAGTTGACATATAGGAGGTTCGCACCATGCACACCGATAAAGAGATCAAGACGATCGGCGTCTTGACCAGCGGCGGGGATGCCCCGGGCATGAACGCCGCCATTCGCGCAGTCGTCCGCACCGCCATCTCCATGGGCATCAAGGTCAAGGGGATCATGCGCGGCTATTCCGGTCTTCTCAACGAGGAGATCATGGACATGAGCATCCGCTCGGTGTCCGAGATCATTCAGCGGGGCGGCACCATTCTCTACACTGCCCGCTGCCTGGAGTTCAAAGAGATGTCCGGCGTCATGAAGGGCAAAGAGATGTGCGAGAAGCACGGCATCGACGGCCTGGTGGTCATCGGCGGCGACGGCTCTTTCCGCGGCGCGCAGGACCTCTCCAACGTAGGGGTCCCCTGCGTCGGCGTCCCCGGCACCATCGACAACGACATCGCCTGCAGCGAGTACACCATCGGCTATGATACCGCCATGAATACCGCCATGGAGATGGTCGACAAACTGCGGGACACTGCCCACTCCCACGAGCGCTGCAGCGTGGTCGAGGTGATGGGCCGCCGGGCCGGGCACATCGCCCTGAACACCGGCATCGCCTGCGGGGCCTGCGTCATCCTGGTCCCCGAAAAGCCCTTTGACCCCCAAAAGGACCTGCTCGACCGCATCCGCTACTCCCAGAGCGTGGGCAAGCGCCACTTCATCGTGGTGGTGGCCGAGGGGGTGGGCAGCGCCGGCGACATTGCTGGGCTGATCCAGAATACCCTGGGCATCGACTCGCGCACCACCGTGCTCGGCCATGTGCAGCGCGGCGGCAGCCCGACCCTGCGCGACCGGGTGATGGCCACCAAGATGGGCTACCGCGCCGTGGAGCTGCTCTCCCAGAACATCGGCAACCGGGTGGTGGCCATTCAGAAGGGCGAGTTGGTCGACTTTGAGATCAACGAGGCCCTGGCCATGCAAAAGACCATCGACGAGCGGCTGCTCAACATCGGCCACGCCATCTCCATCTAGCAAAATTGGTTTTTCAGCGCCCTCTGCCTGTGCCGGCAGAGGGCGCTTTTTTGTGAAAACACCGCCCTTTGAAGCTGATTTTCACCTTTTTTCCGCCCCTTCATAGAATGGAGCAGAGACTTTGAGCGGGGGAGGGGATGCAGATGCGGCACCGCAGAAAGCGGCACCGGCGGGAATGGCTGTTGCGGGTGGGGGTGTTGCTGCTTGTCCTTTTTGGGGCGGTGGCGGCGATCGACCACCAACTGCGGCCGATGGTGCAGTCCTTTGCCACCTACCAAATCAAGAGCTTTGCCACCGAGGTGATTGACGCGGCCATCCTCGACTACCTGGGAAAGGAGGGGGTGGAGTACGGGACCTTCTCCACCGTCACCCGGGACGCCAACGCCCAGGTCACCGGCATCTCGCTCAACACCGTCAACGTCAACCTCTTCAAGGCGGGGATCACCGACCGCATCAACAGCGAGATGTCCCAAATCGGGCTACAGACCATCAAAATCCCGGTGGGCTCCCTGCTGGGCACCCAGATTTTGCAGGGCGTGGGGCCCGACATCACCCTGCGGGTGCAGCCCTCCTCCTACGCCACCTGTTCGGTGGACAGCCAATTCGATTCGGCGGGCATCAACCAGACCCGGCACCGGGTGGTGCTGAAGGTGTCGGTCATGCTTTCGGCCATCATCCCGGGGTACGTGACCCAGACCGAACTCAACGTCGGCTACACCCTGGCAGAGACCATCATCGTCGGGGCGACGCCGGACCAGTTCACCCATGTGACAGGGGACGACTCCTCCCTCATCGGAAAGATCAACGACTACACCAAATAGGCAGGCACGCCGGGCGGCCCTGAGAGAGGGGCCGCCCGGCTTTTTGGAAGCTGGGGCAGAGGGGGTATAGGGGGTGGAAATTTGCCCCATAATTTTGAGGGCAGCCCCTGTAAAAGGGGGAAAAGATATGCTATACTAGACGAGTGTATGAACGGAGGAAGAAACAGCTATGCCAGACGCCGTTTTTGAGCGGATGCGGGAGTTGGAGAGGCAGATCGAGTACCACAACGACCGCTACTACAACCAGGACGACCCCGAAATCAGCGACTACGACTACGACCAGCTCACCCAAGAGCTGCGGGCGCTGGAGGCCGAGCACCCCCAGTACAAGAGCGAACACTCCCCCTCCGACCGGGTGGGGGGCGTCTCCTCCAACCAGTTTGAAAAGGTCGCCCACCAGGTGAAGATGGAGAGTTTGCAGGATGTCTTCTCGGTGGAAGAGGTGGAGGAGTTTTTGCAGAAAATCACCCCCGAGGGCGGGGTCATGCCCTGCGTGGTGGAGATGAAGATCGACGGCCTCTCGGTCTCGCTGGAGTACCGGGGCGGCCGGTTGGTGCGGGGTTCCACCCGGGGCGACGGCCTGGTGGGGGAGGACATCACCGTCAATCTGCGCACTATAAAAGACATCCCCAAAACCATCCCCTTTCAGGGCTTTCTGGAGGTGCGGGGCGAGGTGTACATGCCCCGCGCCAGCTTTGAAAAACTGGTGGAGCGCCAGATAGAGGAGGGGGAGAAGCCCTTCAAAAACCCCCGCAACGCCGCCGCCGGTTCCCTGCGCCAGAAGGACGCGTCCATCACCGGGGAGCGGGGGCTCTCCATCTTCGTCTTCAACCTGCAACAGGTCGAGGGCAAGGCCTTCACCGCCCACAGCGAGACGCTGCGCTGGATGGCCCAGCAGGGCTTTCCCGTCTCGCCCGACTTTGTCCTCTGCCAGAGCGCCGGGGAGGCGGTGGAGCGCATCCGCGAAATTGACGGCCTGCGGGGGAAGCTCTCCTTCGACATCGACGGCGCGGTGGTCAAGGTGGACGACCTGCACGAGAGGGAGGAGCTGGGCAGCACCTCCAAATACCCCAAGTGGGCCATTGCCTACAAGTACCCGCCGGAGGAGAAGGAGACCATCCTGCGGGAGGTGGAGATCAGCGTCGGGCGCACCGGCGCCCTCATCCCCACCGCTCTCTTTGACCCCATCACCCTGGCGGGAACCACTGTGGGCCGCGCCGTGCTGCACAACCAGGACTTTATCAACGAAAAGCAGGTGGGCATCGGCGACGTGATCGTGGTGCGCAAAGCGGGGGAGATCATCCCCGAGGTAGTGGCCGTCAAGCGCCACTGCGAGGGCTCCCAGGTCTTTCAGATCCCCGCCTACTGCCCCTCCTGCGGCACCAAGACCGTCCAGGCGGAGGACGAGGCGGCCACCCGCTGCCCCAACCCCCACTGTCCGGCCAAAAACTTCCGCCGGCTGTGGCACTTTTGCTCCCGCGACGCCATGGACATCGACGGCCTGGGCCCCGCCATCATCGAGGCGCTGCAAAAGGCCGACCTGATAGAGGATTTCGGCGACCTCTACGCCCTCACCTTTGAGCAGGTGGTGGAGCTGGAGGGCTTTCAGGAGAAGGCGGCCCAAAACCTCATCTCCGCCATCGAGGCGTCCAAGAAAAACGACCTGCCCCGGCTGCTCTTCGGGCTGGGGATCAAGAATGTGGGCAAGCGCGCCTCGGAACTGATTTGCGAGCGCTTTCCCACCCTGGAGGCCATCATGGCCGCCAGCGAGGAGGAGATCAGCGCCGTCGACGGCATCGGCGGGGTGATGGCGCAGAACGTGGTCCGCTTTTTCGCCCAGGAGGAAAATCGCCGGGTGATCGACAAGCTGGTGGCCCGGGGGGTCAACACCACCGCCCACAAGCAGGCGGTGGGCGACAAGCTGACCGGCAAGAAGTTCGTGGTCACCGGCAAGCTCACCCGCTTCACCCGCAAGGAGATCGAAGAGCTCATCAAGCAAAACGGGGGCAAGGTCGCCTCCAGCGTCTCCAAGGCCACCAGTTACCTGGTGGCGGGGGAGGACGCCGGCAGCAAGCTGGAAAAGGCCGAGAGTCTGGATGTCCCCGTCCTCACGGAAGAGGCGTTTTTGGAGCTGATCCAGTAGGGGTATTTTGGCCAGAGATCGCCGCTCTGCAGGGGCGGCACAAACCGTTATACAGATGGAGGAATGGATATGGAAATCGACGTGCGGCACATTGCCAAGCTGTCCTATTTGAAGATCGAGGACAATGAGATCGAGACCTATCAAAAGCAGATGAGCGACATCATCCAGATGGTGGAGGCCCTGCCCGACCAGGCCGATTTTGACGCCAAACCCAAGGTGGAAGACGCCATGCAGCTGCGGGAGGACGAGGTCCGCCCCTCCACCCCGCGGGACAAGCTGCTGCAAAACGCCCCCCAGGTAGAGGCGGGCTGCGTCGTCGTCCCCAAAACGCTGGAATAGGAGGAGCAGGGAAATGGAACTGATTCAGAAGACCGCCGCCCAGCTGCACCAGCTGCTGCGCGACAGAGAGATCACCGCCGCCGAGATCACCGATGCAGTGTTTGCGCAGATCGCCGCCTGTGAGCCCCAGGTGCAAAGCTACCTGGCCCTCACCGAGGAGTCGGCCCGCAAGACCGCCGCCCTGGTGGACGAGAAGCTCGCCGCAGGGGAGGAGCTGCCCCCGCTGGCAGGCATCCCCATCGCCATCAAAGACAACCTCTGCACCGAGGGGGTCACCACCACCTGCGCCTCGAAGATGCTCTACAACTTCGTCCCCCCATACAGCGCCACCGTGGTCAAAAAGGTGGAGGAAAACCTCCTCCCCATCACCGGCAAGGTGAACCTGGACGAGTTCGCCATGGGCTCCTCCTGCGAGAACTCCCACTTCCAAAAGACACACAACCCCCACGATTTGAGCCGGGTCCCCGGCGGCTCCTCGGGCGGCAGCGCCGCCTCGGTGGCGGCCGGCGAGGCGGTTTTGGCCCTGGGCTCCGACACCGGCGGCTCTATCCGCCAGCCCGCCTCCTTCTGCGGCATTGTGGGCCTTAAGCCTACATACGGGGCCGTTTCCCGGTACGGGCTGGTGGCCTTTGCCTCCTCTTTGGACCAGGTGGGCCCCATGGCCCGCAGCTGCGAGGACACCGCCATGCTCTTTTCGGCCATTTCCGGCGCGGACGAGATGGACGCCACTTCCTGCGACCGGGGCCACCGGGCGGACTACCGCGACTACCTGGCCCGCGACGTGAAGGGGATGACCATCGGCATCCCCAAAGAGTACTTCGGCGAGGGCATCGACGAGGAGGTCTCCGCCGCCGTCATGCAGGCGGCCGAGGTCTTTCGCTCCCTGGGCGCCCAGGTGAAAGAGGTCTCGCTGCCCTCCTCCCCCCACGCCCTGTCGGCCTACTACATCATCTCCTCGGCGGAGGCATCCTCCAATCTGGCGCGCTTTGACGGGGTCAAATACGGCTATCGCAGCGAGCACTACCAGAATCTGCAGGAGATGTATGTCAACACCCGCACCGAGGGCTTTGGCGCCGAGGTCAAGCGCCGCATCATGCTGGGCACCTACGTCCTCTCCTCCGGCTATTTTGACGCCTACTACAAAAAGGGAAAGGCCTTTCAGAGCGCCCTCTGTGCCGAGTTCGACGCCTGTTTTGCCGACTGCGATTTCCTGCTGACCCCCACCGTCCCCCAGACGGCCTTCAAGCTGGGCGAAAATGTCGACGACCCGGTGAAGATGTACAAGTCCGACATCTGCACCGTGCCGGTGAACATCGCCGGGCTGCCCGCCCTGGCCATGCCCTGCGGCAGGGACAGCCAGGGGCTGCCCATCGGCATGCAGCTCATCGGCCCCCACTTCGGGGAGGACGTGCTGCTCAGCGCCGGGCACCACTACGAACAGGCGACGGGCCATCAGTTCACCGTCCCCGCCATCGCGTCGAAATAAGGAGGGTTTACCGTGGAATACGAAGTTGTCATCGGGTTGGAGATCCATGCGGAACTCTCCACCAAAACCAAGATCTACTGTGGCTGCAAAAACTCCTTTGGCTCCGAGGTCAATTCCCAGTGCTGCCCCATCTGCCTGGGGATGCCCGGCACTCTGCCCACCCTCAACAAGGAGGTGGTGGAGTACGCCATCCGCATGGGGCACGCCACCCACTGCACCATCAACAACGTCACCAAGCAGGACCGGAAGAACTACATCTACCCCGACCTGCCCAAGGCCTACCAGATTTCCCAGTACGACATCCCCCTGTGTGAAAACGGCTATCTGGACTTCATGGTCGACGGCGAGAAGAAACGGGTGGGGATCACCCGCATCCACATCGAGGAGGACGCCGGCAAGCTCATCCACGCCGAGTCCTTCGAGGGCTCCCTGGTGGACTTCAACCGCTGTGGCGTCCCCCTCATCGAGATCGTGTCCGAGCCCGACATCCGCAGCCCGGAAGAGGCCCACGCCTACCTGGAGACCATCCGTTCCATCCTCCTCTACCTGGACATCTCCGACTGCAAGATGCAGGAGGGTTCGCTGCGCTGTGACGTCAACGTCTCCCTGATGCCCAAGGGGTCGAACACCTTCGGCACCCGCTGTGAGATGAAGAACGTCAACACCTTTAGCGGCGCCGTCCGCGCCATCGAGTACGAGATGGCCCGCCAGAAGGAGATCTTGGATGCCGGCGGCGTCATCGAGCAGGAGACCCGCCGCTGGAACGACGCCAAGGGGGTCACCGAGCTGCTGCGCAGCAAGGAGGACGCCCAGGACTACCGCTACTTCCCCGAGCCCGATCTGCGGACCATCTACATCCCCGAAGTGCATGTGGAGGAGCTCAAGGCCACCATCCCCGAACTGCCCAACCAGAAGATCGAGCGGTATATGACCTCCTACGGCCTACCCCAGAAAGAGGCCACCCTCATCGCCGAGGACGTGAGCCGCTCCCGCTTCTTTGAGCAGTGCCTCGAGGGGGGAAAGGTGGCGCCCAAGTCGGTCTGCAACTGGCTGCTGGGCGACATTGCCAAGGTCCTCAACGAGCGCGGCTGCGAACTGGATGATCTCGCCCTCACCCCTGAGCGGCTGGTGGAGCTGATTTCCCTGATCGACCAGAAAACCATCTCCACTACCTCCGCCAAGACGGTGCTGGAGTGCATCCTCGACGACGGGGAGATCGCCATCGACCAGATCGTCAAGGACAAGGGGCTCGCCCAGGTCAGCGACACCGCCGTGTTGGAGGCCATCGTCACCGAGGTGCTGGCCGAAAACGCCAAGGCGGTGGAGGACTATCACAGCGGCAAGACCAATGTGCTGGGCTTCCTCGTGGGCCAGTGCATGAAGCGCTCCAAGGGGCAGGGGAACCCCGGCCTGATGCGCCAGCTGCTGGAAGAAAAAATCTAAAAATATCCGCTTTGAGCGAGAGGGGGAGAGTCTGCGGGCTTTCCCCCTCTCCTGTCAAGGCAAAAGAGAGGGGAGACTCTGTCGATGAAGCGCTACCTCGCGGTGCCCGACTCCTTTAAGGGCACCCTCACCTCTGGGCAGATATGCGACATTTTGGCCGACTGTGTCCGCCGCTGCGACCCCTCGGCCCAGCTGCGGGCCATCCCGGTGGCGGACGGCGGCGAGGGGACGGTGGATGCCTTCCTCGCCGCCCTCGGGGGGGAGAAGATCACCCTGCCGGTGGCGGGCCCCTATTTTGAGGAGCGCACCGCCTTCTACGGCATCTTGGAGGGCAGCCCCCGCACCGCCGTCATCGAGATGGCGGCCTGCGCCGGACTCCCCCTGGTGGAGGGGCGGGAAGACCCTCTGCGCACCACCACCTACGGGGTGGGACAGCTGATTGCCGACGCCCTGTTGCGGGGGTGCGAGAAGATTCTGTTGGGTCTGGGGGGCAGCTGTACCAACGATGGCGGGGCCGGTGCGGCCGCCGCCTTGGGGGTCCGTTTTTTGGACGACAAGGGGGTCCCCTTTATCCCTGTTGGCGGCACCCTGGGGCGGATCGCCGCCGTCGACTGCTCCGGGCTCGACCCGCGGCTGGCCGCCGCCGAAAAGGTCGCCATCTGTGACATCGACAACCCCTTTTACGGCCCCAGCGGCGCGGCTGCCGTCTTTGCCCCCCAAAAGGGAGCGACCCCCGAACAGGTGATGCAGCTGGATGGGGGATTGCGGCGGCTGGCGGAGATGGTCTTGGCCGAGACGGGTCGGGATCTGCAGCTGCTGCCGGGAGCGGGGGCTGCCGGCGGGATGGGGGGCGGCGTCTGTGCCCTGCTGGGTTTTCGGCTGCAGATGGGGATCGACGCCCTGCTCGACGCGGTGCACTTTGACGACCTGCTGCGGGAGACCGACCTGGTCTTTACCGGGGAGGGGAGGATCGACAGCCAGAGCCTGCGCGGCAAGGTGGTGGTCGGGGTCGCCCGCCGGGCCCGGGCACAGGGGGTGCCGGTGATCGCCCTGGTGGGGGAAATCGGCGAAGGCGCCGAGGCCGCCTATGCAGAGGGGGTCTCGGGCATCTTCTCCATCAACCCCCGGGCCGAGGCCTTTGCCACCGCCCGCCACCACAGTGCCGACAACCTTCGGCAGACGGTCGACAACCTGCTGCACTTCTGCCGATCGATGGGCTGGCAATAATCGATGTGGAAAGGCGGTGTCAAACGGATGAGAAGACAGACGGTGGAGTGCCTGCAATTGGAGGAGCTCACCCTCTACGGCCTCTGGCAGCCCTCCAGCGACAAAACGGTCGCCAGAGACATCCCCGCCCTCTCGCGCCGGTACCGGGCGATGATCCAGCGGCAGGGAGAGCAGGTGCTGCCCTTTTACGTCCTCTCCCGAGACTATGACGAGGCAAGCGTCCGCTTCTCCCTCTTTGTGGGGGGCGCGCAGCCCCATCCGGCGCTTCGGGAGCTGACCCTGCCAGCCGGGCTTTACGGTAGGATGGCGGTTCGCCCCCGCTGGGCCTTTCTCTGGGGGGTGGCGGTCGGGGCGGCCAAGCGGTATTTCTACATCCAGTGGCTCTCCGACAGCCCCTACCGGGCCTGTGGCCTGGAATTTGAGCGCCACACGGAAAAGAGCTTGGGCAGGCGCCCCTCGGTGGACCTCCTCTTTTCCATCCGAGAAAAAATACCCTGAGTCCCACTTGGCAAAAGGGTCCGCAGCGGATGCGCTGCGGGCCCTTTTTTGCGTTTTGGGACAGGTTCTATCCCGGTGGGACAACCCATATAGTGTTAGTGTACAAGTTGTGGGAGGGATGAACCATGAGTCGAGAAACCCCTTTTGAGCAGGTGACGGCCGTCCTGCCCGAACCCATTCGCAGCGGCTGTCTGGCCCTGCCCCAGCCCGTTTGGGAGCGCTGTCAGGAAATCCGCCTCACCTCTGGGCAGCCCGTCTCCCTCTACGGGGAGGGGCGGCTGCGCTTTCTGGGGGAGGGGACGCTGCTGGACGAGCCCCAAGGGGCCCTCTGCGCCACCGCCGCCCAGGTGCGCTCCTGTGTGCAGGCCTGCTGCGAGTACTCCCTCTACTCCCACCAGGACCAGATCGCCCAGGGCTTTCTCACCATCCGCGGTGGGCACCGGGTGGGGCTGTGTGGCAAGCGGTTTTACTCCCCCGAGACGGGGGAGACGGTACACGAATTTGAGGCCGTCAACCTGCGCATCGCCCGGGGGGCGCTGCCCGCCGACCCGGCTGTCCTCCGCTTTTACCGGCTGCACGGGCTGGGGAACACCCTCATCGTCGGCCCGCCGGGCAGCGGCAAGACCACCCTTCTGCGGGGCCTCATCCGTGCCTTTTCCGACGGCGGATGGGAGCGCTATTTAAAGGTGGGGGTGGTGGACGAGCGGGGGGAATTGGCCAACTGCCTGGGGGGCCAGTGCCAGACCGATTTGGGCCCGGGCGCCTTTGTGCAGAGCTATTTCTCCAAGGCCGAGGGCATCTTTCGCTGCGTGCGCACCATGTCCCCCGACTTGGTGGCCTGCGACGAGATCGGCAACGAGGAGGACGTGGCCGCCCTGCGGCGCTGCGCCGTTTCGGGGGTCTGGGTCATCGCCACCGCCCACGGAGACACGGTGGAGGACCTGCGGCGAAACCCTGCCCTGGCCCCGCTGCTCAAACAGGGCTTTTTCACCCACTTTCTGCAGGTCTCGCCGCACGATTTCTCGGTCAGGGCCCGCTGTGAGAGGGGGGCTGCCCGTGGTTAAGGCAATCGGCTGCCTCTTCCTCCTCTCGGCCTGTTCGTTGGGGGGACTTTACCTCTCTGGCCGCATCCGAGAAGAGGAGCGGTTGGTGCAGACCCTGCTCAAATTCTTCCGCGGGATCGAAGGGGAGCTGACCTACGGCGGCGCGCCGGTGGGGGAACTGCTGCAACAGGCCGCCCAAGACCCCCGCTTTGCCGGGCTCGACTTTCTCCCCCTCTGCTGCAGGGGGATGGAGACCGGCGACTTCTCCGCCAGTTTCTGCAGCGCGGTGGAGGGGTGCCGCTGCCTGCAAAAGAGTCCGCCTGCCCTTCGCCAGTTGATGTTGGACTTTGGGCGGGAATTCGGCACCCGCCCCTCCCCGGTGGAGCTCTCCCGCCTGGCCCTGCTGGTGCAGAAGTTGGAGGAACAGCTGGAGGAGACCCGAGAGGCCTACCGAAAAAACGGAAAGATGTACAACACCCTGGGGGTGCTGGCGGGGCTGGGCCTCTCCATCATCCTCTGGTAGCCCCAAAAGGAGGACGCGAAAATGGACGTAGATCTCATCTTCAAAATTGCCGCCATCGGCATCATCGTGGCGGTGCTCAACCAGGTGCTCATCCGCTCCGGGCGGGAGGAGCAGGCCATGCTCACCACCCTGGCGGGGCTCATCGTGGTCCTGATGATGATCATCGGGGAGATCAGCACCCTGTTTGACACCGTCAAGGCCATCTTCGACCTGTGAGGCGGTGGGGGAAATGAACGTGCTGGGCGTGGCGGTCTTTGCCATCGTCGCGGCGATTTTGGCCCTCACCCTCAAGCAGTATAGCCCCCAAATCGCCGTGGTGGTGTCGGTGGGGGCGGGAGTGCTGCTCTTCGGCTATATCGCCGCCTCCCTGCTGCCGGTGCTGCAGGAGGTCCTCTCCATTTCGCTGCTCTCAGAGGGGGTGGCAGAAAACATCGGCACCCTCTTCAAGTGCCTGGGGGTCTGTTACGTGGTGCAGCTGGCGGCCGACAGTTGCCGGGACGCCGGGCAGCAGGCCATCGCCTCCAAGGTGGAACTGGCGGGCAAGGTCACGGTGTTGGCCCTGGCCCTGCCGATGCTGAAAACGGTGGTCTCCTTTTTGGACGACCTGATTTTCCTGTAAAGGGGGTGGTGCTGTGAGACATTCAAGGATCTTGGCCGCCCTGCTGTTGGCCCTGGCCCTCCTCTTTTTTTCGCCCTGGACTGCCTTTGCCGAAGAGGGGGAGGAGGAGAGCCCGTCCACCGACACCCAGCAGATCTTGCAGGAACAGTACGATTTGAGCGGCGCCTCCCAGTTAGAGGACGCCCTTCCCGAAGGGGCCAGGGATACCCTAGAGGACAGCGGCCTTCTCGACGGCGATTTGACAGGGGAGAGCGCCCTCTCTTTCCTCGACCTGCCCAAACTGCTGGGCAGCCTCTGGGAGTCGATCAAGACCACCGCCAAAGAGCCCATCCGCATTCTGGCCCTCATCGTGGTCACCATTTTGGTCTGCGCCATGGCCGAGAGCATGAAGAGCACCTTCTTCTCCGAAAGCCTCTCCCCGGTGGTGTCGGTGGTGGCCGCCCTCTGTATTGCGGTGGCGGTGGTCGCGCCGGTCTACCGGCTGATCCAAGACCTCAACCAGACCCTTCTCTCCACCAACCAGTTCATCGCCACCTTCGCCCCCATCTACTCCACGGTGGCGGCCACCTCCGGCCAGCCGCTGACGGCCACGGCCTACTCCGGGGTGCTGATGTTGGTGGTGCAGGGGGTCTCGGCCATCTGCTCCTCCACCATCGTCCCTCTGTTGGGGCTGATGCTGGCCTTTTCGGTCACCGGCGCGGTGCAGAGCGACCTGCGGGTCTCGGCCATCAGCGGGGGGTTGAAAAATGCAGTGGTGGTGGTGCTCACCCTGCTGCTGACCATCTTCTGCGGCGTCCTCTCGATGCAGAGCTTTGTCACCTCCGCTTCGGACAACCTGGCCATGAAGACCGGCAAACTCCTCATCGGCAATATGGTGCCGATCGTGGGGGGCGCGGTCTCCGACGCCCTCTCCTCGGTCTACGGCTGTCTCAAGGTGGTCAAAAACGGGGTCGGGGTCTTCGGGATCGCCGCGGTGGTCGTCTCCTTTGTGCCGCTGCTGCTGCGCTGCCTGCTCTACAAAACCACCCTCTGGGCCGGGGCGTTCTTCTGCGACATGCTGGGGGTCTCGTCGGTGCGGGACACCCTCAAATCCATCGGCAACTGTCTCACCATTGCGGTGGCGCTCCTCTTCACCTACGCGCTGCTGGTCATCATCACTACGGTCATCGTCATGATGGGCGTCGGCTAAAAAGGGGGAACGGGTCGTGCAGGCAATTCAGCAGTGGGGGTTCGCCCTCTGTCTCAGCTGCATCTGCGGTGGGATCTTCAAGATGGTGGCCCCCTCCCGCAGCATGGAGTCGGTGTTCAAGGTGGCGGTCAACGTCTTTTTTCTGGCCTGTATCGTCGCCCCCCTGTCGGGGCTGGGCGGGGTTTCATTCAACCTCCCCTCGGCGGGGGAACTGCCCCAGGTAAGCCAGGCGCAGGAACAGATCGCAAAACAGGTGGCGGCCCTGGCGGCCGAGAACCTGCGCACCCAGATCGGCGCCTACCTGGACGGACAGGGGAAGGACTATGAAAAAATAGAGGTGCGCACTCATGTGGACGAGGGGGGGCGCATAGATATTAGAGAAATCAAAATCCAAACGGGAAAGGGGCGGGACGAGGCTCTGGAGCGCCAGGTCAGCGAGGCGTTCGGCCTGCCCACCTCGAGTGCGGAGGACACAGAAGATGCTGGATAGGTGCAAGGAACTTCTCACAAAAGTGGACAAAACAAAACTCATCGTCATCCTGGGGGCCGTCGGAGTGCTGCTCATCTTTCTCAGCAGTCTGGGGGGCAACGGCAAGTCCAAAAAGGGATCCTCCCAAAGTGCAGGCGCCTCTTCGACCCCTGTCAGCCAGGAGGCGTATGTGTCGCAGACCCAGAAGGACCTGACGGACATCCTGCAAAAGGTGCAGGGGGTCGGCCGGGTGGAGGTGATGGTCACCCTGGAGCGCTCCTCCGAGAGCCAGTATCTCTACGAGGAGAAAAAGAGCGTGGACGCCATGGCGGGCCAGGGCGGCAAGAGCCGAGAGAGCACCGAGAGGAGCTATCTCTTGGTGGAGGACCAAAACGGCAAGAAACAGGCGGTGGTGCAGAGCACGTTGGAGCCGGTCATCAAGGGGGTGCTCATCGTCTGCGACGGAGGGGGCGACCCCACTGTGGAAGGGCGGGTTTTGGAGGCGGTGACGACCCTGCTGGACGTCCCCTCCAACCGCGTTTACATAGCGAAAAAAGGCGGGTAGACCGCCCTTTGGCACGGGGTGCCCAGAAAAGGCAAAGAAAGGGGTAAACAAATCATGAAAGCAGGAAAGAAGCAGGTCATCTTGGGGGCGCTGGTGCTGGCGCTGAGCGTGGCGGTCTATCTCAACTGGCAGTTCGCCAAATCGGGCAGCGACTTCACCACCACCGACTCCCTCTCAGCGTCGGGCAACTACGGCGACGCCGAGTACGTCAACGGCTCGGGCGACGGCAGCTCCAAGAGCGACGAGGAGCTGGGGGAGAAGGAGGAGACCTCCGCCCCGGTGGAAAAGGGGGAGGAGTACTTCGCCGAGTCCCGCACCAACCGCCAGAAGAGCCGGGATGAGGCTCTGGACAAACTGCAAAAATCCCTCAAGGACACCACCATTTCAGAGGAGGAGAAGAAATCTCTGACCAACTCCCTCTCCTACATGGTCAAGGCGGTGGAGACCGAGGGAAAGATCGAGAGCCTCATCAAGGCCAAGGGCTATTCCGACTGCCTGGTATATATCAACAACGAAAAGGCCGACGCGGTGGTCAAGACCGACGGTCTCAACGAGGACACCGCCAACCAAATCAAGGAGATCATCATCCGCGAGGCCGGCGTCAAGGCGGAAAATATCACAATAACCGAGGTAAAATAGTTGTCTCTCTCCTTTTTTGTGGTATAATATACAGCATACAGGGTGTATGTTATACAGAATGATGCATTGCTATAAAGGAGGGCGCATTGATGGGCGAACCCAATTTGAAGGACACCATCGGCAACCTGAAGGTCTCTGAAGAGGTGCTGGCCACCATCGCCAAGATGGCGGCGGGGGAGGTCAAGGGGGTGGCCCAGGTCACCTGTGAGAACTCCAACATCAAGGGGCTGTGGGCCAAGGCGATCCGCCGCAACCCGGTGGGCATCGAGCTAAACGGCGACATCGCCACGGTGAATATCTGCCTGGATCTCTACCAGGGGGTCAGCATCCCAGACGTCTCCTTGGCTGTGCAAAACAGCGTGAAATCCGCCATCCAGAGCATGACGGGCATCACCGTTTCCAAGGTGAATATCGTCGTGCAGGGGATCGCCTTTGAGAGTGAGAGCGGGGAAGAGCACTGACATTCGCCCCATACCCTCCCGTGTACCGTCACAGGAGGGTATTTTTGTGGGGCCACCCCACGCCCTATATTCCAACACAGCGAGGAGACAAATATGACCAGAAGTGAATCGAGAGAGGCGGCCTTTGTGCTGGCCTTTGAACAGTTTTTCCTGTCCGACGAGAGCGCCGAGGACATCATTGCCGGCGCGAGCGAGTGCGGCACCCTGCGGATGAGCCAGTACGCCCTGAACGTCTTTCGCCAGGTATGCGAGCGCGCCCCCGCGCTGGACGAGCAGATCGCCCGCCACCTGAAGGGCTGGACGCTCGAGCGCATCTCCCCGGTCTGCCGCTCCATCCTGCGGGTGGCCCTGGCCGAGATCGCCGCCGACTTCTGCCCGGTGGGGGTCGCCATCAACGAGGCCGTGGAGCTGGCCAAGAAGTACGGCACCGACGACGACTACGCCTTTGTCAACGGGCTTTTGGGCGCGGTGGCAAAGGAGCTGGGGACGCCTGAAGAGGCCCTGCAGGCCGAGGCGCTGACTGAAGCGGCCGAGGACGAGGAGCTGCCGGTGCAGCCGCAGGAACAATGAAATACTTTCTCGGCCTCGACACCAGCAACTACACCTCCTCCCTCGCCGTCTGCTCGGCCGAGGGGGAGGTGGTGCAGAATATCCGACTGCCCCTCCCGGTCAAAGAGGGGCAGATGGGGCTTCGCCAGAGCGACGCCTGTTTTCTGCACGTCAAAAATTTCAGTGAACTCACCACCTCTATCCTCGGCGGGAGCCCCGTCGGGGATGTTCTGGCTGTTGGCGTGTCCGACCGCCCCCGGGATATAGAGGGCTCCTACATGCCCTGCTTCCTGGTGGGGCTCTCCAGCGCCACCCTCATTGCCAACTTGCTGGGGCTGCCCCTCTACCGCTTTTCCCACCAGCAGGGGCACATCGCCGCCGCTCTCTACGGGGGCGGGGCCCTCTCGTACCTACAAGGGCCCTTTCTGGCCTTTCACGTCTCCGGCGGCACCACCGAAGCGGTACTGGTGGAGCCCGACGGGGAGCGCATCTGCAAGACCACCTATCTGGCAGGTTCCCTCGACCTGAAAGCTGGACAGGCGATCGACCGGGTAGGGGGGCTGCTGGGATTGCCCTTTCCCGCCGGCCCGGCGCTGGACAAGCTGGCCTGCCAGAGCGAAAAGCGCTATCGGGCCCGCCCCACCTTCAAGGGCTGCGATTGCTGCCTCTCCGGGGTCGAAAACCAGTGCCGAAAGATGCTGTCGCAGGGCGAGGCCCCGGCCGACGTGGCCCGCTACTGCCTCGACTACCTGCTGGCCGCCCTGGACGGGATGACCGCCCGGCTGCTGGAGAAGCTGGGGCCGCTGCCCGTTCTCTACTCGGGCGGGGTGATGTCCAACTCCATCCTCTCGGCGGCCCTGTCCCAAAAATATGGCGGGGTCTGCGCACCGGCCAACTTCTCCAGCGACAACGCCGCCGGCATCGCCCTCTTGTGCAGAGAGAGGTGGGGGAGATGACCGGCGCCGCCCTCACCGTCACCCAGCTCAACGCCTATATCAAGTCCATCGTCGAGTCCGACGGCAAGCTCAAAGACCTGCTGATCCGGGGGGAGATCTCCAGCTTCCACCGCCACTTTCGCACCGGCCACCTCTTTTTCAGCCTCAAGGACGCTGGAGCCTCCATCAAGGTGGTGATGTTTCAGTCCTACGCCAACCGGCTGGCCTTCTCCCCAGAGGATGGGATGTCGGTGATCGTCCGCGGCACCGTCTCGGTCTTTGAGCGCGACGGGGTCTACCAGCTCTACGCCAAGGACATCCTGCCCGAAGGGGTCGGCGCCCGGCAGCTGGCACTGGAACAGCTCAAGCGCAAGCTGGCTGCCGAGGGGCTCTTCGACGCCGGACGCAAAAAGCCCCTGCCGCCCTTTCCCCAACACATCGCCCTCATCACCTCCAAGTCGGGGGCGGCGGTCAAGGACGTGCTGGGGGTCCTGGCGCGGCGGTACAACCTCTGCACCGTTTCCCTCATCCCGGTGTCAGTGCAGGGGGAGGCGGCCTGCCCTTCCATTGTGCGGGCGCTGCGCTACGTCTCCATCGCCGGGCGGTACGACGCCTGTATCCTCACCCGGGGGGGCGGCAGTCAGGAGGACCTCTGGGTCTTCAACCGGGAGGAGATCGCCCGCGCCATCGCCGACTGCCCGGTGCCGGTCATCTCGGCGGTGGGGCATGAAATCGACTTCACCGTCGCCGACCTGGCGGCCGATTTGCGGGCGCCCACCCCCTCGGCGGCGGCCGAACTGGTGGCCCCTGACAGCAGGGAGATCGCCCGCCAGCTAAACGGCGCCTCCCTGCGGATGGAGACGGCCCTTCACCGCCTCTACACCCGAAAGAAGGAGGCCCTCTACCAACTGCAGCTGCGCCACCGCGCCTGTTCGCCCGTCCAGTTGTTGGGGGAGCGGGGCGAGGGGCTTGCCGCCCTCCGCCACCGGCTGCAGGCTGCCTGCACCAAGCGGCTGGACAAGCTGGAAGCCGATTGGCGCAGCGCCGCCGACCTCTGTGAGAGCCTAAACCCCGCCAAGGTGCTCTCCCGGGGGTACGCCATTGCACAGAAGGACGGCGCCGCCGTCCACTCCATTATGCAGATACAAGCGGGCGACCGGCTCTCCCTTCGCTTTTGCGACGGCGAGGCCGATTGCACCGTCGACCAGATAGGGGAGGAGCCCAGCCATGCCGACCAAAAAGAAAGCGAGTTTTGAAGAGAACTACCGCGCCCTGGAACAGGCCATCGCCTCGTTGGAGGGGGCCGATCTCCCCCTCGAGGAGGCCCTGTCCACCTACGCCAAGGCGGCAGCCCTGTTGTCCGACTGTTACGGCCAGCTCAAGGCCGCCCGCCAGACGGTGGAGGAGATCAAACTGGAGGGAATGGACGATGAACTGTAGAGAACAGCTCGAGCAGGACCTGGCCGCCATCGAGGCCTTTTTGCAGACCGCCGTCCCCGACGGAGACCCCCTCTACCAGGAGGTGGCCGAGGCCATGCGCTACAGCCTGCTGGCTGGCGGCAAGCGCATCCGCGCCCTCTTTGTCCTCGAGTGCTGCGCTGCCCTGGGCGGCCGGCGGGAGGAGGCGCTCCCCCTGGCCGCCGCCATCGAGATGGTGCACGCCTACTCCCTCATCCACGACGACCTGCCCTGCATGGACGACGACGACCTGCGCCGGGGCAAGCCCTCCTGTCACAAGGTCTACGGTGAGGCCACCGCCCTGCTGGCGGGGGACGCCCTGCTGACCCTTGCCTTTGAGACCGCGGCCGGCGCCCCCCTCCCCGAGGGGCTGCGACTGCGGGCGGTGGCAGCCCTGGCCCGCGCCGCCGGCTACCGGGGGATGATCGGCGGGCAGGTCATCGACCTGGCCTACGAGAACAGACCCATGGAGCCGGAGGTGCTGGCCACCCTGCACCGGCTCAAGACCGGCGCCCTCCTCTCGGTGAGCGCCCAGTTGGGGGCCATTTCCGCCAGTGCGGGGGAGGACAGCCAGCGTGCCCTGGGCGATTTTGCCGGGGACGTCGGGTTGGCTTTTCAAATTGCAGATGATATACTGGATGCCGTGGGGGATGAGGCCAAGTTGGGCAAGCCCATCGGCAGCGACATCGAGCAGGGAAAGACCACTTTTGTCACCCTTTACGGGGTGGAGGCCTCCCGCGAGCAGGTGCGCGCCTGTACCGACCGGGCCCTCTGCAAGCTGCAAAGGGCGGTCCCCGGTGAACAGGGCGGTTGTCTGGCCCACCTCTGCCAGTCGCTGGTGGACAGAGAAAGCTAAAGGGCGGTTGATATGGATATCCTACGACAGATGTTCGGCAACTACTGTTTAAACGTTGCCCTGATCTCCTGGTTGAGCGCGCAGGTGCTCAAGACGATCTTTACCTTCATCGCCACCAAAAAGCTCAATTTGGAGCGGATGGTGGGGGCGGGGGGGATGCCCAGCGCCCACTCGGCCCTGGTCTGTTCCCTCACCGTGGCCATCGCCCGCACGGTGGGCGTCTCCTCCCCGGAGTTCGCCCTGGCCTTCCTGGTGGCCTGCGTGGTCATGTACGACGCCATGGGGGTGCGCAGGAGCGCAGGGGAACAGGCCAAAGTCCTCAACAAGATCATCTTCACCTGGGAGAAGAGCCAGGACGCCCCCGACGAAGACGAGGACGATATGTTTAAAAAGGACTTGAAGGAGTCCCTCGGCCACACCCCGCTGGAAGTGCTCGGCGGCGCCCTGCTGGGCATTTTGGTGGCCATGCTGGTATCTTTGACATAGAAGGTGAACGGATTTGTCCATTTTACAGCGCATCAACGGACCCGGTGATTTGAAGATGCTCTCCACCGCTGAACTCAACGCCCTGGCGGAGGAGATCCGGGAGCGGCTCATCGAGGTGGTCTCCCAAAACGGGGGGCACCTGGCCTCCAATCTGGGGGTGGTGGAACTCACCATCGCCCTGCACCGCATCTTCACCACCCCCAAAGACGCCATTGTCTGGGACGTGGGGCACCAGTCCTACACCCACAAAATGCTCACCGGGCGCAGGGACCGGATCGACACCATCCGCACCGAAGGGGGGCTTTCCGGCTTTCCCAAACCGTATGAGAGCGAACACGACGCCTTTGTGGCCGGGCACGCCAGCACCTCCATCTCCGCCGCCATGGGGCTGGCCGAAGCCAAGCGCCAGCGGGGGGACGACGGCTACGTCATCGCCGTCATCGGCGACGGTGCCTTTACCGGCGGCATGGCCTATGAGGGGCTCAACAACGCCGGCAAGGCCCGGGGCAACCTGATCATCATCCTCAACGACAACGACATGTCCATCTCCAAAAGCGTGGGGTCGGTGGCCAACTATCTCTCGGAGATCCGCACCAAACCGGCCTATTTCCGCTTTAAGGACTCGGTCTCCCACCTCCTGGAGCGCACGCCGATGGTGGGCCGGCAAATCAAGGACGCCCTGGTCTCCTCCAAGTCGAAACTCAAGACCGCCATCTACCACAACACCTTTTTTGAGGACCTGGGGTTTGACTACCTGGGGCCCATCGACGGGCACGACATCGACATGCTCTGCGGCGCCCTGATGCGGGCCAAGCGCATCAGCCGGCCCGTTCTCATCCACATTGCCACCCAAAAGGGGAAGGGGTACCAGAAGGCGGAGGAAAATCCCGGCGCCTACCACGGGGTCTCCAGCTTCGACATCGAAAAGGGAAATCCCGACATCTCCAACGAGGATTCCTTCTCCACCGCCTTCGGCCGCGCCCTGGTGGGGCAGGCCATCAAAGACCCCTCCATCTGCGGCATCACCGCGGCCATGAAATACGGCACCGGGCTGCAGTTTTTCAAACACAAGTACCCCAACCGCTTTTACGACGTGGGCATCGCCGAGGAGCACGCCGTGACCTTTGCCTCTGGGCTGGCCACCGGCGGGCTGCGGCCGGTGTTTGCCGTCTACTCCACCTTTTTGCAGCGCTGCTACGACCAGATCATCCACGATGTGGCCCTGCAACACGCCCACCTGGTGCTGGCCATCGACAGGGCCGGTCTGGTGGGGCAGGACGGGGAGACCCACCAGGGCATCTACGACGTGTCGATGCTCCAATCCGTCCCCACCATGACCCTCTACTCCCCCGCCACCTACCGCGAGTTGCGCCACTGTCTGAACGCCTGTCTCTATGGGGAAGAGGGGCCCTGCGCCCTCCGTTATCCCCGCGGAAAGGAGGACGAGCGCCTTGCCTTTTTGGACGATCTGCCCTGCGAGGACCACCACCTCTTCCCGGGCAAAAAGAAGGGCGGCAAGGTGGTGCTCACCTACGGCCGAATCTTTGCCGAGGTCTATCCCGCCGCCCAGAAGGTGGGGGCCGCCGTCCTCAAACTGACCAAGCTCTTCCCCCTGGGGGAAGATGTCTGCGAGCTGCTCTGCTCCTACAAAGCCGTCTACTTTGTGGAGGAGGGGATCCGCAGCGGCGGCGTCAGCGAGCGGTTGGCCTCCCAGCTGGCCGAGAGCGGCTACCGGGGGTGCATCCACATCCGCGCCATTGAAGACGGCGTCATCCCCCAGGCCTCGGTGGAGTCGACCCTCGCCCACCTGGGCATGGACGAAGCCGGCATAGCCCGCTTTTTAGAGCAGGAGTGATCACATGAAGACAAGACTGGACGTCTATCTGACCGAACAGGGGCTGGCGGAGACCCGCCAGAAGGCCCAGGCCTACATCATGGCCGGCGATGTCTACATCAACGGCCAAAAGGCCGACAAGGCCGGCGACACCGTCAAAGAGGGGGACGCCGTCGAGCTGCGGGGCGCCAAGTTGCCCTACGTCAGTCGGGGCGGCCTCAAACTGGAAAAGGCCATGGCCGTCTTTCCCATCTCCCTGAAGGACAAGATCTGCATGGATGTGGGGGCCTCCACCGGGGGTTTTACCGACTGCATGCTGCAAAACGGCGCACAGAAGGTCTATGCCGTGGACGTGGGGTACGGGCAGCTGGCCTGGAAACTGCGCTCGGATGAACGGGTGGTCAACCTAGAGCGGCAGAACATCCGCTACCTCACCGACGAGCAGGTCCCCGACGAGCTGGACTTTGTCAGCGTCGACGTCTCCTTCATCTCCCTCTCTCACGTGCTGCCGGTCATCTGGCGCTTTCTCGCCCCGGGCGGTCAGGCCGTCTGCCTCATTAAACCCCAGTTTGAAGCCGGGCGGGAAAAGGTGGGCAAAAAGGGGGTCGTCCGCGACCCGGACACCCACCGGGAGGTCATCGAAAAGGTCATCTCTCTGGCTGGGGAGAACCAATTTGCTGTAAAGGGGCTTGACTTTTCACCTGTCAAAGGCCCCGAAGGGAACATTGAATACCTGATTTTCCTGGAAAAGGGAGCGGGAGAGGGTCTGCCGACGGTCGACAGCGAACGGGTGGCCGAGACGGTGGCTGCCTCCCACCGGACACTCTCTGTATAAATAGAGAAGGAGGAAGGGCATTTGCACTCTTTTTTTGTCATTCCCAACCTGGATAAGCCGCGCACCCTCAAATACACCCCGGAGGCCTGCCAAATCCTCGCCGACTGCGGGGCCGAGGTCTGGATGCCCGCCTACCTGCGGGAAAAGGTCCATCTCCCCGGCGTCCGCTTTGTCGAATCGGCCGTCGGCTACGACTGGTGCGACTGCATCCTCTGTGTCGGGGGGGACGGCACCCTGGTCCACCAGGCCAAACACGCCATTCATCACGACAAGCCCATCATCGGCATCAACACCGGGCGGCTGGGCTTTCTCGCCTGTATCGACTGTCACCGGCTCGACCTCCTCAAGCAGCTGGTGGCCGACGACTACGCGATCCAAGAGCGGATGGCGCTGGACGCCGTGATCACACAGGGAGGAAGCGAGCGCTGCTACACCGCCATCAACGACGTGGTGGTCACCGGCGGCACCGTCTCCCGCCTGCTGGACCTGGACATTTGGTGCGGCGAGGAGCAGGTCATCAACTACCGGGCCGACGGGGTCATCGTCTCCACCCCCACCGGGTCCACGGCCTACGCCCTCTCGGCGGGGGGGCCGGTCATCGACCCGGCCATCGATACCCTGGAAATGACTCCCATCTGCCCCCACTCGCTCTTTTCCCGCCCCATCCTCTTCTCCCCGGAGAGCACCCTCGCCATCCGCCAGGGCGCTCGCAACCAAAACGACGTCTACGTCACCATCGACGGCGAGCACTCGGTCAAAATCGGCGGAGGGGATCAGATCCTCATCCGCCAGGCGGACAAAAAGGTCAAGTTCGTCCTGCTGGACCGCAGTGGATTTTTTAAAGTCATCAAGGCCAAATTCATTGAAAGAGGGGATTGAAACGTGAAAGCAAAGCGCCAGGCCAAAATCATCGACCTCATCTCTCGATACGACATCACCACCCAAGAAGAGCTCCTCAAAAAGCTGCAGGAAGAGGGGTTCGCCGTCACCCAGGCCACCATCTCTCGGGACATCAAAGAGCTGCGCCTGGTGAAGAGCCTTTCGCGCGAGGGTGTTTACCGCTACACCACCCCCCAGCGCCCGGGCAGTGCGGGCGGCGTCAACTTCAACTACTCGATCATCATTGCCGAGGCCCTGCGCCAGGTCGACTACGCCCAGAACATCGTCTGCGCCTTCTGCTACAAGGGGCTGGCCTCTGCGGCCTGCGCCGCCTTTGACGAGATGCAGTGGAACGGCTTTGTGGGCTCCCTGGCGGGGGACGACACCTTTTTTATCTTGATGAAGAGCGAGGAGTACGCCCGGGAGCTCTGCGAGGAGCTGCGGACCTACATCCCCCAGAACAGGTAGGAAGAGCGCCATGTTGCGAACACTCTACATTGAAAATGTCGCTGTCATCCAGCGGGCCACCCTGCCGCTGGAGGCGGGACTCAACGTCCTCACCGGCGAGACCGGCGCGGGAAAATCCATCCTCATCGGCGCGGTCAACGCCATCTTGGGCAACCGCACCTCCAAGGACATGGTGCGCCAGGGGGCCGACAGGGCCCTGATCAGCGCCCTGTTTGAGGAGCTTTCCCCGGCGGTGGCCGCCCGGGCGGAGGAGATGGGGTACGACTGTCCCGACGGCAGCCTGCTGATCGTGCGGGAAATCGGGCGGGACGGCAGAAACACCTGTAAAATCGGCGGCCGTCCGGCCAACGTGTCCATCCTCAAGGAGTTGGGGCAGCTGCTCATCAACGTCCACGGCCAACACGACAGCCAGCAGCTGCTGGACGAGAAGAGCCACATCCGGGTGCTGGACACCTACGGCCAGTTGGAGCCCCTGCTCGAGCGCTACCAGGCCCAGTATGTCAAGGTGCGGGACCTCAAGCGCACCATCGCCGACTTGGAGGCCCGCCGCAGCGAGCGGGAGCGGCAGATCGACCTGCTCTCCTACCAAATCGGAGAAATCACCGAGGCCGACCCGGCCCCCGGCGAAGACCTGGTGCTGGAAGAGCAGATCAACAAGGCCAAATACGCCGAGCTCATCGCCCAGAACCTGCAGGCCGCACAGGACTGTTTGAATGGCGGGGAGGAGGGGAGCGGCGCCATCGGCCTGCTGCAGACGGCAGCCCAGTCCCTGCAAAACATCCGCGAATACCTGCCCGCCACCGGCGCGGTGGGGGACAAGCTGACCGCCCTTCTCTACGAGCTGCAGGAGCACGCCGCCGACCTCTCAGCCCTTTCGGGCGGGCCGGATGCGGACGCCTATGTGGACATCGATTTTTTGGAAAATCGCCTGGCCACCCTGCAGCAGCTGGAGAAAAAATACGGCGCCACCCTCGACGAGGTGCTCGCCTACCGGGACGACTGCCAGCGCCAGCTCGAGGCCCTTGCCGGCAGCGACGAGGAGATCGTGTCCCTCAAAGAGCAGATGCGCGACGAGCTGCGCGCCGCCACCGACCTGGCCCAGCAGCTCTCGGCCAAGCGCAAAAAGGCGGGAGAGCGGTTCTCCGCCGCCATCTGCCGGGAGCTGGCCTTCCTCAACATGAGCGGGGTCACCTTTGTCACCGAGGTGATCTCCGAGCCCAAGCTCCACCGGGACGGGATGGACGCCGTCCGCTTCCTCATCTCGGCCAATGTGGGGGAGGCGCCCAAATCCATCTCCAAAATCGCCTCAGGGGGCGAGCTCTCCCGCATCATGTTGGCCATTAAAAACATCCTCGCCGAGAAGGACCAAATCGACACCCTGATTTTTGACGAGATCGACACCGGGGTCAGCGGCAGCGCCGCCCAAAAAATTGGCCAAAAACTCAAGGAGACCGCCGCCTCCCACCAAATCATCTGCGTCACCCACTCGGCCAGCTTGGCCGCCTACGGGGGCAACCACCTGCTGATTTCCAAGCACTCCGACGGGGTGTCCACCTTTACCGACATCCGCCCGCTGGGGGAGGAGGACCGGGTGCGGGAGTTGGCCCGCATCATCTCCGGCGACGCGGTCAGCGGGGTGTCGCTGCAAAACGCTCGGGAAATGCTCACCCGCGCCCAGGGCGGTGTTGACAACCGCACGGCAAACGGGTAAGATACAGGTAATGCAAAAATTGCTTACAGGCAGAGAAGGGGACCAGTACCGCCGGCTCAAAGTCCCAAGAGAGCTTTCGTTTGCTGAGAGAAAGCGGCTTTTCCGGCGGGAATACACCCCTGAGCCGCCCTTTTGAACCCGGCCGATTTTTGGCCGGCAGTAGGGAGGGCCGTCCGGCGCCCGTTACCGCGCCCCAACGAGGCCGTCGCCCCTCCAACATGGGTCGGGAGACGGCAAACTGAGGTGGTACCGCGCGTGAAAACTCGCCCTCTGTGCACAAAATGCACAGAGGGCTTTTTTATCAAATGAAAAAGGAGAATGTATTGTGGGAATCTTTAATGAACTGCAGGCCCGGGGGCTCATCGCCCAGTCGACCAACATGGAGAGGGTGGAGGAACTGCTCAACGGCGACAAGCCGGTCACCTTCTACATCGGCTTTGACGCCACCGCCGACAGCCTTCACGTGGGGCACTTTCTGCAGCTGACGGTGATGCGGCGGCTGCAGCAGGCCGGTCACCGCCCCATCGCCCTGCTGGGCGGCGGCACCACCCTGGTGGGCGACCCCACCGGCAAGACCGACATGCGCAAGATGCTCACCAAGGAGGAGATCGCCCACAATGTGGAGCGGTTCCAGCAGCAGATGTCCAAGTTCGTCGACTTCACCGACGGGCGCGCCCTGGTGCTCAACAACGCCGACTGGCTCTGCAAGCTAAATTATCTGGACTTTCTGCGGGATGTTGGTGTATACTTTACAGTGAACAAGATGCTCACCGCCGAGTGCTTTAAGTCCCGCATGGAGAAGGGGCTTTCCTTTATCGAGTTCAACTACATGATCATGCAGAGCTACGACTTCCTGCACATGTACGACGCCGTCGGCTGCACCATGGAGCTGGGGGGCGACGACCAGTGGGCCAACATCCTCGGCGGGGTGGACTTGATCCGCCGCGTCAAGAGGGAAGAGGCATACGGCATGACCTTCACCCTGTTGACCACCAAAGAGGGCAAGAAGATGGGCAAGACCGAGAGCGGCGCCGTCTGGCTCGACCCCGAGAAGACCAGCCCCTACGAGTTCTTCCAGTACTGGCGCAACATCGACGACGCCGATGTCATCAACTGCATGAAGATGCTCACCTTTATGCCCCTGGAAGAGATTGCCCAGTACGAGGCGCTGCAGGACCGCGAAATCAACCGCGCCAAGGAAAAACTGGCCTTTGAATTGACCAAGCTGGTTCACAGCGAGGAGGAGGCGCAGAAGGCCCTCGAGGCGTCCAAGTCCCTCTTCGCCGCGGGTTCCGCCTCTGAGCACATGCCCACCACCCCCCTCGACCAGTCCCTGGTGCAGGACGGCTCCGTCGGCCTGCTGGATCTGATGGTGATGGCCGGCCTGACCCCCTCCAAAGGGGAGGCCCGGCGGCTGGTGCAGCAGGGCGGTGTCAGCGTCGGCGAGGAGAAGATCGCCGACGCCCAGCACCGCGTCTCCCTGGATGCGTTCAAAGACGGCTTTATCATCATTAAAAAGGGGAAAAAGACCTTCCATAAAATCACCCTGTAACAAAAAAGAGAGGTGTGCGCAGATGACGACAGAAGTGTTTGGCGTACCGGTAGAGTACAAGATCGTGGGGGAGGGAACTCCCGTTCTCTGCATCCACGGCTGGACCGAGAGCATGGTGCAGATGGAGCACAGCATCGAACCGGTGTTTGCCCCCTTCATCAGCTACAAGCGGATCTATTTTGACCTGCCCGGAATGGGGAAGACCCCCCGTTGCGACCAGGTCAAGAACAGCGACGACATGCTGCAATTTGTCAAAGCTTTTGTCGAGCAGGTCATCCCCGGCGGGCGGTTTTTGGCCATCAGCCGCTCCTACGGCGGCTACATCCTCCGGGGCTTGCTGGCAGCCATGCCCGAGCGGATCATGGGCGGCATCTTCATCTGCCCGCTGGTCGAGCCCGTCCGCCAAAAGCGCATCCTCCCCAACTTCAAGGTGGTCTACCGCAACGAGGAGCTCATCAAACAGCTGCCCGCCTCGCACCGGGTGCTCTTCACCAACCTCTTTGTCATCCAGGACCAGTACACCTATGACCGCTTCTTGGATGAACTTGCCTCGGCGGCCGCCATCGACGAACCCTATCTGCGCAGCATCAGCCACTCCCCGGGGTATGCCTTCAGCGAACTGCCCGAGGAAAACGGCCTCTGTGACGTGCCCACCCTCTTTTTCCTGGGCAAACAGGACAATGTGGTGGGCTACACCCAGTGCGTCGATTTGGTGAGGGACCACTACACCCGCCACTCGCTGCTGCTGTGGGAAAATGCCGGTCACAACCTGGAGATCGAGCACCACAACCTCTTCTGCGAGACGGTCAAGAGCTGGTTGCGGGGGATCGAGAACGAGGAGAGCATTTAACGACCACTCTCTGCGACAAGATAGAAAAGAGCCGCCGGCGTTCAAGTAGAACGCCGGCGGCTCTTTTTCAAATGCTATTTTTCTTACACTTCGAGGGACTCGTCAAACTCCGCTTCTCGAACCACAATGGTGCGCTTCCACTTGTCGGTCTTCCAGCGCCAGAAAGAGGCGAGCACCTCAAAGAGGGCGGCCACGGGGATCGAGTAATAGACGGCGGCAAAGCCGAAGGGCTTCATCATCACCAGGGCGGCCAGGTAGCGGACCACCATTCCCGCGATGGTGATGAACATCACCATGTTCATGTCACCCACCCCTTTGAGGGTGTTCTCATAGACGTTTCGCAGCCCGCTCAGGAAGGTGAAGGTCACAATAAAGCGAACCATCACCGAGCCGATGTCGATAATTTGCTGCGACCCCTCGCCGCTGATGAACCACGAGACAATGGTGGGCCCCAGCAAAAAGACCACGGCAGAAACCGAGAGGCAGAAGATGAGGGAGAGCAGGTTGCCCATCTTGACGCCTTCCCGCACCCGTTTGATTTTCCCGGCGCCGATGTTCTGGGCCGTAAAGGCGCTCATGGCCACGCCGATGCTCATGGCGGGCATAAAGGTGATGTTGTCCACCTTGTTGGCCGCAGTGTAGGCCGCGATATAGGCGGTGCCGTAGTTGTTGATGATCCCCTGCATCATGATGCCCACCAGGGAGACCGAACTCATCTGAATGGTGGAGGGGATGGCCAGTTTGAACATCTTCATGGCCATTTCGTTGTTGTAGTAACGGGCCCATCCCGTCTCGTCCGGCTGTTCCAGGAAGGCGATCTTCTTGTAGAGCACGATCCAGGAGATGACACAGCAGACGGTCTGGCTGATGATGGTGGCAATGGCCACACCGGCAACCCCCCAGCCGAAGTTGATGACAAAGACCAGATCCAGCACGATGTTCAAGATGGTGCAGATGATCAGGAAGTAGAGCGGGGGTTTGCTGTCGCCCAGGGCGCGGTAAACTGCGGAGAGGGCGAAGTAGAGGAAGTTGAAGGCCAACCCGCCCATGTAGATGCACAGGTAGGTGTTAGCGCCGTCGATGATGTTGGCCGGGGTGTTGATCATCTGCAGGATGGGCTTGCAGATAAAGATGCCCACGATCCCCAGAGCGGTGGCGACGACTCCCTCAAAAATCAAAAAGGTGGTGATGGATTTGCGGCAGCGCTTGTGGTCGCCCGCGCCGAAGTACTGGCCGATGACCACCCCGCCGCCGGCGGACATGCCGTTGGCAGCCGCGACAAACAAAAAGAAAATAGGGCTGCTCGCCCCAACGGCCGCCAGCGCATCCGCGCCGACCCAGTTGCCGACGATCACCGTGTCGGCGATGTTGTAAAATTGCTGAAAGATGTTTCCCAGCAGCATGGGGAGCATGAAGAAGAAAAGCTGCTTCATGATGTGATCCCCACGCGTCATATCGTTTCGCTGATTCAAATATGACCCTCCTCTTTTAAAATCGACATCGCTAATAATGATACAATATTCTTTTACAAAAAGCAAACACATGACAGCCGATTTAAGGGCTATTTGACCAGATTTGATGCCATTTTTGGGGCCAATCTTTTTATCGCTTTTTTGTGCATATTACATAAATATTTGTGCAAATTTTGCACAACAAAACGGGCCCCCAAGAGGCCCGTTTCTGTTTTGCAATTTTCGTTTTTGGTTTATATCGCCGACTTCGGCCGGGGGAGGGGGGAGATTGCCGCCCATCAGATTGTCTGCTGGGTCATCTCCCAAGCTTGTGCCCCATGGCAAATCGTCTTTTGGGGAACGGAGAGCGGAGAAGGGGAGGAGCCTACCCTTCCAGCGCCGCCTTGGCCGCCCCCAGGTCCCCCGCAGGCAGCAACAGGGAGATGTCGGTCTCCGAGGTGGTGATCATGGCGATGGAAGCGCCGCTTTGCTTGACTGCAGCGATCACCGCCGCCGCCACACCGGGGCAGAACTGCATCTCTTCCCCTGCGGCCACCAGCTTGGCATAACCGTCGGAGATGGAGAACTTGATTTCGGGGAAATCCCTGCGGATGGCCCCCAACACCTCGACCACTTTGACGTAGTAGCGGTTGGAGGTGGTGAAGGAAAAGCTGCAGGTGGCGTCCTCCGAAGTGGTGAGGGAAATCATATCCAGGTTGACATCCACCTTGGCGATCTCCAAGAAAACCTCTTCCAAAAACTGCGACTGACCGTCGATGTTGCGGAAGGTGACCACCATCTGGTCCTCCACTGCCGCAATACTGGTTACACCAATCATCTTTGCCATCCTTTCTCTTGCAAGGCGTTTCCCTTTACAGGAGGGACGCCATGTCGTACAGGCCGGGCTTCTGCCCCGCCAAAAAGACCGCTGCGTTGACCGCCCCCACGGCGAATACCTCCTTAGAGGTGGCGCTGTGGCTTAGAGTGAGCACCTCGTCGCGCCCGGCAAAAATCACCTCGTGCTCGCCGACGATGGTGCCGCCCCGCACCGAGTGGATGCCCAGCTCCTCTTTGCCGCGCTTTCGGCGAACGCTGTGGCGGTCATAGACGTACTCGTATCGTCCGTCTGCCACCTCGTTGATGGCGTCGGCGAGCATCAGGGCGGTGCCGCTAGGGGCGTCCACCTTCTGGTTGTGGTGCTTCTCTAGGATTTCAATGTCAAACTGCCCCCCCAGCACCTGGGCCGCCTTCTGCGCCAGGGCGGAGAGGAGGTTGATGCCCAGGGACATGTTGGCGCTGAAGAAGATGGGCACCTCTTTGGCGCTCTCCCTGATCTCGGACACCTGCTCGGGCGAGAGGCCGGTGGTACAGATCACCGCCGACACCTTTTTCTCCCTGGCAAAGCGCAGGATCTCTCCCAGCAGGGAGGGGTGGGAGAAATCGACGATCACATCCCCTTCCAGGGGGCACTCCCCGATGGAGCGATAGAGGGGGAAGGGGAGACCCTCCGCCGGCCCGGCAATGTCGATTCCCGCCGCGATCTGGCAATCCTCCCGCTCGGACACGCACTGGCTCACCACCCGGCCCATCTTGCCGAGGGCGCCTGCGAGTAAAATACGGACCATCTATCTGCCCTCCACCAGGCCGTTTTGGGCCAAAATCTCCCGCAGAGCGGCCAACTGGCCCTCCGCCATGGAGCAGAGGGGAAGGCGGCATTCGCCCACGCCCAGCCCCATCAGGTTCATGGCGTCCTTCACCGGGATGGGGTTGACGTCCATGAAGAGGGCGTTGATCAGGGGCAGCAGTTTCAGCTGCAGGGCAGCGCTCTCGGCAGTCTTGCCGTCAAAGTAGAGCTGACAGATCTCGTGGGCCTCCCTGGGCATCACGTTGGAGAGCACCGAGATGACCCCCTTGCCCCCGAGGGAGAGGATGGGAACGATCTGGTCGTCGTTGCCCGAATAGACGTCCAGGCAGTCGCCGCAGGCGGCAAACAGCTTGGCGATTTCGGAGATGTTGCCGTTTGCCTCCTTCACCGCCACAATGTTGGGGTGTTTTCCCAGCTCCCGGTAGGTGTCGATTTGGATGCCCACCCCGGTGCGGGAGGGGACGTTGTAGAGGATCACCGGCAGGTCGGTGGCGTCGGCAATGGCGGTAAAGTGCTTGACCAGCCCCCGCTGTGAGGTCTTGTTGTAGTAGGGGGTGACGTGCAGCAGGGCATCGGCCCCCGCCTCTTTGCTGAGTTTGGACAGCTCCACCGCCACGGCGGTGTCGTTGCTGCCCGCACCGGCCACCACCGGCACCCGGCCGGCCACCTTTTTTACGGTGTAGCGCACCACGTCCATGTGCTCCTCGTGGCTCATGGCGGCGGATTCGCCGGTGGTCCCGCAGGTGACGATGCAGTCGGTGCCGCTCTCGATCTGCCAGTCAATGAGCTCCCCCAGTTTGGGGTAGTTGACCTGGCCGTCCTCTAAAAATGGGGTCACAATGGCCACACCGGCGCCGGTAAATACAGTTTTCTTCATCGGTGACACTCCTCCCAGTCAAAAAGCGCAAAGGCCGCGCCTCTGCGGCTTTGCCAATCAGTCCAAATAGCCCTTGGCGGCCAACAGCTCCGCCATCAGCACCGCGCCGCCGGCGGCCCCACGCAGGGTGTTGTGGGAGAGGCAGACAAATTTGTAGTCGTACTGGGTGTCCTCCCGCAGGCGGCCGATGGAGACCGCCATCCCGTTCTCCAGGTTGCGGTCCAGTTTGGCCTGGGGGCGGTCGCTCTCTTCAAAATAGTGGAGGAACTGCTTGGGGGCGGAAGGGAGGTCCAGCTCCTGCGGCTCCCCGGCAAAGGCCGCCCAGCGCGCCTTGATCTCCTCGACGGTGGGCTTTTTGGCAAAGGAGACAAAGACCGCGGCGGTGTGTCCATCGGACACCGGTACCCGCAGGCACTGGGTGGTGATGGAGGGCCCCTCGGCGTTGACGATCTCGCCGCCCTCGACCTTGCCCCAAATCTTTAGGGGCTCCTGCTCGCTCTTCTCCTCCTCGCCGCCGATAAAGGGGATCACGTTGTCCACAATGTCGGGGAAGGTCTCAAAGGTCTTGCCCGCGCCGGAGATGGCCTGGTAGGTGCAGGCCAGCACCTTGGTGACCCCAAAGTCCATCAGGGGGTGGATGGCGGGCACATAGCTCTGCAGCGAGCAGTTGGACTTGACTGCCACAAAGCCACGCTTGGTACCCAGGCGGGCCCGCTGCGCCTCGATGACAGCGGCGTGCTCGGGGTTGATTTCCGGCACGATCATCGGCACGTCGGCCACCCCGCGATGGGC
This sequence comes from Bittarella massiliensis (ex Durand et al. 2017), assembly GCF_001486165.1. Lineage (GTDB taxonomy): Bacteria > Bacillota > Clostridia > Oscillospirales > Ruminococcaceae > Bittarella > Bittarella massiliensis. The sequence goes on from NZ_LN908977.1 coordinate 761,442, forward strand.
CGAGTTGTTGGAGATGACCGGGCACTCCCGCTTGGCATAGGCCTCTTCCAGGGCCTTGATCTCATCTTTTTTCATGTTGACGGCGCAGAAGACAAAGTCCACCTGGTGGGTGATCTCGTCGATGTCCTTTTCGGCGTCGAGCACCCGCATCGACTTGACCGACTCGGGCATGGGGGCGCTCATGGCCCAGCGGCTGCCCACCGCCTCTTCATAGGTCTTTCCCGCCGAGCGGGCAGAGGCCGCCAGCACCTTTAGGTGAAACCAGGGGTGCCCCTCCAACAGGGTGATAAAGCGCTGGCCGACCATCCCTGTCGCGCCGACAACGCCCACTTGAAATTCTCTCATCACAATTTCCTCCTTCTCCTTGTGCCTTCTCGATCCCTTCCTACAGAAAAAGAAAAAACCGGTTGAAAACCGGCATAGCATGCAATATAATAGAAAGGTATGGAGCTTCTGCGGCCGCGTCTTTGCGGGCACACAGAGCCAGATCCGATAGCTCTCCACCATGTCACATGATGACAGTCGCAGCCTTGTTCAGGCCTGCGCCCAGGGGCCCCTATGCCAAAGGCGTCCCCTTCGGCGGCGTTGCCTTTTCCACCGGCGTTTGCGGCTTGGCGCCTAGCCGGCGGTACTGATCAAAACCGCACCTCTATCTTTATCTATATTCAGTTGCCCTTATCATAACACCCGCGCCCGTATCTGTCAATTTGAAAAGCAAAGGACTGTACTTGCCATGCTGCGAAAAAGCGATTTTTATTACGACCTGCCCGAAGAGCGCATTGCCCAAACCCCCATCTATCCCCGGGACCACTCCCGGCTCATGCAGCTTGACCGCCGCACCGGCGCGATCACCCACCGCCACTTTTACGACATCGTCGAGCTGCTCGAGCCCGGCGACGTGCTGGTGGTCAACGATTCCCGGGTCCTGCCCGCCCGCCTCTACGGCCAGAAGTCCGACACCGGGGCCAAGGGCGAGGTGCTGCTGCTCAAACAGCTGGGCCCCGTCACCCGCTGGGAGTGCCTGGTCAAACCCGGCCGCAAGCTGAAGACCGGCGTCCGCCTCACCTTTGGCGAAGGGCTGCTCACCGGCGAGATCACCGAGGTGCGGGACGACGGCAACCGGGTCATCTCCTTTGACTGCAAGGACGAGGACTTCTACAACCTCCTCGACCAAATCGGCCAGATGCCGCTGCCCCACTACATCCACGAGGAGCTTGAGGACAGCGAGCGCTACCAGACCGTCTACGCCAGGGAGCGCGGCTCTGCCGCCGCCCCCACCGCCGGTCTCCACTTCACCGACGAGCTGCTGCAGACCCTCCGCGACAAGGGGGTCATCATCGCCTCAGTCACCCTCCACGTGGGGCTGGGCACCTTTCGCCCGGTGAAGGAGGAGAATGTGCTCGAGCACAAGATGCACACCGAGCACTACGTCATCCCCCAGGAGACTGTCGACATCATCGAGCGCTGCAAGGCGGAGGGGCACCGGGTCATTTCGGTGGGGACCACCAGCACCCGCACCCTCGAGTCCTGCTACCAGAAAAACGGCAGACTGATGGCCTTTTCCGACGACACCGACATCTTCATCTACCCCGGCTATCAGTTTGGGGTCATCGACGGGCTCATCACCAACTTCCACCTGCCCGAAAGCACCCTCATCATGCTGGTGAGCGCCCTCGCCGGGCGGGAGAATGTACTGCACGCCTACCAGGTGGCAGTGGAGGAGAAATACCGCTTTTACAGTTTTGGCGACGCCATGTTCATCCTCTGACCCCCTCGCATCAACGCAAAAGAATGCGGTCCCCCGCCTGTGGGGGACCGCATTCTTTCTGTTGGAAAAGGGCATCAGCAGCGGTGCTCGGCCAACACCTCGCCCTCTGTGGAAATCACCGTCACCCGGCAGGGGATCTCCTTGCCGCAGCCCTTCAGCGCCCGTCTGACCGCCTGCTCTATCCCGCCGCAGCAGGGGACCTCCATCCGCACCACCTGAAGGCTGTGGATGTTGTTTCGGGCCAAAATCTCGGTGAGTTTTTCCGCGTAGTCCCCCTCGTCCAGTTTGGGGCAACCGATGAGGGTGATCTTTCCTCGGATAAAGCGCCGGTGGAAATCGCCGTAGGCATAGGCGGTACAGTCGGCTGCAATCAGCAGGTCCGCCCCGTCAAAATAGGGGGCGTCCATTGGGGCCAGTTTGATCTGCACCGGCCACTGGGAGAGTTCGCTGCCGCAGGCGGCCGTCTCCTCCTGCGCCGACTTCTTGGGGGCGATGGTCCGCGACTGACTGCCCGGGCAGCCGCAGGGGAGGGGAGCTGTCCCCGCCTGTTTGGCCGACTGGGCGGCTTTGACCGCCGCCGCGTCATAAGCTGGCGCCTCTCTCTCCTCAAAGGTGATGGCCCCCACCGGGCAGGCCGGCAGACAGTCGCCCAGACCGTCGCAGTAGTCCTCCCGCAGCAGCTCGGCCTTTCCATCCACCATGCCGATGGCCCCCTCATGGCAGGCCTCTGCACAGAGGCCGCAGCCCACGCAGGCGTCCCGGTCGATTTTAATGATTTTTCGCTTCATATCACGATTCCTCCCAATTGGTCTGATCCCCTGTATTTCCTTGCTTTCCTGGGTCCAGTATAGTACAATACAGCTGTTTGTTCTGTTGAAAATTCAACAAATAGATCAAATCAAACATTTTCCTGCCGTGCATGGGCATCGGGGGAGAAGAGGGGGGAGCCATCTGTGAACCATCTGCCAGAACTGCCGCCTTCGCCGCTCTTTTCGGGGATCGAGGCGGGGGAGCTGCCACAGCTCTTGTCCTGCCTCGGCGCGCGCTGGAGCAAATTTTCCAAGGGGGCCATCCTTCTCGACGCCGGGGAGCCGGTCAGCCAGATCGCCGTCCTCCTCGCCGGGCGGGCCCAGGTCCTGCGGGAGGAGTACAATGGCAAGTGCACCATCCTGGCGGAATTGGGCCCCGGCGACCTCTTCGGCGAGGCGTTTGCCTGTGCGCCGGGGCCCACCCAGTTCTCGCCGGTCACCGTACTGGCCTGTGGGGAAGGGGCTGTCCTCCGCTTTGCCGCGGTGCGGCTCTTCTCCGGCGATCCGCCCTGCTCCTTTCACCCCCAGTTGGTGGGGAACATGATGGGCATCCTCGCGGAGAAGAACATCCTCCTCAACCGCAAAATTGGCCATCTCTCCAAGCGCACCACCCGCGAAAAACTTCTCTCCTACCTATCTGAACAGGCCGCCTTCCAGGGGAGCGAGCACTTTTTGATCCCCTTTGACCAGCAGCAGTTGGCCGACTACCTCTGTGTCGAGCGCAGCGGCCTCTCCGTCGCCCTCAACCGCCTGCGGCGGGAGGGGGTCATCCGCTATCGCAAAAATCGATTCTCCCTCTGCACCCCTTTAGAAGAAGGCGAGCCGAAAAAAGGAGGGCGCTAAAGGGAAGAGGCTCATCCTCCGCGGGGACAACAAAACAGTTTTTTTCAAGACGACAAAAATGGGCGGGCGCTGTGGCAAAAAATGCCGCGGCGTCCGCCAACTGTTTTTACAGGGAGAGCTCAGCCTCCGAAAAATGCCCTTTCCAGCGCCTTTTATCCGCTTTTCTAGACTTTTCCCGCCGAGCGTTTTTGGGCCCGCAACGCCCGCTTTTCAGCCCTCTGGGGAATCAAGACGTGCTCTTGGTAGTCGCGGCACTCCCGGGCCACCACCCCACTGAGGGCGAGCAGACAGATCAGGTTGGGGATGGACATCAGCCCGTTCATGGTATCTGAAAAGTTCCAGACCACTTCCAGCGAGGTGGTGGCCCCCAGGAAGGTCACCAGGGAAAAGAGGACCCGGTAGAGGTAGTTGGCCGCGCGGGAGTGCACCAGGTATTCCAGCGACTTCTCTCCGTAGTACTCCCACCCCAGAATGGTGGAGAAGGCAAAGAGGGCGATGCCCACCGTGACGATCATCCCCCCGGCAGACCCGAGGGCGGCGCGAAAGGCGGCAATGGTCAGGTTGACCCCGTCGAGCAGCTTGCCGTCGGCCCCCACCGTCCCCAGCACCCCCGAAGAGGCAATGGCCAGCCCGGTCACCGAGCAGACCACCAGGGTGTCGAAAAAGGTGCCGGTCATGTTGATGTAGCCCTGGCGGGAGGGGTGGTCGGTCTTGGCGGCAGCGGCCGCAATGGGGGCCGAGCCCAGACCCGCCTCGTTGGAAAAGACCCCGCGCGCCACCCCCCAGCGCATGGAGGAGAGGACGGTGGCGGTGATGGTGCCGCCCACCCCGCCGGCCACAGCGGTGGGGGAGAAGGCCATCCGCACAATTTCAGCCAACCCCTGGGGCAGATTGCCGGCGTTGAGGGCGATGACCGCGATCCCCGCCACAAAGTAAAAGACCGCCATCACCGGCACAATGACCCCGCAGACCTTGCCGATGGACTGAATGCCCCCCACCAGCACCACGCCAACCAGCGCGGCCAGGACCAGGCCGGTCACCCAGGTGGGGACCCCGAAGGTCGAGCCCACCGCGTCGGAGATGGAGTTCGCCTGGGTCAGATTGCCGATGCCGAAGGAGGCCAGAACGGCAAACAGCGCAAAGAGAAAGGCGAGTACCGCGCCGATCCAGCGGATGGGGAAACCGTCGCGCAGGGCGTACATCGGCCCGCCCGCCATCTCGCCACTCTTGGTTTTGACCCGGTATTTTACCGCCAGCACGCTCTCGGCGTACTTGGTGGAGAGGCCAAAAAGGGCGCTGACCCACATCCACACCAGGGCCCCCGGCCCGCCCAACACCATGGCCGTGGCCACCCCGACGATGTTGCCGGTGCCGATGGTGGCCGCCAGGGCGGTCATCAGCGACTGAAAGGCGGAGATGTCCCCCTCCCCTCCGGCGGCTGTTTTCTCCCGCGAAAAGACCGATTTTAGGGCGTGTCCCAGGTTTCGCCAGGGGAGAAAGCCCAGCCGCAGGGTCAAAAAGACGCCGGTCCCCACCAGGAGCACCAACATTACCGGCCCCCAGACAAAGTCGTTGACTGCCTTGATGATTTCATTTAGCCCCAATCTCTCTGTCACTCCTCTCGACTGCCCGCCCTGCAACATCCATTTGGCGGGACATTGTTGCGTTTTATTATAGCAAATCCGCCCCTCCTTGTCGAACCGCCGCCCGAGAGGGGAGGCGGGAAAGGGGGGATGGGCTGGCGGGCAAATTGACTTTTCGCCGCCAAATGTCTATAATAATGGCCTGTATGAACCGGCGCGTCCACCGGGGCGCGCCCAGACAAGGAAGTGAACTATGTACACCCTGCTCAAACAGTCCGGCCACGCCCGCCGGGGCGAATTCAAAACGGTGCACGGCACCGTGCAGACCCCTGCCTTTATGAATGTGGGCACGGTGGCGGCCATCAAGGGGGCGGTCAGCTCCTACGACCTGGTGGACCTGCGCACCCAGGTGGAGCTGTGCAACACCTACCACCTCCATCTGCGCCCGGGGGACAAGCTCATCCACGAACTGGGCGGTCTCCACAAATTTATGGGGTGGGAGCGCCCCATCCTCACCGACAGCGGCGGCTTTCAGGTGTTCTCTCTGGCGGGGCTGCGCAAAATTCGGGAGGAGGGGGTCACCTTCGCCTCCCACATCGACGGGCGAAAAATCTTCATGGGCCCGGAGGAGAGCATGCAGATCCAGTCCAATCTGGCCTCCACCATCGCCATGGCCTTTGACGAGTGCATCAAGCTGCCGGCCGAGTACAGCTATGTCAAGCCCTCCTGCGACCGCACCTACCGCTGGCTGGTGCGCTGCAAGGCCGAGATGGCCCGGCTCAACGCCCTGCCCGACCGCAACAACTCCAACCAGATGCTCTTTGGCATCAACCAGGGGGGCACCTACGAGGACCTGCGGATCGAACACGCCAAGAAGATCGCCGCCCTCGACCTGGACGGCTACGCCGTGGGCGGCCTGGCGGTGGGAGAGCCCAAGGAGGAGATGTATCACATCCTCTCGGTGGTGGACGAATACCTGCCGCAGGACAAGCCCCGCTATCTCATGGGGGTGGGCACCCCCGGCAACATCATCGAGGGAGTCTGGCGGGGGATCGACCTCTTCGACTGCGTCATGCCCAGCCGCAACGCCCGCCACGGCCATCTCTTCACCTGGGAGGGCATTCGCAATATCAACAACCAGAAGTACGAGCGGGACACCCTGCCCATCGACCCCCAGTGCGACTGCCCCACCTGCCGTCGCCACTCCCGCGCCTACATCCGCCACCTCTTCCGCGCCGGCGAAAAGCTGGGCCAACGGCTGGCGGTGATGCACAACCTCTACTTCTATAACACCCTGATGGAAAAAATTCGCGCCGCCCTGGAAGAGGGGACCTTTGAGGCGTTTCGCGCCCAATATGTCGATTTGCTGGACACCCGCATCTAGAGGAAGATGTGAACGCTGCGTGAAGATTTGCAAACCGGTTGAAAAACCGGCAAACAGATAGTATAATAAAAATACTGTAATTTTTTTGGAGGGAAACTATCAATGTCGAATTTGTTTTTGCTGGAGGCCGCCGGCGGCACCAATATGCTGATGACCTTTCTGCCCATGATCCTCATCCTGATCATCTTCTACTTCATGCTCATCCGTCCCCAGAGCAAGAAGGACAAGGCCCTGAAGAAGATGCGCGACGACCTGCAGGTTGCAGACGAGATCACCACCATCGGCGGCATCGTCGGCCGCGTCCTCTCCATCAAAGAGGACACCGTTCTCTTTGAGACGGGCAGCGACCGCACCAAACTGCGGGTCAAGAAATGGGCCGTGCAGGAAGTGGAGAAGCTCTCCGACCCCATTGACAACGCCGATCCCAAGGAAAAAGAGAAGGACAAAAAAGAGAAAAAGTAGTGTTTCCGCTCCTTCCGGCCAGACCTCACACCAGTGGGGTCTGGCTGTTTTTTGTTTCGACGATGGGGAACAGGAGATAAAAAAGAAGGACAATTTGACAAATAACACCCAATTATTTACACTGATAGCAGTAGATGCTTCTCTTTGCTGCCACAGAGGTGTTTGCCGACCTTCCGCAAGGGGGAATCGCGCGGCGGCCCGGTAAAGCAAGAGAAGCCTTCAAAAGGGGGATGATGTCGCATGAACAGGCGAAAGCGGGCCCTGGCCCTTCTTGTCTCGCTGGCTCTGGCGGTCGCTGCCTTCAGCGGCTGTTCGGACGGGCCGGGGGAAAACAGGGTCTTTCCCTCCAATCGGGGAGAGGAGCGGGAGTGCGAGCTCACCTTTTTTGGCTTCAAGTACGAAGCGCTCAATGTCACGGCCATTGAGGATGCTCTCCACGGCTACATGGACCAACACCCTGAGACCAACATCTCCTATGACGGCATCAAGAGCCCCGAGTACTTTGAGGTGTTGAGCAAGCGTCTTGCCACCGGCAACGGAGACGACATTTTCATGGTGGATCACGAACGGGCGCTGGAACTGGGGGCCCAGGGAAAACTTGCGGATCTCTCCGACCTCTCCACTTTGGACCGCTTCAGCGGTCTGGCCAAAAGCCAGATGTACGCCGGTGACACCCTCTACTATATCCCCACTTCCATCTCCGCCTTCGGCCTTTACTGCAATCTGGACTTGCTAAAAGAACACGGGCAAATGGTCCCCGAAAACCTGGCTGAATTCGAGGCGGTCTGCGACTACTTTGTGGGCCAGGGCATCACCCCTATCGTTGCCAACAACGACATCTCCCTCAAGACGGTGGCCATTGCCAAGGCCATGCTGCCGGTCTACCAGAGCGAGGACCCAGTGGCCGCCATCGGCCGCTTCAACAGCGGCGAGGCGAACCTGGCCGAGGCCCTTCGCCCCGGGTTCTCCTTTGTAGAAGAGATGTTGTCGCGCGGCTGGGTGGATAGGGAGGAGGCGCGGGACACCGCCAAGACCAAGGACGACCTGGTCCTCTTTGCCGGGGGAGAGCGGCCCTTTATGCTCACCGGCGCCTGGGCCACCCCACGCCTGCGGGAGTGTTCGCCCGATTTCTCCTTCGAGGTGCGCCCCTACCCCATTGCAGAGGACGGAAGCGTGCTGGTGGTCAACGTAGATACCCGCGTCAGTGTCAACGCCGACAGCCCCCACCTGGAAGAGGCCAAGCGCTTTGTCGAGTATCTGACCCAGCCTGACGCCCTCTGGGAGTTTGTCGACAGCCAGAGTTCCTTTAGCCCCCTGGACGAAAACCGTCTGGCGGAGGACAAGGCCATTCAGTCCATCGGCCCCTACCTCACCAACGGCCGCTGTGTCCTCGGAGCAGACGATAACCTGCAACTTCCCATCTGGGACGTCACCCGCCAGTGCATCGCCGGCATGCTCGAAGGGGACAGTGCCGAGTCGGCGGTCAGCCGGATGGAAGAGCTGATTTCCCAGTAGGGGGAAGGCGACACAGAACAGAGAGAAAGGGGGCCTTTTTGTGAAGGTTAAGCACAGGGTGGTCGCAGTGGTGCTACTGGTGACCCTGGCGGTGGCAGCCCTCTTAGCTGGTGGCTTTTTCTACATCCACAGCGTCCAGAACGCCCTCTGGGACATGGCGGTCACCGATATTTTAGAGGTGACTGCCCAGGGCCGCCACGCCCTGGACGTCTACCTGGAAAAGGATGCCGATGCCCTGCACCTCTTGGCCGTCGAGTTGGCGGAGGAACAGCCGGGCGATGCGGACGCCATCCAGGAGAAGTTGCGGCTGGCCGGCGGCGACGAGGGCGACTTTCTCTGCGTCGATTTGGAAAGGGAGATCGCCTACACCAGTTTGCGGGAGGGGGGCGTTCCCCTGCGCGAGCCACAGCTGGAGGTCTTTCAGGCCCTGCAGGGACAGGGGATGCGCGAACCCTTTTTGGAAGGGCGCACCGGGGTCTGGACGGTGGGCGTCTATGAGCGCTTTTTCTTTGCAGACGGAACTGCGGGCTACCTGCAAAAAGTGCAGCCCCGCAGCGAGATCGCCGACCGGTTCTCTCTCTCTTTCTACGGCAATACCGGCTTTTCCTACGTGGTCAACCGGGAGGGGGCCATCCTCATTCGCTCCCAACACCGAAACAGCAACCGCACCTTTCAAAATCTCTTTGACATCATCGACTTACAGGGAAACAGCGCCCAAGCGGTGGACTCCTTTCAGGCGGCGCTGGCGGACGGCCAGCGGGGGGTGGCCCGCTTTCAGTATCAAAATGAGGACTATGTGTTCTGCTATGTACCGCTGGAAAACGCCGACGGCTGGTATGTGGTCTCCATCGTCCCTGACGGGGTGATCATGGAACAGGCCGAGACCATCACCCGACACTCCCAGGTCCTCTTCGCCTTTATTCTGGCGGCGGTTTTGGTTTTGGCCGCCATCTTTCTGATCTATCGCCACTTTTCCCGCCGGGTCCTGCAGATGCAGGAGGCAGCCCGCGAAGCGGCCGAAAGTGCCAATCGCTCCAAAAGCCGGTTTCTCTCCAACATGTCCCACGACATTCGCACCCCGATGAATGCCGTTTTGGGCATGGCCCGGCTCGCCGCAGACCACGCCGAGGAGCCCCAGAAAGTGCGGGAGTACATGAAGAACATCCAACAGTCCGGCCAGCTGTTGGTGGGACTCATCAACGACGTGCTGGACCTCTCCAAAATCGAAAGCGGAAAGATGACCCTCCGCACCGAGGCCGCCTCGCTGGCCGATTTATTGGCCGACATGGTCACCGTCACGCAGCCCATCGTTCGCCAGCGGCGCCAGCGCTTTGAAGCAGTGGCCTGTCAGGTCTCCCATGAGACCCTCTGCTTTGACGGGCTGCGGCTGCGACAGGTGCTTCTCAACCTCCTCTCCAATGCCGTCAAATTCACCCCAGAGGGCGGTTCCATCCGCCTGGAGGTGGAGGAGACCCCCTCCCCCTGCGAGGGGTGTGCCCACCTGATCTTTCGAGTTTCTGACAGCGGTATCGGGATGAAGGCGGAATTCCTAGAGCACTTCTTTACCTCCTTTGTGCGGGAACAGGACAGTCGGATCGATCAAATCGAGGGCAGCGGCCTGGGGATGGCCATTACCAAGATGCTTGTCGACCTGATGGGGGGGACCATTTCTGTGGACAGCGCTCCCGGCAAGGGAACGGCCTTTACTGTAGAGGTGGACCTCCCTCTCTCCTCTGAAGGGGCGGGAGGATCCCCATCACTGCCCCCGTTGCGCGTTCTGGTGGCCGACAGCGACGAGCCCTCCCGTCAAGCGGCCGCCGCTGCCCTGCGCGACCTGGGTGCAGAGGTGCAGACCGCCGAGGGGGGAGAGGCTGCGGCCCAAAGGCCACAAAAAGAGGAGTGGGATCTCGTCCTCCTCGGCTGGCAGCCCACCGACCCCGACGGCCTTCAGGCTGTTCGCGCCATCCGGCGGCTGGGAAAAGGTGTTCCCCTCCTACTCACCTCTGCCTGTGATTGGTCTCCGGCAGAGGAAGAGGCCCTGGCTCTCGGCGTCACTGGGTTTCTGCAAAAGCCCCTGTTTCCCTCCGCTCTCCGCCGCTGCTTGCGGCAGTATGCTCTGGGAGAAGCCTCCGAAGAAGAGGCGCAGGGAGAGGAGGTCTCCCTCGCCGGACGGCGCATCCTGCTGGCCGAAGACAACCCCCTCAATCGGGAAATCGCCCAAGAGTTGCTGCAGAGCTTTGGCGCACAGGTGGAGGCGGTCGAAAACGGGCTGGCCTGTGTCGAGCGGTTTGCCAGCACCGGACCTGATTTTTTCGACTTGATTTTGTTAGATGTCCACATGCCGGTGATGGGGGGACACGAGGCGGCCCGACAGATCCGCGCGATGGTGCGGGCGGACGCCGCCACCGTCCCCATCCTGGCCATGACGGCGGACGTCTTTGCCGAGGACATACAGGCCGCTATGGATGCGGGGATGAGCGGGCACCTGGCCAAACCGCTGGACGTGCCGGCCATGCTGCGGGAGATCAGCGACCAGCTGCGGCAAAAGCCCGCATAATGCCCTGTTTGGACACATAGACTGTACCAAAGTCTTAAATAGACGGAGGGAACAGACGATGCGTACAGGGGAGAGAACCGCGGCAAAGGGGCCGGTCAAAACAGAGGGTGGCAGTTTCATCAAACACTGGCTCATCGGCGTCGGCGCTGGAATCCTGGGCACGGCTCTCACCCTGGCGATTTTTGCCTTCACCATGACCCTACACGATTTTGGCAGCGCCTTTTTTATTGCCGGCACCACCGTCATCCTGGCGTTGGGCGGCTTTTTGGCGGGCTTTGTCGCCGCCCGCATCCGCCGGCAAAACGGGATGGCCATCGGCGCCCTGTCGGGGGTGCTGCTCTACCTGCTCTATCTCGGGCTCTCCCTGCTCACCTTTGGGCTCGCTTTTGGCCCCATGGCCATCACCAAACTGGCCATCTGTGTCATCCCCGCCTGTTTGGGGGGCGTTTGGGGGGTCAATTACCGCAAAAAGCACCGCTGACACAAAGAATAGGATCGAAATCGATTCCCGGGCGCACCGCTCCAGAGCAGGGGCGGCGTGCCCGGGAAATTTGTATTGACTCAATCACAGGCGGCCCGGCGTTCATTTTTGAAAGAGAGGGGCAAAGGAGAAACGCGCATCCATCGCTGGAAGCATTTTGCCCTTGTAATTTTGTCTTCCAAGGGGTATAGTAGTTTCCATAATCTCACTGTTTTCTCCCCTTCCGCACCCGATAAGGACACCTGCCCCCTTCCTGTCCAGCAGAGGACAAGGGAGGGGAGAGCTTGTACTAATCTTCCCCTCCCCCTCATAGACTGTATCGAACAGGAGGGAAAAGAAGATGAGACGTACAAGACATCCGGCCCGACGGCCGCACCGAAACAGGCGGGGAAGCGCCGTCAACCCACTGCTGCTGAGCCTGGCGATTACCTTTGTGTTGGGCTGTGTCGCGGGTTCTCTATTGGTGCCTGGCTTGCCCTGGGCGGAGGCGGGAAGCGGCGCTTCGGCCTGTTCATGGGTCCGATGCGCCATCAGCAGCCGCTGGCAGGACGTGCTCTCCCAGGGAGTTTTGGCGCCGCTGGCCATCCTTTTGGGGCTCTACGGCTGTTCGTTCAGCGGCATCGGCGTGCCTTTTTGTTACCTCTTTTTGGCGGTACAGGGGGTCTCTACCGGGCTCACCGGGGGCTATCTCTATTTCTATCACGGAGTGTCGGGGGCGGTCTTTAACCTCCTCATCTTGCTGATGCCCACCGTTCTGTGCGCCGGCGCCCTCCTCCTCTTTGCCCGAAACTGCGCAGGGGTCTCCTACCTCGTCTGCAAAGACCTTTTCTGGGGGGAGAAGGAAGAGTTGGGGCAGCCCTTTCGCCGCCTCACCCACAGCCTGGGGGTCGCCACCGCTTTGATCGTCGCCTCTGCAGTTCTCAAGCTGCTCAGCTTTTGGGCATTCTCCTCCTACATACAGGTGTGAGGAACGACTGTCGGCCGCTACTTTAAAAAACAAGATGAAAAGGGGAGGGAAGGAGCGCAATGTATTCCATTGCTGAACAGTTTGCCGCCCATCTCTGCGGCAGGGTCTCCACCGGCACCTCACGGGCCTACCTGTCCGATGTAAACGGCTTTTTGCAGGCCATCTCCTTTGCCGGCAACACCGATGCCATCACCGACGGCGCCGTCGAGGCCTATTTGGGCGCGCTGCGCGAACAGGGGCTCAAGCCGGCCACCTTGAACCGCAAAGTCTCCTCCATCAACGCCTTTGTCAAATACCTCAAACAGGCGGAATTGGTGGAGTACAGCCAGGTGCAGACCCAGTCGCTGGCCGTGCAAAACTATCTGCGCCCCTTTCCCGAATTCCTCTCTCCGGCCGATGTGGACCGCCTTCTGCAGGTCCCCGATCTCTCCACCCCCACGGGGCTGCGGGATCGCGCCATGATGGAGCTGATTTACGCCTCCGGCATTCAGGTCAAAGAGCTGCTGGCCCTGCACCCCTGGCAGATCAACTTTAAAAAGAGCCGCCTTGTGGTGGAGGGGAAGGACGGCGCGCAGCGGAGCGTCCCCCTCTACCCCCAGTGCTTGCAGCTGCTGCAGCGCTACTGCCGGGAGGTTTTGTCCGCCCTTCCGTCCGACGGGGAGGGCGCCTCACAAGACCTTCTCTTTCGCAATCTGGAAGGCGGACCCCTCTCCCGGCAGGGGTTTTGCAAACAGGTGCGCAAGTATGCGGCCCGGGCCGGGCTGGGGGAAGGGGCCACCGCCAAGGCCCTGCGGCAGTCCTTTGCCGCCCATCTCCTGCAAAGCGGCGCCCCCATTCAAAACGTGCAGGCGCTGGTGGGGCATCTCACCCCCCAGTCCACCGCCTTCTACCACAACGCCGTCCGACACGCGGCCCGCACCTCCTACAAAAAACACCATCCCAAAGCCAAGTCCGGGGGAGGGAAGAAGCAGTGAAAAAACAGCTGATCGTCGTCAACGGCACCATGGGGGTGGGGAAGACCGCCACCTGCCAAGCCCTCAAAAAGATACTGACGCCCAGCGTCTTTCTCGACGGGGACTGGTGCTGGGATATGGAGCCCTTTGTCGTCAGCGATGAAAACAAGGCGATGGTGATGGAAAACATCGCCTTTCTCCTCCGCAATTTTCTGCAAAACAGCAGTCTACAATACGTCCTCTTTGGCTGGGTCATCCACCAGAGGGAGATCCTCGACGAGCTGTTGGGTCGGCTCACCGGTCTCTCCTTTGACTGCCAGGTATTCACCCTTGTCTGCACCCCAGAAGCCCTGCAGGCCCGCCTGCAAAGGGATGTAGAGCAGGGGTCCCGCGCGGCTGACGTCATTCCCCGCAGCCTCCAGCGGCTGCCCCTCTACGAGCAGATGAAAACAGAAAAGATCGATGTCAGCCAAATCAGCGCCCGCGAAGCCGCCGAGGAGATCGCCCGGCAAATTGCCGCGCATTCTTGACTGTTTTTTGCGTCGTCCGACAATGATTTTTCAAAAAGCGACCTCCTTCCAGTGCCAGCTATCTCTGGAAGGAGGTCGCTTCTATTTTTATTCTTTATTGCCGTCTTTTTGGGGATTTTTTTTCGGTACGGTTTTTTGCTTGGGCGGCTTTACACCCGAGAGGGGAGACTTGGCGGAGGCCTCTTCCATCTGTTTGTTGGAGACATGGGTGTAGATTTCGGTGGTCGAAACGTGTTCGTGCCCTAAAATCTCACTCAAGACCCGTATGTCCACGCCGCCGTATTGGTACATCAGTGTGGCTGCCGTGTGCCGCAACTTGTGGGTAGAGAGCCCTTGGTTTGAAAGGCCGGCGTTTTGCAGCGTCCGCTCCACGATCTGCTGCACCCGCCGACGACTGATCCGGGTGCCCAAACGCGACAGAAACAGCGCATCTCTGTCCTTTATATCGGTCAAATTGCGGCTTCTGACCGGTTTGTAGTTCTCGATTGCGTCCAAACACGCCTGATTGAGATAGACGATCCGCTCTTTGTTTCCCTTGCCGGTAATGCGGACGGTGTTGTCGGAGAGATCGCCCAAATCGATTCCCACCAGCTCGCTCAGGCGCATGCCGCAGTTGAGAAAAAGGGTCAACATACAAAAATCCCGCTCGTAGTAACCGTCATCCACCACGTGGTTGAGCAGCTCCAAACTCTCTTCAAGGGTGAGATATTTGGGCATACTCTTTTTGATGGCCGGTATCTCCAGGTCTTTAATGGGGTTTTGCTCCAGCAGGTTGGCGTTGACTGTCAGGTACTTAAAAAAGGACTTTAAGCAAGAGACCTTTCGCGCCCGCGTCGTCGCGTTGTTGCCGCGCTCCTTGGTGATGAAGTACATGAACTCATACACGTCCGACAGGGTGACACTGCGGATCAAGTCGATGTCTACATCGCCAATGGAGATGTCGTCAAAGGGAGCGCCGGCAGCGACTAAGCCTTTGTGCAGCTTGAGAAAGCGAAAGAAGGTGCGTAGGTCGATAAAGTAGCTGTCGACCGTGCGGGGCGAACGGCCCTTGATGGTCTCCATATAAAAGAGAAAGTCCCGCATCACTGTGGGCGTCTGTGCGAGAATGGATTTGTCCAGCGGCAAAAAGACACCTCCTGATTTGGCCTTGATATACTGCCTGTGGAGCCTAAGGCGGCAGAGGCCATAGAAATTGGTTTTTAACGCACAAGAAAAAGAATCGTATCCCCTGAATTGCGCTAAATTTTTATTTAGCGCGATTTACTGTTTCCAATATAGCACCTCTCCCCGGAAAAATCAATTGAGAGATTTGGCGCGCTCCGCATCAAAGTGAAGTCGTGCAACACCCGTTCAGCCAATTTGAGCCAAGGCGGCTCCCCACCGCTTCAGCTTTGAGGATATTCTCCCAATCAACTGGGCAGGATACTTTGTAAATGGGAGGCGATCAAATCCATGAATCTAGTGATTTGCGGAAAAAAGTGCAAATTCCAAAAAGACGGCTACTGCAACCTGCCCAATCTGTCACAGATGGGAAACAACCTGGGCGAAGGCTGTGTTCACTTCACCCCTTTGGAGGAAATCAAAAAGCCGCTTTAAACGCCTCTTGTATGGAGCTCACCCCGACAACCTCTATTCCCTCGATTGGCTGTAACTGGGTGTGGCGGAGATTTTGTTTGGGCACGATGACCCGCCGAAAGCCCAGGCGCTGCGCCTCGCTGATGCGGGCTTGCAGCTGGGAGACGGAGCGGATCTCCCCTGTCAATCCCACCTCCCCCACCGCCAGCACATCGCTGGCAATGGGCTGGTCCTTGACGCTGGAGTACATGGCGAGGATCACCGCCAGATCGGCAGCCGGTTCATCCAGGCGAATGCCGCCCACCACGTTGATGTAGACGTCCAGGTTCCCAAAGAAAAAGCCGCCTTTTTTCTCCATCACGGCGATGAGGAGGTTGGCCCGGTTGTAGTCAAAACCGGTGGAGACACGGCGGGGCGCGGCAAAACCCGACTTGGTGATGAGGGCCTGCACCTCGGCCAACAAGGGGCGACTGCCCTCCATGTTGCAGGCCACACAGGTGCCGGAGACCCCTGCCGGCCGGCCGTCGAGGAGCATCATCGAGGGGTTGAGCACCTCTTTAAGGCCCTCCGCCGTCATGTCGAAGACACCGATTTCGTTGGTGGAGCCATATCGATTTTTGACCGAGCGGAGGATGCGGTGAGAAAAGTGCTTGTCCCCTTCAAAGTACAAAACCGTGTCCACAATGTGCTCCAACACCTTGGGGCCGGCGATCGCCCCGTCCTTGTTGACGTGGCCGATGATGAGGACGGGGATCTCCTCCCCCTTGGCCGTCTTCATCAGCAGAGAGGTGCACTCCCGCACCTGGGCGACACTGCCCGGCGAAGACGAGAGCTCGCTCAAGTTCATGGTTTGAATGGAGTCGATCACCACCAAATCGGGGCGGGACGAGGCAACCAGGTCGCAGATGGCATAGATGTCGGTCTCGGCCAACACCTTCAGGTTTTCGCCGTCGACGCCCAGGCGGTTGGCCCGCAGCTTGATTTGGCGGATGGACTCCTCGCCCGAGACGTAGAGCACCTGCAACTGTCTTGCCAAATAACCGCAGATCTGGAGCATCAAAGTGGATTTTCCGGCCCCCGGCTCTCCGCCCAGCAAGACCAGGGCCCCCTTGACGATCCCCCCGCCCAGCACCCGGTCGAGTTCGCCGATGCCGGTCAAAAAGCGGGCTTCGCTCTCTTCGCTGACGCGGTTGAGGGCGGTGGGCACCCTGTCGGACCGGTGACCGCCGGTTTTAGGGGCAGTCGTCCCCCCCTTTGCGGCGGCGGTGGCGCGCACCAGGTGCTCCTCCAAGGTGTTCCAGCTGCCGCAGCTGGGGCACTGACCACTCCACCGGGGAAAACTTGCCCCACATTCGCTGCAGGTAAAGGCTATCTTCTCACTCGATTTCATCTGTACCCTCCCAGATCGGACGGGGTTCTCTCCCCTTCTCTCTTTTTCTATTATAAGGGCTCCCTCCCCTTTCTGCAAACACAAAAAGAGACCGCCTCGGCGGTCTCTTTTTTCATTGAGAGAAGCGGCTCTTATTCGTACTCCACCACGTCGATCCAGCGCATCAGGAAGTCCTGCTCCAGATCGTTGTGCTTGGTCAGCTGGGCGGCAGCCACGATGGGCAGCCAGCGCTGCACGTACTGCAGGGCGGTATCGCTCTTCTCGCAGAACAGGCGCAGATACATGTCGGCCTTCTTCTGGTCTTTCAGGGCAAACAGAAGGTAGGTCATGGCCGCATCGGCACTGGCGTTGCCCTGGGTCGCATGGGCCCAGTCAATGACGGTCAGACTGCCGTCCTCGCCGACGATGACGTTGCTGGGGATAAAGTCGCCGTGGCAGACCTTCACGTGCTTGGGCATGCTGTCCAGGCGGGTGTGCAGCTCGTACCGGGTGGTGGCGCTGATGGCGGTCAGGCTGCTGATCTGGCGGTTGAGTTTGTCCTTGAGCTTGTTGAGCATGGGAGCCTGTTTGCTGTGCATCTCGAGCTGCAGAGAGACAAACTGGTCCATGTATTTTTCCAGGTTGGCCGGGTCTTCATCCATGACCTCTTCCATGGTCTTGCCGCGCTTGCGCTCCAACACCAGGGCCCATTTCCCGTCGATCTGGGAAACTTCCTGAACCTTGGCGGTGTTCAGGCCGGTCTCCTCAACGATGGCCTGGTTCAGCGCCTCGTTGAAGACGTATTTCTTGGGATGGGACTCCTCAAAGACCTTGACCACGCTGTCGCCGGAGAGATAGACTTTTTTGTAAGGGCGCGCTACGATGAGATCCTTTTCTTCCAATTTCATGATTCACTTACTCCTTCCAGGTGGGGATTGGCGAATAGACGGCGCGTTTGCTTACTTGCCGTAGTAGCACTTCAGGTAGATCTCTTTGATCTCCTTCATGAGCGGATAGCGGGGGTTGGCGCCGGTGCACTGGTCGTCAAAGGCCTGCTCCACCATGTCGTCCAGGGTATCCAGGAAGTACTTCTCGTCGACCCCGTAGTCCTTGATGGTCTTCTTGATGCCGATGGTCTCTTTGAGCTCTTCCAGCTTGGCGCAGAGCTTGTCGAAGACCTCCTGGTCGTTTTTGCCGCTCAGGCCGACAAAACGGCCAATCTCGGCATAGCGGGCCAGGGCATGGGGGTACTCGTACTGGGAGAAGGTGCCCATCTTGGTGGGGACTTCAACGGCGTTGAAGCGCATAACCTCGGTGAGGATGACTGCGTTGGCCACGCCGTGGGGCAGGTGGTGGAAGGCGCCCAGTTTGTGCGCCATGGAGTGGTTGAGGCCCAGGAAGGCGTTGGCGAAGGCCATGCCGGCCAGGCAGGAGGCGTTGGCCATCATCTCTCTGGCCTTGGGGTCGTTGGCGCCGTTCTCGTAGGCGGAGGGCAGGTACTCAAAGACGCTCTTGATGGCTTTGAGGGCCAGGCCGTCGGTGTAGTCGGAGGCCATGATGGAGACATAGGCTTCCAGGGCGTGGGTCATGACGTCAATGCCGGAGGCGCTGGTCAGGCCCTTGGGCTGGGTCATCATGTTGTCCACGTCGACGATAGCCATGTTCGGCAGCAGCTCGTAGTCGGCCAGGGGGTATTTCACGCCGCTGTTCTCGTCGGTGATGATGGCGAAGGGGGTCACCTCGGAGCCGGTGCCGGAAGAGGTCGGGATGGCGACAAAGTAGGCCTTCTCCCCCATCTTCGGGAAGGTGTAAACGCGCTTGCGGATGTCCATGAAGTCCATGGCCATATCCTCAAAGTTCACGTCGGGATGCTCGTACATCACCCACATGATCTTGGCGGCGTCCATGGCGGAACCACCGCCCAGGGCGATGATGGTGTCGGGCTCAAAGTCGGCCATGGCCTTGGCGCCGGCCTTGGCGCAGCCCAGGGTCGGGTCGGGGGCCACGTCGAAGAAGCAGGTGTGCTGAATGCCCATTTCGTCGAGTTTGGCCTCAATGGGGTGGACATAGCCGTTTTTGTACAGGAAGGTATCGGTGACGATGAAGGCCTTCTTCTTGTTCATGACCTTGCCCAGCTCGTCCAGAGCGACCGGCATGCAGCCCTTCTTGAAGTAGACCTTTTCAGGGGTTCTGAACCAGAGCATATTCTCTCTCCTCTCGGCCACGGTTTTGATGTTCAGCAGGTGTTTCACGCCCACGTTTTCAGAAACCGAGTTGCCGCCCCAGGAGCCGCAGCCCAGGGTCAGGGAGGGAGCCAGCTTGAAGTTGTAGAGGTCGCCGATGCCGCCGTGGGAGGAGGGGGTGTTGATGAGGACGCGGCAGGTCTTCATGGCAGCCGCGTGCTTGGCAATCTTCTCCTTCTGGGCGGGGTGCACGTAGAGGGAGGCGGTGTGGCCGTAGCCGCCGTCGGCGACCAGCTGAGCGGCCTTCTGCAGGGCCTCGTCAAAGCTCTTGGCGCGGTACATGGCCAGCACCGGGGAGAGTTTCTCATGGGCAAACTCTTCAGAGATGTCCACCGACTCGACCTCGCCGATGAGGATCTTGGTGCTCTCGGGCACGTTGACCCCAGCCAGCTTGGCGATGGTGTAGGCGGACTGACCGACGATCTTGGCATTGAGAGAGCCGTTGATGAGGATGGTCTTGCGGACCTTCTCGATCTCGTCTTTTTTCAGGAAGTAGCAGCCGCGGTAGGCAAATTCGTCCTTGGCCTGCTGGTAGACTTTGTCCAGCACGGTGACCGACTGCTCGGAGGCGCAGATCATGCCGTTGTCGAAGGTCTTGGAGTGGATGATGGAGTTGACGGCCATCCGCACATCGGCGGTGTCGTCGATGATGACGGGGGTGTTGCCGGCGCCCACGCCCAGGGCGGGTTTGCCGGAAGAGTAAGCCGCCTTCACCATGCCGGGGCCGCCGGTGGCGAGGATGATGTCGGCGCTCCGCATGACCTCATTGGTCAACTCCAGCGAGGGGACGTCGATCCAGCCGATGATGCCCTCGGGGGCGCCGGCCTTGACCGCTGCCTCCAAAACCACCTTGGCGGCGGCGATGGTGCAGTTCTTGGCGCGGGGGTGGGGGCTGATGATGATGGCATTGCGGGTCTTCAGGGAAATCAGGGTCTTGAAGATGGCAGTCGAGGTGGGGTTGGTGGTGGGGATGACCGCAGCCACCAGGCCGATGGGCTCGGCCACCTTCTGAATGCCAAAGGCGGGGTCTTCCTCGACAACGCCGCAGGTCTTGGTGTCCTTATAGGCGTTGTAGATGTATTCGGCGGCGTAGTGGTTTTTGATGACCTTGTCTTCCACAACGCCCATGCCGGTCTCTTCGACCGCCATTTTGGCCAGCGGGATGCGCTGCTTGTTGGCCGCCATAGCTGCTTCATAGAAAATCTTGTCGACTTGTTCCTGAGTAAAGGTCGCAAATTCCTTCTGCGCCTCTCTCATTGCCTTCATTTTTGCGATCAGCGCCTCGACGCTGTCAATGAGGACAGGTGCGGTTTCGTTTTTCTTCGCCATACTGATTTTCCTCCAATGCGGTTGTTGGGTGGCTCTGCTTACTATATCCAAGTATATAGCATGGCGAGCTTTTTTCAAGTGGCAATTGATAATTTTTTAACGATGTCCTTCACTTTCTATTTCCCCAACAATTCTTTTTCTGTTTGAGCAGATTTTATCATCAAATTGATGGCCTTCCCCCTTTTCCGACAGAAAATTGTTGATTTGCCATCTCACTTTATTCCTATTATACCCTGTCAATTTGCATAAGAAAAGCCTTTTCAGGCAGAAATTATAATGCTTATTTTTGCTTGAACCTCTCCCCCGCCCTTTTCCTCTGTCACACGAAAAATGCCCTCGCTCCCCATTGGGTGCGAGGGCACGGTTTTCTGTCTTTTAACGGGACTCCTGCCACTGAGAGGACTGCTCCAGGTAGGTACAGAGCCCCTGATAAATGCAGAGGGCCAACTGCTGCTGGTAGCTGCTGTCTTTGAGTTTTGCCAGCTCCTCCGAATTGGAGATGAAGCCGCACTCGATGAGGACCCCCGGTGTGGTGCTGTTTTCCAGCAGAAAGTACTCCTTGCCGGAGGGCTTGTGCTCCCGGTGGCTCTCGGGCTGCAAATTGGCGCGGATGGTCTGCTGGATACACTTGGCCAACAGCTCCCCCTCGGCGTTTTTCTTGTTGTAAAATACCTGGGAACCCTTGTTGGCGCTCTGGTAGGAGTTTTGATGGATGGAGAGAAAGATGGCGTTGGGGTGGTCATTGATCAATTTAAGGCGATTTCGCATGTCTGACTTCTTGCGCTGTGAGAGATTTTTTCCCTCGCTCTCGGTGGAGGTGTCCTGCTCTCTGGTCATGATGACGGTGTACCCCTGAAAGGCCAGGGTGTCCCGCAGCTTGAGGGCAATTTGCAGGTTGATGTCCTTCTCCACCACCGAACCCGATGTCGCACCGGAATCAAAGCCGCCGTGACCCGCGTCCAGGATGATGACCGGACTCTTTTTGAGGTCGGCGTCGCTGGCAATGGCAAAGGTCGTGAAGTTGCAGAGGGTGATGACCAGGGCCAACAGGACCGAGATTCCCAGCAGGAGATAGGGGGGCTTGCACCTTTTTGCGACAAACAGCATATTTTTCACCTCTCGGTAAAGGTATGCTGTTTTGGCAGGGGTTATGTCTCGTCCCTTCGGCCCCCTCCCTGGCAGCATAAAAGAAAGCCCTGAACTTTTTGGTTCAGGGCTTTCTTTTATATGGAGGCGCCACCCAGAATTGAACTGGGGATAAAGGTTTTGCAGACCTCTGCCTTACCGCTTGGCTATGGCGCCGTATTCACGGTTATACAAAATATCTGCATAACCGACTTTGTAAAACGGAAGGCGCTAATTTCTTAGCGCCTTTTTGTGGAGCGGGTTACGAGGCTCGAACTCGCTACCTCCACCTTGGCAAGGTGGCGCTCTACCAGATGAGCTAAACCCGCATAATTTGGTGCCTCCGGGCGGAATCGAACCACCGACACGGGGATTTTCAGTCCCCTGCTCTACCGACTGAGCTACAGAGGCCAAACTGGCGACCCGGAAGGGGCTCGAACCCTCGACCTCTAGCGTGACAGGCTAGCGTTCTAACCAACTGAACTACCGGGCCATATATGGTGGGAACAACAGGGCTCGAACCTGTGACCCCCTGCTTGTAAGGCAGATGCTCTCCCAGCTGAGCTATGCTCCCCCTCACAACCGCTGTAACTCATCCCTTCAGCGACGAGATTTATTTTACTATATCCACCCACTTCTGTCAATAGAAACTTTCGCATTTTTTCTCTTTTTCGGGGGAGCTTTTCCCCGCTAGAGCGCGCGCTCCTCCTCCCCCTCCCAAAAGGCCGTCAGCGCCTGGGCAATGGCCTCTGGGGAGCGGACCGTCCGGGCGTGGCGCCAGTGTTCGGGGAAGAGCTGGCGGTAGCGGGGGGCCGAAAATCGCTCGTCT
This sequence comes from Bittarella massiliensis (ex Durand et al. 2017), assembly GCF_001486165.1. Classification (GTDB taxonomy): domain Bacteria; phylum Bacillota; class Clostridia; order Oscillospirales; family Ruminococcaceae; genus Bittarella; species Bittarella massiliensis. The sequence continues at coordinate 783,764 of NZ_LN908977.1, forward strand.
ATCAGGAGGACCACCCCCCTGTCCCCCTCGCTGCGAATCACCCGACCCGCTGCCTGCAGCACCTTGTTCATGCCGGGGAACTGATAGGCAAAGGCAAACCCCATGCGGTTTTGACCCTCGTAGTAGTCGCGGATGACGTCGGTCTCGGGGTTTAGCTGGGGCAGGCCGACCCCCACCACGATGCTGCCGATGAGCCGCTCCCCTTGCAGGTCGATCCCCTCGGCGTAGATCCCCCCCAGCACGCAAAAGCCCAACAGACTACTGCCCTGGGCGGGGGCGTCAAAGCGGGCCAAAAAGGCCTCCCGCTCCCCCTCGTCCATCTCCCCGGTCTGCACCGCCAGGGTAATTTCGGGGTGCTCGTCCCGAAAGCGCTCGCAGACCATCTCTATATATTTATAGGAGGGGAAGTAGGCGATGTAGTTGCCCTCTCTGGCGGAGACCACCTGCCAGATGGCCTCGCTGACGGCGGCGATACTCTCCTCCCGCCGGTTGTACTTGGTGGAGATGGCGTCGTCCACCAGCAGGCAGAGGTTTTGCGCCGGGTAGGGCGAGGGCAGGGTACAGACCTTGCTCCCCTCCCCGCCGCCCAAAACGGTGGCAAAATACTGAATGGGCGAGAGGGTGGCGGAAAAGAGGACCGCCGCTCTCCCTCGCTCCATCGCCTGCCCCAGCAGGTAGGAGGGGTCGACGCAGTACTGTTTGCTGATCACCTCTGTCCCCCTTTTCTCGCAGAAGAGGACATACCGCTCGTCAAAAAGCTGGGCGATCTTGAGGTAGCTGTTGACCTCAAAGTAAAAGGAGAGCACCGCCTGTAAGCGGGAATCGGCCTTGTGGCGGTCCAGCCACTCCTCACACCGGCCCTTGAGGACAGCGAGGCGGTCGATAAAGTCGCTGTCCTGCTCTTTTTTGAGGAGGAACCGCTCCTCCCCGCACTCCTTTCGCATGGCCACCATGGCGCTGTTGACCTTGGCGAGGGCAGAGCTGAGCTTTTTGCTGCCGGCGTCTTTCCCCAGCAGCCGCTTGATCTCCAATACCTTTGACTTGTAGAGCCGGGCCGAAAACATCTCCCGCGCCCGGTCGGCCAGATTGTGGGCCTCGTCGATCAAAAAGACATAGTCGCCCTGGCGCTCCTCCGAAAAAAAGCGCTTGAGGTAGACCTGCGGGTCGAAGAGGTAGTTGTAGTCGCAGATGATGCAGTCGCTCCACAGGGTGACGTCCAGCCCCAGCTCAAAGGGGCAGACACGGTGCTTTCTGGCGCAGGCCTCGATCTCCTCCCTGCCGATGCCGTCCGGCCCGTGAAGCAGCTCCATCACCGCATCGGAGACCCGGTCAAAATGGCCGTTTGCATAGGGACAGTCGTCGGGGTTGCAGGCGCGCTCCTCCAAAAAGCAGATTTTGTCCTTTGCGGTCAGGGAGACGCTGCGAAAGCGCAGGCCGCTCTCCCGCAGTTTGACAAGCCCTTCCTCCGCTGCCCGGCGGGCCACCGTCTTTGCGGTGAGGTAAAAGAGCTTTTCCGCCATCCCCTCCCCCACCGCCTTGACGGCGGGAAAGAGGGAGGAGATGGTCTTGCCCACCCCGGTGGGGGCCTGGCAGTAGAGGCGGCCCCTCTCTTGGATGGTCTTGTAGACGGCGCCCATCATCCGCCGCTGGCCCTCGCGGTAGCGCGCAAAGGGAAAGGAGGCGGAGGCGATGCTGGCGTCGCGCTGGGCCGTCCAGCCCTGCCAGAAGTCGGCCCACACCTGGTAGCGGGAGAGCAGGTCGAAAAAGCCCTCCTCCAACTGGGCAAAATCCAGGCTGCGGCGGTGGCGGAGGATCTCGTCGGTGTCGATTTGGTAGTAGGTCAGGCGCAGGGTGAGGCGCTCCTTCCCCTCCTGCAGGGCATAGATGTAGCCGTAGCAGAGGGCCTGCGCCCAGTAGGCGGCGTTGTCCTCCGGCCCGATGGAATCCAGCGAGACAGCCACCGTCTTGATTTCGTCGATGACCGTTTCCCCCTCCTCCTGGAGGATGCCGTCGGCCCGCCCCTGGATCCAAAAGGGGATGTCCCGGTAAACCAGGTGGATGGAGAGGGTCACCTCGGGTTGGTATCCCTCCTCCTGCCGCTGCAGCTTCCGGTGGATGCGCGAGCCCTCCTGGGCCCGGTCGGCCCCTGCAAACCGGCTGTCAATGGAGCCGCTCTGGGTGGTGAGCGCCACCAATTGACGGACCGGCAGGCGGATTTCCGTGCGCTCCTCCATCTGCCAAACACCTCCCCTCTCCCGCCGGCAAAAGCCGCGCGCCTCTCCTTTAAAAGAGGGGCGTCACCCCTCGACGATCCTCGCGTCCATGTTCAAAATCAAGTTCCAGCTGCCGCCGGCGCACTTCCAGACGGAGACCACGTGAAAGAGGCCGGCCAAATCCGCGTCGCGGCTGTTGTCGACGGCCACCCGGAGCAGGTAGTGCAAAATCACCTCGTCCTCGCTGGCACTGACGACCTCCATCTGCTCGATTGTGTATTCGGAAATGGAAAAGTCGGCGACCATCTCTGCGTACTCGCTGCCACCGCAGCGGTAACCGCCGCATATCATCACCGCATTTGGCGAGACAAGGCGCCGAAAGGCGTCCCCATCTCTGCGGAGGACCGCCTCCCACATCTCGTGCTCCAGCCCGATGACCGTCTGTTCCATAGCCCTCTCCTCCCGGCGGCCAACCCCGCCGTTTTCTTTTCAGTATACCACAGTGCAGCGCAGCTGTGCGACGAAAAACAGCTGCCTTTGCATTTCATCAAAGACAGCTGTTTGCTGTTGGAGGCGCCACCCAGAATTGAACTGGGGATAAAGGTTTTGCAGACCTCTGCCTTACCGCTTGGCTATGGCGCCATATTCACGGTTATACAAAATATCTGCATAACCGGCTTTGTAAAACGGAAGGCGCTAATTTCTTAGCGCCTTTTTGTGGAGCGGGTTACGAGGCTCGAACTCGCTACCTCCACCTTGGCAAGGTGGCGCTCTACCAGATGAGCTAAACCCGCGGAAATGGTGCCTCCGATCGGAATCGAACCAATGACACGAGGATTTTCAGTCCTCTGCTCTACCGACTGAGCTACAGAGGCACACATTGGCGACCCGGAAGGGGCTCGAACCCTCGACCTCTAGCGTGACAGGCTAGCGTTCTAACCAACTGAACTACCGGGCCATGTATACCAACTGAAAGAGAAAAGCAGAACTTTTGACCTCTCTCAGGGTTGCCGTTTCTTGTCCGACAACGTTTATTAGTATACAGGAGATGTGTTTATCTGTCAATAGGATTTTTCAAATTTTTTAGCTCTTCTTGGGTGAAGTTGTATTTTTTTTCACAGAAGTGGCAGCAGACCTCCACCGGCTCTCCCTCGTCGATCATTTCCTGCAGCTCCTCATTCCCCAGGCTGAGCAGCGCCTTCTCCACCCGCTGGCGGGAGCAGTTGCAGCGGTACTCCACCGGGAACTCGTCCAGGATATTGGGGGCAAAACCGTCGAGCACCCGCTCGATGATCTGCTCCAGAGACATCCCGCCCTCGAGCATCTGGGTGACGGAGGGCAGCTCTTTGAGGTTGCCCTCCAGCTGCTCGATCTCCTCCTCCAGCGCGCCGGGGAGAAGCTGCACCAAAAAGCCGCCGGCCGCCCGCACCGTCAGGTCGGGGTTGACCAGCACCCCCAGGGCGCAGACGGTGGGGATCTGCTCGCTGGCGGCGTAGTAGGCGGTCACGTCCTCGGCCACCTCGCCGCTCACCAGGGGCACACTGCCCACATAGGGGTCTTTCATGCCGGTGTCGCGGATGACCGTCAAGGTGCCTTCCCGCCCCACCGCGCCGCCCACATCCAGCTTTCCGTAGGGGTTGAGGGGCAGTTCCACCACCGGCCGGCTGACGGTGCCCCGCACATTGCCCCAGGCGTCGGAGACGGCGATGACATTCCCCGCCGGCCCCCCGCCGCTGAGGCGCAGGGTGACGCTCTGTTCCTTCCCCTTTAGGCCGCAGCCCATGATGGAGGCAGCGGTGAGCAACCTGCCCAGGGCGGCGGTGACCACGGCAGAGCTCTCGTGGATCTGCTCGGCCCGGGCGACAATGTCGGTGGAGTCGATGGCGGTCATCACCACTCCCCCATTTTCACTGATGGCGCGCAGTACACGTCCCATCTATTTTCCCTCCTTCTTGGCCAGGTATACCACCCGCTGGCTCTTCTCTGTCACCGGGCGGTCACGATACCCGTCAAAGCGCTGCAGCAGCGCAAATCCAGCCTCTTCCAAGGCCGTCTGTAAAAATTCAGGGGCATACCAGGTCTCTGAAAAACACTCGTCATAGCGGTCAAACCGGCCGTCCTCCCCCTCTTCAAAAAAGGTGAGGGAGATGTCGGTCACCCCTTCTTCCTCCCGCCACTCGTTCTGCCAGCCGCAGTAGAGGTCGCCCAGGTCGTAGAGGTAGGCGTTGTTCCCCAGCACCTGGGCGTGCTTGTAGCGGGTGTTGACGTCAAAGAGAAAGACGCCGCCCTCCTCCATGAACAGGGAGACGCGGGAGAAGGCGCGGCGGACCGCCTCCCGGTCGGGCAGGTGGTTGACGGTGTCCAGGGTGGAGACGGCGGCGCGGATGGTCCCGTACAGGTCGAGCTCCTCCATCCCCTGGCCCAGCAGCAGGATGTCCTCCCCGCTACCCATCACCCGCTCCCGGGCGATCTCCAGCATCTCCTCCGAGGGGTCGGCGCCGATGAGGTCGTACCCGGCCCGGGCAAGGCGCAGGCAGAGTTCCCCCGTCCCGCAGCCGGCGTCCAGCACGATGCCGCCGCCGATCCCCTGCTCTGCCAGCTTTTCCACAATAAAGCCGGCCATACGCGCCCTGTCCACGTTTTCGGTGAGGGCGTCGTAAAAGCCGGCAAAATTGCCGTAGAAATTCTGCTGTCTATCCTTCAAGGTCGGTCTCTCCCGCCATCGAGTCCAGCAGTTTGTCGTAGCCGCCGCACCCGTAGAGAAGGGAGCGGTTGACCCGGCTGATGGTCGCCGTCGAGGCGCCGGTCTCCTTGACGATGTCGCTGTAGACCTTTTTCTGCCGCAGCATCCGCGCCACGTGAAAGCGCTGGGCAATGGCCTTGAGCTCCTGAATGGTGCAGAGGTCGTCAAAAAAGTCATAGCAGTCGTCCAGGTTGTCGATGGACACGATCGCCGAAAACAGGTCGTCAAAGGTATCTCTTGACAGATTGCTGTTCAATGAAAAACCCGCCTTTCCAAATCATCTTGGTTTAAAGTTTAACACCTTAAATTGTGAAAGTAAAGGCTTCCCTGCGACTTTTGTGGCGGGGATGGAGAAATCCGGCAGTTCGCCCAAGAAAAAGCGCGCCGAAACACCGGTTTCCGCGCGCTTTCACAAGCTGTCTCAAGGGGGGCCGGAGCACTCTCCCCGCTCAGAGGTCGTTTCGCAGCAGGTCCTCCAGGCTCTCCCGGCGGACAACCAGGCGGCTCTCCCCCTGGGAGACCATCACCACCGGCGGGCGGGGGATGCGGTTGTAGTTGGAGGCCATAGAGTAGTTATAGGCCCCGGTGGCCAGCACCGCCAGGATGTCGCCGGGCCCTACCTCCTGGATGCGGGCGTTTTCCTGGATCAAATCGCCGCTCTCGCAGCACTTGCCCGCCACCGTGACCGTCTGGGTCTTGGGCTCGGCCGCCCGGTTGGCCACCAGCAGGTCGTAGGCCGCCTGGTAGAGGGCGTAGCGGGGGTTGTCGGTCATCCCCCCGTCGATGGCCACATAGGTGCGGATATTTTTGATTTCCTTCACCGATCCCACGGTGTAGAGGGTGGTGCCGGCGGGCCCCACAATGGAGCGCCCCGGCTCGATGACCACATAGGGGATGGGCAGCCCCTCCTCGCCGCAGCAGCGGTGGATGACTTTGGAGACCCGCTGCATGTACTCGTCGTAGCTGGAGGGGTTGTCAGAGTCGACGTACTTGATGCCAAAGCCGCCCCCCAGGTCGAGGATCTCCAAGGTTTTGCCGTACCTGCGCTGGATCTCGCCCATAAAGCGGATCATCACCTCGGCCGCCAACTCGAAGGGGGCGATGTCAAAAATCTGCGAGCCGATGTGGCAGTGCAGCCCCTTCAGCCGCACCCCCTTCATGGCCATGGCCTCGTCGACGGCCTCCATGGCCTCGCCGTTTTCCAGGGCCAGACCGAACTTGGAGTCGATCTGCCCGGTGCGGATGAAGTCGTGGGTGTGGGCGTCGATGCCGGGCTTGATGCGAAAGAGGATGTCGGTCTCTCGCCCGGCGGCCCGAGACAGGCTGCCGATGAGCTGCAGCTCTTCCAGATTGTCCACCACGATTTGGCCGACCCCGCTCTCCAGGGCCATGGTCAGCTCGGCCGGAGTCTTGTTGTTGCCGTGAAAGTAGACCCGCTCCATGGGAAAGCCCGCCTGCAGGGCGGTGTAGAGCTCCCCACTGGACACCACGTCCAATCCCAGCCCCTCCTCCTGGGCAATGCGGCAGACCGCCTTACAGCAAAAGGCCTTGCTGGCATAGGTGCAGAGCCCCCTGCCGTCGTAGTAGCGGTCGATGGACTGTTTGAAGGCCCGGCAGTTCTCCCGGATCAGGTCCTCGTCCATCACGTAGAGCGGGGTGCCGTAGCGCTCGGCCAGGGCGACGGCGTCCAGCCCGCCGACGGTCAGGTGGCCCAGGTTGTTGACGTCCAAATTCTTGGAAACGAACATCTCCTCACTCCTCCCCTTCGCACTCTTCCGCTGTGTCCTCCCCGTCATCCTCCTCCAAGAGGGCCTCCAAAATGCCCCGCAGCTCGGGGATGCCCTCAAAGGTCTGGGCGGAGGTGGCGACCAGGTGCAGCTGGTCGCCGCAGGGGATCTCCTCCCGCAGCTCTTCCAGCCGCTTCTCCTTCTGCTTGGCCGTCAGCTTGTCGGCCTTGGTCAGGGCGATGAGAAAGGGGATCTCGCTGTCGATGAGGAAGTTGATCATCTGCAGGTCATCGGCGGTGGGCTGGTGGCGGATGTCCACCAGCTGCACCACCAGGCGGATGTCCCGGTCGCTGTGAAAGTAGTCCTCCATCAACTTGGCCCAGCGCTCCTTCTCGGAGCGGGAGACCTTGGCGTAGCCGTAGCCGGGCAGGTCGACGATGTAGCCGGGGCCAGCGGTGAAGAAGTTGATGGTGACCGTCTTGCCCGGCGAGGCCGATACCCGCGCCAGCCGCTTGCGGTTGGCCACCTTGTTGATGAGGGAGGACTTGCCCACGTTGGAGCGGCCGGAGAAGACGATCTCCGCCCGGTCGCTGGGGGGCAGCTGGGACGACACCCCGTACGAGGCGTAAAATTCAATGGCGTTAAAGTTCATGGCGTCCTCCCTACTGTTGGATGTGGGTGTCCCGCGGGCGGGCGGGTCCCGCCTTCTTCCTCGGGGGGGCGGAGGGCAGTTCCTCCACCTCTTCGGGCGGCTGTGCAGCCGGTTTGACCAGGGCGGTCTCCAGCACCTGGGAGATGGTCTCCACCGGCACAAAGTGCAGGTGATCCTTGACCTCCTGGTCCACCTCCTCCAAGTCGGGGAGGTTTCGCTTGGGGATCAAGACGGTGGTGCAGCCGTTTTTGTAGGCGGCCATGCTCTTTTCCTTCAGACCGCCGATGGGCAGCACGTTGCCGTGCAGGTCGATTTCGCCGGTCATGGCCACCTCGCCCCGCACCGGCCGCTCAGTCAGGGCCGAGACCAGGGCAGTCACCATGGTGACCCCCGCCGAGGGCCCGTCTTTGGGGATCGCGCCCTGGGGGGCGTGGATGTGGATGTCCCGGTTTTTGTAGAAGTTGTGGGGGATGTCGTAGAGGTCGGCGATGCTGCGCACATAGCTGACGGCGATCTTGGCCGACTCCTGCATCACATCGCCCAGAGAGCCGGTGATCTCGATTTTTCCGCTGCCCTCCAGCACCACCGCCTCCATGGGCAGGGTGGTGCCGCCCACCGAGGTCCAGGCCAGGCCGGTGACGGTGCCCACCTTGTTTTCGAGAGAGGCGTCCTCCCGGTCAAAGCGGCGGTGGCCGATCAGCCGAGAGAGGTTTGCCTTGGTGACCGAGAGCCCCTTTTCGCCCGCCACCACCTCTTTGGCCGCCTTGCGGCAGAGGCCGGCGATCTCCCGCTCTAAGCTGCGGACGCCCGCCTCCCGGGTGTAGCCGTCGATGAGTTCAAAGACGGCGTCGCGGGAAATTTTGAGCTGCCCTGCCTCCAGCCCGTGGGCCTTCATCTGCTTGGGGATGAGGTGGCGCTTGGCGATGTTGTACTTCTCCACGTCGGTGTAGCTGCCCAGCTCGATGACCTCCATCCGGTCGTAGAGGGGGGCGGGGATGGCCGCGGCGTCGTTTGCCGAGGTGATGAAGAGGACGTCGCTGAGGTCGTAGGGCACCTCTATGTAGTGGTCCCGGAAGGCCTGGTTCTGCTCCTTGTCCAGCACCTCCAACAGGGCCGACGAGGGGTCGCCCTTGTAGTCGTTGCCCAGTTTGTCCACCTCGTCGAGGAGGATGAGGGGGTTTTGGGTCTTGGCCTGGGCCATGGCCTTGACGATCCGCCCGGGCATCGAGCCGATATAGGTCTTGCGGTGGCCGCGGATCTCCGATTCGTCCCGCACCCCGCCCAGGGAGATGCGGACGTACTTTCTGCCCATGCTCTCGGCGATGGACTTGACGATCGAGGTCTTGCCCACCCCCGGAGGGCCCACCAGGCAGAGGATCTGACCGCTGTTTTTGGGGGCCAGCTTGGAGACGGCGATGAACTCGAGGATCCGCTCCTTGACCTTTTTCAGGCCGTAGTGGTCCCGCTCAAGGATCTTGGACGCCGTCTGCAGATTGGCGCTCACCTTGGAATAGGTGTTCCAGGGCAGTTCCAGGCAGGTCTCCAAATAGGTCTGGATGACGCTGCCCTCCTGCGAGCCCTGGGGCATTTTGGCCAGCCGGTTCAGGTTTTTCTCAAAGTGCTCCCGGGTCTCCTGGGGCAGTTCCAGCGCCTGGATCTTCTTTTGCAGCTCTTCCAGCTCGCCGTCGTCGCCGTCCTCCCCCAGCTCCTCGGAGATGATGTGCATCTGCTCGCGCAGGACATATTCCCGCTGGTTCTGGTCCAACTGTACCCGCACCTTGTCGTAGATGTCCTTCTCGATAAGGAGGACGTTGATTTCCCGCTCCAGGGCGATCACCAGCTTCTCCACCTGGCGGGAAACAGTGCGCTGCTCCAATATCTCCTGCTTGGACTCATAGGGGAGGTTGGCGCTCTGGCAGATCTGCTCCACCAGGCGGCCCGGGTCCTGCTCCCCCAGCACCCCCAGGATCACCTCTTTGGGCGTCCCCTTGTTGCCGGCGCCCACATACTCCTCAAAGAGCTGTTTGGCCGCCCGCACGTTGGCGATCAGGGTCGGGGTGATCCGCCGGGGCTGGGGCAGGTCGCTGCGCTCAACGGTGGCCTGCAGCATCTCTCCCCCGGCCTGCAGTTCCACCGCGCGGGCCCGGTAGAGCCCTCTGGCCAGCACCTTTACACCGTCGTCGGGCATCTTCAGGAGCTGTTTGACCCGGGCCACAGTGCCGTACTCGTACAGGTCGTCGGAGGTGGGGTCGTCCACCCGCACGTCCCTTTGGGCCACCACGAAGAGGTTGCTGCCGCTCTCCAGGGCGCTCTCCACCGCGCGGATGGACTGGTCCCGCCCCACGTCAAAGTGCATGATGTTGCCCGGGAAGAGGACCATTCCCCGCAGGGCCATGGCGGGCATGCTCTCCGAGCCGCCGCGTTTTTCTATATTCAAAAGATCACCTCGTATTTCTCGTCGAAAGGGGCCGCTCAAACAGGGCGACGCCAGAAAGGATTTACGCTTCATTATAGCTGCTTTTGCCCCTCTTTTCAAGCAAAATACACCAAATAACTCTTATTTGTTCCACCGCTCCCCGGGGCGGGTCTTTTTCCTTTACAGGACAGCAAAAAGGGACGGCCTTGCCGCCCCTTTGCAACTTGCGTTTAAATGGCTTTTTGCTTGCCCGTCAGCTTTCCGGAAAAGCGGACTGGCCGCTTTTTCTCGTCGTAGGTGAGGACGGGTTCCGCTTTGCCCTCGACGCACCTCTCCCCGATTTGGACCTTGCTGACCTTTTCCTGGGAGGGGATCTCGTACATCACGTCCTGGAGCAGCTCCTCCATGATGGAGCGCAGCCCCCGGGCGCCGGTCTTGCGCTCGATGCTCTTGCGAGCCACGGCCCGCAGGGCCTCCGGGGTGAATTCCAGCTCGACCCCGTCCATCTCCAGCATGGCCTGATACTGCTTGAGCACCGCATTTTTGGGCTCGCAGAGGATCTTCACCAGGGAGTCCTCGTCCAGCGCCCGCAGGGAGCTGATGATGGGCAGACGGCCCACCAGCTCGGGGATGATGCCGAATTTCACCAGGTCGTGGGGGACGATCTCCTCCAGCAGGTTTCTCTCGGCCATCTCCTTTTTGCTCACCACGTTGGCGCCAAAGCCCATGGCGGAGGAGGAGATCCTCTTTTCGATGATCTTCTCGATGCCCTCGAAGGCGCCGCCGCAGATGAAGAGGATGTTGGAGGTGTCGATCTGGATGAACTCCTGCTGGGGGTGCTTGCGCCCACCCTGGGGCGGGACGTTGGCAACGGTGCCTTCCACCATCTTCAGCAGGGCCTGCTGTACCCCCTCGCCGGACACGTCCCGGGTGATGGAGGGGTTTTCCGACTTGCGGGTGATCTTGTCGATCTCGTCGAGGTAGATGATGCCGTGCTCGGCCCGCTCCACGTCGAAGTCCGCCGCCTGGATGAGTTTGAGGAGGATGTTCTCCACGTCCTCGCCCACATAGCCCGCCTCGGTCAGGGTGGTGGCGTCGGCAATGGCGAAGGGGACGTTGAGGATGTGCGCCAGGGTCTGGGCCAGCAGGGTCTTGCCCACCCCGGTGGGGCCCAGCAGCAGGATGTTGCTCTTTTGCAGCTCCACCCCGTTTTCCTGGGGGCCGGCCAGCAGCCGCTTATAGTGGTTGTAGACGGCCACCGCCAAGGTCTTTTTGGCGCTGTCCTGCCCGATCACATACTCGTCGAGGATGGCCTTGATCTCCTTGGGGGTGAGCACGTGGATGCTGGTGTCCTTCCCCTTGCCGCCCTTCTGGGGGGCAAAATCGTCGTCGTCCAGAAAGGACTGGCAGAGGGAGACGCACTCGTCGCAGATGTAGACCCCCGGCCCGGTGATGAGCTTGGAGACCTCGTCGGCCGACTTGCCGCAGAAGGAGCAAAACAGCATGTTTCCGCTGTTGCCGTTATCTTGATTTGGCATTGAATAAAATCCCTACCGTTTCTCTATGACTTTGTCCACCAGGCCGTACTCCACGGCCTCCTGCGCGCTCTTGAAGTTGTCCCGCTCGGTGTCCTGTTCGATCACTTCCAGGGGTTGCCCGGTGTTTTTGGCGAGGATCTCATTGAGCCGCTTTTTGGTGCGGAGGATGTGATCGGCCTGGATCTTGATGTCGGTCGCCTGCCCCTGGCTGCCGCCGGAGGGCTGGTGGATCATGATCTCGCTGTTGGGCAGGGCAAAGCGCTTGCCCTTTGCGCCGCTGGAGAGCAGGAAGGCCCCCATGGACGCCGCCATCCCGATGCAGGTGGTGGAGACATCGCACTTGATGTAGTTCATGGTGTCGTAGATGGCGAGGCCGGCGGTCACCGAGCCGCCCGGGCTGTTGATGTAGAGCATGATGTCCTTGTCGGGGTCCTGCCCCTCCAGGTACAGCAGCTGGGCCACCACCAGGCTGGCGGTCTGGTCGTTGACCTCGTCACAGAGCATGATGATGCGGTCGTTGAGCAGGCGGGAGTAGATGTCGTAAGAGCGCTCTCCCCGGCTGGTCTGCTCCACTACCATAGGTACTAAACTCATTTACAATGCGCCTCCAAACAAAAGTGATTCTACCCACCTAGCTGCAAAAGTCCCCTCAGGCGAGGTATGTATGCCGCTTACTTTTCCTCGGTGTCCTCTTCGGCCTTCTTGGCGGCCTTTTTGGCAGCGGGTTTCTTGGCCGCGGTCTTCTTGGCGGGTTTGACCTCCTCGACCTCGGCGCTCTCGCGGATCAGGTCGATGGCCTTGTTGACAGCCAGGTCCTCGCGGATGTTGTCCAGGGAGACCAGGCTCTTGATCTTCTCGGGCTCCATCTGGTAGTTCTCTGCCATCTTGGCGATCTCTTCCTCGACGGCCTCGTCGCTGATCTCGATCTTTTCCAGTTTGGCGATCTTCTCCAGGGCCAGGCGGATCTTGACCTGCTTCTCGGCCTGCTCGCGGAAGGTCTTGCGGAAATCGGCCATCTCCATGCCGGTGTACTGCAGGTAGAGCTGCAGGTTCATCCCCTGGGACTGCAGGCGGTAGTCGAAGTCCTGCACCATCTCGTCGATGCGGTTTTCAAACATCACCTCGGGGATCTCGCCCTCCAGCTTCTCGATGACCGCGTCCACCAGGCTGTTTTCCAGCTCGGTCTCGCTCTGGGCGTTGGCCTGCTCCTGCAGCTTTTTCTTGATGTCCTTTTTCAGCTCGTCCAGGGTGTCGAACTCGCTGACGTCCTTGGCGAACTCGTCGTCGAGCTCGGGCAGCTCTTTGGATTTGAGCTCGTTCACCTTCACCTTGAAGGTGGCCGCTTTGCCGGCCAGCTCCTCGGCCTGGTACTGCTCGGGGAAGGTGACGTTCACGTCGAACTCCTCGCCGGGTTTGTGGCCGATGACCTGGTCCTCAAAGCCGGGGATGAACTGGCCGCTGCCCAGCACCAGGGGGTGACCCTCGCCCTTGCCGCCCTCAAAGGCGACACCGTCGACAAAGCCCTCAAAGTCGATGATGGCGGTGTCGCCGGACTTGGCGGGCGCGTCCTCCACGGTGATGATGCGGGCATTTCTGTCCTGCATCTTCTCCAGCTCGGCCTTGACCTGCGCGGCAGTGACAGTGTTGACGGTTTTCTGGGCCTTTATGCCCTTGTAGTCCTTGACCTCGACCTCGGGCTTGACGATGACGGTGGCCTTGAAGACCAGGCCGTCCGCCTTGCTGACCGACTCGACGCTGACCTCGGGGGTGGAGACGGGCTCGACGCCGGCCTCTTTGGCGGCCTCGACAAAGGCCTCGGGCATCACGTCGTTGATGGCCTCGTCAAAGAAGATACCCTCGCCGTACATCTTCTCGATGAGGTGGCGGGGGGCCTTACCCTTGCGGAAGCCGGGAACGCTGATCTTCTTGGCGTTCTTATGGTACACCTTGTCTACCGCGCTGCCAAACACATCGGGAGCGACCGAGACCTCCAATTCGTATTTGTTGGTCTCAACTTTAGTAGAACTGTTAAGGCTCATAATTATACTTCCTCCTAATTTTGTCACAGACAATTATCTTTGTAATTATATCACATCAATTCGGCCAATTGCAACCGGCCGAGCGGCTGATTCTCACCTTTTTCGCCGCTTTGGCGGCAAAATGGCATTTGCAGGGCGCTGCCGTCACTCCCTGATGCACAGCGGGCAGAAGTTCAGGGCGTCGGCGGAGACCAGGCGGAAGGCGATCCCCTCGTAGTCCCCCTCAAAGGCCCACTGGATGGCCTTGCCGTGTAGGTGGCCGTAGTAGCACTGGGTGATCCCCCACTCCCCCATCAGGTCGATGGTCTCCTGGGAGAGAAAGTCCCGGTAGACGGGCGGGTAGTGGAGAAAGAGGAGGATGGGCAGGGCGGGGTCGGCCTTCTCCAGCGACATCCGGATCCGCCCCAGCTCCCGGGCACGGATCTTGGCGTCGTGGGGGTCGGTGTCCTCAAAAAACCAGCTCCTGCTGCCGCAGATGTTGACCCCCTCCACCTGATAGCTCTCGTTGGAGAGGATGGAGAGGGTGGTGAATCCCCGCTCAGCGAGAAAGCCGTCCATCTTGTTTTTGGTGGACCACCAGTAGTCGTGATTCCCCTTCAGCAAGATCTTGCGGCCCGGCAGGCTGTCGAGAAAAGCAAAATCGGTGGCCGCCTCCTCCAGCGACATGGCCCAGGACACATCCCCGGGGATCACCACCGTGTCGCCGTCCGCAACGGTGTCGCGCCAATTTTTTTCGAGTTTGGGCAGATAGCCCGACCAGCCGGGAAAGACGTCCATCGGCTTGTCGCTGGCCAGCGACAGGTGGGTGTCGCCCAGCGCAAAAATACTCAAATTTTCCCTCCTCCTTTTCCCTGCCATAAAAGCGGTCTCAAGCAGACACACTTTCAGAGAGGGCTGATGTACACGGGTTCACAGAAATTTGCCAAAGGGTGTGGTTGCGCGTGAAAAAGAGCAAGCCCGGACCCATTCCACAGGTCGTCTGCGACGTGGAAAACTGCATTTACAATCGCGACCGGCGCTGTACAGCGGCAGATATTCAGGTGGGGCCGCACTTTGCCTGTTCCTGCTGCGACACCATCTGCTCCACCTTTCACCCCAAAGAGGGGGAATAGGCGGCAGAGGGACTGAACATCTGCGATGACCCCTCAAAAAAGGGCGGCCCAGCCGCCCTTTTTTCCTGTTCGGTGCCCGCTAGATGTTGAGGACCGCCTTGACCCAGCCGAACATCTCGCCAGGCATGCAGCAGTCGCCAAAGCGAATGGGTTTGTCCCGCAGGGCCTTGAGGGCCGCCGGGGCCGCGACACCGCTTCGCTCCTCCAGCGAGGAGAGGATGGAGAAGTCGTTTTTCCCCGGCAGCTCGCCGCCCAGCGCCTCCAACACACTGGCCGGGAATTTGTAGGGGCTGGCGGTGGAGACCACCACCGTGGGGGTCTCGTCCCCGGTGGACGCCCGGTATTCGCCGTAGACCTTGAAGGCCACGGCGGTGTGGGGGTCGCAGAGGTAGCCCGAGCGGTCGTAGACCTCCCTGATGGCGGCCGAGGTCTCGGCGTCGTCGGCGCAGCCGGCGGCAAAGCTCTCTTTGAGACGGCCGAGCATCTCCTCTTTCACCGCGAAGCGGCCGGTGTCGGACAGGTCGCGGTAGAGGCGGCCGATCAGCCCGTCGTCCCGCCCGGAGAGGAGGTAGAGGAGCCGCTCCAGGTTGGAGGAGACCAGGATGTCCATCGACGGGGAGAGGGTGGTGTAGAAGGGGCGGTTGCGGTCGTAGCGCCCCTCGCTCAAAAAGTCGGTGAGCACGTTGTTGCGGTTGGACGCGCAGATGAGTTTGCCGATGGGGACCCCCATCTCCTTGGCAAAGTAGGCGGCGAGGATGTTGCCGAAGTTCCCGGTGGGGACGGCGAAGTTCACCGGCTCCCCCATGGCGACCTTGCCGGCGCGGCACATCTCCAGGTAGGCGTATACATAGTAGACGATCTGGGGCGCCAGCCGCCCCCAGTTGATGGAGTTGGCGCTGGAAAAGCGCATCCCCTTGGCCGCCAGTTCCGCCGCGGCGCGACCGTCGGTGAAGATCCGCTTCACCCCGGTCTGGCAGTCGTCAAAGTTGCCGTCCACCCCGCAGACGTGCACGTTCTCCCCCGCCTGGGTCACCATCTGGCGCTTTTGCATGTGGCTGACCCCGTCCTGGGGGTAGAACACGGCGATCTCGGTGCCCGGCACATCGCAAAACCCCTCGAGGGCGGCCTTGCCGGTGTCGCCGGAGGTGGCCACCAAAATGAGGATGGTCTTGCCGTCGCCTGCCTTTTTGTTGGCCACCGTCAGCAGTTGGGGCAACATCTGCAGGGCCATGTCCTTAAAGGCGCAGGTGGGGCCGTGCCAGAGTTCCAGCACCTGAAGGCCGTCTTTCAGTTCGGCCAGGGGGGCCTCCCCCTCGGGAAACTTGCTGCCATAGGCCTTTTTCACGCAGTCGTCGATCTCCTCCTGCGAAAAATCGGTCAGGTAGCGGGACAGAACGGCAGAGGCCACCTCCTGGTAGCTGCTGCCCTGCAGTTGGGCCAGTTCACCCGGCGCGAAGGCCGGGATCGTCTCAGGGACAAACAGGCCGCCGTCTTTTGAGATGCCCTGCAAAATCGCCTCGGAGGACGACACCTGCAGCGATGAATCCCTTGTACTGCTGTAACGCAATCTGCTCACCTCTTCAATTTTCCAGGTCCGGCGGCACGGGGCCGCCCTCTTTTTCTTCCCCCCGTCCCCTCCCTCCCACAGGCAGAGAACAGGGGGCAAACCGGCTGCTGTCTGCCCTTTGCAGGCGGCGGGAAAAGGGTGCAGAACCCTCCCCTGCCCACAGCCGATTTTTCGCTATTATACCATAAACCACAGGCTATGAGAAGTCGCCAATTATTTTCGGCTGGAAGATCCTTCCCGCCCGATCCGATCCCGCCCCCCTCAAAAAGAGGACAGCCTTCTCTCAAAAAAGTCGGCGGCGTTGTCAAAGAAGATGGCCTGTATCTGCTGCGGGCCGATCCCCCGCCGGGCCATGGCGTCGGCCAGGGCAGGCAGGGCGGCGATGTCCGGCAGCTGCTGCGGCATCTCGGCCCCGTCAAAATCGGAGCCCAGGGCCAGGGTCTTTTCGCCCCCCAGGGCCAAAAAGTGCAGGGCGTGCTCGGCGATGTCGTCGGGGGTGGCGGGGCCGTCCTCCCGCAAAAAGCCCTGGTTGTAGTTGAGGCCCACCAGCCCGCCCCGGTCGCGGATGACGGCAAACTGCTCGTCCGTCAGGTTGCGGGGGTGGTTGCAGAGGGCCTTGGCGTTGGAGTGGGAGGCCACGATCGGCCCCTCCGCCACCGCCGCCAAATCGTAAAAACCCCACTGGGAGAGGTGGGAGACGTCGGGGAGGATGCCCCAGCGCTCCATCTCCCGCACCGCCTCCCTGCCCAGCGGCTTGAGGCCCCGGTTCTCGCTGACCCCCCAGCCCAGCTCGTTCTCGCCGTTCCAGGTGATGGTCAGCATCTGCACCCCGTCCTCGGCCAAGGTCTGTATCCGCTCCAACCGGCCGGCCAGGACGGCGCCGCCCTCCACCGTGAGGATGGGGCAGAGCCGCCTTTCCCCCCGGCGCAGGGCGGTCAGCTCCGCCCCCTCGCGCAGCAGCGGCGGGGCGGCCTGGGCGCGGTAGTAGTCCACCGCCCGGCGGTAGTAGTCGTAGGCCGCTTCCCCCCGCAGCTCGTCGGGGACAAAGACGGCAAAGCACTGGGCCCACCGCTCCAAATAGGACCCCTTTTGCAGGGAAATCTCCAACTCGTTCTCCGCCAGGGACAACCCCTTGTTGCAGCAGGAAGTCAGGGTGTCGCAGTGCAGGTCAAATAGATCCACGGGCGCTCTCTCCTCTCTCGCGTTCAGCGAAAGGCATCTTCCAAGTGGTTGACCGACACCACCTCAAAGGCCTCATCCATGATCACTTCCACCACGTCAAAGCGCACCTGCACATCGTCGAGCTGCTGGGCGGCCAGAAAGACGTTGGTTGCCAGCTTGATCCGCTCCTGCTTCTGGCGGGTCACCGCCTCGGCCGGGGTGTAGAGGGCATTTTGCAGCCGGGTCTTGACCTCCATGATCACCAGGATGTCCCCGTCTGCGACAACCAGGTCCAGCTCCCCGTAGCGGCAGGTGAAGTTGGAGCGCAGGATCTGATACCCCTTGCGCCGGGCCAGGCGGGCGGCCTCCACCTCCCCCAAAATGCCGGAGGTGGACTTCATCCCCCGCCCCCGCTCCCTCACTGGGAGCGCCCCTTCCACTTTTTGAGGAAGGTCAGCCGGTGGATGGGGGTGACCCCCAGCTCGGTGAGGGCCTGATAGTGGGCCTTGGTGGGGTAGCCCTTGTGGCGGGCAAACCCGTAGCCGGGAAAGAGCTGGTCGTACTCCAACATCAGCCGGTCCCGGGTGACCTTGGCGAGGATGGAGGCGGCGGCGATGCTGGCCGAGCGGGCGTCCCCCTGGACGACGGCCTGACAGGGCAGGTTGGCGGGGGGACAGCGGTTGCCGTCAATGAGGGCCAGTTCCACCGGCACCCCCAGCCCGGCAATGGCCTGGGCCATGGCCTGCATGGTGGCGTTTAATATGTTTATGTCGTCGATGATCTCATTATCCACCAACTGGACGCTGTAGGCCACCGCGTTCTCCCGTATCTCGTCAAAGAGCAGTTCCCGCCGCTTTTCGGTGAGTTTTTTCGAGTCGTTGAGCCCCGCCGGCAGGTACCCCTCGGGCAGCACCACGGCCGCGGCGCAGACCGGGCCGGCCAGGGGGCCCCGCCCCGCCTCGTCCACCCCGCAGAGGGTGCCGAAGCGCTGGCGCAGGTCCTGGTCAAAGGCCAGCAGTTCGGGGTGCAGGGCCGGGGCGCTCACTGCGCCTCCTCCGCCCGGGGCGGTGTCTCCAGGGTGAAGCGGCCGATTTTCTGGCCCCGGTACTCGTCCACCAGCATGATGGCGGCCCGCTCGGTGTCGATCTCCCCGCCGGAGATGAGCATCCCCCGCTTGCGGCCGATGAGCTGCAGCACTGCAAAGCCGTCGGCACAGGCGGCCAGGGCCTCGGGGTCCAGCTTGTAGCGAGACGCCAGCGCCTCGGGGTACTGAGCGGAGAGGATGTCCAAAAGCTTCATGGCGATGTACTCCATGTCCATCACGTCGTCCTTGATGGCGCCGGTGAAGGCCAGCTTCTCCCCCACGGCGGGGTCGTCGAATTTGGGCCAGAGGATGCCGGGCATGTCAAGCAGCTCCAAGTCCTCGTCGATCTTGATCCACTGCTTGCCGCGGGTGACGCCGGGGCGGTCCTCCACCTTAGCGCGCTTGCCCCCGGCGATGCGGTTGATGAAGGAGGACTTGCCCACGTTGGGCACCCCCACCACCATCACCCGGATCTGGTGGCCGGTCATCCCCTTTTCGCGGCGGCGCTGCAAATACCCCTCCAGCGCGGCGAGGACGGCGGGTTTGAAGTGTCCCAATCCCCTGCCGTTCTTGGCGTCGATGGCGATGGCGGGGATCCCCTGGCCGCGGTACCACTCGATCCAGCGGCGGGTGGCCGCCTCGTCGGCCAGGTCCGACTTGTTGAGCAGCAGCAGCCGGGGCTTCTCCCCCACCAGGGCGTCGATTTCCGGGTTGCGGCTGGAGGCGGGGATGCGGGCGTCCACGATCTCGGCCACCAGGTTGACGTGGCGGAGATTTTCGGCGATGAGCCGGCGAGTCTTGGCCATGTGGCCGGGGAACCACTGAATGGTGTGCAGGTCGTTTGCCATCTCGCTCACCCTACCTTTCCAAAGCCGCCAAAGGGCAGCAGTCTAAAATAGGCCTCGCCGACAATGTCCTGCTTGGCCACCTGGCCCAGCGAGGAGAAGCGGCTGTCCTCCGAGTGGTTGCGGTTGTCCCCCATCACGAAGTAGTGGCCGGGCTGCACCTCCTGGGGGAAGGTCTCGTCCCCCCGCAGGGCGGTGGCCTCGTTGATATAGGGCTCGTCCAGGGGGACCCCGTCCACAAAGACGGTGCCGGAGTCGAAGTCGATGTTGACCACCTGCCCCTCGGTGGCGATGACCCGCTTGATGTAGAGCTTTTCATCCTCGTGGCTGTTGAGGACGACGATGTCCCCCTGCTCCACCTCATAGAGGAAGGGGGAAATCAGCAGCACATTGTTGTTTTGAAGGGTGGGGAGCATGGAGTCCCCGTCCACCCGGATGATGCGCACCACAAAGGTGAAGACCAGCGACACCGCCACCAAAGAGAGGACGATGGTCTCGACCCAGCTGAAAAATTCGCGGTAGAGCGCCCCCGCCGGGGTTCGCTTGGGCATCTGCGGGCGCGATTTTCCCCGCTGCGCAACGGCGTGTTCCATAAAAGGCACCGACCTTTCTCGACGAAAGTAAAGGCCGCCTCTCCCCTCGCCCTCGGCCCTGGGGACAGGCGACCCCATGTTTCTCGGTGTTATTGTACCATTTTCTGCGCCGCAAAAAAAGGGATTCACAGAAATTTCAAATCTCGTCTCCCATCTCCGCCCGCCGCCCAGATACCTGCAAAATCAAAATCGCCGGTGAAAGAGTCAGGATGGACCGGTCCCAAAAGGGCGGCAGCCGGGCTTCGCCCCGCGCGAGGCGACAAAATCGCGCCCACGGCCACCGGGCAAACCGGCGATTCAGGGCAATCCTTTGTGTCCCCCATCCCCCCCAAAGACCGCTCTCCCTTTCCCGCCTTCGGCCCCTCTTTCCCCTTGTCTCCCCCGACAGGATCGGGAAATTGGGCCGCCAAAAGGGCAGAGAAAAGGGCGGCCGGTTTGACCCGGCCGCCCTTTGCGGTTTATCGGAGCTGCTCTTTGACCTTGGCGGCCTTGCCGACGCGGTCGCGCAGGTAGTAGAGCTTGCTTCTGCGCACCTTGCCGCGGCGAACGATCTCGACCTTTTCGACCTTGGGAGAGTGAACCGGGAACACCCGCTCCACGCCGACGCCGTAGGAAACCCGGCGCACGGTGAAGGTCTCATTGATCCCGCCGTGTTTGCGGGCGATGACAGTGCCCTCAAACACCTGGATACGCTCTCTCTGGCCCTCTTTGATCAGCACGTGCACCCGAACGGTGTCGCCGATGTTGATCTCGGGGAGCTCGGATTTGAGCATCGAGTCGGTCATCAGTTTCATTGCATCCATGATAAATCCTCCTTGGTTTTCCGACATTCTTGCTTCTTTTTCATACCTTGCGGTGAGCAGAGGACTGCCTGGTTTCAGATGTTGACAGAAACCCCGCCGCCAGGCCCAAAGGCCCCACAGCGGAACATACTGCTGTATTTTACCACACACTTCCCCCCTGTGCAAGGGGAAAACAGCCAGAAAAGGCAAAATGTTTGGCAGGGCGGGGCAATTTTAGCAAAAGGGCGCGCCCGCCCCATCGTAGAGGGCGGTGCGGCGGATGGAGGCGGTCTTGACCGCCTCGCCGCTCTGGGCGCAGTAGGCGTCTACAAGGAGGGCGGGGTTGAGGTTTTGCTGCCCCCCCGCGGCCAGCCGCAGGGAGAGGAGCGCACGGCCCCCCTCCCCCTCTTCGCCGTCGCAGGCCAGGACCAGGGGGCGGATGTCCACCTCTTTGGGGCCCTTCTTGCTGCGCTTGAGGGTCTTGATCTGGGGCTGCCGGGCAAACGCCAAAAAGCGCTCGGCCAAACCCGGCGCCCCCTCGAGGGACACCCGGTAGTCGGCGGCGGCGATCGCCTGCAGGTCCTGCTGGGGCAGGGCGGCGGCGAGCACCTGCAGCCCGGCGGGCAGGGCGGCGTTCAGCCGGTCCTTCACCTCGTTCAGGGGTAGCTCCTCCACCAGGCGAAACTGCATGATCTCGCACTCGCTCTCCTGCCCCAGAGAGAGGGGCAGGGCGAAGGTGAGGTAGATGTGGGGGTTAAAGCCCTGGGTGTACCAGACCGGCAGCCCCGAGCGCTTGAGGGCCCTGGCCATACACCGCACCAGATCCAGGTGGGAGATGTACTTGGCCAGCCCCTCTTTTTTAAACCACAGGCGTATCGTTTGCATCGTTTCCAAAGCAGGGTCCTCCCAGTAGCTTGTTGGCGCCGCAGCCGCTGCAGTGCTGCCGGCAGTGGGGGGTGGCGACCGACTGGTGGGCGAGCTGGTTCTCCCGCACCAAGAAGGCCTTGCTCACCCCGTAGTCCAGGTGATCCCAGGGGAGCACCTCGTCGTAGGGGCGGCGGCGGTTGGCGTAAAAGGCCGGGTCGAGCCCCGCCTCGGCAAAGGCCGCCATCCACCGCTCGTAGGAGAAGTGCTCGCTCCACCCGTCAAAGGTGCAGCCGCTCTCCCAGGCGCAGAGGATGGCCTTCCCCAGCCGCCGGTCGCCCCGGGCAAACACCCCTTCGATAAAGCTGACCTGGGTGTCGTGGCAGCTGAGCTTGATCTTCTTGCTGCGCAGCACCGCGCGCATCCGCTCCTGCTTCTGCGCCAGCTGCTCCATGGTGTCCTGGGGCTCGAACTGAAAGGGGGTAAAGGGCTTGGGCACAAAGCAGGCGGTGCTCACCGAGACCTGCACCCCCTTGCCCTTGGCGTGTTCCTTGGTCTTGTAGTAGAGCTCCACCACCCCCTGGGCGGTCTCGACGATCCCCTCCACGTCCTCCATCGTCTCGGTGGGCAGACCGATCATGAAGTAGAGCTTGACGCCGGTGTAGCCGTTTTCAAAGGCCAGGGCGCAGGTGCGGTCGATCTCCCCCTGGGTGACGTTTTTGTTGATGGCGTCCCGCAGCCGCTGGGTGCCGGCCTCCGGGGCGAAGGTGAGGCCGCTCTTTCGCACCGAGGTGATGCGGTCCACCAGCTCTTTGGAGAAGTTGTCCACCCGCAGAGAGGGCAGCGAGAGGCTGACCTTCTCGTCCTCGGTCCAGGTGAGCATCTCGTCGAGAAGCCCCTCCAGGGTGGTCAGGTCGCTGGTGCTCAGCGAGGTGAGGGACACCTCGTCGTAGCCGGTGTTTTTGCACAGGGCCTTCGCCTGGGCGTCGATGACCCCAGGGTCCTTCTCCCGCAGGGGGCGGTAGATGAACCCCGCCTGGCAGAACCGGCAGCCCCGGATGCAGCCCCGCAGCACCTCGACCATGGCCCGGTCGTGAACGATGTCGGTGAAGGGCACCACGAAGTTTTCGGGGAAATAGGCGCTGCTCATCTCCCTGACGATCCGCTTGCGCACGGTGGCGGGGGCGCCTTCGCGGGGGGTGACCCGCTCGACGGTCCCGTCCTCTTTGTACTGCACCTCGTAGAGGGAGGGGACATAGACCCCCTCGATCTGGGCGGCCCGGCGGAGGAATTCCCCCTTCCCCACCCCCTCTTTTTTGCACGCCAGGTAGAGATCGCAGAGCTCCAGGTTCAGCTCTTCCCCCTCACCCAGCAAAAACAAGTCGATGAAATCGGCCAGCGGCTCGGGGTTGCAGGCGCAGGGGCCCCCCGCCACGATGAGGGGGGCCAGGCTGTCCCCCCGCTGCGCGGCCAGCACGGGGATGCCCGCCAGATCGAGCATATTCAGGATGTTGGTGAAGCTGAGCTCGTACTGGAGGGTGAAACCGACGATGTCAAAATCGGCCACCGGGTCCAGGCTCTCGAGGGCGTAGAGGGGGATGTGGTTTTCCCGCATCTGCTCCTCCATGTCCACCCAGGGGGCAAAGACCCGCTCGCACCAGATGTCGGGCCGCTCGTTGAGCAGGCCGTAGAGGATCTTCATCCCCAGGTGGGACATCCCCACATCGTAGGTGTCGGGGAAGCAAAAGGCAAAGCGAAGGTCCACCCCGTCTCTGTCTTTGACGATGCTGCCCAACTCTCCGCCGATGTACTGGGCGGGCTTTTGCACCTTGAGCAGCACCTGTTCAATGGTATCTCTTAACATGTCATTCCTCTTCAAACGTCAAAAGTAGGCGCAAAGACTCCCTTTGCGCCTACTTATCATACACTAAATCCGGCCGCGCCGCAACCGCCGGACAGGTTGGCGGAAGGCGGCTAACGGCGCCGCCCCTCCTCCCTCTGGCGGCCCCGCACCACAGAGTAAAAGAGGTACCCGCCGCAAAGGGCCAGGGTGCCGTTTTGGCGGGTGGCCGCGAAGAGGAGGAGCCCCGCCCCCAGCAGGGCGAGGGAGGTCCAGAAGGAAAAGGCCCAGTAGAGCCGCTCGGCCCGCCGGGGCGGCAGCTTTTCCCGCAGAAAAATCAGCAGCACCTGTCCCCCGTCCAGAAGGGAGATGGGCAGCAGGTTAAAGGCCCCCAACAGCAGGTGGATCAGCGCCAGGGTGGCCAGGTGCAGGGCAAAGCGGCGCTGCAGCAGCCAGAGGGCCCCCAGGCCGATGGCCAGGTTGACCGCCGGCCCTGCCAGGTAGACTGGGATGTCGGCCGGCGAGGGGCAGTAGTCGGTCCCCCGGTCCAGGCGGATGCCCGCCACCGTAAAGTCCAGCGCGCAGACGGGGCGGCGCTGCAACAGCAGGCAGAGCAGGTGCCCCATCTCGTGGAGCAAGCTGGCGACAAAGGCCTGCAGCAGGATGCCGGTGTAGTCGAACACCGAGATGCACAGCAGCAAAAAAAGGTAGAGGGGCGAGACGCGCACCGCCGCTTTCCCCAGGGAGAAGCGCACCCTTTACAGCTGGGGGAATACCCAGCGGGGGTCCACCTGTTTGCCGCGCAGCCGGATTTCCAGGTGGAGGTGGGGCCCGGTGGAGAGGCCGGTGCTCCCCACATAGCCGATGGTCTCGCCCTGGCGCACCACCGTCCCCGCCTCCACCTGCAGGCTGTCGCAGTGGCCGTAGAAGGTGTAGAGGTCGTCGCTGTGGCGCAGGAGGATGTAGTTGCCGTAGACCCGGCTCTGCCCGGCCTCCGCCACCGTGCCGCTCAGGGCGGCGGCGATCTTGGTGCCCTTGGCCGCCGCAATGTCCACCCCGGTGTGAAAGTCCAGCTTCTTGGTGATGGGGTGCCAGCGGTAGCCAAAGGGCGAGGTGACCCGACCCGACACCGGCAGCTGCGGGGTCACCGTCAGGGTATAGGGCTCGTAAGAGGCGTTCTCCGGCGGCGTCATGGTCTTGTCGTAGTCGTCGTAGGGCACCTCCTGCATGCCGCCCTGGCCGCCCATGGTCTCCACCGCCTCCCCCGGCGCGGCGGACGAGCTGCCGGGCAGCGGGGTGGCGGACGAGCCCCCGTCGGGAGCGGAAGAAGAGCCGCTCTCGCCCGCCCCCTTGCCGGTGATGCCGCCGTAGATTTGAAAGAGCACGTCCTTGGCCTCCTCCAAACTCTCCTCCCGGGTGATGGCGGCGGCGTAGTCCTGCCGCAGCCGCTCGTACCATTCGGGGTTGGCCGTCTTCAGCAAAAAGGCGCTGCCCACCAGCAGGGCGGCCAGCACGATCTGCACCAGGGTGACAAATCCGCCCCCCGGCCCCTCTCCCTGCTCGTCCCGGCGGGAGCGGCCCTCCCGAAAGGCGTAACTGCGATTGCGAAAATCCTCCATTTTCCTTACCTCCCCGCGGGTTTCGTTCACTGTAACCCTATGCGGGCGGGAGCGGGGGCAGAACCGGTCCCCGACGCCAAGAGGGCCCGGCAGACGGTGCTGCCGGGCCCTCTTCCATCTCTGTTTTGCTAAATGCCCGCGGCGATGCCGTCGGCAATGGCCTTGGCGATCTTTTCCTGCACCGCGGCGTTGGCCAGGTTTTGCCCCTCGGTGGCGTCGGAGAGGAAGCCGCACTCCACCAGCACCGCCGGGTAGCGCATCTGCCGGGTGACGGCCATATACCCGAACTTGGCCCCTCGGTCGATGCCCGAGAGGTTGGCCGTCGCCACCCTGCTGGAAATGGTGGAGGCGATGGTCTTGGAGTAGGGGTTAAAGTACCAGACTTCCGCCCCCCGGGCGCTGGCGCCGGTGGTGGAGTTCTGGTGGATGCTCACCAGGAGGTCTGCGCCAAAGCTGTTCGCCTCCCGCACCCGGGCACTCAAGTCCTTGGCGCGGCTGCCCAGTTTGACCACTGCTCCCCGGCCCTGCAGTTCGGCCACCAGCTTGTCGGCGATGGCCTTGTTGATGGCCGCCTCCTGCAGGGGGCCGTTGACCGCGCCCGGGTCCCCGCTGCCGCCGTGGCCGGGGTCCACGTAGACTCGCATCCCCGACAGGGAGGTGAGGACGTTGTTGAAGTCGACCACCAGGTCGCCGTTTGCCTGGTAACTCTGGCGCAGTCCCCGGAACTGCCCGCTCTTGAGGGTGAAGCGGATGGCGTCCGCCCCGTCCTCGGCCGTGACCCACTGGGCGGCGGAGAAGACGGAGTTGGCAGGCAGGTCGAGGCGGGGCCGATAGCCGGTCTTATAGTAGAGGCGGACGGTGAGGGTATTGCCCTCCAGGGTGATGCGGGTGGGGGCCGCCCAGTCCTGGGAGACGGTCATCCGAAAGACGCCGCCGGTATTGGCAAAGCTGACCCCCCGCACCACGTTGGCGTCGACGGTGGCCTGCCCCTTGATTTGGATGTCCCGCGCCTCCACCCGGGTGCCGGAACCCAGATTGTAGTAGCTGTCGGTGTAGCCCGCGTCCGAACAGGTGACCTTTTCGCCCTTGACAAAGACCTGCGCCCCTTTGGCCAGGGGGAAACAGCTGGGGTCGGAGTAGTTGGAGTTGACCGAGGGGGAGTACCCCTCCGCCTCGCCGTCGGAGGCGGTGATGACCGCCAAGTTGCCGCTGATTTTGGGCAGGTTTTCCGAGGGGGTCGAGGAGGCGTCCCCCGAGCTGGAAGATCCGCCGCTCGAAGAGCTGCCCCCCGACGAAGAGGAGGACGAGTCGCCGCCCCCGGGCACCACCGCCGGCGGGGCCTCCCCCGCCCCGGTGACCGTCACCGAGCCGCCGCTCATCTTTTCTGAATAGCCGCTCCAGCTGGCACTCACCGAGATGTTCCCCAGCTTCTGGTCGCCGGTGGAGGCGGAGGTGGGGAGGGCCCCCTCAAAGGTCTTGTAGGAGTCCACCGTTCCCTCCCCGCTGTCGTCGACCGCCTCCACCTCCTTAAGCCGCACCGAGCTGCCGCCCAGGCTGGCCGTCACGGTAGAGCCGGCGTAGGCCACCGCCGTCACCTTGATGGAGGTGCCGCCGGGCACCCGCACACTGCCCGAGGGGGAGACCGACTGCAGCACCTTCACCTTGCGGGTGACGGTATAGGTGGCGGTCTTTCCCTTGTGCTCAAAGGTGAAGGTGTTGGCCCCCAACTTCAGCTCCCGCTCCACCGAGAAGAGCCCCTTGTCATTGAGGGGGACGGTCTCGCCGTTGATGGTCAAATCGAAATTGGGGTCGCCCCCGCCGTAGAGGGTGAGCACCGGCTCATAGGTGACCGAATCGGCGGAGCGGGGGTTGTCCACCGACAGCTCCTTGAGAATGGTGTTGGGGTTGAGTTCGTCCCGGTAGTACTGCAGCAGCTTGTCGGTGGTTTTGCCGGGATTTTCCCGCAGGGTCTGAAGGGAGCCGAAGGCGCAGCCCGCCAACTGGTTCTCCCGCGCGGCCATCACCTGGCGGATCAACTGGTCGGGGGCGCCCCAGCCGCTCTCCTCCCCCAGCACCTTCTCGTTGTGCAGCAGGGCGTAGATGGGCGGGGTGGCGGCCCCCTCGTCGGCGGTCAGGGCCCCCTTCCACCAGGCGGCCAGCACCCCGAAGGGGGCGTCCGGATCGGTTGTGGCATAGGGCATGTCCACCGCCCAAAAGTCAAAGAGCCCGCTGGTCGCCATCTGCCGGGTGTCCGCGCAGCTGTCGAAATAGGCGGTGGGCACCCGGCCCGTCTCCGAGCCCCCCTCCAACTGGGAGGCATGGGCCCAGACCGGTCCTACCAGCAGCCCCAACTGCACCTGCGGGCTGTCGGTCTTGACCTGCCGGGCCGCCGCCTGCACCGCCGAGGACGAGCCCTGGCGCAGCCAGTCCTCCAACCCCTCGCCCCCGCCGGCCTGGCGGTAGGCCTGGTAGCTGGCGGCGCTGGCGGCATTCTCGTAGCCCGAGAGAAGCAGCCCGGCAAACTGGTAGCCCCGGGCGATCTCCCCCGCCCGACCGGCCATGTAGGCGATCTCCTCGGCGCTGGTGGGGAGGGCCGAGGCCCCCTCCGCCCGCACCCCCAGGTCCACCACCGGGTAGGCGTAGAGCTCCCGCTCGGCACAGCCCTGCAGCAGGTAGGCCAGCAGGTCGGTATCCGGCAGGAGGGCGTCGAAGTAGAGGGAGGGGTGGATGGACCTCTCCCCCCGCAGCAGGGGGAGGAGCACCGTGTTCATCCCCATCTCCTGGGCGCTGTCCAACAGGCTGTCGATCTCGTCGGCAACCCCGTCGGCGTCCAGCTCTTCCCCTGCGGCATAGTCGACGCCAGGGGTGAGGGTGACCGCCTTCATCTCGTCCGGGCGGGAAAAAATCTGCTCGCCGTCGGACGGCTCCTCCGCCGTCCCCTCCTGCCCAACAGCCGCCAAGGAGGTGCTGTCCAGGGGCTGAGCGCCCTTCTCTTCCCCCCGGACCCACTCCCAGCCGGGCAGAAGCAGCGCCGCCGAAAAGATGGCCAGCGCCATGGCAGCTCCCAAAAGTTTCTTTCCCATCTCGTCTCTCCCCTATGCAAATGCCCCGGCGCCAACCGGCGGGGCCGATACCTGTGCTTCGCTGTCCCGTGTCTCTCCCGCTGCCCCCGCACCGGCGGCAACAGGTATATCCAGAGTCATCATACAATAAAAGGGAGGCGAATGGCAAGGGCGGCCAGTGCAGAAACGGCTTTGCAAAGCCATTTGTAGACCCTTTTCTCCTGCTCACAAAGAGATGTAATGGTGTTTCCCTTTATAGTCAAAATCGGCGCTGTTCTCCCCTTTTTAGACGAATTGGCCGAATTTCCCCTTTCCCTTGTGATTTTTCTCTTCCAGGGGGAAAAGCGGCAAAAAAATTTCGGGAGCGACTATAAAGGCATTTGCCATTACAGCCGCTCCCGAAGGGAGGATCTACCGGTTTCTCAGCTCGTTTCGCTTGATTTTGCCGCTGATGGTCTTGGGCAGTTCATCCACGAACTCCACGATCCGCGGGTACTTGTAGGGGGCGGTCTGGTGCTTGACAAAGGTCTGGATCTCCTTGACCAGCTCCTCGCTGGGGGAGTAGCCGCGGGTGAGGGTGATGGTCGCCTTGACCACCTGGCCGCGGATGGGGTCGGGGGCCCCGGTGACCGCGCACTCCAGCACCGCTGGGTGCTCCATCAGCACGCTCTCGATCTCAAAGGGGCCGA
This sequence comes from Bittarella massiliensis (ex Durand et al. 2017), assembly GCF_001486165.1. Classification (GTDB taxonomy): domain Bacteria; phylum Bacillota; class Clostridia; order Oscillospirales; family Ruminococcaceae; genus Bittarella; species Bittarella massiliensis. The sequence goes on from NZ_LN908977.1 coordinate 812,310, forward strand.
TGCGGTAGCCCGAGGCCTTGATGACGTCGTCGGTCCGCCCCACATACCAGAGGTAGCCGTCCTCGTCCTGCCAGGCGATGTCCCGGGTGTGGTAGTACCCGTCGTGCCAGATCTCGGCGGTCTTCTCCTCGTCCAGATAGTAGCCGCAGAAGAGGCCGCAGGGCTTGCCCTCCTCGGTGCGGATGCAGATTTCCCCCTCTTCGCCGGGGTCGACGATCTCGCCGTCCTCCCCCAGCAGGGCGATCTGGTACTGGGGGTTGATCTTGCCCATGGAGCCCAGGCGGATCTCCGTCCCGGGCAGGTTGGCAATGAGCAGGCTGGTCTCGCTCTGGCCAAAACCCTCGGTGAGGTTGAGGCCGGTATACTCCTTGAACCGGTCGAACACCTCGGGGTTGAGGGCCTCCCCTGCCGTGGTCACATGCCGCAGGGAGGAGAGGTCGTAGTTTTCGATCCCCTCTTTAATAAAGAAGCGAAAGATGGTGGGGGGCGCACAGAAGGTGGTGATTTTGTACTTTTCAATCAGGTGGAGCAGGTCTTTGGGGGCAAAGCGGATGTAGTCGTAAACAAAGATGCCCGCCTCCATGATCCACTGGCCGTAGATTTTGCCCCAGGAGGCCTTGGCCCAGCCGGTGTCCGCCACCGAGAGGTGCAGCCCGTCCGGCACCACCTGGTGCCACTCCTTGGCGGTGACGATGTGCCCCAGGGGATAGAGGTAATCGTGGAGCACCATCTTGGGCATCCCGGTGGTGCCGGAGGTGAAGAACAGCAGCATGGGGTCGCTCGCACGGTTGGGGATGCGCTCCAGCTGGTCGCTCTGCCGCTCCAGCTCCCGGTGGTAGGAGAGCCAGCCCTCCCGCTCGCCCCGGGCCAAAATCTTGGTGCGCAGGGTCGGGCACTTCTCGGCCGCGGCGTCCACCGAGGCGGCCGCCTCCCCCTCGGCGGTGCAGATGACCGCGCTCACCCCCGCCGCGTCGATGCGGTAGGCGATGTCCTTGGCCGTGAGCTGATCGGTGGCCGGGATGGCGATGGCCCCGATCTTGTGCAGGGCCAGGATGCAAAACCAGTACTCGTAGTGCCGGCGGAGGAGAAGGAGGACCGCGTCCCCCTTTTTGATCCCCAGGGAGAGCAGCAGATTGGCCGTCTGGTTGCTGCGGCGCATCATGTCGGCAAAGGTGAAGGTCTCCTCCCAGCCGTAGTCGTCACACCAGACCATGGCCCGCCGCTCGGGCTCCGCCAGGGCGATGCGGTCGATGATGTCGTAGCCGAAATTGAAGTCGTCCGGCGCGTGCAGCCGCACCGATTGCAGCGAGCCGTCCGCGGCCCACTCCTCCTGCAGGTAGTCCTTATAGAGTTCCAACATCGCCTATTCCCCCTTTTCTTCGTCTCCGCCGTGGATGACAATGGCCAAAAAGGTACAGTCCTTGCCGCCGACAGCCGCCATCCCGTGGGGGTAGGTGGAGTCGTAGTAGATGCTGTCCCCCGCCTCCAGGGTGACGGTGTGTCCGTCCACCTCCATGCGCAGGCTCCCCTCGAGGATGTAGTCAAACTCCTGCCCCTTGTGGTTGTTCATCATCATTGGCCGCTCCTCGTTGCCCTCCAGGTAGGGGGCGGTCACGTAGAGGGGCTCGCACATCTTGTTGCGAAAGAGATGGGCCTTGTGCAGGTAGGCCAGCCCCTGGCGGCGCTCCACCGGCAACCCCTTGCCCTTTCTCACCACGGTGTAGATGTTCAGCTTGGGCCGCTCGCCGGTGAGCAGCTCGATCATGTCCACCCCAAAGACGGCGGCACATTTTTGCAAAAAGGTGATGGGGAAGTCGCTCTCGCCCCCCTCCAGGCGGATATATTCCTCCAGGGGAACGTTTACCTGGGCAGCCATCTCCTCCGCACTGATCCCCAAAATCTCCCGCATGACGCCGATCCTCACTGCGATCTCTGCAATTTTGCTGTCCATCTTTCAGTCCTCCGTTTCAAAACTCAAATAAAAAAGACCCGTCCCCATAATAGGGACGAGCCTTGTATGTACAAGTAGCCCGCGGTACCACCCAGATTGCACGATCTGTGCCGCTTTGCAGGGTTCCAACAAACCCCGGACCGGTTAACGCAGCCCACGCGGAAGAACTTACTGGCCGCCCTGGCGGTTTTCTGCCCTTCAACTCAGGAGTGACTAGCCGCTGCGCAACCTCTGCCGGACTTCCACCATCCGCCGGCTCTCTGGAAAGGCGCATTGCATCGGACTCTCTCCGTCTTTGTCATTGCAGCCATTATAGTCTCCCCGCCCGGGAGCTGTCAATACCGCCCGGCCAATTTGGAAAGTCGCTGGTTTCTGCCGCTCGTTTTCTGCTGTATTTTAGCAAATCATCCAATTTTTTTTGGGGGAAAGGCGCAGGGAGACGCCCCTAGTAAAAGAGCACCTCTTTGAGCACCGGCAGGCTGTACTCGTCGATCCCCGGCACCCGCATCAGGTCCTCGTCGCTGGCAAAGGCGCCCCGCTCCTCCCGGACGCGCACAATGTCATCGGCAAGTTGGCTGTCCACGTACTCAGCGGCGGCCAGGGTCTCTCGGTCGGCCAGGTTGACATTGACCCGGTTTTGCCCGTCGTAGAGGGGGCCCAGGTCTTTTCCCACCTTGCCCCCTTGCCAGAACAGCAGTCCCGCCACTATAATGAGAAACAGAGACAAAAAAATGCGAATCTGCCTGCCCTCGCTCACCATTTTGCGCCCCCTTTTCTGTATTGTAGCACAGCGCGTGGCCCAGCGGGGCAAATTCCGGCAAAAAGGAGCGTCACTTTTATGGCCCACTGCAAGAGTTTTCAGCTCTCCACTGGCGAGCACAGCTTTCACGACATCACCAGCCAGGTGCGCGCGTACATCCGCGAGACCGGGGTGCGCGACGGGATCGCTGTCGTCTTCACCCCCCACACCACCGCCGCCATCACCATCAACGAAAACGCCGACCCCGACGTGCTGCGCGACCTCTCGGCAGGGCTGGACAAGACCTTCCCCCCTCTGCGGGAGTACCGCCACTTTGAGGGCAATTCCGACGCGCACATGAAATCCAGCCTGATGGCCCCCTCCCTCTCCCTCATCATCAGCGAGGGGAGACCCATCCTCGGCACCTGGCAGGACATCTACTTCTGCGAATTCGACGGCCCCCGTCGCCGCACCTTCTATGTCAAGGTGATCGAGGGCTGACGGCGACAAAAGAGGGCGGGCCAAAAGGCCCGCCCTCTTTTCTCTGTTCTCACTCGCCCTGCAGGGCTTCCCTGAACACCTGTTCCACCTTTTCCAGGGTGGGGACCCCTTCGTGGACCTTTTTGTCGCCGACAAAATAGGTGGGCACATACCAGTAGTCATAGCCCTCGGTCTTTTCCGGCTCGCGGTTTTCCTCGATCACCTCGATGTTCACCCGGCCGTACTCGGGGTGGGCGGCAATCAGCTCCTTCTCCATGGCAAAGGCCTGACGGCAGTATGGACAGTCCTCTAAAATCATCATCTTGACCGGTTTCGGCATGAAAAAGCCCTCCTTCTTTTTTGCACAGGCCGCCTCGCTCGGGGCGGCTCACCTCCCCCTCCCGGGGGGAACTCTCTCCTGATAAAAGGGTGCGCTCCTTCCGCCCCCGCCATACAAGGGCCGCAATCAGCGCACCAGATCGATTTGGCCGAGCAGGGCGGTGCCGGTGGGGGTGCGAAAGAGGACCTCCCGCATCCTGTAAATCGCCTCTTCCGGATAGCCGCTCTCCCCGGCGTCGACCAGGTGATCCGCCTCCAGCAAAATTTGGTGGTCAAGTCCCTTCCTCTCTTTGGGGGTGTGGTGGTGCACGACCGGGTAGACCACCCGGTCGATGCGTGTCTGGGTCCAGCCGCTGCCCTCTAAAAAGGCAGCCGCCAACAGGGACGCCCTCCCGCTCCTGACACCTGCCGTCGGCGTTTCCCTACCGCTCCCGGCAGAGGGAGCAGGCGATGTCGTGAAGGACGGCGGCCGTCTCCAATGCCGTCTGCGTCTCCCCGTCCAGCCCCTCCCGCTCGCCAATGGTCTTGGCGAAGGCATAGACCTTTAAAAAGTGGTCGCTGTCGTGAAGATTGCCGCTAGAACAGCCGATCATCCCCTCGGTCAACTCTACACAATGGTTATTTTTGGTCGTCCTCTCCCCTGCCCGCCGATTTCAACTGGCTGCGGGTGAAGAGGAAGTTGAGGAAGTAGGTGCTCCCCACAAATAGAAAGAGCACCGCCAGGGCCAAGGCCGCCATCTGCAACACCGCGATGCCGCCGACCCTGCCCACGGCGGAGAGAACGAGCGCCGCCACCCCCAGCAGCCAGAAGAGGATGCTCATCCGCAGGCAGCTCTGCACGCTCTGCCGGGTCACCGGTGCGGGCGGCGGCGGGGCGGGTTGGCCCGGCAGCGGGGTGAAGGGCGGCTCCCCCTCCTCCCCGGCCGTCTCCGGTCGAGGGGTGCCCGCGGGGGCCTTAAAAAAGTGGCAGCCCTCTCCGCAGGAGGTGACGTACTCCCACCCCTGACCGGCAAAGCGCGCGATATAGGCGGGCATCTCCGCCCGGGTGTGTTCGGCGCAGTCGTAGAGGTAGGCGGTGGTCTGGGGCTCTTTTTTCTTGAGGAGGAAGCCCATGCTGGTGAACTGCTCTAGGATCCAGCCCTCCTGGCTGTAATAGGAGAGCATGTCCAGCTCGTCCTGGGCCCCTCTGCGGGGCTTTTTTCCCGGCACAAACCCGCCGGAGGGGATGAATTTACTGTCTTCCATCGGCTCTCTCCCTTTGGGCGCACTCCCGCCCTGTTCTTCTGGGGCCATTATAGCACACTTCGCCACCGGCGGCCAGATTTCCAGCGGCCAAAGTCCTGCACAAGGATCTTGTACAGCCGTTTTTACAGACCTTGCACAGGGGCGTCGCGCCCGGCAACCGGGGCCATTTCACCGATTGCCCTTCCACAGGTGTCGTCACCCGGTACTGCCGCTTGGGCAGCCAGCTGTCGCTAATGGCGCGGCGTCTTCGGCGACGCCCTGCTCTCCATCCCCCACGCCGACGACCTCTGGGAGCGGACACCCCTCCTCTTCCCGCCGGTGTACCTGCCCCCTGCCGGGGGTGTTCTCTACACAAAAGAGAGGGCTGGGCGCGCAGCACGCCCAGCCCTCTCGGTCGAATGGGGATGTCCCTATTTCTTTTTGGAAAGGGCCTCTTTGGCCTTGACGACGATGTCTTTGGCGCGCAGCTCGAAGATGTCGAGCAGCTCGGCGGCGGGGCCGGACATGCCAAAGCGGTCGTAGATGCCCAGTTTCACCACCGGCACCGGGCACTCCTCGGTGACCACCTCGGCCACGGCGGAGCCCAGACCGCCGATGACGCTGTGCTCCTCGGCGGTGACGATGCAGCCGGTCTCGCAGGCGGCCTTGGCGATGATGTCGCGATCGATAGGCTTGATGGTGTGGATGTTGATGACCCGGGCGCTGATCCCCTCGGCGGCCAGCATATCGGCGGCCTGCAGGGCCTCGGACACTTCCAGGCCGGTGGCGACGATGGTCAGGTCGCTGCCGTCTCTCAACTGCACGCCCTTGCCCAACTCAAACTTGTAGTTGGGGTCGGTGTTGACCACCGGCACAGCCAGGCGCCCAAAGCGCAGGTAGACCGGGCCGTAGTAGTTGATGGCGGCCTCCACAGCGGCCTTGGCCTCCACGTCGTCGGCGGGGTTGATGACCACCATGCCGGGGATGGTGCGCATCAGGGCGATGTCTTCGTTGCACTGGTGGGTGGCGCCGTCCTCGCCCACGGTGATGCCGGCATGGGTGGCGCCGATCTTCACGTTCAGGTGGGGGTATCCAACGGCGTTGCGGACCTGCTCGTAGGCTCGGCCGGCGGCGAACATGGCAAAGGTGCTGGCAAAGGGGATCTTGCCGGTGGTGGCCAGGCCGGCGGCGATGCCCACCATGTTGGCCTCGGCGATGCCACAGTCGATAAAGCGCTCGGGGTAGGCCTTTTTAAAGGTGCCGGTCTTGGTCGCGGCCGCCAGGTCGGCGTCCAGGACCACTACCTCGGGGTATTTCTCGGCCAGGTCGCGCAGCGCCTCGCCGTAGCTCTCACGAGTTGCCTTTTTCACTACATCTGCCATCTTCCTACGCCTCCACTTCCGCCAAAGTCGCCTTCAGCTCGTTCATTGCAATTTCAAACTGCTCTGCGTTGGGGGCGGCGCCGTGCCAAGACACGTTGTTCTCCATGAAGGAGACGCCTTTGCCCTTTACGCTCTTCTGGATGATGGCGACCGGTTTGTCGGTCACCTCTCTGGCCTCTTTGAAGGCCGCCTCGATCTGGTCAAAGTCGTGGCCGTCGATCTCGATGACATGCCAGTTGAAGGCGGCGAACTTCGCGCCGATGGGATAGGGGGAGCAGACCTCTTCCACGGTGCCGTCGATCTGCAGGTTGTTGTTGTCCACCACCACGGTGAGGTTGGTCAGCCCTTTGGCGCCGGCAAACATGGCGGCCTCCCAGATCTGGCCCTCCTGGATCTCGCCGTCGCCGCAGATGGCGTACACCCGGTAGCTCTCGCCGGAGAGTTTGGCCGACAGGGCCATGCCGCAGGCGACCGAGAGCCCCTGACCCAGGGAGCCGGAGGACATGTCCACACCGGGGGTCCCCTTCATGTCGGGGTGGCCCTGCAGCATGGCGTGGGGCTTGCGCAGCTTCAGCAGCTCTTCGTGGGGGAAGTACCCGCGCTCAGACAACGTAGCGTACAGCGCTGGGGCGGTGTGGCCCTTGGACAGCACCAGGCGGTCCCGATCGGCCTTCTTCGGGTCTTTCGGGTCGATGTTCATCTCCTTGAAATACAGATAAGTCATCGTGTCGGCGATGGAGAGAGAGCCACCCGGATGACCCGATTTTGCGTTGTAAACGGCCTCAACAGCGCCCATGCGGACTTTGCAAGCCTGCGCGGCAAGTTGCTTTTTTGTTGCCTGGTCCATAACGGTACCTCCTAAGTATTTTATCACTGGGGAGAGTCCTCCCCGTATTCTGGGCCCAGCCGGGCCCAGCTGCAAACGCCGGTTTGACGCGGCGATGGCATTTGAGAGAAAGCGGGTCTACAGGCGGCCGCAATTTTGTCGCAGATAACCCAAAAACTCGGCGACGCCCCCCTCTAGGCAGCTGGCGCAGACCATGTCGGCGTGCACCTTGATGTCCTGCGGCGCGTCTGCCAGGGTGGCGGAGAAGTGCGCGGCCCGCAACAGCTCGAGGTCGTTGTAGTAGTCGCCGATGGCGGCGGTGGCGTCCTGGGGCAAGCCCAGATGATCGGCCAGAAAGTGGAGCGCCTCCCCCTTGTTGACCCCGTCGGCCATCACCTCTAAAAATTGGGGGGCCGTCTTGACAAAGTAGACGCCCGGGTGATGCTGGGATCGGAGAAAGGCCTCCAACCGCGCCATCTCCGCCGGGTCGATACAAAAGAGGACTTTATACCACGCTTGGGGGACGCTGTCCACATCCGTTACTATATATTCTAATCTATCTGTGCTGGTATGTCTATGGGCAAAGTGGTTATTTTTCGCGACATAAATTGTATCCGGGCACATGATCTCCGCCCCCAGATCGGGGAAGGCGGCGCAGGCGGCCCGCACCAGCTCCACCCCCAGGCCGTGGGGCAGACAGCGCTCGCGGATGGCGCGGCCGCTCTGGTAGTCGTAGATGAGGGCCCCGTTGCAGAGGATGGCCGGGGCCGAGAGCTGGATGCGGTCGAGGTAGCGCCGGGCCGAGTCCTTGTGCCGGCCGGTGGCGACGGTAAAGTGGCCCCCTGCCTCGGAAAAGGCGCGGACTGCATCGACATTTTGCTGGGGCAGGCCGATGCCCGCCCGCAGCAGGGTCCCATCCATGTCGGAAACCACCAAAAAATCGCTGATCTGCTTACTCATAAATACCTCCGTAGCGGGTTGTCAGGGCCTGCAAAAAGGCGGTGAAATAGGGGGGCAGGTCGCTGGTAAATTCCAGGTAGCGGCCGCTCTCCGGGTGGAGAAAGCCGACGGTGCGGGCGTGCAGACACTGGCCCTGCAGCCCCTTTTCCGGGTGCTTGGGGCCGTAGAGGGGGTCGCCGCAGACCGGGTGGCCGATCTGGGCCGTCTGCACCCGGATCTGGTGGGTCCTTCCTGTAAAGAGTTCTAGCTTTACATGGGTGTAGGGGCCGTATCTCCCCTGCACCCAGAGTTCGGTCCGGGCCGTCCGCCCGCCCTGGGCCACCACCGCCATCTTCTTGCGCTCGACAGGGTGTCGGCCGATTTGGTTTTCCAGCACCAGATGGGGTCCTTTGATCCCCCCGTGCAGCACCGCCTCGTAGCGGCGCAGAAAACTGTGCGCCCGAATCTGCTCGGCCAGGATCTGATGGGCCCTGTTGGTCTTTGCCACCAGCAACAGACCGCTGGTGTCCCGATCCAGCCGGTGGAGGATGCCGGGGCGAAGGGGGCCCCCCATGTCGGAGAGTCCTTCCCACCCGTAGCGGGCCAGCAGGGCGGAGGCCAGACTGTCCTCCTCTCGCCCGGCCCCTGGATGGACCACCATCCCCTTGGGTTTGTTGACCACCGCCAGGCAGTCGTCCTCATAGAGGATCTCCAGCGGGATGGGGTTGGGGCGAAGGGTGAAGGGCACCTCCTCCTGCCGGCGCAAAACAAGCAGGTCTCCCTCCTGCAGCTTCTGCTTTTTGGAGAGAGGCCTGCCGTTGCAATCGACCTGCCCCGTTTCCAGGGCCCGTTTCACCTGGGAGCGGGAGAGCCCAGACCGGCGGCTGAGGAGCAGGTCCACCCGTTCCCCCAGATCCGCCGCCTGTACCGTGTACAAAAACTCCATGCCGTTCTCCCTCAGACGCGCTCCTCTTTGGGCGGTGTCTCGCCGCCGCCCGTCTCCCCTTCATCGGACGGAGCGGCCTCTCCCTGCGGGGCCTCCGCCAGACCGGCAGAAGGCTCTTGCACAGCCCCGGTGGGTGCAGCGATCTCCCCTTCTGCTCCGGTGAGCTTTTCCGCCTCAGAGACACACTCTTTTTCCTGTGGGGCGGCCGCCCCCTCTTTGGGAACGGCCCCCTCTGGTTGGGGGATGTCCTCCTCAACAGCGGTCTCTTCCGCCCGAACGTCCCCTTCTTCGCCAGTCGCTTCCGCTGCTTCGGTATCGGCGATTTTCTCCCCGGCGGCGGGCTCCTCCGAAGAAAGTCCCCTCTCTTCTGCCGCGGGTGTGGGTTCCTCTGCCGTCAAGTCGGCTTCTTCGGCGCTGACGGTGGGCTCCACTTCCCCTTGCGCCTCGGCGGCCAGGGGGAATACCAGTTCGGCATCGGCGTCAATGGGCTCGGCCGGGCAGACAGGGGCGGTGGCCACTTCTTGGGCCGGCACTTCGGTCACCGCAGCGGTCTTTTTCTCCTTTTTCTGGGGGAAAAATGTCTTGTCAAAGAAGAGGATGTCCACCACCATCACCACAATGCCGCAGACCACCAGGCAGTCGGCAAAGTTGAAGACCGGAAAGTCGATGAACTGAAACTGCAGGTAGTCGATGACGCAGCCCCGGAAGATGCGGTCGATCAAATTTCCCAGGCCGCCCGCCATCACCACCAGCACGCAGCCGTTGAGCACCCTGTTTTGCAGGATGTTTTTGGTGAGCACAAAACAGCCAAAGACCAAAATCACCGTGGTGACGGCGATGAGGAGGGTGGTGCTCCCCTCCATCATCCCGAAGGCAGCGCCCCGGTTCTCCACATAGGTGAGCCCCAGCACATTGGGGATCACCTCGATTGGGCCAGACTGCTGCAAAAAGATGACCGCCGCCATCTTCAGCAGTTGGTCCGCCGCCACCAGCGCCAGGCAGGTGGCCAATATCGTCAACATTCCCATGGGGTCTACTCCTCCTGTGTGTCGTCTGAGCCGGCAAAAGGGGCCGCCGGAAGAACGGGCGCCCGCAGGCGATCTCTCCCAGCTGCCCCTCTGCCAAAAATAGTGTCCGCGCTACAAGCGGGGGCGACAGGCGCTCTTACTTCTCAGAGACGCCCCGCTCCCCCATCTCGAAGTTCAAATCAAAACCGGTGTCAAAGAGTTCGGGGTTGATCTCCCCCGCCTTGACCGAAAAGCCCTCTTCCTCTGCCGGGGCGGCAGCGGCTTCGGGAGCGGCGGGCTGCTGCTCGGGCAGCGCCTCTTCCGCGGGCGCTTCGGCGGGGCCCTCCTCCACGGCGGGCTCTTCCGCCGGGATCTGGGAGATGACCTCGATGTGGTTGCGGTAGAGGGAGAGCAGCGCCCCCTTGAAGGAGGAGACCTCGGCCTTCATCCGCGCCAGCTCGTCCTGGTAGAAATGGATCTTGTCCTCTGACTTGGAGAGCATGCTCTCGGACTTGATGGTGGCGTCGCGCATGATGATGTCGGCCTTCTGGCGCGCCTCGGCAACCACCGAGGCCCCCAGCTTCTGGGCGCCCAGCAGAGCCGCCCGCAGGCTGTCCTCGTCCTTGCGGTAGTCCTCCAACTTGTCGGCCAGCAGCTCCAGCTTCTGCTCCAGATCCGCCTTCTCCGCCTCCAACTTCTCGACGGTGGCAATGACCTCGTCGATGAAATCGTCCACCGAGTCGGCCTTGTAGCCCTTCATCCCCGAGCGCTCAAAGGTCGCGTTCTTGATTTGCTCCAGTGTCAGCATCCTCTATCCTCCTACAAATACTTCTGTGCGGTGATGCCGAGGCGGCCCTTTTTGGTGGGCCCGCCCACGGCGGTCAATACAAATCTCCCCGCCCCGCGGACAGAGAGGACATCCCCCTCTTCCAGCGGTTCGGAGGGGGAGAGCACCTCCCGGTGGTTGAGCTGCACCTGGCCGGCCTGCACCAGTTGGGTGCAGCGGCCCCGACTCTGGCGCAACAGAACGCCGAGCACCCCGTCCAGCCGCAGGGAGGCCACCGTCCCCCCGATCTCCTCAAAGCGCTGGGGGGGCACCCGGTCCAGGCCCCCCTCTTCCACGCGCACCCCGACGCGCCCCACCTTTTTGATTTCCAGTGCCAGGGGGGCGGCGTTTTGGTGCAGAAAGGCCACCGCTTCGCCCTCGCCCACAAAGATGTCCCCCACCAGCCGGCGCTCGATCTCCAGCGAGAGAAGGGCGCCCAAGAAGTCCCGGTGGGTGAGTACATCCTGTTTGCGGTAGAGAAAGCGCAGGGGGCGGATGGGAAAGCACCCCTCCCCGATGGGCGGTCCGCCGCTGATTGCCAGCACCGCCCGGCGGCATTCGGGGTGGCCGCCGAAAAAGCGGTGCTCCACCTCGGTGTGGGCGGCGAGCATAGGGGCACAGAGCAGCTGCTGCCGCTCGTCGAGAAAGTAGGTGCTCTTACAGGCGCTGCGGCTGTAGCAGCTCTCCATCATCTCTTCCACGCCCCGCAGAAAGAGGCGTTCGCCCTCGTCTGCGGGCAAAACAGCGCGCACTTCTTTAGAAGAAGATGCCGTTGTTTTCCAGCTCGTCCATCAAATCGCCCACCAGGTCCACGTTGTAGGGGGTGATGATGAAGGTGCTGTTGGCGACCCGCTGGATCTGGCCGTTGTTGGCGTAGGCCACCCCGCTGAGAAAGTCCACCAGCCGGCGGGAGATGTCCTTGTTGGTCCCCTCCAGGTTGAGGACCACCGTCCGCTTGGCGTTGAGGTGGTCGGCCACGGCGGAGGCGTCTTCAAATTTCTCGGGTTTGACCAACACCACCTGCAGCTGGGCGGTGGTGTTGATGTTTACTACCTTGTTGCGCTTGGACGCCACTTCATCGTATCCCACGACCGTCGTCTCCTCCTGTTTCTTAGCAGAGGGGGTACCGCTCAGGAAATCCACCTCGCCGGTGCCCTCAAAATCTTCCTCATATCCCTCTTCGTCGGAGTCCATCCCCATGAAGTCTTTAAACTTGTCGACCAAACCCATTGTCCTGTTTCCTCCTAAACTTGCGATTGCCGCTCTCCAAAGAGGATGCTGCCCAGGCGCACCTGGGTGCTCCCGCAGGAGACGGCTGTTTCAAAATCGCCGGACATGCCCAGCGAAAGAGTTTCCATAAAGACATTATCTAATTTTTTGTGCTTTATGTCAATAAATAGTTTCTCCATCTCCCGAAAATAGGGGGCGGCGCCCTCTCCCTCGGCGGCGGGGGGGATGGCCATCAACCCGGCGATGCGCACCCCCGGCAGGGCGGCGATTTGGGGCAGGACCCCTTCCAGCTCCTCTTTGGCAAAGCCGGACTTGCTGGCCTCGCCGCCGATGTTGACCTCCAGCAGGATGTCCATCCGCCGGCCGATGGCGGTGCAGCGGCGGCCGATCTCCTCGGCCAGGGCCAGGGAGTCCACGCTCTCGATGCGGTCCACCTTGTCGGCGATGTACTTGACCTTGTTGCGCTGCAGGTGGCCGATAAAGGCGATTTTCAGCCCCTCTTTGTGGTAGCTGTCGTACTTGTCCAAAAACTCCTGCACCCGGTTTTCGCCGATGAGGGAGACGCCGCTGTCGATGAACTGATTGACCCGCTCGGCCGGCACCGTCTTGGTGACGGCCATCAGCGCCACCTCACCGCCGCTGCGCCCGGCGGCCTGGGCCGCCCGGTCGATGCGGCCGCGAATGTCCCGCAGGATGCGCGCGGCATCAGAGATATTTTCCATCGTAAAGGTCCTTCCCTTCCACAAACACTTCGTCGTAGAGTTCCAGGTAGCGGACGGTGGTCTCCTCCCCTGTCTCCTCGTTTTTGACCGTCTCCTCGGGGGTGGCTACCTGCTCTACCAGCAGGTAGTCCCCCTCTTCCACCAACACGTTGACCTGCTTGAAGCGAACGGTGCCGCCGTCCTTCACGTAGACGCCCTTGACCCCGTTTTCCACCCGCAGGGCCCGGGCGGGCACCCGCAGGCCGCTGAGCTGCTTGTTGCTCAGGCGGATGTTCTGGATGCGCAGGTTGACCAAGTCCTTGGTGATGTAGTCGCAGCGCAGCACCACCAGGCTCTTTCCCCCCTCGCCGGAGGTGATGCGCTCCACCACCACCGGCACCTCCTCGTTGTAGGCGCCCAGGAACTCCACGTAGAGGGTGGCCCCCTCCTTGACCCAGCGCAGCTTTTCGTCGGGGAGGACGCAGGCCACATACCAGTCAAAGTCCTTGACCAGCTTGCCCAGGGGGTTGCCCTCCACGGCGGCCGGCTGGCTCTTGCCGTCGAGGATGTCCTGTACCTGGGCGGCGGTCATCCCCTCCAGGGCCTGGGGGGTGAGCGCCTCTTCGTACCCGTCCACCGCGCTGGAAAAATAGCCGGAGGCGGGGGCGTACTCGTAGGAGACCTTGCCCCCCAACTGGCCGTTGAGGCTGTCGATCTGGCCCTGCAGGGCGCTCATCTGGGCGGTGTAGTCGACCGCCTGGCCGGTGGCCGCCTGCCGGCGGCTGATCTGGGCCAGCAACTGGTTTTTGTAGTCGGCGCTCTTGGCGTAGCTGCCGCTTTGGAACTCCCCCTCCATCTGGGCGATGGTCTTGCCGATCTGGGTGCCCAGGGCCGAGGGGTCGGTCACCGAGGTGGAGAGGGCGCTGGACTCCTTGAGCATGTCCAGCTCCTTTTGCAGGGCGCGCACCTTGCTCACCAGGGCCGAATCGCTCTCGCTGGCGTAGACCTCGGAGATCAGCTCCCCCCCCGAGACCTTGGAGCCGTCGGTGAGGGAGTAGTTGAAGTAGCCCTCCTGGCTGGCGCGGAGGACCTGTGCATCCCGAATGGCCAGCCCCTTGGTGGTGGCGGACGAACTCATCACATAGCTGACGGCCACCTCGGTCTTGTTGCGGTTGAAGTAGATCTGAAAGGCCTGCACCCCCACGTAGAGGATGAGCAGCAGACAGAGGCCGGCGATCCCCAGCCATTTGAGCACCTTTTTCAATACGTTGCCCCTCCCTTTCTCCCCCGGTCAGTCCCCCAGGTGGCGGCGGGCGATCTCCAGCGCCCGCTGAAATATCTCTTCGTCGGTGGTCTGCTCCCCCGCGTCGATCCAGTGGATAGACCGGTTTCTCCGAAACCAGGTCAGCTGCCGTTTGGCGTAGTTGCGGGTGCGCTTTTTCAGGTTTTCCAGCCCCTCTTCCAGGGTGCAGTTGCCCTCGAAATAGTCGGCCAGCTCCTTGTATCCAATGGCCTGCTGGGCCGTCTGATACTCCCGCCGCTCGGTGTAAAAGGCCAGCGCCTCGGAGATGAGGCCCTGCTCCACCATCTGGTCCACCCGCCGGTTGATGCGGTTGTAGAGCAGTTCCCGGTCGCTGTATTCGATACCCAGGTAGCAGGCGTCGTAGAGCTTGGGCGCGGCGGCGGCCCGCCTTTGCAGTTCGCTCATCTTCTGGCCGGTGACCTCCATGGTCTCCAGGGCCCTCAGCACCCGGCCGGTGTTGTTCTGGTGGAGCTTTTCAGCCAGCTCCGGGTCCAGGGCGGCCAGCTTGCGGTACATCTCCTCCGGCCCCCGGCAGGCCAGTTCCTTTTGCAGCCGGGCCCGCACCTCCTCGTCCACCCCCGCGTCGTCAAAGCGGAGGTTGCCCACCAGGGCGTCCACGTAGAGGCCGGTCCCCCCGGCCACGATGGGCAGGCGGCCCCGCTCGGCGATGCCGGCGATGATCCGCTTGGCGTCCACCACATAGTCGGCCACGCTGTAACGGCGGGTGGGGGGGACAAAGTCGATGAGATGGTGGGGCACCCCCTCCATCTCCTCCGGGGTGGGCTTGGCGGTGGCGATGTCCATCCCGGTGTATATCTGCATGGAATCGGCAGAGACGATCTCCCCGTCGAGGGCTTTGGCCAGTTTGACCGCCAGCGCCGATTTGCCCGACGCCGTCGGCCCCACCACGGCCAAAATCTTCAGCGGCTTCTCCAACTCAAATCACAGCCTTCCAAATAATTTCTCGATGTCCTTCTTGGTCTGCTCGATGACGATCGGCCTGCCGTGGGGGCAGTACTTGACGATGTCGTAGCGGTAGATGTCCTCCATCAGCTGCTGCAGCTCGTACTGGGTGGAGCGGTTCCCCCCCTTGATGGCCGCCCGGCAGGCGATGGAGTTGAAGAGCCAGTCGATGTGGGAGGCGCTGACCTCCTGCTCGCCCTTAGCCAGGTTGGAGGCCACCTCCTCAAAGATGCCGGCGATGTCGCAGTTTTGGAGGAAGGAGGGGATCTCCCGCACCACCATGGCGCTGACCCCCAGCTCCTCGGCGATGAAGCCGGCGTTTTGCAGCAGTTCCCGGTGCTCGAGCACGGCGCTGATCTCCTCCGGCGCCAGGGTCACGGCCACCGGCTCTAAGAGGATCTGGCGGGCGATCTGCCGGTACTCCCGCTTGAGCCGCTCAAAGAGGATGCGCTCGTGGGCGGCGTGCTTGTCCACGAGGAAGAAGCGGTCCTCGGTGCAGGCGAGGATGTAGGTGTGAAAGAGCTCCCCCACCACGGTGGGTACCTCCCCCTCGACCCCGCCCGCCGAGGGGGCCGCCCACTGCAGCTGCCCGTCCTCCGCCGCCGCGGGTTCGGCGGGCTGTCTCTTATACACATCTAGATGTGTATAAGAGGCCGGGCCACCCTCTCCATGCGGTCCACCTTGTCGGCGATGTACTTGACCTTGTTGCGCTGCAGGTGGCCGATAAAGGCGATTTTCAGCCCCTCTTTGTGGTAGCTGTCCTCCTTGTCCAAAAACTCCTGACACCGGTTTTCGCCCCTGAGGGGGGTCATCATCTCCTATCAGCGCTTGCCTAGATACGCACGGACTACGGTCGGCAGACGTGGGGGGGGGGGGGGGGGAGGGCGGGGCCGGGTGGCCGCCTGGTGAGGGGCGGGTCCGGGGCGGCGCTCCGCCCCGGCAGAGAAAACGCCGCTCGGGCGGGAGGGCTGCTGCGAGACCGCTTTGGGCACAGACCTCTCCGCGGTCGATTCGGAGCGCTCCCTCTGCGCTTCGGCGCGCAGGGTGGCGCTGCGGCGCAGCAGGTCGGCGGCAGCGCCGCTCACCCCGATGCCGTAGCGGCCGTCCGGGGTGCGGGGGGCGGCGGTGGGGCTGTGCAACTCCCCCGTGCCGCGCACGGCGCTCCCCCCGGTGGAGGGGGCCGCAGGACGCCAGCCGCCGG
This sequence comes from Bittarella massiliensis (ex Durand et al. 2017), assembly GCF_001486165.1. GTDB lineage: Bacteria > Bacillota > Clostridia > Oscillospirales > Ruminococcaceae > Bittarella > Bittarella massiliensis. The sequence continues at coordinate 828,367 of NZ_LN908977.1, forward strand.
TCCCCTTCTCCAGGGGCAGCGGCTGTTCCGCCGCGGCCTTGGCCTGGGCCGGCGAAAGGGCCGCCGTCTGGTCGGAAAAGTTGAGGATGGCGCTCTTGGCGGCGGTGTAGACGGCGCGGAAGACGTCGTTTTCAGCGGCGAAGCGCACCTCGATCTTGGCCGGGTGGACATTGACGTCCACCAGCTCGCTTGGCATCTCGATAAAGAGGAAGCAGGCGGGGAATTTGCCCGCCATCAGCACATTTTTATAGCCCTGTTCCAGGGCGGCCATCCCGGTCTTGGTCTTGACAAACCGGCCGTTGACGTAGAAGTGCTGCAGGGTGCGGTTGGACTTGGCGTACTGGGGCTTGGAAATGTAGCCGCTCACCCGGTAGGGCGGGACCTCGTGGCTCACCTCGATGAGGTTGTCGGCCACCGACCTGCCGAAGAGTTCACGGACGGCGTCCTTCAGCCGGCCGGTGCCGGGGGTGTGCAGCTTGTCCACCCCGTCGCGGATAAAGCGGAAGGAGATCTGCGGGTGGGAGAGGGCGGTCTTCTGCACCACCGACTCCACCGCATTGCCCTCGGTGACGTTCTTCTTTAAAAACTTCATCCGCGCCGGGGTGTTGTAGAAGATGTCTCGGGCGATGATGGTGGTGCCCTGGGGGCAGCCGGCGTCTTCGCACTCGCCCCCCACCCCGCCCTCGATGCAGTAGCGGGTGCCCAGTTGGCTGTCGGGGGTGCGGGTCAAGAGTTCCACCCGGCAGACCGCAGCGATGGCGGCCAGCGCCTCGCCTCGGAAGCCCAGGGTGCCGATGTGGCTCAGGTCCTCCTCGCAGGCGATTTTGCTGGTGGCGTGGCGGAGGAAGGCGGTGGGCACATCCTCCCTGCCGATGCCGCCGCCGTTGTCGGTGATGCGAATGAGGCGGATGCCCCCCTCCCCGATTTCCACCGTGATGGCGTTTGCCCCGGCGTCAATGGCGTTTTCGATGAGTTCTTTGACAATGGACGACGGGCGCTCCACCACCTCCCCGGCGGCGATGAGCTCTGCCACGTGGCCCTGCAACAGGTTGATCTTCTGGCCCACAGGCCCTCCCTCCTCTTCTCTTCAAAATCCTCTTCCCGGCGGCCCCTACTCCCTGGCGATCTTGACCAGCTCGTACAGGAAGTTGAGGGCCTCGATGGGGGTGTAGGCGTTGGGGTCGATTTCCCGGACCTTCTGCACCAGGGCGCTCTCCACCGCCGAGGAGAAGAGGTCGGGCACCGCCTCCTCCCGCGGGGCGGCCGGTGTCGCGGCCTGGGGGGCCTGCGCCTCCAGCGAAGCCAATATCTCCTTGGCCCGCTCCACCACCGCGCCGGTCACCCCTGCCAGTTTGGCCACCTCGATGCCGTAGCTCTCGTCGGCCCCACCGGGGATGATCCGCCGCAGGAAGGTGATGTCGTCCCCCCGCTTCTTCACGGCGATGTTGTAGTTTTTCACGTTGGGCAGGGCCCTCTCCACCTCGGTGAGTTCGTGGTAGTGGGTGGCAAAGAGGGTCTTGGCCCCCAGCTTTTTGGGGTCGGCGATGTACTCGATCACCGCCCGAGCGATGCTCATCCCGTCAAAGGTGGAGGTGCCGCGGCCGATTTCGTCCAGGATCAAGAGGCTCTGTTTGGTGGCGTTGTCCAGTATGTAGGCCACCTCGCTCATCTCCACCATAAAGGTGGACTTGCCCGCCGACAGGTCGTCGGAGGCGCCCACCCGGGTAAAGACCGCGTCCACGACGCCGATCTCCGCCGCCGAGGCGGGGACAAAGCAGCCCACCTGCGCCATGAGGGTGATGAGGGCCACCTGCCGCATGTAGGTGGACTTGCCGGCCATATTGGGGCCGGTGATGATGGCCACCAGGTTTTCCCGCCCGTCGAGCAGGGTGTCGTTGGGGACAAAGGGCACGTCCTTTTGCAGCTGCTCCACCACCGGGTGGCGGCCGTCCTTGATTTGGATGCGGCTGCCGCCGGTCATCTGGGGCCGGCAGTAGCCGTTGCGGGCGGATACCTCGGCGAAGGAGCAGAAGACATCCAGCCGGGCCAGGGCCTTGGCGGTGGTCTCCACCTCCTCGATGCGGGCGGCGATCTCCTTGCAGACGCCGTCGTAGAGGGTGCGCTCCAGGGCGATGATGCTGTCGTTTGCGCCCAGGATGCGGTTTTCCAGCTCCTTGAGCTCCTGGGTGATATAGCGCTCGCAGTTGACCAGGGTCTGCTTGCGGATAAAGCCGTCCGGCACCAGTTCGGTCTGGGACTTGCTGACCTCGATAAAGTAGCCGAACACCTTGTTGAAGCCGATTTTCAGGTTGCGGATGCCGGTCTCCTCTTTCAGGCGGGCCTCCATCTGCATGAGGATGTCCTTGCTGTTTTCAATTAGGTCCCGCAGCTCGTCCACCTCGGCGTTGTAGCCCCGCTTGATGACCCGGCCGTCCTTGAGGGTCACCGGCGGGTCGTCCTCGATGGCCCGGTCCACCAGCTCCTTGATTTCGGGCAGTTCGCTGATTTGCAGGTGGCACTCCACCAGGGCGCTGCTGTGCCGTTCGGCCAGCAGGTCCCGGACAGGGGGGAGTTGCTGTGCTGTAAAGGAGAGCGCCTTTACCTCTTTTGGGGAGGCGCTGCCGTAGACGATGCGGGACATCAGCCGCTCCACATCGGCGATGTGGGAGAGGTGCTCGGCAATGTCGGCGCGCGCCGAGGGCTGGTCCACCAGCTCCTCCACCGCGTCCAGCCGCTTTTCGATGTGGACAATGTTTTGCAGCGGCTGTTCCAGGTAGCTGCGGATGAGGCGCTTGCCCATAGCGGTGTGGGTGCGGTCGAGCACCCAGAGCAGGCTGCCCTTCTTCTCCCCCCGGCGCATAGTCTCGGTGAGTTCCAGGTTGCGGCGGGTGTTGATGTCCAGGTTCATGTACTGCTCGCAGCGGTAAAAGTCCAGCTCCCGGATGCGGGAGACCCCTTTTTGCTGGGTGTGGTCCAGGTAGTGCAGCAGGATGGAGAGGGCCAGGACGCACTCTTCCCTGTCCTCGAGCTGCAAGTCGGAGAGGGCGATGGCGTCAAACTGGGCGAGGATGCGAGCCTCGTTCTCCTCTCTGCCGAACTGGTCGCCCACCAGCTTGACCGCCCGGCAGCCGATGGCCTCCTTCACGGCCTCTAGGTGGTATTTCAGTTGGAGGGAGTTTTGACAGAGGAGGATCTCGCTGGGGGAGAATTTTCCCAGCTGGTCCACCAGCTTCTGGCGGACATCCCGCCCCCGCAGTTCGGTCACCAGACACTCGCCGGTGGAGACGTCGGCAAAGCAGACCCCGCAGCGGTTTTTCCCGGTGGCCACGGCGCAGAGGTAGTTGTTCTTCCCCTCTTCCAGCATCCCGCCCTCCAGCAGGGTGCCGGGGGTGTAGATGCGAATGACCTCCCGCTCCACCAGATTGGGGCCCTTGGTGGGCTCGCTCATCTGCTCGCAGACGGCCACGTTGTACCCCTTTTTCAGCAGCCGCTGAATGTAGGCCTCGCAGCTGTGGTAGGGCACGCCGCACATGGGGGCGCGCTCCTCCTGGCCGCAGTCGCGGCCGGTGAGGGTCAGTTCCAGCTCTTTGGAGACCTTGATGGCGTCGTCAAAGAACATCTCGTAGAAGTCGCCCAGGCGAAAAAAGAGGATCTCGTCCTTGTGCTGCTCCTTGATGTCCATGTACTGCTGCATCATCGGTGACAGTGGTGCCATTTTTTACCTCTCCATCCAATCAAAGTGTGCGAAAGAAAAAGGGGCGGCGCGGCCTCTCCCGCCGGGGAGAGGCCGCCCGCCGCGCCCCGCTTACTGCCCGCAGCCGGAGCAGGAGGAGCAGTTGCCGCCACAGCCGGCGGCGCTCACGTCGATCTCGTCGGGGTCCTCGCCGTTGATGGCCATCATCAAGATGTTGGTGATCTGGTTGGCCAGCTTGTCCACCTCGTCCTTGGCGGCGCTGAAGGCCAGCATGTGGGGGTTTTTCATGATTTCGGTGTAGAGGGTGCGCATCTCGGCGTTGAGCTGGTCGATACGGGCTTTGTCCTTCTCGCTCTTGCTCATCTCGGCGTTGAGGTTCATCCGCACCAGGTTGAACTTGCCGATGGCAGCCCCCAGCTCCTTGTCCTCGTCGTTTTGCTGCTGGGCCAACTGCAGGGCCAGGTAGCGCTCGTCCTTCTGAATTTCCTTGGCCAGTTCTCTGGCCTGTGCGATAATATCCATTTTCAAATCCTCCGCTCTCTCCCCCGCGCCCTTTGGCGGGCTTCGGGGGGACAAATCGTTCATTTTCTCTTTTGGAGTCGGGGCAGGGGGCTAAACCAGCTCGCCCGCCACCGCCCAGTTTTGCGCCTCGGTGATCTTGACCTGAACAAACTGTCCGCCAAGGCCCTCCTCCCCGGCAAAGGCGACCACGGTCCCGTGCTCGTCCCGCCCGGTCATCTGCCCGGGCTGTTTGCCGGGGCCGTCCACCAGCACCCGCAGGGTCTGGCCCACCAGCCCCGCAAAGCGGGCGCTGCCGACGGCGCGCTGTACCTCTTGCAGTTGGGCAAACCAGCGGCTCTTCTCGGCCGCGGGGATGGGGTCTTCCATCCCCGCGGCGCGGGTGCCCGGCCGAGGGGAGAAGATGAAGATGAAGAGGCTGGCGTAGCCCACCTCCCGCACCAGATCCACCGTCTGCAAAAATTCCTCTTCGCTCTCGCCGGGGAAGCCGACAATGATGTCGCTGGTAAAGGTGACGCCGGGGATGACCGCCTTGGCGTAGGCGATCTTTTCCAGATAACCCGCCCGGTCGTAGTGGCGGTTCATCTCCCGCAGCACCCGGTCGCTGCCCGACTGCACCGGCAGGTGGATGTGGCTGCAGAGCTTCTCCTCCCTGGCGATGAGGTCCAGGAGCTTATGGGTGATGTCCTTGGGGTGGGAGGTCATGAACCGCACCCAGAAGTCGCCGGGGATGCGGCAGATGCGCGCGAGCAGGTCGGCAAAGTCGCAGGGCTCGTCCAGCCCCTTGCCGTAGCTGTTGACGTTTTGCCCCAGCAGGGTGATCTCTTTGTACCCGGCCTCCACCAGGCCGCGCACCTCGGCCACCACGTCCTCGGGGCGGCGGCTGACCTCGCGGCCGCGCACCAGGGGCACCACGCAGTAGGAGCAGAAGTTGTCGCAGCCGTACATGATGGGGACCCAGGCCTTGACCGACCCGTCCCGGCGCACCGGCATCCCCTCGACGATCACGTTCTCCCCCTCCTCGGCGTCGAAGACCCGGGCGGGGCTGCCCTGCCGCCCCCGCAGCACCTCGCAGAGGTTTTGGGGGAAATTTTGCAGGGCGTGGGTGCCAAAGACCAGATCCACAAAGGGATAGCTGCGGCGGATGCGCTCCTGCACCGGCTTTTGCTGCATCATGCAGCCGCACAGGCCGATGACCATGCCGGGGTTTTTGGCCTTGTAGCCCTTGAGGGCCCCCACGTTGCCGTAGAGCTTTTGCTCGGCGTGCTCCCGCACGGCGCAGGTGTTGTAGATGACCAGGTCGGCCTCCTCCCGGCGCTCGGTGAAGTCGTAGCCGATCTCGGCGAGCATCCCCTTGATCTTCTCCCCGTCGCTGACATTCTGCTGGCAGCCGTAGGAGTGGATGTGGGCCAGGGGCCGCCGGGCCCCGTAGAGGGCGAGGCATTGCTGTCTGGCGGCCTCGATCCCCGCGCTGGAAAAGCGGGGGGAAGGCGGGTTTGTTTGGGTCTTCAAAGGTGTTCCTCCTAATTTGTCCATTCGCGTTTCATCATACCATTTTTGTCTCTTTGCTTCAAGTTCCGGTTGTGAAGATTATGAAAATTCGCAGAAAACCTTCCATCTTTTTTCCGGGTATACTATAATTGGAATTTATAAGGATGTGATTTTTTGAAACCGACGCAAGACTTCAACTTCAAGCGGTGGGTCTGGCCCATCACCTACGGCATTCTGCTCTTCTTTTTGCTGCAAAACATCGGCCGCATCTTCAACCTGGCGGACGGGATGATGGGGCTCCTCTCCCCCATCGTCATCGGCTTTTTCATCGCCTTTATCCTCAACATCCCCATGCGGGCCATCGAGCGGGGGCTGGTCAATCGCTTCCTCGTCCGCAAGGAACTGCCCTCCCTGCGCCGCACCATCTCCATCCTGCTGACGCTGCTGGTGGTGATCCTCCTCTTCACCGTCATCGTCCGCTATGTGGGCCCCCAGCTCACCGACAGCGTGATGCTGCTGGGCCGGCAGATGCCCGGCTACATGAACGAGGTGCAAAAGTGGGTGACCGACATCTCGCAAAACGTCGAGCTGCCCGCCGAGGTGGCCACCAAACTCACCACCTATTTCAACGACGCCCTGCAGTGGCTGCTCAACTTCCTCACCGACTTTGTGCCCAAACTCATCGGCGGGGTGGTGGGCTTTGCCTCCAGCCTCATCAACGTCTTCATGGGCCTCGTCTTCGCCCTCTACATGCTCTTCAACAAGGAGAAGATGGTGCGCGGGGTGAAAAAACTCACCGCCGCCCTCCTCCCCGAGAACATCTTCCGCAAGGTGCACGACGTGGCCGCACTCACCAACAACACCTTCAACGGCTACTTCACCGGCCAGCTCACCGAGGCCTTTGTCCTCGGCGGCCTCTGCTTTTTGGGGATGAGCATCTTCCGCTTCCCCTACGCCCCCCTCATCAGCGTCATCGTGGGGGTCACCGCCCTCATCCCCATCCTGGGCGCCTATCTGGGGGCCATCCCCAGCGCCTTCCTCATCCTCATTGAAAACCCCATCAAGGCCCTGTGGTTCGTCATCTTCATCGTCTGCCTGCAGCAGTTGGAGGGCAGTCTCATCTACCCCCGCATCGTGGGCTCCTCCATCGGCCTCACCGGCTTTTGGGTGATGGCGGCCCTCATCGTCGGCGGCGGCATCGCCGGCATCCCCGGGGTCATCATCGGCGTCCCCGCCTGCTCGGTCCTCTACACCCTCACCTCCAAAAAGACAAACGAGGTCCTCAAGAAAAAACAGCTGGACATCCGCTGAACCCCACCGGCAAAAAAGCGGCGCCGCCTTTATGGGCGGCGCCGCTTTTTGCACGTTCAGAAAGAAAACCAGGTTCAGGACTGGGTGAAGGAGATGTCGATGTTGCCATTGGTGGTGGTGCAGTAAAACTGCTTCTGCGCGCCCGTCCCGCCGCTCTCGCCCAGGTTGGACTTGCCGTTGGTGGTGGTGCAGCGGTAGTTGTAGTCGCCCTGGCTGCCCACAAAGCTGCCCTTGATGGAGGCGTTGGTGGTCTTGAAGTTGGCGGTGGTGGCCTCCATCCGCTCAAACTCGACCCGGCCGTTTTTGGAGATGGCGGTAAAGGTCTTTCTACAAGCGATGCGCTCGAGCCGCACGGCGGCGTTGGTGGTCTCCACCGTGGCCACTCCCGCCTGGGAATCCTCCAGGGTGAGGGAGCCGTTGGTGGTCTTGAGCCAGAGGGTGTTCCCCACGTCCAGGGCCCGCCCTTTGATGGTGCCGTTTCTGGTCTCTGCCTCCAGTTCACCGCTGGCGGTGACGCTGTCCAGGTCGATGGAGGAGTTGGTGGTCTTCATCTCCAGCCGGCCCGCCTTGACCTGGGTGAGGTGCAGCGAGCCGTTGGTGGTCGAGAGGGTGGTCGTCCCCTCCACCGACAGGTCCTCCAACTCGATGCGGGCGTTGGTGGTGCTGGCCTTCAACTGGGGCAGGGTGCAGCTCTCCACCTCGATGGCGGCATTGGAGGTGTCCAGCGACAGGTCCGCCAACCGCTCCATCCCGTTACAGCTGATCTTGCCGTTGGTGGTGCGCACCGAGAGCAGTTTCTGGTAGTCCTGCGGCACCCGCAGGACACAGCGGGTGCGGGCCTCGTTCAGGCCGCTGAACATTCCCGACCAGACCCGACGCAGCCAGTTGTAGTGCCGCTCGGTGTTGACGCTGCGCACCCGCAGCACCCCGTTCTCGTTGGTTATTTCAAACTTGCAGTACTTGGTCTCGGTGTACTCGAGGGCGATCTCCGTCCCCTCGGCGGGGAGGATCTCCACCCGCCGGTTGCCCAGTTCCAGGCGGATCTCCTCCACCCCCGCGGCCGGGGCGCTGTAACTCTTCTCCTCGATTTCGTCGTTGGTGGCGTCCAACTGCCAGACGTCGAAGCCGACCATGGCAAAGGCGCCGCCCGCCAGCAGGGCCCCGGCGACACAGAGCGCCGCGGCGGCGATCAGCCAACCCCTAATGTGCTTCATTGACAGCAGCCCCCTTTCTCTTTTTTCCAATGCTGCCCAGCCAGCCGAAGAGGGCGCTGCAGCCCTTCATCATGGCCTTTGCCAGCCCCCATCCCCCCAGGAAGGAGAGGATGGCAAACCCCGCGAACAGCAGGCAGATCCCGATTTGGAAGGCCCCGATCACGGTGTTTTGCGCCAGCAGCGCAAAGGAGGGCACCAAGTAGATGAATCCCGCCGCCAAAAAGGCGAAGGACATGACAAACAGGGAGAGCACCATCACCCACCCGGCGAAGAGCAGGGCCAGGACGACCATGCCGACCGCCAGCGCCAAACTCGCCCAGATGGGGCTGGTCACCGCCAGCAGCACGATCTTCAGCACCTGGCTGTCCTCTTTCTGGCGGGGCGGCGGGGGTGCGTAGGGCTGGCCGTAGGGCGGTGCGCCGTAGTTCCCCGCCGGGGGGGCGCCGTAGGGCGGACGAGGGGCGGTGAAAGGCGCTTGTCCCCCCATCTGCGGCCGCGGGTCGCCGGTCGGAGGCGTCTGCGGCGGAGGCGCGGCGGGTTCCTTCTTGGCGCCGCCCTCGCTCTCGGCAATCAGTTTGTCGGCGATCTCCTCCACCGGGCCAAACTGGGCGATGACCTCCTCCTCGTCCATCCCCGCCTCCAGCTTGTCGGCGATCATCTCATTGTAGTAGTCCATGGCCATGTCCCGCTCGCCCTCTGACAGCGGCGCGATCTTCTGGCGCAGGGCGTTCATAAATTCGTCCCGTCTCACAGTGCATCCTCCCCCAAAATATAGCAGTATATCCTCTTTAGCTGCGGCCAGTCCCCGGCGAACTCGCCCAGGCGGCGGACCCCCTCTTCGGTGATCTTGTAGTATTTGCGCAGGCGGCCGTTGTGTGCCTGGGAATAGGTGGTGAGACAACCGTTTCCCTCCAGGCGCTTGAGGATCGGATAGAGAGTCGACTCCGATATCTCTATATATTCTGAGAGATCGCCTATGATTTTGTACCCGTATGAGTCCTCTTTTTTCAGGGCGGTGAGGACACATGCCTCCAGCAGCCCCTTTTTCATCTGTACGTCGATGGCTCATCCCTCCTTACACATAATACTATATTGTACATAGTATACTTTGTCAACCCCTTTTCCCCTCTTTTCTGAAGGTTGCAAAAAAAGGGGGGATGGGGCATAATAAAGGGCGTTTGAAAAAGAAGGAAAACAGACTGCGAGAGAAAGGAGATCAGCTGTGAAAAACCGCTTTGTCACCCCGGGAGGCGAATTTGTCATCCGCCCCACGCGGGAAGAGGACTGCCCGCTCATCCTCTCCTTTATCAAGGAGCTGGCCGAGTACGAGAAGATGGGCGACTTGGTGGAAGCCACCGTCGAGACCCTGCGCCACTCCCTCTTTGGGCGGGGGGCCGCCCGCTGCGTCATCGGCGAGCTGGAGGGGGAGCCGGTGGGGTTTGCCCTCTACTTCTTCAACTTCTCCACCTTTGTCGGCAAGCCCGGCCTCTATCTGGAGGACCTGTTCGTCCGCCCGGCCCACCGCGGGCTGGGGCTGGGCAAGCTCCTGCTGCAATACCTGGCCAACCTGGCGCGGGAGGAGGACTGCGGCCGGATGGAGTGGTTCTGCCTGGACTGGAACGCCCCCTCCATCGCCTTTTACAAAAAGATGGGCGCCCGCCCGCTGGACGATTGGACGGTCTTTCGCCTGGACGCCCAGGCCCTGGAGGACCTCGCCTTTCCCCAGTAGCCGCCCTCTCCAAAAGCCGGCAACGCCTCCTCTTTTGAGGGGGCGTTTTGTGCGCTCCCGGCGATCCGTCCCCGCAGCGGGATTGCCAGGAAGGCACTTTTTTTGTATACTGTCTTTAAAAGGCGTTCCGATGAACCTGTTTTTTTAGAAATTTGAGCAGAAAAGGGGGCGAAACCACCTTGCAAAGACAGCGCGTTCCCACCCTGCGCCTGGTCGCCTGCCTGGCGGCTGCCTCCCTTTTGTTGGGCGGCTGCGCCGCCTTCTCCCAAGACGACGCTCCCCTCTCCTCCCCTGTCAGCGCGGCCGACCTGGGGATCGACATGGACTGCAGGGACCAGGGCCGTCTCACCGCCGGAGACAAAAATTACATCTACGCCGCAGGCAGACGGGGCATCTACCAAATCGGCAGGGGAACAGCCAGCGGCGAGTTGATCCTCCCCCTGTCCTCCCGGGCGCAGTACCTCATCCGCTACCAGAAATACCTCTACTACCTGCAAGACGGCGCCCTCTTCGCCCTGGATCTACAGACCCGCGCCGTCCACCCCCTGGGGATCGAAGCGGGGGATGTCTCCCTCCTCAAAAACGCCCTCTATGTCACCACCCCAGACGGCGGCGACCGGCTGCTCTACCGGCTGCAAAATCCCCTCACCCCGACCCTGGAAGAGCGGGTGCCCGCCGAGGAGGGGACCGCCTACCCCCACTTTTACACCGGTATCCTCGACGGCGCTGCCGGCGTCGCCTACCGGGAATGGGCGGACCCAAAAGACCCCCTCTCCCTGACCGTCGCCCTCCTCTCCCCCGACGCGGGGGAACTGTCCGCCCCCATCTCCCTGCCCAGCGAGCGCAACGGCTCCCACCTGGTCACCCCGGAGGGCGTCTACTACGCGGACAACGGCATCTACCGGGCCCCCTTCGGCGGCAGCCGGATGCACCTCACCGTCAACCACTCGACCGCCCCCCTCTTCATCGCCTATGACAGCCAATGGGTCTATTTTATGGACGTGGCCAACTCGGAGAAAAGGGTCTACCGGCTGCGCTGGGAGACGGTGGAGGAGATCCCCCGCTTGCAGGGGATCGACTCCTTTGAGGTCATCTGCGACTGGATCTATTTCTACGACGAGACCTCCGACGTCCTCTGCCGCATTTACATGGGGCTGCCCGAGAGCTCTTTACAGGTGGAAACCGAATTTTAGACAAACCAGCAAACAGAAAAGGCGGCTGATTTTCAGCCGCCTTTTCTGTTTGCCCTGCAAGATGGGAACAGGGGGCCGATGGGCCGATAGGATGCCCCTCTCCTTTGGCCCCTCGAGAAGGAGCTCGGCGCCCGCCCCTGCTACCAGCCAAAAAAGAAGCAACCCCAAAAGGCGGTTGCTTCTTCCCCACACGTCGGCACAAAACGCCCTTGCAAAGAGCAGTCCGAACCACGGCATTTATCCGTTTGTCGCTCTGTTTTCAACTTTGGGGCTGCAATGGCGCTAGACGTCCCTTTCCACGAAGTGCTTTTCGTACTGGTTCCAGTATTTTTTAAAGACACGGCTGTCGTCTCCGTCAAGATTTAGCTGGTACAGCCGAAAAACGACGGGAATATCTTTGGGCTGCCACTGCTCTTCATAGGAATAGCAGTACTTCATCCCCACCTGCTTCATCACCCCACCACTGCGGGGATTGTTGACGTCGTGGGTTGCTGTGATATAGGGAAGCCCGTCTTTTCTTACCTGTTCTACAAGGGCTTTTCCCGCCTCGGTCACAATGCCTTGATGCCAGAACTCCTTTCGCAGAGCATAGCCAAAATCGTGGCTTTCGTCCATATCCACCTTGATGTAGCCGATTGGAAAGTTGTCTCCCTTCAAGCAGATGGCATAGGCGTAGGCCCGGGGCTTTTCATAGTTGGCCGCATACCTCTCTTCGTAAAAAGCCCTTGCGTCCGCCACGCTTTTGGCGGGGAACCAGGGCAAAAAGGTATTGACCTCCCCGTCTTTCAAAAGCAGGTAGAGCGCCTCCATATCCTCCTCTGTAAACTTTCTCAAAATCAGGCGCTCCGTCTCCAAAACAGGGGTATTTTCCATGTTGCATCCTCCTTACCCTTCGCTGTACTCCCTCAAAATTGCATTTATCGTGTGCCTGGCGTTGCCGGCCACCAGGGGCTCCGGCGCGCGATAGGTCACCAGCGCCTTCCACAGCGCCCATCCCCTTGCCCGAGCGATCGTGCCGGTGTCCAGGCCCTGCAAAAAGGCCCTTCTGCTGCTGCCGTCAAAATATGTCCACGCCATGGCGTAGTCGCAGGCGGGATCGCCAACCCCCATGATGCCAAAGTCAATAACGCCGCAGAGGTCGCCGTCTTTCACCAAAAGGTTGCCCGGCGCAACGTCGCCGTGAAGCCACACAGGGGCGGCGTTCCACTCTGTCGCAACGGCCTCTCTCCATATCTCCTGAATGCTGCGGACCGGCAGAACAAATTCTAAATCGCGCAGGGAGGACGCGACCTGGCGGCTGTAAACAGCCGGGTTTGCACCCCTAAAAAAGTTGTGTGCCCCCGCAGCGGGCCCTCCCTCGGGACAGACGCCCTGCAGCTCTTTCAGAAAGGCCGAGAGCTGGGTGGCGATCCGCACCTTCTCAGAAACGGCACATCCGCTCAAGGGTCCGCCCTCCACATATACATTGACCGACCAGGGAAACGGATAGTACCCCGTGGCCTTTCCCTGCGCAAGGGGCCGCGAGATCGGGAGGGACAGATTTGACGCCAAAAATGGGAGCCACTTTCCCTCTTTTTCGATTTGCGGGACGTACTCTTGGCCGCTTGGCAGGCGGATGGTCATCTGCTCGCCCAAGTGAAATGTCCTGTTGTCGTGTCCGCTCTGTGCAACCGGCCTGATTTCCAGATGGGCCCATTGGGGAAACTGCTCCTCTATCAGCCGGGTGACCACTTCGGTCGAAATGTTAACCATAGAAACTCCTTTTCGGTTCGGCGGTATCTGTTTTTATTATAGAAAATCCGGCATCCCCTTTACAACCTACAAATTTGTTATACACAAAAAATAGGGGGCCGCAGAACGCCTGCAGCCCCCTATTTTTACACGCCCCGCTTTCTCTGTGAGGTGAGGATCCGCTCTATGCCCTTTAACGAAAGGCTGTATTTGTCCGACAGCGCCTCTATGGGAACGCCTTTTTGGTACTCTCGGCAAATTTCGAGATCCCTTTTCGCAAAGAATTCACGCGCCCCACTTTTGCTTCCCCAAGACTTTCTCTTGCGGCTGGGGATGTAGAGGTATTCACCGTCAACATATTTCTGTATTTCTCTCACCAGATCAGCGGGCAGTCGCTCCGTTGCAGATTGATAACCCATTTTGCTCTCCTCAATTGGCATTTTCTCAAATTCCAAATAAGGCATAGCAAAAACTACTCCAACGAATTAAAGAGAGACGACATCCGTCGCAATAGCCTTTGCTATGCGACAAGTTTTGAACAGTACGCGCATGAAAAATCACCCTTTCAAACGATTCGCCTCCATTGTATCTTTGGACGCTTTTCCTGTCAAGAAATAAGGGGGCCGGGCACCCCAAGTCACGGCAGGGCAGCTCTCCCCCCGCCGCGCAGGTGCCGGTCGGCGGGCCCCACGCCCTCCTCTGAAAAGCCCACTTTTTTCAAAAAGGCGCAAAAAAAGAAGCAACCAAATCGGTTGCTTCTCGTGGCGGAAAGAGAGGGATTCGAACCCTCGAGACGGTATCACCGCCTACACGATTTCCAGTCGTGCGCCTTCGACCAGCTCAGCCATCTTTCCGCATATCGCAGGGCGCTCATTTATTATACCCATGGGTTTCCAAAAAATCAACCCCCTTTTTTTCATTTTCGCAAATAATTTGTCTCTTTGCGCCCACACTATCTGCAAAACCAAAATAGGGGGAAAACGAATCATGGACCAGAACACCGAACTGCTCGACTTCATCTACAAAAACACCGAAATGGGGCTCTCCACCCTCGACCGGCTGGTGGGGATCGCCGAGGACGACCACTTCAAGGTCGCCCTCCTCACCCAGAAGGAAGAATACCACAAAATCTTCGCCGAGGCCAAACAGCTGGCCGGGGTGGAGCTGGAAAAGACCGGCGCCATGGCCAAGTTCTCGGCCTATATGATGCTGGAGCTCAAGACCCTGGCCGACAACTCTCCCTCCCACATCGCCGAGATGCTCATTCAGGGCAGCACCATGGGGGTGGTGGACATGACCAAGCGGCTCAAGGAGTACACCTGCGCCAGCGACGAGGTGCGCGCCCTGGCCCAAAAACTGCTGGAGACCGAGCAGCAAAACATCGAGACCATGAAGGGGTTTTTGCGCTAGCAGGCCGTCACAGCCCCTGGGAGCGGAGCAGCCCCCGATAGTAGTTTTGCGGCCGGTGGGCCTCAAAGGAGACGGCGCCCGGCAGCCGCGGGGGGCCGACGGCGACCCGGATGCCCACGTGGCGAAACCCCATCCAGGCAAAGGGCACCTTGGTGACGATGTCGTTGCCGTTTTCCACCCGAAAGGTCTTGAACACCCGCCGGTTGAAGGACTGGGCAAAGGCCCGGTTGCCCACCCGCGGGCAGCCAAAGAGAACCACCTCAAAATCCTTCTCGGGAAAGTTGTACTGCAGGTCCACCGCGCACAAAACCGCCAGCGCCGCCCCGTAGGAGTGGCCGGTGACCCGCACCTTCTCCGCCTCTTTGGGGAGAAAATAGCGGATGGCGTCGCGCACTTCGGGGTTTTTGTACATGTCGATGAAGCCCCCGTGCACCCGAATTTTGGAAGCGGTGTTGTCGTAGGGGATCTTCTTTTTGCAAAAGCGAAAATCGGTGGCCCAGTCCCTGGCCGAATCGGTTCCCCGAAAGGCGATGTAGACCGTCTTTCCCACGCACTCCATATAGAGCTGGATCCCCGTCTTTCCGCTGTCGATAAAGCGCACTTCCCGCCCCTTTTTCACCGGCAGGTTGTCGCCATAAGCCGCGGCCGACAGTTCCAGCATCGCAGCAAAGCCCTTGTATTCCATCTTCAAAACACCCCCGGAGCCAGTCTATGCTCCAGGGGTGTCTCTCTGCGCCCCTACGCCTCGGGCAGGCCCAGCACCTCGCCCGCCTCTTCCTCGGGCAGCTGGCTCACCTCTTTTAGGCGGCGCTGGATCTGGCGGGTGCGCACCCCCACCAGCCGGTCCAGCTCGCTGCCCGCCTGTTCCAGCCGCTGCTGGGCGGCCGAGAGGGCCCCTTCAAACTTGCCGAACTCGGTCTTGACCGCCCCCAGCACCTGCCACACCTCGCCCGAGCGCTTTTGGATGGCCAGGGTGCGAAAGCCCATCTGCAGGCTGTTGAGCATGGCCGCCATGGTGGTGGGCCCGGCCAGGCTGATCTTGTACTCGTTTTGCAGCGTCTCCACCAGCCCCCGGCGGACCACCTCGGCGTAGAGCCCCTCCACCGGCAGGAAGAGGATGCCGAAATCGGTGGTGTGGGGCGGGGCGATGTACTTGTCGCGGATGTCCTTGGCAAACTGCTTGACCCGCCGCTCCAATGCGGTGCCCAGCTGCTCGATCTCGGCGGGGTCGCCCCGGTCGTAGGCGTCCATCAGTTGGGCGTAGGCGTCGGCCGGGAACTTGGCGTCAACGGGCAGCCAGACCGGCTCCTCCCCGTCCCCCGGCAGCTTGACGGCAAACTCCACCACGTTCTTGCTCCCCGGCTTGGTGCAGACGTTCTGGCCGTACTGCTCGGGGGCGAGGATCTGCTCCAGGATGGCCCCCAGCTGGATCTCGCCCAGGATGCCCCGGGTCTTGACGTTGGAGAGGACCTTTTTCAGATCCCCCACCCCAACGGCCAGCGTCTGCATCTCCCCCAGGCCTTTGTAGACCTGCTCCAACCGCTCGCTGACCACCTTGAAGGACTGGCCCAGCCGCTCGTCCAAGGTCTTTTGCAGCTTTTCGTCCACCGTCAGGCGGATCCGGTCCAGCTGGCGGGCGTTGTCCTCCTGCATGGCGCTGACCCGGTTTTGCAGGGTGGCGCGCATCTGCTCCATCTGCTCGGCGCTCTGGCGGGTGAACTCGGCCATCCGGGCGTCGGTGCCCCGCACCGAGCGGTCCACCGACTGCTGCAAGCTCTCCTGTCGCAGGGTCAGTTGGGTGTTCAGCTCCCCCAGCCGCTCGTTGAGGACGGCGGTGAACTGCCGCTGGGACTGGGCCAGCACCTCCCCCAGCCCGGTGACCGAGGCCTGCACCGTCTGCAGGGTGTCCGCCCGGGCGGCCTGGGCCTCCTGCCGCAGGGCCTCCTTCAGCTCCTCCCCACCGGCATCCCCCCTGCGCCGCAGCAGCACGATCAGCACCGTCACCTGCAGGGCCAACACCGCGGCCAATACCAGCAAAATCGCCATCTCCAAAACCGATCCCTCCACCCTTTTCAAAAAAGAACTGTTGTTTAGTATAGCACATCTCCCCGCCGGTTGCACCCCCCAAACGGGCGCAAAAAGGCGCGGGGCCCTCTCTCTGCCCCGCGCCTTTCAGGCGGCTACTCCCCGGCTGCCTCCGGCCCGGCGGAGGGCAGCTCGCTGGCGTCCAGCTCCTCCTCCACCTGCTCACAGATAAAGGTGAACATCTCCCGCGCCATGGCGGCAAACCGCCGCACCTGGCCCCGCCCCATCTCGTAGGGGACGTCGGTGGGGTACCGGGTCTCGATGTAGCAGTGGTTGAGGGCCGCGCTCTCGTCCAGCCACTGTGTAAATTCTCCGTCGTGCTTGACGGCCTGCTTGCAGAGCCAGGAGAGGTTGTGCCCGTCCACCAGGTTCCCGGTCTTGACCAGGATATAGGCCTTTAGGGCCTTTTCGATGGCCTGCTGGCAGTGGAAGGCACAGCTGAAATAGCAGCGGTCCTCCCGCCGCAGCAGCTCCACCGTCTCCATGTCCTCCTCGGCCCTGTCCATCCAGTCGTAGTAGCGGCGGCTGTCCCCGGTGTTGTGTCTACGCCTCATAGAGCACCTTCCCTATCCGCCGCACCTTGGCGGCAAAAGAGCCCCGCTCCCCGGCCAGCTGCGCCCACTCCCCGGGGGTGTAGAGGACCACGTCAAAGGGCACCGGGCTGTCGATGGCCAGGTAGAGCTCCTTCTCCAGCCGCCGCTTGTCCGCGGTGTCGGCCACCACCACCAGCTTGAAGCTAGCGGTCTTGCCCGACAGCGTCAGCTTGCGGTTGAAGAGGATCACCTTCTCCGGCCGCGCCAGCCGCCGCACCTCTGCACAGACTTGCAAGATCTGTTCGCCCAATCCCTGTTCTTCCATCGGCACTCCCTCCTCTTTTCAAACAGCGGGGCCGCCGCCCCATCTGCCCTTAGTTTACCCCTTTCCCCCGCCCCTTGCAACCGAATGCCCGCCCCGGACTGGGAATTTTGCCCCGATTGTGCTATCCTGGTGGGGCAAGAGAAGAGAGACAGGAGGCATTTTTTATGGCAAAACAGTGTTGGAAACCGGGGGCGCTGCTGGCGCCGGTGCCGGCGGTGCTGGTCAGCTGCGGCGAGGGGGAGCGCTCCAACCTCCTCACCGTCGCCTGGACCGGCACCGTCTGCACCAAGCCGGCCATGACCTACATCTCGGTGCGGCCGGAGCGCTACTCCTACCCCCTGATCCGCGAGAGGGGCGAGTTCGCCATCAACCTGGTGAATCGCCCCCTGCTGCGCGCCTGCGACTGGTGCGGCGTCCGCTCCGGCAGGGACGGGGACAAATTTGCCGCCGCCGGGCTCACCCGCGCCCCGGCCAGCAAGATCGCCGCCCCCCTGGTGGCCGAGAGTCCGGTGAACCTGGAGTGCCGGGTCACCCAGGTGCTGGAGCTGGGCAGCCACCACATGTTTCTGGCCGAAATCGTGGCGGTGGACGTGGAGGAGTCCCTTCTGGACGGGAGCGGGAAACTCTGTCTCGACCGGGCCGAACTCATCCACTACACCCACGGCGAGTACTTTGCCCAGGGGGAGAAGTTGGGCAGCTTTGGCTATACGGTGCGGGGCCCCGGCCGCAAGAAGACCCAGCGGTTCGTTCCCCCTTCGGCGGAAAAATAGGGGGAGCTGTCAAACCGGCCCAAAATGCCTTGCAAAACCCTGCAACTGCCCTCAAATCATAAAGGGAGGCGGACATTTTCCCGGGAAATTGATGCAAAGCGTTCATTTACGAACCGCGTCCCCCGCCGTATAATGGGAGGGAAAGAACAGCGACAAAACGCCTCTCTCCCGAGAGCGAGAAAGAACAGGTGACGCAAACCATGCAGAACTTTACATTTCACAACCCCACCCGCATCCTCTTCGGCAAGGGCCGGGAGGACGAGGTCGGCGCCGTCGCCAGAGAGTACGGCAGCCGCGCCCTGGTCCACTTCGGCGGCGACTACCTGCGCAAAAACGGACTTCTCGAGCGCATCGAGGCCTCTCTGAGCGCCGCCGGCATCGAGTTTGTCGAGTACGACGGGGTGGTGCCCAACCCCCGCCTCTCCACCGTGAAAGAGGGCATCCGCCTCTGCCGGGAGAACCGGTTGGACTTTGTGCTGGCCATCGGCGGGGGCAGCGCCATCGACTCCTCCAAGGCCATTG
Source organism: Bittarella massiliensis (ex Durand et al. 2017) (assembly GCF_001486165.1). Taxonomy (GTDB): domain Bacteria; phylum Bacillota; class Clostridia; order Oscillospirales; family Ruminococcaceae; genus Bittarella; species Bittarella massiliensis. Next base: position 846,894 of record NZ_LN908977.1, read on the forward strand.
CCGCCGGCGCCTGCATGGACGGCGACGTGTGGGACTGCTTCACCGGCAAGGCCCAGGTGGAAAAGGCCCTGCCCATCGGGGTGGTGCTGACCATCCCCGCCTCCGGCTCGGAATCCAGCAAGGCCTGCATCATCACCAAGGATGAGGGCAGCCAGAAGCGGATGTGCTCCTCCCCCCACATCCTCCCCAAATTCGCCATCCTCGATCCCGAGACCACCTACACCCTCCCCGCCTACCAGACGGCGGCGGGCTGCTGCGACATCATGTCCCACCTGATGGAGCGCTACTTCACTCAGACCGAGCACGTAGACTTCACCGACCGGCTGCTGGAGGGGGCCCTGCGCACCATGTTGGTGACCGCTCCCCGCGTCCTGGCCGAGCCGGACAACTACGACTACCGGGCCGAGGTGATGTTTGTGGGCAACGTGGCCCACAACGACCTGCTGGGGATGGGCCGGGAGGAGGACTGGGCCTGCCACGACATCGAGCACGAGCTCTCGGCCCTCTACGACGTGACCCACGGCGCGGGGCTCACCGTCATCACCCCCGCCTGGATGAAGTACGTCTACAAGCAAAACCTCCCCCGCTTTGTGCAGTTCGCCGTGCGGGTGATGGATGTGGATCTGGCCTTTGACCAGCCCGAGGCGATCGCCCTGGAGGGCATTCGCCGGCTGGAGGCCTTCTTCCGCTCCCTGGGGATGCCCACCTCCTTTGCCGACTTGAAGATCCCCGCCGACCGCATCCCCGAGATGGCCCGGCGCGCCCTGGACGGCCGCCCCTATGCCGGCCACTTTGCCCACCTGAAAGAGGAGGACATCGCCGCTATCTACCGCCTGGCCCTGTAAGGGCCCCCCTCATCTAAAGAAGAGAGAGCCCCCCGCCCAAAGGATGGGCGGGGGCTTTTTTGGGGGGAACAGGGCGGCAGCGCGCGGGACACCCCCGACGGCCGCTGCTTTGCCGGTTGGCAGGAGGCGGGCAGAGTCCCTCCGCCGGGAAAGGGGCCCCTCCACCTGTGCACAGGCGGTCCTCCCCTGTCTGCCGGGGTCTCCCCGCCCACAAAAAAGCGGCCCTCGCCGGGAGGGCCGCTTTTCTCACTTTACAGGGGGACCGGTCAGATTTTAAAGTGCATCCACTTGCCGCTGTGAAAGCGCATGTAGGTCAACAGGAACCGGGCCAACTGGTCCACCGCCAGCCCCATCCAGGCGCCGAAAAGGCCCATGTTCAGGGGGTAGCAGAAGAGGTAGCCCAGCCCCGGGCGGATGAAGGTGACGCTGATGAGGGAGACCACGGCGGTGAACTTGGTGTCCCCCGCCCCCCGCAGGCAGCCGGAAAAGACCACCTGGGCCACCTGCATAAAGGTGATGACGGCCATGATGACCATGATCATCTCGCCGTAGCGGAGGATCTCCTCCTCCCGCGAAAAGAGCATGAAGATGGGGGTGCCCAGGGCGATGCAGACCACCGAGATGGCGGCCGAGAAGAGGACCCCCATCCGCTGGCAGACGCCGCCGTAGATCTTGGCCATGTCCCGCCGGTTTTCGCCCAGGCTGCGCCCCACCAGGGCGATGGCCGCCACCGAGAGCCCGTCGCCAAAGGAGAAGGAGATGTTCATGATGTTCATCCCGATCTGGTGGGCGGCAAAGGCGGTGGTGCCCAATTTGGCCACCAGCACCGCGTAGACCAGAAAGCCGATGCGCAGAAACACCTGTTCGGCCAGGGTGCTGGAGCCGATGTTGACGATGGCCGAGAGGTTGCGCCGGTCAAACTTGAGGCTGAAGAAGTCCTGAATGCTGAGGAACTGGCCGGGGTGCATCACCGAGATAAAACTCATGACGCAGGCACAGATGGTGCCGGCCACCGTGGCGATGGCCGCCCCCTGTACCCCCAGTTTGGGGAAGCCCAGGTTCCCCCCGATGAGGAGGTAGTTGAGGACGATGTTCACCCCGTTGGAGACCAGGTTGGTGCGCATGGCGATCTTGGTGTTGCCGCAGCCCCGCTGGGCGGCGTTGATGACCATGGAGAGGACGTTGAAGATCATTCCCCCCTGGATGATGCGCAGGTAGCCCACCGCCGCGTCGTGGGTGTCGGGGGCCGAGCCACACAGGCGGATGATGGGGTCGGCCCAAATCACCGTCACCACCGAGATGACGACCGTCAGCGCCACCGAGATGATCAGGGCCTGCACCAGCACCCGGTTGGCGCTGTCCCGGTCCCCCTCCCCCCGGCGGCGGGCCACAATGGCCGAGATGGCCACGTTCAGCGACATAAAGACCGCCAGGGCGATGAATTTCGGCTGGGTGGTGAGCCCCACCGCCGCAATGGCGTAAGAGCCCAGCGAGCTGACCATCACCGTGTCCACCATCCCCACCAGACTGATGAGGAAAGACTCCAAAATGGAGGGCCAGGCGATGTTCAGCGTCGTCTTTAAGACGGTCCGTTCGTCGGGGACCTCCCCCTCCTGCTCCACGCCCCGCATCAACTTCTCACATCGAAATAGCTGCACGTTCACACCCACTTTACAATATTTCGCTTTTGTTCACATTTTCATTATACACCCATTCCCGCAGGGGTAAAGGGGGAAGCGGGAAAGCTGCCGATTTTTGACGTTTTTCTGCCTAAAGCTGCACAAACTCCGCTCTATTTTGCAACATCGTGCCAAAAAGGGGCCGAAGTGCCGCCCTTCCGGCGGCCCCTCGGCCCTTTTTTCCACCGCCCTCTCCCCTTTTGGAAAAAGAGGGCGCAACAAATGTCTCTTCCTTTGGCCCGCCTACTCTGCGGGGATCAGCTCCCGGTAGTCGTGCAGGGCCCAGTCGGCCAGGGCGCACAGGCGGTCCCACTGGGCTGCGTTTTTGTCGTCGGCGATGGCCGCCGTCCGAAACCCGGCTCCCTTCGCCGTCTCGACGGCCAGCAGGCTGTCTTCAAAGACCGCGCAGTCCCCCGCCGGGGTCCGCAGCCGGGCCGCCGCCTCCAAAAAGACGGCGGGGTCGCTCTTGGGCTTGTCGTCCAGTTCCACTGCGCTGACCACCACCGCAAAGTAGGGCAGCAGCCCGTGGGCGCCCAGCACCTCCGCCGCCACCCGCGGGTCGGCCAGGGTGGCCACCGCGCAGGGGACCCCCTCCCCCTTCAGGTACTGGAGAAAGGGCAAGACCCCCGGCTTGAGGGGGACGGCGCAGTAGCGGTCTCTGATCATCTGGTACTGCTCAAAGACCATCTGCCCCGGGGTCTTGTCGAGGCCGTAGAGGGCGATGAGCCAGGCCATGGCCTGTTCGTAGGTGCGCCCCTGGATGCGCTGGTAGTAATGCTCGGGCAGGGGGTGGCCCAGCTGCTCGATATAGCGATCGGTCACCCCGTCCCAGATGTGGGTGGACTGGGTGAGGGTGCCGTCCATGTCAAAAATGGCGGCGCGAAAGGGCAGCATCGTCTCTCCTCCTGTCAAGGGCCGGGCGGTTTTCCCGGGAAATCAGCGGTTGGGCACGTCGGAGGTGCCCCTCTCCCGCAGGTAGGTGGACTCCAGATCGGCCAGGTGGAGCTTCACCGCCAGCGGGTACATCCGAAAGGCGTTGCTCATGGCAAAGCTGCCGCCCCGCACCGAGTCGTCAAAGCCCCCCATGTGCCAGCGGATGGCCATGGCCTCGCTGGTCTTGAGGCGCATGAACCGCTCGATGAGAAAGACCGACTTCTCGCCGTGGCCGTAGGGAAAGGAGTCCTCCACCTGGTAGAAGGGGACCTTCTCCCACTGGCCGGTCTCCTCATTTTTGACGTTGCGGCTGCCCACCTTGTAAAACTGGGCCTTGCAGAGGTCGTGGAGGAGCCCGCAGATGGCAAAGCTCTCCAGGTTGTCCTCCCCCTCCTGAAAGTGCTGCTCCACCATGGTGTGAAAGACGCTGATGGAGTGGCGCACCAGCCCGCCCTCACAGGCGCAGTGGTAGCGGGTGCTGGCCGGGGCAGTGAAAAAGTCGGTGTTCTCCAGCCAGGCCAGCAGCTTTTCGCTGCCGGGGCGGGAGACGTGCTGGGTGAAGAGCGAGATAAACTCGGCCTTGTAGTCCACTTCCTGTTCCATGGGCGATCTCCCCCCCGCTACTTGTTGTGTTTGAGCCACTGGATGCAGCAGTTGGCGTAGACCGCCGCCACCGCCGGCAGGGAGCGCTCGTCAAAGAGGGCTTTGGGGTTGTGCAGCCCGAAGAGATGGCCCTCTTCCCGGGTGCCCATGCCACAGTGGAACATGGCCCCCGGGCGCTGCTCGGTGAAGTAGGCGAAGTCGTCCGAGCCCATGATGCGGGGCCCCTCGGTGATGCAGTCCTCCCCTACCACCTCTCTCATGTACCCCTGCATCTCCCTTGTAAAGGCAGGGTCGTTTACAGTGGGGGGCGTCTCGGATTCGTAGCTGATCTCGGCGGTGGCGCGGAAGGTGGCGGCGGTGCTGTGGATGATCTCCTCCATCCGCCCCTTGGCAAATTTCCGCACCTCGGGGTCAAAGGCGCGCAGGGTCCCCTGCAGCACACAGTCGGAGGGGACGATGTTGGGCGCCTGCCCCGCCTGGATGCTGCCGAAGGTCAACACCACCGGCTGCAGGGCCGAGACCTCGCGGGCGATGATGGACTGCAGGGCGATGACGACGTGGGCCGCCACATTCACCGGGTCCACCCCGGTCTCGGGCATCGAGCCGTGGCTGCCCTCGCCGTGGATGGTGACCTTGAAGATGTCGCTGGAGGCGAGGATCGGCCCCTCCAGCAGCCGGACGGCCCCGGCCTTCATGGGGATGGAGGTGTGGGTGCCGAAGACCGCGTCCACGTGGGGGTTTTCCAGCACCCCCTTCTCGATCATCTCCACCGCGCCCTTGATGGGCTCTTCGGCGGGCTGGAAGCAGAGTTTGACCCGGCCCTCCAGCTCGTCCTCGTGCTCTTTGAGCAGCTGGGCGGCCCCCAGCAGGGTGGCGGTGTGGATGTCGTGCCCGCAGGAGTGCATGGCCCCATTTTGGGACTTGAAGGGCTCGTCGGTCTCCTCGGCCATGGGCAGGGCGTCCATGTCGGCGCGCACCAGCAGCACCTTGCCATCGGTCTTTTTGCCGGCCATGGCCACAAAGCCGCTGGGGCAGATGTCCTCCACCTCGTACCCCATCTCGGCGAGGCGCTTTTTCACGTAGGCGGTGGTGAGGGGCAGTTCAAAGCCCAGCTCGGGGTTTTGGTGCAGATAGCGGCGGTCGGCCACCATCTGGTCCTGGAGTTCCCAGGCGCGTTCCAACAGGGGATGGCGCATTGCAAAACACACTCCTTTTTACGGCAAACGGGTGTACGGTCGGTCTGATTTACCCCTTCTGGGCAATGATGGCCCGCATCCTGTCGATGAGCATGTGCAGGGCTACCTGGTTGTGCCCCCCTTCGGGGACGATGACGTCGGCGTACTTCTTGTTGGGCTCGACAAACTGGTCGTGCATCGGCTTGACGGTGGTCAGGTACTGGTTGACCACCGAGTCCAGGTCGCGGCCCCGCTCCTTGACGTCGCGCACCAGCCGGCGGAGGATGCGCACGTCGGCGTCGGTGTCGACAAAGACCTTCATGTCCATCATGTCCCGCAGGGTCTTGTCCTCAAAGATCATGATCCCCTCGAGGATGATGACCTTGGCCGGGTTGACCTGCACCTGTTCGCCGGTGCGGTTGTGCTCCACAAAGGAGTAGACCGGCCGCATCACGGGCTTGCCCTCCTTGAGCTGCTTCAAGTGCGCGACGAGCAGCTCGGTCTCAAAGGCGTTGGGGTGGTCGTAGTTGAGCTTGGTGCGCTCCTCGTAGGTCATGTCGTCGTGGGCCTTGTAGTAGTGGTCGTGGCACATAATGATCACATCTTCATCGCAAAAGGCCTCTTTCAGCTTGTAGGCCAGGGTGGTCTTGCCCGAACCGGTGCCCCCCGCAATGCCGATGATGGTGGTCTTGTCCTGTTGCATGCTCTTCCTCCTGCTGCTTTTTCTCGTGTCGCCCCGTGGGGCTATTGGTACCATTATAGCGAATTTGCGCGGCGTTTTCCATCCCCCTGTCAAAACTCGGTCAAGAGAGGGCCCCTTTCCCCTCACCGCCCCTCTGTGGTATACTTGATGATAACCTGTATTTGCGAAGGGAGGGCGTCGCCGTGCGCATTGCCATCTGTGAGGACGAAGAGGCCCAGGCCCAGTACCTGGCGGCCCTGGCGCGGCGCTGGGCCGCCGGGCGGGGGCAGGCGCTGCAGGTGGACTGCTACCCCACCGCCGAGAGCTTTTGGTTTGCCCGGCAGGGTGATGCGGGCGCCGATCTCCTCCTGCTGGACATCCAGTTGCCGGGGGAGAGCGGGCTCGATCTGGCCCGGCGGCTGCGGGGCGAGGGGGAGACCCTGCCCATCGCCTTTGTCACCGGGCTCGACGAACACCTGGGGGAGGGCTACGAGTTGGAGGCCCTGCACTACCTGGTCAAGCCGGTGTCGGAAGAGCGGTTTTTCGCCCTGCTGGACCGGGCGGCCCAGCGGCTGCCGGAGCCGACTTTGGTGATCCGGGTCGAGGGGGAGGAGCGCCGCCTGCTGCAGCGGGAGATCCTCTGCGCCCAGGCCGGCGACCGCCAGACCCTGCTGCACACCCTGCGGGGGGACTTCGCCCTCCCCCTCCCGCTGGAAAAGGTGGAGAAGGCCCTGTCCCCCGACCTCTTTTTTCGCTGCCACCGCTCCTGTCTGGTGTCGCTGCGCGCCATCGCCCGCCTGAGGCGGGAGGAGCTGGTTTTGGACGACGGCACCCGCCTGCCCGTCAGCCGGCGGATGGGGCCCCAACTGGGGCGGGCCTTTGCCCGCTGCAACGGAGGGATGCTGCTGTGAACCCCTTTCTTATCGCCGGGCTTGCCGCCCTGTGCGCCCTGCTGCTGGCAGCCGGCGGCTGGCTGCTCTACCGCCTGGCGGCCCGCCGTTCGGAGCGGCGGCTGGCCGGCTACCAGGGCGAACTCCTGGAGACCCACTGCGCCGAGGTGCAGAACATCTACACCCAGATGCGGGGCTGGCGGCACGACTACCACAACCATCTCCAGACCCTAAAGGGACTGCTCTCCCTGGGCCGCTGCGGGGAGGCCGAGGGCTACCTGAACCAATTGGAGAGCGATCTTCAGTCGGTGGACACCATCTTGAAGACCGGCAACCTGATGCTCGACGCCATCCTCAACTCCAAACTCTCGCTGGCCGAGAAGGGGGAGGTGGCCATCCGGGCCAAGGCGTCGGTCCCCCCCTCCCTCACCGTGGCGGACGTGGACCTCTGCGTCATCATCGGCAACCTGTTGGACAACGCCCTGGAGAGCTGCCGCCAGCTCCCCGACAAGGAGGAGCGGTTCCTCCGCGTCTATGTCGGGCGGGTGAAGGAGCAGCTCTACATCTCGGTGCAAAACGCGGTGGCCGGGCGGGCCAGCCGAAAGGGCGGCCGCTACCGCAGCGCCAAGGGCGAGGGGCACGGCTTCGGCCTGCGGCGGGTGGACGCTCTTGTGGCCCAGTACGGCGGCATCGTCAACCGGCAGGACGAGCCGGGGGTCTTTGCCACCGAGATCTTCCTCCCCCTCTGAACTGAAAAACCGTCTGCGCGCGAAAACGAGCCGTTCGCGCGCTTTTTTGTTTCCCCCTGTGCCGCCCGTGGTATCCTTTTCTTGCAAAGGCCCTCTTTGGGCCCTCCCACACTTTTTACCTGTAAAGGAGGGGCACCCCATGAAATCGCCCAAACCCGCCTATTCCCTGCCGCAAAACCTCCGCTATGCCCTCGCCAGGCTGCGGGAATGCGACCGCAACATGCTCGCCTGCGCCCTGGCGGACAGCCTCTTTTTGGTGGCCGTCCCCCTCCTCACCATCGCCCTGCCCAAGGTGGTGGTGGACCAGGTGTCCCGTGGGGCGGCGGTCTCCTCGCTGGTGCTCGCCTGTCTGCCGGTGGCGCTGGCCCTGGCTCTGTGCACCCTGGGGGAGCGGATCTTTGCCTGCAAGCTCACCTGGCGCAGCAACAACTACCGGGTGCACTTTCACACCCTGGCAGCGAGAAAGGCGCTGCATACCGACTATCCCAACATGGAGAGCCCCGCCGGGCAGAGCATCTGGCAAAAGGCCTTCAATGCCACCGGGTACAGCCGCGGCCCCATCCAACGACTGCCCGAAGCCATCGCCCTCTTTTTCTCCAGCGCCGTGGGGGCGCTGCTCTACGGCTGTCTCACCGCCGCCCTCCACCCCCTGCTCCTGTTGGCGCTGCTGCTGGCCTCGGGGGGGAGCATCCTGCTGGCGCGGGGGGCCCAGAACGACCGGCAACGCCACAAGGACGACTGGGTGGAGCTGGACAAAAAGCTGCAGTACCTGGACAACCGCTCCACCGACTTCACCGCCGGCAAGGACGTGCGGCTGTACGGGATGGAAATCTGGCTGGGCGAGCTCTACCGGGACCTGGCCGCCCTGCGGATGGCCTGGCACTTGCGCACCCACAAGCGCGATTTTGGGGCCGCCTGCGGCAGCGCCCTGCTCCTGCTGGGCAAGGACGCCTTCGCCTACGGCTACCTCATCGACCTGATGCTGCGCGGCGCGCTCGGCGGCGGCGACTTTCTCTTTTTTGTCGGGGTCTTCGGCGGCTTTTCCACCTGGATGAGCGGACTGGTCGACGGCTTCTCCCTGCTGCGGCTGGCCTCCCTGGACCTCTGCGACGTGCGGGCCTTTCTGGAGATGCCGGAGCACTCCCCCAAGGAGATCCAGGCCCCCCTCCCCTCCGCCTTCCCCTGCCCCATCGCCTTTGAGGGGGTCTCCTTCTCCTACCCCGGCAGCGGGGAGAGGGCCCTGGAGACCGTCGATCTCACCGTGCGCGCTGGGGAGAAGATCGCCATCGTCGGGGCCAACGGCGCGGGCAAGACCACCTTTGCCAAACTGCTCTGCGGCCTCTATCCCCCCGACGCCGGACAGGTGCGCATCGGCGGGACCGACGCCGCCCGGTGGTCGCTGGAAGAGCGCTTTTCCCTCTTCACCGCGGTCTTTCAGGACGTGCGGGTCCTCCCCCTGACCATCGCCGAAAATGTGGCGGCCTGCAAGCTGGAAGAGCTGGACCTCGGGCGGGTGCGCCGCTGCCTGGAACGGGCCGGCCTCTGGGAGGAGGTGGCCGCCCTGCCCCAGGGGGTGGAGACCAAGCTGGTCAAGTCGGTCAACGACGGCGGGGTGGAGCTCTCGGGCGGCCAACTGCAAAAACTGCTGCTGGCCAAGGCCCTCTACAAAGGCGCCCCTATCCTGGTTTTGGACGAACCCACCGCCGCCCTCGACCCCATCGCCGAGAGTCAGGTCTACCTGCAGTATGGGGAGTTGACCCGGGGAAAGACCTCTTTCTTCATCTCCCACCGGCTCTCCTCCACCCGCTTTTGCGACCGCATCCTCTTCTTTGAGGGCGGGCGGATCGCCGAGAGCGGCACCCACGAGGAGCTGATGGCCCTGGGCGGCTCCTACGCCCGGATGTACCGGGTGCAGAGCCGCTACTACCAAAACCGAGAAGGAGGGTTTTCCGATGAAGACTGCCGATAGCGAGACCCGCACCACCCTGCGCCAGGACCTGGCGGTCAACTGGCGGGGGGTCAAGCACATCGTCAAGCTCGACCGCTGGCTCTGGCTCTGGGTAGCGGCCTCCTCTGCCGTCACTGCGGCGGCCCCCTTTGTGCCGGTCTACTTTTCCGCCCGGCTGCTGGGAGAACTGCTGGGAAACCAAAATCGAGAGCGGCTGCTCCTCTTCGGCTGTCTGCTGGTATCGCTCACCTTTCTCGTCAGCATCCTCAAAGACGCGCTCTGGGAGGCCGCCGATCTGCATTTTCAGGCCCTGAACTTTGCCCAGCGCCGGGAAGTTGACCAGGCGGTCCTCACCGCCGACTACGAACAGTTGGAAAACCCGCAGCTGCACCTGAAAAAGCAGCTCCTCGACGACAGCTACAGCTTCAACGGCGGCGGCCTCTTCCAGCTGGCCTACCAGGTGGGGGTCGCCCTGCGCTGCCTCTTTTTGCTGCTCTACTCGGTCTTCTTTCTGCTGCCCATCTTTCAGGCCTCGCCGGCAGGGGCGGCGGCCACCCACCCCCTCATCGCCTCCCCCCTCCTCCCGGCGCTCTTTCTGCTGGCGCTCGTCGGGGTGAGCGCCTACACCGTCTTTGCCGACCTGCGCTACAACCGGGGGCAGTACAGCCAGTTCTCCACCTGCATGTGGAGCAATCGCTTCGGCAACTACTATCTAAACCAGCTGGCGGGGGACTACCAGGTGGGAAAGGACATCCGCCTGTTCGGGGAACAGCCCCTCATCCAGTCGGCCATCGACCAGATGGCCCAGACCCTCGGCCGGGCCATGACCAACCTCTCCTCTCTGCAGGGGTGGTGCTTCGGCTCCATCGACACCCTCACGGCGCTGCTCACCGGCGCGGTCTACCTGCTGGCCGGGGCACGGGCCCTGGCGGGGCTCCTGCCGGTGGACGCTCTGGTGCAGACCGCTGCCGGCATCGGCCAGTTTTGTTTCGCGGTCTCCCTGGGTTTCGGCACCTTGGTCTATATGCGGCTGAACACCCAGTACCTGCGCCCCTACTTCGACTTCATCGACTTCCCCCAGAGCATGTACAAGGGGACCATCCCCGTTGAAAAGCGGGACGACGGGGAGTACGAGATCGCCTTTGAACACGTCTCCTTTCGCTACCCCGGCAGCGACCAGTGGGCGATCAAAGACCTCTCCCTCCGGCTCAAGGTGGGCAAGAAGCTGGCGGTGGTGGGGCGCAACGGCTCGGGCAAAACCACCTTTATCAAACTGCTCTGCCGGCTCTACGACCCCACCGAGGGGCGGATCCTCCTGAACGGGATCGACATTCAGAAATACGACTACCGGGAGTACCTCTCCCTGTTCTCGGTGGTCTTTCAGGACTTCAAGCTCTTCTCCTTCCCCTGTGCGCAGAACGTGGCGGCCTCTGTTCGCTGGGATAAAAAGGCGGTGCGCCGCTGTCTGGAGGATGCGGGGATGGGGGACTGGCTCGACCGGGTCCCCCTGGGGATCGAGACCCCCCTCTACAAAAACTTCGACGACAGCGGGGTGGAGATCTCCGGGGGCGAGGCCCAGAAAATCGCCATCGCTAGAGCCCTCTACAAAGACGCCCCCTTCATTGTTTTAGACGAACCCACCGCCGCCCTCGACCCCCTCTCGGAGGCGGAGATCTACCGCCGCTTCGACGCCCTGACCAGCGAAAAGACGGCCGTCTACATCTCCCACCGGCTCTCCAGCTGCCGCTTCTGCCAGGACATCGCCGTCTTTGACCGGGGACAGTTGGTGGAACGGGGCCCCCACCGAGAGCTGCTGACAAAAGGCGGCCAGTACGCCCGCCTCTGGGAGGCCCAGGCCCGGTACTACCGGGACGACCCAGAGGGGGCCTCCCCTCCCGCAAAATCCGATTTTTAGCCCTTTTTCAGGGGGGCGCGAAAATGGCCGAAGTCAAATATTGACTTTTGGTCATTTTTCGTTTATACTGACAACTGCGCAACTGACCATCAGTCATTCCCCTTCTCTCCCCTTTTCCTAAAAAAAGAGAGGCCGGGAGGGTAAAAAAGGGGAAATATGGTGATAATGTATTTGATTAGGTGGGCAAAACGCGCTATAATAATGTTTATACCTTTTGCAGAGTATACAGTCAGGTGGTGAGAGAATGGCACAAGAGACAGTGGAGGCGATCCGCCAGGCGGAGCTGGCGGCGGAGCGGGCGGAGAAGGAAGCGGTCCGCGCCGCAAAAGAACTGGTGGAGACCGCCCGCCAAAACGCAGACCGCGCCGCGGTGGAGTTGGCGCAGAGCGCCCAGTTGGAGGCGGCCAAGGCGCTGGCCCAGGCCAAGCGCGATCAAGACGACCTTTTGCAGAGAGCGGAGAGAGAAGCCGACGCGCAGGCGCAAAAACTGCGCGAAGACGCCCTGGAAAAGCGGCCTGCCGCGATACAAGCGGTGAAGCAGGCCCTTTTGTAGGGCGTTTTCAAAAGAAACACGAGAAAGGAGGCATTTGCCTATGGCCGTACTGCCTATGAAGCGGCTGCAACTGTGCGCCCTCAAGAAAAACCGCAAGGCGATCTTGGAGCTGCTGCAGCGCCGGGGCGCGGTGGAGGTGCAGGACACCGGCGAGGACGAGGTCTTCACCCACGCCGACATGAGCCAAGCCAGGAGCATTTTTCAAAAGAATGCCGCCCTCGCCAACCAGGCGCTGGACGTGCTGGCCCGGTTCGCCCCCGAGCAAAAGCCGCTTCTGTCGATGCTGGAGGGCCGCCAGGAAATGACCTTGGAGGAGTACACCGCCTTTCAGGACCGGCAGGACGAGACCCTAAAAGTCGCCTACCGGCTGCAGGCGCTGGACAAACGGGTGGCCGAACAGCGGGCGGAGATCCCCCGCATGCAGGCCCAGGTGGAGGAGCTGACCCCCTGGCTGGGGCTGGATGTGCCCATGCGCCACCCCGGCACCCACGCCACCGACTCCTTTGTGGGGGCCCTGCCCGGGGAGTGGACATTGGAGGGCATCTACACCGAGCTCAAGTCCCGCGCCGAGAGCGTCTCGGCGGTGGACATCGAGATCGTCAGCGCCTCGCGGGAGCAGACCTGCCTCTTTGTGACCGCCACCAAGAGCGAGGCCCAGCAGGCCGAGGACGCGCTGCGGGAGATGGGCTTTGCCCGGCCCGCCCACGTCACCCACCGGGTCCCGGCGGACAAAAAGCGGCTGCTGGAAGAGCGGATCGACAAGTTGCAGACCAAAATCGACGCCGACGTGGCGGAGATCCACTCCCTGGCCGAGCACCGGCAGGATTTGAAACTGCTGTCGGACTTCTACGCCATGCGGGAGGAGAAATACGGGGTCATCGGCAAACTGATGCAGTCCAAGCGCACCTTTGTGCTCACCGGCTACATCGCCGCCCGGGACGTCCCCGCCCTGGAGTCGGAGCTCACCGCCCACTTCGACGTGGCCCTCGACTTCTTTGACCCCGCGCCGGACGAGGACGTGCCCGTCGCCCTGAAAAACGGGCCCCTGGCCGCTCCGGTGGAGGGGGTCGTCGCCTCCTACAGCCTGCCCGGCCGGGGCGAGGTGGACCCCACCTCGGTGATGGCCATCTTCTACTACGTCCTCTTCGGGATGATGCTGTCGGACGCGGGGTACGGGCTGATCATGGTGGCCGCCTGCTCCTTTGTGCTCCTCAAGTGCAAAAACATCGAGTCGGGGCTGAAGAAGTCGATGCAGATGTTCCTCTACTGCGGCATCTCCACCACCGTCTGGGGGGTGCTCTTCGGCGGCTTCTTCGGCGACGCGGTAGGGGTCATCGCCAGCACCTTCTTCCACAGCGACCTGACCTTCAAGGCCCTCTGGTTCGAGCCGGTGAGCGAGCCCATGCGGCTGCTGGTCTTCTCCTTCCTGCTGGGCATCATCCACCTCTTCGTGGGGCTGGGGATGAAGTTTTACCAGCTCTGCCGGGAGGGCAAGGTCAAAGACGCCGTCTACGACGTGGTCTTTTGGTATATGTTGGTGGGCGGCGCGGTCGTCTACCTGCTGACCATGGAGATGATCACCAATATGATGGGCCTCTCCTTCACCCTCTCCCCCACCGTGGGGACGGTGGCCGCCGTTGTGGCGGGGCTGGGCGCCTTGGGGATCATCGCCTTTTCCGGGCGGGACTCCCGCAACCCCTTCAAGCGGCTGCTCAAGGGCCTCTACGGGGTCTACGGGGTCACCAGCTACCTCAGCGACATCCTCTCCTACTCCCGGCTGCTGGCCTTGGGGCTGGCCACCGGCGTCATCGCCACGGTGTTCAACAAGATGGGCACCATGCTGGGCGGCGGCGTGGGGGGCGCGATCCTCTTCACCGTGGTCTTTTTGATCGGCCACACCCTGAACATCGGCATCAACCTGCTGGGCGCCTACGTGCACACCAACCGCCTGCAGTTTGTCGAGTTCTTCGGCAAGTTTTACGAGGGCGGCGGACGCGGGTTCTCCCCGTTTGGGGCCCACACCAAATACTTCAAATTCAAGGAGGAAAAATGAAATGAGTTCTCTTGGTATTGCTTTTGCACTGTTGGGCGCGGCGCTGGCCGCACTGCTGGCCGGCATCGGTTCGGCCATCGGCGTCGGCATGGCCGGTGAGGCCGCTGCGGGCGCCATCACCGAGGAGCCGGGCCGCTTTGGCAAGGTGCTGATCCTGCAGCTTCTCCCCGGCACCCAGGGCATCTACGGCCTGCTGATTGCCTTCATCACCCTGACCCAGATCGGCATCATGGGCGGCAGCGCCGAGATGAGCCTGGCCAAGGGTCTGCTCTACTTCTGCGCCTGCCTGCCCATGGGCTTTGTGGGGCTGTATTCCGCCATCCGCCAGGCCCGCGCCTCGGTGGCCAGCATCGGCATGTTCTGCAAGCGCCCCGAGACCTTCGGCAAGGCCATCATCCTCCCCGCCATGGTCGAGACCTACGCCATTCTGGCCCTGCTGATCTCCATCCTCTCGATCTTCGGCATCGGCGGCCTGAACATCTGACCGATTCCAAAGAGTTAGGAGTTGCTTGTCTATGACAGGACTTGAAAAAATCATCCAGCAGATACAGAGCGAGTCCAGCGCCCGGGTGGAAGAGCTGTTGCAGGACGCCCGGCAGGAGGCGGCCCAGATCGAGTTGCAGGGCCGCGCCGAGGGCGAAAAGCGGGCCGCCAAGATCGCCGAGGACTCCCGCAGAGAGGTCGCCCAGCTGCACGAGCGGGCGGTCTCGGCCGCGGCGCTGCGCCAAAAGGCCCGCCTCTTGCAGGCCAAACAGCAGCTGGTCACCGAAATTTTGGAAGAGGCCCGCCTCTCCCTGGTCAACGCCCCGGAGGAGGAGTACTTCTCCCTCCTGGCCGAATTGATCGAGAAAAACGCCCAACCCGGCGAGAGCGGGGTGCTCTATCTCAACACCCGGGACAGGGAGCGGATCCCCCCCGCCTTCCTCAAAGACCTCAAGGCCCGGCTGGCGGGCAGCGGCGCCGCCCTCGCCCTGGCCGACGGCACCCGCCCCATCGACGGCGGCTTTGTGCTGGTCTACGGCGGCATCGAGGAGAACTGCTCCTTCTCGGCGCTCTTCTCCGCCGCCAGGGACCGGCTGCAGGACGCCGTCTGCGGGGTGCTGTTTGAGTAACCGGTGCCGTCGGACACCGAAAAGGAGGGGTCACCATGTCTGAAAACCTGTACACCTTTGCCGTGACCCGGCTGCGCTCCAAGGAGCTTGAACTCCTGAATGGCCCGTTTATCGACCAGCTCATTGGCTGCAAGACCCACGAGGACTGCCGCCGCCTGCTGGGGGAAAAGGGCTGGGGCAAGCCGGAGGAGAGCGACGAAGAGGTGCTGCGCGCCCAGCGGCAGAAGACCTGGGAGCTGATGGGCGAACTGGTGGACGACCTCTCCGTGTTCGACGTGTTTTTGTACCCGGCGGACTACCACAACCTAAAGACGGCCATCAAGATGGTCTGCACCGGCGCCAGCGCCGAGGGGGTGTTCGTGGAAAACGGCTCCATCCCCCGGGAGGTCATCGTCAAGGCGGTGGAGGAGCACGACTACGCCCCCCTGCCCGAGGAGATGCGCCAGGCGGCGGAAAAGGCCTTTCGGGTGCTGCTGCACACCCACGACGGTCAGCTCTGCGACATCCTGCTGGACCGGGCTGCGCTGAGCGCCATCCTGAAGGCGGGCAAGGCCTCGGGCAACGAGCTGATCGCCGGGTACGCCGAGCGCACCGTGGCGGCCGCCGACATCAAGACCGCCGTGCGCTGCGCGGGGATGAAGAAGAAAAAGAGCTTTGTGCAGGACGCCCTGGCCCCCTGCGACAGCCTGGACGTCTCGGCCCTGGCCGACGCCGCCGTCAAGGGGCTCGACGCCATCTGCGAGTACCTGCAGTACACCCCCTACGCCGACGCCATCGAGCAGTTGCGGGAGAGCCCCTCCGCCTTTGAGCGGTGGTGCGACAACCTGATCATCCGGGAGATCCGTCCCCAGCTGCACAACCCCTTTACCATCGGCCCCCTCTGCGCCTACATCCTGGCGCGGGAAAACGAGATCAAGACGGTGCGGATCATTCTGGCAGGCAAGCGAAACGGCCTGTCGGAGGAGTTCCTCCGGGAAAGGGCGCGTGAGATGTATGTATAAGATCGCGGTCATGGGCGACCGGGACAGCGTGTACGGCTTCGCCGCCCTGGGCCTGGACACCTATTCCATAGACGACCCCGTCGCCGCCGGCAAAAAGCTCAAGGAGCTGGCCGGTGGCAACTACGCCATCATCTACATGACCGAGGCCCTGTTCGAGGCGCTTTCCGAGGTGGTGGACCGCTATCGGGAGGCACCACTGCCCGCCATCATCCCCATTCCCGGCGTGATCGGGAACACCGGGATTGGCGAGGCACTGGTCAAAAAATCGGTCGAGCAGGCCGTCGGCAGCGATATTCTGTTTGGCGGCGATTCCAATGAGAGCAAAGCAGGTGAAAAGAAATGAGCACAGGTACCATCAAAAAGGTGGCCGGCCCGCTGGTCATTGCCGAGGGGATGCGCGACGCCAACATGTTTGACGTGGTGCGGGTGAGCGAGCAACACCTCATCGGCGAGATCATCGAGATGCACGGCGACCTGGCTTCCATACAGGTCTACGAGGAGACCTCCGGCCTGGGACCGGGCGAGCCGGTGGAGTCCACCGGGTCCCCCATGAGCGTCGAGCTGGGGCCCGGCCTCATCGGCAGCATCTTCGACGGCATCCAGCGCCCGCTGGACGACATCATGAAGGCCACCGGCAACAACTTGCAGCGCGGGGTGTCCATCCCCTCCCTCAAGCGGGCCGACAGGTGGACCTTTGTCCCCAGCGCAAAGATCGGGGACAGGGTCATCCCCGGCGACATCATCGGCACCGTGCAGGAGACCCCGGTGGTCCTGCACAAAATCATGGTCCCCCAGGGGGTGTCCGGCACCCTCGCCAAAATCGAGGGGGGCGAGTACACCATTGAAGAGGCGGTGGCCATCGTCGCCCTGGACGAGGGCGGCGAGCGCGAGCTGACCCTGATGCAGAAGTGGCCGGTCCGGGTGGGGCGGCCCTATCGGGAGAAACTCTCCCCCGACGTGCCCCTGGTCACCGGGCAGCGGGTCATCGACACCCTCTTCCCCATTGCCAAGGGCGGCGTGGCCGCCGTGCCCGGCCCCTTCGGCAGCGGCAAGACGGTGGTGCAGCACCAGTTGGCCAAGTGGTCGGAGGCGGACATCGTGGTCTACATCGGCTGCGGCGAGCGCGGCAACGAGATGACCGACGTGCTCAACGAGTTCCCCGAGCTGAAAGACCCCAAGACCGGCTACTCCCTGATGGAGCGCACCGTCCTCATCGCCAACACCTCCGACATGCCGGTGGCCGCCCGCGAGGCGTCCATCTACACCGGCATCACCATTGCCGAGTACTTCCGCGACATGGGTTACTCGGTGGCGCTGATGGCCGACTCCACCTCCCGCTGGGCCGAGGCCCTGCGCGAGATGTCCGGCCGGCTGGAGGAGATGCCCGGCGAGGAGGGCTACCCCGCCTACCTGGGCAGCCGTCTGGCCCAGTTCTACGAGCGCGCCGGGCGGGTCGTCTCCCTGGGCCAGGACGGCCGCGAGGGCGCCCTCTCGGTCATCGGGGCCGTCTCCCCTCCGGGCGGCGACATCTCCGAGCCGGTGAGCCAGGCCACCCTGCGCATCGTCAAGGTGTTCTGGAGCCTGGACTCCAACCTGGCCTACTCCCGCCACTTCCCCGCCATCAACTGGCTGACCTCCTACTCCCTCTACGCCGACACCATCGGCAGGTGGTTTTCCGCCAATGTGGAGGAGGACTGGACCGACCTGCGCAACCGGCTGATGCGGCTGCTGCAGGAGGAGGCCGAGCTCGACGAGATCGTCAAGCTGGTGGGGATGGACGCCCTCTCCGCCCCCGACCGGCTGAAATTGGAGGCTGCCCGCTCGATCCGCGAGGACTTCCTCCACCAGGACGCCTTCCACGAGGTGGACACCTACACCCCGCCCCAGAAACAGGGCGCCATGATGCGGCTGGTGCTGGCCTACTTCGACGAGGCTACCAAGGCCCTGAACCAGGGCGCCTCGGTGGAGTCGCTGGTCAAGCTGCCGGTGCGCGAGCAGATCGGCCGCTTCAAGTACACCCCCGACGAGGAGATGGAGCGGGAGTACAACAACGTCCTGCACCAGCTGCAGAGCGAGGTCGCCGACCTGCTGAACCGGAAGGAGGAGGAATAATATGCCAAAGGAATACCGCACCATACAGGAAGTGGCCGGTCCTCTGATGCTGGTTCGCGGGGTGGAGAACGTCACCTACAACGAACTGGGCGAGATCGAGCTGCAAAACGGCGAGACCCGGCGCTGCAAGGTGCTGGAGATCGACGGCGGCAACGCCCTGGTCCAGCTCTTTGAAAACTCCGCCGGCATCAACCTGGACAGCTCGAAGGTCCGCTTTTTGGGCCGCACCATGGAACTGGGGGTGTCGGAAGACATGCTCAGCCGGGTCTTTGACGGCCTGGGCCGCCCCATGGACGGGGGGCCCGACATCCTGCCCGAAAAGCGGCTGGACGTCAACGGCCTGCCCATGAACCCCGCCGCCCGCAACTACCCGCAGGAGTTCATTCAGACCGGCATCTCCGCCATCGACGGGCTCAACACCCTGGTGCGCGGACAGAAGCTGCCCATCTTCTCCGCCTCCGGCCTCCCCCACGCCGAGCTGGCCGCCCAAATCGCCCGCCAGGCAAAGGTCCGGGGCACCGACGAGTCCTTCGCCGTGGTCTTTGCCGCCATGGGCATCACCTTTGAAGAGGCCAACTTCTTCATCGAGAGCTTCAAGGAGACCGGCGCCATCGACCGGACCGTCCTCTTTGTCAACCTGGCCAACGACCCCGCCGTCGAGCGGATCGCCACCCCCCGCATGGCCCTCACGGCCGCCGAGTACCTGGCCTTTGACAAGGGGATGCACGTGCTGGTCATCCTCACCGACATCACCAACTACGCCGACGCCCTGCGCGAGATCTCGGCGGCCCGCAAAGAGGTCCCCGGCCGCCGCGGCTACCCGGGCTACATGTACACCGACCTGGCCAGCCTCTACGAGCGCGCCGGGCGGCAGAAGGGGAAAAACGGGAGCATCACCATGATCCCCATCCTCACCATGCCCGAGGACGACAAGACCCACCCCATCCCCGACCTGACCGGCTACATCACCGAGGGGCAGATCATCCTCAGCCGGGAACTCTACCGCAAAAACGTCACCCCGCCCATCGACGTCCTCCCCTCCCTCTCCCGGCTCAAGGACAAGGGCATCGGCGAGGGCAAGACCCGGGCAGACCACGCCAACACCATGAACCAGCTCTTCTCCGCCTACGCCCGCGGCAAGGAGGCCAAGGAGTTGATGGTGGTGCTGGGCGAGGCGGCCCTCACCGACATCGACAAGCTCTACGCCAAGTTCGCCGACGAGTTTGAGCGGGAGTACGTCTCCCAGGGCTACCACGCCGACCGCAGCATCGAGGAGACCCTGGACATCGGCTGGAAGCTGCTGCGCATCCTCCCCCGGAGCGAGCTCAAGCGGATCAAGGACGAATACCTGGACGAGTACTACTCGGCCGACTGAGCCCGCCAAAACCCATAGAAAGGGGGAATACCGTTGGCATCTACCCATGTAAATCCCACCCGGATGGAGCTGACCAAGCAGAAAAAGAAGCTGGCCACCGCCGTGCGGGGACACAAGCTGCTCAAGGACAAGCGCGACGAGCTGATGCGGCAGTTTTTGGAGCTGGTGCGGGTGAACAAGGCCCTGCGGGAAAAGGTGGAGCGGGGCATCGGCGCCGCCAACCAAAACTTTGTGATGGCCCGCGCCGCCATGGAGGACGAGTACCTGGCCGCCGCCCTGATGACCCCCAAACAGGAGGTCACCCTGGACGCGGGGGCCCGCAACGTGATGAGCGTGGAGGTCCCCCAGTTCTCCTACCGGACCCGGACCTCCGACCCGGGGGACATCTACTCCTACGGCTTTGCCTTTACCTCCAGCGAGCTGGACGGGGCGGTGAAGAGCCTGGCGGACGTGCTGCCCGACCTGCTGCAACTGGCCGAGTGCGAAAAGGCCTGCCAGCTGATGGCGGCCGAAATCGAAAAGACCCGCCGCCGGGTCAACGCCCTGGAGCACGTGATGATCCCCGAGACCCAGGAGAACATCCGCTACATCACCATGAAGCTGGATGAAAACGAGCGCAGCACCCAGATCCGGCTGATGAAGGTCAAGGACATGATGCTCGAACAGGCGCACCACTACAAAGAGCGGCAGGCCGCCGACTGACGATCTGCCGAGAGGGCCGCTCCCCAACCGAAAGGGGGAGCGGCTCTCTTTTCTTTGTCGGGGAGATGGGCTATAATAGAAAAAACGCCGGCTGGGCCGGCCCCTTCTGCGGGGGCGGCGGACGATGGGCGTGAAAGGGGGCTGGAAGATGAAAAAACAGCTGCAATCGGGGGCCGAAGGGGGCGCACAGGTCCCCCGCCGGCGGTGGGGAAAACAGCAGACCGTGCTGCTCTCCCTCTCTGTGCTGGTGGTCCTTGCGGTGATTTTCGGGGTGCTGGATTACTACTCCCTCCTCCCCAAGCGCAGCTACACGGCGGCGGATTTCGGCATTGAGACCCTGCACAGTGAAACCGACCGCAACGGCAACGGGGTGGACGATTTCACCGACATCCTCGAGGGGGCCCGAAAGGCGGTGGAGGAAAACCCCATCTACGACAACTCCTATGCGGCGGGCGGCTATCCGGAGGCGGGCAGGGGCGCCTGCACCGACGTGGTCTGGCGGGCGCTGGCCCACGCCGGGTACGACCTGAAGGGGATGGTGGATGCGGACATTGCCCTGGAGTCGGACGCCTACCCCGGCGCGGAGGATGCGAACATCGACTTTCGGCGGGTCAAAAACCTGGAGGTCTTCTTTTCCCGCCACTGCGCCGTCCTCACCCTGGATCCCTACCAGGTGGCCGACTGGCAGCCGGGGGATATTGTCACCTTCAGCCCCAGCCACATCGCCATCGTCTCGGACAAGCGCAACCGGGACGGGGTGCCCTATATCATCCACCAGGACAGCCAGCCCCAAAAGGAGGAGGACGCCCTCACCCACCGCACCATCACCGGGCACTACCGATTCATCATCTGACGGCCCAGTTTCAAGACACTGGCCACCCCTTCAGGCGTTGGGGCGGCCAGCCGTTTGTTGCTTGCCGCCCCAAGCAGGTCCACAGATCCCCTGACAGCCATCTGGCCTGGGAGCCGATACCCCTTGCAATTGCACTCCGCCCTCTTTTTGGCACCTTCGCTTGCGGTGTCAATGGGGTATTTCCGACATTTAAACGGCCCGATCGCCCTACTTGCACTCTGCGCTTAGATGCCGTTTGAAGGCGATCCGGCTGTTTATCCTTGAAAAATCCCACAGAATGTCCCCCCTTTTTCGGCGGGACCCCTGCGAAGGTGTGCACCCGGTGGGGGTATGCAAAAGAAATTGATTTCTCAATGCTTTTCTGGGCCCTTTGGCACAGTTGGGGGACCCTTTCACAGGAGGGCGGGACGCGCATTTCGCGTCTCGCCTTTTTTCTGTTCGCCCTTCTGCCGCCGGGCAGCGGCAGTGCAAACCACATCTCCCCCCGGCTTTCCCAATCGGTCCAGGGCCGCCCAAGTCCATGTTCCTCGCGCCGGCAAAAAGAGGCGGCCGCGAGGGGAAAGCGATGGGCTTTGAGGAAAAGGAAGGGGCCGTCAACAGGCAAATCGCCGAGGCGGAGACACCCCTTTTGCCCCCGCTTTTCAGCCGTTTGAGACGGCGGCAGAGCGGCCCGCCATCCCCCCTTTGTGCAGAGCAGCACCAGGGCGGGCAAAGATGTCTTCAAGTACAGGTCGCGTCCGCCGCTTCGCCCGGCTGCCGGCGACGCCTCCCACGGCTCTGTCGCGGCCCGGTTTGGCGGGGCAAACCCCTCTCCCCTTCCGATAGTGCCGAAAAGCCCACGTTCCCATGTGAACGCCCCCCTCCTCGCGGAAACAGAGGCCCCACGCCCTTATGGGACCAAGCGGCGGGCAGGCGGTACTGGCCGGCGAAGCGGGCGCCCTCTCCCCCAGCCCGGCCACCGCAGATGACAGGCGCCGGGCGGCCACTCCCCCTCGCGGCACAAAAGCACAAAATTGCGGCGCCGACAAGCCCCTTTATCACACCTCTGCGGGGATAGGGGCAAAAAAAGCCCCCAATACAGGCTATTTTCCTTGTTTTTTGGGACAAAACCTGCGACAATGAAAGTATCAAGAGGGGCTCGCCGCATCTGGCCGTCAGCCCCCTCAAGGAAAGAGAGGGGAAAATTCGTGAAGATGATCAAGAGATGGTTCGGCCTTTTGCTGTGCGGCGCCCTGCTGCTGGCCCTGTTTCCCGCCGCGGCGCTGGCGACACCCAGCGCCCTGAACGGGGATTTCACCTGGTCGCCGCAGAGCCCCCGCGTCCGAGAGGAAATCCAGTTCACCGGGCCCGATGCGATGGGCGGTGAGGAGGTTGCCTCCCTGCTCTGGGATTTTGGGGACGGCACGGCTCGTGAACTCGGGCAAAACTCGACCCATACCTATCTCTCCCCCGGCCACTACACGGTGACATGCACCGCGCGTTTGTACAATGCCACAGAGTGGAAAATGGAGAAAGACATAACGGTGGCGAAGGCCAAGCCCGTGCTGACGATCCAAAACGACGAGAAGCTCACCTGTACCTATGGAGAAGGGCTGATTATCATCTGGAGGCTTTCTGGGGCAGGTTCATCGGCCTCTTGTACGCTGCGCATCCCGAGCCTGGGTGATTTTAGCGATACTGCCCTGTTTTCAAATGGCGACCGTCGCGGCACACACCTGGCAGGCGACCGTCTGCTTGCCCTTTCCCCGGGGGACCACCCCATTCTGGGGGAGATCGCCGGGGACGACAACAACGAGCACTTTGCGGGGCAGATCGGTACCCTGACCATCTGCAAGACAGAGCCACGCGCGGGGATGGACGCCGCCGCCAACCGGTTTGTCTACGCGACGGGCGCTTGCAATGACAACAGGACGCCGGTCTACCGATCCCCCGTCTACAAGGGCTATGTGGGCGGGCCCGGAGAGAAAATCGCGAAGACCAGCCTGACCTGCGATGGGGTGACCCTCATTTCTGCGACCGGGATGTTCGCGAACGAGATGGATGACTGGGGCTTTGGATACCTGGCAGACGACCCGGAGACCCTCAACCGTTTTCGGCCCGGCGTCTACGACCTGATATACGAGTCGACCGAGAGCGCCCACAACAGCGCGGTGCGCGAAAAGGTGGGGGAGCTGACCTTTACCGGGGCAAAAGGGGTGGCGGTCACCCCCGCTGCGGCCGCCGTGCTGCCGGGCAGCCTGTCGGAGCCCTTTGATGCCGCGGTGGAGACGGTGGGCGACGGGGTGAGCCGCGAAGTGGTGTGGCGGGTGAGCGGCAACACCTCGCCTCAGACGCGGGTGGTGGCGCAGGGAGACGGCTGCCGCCTGCAAGTCGGCGCGGACGAGACGGCGCCTGAGTTGACGCTGACGGCGACCTCGGCACATCAAAATGGGGTACAGGGGGCGGTAGAGGGCACCGCCGTCGTCACCACCGGCGTGGTGACAGGGGTGACGGTTGACCCGCCGTTCGCTACGGTGAAAAAAGGCGGCACCCAGCAATTTACAGCCGCGGTGGCAGCGGCGGGCAATATCGGCCGCGGGGTGGTCTGGTCGGTGGACGGCACCGACTCGGCCATCGACCAAAACGGCCTGCTGACGGTAGGCGCAGGCGAGAGAAACGAGCAACTGCTGGTGACGGCGACTGCCGCCGACAGCGGCGTAAAGGGATACGCCGAGGTGACGGTGGACGTGAGCGGCGGCCCGACCGAGCTGCGGGCGGGAGAGGACGGTCACTGGGTATTTAACGGCGACTACGACACCCTCAAGGCGCTGCGGCTCGACGGCGTCGATCTCGACATTCGGCCCCAATCGGCGACACAGGCAAACTTGGGCTACCCGGGATACGAGGGCCAAGCGGGGACCGCTGAGAAGGGCAGCGTCGAAGTGGCGCTGTACAGCGACTTTCTCGCCACCCTGCCGGCGGGGGTCCACCGACTGGAAGCGGTGTTTGAAAACGACGGGAGAGAGACGGCCGGGACGCTGGAGTTCACCCTCGTAAAGGAGGCGCCGCCGACCCCGGAGAAAGGCGATGGGGTCGCAACCGGCGATCCGTCGCGGCCACTGGCGGTCACGGGCATGGCAGCCCTGGCAGGCGCTGTTTTGCTTGCGGGCAGGAAGCGCCGCCGCTAGGAAAATAGAGTGCGGGGCCGAGCGCCTCAACAGGGGAGAGGGGGACCAGATCGGTCCCCCTCTCCCCTGTCTCTCTGGCAGTTGACGGCGTCCGGTCCGGCACAGGAGGGTGAGGGCTGGACTCCCCCACCGACTGGTCTTTACCGGTGGACTGCCCCGGTCAATCCCCCCAGGACCCCTCTCCACCCCACCCTGGCGACTGTGCTCGCCCTGCCCGATCGCCCTCTCGGGCAGGGCGAGGGCGAGGGCAAGGGCAAGGGCGGGAAAAGGCAGAGAACAAGGGGGCGGGAGAAAAGCCGGGGCAGAAATCCCTCCACCCCCGAAAAAGGAGAGAAGGCCGTATCCCTTTTCGGCGCTGAACCATTGGGACCACCTTTTCGCCCCCTCAGAGAGAAGGGCGGCAGCACCCAGCCGTCGGCCTTGGGACAGGTGCGGATAGAAGCCCCCCTCCCCCCTGCAAGACGGCGGAGGCCCGAGCGGTTTATCACCGCTCGGGCCTCTCTCTTCTTTAGGGCAATCCTCTGCTCAGCCGCATCAAGTCTCCGTGGGGGCGGCGGGATCGCCTCTCTGTCGCACCAGAGGATGGCGGACGAGCCAACGCTGACGGCGCGACCTCGACACATCGAAATGGGGCGCAGGGTGCGGCAAAGGGCACCGCCGGCTGCCTGGAACGTGGAGCAGCGGCTCAATCGACCCAGAACGTGAGCTTCTCCTCGTCGCCGTAGGTGATGCGAAAGCGGCGGGCGGCGAAAAATGCCTCCACCGTCCGGCGCATCTCCTCAAAGCGGCCGGAACAGGCGCACTCCCCCAGCGGTTCGATCCAGCAGGACTGTTTGCCGCAGGCGTCCCGCAGGTGGACGCGAAAGGCCAGGCCCCGCTCCTCCAACAGGTGGTTGCAGTCGAGAATGTCGGTCAGTAAGATGATGTTCATTTTCCCTCTCCCCTCTCTGCGGCCCGGCTGGCCGCGGCCGTTTGCCCTCTCTCCAAACCGCTGTAAAAGGCCTTTAAATCAGCCTTCACGTCGGGGGGCAGCTCCTTCTTCGGCAGGCCGCGGATGGCCCCTTCCAGGGCGTAGAGCAGGTGCAGGCAGGCCCCCGGATCGGCGTGCAGCCGCACCCGCAGCAGGGCCTCCTTGGCCCCGATTGCCCGCAGCTGCTCCGGGGTCTCGATCCCCGCGCGGCGCAGCTTTTCCTCCGCCACCCGGCCCAGACCGGTTATCTGATGAAGTTCCATCTCGCGCCCTCCTCTCTTCTCCGCCCCGCCTCAAATCCCCCTACATCAGGGGGGAAAACACCCGCAGCACCGCCGCGAACATCCGCTTGTAGAGGGGGATGGCATTGTACTTTTTCATGGTCATCTGCTCGCAGCACTCCAGGGTCTGCAAAAAGTCCTTTTTCAGCTGGAGCACCGCCTTGGAGCGGTACATCCAGACGCCGCACTCAAAGTGCAGGTAGAGGCTGCGAAAGTCCAGGTTGGTGGTGCCCACCACCGCCACCTTGTCGTCGGCGACAAAGGTCTTGGAGTGGATGAAGCCGGGGGTGTACTCGTAGATTTTGACCCCCGCCTCCAGCAGTTGTTTGTAGTAGGAGCGGGTCACCATGTGCACATACCACTTGTCGGGCACATGGGGGGTGACGATCCGCACGTCGATGCCGCTCTTGGCCGCCAGGTTGAGGGCGGTCACCACCTCGTTGTCGACGATCAGGTAGGGGGTGTTGATATAGACGTATTCGGTGGCGTTGTTGATGATATTCAGGTAGACCTGCTCCCCCACGATCTCGTCGTCCATGGGGCTGTCGGCGTAGGGCTGCACGTAGCCGTCGCTCTCGCAGGGGGCGGGCATGTACCGCTCGGGGCGAAACTGGCTGAACTCCTCCCCCTTCTTGGTCTCGTACTGCCAGAATTGCAGGAACATCACCGTCAGGTTCCAGACCGCCTCCCCCTTGAGCATGATGGAGGCGTCCTTCCAGTGGCCGTGCTTCTCGTAGCCGTTGATGTACTCGTCGGCCAGGTTGATGCCGCCGGTGAAGCCCACATACCCGTCGATGACGGTGATCTTGCGGTGGTCGCGGTTGTTCATCTGCATCTGCAGCCGGGGGCGGAACTTGTTGAAGGCGTAGCACTTGATCCCCTTCTGGCGCAGCTCCTTGTAGTAGCCGCTGGGAAGGGTGACCAGGCTGCCCACGTCGTCGTAGAGCATCCGCACATCCACCCCCTGGGCGGCCTTGCGCTCCAAAATCTCCAGCACCGTGTCCCACATCACCCCGGCCTGAACGATAAAGTACTCCATAAAGATGAAGTGCTGGGCCTTTTCCAGCTCCTCCACCAGCTTCTCAAACATCCGCTCCCCCGGGGAGAGGTAGCAGGTCTCGGTGTTCTTGTAGACCGGGTAGAAGGAGTTGTTGCTGATGTAGAGGGACTGTTTGGCGGTGTGCCGGCTCATGGACTCGATCTCCTCGGTGACCACCCGGTTGGCGATCAGCTCATCCTTGGTCTTGTCGTAGATCTCGCTGACCCGGCCGCGCAGGGCCCGGGGCACCTTGTTGTTGCCGAAAAAGACGTAGAAGAGCCCGCCGAAGATGGGCAGGGCCATGACGATGAGGATCCAGGGGATCTTGTAGGCCGGGTTGTCGTCCTTGGAGATGACCCAGACGGCGCAGAGGCCGCTGAGGACGATGAGAATGGGCTGTAAGTAGACGAACTCCTCGCTGAGGCGCCAGATGGCGACCACCAGAAAGGCCGCTTGCAGGAGGATCAAGACCCCCACGATGACGATCCTGCTGAGCAGGACCTTGGCTATTTTTTTCATACGTTATCCTTGTCTGTGCTCTGATTTTGCCGGTGCGGCGGAGAAGTAGCCCTGCACCAGCTCCTTGTAAAAGAGGACCGCCTTGGCCAGCGCCTCCACGCTGAGGTTTTCGTCCACCCCGTGGATGCTGCCCAGCTGCTGTTTGTCGATGGAGAGGGGGGCAAAGCGGAGCACGCAGTCGCAGATCCTCTCGTAGTGGCGGGAATCGCTCCCCTGCAACATGATGTAGGGGGCCACCCCCGCCTCGGGGAAGGTCTTCTGCACGCAGGCCTTTACCGCCTGGTAGCCATAGCTGTCGGCGGAGGAGACGCCCGAGCAGTCCCACCCCGAGACCAGCTGTACCTCCACGTCAAAGCGCTCGCCGATGGCGCGCAGCTTCTGCATGGTGGCCTCCTTGCGCTCGTGGGACATGAAGCGCAGGTTGGCGGTGATGGACGCCTCCTGGGGGATGACGTTGGCCGCCTCGCTCCCCGCGGCCATGGTAAAGGCGCAGGTGGTCTGGAGCATGGCCCCAGCCTGGGCGCTGAATTTGGGGAGGAGCGACTTGAGCAGGGGCTTAAAGAGCCAGAGATTTGCCAGCACCAGCCGCAGGGGCATGCTCATATAGGGGGCCATCTCCCGGAACATCCCCTCCACCGGCGGGGTGAACTGCACCGAGAAGGGGTTTTTCTTCTCTATGTAGTTCACCATCCCCGCCAGCCGGGCCAGGGGGGTGCCCCTGGGGGGCGTGGAGGCGTGGCCGCCCTTTGACTTGGCCACAAACTTGACCTGGGCGTTCCCCTTCTCCATCAAACCGATCATGGCGAACTTGCAGTCGAGGCCGGGCAGGGGGCTGTCGGCCACCGCGCCCCCCTCGTCCAGCACCAGGCCCAGCTTGACCCCCTGGGCGGCCAGGTAGTCCACCGTGGCGGGGGCGCCGGGGCCGTTGATCTCTTCGTTGCAGGAGGAGGCCAGATAGACGTCCTGCGGGGGGACGTACCCCTCGGCCAGCAGCTCCTCCACCGCGTTCATAAAGCCGCAGAGGGAGCCCTTGGTGTCCACCGCGCCCCGGCCCCAGATGATCCCATCCTCAACCTCGCCGGCAAAGGGCGGGTGGCTCCACGCCCCCTCGGCGGGCACCACGTCCATGTGGGACATGAGCAGCAGGGGCAGCCGGTCGGAGCGGCCGCTCCCCCTCCAGTGAAAGAGGAGGGCGCCGTCCAGCTCCACCCGCTCCAACTGGCGGTGGATGTTGGGGTAGAGCTCCTCCAGCAGCCGGTGAAAGGCGTAGATCTTTGACAGGTCTCCGCCGGGGGCCACGGTGACCGTCTCCTGTGCCAGCATCCGGGAGAGGGTCTCGGCGTAGTGCGCGACCCGCTCCTCCGGCGGCAGAGGCGCCCCCTGGGGCGACACCGACTTGGTCCCCACCCGCAGGGTGTTGACCAGGATGGCGGCAATCAACAGCAGCAAAAGCCCCAGCACCGCCCACAAAATGATCCAACCCATCTGTCCTCTCTCCCCTCTCGGCCTTTAGTTGGCCTTGGCCTGTTTGGCCTTTTTGCGGGCCCGGCGCTTGCGCATCCTGGCCTGCACCTTTTCTGAAAAATCGACGAATTTCTCTACCCAGGGGGTAAAGACCAGATCGAACTCCCCGGCAAAGGTGACCACCTGGCCGTTAAAGCCCTTTTTGAAGAGGTAGACCCCGTGCATGTGGTCGTTCCCCGACAGGTCCAGGGGGATGCCCTGAAAGTCGTAGACCACACAGCCGGTGTCCACCGCCCACTGGATCATCTCCCACTGCATCAGGTGGTTGGGCATGACATTGCGGAAGGCGTTGTCCGACGCGCCGTAGACATAGCAGGTCTTGCCCGCGTAGTTGGTGGTGATGGCGCCGGAGATGGGCTGCCCCTCGTAGTAGCAGAGGTAGAGGCGCACCCGTTCGCCCAGGGCGTCGAGCATCCGCTCGAAGTAGCTCATGGGGCGGGTGTTGAAGCCGTCGCGCTGGCCGGTGACCTGGTAGACCTTCATAAAGTCGGGCAGGTCTGCCTTGGTGCCCACCTTGCAGACCACCCCTTTGCGCCCGGCCAGGCGGATGTTGTAGCGCCACTTCTGGTGGAAGCTGGCCAGCAGCTCCTCCTTGGTGCGCCCGGCCAGGGGCAGCATGTAGTTGCTGCGGCGCTGGATGGTGTCGTCGTCGGTCTGGTCCTCGGTGTAGGTGAAGCCGTATTTGCGGGCCATCTCCACAAAGGCGGTGTCCCCGGTCATCACCATGGGGTCCATCTTAAAGGCAAAGCCGTGCTCCAACTTGGCCACCGCCTTGACCCCTTCGACCAAGTCGGCAAAGACGGCCTCGTCGCCGTAGTCAAACACCGGGCCCCGGGGGGCATAGAGGAAGTGGCGGTTCAGCCCCGGCACCTTTTTGGTGAGGATGAGCATCCCCCCCACGATCTCCCCCGCCGCGTTGCGGGAGACCACCACCCGGTGGCCCCAGCCGGCCTTGACCTGAGGCCAGTGGATGGACTGGGTAAAGCCGCCGTTTTTGTGGGCGCTGACAAACGCCTCATACTCTCCGTATCTGCTGGGTTCCAAAATTTCCAAAACCAACGCCCTCTCTTCACATATTCCCACAGCTCTCCCCGCAGGCGGGGAAGCCATATCCCAAAAGTCATTTTTCTCCCGCCGGGGTGCCCAGCGGCGAAAAAAGCGATCTGAGCCGCCCCAAAAGGGGGCCGTTTGAGGATGGGCCAAAACCGTCCCCCTCAAACCACTCGCCCGGCGGCCCCACCGCCCGGCGGCGGATCTTTGCCCCCGGCGGAATTTGCGGGGAATGGCCGCCGCCCTCCCACACCTGGGCGAGCGGCAAGCCGCCTCCCCGGGGGGCTGCCCCGACCCTGAAAATCGCTGCCCACCGCTCTGGTAAAAGGCGGGCCGCCCCGCCAGCAGGGCCCGGCGCGCCCCAACCTTGGGGGACAGCCGCCCGCCGACCAGGCAACGGCTGCATTCGCCGCCCCCCTCCCACAAGCGCCGGATGCACAGGGGGGGGCGGCCAGAAGGCAGAGAGCAAACCGCGTTTGTGCAGCTGCCCGGCCGTCCTCCGGCACACTCGCCACTTGGTGGTTATTATACCATATTTTGCCCCCGCGCGCACGGCAAATCCCCGGGAAGCGGGCTTTTCCCAAAGGGGTTTTTGTGATATGATTGGAGCGCAGCCGCAGCGGGCCAAACCTGCCCGCCAAGCGGCAGAGGGGAGGTTGTTTTTTTGAGGGAATTCACAGTGGACAGGGCGGCGGACGGGCGGCGGTTGGACGCCCTGCTGGGGGAGCTGACCCACGGCCTGCCCCAGCCCCTTCTCTACAAGTTTCTGCGCAAGGGCCGCGTCCGGGTCAACGGGAAGCGGGTCTCCCAGCCCGGACACCGGTTGCAGGCGGGGGACCGGCTGGAGTGCTATCTCAACGACGAATTCTTTCAGCGCCCCTCCCCCGAAAACGCCTACCTGCGGGTCAAGCCCCGGTTCCAGGTGGTGTACGAGGACGAAAACATCCTCCTGGCAGACAAATACCCGGGGCTGCTGGTCCTCCCCGACCGGGAGGAGGGGGTCAACACCCTGGAGGCCCAGATCCAGCGCTACCTCTACGACCGGGGGGAGTACCGCCCCGGCGAGACCTTTCCCCCCGCCCTCTGCAACCGCATCGACCGCTGGACCGGGGGCATCGTCATCGCCGCCAAAAACCAGCCCGCCCTGGAGGAGATGCTGGAGCACATCCGCCTGCGGCAGGTGCAAAAGACCTACTGGTGCGTGGTGCTGGGCCGCCTCCCCCGCCGGGAGGGGACCCTCACGGGCTACCTCTTCAAGGACAGCAAAAAGAGCCGGGTCTACGTCGGCGACAGCCCCCGCCCCGGGGCCAAGCAGGCGGTGACCCACTACCGGGTCTTGCGGGCGAACCGGGAGCTGAGCCTGGTGGAGGCCCGGCTGGTGACCGGGCGCACCCACCAGATCCGCGCCCAGTTCGCCGCCGCCGGCCACCCCCTGCTGGGGGACGGCAAGTACGGCCGGGAGCCGGTCAACCGCCGCTACCACCAATCCTACCAGGCCCTCTATTCCCGGGAGGTGACCTTTGCCTTCCCTCCCGGCGAAGGGGTGCTGCAGTACCTGAGCGGCCGGCGCTTTCAGGTGGCCCAGGTCCCCTTTGAAAAGCTGGTGTGACCCCGTCGCCCGGCCCCTTTTCTCCAAACAAAAGAGCGCCCCCTCCCCCGCCGGTGCGGGGAGAAGGGGGCGCTTGTTCTCTCTAGCTGGAAAAGTGCAGCCAAAACTCCCACTTCAGCAGCAGCCAGCCCGCCAGGGCGCTGGCGGCGTTGGCGGTGAGGGCGTAGGCCACCCGGCGGCCCCTCCCCTGCCCCCGCAGCAGGTAGAGGTAGAGAAGGGTCTCGGCCCCGGCCACCGCCAGTTCCAGGGGGACGAGGGCCGCGTAACCGGCGAGCAGCCCGTGCAGCAGGAGCTGCCGCCCCAGGGTGGCGGTCAAAAAGAGCTGGGTGCCCAGGTTGACCAGCAGGAAGACCAGTCCATTTTTCTTGAGGGGGAAGCGGAAGGCCAGCAGCAGCACCCCCTCGATGAGGAGGGTGGGCAGCAGGGTCACGGCGAACTGGCGCAGATAGGCCAGCCAGATGCTGGGGCGGGCCATCTGCCCGGTCTGGTAGTCGTAGGTCAGGGTGGTCTGAAAGGTGACCCGGTCGACCCAGTCGGAGACCCGCAGCTCCCCCTCCGGCGTGGCGATCAGGAGCTTGAAGCGGTCGGGCACCCCGAAATAGCCGAAGGTGTGGCGGCGGCTCTCCCCCCGCGCCTCCCCCCGCAAGTCGCCCCACATGGGGGCGCGGGTGCCGACGGTCAGACCGGCGTGCCACCCGCCCTCCCGGTAATCGGCCAGCAGGGCGAGCTTTTGCGGGTCATATTGGGCGCGCTGGTCCCCCAGGTTGTCGTAGTCCCCCTCGGGGACCAGCAGGTCCAGGTAGTACTCCCCCTGGGGCGGGTCCTCCACCACCACGGTGACCTGGGGCTTGGGGCCCATATCGGCCTGGGCGACGGCGGGAAACAGGGCCAGCAGCAAACAGAGGCAGAGGGCCAGACGGGCCCCGCCCCGCAGCGGCCGAACAGTGTCAAAGGGCTTCACGGCGGCTTCCCCCTTTCCGGGCGCGGGTGGGTGTTCTCTCTGTCACCAGTATACCAGAAAGGCCCCGGCCGGCGCCAGAGGCGGGGCGCAAAAAAAGGGCCGCCCCCGCAGGGCCGGTCCTTTTTCGCGCGCTGTTTAGAGTTTCTCGGCAAACTCCTTGCCGTAGGCAAAGGCCTTTTTCAGATCCTCCTCGCTGGGGACAAAGGTGACCTTCAGCCCGTCCATGGCCACATTGAACTTGAGGTTGCTCAGGTAGCCGTTGAGCAGGGGCACCGCCTCGCCGCTCCAGCCGAAGGAGCCGAAGACGGCCACCGGCTTTTTCTGGTTGCCGATGGCGTCGATGTGGGCCAACAGGTTCCAGATAGGGGGCACCGCGTTGCGGTTGATGGTGGGCGAACCCAGCAGGAAGGCGGTGCTGCGGTTGAGGGCCGCCGCCTGTTCGCCCAGGTCGTGCTCGATGACGTTGTAGAGGGGGATCTCCGCCTCCGGCTTGACCGAGAGGATGCCGGCGCGGATCTCCTCGGCCAACTGGGTGGTGTTGCCGTAGGCCGAGCAGTAGAAGATGGGGATCAGCGGCTTTTCACCGGCGGGCTCGGCGCTCCACTGGCGGTACTGCTCCATCACCCACTCCAGGCAGCAGCCCTTGGTCAAAATGGGGCCGTGGCTGGTGCAGGCGGTGTCAAAATCGAGGGTGGAGAGGATGTCGAGCCCCTTGCGCACATAGCTGGCAAAGGGGGAGAAGATGGCGTCGTAGTAGACCTTGACCGCCTCTTCATAGGCCTTGGGATAGGTGACCTTGTTGTCCCACACCAGGGGCTCGCAGTAGTGGGCGCCCAGGAAGTCGCAGGTAAAGACCACCTTGTCCTCCGGCAGGTAGGTGAAGATGGAGTCGGGCCAGTGGAGGAAGGGGGCCGAAAGGAAGGTCAGGGTCTTGCCGCCCAGGTCGCGGGTGTCGCCGTTTTTGACCACCTCCACCTTCATGTTGGGGTTGTTGGTGATCCCCTTGAGGTAGATGCTGCCCGCCTGGCTCACCAAAACGGTGATGTCGGGGTATTTTTCAACGAGTTTTGCCACCGCGCCCGAGTGGTCGGGCTCGCAGTGGTTCATCACCAGGTAGTCCACCTTGGCGATGTCGCAGACCTGCTCCAGCGTCTCGAGGTAGTCCTCGGCAAAGGTGAGGTGGGAGGCGTCGATGAGGGCGGTCTTCTCGCTGCCCACCACCGTGTAGGCGTTGTAGCTGGTGCCGTATTCGGTGCGCATCACCACATCGAAGACCCGCATGTTGGGGTTGAGGATCCCGGTGTAGTAGATGCCGTCCTTGATTTTCTTGGTTCCGGACAAAGTGATCTCCCCTTTTCTTTTGACAGTCCTGGCAAAAAAGAGGGGCGGCCGCGCCACAGGCGGCTGCCCCGATCGCTTCTTTTACGCCTGCTCTTCAAACATGTCCTTGCCCACGCCACAGAGGGGGCAGACAAAGTCGTCGGGCACGTCGGCCCACTTGGTGCCGGCGGCGATCCCCTCGTCAGGGGCGCCAGCGGCCTCGTCGTACACGTACCCACACACGGTGCAAACATATTTTGCCATTGCGGAACACTCCTTTTTTCTTTGATTTGGTTTCTGACCCAATTATACTGAATTACTCCACGATTGTAAAGGGGCTCTTTCGATTTCAGAGCATTTTTTTCAAATATTGTCCAGTGTAGGAGCGCTCCACCTTGGCCACCTGCTCGGGGGTGCCGGTGGCGACGATCTCGCCCCCCTCGTCGCCCCCCTCGGGGCCGATGTCGATGAGGTAGTCGGCCACCTTGATCATGTCCAGGTTGTGCTCGATGACGATGACGGTGTTCCCCGCGTCCACCAGCCGCTGCAGCACGTCGATGAGCTTGTGCACATCGGCGGTGTGCAGGCCGGTGGTGGGCTCGTCCAGGATGTAGACGGTCTTGCCGGTGGCCCGGCGGGAGAGTTCCAGCGCCAGCTTGACCCGCTGCGCCTCGCCGCCCGAAAGGGTGGTGGCCGGCTGGCCCAACTTGACGTAGCCCAGCCCCACGTCCAGCAGGGTCTGCAGCTTTTCGCGGATGCGAGGGATGTTCTCAAAGAAGGCGCAGGCCTCCTCCACCGACATCTCCAGCACGTCGTAGATGCTCTTGCCCTTGTATTTTACCTCCAAAGTCTCCCGGTTATACCGCTTGCCGCCGCAGACCTCGCAGGGGACGTAGATGTCTGGCAGGAAGTGCATCTCGATCTTGATGATGCCGTCGCCCTGGCAGGCCTCGCAGCGCCCGCCCTTGACGTTGAAGGAGAAGCGGCTGGAGCTGTAGCCCTTGGCCTTGGCGTCGGCGGTCTGGGCGAAGAAGTTGCGGATGTCGGTGAACACCCCGGTGTAGGTGGCCGGGTTGGAGCGGGGGGTGCGGCCGATGGGCGACTGGTCGATGCCGATGACCTTGTCCAGGTGTTTGAGACCCAGGACCTTTTGGCATTTGCCCGGCTTGGACTTGGCGCCGTTGAGCTTTTGCGCCAGGGTCTTGTAGAGCACCTCGTTGATGAGGGAGGACTTGCCCGAACCCGAGACCCCGGTGACGCAGGTGAAGGTGCCCAGGGGGATCTTCACGTTCACCTCTTTGAGGTTGTTCTGGGTCGCGCCCTTGACCTCGAGGAACTTGCCGCTCCCCTTGCGCCGGGACGTGGGCACCTCGATTTTCTTGACCCCGCAGAGGTACTGCCCGGTGATGGAGTGCGGGCAGCCCTCGATGTCCTGCAGAGAGCCCTGGGCCACCACCTCTCCCCCGTTGACACCCGCCCCGGGGCCGATGTCCACAATGTAGTCGGCGGCGCGGATGGTGTCCTCGTCGTGCTCCACCACGATGAGGGTGTTGCCGATGTCCCGCAGGTGGCGGAGGGTGGCGATGAGCTTGTCGTTGTCCCGCTGGTGCAACCCGATGCTGGGCTCGTCCAGGATGTAGAGGACCCCCACCAGGGAGGAGCCGATCTGGGTGGCCAGGCGGATGCGCTGGCTCTCTCCCCCCGAGAGGGTGGCGGCGGCGCGGGAGAGGGTCAGGTACCCCAGCCCCACGCTGCGCAGGAAGTTGAGCCGGGATTTGATCTCCTTGAGGATCTGGTGGGCGATCATCTCGTCGCGGGGGGTGAGCTCCATCGAGTCGATGAAGCGCAGGGCGTCCACCACCGACAGGTCGGTGAAGTCGATGATGTTCTTCCCCGCCACCGTCACCGCCAGGGAGGCCTTTTTCAGCTTTTTGCCACCGCAGTCGGGGCAGGGCACCGAGCTCATGACCTCCTGGATCTCCTCCCGCATCCAGGCCGAGTTGGTCTCGCGGAAGCGGCGTTCCAGGTTGTTGACGATCCCCTCAAAGGTGGTCTTGTACTTGCCGGTGCCGTACTCGTTCTGGCGGGTCATATCGATGGCCCGGTCGCCGGTGCCGTAGAGGATGGCGTTCTGCCCCTCCTCCGAGATCTCCTCAAAGGGGGTGTTCAGGGTGAAGCCGTAGGCCTTGGCCAGCCCGTCGTAGTACATGTGGGAGATGGTGGAGGCGTCTTTGTAGTACCAGCCGGAGGCGCGGATGGCCCCCCCGCGGATGGACTTGGACTTGTCCGGCACCACCAGATCGGGGTCCACCCGCAAAAAGGTGCCCAGGCCGGTGCACTTCTCGCAGGCGCCGTAGGGGTTGTTGAAGGAGAACATCCGGGGGGAGAGCTCCTCGATGCTGATGTCGTGGTCGGGGCAGGCGTAGTTTTGGGAGAAGAGCATCTCCTCCCCCCCGATGACGTCGATGACCGCCAGCCCGCCCGAGATGGAGGTGGCGGTCTCCAGCGAGTCGGTCAGGCGGGACTTGATCTCCTCCTTGATGATCAGCCGGTCCACCACGATCTCGATGGTGTGCTTCTTGTTCTTCTCCAGCTTGATCTCCTCAGAGAGGTCGAAGATGCTGCCGTCCACCCGCACCCGCACAAAGCCGGAGCGCTTGGCCGACTCAAACTCCTTGACGTGCTCCCCCTTGCGCCCGCGCACCACCGGGGCCAGCACCTGGATGCGGCTGCCCTCGGGGAGGGCCAGCACCTTGTCCACGATCTGGTCGACGGTCTGCTGCTTGATCTCCTTGCCGCAGATGGGGCAGTGGGGGATGCCGATGCGGGCGTAGAGGAGGCGGAGATAGTCGTAGATCTCGGTGACGGTGCCCACGGTGGAGCGGGGGTTGCGGGAGGTGGTCTTCTGGTCGATGGAGATGGCCGGAGAGAGCCCCTCGATCAGATCCACGTCCGGCTTCTCCATCTGCCCGAGAAACTGGCGGGCGTAGGAGGAGAGGCTCTCCACGTACCGGCGCTGGCCGTCGGCGTAGATGGTGTCGAAGGCCAGGGAGGACTTGCCCGAGCCGGAGAGGCCGGTAAAGACCACCAGCTTGTCCCGGGGGATCTCGATGTCGATGTTTTTCAGGTTGTGCTCCCGGGCCCCTTTGATGACGATTTTGTCCATTGCCACTGTCGTATTTCCTCGCTTTACTTTAAGGATTTGAGCTGCTCGATCTTGTCGCGAAGGAAGGCCGCCTGCTCGAATTCCAGCAGTTGGGCCGCCTGGCGCATCTCCTTGGTCAGCTTGTTGATCATCTCGGCCTTCTTCTCCCGGCTGAGACGCTTGTACTTCTTGACGTCGTCGGTGTCCTTCTTGGAGATTTCAATGACGTCCCGCACCGCCTTGATGATGGTCTTGGGGACGATGCCGTGGGCCTCGTTGTAGGCCTGCTGGATGGCGCGGCGGCGCTCGGTCTCGCGGATGGCCGCCTCCATCGAGCGGGTGACCACGTCGGCGTACATGATGACCTGGCCGCCGGCGTTGCGGGCGGCGCGGCCGATGGTCTGTACCAGGGAGGTCTCACTGCGCAGGAAGCCCTCCTTGTCGGCGTCGAGGATGGCCACCAGGGAGACCTCGGGGATGTCCAGCCCCTCCCGCAGCAGGTTGATGCCCACCAGCACGTCGAACTCGCCCAGCCGCAGGTCGCGGATGATCTCCATCCGCTCGATGGTCTCGGTGCCGTGGTGCATGTACCGCACCCGCACCCCCATGTTTTCCAGGTAGGCCGTCAGGTCCTCGGCCATCTTCTTGGTGAGGGTGGTCACCATCACCCGCTCCTTGCGGGCGGTGCGCTTTTGGATCTCGGTGTAGAGGTCGTCAATCTGCCCCTCGATGGGCTTGACGATCACTTCGGGGTCGGTGAGGCCGGTGGGGCGGATCACCTGCTCCACGATCTGGGTGCTCTTCTCCCGCTCAAAGTCGCCGGGGGTGGCCGAGACGAAGACCGCCTGGTTGATCTTGCCGTAGAACTCGTCAAAGTTCAGGGGGCGGTTGTCAAAGGCCGAGGGGAGGCGGAAGCCGTAGTCCACCAGATTTTTTTTGCGTGCGTAGTCGCCGGCGAACATCCCTCGCACCTGGGGCAGGGTCACGTGGGACTCGTCCACAAAGAGAAGGAAGTCGTCGGGAAAGTAGTCGATGAGGGTGTTGGGGGTGCTGCCCGGCGCCCGGCCGGAGAGGGTGCGGGAGTAGTTCTCGATCCCCTTGCAAAAGCCGATCTCCTGCAGCATCTCGATGTCGTACATGGTGCGCTGCTCGATGCGCTGGGCCTCCAGCAGCTTGTCGTGGGACTTGAAGTACTGGATGCGCTCACGCAGCTCGTCCTGGATGTCGGTGATGGCCCGCTGCATCTTCTCCTTGGGGACGATGTAGTGGCTGGCCGGGTAGATGGCGATGTGGCCCAGCACATTCTTGCTCTCCCCTGTCAAGGGGTTGATT
The DNA here is from genome assembly GCF_001486165.1 of Bittarella massiliensis (ex Durand et al. 2017). Lineage (GTDB taxonomy): Bacteria > Bacillota > Clostridia > Oscillospirales > Ruminococcaceae > Bittarella > Bittarella massiliensis. Next base: position 884,991 of record NZ_LN908977.1, read on the forward strand.
TCGGAGATGCGGTCCACCTCGTCGCCAAAGAACTCGATGCGCACTGCCGTCTCGGTGGAGTAGGCGGGGTAGACCTCCACCACGTCCCCCCGCACCCGGAATTTGTTGCGGGTGAAGTTGACGTCGTTGCGCTCGTACTGCAGGTCCACCAACTGCTTGACCACATCGTCCCGGCTCCTCTCCATCCCCGGGCGCAGGGAGATGACCATGGTCCGGTAGTCGATGGGGTCGCCCAGGGAGTAGATGCAGGAGACGCTGGCCACCAGGATGACGTCCCGCCGCTCCGAGAGGGCGGCGGTGGCCGAGTGGCGCATCTTCTCGATCTCCTCGTTGATGGAGGAGTCCTTTTCGATGTAGGTGTCGGTGGAGGCCACGTACGCCTCGGGCTGGTAGTAGTCGTAGTAACTGACGAAGTACTCCACCGCGTTTTCAGGGAAGAACTCCCGAAACTCCGAACAGAGCTGGGCGGCCAGGGTCTTGTTGTGGGCCAGCACCAGGGTGGGCCGGTTGACCTGGGCGATGACGTTGGCCATGGTGAAGGTCTTGCCCGAGCCGGTGACCCCCAGCAGGGTCTGCTCCCTGTCCCCCCGCTCGATCCCCTCCACCAGCTCGGCGATGGCCTGGGGCTGATCGCCGGTGGGCTGATAGGGGGAGACCAGTTTGAAAGACCCGTTCGTATTTCCCATTTCTGCACCTCCCTGCCGTCCCCGCCGGGCGGGGACGAGATAACCAGACAACTGTCAAAAAATAGACAATATAATACATGCGCGACCGCCCTCGTCCCCCCTTTTTTCCCCTGGGCGGACAAAGGTGCGCACACAAGAACTCGAGTCTATATTATAGCACAGCGGCCCCCTCTTTAAAAGGTTCACAAGGGAAAACATTTGTTTGTAAGAAATTGAAATTTATATCTATTTTTGCCAAATCGCCGCGGGAAATGCAGGGGGAGCGGCCGCTATCCGGCAGGGCAGCAAAGCGGGTTCAGAAGGCAGGACAAACCGGTTTGGGAGCGGCGGTCCCCCTTCCCTCACCCCTCGGCACAGCGGTGGAGGGCGGGAGAGTGCCGCCAGGGAGAGCTACTGGAAAGGCGACAGCGCCAGAGAGCGCCCACCGAGAGATTTCCCCCGCCACGGACCCAAAGAGAGAACACCAGGGAACCCCTGTCCCAGGGGCCCTTCTGCGCCCGCCAAAGGGGCCGCCGGACCTTTTAACACGCAATCGGAGAGGGCCAAACAGGTCGTTTGAGCCCTCTCCAACGCGCTTATCCGCCCTCGTACCGGCCAATCTGTTCCAGTTGGATGGCGTTGTACTTCTCCGCTGCCTCTTCGGCTGAGAGACCGTCGATCATCTCCAGGCAGAGGGTGCGGGTGGTGTCCCAATAGGTGAAGTGCAGGTTCATGTCCTCGATGGGGATCTGTCCCTCCCGGTTGACCAGGGGCAGCAGCTTCTGCATGTGCTCGGCGCCCATCGGCATCCCCTCCTGCCCCTCTCGCGAGGGCAGGGCGCCCCCTCCGTCTGTCAACAGTTCGGCGGCAGTGGCGTCGCTCATGTACTCCGCCACCTCCAGCGCCTCCTTCAGGTGGTTGCTGTTGGCGTTGACACAGAGTCGGTCGGCGATGGAGGGCAGGCAGACCGCCCCGTCCGGAAGGGCGGGCACCCCCTGCGCCTGATAGGGCATCCCCTCCCCCTCGTCGTCAAAGTACTTCTCCACCCCGGTGCTGAAGAAGGCAAAGGCGACGGTTTGCTCCTGAAAGGCCTGCAAGTCGGTGGTGCAAGCCGGGATGCTGTCCACCCCCTCCCGGGTCAGGTCGTCCCCGTAATAGCCCTGCTCCAAGAACTCCTCAAACAGCTGAAAGCCCTCCAGCATGTAGTTGCCGACGGGGATGCTCCCGTCGTTGAGGCCCTTGGCCAACTCGTCATAGCGGTCGGACTGGTAGAGCTTGTAGAGTCCCCTCGCCATCACCGGCACCGTCATGGCGTACCAGCGGTTGACGGCAAAGGGGGTCACCCCGTTTTCTTTGAGCACCTGGCAGCAGTGCATCCAGGAGGGATAGTCGTCGGGGGGGTCAAGGCCGTATTTTTCCAACAGGTCGGTGTTCACATACATCCCGTAGGCTGCCATGGTGAGGGGGATGGTGTAGACCAGACCGTCTATTTCGGCCTGCTCCCGCGCCGCGGGGTAGAGGCGGCTGCAGGCCGGCAGGTCGGCCAGGTCACACAGGTACCCGCTGGCGGCAAAGGATTTGACGCTGTCGGCGTTGATGGCGAAGAGGTCGTCCCCCTGGCCGGACGCCAGACGCTTTTCCAGCACCTCGTTGTACCCGTCCTTTATCGAGAGCCCTTCCACCTGGATCTGCACGTCGTCGTGGGAGGCGTTGTACTGGTCGATCAGTTTCAAAAAAACATTGGAGCCCTCGTTTTTCTGTTCGCCCATGGGCATAAAAAACGACAGCACAATGGGGTCGGTCTCCTGCTCCACACACATTTCGCCCCGGGTGGTACAGCCACACAGCCCCTGCATCGCCACCGCTGCACAGAGCGCGATGGCAAGTGTTCTCCCCGCGTGTTTCATCGGCAGTTTCGCCCCCTTTTCTACTGCAAGAGATTTTGCAGGACTGCGTACAGCTGCTCAAAATCGATCGGCTTTGACAGGTGTGCGTCCATCCCCGCGTCGAGGGCTCTCTGAACATCCTCCGCGAAGGCGTCGGCCGTCATGGCGACGATGGGGATCGTCCCCGCGTCCGGCCGCGAAAGCCCCCTGATTTTGCGGGCCGCGTCGTAGCCGTTCATCACCGGCATCTGAATGTCCATGAGGATGGCCCGGTAGTATCCCGGCCGGCTGGCGGCAAATTTCTGCACCGCCTCCGCCCCGTTCTCGGCCGTCTCCACCGACAGGCCGAAGAGGGTCAGCATCTCGACGGCGATCTCCCGGTTCAGGCCGTTGTCGTCCGCCAGCAACACCCGCGTGCCGGCGGGGAGCGCCTGGATGTGGTCGGCGGGTGTCCCCGCCCCCTCCACCTGCACTCCCGCCCCGCCCTCCGCGATCTGAAAGCGGAGTTCGACGACAAAGGTGGTCCCCTGGTCCGGCGCGCTCTCCACCGAGATGGTACCGCCCATGAGGTCGAGCAGGCGCTTGGTGATCGCCATGCCGAGACCGCTGCCCAGCCGCCCGTTCTTTTCGCGGTCCTCCTGCTCAAAGGAGTCAAAGAGGTGGGGCAAAAATTCCGGGGACATGCCGACGCCGTTGTCCCGGATGACCTGCTTCATCCGCACCCAGCCGGGCTCGTCCTCCAGCTCGGTGATTTCCCAGGAAATCATCCCCCCGACGGGGGTGAACTTGACGCTGTTGCCCAGGATGTTGATCAGGACCTGCGCCACCCGCAGCGCGTCGCCGTAGACCCAGTTGTGCCGCAGGTCGACAATTTCGACGGCAAAGGTCTGGTTCCGCGCCTCCGCCTGGCTGCGGATGATGGTGGAGATCTTCTGGATCTCCTCCTCCACCTGCAGCGGCTGCAGCTTGATGTGCAGCTTGCCGTTCTCGATCCGGCTCATGTCCAAGATGTCGTTGACCAGGCTCAACAGGTAGCGGCTGGAACTGCTGATTTTTTGCAGCAGTTCCCCGATGCGCGCGGGGCAATCTTCCTGCAACAGGGCCAGCTCGGTCATCCCCATAATGGCGTTCATGGGGGTCCTGATGTCGTGGCTCATGGCGGAGAGGAAGTCGCTCTTGGCCCGGCTGGCCTTCTCCGCCGCCGCCAGGGCGGCGTCCAGGTCCTTTCTGATTTCCCGCTCGGCCGTCTGGTCCTCCACCGCCACAATGTAGCGGTTGTCGTTTGCACTGCCGCCAACGCGCAAGATCCGCACCCTGACCCACAGGGTCTGCCCATCCGGATGCCGGTACCGGCACTCCTCCCCCACGTTTTTATGTAGTGACCCGCCCATCATCCGGGCGGCAGACTGCCGCAGAGAATCGCTCTCGCAGCGCCCAAAAAACAGCATGGGGTCTTCCCGACAGACATCGTCCGGAAGTCCCAGCACCTGAAGGGAGTTTTGGAACACCATCTCCATCCGCTGGCGGCGGCCGTTGTAAATCATGAAGACCTGCTCCACATTCTCCGCAATCAGACCGAAGAGGGTGTCCCGGTACGCCCGCTCCCGCGAGAGGGCTGCCTCCCGCTTTCGGCTGTTGAGCATCAGCATGAGGACCGCCACGCAGATAAAGACAAAGGCGCAGACGACCGACATGAGAAAGAGGATGGAACTGCGGGCCTGTTGGATCACCGCCATCGGCACGATGGCCGTCATGTACCAGCCGGGGGTGCCCGCCACCGGCGTGAAGTAGAGGTAGTTGGCGGCGTCCTCGATTTTGAGCACAACACTGCCGGACCGGCCCGCCTCCACCAGCTCCTTTACCCTTTGCAGCGAGCCTTCGGGGTTCCCGCTCTTTTCCAGCATGTCGTAGAGGGAGGCGTAGGTCCTCTGGGCGACGGTATTTTTGGTGTAGACCAGGTAGTCCCCGCTCGCCCCGTCGATCATGTAGGCAAAACCGCGGCCGCCGAGAAACTCCATCGCCGCCGCGACATAGTAGTCCTCCAGGTCCACATAGCCGTACAGCATGGCCGGCGAACCGTCGCGCAGGGTCGTCGCGGCGCGCAGGACCACCTGCTTTCTGCCGTTCCAGCCAAAAAAGGCGCCGCTGATGTCGCTGCCCTCGGGGAAGGGGGCCCACTGCATATCGGTTTCAGGGGTGATTTCTCCGCCGTCGCTGAAAAGGCCGCTGCCGTCGGCCCGCACCAGAGCGACACGGCTGAAGATGCCCTGCTCGACATATTCCTGAAGCTGGTTCACCAGCCGCTCCTCCGGCAGCAGAGCAACCATCTCCGACAGCTCGCCGAGACAGCGCCGGTCCCGCCCGGCATATTCCGCTATGTAGTCGGCGCCGATCTTGGTCATGCTCTTGATGCCGCTCTCGGTGTCCTCCCGCAGGCTGTCGTTGATGCTGTTGACAAAGACCAATATCCCGACGATCAGCAGCAGCACCAGGGCCAAGCTCCCCACCATGCGAAACAGGCTCTTTCTGTTTTGGTACAGTCCACTTGTTTGACCTGCGCTGTTCGGCGTTTTTTTCACCGAATCTCACCTGCTCTCACTCTGCTGTCCGCTTTCGGAGGAATGTCTCCCCCGTTTGCCCCGCACAGATAAAGACAGGGCAGGCGAGCGCGCTCCCCTCGCTGCCCAACCGGGTGCGCCGCCAAAAGGGTGCGGCCGGTCAAGCTGCCAAAAGGGGGTGTTGTCGTCAAAGCGTGTGGAGCGGTCGAGCCGTGTTTGACAGCCACAGCGGCCACTCCACAATTACATCTCGATATGTATGTTTTTATTGTATCATTTTGTAAATGTCAAAGCAACCAAATCATCCTTTTTTAGACCGTTTTCACAGGTGTGGCGGCAGCGGCACAGAAAGAGCCGGCGGCCAATCGACCACCGGCTCTTTTGTCTCCCCATCCCACGCCCTGTCGGCGGATGTCATCTGCCCTTTGCCAGCAGATGACACCCGCCGACAGGGGAAGCTGATTGAAAATGGCAGCGAGGCGCCCTGCCTCAACAGCGCGCCAACAGGCTGTTCCAGCCCCTTCGGCTGCGAAACAGTCGGTCGCACAGCCGAAACGCCAGGTAGCCGATCACCCCACCCAAAAAGTTGGCAATCACGTCGTCGATATCCGAAGAGCGCCCGATAAAGAACTGCAAAAACTCAATGCTGAAGGTCGTCAAAAACGTGACCAGGGCGACTTTTGAAAACCGCCTCAACCCTTTGAAGACGGCGGGGAGAAAGAACCCCAGCGGAATAAAGAGCAGAACGTTGGGGATTTTCTCGACGATGAGCGGATAGAGATCATCTCCCGTTCCCAGCCATACAAAGGGGATCAGGTTGAGGGTGTGGGTCTCCGGCTGAAAGGTTATGGGGGTAAAGAAAATCGTCGCAAAAGCGATGAGAAAGAGGGAGCAGATCAGCCCCAGATAGCCAACCTGCCGGGGAATGCTCTTCCCCCGCTTTTTCAAGTAAAACAAAACCGGCAGATACAAAATTGCCAACACCGCGGTAAAAATCAGCGCCAGCCTGAAATAGGCTTCCATCCTGTGCACAGTCCACTCCTCCTTTTTTCTGATCATACGGGAAATCAGTCACCAAACCCCGTATGATTTTCCGCATAAATCAATGAAGAAATGAAAAGACAGGGGGATCGTTGCCGCCCTTTCCCGCACCCGCTGTCTGTGTACCGCCCTGCAACCCGCAAAATGGACGCAAAATTGTCCGTCTGCCCCCTGTTCCGGCAGCGCTTGGATGTTCCGGCCCGCTCCCACAAAAAAGCAGGCGTCCCTCTCTGAACGCCTGCTACTGGCAAAGCACTGACCCGATTTTCCCGACACCTGCCGCCCTTTTGCCGCTCGTTTTCCCCGGAGGGGGCCGGTTTCCATCCCCACCGCCCCCCTGAGCAACTCTTAAAAAATGCTACCGCCCCTGCGCAAAGGCAAAGTCGATGGCCGCCTGAAAGAAGCGGTCCCGCGCCTCGACCCGGCGGCGGACGCCCCAGCTCCACGGGGTGGGGTCCTCGGCGGTGGGGTGTTTGTCCGAGACCAGCAGCAGGGCCACCGCCTCGGCCCCCAGGTACTGGCTGACGCTCAGGACGGCGGAGGCCTCCATGTCCACCCCCACGCAGCCCTGCTGCCGCCAGAGCGCCTCCTTGCGCACCGTTTGGCGGTAGACGGCGTCGGTGGTGACCGTCGGCTGCTCCCACACCCGCAGGCGGGGGGAGAGGAACGCCACCGCCTGCCGGTGCAGTTCCGGCGAAGGGGCAGCCCAGCGAATGCGGGGGTGGTAGTGGTGGCTGGTCCCCTCCTCCACCAAGATGCGAGGGGGAGCGACGGCGTCGCAGAGCCCCACCTCCCCCGCAAAGCAGCCGCAGTAGCCCACCAGGATGAATTTTTTTACCCCCAGGGCAAAGAGGGTCTCCACCGTGTCGGCCCCCTGGGGCGCGCCCCGGCCGCCGTCCAGAAAACAGACCCCCTCCTCCCCCTTCACCGCGTAGACGGGGGTGGGAAAGAGGAAGCGGGGCAGCATTTCCGTCAGGGTGATGACGGGATGGTGCGCCTGCAGATAGGGCACCCCCTGGGACTGAAAGAAGAGGACCGCCGTCTCCGGCAGATCGAGGGGCTCCCCCCGGTGTTCGCTGCGGGCGTGGACCCGCGCCTGAATCACCGGTTCGGTGTCGTCATTTTCCAGGTACCAGTCAATCATTTTTTCCTCCTTTTTCTCCGCCCTAAAGGGCGACAAAGATGTTGCTGTCGGCCAGGGAGATGTAGTCGTCCCCCGAGACGATGATGTGGTCCACCAGCTGGATGTGCAAGGCCTTGAGGGTGTTGTGGATCTGCAGGGTGGAGCGGACGTCCTCGTCCGAGGGCAGGGCCACCCCGCCGGGGTGGTTGTGGGCGATGACCACCCGGCTGCACTTGGAGAGGGCGGCCCGCTCCACGATCTTCTTTTGGTTGATGGAGACCGCGTTGTGGATGCCCTGGGCGATCAGCTCGCAGCGAAGCAGCTTGTAGCGGTCGTTGAAGCAGAGCAGATAGAGGGATTCGTCGGTCTTACCGATGAACATGGGGATCAGGTAATCCCCGATTTTCTGGGTGCAGTCGAGGACGTTTTCAAACGACTGCATGTCCTTTAAATAGCTGCGAAAGAGGGAAAGCACCAGCTTGAGGAGCACCGCCGCGTTGTAGCCGATGCCGGGGACCTGCTGCAACTCATCCACGTCGGCCTCCAGCACCCCCTTGATGCCGCCAAAAGCGTCCAGCAGGCGGTGGGCCAGCTCGTTGGTATCCCGCCGGGGGATGGCGTAGTAGAGGAGGATCTCCAACAGGATGTGGTCGGGCAGGCCCTCCCCGCCCATCTGCAAAAAAAGCTGCCGGGTGCGGTCCCGGTGGCCCTTGTGTTCGTCGCTCATAGGCACCTCGGAAAAAGCGGCGCAAAAGCCGCATTTGTAATCTCTCGGCGTTTGGGTTATACTGACAGATATGCGAATTTGGCCCGCCCCCCTCAAAGTGGGGCGAAAGGGGCCCATTCGACAGCGTTCGCCGCGCATCCATTATACCACAAGTGCAAGGCGAGCGGTGGTGTTGGCCATCGGGCAGGGAGCAAACAGCGTTTGCGGGCCTGCCCGGCCGCCCTCGGTATAATAGCTGCTTTGCGGCCATTATACCCCATTCCCACAAAAAAAGCTACGACAGAGGAGCGCCTGTTTTGTACCAGTATTCCATCGGCCCCAACGACGGGGGCCAGCGGCTGGACCGCCTGCTGAAAAAGCTGCTGCCAGACTGTCCGACCGCCCTCTTTTACAAGTGGAACCGGCAGAAAAAAATCAAGCTCAACCGCAAACGAGTCGAGCTCTCCTCCTTTGTGCAGGAGGGGGACCAGTTGGACCTCTACCTGCCCGAGGGGGTCACCCCCCGCGAGAGCCGGGGGGCGGGGCTCACCCTCCCCCCCGCGCTGGAGCCCTGCCGGGTAGTATACGAGGACCCGCAGGTGCTGGTGCTGGAAAAGCCGGTGGGGGTGCCCACCCAGCCGGACGACAGCGGCTCCCCCTCCCTGCGGGAGATGGCCCTGGCCCACCTCATCCAAAACGGCAGCTATCTCCCCCAGCGGGAGCACAGCTTTGCCCCCGCCCCCTGCAACCGGCTGGACCGCAACACCCAGGGGCTGGTGCTCTTTGGCAAAACCGCCGCCGCCCTGCGGGAGCTGACCCGGCTCATCCGGGAGGGGCGGGCGGAGAAGCGATACCTCTGCCTGGCCGCCGGCGCCCTCTCCCCCGACAGGGGGGAACTGGGGGGCCACATCGTCAAGGACGGGCGAAAAAACCGCTCCCAGGTCTACCCGACTCCCCAGCCCGGCAGCAAGCCGGTGCACAGCCGCTACCGGGTCATCGCCCCCTTGGGGGAGGACAGCTTGGTGGAAATCACCCTGCTCACCGGCCGCTCCCACCAGATACGGGCCCAGCTCGCCGCCACCGGCCACCCCTTGCTGGGGGACGGCAAGTACGGCGGCCCCACCGACCGCTACACCCGGCAGGCCCTCTGCGCCTACCTCCTCCGCCTCCACCCCGAGGGGGACAGCCCCCTCGCCTACCTGGAGGGGAAGACCTTTTCCCTGCGCCCCTGGTTCCTGCCAGGGGGCTTTCCCCTCCCCCACGAAGGGGCGCAGACTGCGCCCACCGCATACAGAAAAGAGGAACACTGATTTGCAATTTGTCGATTTAAAACTCTCTCCCCCCATTCAAAAAGCCCTGGCGGAGATGGGATACCAAACCCCCTCCCCCATTCAGGAAAAGGCCATTCCCCCGGTGCTTGCCGGGCGGGACCTCTTCGGTTGCGCCCAGACGGGGACCGGCAAGACCTGCGCCTTTGCCGCCCCCATCCTCCAGCGGCTGGGCACCGACCGCGGCGGCAAGCGCCCGCCCATCCGCGCCCTCGTCCTCACCCCCACCCGGGAACTGGCCCTGCAAATCTACGAGAATTTTGTCCAGTACGGCAAGTACCTCCCCCTGCGCTGCGCCGTCATCTTCGGCGGGGTCTCCCAAAAACCGCAGGTGGAGAAGCTGCAGCGGGGGGTCGACATCCTGGTGGCCACCCCCGGTCGGCTCAACGACCTGATCGGACAGGGGTACATCTCCCTCAAAAAGGTGGAAATATTTGTCCTCGACGAGGGGGACCGGATGCTGGACATGGGCTTTATCCACGACGTGCGTCGGGTGGTGGCCCAGTTGCCCCAGGAACGGCAGACCCTGCTCTTTTCCGCCACCCTGCCGCCGGAAATCGAAAAGCTGGCCCGCACCATCCTCAAAAACCCGCTCAAGGTTTCGGTGACCCCCTCCGCCACCACCGCCGAGAAGGTGAGCCAGTCCCTCTACTACGTGGACAAGCCCAACAAAAAGCGGCTGCTGGCCGACCTCCTCCAGCAGCCGGAAATAGAGTCCGCCCTGGTTTTCACCCGCACCAAACACGGGGCCGACCGGGTGGTCAAAGAGTTGGGTCGGGCGGGGATCGAGGCCAAGGCCATCCACGGCAACAAGAGTCAGGGTGCCCGGCAGACTGCCCTCAAAGCCTTCAAGGACCGCTCCATCCGGGTGCTGGTGGCCACCGACATCGCCGCCCGGGGCATCGACATCGACGAGCTGTCCCACGTCATCAACTACGACCTGCCCAACGAGCCGGAGACCTATGTCCACCGCATCGGCCGCACCGGACGCGCGGGGCTCAGCGGCACGGCGATCTCCTTTTGCATGTTCGACGAGATCCCCTATCTCAAGGACATCCAAAAGCTCATCAAGCAGGAGATCCCGGTGGTCAAGAACCACCCCTACCCCATGGAGATCCTGGAGCCCACCCCCAAACAGCCCCGGCCCCCCCGAAGGGAGCGCCCCGCTCCGCCCAGGCAGTCCGCAGCCAGACAGCCGGGGGGACGGCCCGCGGCCAAGGGAAAACCCGCTGGACAGGGCGGGCAGAGAGGGCAAAACCAGCCCCGCAAGAAGAAGTAAGAAAGAGAGAGCCGGACAGGTGATGCTGTCCGGCTCTCTCTTTTTTGATGGGGGAATGGGAACGTGCTTTGTGGGGGGTAGGATGTCCCCTGCTGCCCTCTAAAAAGCAGGAAGCATGGCAATTCACAAATCGGCAGAAAGATTTTGGTCTACTCGCTCCGCGTGGGAGCGAAACCAGTCTATTCTGTGGGATCTCCAAGGAGCCCATGATTTCAATCCACTCGCTCCGCGGGGGAGCGAGACGGGATTGTTTTCGGCGGGATGGCGGGAGCCGCCAAATTTCAATCCACTCGCTCCGCGAGGGAGCGAGACGCCATCTTCACCTTGGTGGCACGGGCAAGCATCCATTTCAATCCACTCGCTCCGCGTGAGAGCGAGACTAGACGCTGGAGGGTGGGATTGGGGATGCGGGAGGATTTCAATCCACTCGCTCCGCGTGAGAGCGAGACTTTCCCGGCCCTGCGCCGTACATCCCGAACGAGGAATTTCAATCCACTCGCTCCGCGTGAGAGCGAGACGGGCAGCAGCTTGGACTGGGAGTGGAGGCAACTCGATTTCAATCCACTCGCTCCGCGTGAGAGCGAGACGCCATAGGTCTTCTGGGGCGATGGTGGGGACATCCTATTTCAATCCACTCGCTCCGCGTGAGAGCGAGACAGCAAACACCTACAAAAAGGCAGGCATTCTTTCACCACAACAATACAACTTCCACAAACAAATGTCAAACTGCAAGGTCTGTTCCCCCATTCCTCCCCCCTTCCCCCACTCCGCTACCCAATTTTCCGGTGCGAAGGTCCTGGGGAAACGATGTGTGCTTGGGGTTCGCACAAAAAAGCAGCCCGCCCCAGAGAGGGGCGGGCTGCCGAGTAGAAGCGCACACAAACGGCGGAGAAATCAGAAAAAGGTCATCTGGCTGGACTGGGGCAGGTCGCCGAAGGCGCCGCACTCCTTGAGGCTGTCCGCCACCGTCTTGGAGATGCCCGAGCGGGTCTGGATCTCGTCGATGGAGATGAAGCCCCCCTCTTTGATGGTCTCCTCCAGGGCGATGGCGGCGGTGTCGCCCAGCCCGCGCAGACAGTTGAAAGGCAGCCGAATCTTGCCGTCCTCCAGCCGGTAGTCGGTGGCGCCGGACTTGTAGATGTCCACCGGCAGGAACTCGTACCCCCGCAGCATCATCTCGTACATGACCTGCAGGGTGCCGTAGGTGTCCTCCTCCTTGACCGAGCGCTCCATCCCCTTGGCCTTGAGGTTGTCCATCTGGGTCTTGGTGTAGGCCGGGCCGCGGACCGCTGCCTCGGCGTCCAGGTCGCCGCCGCGCACGGTGAAGTGGGCGGCATAGAACTCCAGCGGGCGGTAGATTTTGAACCAGGCCAGCCGCATGGCGCCGATGATATAGGCCGCGGCGTGGGCCTTGGGGAACATGTACTTGATTTTCAGGCAGCTCTCGATGTACCACTCGGGGACGCCGTGTTCCCGCATAGCCTTAAAGTGCTCCTCGGTGAGGAGTTTCTTGGCGTTGCCCTTCCGGGTGATCTCCATGATTTTAAAGGCCATGCTAGGCTCCAAGCCCTTGTGCATCAGGTAGACCATGATGCTGTCGCGCGTCCCCACCACCTCACTGATGGTGCAGATGCCGTCTTTGATCAGGTCCTTTGCGTTGCCCAGCCAGACGTCGGTGCCGTGGGAAAGGCCCGAAATCTGCAGCAGGTCGGTGAAGTTTTTGGGCTGGGTGTCCACCAGCATCTGGCGGACGAAGTTGGTCCCCATCTCGGGGATGGCAAAGGTGCCGGTCTCGCTCCCCAACTCCTCCGCCGTGATGCCTAGGGGCTCCGGGCTGGTGAAGAGCTTGAACACCTGGGGGTCGTTCATGGGCAGGTCGTTGACGTGGATGCCGGTGAGCCGCTCCAGGTGCTTGTAGAGGGTGGGAACATCGTGTCCCAGCTCGTCGAGCTTGAGGATGGTGTCGTGGAGGGAGTGGAAGTCGAAGTGGGTGGTGATGATGTCGGAGTCGGCCTTTTCCGCCGGGTGCTGCACGGCGGTGAAGTCGTACACCTCGTGGTTGGAGGGGACGACCACCATCCCGCCAGGGTGCTGGCCGGTGGTCCGCTTGACCCCGGTACAGCCCTGCACCAGCCGCTTCATCTCCGCCTTGTGGACCACCCGGTCCTTCTCCTCCAGGTACTTCATCACGTAGCCGTAGGCGGTCTTGTCCTGAATGCCGGAAATGGTGCCGGCCTTGAAGACGTGGTCCTTGCCGAAGAGCTCCTCGGTGTACTTGTGGGCGCTGGCCTGGTACTCGCCCGAGAAGTTCAGGTCGATATCAGGGGCCTTGTCGCCGTTGAAGCCCAAAAAGGTCTCAAAGGGGATGTCGTGGCCGTCCCCCACCAGGGGGGCGCCGCACTGGGGGCAGATCTTGTCCGGCAGGTCAAAGCCGGAGCCGATGCTGCCGTCGTCAAAGAACTCGGTGTACTTGCAGGCCGGGCAGCGGTAGTGGGGCACCAGGGGGTTGACCTCCGAAATGCCGGCCATGCTGGCCACAAAGGAGGAGCCGACCGAGCCCCGGGAGCCGACCAGATAGCCGTCCTCCTCCGACTTCCAGACCAGTTTCTGTGCGATGATGTAGAGCACCGCAAACCCGTGTTTGATGATGGAGTCCAGCTCCCTGTCCAGCCGCTTTCGCACCAAATCGGGCAGGGGGTCGCCGTAGAGCTCTTTGGCCCGGTCGTTGGTGATGCGCACCAGATCCTCCTCCGCCCCCTCGATGGTGGGGGTAAAGGTGCCCATGGGGATGGGGCGGATCTGCTCGACCATGTCGGCAATCTTGCCGGGGTTGTCGATGACCACCTCTTCGGCCAGCTCCCGCCCCAGGTAGGCAAACTCCTCCAGCATCTCGTCGGTGGTCTTGAAGTAGAGGGGCGCCTGCTCCGAGGCGTCGCTAAAGCCCTGCCCGGTCATGAGGATCTCCCGGAAGATGGCGTCTTCGGGGTTCAAAAAGTGCACGTCCCCGGTGGCCACCACCGGCTTGCCCAGGTCTTTGGCCAGGCGGCAGATGAGCTTGTTGTGCTCCTGCAGCACCCCCACGTCGCTCACCGAGCCGTTGCGCACCATGAACATGTTGTTGCCCAGGGGCTGGATCTCGAGGAAATCGTAGAAGTCGGCGATCTTCAGCAGCTCTTCATAGGGTTTGCCGTCGGCGATCGCTCTGTAAAGTTCACCCGCTTCACAGGCACTGCCGATGATCAGCCCCTCCCGCAGGGCGTTGATGCGGCTGCGGGGCATCCGCGGGCGGCGGAAAAAGTAGTCCAGGTTGCTCTCGGACACCAGCTTGTAGAGGTTTTTCAGGCCGGTGTTGTTGCGCACCAACAGGATGATGTGGTAGGAGTGCAGCTTCTTGGGGTCGGCTCCCGAGAGGGAGGTGTTGATGTCCCCGGTGGTGCGTAGCCCCCGCTCCCGCAGGGTGGCAAAGAGCCGCACCAGGATGTCGGCCAGCACCTTGGCGTCGTCGGTGGCCCGGTGGTGGTTGAAGGGGGGCAGTTCCAGGTACTTGGCCACCGTGTCCAGCTTGTAGTTGCGCAGGTCCCGGTGGATCATCTGGGTCAGCAGCACCGTGTCTATGTAGGTGTTTTTGAAGGGCAGGCCGTGGCGGGCGGCCGCGGCGGCGATGAAGCCGGTATCGAAATCGGCGTTGTGGGCCACCAGGGTGCGGTCCCCACAGAAGGCCAGGAACTCCCCCACCGCCTCCCTCTCGCTGGGGGCGTCCCGCACCATGGTGTCGTCGATGCCGGTGAGCTGGGTGATTTTTGGGGGGATGGGTTTCTCCGGATTGACAAAGGTGGAGAAGCGGTCCACCTCCTCCCCGTTTTTCAGGAGGATGGCGCCGATCTCGGTGATCCGCTCGCTGGCGGCCTGCAGCCCGGTGGTCTCGATGTCAAAGACCACGAACTCCCCGTCAAAGGGGGTGCTGTCGGGGCCCTTGACGCAGGGGGTGGCGTCGTTGACATAGTACCCCTCCACCCCGTAGATGGCCTTGAAATCCGGGTCCTCCTTGCGGATGCCGGCCACCGTATTCATGATGTCGGGGAAGGCCTGCAGCACCCCGTGATCGGTGATGGCCACCGCCCGGTGGCCCCACTTGTGGGCCTGTTTGATCAGGTCGGAGGCCTCGCTCATCCCGTCCATGGAGGACATTTTGGTATGCATGTGCAGCTCGACCCGCTTGCGGGGAGCGGTGTCCTTGCGCCCCTGCATGGGGTCGGCGGTCTCGTTGATGTCGTAGGGTTGGATGTTGATGTCCCGGTCAAAGCGGTCGTAGACCACCTTGCCCCGCACCAGGATGCTGTCGCCCTTGCCCAGCTGCATGACCTTTTCCAGCTTGGCCGGCTCCTTGATGGTCTTGACCGTCATCGAACCGGTGCCGTCGGTGATGTCCAGCTGCACCACCAGCCGCTGGCCGTTTTGGATCTCCTTCTTCTCGA
The DNA here is from genome assembly GCF_001486165.1 of Bittarella massiliensis (ex Durand et al. 2017). GTDB lineage: Bacteria > Bacillota > Clostridia > Oscillospirales > Ruminococcaceae > Bittarella > Bittarella massiliensis. The sequence continues at coordinate 900,052 of NZ_LN908977.1, forward strand.
TGTCGAAGATTTTGCCCCGGATCAGCACCGCCATGTCGTTGAAGTCGCTGTTGAGCTCCCCCAAGGGGGTCACCTGGCCGGGCTTTATCTTCTTGCCGAGGATCTCCTCCCCGCCGGAGACGGTGGCCCTGGACGGCTTGGCGGCGGGCGCCTTTGCCCTGGCGGCAGCCGCCGGGCGCGCCGGGCGCTGGAGGGCGGGGGCGGGGGCGTCGGGCGCCGGGCGGGGCGGCGGGGGCGCGTCCTCCCCCACCACGACTAGGGCCACCCCCTCGCCACAGAGCTGCCGGTACTGGCTGCAAAACTTCTGCTCAAACCCCAGCCCCGCCAGGATGTGCTTGCCCCCCTGCTCCAGTTCGAGCACGTAGGCGTTCTCCCCCCCGTCGTAGCGGATGTGGGAGCGGGAGAGGATGCAGTCGAGCATCGAGTTGCCCTCTTTGGCGTACTCGGCCACCAGCTCGAAGAGGGCCTCCCCCGGCTCCTCTGCCGGAAAGGTGGGGACGAGGGCCGCCTCGCAGCCCAACTGGCCCTTCAGGTGGTTTTGCAGGAGCTTGCAGGTGGCATAGGGCAGCGGCTGCGCAAAGCGGGCCGCGATTTCCAACCGGTTCTCCCGGCGGTCCACGGCGATGGAGAGGATGTCGGCGGGGAGGTCTTCCATCTCCCCCCTGGCGATCCCCAGCTGTTCAAAAAAATACTGGCTCAATGGCGGCTTCCTTCCTGGTCACTTCCCGCAGCGCGCGGGGCCGGTTTTTGCTTCACAAAGGGCGGAGGGCCAGAGAGCCTGCCGCCCAACATATCACAGTCGCTCGATCTCCTCCATCAGGGCCGGGAGGATCTGGTCTTCCGGCACCTTGCGGAGGATCTCCCCCTTGCGGAAGAGAAGGCCGCAGCCGTCTCCCCCGGCCACCCCGATGTCGGCCTCTCTGGCCTCGCCGGGGCCGTTGACCGCGCAGCCCATCACCGCCACGGTGATGTCCTTCTCCATCCCCTCCACCAGGCGGTCCACCTCTTTGGCGAGGGAGATCAGGTCGATCTGGGTGCGCCCGCAGGTGGGGCAGGAGACCACCCGCACCCCCTGCTTGCCGATCCCCAGGGCCTTGAGGATGTCCCGGGCGGCCCGCACCTCCTTCACCGGGTCGTCGGTGAGGGAGACGCGGATGGTGTCGCCGATGCCGTCACAGAGGAGGGAGCCGATGCCGACGGCCGACTTGATGAGGCCCATCCGCTCGGTCCCCGCCTCGGTGACCCCCAGGTGGAGGGGGTAGTCGCAGCGCTGGGACATCAGCCGGTAGGCCTCGATCATGGTGGGGACGCTGGAGGACTTGAGGGAGACGGCGATGTCCGCAAAGCCGCACTCCTCCAGCAGGGAGATGTGGTAGAGGGCGCTCTCCACCAGGGCGGGGGCGGTGGGGGCGCCGTATTTCTGCAAGATCTCCTTTTCCAGGGAGCCGCCGTTGACCCCGATGCGGATGGGGACGCCGTGGGCCTTGCAGGCGTCGGCCACCGCCTGCACCCGCTCCCTGCCGCCGATGTTGCCGGGGTTGATGCGGACCTTGTCCACCCCCGCCTCCACCGACGCCAGGGCCAGCCGGTGGTCAAAGTGGATGTCCGCCACCAGGGGGGTGGGCACCGCCGCCTTGATGGCGCCGATGAGCCGCACCGACTCCCGGTCGGGGACGGCAACCCGGATGATGTCGCACCCCGCCGCAAAGAGGCGCTTGGCCTGCTCTACGTTGGCCTCCACATCCGCCGCCGGGGCGCAGAGCATCGACTGGACGGCGATCTCCTCGCCGCCGCCGATCTTGACCGAGCCGATTTGCAGGGTGCGGGTCTTTTTTCTCTCCATGAGCTTGTCCCTCTTCTATGTAAAATTGGTGCGGGGCCGGTTTCGGTCCCCGCAACTGTGTTCAGCCCACCGGTCAGCGGGCAAATATTCGGGTGATGTCGCTGTAGGTCACAAAGAGCATAAAGCCGATGAGGAGTAGGAACCCCGCCGCGTGGACAAAGCCCTCGTACTTGGCCTTGATGGGCTTGCGGCGGATCGCCTCGATGAGGAGGAAGACCAGCCGTCCCCCGTCCAGCGCCGGGATGGGCAACAGGTTGAAGATGCCCACGTTGATGGTCAGCAGCGCCAGCATGTTGAGGGTGGTCTCCCAGCCCATGCTCACCGCCTGGTTGATGATGTCCACCGTCCCCACCGGGCCGGCTACCTGGGAGATGGGCACGTTGCCGGTGATGAGGTCGAGCAGGGAGACCCAGACCATCTTCCCGATGGAGACGGTCTTGAGGGCCGACTCCTTGAGCACCCCGCCCACCGTTTTGGGGACCCCCAGCACCCAGAAGTCGCGGCTGATAAACTGGTTGCCGTTGTCGTCCTGCGCCAGGGCAAACTGCACCCCGGTGAGGGTGACCTTCTCGCCGTCGCGGAGAACGGTCATGTCCACATAGCCGTCTTTGTCCCGCATCAGCTCAAAGTCGATGTCGTTGGCGATGTAGATGCGCCGGCCGTTGATGGAGAGCACCTCGTCCCCCACCTGCAGCCCCGACTGGGCGCTGAGGGAGGTCTCGTCAAACTTGGCCACCGTGGTGGTGGGCACCAGTTTGGAGGCCGAGGTGAGGATGATGAGGATGACAAAGCCCAACACCAGGTTCATCAGGGCCCCGGCGATCACCACCAGGATGCGGATCCAGACCGGGCGGCGGGAGAAGGCCCGCTCGTCGGTGCTGTCCTCGTCCTCCCCCTCCATGGCCACGAAACCGCCGATGGGGACCGCCCGCAGGGCATAGGTGGTCTCCCCCTTCTGCCGCTTGAGGAGGGTCGGCCCCATGCCGATGGCAAATTCGTTGACCTTGATCCCCCCGAGTTTGGCGGTGATGAAATGCCCCAACTCGTGGATCATGATGATCAGCCCGAACATCAGGACTGCCAAGAGGATCGAAAAAACGATGTTCATAGTTCACCTTCCAACTGATGAGCGAGGGCCGAAAGCCGCTTTTGGCTACCTCGCCTGTGCGCGGACATAGGCCCGCGCCTGTGCGTCTGTCTGCAGCACATCCTCTAAAGAATATACGTCTGCGCGGGGCACAGTATTCATGGCCCCCCGCACCAGTTCGCCGATCTCCAAAAAGCTGATCTTCCCGTCCAAAAAGAGGGCCACCGCCTCCTCGTTGGCGCCGCTGATGGCGCAGGGGGCGAGTCCCCCCCGCCGGGCCGCCTCGATACAGGTCTTTAGGCAGGTGAAGGTCTCGACGTCGGGCTTGGCAAAGTGGAGGGTCGGATAGTCTGTCAAGGAGAGTTCCTTTACAGGGGATGGGAGCCGCTCCGGGTAGGTCAGGGCGTACTGGATGGGGATGCGCATGTCCGGCACCCCCAACTGGGCCAGCACCGAGTGGTCGTCGAACTCCACCAGGGAGTGGATAACGCTCTCCCGGTGGACAACGATCTCGATTTCGTCCGGGGTCTTGTCAAAGAGCCAGGCCGCCTCGATGAGTTCCAGCCCCTTGTTCATCAAGGTGGCGGAGTCCACCGTGATCTTGGCCCCCATAGACCAGTTGGGGTGGTTGAGGGCGTCCTCGATGCTCACCTTCTCCAGCTCCTCCCGGCCCCTGCCAAAGAAGGGGCCACCCGAGGCGGTGAGGATGACCTTTTTCAGGGCCTTGGCCGAGTGGCGGTCCTGCAGGCACTGAAAGATGGCCGAGTGCTCGCTGTCCACCGGGAGGATGGGGACCCCCTTGGCCCGGGCGGCCTCGGTCACCAGCTTGCCGCCGGCGACCAGGGTCTCCTTGTTGGCCAGGGCCACCGGTTTGCCCGCCCCGATGGCGGCCAGGGTGGGGCGAAGCCCCACCATCCCCACCACCGAGTTGAGGACCACGTCGGCCTCTTCTCGGGCGGCCAGTTCGCAGAGGCCGTCCACCCCCGCCAGGACCTTGGTGTCGGTGTCCCGCAGGGCGTTCCGCAGGGCGCGCGCCGCCCGCTCGTCCACCATGCAGGCGAAGGGGGGGCGGAACCGGCGCACCTGATTTTCCAGCTCTAAAACAGAAGAGTTGGCCGAAAGGCCAACCACTTCATAGCCGTTTTTTTCAATGACGTCCAGGGCCTGGGTGCCGATGGAGCCGGTGGAGCCCAGCACCGTTACTTTTTTAGCGCACATGAAAAAGCCTTCCTTTCGCCCCCGCCCTAGCGCAGGACGATGGGCAGGTAATAGGAGAGCAGCAGCACCGTGGGCAGGGTGAAGATGACGCTGTCAAATCGGTCCATGATCCCCCCGTGCCCGGGCATGATGGTGCCGTAGTCCTTGATCCCCTGCTGCCGCTTGAGGCTGGAGGCCACCAGGTCCCCCAACATCCCCGCCAGGGCGCCTACGGTGGCCACCACGATCAGGTGGGGATAGGAGATGGGCCCGCCGCCCAAAAAGCGGTGGTAGCCCCAGGCGATGAGGCAGAGGGCCAACACGTTGGTGAGCAGGCCGCCCAGCGAGCCCTCCACCGTCTTGTGGGGGCTGACGTTGGGGGCCAGTTTGTGCTTGCCGAAGAGCCGGCCCGAAAAATAGGCCCCGGTGTCGGCCAGCCACCCGCAGCCCAGCGCGGCGATCAGATAGAAGAGCCCGTCTTGGGGAAAGACGCTGCGCATGAGCAGGGTGGAGGAGAAGCCGAAGAGGATGGCGATGGTCTCCATATAGACGATGGCGATGCTGGAAAAGGGGATGTCTGCAAAGTGAAAGACCGCAAAGGCCGCCATCCCCGCCGTAAAGACGAAGAGCCCCGCCGTCAGGTGGATGGCCCCGGTGGGGGGCATTTTGTCGTAGAGCAGCACAAAGGCCGCAAAGAGGGCGCACCAGCCGTACATCCCAAATTTGTTGTGCAGTTTCACCGCCCCGAAAATCTCGTGCAGGGCGATGAGGGTGATGAGCAGCACGATGACATTAAAGGCCAGGGTGCCGTAAAAGAGCACGGCGATCGCCAGCAGGACAAGGCCCACCGCCGCACTGATGATTCTGGTTGCCAAAATTATACCCCTCCAAACCTTCTGTCGCGGTTCTGGTACTCCAGGATGGCGCGGTCCAGGTCGCGGCGGGTGAAATCGGGCCACAGCACATCCATGAACACCAGTTCGCTGTAAGCCGACTGCCAGAGCAGGAAGTTGGAGGTCCGGTACTCCCCGCTGGGGCGGATGATCAAGTCCGGGTCGGGCTGGCCCGCGGTGTAGAGGTGCGCGGAGATGGCGTCCTCGGTGATCTCCCCGGGGGCCAGTTCCCCCCGCTGCACCTGGCCGGCCAGTTCGCGCACGGCGTGGGTGATCTCGGCCCGGCCGCCGTAGTTGAGGGCGATGTTGAGGGTCATCTGCTTGCAGTCGCGGCTCTCGTCCTCCAGCTTTTTGATGAGGGCGACAATGTCCGGCGCCAGGGGCGCAGTGTCCCCCAAAATCAGACAGCGCACCTCCTCTTCCCGGTGGTCAAAGGCGTCTTTCAGGTAGCTGCGCAGCAGGTCCATAATGGCCTCCACCTCCTCCTTGGGGCGCTTCCAGTTCTCGGTGGAGAAGGCGTAGACGGTCATGTTTTTGATGCCGATGTCCTTGCAGTAGCGGACCATGTCCCGAAAGGTCTTGGCCCCGGCCCGGTGCCCGGCAGAGCGGGGCAGCCCCCGCCGCTTGGCCCAGCGGCCGTTGCCGTCCATAATAAAGCCGATGTGCTGGGGCAGGTTGTCAAAATCCGGTTTCGCGAGAAGCCGTTTCTTCTTTTGAAAGAACACCGGCTAGATCTCCATGATCTCTTTTTCCTTGGCCTTGGCCGCGGCCTCGGCCTTGTCGCAGTAGGTGTCGGTGAGTTTCTGGATCCCCTTCTCCAGGTCCTTCAGGTCGTCTTCAGACAGCTCTCCCGCCTTCTTCTGGGCCTTGAACTTGTCGATGGCGTCCCGGCGGATGGAGCGGATGGCGACCTTGCACTCCTCCTCCAGCTTGTGGACCGACTTGACGATCTCCTTGCGGCGCTCCTCGGTCAGCGGGGGGAAGGCCATGCGGATGACCTTGCCGTCGTTGTTGGGGGTGATGCCCAAATCGCTGGCGAGGATGGCCTTTTCAATGGCTTTGAGGGTCGAGCCGTCCCAGGGCTGGATCAGCAGGGTGCGGGCGTCGGGGACCGAGACCCCGGCCATCTGGGCGATGGGGGTGGGCACGCCGTAGTAGTCCACCGTCACCTTGTCCAGGACGGCGGGGTTGGCGCGGCCGGCGCGGATGGCGGCGAACTCGCCCTCCATCACGCCGATGGACTTGCCCATCTTCTTCTCGTAAACTGCATACTCTTCTCTCATGAAAAGCTACCTCCTGTGAGGCGGCGGGGCCGCCTGATTATTTTCGGGGGGATCTCTCGCTGCTAGTCCTCGCTGACGAGGGTGCCGATGTCCTCGCCGCAGAGGGCGCGGACAATGTTGTAGGGATCGCTCAAGTCAAAGAGCAGGATGGGGAGACTGTTGTCCTTGCAGAGGGAGGCGGCGGTGGAGTCCATGACCCCCAGGGAGTCGGCCAGCACCCGGGAGAACGAGACCCGGTCGAAGCGGACGGCGTCGGGGTACTTTTTGGGGTCTTTGTCGTAGACCCCGTCCACCATGGTGGCCTTGAAGATGACCTCGGCGTTGATTTCGGCGGCGCGCAGGGCGGCGGCGGTGTCGGTGGAGAAGAAGGGGTTGCCGGTGCCGCAGGCCAGGATGACCACCCGCCCCTTTTCCAGGTGGCGCACCGCCCGGTTGCGGATGTAGGGCTCGGCCACCTGCTGCATGGGCAGGGCCGTCTGCACCCGCACCGGCACCCCCTGCTGCTCCAGGCTGTCGGCCAGGGCCAGGGCGTTGATGACGGTGGCCAGCATCCCCATGTGGTCGGCCCGGGTGCGCTCCATCTCGCCGCTGGAGCGGCCCCGCCAGAAGTTGCCGCCGCCCACGACGATGGCCACCTGGCAGCCCAGTTCGGTGCACATCTTGATGTTTTTGCAGATGTCGGTGACGATGTTGTAGTCGATCCCCATCTTTTTATCGCCTGCCAGCGCCTCGCCGGACAGCTTTAACAGGATCCTCTTGTACTTCAGTTCCATTGCTTCTCACACACTCCCACCCAGTATATTTCAAACTATATTCTACTCTATTTGCGGCACCAATGTAAAGGGAAAGCGCCCAATTCACAAATCTTTTTCATCCGCCCCCAGGGCCGCTGCAGGGCCGGGCTTGTCCCCCCTCCCTGGGGCCGCAAAAGGGGGAAGGCCCCCGCAGAGGCCTTCCCCACTTCAGTTTTGCTCGGGTTTGATCTTGAAGATCTTCTTCAGAATTTTCGACATAAATTTGGAACTCTTGATCACGACCACCTGCATCAAAAAACCCTCCTGTCAATTCTGCATCAGCAACCCCAGGGCGATGAGCACCAGGGCGATGGCGATGACGGCAGTGCCGGCGGTGAGGCAAAACGACAGCAGCAGCCCCGCTCCCAACGTCACCATAATGAGCTTGATGACCCTGTTCCTGCCGCGCATCCGCCCCACCGCCCTTTCCGCTGTTGTACCAGTATATACAAAAGGGCCGCCGGGGGTTCACTCCCTGGCCAAAACGGCCAGCAAACACCCCTTTTTGACCGCTGCTTTGCAGCTTTTTCCGGTGATCTCGTTGCTGACGCCCAGGGGGAAGTCGGGGGTCAGCAGGTGCTCGTACAGGGGGTATTTGACCCCTTGCAGGGTGACCCCCGCCGCCTCGCCCCCATAGGCGAAGAAGGAGAGGTAGCGGTAGTCCTCCCGAGGGATCTCCCGCTCCTCCTCCCACATAAAGAAGATGCGGTGGCGGTCGTCTTGCAGACAGCCGTCGGCCCCCTGCCGCTTGAGAAAATAGATGCTTTGCAGGTTGGCCAGGGTGTGGTCCAGCCGCCCGCCGGTGCAGCCCAGCAGCAAAAAGTCCCGGTAGCCCAGGGCCAGCCCCCGCTTGAGGGCGATGTGGGTGTCGGTGTCGTCCTTCACCGGGTCAAAGGCCACCACCTCCACCCCCTCCGGGGGGCTGCTGGCCGAGTCCAAGTCCCCCATCAGCAAGTCGGGGGTCAGGCCCACCCGGCGCAGGTGGTCGATCCCCCCGTCGGCACAGATGACATAGTCCCGGGCGGGGTCGATCTGCCCCAGGACCCGGTCGCTCTCCAGGGGGGCCGCCCCCACCACCACACAGCGCTCTTTCACCGCTTCTCTCTCCCCTCTCAACCAGTCGGGGCCGCCGTCGCCCGGCGGCCCCGACCCAGATAAATCACGATTTTTTGCCGCCCTCCAGCTCCCAGGGGGCGATGTCCTTGACCGCCTCGTAGAGGGCGCAATAGCTCTCGTGGCGGCTGGGAGGGATCTCCCCCGCGGCCACCGCCGCCAGCACCGCGCACCCCTTTTCACAGGTGTGGGAGCAGCCGGTGAACTGGCAGTCGTCCAGGTAGGGGACCATCTCCCGAAAGGTGTAGGGCAGTTGGTCCTTGAGGATCTGCTCCTGCCGGTGCAGCTGCACGTCGGAAAAGCCGGGGGTGTCGGCCAGATAGCCGCCAAAGGGCAGGGGGTAGAGCTCCACCTGGCGGGTGGTGTGCCGCCCCCGGCCCAGCTTGTCGCTGATCTCCCCGGTCTCGATCTCGGGGGTGAACCCCAGGTGGTTGATGAGGGTGGACTTGCCCACCCCCGAGTTGCCGCAGAAGGCCGAGACCTTGCCCTGCAGGCAGCGCTCCAACGGGGCGCGCCAGCCGCCGGAGCGGTAGTCCACCCGCAGGACGGGGAAGCCCGCCCTTTGATAGATGGCGGCGATGCGGTCGGCCTCCTCCATGTCCAGCTTGGTGAGGACGATGACCGGCTCCACCCCCTTGTACTCGGCGATGGAAATCAGCTTGTCGAGCACAAAGAGGTTGGGCGCCGGGCTGCAGGCGCTGACCACAAAGAAAAACTGGTCGATGTTGGCCACCGGGGGGCGGATGAAGCTGTTTTTGCGGGGGAGGATCTCCTCCACCCGGCCGCCCTCCCCCTCGGGGGTGAAGAGGGCCCAGTCCCCCACCAGGGGTTTGATGTGCTGGTTGCGAAAGGCCCCCTTGGCCCGGCAGGCGTAGGTCCTGCCGCCGCTCTCGACGTAGTAAAACCCGCTGATGGCCTTGCAGATGAGTCCCTTCGGCATCTTACCCCTTCACCTCGCCGCCGGCGTTCCCGCCCTGGGCCGCCGACTGGCTGGAAGAAGTGGGGGGAGTGGGTTTGAAGTCACCAGAATGGTCACTTCCTGGTACCAACTCAGCCTTTCCGGTCGCAAAGTTTACTTTATACTCCTGATAGTTCTTTCCATCTATTTTGACGGTAACTGTAACCGGCATATCACTTTCTAGCCCGGAGATTGTCATTTGCTCACTCTTGGCCTTACTTGGCAAAACATTTTTATTGACCTTTTCAGTGCCATTAATATAGATTGTCAGGTTCACACTATCATCGATTTGTGTCGGCAAGGGAATCGAAAAACTAACCTTTACAGGCTCCTTCGGCCCTTTGCTGATTTCAATGTTGACGATGGTGCCCGCGTCCACCTCGGTGCCGCTGGCGGGGTCCTGCCCCACCACGATGCCCTTGGGCTTGTCGCTCTCCACCTCGGTCACCTTGCCCAGGGTGAGGCCGACGCCCTTGAGGGCCGACTCGGCGCCCGCCTTGTCGGTGCCCGAGAGGAGGGGCACCTTCACCTGCTCCTCGGTGTCCTCGTCCTGGCTGACGTAGATGGTGATCTCGTCCCCCTTCTGCACCTCGGTGCCCTTGGCGGGGTTGGTCTCGATGACAAAGTTCACCGGCACGCTGTCGCTCTTCTTGTGCTCGATGACCGGCTTGAGGCCCTGCTTGCGCAGCGCCGCCTCGGCGGCGGAGGCCTCCATCCCATAGACGTCCTGCACCACCAACACCTCGGGGCCCTGGCTCAGGTGCACCTCAATGGTGCCGTTTTTCTTCATCCGGGCATTGCCCTTGGGGCTCTGCTCGGCAATCAGCCCGGCCTCGATCTCGTCGCTGAAGACCGGGTCCCCCTCCTTGTACTTGAAGTCGGGGTACTTGGCCTTGGCGTCCTCCAAACTCATCCCCACCAAGTTGGGGGCGGCGACCCGGCCGCCGAAGATGCCGGTGGAGAAGATGGCCATCCCCCCGATGAGGAGCATGGCCGCCACCAGAAAGGCGCTGGCGATCCCGGCGAGGATGGCCATGTTGTTGCGGCTGCCGTCGTCTTTGTAGAAGATGGAGAAAAAGCCCTTCTTCTTTTTCTTCTTGCCGCCCTTCTTCTCGGGGGCGGGCTCCTCCTGCTCGGTGCGCACCTCCTTGATGACGTCCATGTACTTGGTGGGCTCGGAGTCCACAAAGTACTTGTACTGAAAGCTGATGGAGGGGTTGCGCTTGAACTCCTCGATGTCCGAGAGCATCTCGGAGGCGGACTGGTAGCGCCGGTCCACATCCTTCTGCATGGCCTTGAGGGTGATCTCCTCCAGCCCCTCGGGGATGTCGGGGTTGAGCTGGCGGGGGGAGACCGGCAGATCGGAGATCTGCTTGATGGCCACCGACACGGCGGTGTCCGCCTCGAAGGGGAGCTGGCCGGTGAGCATCTCGAAGAGGATGACCCCGGCCGAGTAGAGGTCGGCCTTGGCGTCGGTCTCGTCGCCGCGGGCCTGCTCGGGGCTGATGTAGTGTACCGAGCCGATGGCGCGGTCGGTGATGGTGCGGTTCTCGCTGCGGGCAAAGCGGGCGATGCCGAAATCCATCACCTTGAGGGAGCCGTCGGGCAGCAGCATGATGTTTTGGGGCTTGATGTCCCGGTGGACGATGCCCCGGTCGTGGGCGTGCTGCAGGGCCCGCAGGATCTGGGTGATGAAGTGGACCGCGTCCTTCCAGGGGAGGATGTCTTTTTGCTGGATGTACTCCTTGAGGGTGATGCCGTCGATGTACTCCATGACGATGTAGTTGACCTTTTCGCTGAAGCTCACGTCAAAGACCTTGACGATGTTGGGGTGCGACAGCAGGGAGATGGCCTTGGATTCGTTTTTGAACCGGCGCAGGAACTCGTCGCTCTCGGCGAATTCGTCCTTGAGGATCTTGACGGCCACGGTGGTGTGCTCCAGCAAGTCGGTGGCCTTGTAGACGTTGGCCATCCCGCCGATGCCGATGAGTTCCTCCACCAGGTAGCGGCCGTCCAGCCGTTTTCCAATGTACTTGTCCATTCTCTTCTCTCCCCCTTTAACCGATGAGCACGGCGGTGGCGTTGTCGCTGCCGCCCCGGGCGTTGGCCGCCTCGACGAGGGCGGCGGTGGCCTGGAAAAAGTCCGTCTCGCGCACGATCTGCAGCATCTCTTCGTCCTCCAGCGGGCCGCTGACCCCGTCGGTGCAGAGCAGCAGCATCTCCCCCTCTTCCAAGGGGACCTCCTCGTAGTCCACATCCACATTGCGGGAGATGCCGACGGCCCGGGTGATGATGTTGCGCTTGGGGTGGGTCTTGGCCTCTTCCGGGGCGATCTGCCCCTGCTCCACCAGCACCTGCACCATCGAGTGGTCCTTGGTCAGTTGGACGATCCCCCCGGGCCCCAGCTTGTAGGCCCGGCTGTCCCCCACGTGGGCGATGTGGGCAAACCCGCTCTTGACCACGCAGGCCACCACGGTGGTCCCCATCCCCGCCAGGGAGGGGTCCTCCTCGATGCGCTGGCAGACCAGGGCGTTGGCCCGGTTGACGGCGGCGATGAGGAAGTTCTTCACCGTCTCGGCGCTGTACTCGCCCGAGAGGGAGCCCGCCGACTCCGCGAAGGCGTCCACCACCACCCGGCTGGCGATGTTGCCGCCCACGGCGCCGCCCATCCCGTCGCAGACGCAGGACCAGATGGTCCCGTCCGCCAGGGCGCCGGACTTGGCCGCGTCCTGGTTTTGGTCGCGCACCAGCCCTTTGTCGGTATTCGATACGATTCGCAACATGGTGTTTTCCTCCTAATTGTGCTGCTCTTGCCTGCGCAGTTGGCCGCAGGCGGCGGAGATGTCGGCCCCCAGGGTCCGCCGCACCGTGGCGTTGACCCCCTGGCGGACCAGCCGCTCCTGAAAGGCGCGGATCTCCCGCTCGCTGCCGTGGGTGTAGCCGGTCTCCTCCACGGCGTTGACCGGGATCAGGTTGACGTGGCTCAAAAAGCCCCGGCAGAGCTGGGCCAGCCGGTCGGCGCAGGCCGGGGTGTCGTTGACCCCGGCGATGAGGGTGTATTCAAAGGAGACCCGCCGCCCGGTCTTTTCGGCGTAGTAGCGGCAGGCGTCCAGCAGCTGGGCGATGTTGTAGCGCCGGTTGACCGGCATCAGCCGGTCCCGCATCTCGTCAAAGGGGGCGTGCAGGCTGATGGAGAGGGTGATGGGCAGCTGCTCGTCGGCCAGCCGGCGGATCTGGTCGCAGAGCCCGCAGGTGGAGAGGGTGATGTGCCGGGGCGAGAGGTCGAGCCCCTTGGGGCTGGTGACGTTTCGGATGAAGCGCAGCACCTGCTCGTAGTTGTCCAGCGGCTCGCCGATGCCCATGAGCACCACGTTGCCGATGCGCTCCCCCAAATCGCGGGAGGCGGTGTAGATCTGGGCCAGCATCTCCCCGGCGGTGAGGCTGCGGACAAAGCCCGCCAGAGTGGAGGCGCAGAAGGAGCAGCCCATCTTGCAGCCCACCTGGGTGGAGAGGCAGATGGAGAGGCCGTGCTTGTAGCGCATCACCACCCCCTCCACCATCTCGCCGTCGCGCAGGCGAAAGAGGTATTTCACCGTGCCGTCGAGCTGGGAGACCAGCCTGCGCTCCACGGCGGCGGTGGCGATGAAGCACTCCCCCGCCAACTGCTCCCGCAGGGCGGAGGGGAGGTTTTTCATCTCCGAAAAGGAGTCCGCCCCCTTTTTGTGCAGCCAGTCAAAGAGCTGGCCCGCCCGGTACCGGGGCTGCCCCCACTGGGTCAAAAGGTCCTCCAACTCCCCCTGGGAGAGGCTGCGGATGTCTGTCATTGGCCGTTCTCCTCCGCTCATTTTACTCGCCTGCACTTGGCCATGAAGAAGCCGTCGGTCCCGGTCTTGTGGGGAAAGAGGGTGAGGGTCTCCTCCTCCTTCACCGCGCCGGGGCAGGCCGGTTCGATGGGGACGCGGACAAACCGCCCGTCGTCCCGCAGGAATTTGCCGAAGACCCCCTGGTTCTCCGCCGGGTTGAGGGTGCAGGTGGAGTAGACCAGTTCGCCCCCCACCCGCAGGTGTTCGGCGGCGTTTTTGAGGATGTCCAGCTGCAGGCTGGGCAGGTCCTTCACCTCGTCGCGCCGCTTGTAGCGCAGGTCAGGCTTTTTGCCCATCACCCCCAACCCCGAGCAGGGCACGTCGCAGAGGATGCGGTCCGCCTCCCCACCCGGGAGGGGCTGCCGGGCATCGTGCACCTGGGCGCGCACGGCGGAGAGCCCCAGGCGCTGTGCCCCCTCGGCGATGAGGGCGGCCTTGTAGCCCTGCAGGTCGCAGGCGAGAAGCTCGCCTTTGTCCCCCATCATCTGGGCCAGGGTGAAACTCTTGCCGCCTGGGGCGGCGCAGAAGTCGATCACCCGCTCCCCCGGCTTGGCGCCCAGGGCCAGGGCGCAGTACTGGGAGGAGAGGTCCTGCACGTGAAAGAGCCCCTCGGCAAAGCCGGGCAGGTCGGGCACCCGGCCCGCCGCCTCCAGCCGCAGGGCGTTTTCACACCCGGTCTCGGCGGCGGGGATCCCCGCCGCCCGCCAGCGGGCCAGCAGGGCCGGGGCGGTGGTCTTTTGAGTGTTGACCCGCACAAAGGTGGGGAACTCGCCCGCAAAGGCCTCCAGCAGGGCCCGGCAGGTGTCGCCGCCGTAGCGCTTTTGCCAGAGCTTTGCGATCCAGGGTTCCACCGAATAGCGCACCGACAGGTCCTCCCCCTCGTAGAGGGGTTTCCCCTCCCGCAGGAAGCGGCGCAGCACGGCGTTGCAGAGCCCGGTGGCCCCGATTTGGCGCAGGGGGCCGGCCAGCTTCACCGTCTCGTTGACGGCGGCGCTGGCGGGGATGCCGTCGCAGAAGGCCAGCTGGTAGAGCCCCAGGCGGAGGATGGTGCGCACCTGCACCGAGAGGGGCCGCCCCCCGCAGAGCCGGTCAACGGCCTCGTCCAGCCGGTATTTGCAGCTGGTGACCCCGTAGACCAGCCGGGTGGCCAGGGCCCGCTGCCGGGGTTCCAGCCCGCTCTGCTCCAGGGCCTGGTCCAGCACCGCGCCGGCGTAGCCGCCGGTCTCCACCCGGCAGAGGGCCTTGGCGGCCACCAGCCGCTCACTCGTCTGTCTGTCAGTCATTGTTCCTCCGTCCGAAAAGCAAGATCAATCGCAGCAGGTTGGCCAGGGAGACCAGCAGGCTGCCCACATAGGTGAGGGCGGCGGCGCTCAACACCCGCTTGGCGCCGGTGAGCTCCTCCCCCTCCAGCAGCCCGGCGTCGCCGAGGATGGCGACGGCCCGGTGGCTGGCGTTGAACTCCACCGGCAGGGTCACCAATTGAAAGACCACCACCAGGGAAAACAGCAGGATCCCCACGTCCACCAGCGGCCCCATCCCCATGATGAAGCCCAGCAGGATGAGGGGCCCCGAGAGGGTGGAACCGATGTTGGTGATGGGGATGATGGCGTTTCGCAGGGTGAGGGGGAAATACCCCTGGGCGTGTTGGAGGGCGTGCCCCGCCTCGTGAGCGGCCACCCCGATGGAGGCCACCGAGGTGCCGGAGTAGACTTCCCCCGAGAGGCGGATCACCCCCGCCCGGGGGTCGTAGTGGTCGCTGAGGTGGCCGCCGGTCTCGCTCACCGAGACGCCCGTCACCCCGTTTTGCCGCAGGATGTAGAGGGCCGCGTCCTTGCCGGTAAAGCCCCGGCGGGAAAAGACGTGGCTGTACTTGGCAAAGGTGGACTTGACCCGCACCTGGGCCCAGAGGGTCACCAGGAGGGCGGGCACCACCAACAACAGGTAGTATCGGTCAATTAGAAAAAAGGGCATCTGCAAATTCTCCTTCCCGGGGCAAGGATGAGGGTGAGGGCAAGGTCGGGTCAGTCGGCGAAGCGGTCAGCCGGCGAAGCGGTCCCCCGCCTTGACCGGGTGGCCGCGCAGAAAGTCGGCCTCGGTGGTGCGCTTGCCGCCCTCCAAGAGGACTTCTTTCAGCCGCACCCCGCTGCCGTCGCCGCAGGCGATACAGAGGGAGCCGTCAGCCACCGCGCAGCCGGGGGGCGCCGCAAAGGGGCCGGGGACCACCTCACAGGAAAAGACCTTGCACTTCTTGCCGCCGAAAAAAGTATAGGCCACCGGCCAGGGGTTTAGACCCCGCACCCGGTCGTGCACCGCCTGGGCGGGGGCGGTGAAATCCAGTTCGGCCAGCTCCTTGTCGAGCATGGAGGCGTAGCAAGACTCCCCCTCCTGCGCCCGGCGGGGGGCCTCGCCCCGCTCCACCAGGCGCAAGGTCTCCACCAGCAGCTCCGCCCCCTGGGCGGCCAGCCGGTCAAAGAGCTCGCCGGAGGTCTCCTCCTGGCCGATGGGGGTGGTGGACTGGAGGATGATGTCCCCGGTGTCCACCCCTTCATCCATATACATGGTGGTGACGCCGGTCTCCTTCTCCCCGTTGATGACCGCCCACTGGATGGGGGCGGCCCCCCGGTAGCGGGGCAGCAGGGAGCCGTGGACGTTGACGCAGCCCAGGGGGGGCAGGTCGATGACCTCCTTGGGGAGGATCTTGCCGTAGGCCACCACCACGATCAAGTCGGGGGCCAGGGCGCGCAGTTCCTCCTGCACCTCGGGCCGGCGCAGGCTCTTGGGCTGGTAGACCGGGATGCCGTGGCGCTGGGCCAGCACCTTGACCGGGGGCGGGGTCAGCACCCGCTTGCGGCCCACCGGCTTGTCGGTCTGGGTGTAGACGGCCTTGACCGAAAAGCCCTGTTCCAGCAGGGCCCGCAGACTCTGTTCGGCAAAGTCGGGGGTCCCCATAAATACGATGTCCATCTGCAAACCGCCTTTCGCGGGAGGGGGGCTACTGCTCCCCCTCCTCCCCTTCTTGCTGGGCGATGAGTTCGGCCAGCTCTTCCTTGGTGAGGATCTGGCTGGCCTTGTCCACAAACAGCACCCCGTCCAGGTGGTCGAGTTCGTGGCAGACGCAGCGGGCGAAGAGGTCTTCCCCCTCCTTTTCCAGCACCTGGCCGGTGCGGTCCTGGTAGCGGACTTTCACCTTGTAGGGGCGGGTGACAAAGCCGAACTCCCCCGGGAAGGAGAGACAGCCCTCCACCGCCTCCTCCTCCCCCTCGCGGGAGAGGATCTCGGGGTTGATGAGCTCCATCGGCCCCTCCCCCACGTCGATGACCACCACCCGGCGCAGAAGCCCCACCTGGGGGGCGGCCAGGCCGACCCCGTCGGCCTCGTTCATGGTCTCGATCATGTCCTCCACCAGTTGGGCCAGTTTCTCGTCAAACTTCTCCACCGGGCGGCTCTTCTTTCGCAGAAGCTCCTGCTCCTTGGTCACGATGTTGCGCATTGCCATGGTCTACCTGCTCCTTCTCTATCGCACAGTCTGTGGACGCCCCGGCCCCGAAGGGGCAAACGGGCGAAAATTGCCTTATCGCGTCTATTATATCTCATTGTCGGGGTGAAAATCTACCCCCACCGCCACATCCCGCAGGGAAACCTGCTGGGCCAGGGCGGCGATGGCCTCCCGCAGCAGGGCGCGGAAGGTGCGGTTGTTCTTGCACTTGACGATGATCTTGTAGCGGTACTTGTCGCTGACGCGCTCCACCAAAAAGGGGGTGGGGCCCATCAGCCGCAGGGGCACTCCCCGGTAGTTGCCCTGGGCCAGCCGCTGCAAGATCTCCATCAGCGCCCGGCCCGCCTCGATGCACCGCTCCCGCTTGGCCCCGGTGAGGCCGATCAGGCAGAGGTCGCAAAAGGGCGGGTAGAGCAGGTACTTGCGGGCCTGCATCTCCTCGGCAAAAAAGGCGTCGTAGTCCTGGCGGGAGGCCAGGCCCAGCACCCGGTTTTGGGGGTCGAAAGTCTGGATGACCGCCCGCCCCGACTGGGCGCCCCGGCCGCCCCGGCCCACCACCTGGGTCACCAGGGAGAAGCAGCGCTCAAAGCTGCGGTAGCTCTGGCCGCCCAGCACGTGATCGATCCCCAGCACCCCCACCAGGGTGACGTTGGGGAAGTCCAGCCCCTTGGCCACCATCTGGGTGCCCACCAGGATGTCGTACTCCCCCCCGGCAAAGGCCTGTAAAAAGGCGCGGTGGGAGTCCTTGCTGACGGTGGTGTCGGTGTCCATGCGCAGGATGCGCGCCTCGGGGAAGAGGAGTTCCAACTGGTCCTCCACCTTCTGGGTGCCGGCCCCCAACAGCCGCAGGTGGCTGTCGCCGCAGTTGTCGCAGCGGCCGGTCAGCTCCACCGAGTAACCGCAGTAGTGGCAGACCAGCCGCCCGTTTTGCCGGTGGTAGGTCAGGGGGATGTCGCAGTGCTTGCAGCGGGCCACCGCCCCGCAGCTCGAACAGACGGCGGTGGTGTTGTACCCCCGGCGGTTGATGAGCAAGATCACCTGGTGCCCCGCGCCCACGGCCAGTTGGATCTGCCGGGCCAGGGGGCGGGATATCTCAAAGGTGTTACCCGAGGCCAGCTCCGCCTTCATGTCCACCAGCTCCACCTGGGGCAGGGCGTTGCCGGAGTACCGCTCCGGCAGTTGGTAGAGGGCGATCTCCCCCCGCTTGGCGGCGCTGAAGGTCAGCACGCTGGGGGTGGCGGAGGCCAACACCAACTGCGCGGCGTGGTATTTGGCGCGAAAGCGGGCCACGTCCCGGGCGTGGTACTTGGGGGAGGAGTCGGAGTGGTAGCTCCCCTCCTGCTCCTCGTCCAGGATGATGATGCCGATGTTTCGCAGGGGGGCGAAGACCGCCGAGCGGGTGCCGATGACGATGTCGGCCTTCCCCTCCTTGATCCGCCGGTACTCGCTGGCCCGCTCCCCCACCGAGAGGCCGCTGTGCAGGACCGCCACCCGCTCCCCAAAGAGGGTCTTGAAGCGGGTGATGACCTGGGGGGTGAGGGCGATTTCCGGCACCAGCAAAATTGCCTGTTTGCCCAGGCGCAGGGCGTTTTCGATCAGCTTGATGAAGACCAGGGTCTTGCCCGAGCCGGTGACCCCGTAGAGGAGCGAGCAGCCGTAGGCCCGTTTCGCCATGGCCGCCGACAGGGGGTCGTAGACCGCCGCCTGGGCCGGGGTCAACACCACCCCGCCCGGGTCCTCCCGCCCGGCCACGTCGAAGACCTCGCGGTAGCTCTCCTGCTCAAAGAGGGCCAGGGCCCCCTTCTTTTTCAGGTTGTCCACCACCGTCCGCCCCACCCCGGTCTGGTAGAGCAGCTCTTTCAAGGTGGCCCCCTCCTCCCTGGTGCAGAGCCAGTCGTAGACCGCCTTCTGCTTGGGGGTCAGCTTACCTGTAAAGGGAATGGCCTTGGCCCACGTGATCTGGTCCCCGCCGTAGCGGCGGCGGTTCTGGTAGTCCCGCTCCAGGGCGCCGCACTCCAGCAGCTCCCGCAGCTCCCTGGCGTCCGGCTTCCAGCCGGTCGCCGCCAGCAAATCGGCGCAGAGGAGCCGCCCCCGGCGGGCGCGCAGGGCCTCCACCGCCGACTGCTGCCGGGGGGTGAGGGCGGGAGGCAGCAGCTCCTCGCGCAGGAGGAAATACTCCTTGATGGTGATCCCCACCCCCGCCGGGAGGATGGCCTTGGCCGCGTCGTAGTAGGTGCAGAAGGTGGTCTCCCGCAGGTAGAAAACCAGCTTGAAGAGCTCTTCATTTTCGCAGAGTTCCCGGTCGTAGACGCTGGCGATCTCCTTGCAGCGGGAGGTGTCCTCCTCCTGGCAGAGTTCCAGCACCAGGCCGCTGCGGCGCTTGTTCCCCCGCCCAAAAGGGACGGTGACCCGCGCCCCGGGGGCGACCTCCTCCCGCAAGGCGGGGGGGATCTTGTAGCTAAAGGGTTTGTCAAAGTAAAAGGCGGCATTGTCCACCGCTATTTTCGCAACCGTTTCGGGCACAGACAAAGCCGCCTCCTCTCTTCTATTTTCCATCTTGGGGACAGGCGCGCCGGCCGCCCGCGGTCACGGATTCCAAAGCCGCTCCGCCGTGCCCCCGCACAGCTCTAGTGCTCGCCCCGCTTGGCCTGCCAGAGGGCGAGCAGCCGGTCCAGCAGCCGGTCGGCCAACTCCCCCTTTTGCAGCAGGGGCAGCTCCTCCGCCCCCTTTTTGGTGAGGAGGGTCGCCACGTTGGTGTCCACCTCGAACCCGGCGCCGGGCTGCTTGAGGTTGTTGGCCACGATCATGTCGGCGCGCTTGGAGGCGAGTTTCTTGGACGAATTCTCCACCAGATCCCTCGTCTCCATCGAGAAGCCGCAGATCACCTGGTCGGGGCGGGCGCGCTCCCCCACCGCCGCCAGGATGTCCTTGGTGCGCACCAGTTCGATGCGGCCGTCCAACTGGTCCTTTTTCAGCTTGTCCTCCGCCGTCTGGGCCGGGGTGAAGTCGGCCACCGCCGCCGCCTTGACCACCATGTCCTGCCCGTCCAGCCGGTCCATCACCGCCCGGTACATCTCCTCCGCCGACTCGACGGGGACCGTCTCCACCCCCTCGGGGGGAGCCAGGGACACCTTGCCGGTGACCAGGGTCACCACCGCCCCCCGGCGCTGGGCCGCGGCGGCGATGGCATAGCCCATCTTCCCGGTGGAGCGGTTGCTGAGAAAGCGCACCGGGTCCAAATACTCCCGGGTGGGGCCGGCGGTCACCAGCAGCCGCACCCCCTCCAGATCCCGCTTGGGGGGGAAGAGGATGCGGTGGATGGCCTCCACCAGGGCCGGGGGCTCGGGCAGCCGCCCCTTGGCGGTGACCCCGCAGGCCAGGTAGCCGCTGTCCGGCTCGACGATCAGCATCCCCCGCCGGCGCAGGGTCTCGATGTTTTGCTGGGTGGCGGGGTTTTCGTACATGTTCACGTTCATGGCCGGGGCCACCAGCTTGGGGCAGGTGGCGGCCAAAAAGGTGGTGGTGAGCATGTCGTCGGCCAGGCCGCAGGCCGCCTTGGCGATGAAGTTGGCGGTGGCCGGGGCCACGGCGAAGAGGTCGGCCCCCTCGGTGAGGGAGATGTGCTTGACATCCCAGGAAAAGACCCGGTCGAAGGTGTCGACATAGGCCTTGCGCCGGGTGAGGGTCTCAAAGGTGAGGGGGGTGATGAACTGGGTGGCGTTCTCGCTCATGAGGACGTGGACCTCGGCCCCCTCCTTGGTGAGGGCCGAGGCCACGTTGGCCATCTTGTAGGCGGCGATGCCGCCGGTGATCCCCAGTAAAATTTTCTTGCCGGTCAGGTCCATCATTCATCCCTCCTGCGCGCCGCCCGCTGTGCGGGGGCGCCTGTCAGTCGTTTCTGCCGTCGTCCCGGATGGAGCAGACATTGTTGGCAAACTCCATCACCGCCAGCTTCACCGGCTTTTCCACCAGGATGCGCTCCTCCTCGGCGGCCTCCTCCACGATCTCCCGGGCGCGCTTGGCCACGGCCACCACCAGCATGTAATAGCTCTGGTTGGGTTTCAGCAGTTCACTCAGTGCGGGTCTTAACATTCTTCCATCACTCTTTCCATAATTTGTCCCATGTAGCGGGAGGCGCGCTTCTGCGCTTCCATAATGGTCTCGATTTGGTCGGCGCAGCTCTCGACGGTGTCGTTGAGCACCACGTAGTCGTACAGGCCGTACTGCCGCAATTCCTCTTTGGCCACCGCCAGCCGCCGCTCGATGGTGGCGGCGTCCTCGGTGCCGCGGCCCTCCAGCCGGCGGCGCAGCTCCTTCATGCTGGGGGGGATGACGAAGAGCAGCGTCGCCTCGGGCGCCAGGGTGCGGATGTTTTTGGCCCCGGTGACCTCGATTTCCAGCAGCACGTCCTGGCCGGCGGCCAGGCTCTCCTCCACCGGCGCCTTGGGGGTGCCGTAGTAGTTGCCGCAGTAGTTGACGTATTCCAGCATCTCGCCGTCGGCGATCCGCCGCTCGAACTCCTCTTTGCTCAAGAAGTAGTACTGCACTCCGTCCACCTCGCCGGGGCGAGGGGCGCGGGTGGTGGCCGAGACCGACAGTTTCAGTGGGCGGCGGCCCATCAGCTCTTTGATGGCCGTGCCCTTGCCGCTGCCCGAGGGGCCGGAGAGGACAAACAGGATCCCGCGATTATTCATCTTCATCCTCCTCCAGCAGGTCCTCCCCCTTGTCCAGCCGGTTGCCGATGGTCTCGGGCTGCACGGCCGAGAGGATGACGTGGTCGCTGTCGGTGACGATGACCGCCCTCGTCCGCCGCCCGTAGGTGGCGTCGATGAGCAGGCCCTTGTCCCGGGCGTCCTGGATGATCCGCTTGATGGGGGCGCTCTCCGGGCTGACAATGGCGATGAGCCGGTTGGCCGACACCATGTTGCCAAAGCCGATGTTGATCAGTTTCATAGCGATTCCTTTCCGGCCTGGGGCCGCTTACTCAATATTCTGCACCTGTTCGCGCATCTTCTCGATCTCCGACTTCATCTCCACCACCAGCTTGCTGATGGCCACGTCGGGGCACTTGGAGCCGATGGTGTTGGCCTCGCGGTTGAACTCCTGTACCAGGAAATCCAGCTTGCGGCCCACCGCCTCACCCCCGGCCAGGATCTCTTCCAGCGAGGCCACGTGGCTGCGCAGCCGCACCGTCTCCTCGTCGGTGGCCACCTTGTCGGCAAAGAGGGCCGCCTCGGTGAGCAGCCGCCCCTCGTCGATCTGGCGGTCGCCCAGCAGCTCCTGCAACTTGGCATAGAGCCTGTCCCGGTAGGCGCTCACCGTCTGGGGGGCGGCGGCCTCGATTTTGGCCACATAGCTGAGCACCGCCTGAGCGCGGGCGAGGATGTCGTCCTTCATCCGCTCCCCCTCGGCGGCCCGCATGGCGAGAAACTCGTCCACCGCGGCCTCGGCCACCTGGGCGACCAGGGACCAGACGGCCTCGGGGTCCTCCTGCGCGCGGCGGACGGCAAAGACATCGGGCAGCCGGGCGATGTCGGATAGGGCGATGTCGTCGTCCACATCCAGCTCAGCGCGCACCTCCCGCAGGGCCTGCAAATAGCCCTGGGCCACCGCCCGGTTGACGGCGATGACCTCGTCCCCCCCGTCGAGCCGCTGCAGGTAGAGGTTGACCTGAATTTTGCCGCGGGAGACCCTCTCCTGCACAAAGGCCTTCAGCCTGTCCTCCAGATAGCCGTACATCCGCGGCGTCTTGCAGGAGAACTCAAAGTAGCGGTGGTTGACGCTCCTGATTTCCAGCAGGATGTCGTAGCCGCCCAGCTGCTGCTGGCTGCGGCCGTACCCGGTCATGCTCCGAACCATCCATTCGCCCCTCTTCTCATTGTTTCACCGGCACAAAACAGCCCGCGTGGCTCCGCCTGGCGGCGGCCCGCAGGCGCCTGTTTTACTCCCTATCGCCGCCCTAAAAGGGGCGGTTTTGTGGCGCGCCGCCGGGGACTCCTGTCCCCTGGCGGGCGGGGGCGTCCGGCTCTCATTTGGGCCGCCCCTATTTTTATCTATTTTACTATTTTGGGGCGGTCACTGTCAACCGCACCCCTTCTATTTTGGGCCGTTTTCTCCGCCAATCTGCAGTTTTCTCGCAAATTTGTTTTCTCCTCCGCCGCCCTGCCACTCTCCTGTGGACGGAGCTCTCCACAAAAAAAGAATGGCCGCCCGCGGGCGGCCGACAAGGAAAGGGGGAGACAGCGCCACTTGGCGGCGCTCTGGGGCGCTGAGCGAGGGGGCAGAGAGGGACTTGCACGCGGCGGGGCAAACCCGCAGACCGCCCTTTTTCAGCAGGGTTTTGCCGATTGGTCTCCCTGCCCAGCACCCGGGCCGGTTTGCCGCCGGGCGGGAGGAGCTTGGGTTTACAGGTGGCACAAGGAAACACTTTCTGCCACCGACTTAGACAGTAAGGACGGAGCAAGACGGTTTACATCCACCGCCACTGCTGGCTGGCATCTCAGTACACTGGCCAAGTGCAGAAGGGAGGCTTGCACGTGCCGGGTCAAACCTGCAGACCGGCCTTTTTCAGAAAGGCTTTGCCGGTCGGCCTCACCCCTGCCCAGCACCCGGGCCGTTTTGCTGCCGGGTGGAAGAAGGTTGGCTTTACAAGCGGTGCGAAAAAACGTCCCCGCCGCCTCGAACAGCGGGTGCAGAGCAAAGCGGCCTCCCCCCTCCAACGCGCCGGTGTGTCGGTTGACACCCCGGTGCGCCAGTCAGGTGCGGAGAGAGGCTTGTGTGCAGCCGAGTGAACCTACAGACTGCCCTTTCTCAGCGGGGATTTACCGGCCCTTCCCTTCCCCTTGCATTGCAGATTTCCCCCTTCCAGACAAAATCACCGCTGAAACGGGCGATCCGCACCGATCCCAAAAGGGCCTCATCTGGGCCCGGCCCCTCGGGGGCATCGAATATCTTTTCATAACACCCACGCCACCGCCAAACCGGCAATCGAGGACACCTCTCAGCCCCAGAACCTGCCCTTCTTTTTGCGCCTTCTGCGCCCCCTCCTTTCGGGAAATCTTTCGCGGGAGCAATTTGACACCCCCGGCAGAGTCGGGGGATCCGGGGCGCGAAAACGACAAAAAAAGACAGCCGGAAGGCTCGTTACCTTCCGGCTGTCTTTCATACCGATCGACGGCAAGGGCTGCGCCCTTTGCGCGCTCTGCTTACAGGGGGTGGACCTTGTTCTGGGTGTCCACGTGCTCGCCGTCGATGTGCAGCTGTTTGTTGCGGCGGTTCTCGAAGAACTTGACCGCGACCTGGCCGAACTGGGCGTAGGTCAGCACGTCCTCTTCCTGCTGCATGTAGTCGGCGCACTCGGCCCGCAGCTTATCCAGCTCGGGCTCGATCAGGTCGGCGGGGCGGCAGGTGATCCGCTCGTCGTCGCCGATGATCTTCTTGACGAAATCGGGCTCGATCTCCACCGGGGTGCGGCCGTATTCGCCGCGCACCAGGCCCTTGAACTCCTTGGTGACCATCTTGTAGCGCTCCCCGCCGATGACATTGAACACCGCCTGGGTGCCGACGATCTGCGAGGTGGGGGTGACCAGCGGGGGATAGCCGGCGTCTTTGCGGACGCGGGGGATCTCCTGCAGCACCTCTTCAAATTTGTCCTCTTTGCCGGCCTGTTTCAGCTGGCTGATGAGGTTGGAGATCATGCCGCCGGGCACCTGGTAGAGCAGGGTGTTGGCGTCCACGCCCAGGACCTTGGGCGAGATCATCCCGTTTTCGATGTACTTGGTGCGGATCTTGGCAAAGTACTCCCGCACCTTGTTGAGCTGGTTCAGGTCCAGACCGGTGTCGTACTCGGTCCCGGCCAGGGCGGCCACCATCGACTCGGTGGGGGCGTGAGAGGTGCCCAGCGCCAGGGGGGAGATGGCGGTGTCGATCACGTCGGCGCCCGCCTCGATGCCCTTGAGCAGCACCATGGAGGCCAGGCCGGAGGTGTAGTGGGAGTGCAGCTGAATGGGGATCTTCACGTTCTCCTTCAGGGCCTTCACCAGATCAAAGACGGTGTAGGGGGTCAACAGGCCCGCCATGTCCTTGATGCAGATGGAGTCGGCGCCCTCGTTCTCCAGCTCCTTGGCGTACTGCACAAAGTAGGGGATGTTGTGCACCGGGGAGGTGGTGTAGGAGATGCAGGCCTGCAGGTGGGCGTTCTGGCGCTTGGTGGCGCGGATGGACGCCTGCAGGTTGCGGATATCGTTGAGGGCGTCAAAGATGCGGATGACGTCGATGCCGTTGGCCACCGACTTCTCGACGAAGTACTCCACCACGTCGTCGGCGTAGTGGCGGTAGCCCAGGCAGTTCTGCCCCCGGTAGAGCATCTGGATGGGGGTGTTGGGCATGTGTTTTTTAATGGTGCGCAGTCTGTCCCAGGGGTCTTCGTCCAAAAAGCGGATGCAGGCGTCGAAGGTGGCGCCGCCCCAAGCTTCCACCGAATGGTAGCCCACTTTGTCCATCTCGCCCAAAATCGGCAACATGTCGTCCATGGTCATCCGGGTGGCAAACAGGGACTGGTGTGCGTCGCGCAATACGGTTTCTGTAATTCCAATCTTAGCCATAAACCAGTACCTCTTTCTCCTTCCAGGTATGCTTTACTGGAGGGTCATAATCAAATCGTTGGAGTTGACCGAGTCGCCCTTCTGCACGTTGATGGAGGCGACGGTGCCGTCCTGCGGGCACATGATCTCGTTCTCCATCTTCATGGCTTCCAGGATGGCCAGCACGTCGCCCTTCTTGACGGCGTCGCCGGCGGCGACCTTGATGTCGAGGATGTGTCTCTTATACACATCTAGATGTGTATAAGGGACAGGGATGAGGATGCCGATGTTTCGTAGGGGGAGGTTGCTCGTATACACATCTAGAGGTGTATAAGGGGCCGGAGCGGGAGCGGGGGCAGCCACGGGGGCGGCGCCGGCGGCCAGCTCTTCCACAGCCACGTCGTAAGCGGTGCCGTTGACAGTTATGTTAAATCTTTTCATGGTGATACTCCTCCTCTATGTTGTTACAGCGGCATGTTGCCATGTTTTTTGGGCAGTTTGGCGACCCGCTTGCCCGCCAGCATCTCGGCGGCGCGGATCAGGGTGGCGCGGGTCTCGGCCGGGTCGATCACGCAGTCCACGTGACCCTTTGCCGCCGCCTCAAAGGCGGAGGCGGTGGTGTCGATGTAGGCCTGCACTCTGGCGGCCCGCTCGGCCACCGGGTCGGCGGCCGCCTTGATCTCCTCGCCGCAGAGGATGTTCACCGCGGCCTCGGGGGCCAGGGTGGAGATGACGGCGGAGGGCCAGGCGACGGTCAGGTCGGCGGAGGCGTTTTTGCCGGCCAGGGCCACATAGGCGGCGCCGTAGGCCTCGCCGGTGATGACGGCGATCTTCGGGCAGGTGGCCTCGGCGTAGACGTGGGCCAGGCGGGCCGCGTCGCGGATGCCGCCGGCCAGCTCGTCGGAGGAGCTCTCTTTAAAGCCCTTGCAGTTGAGCAGGGTGATGACCGGGATGGCGAAGCTGTCGCAGATGGAGACAAAGCGGGCGATGCGGGCGCTGGCGCCCTTGCACAGCCGCTGGTCGCCGCCCACGGTGGCCACCACGCCCACGGCCTGTCCGGCCAGGGTGGCCAGGGCGGTCACGGCGTTGGGGGCGTTCTCCAAGAAGGTGACGTTCCCCTCGTCAAAGATGCTCTCGATGACCTCTTTGGCGTCGTAGGAGGACAGGTCCTCGCAGGCGGCCCGCAGCTTCTCGGCGGCAGCGGGCTCGTCGTACTCGCAGTAGGGGGCCTCGGAGAGGTTGTTGAGGGGCAGCATGGAGACGATCTTCTTGGCCTCCTCGACGGCGGCCATGTCGTCCTCGGCCACCAGCTGCACCACCCCGCTGCGCACGGCGGCCTCGGCCTTGCCGGCGCCCTCGACCTTGTCGCCGGCGGCGCTGGAGACAAAGGGAGCAGTCAGGAAAAACTCGGCGTCTTTGGCCATGATGACCAGGTCGGCGTTGGCGGCCATCAGGGCAGAAGTGCCGGCGCAGACCCCGGCGATGACCGCGATCTGGGGGACCACACCCGAGAGGGCGGCCGAGCGCTGCAGCATCTCCCCGTAGGCGGCGAGCACCTCGCTGTTCTCGGCGATGCAGGCGCCCTTGGAGTCGTAGATGCCCACCACGGGCACCCCCACCTTGGCGGCCATCTCGTACACCTTGGCGATCTTGGCGCCGGTGGCGGCCGAGACGGCGCCGCCCGCGACCGAGCTGTCCTGCGAGAAGGCGAAGACCGAGCCGCCGTTTACCATGCCGTACCCGGTGACCACGCCCGCGCTCTCACAGCCCGCCTTGGCAAAGGCGTCCAGCTCGACAAAGCTGCCCTCGTCAAAGAGCCGGTCCAGCCGCGCATAGGCCACCGACTCCCTGTCCAATTTGCCGCTTTGCTCTGAGAGAATTTCCAGTCTGCTTTTTGGACTCATCGTTGTTCCTCCATTTCTTTTATATCAAGTAGCAGTGAATAGCAAAATCAAATACAGTATACAGCATTGCCGAAAAAATAACAAGGTGCCACCCGTCAGTTTTTACAGTTTTTGCAGGTCTCGAAGAAGGCGGCGATGCCCCCGGTCTCCCCCACCCGGCAGACGGTGTAGCCCAGGGCGGCAAAGGCGGCGGCCGCCGCCTCGTCGGCGGGGCCGTAGTCCAGGTAGCCCCGGCGCTCGAAGTAGTCCAGACAGGCGCGAAAGACCCCGTCGGCCACCGGCAGTTCGGCATAGGCGGGGGCCCCCAGCAAGACGGTGTTCCCCCGCAGGAAAAAATCGCAGGAGGCGAGCGTCCGCCCCCCTTCGGCGGCGGCAAAGCGCTCCCCCGTCCGCTGGATGCGGATCACTTTTTCTCCCCCGGGCCGCTCAGGCCGGCCGCCCCCCGCAGGGCCGCCACCTCCTGTTTGGTGAGGGGGCGGTAGGTGCCGGGCTTGAGCATCCCCAGCTTGAGGGGGCCGAAGGCGGTGCGCTTGAGGCGGGCGACCTCCAGCCCCACCTCCTCGCACATCTTGCGGATCTGGCGGTTGCGCCCCTCGCGGATGACGAACTCCAGCACACAGCGGCCGGGCTGCTTGTCCAGCACCCGGATGGTGGCGGGGGCGGTCTTGCGCCCGTCGATGTAGACGCCGTCGCTCATGGCGACGATCTGCTCGTCGGACGCGTCGGGGCGGACGGTGACCCGGTAGGTCTTGGAGACCTTTTTGCTGGGGTGCATCATCAGGTTGGCGAAGGCGCCGTCGCTGGTGAAGAGCAGCAGCCCCTCGGAATTTTTGTCCAGCCGGCCGATGGGGTAGACCCGCTCCCCCACCCCGGCCATCAAATCGGCCACGCAGCGGCGGCCCTGCTCGTCCTGCAGGGTGGTGACATAGCCCCGGGGCTTGTGCAGCATCAGGTACTGGTACTCGGCTTTGGGGGCGCCGTTCACCCGCTCCCCATCCAGGGTGACCAGGTCTTTGCGGGGGTCGATCTTGTCCCCCAGGCGGGCGGGGTGGCCGTTGACCTTCACCCGGCCGCGCTGAATGTACTCCTCGGCCTTGCGCCGGGAGCAGACGCCCCACTGGGACATGGCTTTTTGCAGTCGTGTATCTCTAGGCATAATATCCTCCTTTGGCCATACATTTGTATTTTACCATGTTTTTGGCCGCAGCACCACGCCCTTTTGTAAAATGTCTGCGCCCAGATCCCCCCTTTGCGCTGTCTCCCCCCTTTGCGCTGTCTCCCCCCTTTGCCGGGACAAAAAAGAGCGGGCGCCGGGGACCTGCCGTCCCGAGCGCCCGCTCCCCTTTGGCCCCCTACACCCGGATGGGAAGGCCGTACCGGTCCCGAAAGCTGCCGGCGAAAAGGCTGACCCCGTCGATGACCCAGCCGATGCCGCACAGGCCGAAGGTGAACAGGTAGAGGATCCCCATCCCCACCTTGCCGGCGTAAAACTGGTGCGCCCCCAGGTAGCCCAGCAGCAGCCAGAGAAGGATGGCCACCCACCTGCTCTTGGGGCTTGCCGCCTGCACCGGCTGCTGCACCGGCACGCGGGGCTGCGGGATCGAAAACACCGGCCTGGGCGGTGGTGCCCCCCAGCCAGGCGCCACCGGCGGGGGCGCGACCGGCTCCCGCGGGGGCAGCACCGTGCCGCAAAATTTGCAGACCCCGTCCAGCCCGATCTCCGCGCCGCAGTTGTCACACTTCACACACATCTCCCCCTCTGTCCTTTTTCAGGGTCTATGATAGCACAAAACGCCCGGTTTTGCACCCCGCGGGCCCATTTCACCCACAGCCAAAACCGCCGGCAAAACAGGTGGGCGACATCGGCCTCAAAAGGGAGTCGCACCGGCGCACGGCTCAAGAGACGGTTGCACCGGGCGCACGGCTCAGGGGATGATTGCGCCAGACGCGCGGCCCAAGGGATGATTGCGCCAGACGCGCGGCCCAGGGGACGTCTCTTATACACATCCAGACGTCTATAAGAGGCAGGTCAACGGCACTCCACGAGACCCCTTGCCTCCCCCACAAAGGCCGGGCGCGTGGGTGTCGTGGAGCCCGCGTCGCCGGCCGCCCATGTTGTTCTGTGATGGCTCCGGCAGCCGCCTAGATATACACTCGTGCCCTACACGCCGCTCGTCCGAGCTTACTCCGGTCTCTAATACACATCTAGGTGTGTATAAGGGGCCCGGGGAATGGTTGCGCCGGACGCGCGGCCGCCGGCAAACTGGCAATCGAGAATGCCGGTCCGCACCGCCTCTATTCAGAGATCGTCTTTCTCTTTGCGCATTCCTCTCCATTCAGGAGGCCTTCCGCCAGCGCCGTTTGCCCCCGGTAGAAGCAGGGGGTCGGCCGCTCAAGCGCCAGAGGGGGGAGGGCGAAAAACGCCCTCCCCCCTTTTTGGGCAGAGAAGTGCCGACAGCCGCCGGCAAACGCCCCTTTGAATGCTCCCCCAGCCGCCGCCTGGGAGGGGGGACCCTCTCCCGGCAGGGGCGTCCCCCCTGCCGCCCCCTCAATTTTTGATGGGATAGCCGTGTTGATCTTTAAAGGTGCCGGCGAAAAGGCTGATGCCGTCCACCAGCCAGCCGATGCTGAAAAGCCCGGCGGTGAAGAAATAGATCAGCCCCATCTTCATCTTGCCGGCGTAGAACTGGTGCCCCCCAAAGAGGCCAAAAATCAGCCAGATGACGATGGCCACCACCTTGCTTTTGTCGCTCACCTGCTGCGCCACCGGCTGATAGACCGGCTGCACCACTGGAGCGACCACTGGCGGGACCACTTCCGCCCCCGGCGCCGTCCCGTAGTAGTTGATGGTCACGTTCTGCACCGTTTCCTTCTGCGGCGCGGTATGGCCGCAGAACTTGCAGACGGTGGCCTCGCCCATCTCTGCGCCGCAATTCTCGCACTTCATCTTCCGTCTCCTCCTCTACACCGTTTTCTTTCGACATATTTTAGCATAAAACAACAATTTATACAAGATGCTGGCAGTGTATTTTAGAACGGAAAATGGCGGAAAATAAAATATTTCACCGGTCCTTTTTTTGAAAGAGGCCCAGCAGCCACTGCCAAAAGCCCTTTTTGGGGGTCTCCTTGGCCGCCACCCCCTGGGAGGCGACGATCTCCACCCGCGGGGCCTCCCCCTCCCCCGCGGTGTAGAGGATCTCCCCCACCACCTGGCCCTCCGCCACCGGGGCGTAGAGGAAGGGGGGCAGGTTGACCGTCTTTTTCAGGGCGCTGCCGTCTTTCAGGAGGAGCTCTTCCAGGTCGCTCTCCACCCGCACCGACACCGTCTCCGCCGTCCCCCCGACCACGTCCAGGGTGGCCACGTAGGTGGGGTCGGTGGGCTGCCGGTCGCCGGTGCCGAAGCCGTAATCCATCAAGTCCTTGTGCACCCGCCAGTCGTCGTAGCAGTGCAGGGTGACGCAGATGAGGGTCGCCCCGTCCCGGGTGGCGGCCGAGACCAGGCAGCGGCCGGCCTTTTTGGTAAAGCCGGTCTTCATCCCCACCGCCCCCTCCATCTCCCGCAGGAGGCGGTTGGAGTTGCGCAGGTGCCAGCGGGTGCCGCTGACGGCGATGGCCGCCTCCGAGCTCCCGCAGATGGCGGCAAAGTCGGGGTTTTGCAGGGCCGCCCGCGCCAGGATGGCCATGTCGTAGGCGCTGGAGTAGTGCGCGTCGTCCGGCAGCCCCGAGGGGTTTGCAAAGTGGGTATCCGCCATCCCCAACTGGGCCGCCTTCTCGTTCATCCGCTCCACAAACTGGTCCCCCGCCACCACCGAGGCCACGCAGGCCGCCGCGTCGTTGCCCGATTTGAGGAGCATCCCGGTCATCAGGTCCCGCAGGGTCAGCTGGTCCCCCGCCTTGAGACCCAGCATGCTCCCCTCGGTGTTCACGTCCTCAGCCGAGACGGTGTAGAGCTGGTCCAGCGGCCTGCTTTCGGCCGCCAGCAGCCCGGTCATGATTTTGGTGGTGCTGGCCATGGGGAGCTGGGCGTGGATGTCTTTGCCCGCAAACACCTCGCCGGTGTCGGCGCTCATGAGGATGTAGGCGTCGGCCTCCACCTTGGGGAGGACCGGGTCCCCCGCCCCCTTTTCCCCTTCGGCCCCCCTCGCCTCCCCCCCAAAGGCGAAGAGGAGGAGCCCCGCCAACAGCAGGGCCACCCCCCGGCGGGCGGCCTGGCGGTCCCAAGCCCGCTCCCAGCTCGCCCCCCTCCGGGGCCGTCTGTCCGGTTTTGCCGCTGTCTCTCTTCTCTTCAAAAAAACCACCTGCCCATTCAAAAAATCCTATGCGGAGGGCCGCCCCGCCATGACTGCCCGGCCGCCATTTCAAATTTTTGTCGCCGGGCGCAACTCGGGGCCGATTTGCGGGAAGACTATCTCTGCACCCATGATCCGCTTTTTACTTTTGAAAGAGGGAGGAATCAACCGTGAACGATCCGCGCCAAAACCAGTGGCCGGTCGACCCGGAGGACGACGAGGCGCTCTATTTTGACATGCTGGGGGTGGCCTCCAGCACCGAGACCACCGGGCTGACCCCCACGCCCCCCATCACCGGGGCCGCGGTCCAGTCTTACAGCGAGCTCTCCGACGTCCCCCTGGCCAAAGACCGGATGCCCGAGTTGGAGGGGGAGGAAAAGTGCCCCCGCGATCCCCTCAACGGCGAGGGAGACCGCTAGCTCCAGCCGGGCGGCAAAAAAAGGGACAGGCCTAATGGCCTGTCCCTTTTTGCTCTCTTTTGCGGGTGCGCCGCCGCTCAAAACTCGGGGAAGCGCAGCTCCCCCTCCATGGGGGTGGGGTCAGGGGCGCCCTTTTCCGGCTGCGGCCCGCCCTTGCCGCCCTCTTTCTTGGCGGCAGCCTTGGAGACGATGCCCGAGACCCGGTCCACCACGCCGGGGACCATGTTCACCAGCCGGTCGGCGGTGGTGTCCGACTTCTTGGTGAACTCCAACAGCCGCACGTCGTCGCCGTTGACCACCAAAAAGCCCACCGGGGAGACCGAGAGGCCCGCCCCGCTGGCCCCGCCGAAGACCTGCTTGGGGGTCTTGGTGGGGAAGTCGCTCCCCCCCGAGGCAAAGCCGAGGGAGACCTTGGAGACCGGGATGATGACCCCGCTCTCCCCCACCGGGATGGGCTCGCCGATGATGGTGTTGCCGTCGATCATCTCTTTGATTTTGTTCATCGCCGTATCAATGAGGCCTTGAATGGGATGTTCGCTCATTTGTGTGCACCGCCTTTATCTTCCTTTGCGCCCGGCTTGTCCGGGGCCTTGACACCTCTATTTTGGAGCAATTTGACGGCGACTATTCCCGCCGTTATCAATAGTATAATCGGTAGCGCCCCGATTTGGAAGGACAAATCCAAAAAAAATTCCGGTTCGGAGAAGTTGGGCTCCACCTGCACCCGGTCAAACCGGCAGTCAAAGGTGTTGGCCACCAGCCCCAGGCAGGCGTGGACGATCCCCCCCACCTGGCCGTAGAGGACGGCCGTCTCGTGGGGCTCGTCGTCCCCCACCCGCAGCCGCAGGTCAAAGTGGCGCAGGTGGATGTGCCGGGTCAAAAAACGCAGCCCCGAAAGGGTGGAGCGGAGGATGTCCATCACCAGCCCAAGCTGCTGGGAGAGGGGGGTCTTCTTCCCGCCCTTCCCCTTCTTCTTGCCCTTTCCCTCGGCGGCCCGCACCTCGTCCGCCTCGGCCTGTTCGGCCTCCTCGGCATCCTTGAAGGGGTAGACGGGGAAGCGCAAAAAGAGGTAGCGGAGGGTGGCCCGCTGCTCCTCCAGGCCGATCTCCACCTGGATTTTTAGAGGGATGAGCAGCAAAACCGCCAACAGCAGGAGAAGGCCCAGGAGGATCCGCCCGATCCACACCCACACCATGGCACGTTCCCTCCTCTCCCCTTTTCCGCGGACGGCGGCCGCAACGGCCGGTCACCGCACCCCGCCCGGGTGATGTTCGCCCCCTTGCGGGGGCGGCGCGTCAGCCCTCGGCCGACTCCTCCGACTCCTCCGTTTCCTCCG
Source organism: Bittarella massiliensis (ex Durand et al. 2017) (assembly GCF_001486165.1). Taxonomy (GTDB): domain Bacteria; phylum Bacillota; class Clostridia; order Oscillospirales; family Ruminococcaceae; genus Bittarella; species Bittarella massiliensis. The sequence continues at coordinate 933,109 of NZ_LN908977.1, forward strand.
TCCCTTCCGCCGACTCCTCGGCGGCCAGTTCGGCAAACCGCTCCACCTGGGGCAGGTCCTCCAGGGAGCGCAGGCCGAAACAGCGCAGAAAGTTGTCGGTGGTCTTGTAGGCCATGGGCCGGCCGGGCAGGTCCAGCCGCCCCTGTTCGGCCACCAGCCCCTTCTCCACCAGGTTGACCACGGTGGAGGAGCTGTCGATCCCCCGCACCTGTTCAATGAAGGAGCGGGTCACCGGCTGGTTGTAGGCGATGATGGCCAGCACCTCGAAGGCCGCCTGGGAGAGGGGGGTGTTGCGCTTGACGTCCAGGGCGCGCTTGACCTCCTCGGAATAGGCCTTCTTGGTGGCCAGCTGGTAGCCCTCCCCCAGTTGAAGGAGGGCCAGCCCGCTGCCGGGCCGCTCGCAGTCGTCCTGTATGAGTTTGCACACGTTTTTGACGGTGGAAACCTCGATCTCCAAAATTTCGGAGAGCTTTTTGGGGCTGAGGGGCTCGGCGTAGGCGAACAAGACCGCCTCCACCGCCCCCTTGGCGTGGTTGATGTCCATTGGGGTCTCCCCTCCCTATCTCTTCTTTCCCCTCAGGGTGATGGCGCCGCTCTCGTCGTCCAGGGCGATGCGGCCGCCCTTGATGAGTTCCAGCACCGCCAGAAAGGTGGCCACGTTCTCGGTCTTTTCGTACTGGCGCCCAAAGAGGGTCTGCAGCCGCAGCCCCGCCGACTTGGTCAGCCGCCGCAGCACAAAGACGATGCGGGAGGAGACCGAGACCACCCGCTTGGCCACGATCCCCGAAAAGCTGGACTTGGGGGGCGCCTGCTTGCGCAGGATCTTCCCCCGCAGGGCCACCAGGGCCGAGAGCAGCTCCTCGGGCTGGTGGCGGCGGGTGTAGAGCAGGTCTTTGGGGGCGGGCAGTTGGTTGCGCACAAAGTGGGCCAGGGGGTCGTACTGCTGCCGCAGCTCCCCGGCGATCTGCCGGCAGATCTGGTACTCGATGAGCTGGCCCTGCAGCTCGGCCTTGAGCTGCTCCCGCTCCTCCTCGTGGCGGGGGAGGAGGAGGACCGTCTTCATGTAGACCAGGCGGGAGGCCATCTCCAAAAAGTCGCCGGTGAGCTCCATGTCCAACTGCTCGGCCCGCTCCATATAGGCGGTGTACTGGTTGACCAGCTCGGCGATGTTGATGTCGTAGAGATCCAACTTGTGCTTGGAAATCAGGTGGAGGAGCAGCTCCAGCGGCCCCTCGAATTGCGGCAGGGTAAAGTTGACTTCGGCCACCTGCTGTCCCCCTCCTCTCTCAAAATGGTCGGTCGCGTCAGACGATGGCCCGGGCGATCAGGTCGATAAAGCCGGTGAGGAAGCCCAGCCCCTTGTAGATGAAGCCGGTGAGGAACTGGATGGGCCAGTCCAAAAAGCCCAGCAGCAACAGCATCAGCACCGCCAGGGAGATGTAGGTCTGGTACTCCTGCAGCTTGTAGGTGACGTGGGCGGGCACGAAAAAGGCCAGGATGCGAAACCCGTCGAAGGGGGGCACCGGCAGCAGGTTGATGACGGCGATGGAGATGTTGATCTGGGCGATGAGCCCCAGCATCTGGATGAGGAAGAGGTAGAAGGCCGAGCCCAGCAGGGCGGGCACCAGCAGGGCGACAAGGCTCATCACCTTTACCAGGGCGATGAGCACCAGGGCCAGCAGGACGTTGGCCATCGGCCCCGCCAGGGCGGTGAGGGCCAGCCCCTTTTTCTGGTTGCGGTAGAAGTAGGGGTTGATGGGGGTCTTGCCCCAGCCGATGCCGGTGAGCAGCATGCAGAGGCTGCCCAGGGGGTCCAGGTGGGCGATGGGGTTGAGGGTGAGGCGGCCCTGGTTCTTGGCCGTGGGGTCCCCCAGCTTATAGGAGACCAGGGCATGGCCGAACTCGTGCACCGGGATGACGGTGAAGAGGGCGATGACCCGGACGATGACCGTCACGAGAAGCTGTTGCATGAGGTGGGTGTTCCCCTTTCCGATCTTTCAAATTGCCGGGCACGCGGCCCCGTCCCGCGGGGGCGCACCCGGCCCGATGCTGTCTATTATATCGGTTTGCCGCCCAAAAAACAATAGCGGTCCCCGGCGTTTTTTGAAATTGGGGCTTGCTTTTGGATGCAGATTCTGTTAAAATACATTCGTTGACTTCTAGAATGTTCTTATTGTAGGGAGGTGCAGATAGATGGCAAAATGCGATATCTGTGGCAAAGGCGTGACCTTCGGCATCAAGGTCTCTCACTCGCACCGGCGTTCCAACAAAGCTTGGAAACCCAATGTCAAACGCGTGAAGGCGGTTGTCAACGGCACTCCTTGTCGCGTAAACGCCTGCACCCGTTGCTTGCGTTCCGGCAAAGTGACCCGCGCAATCTAACCTGGGCAGACGGCAAAGGCCAGACCGATTTCGGTTTGGCCTTTTTTGTCGTCTCGATCTCCCCTGCCGCCGCCTCCCGCCCCCCCTTTTTGCGGCCGGGGGGAGCGAGGGCAAGGGAAAAGGGGAAGATGAAAAAAAGAGGGCCGCTGCCGGCGTGTTTGCCGGCGGCGGCCCTCCCCCTTTTTTTGCGGGTATCCCCTACTCCCCGAACCAGACCTGCTCGCTCTCGTGCTTGCGGGGCCGGCTCATGAGGTTTTTGATCCCCTGGCGGCAGTCGAGGCCGTTATAGAGCACCTGGAACATCTGCTCGACGATCGGCATCTCCACCCCGGCCTGCAAGCTCAGCTCCCGGGCCACCAGGGTGGCGGTGTAGCCCTCGACGGTCATCCCGATCTGCTTGATGGCGTCGGTGGCCGCCATTCCCTGGCCGATGAGGAGGCCGCAGCGGCGGTTGCGCGAGTGCATGCTGGTGCAGGTGACGATCAGGTCCCCCACCCCGGTGAGGCCGGCGAAGGTCTCGCTGCGCCCGCCCATGGCCACCCCCAGCCGGGCGATCTCGGACAGGCCGCGGGTCATGAGGGCCGCCTTGGCGTTGTCCCCCAGCTTGAGGCCGTCGCTGATGCCGGCGGCCAGGGCGATGACGTTTTTCAGCGCCCCGCCCAGCTCGACCCCCACCACGTCGTCGTTGAGGTAGATACGCAGGTTGGGGTTCATCAGCACCGTCTGCACGTACTCGGCGTTGGCCCTGACCTTGCAGGCGGCGACGATGGTGGTGGGCACCCCGCGGGCCACCTCCTCCGCGTGGGAGGGGCCCGAGAGGGCCACCACCTGGTGACCGCCGATCTCGGACTCGATGACCTGGGTCAGCCGCAGCTGGGTGCCGTTTTCCAGCCCCTTGGCCACGTTGGCCAGCACCGCCCCCTCCGGCACGTGGGAGGCGACCTTTTGGGCGGTGGAGCGCACCGCCTGGCTGGGCACGGCGAAGAGGAGCAGTTGCGCCCCCTCGGCCACGGCGAGGTCGGTGCTCACCCCCACGTCGGGTTCCAGCACCACCCCGGGCAGCAGCTTTTTGTTCTCCCGCTCGTAGGTGAGCAGGTCCACCTCCTCCTGGAAGGGGGACCAGAGGGTCACCTCGTTGCCGTAGGAGCGGGCCATCACCGCCAGGGAGATGCCGAACCCGCCGGCGCCCAAAATCACGATCTTTGCCATCTGTACAACCGCCTTTCCCCGGGGCGAACGCGCCCCGCTGTATTGCAGGGGGCCTCCCCTATTTCTGCACCTTCTCTTTTTTCTTGCCGAAGCGGTTCTCCTCGCCCCGCAGCAGCCGCCCGATGTTGGAGCGGTGCATGAAGACGATGATGGCCGCAAAGATCACCGCGCAGATGGTGACGGTGACCGGGTCGCGCCCCAGGGCGCGGGAGACGAAGTAGGTGATGACCGGGTAGCACAGGGCCATGACGATGGAGCCCAGGGAGACGATCTTGCTGGTGAAGGTCACCGCCGCAAAGACCACCGCCGTCAGGGCCACCGAGATGGGGTCGATGAGGACCGCCGCCCCCGCCGAGGTGAGCACCCCCTTGCCCCCCTTGAAGTGGAAGTAGAGGGGGAAGATGTGCCCCAGCACCGCAAAGTAGCCCCCCAGATAGGCCCCGTAGATGGGGTCGAGCCCCAGGGCGTACTGAAAGACCAGCCGCCCGAGGAGCACCGAGATCGCCCCCTTGGAAAAGTCCCCCACCGCCACCAGGGCGGCCGCGCCCTTGCCGGCGGTGCGCAGCACGTTGGTCATCCCCGCGTTGCCGCTGCCGTACTTGCGCACGTCGTCCTTTAAAAAGACCCTGCCCACGATGACCGCCCAGGAGACGCTGCCCAGCAGGTAGGAAACCAGCGCCACCCCGGCCATCCAGAGAATCTGTGTCGCCGTCATCTCAAAACCCCTCTCAACTGTGTTTTTACAGCCCAAAAGAGCCCCGCCTTCCCCGCCGGGGCTCCCTCTTCTTTTTTTCCATTGTACCACAGAGATGGAAAAAATGCGGCCCTTTTTAGGGGGAAGGCCCATTCTTTTTTCCTTGCCTCTGCCCCGGAGTTCCCTCTCTCCCGGGGCTACTCCCCCCGCTGCCGCACCGACAGGCGGATGGGGGTGCCCTCCAGGTCGTACTGCTCGCGGATCTGGTTTTCCAGATAGCGCTGGTAGGAGAAGTGGAAGAGCTCCTTGTTGTTGACAAAGCAGACGAAGTGGGGCGGGTTGGTGGAGGCCTGGGTCATGTAGTAGATCTTCAGCCGCTTGCCCTTGTCGGTGGGGGGCTGCACCCGGGCGGTGGCGGCGGCGAGGATGTCGTTGAGCACCCCGGTGGTGATGCGCAGGGAGTTGTTCTGGTGGGCCTTGACCACCTTTTCAAAGAGCTGGCCCAGCCGCTGCCCGGTGAGGGCGGAGAGAAAAACCATGGGGGCGTAGGGCATGAAGGAGAAATCCTCCTGCAGCTGTTTGCGAAAGGCCTGCATGGTGTGGGTGTCCTTCTCCACCGCGTCCCACTTGTTGACGGCGATGACGCAGGCCTTGCCCTGCTCGTGGGCGTAGCCGGCCACCTTGGAGTCCTGCTCGGTAAAGCCCACGGTGGCGTCGATGACCATCACCGCCACGTCGGCCCGATCCACCGCCATGAAGGCCCGCAGCACCGAGTAGCGCTCCACCGAGTCGTCCACCTTGTTCTTGCGGCGGATGCCCGCCGTGTCGATGAAGACGAACTTGCCGTAGCGGTTTTCCACCCGGGAGTCCACCGCGTCCCGGGTGGTGCCGGCGATGTCGGAGACGATCATCCGGTCCTCCCCCAGGACCTTGTTGATGAGGGAGGACTTGCCCGCGTTGGGCTTGCCGATGACCGCCACCTTGATGGCGTCCTCGTCCTCGTCCTCCTCCGCCTGGCCGGGCAGCTCGTCCACCACCGCGTCCAGCAGGTCGCCGGTGCCGTGGCCGTGGACCGAGGAGACGGGCAGCGGCTCGCCGATGCCCAGGTTGTAAAACTCGTAGAACTCGGCCGGGAGGCCGCCCACGCTGTCGCACTTGTTGACGCAGAGGACCACCGGCCGCCGGGATTTGTGGAGCATGGCCGCCACCTCCATGTCGGTGGCGGTGACCCCGTCGGGCAGGGAGACCACGAAGATGATCACGTCGGCGCTGTCGATGGCCAGTTGGGCCTGCCGGCGGATGTGCGAGAGGATGACATCGTCGGAGTGGGGCTCGATGCCGCCGGTGTCCACCAGCAGGAAGGTGCGCCCGCCCCAGTTGCAGTCGTAAAAGATGCGGTCCCGGGTCACACCGGGGGTGTCCTCCACAATGGCCAGACGCTGGCCGATCAATTTGTTAAACAGGGTGGATTTGCCCACATTGGGCCGCCCCACCACCGCCACTACCGGTTTGCTCATTGCGCATTCCCTCCCAACACGGCCTGTATGAAGCCGTATCCGTCGTTTTCCACCAGGGTCAGTTTGGCGCCCAGGCGCGCTTCCAGCGCCTCTCTGGGCACGTCGTCCAAAAATTTGTCCTGCTCGTGGCGGAGCATGCAGGTGGGCACCAGCACCCGGTCGGAGAGGAGCTTGCCCCCCGCCTGCCGCTCGATGTCGGTGGCGGTGACCAGCCCGGCCACCGTCACGTTGCCGCCGAAATACTCGTTTTCGATCACGTGCACCCGCGCCTGCAGCCCGGGCACCCGCTGGGCCAGCGCATCCACCATCCCGCGGATGTAGTCGGCCGCGCAGACCCCGGTGATCAGGTCGCAGGGGGATGTCTGCACCGGGGCTTCCAGCCGGGCCAGCTCGCTCTCAAACTCCTCCAGCAGCAGGGCGGTCATCCCCACCCCGTTTTGCAGCTGCTCGAAGTCGCCGTAGTAGCCGCTGTCGGGGAGCGGCCGTCCGGCGAGGATGAAGAACTCGTCCCCCGGGTAGATGAGCCGGGTGCCGTGCTCCTTCAAAAAGGCGTCGGTGAAGCGGTGGATCTGGTCCAGCACCGCCCCCGCCCCCGCCGGGGTGAAGGGGGTCAGCTGGCAGAGCCCTTGGCGGTATTTGGTCAGCCCCACCGGCACCACCGACACGCTGGACACGCTGGGCCAGAGGGCCCCCAGGTCGGCCATGGTCCGCTCCAGCTCCGCCCCGTCGTTGTAGCCGGGGCAGAGGACGATCTGGCAGTTGAGGCGGATGCCCGCTTGCGCCAGTTGGCGCAGGTAGTCGAGCTTCTCCCCCGCAAAGCGGTTGCCCATCATCTCCCGGCGCAGGTCGGGGTTGGTGGTGTGCACCGAGACGTTCACCGGGCTGATGTGCATCCGCTTGATGCGGTCGATCTCCCGCTGGTGGAGGTTAGTCAGGGTGACGTAGTTGCCGAAGAGGAAGGAGAGCCGCTCGTCGTCGTCCTTGAAATAGAGGGTCTCCCGCATCCCCGGGGGCATCTGGTCCACAAAGCAGAAGATGCAGTTGTTGGTGCAGGAGTGCTGCTTGTCCATCAAGTAGGTCTCGAATTCCAGGCCCAGGTCCTCGTACTCGTCCTTTTCGACGATGACGCCCTGCAGCTCTCCCCCGCTCTCAAACTCCAGCTCCACCTCGGTCTCGCTGGAGTAGAACTGGTAGTCCAGCACGTCCCCGATCTCGTTGCCGTTCACCTTCAGCAGACGGTCGCCCGCCTGAAACCCCGCCTCCTCGGCCGGGGAGCCGGGGATGACCCGGGTCACAGTCACTGCCATCTCTGCCTCTTCACGCCCTTCCCTAAGCGGGCCGCCAACGCGCGCGGCCCCTCTCTATCAGAATGCCCCGCCGGACGGGGCCAATCCACGAAAAAAAGAGAGGGACCACCCTCTCTTTATCTCTGAGGAAGCTTACGCTTCCTTTTTGATGATCTCTTTGCCTTTGTAGAAGCCGCAGTTGCCGCACACTCTGTGAGGGGCTTTCAGCTCGCCGCATTGCGGGCATTTGGAAAACGCGGGCATCTCCAATTTCCACACGTTGGAGCGGCGTTTGTCCCTTCTGGCTTTGGACAACTTTCTCTTTGGTACTGCCAAGTTCAGCACCTCCTTAACATTGGTCTTTCTGGAAAAAAACTATTGCAATAGCTCTTTTAAAGCTTCCAGGCGGGGGTCGATCTGCCTTTTGTCGCAGCCGCAATCACCCTGGTTCAGGTTCGCCCCACAGAGGGGGCAGAGGCCTTTGCAGTCCTCCCGGCACAGAAATTTGAGTGGGAAATCCAGCCGGAGGTCGGTGATGGCGACCTGGTCCAGATGGACGGCATCACCGTCGACAATGATGTCTTCATCGGGACCATTGGGCGACTCCTTGACGAGGGTGTGGGTGTACCGGTACTCGAACGCCCGGGAAATGGGGTCGAGACAGCGGTCGCACACCGTCTCCACCCGGCCGCTCACCGCAAAGTGGAGTTCGGCGATCTGGGCGCGGTTGACCGCCTCTCCCACAATGTGGAGGGAGGCCGGCCGGTCGTCATCGCCGTAGAACTCGCTCTGGGGAACTTGCAGGGTGTAGTCGAAGGGGAGGCGAAGCCCCTCCTCCGCAAGCAGGCGCTTTACGTTTAAAAGCATAGTGACTCCTTAGTCCGCCACAGACTTATTATATAGACTCCCCCTGGGGTTGTCAACGAAAATCCGCGGCTTTTTTCCTTGTTTTCTCAAATTTTTGCGGGTTTTTGGCACCGGGCCTAGACCAGGGCGCGGATCAGGCTGCCCCTGTCCCCCGGCAGCAGGTCGATGACCGGCAGGTCGATCATGGTGTAGGCCCCCGGCGCGCGCTTGCAGGCGGCCCGGGCCGCGCAGACGAGCACCTGGGCGGTGAGGGCGGGGTTGTTGATCGACATATTGAACTCGAAGTTCTGGTTGTGGGTGGTGCCGCTGACCCCTTTGCGCACCAGGTTGACCCCGTGGCCGGTGTCGATGAGGGCCTTCACGTCCTCCACCTGGGCGACGTGGGTCTCGTCGTGGACAAAGTAGGGGTCTGCCAGGACGGCGGCCTTCACCGCCGCAAAGTCGGCCCCCTCTTTGAGCTGGACATAGACCATCCGCCGGTGGACGCCGGTGCCGGTGGGGATGGTCATGGACAGGGCGTTCTCCACCCCGGGGATGGCCTTGACCGCCACCGTGTGCCCCATGCTCATGCCGGGGCCGAAGTTGGTGTAGGTGATCCCCTTGGGGGCCAGCCCCTGCAGCAGGGCCCGCACCACCGAGTCGCTGCCCGGGTCCCACCCGGCCGAGACCACCGCGGCCGCCCCGCCGGCCTGGGCCACCGGGGTCAGCTCCTCCACCAGGTCCCAGATGCCGGTGTGGATGTCGTAGCTGTCCACGGTGTTGATCCCCTGGGCCAGGTACTCCTTGGCGTACTGGGGCACCGACCGGGTGGGGGTGCAGAGGATGGCCACCTGGGGCTTTTCGGGCAGCTCCTTCACGTCGGCTGCCACCGGCACCCCGGCCAGATCGGCGGAGAGGCCCTGGCGGCTGGCCCCTCTGCGCACCAGCCCCACCAACTGAAAGTCCTCGGCGGCCTGCACCGCCTCGACGGCGGCCCGGCCGATGTTGCCGTAGCCGACAATTGTCGCTTTGATCATCTTCATCGCACTCCCTTTTCCCATATTTGCCCGGCGGCCCCGGAGATGGACCGGCCGGCCGCCGCTGATCGCGCAAAAACAGTGTACCCCATTTTTGCCCCCCTCGTCAATACGAAAGAAGGGGGATAGGGGCGCCGCCTATTCCCCCGCCCGCCCGGCGGGGACCGCCTCTGCCTCCTCGGCCTTTCGCAGCGGCTTCCAGACGGTGGCCAGCATGGTCAAATAGCAGGCCGACCCGCCCACGAAGTTGGAGACCGGCTCGGCCAGAAAGACCCCGATGACCCCCAGGCCGCCGATGCGGGGCAGGAGGACGGTCAGGGGCACCACGATGATGGCCTTGCGCAGCAGGGAGAAAAAGACCGCCTGTTTGGAGCGGCCCAGGGCCACAAAGGTGGACTGCCCCGCCATCTGAAAGGCCATCATGAAGTAGCCGAAGAAGTAGACCCCCAGGGCCTGGGCCCCCTTGCCCACCAGCTCGGGGTCGCTGCTGAAGAGGTGGATGAACGGCTGGGGAAAGAGCATCAGCACCAGCCAGGCCGCCAGGGTGTAGACCACGCAGACCACCGACATGAAGCGGATGCCGCTGCGCACCCGGCGGTACTCCCTGGCGCCGTAGTTGTAGCCGATGACCGGCTGGGCGCCGTTGGTCAGCCCGTTCATCGGCATGCTCACCACCTCGCGCACCGAGTTGGCCACCGTCATGATCCCCACGTAGAGGTCGCCCCCGAACTGCTGCAGGTTGATGTTGCAGACGATCTGCACCAGGCTGTTGGTGATGGCAAAGCAGAAGGAGCTCATCCCCAGGGAGACGATCTCCCCCACCAGCTTCCAGTCCAGTTTCATGGTCTTTTTTTGCAGCCGGTAGATGGCCTTTTTGCCGGTGAGGAAGCGAAACACCCAGGCGGCCGAGAGGAATTGGGAGATCACCGTGGCCAGGGCCGCCCCCTGCACCCCCATGTGGAGGACAAAGATGAACAGCGGGTCCAGGAGGATGTTGGTCACCGCCCCCAGGAGGACGGTCATCATCCCCATCTTGCCAAAGCCCTGGGAGTTGATGAAGCTGTTCATCCCCAGCCCCACCATCACAAAGACGCTGCCGCAGAGGTAGACGGTGAGGTAGCCGTCGGCGTAGGGGAAGGTCTGCCCGCTGGCCCCGAAGAGACGCAGCAGCGGCCCCTTGAAGGCCAGAAAGAGGGCGGTGAGGACCAGCCCGGTGGCCACCATCATAAAAAAGGAGTTGCCCATGATGGTCTCGGCCCGCTCGTCGTCCCCCTTCCCCCGGGCGATGGAGCAGAGGGGGGCGCCCCCCATCCCGAAGAGGTTGGCAAAGGCGGTGATGATGGAAATGATGGGGAAGGTCAGCCCCAGGCCGGTGAGGGCCAGGGTCGCCGCCTCGGGGATGTGGCCGATGTACATCCGGTCCACCACGCTGTAAAGGACGTTGATGAGCTGGGCCAGGGTCATGGGCAGGGCCAGGTCGAGGATGTTGCGGGACACCTTGCCCTTTGAAAAGTCGTTTTGTCTCTCCGTCGGGATCGCCTCCATTCACACGCTGTTCATTATACACCGATTCGGGGGCGGGGGCAACGGGGCGCAAACAGCCGGGGGCGGGCGCGATCGGCGCGCCCACCCCCGGCGGGGAGGGAGGAGTTTAGTTGTACCGGGCCACGCAGTCGGCCACCAGGTCCCAGAAGCGGTCGCCGTCCAGGGTGATGCCCACCTGGCAGTTGGCGGGCTTGCCGGTGGTGCCGAAGTAGTCGCAGACGGTGCGGCCGTAGCTGGGGCCGCCGCTCCGGTCCACCTCCACATACATCTCTTTCACGGTGAAGATGGTGGGGTCGATGAGGTAGGCCACACAGGTGACATCGTGCACCGGGCCCCCGTCCAGGCCGTAGGCCTCGTGCTGGGTCTTCCAGGTGAAGCGCATGATGTCGCCGAAGAGCCGGCCGCCCACGTTGTCAAACCCCTCCATCCGCTCAATGACGTCCATGGTGCAGGCGGTCTGGTTGGTCAGGTCCAGCCCCATCATCACGATGGGCACCCCGGAGGAGAACACCACGTGGGCGGCCTCGGGGTCGGCGTAGATGTTGAACTCGGCGGCGGGGGTGGTGTTGCCCAGCCCGTAGGCCCCGCCCATGAGGACGATGCGCTGGATCTTTTGCAGGATGCGGGGCTCGCTGCGGATGGCCACCGCGATGTTGGTGAGGGGCCCCACCGGCACCAGGGCAATGTCCCCGTCGGAGGCCAGCAGGGTGTCGATGAGGTAGCGCACCGCCGGGGTCTTTTCCGCCTGCCGGGTGAGGGGGGCGAACACCGGGCCGTCCAACCCGCTCTCGCCGTGGATGTTGGCCGCCACCACCTGCTCGCGCACCAGGGGGCGGGGCATCCCCGCGTAGACTGGGACATCGAGCCCCAGGTGCTGGCAGAGGTGCAGGGCGTTGGGCAGGGTCTTCTCCAGCGTCTGGTTGCCTGCCACCACCGTGACCCCCAACAGTTCGATGGCCGGGTGCCGAGCCGCCACCATCAGGGCAATGGCGTCGTCGTGGCCGGGGTCGCAGTCCAAAATGATTTTCTGTCGCATCATCAACATTCCTTCCTCTCTCGTCGGGCGCGGCCTGGCGGCTGCGCGGCTCTCTTTACAGTTGTAGTGTAGCAGTCCCCGCGCTATACTGGGTATGAGATTTCTCACATCAAGGAGGGATGCCCTGTGGTCTTGGTCGACGACCAGCCGCTGCTGGACCGTTTTTTGCGCCAGTCCGACTTTTTGGACTGCTTCTCCTTCCCCGCCCAACAGTATGCCCGGCTCTACCACCTGGAAGCCGGGGAGTACATCGTCGAGGAGGGGGTCCAGCCCGCCTTTCTCTACTACCTGGTCGCCGGGCGGGCCAAACTCTACATGACCCTGCCAAACGGCAAGGTCTCGCTCATCGACTTCTTTCGCGCCCCCTGCTTTGTGGGGGAGATGGAACTCATCGGGGTGCAGCGCAGTTCCCGGGCGGTGCAGGCCCTCTGCGGCTGCTACTGCCTGGCCCTGCCGGTCGATGAGTGCCGGGAGCGGCTGTTGGGCGACCCCCGGTTTTTGCGGCGCCTCTGCGTCTATTTGGGGGGCAAGAATGTCCGCACCGTCCTCTCCCTCTCCCAAAACAAGGGCTTCCCCCTGGAAAACCGGCTGGCCCACTTTCTGCTGTTGGCCGCGCCGGACGGCTGGTACGCCGAAAAGCACACCCACGCCGCCGAATACCTGGGGGTCAGCTACCGCCACCTGCTCTACGTGCTGGCCGACTTCGCGTCCAGGGGGTACCTGAAAAAAGAGGGGGGCGGCTATCTGCTGACCGACCGGGCGGCGCTGGTCTCGCTGGCCCAGGGCCTTGAGCCGCCGGAGGGCGGGTAAGCGCCGGAAAGCCGGCGCGCCGGGACCACCGGTCGATTTTTCCCTTTTGCTCTTTTGCTCTTTTGCTCTTTTGCTCAGACCCCTCTCGGGCGGGCGCTTCTCCCCCTCTCTCCAGCGCAGAAAAGAGCCCGCCCGGCGCGCATTTCGGCGCGGCCCGGGCGGGCTCTGAAAGGGGTCTTATAAAACGGAGGTCACAGGTACTTCTTCATGTTCTCGGGGAGCGTGTTCTCGTCGGCGGAGACGGTGAAGACCAGGTTCACATCCTTGATCTCGGCCACACCGGAGAGTTTGTCGAACATGGCGCCCAGCCCCTCCAAGTCCTTCTCGGGGCCGCCCACCTTGAGGATGGAATCCACAAAGACATGGGTGATGTCGTAGTTGCCGGCCATCAGGCCCAGGATGAAGCCGTAGAAGATATCAAAACCGCAGATGCCGTAGGCGTCCATGTCCACCAAGCGGACATTGGAGTCCACATCGTACCGGAGTTTCAGGGTTTTGTCCAAGCATACCACATTTCCAGCTGAAGTTTTTGCTGCGTCGTTGATCTGCTCAAGGAGTTTTTTGGTCTTGCCCGAGCCTCTGCTGCCAACAATGAGTTTTATCATAGTGGTGTACCTCCTATATTTTGGTCCCGCCCCGGAGTGGGGTGGGGACTATTCCTGAATTTCTTTGACGAGCTCTTCCCGCAGGTCCTCGTAGCCGGGTTTGCCCAACAGGGCGAACATGTTCTTCTTGTAGCTCTCCACCCCGGGCTGGTCGAAGGGATTGACCCCCAACAGATAGCCGGAGATGGCGCAGGCCTTCTCCAAGAAGTAGACCAGGTAGCCAAAGGAGTGGGCGTCCATCTTGTCGATTTGGAGGACCACATTGGGGACGCCGCCCTTGACATGGGCGAGGATGGTGCCCTGCATGGCCTTTTTGTTGACGTTGGACATGTTCTGCCCCGAGAGGAAGTTCAGCCCGTCGAGGTTTTCGGGGTCCTCGGGGATGAAGAAGTCGCTCTTGGGTTCGGCGAAGTCGATGACCGTCTCAAACAGCTGCCGCCGCCCGTCCTGGATGTACTGGCCCAGGGAGTGCAGGTCGGTGGAGAAGATGACGCTGGAGGGGTAGAGGGCCTTGTGGTCCTTGCCCTCGCTCTCGCCGTAGAGCTGTTTGAACCACTCGTTCATCTGCCCGTAGGAGGGCTCGTAGCTGGCCATGATCTCGACCGAGTAGCCCTTGTTGTAGAGGATGTTGCGGATCGCCGCGTACTTGTAGCAGTCGTTTTTCGCAAGGTTGGGGTCGGTAAAGGCGTCCTGCGCCTCTTTGGCGCCGGCCATCACCGCGTCGATGTCGCAGCCCGCCACGGCGATGGGGAGCAGCCCCACCGGGGTGAGCACCGAGTAGCGGCCGCCCACGTCGTCGGGGATGACGAAGGTCTCGTAGCCGTTGCGGTCGGAGAGCTCTTTGAGGGTGCCGCGGGCCTTGTCGGTGGTGGAGTAGATGCGCTCCTTCGCGCCCTCGGGGCCGTAGCGCTTTTCGAGCAGCTCTTTAAAGACCCGGAAGGCCAGGGCCGGCTCGGTGGTGGTGCCGGACTTGGAGATGACGTTGACCGAGAAGTCGACCCCCTCGCAGATAGCGAGGATGTCGTTTAAGTAGCTGGGCGAGATGGTGTTGCCCACAAAGTAGATCTGCGGGGTGTCCTTCGCCAGGGCGTTGTAGTTGTTGCTCTTAATGTACTCGATGGCGGCGCGGGCCCCCAGGTAGGAGCCGCCGATGCCGATGACCACCAGCACCTTGGACTGCTGCTGGATCTTCTTGGCAGCGGCCTTGATCCTCTCGAACTCGGCCTTGTCGTAGTTGGTGGGCAGGTCGACCCAGCCCAGGAAGTCGTTGCCCAAACCGGATTTTTCGTGGAGGGTCTGGTGGGCGGCGCAGACCAGGTGCTGCATCCCCTCGTACTCCTCCGGGCGGATAAAGTTTGCCAGGTAGTTGGTATTGCATTTCACTGCCATTTTACTTCCCCCTTATTGGTTGATTCGATTGTAATATATCTAAGCAATACTGTCAAGTATGCTTGTATGCAAAAGATATTTTTTGTAAAAAACCGCCAAATCAGCGCATCACAAATAAGTATTTCAGCAGAATTTGGTAGCCGGTCAAAAAGTCCATCTTGGCCACCGGGGCGGCGGCGGTGACCGGGTATTCGCCGATTTTTTCGCCGTCCAGCGAGAGTTCCACCACCCCCAGTTTCTGCCCTTCCTCCACCGGAGCGGTGACGTCCTCGGCGATCTGCACCGCCTGCACGATCTTGGCCCCGCTGCCCTTTTTCACCAAAAAGGTGCCGTCGCTGCCGTAGCGCAGGGGCACCTCGCCGGTGACCCCGCCCTTGACCTTCAGGGTGGTGGGGGCGGTTTCGGGCAGTTGCAGGGTGGCCATCTCGTAGTTGGCGAAGCCGTAGTCCAGCAGGGCCTTGGCGCCGTTGAAGCGGTCGTTGGAGGTGGGGCAGCCCATCACCACCGCCACCAGGGAGAGGCCGCCCCGCTCGGCCGCGGCCGAGAGGCAGCTGCCCGCCCCGTCGGTGGTGCCGGTCTTGAGGCCCACGCAGCCGTCGTAAAAGCGCACCAGCTTGTTGGTGTTGACCAGTTGGGTCGCCCCGCCCCGCAGGGAGTCCATCCAGACGGTGCTGTACTTTTTGATGTCCGGGTGCTTGAGGAGCTCACAGCTCATGATGGCGATGTCCCGGGCGGTGGAGACGTGGCCCGCCGCGTCGAGGCCGTTGGGGTTTTCAAAGTGGGTGTTCGCCATCCCCAGTTCCTGGGCCCGCTGGTTCATCAGGGCCACAAAGGCCTCGGGGGAGCCGGCCACGTATTCGCCCAGGGCGGCGGCCGCGTCGTTGGCCGAGGAGATGGCGGTGGCCTTGATGAGGTCGTTCACGCTCATCTGCTCGCCGGGTTCCAGCCAGATCTGGCTGCCCCCCATCTTGCAGGCGTAGTCGCTGGCGCTGACCATGTCGTCGTAGCCGAACTTGCCGGCGTCGATGGCCTCCATCACCAGCAGGAGGGTCATCACCTTGGTGATGGACGCCGGGGGCATCGGCTCGTCGGCAGACTGCTCGTAGAGCACCTGCCCGGTGCTCTGCTCCAGCAAGATGGCCGACTTGGCGTTGATGTTGATGGCCCCTTCCGGCGCGGGGGAGGCGGCGACCACGGGCTGTTCGCCCCCCTCCCCCAGCAGGTCAAAGTCGGTGGTGGTCACATCTTCGTATGCAAAGGCCGGCGCCGCGCTCAACAGCAGCGCCGCCGACACCAGGGCGGCTGCCAGTTTCTTCATTCCCTATCACCTCTTGCCAATGGATATGAGGCGAGGGGATGAAAAAGTCGCTTATAAACAGAAAAAATCGCCGCAAGGCGATTTTATTCCACAATGAATTGACGGATGTCGTCCAAGACCTCTGGGCAGTGGTCGCAGTCGATGGTCAGCAGCAGGGGCTTCGAGAGGTCCTGGCTGAAAATGCCGATGATGGACTTGGCGTTCACCCGGTTTTCAGGCTCTCCAATGGTGGCGGTCGCGTCGTATTTGGACAGGCTGTGGATAAAGCTCTTGATGTCGTCAGCCCTTTTGAAAAACACCTTTACTTGTGTCATCGTCTCGCTGCCTCCTTACTTCTTTCATTCATTATATACTACCCCCCTCCTTTTCGCAACCGACTTTGTTGTTTTCAGCTGCATTTTTATGTATAATAATAAGAACTGTTTTTTGGGCAGTTTGCAAAAGCCGCCCCCTCTTTTCGCCCCGGCGCGACCCCCTTTGACCGGGGGCGGCTGCAAGAAAAATGTAAGAAATCCGCTCGCTGTTTTGACCAAAAGAGCGGTTAGACTAATGACAAGGGAAAGTTGGTAGAGCAGATGAGAGTTTCCTTTTACACCCTGGGCTGCAAGGTCAACCAGTACGAGACCCAGGCCATTGCCGCCCAGTTTCAGAAGGCCGGCTTCGAGCTGGCCGGGCCGGAGGAAAAGGCCGATGTCTTTGTGGTCAACTCCTGCACGGTGACGGCCACCGGCGACAAGAAGACCCGCAACCGGCTGGCCCGCTTCCGCCGGGAAAACCCCGACGCGGTGGTGGTGCTCACCGGCTGTTTCCCCCAGGCCTTTCCCGAAAAGGCCAAGGCCCTGCCCGGCATCGACGTGGTCACCGGCGCGGGGAACAAAAACCGGCTCGTCGAGTTGACGCTGCGGGCCATCAGCGAGAAAAGCCGCATCGTCGAGATCGCCGAGCACACCCCCGGCGAGGGCTTTGAGGAGATGCAGGTGCAGGACTTTGGGGAGCACACCCGCGCCTTTGTCAAAATCCAGGACGGGTGCGACCACTACTGTTCCTACTGCATCATCCCCATCGCCCGGGGGCGGGTGCGCTCCAAACCGCTGGAGGCCATCCGCCGCGAGCTGTCGGTGCTGGCCCAAAACGGGTATAAAGAGGTGGTGCTGGTGGGCATCAACCTCCCTTGCTACGGCAAAGACCTGGGGCTGCGCCTCATCGACGCCGCCGAGTGCGCCTGCTCGGTGGAGGGCATCGAGCGGGTGCGGCTGGGCTCCCTCGAGCCGGAGCTGCTCACCGACGAGGACATGATGCGCCTGGCCGCCCAGCCCAAGTTCTGCCCCCAGTTTCACCTCTCGCTCCAGAGCGGGTGCGACGCCATCCTGCGGCAGATGAACCGCCACTACACCACCGAGGAGTACCTGGAGATCGTCCGCTTCATCCGCAACCACTTTGAAAACCCCTCCATCACCACCGACATCATCGTCGGCTTCCCCGGCGAGAGCGAGGAGCACTTCTTGCAGTCCCTGGCCTTTGTCAGAGAGGTGGGCTTTGCCCGGGTGCACTGTTTCCCCTACTCCCGGAGAGAGGGCACCCGGGCAGCCGCGCTGCCCGACCAACTGCCCGCCCGGGTGAAGGAGGAGCGGAACCGCCGCCTGGCCGCCGAGGCCGAGCGCTGCAAGGCCGCCTTTTTAAAGGAACAGGTGGGCCGCACCGAGGAGGTGCTGCTGGAGCGGCAGCGGGAGGACGGCTCCTTCGAGGGCTACACCAAAAACTACACCCCGGTGCGCATCAAGGGCGAGGGGCTCGCCCCCGGTCAGATCGTCCTCTGCCGGCTGGACTGCTGCAGTGAGGAGCACTGCCTGGGCTGCGCGATCTAGGGCAAAAAAATGGACAGCCCCCAGGCTGTCCACCGTCGCACCTATCGGTATTCTTCTTTCAGCAGCCCCTGCAGGCGCTCGAGGGGGATGTTCACCTCGTGCTCCTGCCGCTGCATGGATTCCTGTTCCCCCGTCTTGCAGAGGACGACAAGCTGGGTATCGGTGAGGTAGAAGGGCTGGTCGCCCTCCAGTCCGGCCGGGTGGTCGAGTTGCCGTTCCATTTCATTTTTCACTATGCTCAGATAGTCACTTGAATCGGTAAACAAGTCGCCAAGGGCCAGGCGCTCGCCTGTGGTGAGGCTGTACACAGCCCCCGTCGCGTCGCTGTATACGGGCTGCCCCTCTACCGAGAAGCTGCGCGCACAGCGCACACTGACAAATGCCGGGGTCTGCCGGGTGATCGTTTGGGTATAGCTGCCTTCGGCCCGCTGGTCGGTGTAGGCCAGGGTATTGGCCTGGGCGTTGACCGACGCCAGGTTGTCAAAGGCCGCGTATTGGAGTTCGCTGTTGATTTTGCGGGCGGTCTCCTCCCCCACTTCCTCCCCCACCGAGACGGTGGTGGTTTTATAGGTGAGGTTGTAGTCCTCCAATCGGTCCTCCTGGCCGGGGGCGAAATACTCCGCCCGGGCGGTCCTGGGGACGATGAAGGCCAGCGCCAGCGCCGCCACGGCGCAAATTGCAAACCATTTTTTCATTCGGGACACCTCCCGCCGGGTGCGACGGTAGTATTGTCCCCCCAGGGTTCGGCAAAAACCCCTCAACTTTTTGGCTGGGCTGGCGAAGGCTGGCTGGCCGCCCCACAAATTCCAGTTAAAGAAGGATCGGTATGAAAGAGACGACCAAAAACAGGGTGAATTCCCGCCACTTCAAAATCGCCGCAGTGCTGGTGGTGCTGGCCCTCTGCGGGCTGGCCCTCTGGGCCTTTGCCCCGGTGCTGGGGATGCTGGGCAAACCCAACGCCAGCGAGCTCATCCGCGAGTACATCGACGGCTTCGGCCCGGCCGGGGTCTTTGTCTTCCTGGCCATCCAAGTTTTGCAGATCGTGGTGGCCTTCATCCCCGGCGAGCCCATCGAGGTGCTGGCGGGGATGATGTACGGCACTGTCCCCGGGCTGCTGATGTGCATGCTGGGCTGCTTTATAGGCTCCATCTTGGTCTTCTTTTTGGTCAAGTGGCTGGGGCGGGACTTCGTGCACAACTTCTTCTCCGAGGAAAAGCTGCACAAGCTGAAATTTTTGAACGACAAAAACAGCTTTGAAAAGCTGACCTTCCTCCTCTTCTTCATCCCCGGCACCCCCAAGGACATCCTCACCTACGTGGCCGGGCTGACCCCCATCCGCCCGCTGCGGTTCTTCATCATCTCCTCCATCGCCCGCATCCCCTCCATCGTCACCTCGACCCTGGCGGGCTCCCTCCTCATCAAGGGGCAGGCGGGCAACTCCATCATCGCTTTTGCGGTGGCGGGGGCGCTCTCCCTCATCGGCATCTTCATCTACAACCAAATCGTCAAGCGCTACAACGCTAAGCGGGAAAAACAGTCCTAAAATACAGAGGGCGCCCGGCGGACAGGTTCCGCCGGGCGCTCTTTTTTTGGTCATCTGAGAAAACGCCTGGCTGTGCTGGGGCGCAGAAGGGCTTTCGCGATGCGTGAGAAAGGGAACTCCCGTTTGACACCGCAAAAGTGCGGTCTGCCAAAGGAAGCCCCGTCGCAGACCGGCCGGCGGGAAGAGAACAGGTGGGCCCATTCACGGGCGGCAAGCAAAGACCCCTTCGCCGCTGGCGGGCCGCGCCAACGCCTGGGACATGGCTGGTATCGCGGGACGTTGCCCCTATATATGGGCCCACCCATTCCGCTGGTGGACTCCTGTTGCCGCACAATAAAAACCGAAACGGCCCTGTCCGCCCCTCGCCGCCGGGATGGCGACCGGGGCGAACGGCAAAAAATTGGTCTCTGTGGCCGCGGCCCGGGGGTGGGCCACACGGCCGAAAAAGGGCTGCCTGGCGGCTCTTTTTTATTTCCCGGGAAAGAGGGGCTACTCCCCCTGCTCTGCGGCGCGGCGGAGCATCCGGTCCATCATCGCCCCCATCTTCAAAGGGAAGAGGTAGCACAGCCGCACCTGAAACTGCTGTGCCGGGGAGTGGCAGATGACGAAGCTCCGCTTCCCCAGCCGCCGGGCCAGCCCCTTCCCCACCGCTTCGGGGGCGGCGAAGAAGGCCTTGGGCACCGGCAGGGGGGCGGCGGAACGGGTGTCGGTCAGGGGCGGGTGGAGCAGGTGCACCCCCACGCCCCGCCCCGCCAGCTCGATGCGCAGACACTTGGCCAGCGCCTCGATGGCCCCCTTAGAGGAGGCGTAGGGCGCGATCCCCCCAAAGCCGGTGACCCCCACCCCCGAACTGGTGAAGTAGAGGGCGCCCCCCGTCCGCTCCAGGTGGGGCAGGGCGCTCTTGGCCAGGTGGAGGGCGCCGAAGTAGTTGACCGCCAGCACCGCCCGATAGGTCTCCTCGCCGGTCTCCCCGGCGGGGGCAAAGGTGCAGAGGCAGGCGTTGTGCACCGCCCCGTCCAGCCCGCCCAGCAGCCGGGCCGCCTCGTCTACCGAGCGCGCCACCTCTTCCTCCCGGGAGACGTCGCAGAGGAGGGGCCACAGCCGGCCGGGAAAGCGGGCCACCAGGGGGGCGAGGCCGTCCAGCTCCCGGTCGAGCACCGCCACGGCGTGCCCCCCTTCCAGCAGCCCCTCGGTCAGATAGTAGCCGATGCCCCGGTTGCCCCCGGTCACGATGTAGTTGCCCATTTCAGCAAGCTCCCCTTTCCATGGCGGCCAACTGCCGCCCCACCGCCGCGCCGAAGGCGGCCTTTTTCTCTTCAGTCAGCTCCCCCGAGAGGAGGTAGCGCTGGGTGTAAAAAAAGATGGGCGCGTAGTAGCGCACCGCCAGGTCGGCCGCCGACTCGCCCGCCAGCAGCCCCAGCCGCTGCAACTGGGCGAAGGCCGCCTCCTGGATGCGCAGGGGGCGGTCGAAGAGCCACTCCCGATAGAGGCGGCGCAGTTCGCCGTCGTGGTGCTGCTCGATGGCCAGCAGCCGCAGCACCCGGTTGCAAAAGGGGTCCATCAAATACCCCTCAAAGAAGCGGCGGGAGACCCCCTCCATCGAGACGGGGGCGGCGACCCCCTCCCCCAGGGCGGCAAAGAGGGTCTCGGTGAGCCCGTCGCCCTGCTCCTCAAACCGGGCGAGGATCGCCTGTAAGATGGCCCGCTTGTCGGCGAAGTGGTAGTAGACGGTGCCCTCCTTGATCCCCACCGCCCCGCAGATGTCGCGGATGGACACAGCCAGGTACCCCCGCTGGGCGAACTGCTCCAGCGCAGCCTGCAGGATGCGCTCCCCCGTCTTTTCCCGTTCCATGAAACCCCTCCTCTAACAGTCGTTCGATTTAGTTTATCAAACGATTGTTCAAATGTCAAGGGGCCTCCCCTCTTTCCTGCCGGGTGGCCGGACAGGGACGGGAAAAAAGAGGGATGGAGAGAAGGTGGGGAGAAATAGGCGGGTGCAGGGGTGGAGAGGAAATTGGGCAGACAGGGGCGAAGGGAAGAGGCGGAGAGAACGATGGATAACAGGGACGGGAAGGCCAAACAGGCAGACAGGGAGGGAAAACCGGCGGAGAAAGGCGGATGGGCAAAATTATGAAGAACGGCGGGTGACAGGGAAAAGAAAAAGCGAGCGGACAGAGGCAAAGGGGAAAACAAGCGGAGAGAAATCGGCGAAAAGGCAGGCTGCCAGAACACATAGAAAACGGCGGGCGACAGAGGTGGAAAGGAGAAGCGGACAGAGAGAGGTAAGGGAAAGACAGGCGGACAGAGGCGGAGGGAAAAGTAGGTGGAGAAGAAGCCGGAGAAAAAGATAGACGGACAGAACGTGTAGAAAACGGCGGGCGACAGCGGTGGAAAGGAGAAGCGGGCGGACAGAGGCAGGGTGTGCCGACAGAGCCCAGAGAGAACGGTGAGCACCAGAGGTGGAAAGGCAAAGGGGGGCAGGCGAAAGTGGAGAGAAAGACGAACAGGAGGGCGGACAGAGACAAGGGGAAAACAGGCCGACAGAGGCAAAGGGGGGAAACAGATGGAGGCGCAAAGAGGGCGACAGGCACAGAGGGCCGCCTCTGGCCAACAGCTGTTCCACCCCTCCCCCGCCGATGTCAAATCTCCTCCCCCACCGCCCCCAAAGCAGTGGGAAAACAAGCTGGCCGGGCCAAGAGCCGTCCCGGCAAAAAATCCTCCCATTTTTTTCTCGTCTGCCTTGACATTCCTCCCTGCAAATGCTATATTGAGAGCACAGAGTTAGTTAGTGCTAACCTCCAATCTCCCCTCCCCTGGGTGCTCTGCCGGCGGGAAGGGCGATTGCACGGCGGCTCTGAGCAGGCGTTCCCACACACGCCTGCGTGCAAAGTGTCAACCGGCCTTTGTGTTTCATTCCTCATGTTTCTTACCGGTCAGAAGCGGCGGCCTGCCGAGGGTCGCCGCTTCTGGCTGTTTTGCCGCCCGGCAAATTTGTCCCGGGGCGGGCGCCGCCCTTGTATTGCGCCCCAAATCCGTGTATCATTTGAACAGAGCTTCTGCGGCTGCGGGCCCCGTCCCCGGCCGCCCACAGAGAAAGGGAGAATGTGTGATGAAAACCATCGGATTCATCGGCGCCGGCAACATGGCCGAGGCCATTGTCAAGGGGATCGACCGCACCGAATTCCTGCCCCCGCAACAGATCGGGGTCACCGACGTGAACGTGCAGCGGCTGGAGCACTTTGCCGCCATGGGGCACCGCGCCTTTGCCGACTGCCGGGAGCTGGTGGCCTTTGCCGACTACCTGGTGCTCTCGGTCAAGCCCCAGCAGATGGCCGACGTGCTGGCCGAAGCGGCCCCCGCTCTGCGGGAGGGGACGGCGGTCATCTCCATCGCGGCGGGCATCTCCGCCGACTACATCCGCCGGACGCTGGGACGGCCCGAGCTGGTGGTGATCCCGGTGATGCCCAACACCCCCCTGCTGATTGCCGAGGGAGCCACCGCCGTGGGGCGGGAGGAGGACACCCCCGCCGAGCAGCTGGCGTTTGTCAAGCAGATCTTCGCCGCCAGCGGCAAGGTGTGGGAGCTGCCGGCCAACAAGCTCAGCGAGGTGATCCCGGCCAACTCCAGCTCCCCCGCCTTCATCTACTACTACGCCAAGCTCTTCTGCGATCAGATCAGCCAGTACGGGCTGGAGCGGGAGACGGTCAAGGAGATGTTCTGCCAGACCCTGATCGGCGCGGCGCGGATGATGCTGGAGAGCGGTGAGGACATCGACGACCTCATCGCCAAGGTCTGCTCCAAGGGGGGCACCACCGTCGCCGGCATCGAGGGCTTTCAGGCCAAGGGGCTGGACGCGGCGGTGGCCTACGGCATTCAGCGCTGCATCGAGCGCGCCCATGAGCTGGGGCAGGCCAACGGCTGACCCACTACCCTGACCGCCTCTCTCCCCTGCAAATTGGGATGTGAAAGGGCCGCCTCTGCCAGGGGGATGAGACGGAAAAATTTGATAGCTGGCGGGCAGGGGCGGTTTTGTTGGAACGCTGCCCTCCTGCCAGGCAGTGCGCCGGGCGTCGGCCTGGGCGAGCGGGCTCCCCGACATGTCTTTGGCGCGGGAAGGCGGCGGGACAGCGTTCGCCAGACACCCGGTGACAAGACAGTCGCACCTGTTGCGGTGGAGACTGTTGGGAAGGGGCCTTTCCCCACCCCGGCAGCTGTTTTGGCGGCTGCTGTCGGGGGGAGGGGCAACGTTTCAGGCGCGCCCCCTCCCCTTCCATGGGCTGAAGTGGGAAGGCGGCTGCGCGAAGGAAAGGGAAGAGGGCTGGGCGGTGAGTGCCCGGCTCTTTTTCTGTGGCAAGGTCGTCTCCCTTTGCGCGGCGGGTGCGAAGGGCAAGCAGACAGAAAACACCCGGGCCCTTCGCATCGGGAAAACGCCAAAAGCAGGGCGAAAAAAGGGTCGCTCAAGGGGTAGGCGGACAGGGCGGTTGACAGCAGATTGGGAAAGTTGTATGGTAAAGATAATCAAACGGTCTCCTTTTTTGGGGATGTTTGCTGTCTCCCCCTCACGCAGGGGGAGTGGATTGAAATATTGTGCCGCTGTAAAGAGTGGGGACAAATCCCAGTCTCCCCCTCACGCAGGGGGAGTGGATTGAAATAAAATTGGGGTTGAAGGGAGAGAGACCGCAGACGTCTCCCCCTCACGCAGGGGGAGTGGATTGAAATACCGCCCGGTAGAGGTCATAGGGGATACAGAAGTCTCCCCCTCACGCAGGGGGAGTGGATTGAAATCGTCCTTAGACTGGATACGTCCGGCGATGATTTGGTCTCCCCCTCACGCAGGGGGAGTGGATTGAAATCGCTGGCTGGCGGTGTCCTCGACCAGCCCGACCTGGGTCTCCCCCTCACGCAGGGGGAGTGGATTGAAATTTCAACGGCCTCATCAGCGAGAAGCTGGTCCGAAAGGTCTCCCCCTCACGCAGGGGGAGTGGATTGAAATCTCGTCATCGTCCTGGAGCGCCTGCCACCCCTGCCGGTCTCCCCCTCACGCAGGGGGAGTGGATTGAAATTGATTACCCGCAAATTAATTAAGGGGTGATGCGGCGTCTCCCCCTCGCGCAGGGGGAGTGGATTGAAATTCAGCAAGCGGTGCTTCCGCGTCGGCCAAATCTCGTCTCCCCCTCGCGCAGGGGGAGTGGATTGAAATATGCTGACCACAATGTCGGCCAGCTTTTCGCGGGTCTCCTCCTCGCGCAGGGGGAGTGGATTGAAATTTAGATTTGCGAGCCAAGGGTATTGGGCTCAGGATGTCTCCCCTCGCGTAGGAGGAGTGGATTGAAATTTCTTTTTTCGGCCCTGGCTGCAATTGGACTACGTCTCCCCCTCGCGCAGGGGGAGTGGATTGAAATACGGTATTTCGTCACCGACTCGTTGAAATTGTGCGGGTCTCCTCCTCGCGTAGGGGGAGTGGATTGAAACGCGATTGCGAACGGCAAAGGCGGCGTAGGGAAAAGGTCTCCCCTCGCGTGGGAGGAGGGGATTGAAATGAGGAGCTAGACCAGTTTGCAGGCCCAGAAGAGAGTCTCCCCCTTGCTCGTGAAAGTGGGCATTGCTTAAAACCCGCTGCCTTGCGTCCCTCTACTCCCGGCTTTCAAGTCCTCTTCTGTTTTGAAAAAGTGGTCGGCAATCGGGCTCTCGGTGGCGCGCCCCTCCCCGCACGAGAAGGGCAACTCGCATCGCGGCTTTGGCCTCGGCGCTTTTGACGGTTTCGCCTTCCCCCTCCCGGGGAGTGGTCCCGAGCTGCCGCTCCAAGGCCGGTGGGCGGTGCCGCGACCCCCACCATCGAAAACGTCCACCAAACCCAAAGAGAGAGGGGAAACAGGCCGTTTCCCCTCTCTCTTTTTGTCGGCAGCCGACCCTAGTCCACCACGCCGGGGGTGCGGCCGATGCCCACCACCTCGCTGACCAGGCGGCGCCAGGTGGCGCAGCCGACGATGCCGTCGGCACTCAGTCCGTTGCGCCGCTGATAGTTCACCACGGCGGTGCGGGTGTTCTGGCCAAAGTAGCCGTCCAGCGAGCCCGCCCGGTAACCCAGGGCGTTGAGGGCGTCCTGCAGCACCAGCACATAGGTGCCCACGCTGCCCACCCGCTGCAGGGGGTAGCCCGCCGAGCAGGCCGGCGGGTTGGTGCGCTTGTCAAAGTGCACCCAACTGGGGGTCATGCTCAGCGGCTCGACATAGACCCAGACCCCCAGGGACTGGGCCAGGTTGTGCAGCCGCCGCCGGCAGGTGCTGCCCAGGTTCTGCCCCACGTCAAAGGAGACGCCGGCGTAGTGCTGGCTCTGCTGGCCGTGGCCGCCCTCCCAGATGCGCTTGAAGGCGTAGCCCACGTAGATCCCCTGCCCCCAGGAGCGGCGGGTGGCGTTCCAGGACTCCATGGCGGCGGTGTTGGTCCAGAGGGTGTTGGAGCGGGAGGAGCCCCGAAACTCCTTGACCAACAGGGTGCGCCCATAAGAGTAGGGCATGGGGTCGTTTTCGCCCCGATTGTAGGTCTCCATCCGGTTGGAGCCCACGTTGTATACCAAAATTCTAGCCATATCAATCACCTGTACCTTGTTTTGTGAAGTGGAGGATGCTCATCACCAGTCTATGTTTCCCTCCCCCAGGGGTGATTGCAGGCGAGAAAAGAGCAGGCGACGGTTTTTTTCCCCGCCGCCTGCTCTCCTGTTCCCAGCCGTGTCTCTATTTGGTTTTCGGCAGTTTCATCCCCTGTAAAAAGGGGGCCAGATGCCGCCCGGTGAGGGAGGCGGGGGTCCGGGCCACCTCCTCCGGCGTGCCGGCCGCCACCAGCCGGCCCCCCTCCTCCCCGCCTCCGGGGCCCAGGTCGACGACCCAGTCGCAGGCGGCGATGAACTGCAGGTCGTGCTCCACCACCACGGCGGTGGAGCCCCCCTCCACCAGCCGGGTCAACAGGCGCAAAAAGCCGTCCACGTCGGCCGGGTGCAGCCCGGCGGTGGGCTCGTCGATCAGGTAGAGGGCCGGCTCCCCCCGCCCTTCCCAGAGCTGACAGGCCAGTTTCAGCCGCTGGCACTCCCCGCCCGAGAGGGCGCTGGACGGCTGTCCCAGGGGCAGGTAGCCCAGCCCCGCCTCGGAGAGGAGCCCCAGGGGCCCGGCGACGGCGGGCAGGTCGGCAAAGAGGGCCGCCCCCTCGTCCACCGACAGCTCCAGCACCTGGCTGATGTCCTTCCCCCGGCAGCGCACCGCCAGCACCGGCGGCGAAAACCGCCGCCCCCCGCAGACCGGGCAGGGCAGTTGCAGGTCCTCAAAGAAGAGGAGGTTGCTGCTCACCTCCCCCAGCCCCTGGCAGTGCTCGCACCGGCCCCCGGGGCTGTTGAAGGAGAAGTCCGCCGCCGTCAGCCCCGCCTCCCGCGCCTCGGGCTGGGCGGCAAAGAGGTCCCGGATGGGGGCGAACACCCCCGAATAGGTGGCCGCGCAGGAGCGGCGGGAGCGGGCCAAAGGCTCCTGCCCCACTGCCACCACCCGCCCGGGGCGCGGTCCCGACAGTCTTCCTCCCCATCCCTCCCCCTCCCCCCCCCCTTGCAGCGTACCATACACCATCCTCGTCTTCCCCCACCCCCCCCTCTCTCTTCTTCTCCTCTTTTTTTTTCTTCTCTCCAGGTCTCTTCCCCTCCCCGCCGTGCTGCCACCGTCCGCCCTTCCCCCTCCCGCTCCCCCTCCCCCCTGGCCGGCCCCCCCCCCCCCCCCGCCCCCCCCCCCCCCCCTCCATCTCCCTCCCCCTTGTCCCCTCCTCTTCNGCAGCACCCGTCTTTTCTGGCAGAGTTTCAGCCTCACCTTCCTCGCCCTCATCGCGGTCTTTGCCCTGGCCTTTGGGCAGCTGGTGCAAAAGCCCGCCCTGGAGGAGCGGGAGAAGCAGGCCCAGGTGGTGGAGGCAAACTACGCCTCGGGCACCAATCTGCTGCTCTGCCTGCGGCCCGAGGAGCGCAGCCTGCCCGACGCCTTTTTGTTGGTGGGGATCAACGGGACCAAGCGGCAGTTGGCCCTGACCGTCCTCCCCCCCTGCTGGAAGGTGTCCTTTGCCAACCGGGAGGACAGCCTGCAGCAGTGCGACCCAGTCGGCGGCGGCCATCACCTCCAGATCGTGCTCGATGACCAGGACGGTGTTCCCCTGGTCCCGCAGCTCCCGCAGGGCGGCGATGAGACCGGCCGTATCCGCCGGGTGCAGCCCGGCGGTGGGCTCGTCCAGGATGTAGAGGATACCGGTGATCTCGGCGGCCAAGGCGGCGGCCAGGCGGACGCGCTGGCTCTCGCCCCCCGAGAGGGTGGCGGAGGGCCTCTCCAGGGTCAGGTAGCCCAGCCCCAGCCGCTCGAGCCGCCCCAGCTTGGTCCCCAGGTCCCGCAGGTAGGGGGCGGCCAGGGCCCGCTCGGGGCCTTCCAGTTGGCCGTCGAGCGCTGCCAGCCACCCGGCCAGCCGGGCCAGGGAGAGGCCCGCCAACTGGGGCAGCCGCATCCCCCCCAAGGTGGCGCGGCGGGGGGCCGATTTCAGCCGCTCGCCGCCGCAGGCCGGGCAGGTCTGGCGGGTGAAGTACCCCTCCAGCCGGGAGGCGCCCCCCTTCTTTTCGGCGTAGCGCCGCCAGAGGTTGGGGAGCACCCCCTCAAAATCGCCCCCCTTCCCGTCCCCCTCCAAAAGGAGGGCCCGCTGCCGGGGGGTGTAGGCGGAGAGGGGGGTCCCCTCCTTCAGGGGGATGTGCAGGCGCTGGGCCGCCCGGCCAAACCGCTGGGCCTGGTACTCGCCGTAGCGCCCCTCCCAGGGGGCCACCGCCCCCTCTTCCAGGGCGCGGTCCTCCCGCAGCAGCCGCCCCAGGTCGGGCTGCAGCGAGACCCCCAGCCCCCGGCAGCCCTCGCAGGCCCCCGCCTCGGTGTTGTGGGAGTAGTCGCTGCGCCCCAACAGCCGCACCCGCCGGCCGCAGTGGGGGCAGAGGAGGTGACTGTGGTACTCGTCCCCCACCCGCTCCACCTCCTGGGGGTAGAGGGCCGGGCGGATGGTCCGGCCGCAGTGGGGACAGGGCTGGCAGGCCAGCTTTTCAAAGAGCATCCGCAGGTCGGTGTAGATGCCTGTGGCCGTCCCCAGGGTGGAGCGGGGCCCGGCGGTGCCGGTGCGGGGGGCGATGAGCACCGCCGGGCAGAGCCCGCTCACCCGCTCCACCCCCGGCTTGGCGATCCCCTGAAGGGCCATGGCCTCCAGGTACTGGCGCTGGCACTCCCGGTGGAGCAGATCGACGGCCAAAGTCGATTTGCCCGAACCCGAAGGCCCGGTGAGGACCACCAGCTTCTCCCGCGGGATGTCCAGGGAGAGGTTTTGCAGGTTCCCCTCGGTGGCATTTAAGATGGAGATCGGCCTCATTCCCTCTCCCCCCTTCCCTGCGGGGGGAACTTCTCCATCCGCACACAGCCCCCCTCGTCCACCTGCATGGCCCCGCCCTTGAAGCGGTAGCCCATCTTCTGGTAGAAGGGCCAGGCGGTGAGGGAGGCGGGCACCTCCACCCGCTGGGCGCGCAGAAAGTAGCCGTCCCCCTCCAGCGCCCGGACGATCGCCCGCCCCACCCCGCGGCCCTGCGCCTCCGGGGAGACAAAGACGGTGAGGAGGATGCTCTCCCGCACACTGCCCCAGTAGGGGGCCACGGTGCCGCAGCCCACCGGCCGCCCGCCCAGACAGGCCACATAGCTGTGCCCCTGGCGGGCCCTCTCCCGCAGGGTGTCGGGGCCCAGGCCGGCGGCCATCTCCTCGATGCGCGAAGGGGGGTAGTCCCGGGCGTTGACCTCCCGCAGGGCCCGCAGGATCAGCTGGTGCACCGCCGGCAGGTCTTCCTCCCGAAACCGTCTCACGTCGATTTTCATCTCTCTCCTCCTCTCCCCTCTTGGGGGTGTGTTGTCCCATCTTACCGCCTAGCGGCGGGGATGGCAAGGCGGGCGGAGAAATTTTTGCCGTTTTTTTGCCCAGGCTGTCCCCCCGGGGGCCGCTCTGTGCTAAAATGAGGAGAATATTTTTGGAAAAAGGAGCGGATCTCTCTTGAACGACAAGCGCAAACAGAGCCTGCTGGTCCTGGGCATCGTCCTCATCGCCTGCAACCTGCGCGCCCCCATCACCTCGGTGGGGCCGCTGGTGCCCACCATCCAGGGGGACACCGGCCTCTCGGGCACCTGGACGGGGATGATCACCACCCTGCCCCTGCTCTGCTTCGGGTTGGTCTCCCCCTTTGTCAGCCGCCTCGGCCGCCGGTTCGGCGGGCCCCAGGCCGTCTTTGGGGGGATGGTGGCCACCGTGGCCGGGCTGGTCATCCGCTCCTACTGCGGGGTCTGGGGGCTCTACCTGGGCACCCTCCTCATCGGCTCGGGCATCGCGGTGAGCAACGTGCTGATCCCCAGCATCATCAAGGAGGACTTCCCCACCCGCGCGGGCACCATGATGAGCGTCTACACCACCGCCATGTCGGTCTTTGCCGCCGCGGGCTCGGGGGTCAGCGTCCCCCTGGCCGCCGGGCTGGGGCTGGGCTGGAAAAACGCCCTGGCCTCGCTGCTGGTGCTGGCGGTGCCCGCCACCCTCCTCTGGCTGCCCCAGCTAAAGGGGGGCGCGGGCAGGCAGGGCGGCGGCGGGGGCGATCTCTTCCGGCGGATGCTCCGCGACCCCCTGGCCTGGAAGATCACCCTCTGCATGGGCAGCCAATCCCTCCTTTTCTACGCCGTCATCGCCTGGCTGCCCTCCATCCTCCTGGGGCGGGGGGTGACGGTGGAGCAGTCGGGCGGGCTGCTGACGGCCATGCAGTTGGTGGGGCTGCCCGCGGCCTTCTTCATCCCCCTGCTGGCCGACCGGCGGCGGGACCAGCGGCGGATCGCCGACACCGTCACCGCCCTCTTTGCGGTGGGCTTTTTGGGGCTCTGCTTCGGGCGGGGGCTCTGGGTGCTGACCCCCTGCCTGCTCTGCCTGGGGTTTGCCCAGACCGCCTCCCTCAGCCTGGCCCTCTCCTTCTTCGTCTGCCGCTGCCGGGGCGGGGAGGAGACCGCCGCCATCTCGGGGATGGCCCAGTCGGCGGGCTACCTCCTCTCGGCGGTGGGGCCGCTGCTCTTCGGCGCCCTCTTCGACTGGACCGGCTCCTGGGTGGCGCCGCTGGTCTTTTACGGCGGGGTCATCCTCCTCTACGCCTACACCGCCCACCAGTCCAGCAAAGACGTCTACCTGCTGGACGGGGATGCTGAACGGTAGACTTTTCCAAGGGACAGACAGGCTGGGATACAGCCTGTCTGTTTCTTTTTTGGAGGGGACTGGTGGGGCGGGCGTCCGCCTGGGGAGGACTGGGAAGGACTGGAGAGGGCACGGGGCCTCTCGACAGCCCCCCTTCGGATGGCCGCCGTCGGGGAGCGCCCGCGCAGAGAAAACCGGCGGCCCGGGAGTGGGACGTCCTCTTTCGGGCGACATCCCCGCCTGTTCCCTTGAAAAGGGAACGCCGAACCGGAATAGAGGCCGCCCGCGCGCAGTCGGAAAAGGTGGAAAGGGGCGCTGGGGAGCCGTGCCCCCGCCTTGCCCTGCCTGCCAAGCAGGGGAAAAGATGGGCCCTGCATCCCCGCGGCAGGAAAAATGAGGGACAGGGGAGATTTTCGCGCCCTCTGCCCTCCCCTCCTTGCAGGGCGTCGGGGAGGCGAAGGGGCGTTTCCCCTCCTCTCCCCGAACCGGCCCCTCCCTATTGCCAGCAGCGGCGATCTGTGCTATTATTCTGTCAGGCGATATATCGCGTCGCATAATAGTTGGAGGGGAGGGGAGCGCGGTGGCCGAGACACAGCCCATGAGCGAGGCCATGTACTACGCCCTGCTGGCCCTGACCGAGCCGGGCCACGGCTACGCCGTCATGCAGCGGGTGCGCGCCCTCTCGGGCGGGCGGTTGAAGATGGGTCCAGGCACCCTTTACGGGCTGCTGGCGCGGATGAAAAAGGAGGGGCTCATCGCCCTGACCGCCGAGGGGGCGCGGCGAAAGGTCTACGCCCTGACCCCCGCCGGACGCCGGGCCCTGCTGGGCGAGTACCGGCGGCTCAAACAGATGGTGGAGGACGGAGCGGGATTGGAGGGGTACCAGTGAAGAGGCGATACCGGTTTCACCCCGGGGACTACGCCCTGGGGGAAAATGAGCAGTTTTACACCGAGATGGCGGCCCGCGGCTGGCTGTTGGAGAGGCGGGGGGCCTGGCTGAGCCGCTTTCGCCGGGGGGAGCCCGCCCGGCTGCGCTACCGGGTGGAGCTCTCCTGCCCCGGGGTCTTTGACGAGAGCAGTGAGCTGCCCGAGGAGCAGCGGTCCCTCTACGAGGCCTGCGGCTGGCGCTTTGTGAGCCGGGGCGGGCTGGTGAACGTCTTTTGCGCCCCCGAGGGCAGCGGCGCGCCCGAATTTTACAGCGACCCCCGCCAGCAGGCCGACACCCTGAAGGCCCTGCGGCGAAACTACCTGTTGGGCTGGCTGCCCTTTCTGCTGCTGGCCGCCCTGCAACTGGCGATGGGGGCCGCCCTCTTCGGCGGCGCCGGCAGCGCCCTGGGCCGGTGGGCGGTCTCCCTGCGGCTGGCCTGGGTGACCGAAACCGCCCTGGTGGCGGCCTTCGCCCTCTTTTTGCTGCGGGAACTGACCGCCCTGCTCTACAGCGAGGTGCGCACCGGCCTTCTCTACCGGCGGCTGCGCCGGGGGATCCCCCTGGACCACGCGCCTGGCAGGCGGCAGCGGCTCTACCGGGCCATTCGCGGGGCGCTGCTGGCCGGCTGCGCCGCCTTTGCCTGGCCGTCCAGTGGGCGTCTGGCCGCCCCGCCCCTCTGCCCCAGACCCCCCAGGGGCCCTATCTGCTGCTGGGCGACCTGGGCCACCGGGGGGAGCGCACCACCCTGCCGGTAAAGGGGGGCGAGAGCACCCTCTCCCACACCCGCTCCCTGCAAGCCGAGCAGTGGCAGACCCGCGAATTTTTGCAGGAGGGGGAGCAGAGCCCCTGGCTCTACCAGCAGGTCTACCGCTTGGGGAGCGAAAAGGAGGCCCGGGCCCTCCTCCCCCTGCTGCTGGCCGAAGCGCCCCTTGCCCGGGACCCCAGCGCCTTTGCCGCGGTGCAGGCCCCCGGTTTTGACGAGGCCTACTGCGCCGGGGCCGAGTGCGCCGCCCGGCGGGGGAACACCGTCTACTTCATCACTTACAGCGGCCTTATGGACCACCCCGAGCAGGGGGAGGCGCTCTGGCAGACCCTGGCCCAGCGGGAGGCCGCCTGGCGGGAGGGATAGGGCAAAACCGGGCGGAGCCGCCCGCTTAAAAAGGGCGCTGCCCGGGAAGGCACACCTGGGGGGATGGCGGCCCGCCCCCCTGCCAAAATGGCAAGGGCTTTGGCAGAGGAGGATGCGACGCCCCCGGTGCGGCGGAGGGGAGCGGATTTTCTCCCCCCTTCTCCCGCCCCGCCTCTCTCGGCGAGGGCCCGCCCTGTCCCCTCTTTCGGGAAAGGGAGACCCCTTCCCCCACAGCGGCGGAGGGCGAAGCCGGGCGTATGGCAGATTTCAGCTGGCAGACTTTGTCTCCCCCCTCTCTTTGACAGAGGAGAGGGCGGTCTCCCCCTCTTGATGGGGACATCGGGCGAAACCGGAAGGGGCGCAGCCAGCGAGGTCTCCCCCCTTTGGCCGGGAAATCGGAAACGCCACGAGCGCCCCCGAGAGGCAGCGATCTGCTCTCGGGGGCGCATCTTTTTGGGAAAGCAGCGAAAACTTCAGCGAGTGCCTTTGGGGGAACGTGGGGCCCCCTTCCCCTAAAGGCTCTTTCTCCTCCCCACCTGACAAGGCGGGAATGACCTCCCCCTTTCTCCCCCAGCAATCCGTCCTCTGACCGGCTCTTTCCCCTTCTTCTTAGGTGAAGGGATGGAAAGCCCTCTCCTCCCCGAGGATGCTCTCTCCTCCCCACCCGACAAGGCGGGGACGGCCTCCCCTCTCTCCCCCGGCAATCTGTCCTCTGACCAGCTCTCCCCTTTTTTGGTGAGGAGATAGGGGGAGATAGGCGGCCTCTCACGATGGGGGCATCGGACGAAACCAGAAGGGGGCACAGCCAGCTACATCTCCCCCCTTTGGCCGGGAAATCGGAAATACCACAAGCGCCCCCGAGGAGCAGCGATCTGCTCTCGGAGGCGCTTGTTTGCCGCCGGTCCTGGGCGGGGGCGGTTCGACAGGGCGGCGGGGGCGGCTTTTGCCGCGGCGCATTTCAAGTCTTCATCTGCACGGGGTGTAGCCGGGCCGCACTGTGCGAATGGGGCGCCCCGCCGTCACCCGGCACTCTCCGGGTCCCCGTCCAGCTCCCCGCGGGGGGCGGGGGACATCCCCTTCCCCGCCAGCTCATAGCGGACCGACTTCATGTCCGAATGGTACTTGTAAAAGGCGTTCTTCCCGCCCATCTTGGCGCTGAAGAGGGCCATGTCCGCCTTTTGGTAGAGCTCGTCAAAGGTGCGCCCCTGCTCGGGCGCCATGGCAAAGCCCGCCGAGATGGAGAAGACGATGGTGTGGTCCTGGGCCTTGTAGCTGACCACCATCGAGCGGACGACGGCGTCCAGCTTGCGGATCACGTCCTCCTCCCGGATGTTCTTGCACAGCACCAAAAACTCGTCGCCCCCCACCCGGCAGAGGATGTCCTCCCCCCGGAAAAAGCCCCGCAGCCGCTCGGCGTTCTGGGCGATCATCGAGTCGCCGTAGGCGTGGCCGAAGACGTCGTTGGCCAGCTTGAAGTTGTCCAAATCAAACATCAGCAGCGCCGCCGGCTCCTCCCGCTGGGCGGCCAGGTACTCCTCGATCTTGGGGATGGCGGCCCGCCGGTTGTAGAGGCCGGTCAGGGCGTCGATCTCGGCCAGTTGGGTCAGTTTGAGCTCCTGCCGCTTCTGCCGGTCGATGTCCATGACGAAGAGGTAGGCGAAGACGTCGGGCGAACCCTCCAGCTCGGCCAGGTGGACCATCAGCCGCATCCAGTTGGCCTGGCCCCGGTAGAGGCGCTGGTAGTCCATGCTGGCCAACTGCTGGCCCTGGCGGTAGCACGCCAGCAGCCGCTCCCGGTCGCAGAAGGCGGCGAACTCCTTGCGGAAGGAGGGGAGCACCAACTGCCGGCCCACGTGGTCCAGCAGCTCTTCAAAGCAACTGCCGCCGCGGTAGCCGGTGTCCGTCCGCCAGGCCCGGCCGTCCTTCCCCACCGAGACGGTGTTTTGCTGCAAGTTGGCGCGGAAGTCGTAGACCGCCTGCCCCCGCAGCAGCTCGAGGATCTTGCGGTCCTCCCTGCTCTTGAGGGACTCGTTTTTCTCCCGGGTGATGTCCCGGTAGTAGCCCACGGCCCGCGCCGGGCGGCCCTCCCCGTCGCAGATGGTCTCGCCGGCGGTGTGCAGCCAGCACAGTTCGCCGTCGGCCCCGGTGACGGGGAAATCGCAGGCAAAGCGCTCCCGGTCGCGCCCGCCCTCAAAGGACTTCAGGTAGGCGGCGATGCGCTCCCGGTGCCCCTCGGGCAGGCCGGGGTGGGCCAGAAGCCGCCCGGCAAAGCCCGCCACCCGCTGGTCCTCCCCCGCCACCGGGCGGCCCAAGATCCGCTCGATCACCGCCCGGCCGCAGGTGGTGGAGAAGGTGAGGGCGCCGGTGCGCAGGTCCCAGTCCCAACTGTCGATGCCCGCCTGGCGGAGGATGCTCGAGAGCTTCTGACCGGCCAGCCAGAGCTCCCGCTCCTTCTCCTTGACGGTGGTCACGTCCCGATTGGTGCAGAGGTAGGTGACCTCCCCCTCCCCCTGCTCGATGCAGCGGCCGTCCAGGGAGACCCAGGCCCGCCGGCCGCTGGGAAGGTCGAGCCTCGCCACCTGGTGGAACTCGCCGCGGGCGGCCACCGCCGCCACCATCTCCCCCCGCAGCCGCTGCCAGTCGCCGGGGGCCAGGTAGCCCTCGTACCGGTGGGTGCGCAGCATCTCCTCGAACTGGCCGGGCCGGCCGCCCAGGTCGCGAAAGAGGCCGTCGGCGATCACCCGGACGCGCTCCCTCTCGCCGCGCACCTTGAGCAGGAAGATGTTCTCCGGGGTGTGGGCCATCAGCAGCCGCATCTTGTCCCGCAGCTCCACCGTCTCGGTGATGTCGACGACCATCCCCTGGAAAAAGTGCTTGCCCTCGTACTCCATGTACCGGCTCTGGTCGATGACCCAGCGGTAGCCGTCCTTGCCGCACATCCGGTACTCCATGGAGCGGTCCTTCCCCTCGCGCTGGAGGTTGTCGCCCCCCATCTGCACCAGGGCGCGGTCGTCGGGGTGGACCATCTCCAAAAACTTGTTGTCAAAGCGCTCGCCGATCTCCTCCCGGGTGAAGCCGAACATCTCCAGGAACTGGTCGCTGATGTAGAGGAAGCTGTACCCGGGGTCGTCGTCGCAGCGGTGGTAGGCCCCCGGCAGGGCGTGGTTGAGGAAGTCCAGCTCCCGGTTTTGCTCCAGCAAAAAGGCGTTGCGCTCGGCCAGCCGCTGCTGGGCGGCCATGGTCTGGGAGATGTCGGTACAGGCACTGACGATGGCCAGGCGGCCGTCCTCCGCCTCGATGACCCGGCCCTTGTCCAGGGTCCAGAACCAACTGCCGTCCTTGCGGGGCATCCGGTAGGTGGTGGTGTACTCCAGCCCCGGGTAGTAGCGGGGGCCGATGTCCCGGGTCACTGCCGCCAGGTCGTCGGGGTGGATGGTATTTTGCACCCGGTGGCCGATGGCATCGGCGAACTCGTCGTAGCTGTCGTAGCCCAGCAGCTGCACCATCTCCCGGTTGGCGAAGTAGAGGGGGAACCCCTCCTCGCAGTAGCCGCCGATCATCCCCCCGGGGCTCATCTGGGCGAAGATGGAGGCGGCGGCGCGGCGGTTCTCCTCCGCCAGCTGCATGAAGGACTCGTCGTTCTCGGCCACCCCCACCACCGCCGAGAGGGCCTGCTGGGAGGAGGCCAGCTGCTCCTCCTGGCGCTTTTGCTCGCTGACGTCGCTCACCGAGCCGTAGTAGAGCCGGTGGCCCAACTGCTCCCGCAGAAAGAAGGTGCGCAGGTGCAGCCAGATGGTGTCCCCCTCCTCGGTGAGGTAGCGAAAGTCGCCCTCGGCCCCGTTCAGGGGGCTGGCGTGGGCGCGACGGAAGATGTCCAGCGCCACCTCCCGGTCCTCGCTGTATACGCTCTCCATGGTGCGGCCGCGGCGCTCCTCCATCCCCTCGGGGGTGGTGCCGGTGACCCGATAGTACTGCTCGTTGACCTGCATCGGCTCCACCTGGTCGCCGCAGACGTCGTAGAAGGCGATGCCCCCCAGGATGTTGTTGAGGAGGATCTCGCTGAAGAGGTTTTCGTTGAGCAGCTCCCGGATCTGCAACATCCCCATCCGCTTGGTGTGGATGCCCCGGTAGTCGAAGTTGCCCTCGTCGGCCAGCAGGGCCTCCGCCTCGGCGATGGGCATGGGGCGGGCGAAGTGGTAGCCCTGGCCGTACTGGCAGCCGATCTCCAGCAGGAATCCCGCCTGTTCGGGGGTCTCCACCCCCTCGGCCACCACCCGCAGCCCCATCAGCCGCGCCATCCCGACAATGGCTTCCAGGATGCCCGAGCCCTTGCCCGCGCTCTGCTCGCGCATCTCCAAAAACTTCATGTCGATCTTGAGGACGTCCACATTCACGTCCTTGAGCATGTTCAGGGAGGAGTAGCCCGAGCCGAAGTCGTCCATCAGCACGGTGAAGCCCGCCTGCCGCAGTCGGGACACCGCCTCGGTGATGATGTCAAACTCCTCGGCGTAGGCGCTCTCGGTGATCTCGATGGCGATGAGGTGGGGGTCCAGCCGGTAGCGCTCGACGAGCTGCTGAAAGCAGGCCGCCACGTCCATGGTGTAGAGGTCCACCCGGGAGACGTTGACCGAGACCGGCACCGGCCGAAAGCCCCGGTCGAGCCACTCCCGCATCTTGGCGCAGACCCCCTCCCAGAGGGGGCGGTCCAGGTTGGCGATAAAGCCGTTTTTCTCCATCAGGGGGAGGAAGGCGCCCGGCGCCACCAGCCCCCGCTGGGGGTGCTGCCAGCGCACCAGCGACTCGAAGCCGACGATCTTGCCGGTCTTCATGTTGCACTTGGGCTGCAGGTAGAAGGTGAACTCCCCCCGCTCCAGCCCCCGCTGCACCTCGGAGAGGAGGTGGTGCTCCTCCTCCATCCGCCGCATCATCCCCGCGCCGTAGCGGCAGAGGCGGCGGGCATAGTTGCCCTTGACCGAGGCCAGGGCCAGGGCGGCCCGGTCGTACAGGGTGCGCACCG
Source organism: Bittarella massiliensis (ex Durand et al. 2017) (assembly GCF_001486165.1). Classification (GTDB taxonomy): domain Bacteria; phylum Bacillota; class Clostridia; order Oscillospirales; family Ruminococcaceae; genus Bittarella; species Bittarella massiliensis. The sequence goes on from NZ_LN908977.1 coordinate 970,515, forward strand.
GCAGGGCGGGGTCCTCCACCCCGCAGACGCCGAAGGCCGGCAGGAACCCGGCATTGCCCCCCCGGCTGCGGGCCACCTCGGAGACCCGGGTCTCCAGCTCGTCCAGCGCCTCGGGCGCGTCGGGCAGCAGCAGGCAGAAGTCGTCGTCCCCCATATAGCCGGCGATCCCCCCGCGGTCCGCGGCCAGGGCCCGGAGGCAGGCGGCCACCGCCGCCAGGAAGTCGTCCCCGACGGACCGGCCGTGCCACTCGTTGAAGAGCTTGAAGTGCTCGATGTCCACCGCCACCACGCAGAGGGGGGACCCGCTGCCGGCGGCCACCGCCCCGTCCGCCGCGGCAAAGAAGGCGGCCCGGTTGTAGAGCCCGGTGAGGGGGTCGACGACGGCGGGGGCGAGGGCGGCCGCGGCCTCCTCCAGCTCCCTTCGCTTTTGGCTGTCGATGTCCTGCACAAAGCAGAGGACGATCTGCCCCTCCCCCGCGGCGCGGCGGAGGGGGACCACCGTCTGCAGCACCCAGCGCCAGCCGCCGTCGGTGCAGCGCTTGCGAAACTCCCCTTTTATGGAGCCCTCGCCCGCCAGCCGCTCCAACAGGTCCTCCAGCGACCAGAAGCGCAGGAAGGCGGCCCGGTCGTCGGGGTGGACCATCCCCTCGGAGGCCTCCCCCACCAGGTGGGTCAGCCGCCCTTCCGGGGCGGGGAGGAGGTACTTGTCCCCCTCGCGGTAGAGGATGCGGTAGCGGTCCTCCCCCAAGTCCAGCTCGAACAGCTCGTCGTAGACCGAGAGGCTGGTGAGGCCGTAGAAGAGGCCCTTGTTGTCCTCCTGGATCTCCCGGGCGAGGACGATGTCGCACTCCCCTTCGCCGGGCCACTCCAGCTTGCCGGTGCTGACCTCGACCCAGCGGCGCAGCCACTTGTTGTAAAAGACGGTCCCCTCGCCCTGCCCGCCGTGCAGGGGGCAGCCGGGGCAGGGCCCCTCCTCCCGGCAGAGGGCGCGGTAGCAGGACTGCCCCAGCCGCAGTTCGGGAAAGGTCTCCCCCAGCGCCCGGTTGAAGTGGACGATCCGGTGGTCCCTGTCGATCACATAGATGGCGGTCTCGCTGCCGCCCATTTGTCTGTCCATATTGCCCCATCCCGATCCTGCCCGCCGCGGCAGGGGATCGCTTTCCTTTTTGTATACAATTTATTATACGACCTCTGTCCGGGATGGTCAACCGGCCCTCCTCTCAAAAAGGGGGAAAAAAGAAAAGGGGCGGAGAACGGCCCCCCTCCCCCCGCCCGGCAAAAAAGCGCCCCGGCCGGATGCGGCCAGGGCGCTCTCTTTTGCGCAGAGGGGGTTGGGGGAACTAGTCCTCCAGCAGGGGCAGGGGGTCCATCTCCATCTCGATGGTGCCCAGCATGCTCTCCATGTACTCCACATAGCTCTCGCGGTCGAGCTTGGGCTGGTAGATCTCCATCAGGTGCCGGGCGCCGGCGGCGTCGCCCTTGAGCAGGTGGTAGGCGGTGAGGGCGAAGAGCTTGGCGGGCAGGATGTAGGCGATCTCCTCGTCCACCACCTCGACGTTGTTGTTGTGCAACTGGCCGGTGAGGCCGGTGGTGTAAAACTGGATCAGGGGCATGATGGCCGACACGTCGCCAAAGTCGGTGGAGCCGGTGATGTGCTCGCTGGCCGGGACCTCTTTGACCCGCAGGGGCCTGTCCTCCCCCACGGCATCGAGGGCGGCCTGCAGGGCCGACACGTCGGGGCAGGGCTGGGTGGAGAAGTAGCCGGGCAGGGTCTCGATCTCCAGCCCGCAGCCGGTGGCCAGGGCCCCGGCCTTGAAGGAGCGGTCGACCTTGGCGTTGGCGTCCTTCACCGCCTCCATGGTCTTGGCGCGCACGCAGTACTCCAGCACCACGTCGTCGGCGATGATGTTGACCGCGTCGCCGCCCTGGAGGTAGTAGCCGTGGCAGCGCACCGTGTCCTCGTCGCGGAAGCTCTCCCGCTGCAGGGCGATGCCGTGCAGGGCCAGCTCGGCGGCGTTGAGGGCGTCGACCCCCTTCTCGGGGAAGCCGGCGGCGTGGGCCTTGCGGCCCTTGAACTTGACGGTCTTGTTGACAAAGACGTTGGAGGAGCAGTTCATGATGATGGCGTCGTGCTCGGCGTCGGTGTCGCTGTGGTGGCCCAGGGCCACATCGATGTCCTCAAAGGCGCCGATGCGGATGAGCTCGCACTTGCCGCCGCCGTAGCGGGCCTTGCCCTCTTTGCGCAGACCGTTTTTGTAGTCGATGTCCACAAACTCCTCCGACGGGGTGGACATGAAGACCACGTTGCCGTCGAGGGCCTCTTTGACCTCGGGCACGCTCAGGGCCAGGGCCGCGCCGATGGTGGCGGTCAGCTGGGCGTGGTGGCCGCAGCAGTGGGCGGCGCCGGTCTCGGGGTTGGTGTCCTTGTGGTTGGCGATGGGCAGGGCGTCCAGCTCGCCGATGACGGCCACGGTGGGGCCGGCGGTGCCCTTGGGCTTCAAGTAGCCCTTGGCGCCGGTGATGGCCAGACCCTCGTCCACCTCCATCCCCAGGTTTTTGAGCAGCTCGTTGAACTTGCCGGCGGTACGGAACTCCCGGTACCCCAGCTCGGCGTGATGCCAAATATCCCGGCCAAAGGCCACGATCTGCTCGCGGTTTTGGTCGATGGTTTCGATGATCTTCTTCTCGATTTGATCCAATGAAATTACACCCCTTCAGTCACATAGTCTGACAAAATAACCGTTGTCGCCCCCTATTATACCGCCCGGCCGCCGCCCTTGAAAAGAGCAGCGGCGGGAGTTCGGCACTTTGGCACAACAAAGCAGTAAAATTCTGGGGTGATTGCATAAAAAACCAGTGGGAGCAGGCGACCCGTCCCTCCGCCCTGCCTGTCGCACCCGCGAAGGAGAGCCAATGCCTCCCTCCCCCCCGTGGGAGCAGCAGAAAAGATGCCCACCCCTCGTCGGCGAGGGCGTTCCGATGGCGGGCAGAGCCGGGGCGGCACACAAAAAAGGCGGTCTCGGTGGCGCGGTGGACAGCGCCGGAGAGGGCTGGCCGTCACCCTCTGCGGCTGGGCTACAAAAAAGGTCCACAGCGCCTGCCACTCCGCCTCCTTTAGTGAGAAACTCTGGTCAATGAGGGCTGCCCGGCAGCGGGCATACTGGAGCGGCTCCCCAAAAGAGCGGGCTCTTCGGCGCTGGCCACCGCGCCGAAGAGGGCTGCCCGCCCTCCCGCTGGTGAGGGGATGGAACAGTCCGCCCTATGGGCAACAAAATGGCCGCCCGTGCCCACCGGTGGCGTGGCAGGGCACCCCTCCCCTTGGGTGACAAACCGCCCGCCCCCTTTCTTCAGGAGCGGACGGCTCGCCTTTTTCCCCTCTCCGCGGGGCTGACAGCGTTCGCCCTCTCCCCTCTCGGCAGCAGATGGAGGGAAGGGCGACAGGGGGCGCAGACGGCTGTTTTCCGCCGAAGATGGGCGTACCGTCACTCTCTGCGGCTGGGCTACAAAAAAGCCAACAGCGCCTGCCACTCCGCCGCCTTTAGGAAGAAACTCTGGTCAATGAGGGCTGCCCCGGTAGCGGGCATGCTGGAGCGACTCCCCAAAAGAGCGGGCTCTTCGGCGCTGGCCACCGCGCCGAAGAGGGCTGCCCGCCCTCCCGCTGGTGGGGGGATGGAACAGCCCTCCCCGCGGGCAACAAAGGGCTGCCCGTGCCCACCGGCGGCATGACAGGGCACCCCTCCCCTTGGGCGGCAAACCGCCCGCCCCCCTTCTTCACGGGGCAGGCGGCTCTCGCCTTTTTCCCCTCTCCGCGGGGCTGACAGCGTTCGCCCTCTCCCCTCTCGGCAGCGGACGGAGGAAAGGGCGACAGGGGCGCAGACGGATGTTTGCCGCCGGAGACGGGCGTACCGTCACCCTCTGCGGCTGGGCTGTAAAAGGTCCACAGGGCCTGCTTCTCCGCCTCCTCCAGGGAGAAACTCTGGTCAATGAGGGCTGCCCCGGCAGCGGGCATACTGGAACGGCTCCCCAAAAAGGCGGTCTCGGCGGCGCTGTCTGCCGCGCCGAAGAGGGCTGCCCGCCCTCCCGCTGGCGGGGGGATGGAACAGCCCGCCCTATGGGCAACAAAATAGCTGCCCGTGCCCACCGGCGGCGTGGCAGGGCACCCCTCCCCCTGGGCAGCAAACCGCCCGCCCCCTTTCTTCAGGAGCGGACGGCTCGCCTTTTTCCCCTCTCCGCGGGGCTGGCAGCGTTCGCCCTCTCCCCTCTCAGCGGTGGAGGATGGGATGAATGGGCTGGGGCGCGGACGGCTGTTTGCCGCCGGAGACGGGCGCACCGTCACCCTCTGCGGCTGGGCTATAAAAGGTCCTCAGCACCTGCCATGCCGCCGCCTTTAGGGAGAAACTCTGGTCAACGAGGGCTGCCCGGCAGCGGGCATGCTGGAGCGACTCCCCAAAAGAGCGGGCTCATCGACGCTGTCCGCTACACTGAAGAGGGCTGCCCGCCCTCCCGCTGGTGGGGGGATGGAACAGCCCGCCCTATGGGCAACAAAATGACCGCCCGTGCCCACCGGCGGCATGACAGGGCACCCCTCCCCACAAACAACAAAAAGCCGTCCACCCCTTCCTTCACAGGGCGGACGGCTCTCGCCTTCTCCCCTCTCAGCGCCGGAGGGCGGGAAGGACGGGCAGGGGCGCAAGCGGCCGTTTGGCACCGGCGGCGAAGTCGCTGTCAAACCCCTGCGGCCGGGTCACAAAAAAGGTCAACAGCGCCTGCCACTCCGCCTCCTCGGGGGAGAGCCCTTGATCGATGAGGGCGTCCCGGTAGCGGGCATAGCTGGAGCGGCTCCCCAAAAGGGCGGTCTCGGCGGCGTTGTCCACTGCGCCGGAGAGGGCCGACCGCCCCCTCTCTCTGGCAATCTTCTGCAAACCTTCCAGCTGGTCGGGCTTGGTCTTCCTCGTCGGGAGCAGTTTGTTCGCCAGCCACTCTGAAGCCCCTCCGGCAGTGGCCGCCAACAGGGCCTCATCGGCGGTGCCCCCGTTGGCAGCCGCCCGCCAGCCGCTCTCCCCCGCCGCCTGGGCGATGTCCAGGGCCAGCGCAAGGGGGGCGCCCGCCGGGGCGTGGGTGAGCGACTCCCCCATGTCCATCGCGCCGTTGATGAGCATCTGCTGCCACGCCGGCCGGCCCTCGGTCACCCCCTCCCGCCCGGCATTTTTTGCAATCGCGCCGGAAAAGAAGGGGGCGTAGGGGTCCACCGGCTCGTACTCCCCCGTCACGGCGTTTTTCAGGCCCTGCCCGACGATGGGGAGGACGGCCAGCGGGCCGAGCACGCCGCCGGCGAGGACGCTCTGCGCCGCCCCCAACACCGGGTGTTCGCGGGCGTTCTCCTTCACCTGCTCGGCCAGCTCCTCCCCCTCCCGCCGGTTGAGGGAGCGGTCCAGCAGCTTCAGGTACCGATCCGCCGCCGCCTGGTCGCCCTTTCCCAGGTAGTAGTTGTAGTCCTTTCGCTCCTGGTCGGACAACTGTCGGTACTTGGCCTGTGCGCCGTCGTTGTAGGTGATCGGGACCCCGCCGGCCCCATTGTCCACAAAGGCAAAGGCGCCGGGGTTGCGGTGGGCGAACTCCACCGGGTTTTTCACCGTTCCCCGGGTGAAGAGGGGCTCGCTGTCCAGGCTTTTCCCCTGGGCGGCCAGCTCCTCGTAGTCGCTGTTCCCGCGCACCGCCTGCATCTCCTCCAGCTCCCCTTGCGCCCTTGCCGCCGCCCGGGCGTTCCTCAGCCAGTCGGCAGCCTGCCGCTCCTGCTGGGCCTGGGTCTGTACCTCCTCGTAGCGCAGGGAGAAGTCCTGCGCCAGGCGGACCATGGCGTCGTAGACCGCCGCGTCGCCGTGGGGGTGGTAGCTGCCCATCCACGAACCGACGGTGTCGGCGCACTTGCGCAATGCCTTGGCCGCGGTGCGACCGCGCTCGCCCATCTGGCCCCTTCCCCCAACTAATCTGCTCAGCCCGCCGGGGGCCTCCCCGCGCAGCCGGGCCAACAGCCGCTCCTCGTCTTCGCTCAACAGGCGAAATCGCTCCATCTCGTCCCCTCCTCAGTACAGGTCGCCGGGGGCCCCCGCCAGCCCGGCGATGGCGGCAAAGTCGCTGCCGCCAAATTGCTTTTTCAGGTCCGCCAGGGCCTGGGCCCAGGCCTGCCGCTGGATCTGTTCGATCTGGCCGTAGGTGCCGGCCCGTCCCACCCCCAGGGACTGGGCGTAGCTGTCCACCCGGTCGATCAGGGAGCGGGAGTAGTGCTTCTGCTCCGCCGCGGACAACCCCCGTTTCCCGCTCGTCGAGCCACCGCTCGTCTGGGCGTAGCTGGGCGCGCTGGAGCGGGCGCTGGCGGCCGCCGCATTCGCCAGCTCCCGCTGAAAGGCCTGCTCCTCCTTGCGGATGCGGTCCTCCCGCTCCTGCTGCTCCCGGCGGAGCTGGTCCTCTCTCTCCTGTTGCAGGCGGCGGAGCTGGTCCTCCCGCTCCCGCTGCAGCCGGCGCAGTTCCTCCTCCTGAACGGCGGCGGCGATCTTCTCGTTCCACCTGGAGGTAGAGGCGGCGATCTGCTTGCCGGTGTCGTAGCCCAGGTCCTTGATTTTGGCCTCGATCTCGGCCATCTTCTTCGCCTCGTCCAAATCGGCCGCGTTCAGCGCGCCCCGCAGCGCCGTGTCCTGGCGGATGCGGGAGGTCTCGGAATAGCCCGAGCGGGGCTCCTGGTAGACCCCGCCGGCCAGCCCCTTCTGGGCCAGCACCTCGTTGTTGCCGATGGCCGAGAGGCGGGCGTTGGTGTAGGTGTCCCCCCGCAACTTGGCGGCCGCCTCCTTGATGGGGTCTTTTTGCTGGTTCAGCACAGCCGTCTGCTGGGCCTGGGCCAACTCGTACAGCCGCTTTTCCTCCTCCATCGACTGGCGCAGCTGGTCAATATAACTGGACATGGCGTCCCCTCCTTCACTCAAAAAAAGGCCCCGCCGGACGGCAGGGACCCTCTCACTCCGACTTTCCGGCCCCGTCCGCCCGGGATTGGAGCACCGAGATGGCGCCGGCGATCACCTTGGGCACCGGCACCCCCATCAAGCCCACGTTCTCCACCACCGAGAGCAGCTCGTTGGCCAGAAAGGCCAGGGCCGCCCCGTCCCGGATGAAGCCGGTGCCCATCACCAGGTCCAGCCGGGCCGCCAGCAGCACCACCAGCAGCATGGCCCCCTTGCGGCAGAGGCCCTTGAACCCTGCCCGGCTCTCCAGCGAGCCGTCTGCCGACTTGCCCGAGCGGTGAAAGACCCCCGTCACCACCAGCCCGGTCAGGTAGTCGGCCCCCATGACGATGAGCAGGGCTGTGAGCATCTGCGACCATCCCCCCATTGCGGCGGAGACCGCGCCGCCCACTGTCCCCACAGCCGCCAGCACCCACCCCTTGATGTGTGTCATCTGTTCCATTTCTGCTCCCCCTATCTCGGAATGTCCAGCACCTGTCCGGGGTAGATGGTATCCCCGGACAGGCCGTTTGCGGCCTTGATTTCCCCGTATCTGCCGCCGCTGCCCAATTCCCGGGCGGCGATGGCCCAGAGGCTGTCCCCCCTTTGAACGGTGTAGGTCCTGCCGCCGGCAGGTGCCTGCCCGCCGATTTGAATCACCTGCCCGGGGTAGATCCGGTCGGGGTCGGCGATTCCGTTGCGCTCCGCCAGAGCAGCCACCGTGGTGCCGTAGGTTTGGGCAATTCCCCAGAGGGTGTCGCCTTTTTGAACAGTGTAGGAGACGTTCCCCTCCGGCTCAGAGGGAGCAGGCGCGGGGGCCGGTGCGGGCTCGTCCTCCCCGCCCTTTTCCCAGCCGTTGAGCCCGGCGGCCTGGATGATGGCCGGATAGTCCTTGTAGGCGATGTCACAGTCCACCCGGCCGGAGATGCCCGGCACCGCCCCGTCGCTGGTGTGCTGCCAGATTCCACAGGGCAGGCTGGGCTCCTCCACCCCCCAGTGGGCCAGCCAGAAGTCGTACTTTGCCAACTGGTCGGCGTACAGCCGGTTCTGGTGCCAGTCCCGGTTGGCGTACCACATGGCGTAGTAGCCCGCCCCCTCCAGCCGGGCACAGACGGTCTTTACAATGTCGGTGGCCAACTGACGGCCGATGCCGCCCCGCTTGGCCTTGTAGCCGTCGGCGTCCTCCATGTCGATGGCGATGGGGTAGCTGGGCTTCCTCCCCTCCAGCAGCCGCAGCAGATGGGCGGCCTCGCTCTCGGCCTCCTCGACGCTCATGGCGTAGCTGTAGAGGTAGGCCCCCCAGGGGAGACCCGCCGCCTCGCACCCGGCCACGTTTTGCAAAAAGCGCTCGTCGTCCTGGCCCTCCCGGTCCGAGCCGTATCCCGCTCGAAGCAGGGCAAACGCCACCCCGGAGGCCGCCACTTTGCCCCAGTCGATGTCCCCCTGGTGTTTGGAGACGTCAATTCCCTTTCTTTCCACTCTCGATCCCTCCCTAACCATTTGCGGGGACCGCCCGCTTTGGCGGCGCCCCGTGCGGCAACACAGATTTCCCTGTGAGACGCCCCTGACCTTCCCCTCAGACGGCTCCGGCAGGGCGGCGGCCGCGAATATCGGCGCCATGCAAATGGGCCGCCTCTCCGTCCCTGGGTCTGCACACCGGAAACCCGTCCCCAAAATTCGGAATATCCCCCTTATTGCACAAATGAAAATGCGATCCGCAAGGTCACGGAGGCCGCATCCCCGATGATGCCCACACAGACGTTGCCGTCGGCTTCGACCAGCACGTTGGCGTACCCGCCGCCGGACACGGGTAGGAGCACATCCACATACGAACTCGGGCGGTACTCCTGCGGCAGGGTGCACATGACGGGATACCCTCCCTCGCTTGGCTTGGCGTAACCGGTGATGTAGTCGGCGGTGACGGTCACCATTCTGCCCGCGCGGGCCACCCGGATGTTTGCGCCTTTAAACTGTGCCGTGGCCACCAGCGAGGCGGTGCTGAATTGGGTGGCCGCCGCTGCACCCACATCCTCCGCCGTCGGCATCTGCGCCAACTTCCCGTCGCTGTCCAGGGTCGCCACCCCGCCGGCCGCCCCCTTCTCGCTCGCGGGGACAGCCGCCTCGGCCAGGGCCGCCACCTCCGCAAAGTTCTCATTCAGGGGCTCCACCCAGTTGGGCGCGCCCTTCACAAAGGTGTACATTCTCCTCTTCCTCCTCTTCTCCACCCAGGCGCCGTCTCCCTCCTCCGAAAGAGGAAGAGGGGACGGCCGCCAACAGTCCTTTGACTTGACCGCCGACGCCTCCGCCTATTTCCAGCGGCCGATGGCTCTCCAACTCACTGTCAGTGCTCCGGCAACAGCGCCGCCAGAAAACACCCCGTAACCAAAAACCGCATTGGTTACCGCGCCCACATATGCTGTTGCCGAGGTGTACGTCCACGGCAGTTGAATGGTGACGACCGGCTTTTCCCCCGGTGCAAACAACTGCGGCAGAGAAACGGTCACCCCTCCGGAAGCCGGGGCATTCCAGTTGGACCTTCCCCAGCACTCCATCGTTCCGTCCGGGTGTTTCATCCAGCTGCCATTGGCGTTGCTGCCGCTCAAAACACCGTGGTATGTCCAATCGGGCCAATCGCCACTCGTCTGTTTGATGCGGGTGTACACATCGGCCTCGTTGTAGACCTGGACGGTCTGTTTGATATAGGTCCCGGTGCTGGTGACATCCGACACGATCACCTTCCCCGCCTTCGCCGCCGGTGCGTGGAGGAGGGTGGCGGCCACATTGTTGTTGGGAATCAGGTAGGTGCCGGGCGTGGTCAGGGCGTCGAGGTCCGTCCCCACCTCGAGGGCGGTCGTGGCGACCAGGGCCGCCGCTCCCACATCCTCCGCCGTCGGCATCTGTGCCAGCTTCCCATCGCTGTCCAGGGTCGCGACCCCGCCGGCCGCCCCCTTCTCGCTCGCGGGGACAGCTGCTCCGGCCAGGGCCGCCACCTCCGCAAAATTTTCGTTCAGGGGCTCCACCCAGTTGGGTGCGCCCTTCACAAAGGTGTACATTCTCCTCTTCCTCCTCTTCTCAGTCCAGACGCCGGCCCCCTCCTCCCCCGAAAGAGGAGGAGGGGACGCCCTTCGGCGCCCCCTCGGTCAGGCGGCCACGAACTTGTCGTACTGCCGCCGTATATGCTCCACGCTGATTTCGGCGTAGATCTGCGTGGTGTCCAGCTCCTCGTGGCCCAGAAGCCGCTGGAGGATGGACAGGTCCATCCCCTTGTCGTAGGCCGCGGTGGCAAAGGTGTGGCGCAGCAGATGGGGGTGGACCCGGTGGTTGAGCCCCGCCCGCTCGCCGATGCCCTGGATGATCCGCTCGATGGCCCGGTGTTTGATGGCGCCGTAGGGCCGCCTGCCACTGGCAAAGAGGGCGCTGCCCCCCCGCCGGTCCTTCAGGTACAGCTCGATCATCAGCCGGGCGCGCACCGAGAAGTAGACGGTGCGGCTCTTGTCCCCCTTGCCGTGGACGGTGACGCTGCGGTCCTGTAAGTTGAGGCTGTCCACCTCGATGGTGGCGGCTTCGTCGAGCCGGACGCCAGAGGAGACGAAGAACTCCAGCATCGCCTTCTCGCGGTAGGTGCGGCAGGCGTCGCGCATCCGCTCCACCTCCTCGCTGGTGAGGGGCTTGCGGGCGTGCTTTTTGTCCAGCTTCATCGACTTGATTTTGCTCATGGGGTTGCGTTTGACGATGCCCTCGTCCCGGCTCCAGCTAAAAAAGGAGCGCAGGGTGTTGATCTTGGTCTGCACACTGGAATCGGCGTTCCCCCGCTCGTCGTAGAGATAGGCGATGTATTCGCGGATGTCGTCGGTGCTGATTTTGGCGATGTGCTTTTTCACCTGCCCCTCAAAGATGGCCAGGTCGTAGGAATAGTTTTTGAGGGTCTTCTCCGACAGGCCGTCGATGCGCTTGGCGGTGAGGAATTGACGGATGCGGCGGCGCAGGTTGCTCCGCCCGCCCGCATCCTCCCTGCCCACTTGATAGGGGGCGAGCACCTCTGCCAAGCGGGATCCTTCCAGCCCGGGGAAGGCAGCCAAAAGCGCACCGGTGAGTTCTGATTTTGCGTCCACAGTAAAAACTCCTTTTTGCTTTTCAGTATAGCAAAAAGGAGCGCCTGCGCCGCACTAGTCGAATAAGGCGGAGGTAGGTCCATCTGAATGGATATATCCAACGCTCTTAAACGGGGCGACTTCTGCGGATTACAGCGTCGTCCGATACCGGAAAGAATTGAATTGTGTCTACATTGAAGGCTGGGCAAAAGCGTCGGTCGAAAGCCCTATTTTTGTTTTGCCCATTGGGTTTCGTCCAGATAGAAATTTGGAGTTTGCCGCTTCTCAATCCTGTGATTCGATGACACACTATACCGCCAGACTGGGGATAGGCGCAAACGGGGATGTGCTGTTTAGCAGAGTGGGACACAAGACATTTTTTGAAACGGGGGGCGCCTCAGTGACCTGCTCATTTTCGATTTGATGAATCATCTGGGTAACCATAGGTCAGTTGTTCTATGAAAAATTTTTATTATAGCCCGTATTCTACTTCCACCTTCCAATTGCCTGCCAGTGTATCTCAACGGTTCGCTCTATCGAGATAAAATTTGTAACACTGCCCCAAAAAGCACTCCTTGTCACACCGCCAAGCTTTACGGAAACAGCGCCCATCCCAGTGTCCAGCAGTGGGGTCAAAGATATATTTGGGGTGTCCCCGATAAACATCACCGGAAGGGGGATCGACGTTTCTTGTATGCCGACAGTACTGTTGGGCGGGACGGTCTGACTGGTGAGCTTTCCATAGGTGATCATTGTCCCATCGGGCCACTGTACCCAGGATCCATTGGCGTTGGTGCCGCTAGTAGGAAGATTGGAACGCCATCTTTTCCATGTATTTTGGTCATAGTAGTACTTTGGGCGACTGTATACGCCTCCGTCATCACAGATGTAGACTTGGCGCAGGTCTGACTTTTCTTCTTGAAAGCGTTCACAAAGAACAACCATTGTCCCCGGCGCCGGTACGGGGAGATTGTCGACGGATTGGGCAGCGGTATAGGTGGGGATGGCAATCGCAGAACCGGGTGTCGTCCATTCATCGGCGTTTGCATATCCTGGCGTTTGTGTTGTCGGGGCAATGATGTCGGTATACAAAAGCGGCCAAGCACCTACCTGTTTGGCCGTCACCCGATGCGGATTGTCCACAGAGGCGACGTGATTGGACACGTCTTCAAAATTTTGATTGAGGGGCCCCACCCAGTTGGGCTCTCCCTTTTTAAAAATATGCATTTCTCTCCCCCTCTTACTGTAAAGCCGAGGACAAATTTGTGTTGCCCTGATTTGGAGGGAACACAAATCTGTCGCTTCTGCCGAATGTCTGAGCAAACAGGTCGATAATTCCAAATAGTACCTGTTTTAGAGCCTCTTTCATTCTGAAAAAGCGGCTACGAGCAAGAGAGGGACAACCTCCTACCTCCGCCTTATTCGACTAAGTTGAATCAATCAAGGCTTTTAAGTCGCCAACCACACCGCATGTTAAGCCAATTGGGTGCTTGTTACTGATTCCCCAAAGGAAAAACAAAGTGCTTCCAAACGGCTTAAAACCAACATTTTTTTGCGAATGCCCCCGTTTTACAGATAGCAGGTACGCATTCGTCGAATAAGGCGGAGGTGGAAAGGCCAAATATCATTTCAGAAGGATTTCTAGCAGACGGCTTTTCCGCTTATTCCACCTACACAACGGGGTACACCAAAGACACATTGGGGTATGTCCATTTTTGGGCGGTGGTAAAAAACGACACCGGCAACTTTCACGGCCGGACTGTGCTTGGAGTTCTGCCGGTGGGATTTCGTCCACCAATGGAAACACACATTGCCGGCCTCATGTGGACAGTTGGCACCGAAACTGGTGCCGGCATTTCTGTGGCAGGAAACATCTTTCCAAACGGTGAAATTGTCTTATATGCGCCCTATGATTCTCAATATAATGTGGCGTCTTTACACATGGGTTTTTGCGGATTGAATTAGTCGGGTTGGTCTGTCATAAATCTGTCACGAAAGAACAGCAAAGGGCCGCACCTGCATCTAGATATGCGACCTCATTTGATGTTCGGTTGTAACAACCGTTGCCATTGGGGTATATTATCAGCCTTGCGTAGTTTACAATTTGTAGGCTTGGAGATGATACCGGCAGTAAGAAATTAACATCGTTTGGGGGACGGAAGCCTTCTGGTAAGCAAAAAACAGTATTTCCCATCGCTCCAGGAGAGGATACCCACCCTTGGAGTACGACCAGGTTATGAATGCGGCAATACTGAACAGGAAATTTAGAAGTTGCCCCATTTAGCAGCGGTAAATCATGCCAAACAGGCCCTTCTACGTCCGCCTTATTCGACAATTGCGCATCCACGTACGCCTTGGTCGGGGCCCCCAGCTGCTCGGCCGTCACCCCGTGGGGGTTGTCCCGCCCCGCGGCGTGGGCCGCCGCCTCCTCGAAATTCTGGTTCAAAGGCTCCACCCAGTTGGGCTCCCCCTTTACAAATCTGTGCATCTTCTCCTCCTCATCTCACCGTCAAAAACAAACTCTCGCCGCCGGTCTCCGGGCAGAAGGCGTACTGCCCCCCGCCCAGCCGGTGAACCTCCTTCATCCCGCCCCACCGGGGCAGGGTCGAGACCTGCAGCGTCCCGTCAAACCCCTGCTCGGTCTCCACCGGCTGGCTCACCAGGGGCCCGCCGCCGCAGGGCCCGTCGCCGATGCCCCCCACCCCGCAGGCCCCCTCCGTTTGGTAGAGGGCGCACTCGGCAACCCTGCCGTCGGCCTCCGCCACCCCTGTCAGGCTGGCGATCTTCTCGGTGGGCTGCCGCCCCTCCAGCGCCTGGATCAGCACCAGCAGCTTCCCCGCCGCGTCGCCCGAGAGGATCCCCTGCACCCCCTCCAGCCAGGCGCGCATCTCGGCGGCGGAGCGGGCCTTGCTCGCCTCGAGCCAGGCCAAAAAGTTCACCAGCTCCAACTGGGCCTCCTCCGAGCGCCCCGCCACCTCGGCGGCGTACCCCTCGTAGGCCTCGGCCGCCATGGCGGTGTGCCGGGCCAAAAAGGAGAGGAACTCCCCGTACTCCTTGTCGCTGCCGGTCTTCTCCCGCAGGTAGGTCAGCACGTCCGCCAGCGCCCCGTACTCGGTGCCGATGTTCTCCGCGCCCCCCGGCCCCACCAGATCGTCCACCACCCCGTTGAGGGCGGTCTTCAGCTCCACGGTGGAGTTGGAGTCAAACCACTCCTTGAGCTTCTGGGCGCTCATCTTGGGGGTGTCCGCCAGCGCGCTCACCGGCTTTGCAAACCCCGTTATCTTTCTGTCTTTGAGCACGAATGCCCTCCTCTCCTCTACTTGACCTTCCCCCCCACCCCGTAGGTGATGGAGATGGACACGAACCCGAAGGGCTCGTCCAACTGGGCGTTGCGCAGTTTCAACTGAAAGAGCTGGATCTTCCGCTCCTTCACCCCGGTGGCCAGCACGCTGGGCACCTGGATGGTGCGAAAGGAGAACCGCCCGAAGTCCATCCGCTCCCAGTCGAACAGGTCGATGTTCTCCTGGGCGACCAGCCGCTCCCCCTCCTCGTCCGAGCTGTAATACACCTCGATCCCGCTGCGCTGGTAGGGCAGCGGGGCCACGTGGACATCCCGCACCGTCTTGTAGCGCGTCCAGGTGCCGAAGTGCAGGTAGGGGGTCACCCAGTAGGCCTCGATGGGGGCCCCGTCGTCCCGGTAGGCCCCCTCCTCCTCCGGCCGGCAGAAGCGGCAGACCCGCCCGTCCGCCGTGCCGAAGTAGAGGCTCTCCCCCAGCGCGCACCAGCAGACGGCGGGGATGTTGTCCCAGTAGTACCACTCGTACTGGGCGCTCCCCCCGTCCCGGTAGACCTGGCGGCTGTCCGCCAGGTAGCAGTGGCCGTTCACCGCCAGGTAGTACCGCCCCTGAAAGACGCAGGCCGCGGCCTCTGCCAGCCCCGGCTCCCCCAGCAGCCGGTTGTCGATGCGGCGGGAGCAGTGCCGCAGCATCCGCTGCTGGGTCACGGCCGTCCCCGCCACCCCGTATACCCCGTCGGGGGAGAGGAAGAGGGGCGCGTCCTCCAGCACCTGAAAGCTGTCGCTGCTCACCGCCCCGGCCCCCGCCGCCCCCTGTTGCAGGGGGAAGAGGGGGCTCCCCTCCCCGTCCAGCTCAAAGGTGCGCAAAAACTGGGTGGCGTCCTGGTCGTTGTCCTCCTTGAGGATGATCTGGGTCTCGTACTGCCTGGCGTAGCCCATGATGGCGCTGGCGTCCCCGCCCACCTTGGTGTAGCCGGTGTCGGGGAAGTAGGTGGGGTCGTACAGCCCCGACTGCCAGTCCACGTTCTTCTCCGCCGCGTTCCCGGCCAGGAACACCCGGGTGTCGTTTTTCCCGCCGTAGATGCCGAAGAGCCGGCAGCCGTCGATCTTCTGCCGGTGGCCGGCCACCGTCTTGCGGTAGGTGATGACCACGTTGTCCACGTTCTGCACCGCCTTGGGGGGCGCTGTTTTAAAGGTCACCCGCCCCGCGGCCCGGTCCACCGTGAAGTCGGTCCCCTCGGCCTTGGCGGCCCCCGCCACCACCGCCGTCACCGCCGCCCCGTCCAGCCCGCCGGTGCTCAGTTGAAAGGCGGTGGCCGACCCGTCGGCCTGAAAGCTCTCCTTCCGGCCCGGGGTCAGCAGGTTCACCGCCTCAAAGGTCTTGCCGCCCCCCGCCGGGGGCGCGCCGATGCGCACCGTCGGCAGGTAGGCCACCTCGGCCACCGGGCGGACGGCCGCGCCGTCGTAGCGGCGGTAGGTCACCCCGTCCAGCAGGTAGAGGCAGTCCCCCATCACAAAGCTGCGGGAGCGCCCCGCCGCCATCCCGGTGCAGAGCTGGGTCAGCCCCCCGTCCGCCCCCACCCGGTAGAGGGCGGTGCCGATGTGGGCCAGCAGCTGTTCCCCGCCGCCCCCGGCCAGCCTGTGCAGCCCCCAGACCCGGCCGCTGCCCTGGGCCACCCGCTTGTAGCCGGTGCGCTTGACCGGGAAGAAGGCCTGGTCGGCGATCATGTTCAGCGCGTCGGGGGAGCGGCTGACATCCACCTGGGTGCTGTCGGAGGAAAAGTCCACCCCCCGAAACTGCTGGATCACCACCGGCGCGAGGGGGCGGCCGGCGGGCAGTTGATAACGGCTCATCGCCCGTCCCCCCCGTAGCAGTCGGCCACCGGCACGAAGTCCGCCGGGGAGAGGGCCGCCAGGGCCGCGTCGTACACGGCGTTAAAGTAGTTGGCCTTGCCCGGGTCGTCGTCCATCACCAGCATCCCCGCCAGCCCGTAGGGCAGGGCCCCCGCCAGCAGCTCCTCCCGGTAGGGCAGCTCCTCCCCCTCGGTCGTAATTCGAGGCAAGGCGGCCAGGGGCGGGTGTCCCCTGGCCCGCCGCAGGGCCTGTTCCGCCGGGTAGGCCCCGGCCAGCAGCAGGTTGACCAGGGGCACCAGCTTGTCCCGGTAGCCCTTGGCCCGGTCGCGGCTCTCGGCCATCAGCGCCAGGGCGGCGCCGTAGAGGTCGTCGGCGGTCATCTTAGGCCACCAGCTCGGCCAAGTCGCTGGGGAATTTGCCCTCGGCATAGGCCACCGCCTTGACGGTGGTGCCGGCGGCAATGGCCCCTAGGGCGGCGGCGTAGACCTGGGCGGTCTTGGAGTAGCGGGGGTCGGTGCCGTCGGTGGTGTAGAGGATCTTGCCCGCCCCCTCGCAGGTGATGGCGCCGGAAGACTTGGCGATGCTCACCGCCCCCAGCTTGGCGGCGCTGTCCACCGCCGCGTAGCAGGCCCCGGAGCGGGCGCCCAGCACAAAGGCGTCGTAGATGTTGCGCCCCTCCAGCAGGTGGCCGGAGATGCCCGGAGGGTCCAGGTGCAGGTGGGTGTCGTGGAGTTTGGCCGGCTCCAGCACGGCCGAGCGGTGCCACAGCTCAAAGTAGACCCCCTCGGGGAAGTAGCGGGAGGGCACCTTGATGACCGCGTTGCCGTCCAGCTCCCCCACCTCGCCCTTGGCCACCGACTTCTTGCCCAGCTCGCCGATGGCGATGAACTCGTCCGAGCCCTTGATCAGCCGGTAGACTTCTGGGGTCACAAAGAGGAAGCGCCCCTCGTCCGGGGCGATGTTCTCGTCCAAAAACTCCCCGGCGGCGGCCACCATGTCCACCACCGTGGCCTTGGTGGGCTTGGCGATGCCCGCCACCCTGCCGGCCTGCTGGGCCACCTGGGCAAAGACCCGCTTGTCCATGTTGGGGATGGCCTGCTCGTCCAGCTGCAGCCGCAGCATCCGCCCGGCGTTTTTCACCCCCATCTGCTCGGAGTTGTTCCCCTTGTCCACGGTGAGGGAGAAGCCCTCGTCCACCTCCAGGGTGAAGGTCTGCACCGTGTCCTGCATCTCCTGGGGCTCGCCGTAGCGGTTGGTGCCGGTGCGCCTGTAGGCGGCCATGGGCACGGTCTGGGGGGTCACCACCTCCAGGGTCTTGACGCCGGTGAACTTGTAGTCGCCGTTGGTGTGGGCCTTCACGTAGCTGCCGTGGGTGAAGGCGGTCGCGATCTTGTCCGAAAATTTGCTTGCCAGATTGATGGCCATAGTCCTCTCTCCTTCTCTCATTCAAAAAATCCCTGGAGGAAGGGGTCTGCCTCGTCCTGCCCCGCCTCCCCCGCCAGACTGCCGACGGCCGCCTGCCGGTTTCGCTCGTTTTGCTCCAGCGCGGCCAGCTTGGCCTTGAGCTGGGCGTTCTCGTGGCGGCGGTAGGCCTCCACCAGGGGCTCCCCCGCCGCCGCCCGCCGCCACACCTCGTCGGGGATGTCCGCCACCCCCACCTCGGGGTAGGCCTCGAAAAAGCGGCGGTACTCGGCCCGCCGCCCCTCCTCCGGCGAGGGGGCGGCCCCCGCCATCTGCTCTTTCAGGGCCCGCACGTACTCCCCCCGGCTCAGGCCGGAGCGGGCGGCAAAGGCGTCCAGCACCTCCCAGGCCGGGTCCCGGCGCAGCTCGTCCCGCTCCTGGCGGATGTGGTCGTAGTCCAGCCCCTTCTGGGCCAGGGACACCGCCTCGGAAAGGGGCACCTCCCGCGCCTGTCCCAGGTGGGTGAGGCGAACTATAAGTTCGTCTTCCTCCCCCTCCCCGGGCGCCTCTTCGACAGGGGTCCCCCCGTCCTCGGCCGCCTCCCAGACGGCCTCCCCCAGGGCCTGCTCCCCCTCCTCGGGGGCGGGGGGCTCCTCGCCCCCCTCGGCAAACCACTGCAAGGGCAGTCTCAGCAGTCTCTCCATCTCGTCTCTCCTCCTTCTGCCCGCCGCTGGTTTCTCGGCGGGGCGCAAAAGGGCGGCCGGCGGCGTTGGTTTCCCGCCGCCCGCCGCCCCCGCAGCCATCTCAAGCGGGGCCTCCCAGGCCCCGGACCGCCCCTCAAGGGGCCCCCCGCTCCCCGGCCTGCCCCTCCCGCCCCTGTTTGAGGGCGGCGATCAGCCCGGCCTTGTTGCGGATATAGCCGTCGGGGATGCTCTCCAAATAGGTCACCGGGTCGGTGATGATCCCCCGGGCAAAGAGGTTGTCCACCGTCTGCACCTGCATCAGCTCCGACCAGTAGGTCGAGGCCCCCACGTCCACGTTGAGCTGCAGGCACATCTCCCCCAGCAGGGAGAAGTCGAAGTCCAGCTCCCGCTTCTCCCCGCCGCCGTCCTGGTAGAGCACCCGGCGGGTGCCGTAGTGGGCCCGCATCATGTCCAAAAAGATGCGGACGGTGTCCTCCACAAACTGGTAAAAAGCCATCCGCTGCAATTCCAGCGGCACCGACGAGGCCTTCTGCACCGCGATGATGGCCGAGGTGTTGTCCGGCCGCACGTTGCCCAGGGCCGCGTCGGAAGCGCCCATCAGGTCCTTGGTGTAGCCGATCACCTTGTCGATGAGGGTCATCACCTGGGCCGGCATCTCCGCGGTGGCCGTCCTTGCCGTCACCGCGTCGGCCAGGTTGCCGTTGGCCGCCACCGCCACCCCCACCCGGTTGTCCCACCCGTTGGGGAAGGCCGCCCGGGAGTAGACGATTTTGGGGAAGGCCATCCGCTTGGCGTGCTCCATGCACATGGCCATCAGCTTGTTGATGAAGATCTGGTTGGGGATCAGCCCCGAAATGGCCGCCCGCCCGTGGCAGCAGTCCTTCACCGGCTGCCAGCTCATCCCCGCCAGGGGGTAGCGGGTGAGGCCGGTGTCAAAGGGGGGCTTCAGCACCGCCGTCTCGGTGCAGCGGGTGCAAAAGACCCGGGTCTCCCCGCCGGTGCGCACCTTCCAGAACTTGGTCAGCACCGTCACCCGCTCCTCGTCCTCGTCCTCCCGCCCCGGCCGCCCGTCCCCGTCGGGGACGATGGCCGCCGCCGTCTCCTCGTCCGGGGCCAGGCGGCGGGCGCTGTCGGGCAGCAGCCGGGAGACCACCGCCACCCAGGGCTGGGACTGGATGTCCCCCCGCTGGGTGTTGCCGAAATAGCAGTCGGTGTTCTCGATGACCTCGGTCTTGATCCTCCCCCGCGCCTCCTGGCCGGTGGCCTCCTCCGGGTCGAACCAGGCGTAGAGGAAACCGTCCCCGTCCACCGCCGCGTTGCGGACGATGAGCCGGTTCTTGGCCTTGGTGCCGTCCTGCTCCATGATCTTGGCAAACTGCTGGCTCACCACCTCCAGGGCGATCTGCTCCCCCTCGTCCGGCTTGCCGTCGAACAGGCTCACCTGGGCGGCCACGTCGTCCGAGACGATGGTGGCCAAAAAGTAGGAGAGCACCCGCCCCAGCACGTTGAAGACCGGCTTGTCCAGATCGGGGGCGTTCACCCCCTCCCACTGCTTGCCCAGGTAGAAGTTCTCATTTTGCCGCACCGTCTCGTACAGGCCGATGCGCTCCTTGTGCTCGATCCCCTTGCGGTACTCCCGAAAGAGCTCCGCCGGCTCGGTGGCGATCACTCCTCATCCCCCCTCTGCGCGCCCTGGGGGGCGCCGTCGTAGTCCCAGAGGTTCTGCCACTGCCGGTCCAGTTCCTCCCGGTCCGGCCCGGGCCGCCCCTCTCCCCTTCCTTCGTCCCCTCCCCGCCGCTGGCGCAGCCAGAGCAGGGTCACCCCCGCCGCGGCCGCCGCGCAGAGCAGCAGGGCGCACAGGCAGAGCAGCAGCAGGGCCGCCGCCATCAATCCTTCCGTCATCTCCTCAACCTCCGTAGTGTAAAAAGTCGCCCAGCTCCCCGCCGGGGGGGTCTCCCTCCCCCTCCCGCGGGGGCAGAGCGGGCGCCGGCCGCCCCGCCGCAAAGTAGCGCAGGGCGTCCGGCGCGTGGGTGATCTCGTGGGGCTGCCCGGCCGCGTCACTGGGCCGCCGCCCGTCAAACTGCAACTGGGGCAGGCAGCGGATCAGGTTGGGGCAGCAGCGAAAGACCGTCAGCGCCGCCCAGCGGGCCCCCGGCTCCCCCCGGGGGCGCAGCCACTCCCTGAGGTCCATCCACCCGCTCACCCGGCTGTTCTGCGCCCGGGTCAGGGGGATGCCCCCCTCCCCGAAGATCTCCGCCACGCTCTTGCCGGTGTCCTGGCGGCGGTTCCACATGTCCGGCGGGGCCAGCCAGCCCTCGATGGGCTCCCCCCCGGCGGCCTCTAAAATGGCCCGCGCCGCCTCGCTGACAATCAGCCCCGGCCGGTAGAGCTCCCGGTAGACCCAGGCCCGGCCCCCCTCGTCCAGGGCGATGAAGTAGCCCGCCAGCATGTCCAGCCCGTAGTCCATGGCGAAGTAGCGCCGCCAGTGCCCCGGGATGGGGAAGGGATCGCAGACGTGGATGTCCTCCCGCCACTCGGTGAAGTACTGCCCGGCGAAGACGTTCCAGTCCCCCTCCAGCCAGGCCCGGCGCAGGTCGTCCGGCAGGCTTTCCAGCATGGCCAGGTAGCCCGGGTCGCTGTCCATCAGGGCCCGGTTGTCGTACACCCGGGCGGGGATGAAGGCGTAGTCCTCCCCCCGCTCGGCCCCCCGGTAGTCCCGGTCGATGAACAGCCGCTTCACCCAGCCGTGGCCCACCCCGCCCGGGTTGCAGGTCAGGTACATCCGCTTGGGGAAGGGGTTGGCCCCGCGGATGCAGGCGGTGAGGGTGTGAAACTGGTACTCGGTGAACTGGGTGGCCTCGTCCAAAAAGATCACGTCGTACTCCTGCCCCTGGTACTGCAGCACGTCCCGCTCGCTGTCGCAGTAGCCGAACTTCAACCGGCTGCCGTTGGCAAAGGAAAAGGCCTTGTCCCCCTCTTTGTAGGCGGCAAGGCCCTTCAGCTCCCCCTGCAAGGGGAGGATGTGGTTCTCTTTGAGCTCCGGAAAGGTCCGCCGCAGCAGCAGCATCCGGATGCCGGGGTAGCGCACCCCCATTAAAGTCGCCTTTTTGCGCACCGCCCAGCTCTTTCCCCCGCCCCGAGCGCCGCCGTAGGCCACAAAGCGGCTGCGGGCGAGGAAGAACTCCCGCTGGCGGGGGTTGGGCGGTGCGATGAGCCGATCAGGCAATCCCGTTCCCTCCCCCTCTGTCTTGGAGCCGTTTGCAGCCCCCCTGTCCTCTGCCATTCTCCCGCGTTCCCCCGTTGGAGATGGAAAGGGTGCTTCCCCGTAGCCCCCGCCCGCCAAACCGACCCCTCTCCCGCTTTTCCCCGTCGGGGTCGGGAGCGCGCGCCGCAACGCCCCCCGCCCGCCAAATCACAAATTGACCGTCGTCGGGAAAAACGCCCACCAGCAGAGGCCGGGCGGGACTGATGTGCCCGCTGGGCAATACCCGCCCCTCCCGTCTCATGTCTCGGCAGTCTAAAAATCTCCTGCCATCTGCCCGCTTCCCGCTTTTCCCCTACTGGAATCGAAAGAGCGCTTCCCCACAGCCCCGCCTGCCAAATTGCAAATCAGCCGCAGGCGGGGAAGAACGCCCACCCGTAGGGGCCGGGCGGGACCGATGCGCCTGCTGGGCAATACCCGCCCTTCCCGCCTCATGTCTCGGCAGCCAAGGCCCCCTGCCATTTGCCCTTCTCCCACGTTTCCCCTATTGAGATTGAGAGAGCGCGTCGCAGCAGCCCCGCCTGTCAAACCACAAGCCAGTCGCAGGCGGGGAAGAACACCCACTCGCAGAGGTTGAGCGGGACCAATGTACCCGCTGGGCAATACCCGCCTCTCCCGCCTCATGTCTTGGCAGTCTAAGAACCCCCTGTCACCTGCCCGCTTCCCGCTTTTCCCCTATTGGGATTGAGAGAGCACTTCCCAGCAGCCCCACCTGCCAAATTGCAAATCAGCCTCGGGCAGGGAAAACACCCGCCAACAGAAGGTCGACCGGAACCGATGTACTTGACCCCGCCTGTCAAACCGCAAGCCAGCCGCAGTCGGAAAAACGCCCCCTCACGAAAGTCCGGCGAGAGCCGATGCGCCTACTGAGCAAACTCGTCCAGCTCCCCCGCCAGGGCCAGGGTGATGCGGCCCTCCAGAGCCCCCTCCACCTTCTGCCCGGGCTTCTCACCCAGGGTGTCGCGGATGGCATTGAAGGCCGGGGTGTCCCCCTTCATGGCCTTGCAGATGAGGGCCAGGGCGATGGCCTCCTGCGCGGTGACCGGGCCCAGCCCCTCGGCCAGCCGGGCGATCTCGTCCAGTCCGTCCAGCGCCACCGCCCGGGGCAGCAGGGCGGCGAACACCTGTCCGAAGGTGCGCTTTCGCCGCCGGGCCGCGCCCGAGGCCAGCCCCCCCTTGCGGGCGATTTCCCGGCGCTCCTCGGGGTCGCGGGCGGACAGGGGGATGAGGTTTTTCCGCCCGTCCACATCGCATCGCCTGCCTTTCATAAAAGGCGGGCCCCCGCCACCCGGCAGGGACCCGCCCGAAAAATATTCTTTGCCATTTACAGTGTAGCACGGGGAGAGGATAACATTCCATCACGTCCTGAAAAAGGGGCCGCACCGCCGAATCAGCACCCCCAAAAGACCGCCCGCATCCCGGAATGAGCCCCCTTTGCCGCCCCTTTCCCCGGACTGACAAACCACACCGTCCCCCCGCTCTCAGCGCTTCCCTTTCTGTCCGGCCCGCATCCATCCTCCAAAACCGGCAACATCGGCCGGCAGGAGCCCCACATCTGCCTCCCTCTGCCCGCACCCAACAGCCGTCTCATTCCCGCAAACGCTCCCGAAAGACCGCCCCTCCCCGGAATGCGCCCCTCCTTTGCCGCCCCTTTTCCCGGACTTCAAGATCCGCGCGCCCGGTCTACCGTCCCCGCGCCCCGCCAAAGACCCGCCAGCCGCACGAGAAGGGGGAAGTCGCCCCGCACCGTCATCCGGTGAGAAAGAGGAGCAAAGAAGCCCCGCAGAGGGCGCAAAACGCCCCGCTTCCAGCCGCTTCCCCGCAGCGGCGCCCATTCAACAGCGCCCAGATGTATCCGCACAGCGCTCCCCAAGGCGGGCCCGCCCTCTTTCCCCGCCTGCCGCCGGGTCAGTCAAAGCCCCTCTCCGCCCCCCGCGGCAGCGATCCCAGCCCCTTCTGGTGCAGCCGCCACACCTGCATGGTGCTGTACCCCATCTCCCCGGCGATCTCCTCCCAAGTCTTGGCCGCCAGATAGCGCTTTTCCAGCAGCAGGGCCAGGGTGTCGTCCTCCACCCCCGCCACCGCGGCCCGGATCTCCCCCCGGGCCGCCGCCATCTCGTCGATTTCCCGGGCGATCTCCCCCTCGATGTCGATGATCCTCTCCACCGCCTCCTCGATGCGGCTGCCCTCCCGCAGGGCGCGCGGCCCGTCGGTGAGGCGGGGCCCCATCCGGGTGGCCCGGCTGCGCCAGGCGGCCAGCTCCTCAAACCGCTCGTCTACCCGCTGTCCCAGCCGCTGGTAGCGGGAGAGCCACCGCACCTTGGCCCGATTCTCCTCGGTCATTCCTCGTCCTCCTCGATCTTGTATACCCGGTACCCCCGCTTCAGCCCCTCCCGGGGCCGGCAGATCTCCTGGTAGAGGGTCGCCCGGCTCACCCCCAGGTAGTCGGCCACCTCCCGCGCCGTCCCCACGCAGAGGGGCAGCTCCCACTCGTCGGCGGTGGTGGCCAGGTATAACCCGTAACTCACCCCCACAGCCGTCCCCTCTCGGCCCTGCCGCTCCGCTGTCTCTCCATCTTCTCTCCTCTCATCCTCTCACGCCTCCCCCTTCCGGGTGCCAAAGGTGCCACCCTGTGCCACCTCTCCTCGCACCCTGTTTTTGGCTTTCCTATCCCCTTTTTGACCCCCTGTGCAACTGTGCCACCTCTTTTTCTTCTCTATAGGGAGTATCTCTTTTCCCCCAGCCTTCCCAAAGTCAGTCCCGCCCCCTGCGCAAATTTTCCTCCCACCAAGAAGACCCCCTCCATTTCCTCGCACAACTCGCACGGTGGCACACCCTCCCCCCGGGTGCCAAAGGTGCCACCCCGTGCCACCTCTCCTCGCACCCCGTTTTTGGCTTTCCCATCCCCTTTTTGACCCCCTGTGCAACTGTGCCACCTCTTTTTCTCCCCCATAGGGAGTATCTCTTTTCCCCCCAGCCTTCCCAAAACCGACCCCGCCCCCTGCGCAAATTTTCCTCCCAGCAAGAGGACCCCCTCTATTTCCTCGCACAACTCGCACGGTGGCACACCCTCTCTCGCCCGGCCGGCGGCAGCCTGCCCCCAGCCCCTCCCCCTTCGGCGGCTCCACCTCTCCCCCAGGGCCCAGCCGCAGCCGCCCCGCCACAGGGGCCGCCCCGCCGCCCCCTTTGACAGCAACGCCCGCCCCTCTCCCCCAATGCCCCATATTCCCCCTCTTTTGGCAGCAAGTCCATCCTCTCTCCCCTGCCCAAAATCCGGCCGACACCCGCTCCGCTCGCCCTTTAACCCGCCTCCTCCGCTCTGTCGTCCTCCTCACCGGGCAGCCGCAGCGCCACGCAGTGGCAGGGGGCGTGGTTGATCCGCCGGGTCAGGGTGAACCCCTTTCCCGGCCGCACATCGATCCGCCCGGCCTGGCGGGCCCAGCTCAAAAAGGCGCGGGGGTCGTAGCCCGCCTCCCGGCAGATGCGGTCGAAGGCGCTGCGCACCACGTAGACCCGCCCCGACTCCAGGGCGCCCCAGACCTCGGTCTGTTCGCTCTCGCCGCAGAAGCGGTGGCGGTTTTGCACCGCGTACTCGCAGAGGTAGTCGTAGCAGCGGCCGTTCTGGTCCACGCTGGCGCGGCTGCGCAGGTGTTCCGCCACCTCCCGCCGCTCCAGGGCCCGCCCGTCGGCAAAGAGCCAGCGGGTCGCCAGCTCGTCGGCGGTCAGCAGCAGGGCCGCCGCCATGGCCTGCTTTTCGGTGGCGTCCCCCTCGCCCAAAGCCGCCCGGTGCCCCTCAAAGAGGGCCGCCGCCTCGGCCAGTCCGGCCCCGTCCAGCCGCTGCACGAACCGCCGCCCCGCGTGG
>NZ_LN908977.1:996176-1291299 GCF_001486165.1 Bittarella massiliensis (ex Durand et al. 2017)
CACCTCCCCCCCTCACTGGAAAGGGCAGCGCGCCACCTCTGGGCGTACCCCATCAAAGCCATTGCAAGGGCTGTCTCTTATACACAGCGAGAGTGGATAAGGGACAGCGTCCAGCCGCACCAGGGCCTGGGGGTAGGCCAGGCTGAACAGCCCCATCACCAGGTCGATCACCGAGCCCCCCGCCCCGCAGACAAAGCAGTGAAACCGCCGCTGGTCGTAGGCGAAGTTGGGCCCCTCCCCCCCGTGGATGGGGCAGGCGATCCGCCCCCGGGGGGAGGTGGGCAGCCCGTAGCGCCGCAGCGCCTCCGGCAGGCTTACCCGGACCTTGACCTCCTCCGCCGCGCCCCTCCCCGCCAAACCGCTCATTTCATAAACTCCCCTTTTGACACATTTCTTCCCCACCTTTCCCGGGCGGGAAGCAGGGTGCCTTCCCCGCCCCCCTGCCGCGGACGCCGGATTTTCCCATGCAGCGCCGAAACGCCCCGCCCTATGACCACTCTACCACGCAAAACCGGTGCTCTCCGTCCGAGTCAAAATGCCCGCGTTCCGACCTCCGCCAGCGCCCGCCGAGCGGCAGCGACCCCCAAGCAGGGCCTCCCCCGCCCCCACCGCAAACCAGCCGCCCCTCCCCGCAGAGGGCGGCCCGCCAATGCCACACAAAAAAAGCCGGGGCAAGCGATCGAACGCCTGTCCCGGCCCGGGAAGGATGCGTCACTCCCTGAAAAAAGGAAGCCGCCCGGCAGCTTATAAGGGCAAATCCCAGCAAAAGAAATTCGCCCGAAAGGAATCCCCCTCGGCGAGAGTTCCCCCGCCCAAAAGAAACCCCTCCCCCCTTTCCAACCCGCAAAAAAACTGCTCCCCCAAGGGCCCCACACTCAAAAAAAGGGCGGCCCGCAGGCCGCCGAAACTGCCAGAAAGAAACCCGCCTGTCCGAAAGGAGCCCCCCTCGGCGAGCGTTCCCCCGCCCAAAAGAAGCCCCTCTCCCCTTTCCAACCCGCAAAAAACTGCTCCCCCAAAGGCCCGCACCAAAGAAAAAAAGGGCGGCCCGCAAGCCGCCGAAACTGCCAGAAAGAAACCCGCCTGCCCAAAGGGCGAACCTTCTGTCGAGAGCTCCCCCACCCAAAAGAAGCCCCCCCTTTCCAACCCGCAAAAAACTGCTCCCCCAAGGGCCCCTCACCAAAGAAAAAAGGGCGGCCCGCAAGCCGCCGGAACTGCCAAAAAGACGCCATTTTCATTTCTCGGATGCGAGCGCAAAAAGAGCGCTGAACGCAATCGAAATCGGGTCCAGCGCCGCGCTGTAGGGGTGTGCCCATCCTGAGCGCCATTGCATTTTTAAGAGGAACGCGGGGAAATCGGACCCGCACGGCGAACGAGACCATACATCGAACTGCCGGGCATCCCGCCGAATGGGGCGTCGTCCCTCTAACACAGATGACGGAGCATGATATACTCTTCATCCTTTTCGTCTACGATTTCAAATCCAAGCTTTTTGTACATGTTCAGTGCGCCATTCGCCTTCTGCACCGCCAAGGAAGCTTGCCGGTAGCCCTTTTCTTTCAATTCATCGAGCATCGCCTTCATCAATGCCGTGCCCATGCCTTGACTCCGGTATCCCCTGTAAAGCGAAATCGCAAAAGAGGGTGTTTCATCGTCGATATGCCCATAATCGTCCATCACGCGGACCCATACAGCCCCAACGACCCTGCCGTTCACCTCTGTAACATAGCAAATATCGCTGTCCCTCTCCCCAAAAGCAGATGTGTAGACCTGAAGTTCCGGCCGGTCGATGATTTCCCTTGGCGGCGGTGCGACCCCTTTCGGAACAAATATTGCTTCATATAGAAAATCAGATAACAGCGGTATTTCTGACTGCTTTATCTTTCTGATCGTATGGTCCATAGCCGCCTCGCCCACTTCCAATTTATCAAAATACGGCATGTTGCCGTCCCCCCATACAGCGCGATTGAAAACACAGAAAAAGACCTATCGTCCCCCAGGGGAAGATAGGTCTTTTGGTGCCGCTGACGAGACTTGAACTCGTACGGAGTCTCCCCCGAGGGATTTTAAGTCCCTTGTGTCTGCCGGTTCCACCACAGCGGCATGCCTCTCTGGCAGCTTTTTCAGTATATCCGCCGGGGCTGCGTTTGTCAAGGCCGCTCCAGCTCCTCCACCAGGGCCGCCAACTCCTCCCGGGTGCAGAGGTCGTTGACCGCCCCCAAAAGCCCCTTGGGGGAGAGGTTTTCCGGCAGGTCCAGCCGCGCAAGCAGCGCCCCCCGCCGCGCCGCGCTGTCAGCTCCCCCCACCAGCCCCCAGTTGTAGAGGTCCAGCCGGGTGATCTCCCGGGGGCGGGGCGCCCCGTCCGCCAGGGCGCCGGCGGTCTGCAGCGCCCGCAGCAGCACCTCCCCCGGCACCCCCTCGACCCCCAGCTTCCCCTCTTTGGAGGGGCGGGCCTTCCGCCGCTCCTTGCCGTAGATGTCGGGGATGTAGGCGTCCACCACGTCGCAGTCGGCCAGGTAGTTTTTCAGGTAGCTGCGGATCTGAAACCCCGCCACGTCGCTGTCGGTGAGGATCACCGCCCCCTTCTGCCGCGCCAGGGTGCGGATCTCCCGCTTCTTCCCCTCGTTGTGAAAGAGGGAGAACCCCCCGCAGGGGATGATGGTCCCCTCCACCAGGTTGGACAGCTTGATCTTGTCGTAGCGGCCCTCCACCACGATCACCCGCTCACAGCGAACCATCCTGCTCCCCCCTCTAGCGCGCCCGCAGCAGCAGGCTGATCTGCACCAGCAGCCGCTGCAAGATCACGGTGGCGTCGGCGCCGGAGGACTTGAGGGCCAGGTCGGCCTCCAGCAGCTCCTCCAATATCTTCACCACCTGCCCGTACTTCAGGCTGCGGCTGTTCTGCACCGCCTGCTTGACCCGAAAATCCCCCGGCCGGTAGCCAAAGGTCTTTTCGATCTGCGAGGTGGCCAGCCGGTCGGCCTGGCCGCACTTGACCTTGTACATGTCGCAGAAGTTGGTGGCCAGGGCCGCCACAATGGTGATGGGCTCCTCCCGGGCGCCCAGCAGGTCCCCCAGCAGGTGGAGCGCCCGGCGCACATCGCCCCGGATCAAAGCCCGCGCCATTTCAAAGGAGGTGCGCTCCACCGTGGGGGCGGTGAAGCGGTCGATGTCCTCCCGCCGCACCGTCTCCCCCAGCCGGTAGCTGCCCAGCTTCTTCAGCTCGTTTTGCACCTTCAGCAGGTCGCCGCCGCAGTGCTCCACCAGGTAGGCCACGTCCCGCTCGGCGATCGCAATGCCCTCCTCCCGGGCGAGGGCCGCCGCCAGCTTGGCGCAGGAGGCCGCGTCCGGCTTGTTGACATCCACCAGCGCCCCCTTGGCGTCGGCCAGCTTGCGCAGCTTCTGGGCCTTGGCCCGCTTGACCTTGTAGCTCTCCTTGACAAACTTCTCCTGGGCGATGAGCACCGTCTCCAGGGAGAGGTAGTCGGCCATCTCCCCCAGCCGCTTGATCTGGGCCTCGCTCATCCCCTCGGGGGAGAGCCCGCTGATCACTAGCACCTTGGGCGGGGTAAAGGAGACGGTCACCACCTCGTCGCCCAGGGCGTCGAAGTCCAGCTCGTCCCCGTCCAGGCGGACGACCTGTTCCTCCCCCGCGCCCAGCGCCTCCAGCAGTTGTGCGGTGAAGCGCTCCATCAGGTAGCGCTGGTCGCCGAAAAAGTAGATGAGCCCCCCCAGGGGCCCGCCCTTTACCGCCTTGGCAAAGTTGGTGGCCGTGTACTTCAAGCTCGCCTCTCCCCTCTCGCCGGGCCGCCCCGCGGCCGCCCGTATCTCTAGTTATTATAGCAAACCGCCGCCCCTTTTTCCATAGGCAATCCGCCGCCCGCCCCACCAGAGGGCAGTTGGGGCCAAGCGCCCTCCCCCCGGCCGCCACCGACGCCGCCCCCCCGCCGCCGAGCTCCCCGCCGTGGCCGCGCCGGAGCGGCGCTCTCCCCATCCATCCCCGACAGACCTTTTCCCCGTGCCGACACAGCGCCCGGCCCCCGCGCACAGCCGGCCAAGAGCTCGCCCGGCAGCCCCTTTCCTTCACCCAAACGCTCTCCCATCGGACAAAAGGGCAGCGCCCCGGCCGCCGCCCGGGCAGAGCATCCTGCCAGAGAGAGGGCCAAGCTCCCCCATCATACCGCCGGCCAAAAGGGCGTTCGCACCCCTCTCCCCCCGCCGAGTGAAATGCCCCCTCGAAAGGAGCGCAAAAATCCCCGGGAAACCCGACGGAGAACCCGGCCGCCGAAATAGCCGTTTTCTTCCACCCCCCTCCGTGCAGCGGCGAAGGAGCGGCCGAAAGAGGGGCCCGCACAAGCCCAGACAGCCCCCCGGCACGGACCGAGACGGCCCCACCAGAGCACCGCCTGCAAAGAGAGCGGCCCGCCGCGCCCTCCTTCCGCCCGGTGCAGCGGCAGAAGGGGTCCACTCCGCCAGACGCCCCAACCGGCCGCAAAAGCAAAAAGGACATGAGGCCGAGGGACTTCCCTACTCGCCCCCGCCAGACATCCCCCCTCGTCCCCAGCCCATTCCCCGCCACCCCAGTACAGCAGCGGGCCACACCCCTCCGTCCCCGCCACAAGCCCCCCTCGCCCCTCCGAGCGCAAAGGGGCAAAAAAGGGGCGGGGCCAAGGGACTGTTCCTCCCTTTGCCCCACCCCCTGCGCGCCTCACAGGCAGGCCCGGTAAATTTCCAGCACGTCGGCCGCGTCCAGGGGAACGACCCCCTCCTGCAGCGCCGGGTTGGCGGCCCGCTCGGCCAGCTCCCCCAACTGTCCCCCGGTGACGCCCAGCTCCCCCAGCCGCTCGGGCAGCCCCAGCACCTGGGTGAAAAAGCGCTGGGTCTCGTCGATGGCCCGGCGGGCCAATTCCTCCTTCGGCAGCTCCCTGTTCAGCCGCCAGACCTGCACGCCGTACTCGGCAAACTTCTCCAGGGTGGTCGCCCGCAGCACATAGCCCATCCAGGCCGGGGCCAAAACCGACAGCACCGCCCCCCAGGGGGCGTCGAACCGGTCGCAGAGCTGCCGTCCCATGCCGTGCACCTCCCAGGGGAGCTTGCGGCCCCAGCCGGGCAGCTCGCTGACGGCCAGCCCCAGGGCCCAGAGCAGGTCGCCGCAGTCCCCCTCTTCCCCCCGCAGGGCGCCGCCCGCGCAGTGGATGCAGGTCTTGAGGATGCCCTCGGCCAACCGCCGCTGCAGATAGGCCCCCTCCCCCGGGGCAAGGTAGAGTTCCAGCCCCCGGCAGAAGAGACCGGCGATCTCCTCCGCCACCTGCCCCCGGTCGCCGGTGTAGGCAAAGACCGGGTCCAGGGCGAGGAGCCGGGGCAGCGGTCCGGGCGATCCCACCGGGGCGAAACCCGGCAGTGCCCCCTCCCTGCCGGAGGAGGCCAGTGTAAAGACGGCGAAGAGGGGGAGGGCCGGCTCCCCGCCCTCTCCCCGCCTGCCGAAGCGGCCCGCCGCCGCAATGGCCTGGGCGCACTGCAGGGTGCGGGCCCCGCCCACGGCGAGGATGCCGTCGAGCCGGTATCTCTGGTAGATGTCGATCCCCCGGGCCACCACCCGACTGCCACCGGACGGGTCCTCCCCGCCCGCCAGGGACGACGGCCCCAGCGCGTCCCGCGCAAACGGCGGCCCCTCTCCCTCGGCCAGATCCATCTCGGTCCAGTGAAAGCCGTGGGCCCAGAGGGTCTCGTAGACCAGGTCGTGCAGCCGCCCGCCGATCACCCGCCCGTCGTAGAGCACCATCAGCTTGTCCAGGTGCCCGCGCACCGCCCCGATGGCCCGGTCAAAGACCTGGGGACCGCTGATGAACTCGGTGTCGACCCGGCCGCAAAACTGTGTCATATCGTTTCCTCCCCTCGCCGTGCGGCGCCCCTTTGCCGCCGTCTCTCCCTTTCCCCTATTGTAGCGGCCGGGGAGAGATTTGAAAAGAGTATGTAAAAAATTCCCACGTCTCTCCCGCCCCCGCCCAGCTCCACCGGCCCGCTCACATCGCTGGAGAAAGGGAACGCCGTCCCCTTGACCGGCCGCGCCACCCCAGCGGGAGGCAGCCCTCCCCATGAAAGCTTCCCCCCCTCACTGGAAAGGGCAGCGCGCCACCTCTGGGCTGTCCCCCATCAAAGCCATTGCAGGGGCACACCAGCCCAATTACAGCACCGCTCCTGCCGGAGATACCGTCCCCTTGACCGGCCGCGTCGCCCCAGCGGAAGGCAGCCCTCCCCACGAAAGCCTCTCCCCCTCACTGGAAAGGGCAGCGCGCCACCTCTGGGCTATAACCCCATCAAAGCCATTGCAAGGGCACACCAGCCCAATTACAGCACCGCTCCCGCCGGAGATGCCGCCCCCCTTGACCGGCCGCGTCGCCCCAGCGGGAGGCAGCCCTCCCCATGAAAGCTTCTTCCCTCCTCACTGGAAAGGGCAGCGCGCTACCTCCGGGCTGTACCCTATCAAAGCTATGCGCAGTCGGAGATGCCGCCCATCCCCTCAACGGCCTACCCAAGTCGGTCCTCCCCTGCAGCAATAACGGCGCCTCCCCCTCGACCAGACATCCCCGTCTCTCGCCACGCCTGCCCCCTCTCCCGCACCGCCAAAGCCTGCGCCCGCCGCTCCCCTCCTCACCCCGCCAGCAGCCACCCCCCCAGCGCCTGTCCCTTATCCCCATCTAGATGTGTCTACGAGACAGCTTTGGAGGGGCGGGCCGTCCGCCGCTCCTTGCCCGCCGCCGCGCCAGCAGCAAAAGCAGCAGCCCGGCCGCCGCCGACCCCGCCGCCAACACCCCCTTGGCCAGCGGGGAGAGGGGCAAAAAATAAGCGGCCTCCAGGGACAAAAACCAGCCAAAGCCGATCGTCCCCAGAGGCCGCTTCACCAACTGCCCCACCTCATCAGTGGGCGGGCCGCAGCCCGCCGCAGTCTGTCCTATTTTTCAAAAACGGGAAGTTTGTCCAAAAAGATGATGTCGTCGCGGTTGGCGGCATCGCCCTCGGCCAGCACGGTGGCCTTGCCGACGATGTTGCCGCCGGCCTCGTTGACCAGCACTTCCATGGCGCGCAGGGAGTCGCCGCCGCTGATGACGTCGTCCACGATCAGGATGCGCTTGCCCTTGAGCACGTCGGCGTCGGCCTTGTCCAGGTAGAGGTCCTGCACCTTGGCGGTGGTGATGGACTTGACGCTCACGTGGATGGGGTCGGTCATGTAGAGCTTGGTCATCTTGCGGGCCGGGTAGTAATTCTTGCCGCTCTGGCGGGACATCTCGTACGCCAGGGGGATGCCCTTGGCCTCGGCGGTGACGATGTAGTCGAATTCCGGCACGATCTTCAGCAGCTCTCTGGCGCAGGCGATGGTGATCTCCACGTCGGAAAACATGACGAAGGCCGCAATGGACAGGTGGTCGTCCACCTTGCAGATGGGCAGCTGCCGCTTGCACCCGGCGATCTCGATCGGATAGAACTTTTCCATGCTAAACTCCCTTTACACCGCTTCGGCGGCCCGCCCCCGCAGGGGCCGCGCCCGCCGAAACTTTTTTTGGGCCGGGCCTCTCCCGGTCCCCCGTTTTGCCCCCCTCACGCCCCTGCGAAGGGGGAAAAGGGAACGCCGGCCGCCCCCGGGGGGACAGCCGTCCTCGGCTATTATAGCACAACTTCCCCCGCAATAAAGGGGAAACGCCAAAAAAGGGGCGAAAAATTTTGCCCCGCCTA
The DNA here is from genome assembly GCF_001486165.1 of Bittarella massiliensis (ex Durand et al. 2017). GTDB lineage: Bacteria > Bacillota > Clostridia > Oscillospirales > Ruminococcaceae > Bittarella > Bittarella massiliensis. The sequence goes on from NZ_LN908977.1 coordinate 1,003,905, forward strand.
CTCCTGTTCCCCGCCGCCGCAGGTCTCGACCAGCAGCCGGAAGACAGCCAACATGTCCCCCCGGGTGGCGGAGAGCATCTCCGGGTGAAACTGCAGCCCCAGGGCAAAGGAGCCGCCCTGGCGCTCGATGGCCTCCACCACCCCGTCCTTGGCGGTGGCGGCGGTGAGAAAGCCCTCGGCCACCCGGTCGATGGCCTGGTGGTGCAGCGAGTTGACCTGCGCCGTCTCCCCCAAAATGGGGGCCAGCACCGACTGGCTGTCCACGCTCACCGTGTGGCTGGCCTGGGTGGGGTGGCTAGGCTGCAGGTGCTGCACGAAGGAGGAGGAGAGGCTGGGCAGGTCCTGGTGGAGGGTGCCGCCGCAGACCACGTTGAGGATCTGGCAGCCCCGGCAGATGCCCAGGATGGGCAGTTCCGCCTGCAGCGCCAGCTTGCAGACATACATGTCAAAGCGGTCGCGCCGGTCGGAGACGGCGGTGAGGTTTTGGTGGGGTTCCTGCCCGTAGAGCAGGGGGTTCACGTCGTGCCCGCCGGTGAGCACCACCCCGTCGCAGAGCTCCAGCTGGGCCTGCACCACCGCCCGGTCGCCGGTGATGGGAAGCAGGATCGGCACACCTCCCGCCCGCTGGACGGCGGCGATGTACTCCTCGTGCACATAGTCGCTGCTGCAGCCGAAGAACACCGGGTCGTCGTGCACGGTGGTGCCCGCGGTGATGCCGATCACTGGTTTTTTCATACGAATCACTACCTTTTACATATTGGCGCTTTGCCTGCAATCAGTATACCAAAAAACACAAAAAACAGCCAGTGCCCAGGCTCATTTTCTACCATTGTATCAGTTTTTTCCCCTGTTCAGGTGCAGATTGCCGGACGACCCCTCCCCAGCCTGTATAAAGCTACTTGCCTTTACAGTGCTTGCCGTCCATTCCGCAGCCGTCCCCCAGGGAAAAATCCCCCCCTCCTCCCTCCAAAAGGCCCTGCCGCTCCCGACCCGGCCGCCTTCCCCGCCCAGGCAGGCCGTGTCCGGAAGGCAGCGCTAACGCTGCTCCCGTCCCGACTGTCTCCCCGCCCAGGTGGGCCGTGTCCGGAAGGACAACGCCGCCATCTGCTTCCATCCCGACCGTCTCTCCTGCCCAGACGGGCCGCCCGGAAGGGCAGCGCCTTCATCCACTCCCATCCTAGCCGTCTCCCCGCCCAGGCAAGCCGTGTCCGAAAGAACAGCACCGCCACCCGCTCCCACCCCAGCCGTCTCCCCGCCCAGATGGGCCGTGTCCGAAAGGGCAGCACCGCCACCCGCTCCCCGCGTCTCCCCCCTTGCCGGCAGCCCCCTGAAAAAGAAGGAGGGGCGGCGGTCCCGGTGCCCTCCGCACCAGAGCTGCCGCCCCTTGGCCGCTTCTCCCGTTTGGTCCCACCCGCGCCGCGGCAGCCTGTCCGCCGGGGCGCGTCGAAACGTGTAAAGTCCATCCCCTTTATAGGTTGGGCAGGTCCTCCCAACTGGGCTTCCGGGGCGCCTCCTCGGCTTTATGGGAGCCGTCCTCCCCCTCTCCTCCCCGGTGGCCGTAGAGCAGCCCGCAGATCAGGGAGGTGGCGGGGATGGTCAGGAGGATGCCGAAGCTGCCCACCAGCGCCTGCAGGATCTCCACCACGATCATCTCCCGGTTGAGGATGTAGAGCAGGGAGTCGTTGTAGGCAAAGAGGAGGAGCACCACCGACAGGGAGCTGCCGATGTAGGCCAGCACCAGGGTGTTGGCCATGGTGCCCAGGATGTCCCGCCCGATGGTGTAGCCCGAGCGCACCAGGCTGTGAAAACTCGAGTTGGGCAGCTTCCGCTTGATTTCGTAGAGGGAGGCGGCGATGTCCACCGCCACGTCCATGATGGCCCCCACCGCGCCGATGATGATGGCCCCAAAGATGATGGCCTTCAGATCCAGCGGCTTCTCCCCGTTGAGGTACATCAAAAACATCGAGTTCTCGTCCACCATCCCCGTCAGGCGGATGATCTTGTCCATCCCAAAGGTCAGCAGCCCGGTGATCAGCACCCCCGCCGCGCAGCCCAGCCCGGCGGCCAGGCTCTTACGGCCCGGCCCGTTGACGATGAGCAGGGTCATCACCACGATGAAGGCGCAGACCAAAATGGCCCAGAGGTAGACGTTTTGGCCCGAGAGGATGGCGGGCACAAAGACCGCGAAGATGGCGGCGATGGTAAAGCCCAGGGAGAGGATGGTGTTGACCCCCTTGGCCCGCCCAAAGGCAAAGAGCACCAGGCAGAACGCCACTCCCAGCCAAATCAGGGCGTCGCTGCGCACCCGCTCGGCCCAGATCCAGTCGGTGTCGGCCTGCTCGTCGGGGTTGTGGGTCAGCAGCACCTTGTCCCCCGCCTGCACCTGGTCGGGCTGCCCACCCATGAGGGGGTCGAGCTGCTGCTTGGCAAAGAGCACCTGCCCCTTGCGCGCCCCGGCGAGCACCTCCCCTTTAAAGTAGGTGCTGTCCTGGGTGGTCTGGGTGATCCCGTCGATGACCACCTGGCTGGGCACCCGGGCGGTGATTTCCACCACCCGCACCTTCACCGTCTCGGCGGCGGTCCCATCGCCCTGCAGCGCCAGGCCCTCGGTGGCGATCTTGTTGCCGCCCCAGAGCAGCAGCACCGAGCAGAGCACCGTCAACAGGTAGATCAGTTTCTGCTTCACGCGTCCGTCCTCCCTCTCTTCCGTCCGCCCCTGTGGCGGGCAATATTGTACCAGTATACCGTCCCGCCGCCGCCCTCGTCAACCGCCGGGCAATGTCAAATTTCCCCGCCGGGCAGCAAAAAAGGGGGCCATTTCGCCCCCTCTCCCGCCGCCATCTAGGGGGCGGGCCGCCGTCCCGCCCACACACACGACTGCCGCAAGCGGGTGTCCCCCTATTCCCCGTCCAGGCAGCTCTCCCCCTCGCTGAAACGCCGGAACGGCGACCTCCACCGCCCGTTTCCAAATGGCAAAGGACCAGCAGTGCGCGCGGCCCCCACTGTGAGGGCGGGCCCTCTGTGGGAAAACGTCAAAGCAACCCGGGAGAGGGGCCTCAAAAGGGCGCTCTCCCCCTTCCCGTCCCCCCTCATTCCTCCGGCAGTAGGAGGGGGAAGACCGGCAAAGCGATGCGCCCATCTCCCAGGCAAAAGGCCCTCTGCGGGGAATATCTCCCCCGCAGAGGGCGTCCGCAGAGGCGCAGAGAGGGTCCGGCCGCCGGACCCGACCGGGCTTTCTTTCAGAGGAGCCGCTCCAAGGCACAGCCGCTCCGCTCTCCTCGGATACTACTGCAAGCGCCTCCCTCAACAGCGCGCCGCCGTACCCGGCGACAAACAGCAGCCCGCGCCAGACAAAGCGCCCCCTCCGCGAGAACGCCCCGCAGAAGGGCCGGGGCACCGCCCCCCAAAAGCCCTCTTTGCCTTCCCCCGCAGCCAGCCAGCCACCCCGGCGGGCCATCCGCCCGCGCCGGCCTCTCTGCCGGCCTAGTCCTCCTCCCCTGCGGCCGCGGCGGCGCTGGTGTCCAGCCAGTCGCTGTCGGGCCGGCAGAGGAGCCGGGCGTCGATATAGGCCTCCCGCAGGGGGAGGATGGTCTGTCCCTGGTAGTTGCCCGACTGGGTCAACTCCACCACCAGCGCCACGTCCACCCGGTCGTCGCGCAGCAGGGCCAGGGGGAGCATCAAACTCATCACATTGCGGGTGGGGAAGAAGCAGGGCAGGGCGGTCTTGAAGTTCCACCGCACCCGCTTCTTGGCCAGTTCCACCGCCTCGTCCACCCGGCTGCAGATGCGGCGAAAGTGCTTGTCGCCGCTGTCCAAAAAGGCCCGCAGCCGGTCGTAAAGGGCCTTTTGCTCCCCGGGGCGGCCCTCCCGCAGTTCGCAAAGCACCGGGCGCATCTCCCCGCTGTCGTAGAGCACCTCCTCCAAAAAGTCCAGGGGGAGGCGGTTGACGTTGTCCACAATGATGTGGTGGCGGTCGAGGATCAGCTCCCGCTCCAGGTCGTAGAGCAGGTCCTCCTTGCGGCGGAAGTAGCTGGCCGCCTGGGGCAGGGGGTTGAAGCTGTCCACCAGCCGCTTGCCCGCCCCCCGCGAACCGGCGGTACAGAAGCAGTCAAAGGCCCAGGGGGTCTTTTCCGGCTGGGCGTTGGGGAGGAAACAGGCGTAGATCTCCTCGTAGGTGTGGTCCACCAGCCCGGTGTTGAAGGCCGCGAACTCCCGCCGCCCCTCCCGCTCGAGGATGCAGACCTTCCCCTCCTGCTTGAGGCGGTAGAAGGTGTACTTGATGTAGCGCACCAAAATGGAGTAGTCGTCGGCGTTGTCCCGCGAAAAGCTCCAGCGCTCGGGCAGGGCCATCTGGGCCAGGGTGCGCAGGAACTCGGTCATGTTCCCCAGGTAGGCGAACTTGCCCAGCTCGTCCCCGGGGCGGCTGTTGTCCCGGTCGTAGCCCACCCAGTTGACATACCAGCCGTAGCTGCCGCCGGGGCTGGCCTCTTTGAAGGAGGCGACCACCCCTTCGCCGGTGGTGCCGGTGAGGGTGGTGTCGAAAAACCAGGCGTCCCCCCGGCGCTCGATCCGGTCGTCCCGGTAGGCCGCCCGGTACCCCTCCATCAGCTGGGCGGTCTGCTGGTGGCTCAAATAGCCGCCCCGCAGGCCGGTGAGCAGGTAGTTGGCGTTCTGCACCGCCGCCTTGGTGAGGAAGATGTTCCCCTCCATCCCCTCGGGAATGGGGCGCTCTCTCCCGCCGCCCGGGGGTGTCTCCTCGGGGGCGGGCGCAGGCTCCTTCGGCCCGGCAGGGGCCGCCGGCGCGCCCTGCGCCCCCTCCCCCTCGTACCGGGGACAGGGGCGCAGCACCACCTCTACCACCGGCGGGTCGAACTCCTCCCGGGTCAGCAGCTGGGCAAACTCCTCCAACTGCTCAAAGGCGGTCTTCATCTTGTACACCCCTAAGCTGACCTTGGTGTACCCGGCGGCAATCAAATCGCTGCTGGCCTGGGCCAGGGGGATGGGCTCCCCAAAGGGGTGCAGCCCCGTCAGCAGCCGGTAGATCTCCCCCCGCACCTCCTCCGAGAGGGCGGCCGCCTCGGGCCGCAGCTCCCCGCCGATGCGGTATTTCAGGTAACAGGGCCGGTCCCGGGCCGGGTTGCTGTTTTTCACCAGCAAGATCTCCACCCCGCCGTCCAGGGAAAAGCCGAGGCCCTCCCCCTCCCGCCGCAGGGTACCGTCCGCCCGGGCGCCCTCGTAGGCTGCACAGAGCCGCTCGAAGAGGGTCCCCTCCTCTACCTGTAACCGCTTTGCCAGGGAGTGGACCACCCCCCGGTCGATCAGTTCTTCCAGTGGGCAGTCCTCCCACCGCATCTCCTCGCCGTCCATCCATCTGCTCCTTTGCCGCAAAATCGGCCGCCCGCCGGCGGCGCTCAAACTGGTCTTATTGTACCATCATCCGCCGGCAGTGACAAGGCACAGCCCGTCCCGGCGGGGGGCGGGATAGAACCCCTTTTCCCGGCAAGCCGTTCCCCACCGCGCAGAGGGGCCGCCCCCTCTGCGGCCGGGCAAAAGGCCCCCTTTTTCCCAAAAGGGTCGTCCTTTCCCCCGCAGACCCGCACCCGCCGCCCCATTCGGTGGCCTCTCCCCCCAAAACGCCCCCTCCGCCCCAGGGCGTTGGAAGAAGGCCCCCCGCGCCGCAACCGCCCCTCGTCCAGCCCCCGCGCCAGTCTCCGCGCGCCCCCGCGCGCCCCGCAAAAATTGCCTGCCCCCTCCCCGCGCAGACACCCACGCCGCCGCTCTCCCCACCCACTGCCGGACTGCCCCTTCCCCCAAACCGAGCAAAAAAAGAGAGACGCGCCGCCCGCAGGCAGTGCGTCCCCCTTCCCGTTTCCCCCTCACAGCGAGAGGAAATAGCGATAAAAATCCAGGTCTCCAGTTAGTTCCGGGTGAAAGGCGGTGGCCAGCAGCCGCCCCTGGCGGGCCGCCGCGATCTGTCCCCGCACCCGGCAGAGCACCTGGGCCCGCGGCCCCACCCGCTCGATCCAGGGGGCGCGGATGAAGACCAGCGCCCGCTCCTCGGGCCCCACCTCGGCAATCGCCTGGCGGGCGGTAAAGCTGTCCAACTGGCTGCCAAAGGCGTTTCGCCGCACGGCGATGTCCATCGCCCCCAGGTGGGGGTCCTCCCCCACCACCTCGCCAGCCAGGAGGATGGCCCCGGCGCAGGTGCCCCAGGCGGGCATCCCCTCCGCCAACCGGCCCTTCAGCGGCTCCCAGAGACCGGCGCGCCGCAGCAGCCGGCTCTGGGCGGTGCTCTCCCCGCCGGGCAGGATCAGCGCCTCGGCCCGCGCCAGGTCGGCCGGGGTCTTGACCGGCAGGGGCCGCACCCCCTCCAGCCGCCCCAGGCAGGCCAGGTGCTCGGCAAAGGAGCCCTGCAGGGCCAGCACCCCGACGGTCCTCTCTCCTCCCGCCATCCTACCAGCCCCGGTTCTCCATCCGCTGGCTCTCGGGGATCTGGGAGATCTCCACGCCGCGGATGGCCTCCCCCAGATCGCGGGACACCTCGGCGATGATCTTGGGGTCGTTATAGTAGGTGGTGGCGGTGACGATGGCCTTGGCCCGCCGCTCCGGGTTCTCCGAGCGGAAGATGCCCGAGCCCACGAACACCCCTTCGCTGCCCAGCACCATCATCAGGGCCGCGTCGGCCGGGGTGGCCACCCCGCCGGCGGCAAAGTTGACCACCGGCAGCCGCCCCTCTTCGGCCACCTGGCAGACCAGCTCGTAGGGCGCGCCGATCTCCTTGGCAAAGCTCATCCGCTCCTCTTTCGGCAGGGAGCACAGCCGGGCGATCTCCTCGCTCATGCAGCGCTGGTGGCGCACCGCCTCGACGATGTTGCCGGTGCCCGCCTCCCCCTTGGTGCGGATCATGGCCGCCCCCTCGCCGATGCGGCGCAGGGCCTCCCCCAGGTTGCGGGCGCCGCAGACAAAGGGCACCGCAAAGGCCCGCTTGTCCAGGTGAAAGCGGTCGTCCGCCGGGGTGAGCACCTCGCTCTCGTCGATGAAGTCGATCTTCATGGCCTCCAGCACCCGGGCCTCCACAATGTGGCCGATGCGGGCCTTGGCCATCACCGGGATGGAGACGGCCGCCTGGATCTCGGCGATCATCTTGGGGTCGCTCATCCGGGCCACGCCCCCCTCCCGGCGGATGTCCGAGGGCACCCGCTCCAGGGCCATCACCGCCACCGCACCCGCCTCCTGGGCGATCTCCGCCTCCCGGGGGTTGGTCACGTCCATGATCACCCCGCCCTTGAGCATCTGGGCCAGGTTCCGGTTCATCTGTTCGCGCTCTGTCATCTCACGCTCTCCTCTCGTCGCCCCCCAAGCGGGGGTTGCATTTGGTATGGGGCCATTGTACAATCATACTGTTCCCTTGAAAATATACAATTTTATTATTTTTAGTAAGGACAGTTTGCAATGGAGAGTTTTGTTTTCGCAGTGGACCGCGCCAAGCCGGAGCCCCTCTACGCCCAGCTCACCGGGGCGGTGCGGCGGGCGGTGGCGGCCGGGCAGCTCCCCTCCGGGGCGCAGCTCCCCTCGATCCGCGCCCTCAGCGCCAGCTTGGAGGTCAGCAAGACCACGGTGGAGAGCGCCTACGCCCAGCTCCTGGCCGAGGGCTATATCGCCAGCCGCCCGGGCAGCGGCTACACCGTCTCCCCCCTGGGGGTGGTGCCCCCCCTCCACCCGTCCGGGGCCGCCGGGCCCGCCGCCGTCCCCGCCTCCCCCGTGCGCTACGACTTTGCCGCCAGCGCGGTGGACGCCTCCCTCTTTGACCGCCGCCTCTGGAAGCGCTACCTGGGCCGGGCGCTGGAGACCCAGGCCGCCATGACCAGCTACGGCGACAGCCAGGGGGAACCCGCCCTCCGCCGGGCCCTCTGCGAGTACACCCGCCGCTCCCGTGGGGCCGTCTGCACCCCCGAAAGCCTGGTGGTGGGGGCCGGGGTGCAGAGCCTGCTGCAGATTTTTTGCACCCTGCTGGGGCGGGACGGGCGGCCCATCGGGGTGGAGCACCCGGGCTTTTTGCAGGCCGAACAGGTCTTTTTCGACCACGGCTTCCCCGCCGAGCCCTTCTCCCTGGAAAAGCTCCTCGCCCGCCGGGAGAGCCCCTACCCCGCCATCTACCTGAACCCCTCCTCCCCCTACCGGGGCCGCCCCCTCGCCGCCGGGGAGAAGCTCCGCCTCCTGGCCTGGTGCCAGCAGACCGGCACCTACCTGTTGGAGGACGACTACAACGGCGAGTTCCGCTACGCCAAACAGCCGGTGCCCGCCCTGCAGGGGCTGGCCGAGAACGACCGGGTGGTCTACCTGGGCTCCTTCTCCCGGCTGCTGCTCCCCTCCATCCGCATCAGCTACATGGCCCTGCCCCAGCCCCTGCTGGCGCGCTACCTCCCCCTCAAGGGCCGCTACAACCCCAGTTGCTCCACTCTGGAGCAGTTGGCCCTGGCGGGGCTGATCGCCGACGGCCACCTGGCCCGCCAGATCGGGCGGATGCGCCGCCTCTACGCCGAGAAGAGCCGGCTGCTGCGCCAGTGCCTCGCCGCCTCCTTCGGCCCCCTCTGCCGCCCCGGCAGCTTTGCCAGCGCCCTCCAGCTCACCGCCCGGCTGGAGCTGGAGGAGAGCGCCGCCTCCCTCTGCCGCCGGGCCCTGGCCGCCGGGGTCAAGCTGCGCCCGGTGCCCCCCCTGACCCCAGGGGAGCGCCCCCAGGTGCTCTTCTCCATCTCCGCCATCCCCCGGGAGGAGATCGCCCCAGCGGTGGAGACCCTGCGGGCCTGTTGGCTGCCCTGAACGGTCCCCTTTTTCCCCCTCTCTCATAGGATGGGGGCAGCCATAGGAGAGAGGAGGCGTATACATGCCGCAACAAGAATTGTTTCAGGACATCACCCCCCAGGCGGCCCGGGCCCTGATGCAGGCCCACCCCGAGGCGGTGATCCTCGACGTGCGGGGCCCGCAGGAGTACCGCTCCCGGCACATCCCCGGGGCCCTCAATCTGCCCCTGGAAAAACTGGTGGAGCGGGCCCCCGCCCTGCTGCCCAACAAGGACGCCCTGCTGTTGGTCTACTGCCAGATCGGGGTGCGCAGCCTGCGGGCCAGCGCCCTGCTGGCCGGTCTGGGCTACCGCCGGGTATGCCACTTCGGCGGGATCGAGAGCTGGCCCTACGACACGGTGTCCGGCAGTTAGGGCCCGCCGTCACCCCCCCTCTGCACAGGAAACGCCCCCGGATAGACGACCGCTTGCCGCCTGTCCGGGGGCGTCTCTCTCCGCCCGGTGCGCGCCCGGGCAGCATACTCCCCGCGCCCCTTGCCCCTCGCGCCTCCCGTGAAGGCCCTGGCACAGCGGGCAAGTCCCCTTTCAAGACCTAGCCCCCGCATCAGAAAAACATCCGCTTTCCCCACAACCCGACCGGCAGAGAAAAAGGGGGTCCCAACCGCCGTCTGTTCCCCATACTTCTCTGCGGCAAAGGGATAAAAAAGGCCGCCCGACCACCGGGCATCCCCTTTCCCGAAAAACCTCCTGCCCGCTCGGGTCCTGTGGACAAATATCCCCCATTGGCAGCGACTGGACTCCTCTTCCAACCTTCACCGTCCGCAACAAACCGGCCGAAAGGGACCTCCCGGCGACAAAACAGCTTCCCTTACGCCAAACTACATCCCCGTCCGGACTCTGTGACCAAGTGCCCGCCCAACCCGGCGGCGGTGGCTCCTTTTCCCACCAGCACCACTTCCCCGCGCCTGCGGCAAAGCGGCTGCGATGCGACCACCCGAAAACAGGGCAGCCCTTCCCTCATAAAGTCGCCCATACCCAATCGGCGAAAAGCCTCTCCCCATTGGCGCCGGCTCCCCGCGTCTGCGACAAACCGGCCAAAAGGGGCCTCCCGGCGGCAAAACAGCTTCCCCTACGCCAAACCACATCCCTGTCCGTGTTCTGTGACCAAGTGCCCGCCCAACCCGGCGGCAGTGGCTCCTTTCCCCACCAGCACCAACTCCCCACGCCTGTGTCAAATCAACTGCAAGCGACCACCTGACCGCAGAACAGCCTCTCCTGCGCAAAGCCGCTCACCCGCCGGGACACACTGCTAAGCCCCCGTCCAACCGACAGCAGAAGAACCTCTCTCCGCCCAGCGCCGGTCCCTCACAGCCCATCCGCGGCCACCTGGCAAAGGCTCGACCACCGGGCATCCCCTTTCCCGCACCCCCACTCCACCCAAACCGCCCGGCTGCTTTTCCTCCCCCTCCCCCGGCAGATCCCCCCCGCCGCAGGGGGCCAGAGACCCGTCCCTTCCCTTCCCGGCCGACGCCCCCTCCTCCCCAACCCAACAAAGAGAGCCAGCCCCCGCAGGGACTGGCTCTCTTTCATTTTGATTCCGATTCCCTACCGCGCCTTGGCGGCCCGCTCAAAGAGGTCGGTCACCTCTCTGCCCGGCGCCTTGTCGCAGAGGGAGACGACCAATACCAGCGCCAGGGCCAGGAAGAACCCGGGGATCAGCGAGTAGAGGCCGGTGGCCTTGCAGACCGGCAGGTTCTCCCACAGCAGCACCACGGCGCCGCCCGAGACCATCCCGGCGATGGCGCCCTTGAGGGTCATCCGCTTCCAGAAGAGGGAGAGCAGGATCACCGGCCCAAAGGCCGCGCCAAACCCGGCCCAGGCGTAGGAGACCAGCCCCATCACCGAGCTGGTGGGGTCCAGCGCCAGCAGGTAGGCCAGCACCGACACGGCGATGACCGCCCCCCGGCTGACCCACATCAGCTCCTTGTCGCTGGCCTGGGGGCGCAGCAGGGGCTTGTAAAAGTCGTTGGAGACCGCCGAGGCGGTGACCAGCAGCTGGCTGTCGGCGGTGCTCATCACCGCCGCGAGGATGGCCGAGAGCAGCACCCCCGCCAGCAGTCCCGGGGCCAGCCGGCCCACCATCTGCATGAAGATGACCTCGGCCGCCGCGCTGTCGGCGTAGACGATCCCCTCCTGGGTCAGGTAGACATACCCCACCATGCCGATGACCACCGCCGCCGTCAGGGAGATGACCACCCAGATCATGGCGATGAGGCGGGAGCGCTTGATGAGGGAGCGGCTCTTGATGGCCATGAAGCGGGTGAGGATGTGGGGCATCCCGAAGTAGCCCAGCCCCCAGGCCAGGCTGGAGATGATGGCCGTGAAGGAGAGGGCCCCCTGGGGGCTGTTGAAGAAGCTGGTGAAACTCCCCCCGGCGATGGATGTCAGGGTGGAGAGGGAGAAGTCGGGCACGTTCATCACCGCCAGCACCGGCACCAGCACAATGGCGCAGAACATGAGGATGCCCTGGATCAGGTCGGTCCAGCAGACGGCCAAAAAGCCTCCCAAGAAGGTGTAGGCGATGATGATGAGCGCGCCGATGGTGAGGGCGGCCACATAGCTGTCCATCCCCAGCACGTACATGAAGAGTTTGGCCCCGGCGTTAAAGGCCGACGCGGTGTAGACCAGGAAGAAGACGAAGATGATGACCGCGCAGCACAGCCGCAGCACCTTGGACTTGCTCATAAAGCGGTTTTCCAGGTACTCGGGGATGGTGATGGCGTCGCCCGACAGCTCGGTAAAGCTGCGCAGCCGCCCGGCCACCACCTTCCAGTTGAGGTAGGTGCCCAGCCCCAGGCCGATGGCGATCCAGGAGGCCGAGAGCCCCGAGATGTAGGCCGCCGCGGGCAGCCCCATGAGCAGCCACCCGCTCATGTCCGAGGCCTGGGCGCTGATGGCGGTGACCCAGCTCCCCAGGCCCCGTCCGCCCAAAAAGTAGTCGGACAGGTTGTTTGATTTGTTGAAAAAGAACACCCCGATCCCCACCATCAACAGCAGGTAGAGAACGAAGGTGATCAGTGTGGTGACACTGACTTCCACAGAAAAATCCCCCTCTTTTCAGATCGTTGCCGCGCCCGGGCCCGAGGGCCCGACGCAGAGATATTTGTATTATACCTTTTTTTGGACCCAACCGCAATGTTCGATTTGGAATATTGTAAAACCTGTGGTATAATAGCGGTCGAATGCCGAAAAGGAGGGCAAAAAATGAATATACGAGACTTCGCCCATGCAGATCGAGACACATTTCTCACCCTCTCGCGGGCCTTCTACCACACCGACGCCACCGATCACGACATCCCCGACGCCTACCGGGAGAAGACCTTTGCGCTGGCGGTGGAGAAAAGCCCCTATGTGCGGGGTCTGCTGCTGGAGGAGGGGGGCGCCCCCGCGGGCTACGCCCTGCTCTCCCTCTCCCACACCTGCGAGTTCGGCGGCCTGTTGGTGCTGCTGGAAGAGCTCTACGTCGACCCGGCCTTTCAGGGCAGGGGGCTCGGCCGGGCCTTCTTCGACTGGCTCTTCACCGAGTACCGCGAGGCGGCGGCCTTCCGGCTGGATGTGACCGCCGAGAACGAGGGGGCCATCCGCCTCTACGGGCGGCAGGGCTTTCAGTTCCTCCCCTACCGCTGCATGGTCAAACCCAACTGACTTTCCCTTTCCAAAGCGCCAAAAGCGGCGGTCAGCCCACCCGGGCCGGTCGCCTCTTTCTCTATCTGTCCACCCCAGCGGCGGCAGGCCTTTTGGAGGCGCAAAACGCCGCGGGCCGTCGCCGCCCCAGCGGCCGACAGGGCACCGCCCCTCCCTCTCCGCCAGCCTGCAGGTGGAAAAAGTCTGCCCACGCCCGCACTCCCAAATGCAGTCCCCTCGGCGTCGCCCCCGGCAGCGCCCAAGGGGCTTCTTCTCCCCCCGACCCAATCAAAGCCACCGGCCAACCCCCGGTGTGCGCCACCCCTAAAAGGAGACCATGCGGGCCTTGCCCCCGAGGGCATCGATCGCATCCCGCCCGCCGCCACCGGCCAACCGGGCCGCCCTCTCTTGCGCCTTTCGCGCCCTTCCTCTCACCCCGCCACCGGCAGAGCCGGAGGACAGGGCGCCAACGGGACCGCTGCGACCACCCACACATCCGCTCGCCCGCTCCGGCCGCGTAAGGGCCCGGCGACGGCAGGCAGGCGAAGACCCGCCGAAATTTCGCTTCCCCTGCACTTGCACTGCCTGCCCTATGGCCAAGGAAGCGTTCTTGTGACATCCTCTTCGGGTCGTCCCTCCGCCGCTGGCAGTCCGCTCAATGCCGCAGCAAACGCCCCCTTTGGGACATCTCCCCCGGCGGCTCCCGCCGACAAAATAAAAAAGAGGGCCCGGCGCACCCCGCGCCGGGCCCTCCCTCTATTTTTTGCTCCCCTCGGCCTACTGCCGGCTCTCCCCCTCTTTGCGCCGACCGGCCAGGCGGTGGAGCCATTCCAGCACCGCCGAAGGGCTCGCCTGGCCGCCCAGCTTCTGCTGGCAGTGGTCGGCCAGCAGGGAGAGGAGGGCGAAGATGGCCGCCGAGAAGAAAAACCCCAGGGCCAGCCCCTCCATCACCTGCATCAGGGGGGCCATCCGCAGGGTGGCCTCCTGCAGGACGGTGTCGCTGAAGGCCACCTGCACCGTCCCCCGGCTGGCAAAGAAGCGCAGCAGGTAGCAGACGGCCGCCAACAGGGTGAAGACGGCGGTGGCCAGCCGCAGGCTCACCGTCCAGCGCTGCAGGCGGCGGATCTCCTTTTGCACCGGGTCGCCGTAGAGGGTGTAGCAGTAGGCCGCCAGGCAGACCGGCTGCCCCATCTTCCGGCGGATGCGCCAGTCCCGCATCCCGGCGGCCCGCTTCTCCTCGATCTCGCGGCGCAGGTCCGCCTCGATGAGGGCCTTGTCCCCCTCGGGCAGATCGATTTTCTTGAGGGTCTTTTGCAGATAGGTGTCCATCTTCACCGGCGATTCCTCCCTTTTTTGAGCCCTTTATTTGAGGGTGGCGATGGTGACCCCCGCCTCCCCCTCGCCAAAGGTGCCCAGCCGAAACCCGGCCACGTTCTTGTGCCGCTTGAGGTAGCTGTGGATGCCGGCGCGCAGGGCCCCGGTCCCCTTGCCGTGGATGATGGAGATCTGCTCCATCCCCGAGAGGACGGCCCGGTCGATGAAGCCGTCCAGCTCCATCACCGCCTCGTCCACGCTCTGGCCCCGCAGGTCGATCTCCAGGGCCGCGCGGCGGGTCTTCTGGCTGCTGCCCGCCACCCGGCGGGCGCTGCGCTCGCCGCTCTTGGGCATCTTCTTGCCCGAGAGGCGAACGTCCTTCATCTTCACCCGGGTCTTGATGGCCCCGGTCTGGATGGTCACGTCCTCGCCCTTGATCTCCACCACCTCGGCGGGGGTGTTCATCTCCCGCAGGGTGACCACGTCCCCCACCTTCAGGGGGCGGGGCAGGGTGTAGTGGTCGTCCACCTGGGGCTGGCTGCCGGCCACGTCGTAGAGTTTGTCCACCCGGTTGCGCACCGCGCCGGGGGTGAGGGCGGCGTCCTTCTTGCGGTTTCGCTCCTTGATTTCAGCGATGACCGCCTCCGCCTCCCGCTTGGTCTGTTCAATGACCCGCTGGGCGGCGATGTGGGCCTCCTCCGCCTCCTGCTTGGCCGCTTTGAGCTGGCGGTAGAGCTCCTTCTCGGCGTACTCCTGCTGGCGCTTTTGCTTGGCGGCGTACTGCTCGGCCCGCTCCAACTGGCGGGTGAGCTCGCTGCGCTTCTGCTCCAGGCTCTCGATGACGTCCTCGAACTTGATGTCGTCCTTTTGAATGTAGCCCCGCGCCGCGTCCAGCACCATCCTGCTCATCCCCAGCTTGCCGGCGATAGCAAAGGCGTTGGAGCGCCCCGGCACCCCCACGATGAGGCGGTAGGTGGGGCGCAGGCTCTCCACGTCGAACTCGCAGCTGGCGTTCTCCACCCGCGGCTCCTTCAGGGCGTACATCTTCAGCTCTGCGTAGTGGGTGGAGGCGGCGGTGCGGCAGCGGGCCGCGCGCAGGTGTTCCAGCACGGCGATGGCCAGGGCCGCCCCCTCGGTGGGGTCGGTCCCCGCCCCCAGCTCGTCCAGCAGCACCAGGGAGCCCCGGCCCGCCTCCTTGAGCAGCCCGATGATGTTGACCATGTGGGAGGAGAAGGTGGACAGGCTCTGCTCGATGGACTGCTCGTCGCCGATGTCGGCGTAGACGTGGGCGAAGTAGTCCACCCGGCTCCCCTTCTTGGCGGGGATGAGCAGCCCGCTCTTGGCCATGAGGGCAAAGAGCCCCAGGGTCTTGAGACAGACGGTCTTGCCGCCGGTGTTGGGCCCGGTGATGACCAGGGTGTCGAAGTCCCGCCCCAGGGAGATGTCGATGGGCACCACATCCCCGGCGGCGATCAGGGGGTGGCGGGCCCCCCGCAGGTCGATCTGCTGCTCGTCCCCCATCTCGGGGGCGGTGCAGTCCAGGGCCTTGGCCAGCTTGGCCTTGGCCAGCAGCAGGTCGATGGCGGCCAGCAGGTCGTAGTCGGCCAGCAGGTCGGCCTTGCAGGAGACCACCAGCTCGGTGAGCTCCTGAAGGATGCGCTCGATCTCCTCCTGCTCCTTGCCCCGCAGCATCCGCACCTCGTTGTTCAGGTCCACCACCGCCATCGGCTCCACAAAGAGGGTGGCCCCGCTCTGGGAGGCGTCGTGCACCAGCCCGGGCACCTGGGTGCGGAACTCGCTCTTGACCGGCAGCACAAACCGCCCGTCCCGCATGGTGACCAGGGCCTCCTGGAGATATTTCTGCTGGGAGGAGGAGCGGAGGATGTCCTCCAGCTTCTCCCGCGCCCGGTTCTGGGCCCGCAGGATCCCCCGGCGGATGGAGTGCAGCTCCGGGCTGGCCGAGTCGGCCAGCTCCTCCTCGTTCAAGATGGCGTCCCCCAGGCGGCGGTAGATGCCGTCGTGAAAGGTCAGGTAGGCAAAGTAGGGGTCCAGCAGCCCGCTGCCCACCTGGCGGCTGTTCTGGTACCAGTCCTGCACAGTGCGGCAGGCGCCCAGCAACCCCCGCACCCCCAAAAGCTCTTTGATGGAGAGCACCCCGCCCTTGTCCGCCCGGGTCAGGGGCCGGGAGAGGTCGCTCACCCGCCCCACCCCGGGGTCGCCGTAGCGCAGCAGCAGGGTGTACATCTCGTCGGTGCGCGCCAGCGCCTCCCTGGCCTCGTCGGTCGAGGGGCAGAGCAGGTCCTCAAAGGAGAGGGTCTCGTTTTTCTCGCAAAAGGTCTTTTTTTGCAGCTGGAGCAAAATCTTGTCGAACTCCAGCGTCTTGTAGTGTTTTTCCGCGTTCAATGGTCGTATCCTCACTGTGGCGCGGCGGCGGGCAGCGCTCTGCCCTGCCACCGGTGGGTGGTCCTCGCAGGCGGCCCCCTCACAGGGACTTCAAAAAGTCCAGCGCCTGAAAGCCCCCCTCGGTCTGGCAGAGCAGGTACTGCTCGGCCAGCCGGGCCAGGGCCGCCCCGGTCTCGGGCTCGACGCGAAAGTTGAAGAGGGCCGAAAAATCGCTGTAGATGATGTGGCGCATGGCCGCCAGCAGCCCCGGGGAGAGGGGTACATACCGCCCCCCGTCGCCGGGCTGGGCGCAGTCGCGGCAGAGGAGGTTGCCGTTTTGGGGGGAGAAGAGCATCCCCCCGGCGCACTCGTACCCGCCGCAGCGGCAGCAGCCCACCAAATCGGGCATGTAGCCGCTCATGGCCAGCAGCCGCAGCTCAAACAGGGCCTTGAGCAGCAGCCGGTCGCGCTTTTTGGCGTCCAAAAAGTGCAGGGTGTTCAAAAGCAGCCGCAGGTGGCCCGAGAGGTCGGGCTCGTCGGGGCTCAGGCGGCGGATCAGTTCCAAAAAGTAGACGGCGGTGGAGAGGTCCACCACGTCCTTTCGCAGGTTCCAAAACTGGTTGAGGACCTTGGCGTCCTCGATTATGTACATCGCCTTTCCCTCGTAGAGGGAAAAGCTGGAATAGGTCAGCAGTCCGGTGGCGCTGACGAGCTTGCTCTTGACCCGCATGGCCCCCTTGGCCGAGGCCGAGACGATGCCCGCCCGGTCGGTGAGCAGGTGGACGATCTTGTCCGCCTCACCGACCTGCACTTCGCGGATCACGATCCCGCACATCTGTGTATAGGCCATTTTCGACCTCCCCGGTGCGCTCCTTGGCCTGCCGGTAGCGCAGGTAGTCCCCCACGCTGCCGGTCATCTCAAACTGGGCCCAGAGCTGCTGGCTCTCGTCGGTATACACGGCGACTCCCCCTTTTTTTGACCTCTGCAAAACTAGCATCGGCCCCTGGGGGGGAGATTAGTCCTGTCAAAAACAGGTTCGCCGTTTTGGCGGAAAACCGGCGGCCGCCGGGGGTGATTTTTGGCGGCCCCCGGCCGCTGCCCTGCGCCCAAAAGGGCTTTTATTCGACCTTGAGGCCGAAGTTTTGGATCAGCCGGTCCTTGTTTCGCCAGTCCTCTTTCACCTTGACCCAGCACTGCAAGTTGACCTGGCAGCCCAAAAAGGCCTCGATGTCCTGGCGGGACTGGGTGAGGATCTTTTTGAGCATCGAGCCGCCCTTGCCGATGAGCATCCCCTTGTGGTTGGGCCGCTCGCAGTAGAGGGTGCAGTCGATGTCCACCAGATCCTTTTTGCCCTCCCGCTCGGCAAACTTCTCCACCACCACCGCGGTGCCGTGGGGGATCTCCTGGGCGGTGTTGCGCAGGATCTTCTCCCGCACGATCTCGGCCACGATCACCCGCTCGGGCTGGTCGGTAAAGGCGTCGTCGGGGAAGAAGTGGGGGCTCTCGGAGGCGTATCCCTCCAGGGCGCGCACCAGCTCCTCCACCCCGTCGTTTTGAAGGGCGGAGGTGTAAAACACCTCGGCAAAGGGGTATTTCTCGGTGAACTGGGCGGTGCGCAGCAGCAGGGACTCCTTGTTTGACACCGTGTCCACCTTGTTGACGCAGAGGATCGCCGGCGCCCCCGACTGGCGGATGCTGGCCAGCAAGCTCTCCTCGGCGGCGCCGATGGGGCCCTCGGGCTCCACCACCAGCACCTGCACGTCCACGTCGCCGATGGACTGGGTCACCGCCCGGTTCATCTGCTCGCTGAGCTTGGTCTTGCCCTTGTGCAGCCCCGGGGTGTCGATGAAGACCAGCTGGGTCGCCCCCCGGGTGAGCACCCCGGTGATGCGGGTGCGGGTGGTCTGGGGCTTGTCCGAGACGATGGCCACCTTCTCCCCCACCACGGCGTTGAGAAGGGAGGACTTGCCCACGTTGGGCCTGCCCACCAGGCTGACAAAGACCGATTTGCTGATTGGTTGTTCCGTCATATTTTCTCCTTAAAAATGGGTTTTATCGTCTTTTCTTTTCCCGCCGCAGAGGACAAAGAGCCCCAGCGCGGCGAGGAGGGCCAGGGCCGCCCCGGCCCCCAGCGGGGTCCTGATCGCCGCCCCGAGGGCGCGAAGCCCCGCCGGGTCGGCAAAGAGGCAGACCCCCGCGCCCGCGGCAAAAACCGCGCAGGCCAGCACCCCGCCCGCCGCCGCGTCCTTGACCCAGCCGATGGCGCGGTCCCTGTCCGGGCAGACCCGGTCGCAGAGCCGCTCGACGGCGGTGTTGAGGAGCTCGGCCCCCCAGACCAGCCCGCAGGCCAGAAAGAGGAGGGCCCAGTCCCCCCGGTCAAAGGGGTAGAAGGGGGCCAGGGAGAAGACCAGCGCGGTGGCCGCCAGGTGGATGCGCAGGTTGCGCTCGGCCCGCAGGGCCTGCCAGAGCCCCACCCCGCCGGGCATCCCCTTTCCCGCACCCCCGCGCCGCCCACGCCGCACCCGCCCGGCCCAGGGCCGCCGGGCGGTGGGGGCGCAAGATCACTCCTCGCTGACGTAGCTGGCGTCCCGGGGCAGGCCCAGCTGCAGCATGATGGCCTCTTCCTTCTCCCGCATCCGCACCTGCTCCATCCCCCCGGCCACGTGGTCGTAGCCCAGGATGTGCAGCATCGAGTGGACGGTGAGGAAGGCGATCTCCCTCTGCAGGGAGTGGCCGTAGATCTCGGCTTGCAGCACCGCCTTCTCAGCCGAGATCACCACGTCGCCCAGCACGTAGGCGCCGGTCTCCCGGTTCTTGTCGAACTTGCCGTTTTCCCCCAGGGGAAAGGAGAGGACGTCGGTGGAGATGTCCTTGCCCCGGTACTCGGCGTTGAGCTCCTGGATCTGCTCGTTGTCCACAAAGGTGACGCTCACCTCGGCGGGCCCCGCAAATTTCTCGGCGGTCAAAACGGCGTTGCAGGCCCGGCGGACCAGCAGCCGCAGCCCGGAGGGCAGTTTGACCTTCTTCTGGCGGTTGGTGATGGATACCTTTACGAGAGCCATGTTCATTCTCCTTCGCTTATTTTGTCGTCCTGTCACAGAACCTCTCGCCGGGGAGGGCCCGGCCGGGAGGGACTACTCCTCTTTTCCCTCGGGGGTGCGGCGGTAATACGCCTCGTAGGCGCGGATGATCTCCATCACCAGGCGGTGGCGGACCACGTCCTTCTCGGTGAAGTAGATCTGCTCGATCCCCTTGATGCCCTTGACGATGTCGGCCGAGACCACCAGGCCGCTCTTTTTCTTCTCCGGCAGGTCGATCTGGGTGACGTCGCCGGTGACCACCGCCTTGGAGCCCGCCCCCAGCCGGGTGAGGAACATCTTCATCTGCTCGGGGGTGGTGTTCTGCGCCTCGTCGAGGATGATGAAGGAGTCGTTGAGGGTGCGCCCCCGCATATAGGCCAGGGGCGCCACCTCGATGCTCCCCCGCTCCTGATACTTGTAAAAGCTCTCGGCGCCCAGCATTTCAAAGAGGGCGTCGTAGAGGGGCCGCAGGTAGGGGTCGACCTTGGTCTGCAGGTCGCCGGGGAGGAAGCCCAGCTTCTCCCCCGCCTCCACCGCCGGGCGGGTGAGGATGATCTTGCTCACGTCGCCGGCCTTGAAGGCCTTTACGGCCATGGCCACCGCTAAGTAGGTCTTGCCGGTGCCCGCCGGGCCGATGCCGAAGACGATGCTGTTTTTGGCAATGGCCTCGACGTATTTCTTCTGGCCGAAGGTCTTGGCCTTCACCGGCTTGCCCTTGGCCGTCAGGCAGACCACCCCCGGCTGGGCCTGGGGGGGCGCCTCGTCCAGGCCGCCGCCCACCATCTCCAGGGTGTAGCCCACGTTCTGTTCGTCCAGCGGGGTGCCGCTTTTCAGGATGAGCAGCAGGTTTTCCACCGCCTTTTGGGCCAGGTGGGCCTGCTCTCTCTCCCCGGTGATGTGCAGGGCCCCGTCCCGGGCGGTGAGTTTGACCAAAAAGCGCCCCTCGATGCGGCGGGCGTTCTCGTCCAGGTTGCCGAAGAGGGCCGCCAGCTGGACCGGGTCGAGGTTTTCCAGTACGATGTCTTCCATTCAAAACTTCCTTTTTTTCAACGCTGTCTGCGGCGAGGGGAATGGGCGCGCCGCCGCCCCGGGCCCAAAAGAGAGGCGCCCGACACAAGGGAGATTGGGCTCCTTTGCCGCCAAATAGCCCTCTCACGGGCGGATTTTAGAAAATATGGCATAAAAACTGAACGTTTTGTTTGAAATTCTAATAATTGTTCACATATTCCTAGCACATTATATCACACAATTGGGGGTTATAACAGGTTTTTTCTGAAATTTTCAGAAAAAATTCCAAATTTCGTCCCCCGCTACCGCTGTACCGCCTGTTCCTGGGCGATGTCCTGCTCGCAGGTGAGGGTGAAGGTGGCGCGAAAGGCGCCGTCCCCCATCTCGCCGCCGGTCTGGCGGATCTGCACCTCCTTGCCCTGGTAGTGGCTGTCGGCGTACTCCTGGGCGCGGGCCTGGGCCTGCCCGAGGGCCTCCTCCTCGCCCAGTTCCCGGCTGCCCACCTCCACCGGGGTGATGCGCTGGGTGTGCCAGGTGATGGGCAGGGTCAGCCCGAAGAGGGAGAGCTCCTGCCGCTCCACCTCCGAGAGGTAGTCCCCCTCCAACTTGCTGGGGAAAAACAGGGGCACCTTGAAGCCCAAGATCTCCAGCACATGGCGGTTTTTGACCTTCCCCACCGGGATCTTGACCAGCTCGGTGAGGGGGATCTCAAAGGTGATCTCCTCCTCGGTCTCGGCAAAGACCTGGCCCTGGCTGTGCTTGAAGAGGGCCTTGCCCCAGCGGTCCTCGTAGACCCCGGTGACCAGCAGCTGCCCCTCGGTGACGTACTCCCCCACCTTGACGGTGGCGTTCCCCTCCAGCGCCAGCACCCGGGTGATGCGGCCCCTCTTGGCGGCCACCAGGTTGCAGGGCTGCGAGGCGTCCACCACCGGCAGCTTCTCCCTGACCTCCTTGACCTCTACCACCACGGTGGTGCCCATGTTGCTGATGGAGATGCTCGAGAGGCCGGGCAGCAGCACCATGGTGCGCTCCTCGGCCGACTTGAGGTCGATCTTTTTGATGTTGGCCCCCCGCTTGATCCCCGACTCGGCCACCGCCTGCACGATCTGCTCGCTGCTCACCGCCTCGTTGCCCACCACCTCGATGGTCCAGCACAGCCGGGACATCCACCCCAGAAAGAGGCAGAAGAGGAGGATGCCCAGCACCACCCCCACCCGCTTGCGGTAGCGGTGCAGCCAGAAGGGGGCGCCCCGCTTCTCCTGCACCCGGATGCGCACCCCGGTGGCCCGGGCCAGCCGGTGCATCCGCTTGTAGTCCCCCGCCACGGTGTAGCAGTCAAAGCCGTCCTCCCGCTTCTGGGTGCCCCAGAGGCGCAGGCCGTTTTTGTAGACCAAATTGATGAACCGCTCGCTGAAGATCCCCCGCAGGGTGAACCGGACCGTCCCCAGCAGCCAGCGGATAAATCGAACCAGATACAACCTTCTCTCTCCCCTCTCTTCTCACCGCAGGTACTCGATGCTGACAAACACCCCCTCCACCACCGCGTCGGAGTCGTTCATGCACTTGAGGCTCAGGTCCTCCCCCTCAAATTTCACCGACATCTTCCCCAGGTTGAGGACGATGACGTTCTCGTCGTATTCCAGCACCCCTTTGCAGCCCTCCACCACCGCCTCGGTGTTGCCCAGTATCTCGATGCGGCTGTCGGTCAGGTGGGCGCTCTGGGCCAGTTTCTGTGTATCCACAAGCAGGCGAAAGGGCTTTTTCTCGGCCTTTTTGCCCGCGGGTCTGCGTCTGTTCATGTCGATCCCCTCCCCCTCATATATATTGACAGGCTGCGGCTTTTATTATTGCCCTCCGCCGCCCCCCGCAAAGAGGGGGAGGCGGGGGCGGCCGCAGGGGCGAAAGGAGGGCGGCATCCCCCCTCCCCTTCGCCCCGCCAAAAAAGGCCCTTCCCCGCCCCCTGGGGCGGCGGGGGCAGACACACGAAAAACGAAAAAAGATAAAGGAGCGGATCGAATGGAGCGGATCAAAGCGGGGACGAGGGACCTCTGGCAGGGCAGCCTCTGTATCCTCCTGCTGTGGGGCATCCTCTTTCGGGGCAGCTACGCCAAGGACGGCATCCTGCGGGGGCTCACCTCCTGCTATCAGGTCATCATCCCCGCCCTCTTCCCCTTTCTGGTGGTCTCCCACCTCATCATGGGCTCCCGCCTCTCCCTGGCGCTGGAGGCCCTCTTCTCCCCCGTCAGCCGCTTCCTCTTTCGCAGCGGGCGGCAGGGCGGGGCCATCTTCTCCATGGCCATGATCGGCGGCTTTCCGGTGGGGCCCAAGCTGCTGCGGGGGGCGGTGGACCGGGGGGAACTGGACTGGGAGGAGGCCCGGCGGCTGGCCCTCTTCTGCGTGGCCCCGGCCCCGGCCTTCGTCATCACCGGGGTCGGGGGCGGGATGTTTCACAGCATGCAGTTGGGGGCGGTCCTCTACCTCTGCTCGGTGCTGGGGGCCGTCCTCACCGGGACCCTCCTCTCCCGCCAGGGGCCCAAAAGGGGGAAGAAGGGGCGCGCCCCCGCCCCCGCCCATCAACCCCGCCGGTTCGAGCCCTTTTCGGCGGTCTTCGTGCAGGCGGTGAGCAGCTCGGTGCAGTCGCTGCTCTCCATCTGCGGCTATGTCATCCTCTTTTCGGCCCTGCTGCAACTGCTGGGCGGCTGCCTCCCCCTGCCCGACGGGGGAAAGGCCCTCCTCTCCGGGCTCCTCGAAATCACCAGCGGCTGCCTCACCGCCGCCGCCCTGCCGGGGCGGCTGGGGCCCTATCTGGCGGCCTTCTTCTTGGGGTTTTGCGGTCTCTCGGCGGTCTGCCAGATGCAGTTTTGCCTGGGCGACCTCGCCTCCATCGGCAAGCTGCTGGGGGCGCGGCTGCTCTGTGGGGGGCTGGTGCTGGGGCTCTTCTCCCTCTTCTTTGAGCTCCTCCCCTCCCCGGCGGCGGACGTCTTTTTCTCCTCCACCCCGCCCCGGCTGGACGGGGCGGTCAACGCCCCCCTCACCTCGGTTTTGCTGCTGCTGTTCTGCCTGGCGGCCCTCTTCACCCTCTCCCGCAAGAGCCGGGTGCTGCTGGACAAATAGGCCCCCCCTTGTTACAATAGGTAAAAAGACGAGAGGGGGGAACGCCGTGTTTCGGCCCAAACTGTTCGGAAAGAAGATCGAGCCCAACTGCATCTACTGCCAGCACGGCAAGGCCGCGCCGGGGGAACAGATGATCCTCTGCATCAAAAAAGGGGTGGTCTCCCCCTACTACTCCTGCAAAAAGTTCCTCTACGATCCCCTCAAAAGGGAGCCGCGGCCCCGGCCGCCCAAGCCCCGCTTCTCGCCCGAGGACTTCTCCCTCTAGGTCCGCCCCCGACCCATCACGCCGACGGCTCCGCCCCCACCGGGCGCGGGCCGTTTTTTGTCCCACCGCCGCAGACACGGCCGGGAAGCGGCGCTCCTACCCTCCCTTTTCGCCCTCCCCCCAAATCCCTCCCCCCTGAAAGAGATTGCTCCCCAGGTCTGCCGGTGGGCCCGCTTGGAAAATTGCCGCAAAACCGCCCTCAAAAGGGCGCGGACCGCCGCCGAGTGCCGGGAGCAAAAGCCCGCAGACCACCCCGCAAACAGTAGGCGCCTTTCCCCGCCCGCCGCGCTCCGGGCAGAAAGGGCAGAGAGAAGCAGGGGCAAATCCCCCACCCCAAAACGACGGGGCGGGAGACAGCGAGAGGCGCAGGACAGCCCCCACTCAAAGGGATGTCTCCCCACCGCCCCGCCCTTTGGATCGCGGGCAGAATGGCTTCCAAAAGAGCAGTCGGGGCAAGACAGAGGGGACCGCTTCCGCCGCTTGCCGCCCACCAGTAAGAAGCAGCCAGCCGGGCCGCTTTTCCCCTCTGCTCACCAAAAGGGCCACAGCGCAAAAAAGCAGCGGCGAATGGGCCGTCCCCCTGGGGCAAAAAGGTGCACCCCTCTCCCCCTTTCCCTCCCCAGAACAATCGCGCAGCCGGAAGAACACCGTCGGATAGCCCTCCTCCGCGCCAGAGAGGGCGCTTTCGCCTCCGCCTGCACCCCTTTTCTCAAGGCAAAAGGTCGCGCAGGCAGCCGCCGATGGGCAGGCACATCCCTCTTCCTCAAAAGAGCACTCCTCCTCTGTCCGCTCCCCCTTCCCCCAGGCAATAGAGCCACCAGGGAAAACCGAGCGCCGCCCTCCCTCTCTCCCACGCGCAAAAAGCCCCCGGCCACAGGAGGGCCGGGGGCAAATTTTTAGAGCGGTTGGCGCGCTAGAGGGAGATGGTGTCCAAAATCAAAATCAGCGCCAGGATCACCGAAAAGCCGATGCCCAGGATCAGGTGGGCGTTGCGGGTGCGCTTGGAGAGGATGGCTTGGGACAGCAGGGCGATCAGCCCGCAGGCCAGCGCCAGGGCCACCACCATCAAAATCAAATACCACTGCATCGGCCGCAGTGCCCCCACCAGGCGGGACAGGCGGGTGGAGAACGCCATCCCCAACAGGTGGGCGGCGGGGACGATGACGATGGGGATCACCGGCAGGGCGTAGTTGTTGCGGCCGGTGCGCACCTCGATCACGCAGATGGCACAGACGATAATGATGATGGACCAACATTCAAAGGTCATGGCGATTCCCCTCTCAAACAGGTGTTTCGGTCTGCCGGCTCATCCGGCTGTGTGGGTGAAGATGTAGTCGGCCCAGGCGTCGGCCGCCCCGTCGGCCAGGGTGAGGGAACCGTCCCGCAGCCCCACGGCATAGGCCCCTGAAAGCACCTGGGCGCTGTCCAGCAGATAGACCTCTTTTTCGGCGCAGAGGGCGCTCAGTTGGCGGTTGTACTCCTCCACCTTGGTGTTTTGGTAGTTGGGGTGATCCCCCTGGGTGGCGGCGTCAAAATAGGGCAGGGTCGAGAGGACGATGGTCGCCTTGGGGTGCTGCTGGCGCAGCCGGTCGACAAAGTCGCCCAGGGATTTGACCATGTCCTCGGCCGAGAGCCAGGAGACCCCGTTGGCCCCCACCAGCAGGTATATCTTGCCCGGATCGGCCGCCTTGATGGCCGCCAGGGCGGTGGCGTCCTCCGTCCCCCCGGAAGAAAAGAGCCGCCCCGACTGGAGCAGGGTGGGGTTGAGCCGCTCGGAGGAGAGGAAGGTGCCGTTCCCCCCAAAGGCCCCCGCCCCGGCCAGCTGGGCGGTGAGCCCGTCGCCCACAAAGACTGCATCTTTAAAGTAGCGGGCCCGCTGGGCGTCCCGCAGGGGGAGCAGGGGGGCAAACCCCTCCTCTCCCCCCACGGCGGTGGAAGCGCTGGAGCTGCCGTCCTGCCGGTAGGCGTTGGCCTCGCCCTGTTTGGGGTTTTTCTGCCCCTCCCCCCGGGGCCAGAGAAGGGCGGCCAGGCAGACACAGAGAAACGCCCCCAAAGAGAGGACCAGCGCGCGCCGGGCGCGCCCACCCTTGGGGACGATATGCACTTGAGGGGTCGAAAAGAGCTTGGATCGTCTGCGCATGGGGCCCTCCGCTCAACTGGAAATGGTTGGTCTGACATGCTTATTATATACGATTGCTCTCCATTTTTAAACCCCTGCCCCTTGACGAAAGCAAAAAAATACGCGATAATAGAAAGCACCGACTTCGGCCGGCAAACGACGCTACTGTGGCTCAGTTGGTAGAGCAGCGCACTCGTAATGCGCAGGCCGCCGGTTCGAGTCCGGCCAGTAGCTCCATAGAAAACACGGTATACTTTCTGATTAGGGATTGTATACCGTGTTTTTTGGTAAAAAGGAGGAGTAAAAAGCCCACTTTTAAGTAATAAAAACTATATTAAAAAGGATGATACCATGCCTGATCAATTAGAACTACTCTCAATTCATACGGAACAAAAAGATATTACTCTTGCACAACTAAAGGAAGATGTTGATGCAAACGATATCATTACTAATCCTGATTATCAAAGAAAATATGTATATGATGATATCCGTGCTTCTAGACTAATCGAGTCAATTCTTCTCGGCATTCCAATTCCGGTAATCTATCTTTGCGAAGAGGAGGACGGTACCCTATCCGTAATTGACGGTCAACAGCGAATCGTTTCTTTCGTGCGCTATTTGAAAAATGAATTTTCTCTAAATAAGCTGACAAAATTGACAGATATAAATGGCCTTTATTATAGAGATCTTGAAAAAAGAATCCAGCGATTGCTAAAAAGTAAAACACTAAAGGCAATCACAATAAACAAAGATTCTAAAGAATTGAAGTATGAAATTTTTTCGCGTTTAAATCTAGGTGCTATCATGCTAAAAGACCAAGAAGTTCGAAATTGTATCTATCGTGGCAACTTTAACAACATGCTAAAAGATATTGCTCAAACCAATAAAAATTTACACGTTCTTTTTCATGATGAGAATAAACGCAGTGCTTATGAAGAGCGCATCCTTCGCTTTTTTGCATTGCGCAATTATCTTGAACTCCGTGGAACTTTTAAATGGGTTATGAGTTCTTATATGGAGCAACATCAAAATGATGATGAAATTTTAATTTCAAAACTTAAAAGTCAATACAACACCTTAATTGACGTCATTCAGCAAATTCTCGGTGAAAACGCATTTTTTTCGCTGTGTAAAGACAAACGGAAAAAATTTAACGGCGCAGTTTATGATTCGATAATTATCCCATTCTCCTATTTTCCTAGCAGAGTCTTAATATCTCACGCTGATGAGCTACGTATACAGATTAACTGTTTGAAAGAAACCAATAGTGAGTACCAAAACAACACCTATGTAGGAACAAATGCTGGTCCGAGAGTACGTGGTCGAATCGAGCAGGTGATGAAAATTATTAGTGACATAGTTTCAGCAGAAGTCCAGCCTGATAGATACCGCTACTTTCATAAATCTATTAAGGAGCATCTCTTTTATCCTGGATACAAATGCAGTTATTGTGGAAATATCATTCTTTCCCTTGATGACTGCGAAATGGATCACATTATTCCCTACGCAAAAGGGGGATCTACAACTCTTGAAAATGTTCAACTTTTACATAGAAGCTGTAATAGAAACAAAAAAGACAGAATTGTACTAGGAGGAGTTAATGAGCAAGATGATAACAGCGAATATTGAGTAGGTTTCAGACGGAACAATTATCAACCTTATAAAATTTGTTGCAAAAGGAGTGGGGGGAGAGCGTTTGCGCTCTCCCCCCACTCCTTTTATCTCTCCCGCTCTCTCTCAGCGCCCTTCCACCAGTTCGATGGCTTCCTTCCCGCTCAGCCGCTCGATGCGCAGTTCCACCACGCAGACCTGGTCGAAGAGCCGCTCGATCTCCCGCCGGCGGCCCTCCGGCTGCTGGGGGGAGTACTTGGCCGCCAGCCGTTCCAGGGCGGCCCGCTTCTCCCCCTCCTCCCGCAGCACCCGCGCCCTGCCAAAGGCGATGGCGCTGCGAAAATAGGTGGTGTACTCCTGGGGCACCACCCGGTCCTGGTCGACGACGCAGAAGGAGACCCGCTCCTCCCTGGCAATGGCGTCCAGCTTCTGCCCGACCGGGGCGCAGTGAAAGTAGATCCGTTCCCCGTCAAAGACATAGCTCAGGGGCACGGCATAGGGGTAGCCGTCCTCCCCCACCACCGCCAGCACCCCGGAGGTCCCCCGGCGCAAAACGGCCTCGCAGCCCTCTCTGGAAAGGGCCTGCCGCTGTCGGCGCATCTCTCGGGCCACCGCGCTCTACTCCCCTCTCTTCAGCCGCTCGGTGTCCTCTTCCACCTTCAGGATGGCGTCTTTAAAGCCGCCCACCACCACCGTCATGTTGGAGGCGATGATGGAGGCCAGGGGCTGGCCGCAGTTCTCCACCCGGTAGCCCTCGATGTCCCGGTAGATGCCGTCCTCCCCCAGGTTGCAGGGCACCTTCTCTATGAGCTCCCGCCCGTCCGAGAGGAAGCAGTAGCAGCGGTAGCCCAGGCCAAAGCTCATCCCGCTCTCGAAGACGGTGCCGCTGTCGGGCTCGTGGCCGTGATAGGGGTTGAGGTTGGCGATGACCATGTTGCTGTTGCGGATGTGCAGTTGGTCGCGGTCAAAGTAGAAGGCCGAGCGGGTGTAGACGTCGCTCATGTCCTCGGGCTCCTTAAGGCCGGGGGCCTCGTCGGGGGGGAAGATGCCCTCCACCCCGTGGTCCAGGGCAAAGGCCTTCATCCGGTCGCCCACCTCCCTGGCGTTTAAGAGGAAGCACTCGAACCCGGCCAGGTAGGCCCGGGGCAGCTCCCCCAGGGGCCAGGTGGACTTGGCGCGCAAGTCCTGCCGGGGGACGATGCGCTGGCCGCGGTCCTTGGCCTCTTCGATCAAGTCCATGACAATGGTCTTGAGGCAGGCCTCAAAATCGCCCTCCACGATCTTTGAGGGGACCATGTACATCAGGTTGCCGGCGGTGTGGGCGGTGGCATAGCCCATCCCGTGCTCGTCGAGGATCTTCCCGTCGGGGCAGAGCTGGCCCACCGGGTAGCGGTGGATCACGTCCCGCCGGTCGCGGGTGAAGCTGTATAGTTTTTTGCCCCGGGCAAAGCCGACCCCCAGCTCAAAGATGGTGCCGCTCTCCGGCTCGCCGCCGCGAAAGAAGTTCACGTCTCCCACCACGATGTCGCAGTCGTCCAGGTAGTCGGGGGTGAGCTTGCGCAGGGGCTGCTTGCCGGTGGCCGGGTCGCAGTCGTCAAAGCCCATCTTCTCCTTGATGTTGGTGACCTCAAAGCCGTATTCCTCGGCCAGGTATTTCATGGTGAGCAGCTGGTGCTCGCCCCCGGGGTAAAAGCACTGGGGGCCGGTGATGTACAGGCGGGGTCTTCTCATAAAAAATGCCTCCCTTGTTTTCGTCCGCCCGCCGCGGCGGGCCGTCTCGTCGTCCAGTCCCAGAGTAACAGCCCGGCTGTCCTCCTGTCAATTGACGGCCCCGCCAATATCAAAACGGTTTTTTCGACAGAGTGCCGAAATGGGGCCCCATTTTTTGTCATCCCCTATAAAAGAGCCGCCTCTCCCCGCCGCTCGTACACCAGGTCGACGATCCCGTTGTACCGTTTGGCCGACACCAGGCGCAGCGGGCGCTCGACCCCCAGCCCGCCAAAGAGGGAAAGTCCCTCCCCCAGCATGCTCGGCAGCACCGAGAGGTGGTAGCGGTCGATGCCGTCCGCCACCGCCAACCGGCGGGCCAGCTCCGCCCCGCCGCAGACCCAGATGTCCCCCTTCCTCCTCCGCCGCTCGATCAGCCGCTCCGGGAGGCCGTCGACAGAGGTCGCCTCCCCCCGCTCTGCCGGCGGCCGGCGGGTGAGCACGAAGCGCTCCTTCTCCGGGTAGGGCCACCGCCCGGGGGAGAGCTCCTCCGCGATTTGGTGGCAGGTGTGGCCCCCCATCACCACAGCGCCCACCCCTCTGTAAAAATCGGGGTCGCTGCCCTCGCACCCGGGCTGCGACCCGTCCCCCGCCATCCAGCCCGCCCCTCCGGCCCGGTCGGCGATAGACCCGTCCAAACGCATGCCGGTGTAGAGGACCGCCCGTCTTTCCATGTCGTCTCCCCCTTTTTGGGCCCCTGTGGGCCCTCGTTACATGGGTTTTAGCCATCCAAACAAAAAATCACCGCCTTTTTCCCCTTTTTTCACAAAAGGGGTTTGACCTTTTTGCCCCGCTGTATTACAATGTAGGAGAAATAGCCAAAGACGATGATAGAGACAGTACGTTTGAAACAAACGCCACAGCGAGCCGGGGGGAGTGGGAGCCCGGCGCCAGTCGTTTCTCTCGGAACATCCCTCTAGAGTTGCAAGCTGAAAGGGCGACCGAGTAGGCTTCGCCGGTTTTCCGCCGTTATCGGGAACGCATATGTTGGTATGTTGCAATAGGTGGTACAGCGAAGCGCATTCGGCCTTCGTCCTGTTTTGCAGGGCGGGGGCTTTTTTGTCGGTTTGCGCGTTTCCATAGATTCACCTTTCGCAGCGCACGAAAGAAAGCATTGGAGGTTTTGGAAAGATGTACAACAAGGTGCCCACAGATCTCAACTTTGTGGAGCGGGAGAAGGACGTCGAGCAGTTCTGGGAAAGAGAACACATCTTTGAAAAGAGCATCGACAGCCGCAAGGAGGGCGAGACCTACACCTTCTACGACGGCCCCCCCACCGCCAACGGCAAGCCCCACATCGGCCACGTGCTGACCCGGGTCATCAAGGACATGATCCCCCGCTACCGCACCATGAAGGGCTACATGGTCCCCCGCAAGGCCGGCTGGGACACCCACGGCCTGCCGGTGGAGCTGGAGGTGGAAAAGGAGCTGGGCCTGGACGGCAAGGAGCAGATCGAGGAGTACGGCCTCGAGCCCTTCCTCAAGCGCTGCAAGGAGAGCGTCTGGAAGTACAAGGGGATGTGGGAGGACTTCTCCGCCACCGTCGGCTTCTGGGCCGACATGGAGCACCCCTACGTCACCTACGACAACAACTTCATCGAGTCCGAGTGGTGGGCCCTCAAGCAGATTTGGGAGAAGGGGCTGCTCTACAAGGGCTTCAAGATCGTCCCCTACTGCCCCCGCTGCGGCACCCCCCTCTCCTCCCACGAGGTGGCCCAGGGCTACAAAGACGTGAAGGAGCGCTCGGCCATCGCCAAGTTCAAGGCCAAGGGGGAGGACGCCTATATCCTGGCCTGGACCACCACCCCCTGGACCCTCCCCTCCAACGTGGCCCTCTGCGTCCACCCCGACGAGGACTACGTCAAGGTGGAGAGCGGGGGGGAGCGCTACTACCTGGCCGCCGCCCTCTGCGAGAGCGTGCTGGGCGAGCAGGGCTACACCGTGCTCGAGCACTTCACCGGCCGGGAGCTGGAGTACAAGGAGTACGAGCCCCTCTTTGATTTTGTGCAGCCCAAAGAGAAGTGCTGGTACGTCACCTGTGACGGCTACGTCACCCTCACCGACGGCACCGGCATCGTCCACATCGCCCCCGCCTTCGGCGAGGACGACGCCAACGTGGGCCGCAAGTACGGCCTGCCCTTTGTGCAGTTGGTGGACGGCAAGGGCCAGATGACCAAAGAGACCCTCTGGGCGGGGATGTTCTGCAAGGACGCCGACAAAGAGGTCCTCAAAAACCTGGAGGAGCGGGGCCTTCTCTTCTCCGCCCCCACCTTTGAGCACAGCTATCCCCACTGCTGGCGCTGCGACACCCCCCTCATCTACTACGCCCGCGACTCCTGGTTCATCAAGATGACCGCCGTCAAGGACGACTTGATCCGCAACAACGACACCATCAACTGGATCCCCGAGTCCATCGGCAAGGGCCGCTTCGGCGACTGGCTGGAAAACGTGCAGGACTGGGGCATCAGCCGCAACCGCTACTGGGGCACCCCCCTCAACATCTGGGAGTGCGAGTGCGGCCACCGGCACGCCGTCGGCAGCATCGAGGAGCTGCGGAGTCTCTCCCCCAACTGCCCGGAGGACATCGAGCTGCACCGCCCCTATATCGACGCGGTCACCATCACCTGCCCCCACTGCGGCAAGCAGATGAAGCGGGTGCCCGAGGTCATCGACTGCTGGTTCGACTCCGGCTCCATGCCCTTTGCCCAGCACCACTACCCGTTTGAGAACAAGGAGCTGTTCGAGCAGCAGTTCCCCGCCGACTTCATCTCCGAGGCGGTGGACCAGACCCGCGGGTG
The DNA here is from genome assembly GCF_001486165.1 of Bittarella massiliensis (ex Durand et al. 2017). Lineage (GTDB taxonomy): Bacteria > Bacillota > Clostridia > Oscillospirales > Ruminococcaceae > Bittarella > Bittarella massiliensis. The sequence continues at coordinate 1,035,848 of NZ_LN908977.1, forward strand.
GTTCTACTCCCTGCTGGCCATCTCCACCCTGGTGTTCAACAAGGCCCCCTACAAAAACGTCATCGTCCTGGGCCATGTGCAGGATGAAAACGGCCAGAAGATGTCCAAGTCCAAGGGCAACGCGGTGGACCCCTTCGACGCGCTGGAGACCTACGGGGCCGACGCCATCCGCTGGTACTTCTACGCAAACTCCGCCCCCTGGCTGCCCAACCGCTTCCACGGCAAGGCCGTGCGGGAGGGACAGCGCAAGTTCATGGGCACCCTCTGGAACACCTACGCCTTCTTCGTCCTCTACGCCGACATCGACCAGTTCGACCCCACCCAGCACGAGCTGGAGCCCGAAAAGCTCTCGGTGATGGACCGCTGGCTGCTCTCCAAACTCAACACCATGATCCGCACCGTGGACGAGAGCCTGCAAAACTACCGCATCCCCGAGGCCGCCCGCGCCCTGCAGGAGTTTGTGGACGACATGAGCAACTGGTATGTCCGCCGCAGCAGGGAGCGCTTCTGGGCCGTGGGGATGGGGCAGGACAAGGTGAACGCCTACATGACCCTCTACACCGCCCTGGTGAACTGCTGCAAGGCAGCCGCCCCCATGGTCCCCTTTATCACCGAGGAGATCTACCAAAACCTGGTGCGCACCGTGGACCGCTCGGCCCCCGAAAGCATCCACCTCTGCGACTTCCCGGCGGTGGACAATTCCCTCATCGACAGCGAGTTGGAGCGCAACATGGACCTGGTGCTGCAGATCGTGGTGCTGGGCCGCTCGGCCCGCAACGGCGCCGCCATCAAAAACCGGCAGCCCCTGCAAAACATGTTCGTGCAGGCCCCGGCCGCGCTGGAGGAGTACTACCGCCAGATCGTGGAGGAGGAGCTCAACTTGAAGGCCGTCACCTTTGTGGAGGACGCCAGCCGTTTCACCTCCTACACCTTCAAGCCCCAGCTCAAGACCCTGGGCCCCAAATACGGCAAGAAGCTGGGCGAGATCCGCACCGCCCTGGCCGGGCTGGACGGCTCCGCCGCCAAGGCCGAGCTGGACGCCAATGGCGAACTGAAGCTGGCCCTGGCCGATGGGGAGGTCGCCCTCACCGCCGATGACCTGCTCATCGAGACCAAGCAGACCGAGGGCTTTTATACCGTGCAGGACGGCGGCATCACCGTGGCCATCGACACCGCCCTCACCCCCGCACTCATCGAGGAAGGGTATGTCAGGGAGCTGGTGAGCAAGCTGCAGACCATGCGCAAAGAGGCCGACTTCAACGTGATGGACCACATCACCGTCACCCTGAAGGGCAGCGAGAAGTTGGCCGACATCGCCCGCAAAAACTGGGACGAGATCGCCTCCGACGTGCTGGCCGACGGCTTTGCCTGCGGCGAGCCCGAGGGGTACGCCAAGTCCTGGGACATCAACGGCGAGGCGGTGGAACTGGGCGTGAAGCGGGTCTAGTCCTCTTCCCCCACCCACCCTGCCACCGAGAGAGGGGCGCTGCCTGCGGGCGGCGCCCCTCTTCCCGTCTCAGCCCTCGCCCACCCGGACAATGTGGGAGAGGGGGCCTTCGCCGCCATGCGTCTCGCCCGCCTTCCCCTCCGCCCGCTCCAAAGGACTTCGGGCGGCCGCTTCGCCCGCGCGAGAGGGTCTCCCATTTCTTTGTCTCCGCCCATCCCCCCTTGCCCATCGCCTTCTATCCTCACTCTTTCCCCTGCCTCTGCCCTGGCAGCCGCCTTCCCCGGCCACCGCCGACGCGCGGAGGAACACGGGATATTCGGCAGCGGTCGAGCCGTCTCGGGGATGGTCCCCCCTCCCCTCGCTCACAGCGCCTTCAAAAGGTCAGCCGGAGGCCCCCGGCGGCCTGGCCAGCAGCAATTTATCACCGGGCAGGTCCCCGGGCACCTTCGGCGCCATTGCGGCGGGGAGATGACCGGCGCCCCCTCTTCCTGCCCGGGCGTTCCGCATCCCGGGGGGCAAACCGCCCTTCTGGCAGATGGCCCCACCGCCCGGCCCTCACATCGGCACCAACCAAAAAAGGCGCTGCGGACAAATCTCCGCAGCGCCTTTTTGCTCGGCAGGCAGGGCCTTCTACGCCCCCGCCTTCCGGCGGTCGTAGAGGACCTTGATGCCGTCGAGGATCAGGGTCTTGTCGATGGCGGTGAACCCCCGGTAGGCCTGGCTCACCGTTTTGGCCAGCCCGCCGGTGGCCACCACCCGGGCCTTCTGCCCCAGCTGTTCCTCCAGCTTTTGAACGATGTTGTCCACCGCGCCGGCATAGCCGTAGATGATGCCGCTCTGCATGCTGGCGACGGTGGAGGTGCCGATGGCCTGCTCGGGGGGGACGATCTCCACCCGGGGCAGCTTGGCCGCCCGCTCCACCAGGGCGTCCATCGAGACCTTGAGCCCGGGGAAGATGGCCCCCCCCAGGTAGGCCCCGTCGGAAGTGACCACGTCGAAGGTGGTGGCAGTGCCGAAATCCACCACGATGAGGGGGCCGCCGTATTTGTGGTAGGCGGCCACCGCAGTCACCAGCCGGTCGGCCCCCACCTCGCCGGGGTTGCCGTAGCGGTTGTCGATCTCCACCGGCAGGTTCTCCCCCACCAGCAGGGGGGGCTTGTCGAAGTACTTTTTGATGGAGTTGATGACGGTGTAGTTGAGCTGGGGGACCACCGAGCTGATGACGATGTCCTCCACCCGGTGCCGGTCGAGCCCCCGCAGGAAGAAAAACTGGGTCACAAAGAGGCCCAGCTCGTCGGAGGTGACGGCCTTGTTGGTGGAGAGGCGGAAGGTGTGCGCCAACTTCTCCCCCTCGAAGATGCCAAACTCCATGTTGGTGTTGCCGATGTCCACGACCAAGAGCATACGTCAATTCCCCCTGCTGTTTCGGTGTTGAAAGCCCCTTTAGTGTACGGCAAAACCGGCTGTCCGTCAAGAAAAAAGAGGGGGCTGGGCCGTTCCCTTCCCCGCCGCGTCCGTCGTCCTGTACAGATTGTAACTGGATTGTATCCATTTTTTAACCACTTGTTACCTTTTGCCCCCTTTTTGTGGTGCTATAATGAAGATAAAGGAAGGGCTCGGCCTTTTGGCCCCCTTTGCGAGAGGAGTGATGGAGGTGACGCGCAGACACCAAACCGTTTGGAGGAACGGGCTGGCCGCCGCCCTGGCGGCCTGGATGGCCCTGGCCCTGACCGGCTGCGGCCAGAAGGAGGTCACCGGCAAACTGGACGAGACCGCCAAGGACGCCGGCAGCGCCCAGGTGCGCATCGACGGGGCGGAGATCGCCTTCAAGAGCACCATCCTGCTGGAGGTGCAGGAGCAGGGGTACGACCTCTCCACCTCCCCCGACTTTGCCGCCCTCCTGGAGCCCGGCGACCGGGTGGACGCAGGGGCCCCGGTGCCCGACGTCTACATGGGCAAGGGGGGCAAGGTGGTGGCCAAGCTCCCCTGTCTCACCGACAGCAGCGGCGAGATCCCCCTGCTCGAGGCGCGGGTGGTCTCGGCCGCGGTCTTCTACGGCCCCCACCACAGCGAAGAGGTGCCCGAGAACGTCCAGCCCCATGTGGAAATCGGCGGGGTCGACTTCACCGGTCTGACCCTGGACGGGGTGGACGCCGTCATGGCCGACAAGGCCAATGAGGACAGTGGGGACGTCGTCATCGGCGGGGACACCGATCTGCTCACCGGCAAGGTCCTCAGCAACGGCTACCCCGTCGGCCGCTGCCGCTACTTTTTCCGTTACGACCGCGACACCGGCCTGCTCTCGATCGTGGAAGTGGGCGCTGTCTGAACCAAACCCAACCAAAAAGGAGGGACGACAGGATGAAAAAGCGGTTTGCACACCCTCTCTCCCGGCGGGCGGTGGCCCTGCTCGCCGCGGGGTGCCTTGTCCTTGCCATGGCCCTGACCGGCTGCGGCAAGGAGGCCACCGGCTACCTGGACGAGGGGGTGAAGGAAACCAAGACCCCCCTGGTGCGGGTGGAGGAGGCGAACTTCTACCTGGGCCGCACCATCCTCTTGGAGGTGCGGGAGCAGGGGTATGACCTCTCCCTCTCCCCCGACTTCACCCAGCCCCTGAGCGAAGAGGACCGGATAGATGCCGGCGGCGCCCTGCTGCCGGTCTACCTGGGCAGGGACGGCCAGGTGGTGGCCCGGCTGGGCTGCGCCAACACCGGCAACGGCGTGCTGCCCACCCTGGAGGCGCGGGTCAAAAGCTTCGAGATCTTTTTCGGCCCCTGCCCCGCCGATGTGGAGGCGCCGGAAAACGCCAAGCCCCGGGTGGCGATCGGCGGGGTCGACTTCACCGGGCAGGATGCCGAGGAGGTGGCGTCCCTGCTGGAAGAGAAGGCCGGCTCCGTGACCAGCGGAGAGGGACCATCCCCCAGCCAGTACACCGTCGGCGGGTGTATGTACACCTTCTCCTTTGCCGCCGGCGGGACGGTCAACCGGGTCTGGGTGCAGGGTCTCTAGTCTTTCCGCCGCACGGGCGGGCGCTCCAAGCGAGAGCGCCCGCTCTCTTTTTCCCCCTTCCCCCTTGCCTTTGTCCTCTCCCTTGCCTTTGTCCTCTCCCTTGCCTTCGCCCTTGTCCTTTCTTTTGTCCCTGTTTTGCCCCTGCCCTCATCCTTGCCCTTGCCCTCGCCCTTTCTTTTGTCCCTGCTTTGCCTCTGTCCTCGTCCTCGCCCTTGCCCTCGTCCTCGCCCTTGCCCTTGTCCTTGTCCTTTCTTTTGCCCCTGTTTTGTCCCTGCCCTCGCCCTTACCCTTGCCCTCGCCCTCTTTTCTACAAAAAAATACAGCTCCGCCGTAACGATCCCCCTCTCCCGGCGGTACTATTGGGTGAAAAGGCCTTTTTAAAACAAAAAAACAGAAGGAGGGCCCTGCGAGATGGATACCAGTCAAGCCCTGTGCGAGCAGGCCCAGCAGCACCAGCGCTTTTTCCGGCAGTACCAGCGCCTGGCCTACACGGTGGCCCTGCGCATCCTAAAGGACGCCAGGGACGCCGAAGAGGTGGCCAGCGACGCCATGGCCCGGGTCCTGCGCGCGCCCGAAAAGTACGACAGCAGCCGGGGCAGCATGAAGAGCTATGTGGCCCTCATCGCCCGCAGCCAAGCGCTGGGCCGCCTTGCCGCCCGCAGGGACGAGGTGCCGGTGGCCGCACCGGAGGGGCCATCCGCCCCCGACTGGGCCGCCTCGCTGGAACTGCGCGAGCGGCTGAACGGGGCGGTGCTGGCCCTGAGCGAGCCGGAGAAGCAGCTCTTTGCCATGCGCTTTGTCTACGGCTACTCCACCCGGGAGATGGCCCGTTTCTTCGGCATCAGCCAGAACGCCGTCACCACCCGGGTATCGCGGCTGCGGGACAAATTGAAACCACTGTTGGAGGAACGAGAGGGGGAGCACACCCATGAATGAAGAGAGATTTGACAGACGGCTGGCCGACCTGCTGGACGAGGAGACCCTCCTCGCCGTCAGCGGCAGCCTGTTTGACGCAAAGCCGCCCCGGCGGCGGGTCTGGCGCCGGGCCGCGGCCGTTGCCGCTGCCTTTGTGCTGCTGTTGGGGGCCGTCAACTACCAGAGCGTGGTGGCCTTTGCGCAGCGGGCCTACCGCTACTTTGTCTCCGGCGAGAGCTGGGTGATGGAGACCCCGCCGGCCAGCTACCGCCTCTGCGTCGACCCGGTGGAGGCGCCCGACGGCAGCGGTGGCACCTACCGGCTGCTCCAGGCGGTGCAGAAGGAGGACGGCACCCTCTGGCTCTCCCTGGAACACCTGCCGTCCAGAGAGGTAAAAGCCGAACTCAGCGAGGGGGCGGAGGAGGTCTGGAACCAGTACCTGACCACCCTCAAGGCCACCCTGCAAGTCGGGGAAACAACTTACCCCCTCACCTACCTGCCGGAACACCTGGGGGCCTCCAGTCCCCACCGGTCCGGGGAGGAGGACGCGCTGGCAAACTTCACCGTCTCCTTTGCCTTCTCCTGCAAGGTGGAGGGAGAGGCGGACGAGATCGCCCTGCAAATCGGGGACAGCCGGTTGCGCACCGCCCTGCAGCCCGCCGTCGCCGTGAGCGCCGAGGAGATCTCCTACGAGGGGAGCGACAACCTCTCCTTCCAACTGATGCAGTTGACCGAAAAGGGGGACGCCATTGCCCTGATCCCGACTGTCAAGGGGCTGTCAGCGGAAACCTGCTCGGTAAACTTTGGCATCACCTGGTTCTCGGTGGAGGACAGCGAGGGCAACCGGGTGGACAGCACAGCCTACGCCCGCCCCCTGATCGGGGACGACGGCGCCTTCCTCTACCGGCCCGAAGAGCCGCTGGCCGAGGGGGCGCGCGTCCACACATTCTCCTTCAACGCCCTCGACCTGTACGTCGGCCGGGAAATGCCGTCCCGCTCCCCCGAGGAGCTGCCCACCAAAGAGGACTGCCTGGAGATCGCGATCCCCGCCGAGGGAAAGGCGGCCACGGTGAACAAGACCTTTGACCTCTGTGGCGTGCCGGTGACGGTAGAGCAGATCCAGCAGAACAACACGGGCCGTATCCAGGTGACCCTCTCCACCGACACCCCCTACGGCGACATCCGCAGCCTCTGCGCCTTTGACCTGGGGGAGGAGGGCAAGTTGCCAGAAGACGGGTCCCCCTACTACGCCTGCTTCTTCGATGACAGCCAATCCCATCTGGGCAAGGGGCACATCGACCTCACTTTCAACGCAAACGAGTGCGGCGACAGCCTCTTCCTCTATCTAAACAGCGCCGTCATCCGCAGCCCCGGCGGCGGGACCTACACCCCCCAGTGACCCCTGTCCGCACACAAGAGAGGGCCCCCGGCCAAATTGGCCGGGGGCCCTCTTTTCTCTCTCTAGTCGTCGTCCCGGTGGGCGGAGACCCGCTTTTCAATGTCCTCCTTGAGGCGCTGGGCCCCCTCTTCGGTGCGCTGCTGCAGCCCTTCCAGCCAGCTCTCCCAGGTCGAGCGGTGGGCGCGCAGGCTCTCCTTGATCTGCTGCAGGTGGCTCTCATAGCGGGTGGAGCGCATGTTGGGGAAGGCCTTGGTCAGCCGCCGCTGAAAGAGGCGGTGGCGCTGGGACTCCTCCCTGTACTTTTGCAGCAGCTCCCTCACCCGCAGGCGGGCGTCGTCGGCCTTGGCGGAGTGGGCCTCCTCCAGCAGCCGGTCGAGGCGGGCCTTGATCCCCTCGCCGTTGTACCAGCCGGCGGCGTCCAGCCGGGCCTTCATCTCCTCGGCCAGGGCGTTGAGGGCCTGCAACTGCCGGTTGATGCCCAGGGCGGCGCGGACCGACACGATCAGGTCGGCGGCAAAGACCGCCAGCAGCACCAGGGTGACCGTCAGCTTGGCCCAGGGGGGGATGCGGTCAAACAGCCGCTCCACCGCCGGGTGCAGCAGGTAGAGCATGGCCACCGCCATCACCCCGAAGAGGAGGGAGTTGCGCAGACAGACCCGGCCGTTCAGGTTGAATCGGCGCGCCGAGTAGTCCCACCACTTGGCGGAGAAGAGCTTCTCCATCGCGTAGCTGGTCAGGTATTCCAGGGCGCTGGTGAGCACCATCCCCAGCACAAAGACCGCCGCCGGGCTCTGCTGCACCGGCCGCAACAGCAGCACGACGCCTAGGGCCCCAAAGCCGTAGATGGGGCAGACCGGCCCGTTGAGAAAGCCCCTGTCCGCCAGCTTGCGCTGGCCGATGGAGCAGTAGACCGTCTCGCAGAGCCAGCCCACAAAGCTGTAAAAAACCAGGTACAAAAACCAGGTGCAAAGGGTGGTGACCATCTTCACTCGCCGCCTTTTTTATTGGATTGGGTCCCTGCTAAAGGGTGACTGTCTCCCGCTGGGTCTCCCCCTCCGGCGCGGCCGGGGCCTTCTCCCCCTCGGACGAGAGGCCGAACTCCTCGGCCAGCCGGGCGTTGGAGAGCATCAGCTTGAGGCGGTTTTCCTGGTTGACCGAGGTGGCGCTGGGGTCGTAGTCCACCGCCACGATGTTGGCCTGGGGGTAGCGGTCCTTGATTTTGCGCATCATCCCCTTGGCGACGATGTGGTTGGGCAGGCAGAACAGGGGCTGGGTGCAGACGATGTTGTCCACCCCGCTGTGGATGTGCTCCACCATCTCGCTGGTGAGCAGCCACCCCTCCCCCATCTTGGCGCCGGTGCCGATGACCCCGTCCACCAGGTGTTTGAGTTCGCTGAAGCTGGTGGGGACCCGGAACTCGCCGTGTTTGGCGATGGCCCGGATCATCTTGTTCTGCCAGCGCTGGAAGTAGCGCAGCAAAAAGGCGTTGACCGCCCGGTGCTTGAAGGCCTTGCCGTAGAGGTCGTTGTCGATGATGTTGTTTTGGATGCAGTACATGCAGAAGTCCAGCAGCCCGGAGAGGACCGGCTCGGCCCCCTCGTCGATGAGAAACTGCTCCAGGTTGTTGTTGCCCAGGGGGGCGTACTTCATATAAATTTCGCCGACGATCCCCACCTTGATCTTCTTCTCCCGGTGGCGCTGGATGGCAGAGAAGTCCTCCAGGATGGCCCGGTAGTTTTTCTGCACCTGCAAAAAGGCCTTTGACTCAAACTGCTCGCAGAGGGCGTCGGTCCAGCGCTCCACCACCGCGTCGGTGCTGCCCTTGATGATCTCGTAGGGCTTGCACTGGTTTTTCAGCCACATGAGCATGTCGCCGTAGATGATGGCGTACATGGCCTGCACCAGCATGCCGGGGGTGAAGGTGAAACCGGGCTGCTTTTCCAGGTTGGAGAAGTTCAGCGAGATCACCGGCACATAGCCGTAACCCGACTGGCGCAGGGCCTTGCGCAGCAGCGAGAGGTAGTTGGACGCCCGGCACCCGCCCCCGGTCTGGGTGATGAGGAGGGCGGTCTTGTGGGGGTCGTACGCGCCGCTCTTGAGGGCGGAAATCAACTGGCCGATGACCAGCAGCGCGGGGTAACAGGTGTCGTTGTGAACGTTTTTGAGCCCCTCATCCACGATTTGGCGGCCGATGGTGGTGAGGATCTTCACCTTGTAGCCGTTTCTGATGAGGATCTTTTCGAGCATCCGAAAGTGGATGGGCAGCATGCCGGGGATGAGGATGGTGTAGTTTTCGCGCATCTCCGGCGTAAAGACGGGGGGTTTTTCAATTGGCGGCATGTTGCTGTCTCTCCCTTTCCTCCATGGCCGCCAACAGGCTGCGAATGCGAATTTTGATGGCGCCCAGGTTGTCTACTTCGTCGATTTTGATTTGGGTGTATATCTTGCCGCACCCGCGGAGGATGTCGCGCATCTCGTCGGTGGTGATGGCGTCGAGGCCGCAGCCGAAACTCACCAACTGGATGAGCTCGGTGTTCTCGGCCTGCCCCGCATAGCGGGCGGCGTTGTACATTCTGGCGTGGTAGGTCCACTGGTTGAGGACGGTGCGCTTTTCATACCCTGTCATCCAGGAGACCCCGTCCTCGGTGACCACCACAAACCCCAGCGAGCGCAGCAGCTTGTTGATGCCGTGGCCTATTTCGGGGTCGATGTGGTAGGGCCGCCCGGCCAGGATCACCGTCTTGCAGCCGTGCTCCTTGGCGTAGGCCAGGGCGCGCGCCCCCTCCTCCTTCACCTCGCGGCGGTAGTCGGCGTAGGCCTGGTAGGCCCGCTCGGCGGCGCGGGACACCTCGCCCCGGCGCAGGGCAAAGCCGTACTCGTTTAAGTAGCTGGTGATCTTCTTCTCAAAGACCTTGCGGTCGTTGAGGCTGATGTAGGGGTAGATGAACTGGCAGCCCCCCAGGTCCATGTTGCCCTTGACCACCTCGGGGTAGTAGGCCACCACCGGGCAGTTGTAGCAGTTGTCGGAGATCTCCTCGTTGAAGTTGTAGCTCAAACAGGGGTAGAAGATGGTCTGCACCCCCTGCTCCAGCAGCAGCTTGATGTGTCCGTGCACCAGCTTGGCCGGGTAGCAGACGGTGTCGGAGGGGATGGTGTTCTGCCCCTTGAGGTAGACGGATTTGCTGGAGCGGCCCGACACCACCACCCGGAAGCCCAGTTCGGTGAAGAAGGCGTGCCAGAAGGGCAGGTTTTCGTACATGTTCAGGGCCAAGGGCAGGCCGATGTCCCCCCGGGGGCCCGGCTCGCTGGGCAGGTGGGTGAGCTTTTCGTACTTCCACTCCACCATGTCGGGCAGCTCGCCGCCCCCGGCCTTGCCGGTCACCGGGCGCTCGCAGCGGTTGCCGGCGATGTGGCGGGAGCCGTCGCCAAAGGTGTTGACCGTCAGGTTGCAGTGGTTGGTGCAGAGCCCGCAGTTGACCGCCTTGGACTGGTGGGTGAAGGCCGCCAGTTCGGCGGCGGTGAGGACCCGGCTCTCCCCCTCCGGCTGGAGGGAGCGGGCGTAGAGGGCCGCGCCAAAGGCGCCCATCAGCCCGGCGATGGCCGGGCGCACCACCGGGCGGCCCAGCTCCATCTCAAAGCTGCGCAGCACCGAGTCGTTGAGGAAGGTGCCGCCCTGCACCACCACGTTCTTGCCGATATCGTCGGCACTGCGGGCGCGAATGACCTTGTAGAGGGCGTTTTTCACCACGCTGACGGCCAGCCCGGCGGAGATGTCCCCCACCGTGGCCCCGTTTTTCTGGGCCTGCTTGACCGAGGAGTTCATGAACACGGTGCAGCGGGTGCCCAGGTCCACCGGGTGCTCGGCCAGGAGGCCCAGCTTGGCGAACTCGTCGATGGGGTAGCCCAGGGACTTGGCAAAGGTCTCGATGAAGGAGCCGCAGCCCGAGGAGCAGGCCTCGTTGAGGACGATGTTGTCGATGGCGTTGTCCTTGATTTGAAAGCACTTCATGTCCTGCCCGCCGATGTCGATGATGAAGTCCACCTGGGGCTGAAAGTGCTTGGCCGCGGTGAAGTGGGCCATGGTCTCCACCAGGCCGAAGTCCAGGTGGAAGGCGCTTTTGATCAGGTCCTCCCCGTAGCCGGTGACAGCGCTGCCGACGATCTTCACCCGCTCGCCCGACTGGGCCCTGATCTGCTCCAACTGCTCCTTGACGGCGGAGATGGGGTTGCCCAGGTTGTTGACGTAGTGGCTGTACAGGATGTTGCACGCCCCGTCGATGAGCACCATCTTGGTGGTGGTGCTGCCGGCGTCGACCCCCAGCCAGGCCGGGCCGCTGTAATCCGCCAGCGGGCGCTGGGGGACGTCGTTCTGGGCGTGGCGGGCGCAAAACTGGTCGTACTCCGCCCGGTCGCGAAAGAGGGGGGCAAGCCCCTGGGGGGCGTGGGGGATCTCGAGGACGTGGCGGAAGGTGCCGAGCAGCTCCTCATAGTCGTGCTCCTCGTTGAGGCCGCCGGCGTAACAGGCGGCCCCCAGGGCCACGAAGTAGGGGGCCAGGGGGTGGAAGTTGGCCGAGCGCTCGTCCAGCTCCAACGTCTCGATGAAGCGGGCCTGCAGCCCCTTGAGGAAGGAGAGGGGCCCGCCCAAAAAGAGGACATTTCCCTCGATGGCGCGGCCCTGGGCCAGCCCGGCGATGGTCTGGTCCACCACCGCCTGAAAGATGCTGGCGGCGATGTTTTCCTTGTCGGCCCCCTGGTTGATGAGGGGCTGGATGTCGGTCTTGGCAAACACCCCGCAGCGGGAGGCGATGGGGTAGATCTTTTTGTGGCGCAGGCTCAGCTCGTCGAGGGTGGCCAGGTCCACATCCAGGAGGGTGGCCATCTGGTCGATGAAGGCGCCGGTGCCCCCGGCACAGGTGGAGTTCATCCGCTCCTCCAAAGCGCCCTTCAAAAAGATGATCTTCGCGTCCTCCCCGCCCAGCTCGATGACCACATCGGTCTGGGGGACAAAGCGCTTGACCGCGCCGGCGGTGGCGTACACCTCCTGCACGAAGTCGAGGCCGCTCTCCTTGGCGACCCCCAGGCCGGCCGAACCGGTGACCGCCACCTTGACCCGGTGGCCCCGCAGCAGTTCGCCCAGCTCCTCTATCTTTTGCAGCGCCAGTTCCCGCACCCGGGAGAGGTGGCGCTCATAGCTCTTGTATACGATTTCGTCTCGGTCGTCCAGGACCACCGCCTTGATGGTGGTGGAGCCCACGTCCAGTCCCAGTTGATAGCTCATCCCGTTCTCCTTTTTTCTGCCTTTCCCCAATTTTCTCGGTTCGGCCCCATCGGGGCGCAAAATCCCACTATCTGTATATGCCAGCCACCGTCTGCAAAAGAAGGGGTTTGATGACCTCGATGGAGGCCGGCTGCCCCTCGATGATGGAGCGGTAACAGGCGGTGATCAAAAAGTCCAGCATCACCGTGAGCCGGTTGCGCGACTGTTCCTCGCTCTCCCCCGGCAGGGACAAAAGCCCCTCCAGCGGGGCCAGCAGCTCCCCGTGGAGCAGACAGGTCCCCTGCCCGCCCCTGGCAATAAAGCGGAGGACCGGCGGATTTTCGGCGTAAAAGTCGATGAGGCACTCGCAGAAGCGGGCGGCCGCGGCGGGGCGGTCGGCACAGCCGGCGCGGCGGGTGCGCTCGATGGCCCGGCAGAGGGTCTCGCCCCCCTTTTCGGCCACCACCTTGTCCACCAGGGCCTGCTTGTCCTTGAAGTAGAGGTAAAAGGTGCCCTTGGCCACACAGGCGGCCCGGGCGATCTCGCCGACGCTGGTCTGGGCCACCCCCTTTTGCAGAAAAAGGGCGGTGGCCGCCTCCTCGATGCGGGCGCGCTTTTGGTCCCGCGGGACCTCTGCCACAGTCATCGCCATCCCTCCCCCCGTCCGAAAATTTTGTATAGATGACCCAATTTACAGAGTTTGCTTTGTATAACACCATCAATCATAGACCTTTGCTGACCGGCGGTCAACCGTTCTTGTCGAAACGGGCGGAAGTTTGACAGTACCCCCCAATTTCTCACCCCACAGCGACGCGGAATTTGGCGAGTTTTCAAGGCCGATTTCAGAAAGATGTAAGAATTGCCACGCCCCCCTTTCCAGATGTTGAAAGGGGGGGAAATCCCTCCCAGACAGGGGCCGAAAAAGAAAGCCGGCCGGTCCCGCAGCAAGGGCTGCAGGGCCGGCCGGCTCCCCAGGAAAGAGGAGGCTGCCATGCGGGGGTCCCCCGCTCCCGGGCGGGGCGGCGGCCCTGTGGCGATGGGGCCGCCTGAAAAAGGGGAAGGGCTTACTGGACGTCCACCCAGATGGGGGAACTCCAGGCCTGGTGCTGGTCTTTCTGGGTGACGCGCAGGTAGTAGAAGTGGGCGCCGGCGGTCAGGTCCTCGTCGGCCCAGGTGAAGCGGCAGCGGTTGCCCGAGACGGCGGGGGTGTAGATCTCCCCGTTGTCCTTGACCACCTCGACCCGCTCCAACTCCCCGGTGCCCAGCACGTCCACCTCGAGGGTGGCCTTGCCGCCGGGCAGGGCGGTGATCTCGCTGCCCATGCGGGCGCCGTTCACCTTGCAGGAGAGGAGGATGCCCGCGCCGGTGGTGGCGTAGGTGAAGCGGTTGTAGATGGCGTCAAAGAGGGTCTCGCGGGTGAGGCCGGGGACGAAGGCGGCCACGATGCCCCCCTCCACCCCGTGCTCGAGCTGGTGGGAGTCGCTGCCGGCGGTGAAGCCCAGCCGGTAGCCGCGGGCCAGGGCGTCCTGCACGTACTTGCCCTTCTGGCGGGGGTTGTTCTTGGTGTAGATGGACTCGGTGCCGTCCTTTTCAAAGGGGGCGTGGCGGGAAAAGATCTCCACCGCCCGCTGCACCTCGGGGTCGTGGAAGGCCCAGTCGGTGGCGGCGCTGACGGCCGACCAGATGGCGGCCGGGTGGTGGGGGATGCAGAGGGCCCCGTACTTTTTGATGCTGGCAAAGAGCCGGTCGGGGGTCATCCCCTCGGGGTCACAGGCGCGGAAGAGCTCCCCCTCGCCGGTGCGGTAGTAGACGTTTTTGTGGCCGAAGTCGTAGTGCAGTTCGTTGGAGGTCCACTCGTAGGCCAGCAGGGTGGTGAGCTCGCCGTCCTTGTTGAACTCGTTGGCCGAGGTGCGCATGTACTCCCACTCCGACTCGGTGATGACGTCGGGGAACATATCGTGGTCGGTGAGGGCGGTGAAGTCCAGCTTGGGCACAGCCTTGGCGTAGTTGTAGTACTGGTCGATCTGGCCCGAGGCGTCGGACATCCCGCTCTGGCCGTGGATGTCGCCGAACTTCAGGTCCAGCCCCAGGTAGCCGTTCTCGTCCAGCCAGCGGCGCTTCTCGCCCTCGTCGATGCGGTCGAGGGCCTTGTCGCCGGGGATGGGTTTGGTGAAGTTGTCGATCACCTTTTCGATGTCGCTGTCGTCGTGGCCCTGCAGCTCCGCCAGGGTGGTGGAGAGGAACTTGATGGAGGAGTAGCGCTCCTGGTGGCCGTTGCCCGCCGAGTGCTGGTAGAGGATGAAGATGTTGTCCTCCTCGTCCACGCAGGCGCGGGGGCGGATCGGGCAGTTGGAGGCCTCGTCCCGCACCATGGCCACCGGCACCGACCAGCTGCCGTCCTCCTGCCGCCAGCGCATGAGGAAGCAGCGCATGCTCAGGGCCTGGGCCAGCAGCTGGGTGCCCTTGCGGTTGCGGCAGAGGGAGGCGGAGGCAAACCAGACCCGCATGTGGGAGAGCTGCCGGCAGTCGGCGGCGATCCTGCCGCCCGCCAGGGTCAGGTCACAGGTGTAGTAGTTGGTCTCCCCCTTGGGGCCGACCCCGTGCCAGACCACGGTGGCCCCGCTGTCGGTGGACACGGCGGTGGCGTCGGAGGCCCAGTCGGGGGCGTTGGAGATCACCGCCTCCTCCCCCCAGGCGCCGCCGGCATAGGCGCGGGCGACCTGCAGGTACTGGCTGCCGTCAAAGACGTCGTAGGCCAGGTAGAGCACCCCGTCGCCGCCAAAGGCCACGGCCGGGCGGTAGGCCTGCTCGCTGGAGGAGACCCGCCAGGTCTCGACGGCGGCGCTGCCGTCAAAGCGCAGGCAGCAGATGTGGCTGTCGCCGTGCTGCTGCTCGCACCAGGCCACGTAGAGGTTTTGGCCGTCGTCGGTGACCGAGGGGTAGAAGGCGCCGCTGGACTGGGAGAGGAGGATGGGCTCCCCCAGCTCCTCGCCAAAGGCGCGGGCCAGCAGCTTCCAGTTGCCGGCGGCGGACTCGGACCAGATGATCCAGACCGTCCCGTTGAGGACGTAGAGCCGGGGGCGGAAGGCCTGCCCCTCCCCCGAGACCACCGCCTGGGAGAGGATCGCCCCCTTGCGGGAGAGGAAGGCGGCCACGATGTCGTCGTGCTTGTTGTGGTAGCGCTGCCAGCAGGCGGCCAGGCGGCCGTCGGGGAGGACGGCCAGGTCGGGGTACTGGCAGCTGGTGGTTTCGATGTCGGTCAGTTCGGTGATCCGCTCCATAAAATCGGTGAGATAGGCCATTGTAAAACACGCTCCTTTGCAAATGTGGGGTGGATGTTCTCTATTCTTCAGGCAGTTTGCCGGTGCCGGCAGGGCCCTTGACGTGCTTGATGCCGAAGGTCAGCACCAGGATGGTGACGATATAGGGCATCATCTGTACCAGTTGGGAGGGGACGTCGAAGGCCTGCTGCAGGTTGATCTGCAGCGCGTCGGCAAAGCCGAAGAGGAGGGCGGCGAGGACGGTGCCCACCGGGGTGTACTTGCCCAGGGCCATCATCACCAGGACGATGAAGCCCCGCCCGGCGGTCATCTCCTGAACGAACATGTTCAGCTGGTCCAGCGAGAGGTAGGCCCCCGCCAGCCCAGCGCAGCCGCCGCAGATGAGCATGGCGGTGTACTTGTACCCCCGCACCGGGATGCCCAGGGTGTTGGCGGCGGTGGGGTTTTCGCCCACCATCCGCAGCCGCAGGCCGAAGGGGGTGTGAAAGACCACATACTGGGTGATGACCAGCAGCACCAGGGCGATGTAGAAGTTGATGGAGAGGGAGGAGAAGATGGTCCCCACCACCGGGATGTCCGCCAGGAGGGGCACCCGCACCGCCTGGGTGAGGCTGGCCACCTGGGGGGAGTTGCCGCTGGATTTCCAGACCACCTCCATCAGCACGGTGGTGATGGCCCCCATGAAGAGGTTGAGCCCCACCCCGGCGATGACCTGGTTGAGCCGGAAGCGGACGGTGAGCAGCCCGAAGAGGAGTCCCACGGCCGCGCCGCAGACCATGCCGGTGAGAAAGCCCAGCAGCACATTGCCGGTGAAGTAGGAGGTAAAGACGCCGCCGAAGGCGCCGAAGAGCATCATGCTCTCCACCCCCATGGCCATCATCCCGCTGCGGGAGGCGTAGACCGCGCCCATCCCGGCGATGAGCAGGGGGATGGACATCCGCAGGGTGGAGACGATGAGAGAGACTACACTAAATCCCATGGTCAATTCGCCTCCTTTTTCTCTGCCGTCTTGGCGGGCTCGGTTTCCGGTTTCTTGGCGCGGGTCTTAACGACCTGGAAGAGGGCGGGCATGGCCACGAAGATGACCACCAGCGCCTGGATCATGTCCGCGAATTCGGGGCGGATGCGCTGGGTCATGTTCAGCACCATGGCCCCGGCGCGCAGGGCGCCGAAGATGAGGGCCGAGACCCCCACCATCAGGGGGTTGCCGGAGGCCAGGGAGGAGACGGCGATGCCGTTGAAGCCGTATCCGGGGGAGAAGCCCTCGATGTAGCGGCCGTTGACCCCCAGCACCATGCTGACCCCGGCCATGGCCGCCAGGCCGCCGCTGATGAACATGGTGAGCATGGTGGTGCGGGCGATGTTGATCCCCGCCGTCTCGGAGGCCAGCCGCCCCCGGCCCACCGCCCGGATCTCATAGCCGGGCTTGGTGCGGTCGAGGAAGAAGTGCACCAGCACCGAGAGGGTGACGGCGATGAAGAGGGCCGCCGTCAGGCCCCGGTTTTTCACCAGCTTGGTGAACTGGGCGGTCTCCAGCACCGGGGCGGTGGCCACATTGATCTCGCCCTCGGGCCGCAGGGGGCCGTTTGCAAGGTAGCTCATGAGGAGGGTGGCCACGTAGTTGAGCATCAGGGTGACGATGTACTCGTTGGCCCCGAACTTGGCCTTCAGCAGCCCGGCGATCAGGCCGTAGAGCCCGCCGGCGAGCACCCCCACCAGGATGGCCAGGGGGAGGTGGACGAACTTGGGCAGCCCCAGGTCCCAGGCGCCGGCCACCGCCGCGCCCATGGCCCCACAGAGCATCTGCCCCTCCATCCCCAGGTTGACCAACCCCGCCTTTGCCGCAAAGAGGTAGGAGAGGCCGGTGAACATCAGGGGGGTGGTCTGGATCAGGGTGTTGATAAAGGCCGACATACTCCCCACCGAGCCCTTGAGGATGGCCCCGTAGGCCCCCAGGGGGTTGGCGCCGGTGAGCAGCAGGATGACCGCCCCCAAAATCAGGGCGATGAGCAGGGCCCCCACCGACTGGATGGCCGTGTTGGCCGAGTGGGCCAACTTTGACTTGTTAAGCGGTTTTCCCATCTGCCAGCACCTCCTCTCCGTCCATTTTGCCGCTGAGCATGTACATGCCGATCTCCTGTTCGCTGAGGGTGTCCGCCGGGGTCTCGGTGACGATCTCCCCCTCGTAGAGGACGGCCAGGGTGTCCGACAGGCGGCGCACCTCGTCCAGATCCGCCGAGATGAGGAGGATGGCCGCCCCCGCGTCCCGCAGGTTTAAAAGCACCTCGTGGATGTACTCCATGGCGCCGATGTCCACCCCGCGGGTGGGCTGGGCGACGATGATGACCTGGGGGTTTTCCTCAAACACCCGGCCGATGATGACCTTTTGCTGGTTGCCGCCGGAGAGGGCGCTGATGAGGGCCTTCTCGCTGGGGGCCTTGATGCGGTAGTCTTTGATGACCTTGCGGGAGAACTCGGTGATGTCGTTCATCTTGAGGAAGAAGCGCCCGGCGAAGCGGTCGCTCCACTGGTAGCCCAAAATCAGGTTCTCGCGGATGTTCAGGTCCTTGATGAGGCCCCGGGCCAGCCGGTCCTCGGGGACGTGGCCCACTCCCTTTTGCAGAAAGTGCAGGGGGCCGCCGGTCAGGGGTTCGCCCCGCAGCAGCACCTGGCCGCTCTCGGGGGTGCGCAGGCCGGTGAGGGCCTCGATGAGCTCGGTCTGGCCGTTGCCCTCGACCCCGGCGATGCCCAAAATCTCGCCGGCGCGGATGCGCAGGTCGATGTTCTTGAGCACCGGGCCGTGCCGGTCGGAACAGCAGAGGTCTTTGACCTCCAGCACCGTCTCGCCGAACTGCTGGGCGCGGCGGGTGCTGTCCAGTTCGATGTCCCGCCCCACCATCCACTTGGCCAGCAGGTCGGTGGAGCACTCGACAATGGGGACGTCGGCCTTGACCATCTTCCCGTCGCGCATCACCGACGCGGCGTCGGAGATGGCGATGGCCTCTTTGAGCTTGTGGGTGATGATGATGACCGTCTTGCCCAGCGAGCGCATCCGGTCGATGACCTTGAAGAGCTCGTCCACCTCCTGCGGGGTGAGGACGGCGGTGGGCTCGTCGAGGATGAGGATCTGCGCCCCCCGGTAGAGGGCCTTGATGATCTCCACCCGCTGCTGCTCCCCCACCGAAAGGTCCCCCACCCGCTTTCCGGCGTCGATCTTGAAGCCGTATTCACGGATGATCTCGTTGACCGCGGCGATGGCCTTTTTGCGGTTGAAGTTCCACCAGGACTGGCGCTCCTCCCCCACCACCACGTTTTCGGCCACCGTGAGCACCGGGGTCAGCTGAAAGTGCTGGTGGACCATGCCGATGCCGGCGGCGATGGCGTCGCCCGGCTTTTTGAAGTTGACCGGCTTGCCGCCGATGGCGATCTCCCCCCCGTTTTTGGAGGTCATGCCGTAAAGGATCTTCATCAGGGTGGTCTTGCCCGCCCCGTTTTCTCCCACCAGGGCGTGGACCTCGCCCCGGCGGACCCGGAAGCTCACGTCGTCGACGGCGAGCACCAGGGGGTACTGTTTGGTGATGTGGGTCATTTCAATGTCGTACTGGCACAACCCTCGCTCACTCCCTCTCTCTCACACAGATCGGGGCCGCGCGGTACTCGCGCCGCCGCAGCCCCGTCTGCTCAATCAGGTGTCAAATTCTCACTTGGCGGGCTGATAGACGTTCTGCTTCAGCCAGTTTTCCAGCTCGGACTTCTGGCCCGGAGGGACCAGTTTCCCCTCTTCCATCTGCTTTTTGATGGCGTCGACCTGGTCGATGATCTCCTGGGGGACCTTGACGTTGGAGCCCTCGGTGGTGTAGCCGGTGCCGCCGCCGATGATGCCGATCTCGTGGATGCCCGGCTCCCAGGTGCCGTCGATGAGCTTTTTCACTTCGTTGTAGGAGATGTTGCGCACGTCCTTGAGGGAGGTGGCGACGATGTGGTCGGGCTCGACATCATTTTGGTTGGAGCCCACGCCGAAGGCGTAGCGGTTGGCCTCGACCGCGGCGTTGAAGACGCCCAGGCCGGAGCCGCCGGCGATGTGCTGGATGAAGTCGGCGCCCTTGTCGTACATGGTCAGGGCCATCTCCTTGGCCTTGCCGGGGTCGGTGAAGGAGCCGATGGTGGCCTGCAGGACGGTGGCGTTGGGGTTGGTGTAGCGGACCCCCGCCTCAAAGCCCACGGTGCCCTCTACCAGGGCGGGCTGCTCGGAGCCCAGCAGGCAGCCGACCACGCTCTTGTCCTTGTTGGCCAGGGGCATGTCGCTGTTGGTGGCAAGCCCCGCCAGGCAGCCGCAGAGGAAGGTCTGCTGGGGCCAGATGGTGGCGATGGAGTTGACGTTGGGCAACTCCACATTGCCGTCGAGCCATCTGAACTTCTGGTCGGGGAACTCGGCCGCGACCTTGGTGATGCCGTCTTTCTGGTCGACACCGGCCAGGAAGATCAGGTCGTACTCGCCGCTCTCGGCGTACATCCGCTGCACCTGGTCGTAGTCGCTCTTGGAGGCGGGGGAGGCGTAGTCCAGGGTGATCCCCAGCTCCTCCTGGGCCTTGACCAGCCCTTCATAGGACATGTCGTTCATGTTCTTGTCGCCCAGGCCGTTGGGGCCGATGACCAGCCCGACCTTGATGTTCTTGCCGGGCTTGTCGCTGCCGCTGCTGCTGTCTCCCTTGTCATCTCCCCCGCCGCAGGCGGTGAGGGAGAGGGTCATGGCGCCGGCCAGCAGGAGGGCCAACAGCCGCTTTTTGCCTTCTCGTTTCATTCCTTCTCGCTCCTTTTGTTTGGTTTTTGGGGGTGCTCTGTCCCCCGCCGTTTTTTGCCTGTCTCTATTGTAGGATTTTGTCGCTTCCCCTGTCGATGGAGGATTTTGCCACCAAAGCATAAAAAATTGACAGATTCTCAAAGGGAAGAATCTGTCAGCTTGTACGATTTTGACATTCTGTTTTAATTTTGACCTGCCGGCGGGGCGGCCCGCCGCTCCTGCTCCGGGGAGAGGCCCATGTGCTTTTTGTAGAGGCGGGAGAAGTAGCTGGCGTTTTCATACCCCACCTGCCGGGCCACCTCGGCCATCTTCAAGTCGGTGGTGCAGATGAGTTCCCTGGCCCGGGTGAGGCGGTAGGTGGTGAGATAGGTGCCGTAACTGACCCCCGTCTTTTGCTTGAAGAGGCGGCAGAAGTACTCGGGCGAGAGGTGGACGCTGCCGGCCAGCTTGGTCAGGGAGAGGGCGCTGTCGCCGTAGTGGCGCTCGATGTAGCGCACGGCGGTGTCGATGGCGGGGGCGTCCCGCTCCCCCTGCCGCTCCTCCACGGCGGCGAGCATCTCCTCCATCTGGGCGCGAAAGTCCTCCAGCGAGCGCACCGGCTTGCCCACCCGGCGGGCGTCAGGCTCGATCTCCCGCAGCTCCTGCAGGTAGCGGTCCTCCATCTGCGCCAGCAGCCGGTGGCAGTTTTTGCGCACCCAGTCCACCCGGGTGGGACCGGCCTGGGCGCAGCGGGTGAGGAACTGGGACAGGTCGCCCCGGACGGTGGGGACGCCCCCGTAGGCGATCTCGGTGGAGAGGCGCTTGCGCAGGGCGTGCAGGGCGCTGTCCAATTGGGGCGGCTCCTGGGCGTCGCCGAAGCGGTAGAGGCCGGGGCGGCCGCTGAGAAAGGCCGTCTCCAGGGCCAGGACGGCCTCCTGCAGGGCGGCCTGCAATCCCTCCGCCCCGGCGTGGGGGGCCGAGAGCCCGACGGCAAAGGGGGGCTCCCACCCGGGAAACCCGGCCGCCCCCGCGGGGAGGAGGGCCTCCCAGCAGTCGCCCCAGAGGACGGGGGTCAGGGGGGTGTCGGGGAGTTGCCGCTGCAGCACCGCCCCCCGGTCCGCCCCCCGCACCGCCACCGCCCGGTAGCGCCCGGGCCCGTCCGCCCCCAGGCGGCGTGCCAGGGCGGGCCAATCCACCCCCTCCGGCTCCTCGATGCGCTCGACCTCCCCCGCCCCGGCGGGCTGGGGGGCGGCGGTGAAGAACCCCTTCTGGATGTCCGCCAGGGTCTGGGCCACCTTCTCGGCGGTGATCTCACTCTTGAGCAGGTAGTCGTAGACCCCCAGCCCCACCGCCCGCTGGGCGAAGGTGAACTCGGCGTGGTTGGTGAGGATGACAAAGACGGTGCGGGGGAACCGCTCCTTGGCCTGCTCGATGAGGCCGATGCCGTCGAGTCCGGGCATCTTGATGTCGGCAAAGACCACGTCGGGCGGGTCCTTTTCCATCTTCTCCAGGGCTTCCAGCCCGCCGGCGGCGGTCTCGACCTGGGCCTTCAGTCCGGGGATCTTCTGGGTGAGCACGTAGGCAAACCAGTCGCGGATGGGCGCCTCGTCGTCGGCAATCAAAATCTTCACGCGGGTCCCTCCCCCTCTTCGATGTGATAGAGCACGCTGGTCCCCAGCCCCTTTTGGGAGCGGACTTTCAAATAGCTGCCGCTGCCGTAGACCAGTTCCAGCCGGCTGTGGATGTTGGCGATGCCCACGCTGTCGTCCATCTTGATGGAGAAGCTCTTGATGCGCTGCAGCCGCTCCTTGTCGATGCCCTGGCCGTTGTCGGTGACGGTGATGCGGAGCACCCCTGCCCGGTAGCGGGCCCGCACCCGGATCTTGCAGGGCGGGCCGCCGGTCTGCAGGTTGTGGTAGACGGCGTTTTCGATGGTGGGCTGGAGGATAAAGGAGGGGATCTGCCGCGCCCCCGCCGCCGGGTCGATGTCGTAGGCGATGGAGAAGCTGTCCGGATAGCGGTAGCGGAGGATCTCGGCGTAGTTTTGGATCTGCTCCACCTCCTCCGCCAGGGTGACTTGCTTGTCGGTCTTGTCGGTGATGTAGCGCATCATCTTTACAAAGCGGATGAGCATCTCCTCGGCCTCGTCGTTTCTGCCCATGGCCACCATAAAGCGGACCGAGGAGAGGGTGTTGTAGATGAAGTGGGGGTTGATCTGGGCCTGCAAAAAGTCCAGTTCGGCCTTGCGCTTGAGCCGCTCCCCCTCCTTGATGGACCGGATCAGGGACTGGGTCTTGGCGGCCATGTTGTTAAAGGAGGAGGCCAGCCGCCCCAGTTCATCCCCCCGCTCCACCGGGGTGCGCACCGCCAGCTCTCCCCGGGAGAAGCGATCCATCGCCCCCTCCAGGGCGAGGATGGGGCCGGTCATCCAGTGGGTAAAGATAAGATCGGCCAGGGCCACCAGCAGGACGATGGCCCCCAGCAGCAAGATGGCGTAAAAGCGGAGGGCGCGCACCGGCTGCACCAGTTCCGAGAGGGGGGTCAGCTCGACAAAGGTAAAGTCGGTGCCCTCCACCGGGGTGCGCACCACCATCACCTGCTCTCCCGAGGAGGCGGTGGCCACGCTGTACCCCCCCTCCTTGGAGAGTTCACTCCGCCAGTCCCCCACCTGCTGGATGGGCTGGCCGATATCGGGCTTGTACCAGCTGGAGAGGACGGCATCACTCTTGTCCACCAGATAGGCCTGCCGGTGCTGACTGCGGGCCGAGCCCATGGACTCTGCGTACTTGGCCTCGCTGATCTTAAAAAAAGTGATCCCCACCGGCTTGCCGGTGATGTGGTCCTTGACCAGCCGCGCCTTGATGATGTAGTAGCGAAAGACCCCACTGCCCTGTTCGTCCCGGTAGGTGCTGCTGGTGACAATGGCGCCGTCGGCCTCCAGCACCTGCCGGTACCAGCTCTGCCCCTTCAGGTCTTGCTGCGAATAGCGGTCGGAGGCGAGGGTGTTCAGGGACATGCCGTTAAAGCCCACCACATAGGCGTTGATGGCGTAACCGTAGCCCCCCGAGGTATAGGTGAGGGAGGAGTAGGGATCGGCGGCGGCCGTGCCGGTGGACTGGGCGCTCCAGCGGTCCAGCAACTTGATGCGAGCCTCCCGCTGGCTGGTTTCGTCCACCTGCTCCGCCGGGGTCTCCAGGGCGGCGATGATGGCGCTGTCCTCGGCCAAGCCGTGAAGGAGCCGGTCGGTGGAGAGGCTGTAACTGGCCACCGCCTGGGCCAGTTGGGAGGAGGCGGCCCGCTGCATCTCAAAGAGGTTTTGCTCCAATGCCTGCTGGGCGTTGCCAAAAAGGGCCCAGACCGCCAGCGCCACCACCGAGACCGGCAGACAGAACACCAGCAGAAAGACCTTGTACTTGATACTCAGCCCCTGCCTGTTGTACTTCCTCGCCAAACTCGACACCCCCCGACAAAAAACTACAACTTTATCATACTGTCCCGGCGGTGGGGTTGTCAATCGAGCTCTTTGGTCAAAATCCATTTCTTTTGCGGGGGCAGAGAAAAGACGTCCCCTCCCCCCTGCGCCGGCGGCCGGGCAAAAAGAGAGGGCGCCGGGGCGGTCTACCCGCGCCCGGCGCCCTCACGGCCACCCGTTTTTCACGTCCCTGGGGCCCTCTAGATGATGATGCAGATGAGCCCCGAGCAGCCCTCGTTGATGACCCGCTCCACCGTCTCCTGGATTTTGGTGCGGGCGTCCATGGGCATCCGGTAGAGCTTGTTGTGCAGCCCCTCGTTGACCAGGTCGTGCAGGCTCTTGCCGAAGATGTTCGACTCCCAGATCTTGCCCGGGCTCTCCTCGAACTCCTTGAGCAGGTACATCACCAGCTCCTCCGACTGCTTCTCGCTGCCGACGATGGGCGAGACCTCGGTGGTGATGTTGGCCTTCATCATGTGGATGGAGGGGGCCGACGCCTTGAGCCGGACCCCGTAGCGCCCGCCCTGCTTGACGATCTCCGGCTCCTCCAGCGAGAGCTCGTCGATGGTGGGCATGACGATGCCGTAGCCGGTGGCCTCCAC
Organism: Bittarella massiliensis (ex Durand et al. 2017); assembly: GCF_001486165.1. Classification (GTDB taxonomy): domain Bacteria; phylum Bacillota; class Clostridia; order Oscillospirales; family Ruminococcaceae; genus Bittarella; species Bittarella massiliensis. The sequence continues at coordinate 1,060,010 of NZ_LN908977.1, forward strand.
CTCGGCCATGGCGTCCTTGATCTTGTCGTACTCGGCCTTGGCCTTGGCCAGGGAGACGATGCAGGGCATCAAATCGGACTCGTCGTTTAGGTCCAGCCCGGTGTTCTCGGCGATGATCTTGTAAAAGAGATCGCTCTCCAGGCCGATATTCAGGCTGGCCGCGCCGGTGCCCAGGTCGATGGACTTGACGTTGACGTTGGAGATCTGGGGGCAGTCGTAGAGCTTTTGGGCCGTCTCGTCGATTTGAGAGATGCGGTCCACCTCGCCGAAGAGCTCGGTGATCTTGCCGAAGACCGCCGACTTGAGCCAGTGGTCCTTCTCCAAGGTGTTGATCCAGCGGGGCATCTGGATGGAGATCTCCTTGACCGGGAACTCGTGCAGCAGCCCCTTGAGGACGCCGGTGATGTCGGCGGCCGACAGCTCCAGGCAGTTGAGGGGGAGCACCGGCACCTGGTGGCGCTCCTGCAGGTAGTCGCGCAGGTGGAGGGTGCGCTCGTCCCCCGGGTGGGCCGAGTTGAGGATGACCACAAAGGGTTTGCCCAGCTCCTTGAGCTCCTTGATGACCCGGGTCTCGGCCTCGGCGTAATCCTCGCGGGGGATCTCGCAGATGGAGCCGTCGGTGGTCACCACCACCCCCACGGTGGCGTGCTCCTGAATGACCTTTTCGGTGCCGATCTCAGCGGCCTTCTCAAAGGGCATGGGGGTGTCCGACCAGGGGGAGTCCACCAGCCGGGAACCCTCGCCGTCGGTGTAGCCGATGCTCGACTGCACCACAAAGCCCACGCTGTCCACCATCCGCACCTTGAAGTGGGAGCCGCCGTCCAGCAGCACCTCCACCGGCTCCTCGGGGATGAACTTGGGCTCGGTGGTCATGATCATCTTGCCGGCCGCCGACTGGGGCAGTTCGTCCACCGCCCGCTGGCGGATGGCGTCGTCGCCGATGTTGGGGATGACCATGGTCTCCATCATCCGCTTGATGAAGGTGGATTTGCCGGTGCGCACCGGGCCCACCACCCCCACATAGATGCAACCCCCTGTGCGGCGGGCGATGTCTTGATAGATGTCGTTCATTTTTTTACCCCCACTTTCCTATTCGGACACGATCGGGATGAGCAGCGTCCGCTTTTCGGGCACGGTGTCTCCCTCCAGGCTGTTTTCCTGCACGATTCCCTCCACCGAGGTGTTGTAGCGCTTGGCAATCTGCCAGACGTCCTCTCCCCTGTCGCAGTAGTAGATGGTGAGGGCGATGTTCTTGTCGGTCTCCTTGGGCGACTCCTCGTCCACCGACAGGTCCTCCACCACGTTGCCGGTAAAGGTGGAGGTGAGCACCGCCTCCCCCTCTAAATCAAAGCGGAGTTCGGCCCCGCCGTCCGGGGCGAGGGAGGCGCTGCTGCCGGTCAGCTTGATGGTCAGGTCGGCCGTCTGGTTCTGGCCGTCCCCGGGGGCGGGGATGCGGGTCTCGAAGTCCACGTTCTTCTCAGAAAAGTGGAGGGTCCCCTCCCCGTCGGCCCCAATGACGGTGGCCTTGACGTTGCCGGCGGCCACCAGCACCCCCTCCTCCATCTTCTGGGTGAGGAGGTTGACCTCCCCCCAGACGTCGTAGACGGTGGTCAGGGCCGGGCCGTCCAGCTTGACCTGGCGGGTGACGGTGAAGGCCTGCTTGGGGAGGATGGACACCGAACTGGCGGTGAAGGGCCGGGTCTTGTACTCGCTCTCAAAGGTGGTGGAGAAGAGGTCGCGGATGGTCTCGATCTCCTCTTGCCGGTAGCAGACCACCGAGGCCTCGCAGACCATCTGGGTGGAGAGGACGGTGTTCTCCCCCTCGATGTTCTGTTTGAGCTCCGCCTTGCAGTCCAGCACCGCCGCCCGCACCGAGAAGGCCATGTCGGCGCTGCAGTTCTCGATGTCCACGATCTGGCTGACGGGGATGGTGTAGTCGGCGCTCTCCACCTGGTTGTTCTGCAGCAGGTAGCTGACGTGGTTGCGGCACTCGCCCTTGAGGATGACCTTGCCGGTGATGACCTTGTAGTCGTCGATGGAGAGGTAGCTGTCCACCCCCAACACCGCCTCCGGCGGGCTGGAGAGGGCCAGGTCGGTCTCGTCCTCCAGGCTGAAGGCCTTCTGCCCCGAGGCGGCGGGGACGGTGGCGGAGAAGCGCTCCTTCTTCATCTGCACCCCCATGCCGCTGACGTCCGAGAGGACGGTCTGCTCGGCCTTCCCCACCGCCTTGACGCGGATGGAGACCGAGCTGCGCACCGAGATGGCGCGGGGGTTGGTGGCCCGGCAGTTGATGTACTCGCCCTTGACGGCGGTCTCCACCAGCGCGTCCTCCACCGCCACCTTGGCGTCGATCTGTTTGGTGAAGGGGATGGACTGCTCGAAGCTGTAGAGCTTGGCGCCGTCCTCCGAGGTGTAGAGCAGGTGGAAGTGGACGTAGCCGTCGAGGATGATCTTCTGGTCCGCCCTCTGCTTGGAGACGATGTGGGGGGTGCCCATGCACTTGACGATCCGGACAATTTCGGCCAGATAGTCGGGCAGGATGAACTCGCTCTCCACGGTCTGTTCAAATGTTTTATCCAATATCACTTGGCTGAGCTGGTAGGAACGGGTGGCCTTTTTGAGCTCCATAGCGAAAAACCTCCTAAAGTCAATGCTTTACTTCCATTCTATTGGGCGGCTTGGCCGGATATGCCAGCGCGGCCGGGGCGGGGCGGCTTTTTTTGCGGGGGGCAGGAAAAGGGCGGGCCGGCCCATCCCCTATGCCCAGATCAAAGCGCGCAGAGGAGGGCTCCCCCTGTCGGGCAACCGGGAGTTGCCCTCTCCCCCCAAAACGAAACCTGGCGTTTGTGGAAGCCCTCCCGCGCGGTGTGGTATACTGGGCGCACCAAAGAGAGAAGGAGGAAAGGGAGATGCATTTTGGCCAGAATTTGCAGCTTTTGAGGAAGATCAGAAGCGGGATGACACAGGAGGAACTGGCGGAAAAAATCGGGGTCAGCAGACAGACTGTCTCCAAATGGGAGCTGAACGCTGCCTATCCCGAGATCGAAAAGGTGATTGAGCTGTGCACCCTGTTTTCCTGCTCGATGGACCAGCTGATCCGGGAGGACATGGGGGTGATCGACGAGTCCTATTCAGACATCCGCTGCGAGTGGGTGGAGTCGTTTCGGTATCTTCAATACGCGGTTGTCAGCGCCGACCCGGAGGGGGACGCCATCGGCCATGTGACCCGCTGGGCGGAGGAGATAAAGATAGAGGCGCCCCGAATCATCGGCTGGGATTTCCCCACTGTGTCGCAGGAACAGATCAACCTGTTTCACATGCACGGCTACGCCGCGGCGCTCATTTTGGAGGACGGGATCGAGCTCTGTGAGGAGGGGATGGAAATTGTCTCGCAGCCGAGGCAGCAGTATGTCGCGCTCACCATCAGGCAGCCGTTTACGTCTCCCTTCCACCTGATTCCCAACGCGTTTAAGGTCCTGCTCACCTACATGAAGGCCAACGGAATCAAAGCGAGGTATGACAAAGCCGTACTCTCCTGTTTTGAGCGGGTATACACCGCCGACGGGGTGGAGTACATGGACATCTATGTGGCGCGGGAGTAGTCGCCGCGGCTGATCGGCCCCAAAAGAGAAAAGAGCATCTCCCCCGGTTCGCGCCGGATGAGATGCTCTTTTTCTTTTTGTAAATATCTCCGCCCTGTCGGGAAAAACCGAGGGGGAAAACTACTTGTTCAGCTCTTCCATCACCTGGTCGATGATCTCTTCAAACTTGCCGCCATAGACGGGCATCGAGCCGGAGAACATCAGGTTGACCGGGTAGTTGAAATTCTCCACGTCGTTGCCGTAGATGTCGCGGTTGTCCTTGTCCTCGCCGTAGTGGGCGATGCGCTGGCGCATCCAGGTGGCGTCGTGCATGTAGGCAAAGCACTTTTTGCCCAGCTGCCAGGCCATGCCGCACTCAAAGGCCACATCGCTGTTGGGCTCAAAGCCGTGGTAGTCGCTCAGGTCGGCGATGATGATGTCGCAGTTGCGCACGTGCTGCTGCCAGCGGTCAAAGAGGTTATAGGCCTTGGTGTAGGGGTCGTCGGACTCCACTTCGGCCACGCCGGGGGCGGCGTCGAGGGGGGTGATGGCCACCAGGCCCCGCTCCTCGCAGAGCTTCTTCATGGCGGCGTACTTCTCGGCGGCGTCGGGGTCGTACCGCTCGGGCCCGGCCAGGTAGACGACCGGCTTGTCGCCCTTTTCCAGGGTGACCTCGGCGCTGTGGTCCACGGCGGGGGTCTGGCGTTTGGCCTTGTGCTTGCGCTCCTCGTCCAGGTCGGTGCGCAGGGCCTTTAGGCAGTCGGTGTACTTGCCCTCGACGATTTTGCAGGAGCCGACGATGCAGGGGGCAAAGGGGATGTCCATGTGGGGGAGGACCCGGCCGTCCAGGTCGTAGACCTTGCCGTCCTCCTTCAGGGCCGCTCTCTGGTACTTGTGCACCACCGGGCGCAGGTCCCGGGTGTAGGCGTAGCAGCGCAGGCCGCGGGCATAGGCCATGCCGATCTCGTAGATGGTGCCGCCGTCGGGCTCGGTGCCGCGGAAGGACTCCAAATCGGCGAGGATGGCGGTGGAGACGGCCATGCTGTCGGCGCAGTTTTGGAAGATGGAGCGGGCGTTGTCGCGGGGCTCGGTGTCCGACCAATCGAGCTTTTTGTCGTTGGGCAGGGCCACCTGGAAGCCGTAGAACTCGGACTCTTTGCGCATGGCCGCCAGGAAGTTGGAGCCGCCGGTGTAGAAGCACTCGGGGCCGGCGATGTAGAGGCTCTCGTCGGGGTATTGGCTGTACTGATGCATACTTTTTTCCTCCTTAAAAAGAGCGGCGGAACCAAATTCCACCGCGATGGGCAAGGGGTGTCTGGGACATTTTTCACCTATTTTCAGAGTAAAGCAAAGGGCGGGGCTTGTCAATACAAAAGCCCTCGTCGCAGCGCACAAAAAACCGGGCGAAATTTTTACGGCAAACGGTTGCAGGGCGGCGCGCACTCCTTATCTCTTCTGAAGCTGTCCCTCAAACTGCGAAAAGACAATCCCCCGCGCGGCCGGCCCGCGCCGCCCCTCTTGAACAGGCCGCTCCTCGCCGCGGCGCTTGAAGCAGGTGTCTGTCCTGCATCCTCCCTCCCCGCGGTTTTGCAGCCGGCGAAACCCGCGCGGAGGGCGCCCCTATATGTCTGACCGCACCCCTTCTCGTGGCGATTTTGATTTGTGCCCCCCATAGGCGGCGAGGACGATGCGGGGATGGGCCCTGATAACATCGCGGCCATTCACCCACCCGCCTGGGGGAGAGCGGGATGGCCTTCGCGCCAATTTGGCTGTTTGGCAACTTTCGATTTGCGCATCCATGTGGGGACGTCTTCCCGTTGCCCGGCGCGCTTTCCATTTTCGGCATTTCAATCCACATGTCCGCTTGGGGGATACCTTCTGATGTCAGGGCCTGACCGCGGTCGCAACCACTTTGGTTCATGTCCCCCCACGTGAGGGCGAGACCAGGCCAGCGCTTTATCGGCCCCCCGCCGGGCGGATTTCAATCCACTCGCCCTGTGTGAGGGGACGACACGACACGCTCTAGAACTGCGGGATCGCCCCTGCATTTCGACTTATCCTCTCGCGCAGGGGACGACTCCAGAACAGACTCGGCAAAATGGGGAAAAGCAGGCGTTTCCCCCACGTTCCCACGCGGGGGCGGCCCAGGGGTGCTTCAGCATCCGTCAATCCTTGCGGCATTTCAATCTACGTCCCCGCGCAGGGTGCGACGGTGCCGCGAGCTCCTTGGCCTCGCCGCGGCAGTCATTCAACCCCCAGCACCCGAACGGGATGTGACCATTGCCCACCAAACCGCCCTCTCTTTATCAATCTATTTCAGTCCATACATCCGGGGTGCGACTATACCCGCCATACGGCCCAGCCGGTACGCCGCCCATTTCAATCCACACACCCGCGCGGGGTGCGACCTGCTGTATAAGCACCAGATTGGAGGGCGGGAGAAGATTTCAATCCACGTCCCCGCGCGAGGTGCGACCCGACGCGGTTTCTCCACCAGAAGGACGGCGGCTGCATTTAAACCTGCGCTCAGCTGCACCCCATCCGCCCGGCCCCTCTCCCCCGTCCGCGCCCCGGCGCGCAAAGAGGGCCCGGGGCAGATTGCCCCGGGCCCTCTTGACGCGGTCGGTCCCGCTTATTTCACCATCTTGGCGACTTCAGAAGCCAGATCGTCCTCTCTCTTCTCGATGCCTTCGCCCTTTTCAAAGCGGGCGAACTTGACGATGGAGATGTTGCCGCCCAGCTCTTTTGCCACCTGGGCGGTGTACTTGGCGACGGTCAGGTCCTGGTCCTTGACAAAGGGCTGCTCCAGCAGGCAGACCTCTTTGTAGTACTTGTTGATGCGGCCGTTGACCATCTTGTCGACGATGGCCTCGGGTTTGCCCTCGTTGAGAGCCTGCGCCCGGAGGATCTCCTTCTCCTTCTCGATCTCGTCGGAGGGGACCTCGTCCTTGGAGACATAGGTGGGGTTGGCCGCGGCAATCTGCATGGCCACGTCCTTGCCGTAGGCGGCAAAGCCCTCTTTCCCGGCCACGTCGGTGTCGAAGAGCACCATGACGCCGTGGGTGCCGCCACCGTGGATGTAGGTGACGACCTCGCCCTCAAAGCGGGCGAAGCGGCGGACGATCAGGTTCTCGCCGATGGTGAGGATCTTGTCGCGCAGCAGGGCCTCGACGGTGTCCTCGCTGCCGGCGGCTTTGCAGGCCAGCAGGGCGGCCACGTCGGCGGGAGCCTCTTTGATGACGGTCTTGGCGCAGGTGTCCACGAAGTCCTTGAAGTCGGCGTTCTTGGCCACGAAGTCGGTCTCGCTGTTGACCTCGACCAGGGCGCCCACCTTGGCGGCCTCGTCGACATAGGCGTAGACCAGCCCGTCGGCGGCGACCCGGCTGGATTTCTTGGCGGCGGCAGCCAGACCCTTTTCGCGCAGCAGCTCGACGGCCTTCTCCATGTCGCCGTCGGCCTCGGTGAGGGCCTTCTTGCAGTCCATCATGCCGCAGCCGGTCTTCTCACGCAGCTCTTTTACGTCTTTTGCAGTAAATGCCATTGTACTTCCTCCTATATGCGAATGATCAAATATGCCTGTTTGTGGGGCGAATATATCGCACAAATGCCCGTGCAACCTGCGCGGGCATTTCTCGGCGTATGGGGGCTGATTACTCAGCGGCTTCCTCGGCCTCAGCGGCCTCTTCCATCTGCTCGCCCTGACGGCCTTCCAGGTAGGCGTTGGCCATGGCGCCGGAAATCAGTTTCACCGCGCGGATGGCGTCGTCGTTGCCGGGGATGATATAGTCGATGTCGTCGGGATCGCAGTTGGTGTCGACGATGGCGACGATGGGGATGTGCAGCTTCTTGGCCTCGGCCACGGCGATCTTCTCCTTGCGGGGATCGACGATGAACAGGGCGCCGGGCAGCCGGTCCATTGTCTTGACGCCGCCCAGGAACTTCTCCAGCTTCTCGATTTCGAGGTTGAGCTTGGTGACCTCTTTCTTGGGCAGCAGGTCAAAGGTGCCGTCCTCTTTCATTTTATTGAGCTGGTACAGCCGGTCGATGCGCTTGCGGATGGTGCGGAAGTTGGTCAGCATGCCGCCCAGCCAACGGGCGTTGACATAGTGGCAGCCCGCGCGGGTGGCCTCGTCCTTCACAGACTCCTGGGCCTGCTTCTTGGTGCCGACAAACAGGACGGACTTGCCCTCTTCGGCGACACTGCGGACAAAGTTGTAGGCATCGTCGAGCTTTTTGACGGTCTTCTGCAGGTCGATGATGTAGATGCCGTTTCTCTCGGTGAAGATGTAAGGAGCCATTTTGGGGTTCCATCTTCTGGTCTGGTGGCCGAAGTGAACGCCGGCCTCCAAAAGCTGTTTCATAGATACTACTGCCATGATTTCTTTCCTCCTAGGTTTTGTTTCCTCCGCCGGGTTTATGGCGCGGTCTCACGGGGTCGTTCCCCGCAACCTTCCGCACAGGCCCGGCGTGTGTTTTACCGGAGTATTATAGCATACCCTCCGGCAGGTGACAAGCCCATCTAGCCAAAAAATTTGTCCAGAAGGGCCCCTTTTTTCTTGCGGATCTCGGGCTTTTCCAGGTAGTCCACCAGCACGGTGTCCTTGCCGATGGTCTGGATCTCCTCCCACTTGATCACGATGTCGGGCTCCCGGCCCAACAGGCCGAAGAATTTCAGTTTGCCGAAGAGGACGATGGCGGTGATCTGGGCGCTCTCGCCGTCAAACTCCAGATCGCACACCTCGCCCAGTTTGACCCCGTCTTTAATGTTGACCACGTCCTTGTCTCGCAGATCGTAAAAACTGCTCACCATCGCCGGTCTCCTCCTCCCCCGCGCAAACCGTCTCGGTGCGCGGTCTCTCCCCACAGTGTATGCCCCCCCGCGCCCGCTCTATTCGACAAAGCCCGTCCCCTTCCTGCAAAAAAGACAGCATCCGAGGTTGTCCGCGCGCTATGAACAGTTTTTGGGGGCCCTTTTTGGCGGGTGGGCAATTGACTTTCCCGCGCCCTTTGCCCCATAATAAAGATGGTTTCCGGGCGCGGCGGGCGCCCCTTTTTTGCGGCGGGCGGACCGGCCCGCCAGACATGAGAAAGGCGGTATCTCTATGAGTTCTTCCTCCTCCAGCCTCTTTGACGTGCTGGGGCCGGTGATGATCGGCCCCTCCAGCTCGCACACGGCGGGGGCCCTGCGCATCGGCCGGGCCGCCGGCATGCTCTGTCAGCACATCCGCAAGGCGGTGTTCTACCTGCACGGCTCCTTTGCCCAGACCTACAAGGGCCACGGCTCCGACCGGGCCCTGGCCGCCGGTATCCTGGGGATGCAGACCTACGACCCCGACATCAAAAACGCCCTGGACATCTGCGAGAGCCGGGGGATCGCCGTGGAATTCGTCCCCACCGACCTGGGCGAGGTTCACCCCAATACCGTCAAGGTCGTCCTCACCGACGACCAGGGGGTGGAGCACAGTCTCACCGGCTGTTCGGTGGGCGGCGGCGAGGTGCGGATCGTGGACATCGGCGGCTTTGCCACCAGCATCTCGGGCGAGTACGCGGCCATCGTCACCAAGCACCAGGACAAGGTGGGGGTCATCAAAAACGTGGTCTCGGCCATCTCCGACGCGGGGATCAACATCGTCTCCATCAACCTCTCCCGCAGCCAGAAGGGCAAGCTGGCCACCGCCATCATCGAGGTGGACAGCCCGGTGGACGAAGAGATCATCCAGCGCATCCGCGCCATCGACAAGATGGTGGACGTGCTGGCCATCAAGAGTTTTTAAGGGAGGGCGCGAGCGATGTTCAAATACGGCTTTGAATTGGCCGACCACTGCCAGAAAAATGACCTGCGCATCTGCGACGTGGCCGTCAGCCACGAGATGCAGGTGGGCGAGTGCAGCCGGGAAGAGGTCTTCAAGCGGCTGAAAAAGCGGCGCAACGTCATGTACTCCGCCTGCCACTCCACCCTGCACAACCCCGTGCCCTCGGTCAGCGGGCTCACCGGGGGGGACGCCAGCCGTCTCTACCGGTACAGCGGCGAGGGCTCCCCCCTGAGCGGGGACACGGTGGCCCGGGCCATGAGTTACGCCCTCTCCTGCTTTGAGGTCAACACCTCCATGGGCCCCATCGTGGCCTGCCCCACCGCCGGCAGCTGCGGCATCGTCCCCGGCGCCCTCTTCGCCGCCGCCGAGACGCTGGACGCGAGCGAGGAGGCCCTGCTGGAGAGCTTTGCCACCGCCGCCTACATCGGGATGATCATCTCCAAAAACGCCACCGTCTCGGGGGCCGAGGGGGGCTGCCAGGCCGAGTGCGGCTCCGCCTCCGCCATGGCGGCCGCCGCCCTTGCCGAGATGCAGGGCGGCAGCCCCCAGCAGTGCCTGGACGCAGCGGCCATCGCCCTGAAAAACGTGATGGGCCTGGTCTGCGACCCGGTGGCCGGCCTGGTGGAGATCCCCTGCGCCAAGCGCAACGCCTCGGGGGTGGCAAACGCCCTCCTCTCGGCCGACCTGGTGATGGCGGGGATCCGCTCCATGATCCCCTTTGACGAGGTGGTCAGCGCCATGTACAAGGTGGGGCGGATGCTCCCCGAGGCCCTGCGGGAGACCGCCAAGGGCGGCGTCGCCACCACCCCCACCGGCCTGCGCTACAAAAAGCAGGTGTTCGGGGAGTAGGCCAATCAAAAAGCGGGGACCCGACGAGGGGTTCCCCGGGCCTTTTTGCAAGCCCCCCTTTTGTCCGCTTGCGCCCAGGGGGGCACCGCCGCACGAGAGGAGGGGGATCGCTTGAGAGAACGCTCGTCCGCTGCCCGCACCGTCGCCGGCACCGCCCTGACCGCTCTGCGGAGAAACGGGCTTTCCCTGCTGCTGTTCGAGCTGGCCTACAAATTTCTCTTCTCCGCCGTGATGGACGGGGCCCAGGACCTCCTGGCCCTGGCCATGGAGCGGTGCGGCCTGTCCTACCTGACCCCCGCCACTGCCGTCACCCTGCTGCGGGACCCGCTGTCGGTGGCCCTGATCCTGCTCTTTATCTGCCTGCTCTTCTACTCCGTGCTGGTTGAGATAACGGCCCTGATCCTCTGCTGTCAGCGCGGCTTGCAGGGGGAGCGGGTGGGGCCCTTTGCCCTGCTGCGGGCGGCGCTGGCCCGGGCCACCCGGCTGCTGCGGCCCCGAAACGCCCCCCTCCTCTTTTTGCTGTTGGTGCTGGTCCCCGTGGTGGCCCCCACCTTCACCTCGACTGCGCTGCGCAACTTCCAGATCCCCTCCTTTATCCTCGACTTCATCCGCGGACGGACCGCCCTCTACCTGCTCTACCTGGGGCTTTTGGCCCTGCTGTGCTGGCTGCTCTTGCGCTGGCTCCTGGTGCTGCCGGAGATGGTGCTCACCGGCCGTTCCTTTCGGGAGGCGCGGGTCCGCAGTTGCGCCCTGTTGGCGGGGCGCAAGGGCCGGGTGTTGGGGGCGGGCCTCCTCTGGGGGGCGGCCGTCCTGCTGCTGGCTGGGCTCTGCTATCTGGGGAGCACCCTGGTGCTGTTGGGGGACGTGAAGCTCCTGCACCAGGGCTCCCTGTCCACCTTCTGGTACCAGTTTCTCCGCCTGGACGCCTCGCTGCGCACCCTCTTTGCCATCGGCGGGGCAGCCTGTTCCTCTGCCCTGGTGACGGCCCTTCGCACCCGGCTGCTGGGGGAGGTCCCCGCCCCCCCCCCCCCCCCCCCCCCTCCGCTCCCCCCCATGTAGTCTATCCACCCCAAGGCGACTGCCCACACCAACACCGCCGCGAAGGCCGACGCACCCCGCACACCCCACCAACATCGCCAAAGCTCCGACACGGAACAACGGCGCGGCGGCGAAGAGGGAAAGTGCAGGGGGTGGGCGGCACGAACAACACAAATAACACAAACTGATCACGCCCGCGCGGCCGGCGCTCTGGCCCTCGGCTACCTGCTGCTCATCTTTCACGTGGAGAGCACCGTCAACCTCTGGCGCGACCCCCTGGCCCCCGCCCCGGTGCAGGTGGTCGCCCACCGGGCCGGCGCCCTCTATGCGCCGGAAAACACCCTCGCTGCCCTGGACCAGGCCATTGAGAGCGGAGCCAACGCAGCGGAAATCGACGTGCAGCAGACTGCCGACGGGGCGCTGATCGTCCTGCACGACACCAATTTCAAGCGGGTCGCCGGGGTGGACAGGAACACCTGGGAAGTCACCTTGGAGGAGGTGCGCAGCTACGACGCGGGCAGCGCCTTCTCGGAAGACTTTGCCGGGGAGGGCGTCCCCACCCTGGAGGAGATGCTCCAGCGCGCAGACGGGAAGATCGGCCTGATGATCGAACTGAAGTCCACCGGCCACGAGCGGGGGCTGGAGAGGGCCGCCGTAGACCTGCTCCGTCAATACGACGCCGTCAAAAGCTGCACCATCGCCTCGATGGACTACTCCATCCTCGAGCGGGTAAAGGCGTACGACGAGCGGGTCCAGACCGTCTACATCCTCCCTGCCGCCTACGGCGATCTGGCGGAGATGACAGCCGCCGACGCCTTCAGCGTGGAGGCCACCTTTGTGACCGGCATGCTCTCCGCCACCCTGCAATACGCCCAAAAGCCCCTCTACGCCTGGACGGTCAATGACAGCGGCGAGATCGACCGCCTCTTGGACCTGGAAATCAGCGGGGTGATCACCGACGACCCCTACCTGGCCCGCTACACCATTGCCGCCGGCGGCCGCTCCTGGTGGGTCAGCGCCTTGGCCGAGCGATTTCTCGACGGCGGCTGACCGCCCGCCCCCTAGCCACAGCGGCCCCGCTTTTATATTGACAAAAAGCGGGGCCGCTGTGGCGTTTTCCACCCTGTCAACCTTTCCCAACCCGCCCCGGCGCATGGGGGCGGGTTTGCGGGCCCATACTGTCACTGTACGTAAAGAGAAAAGGGCGTGTGGGCATTTTGTACAGTGGCAAAGTGGAAATCTGCGGGGTCAACACCGCGCAGTTAAAGGTCCTCAAGGAGGCGGAAAACCAAGAGCTGATCCGCCGCTATCGGGAGAGCGGCTCTCGATCGGCCCGGGAACAGTTGATTTCCGGCAACCTGCGGCTGGTGCTCAGCGTCATCAAGCGCTTCTCCAGCCGGGGGGAAAACCTGGACGACCTCTTTCAGGTGGGCTGCATCGGGCTGATCAAGGCCATCGACAACTTCGACACCAGCCATCAGGTGCGCTTTTCCACCTATGCGGTGCCGATGATCATCGGCGAGATCCGCCGCTACCTGCGGGACAACAACCCCATTCGGGTCTCCCGCTCACTTCGGGATGTGGCCTACAAGGCCATGAAGGCCAAGGAGGCCTTTATCGCGGAACACCGGCGGGAGCCCACCACCACCGAGTTGGCGGCCGCCCTGGGGATGGAGGTCAGCGACGTGGTCATCGCCCTGGAGGCCATCGTCGACCCGGTCTCCCTCTACGAGCCCATGTATCAGGACGGGGGGGACATGCTCTTCGTCATCGACCAGGTGGGCGATTACAGCGACGCCACCGACTGGCAGAGCGAGATCTCGATGCGCTCGGCCATTCAGGCCCTGAGCGAGCGGGAGAAGAAAATCATCTCGCTGCGGTTTTTGGGGGGCAAGACCCAGATGGAGGTGGCCGAGGAGATCGGCATCTCCCAGGCGCAGATCTCGCGTCTGGAAAAGGCCGCCCTGGAAAAAATCAAAAAAGAATTGTAGGGACACGGACCGCAAAGGGGCGGGGAAGCTGTTGGCTTCCCCGCCCCTTTTTCTGGTTCACATCCGGCCTCATCAGCGGCCCCGGGTGGCGCGGCGGCTCTTCTTGCGGGCAATGTGGGCGTAACTGCCCAAAAAGCAGAGGAGTGCTCCGCTCTGCACCAGCGGGAGAAAGAGGGCCCGCCAGCCGCCCGCTCCCAAAGGCAGGAGGGCGCAGCCCCCCAGCAGGCAGAAGGCCGCCCCCATCCCCTGTAGCCAGCGGTGGGCACGGGGGTGCCCCGCCAGCACCAGCAGGGAAAAGAGGAGGTATCCCCCCAGCGCCAGGGCCCCCAGTATCGCCGGCGCCCCGGCCAAGAGGCCGCCCAGGGCCGACCCCTCTCCCCAGGTGGCGGCCAGCCCCTCCGTCCAGCGGCAGAGAGCCCCTTCCCCGGCGCAGAAGAGCAGCCAAAGGGCCGCGATATAGAGGACTGAAAGGGCGGCAAAAGCAGGCCCCACCCGCCGTTTGGGGGCGGCCTTTTGGGGCTGTGCCCCCCGCCGGGGCATCCGGTAAATCAACTGCTGCACCCGCTCTCCCCCCTCTCTAGCGGGACTGGGCCGGCCGGCCCCGCCTCCGCCGCCACCCCCGCCAAAACGAGGTGGTCAGCCGCGCCACCGAGGAGACCAGGGCGATGCCCGCCACAATGGCCCCGGCGATCTTGCAGGTCTCCAGCCCGGTCTGCAAAAAGCGGGCGGTGTCCCCCGCCATCCCGTACTCCATGGTGTAGTAGATTTTGCTGCCCGGCACCAGGGGGAGGAAGGAGACCACCAGATAGATGGTCACCGGCGACTTGTGCAGCCGCGCCATCCCCTCGGAATAGAGGGCGATGGCCACCGTGGCCACAAAGTAGCAGAGGGTGTCGTCCATCCCCGCCCCGGTGCACAACAGGTAGACAAACCAGCTCAAAGTGGCCCCCAGGGCCGCCAAGACGAGGTTTTTCCCCCGCAGGTTGAAAATCACCCCAAAGCCCAAACAGGCGATGAAGACGTACAGGCACTGCAGATAGCTCCCGTTCACGCCGCCACCCCCAATAGAGGCCGCAATACGGCCAGCGAGACCGAGACCCCCACCGCGATCCCCGCCCCGATGAGGATGGCCTCGGTCAACTTGATCATCCCGGCGATGCAGTCGCCGGCCATGAAATCGCGCATGGCGTTGGTGAACACGATCCCCGGCACCAGGGTCATGAGCATCCCGATGATGATGGCGTCCGGGTGCAGGGCGGGAAAGGCCAGGGCCAACAGGTGGGCCGAGGCGGCCCCGAAGAGGGCGCAGACCAGGTTGCTGAAAAAGGCGTTGCCCCGCAGCCGCCGCATCCCCTCGGCCAGGAGTTTGAGCGGCGCCCCCACGAGGAAGGCGCAGGCCGCATCCCAGGGCGAGCCGCCGAAAAAGAGGGCAAAGGCGCAGGCCGCCACCCCGTAACTCACCACCTGCCAGAGCAGGGGGTAGGTGGGGCGGGCCCGCAGCTCGTCCAGCTCCCGCCGGATCTCGGCGCAGCCGGGCCGGTCGCGGCAGATGCGGCGGCAGAGGGCGTTCAGCCGGTCCACCTTGTCCAGGTCGGTGGCCCGGTCAAAGATCCGCTTGCTCTGGGTGTGGGCGCTGCCGTCCGCCAGCCGCAGGGTGAGAATGACGTGGGAGGGGATGGCAAACACATCGGCCCCCGCCAAACCGTAGGCCGCGCCGATGTACTGAAGCGACTCCTCCACCCGATAGACCTCGGCCCCGTAGGCCAATAGGCCGCCGGATATTTCCAACAGCAGCTCTGTGAACTGGGGCATCTCCCCCTCGGTCAACTGCATGTGCTCTCCCCCTTGCCGCGCCTGCGCGCACCATCTGAACACTGGTTATACCATATTTTTGGCAGACAAGCAAGAAAAATGACGCGCCCCTTCTCTGCCGTGCCCCGCCCCTGTGGGAAACGGCGACAAAGCCCCCCGCCCGATTTTGTGAAAACCCCACAAAGCCCCTCTTTGACCGGCCGCAACCGGGTATTTTCGTTGCCTTTTGGGAAAAATTGCCCTATACTGGACTTACAGTAAACTGCGCCCGGCGGGCCGGGAGAGCCGGGCGGACGGAAAGGGGCAAGGAACGTGAAACGAATCGGCATGCTCACCTCTGGCGGGGATTGCCAGGGGCTCAACGCCGCCCTGCGCGGGGTCGCCAAGACCCTGTACGAGGAGTACGGCGAAGAGGTGGAGATCTACGGCATCCGCGACGGCTACCGCGGCCTGATCGAGGGCGACTACCACCTGATGAAACCCTCCGACTTCTCGGGTATCCTGGTGCAGGGGGGCACCATCCTAGGCACCTCCCGCCAGCCCTTCAAGCGGATGCGGGTGGTGGAGAACGACGTGGACAAGGTCGCCCGCATGAAAGAGACCTATAAAAAGATGAAGCTGGACTGCCTGGTCATCCTGGGCGGCAACGGCACCCACAAGAGCGCCAACCTCCTCTCGGAGGAGGGGCTCAACGTGGTCACCCTGCCCAAGACCATCGACAACGACCTCTGGGGCACCGAGATGACCTTTGGCTTTCACAGCGCCATGGAGATCGCCACCAACGTGCTCGACTGCATCCACACCACCGCCACCTCCCACGGGCGGGTCTTCATCGTCGAGGTCATGGGCCACAAGGTGGGCTGGCTGACCCTCTACGCGGGGATCGCCGGCGGGGCCGACGTCATCTTGCTGCCCGAAATTCCCTACAGCGTGGACAAAATCGCCAAGGTCATCGAGCGGCGCAACCAGGCGGGCAAGCGCTTTTCCATCCTCGCGGTGGCCGAGGGCGCCCTCTCCAAGGAGGAGGCCAAGCTCTCGAAGAAGGAGTTCAAGGCCGCCCGCGCCCAGATGAGCGACCCCTCCGTCTCCTACCGGCTGGCGCGGGAACTGGAAGAGCGCACCGGGCAGGAGATCCGGGTCACCATCCCCGGCCACTTCCAGCGCGGCGGCAGCCCCTGCGCCTACGACAAGGTGCTCTCGACCCGCTTCGGCGCGGCGGCGGGCCGACTGATTATTGAAAAGAAGTACGGCAACATGGTGGGGCTGCAAGACGGCAAGGTGGTGCCGGTCCCCCTGAGCGAGGTGGCCGGCAAACTCAAGACCGTGCCGGTGGACTGCGAGGAGATTTCCGCCGCCAGGGCCCTGGGCATTAGCTTCGGCGACTAGACAGGCAAAGCCCATCGGGCGGGGCGGACCGGCAGGTCCCCCCGCCCTTTTTCTCGGGGACGGCACGATCGAGGTCGGATGCGTTTGCCGTTCCATCTATCCGCGCCGACCCCTTTTCCCAAACCGCGCGGCCCGCGGCGCCTTCGAGACGCCCTTCCCCTTCCCGCCCTCCCCAACCGGGAAAATTTACAAAATCCCAGTGGATTTTCCCCCTTTCCCTGCTATACTAGATGGGAAATACCGCCGCTTGGCGGCCGAAACTCACACGAAAAGGTTGGGATTTTTTGCTCAAACGCGAACAGACCTTCGCCCTCGTCAACCGCATCTTTGTGTCGGCGATCGTGGCGCTGCACCTGGGGTTTGCCTTTACCTACCTGCTGCGCGACGGGGACAGCTACCTCTTTCAAAAGTCGCTGCTGGGGCTGCCGCTGCTCCTGCTGCCCACCCTCGTCTTTCGCATCTTCCGGCTCAAGACCTGCCACCAGCTCAACTTCTGGGTCTACCTGTTCATCTTTTTGGCCCACACCATCGGCATCACCATCACCCACTACAACATCCCCTACTACGACAAGGCCATGCACACCCTGTCGGGGGTGTTCGTCGCCTTTCTCGCCCTCTGCTGCTTCTACTTTTTCAAGCCCGGGCGGGCAATCGACCGAAAGGACGGGCCGCTGTGCTGTCTTTTCGTCTTCGCGGTGAGCATGGCGGTGGCGGGCCTGTGGGAAATCGGCGAGTACACTGTCAGCTGCATCGACGGCTCCGACCCGCAGCTTGTTCTCAGCACCGGGGTGGGCGACACCATGCAGGACATGATCGTCTGCATGGTCGGCACCCTGCTCTTTGTGGGGGTGTTGGCCCACTGGTACCTGCGCCGCGACAACCGCCGTTCCGGCCCCTTGATGGGGGCCTTCGACACCTTTTATCAGTACAATCTGGCCCCCCGTCGGGCGGCCGGTCAAGGGGGTGAAAAAGAATGAGAAAGGGACTTTCAGTGGTGGCCTTTGTGCTGGGCATCTGCACCGCCCTGTGCGGCATCGGCGTCACCGTGTTGGGCGCCGTCGGCATGGGGAGCCGCAGAAGATAGGGCAAAACCGCAGGAGAGCGGGCGGGGACCGAATGCAGCTTCGGTCCCCGCCCGCTCTCTCTTTTGCAGGGGTCTTTTTTTACACAAACAGGCACCAGCGAACGCCGTAGCGGTCGATGAGGTCGGCCATCAGGGGGCTGTACTCGCAGGGCCCCAGGGGGATGAGGAGGGTCGCCCCCTCCCGCAGGGTGTCGTAGGCCCTTGTGACCCGCTCCTCCCCGCCACCGCCAACACCTGGCCCTCAAAGGCCAGTTCCGAGTGGTAATAGGTGCCGTCCCCGTTTTGATAGCTGCTGATCAACTCCGCGTCAAAGGCCCTTTGATAAAAGGGCACGGCCTCGTCGCTCCCCTTGACATACACCTGCATCATTGCGCGCTTCATCTCTTCGATCCCCTCTCTTTGGCCGCCCGAGCGGCTGCAAAATCAATGTCGTAGCGGGTCCCATGGCTCATCAGCACCCCGCTGTCCAGCCGGATGCACAGGATACAGCTGTTGGGGTCGCCCTCGTCCAGGTGCCCGTTTTGGTACCAGTCCGCAAAGACACGGCGCAGCCGGGCGGCCAGCTCCGCATTCTCCTCCCTGCCCAGCCAGCCCAGGTTTTCCCCCCTGCCGCGGGCGGTGAACCACTCGCCGCAGACGGCAACGGCGGGGTCTCTCTCGATTTGACGCACCTTGCCGGAGAGGGCGTGGGTAATCACATAAAAGGCCCCGTCCTCGTAATAGGCGTTGACCAGCCGCACCGCGGGGCCCCCCTCCCCCACCGTCGCCAGGGAGAGAACGGTGTCCCGCCCAAAGCGGTCCTCCATCACCTCTCGGGCCGCCTGGGGAAAATGATCGGCCATCATTCCTCTCCCCTCTCTCTGCGGACCCCCTTGCGGGCTGTCCTTGTGGGGTAGAGTACACAATGCACGACACAACCGCCCCGCTTCACAGGTCCCGCCCCCTTTTCTTTTGGCCCATGGTAACACAAAGGCGGCGGAAAAGCAATTGGCCGGGCAGGCCCTGTGGGCGCTGTCCGGCCAATCGGCTCTCTTCTATTATAAGTTACAGCAGTTCACAGACCAGATCGGTGTAGGCGGTGGGGTTTTCCACCGGGAACCCGGCAATCAGGGAGGCCTGCTCGTAGAGCAGCAGCGCCAGCTTTTCGGCGCGCTCCCGGTCGCCCTTGTAGGCCGCCTCCAACTTGGCAAAGACGGGGTGGCTGGCCCCCAGCTCCAGCACCCGCTGGGCCTTGGGCGCCTCGTCCATCTTCATCTGGGCGAAGTACTTCTCCATCTCCAGGGTGACGCCGCCCTCGCTGGTGAGGCTCACCGGGTGGCTGCCCAGTTTGGGGGAGATGCGCACGTCGCTGACCTTGTCCTTGAGCGCCTCTTTGAGGAAGTCCAGCAGCTCGCCGTGGGCCTTGGTCTCCTCCTCGGCGGCCTTCTTCTCCTCCTCGCTGACGGTGTCGGCGTCGCTGACGCTCTTGAGCTCGTGCCCGTCCTGCTCGTGGAGGACCTGCATCACAAACTCGTCCACCTCGTCGGTGAGGTAGAGCACCTCCCACCCCTTGTCCCGCACATACTCGGTCTGGGGCAGGTTGGCGGCCTTCTCCACCGAGTCGGCGCAGGCGTAGTAGATGTGCTCCTGCCCCTCCTTCATCCGGGAGACGTACTCTTTGAGGGTGACCGGCTTGCCCTCGGTGGAGGAGTAGAACAGCAGCAGGTCGGCCAGCAGGTCCTTGTGGGCGCCGTACTCGCCCACCACCCCGTATTTGAGTTGCAGGCCGAACTGGGCGAAGAAGGCCTCATACTTCTCCCGGTCCTCCTCCATCAGCTTGGACAGCTCCCGCTTGATTTTCTTCTCCAAACTCTGGGCGATGGTGCGCACCTGGCGGTCCTGTTGCAGCATTTCCCGGGAAATGTTCAGCGAGATGTCCTGGCTGTCCACCACCCCCTGCACAAAGCGGAAGTGCTCGGGCAGCAAGTCGGCGCACTTCTCCATGATGAGCACCCCGCTGGAATAGAGCTGCAGCCCCTTCTCATAGTCGGCCGAATAGTAGTTGTAGGGGGTGCGGGCGGGGATGAAGAGCAGCGCCTCGTAGGAGGCGGTCAGCCCCTCGGCGCTGACGCGGATGCTCTTGAGCGGGTCCTGGTAGTCGCCGAACTTCTCCTTGTAAAAGGCGGCGTAGTCCTCCTCGCCGACCTCGCCCTTGGGCTTGTGCCAGATGGGGACCATGCTGTTGAGGGTCTCGTCCTCCTCGTAACTCTCGTAGGCCGGGGCCTGGTCGTCGGCCTCCTCTCCCTCGGGCTTTTCCACCGGGCGGGTCTTGTGGCAGAGCATCTTGATGGGCCAGCGGATGTAGTCGGAGTACTTTTTCACCAACTGGCGCAGGCGGTACTCCTCCAAAAACTCGCCGAACTGCTCGTCCTCGGTGTCGGGCTTCAGGTGCATGATGACGTCGGTGCCGGGGGTGGCGCGCTCGCACTCGGCGATGGTGTAGCCGTCGGCGCCGGAGGACTGCCACTTGTAGCCGGTCTCCTCGCCGTAGGCGCGGGAGATGACGGTGACCTTGTCGCTGACGATAAAGGCCGAGTAGAAGCCCACGCCGAACTGGCCGATGATGTCGGTGTCGTCGGCCCCCTCCTGCCCCGCGATGTCCTGCTTGAACTGAAGCGAGCCGCTGCGGGCGATGGTGCCCAGGTTTTCTTCCAGGGACTTTTTGTCCATGCCGACGCCGTTGTCGGACACGGTGAGGGTGCGCCCCTCCCTGTCGGGGGTGATGCGGATCTCAAAATCCCCCCGGGATAGGCCGACCCCCTCGTCGGTCAGGCTGCGGTAGCACAGCTTGTCGATCGCGTCGGACGCGTTGGAGACGAGCTCCCGCAGAAAGATTTCCCGGTTGGAGTAGATGGAGTGGATCATCAAGTCGAGGAGCCGTTTGGACTCGGCCTTAAACTGTTTTTTCGCCATGGTCTCAATCACCTCTCGCAAAATTAGCACTCCTTGTATACGAGTGCTAAAAACAGGATAGCGCACAACCGCCGGCAAATCAATGTACAAATTGTGAACATTTTCGCGGAGGGGGGAAAACGCGGCGGCCGCCCTTGCATTTTTTCCAGCGCTGTGCTAGTGTGAAGGCACCCGGTCGAGGGCGCAGGGCCGCCGGGAGGACGATGAAGAAGGAGGGAGCCATCGTGTACTGTCCCCGCTGTGGGAGCGAGCACGTCACCGTGCAAGCCGTCAACCACACCACCATCAAGAACCGGGGGTGCATCGGCTGGTTTTTCTGGATTTTGCTGGCCATCTGCACCTTTGGACTGATCCTCATCATCCCCGCGGTGACCAACCAAAAGGTCAAAAACACGGTGCACACCGAGGCGGTCTGCCAAAACTGCGGCAACCGCTGGTTCGTGCGATAACAGAGAAAACAAAAGGCCCGGAAGGGGGGATTTTTCCCCTTTCCGGGCCTCTTTTTTTGGGGGGTGGGACCCCCTGCCGCCGCACATCGCTGCCTTTCCGAAGCGCGAGGATGGAACAGTGCCGAGCGGAAGACCGCCTGTTCGCAGGGGGACACCGCTGCCTTTCCGGCGCGCGGGGATGGAGAAGCGCGCGAGGATAGAGAGGCGCGCGGGCGCGGAGAGGCGCGCGAGGGCGGAGAGGCGCACAGGGATGGAGAGGCGCATATAAGCGACAGCCCCTTGTCCCGCACATACTCGGTCTGGGGCCGGTTGGCGGCCTTCTCCACCGAGTCGGCGCAGGCGTACTCGAACGGCTCCTGCCCCTCCTTCATCCGGGAGACGTACTTTGAATAGCCGTACGGGATGATGTAACGAGCAATCATGACGCTGTCTCTTATACGCATCTAGATGTGTATAAGAGACAGGCGGAGGGGCGGGCGGAGACGGGGCGGTGGGCGAGGGGGGAGGCGCGCGGAGACGGAGAGGCGCGCGGGGACGGAGAGGCGCGCGGGGATGGAGAGGCGCGCGGGGACGGAGAGGCGCGCGGGAAACGACCTTGCAAATATGCCCACTCCTCCCCCTCCCCTCCCCGTCTGGACGGCAGCGCCCCTGCGCCGCCCGGCAACAGGGGATGGCGGACAAAATGGCTGCTGTAAGGAGGGGCGCAGTGAGGGGCTTGCGGCCCCTTTATCCCCCCAAAAGGCAAGGACCCGGGAAGAGGGAGGATGAGCCCCTCTTCTCGGGTCCTTTTTGCCTGCGCCAATGGGTATCTGGTTAGGGCCCATCAGCACACTGCAAACGAATAAAAGGCAGGGAATCGCTTGTTTTTTGCGCCCTTTGTGCGCGTTTTCTCACAGAGAGCGTCCCTTCTGTCAGAGGGGCAAGCCGTAAGAATCCTCCACGATGTCATACAGGTGGCACTCGCTCACCTCCAGGCGGCTACACCGCTCTGCCAACGCTTCAACCTTTTCGCGGTCAAGGGAAATGTCGCTGATTTCCACTGTCTCCCCCGTCAGGCCGTAGGTGGTGCGGGTGATGCCCTCTATACAAATTTCCGTCTGGTTAACCGTGTAGGTCTTCATATCGATTGCACTTCCTCTTTCATTTTTGGGGGAGGGGTCGCTTGCCCCCTTCCCCCGTCGTCAGTGACCGCCCGGCTTTTTGCCGAAGGGCGGGCCGCTGGGCCGAGGTGCGCCCGGGTGGTGAGACGCGCCTATTTGGTTGTCAGGGCTGCTCCACCCCTGTTCTTTTTTTGAGAACGCTTCTCCGGGAGGGTGACCCGGACACACTTGGTAAACTCGGGGTCGTCCTCCAACTTTACCACTTCAAAGTCTCCACCGTAGTCGTCGAGAAGCTTGACGGTATCCGCCAATCCAAACCCATGGTCTTTGCCCTTGGTGGTGTTGCCGAATTCTCCCAGTGCCGCCAAGATGTGCGGCGGAAAATCGGGGCCGTTGTCATAGACGCAGATTTCGTAATCTCCATACTCGTTGAAGCCGAGATAGACCTCTACCGCGCCGTGACCATTGGCAGCAGCGCCCGCCGCGCGGATGGCATTTCTCGAGAGGTCGCCAATCAGGCGGACCACTTCGCGCAGCTTCATAAAGTGAAGCAAGGACTCGACCCTCGTAAAGACGACGACCCGATAAAGGACATGCTCTTTGGCTGCCATCGCCGCATGGTTTTTCAAGGTGTTGTTGAGGGTGGAGATGCCGGTGTCCGGCGGCTCGTAGCCGTTGATGATGCGGTCACGGATCTCCTCCGCCTTTTCGTTGGCCAACTGCAAGACCTCGGCCTCGTCGGGGCGAAACTCTCGGCGAGTTCGACATCGTATTCAGCGAGCGCCATTCTCATTTTGACAAGGCTCACCGCAACAGATGGGAGAATATCTTTCTCCTTGTGGTCCCTGTGCACAGCTTCGCGGCGCTCCAGCTCTTTGTTGAGTTCGTCTTCTTTTGTCTCTGCCATTTTAACCGTCATAATTGCTACGATAAGAACGGCATATCCCAAGATAAAACCTTCCGCATACTCTGCCAAAATGGTGTGGTCCATTTTTACAACAGCAATCATCGAAAAGATTGTAATACAAATTCCTGAAGAGATTGCATTGAAACGCTTGGAAAAGCGATTTGTAACCATGCTTTTAGGTGTTTTAGGAAAACACATCCGCACCACGATAACAAAAGTAATCAAGCGAGGGATAATCGCACAAACAGTCACAACATCTCTGTAATATCCTGACTGGATGATGTAAAGAGCAATCATGACTACATCACCTGATAAGCCACTGGCAACTACTCCAACAGCATATAACGCAAAGATACAGTAAATAGACGTAATAATTGTTCGATGCTTTGTGCGGGAATGGTAAATACTGATTAGCACAACAAACGCCAGGCCAACCAAAGGTGACAAGGCAAAATCTCCAATCAGCGCAATTGCCGCCGTAGACACAAGAGAAATGATGATAGTCTCAATAATCTTTCTGTGCCTGGTTATGGGTATTTTCTCAAGCTCGTAGTACAACAGGTTTGTCTGCGCAAAAATAGTGGCAAACTTAATCGCTAAAATGTATTTCAGCATGACTTCACTCTCCTCTTTTGAAATTGTATAAAGGACATCATCATGCCTATCATAGCGAAAACCTATGAGAAAAAGGGGATTGACTCATCCCCTTTCCTCTACTCACACCGCTTATTAGTGCCACCCTTTGATCCAATCCAGAAATGCTTCCCAAAAACTCACGGTCACGCCCTCCCTTCTTCCGTAGTTGCTTGGAGACTCTCCACGCGCAATCTATCACGGTTAGAAGGGAGCCGACCTCGAGATTGGTCGGGCATTTCTGTCGTCAACTGTCGATACATGACGAAAGCTGAAAAAATAAAAAACGGGAAATGGCTTGATTGTAAACTTTTTATTAATTATACACCAGCGAACTTTCTGTCGAAAGATTCTCGGCCGGCAAGCGGGATTTTATAACCTGAAACGAGTATTTTTATCCAAACAAACACAAGGGGCTGTGGAGAGAGATGATTCTCCCCGCAGCCCCTTGTGCCTGTTAAAGCCTATTGAAAAATATGTTTTTCTGCTCTTTTTCTAAATTTCCCCAAATGCCGCTCAATCAGTGCCGCTCTCGCAGCCGGGCGACAAACGCATCCAAAAATTGGGCATTTGTCGGAATGGCGCCGCTGGCCTTCACCAGGTGGGGAAAGCGGATGCCTGTCTGCTCAAAGTTGGCGGGCATCCAGGCAATTTTGATGGCGTTGCGGATATTGTGCTCCACACTGTGCCACTTGCAGCCCACCTGTTTGCCCACGTTTGGATAGAGGTCTTTGGTAAAGAGCTGCTTGCCGTCCCCCTTGTACTGGTAGTGATAGAGGGTGGCCCAGGCCGTGCACTGGGCGGCCATCAGCCCGCGGCGAAGCCCCATGCACTCCAACTCGCGGAAAATCTCGTCGAGCAGCCGCTCCTCAAAGGATTCTTCCTCCCCCGGGCAGGGCATGACCGACGGGCCGCCGCTCTGCTGCCGCAGCCGCCGACCGCGCAGAAAGCGGCCCATTCGCTTGACCGTGCCGATGACCTGCTCAGGGCCATAGTTTTGCAGCCGCTTCTCGTAGATATAGCCAACATAGTTGTGCAGGTAGGCCTGGGTGTTCTTGTCGGTGACCTTGGTCGTCACTATGACATAGGGGTTGTGGGGCTGCTCCGGCGCGGCGAGGGCGGGGGCCAGGTCCAGCCCGCAGCCCTCCCCCTCGCCCAGTTCCAAATCCAGTATCACCACGTCGGGGCGGTAGCGGCCGTTCCACTTGAGCGCCTCGGCGGCGCTGCCGGTGATCCCCACCAAATCGATTTCCTCCTGCCCGCGCAGGTACTCGACAAAGGCGTTTTGCTCCTCCAGTTCGTCCTCCACGATCATAAGCCTTGTCTTATTTTCCATCGTTTCCTCTCTCCGTTTCCTGTTTTTCCTCTCTTATAGCGCCCCGCAGGGCGAATTTGAAACTGGTGAATCAATGCTCCCCCTCTCCGTCAGCCCCAAACCGCGGGGGAAAGCGCTCACATCCCACCTCCTATCCGCGCCAGCCAGCATGCAGGGGGCGAATACCGGGTATTTTCCCGGCGGCCCTGCGTATCTATGTAGACAGCCGGGATGGATGGGCGGGCCAAACACCCCACAAAGAGGGGGGCTGTGTAGCTATCGCCCGGAGGGTACGGCAGGGCACACCCGCGCCCGAGAAGGGGAGCGAGTAGGCCCCCTCTTTTGGGCGGAATCGCCCCTCTTTCCTCTCCAAAGGGTTTCTCCTGAACAAGCTGTAAAAGGGCCTGTGGAGGGCAAATAGGGGGACACTGGCGATGGCTGGGCGCTCCCCTCTCGGGCAGTGACCGCATCCCCCTTTCTCCCCATGTGTTTACAGGGACAATTCACAGTGCGCTTTATCCCCAATGGATGGCTTTTTCCCGCCGCCATCGTTCGCGTCTATCATACCCCTACCAAGTGGGAGGGATAGACATCCAGCAGATGACAGAGGGCATATTTTTTCTCCACCAAACAGCGTTTTTTTACTGCGCGTGCTTGCGCCGCATCCGCACCACAAAGGCCTCGATCAGCTCGCTATTGGTGGGGAGTTTGCCGCTCTTTTTGACCAAGAGGGGGAAGCGCGCGTAAACCAGGTCGAGGCGCTCGTTCCTCACGTCCCACGCCTTTTCGATGGCGGAGCGGATGTTGCGCTCCACATTGTCGGGCTCGCAGTGCAGCTCTTTTGCCACCATGGGATAGAGCTCCTTGCCGAGGGAGAGGGGTTCCCTGTGCTGCAACTGGTAGTACACCGCCCACACCAGACAGCGGCAGTTCTTCCGCCTGCGGCAGAGGCCCATGTCCTCCATCTCGGCGCTCAACTCCTCGATCAGCCGCTCCCGGCGCAATTTGGCCGCCTCCTTTTCGGCGGCCGCCTCGCCCGAGCGGCCCAGGCGGCGGCCTTTGAGAAAGCTCCCCATCCGCTTGACGCCGCGCAGCACCTGGTCGGGGCCGTAGCGCTCGATATTCTTGTCGTAGATAAAGCCGACCCCGGCATCCCGCAGCATATCGAGGGTGTGGCGGTTTTCCGTCCGGGTGGTCACCAGGACGTAGGGAGAATAGGGCCGGCTCGGGTCGGTGAGGGCGGGCGTCAGGCTCAGGCCGTCGCCCTCCTGCAACTCCAAGTCGAGGATCACCACGTCGGGCCGGTAACTGTCCACCAGGGCCAAGGCCTCTGTCTCGCTGCCGGTGATGCCCACCAATTCGATTTGGCACTCGTTTTGCAAACACTCCGCAAAAGCCGCCTGCTCTGCGGGTTCGTCCTCTACAATGAGGAGGCTGATCTTGTCGTCCATTGTCCTGTTTCCCCCAATCACATATTCTCTTTTGACCCTGCCCGCGGTCGAGCCGTCGGGCGAGAAATGGCCTGCCGCACAGGCGGAAGGCAAAAAAAACTATGCTGTCAGTTTAGCAATTTCAGAAAATCTTGTCAAAAATAGTGGAAAATTTAGGAATCGCCCCTCCAAACGACTCGTTGACAAAACCACCTGAGGGGGGTAGCATTAACCCAAGACAAACCAATCGACGGGCCCCGCCCGCGCAAGGAGGACGACGAATTGAAAACTGTTCCCAAAATTGAACTGCACCTGCACATCGACGGCTCGGTCCCGCCGGCCACCGCCTGGCAACTGGCCAAGGACCAGGGTCTGCCCGAAGGGGAGCTGACCCTGGAGGAGGTCACCCGGCGGATGGTCATCCAGCCCGGGGAGAACGGCACCGATTTCAAGGAGTTCGACCTGCCCCTGGCGGTGATGCAGACCGCCCCCGCCCTGCGCCAGGTGACGGCCGACCTGATCGCCCGGCTGGCGGGCGAGGGGGTCTGCTACGCCGAACTGCGCTTCGCCCCCCAGCTCCACCGGGAAAAGGGGCTGACCCAGCGCGACGCCATCGAGGCGGTGTTACAGGGGGTGGCCGACGGAGAGGCCGCCTGCCCAGAAATCGCGGTGGGCATTTTGCTGTGCGCCATGGGAAAATTGGAGCCGGCCGAGGTAAACCGGGATGAAAACCTGGAGACGGTGCGGCTGGCGGCCGAGTTCATCGCCGCGGGCAGCAAGGTGGTGGGGGTCGATCTGGCGGGGTACGAGGAGCACCTGTCCGACTACGCCGACCTCTTCGACCTGGCGCGGGAGCTGGGGGTGCCGGCCACCTGCCACTCGGAATTCGAGGTGCCCCAGTGCCTGCCCTTCGGCACCGCCCGCATCGGCCACGGCTACCAGGTGGCCCAGCGGCCCGATTTGGCGGAAATCGTCAAGGCCCGCGGGGTGACGCTGGAGATGTGCCCGGTGAGCAGCATCATCTCCTACGACCTGCCCGAGGACGGGCGGCACCCGCTGAAGGTGCTCTACGACCAGGGGGTAAAGGTGACGGTGAACACCGACAACCTGACGGTGCTGGGCACCAGCTTGGAGCGGGAGTACGAGTACTGCCGCCGGATGGGCTTTTGCGACCGGGATCTGATTTTGATGAACATCAACAGCGCCGAGGCGGCCTTCCTGCCGCCGGAGGAAAAGGCGAAACTGGTGGCCCGGCTGCGGGCCTGTTTGGAGGAGTAGGGGCGGACACGGCGTCCCGCCCCAGGAGAGAGGAGCACAGGCAGATGAAATACGCGTACACAGGCGGTATCCTGCTGGACGGCAGCGAGGAGATGGAGCCCCGGGCGGGGCTGGTGGTCAAGACCGACGGCGAGAGGATCGCCGCCATCGAGCCGGAGGGGGGCGAGCTGGCCGGGTATGAAATAATCGACCTGGCGGGGCAGTACCTGATGCCGGGGCTCATCAACATGCACGTGCACCTGCCGGCCAACGGCAAGCCCAAAAAGAAGCAGCAGGACAACGTGAAGATGGTGAAGCTGATGACCAGCAACGGGCTGATGAAGGCGGTGCTGAGGAAGATGTGCGAGGGCTATGCCCGCACCCAGCTCATGAGCGGGGTGACCACCATCCGCACCATGGGCGGGGTGCTGGACTGCGACAGCGCCATCCGCGACCGCATCGACGCGGGGGAAATCGTGGGGCCCCGCATCCTGGCGGCCAACATGGCGGTCTCGGTGCCGGGGGGACACATGGCCGGGTCGCTGGCCTACGAGGCCCACAGCGCCGACGAGGCGCGGGACTATGTGGCAAAAATCGCCGCCGAAAAGCCGGACATCATCAAGCTGATGATCACCGGCGGGGTGCTGGACGCCAAGAAGAAGGGCGAGCCGGGGGAGCTGAAGATGCCGCCGGAATACGTAAAGGCCGCCTGCGACGAGGCGCACCGCCACGGCCTGAAGGTGGCCGCCCACGTAGAGAGCCCCGAGGGGGTGCGGGTGGCCCTGGAAAACGGGGTGGACACCATCGAGCACGGGGCCAAGCCGGACGAGGCGATCCTCGCCCTCTTCAAAGAGCGGGGGGCCTGCCAGATCGCGACCCTCTCCCCCGCGCTGCCCTACGCCCTCTTCGACCGGGCGGTGAGCGGGGTGTCGGAGATGGAGCAGTACAACGGCGCGGTGGTCTTTGAGGGGATCGTGGAGTGCGCCCGCGCCTGCCTGAAGGCCGGTATCCCGGTGGGGCTGGGCACCGACACCGGCTGCCCCTACATCACCCACTACGACATGTGGCGGGAAGTGAACTACTTTCACAAGTACTGCGGGGTGTCGAACGCCTTCGCCCTCTCCACCGCCACCAAGAAAAACGCCGAGCTGGCGGGGCTGGGGGACCGGCTGGGCACCCTGGAGCCGGGCAAGTGCGCCGACATGATCGTCACCGCGAAAAACCCGCTGGAGGATCTGACCGCCCTGCGGGAGGTGGCGATGGTGGTTGCCCGGGGCAAACCGATCCGCGCCCCCAAGGTGAAGAAGATGCCCCAGGTGGAGGCGGAGCTGGACAAATTCATTTAGCCTTTGCACCCTCTGTCGGGGGGTGAACGCCAAAAGAGAGGGGGAAGGCCCGCGGGCCCTCCCCCTCTCTTTTTTGCGCCCCGATCAGAGGCCGTACTTCTCGATGAGCTGGCGAAAGATGCGAAGGTGCACCTCCTCGTCCTTGACGATGCGCGCCAGCAGTTTGCAGACGCCCTCGTCGCC
Source organism: Bittarella massiliensis (ex Durand et al. 2017) (assembly GCF_001486165.1). Lineage (GTDB taxonomy): Bacteria > Bacillota > Clostridia > Oscillospirales > Ruminococcaceae > Bittarella > Bittarella massiliensis. The sequence goes on from NZ_LN908977.1 coordinate 1,089,136, forward strand.
AATTTGGGCGATGTGGCGGCGGTAATTCCGGATGGCGGCGTACTCGCCGGCCAGGTCGGCGTGGAGGTACTCCCCCAGGCTGCCGCCGTACTGCACCGCCGCGGCGCACCAGGGACGGCCCTCGGCGGAGTAGGTCGGGTCGCCCCCCAAGGCGCGGATGGCCCCGGCCAACTTCTCCATGTGCATCATCTCGACGATGGAAATCTTCTCCAGCGCGCGGGAGATGTCGGGGCAGTCCTTGGCGGCGGCGTGGTGGTAGATATATTGCAGCGAGGCGGTCAGCTCTCCATCGGCCCCGGCGTAGTCCTCGGCCAGGAGGGACGCCCAGCGGCTGTTGGGGGCGCCAATTTCCAGGTCGGGCCAGGGGGATGGGTCGGCAAACCCCTCGGTGTAGTGGATGTCGTCTGTCACGGGTTGCATGAATGGTCCCCTCCTTTCCGGCCAGTCTATGACCGGGGCGGCGGATGTGCTATACTGAAAACAGCACCGGCCGCCCCAGGCGGCCCGGAAATGAGGAGGAGAGGCAGATGGCGAGGGGCATCATCGTATTCGGCTCCCCCGGTTCGGGGACCACCACCCTGGGCCGGGCGGTGGCCGCCCAACTGGGGTTTGCGCACTTTGACTTGGACGACTACCTCTGGCGGTGGGACACCGAGGTGCCCTTCACCCGCACCCGCCCGCGGGAGGAGCGGATCGCCCTGCTGATGGGCGACCTCTCCCAGCACCCCCACTTTGTGATTTCGGGCTCGATGGACAGCTACAACCAGCCCTTTGTGCCCCTGTTTGACCTGGCGGTGCTCAACACCGCCCCGGCCCCGGTGCGGGTGGAGCGGGCCCACCGGCGGGAACTGGCCCTCTTTGGGGCGCGCATCCTGCCCGGGGGCGACATGTTTGAAGAGCACCAGCGCTTCCTCGACAACGTGGCCCGCTACGACAGCGACGGTTCCCCCTGCCTGCGGGTGCACGAGGCGTGGGCGGCCACCCTGCCCTGCCCGGTCCTGCGCACCGACGGCACCACTCCGGTGGCGGAGAACGCCGCCCAGGTAGTGGGGGAATATCACCTGGCCCTGGGGCTTTAAACGGGGAACGCAGGGGGGGAGTTGAGGTGGGGGAAGGCGTTTTTTCTTTCTCTCTGCCCGCGAACGGGTAGATTGGGTAGGAGAGCCTCTTTTCGTGTGTTCTGTGACCGGCGCGCTGGGCAGATAGGGCGCTTTTTGTCCCTGCTTGCGACTGGCAGATTGGATGCGGGGAAATCCTCTCCCCTCCTGCGACTGGCATATCGGCTGGGGGAGGGAAAGACACTGCTCGCCCTGGGGCGGGTGATGGTCGCCCGGGAAGCGGAGAACCAGCATCGGCTGGCTGCTGGGCTTTTAAAGAGGGAAACACAATAGAGGTCGAAGTGGCCGGGCAGGCAAAGCTCCCCTTTCTTTCCCTTTGCAATTGACAATATCAAGAGGGAAAAATCTCTCCTCTCCCCCCTCCTGAGACCGGTACATTGGCTGGGGGAGGGAAAGATGCTGCTGGTGGGATGGGTGATAACGGTCTGGATGGCAGAGGGAACAAAAGACACTGCCGGCCCCGGGGCAGATGATGGCTGCCCAGATGGCAGAGAACCGCCGCTTGACCCGGGGCCTTTGAAGGAGGACAATGCAGATGGACATCAGAGTAGCCGGACAGGGAGAACTCCCCTTCCTCTCCTCCCGCGACCGGCACATCGAACGGGGGGAACTGGAGACGCTGCTCTCCCTGGGGCGGGTGATGGTCGCCCAGGAGGGCGGCGAGACCATCGGCTGGCTGCGGTGGAACCTCTTTTGGGACAACACCCCCTTTTTGAACCTGCTGTTTGTATTGGAGGGGCGCCGGGGCCGCGGGGTCGGAACGGCGCTGCTCGCCCGCTGGGAGGAACAGATGAAAGGGGCAGGGCACCCGCTGGTGCTGACCTCCACCCTCTCCAGCGAGGAAGCGCAGCACTTCTACCGCCGCCGCGGCTACACCGACGCCGGCGCCCTCTTGCTGCCCGGCGAGGCGCTGGAGATTTTCTTTGTCAAAGCGATATAGGGCCGCAACCAAAAAAGAGGCCGGATGCCACTGGTGCATCCGGCCTCTTTGCGATTTGGTTTAGAAGGGTTTCTTGCCCGGCTTGGGGAAGCGGCCAGGGCGGCGGGGGCGGTCCTTGTCGGCCCGGTAGGGGCGGGGTCCGCGGGGGCGGGGGGCTGCAAATTCGCCCTCCTTCGGGGTGTAGGGGAAGGCCTTGACGATCCGCCCGGCGATCTTGGTGCCGTCGATGGCGCGGATGGCCTCCTCCGCCTTGTCGGCGGGCAGTTCCACCACCGTCTTGCGGTCGTAGATCTCGATCTTGCCGATCTCGCGGCCGGTGATGTCGGTGCGCTCGGCGATGGCGCCGACGATGAAGTTGGGGGCGATGTGCTGCTCCCGGCCGATGCTCAGGCCGATGCGCACCCCCGCGCCCCGGGGCAGCCGCTCCCCCCGCACGGGGGTCTTGACCATCTGGGGGATGAGGTGTTTTTCCTTGCCGAAGAGCATCTCCAGGGCCATGGCCGCCACCTGGTCCATCGAGAAGCCCTCGTCGCAGAGCTCCTGGGCCATGTCGGCGTAGCGGTAGACCTCGGCGGCGCGCAGCTTCTGCAACATCTTCTCAAAGGCGCGGGCGCGGCGGGTCTCGGCGATCTCCTCCGGGGTGGGGATGGGGCGGGGCTCGATGGTGGAGCGGGTCTGGCGGGCGATGTCCCGCAGCTGCCAGACCTGTTTGCGGCCCGAGACCAGGGTGAAGGCCCTGCCCTCTTTCCCGGCGCGGCCGGTGCGGCCGATGCGGTGGACGTAGTACTCGCTGTTCTGGGGGATGTCGTAGTTGAGCACCATGTCCAGGTCGTCCACGTCGATGCCGCGGGCGGCCACGTCGGTGGCCACCAAAAGAGCGGTCTTGCGGCGCTTGAACCCGTCCATCACCTGGGTGCGCTGGCTCTGCTTCATGTCGCCGTGCAGGCCGGCGGCGGAGAAGCCGTGGTCGTTCAGGTAGGAGGTGAGCTCGTCGACCATGCTCTTGGTGTTGCAAAAGACGATGGCCGATTTGGGGGCGTAGGCCCGCAAAACCAGGTTGAGGGCGTCCATCTTGCGGCCCATGGGCACCTCGAACGAGGCCTGCTCGATGGCGTCGATGGTCACCTGCTGGCGGTTGATCTGCACCATCTCGGGCTCTCTTTGGTACTGCTTGGTGATGGCGAGGATGGCCGGGGGCATGGTGGCCGAGAAGAGGACGGTCTGGCGCTCCTCCGGCGCAAAGGAGAGGATGGTCTCGATGTCCTCCCGAAAGCCCATGTTGAGCATCTCGTCGGCCTCGTCGAGGATCACCAGCTTGAGGGTGTCCAGTTTGAGGGTCTTGCGGCGGATGTGGTCCATCACCCGGCCGGGGGTGCCGATGACGAAGTTGGCGCCCTGGCCCAGGCGGGCGATCTGCCGGTCGATGGGCGCGCCGCCGTAGACGGCCACCGTCTTGACCCCGCTGCGGTATTTGGAGAGCTTCTGCACCTCCTCGGCGGCCTGCATGGCCAGCTCGCGGGTGGGGCAGAGCAGCAGCACCTGCACCTGATGGCGGCTGTCGAGCTTTTCGATCATCTCGATGGCGGGGATGGCAAAGGCCGCGGTCTTGCCGGTGCCGGTCTGGGAGCGGCCGATGACGTCCTTCCCCTCGCGGATGAGGGGGATGGTGCCGCTCTGGATGTCGGTGGCGGTGGTGAAGCCCATCTCCTCCACGGCGCGGAGGAGTTCGGGGGTGAGGCCCAGTTGGTCAAAGGGGATCTCGTTCATGTGGTTCCTTTCTGCTGGCGGACGGGGCAATTCCCCGCCCGCCGGTCTGGGGCGGGGGCCGCAAAGGGGCCCGCCACCCGCTTGGTCTGCACCACATCCCCACCTGGCAGCGCGGCGGCAAAGCCGCCAAATGCCCACAAAAAGAGCGCCGACACGGCCCGTGTCGGCGCTCTGCGAAGGGGGGCGCTACGGCCCCCGCTCACATCCCTTTTTCGGTACGAACGTGGTTGATTGCTGATACAAGCATAGCACAGCTTTAGGCGATTTGTCAAAACTTTTCTTTAAAAATTTGACAGCTTGTACAAAGACCGTCGAACCCTGTCGGCTTAGGAGAAGATCTCCTGCTTGTTGTTCATATAGACGCTGAGCACCAGCCCAATGGCCATGTAGAGCATGATGACCGAGGTGCCGCCGGCCGAGAGAAACGGCAGGGTGAGGCCGATGACCGGCATGATCCCCAGGCACATGCCGATGTTGGCGAGGATCTGAAAGAGGAGGATGGCGAAGATCCCCACGCAGAGGAAGTAGCCCAGCCGGTCGGAACTGCGGCCGGCGGTGGCCAGCACCTTCCCGGTGACCGCCAGCAGCACCGCGATCACCAGCAGGCAGCCGACAAAGCCCAGGGTCTGCCCGATGTAGGAGAAGATGAAGTCGTTGCGGGCATAGGGCACCTCCCGCGGGACGACGCTTGAAAAGAGCCCGGTGCCAAAGGTCTGCCCGGTGCCGATGGCGATGAGCCCCTGGGACTGCTGGTAGCCGATGTTCTTGGCGTCGGCCGAGAGGTCGGCCAGGATGAGAAATCGCTGTTTCTGGTTCTCGCTCATGACGAAGTTCCAGAGGATGGGGATGCCCACCCCCGCGGCCACAAAGCCGGCGGCCACATACCGCCAGGAGATGCCGGCGGAAAAGAGCATGGCCAAAAAAATCACCACAAAGGAGAGGGCGGTGCCGTCGTCCCCCTGCAAGACCACCAGCCCCACCGGGATCATCCCGTGCAGGCAGAGCAGGAGGACATTTTTGTACTGGTTGATGTTCTCCCCCACCGACTCCAGGTGCATCCCAAAGGTGAAGATGAAGGAGAGCTTGAGCAGCTCGGTGGGCTGCAGGGTCATACCAAAGGGCAGGGGCAGCCAGGCCTTGTCGTCGGCGCCGGGGTTTTGGATGCCGAAGACGAAGGTGGCCAGCACCAGCCCCACACAGAGGACGACGTGCCACTTCCAAAAGGTGGCGCCGATGTGGTAGTCCATCTTGGAGATGATGATGGCCATGACGATGCCGATGCCGGTGGCCAGGGATTGGGTGATGACCACCTTGCTGGTGATGAAGCCGTAAAACATCTGCGAACAGAGGGTGATCACAGACATGGCGCTGCAGGCGATGCAGAGCAACCAGAGTATCTTGTCGGTGTCCTTGAGGTACTGGTGGACCGAGCGAATCACTTTTTTCAAAGCAGGGCTCCTTTATTGTTCCTTATATATAATAGAAGACGGCGCGCAAAAGGGCGGCGAGACCGCCGGGCACACCCCGGCGGGAGCGACAAAAAGAGGGCGGCCCAAGCCGTGGCCGCTATTTGGTATATTGTATACTACTGCGCCGTTTTATTCAAGGCGGAATTGTGGTATACTTTATGAAGATTTGCCGCCCTGCCGGTGGGGGCCGGGCGGGTGAAAAGGGGGAAATGCACTGTGAAAAGCGACATCGAGATCGCCCTGGAATGCGAGATGAAGCCCATTGTCCGGCTGGCCGGGGAACTGGGCATCAAGGAGGAGGAACTGGAGCCCTACGGCCACTACAAGGCCAAGCTGGGCCAACCCCTGATCGACCGGCTGCGCGGCCGGCCCGACGGCAAGCTGGTGCTGGTGACCGCCATCAACCCCACCCCTGCGGGGGAGGGAAAGACCACCACCACCGTAGGGCTGGGCGAGGCCATGCAGAAGCTGCGCAAAAACTGCGTCATCGCCCTGCGGGAACCCTCTCTGGGCCCGGTGTTCGGGGTGAAGGGCGGGGCCGCCGGGGGCGGCTACGCCCAGGTGGTGCCGATGGAGGACATCAACCTCCACTTCACCGGCGACATGCACGCCATCACCGCGGCCAACAACCTGATCTGCGCGGCGGTGGACAACCACATTCAGCAGGGCAACCCCCTGGGGATCGACCCCCGGCGCATCACCTTCAAGCGGGCCATGGACATGAACGACCGCGCCCTGCGAAACATCGTGGTGGGGCTGGGCGGTCCCCTGTCGGGGGTGCCCCGGCAGGACGGGTTCCTCATCTCGGTGGCCAGCGAGATCATGGCCATCCTCTGCCTGGCCGACGACCTGAAAGACCTAAAGGAGCGCATCGGCCGCATCCTGGTGGGCTACACCTACGAAAAAGAGCCGGTATACGTGCGGGACCTGGAAATCAGCGGCGCGGTGACCTGCCTGCTCAAAGACGCCATCAACCCCAACCTGGTGCAGACGCTGGAGGGCAGCCCCGCCATCCTCCACGGGGGGCCCTTTGCCAACATCGCCCACGGCTGCAACTCGGTGCGGGCCACCCGCCTGGCCCTCAAACTGGGGGACTACTGCATCACCGAGGCGGGCTTTGGCTCCGACCTGGGGGCCGAGAAGTTCTTGGACATCAAGTGCCGGGCCGCGGGCCTGGCCCCCAGCGCCATCGTGGTGGTGGCCACGGTGCGGGCCCTCAAGTACAACGGCGGGGTGAAAAAGGGCGATCTGGCCCTGGAAAACCCGGGCGCGGTGCGGGCGGGGCTGCCCAACTTGCAGGCCCACTTAGAGAACATGCGCAAGTACGGGGTGCCGGTGGTGGCGGCCATCAACCACTTTGCCGGCGACTTTGACAGCGAGGTGGCCGAGGTGGCCCGCTGCCTGGAGGGGATGGGGGTGCCCTACGCCCTGTCGGACGTCTTCTCCCAGGGCGGCGCGGGCGGGGTGGAGCTGGCCAAGCTGGTCTGCCGGGCCTGCGAGGAGCCGGGGCGGTTTGCCCCCCTCTACGACGCGGCCCTCCCCATCGAGGAGAAGATCGGCGCCATCGCCCGGGAGATCTACGGCGCCGCCGGGGTGGAGTACACCTCCGCCGCCCGGCAGCAGATGCGCCAGATCGAGCGGCTGGGGCGGGACGACCTGCCCGTCTGCATCGCCAAGACCCAGTACTCCCTCTCGGACGACCCCAAAAAGCTGGGGCGGCCCCGGGACTTCACCCTGCAGGTCAAAGAGGTGCGCCTCTCCTCGGGGGCGGGATTCCTGGTGGCCCTGGCCGGGGACATCATGACCATGCCCGGGCTGCCGCCGCGGCCCGCCGCCTGCCAGATCGACATCGACGAGGACGGCCGGATCACCGGCCTGTTTTAAGGAGGGAAACGCGCAGATGACATCCTACCTTTCCCACAGCGTGGCCGAGACCGAGGCCTTTGCCGCCCGGCTGGCCGCCCACCTCCGCCCGGGGGACGTGGTGGCCTACCGGGGCGGGATGGGGGCGGGCAAGACCGCCTTCACCCGGGGGCTGGCCGCCGGGCTGGGGGTGCGCGGGGAGATCAGCTCCCCCACCTTCGCCATCGTCAACGAGTACCGGGGGCCGGTCAACCTCTACCACTTTGACATGTACCGGGTGCTGGACATCGACGACGTGGAGACCACCGGCTTTTTCGACTACCTGGAGCGGGGGGACAGCATCCTGGCGGTGGAGTGGAGCGAGAACGTGGAGGCCGTCCTCCCCCCGGAGACCATCACCGTGACCATCGAGCCGGAGGGGGAAGACTGCCGGCGGATCACGGTGGAAAACCTGCAGATCGACAAGAGGAGGGAGAGCTGATGCGGATCTTGGGACTGGACTGTTCGGCCAGATCCGCCTCCTGCGCGGTGGTGGAGGAGGGGGTCATCCTGGCCGAGAGCTTTGTCAACATCAAACTGACCCACAGCGAGACCCTGCTGCCCATGATCGACGGGATGCTCCAGGCGGCCAAAATCGACCTGGGGTCGGTCGATCTGCTGGCGGTGACCCACGGGCCGGGCAGCTTTACCGGGCTGCGCATCGGCGCGGCGGCCATCAAGGGCCTCTGCGCCGGGGCCGGGCTGCCCTGCGTGGGGGTCTCCACCCTGGAGGCGACCGCCTACAACCTGGCCCACGGGCGGGGCTATGTGGTCCCCTGTATGGACGCCCGGCGAAACCAGGTCTACACCGCCACCTTTTTTGCCGACGGCAGCGGCGCGCTGAAGCGGGTGAGCGAGGACGAGGCGGTGGCCGCCGAGGAGGCGCTGCGGTTTTGCAGCGACGAAAAAATGCCCATTTTCCTACTTGGAGACGGCGGCCGGATGTGCTATACTATTTACAATGGAAACGTGCGGGTGCGCCTGGCGCCCCCCCACCTGCTTTCCACCAGGGGAAGCGCCGTGGCCGCCTGTGCCGCCGCGCCGGAAAACCGGCGGCGGGCGGGGGACGGGGCGGCGCTGGCCCTGCACTACATACGCCTCTCCCAGGCCCAGCGCGAGCGGCAGGAGCGGCAGAGACTAAACGGAGGAATGTGAATATGTTAGCCATCGGTTGCGATCACGGCGGATACGCCCTGAAAGAAGAAGTCAAAAAGCATTTGGACGAGCGCGGCGTCGAGTACATCGACTGCGGCTGCAACGGGGAGAGCGTGGACTACCCGGTGATCGCCAGCGAGACCTGCGCCCACATCACCTCCGGCGAATGCGAGATGGGCCTGCTGTTCTGCGGCACCGGCATCGGCATCTCCATTGCCGCCAACAAGACCCCCGGCATCCGGGCGGCCTGCTGCTCCGACTATTACAGCGCCAAGTACACCCGCATGCACAACGACGCCAACGTGCTGTGCATGGGGGGACGGGTCATTTCCTCCGGCCTGGCCTGCGAGCTGGTCGACGTGTTTCTCGACACCGCCTATGAGGGCGGCCGCCACCAGCGCCGGGTCGATATGCTCACCGAGCTGGACAAGAAAAAACAATAGACCCTGAGAGGGTGGGAAGGCGGAGGCTGCTGACAGGCCCCCCTTTCCCACCCTCCCTTTGCACCGACGCACATCCGGCGGCCGGGCAGCCCCCTGCAAAGCCGCCTTTGGGACAAATACAAGGAGGATTTTCAAATGGCAAAAGAACCGTTCATCATGGACCACCCCCTGATCCAGCACAAGATTTCCCTGCTGCGGGACAAGAACACCAGCACCAAGGAGTTTCGCGAGCTCATCAGCGAGATCGCCATGCTCATGTGTTACGAGGCCACCCGCGACCTGCCCCTAAAGGCCGTGGAGATCGAGACCCCCATCGCCACCGCCAAGGCCCACATCATCGCCGGGCGGAAAATCGCCTTTGTCCCCATCCTCCGGGCCGGCCTGGGGATGGTGGACGGCATCCTCAACATGGTCCCCTCGGCCAAGATCGGCCACGTGGGTCTCTACCGTGACCCCGAGACCCTCAAGCCGGTGGAGTACTACTGCAAGATGCCCACCGACATCAGCGAGCGGGACGTGATCGTCCTCGACCCGATGCTGGCCACCGGCGGCTCGGCCATCGACGCCATCAACCTGGTGAAGAAATACGGCCCCCGCTCGGTCAAGTTCATGTGCGTCATCGCCGCGCCGGAGGGGCTTGCCGCCCTGCAGGAGGCCCACCCCGACGTGGAGATCTATGTGGGCGCCCTGGACGAGCGCCTCAACGAGAACAGCTACATTGTCCCCGGCCTCGGCGACGCCGGCGACCGGATCTTCGGCACCAAGTAAGTTTTTCCAACCAGATGGGCGGCCCTTCCGTTTTGGCGGAGGGGCCGCCTTTTTCATTCCGAAAACCCGCTCAAAATGCAGCGGCAGACGCCCCTCTCCTCCGCTGCCCGGCAGGCCCTTTGGCCGCTTGGCGCGCCTCTTTCGCCGCCCGACGGGTCCCCTTCTGTTGTTCAGCGGGCCCCGTCCTGCCGCCCAGCCCCTCCCCCTTGTCGAAAAGGTTTGACAGGAAGTTGTCACAGGGCATATAATAAAGTCACAGATATTTACAAGGCAAAATGTGCGTGACCGCACAGAAAGAGGCAGTGTTTTCTGCCGCGAGGTAACTGTTGTGAACAAGCGATTGGGTTGCTGGGCCCTCTCCCTGCTGCTGGCTGTGGCCATGTTGGCCGCCGTCCCCTTTGCCCAGGGGGCCACCGTTCTGCGCATCGGGGCGGGGGGCGATTTTCCCACGGTGGGCGAGGCCTTCGCCTCCCTCGGCGAAAATACCGGGGATTTGACCCTGCTGCTGAGCGAAGACCTGGGGGAGACGGGGGACCTGGTGGTCCCCGCCGACCGGGGGATCACCTCCCTCACCCTGGACAGCGGCGACGGGCAAAACCACACCCTGGGGGCATACCGCTTCTTTGCCAACGGCGTTCCCCTGACGGTCGATCGCGCCAAGGTCCGCTACCTCTACGGCGGCGGGCTCGACCGCACCGTCCCCTCCACCAAGGTCACGGTGCGCGGCGGCAGCATCGGCTGGCTGCTGGGCGGGGGAACGGCAGACCAGCCCGGGGGCGAGGCCCGGGTCACCGGCCAGGCCGCCGTCACCTTTGACCATGCCGACACCGTCTTTCACAGCGACGATTACCTCTGGGGCGGCGGCTATGCCAATGTGCAGGGGGTGGACGTGTCGGTGGGCTCGGTCAAGATCGAGATTCTCGACACCGACCTGCCGGAGCGGGAGATCATGGGCGGCGGGATGGCGTCGGACAGAAACTGCAACGCCGACGCCGGTCAGGTCTCCATCACCATTCGGAACTCCACCCTCCACGGGGACGTCTACGGCGGCGGCCACTGCGACACGGCCACCGCCTCGGCCCGCTCCCAAAACACCTCGGTCACCATTGTCGACAGCGACTTCCCCCTCTACAACGGGGACTACGGCGGCAACATCCTCGGCGGCGGCTTTCTCTTCAACGGGGGCGGTTCGGTGGACATCTCGGGCACCGCCAAACTGGACATCCGAAACAGCACCATCACCGCCGCCATCGGCGGGCCCCTGGGCCTCTCCAGCAAGAGCGTCTCGGCGGGCAACACCTCGGTCACCCTGCAGCACTGCACCGTCCGCCAACTGGTGAGCGGCGGCTGTTACAGCGGCGACGGGATAGCGGCAGTGCAGTGCGAAAATGCCGACGTGCGCATCGTCGACGGCATCACCTTCCCCGACGGGGGCGCCATCTACGCCCAGGGCTATGTGGAGGAGAAGGGCACCGCCGTGGCCACCGGGCGCGCCTCCCTTTCCATCGAGGGGGCCGCCGTTTCTGTCGACGCCATCTCCGGCGTCACCGACTTGACCCTGTCCGCCCCCCTCACCGTCGGTCAGAGCTGGGAGCCCGCCCCCTCCGGGGCGGCGGCGGTCACCCTCAAAGGCAGCTGGACCGACGGGGACGCGGCCATCACCTATCAGGGCGACGCGCCGCAGCAGGGCTGGTTTGCCTTTACTGAAGAGGGCCCGGCCGACTACCGGCCGGGCGGGGAGGCTGTCTGGGCCGTTCACGCCCCCGACCTGCACCTCACCGCCCAGGTCGTGGGGGAGGGGACCCTCTCCCCCGCCGGGGCGCAGACGGTGGGCTGGAACCAGTCCATCACCTACACCGCCCAGCCCGCCGACGGGTGGGCGCTGCAATCGGTCACCGCCGGCGGCGAGCCGGTGCCTTTCGAGGGGGACCGCTTCTCCCTCTCCCAGCTGCGCGCCGACACCCAGCTGGTGGTCACCTTTGCCAAGCAGCCCCTGGATTTAAAGGACACCGGCACCGAAGTGCAGCTTTACTGCCCGCCCGCAGCCATCCCCGAAGGGGTCTCCCCCTCGGCGGTGACCCTGCAGGCCGAACGGCTGCAAGAGGGGGCGGACGACTGGCAGCTGGTGCAGAGCGCCCTCGACGAGGTGGCCGAACAGTACACCGCCTTTGACATCTCCCTCCTCTGCGACGGCAGCAAGATCCAGCCGTCGGGCAAGGTGTCGGTGCGCATCCCCATCCCCGACGGGTACGACGCCGACCGCCTGGTGGTCTACCGGGTCGAACCCACCGGCGCGCGGGTCCCCTACCCCGTTGAGGTCAAAGATGGGTTTGCCTGTTTTGAGACCGACCACTTCAGCTACTATGTGCTGGCCCAAAAAGCGGAGGAGGCCCCTCCCGCCAAAGGCGCTCTCCTATTTGAACAGCCCACCAACGGGCGGCTCACCGCCGCCGCTGACGGCCAGCCGGTGGAGAGCGGTGCCTCCCTCCCCGAGGGGACGGTGGTGCTTTTCACCGCCCTGCCCGCCACCGGCTACCAGTTGGAGAGCTGGCAGCTTGACGGACAGACCCTGGCGGGGGAAGACGGCCTGCAACTGCGGGTGACGGTGGGAAAGGAAGGGGCCCGGGTGGCGGTGACCTTTCAGGCGCGCGAACAGCAGCCGACGCCTGCCCCCACTCCTCCCACCCCCTCTGCCGGCGGCGGGAGCCCCTATACTGGGGACAGCGCGCCCCTGCCCCTCCTCACCGCCCTTCTGCTGGCGGGCGGCGCGGCGGCCGTCCTGCGGCGACGCCGCCAATAAATCCCTGACCTGATTGCCCGACTGCTCGGCCACTGTGTAAGGCGAGTCCTTCTCCCCCACACAGCCCCTCCATCCCCCCTTTTCTCGGCAAGGGGGATGGAGGGGCTGTTGCCTTGCGACGGCGCCAATCCTTTCCCGCCCGGTTTTCTCGCTGCTCAGCCACTGGATGAAGCGGCTCTCCTCCCGCGTGCCTCCTGTTTTTCTCGCCCTCTCCCCGGCGGGGGGATAAGCCGTGCGGCAGTCACCTTGCGGCGTCTCCGCCAATAACCTCTGCCCCTCGCGCGGCCACCGCATGGGGCAGACCCTTCTCCCCTCACGGCTCCCGCCTTTTCCTCTTCCCCTTCCCCGGTGGGGTAGAGGGAGAGGATTGCCCTGTGACAATGCCAATCCTCCCCCTCTCTCGGCTGTTCAGACGCTCTGCCACTGCGCAAGGCAGGCTTCCTGCCGCCGCGCAATCCCTACCCTTACCCGCCCTTTTCTCCGCGGGGACAGGTGGCGCGACGGTCGCCTTATAACGGCGCTGCCAACAGTCTCCACGTTCGGTCATCCAGCTACCCGGCCACAGTGTGAAGCGGGCCCTTCTCTACCGGGCGCCCTCTGTCCCGCCCTTTCTCCGTCAGGGGTGGGCGATGAGCCATTTGGCTTGCAGTGGCGCTATCGGCGGGTCACCAGTTCAGCCATTTAACTGTTCAGGTGCAGTGTAGGCGAGTCCATCCCCCCATACGGTCCCTGTCCTTCCCCAGGCGGGGGCCGGGCGGCACGGCGACCGCCTTGTAACGGCGCTGCCAGCGGTCCTCTCGCCCAGCCATTCAAAGGTAGTAGAAAGAGTTTACTACAAAATTTACTACTTTTTGCTCTCTTGTTATTCTTAAATACGCCAGCTTATGCAACTATCTTCCGAAAAAGAAAATGCCGATAAAGCCCGTAAATACAGGACATATCGACATTTGCTAACTTATGAAAAGATAATTTGATTTTTACATAGAAATACTATACCAAAAAGCTAAGATGTATCCTAACTATAATAAAAGCAGCGGTTATTCAGATAAAGGCTGCCCCTTTAATGAATAGCCGCTGTTTTCATGAGTCTTCTAGACTCATATCATTAACTCGCTATATTGATTTATTTCTTACTTTTGGTAACTAACCACTCTTTTATTTTTATCACCAATATGTAAATTATACTGTGACTGGCGGCTTGACCTTTGTGGACACTCTTTCATATACGTCAATATTTACCGCTGCATCTACCTCAAAAGAAACCATTAATGCATAGGGAACTGTACCGCTAAACTTATCATCTGCAACATTTGCACAATTTACTTTAAGCTGTATTGCATCATCCGCACCCCAAAAAATGATCTCATCATTTTGAAAAATCTCATGCTGTAAACTTCCTCTTCTTGTAGCCTGCCAATCGGCATTTATACGATTATCAATCAAGTGCTTTTTAGCACCTTCTATAGAAAACCACAATTGTGCTGACCGATAGGCTTGCCGTGAAGGTGTTATGGGAGAAAAACAGGCAAGAGTAGCCGTTAAGCGGCGAAGTATTTTACTGCGGCTGAATTCATCGAAAGGCAAAGGGAGATTAAAAAGGTGAGCTTCTCCATCTTTGAGTTCTCCATATCCTAGCAGTGTAATTCGGTTTTTAGCGCATTCAATTGCCTTGTCGATATCTGGCTTTCCATAACCAAAAAACCTATAAACATAGTCTGTAAATCTTTTAGGATTGCCAAGGACTGAATTAAATGTATTGTATAGGTCACCCCACTCGGATCCATGAACCAACATAGCTTTAATAAGTAATGCTACCGCGCCATAAGGTAAAGACTCCCCAGCATCATTAAATACATCAGAAAGAGTGTCAAAACAGCGTGACGCTTCGTGTGAAATTAATGCGGCAGCATTGCTTGTCCCAAATGAGTGCATTATTTTTTGAGAGCCACTGGATAATTCATATGGGGCTGCCGAAAGAGAACCCGGTGCTCTTGTGAGTGATGAACGCCAATGCAATTCTGTGCCACCTACACTATTCTGAAACAGGGTGTTTCTTCCGCCGTCAAAAATAATATCAGGTTTGATAGAATTGTTTACGCCTCTGCCAAGTGCGCTAATTGGACTCACCATATCATCCAAACAAGGTAATACCTGCCGGGCATCTGCGGTAAAAGATGATTCGTCCGAAAAAGAAGCGCCTATGGTAAGGGCATTTACGCTTTCCGCGGGTGAAAGAAGCCTTTGAAAACGCAGATTATTGTTCATATGCTGAATAATAATGTTCGTTCGCTCCTCAATAGTGAGGGCAGAAAAGTCACAAAAGGGCATTCCAACATCTATGGCCCCAGCATGGTTTCCTGCGCTCACAACAAAAAGAACGCGGTATGTATAGCTTAACCAGTCTAGCAAACGAGCTAAAGGGCTCATCATTTGATCAAATATTCTCCCCGGAAAACCGATAGAAAGATTTATTACTCTGACAGTAGGGGCAACACGTCCCGCGTCTGCTTCATAAAGCCGTCGCACCGCCTCATATATTTTATCAACAATTAAAATATCATCTGGTATCTCTTCTTGAGGGCCAGCAAAGGAGTTCCGTGCCCGCATAATTGGTCTTACGTATATTTTGTGAGTAATTTGATGGCGAATATTATTAAGGTCTCCATGAGCAATAAATGAAGCCATAGATGTTCCATGCATTCTGGCAGATACCGTATACTGTGCCGCATAGTTATCAGGATCATCTATATTTAATATACCATCTAAGTATGGATGATTCTCCTGAGGCAACCCATCGAACAATGCAATAATCGGTTCATCTTCAATGACGCTAGGTATATTTACCTGCGCAGTACTTTCAGAAATATTATCTGCAGAAATTACTACACTCTGTCCTACGGCTTGGAAAAACATTATCTGATCTGCAGAAGCCAGTGAAACATCTTTTTGGTCGATAATGGATTGAACCGTCTGTCTTGGCAGGGATGCCAAAATGGCGTGATAGTTTATTCCCTCAATGACAGTTTGGCTCAACACTCTTCCTCCAGCAGCTTGCACCAATGCTTTAACATCATTCTCTCGCCGTTGCCTAATTTCCCTAGACTTTCTATAAAATAGCTCAATTTCACATTTTACTTCGCTTAGATCAGGATCTAAATTTAGATCTTCCCTCCATGCATCTAAAATACCTGTTTCTTCAATCCGCTCTTTATAACCCCAGAAATGGATGTCAATAAGGTTGTTAAAAACATCTTTTAGTCCTGCTTTACCAGATGGGAATTTCATCTCAGGGTTTTTTGAATAATTCTTCCACAGAGATACCATTTCTTCAAGAGCACGATTGTTCGCAAGGACACAGTAGACCTTCCCTTTAAATTGAGATTTCGTTTCATCTCGTGATAAAACTTTTGTATGTTTATCTGTTTTACAGACATAAAAATCATCTGAGGCAAGCATATATTTAGAAGTATCAAATATCCACTCCGCATCACTGCCAAGATTTTTAACAGCGGTATAAAAAGATGATAACTCGCCAGACACCTCAAAGACAAGAGTTTTTTCAGGCTCAATTCCAGTGGGGGATTGTTGAAGCAATATTTTATTGTCATCAATGACCTTTTGAAGCATCTCCAGCTTTGGCTGTAAACGAGATGCTTGTTTTGCATGGGACGGCATACCGATTTTGGGTGCCCCTCCGCCTTTATTACTCCTATCAGCAGTTTGCGGTCTACCAAATAATAAAATAGGGCGTTCTTGTCTTTCTGGCATTATTCAGCACCTTCTTCCTGATTTGTTTTTGCATCAATATTGCTTTGTGCGCCTGCTAAATAAAGGCTAAGTTCGTTTTGGGTAATCTCTTTAACATTACTGTTTGGAATCCTTAAAACATATTTTCTGTAAACCGATAATGCAAATTCCTCAGCCTCGGCAAAACTTTTACCCAAAAGCTTCTTCGCTAGTGTTGAGGGTGCCAATCCGAAGTCAAAGCCAACCCTGCGCTCAAATTGTTTAAACCATATCTCTAAATCACGACGGGAAGGTTTGGGGAGCGAAAGACGTAATTGAAAACGTCGCCATGCTGCTCTATCTAAAAGAGTATCATGATTCGTAGCTGCTATGACAATAGTATAACTCGGCAACGCATCAATTTGCAGGAGCAAGGAACTTACTACTCTTTTAATCTCTCCAGTTTCATGAGTGTCTCCGCGCTCCTTTCCGAGTGTCTCAAATTCATCAAAAAACAAGACGCATTGCCTTGTTTTCGCATAATCAAATAACTTGCCAAGGCGAGTTGCCGTTTCACCAAGATATGCACCAACGATACTTTCATACTTTACAGTGAATAACGGTAGCATCAACGCTTCTGCAATAGCTTCTGCTAAGGATGTTTTTCCATTACCTGGCGGGCCAATAAGTAAAATTTTATTACGAGGCTCTAAGCCATGCGAACGCAACAAATCAGCCCGGGATTGTTCCTCTATAAGATCATGGCAGCTCTCTACCACTGATTTCGGCAGTAATAACTGTTCGAGCTTTTTGGCAGGAATCTTTTCAACAAACAAGTTTTGTTCGCCATTACTATTCCGTATAGTAGGTTGTAACGGATCTTTCATCAAAGGACGGTTTTGTATTCGAAGTAACTCCTCAATCCTATTCGCCAATACTCCGTGTTGTTTTGCACGTTCTTCTGCACAAATGGCCTCTGCCACTTTACGAAAATTCGGATTATCATTGACCAGGCCATATTTTATTAAGTCATAGAGCAAATCTGCTCTTGCCATATCTATCACCTTCTTTCTACTTGATTATTATTCGTTCCCATCCTGTTTTAACAACTGCGAAATATTAATAAAATTACTCTCGCAAAAATCAAAAAAACTCTTTTGAGCAAGGTTGCTTGGTACAACATGACCATTCTCCCAACGGTTAATCGTTGTATAACTTACATTTAAGGCTTGCGCTAGTTGCTTCTGAGTTAAGCTAAGTTCGAGCCTTACTTTCTTGACAATAGAAGAAAAATCCATTTTGAATCTCCTATAATTTTACTTTTATATTACATCTGTTATGTTTAATTATAGCATATGCTATATGAGAAAGAAATGGGATTTTGTATTAAATTTTTAAGCCACAGCAAATTTATTCCGATATTCGAATATAATTCATTAGGCTCCAGACTTGGACGGTTCAATGTCTCTACAATGTAGAACAAGCGTCTGTTTTTTGTAGAGTAGATATAATTACCAAGCTAATCGCACATTTTATCCAATTAACATTTTTGTACAGGTCCAGAGCTTAGGAAGCTTAGGAGAAATGCAGAAAACCCCGTTCAATTTTGGAATACCAAGGTATACATGGTACCATGTGTACCATTCGATAAATCCAGTAATGACGGGGCTTTCCGGCTATTGCAGGTTACTATGGGTCATCGCAGATAAGTACGCTGGCTAAACTCCCCGGCGGCAGGCCACAAAAAGCCCCTCTCCCCCACAGCGGGTCGGAGAGGGGCTTTTTCTTTGCCCTGTCATTTTTGGAGGATGTAGAAGATGTACTGCTCCACCTCCGCCAACTGGCGGCGGGAACAGCTCCGGATGAGGGAGGCCACCTCCTCCGCCCGCCCGGGATAGGAAAAAGCCAGAGAATCGCCCAACAGCAGGTCCGGCGGCACCTGCAGGCAGTTGCTGATCTTGACAAAGGTCTGAAGTGTGGGGATGGAGTGGGCGCACTCGATGTTGCTGATGTGTTTCTGGGTCAACTCCACCAGGTTGGCCAGCTCCTCCTGGGTCAGTCCCCGCCGCTTTCTGAAATAGCGGATGCGCCTGCCGAGGCCGGCGTAATCTACCTTCTCCACCTTATCACTCCTTCTTTAACAGGGTATCGAAATGGCGGCGAGTTGTTAACCCAATTGGAAAAGAGATACTCTTTACAATTACTAAAACTTGTGATTTAATAGTGGTATATACTTTTTAGAGTGGATAAAATCGCATTTTTTTACAGGGCAATTGTTCCTGTTTTGGAAAAAACACCTTGAAGGAGGCGTTGGTAAATGGCGTCGATGGGGCTTTTGGACACCGCTGCAGAGTTTTGCGGCACCTACCTGTCTGAACTGCGGCGAGGTGCCACCAGGCAGCAGGTCATTCCCTACCTGCTGCAAATTCCGGACGACCGCTATCCCCTCGACGAGTGGAACGACGCCCTCGCCTACCTGTTGGGGGCGGCGGAGCCATGCTCCAGCGTGGCGGCCGTCAAAGACCTGTTGGCGGCTTCCCTTCGCCAGCCGCCCTGCCACTGATTTTCCAAAAGCGCCCCTGCCCGCCGCCGGTCGCCCGCAGGGGCGCCTTTTTTGTCCGGCAAAAACGGCGCGCGCCTACCGAGAGCGGGCCCCTGTCCCTTCGGCACGTTGCGCTCTCGCGGCGCCCGATAGGGGCAGTTTGGCCGCACCTTTGGCCCACTATTTTCTTTTTTAGGGAGGTAGAAAACCATGCTCATCACCCCGCAGACGATTTTCCTGAAAGACGGCCGGGAGTGCCTGTTGCGCTCCCCCCAGGCGGAGGACACCGAGGCCGTACTGGCCCACCTTCGCCAGACGTCGGCGGAGACCGGGTTCATGGCCCGCTACCCCGACGAGATCACCCAGACCACCGCGGAGGAGGCCGCCCTCCTGCGGCGGCAGGCAGAGGATCCCCTCGCCCTGATGGCGGCCGCCTTTGTGGGGGGCGAACTGGCCGCCAACGCCGGTCTCGCTCCCGTCGCCCGGCTGGACAAGTACCGCCACCGGGCGGAGTTCGGCATCTCGGTCAAGGAGGCGTTTTGGGGGCAGGGCATCGGCTCTGCCCTACTGCCGGTCGTCATTGCGGCCGCCCGCGCCGCCGGCTACCTGCAGATCGAGCTGGAGGTGGTGGCCGAAAACCGGCGGGCCGCCGCCCTGTACGAGCGCTTTGGCTTTCAGAGTTACGGCCTGCGGGAGCGGTCCTTCCGCTTTCGCGACGGCAGCTTCTGCGCCGAAAAGCTGATGATTTTACAGCTTTGAGCGACAGGGCAAATGAGAAATGAAAAATGAAAAAAGAGAGGTGGCCGACGCCGCCTCTCTTTTTTTGCCGCCGCTTTAGGGCAGGGCGATCTCGGCGGCGCCTGAAAGGCCCGCCTCGACGAACCGCTGCCGGGCCCGCTCGAAAATCAAGCGATAACAGTCTGTCAGCTTCTGGACAAACACCGCCTCCTCGTCCGCCTGCAGGGCGTTTGCCGCCTCGACACAGATGTGAAAGACGGCCCGTATGTTCCGCTGGGCCCGCCGCCCCTGCAGGTAGAACAGGAAAGCCCCCCGCTGGAGCAGCCGGTTGGTCTGTTCTACGATCTGCCGCAGGGAGGCCAGGGGGATGGCCTCGATGACGGCGGCGATCAGGGGGGTGAGGGGGCTCTCCCCTCCCCCTTTGGCCGCCTGGACCACCCGCTGGGCCACCCCCCTTTCCATGTGGGGAAAGGCCAGATGGGCCACCCGGGGCAACACCAGCACCATGAACTGCATCCCCTGCAGGTAGAGGAGGGCGTCCCGCCGGTTGCCCGCCTGACAGATACTCTCCTCGCTCAACTGCATCCGCCCCAGGGTGACCTGGGTGCCCCGGCCGTTGTACACCTCCACCAGTCCCAACTGGCGCAGCATCTCCAGCGCCTGGCGGAGGGTGGAGAGGGAGACGCCGTAGCGCTGTGCCAAAGCGGCCGCCGGGGGCAGAAAACTGCCGTCGGGATAGACCCCGGCGCGGATGCCGTCCAGCAGGTCTCGCCCAATTTCGGTGTAGGTGCAGACCCGCCCCTTCTCCGCATCCCAGCGAAAGGCGCTGGCAGGGTCCTCCTCCACCTGGGGGTGGTCGGCCGCCAGGGTCTGCAGATACCGCTCCACCTGCAAGCCGACGTTTCGGTACATCTGGCCAAAACACTGCTCCACCCGCTCCGGCGGCCCCTCTGCCAGGGCGGCAAGGGCGGTGGAAAACCCCGCCGGATTTTGGCGAATGGCCTCTAAATAGGGATTTTGATACCCCTCAAAGACCGGCACCTGGGTGTACAACTCCATGCTGGAATAGAGCTCGCCCAAAAGGGGACTGCCGCACCGGGAGAGCAGCCGGTGCAGCGCCGCGGAGGAGGCCCGCCAGTTCTCTTTGGGGGCGGCGGTGCCCACCTTCTGGTAGCCCCGCTGCAACTGCCGCAGCATCCGCTCGCCGCTGCAGCGCGCCCCAAAGGAAAAGATGGGCGGGGTCAGGATAGCCAGCGTCTGGTACATCTCCATCACCGAGGAGCGCCGCGCCAACAGGGCGCGGATGGCCCGCTGGTTTTCCCGACTGACGTCCTCCCTGTAGATCACCACCGCGCAGCGCCGCTCCTCGGTCTTGATGTACCCCTCTTCGCGCAGGGCGGCGAGCACGTCCCGCACCGTGCGGATGCCCACGCGGTAGCGCTCGCAGAGCTTTTTGGCCGACGGCAGCGACTCCCCGCAGCGGATGCGGCCGGTCTCGATTTCCCCCACAAGCGCCCCGTGCAGGTAGGCAAACAGCGTCGTTTTTTCGTTCACAGCCCCTTCCCCCCTCCCTCTGCATTTCCCTTCTAGTATAGCACAAAAAAGCCCTTAGCTATATGGATACGTGTACAAATATGACCTTGTTTTATAACCCCCCATTTGCTAGAATGGTAAAAACGGCTTTATCATTCTGTATACGTACACAAAAAAGTTTGTCATTTTTTCCGGCTTTTAAGAGCCGTCTGCCATTCTGCATCCGGGAGGAGGAGCGCTGTGCAGGGACATAAGAAACACCTCTCACAGGGGGTGCGCCGGTGGGTGTTGGTCGCGATGGCCGCCCTCTTGGTGGGGATCGGGGCGGTCGCCGTCTGGAACGCGGTGGCATTGCGGCAGGCGGTCGACCGCCGCACCCAGCAATACCTGACGGACGTCTCCAACCAGTCCGCCCAGCTCATCCGAGCGCGCATCGACGGCACCATGGGCCAACTCGTCCTCACCGCCGAGGACTTGGCGGCGGGCGTCCTCTCCCCCGAAGGGCTGCACGCCCGCGCCTCATTTGCAAAATTTGACGAATTGGCCGTGGTCGGCCCCGCGGGTGAAAACCCCTTCACCGAAGACTACTCCGTCAATTTGGGCGAACTGCCCGCCTTTCAGTCGGCACTCAACGGCACGCGCGTCTTCTGCCCCCTTCCGGGAAAGGACGGGTTTCTCTATCTGGTCCCCCTCGCCCGCGACGGGCAGGTCACGGGGGTGTTGGCGGGCGTCAAATCGAGTGAGAAGATGCGCGCCATCATCGACAACGACTGCTTTGACGGGCAGGGGAGCACCTGCGTCCTCGACAGCGATGGGACCATCCTCGTCTCCCCCACCCAGCGGCCCTTTTCCGCCTTCATCGCCGCCACCCAGTACTCCGAGACGGAGGGGTGGGCGCAGGAGATGCAGGAGGGCCTGCGGCAGGGCCGGGCGGGCAATGTCCTCCTCCCCACCGCCGACGGGGAGGAGATCTGGCTGGACTACCGGCCCATCGGCGACTACGGGCTGTATGTGGCCACCCTCATCCCCCGCGACCTCATCGCCGCCGACGTCGACCTCTCCACCCGGCGGACCATCGGCTTTGCCGTGGGCGCCGCCATCCTGCTGGCGCTGTTGAGCGCGGGCGGGATCATCTACCAGAACTGGACCCGCGCCCAGATGAGGCGGGTCGCCTTTTCGGACCCGGTCACCGGGGGATACAACAACACCCGCTTCCTCTGGGAGGGGGAGCGGCTCGTCCGCCAGCGCCCGGCAGAGGGCTGGGCGGTGATCGCCCTGAACCTGAAGGACTTTCGCCTGGTCAACGAGGTCAAGGGCGAGGAAAATGGCGACGACCTCCTCCGCCGGGTGCACCGCACCCTTCTGCAGCAGCTGGGCGAGGGCGAGTTGGCGGCCCGCGGCGAGGGGGACACCTTCTACCTGCTGGCGCACGGCCCCCAGGAACGGCTGGCTGCCAGGATGGAAGATCTCTCCACCCGGCTGGGGGACATCGACACCGCCGTGGGCCGCCTGCGGGTGAGCCAGGGTGGCTGTCCCGTCGACCCCGCCGACCCCGATTTGGGGGCGGCCGAGCGCCGGGCAAATCTGGCCCGCAGGACCGTGGCCGAGGAATACCCCAGCAGCGCCGCCCTCTTTGACGGCTCATTTGCCGTCCGCCAGGAGGAGGAGATCGAGCGCCTGAAGGAGTTGGAACAGGCCTTTGCCAGGGAGGAGTTCTGCATCTACCTGCAGCCCAAATACCGGCAGCGGGACGGCCATGCCGAGGTGGCTGGGGCCGAGGCCCTGGTGCGCTGGGTCCACCCGGGGCGGGGGTTGGTCCCCCCGGGCGAATTCATCCCCCTCTGCGAGCGCACCGGGCTGATCCGCCAGTTGGATCTGCTGGTCTTTGAAAAGGTCTGCCTGCTGCTCAAAAGATGGGCGGAGCAGGGGCTGGCAGAGGTGCCGGTATCGGTCAACGTCTCCCGCCAGCACATGAAGACCGCCCACTTTTTGGACAGCTACCGCGACATCCTGCAGCGCACCGGTGTCGACGCCCACCGGCTGGAATTGGAGCTGACGGAAAACGTCCTCTTCACCACCCGGGAGATCGGGGAGGCGCGGGACCTGATCGAGCGCATCCACCAGTTGGGGATGCACTGCTCGCTGGACGACTTCGGGGCGGGCTACTCCTCCCTGGGGCTGCTCAAGGACCTGCCGGTGGACACCCTCAAGCTGGACCGGCAGTTCTTCGCCGACAGCCTGCACTCCCCCCGCTCCCAGGCGGTGGTCCGCTCCATCCTCTCTCTGGCCAGGGCGCTGGATATCGAATCGGTGGCCGAGGGGATCGAGGAAGAGGGGCAGGCGGCCTTCCTCTGGGAGGCGGGCTGCGACCTGATCCAGGGATACCTCTACGCCCCGCCCCTGCCGACGGCGGCCTTCGAGTCGCTTCTCCCCCCTGCGAACAACTAAAAAAGGGCCCGCCGGAGCGACCTGCTCCGACGGGCCCTTTTCATCTGCCATGCGCCCTTTATTTAGAAGGTGTTGACCTTTTCAAGCAGGTCGCGCTTCATCCGCCACAGGCTGGGGGAGAGGTCGACATAGTAGCGGTGGGGGTTTTCAAACCGCTTGACCTCTTCCCAAAGGTGGTCCACCTGTTCCAGACAGTAGTTTTGCAGCTGCTGCAAGGAGAGGGGGGTGTAGAGGGACCTGCCCTCGGCAAAGACCTGCTCCAGCACCGGCACCGCGTAGACGTTTTCCAGGGTCTGCTTTTTCCAGGTGGCGTTGGGGTCGAAGATGGTGATGGGCTTCGAGGTGTCCACCTCCTCGCCGAACTCGGTCACATAGTCGGCGATGGCCTGGTGGGTGTCCTTGTCAAAAAAGCGCCAGACCTGCTTGAAGCCGGGGTTGGTGATCTTCTCCACCGTCTCGGAGATCTTGATTTTGGGGATGTAGTGCTCCCCCTCCTGAATGGCCACCAGCTTGTAGACCCCGCCGAACACCGGGTCGGACTTGCTGGTGATGAGGTTCTCCCCCACTCCGAAGGAGTCCACCTTGGCCCCCTGGGTGATCAGGTCGCGGATGATGTACTCGTCCAGCGAGTTGCTGGCCACGATCTTGCAGTCGGTGAGACCGGCCTCGTCGAGCATCTTGCGGGCCTTTTTCGAGAGGTAGGCGATGTCGCCCGAGTCGATGCGGATGCCCGCCGGCCGGTAGCCCCGGGGGATGACCACCTCGTTGAAGACCTTGATGGCGTTGGGGATGCCCGACTTGATGACGTTGTAGGTGTCCACCAGCAGGGTGCAGCTGTCGGGGTAGATCTCGGCATAGGTCTTGAACGCCTCGTACTCCGAGTCGAACATCTGCACCCAGCTGTGGGCCATGGTGCCGGTGGCGGGGATGTGGTAGTCCCGGTCGGCAATGGTGCAGGCGGTGGCGGCGCAGCCGCCGATGTAGGCCGCCCGCGCCCCCAAGATGGCGCCGTCGTAGCTCTGGGCGCGGCGGGAGCCAAACTCCATCACCGGCCGCCCGGCGGCGGCCCGCACCACCCGGTTGGCCTTGGTGGCCAGCAGGGACTGGTGGTTGACCGTCAGCAGGACCATGGTCTCCACCAGTTGGGCCTGGATCACCGGACCCCGCACAATGACCACCGGCTCGCCGGGGAAGACCGGCTCCCCCTCCTTGGCGGCCCAGACGTCGCAGGTGAAGCGAAAGTGCAGCAGGTAGTCGAGGAAGGCCTCGCTGAAGATGTGCTTGCCCCGCAGGTAGTCCACGTCCTCCTGGGTGAAGCGGAGGTTGTTCATGTACTCCACCAGCTGCTCCAGCCCGGCGAAGATGGCGTAGCCGCCCCCGTCGGGGATCTTGCGGAAGAACATGTCAAAGACGCCGATCTTGTCGTCCATCCCGCTCTCCAGGTAGCCGTTGGACATGGTCAGCTCGTAAAAGTCGGTGAGCATGGTCAAATTGCGCTCGTTTTGCAGATCCAGACCCATTTTGCGGTCCTCTCCTTTTTTTGGCTGCCCGGCTCATCCACCCCCGGCAGCCACTCTCATATTTTTCCATCTCCCCCCAAAACGGGGGGAGTGGGCGGCCGCTCTCGGCAGATTGCACAGAAGCCCTTTTCATCCCTCAAACGCGCAGCCGCTTTTCTGTTTATTATAGCACAGAGGGCGGGGGTTGTCATCCCGCCCGATAGCCCTCCACCTTCTGCAAAAAGGACTCCCAGCCGCCGGTGTCCCGCATGATCTGGGGGCAGTTTTTCTCCATGAAATCGTGGTGCTGCTTGATGTTCTCGATCCCCAGCCCGTAGTAGTCCAGCAGGTAGGCGGTGAGCTTGGCGGCGTTGTCCACCGCCCGGTCGTAGTCGCCGTCGTCGTTGACGCAGATCTCCACCCCGATGCCGCACTGGTTTCCCCCGCCGGCGGTCAGCTTGTCGCCGGCGTGCCAGCCCACCTCGTCGTCGGGCAGGTGGTGATAGATCTGGTGGTCGTCCACCGTGTAGTGCCAGGAGAGGGTGCTCTCCACCGATTTTTTCTGTATGTACTCGCTGTGGCGCTGGGCGTCCGCCCCGTCTGAGTGGTTGGCCGTCTCGTGGATGACCACCCACTTGATTTCCCGCTTGATGCCCGGCCGCCCGGCGTTCCCCGCGGGGATGAACTCCTCGGTCACCGGGATGCCGGCGATGGTCTGGGCCCGAGAGGGCTCCACCGGCTGCCGGTACCGGCAGCGCGAGAGGATGAGCAGCCCCCCCAACAGCACCGCCAGCAGCCCAAAGAGGATGGGGCGCAGGGGGAGGTGCCTGTCCCGCCCGCGCGGACGGGGGCGGGAGCGGGGGACCTTTTTCAGCGGCGGCCTTCGCCGAACGGTAGATGGCGGCAATTTCACACTTCCTCTCTCAGCGCTCTCATTTACTAGAGTATACACCATCTCCCGAAAAAATTCTTGACGGCTTTCTTTCGATTTGCCTGCCAACGGCTTCCTTTTTTTGGAAGACATCTGTCCTTGGCAAAGGGCCAATTTGGCGCTACACTGGTAAAAAAAGAGCGGGGGGCCCGCGCGCCGGCCGCCCTGCCACTGGAGGAATCGAGCCAATGGACAAGAGAAAAGTGATTTTAGATGTGGACACCGGCAGCGACGACGCCGTCGCCATCATGACCGCCCTGCTCTCCCCCGAGTTGGAGGTGCTGGGCATCTGCACCGTCAACGGCAACCGCTGCATCGAGATGACCACCGAAAACACCCTGCGGGTGGTGGAGTACCTGGGCAGCGACGTGCCGGTCTTCAAGGGCTGCCATCTGCCCCTGGTCAGCTCCCTGACCCCCGGCCGCCGGCCCCACATGCCCTTCACCGGCCAGGAGGACCCGGAGGAGAACGTCCACAGCGACTACCTGGACTACCTGCCCGCCGCCACCATCCAGCCCCAGCGGCAAAACGCCGTCAGCTGGCTGGTGGACACCCTGATGGCCTCGGACGGGGACATCACCCTGATCCCGGTGGGGCCGCTGACCAACATCGCCGCCGCCATCCGCATCCAGCCCGAGATCGTGGAGAAGATCGGGGAGATCGTCATCATGGGCGGCGCCTATGAGTACGGCAACATCACCCCCGCCGCCGAGTTCAACATCTGGATTGACCCGGAGGCCGCCAAGATCGTGCTGGACTGCGGCGCCAAGATCACCCTGGTGCCCCTGGACGCCACCCACCGCGCCTGCATCTCCCTGGGCGAGTGCGACCAGCTCGACGCCATGAACACCCGCGCCTCCAAGGCCACCTCGGAATTTGCCCGCTACCGCATCAAGGGCTACCGGGTCTTTCAGCCCATGGAGCAGGACGACTGGGGCCCCATCCACGACGCCCTGGCCGTGGCCGCGGTCATCGACCCCACCGTCCTCAAAGACGTCCGCCAGCTCTATGTGGACGTGGACTTCTCCGGCGGCTTTGCCGACGGCATGACCATCTGCGATGTGAACACCCGCGACAAAAAGGCCCGCAAGAACTGTGCAGTCGCCCTGAACGCCGACCGGGAGAAGTTTGTCTCCCTGGTGATGCGCGCCATGGAGCGCTCGCCCAAATAGGGCCTCCCGTTAAAAATCGCCTCTCCGCACTGCCGGAGGGGCGATTTTTTACCTAAAATTTTCCTTTTATTGCGGGGCGGTGGAAAAGCCTTCGCGGTTTTCACAAATCGTGAAACTTGTCGAAAAAAGGGGGCTGTACAGTGTCTATCTCCTGTATGATGCTTAAGGGAAGACTATCTACTAGGAGGTAATAAAAATGAGTACGTTCGCCTATGTGCGGGTCTCCTCCCGCGACCAAAACGAAGACCGGCAGCTGATCGCCATGCAGGAGTTCGGCGTGCCGAAGACCCACATCTACACCGACAAACAGAGCGGCAAGGACTTTGACCGCCCCAGTTACCAGCGGCTGATGCGCCGCCTCAAGCCCGGCGATCTCTTGGTGATCAAGTCCATCGACCGGCTGGGGCGCAACTACGACGAGATCATCCAACAGTGGCGGGAGATCACCAAGCGAAAGCAGGTGGACATCGCCGTGCTGGACATGCCCCTGCTCAACACCCGGCAGGGCGACCGGGACCTGACCGGCGTCTTCATCTCCGACTTGGTGTTGCAGATCCTCTCCTACGTGGCCCAGACCGAGCGGGAGAACATCCGCCAGCGGCAGCGGGAGGGCATTGACGCGGCCAAGCGAAAGGGGGTCGCCTTCGGCCGGCCGCGCAAGCCCATCCCCCCCGATTTCCCCCTGCTCAAACGGCAGTGGCAGGGCGGTTCCATCAGCTCCCGCGAGGCGGCCAAGCGCCTCGGCGTCTCGCAGGATACCTTCCTTCGCTGGACCCGGGAACACTGAAGAGATGCGGCTGATTGGAAATCTTTATGAAAAGAAATGGTAGACTTTACCTTTCGCGCTGCAACCGGCTACGCCCGCCTGTGCTGCGGAAAAAAGCTCCTGAAACCGAGCCTAAAAAAGGCCAACTTTTACAGGAAAACGTGCCTTTTGATGCGCCTTTTACACATTCTCTATTATACCGGCAGCGAAAGAAATTGTCTGCTATATCGAGCAGAAGAGGGAGGGGACGACTTTGCCAAAAGACCTGTTGGAAGAGCTGGCCGACAGCCTTCACTGCACCTATCTGTCCGACCTGCGCCGGGCAGACCTGCGGGCGTTTCTGCCGGAGGCCGTTGCGCGAGTGTCCGCCCACACCTACCCCCTGCGGGAGTGGAACGACGCCGTTGCCTATCTTTTTGGGGAGGATGTGGAGCCCTTTGACGACCCCGAGCAGGCCAAGGCCTTTTTGCAACGGCCCTCTTCTCCCCCGCCCAAGACCCAGTGCTAAATGGCCGCGCAAAAGTTCCCGGACGAGGGCCGTCCGGGACTTTTTTAGTGGGGGCAACTGCCCCGCGATCGGGCAAAAGCGTCCACTCACAGAGGACTCCCCCCGTCGGAAGGGCCCCCTTTCCCTCTTTTGCCGCTGCGTCCCTGGCCGCGGCGAAGACAGGGCCATCCCCCGCACCGGGCCGCCCCCAAACCCAGCGCCGTGTAGGCCCCGCACAGGGTACAGCGGGAGGTCCGGGGGGAAGGCCCTGGGGAACGACCCGCGGGCTTTCCATCCGCCCACCTGCACAGGGGGCGGCTAGAGGGCCCCGACGGCCAGAGGGGCAGCCGGCCGATTTCCAATCTGCGCACCAATGCGGGGTCCGGCTCGGGCCCCACCTGCCGATGTCCGTCTCCGCCTATTCCAAACCGCACGCCTGGACGGGGTGCGGCGGGACACTGTCTGCGCCATCCGCACCGCATACAGGATTTGATTTTCCCTCTGTACAGGGGACCACTTTTAGCCGCCCGGCGGCGCTGGGACGGCGCGAGAATGTCCATCCCCATCCCTCTGTGGGGGCGACCGGGATTTGATGGCCGCTGCATTTTTCGATCCCCGTCCCCGCATGGGAGCGGCTTTGCCGTCGCAGCGGCCAGATATGTGCCCACCCCTTCCGTCTCCCACCGGCGGCCATCGGATCGCGCCCCCCTGCCCTTGAAAACAGACCGCCCTCCCTCTCCCGCCCCCGGCAGGGCGGCGAGCCGGGAAGGGCGGCCAGACGTGTCCCTCGAGAGGAACACCTTGTTTTCTGCCGCCGGATGCGGTAAAATAGATAAGTATTTTTATCACCGGCACCAAAGCGCACAAGGGGGATACGGGGGATGCCTTCCCCGCCTTTTTGGCGCCAATTTTTTAGAAAGGGGGCAGTGATATGGTCTCTCTGCTGGTCAAGGCCTTTGTGCGAGACTGCGAACAGGTGGGGGATACCCGGGTCCGGGCCCGCTACGGCACCCTCTCCGGCGCGGTGGGCATCGCTGCCAATGTCCTGCTCTTTGCCGCCAAGTTGGCGGTGGGCACCCTGGCGGGAAGCGTCTCCATCGTGGCGGACGCGGTGAACAACCTCTCCGACGCGGGCAGCTCCATCATCAGCCTGCTGGGCTTCAAAATTTCCGAAAAACCGGCGGACCGGGACCACCCCTTCGGCCACGGCCGCACCGAGTATGTGGCCGGGCTCATCATCGCCTTTTTGATCTTGCTGCTGGGCTTTGAACTGGGGCGCACCTCGCTGGACAAGGTCCTCCACCCCTCCCCGGTGGAGACCTCGGCGGTGACGCTGGCGGTGCTGGCCGGCTCCATCGCCTGCAAGGTGTGGCTGTGGTCCTTCAACCGGCGCATCGGCAAGGCCATCTCCTCCTCCACCATCCTCGCCACCGCCCAGGACAGCCTCAACGACGTGGTCGCCACCTCGGCGGTGCTGGCGGCGTCGGTGGTCTCCCTGCTGACCCCCCTGAACCTGGACGGGTACATGGGGCTGGCGGTGGCGGCCTTCATCCTCTTTTCCGGGTACGGGGTGGCCAAGGACACCCTGAACCCCCTATTGGGGCAGGCCCCCGACAGCGCCCTGGTGGGCGAGATCTCCCGCAAGGTCCTCTCCCACCCGCAGGTGCTGGGCATCCACGACCTGATGGTGCACAACTACGGGCCGGGGCGGATCTTCGCCTCCCTCCACGCCGAGGTGGACAGCTCCGCCGACATCCTGCAGAGCCACGACCTCATCGACAACATCGAAAAGGACCTGGCCCAGGAGATGGGGATACAGATGATCATCCACATGGACCCCATCGTCACCAACAACGACACCGTCAACGCCCTGCGGCAGACGGTGCTGGAGTGTGTGCAGCGCGTCCGCCCCGACTTGAGCATCCACGATTTTCGCGCGGTGCTGGGCGAGACCCACAGCAACCTGATCTTCGACGTGATGGTGCCGGTGGACTGCCCGGTGAAAAACCACGACCTCTGCACCCAGATCGAGGCGCAGCTGCGGGAAGTCGACCCCCGCTACAATGCCGTCATCACGGTGGACCGAGGGTACCAGGTGGACTACGGCGAGCGCCACGGGTGAAATCCCCCGAAAACAGCCCTCTGACCGAGAAAAAGCCCCCGGCGGGATTTCTTTCCGCCGGGGGCTTTTGATTCGCTGTGCCGCCATTTTGAGGGGACTGGAGGCATGTGCAGGCAATCAGGCGTCGAAGAAGCCGAGGATCGCCATCCCCACCCCCGCCATGGCGATGAGGGCATAGTGTTTGGCCGTGAGTTTTTCCTTGAGGAAGAGCCGGCTCCAGACCACGCTGAGCAGGCAGTAGCTGCTGATGACCGGCGCGGCGATGATGGGGTTGGCGCCGATGGCAAAGACGTAGAAATACTGCCCCACCGTCTCGCAGAGGGCGGCGGCCATCTTGGGCTTTTCGTCCCAGACCACCAGCTTCTGCTTTTTGATGAGCACCACATAGACAAAGGCGCAGATGGCCAGGAAGAGGAAGGTGAACTCATAGGCCATGTTGGCCTGCTCCTCGGCGATCACGGTGTCCAGCAGCAGGGCGTCGGCAAAGGTGCCCAGGCCGTCGATGACGCAGTAGAGGATGGGGAAGAGGACGGCGATGATGCTGCGGGTGTACTTTTTGTCCGGCGAAAGGGCCGCCTCCCGCCGCAGCTGGTCGTCCCGCCGCTTTTCGAGCAGGCTCAAGAGGAAGACCGCCAGGCAGATGAGAAAGACGGCGAAGAACTGGATGCCGTTCATGGTCTGCTTTAGAAAGACAAAGCAGAGGAGGGCCGCCACCGCCCCGGAGGAGTTGCAGATGGGGCTGGAGATGGACAGCTCGATGTAGCGCAGCCCCACATAGCCGAAGATCATGGCCAGAATGTAGAGGAAGCTGGCGGGCAGGTAGGTGATGATGTCCCGCGGCGAAAAGGGGGTGCCGGTGACGAGGAGGTAGATGGCGTGGGTGCCCATCACCAGCCCCACGGCCATCACCATCTTCCAGTGGCTGTACTTGTCAGAGGGCTTGGAGCCCATTTTGCTGAAGAGGTCGGAGCCGCTCCACCCGAGCAGCGCCAACATAGAAAACCAAAACCAGGTCATTGTATCCAATCATCCTTTTGCACAATTTGCCGCCGGGGGAAACGGCCGGTCGCTGCGAAAGGGGCGGTCGCTCACCGCAGCGCGGCGGCTCCCTGCGGGGGCGGCCTGCGGGGAAAGCGGTGGGCAATGCTGTCCCAGCAGCCCACGTGGGGGCAAAACGAAACGGGTTTCACAGTGCATTGTCCTTTCTGCGCGGCCCGCGGGCCCGCCTGGTCTTTTGCAATCACGCAAAGCGGTTTATTGTATCACGGCGGGGCGCGCCCCGTCAAGCCAGGGGCATAAAAAGGCTGTTTGGGGCCCATACTCCCCCTAAATCAAAAGGAGGCGTTATGCAGATGTCTGAAATCAAGAGAAACACCGACCCCCTCGCCGAATTGCCCGAGGGGCTGGGGATGGCCCTGGCCCGCAACTTCCCCGCCATGGAGCGCTTTGGCTCCCTGCCGGAGGCGGCCAAGCGCCAAATCGTCGAGCACACCCACCAAATTGGCTCCAAGCAGGAGATGGCCGCCTTTGTCCAGCAGATCGCCGAGGGAAAAACCGGCTTTTAAGGGCCCTTGCCAAAACCGCCCAAACCGTGTACCATAGGGGTGTGGCAGAGATTGCCAACACAAAATTTGGGAGGTCTTTCTATGCGTGAAATCATCTCTTTTCTGCAAGATGCCGGCGCTTTCTTCCTGGCCACCGACGACGGCGGCCAGCCCCGGGTGCGGCCCTTCGGCTCGGTGATGGAGTTTGAGGGAAAGCTGTTTTTCTGCACCGAGAACACCAAAGCCGTGTACCGCCAGTTGGCGGCCAATCCCAAATGCGAGATCTGCGCCCTCAAGGGGGAGGAGTGGCTGCGCCTGTGCGGAAAGGCCGTCTTTGTAGACGACAAGGCCGCCAAAGAGGCCATGTTTGCCGCCGACCCCGCCCTGGACGCCATCTACGGCACCCCCGAAAACCCCGAGTACGTGGTCTTTTATCTGGACGGGCTGACCGCCCTGCTCTACCCCGAGGAGGGGGAGCCCACCAAACTGCTGTAAACGTTCACAGAAAAAAGCAGAGCCGCCCCCAGCGGGCGCCTCTGCTTTTTTTGTTTGCCCTTACAGCCGCTCCAGCAGCCGCATCTTGATGGCCACCACCCCGGCCGCCTCTTCCTGCGCGGGGGTGTAGTACTGGTAGATGCCCGCCATCTTCTTCTCCAAGCTGTCCGCCGGGCCGCAGCGGCCGTATTCCAGGTCGGAAAAGAGGGCGCGAAAGGTGGGGTAGCGCAGCAGCCCCTCCACCCGCACCACCAGCCGGCGGCTGCGGTCGGCAAAGTCGGTGAATACGATCTCGTCCCCCAGCTGCAGATCCCAGGTCTCCCGGTCGTACAGCCGCAGCTCAAACTCCTTTGAGCCGTTTAAAATATTCCCAAACGCCTTGGGGTTGATGTCCAGTTGGCGGCGCATCGCGCGTCCCCCTCTTCTCTTTTTTTCAAAGCATACCACAACCGGCAGGCTTTGAAAAGGGGTCACTGCACCAGCCAGACCCGGCGGTGCTGCACCCCGAACGAGAGGGCGTCGCTGTGCCGGCCCACCGCCAGGTCGATGGTCTGGCCGCGGATGGCGCTGCCGGTGTCCTGCGCCTTGCGAAAGCCGATCCCCTCAATGTAGAGGGTGGAGCCCAGGGGGATGACTTCGGGGTCCACCGCCACCGTCACCCCCGCGCAGACCGGGTCGCCGCTGCGGGTGGTGTCCGAGCCGCCGCAGATGTGCGCATAGCGCTCGGTACAGTAGGCACAGAGGGTGAATTCCCCCAGCTCCTCCGCCGCAAAGGGGGCGGTGAGGCCCCCCTCTTCCATCGCGGGGAAATGGGCGGAGACGGCCGCGCAGGGGCGGGCGGTCAGCGCGCCCCCCGCCCCGCTGCCGCCGGTGAGGAGGAAGGGGGAGAAGGCGCAGAACAGCAGGGCCACAAACCGTCGTTTCACAGTGCGCGCACCCCTTTTTCAAGTTTTAGCACTCTATACATTTGATTGCCAATCATTTTAAAATTGTTCATATTTCATCCCTTGATTTGTCACAAATGCGCAGTATACTGCAGTTGTAAGGAAGAGAAAGAGGGGATTTCCAATGGGACACAACCGAATGTGACCCCGCAAATGGAGTCCGAAAAACCGTTCACAGCAGAGAATGAGAAATGGAGGAATCGACAATGTTTGAACTCATGCCTTTTGGGACCATCCGCAACAACCCGTTCCACGAGCTGGACAAATTGGAAAAACAGCTGTTTGGCGATTTCGGCAGCGACTTTTCCCAGTTTCGCACCGACATCATCGAAAAGCCGGACAAATACGTTTTGAAAGCCGACCTGCCGGGGTTTGAGAAAAAGGACATCAAGGTGGACCTCAAGGGCGACACCCTGACCATCACCGCCCAGCACGACGAGTCCAAGGAGGACCGCCACGGCAACTACCTGCGGCGGGAGCGCAGAAGCGGCTCCTACACCAGGAGTTTCAGCGTCGCCGGCATCCAGGCCGACGGCATCGACGCCGAGTACAAGAGCGGGGTGCTGACCGTCACCCTGCCCAAAGAGCCCACCATCACTCCCCCGTCCCACCAAATCGAGATCCGCTAATACACCCGCAAAGGGGCCGCGCCGCTGGGCGCGGCCCCTTTTTTCTCCCTCTTCTAAGTCGCCAAGTCAGCCCTCTCCCCCGCCGGAGCGCGCAAATCCCCCCTGCCCGCCGCCGCAGAGGGGGCAATTTTGAGGCGGGGCGCAGTCGTAGGCGGGGAAGCCGCAGCGCCGGCAGCGCCAGCCGCGCGCCTCCCGTGCCCGCAGGAGGGTCCCTCCCTCGACCTGGGCCGCCAGCTGCCCAAAGCGGTCTCCGTGGGTCTTCTCCACCGAGGAGACCTCCAGAAAGAGGGCCGCCGCCTGCAAAAAGCCCTCGTCCCGGGCAATCTGGGAGAGGGCGGCGTAGAGCTCCCACTCCCGGTACTCGTCCTCCTGCGCGTCCCGCAGGGAGGCGCCCAGGTCGCCGCTGTGCACCGGATAGGCGGCGGTGAACTCGATCTGGCTGCCCGCCAACGGGGCCAGCAGCCGGTAAAAGGCGCGGGCGTGGGCCTCCTCCTCTTTTGCCGTCTGGCGAAAGACCCGGCAGACGGTCAGGCAGCCCTCCCTCTCGGCCCCGTCCGCCGCCAGCAGATAGCGGGTGCGGGCCTGGCACTCGCCGGCAAAGGCGCGCATCAAATGTTCTTTTGTCTTGCTGTCTTGCAGCTTCAAAAAAGAAGCCCCCTCTCGTTTTGCTGCCTTGAGTATGGCAATTTTTTGCAGGGGGTATGCACAAAGAGAAAAGCCGCCGGAATAACCCGACGGCTGCCGGCGCAGACTAGCAGTACAGCGCCATTTGACAAGGAGGATTTGGAGATGAACGAGTTTACCGCACACCTGAGCGAGGACAGCTACTTTGCCGGGCTGCCCAAACTGGTCCAGGAGACCATCAAGCAGACGGGGGTCGAGTTTTCCTCGCAGGAGGAGTTGCGCCAGTACGCAGAGAAGCTGATGGACCGCTAGGCGCGTCCACTGCACAAAAAAGGCGGGGAGGCCCAATGGGCCTCCCCGCCTTTTGTCGCGGTGTGAAAAGTGCTACTTCTCTTCGGTTTTGGGGGCCGCCTTTTTGGCGGCGGGCTTCTTGGCAGCCGGTTTCTTGGCCGGCGCCTTCTTGGCTGCGGGCTTTTTGGCGGCCGTCTTGGAAGCGGTCTTGGAGGTGCGGGTCACCGTCTTTTTGGCCGGGGTCACGTCGGTGATCAGCCAGGCCTGGTTGTCGCCGGCCACGTCGTCCCAGATCTGCAGCTGGGCGCCGTCGCACTTGGCCATATCGACGATGTCGAGGCACTTGCCGGTCTGCTTGGATTTGATGCGCACCAGGTTCTCGCCGATCTCCTCTAAAAACCAGAGCTGGTTGTCGCCGCCGGCGAACTCCCACTGGTGCAGGCGGGTGCCGTTGTCGGTGCCGCCCATCTCCAC
Organism: Bittarella massiliensis (ex Durand et al. 2017); assembly: GCF_001486165.1. Lineage (GTDB taxonomy): Bacteria > Bacillota > Clostridia > Oscillospirales > Ruminococcaceae > Bittarella > Bittarella massiliensis. Next base: position 1,124,463 of record NZ_LN908977.1, read on the forward strand.
GTCCAGGCACTTGCCGGTGCCCTTGTTGAGGATCTTGTAAAAGCGCCCCTCTTTTTTAAACTGCCACTGCTGCTCCTTGGCGGCGCCCGCCTCGGCCAGGTAGATGGCCTCGCGGCCCTCGCCGGCGGCCTCGATCACTTTGGTGCTGTCTTTGGCGGAAATGGTGTAGACCTTGGTGGCGGTCAGTTTTAAGCTTGTCTCTTTTGCAGGCATGGTGTTGGCTCCTTCTCTCCAAATAGTCGTCTCATTTATAAACCGGCGGCAGGAATCGTCGACAAAACAATACTATGTATAAAGGCAAGACTGCCGGTGATATCGTGTACTCAGTATACCATTTTTTGAAAAAAAGGCAAATTTTTCGCTTTGTAAAGCGGTTTTTTCCCCCTTTGCCCCCAGTTTTTCGGGCGCAAAGGGGGGCGAAGCCCGTCGATAGGGGCTGGCTTTCTCCACCTCTTTGCCAAAAACTCTGTACCTGTCCCCCCGCAATTGGACAGATGCACAGTTTTTCCCAAAATCCCTATGCCGTCTTGACCTGGCGCCAAAAAGGAATACCATAGAAGAGTTGTCAAAAACCGGTTCTCCCGAACCGTCAAGAAAGGACGATCGCCGTGACCCGCGACATGACCCAGGGCAGCCCCATCCGCCTGCTGCTCACCTTCTCTTTTCCCCTCCTCATCGGAAACTTGTTTCAACAGTTTTACAACATGGCCGACACCATCATCGTGGGGCGCACCCTGGGGGTGAACGCACTGGCTGCGGTGGGGGCCACCGGCTCCATCATGTTCTTGGTGCTGGGGTTTGCCCAGGGCCTGGCCGGGGGGCTGGCGGTCATCACCGCCCAGCGCTTCGGCGCGCAGGACGCCGCGGGGGTCCGCCGCTCCTTCACCACCTCCATCCTCCTCAGCGCCGGGTTCACCCTGCTGCTCACCGCCGTCAGCCTGCTGGCCGCCCGCCCCCTGCTGGAGGGGATGAACACCCCCGCCGACATCATCGACGACGCCTACCGCTACCTGTCGGTCATCTTCATCGGCATCTTCGCCTCCCTCTTCTTCAACCTCCTCTCCAGCGTCATCCGGGCCCTGGGGGACAGCCGCACCCCGCTGCTCTTCCTCATCATCGCCTCGGTCTGCAACGTGGTGCTGGACATCGTCTTCATCGTCAACTTCGGCATGGGGGTGGCCGGGGCCGCCTGGGCCACCGTCATCGCCCAGGTCCTCTCCGGGCTGCTCTGCCTGCTCTACATCTTCCGGCGCTTTGCCATCCTGCGGCTGCACCGGGAGGACTGGGCCTGGCGCGGCCGCTTTGCCTGGGAGCACCTGCGCATCGCCACCCCCATGGCCTTTCAGTTTTGCATCATCGCCGTGGGCAGCATCGTGGTGCAGGGGGTGCTCAACGGCTTTGGCTCCACCACGGTGGCGGCCTTCACCGCCGCCTCGAAGATCGACCAGCTGGCCACCCAGCCCCTGGCCTCCATCGGGGTGGCCATCGCCACCTTTTCCGCCCAGAACTACGGCGCCGGAAAGTACCGCCGCATCCGGGAGGGGGTGCGCAAGTCCACCCTTCTCTCCCTGGCGTTCTCCCTGGCGGGGGCGGGGCTGGTCATCGGCCTGGGGCACCCGCTGGTGCGGCTGTTTGTGGGGGAGGCCGACCCCGCCGTCTTCACCCAGGCCCAGACCTATCTCAACTTGGTCTCCGTCTTCTACTTTTTGCTGGGCTGCGTCTTTGTCTACCGCAACACCATCCAGGGGATGGGGCGTGCCATGGTCCCCATGGTGGCCGGCGTCTTTGAGCTGGTGATGCGGGTGGCCGCCGCCCTGGTGCTGGCCCGGTTCATCGGCTATGCCGGCGTCTGCCTGGCCTCCCCCCTGGCCTGGCTGGGCTCCTGCGCCCTGATCGTCCCCACCTATCTGGCCACCCTGCGCCGTCTCCTCCCCCGGGAGGAGACCTCCTCCGGCGAGGGGACGGCCGACGAGAAATGAAAAAAAGGACTGGACCCGCATGGGTCCAGTCCTTTTTTACAGCCCCTTGGCAAAGGTGTAGGTCCGCTCCCCCGACAGCCGGGGCAAGAACTGGTAGCCGTCCTCGCAGAAATCCCGGACGGCGCGCGGGTCTGTCACCCGCTGCTTGACCAGGTAGCGCGCCATCCGCCCCCGGGCCATCTTCGCCTCGGTGGGGAGGCACTTGAGCTCCCGCCCCCGGCGCACCAAAAACCGGCAGGTGATCCACTCCTCCCCGCCGCCCAGGTGGGGGACAATGGCGCGGGCATACTCCCCCGACGCCAGGTTGAGCACCGGCCCGCCCCCCTCAAAGAGGGCCTTCGCCAGCCGGTCGCCCCAGTGGGCGTAAAGGTCGCGGCTCTCCCCCACCGCCAGCTTGCAGCCCATCTCCAGCCGATAGGGGGCCACCCCGTCGCAGGGGGCCAGCAGGCCGTAGAGGCCGCTGCCGATGCGCAGGCAGGTGTCGGCAAAGGCCAGCTCCTCTCCTGTAAAGTCCTCGGGGGCCATGCACTTGTACTGCAGCCCCACATAGGCGTAGAGGGCGGGGGCCAGGGGCCGCTCCACCCCAAACTCCTGGTAGAGGGAAAAGGCCTGCAGTCCTAGCTTGGGGCTGATTTTCATCAAACTCTCCAACTGCCAGGGGGCCAGCTCCCGCAACTGTCCCGCCAGCCGCGCGGCGTCGGCGGCAAAGCGGGGGGCGCGCAGGACCGCGTCGGGGCGGGTGTAGGGGCGCATCTGCTTGGCGGGGGACAAAAAGGCCCGCATCGCTCTCCCCTCCTCTCTTCCAATTTTCTTTCAGTGTACCACAGGTCGGCGGCGCATGCCAGTCAAAAGACGGGCTTCAGCGGCTGTTCAGCTCGAGGGCCAACGCGGCGAGGGCCCCACCTTCCACCGCCTGGAGCGGGAGGTCGAGAAGGGGAGAGAGACACTCCCTCACCTGGCGGTAGCGCGCCGCCAGCGCCTGGGCCGCCTGCTCTCCGGCGGGGGGCAAGCAAGGCCGCCCCTCCCGCTGGGCCACCAAATCGTCTGCCGCCAGGGCCTGCAGCATCCGGTCAACGCTGGCCTGGGCGACCCCCAGCCGCCGCGCCAGGTCGGCCGAGCGCAGCCGCCCGCCCGCTTTCAAAATGAGCAGGTAGCGCAGCCCTACCACCGTCGGCTGCGCCCCTCACAGCCCCTTTGCCCGGGTCTTTGCGGCCATCCCCTCTCCCCTTTGCAGCGCGCCGCGCCCAGCGGTTAGTATTGTATAACTTTGTTTTTGGTTTACCCTTTCCGACAGCGGTTGTCAACCGTCTTTTTTCCCGCTCCTGCCCCAAGGCAGGGGGCGCTTTCCTGCCCCAAATGCCCAAAATTCCGCCCGGGCACACCCCCATCTTCGTGGCAATTGGCCCTTGTTCCCATCCCCTGGCAGCCGTATAATGGGAGGGCCAAACGGGGGCGCAGAGACAGGCGCCCCCATACACTGTGCACATCGGGAGGTGAGAGAGGATGCGTGTTCGAAGGTGGAGGGACAGATCGGCCGGACCCGACTGCCCTCCGGGGCAAATCGCCCTGTGCGCCGCTGCGCGGCCTCTCCCCTCCCGCTTTCGGTAGGGGGCGCGCAGTCCGTCGCCCAGACGGCGAAAAAAAAGACAGTTTCGTTCGGTCCTGTTCATCCAGCTCTGCATTTTTGGCAACACTGGAATGGAGAGGATGATGCAAGATGTTTCTGCAAAGACACAGCGGAGCCGGTTCCAACCGCGCCATTCAAAAACGCCGGGCCAGCGAGGAGCTGCTGCGCCCTTACGCCCGTTGCACCGGGGAGGAGGCCCTGCAATTGCAGGGCAGCAGCCCTCGCGGCCTCTCGGCCGCTGCCGCCGCCGAGAGGTTGGAGGAGTGCGGCCCCAACCGCATTCGCAGCGAGGCGCGCCACGGCCTTCTCTACCGGCTGGGGCAAGCCTTTGTCAACCCCTTTAACCTGGTTTTGCTGCTGGTGGCGGCCATCACCTTTGTCACCGACGTGCTCCTCTCCCAGAGCGGCGACGTCACCACCGTCGTCATCGTGCTGGCTCTGGTGGGGCTGTCGGGCCTGGTCTCCTTTGTGCAGGGCGAGCGCTCGGGCAAGGCCGCAGCCGCCCTGCAGTCGATGATCTCCAACCAGGTCGATGTGGTGCGGGAGGGCGAGACCCGCTCCATCCCCATCGACCAGGTGGTGCCGGGGGACGTGGTCCGCCTCTCGGCGGGGGACATCATCCCCGGGGACGTCCGCTTTCTCGCCGCCAAGGACGCCTTTCTCTCCCAGGCGGCCCTCACCGGGGAATCGGCCCCGGTGGAGAAGTTCGCCCAGCTGCCCGGGGGCGAAGAGGGGGCCCTCACCGACCTGGGGGACCTGGGCTTTATGGGCTCCAACATGATCAGCGGCAGCGCCACCGCCCTGGTGGTGGCCACCGGGAACGACACCTACTTCGGCTCCATGGCCCAGAGCCTGTCGGGCGACCGGGCCAAGAACAGCTTTGAGCGGGGGGTGGACGGGGTCAGCCGGCTGCTCATCCGCTTCATGTTGGCGATGGTGCCGGTCATCTTTCTGGTCAACGGCTTCACCAAGGGGGATTGGGGCAGCGCCCTCCTCTTCGCCGTCACCATCGCCGTGGGCCTCACCCCCGAAATGCTGCCCATGATCATGACCTCCACCCTGGCCAAGGGGGCGGTGGCCATGTCCAAACACCAGACCATCGTCAAGACCCTCAGCTCGATCCAGACCTTCGGCGAGATGGATGTGCTCTGCACCGACAAGACCGGCACCCTCACCGAGGACCGGATCGTGCTGGAAAAGTACATGGACGTGCGGGGCGGGGACGACCTGCGCATCCTCCGCCACGCCTACCTCAACAGCGCCTTTCAGACCGGGCTCAAAAACCTCATCGACCTGGCCATCATCGGCCGCGCCGGGGAAAACGGCCTCCCCCCGCTGCTGGAGGGCTACACCCGGGTGGACGAGATCCCCTTTGACTTCAGCCGCCGGCGGATGAGCGTGGTGCTGTCCGACGGCAGCGGCAAGCGGCAGCTCATCACCAAGGGGGCGGTGGAGGAGGTGCTCTCGATCTGCGCCTTCGCCGAGCTGGACGGGGCCATTTTGCCCCTGACCCCCGACGTGCGGCAGGCGGCCCTCGCCGTCTGCGCCGCCCACAGCGCTGAGGGGCTGCGGATGATCGCCGTCGCCCAGAAAAACGAGCTCCCGGCGGCCGAAAACTTCTCGGTGGCCGACGAGCGGGAGATGGTGCTGCTGGGCTTCATCGGTTTTCTCGACCCGCCCAAGGAGAGCAGTAAGGCCGCCGTCGCCGCCCTGCGCCAACACGGGGTGCGCACGGTGGTCCTCACCGGGGACAGCGAGGGGGTGGCCGTCAAGGTCTGCGGCAAGGTGGGCATCGACACCGGCCACCGGCTCACCGGCGCCCAGGTGGAGGAGATGGACGACAGCGCCCTGGGCGAGGCCGTGCAGCGCTGCCAGCTCTTCTCCAAGCTCTCCCCCCTGCAAAAAAGCCGGGTGGTGGAGGCCTTTCAGCGCGCCGGGCACACAGTGGGCTACATGGGCGACGGCATCAACGACGCCCCGGCCATGCGCCAGGCCGACGTGGGCATCTCGGTGGACAGCGCCGTGGACATCGCCAAGGAGACCGCCGACATCATCCTGCTGAAAAAGGACCTGATGGTCTTGGAGGAGGGGGTGCTGGAGGGGCGTCGCACCTTCGGCAACATCGTCAAATACATCAAGATGGCCGCCAGCGGCAACTTCGGCAACATGATTTCGGTGATGGTGGCCAGCCTCTTTCTCCCCTTCCTCCCCCTGCTGCCGGTGCACATCCTCATCCAAAACCTCCTCTGCGACTTCGCCCAATTGGGCATCCCCTTCGACCGGGTGGACGCCTCCTACCTCCGCTCCCCCCGCCGCTGGGAGACCGGCACCATCCAGCGCTTCATGCTGATCATGGGGCCCCTCAGCTCGCTGTTCGACATCGCCCTCTACCTGCTGCTCTGGTTCTGGCTGGGGGCGAATACAGCGGGGCTGGCCCCCCTCTTTCAGTGCGGCTGCTTTGTCTTCGGCACCCTGTCGCAGATCGCGGTGGTGCACATGATCCGCACCGCCCGCATCCCCTTTGTGCAGAGCAGGGCCGCCCTGCCCCTGGCCCTCTCCACCGGGGTGGTGGGGGCCGTGGCCCTCTTTCTGGGCTTTGGGCCGGCGGCTGCAGCCATCGACCTGCGCCCCCTGCCCCTGGCCTTCCTCCCCTGTCTGGCCCTGCTGCTGGGCGGCTACTGCGTGGCCTCCCAGCTGGTCAAGCGGCTCTATGTCAGGCGCTGGGGCGAGTGGCTATAACCCCTCCCTTCTCCCACGGCGGGCAAAAAAGGCCTGGAAAACCGTCTGGTTTTCCAGGCCTTTTGGCGCGCTTTATAAAGGGGGCTTTACGCCCGGTAGACGACCTCGCCGTTTTTGATGGTCATCACGCAGTTGAGGGCGGCCTCGATGTTTTCCACCGGGTTCTCGGCAAAGACCGCCAGGTGGGCTTTTTTGCCCGGGGCGATGCTGCCCAAGCTGTCCTCCACCGAGCAGAGCTCGGCGGCGTTGATGGTGCCGGTGCGGATGGCCTCCATGGGGGTCATGCCCGCCTTCACCATCAGCACCATCTCGTAAGCGGTCATGGCGTGGCTGTTGAAGGGGGTGCCTGCGTCGGTGCCCAGGGCGATCTTGACCCCGGCCTCGTGGGCGCGGCGGAAGGTGTCCAGGTGGGCCTCCACCGCGTTTTCGGCCTTGCGCACCACGTAGTCGGGGATGCCCGCCTCGGTGCCCTTGACCACGATCCAGTGCACCGCCGCCAGGGTGGGCACGTAGTAGACGCCGTGCTCCTTCATGTAGTCAAAGCACCAGTCGTCCATAAAAAAGCCGTGCTCGATGGAGTCGACCCCCGCCCGCAGGGCGTTTTTGATGCCGGTCATCCCCTGGGCGTGGGTGCAGGTCTTGGCCCCCACCTTGTGGGCCTCCTCAATGGCGGCCCGCAGCTCGTCCTCACCCAGCTGGGGGGACCCCGGCTCCACCCCTTTGGTCATGACGCCGCCGGTGGCCATCACCTTGACCCAGTCGGCCCCCGCCTTGAGCTGCTCTCTGGCAGCCTTGCGGCAGTCGTCGGGGCCGTCGGCCTCCCGCCCCATGGACCAGCCGTGCCCGCCGGTCATGCAGATGCACTTGCCCGAGACCTGCATGTCCGGGGCGAGGATCTTGCCGGCCTTGGCCTCGTCGCGGATGTCCACGTCGATGTAGTGGATGCCGCCCACATCGCGGATGAAGGTCACCCCCGACTGGATGTGCATCTTCAGCTGCTCCAGGGAGAACATGGTGACCTGGGCGTCGGTCTCGGTGTAGGTGGGGTTGGCCACCGGCGCCAGGTTCATGTGGGTATGGCAGTTGAAGAGCCCCGGCAGGACGGTGGCGCCCTTGAGGTCGATCACCTCCGCCCCCTCGGGGGCCTGTAAGGCACCCACCTCTTTGATGCGCCCGTCCTCCACCAAAATGCTGCTGCCGGTGAGAACCGTTCCGGCCTCCACATCCACGATGTTGCCGCCGGTGATAAAGGTCTGTTTCACTTGCAAGATCCTCCTTCTTTTTTCCTTTTTCGATGGGCCTATTATACTCCAATCCCAGCAGATTTTAAAGGTGGAAAGCGGTAAAATTTTCTCTTTTCTCTCCGCCGGCAAAAGGCACTCCTCGCGAGGACCTCTCCCTATCGCCGGGGCGGAAGCCCACAAAAGAGGAGTGGAAGCAGCGCCGGCAATCAAAGCCGCCGGTTGAACGGGTGGGATACATCGGCCCTAAAAGGGTATCACACGGATTTCGTTCTGCAAGGGACACCGAAATTTGAGGCCCGGACGACCCGCACCGCCACCGGCAAATCGGTCGGCTGGGCGACTATTTTTTGCCATTCATCTCCAAAATCGCCTTGCTCGTTGCACCTGTTGCGCCCTTCCCTCTCGGGAAGCCCGATGCGAAGGTCCCCTGGCCCTCCCCGAAAAGAGGCCGCCAAAATTGCGACCAAAAACAGCCCGCCATCCGGGCGGGCTGTTGGGCGGGCTGTCGATGTGGAAAGGCGAACGGGAGGCCCTTTACTCCCCCTCCACCGACCGGCGGATGAAGTGGAGGATGCGCAGCTTGGTCTCCCGGAACTCGTCGGTGAGGGGAAAGTCGGCGTTCCGCCTGCCGCTGCAGTGCACCGGCAACTCCAGTCCAATTTCTCCAGGGGCGCCGGTGAGGATGTAGATGCGGTTGGAGAGGAGGATCGCCTCGTCGATGTCGTGGGTGATGAAGAGGGTGGAGGAGCGAACGGCCTCCATCACCTGCAGGTACCAGCTGTGGATCTGCGACTTGGTGATGGCGTCCAGGGCGCCAAAGGGCTCGTCCAGCAGCATCATCTTGCTGGAAAAGAGGTAGGCGCGCAGGAAGGCGGCCCGCTGCCGCATCCCCCCCGAGAGCTGGTTGGGGTACTGGTTTTCGCACCCTGTCAGGCCGAACTGCGCAAAGTAGGGGCGCACCCGCTCCTGGGCCTCCTTGCGCCCCACCCCCTGCAGCCGCAGGGGGACGCAGACGTTTTGCAGCACCGTCTTGAAGGGGAGCAGCAGGTCCTTTTGCTGCATGTAGCTGACCACCCCGGTGCGGCCGGTGATGTCGACCCCGTCCAGGGTCACCCGGCCGCTGTCGGCCGGCTCCAGCCCGGAGAGGACGTTGAAGAGGGTGGTCTTGCCGATCCCGCTGACCCCCAGCAGGCAGACGATCTCCCCCTCCTCCACCCGCAGGTCGATGTCGCGGATGATGGTGCGCCCATCATAGGACTTGGTGATTTTTTCGGCGGTAAAAAAAGACATGGCGTTTTCCCTCACTGGGCGGGCAGGTAGTCGTTGGTAAAGCCCTCGGTGCTGATGTCCCTGTCCACCAGGCCCTTCTCCTCCATCCACTTGAAGAAGTTCCCCCAGCGCTCCGGGTCAAAGGTGCCCCAGTGGGGCTTGTCGCCCTGGTACTGGTCGGCCAGCCACTTCTGGCTCTCGACGGCGATCGCCTCGTCGATCTCGGGGGCGTGCTTGACCAGGATCTTGGCGGCGTCCTCCGGGTTTTCCATGGCGTACTGGTACCCCTTGGCGGTGGCGGCCAAAAAGGCCCGGGCCTGGTCGGGGTGCTCCTGCAAAAAAGCGTTGCTGGAGGCCAGGAGAGGGGTGTACTCGTCAAAGACGGGGTTCAGGTCCTTCATGTTCATGTAGTCAAAGTCCATCCCCTTGACCTTGCAGGCGACCCCGTCCCAGGCGTAAAAGATCCAGGCGGCGTCGATGTCGGTGTTCAGGGCGGTGATCAGGTCGGTGGCGCTGTTGGGGATCATCTTCACCTTGTCGTAGTCCCCCCCGTCGGCGGACATGATGTCGGTGAGGGTGGCCTTTTCAAAGGGGCTGTCCCAGGCGGCGTAGCGCTTGCCCTCCAGGTCTTTGGGAGAGCGGATGCCGGTCTCCTTCAGGGAGATGATGCCGGAGGTGTTGTGGTCGATGATGGAGGCCACAGCGGTCACCGGCAGCGGGCTGTCCGAGGCGAGGGCGGCGGCGATCTGCTCCTGCACGCTGACGGCGAACTGGGCCTTGCCCCCGGCCAGCAGGGAGAGGGCGCCGTCCTCGGGGGGCTGCTGGATGCGCACCTTGAGCCCCGCCTCCTCGTAATAGCCCTTTTCCAGGGCCACGTACATGCCGGTGTGGTTGGTGTTGGGCACCCAGTCCAGCACCACGGTGATGTCGGTCAGGCCGCTCTCCGCGCCGGAGTCATCCTTTTTGCACCCGCTCAGGGGCAGGGCGCACAGGGTGAGGGCCAGCAGGACAGCCAAGCACTTTTTCATCTTCATCTCTTCTTTTCTCCTCGATTTTCAAGACTTCTGTTTTTGGTTGTAGGGCATTGCCTTCTTCTCCGCCCAGCCCACCAGCTTGAGCAGCAGCAGGCTGATGATGCTCACCAAAAAGATGACGGCGAACATCTTGTCAAAGGCATAGGACTTGCGCACCCGGGTCATGTAGACCCCCAGGCCCCCTTCGCCCCCCAGCCACTCGGCCACCACCGCGCCCACAATGGAGTAGGAGGCGGCGATGCGAAAGCCCGAGAAGAAGTGGGGCAGCGCCGAGGGGATCTTCACCTGCCACAGGATCTGCCACTTGGAGGCCCCCATGGAGGTGAAGAGGCGGATCACGTCCCGGTCCACCGCGGCAAAGCCCGAGAGCAGCCCGATGACCGTGGGGAAAAAGCAGACGATGACGATCAGCAGCACCTTGGGGGTGAGGCCGTAGCCAAACCAGAGCACCAGCAGCGGGGCGATGGCGATGGAGGGCACCGTCTGGGTGAGCACCAGCAGCGGGTAGACCGAGCGGTGCAAAAAGAGGAAGCGGTCCATCAGCACCGCCAGCACAAAGGCCAGGGCGGTGCTGCAAAACAGCCCCAGAAAGGACTCCCAGAGGGAGATGCGGGTGTGGTCCATCAAGAGCCCGAAGTCCTTGACAAAGGCCCGCGCCACCGCCCAGGGGGAGGGCAGCATATACCCCGGCAGGACGCCGAAGTAGGAGATGCCGCTCCAGATCGCCAGCAGCAGGGCGATGAGGGCAAAGGGGTAGAGTTTACTGGTGATGCTTCGTGACCTTTTTGTCAATGGACCACACCCCCACACTCGGATTGTAGGCGATTTTTACGTAGGAGCTGACCCCCGGCGCGCCGGCGCGGATACAGATCTTCTGGCACTCTTTGACCATCTCCATCAACTGGTCAAAGGGGCCCTCCACCGTGGTCTCAAAGGGGCCCACAAAGACCGGCAGACCGCTGGATTTCAGGTAGGCGATGACCTCGTCCACCACGCGGATGACCTCTTCGCCCTCCACCTTGGGCAGGACCTGGATGGCAATGCTGCACTCCGGTTGTTTTTCACTCATTTTTTCTTCCTCCTTCTCTCATCGCAGCGCAAAAAAGGCTGCACGGGCGCGCACCCGTACAGCCTTGGCAGTCTGTTCCCTTGCTGACAAATCCCTACGCCGGCATTATCCGTACAGGTTCGCGGGTCAGGGCAGGTCACTGCCCAATCTCAGCCGGTTTACGCCAGCCCCCCGTTTGACTATTTGTTTTTGATAGCGACTTCATCATACCCCACCGGTTGGGGTTTGTCAATTTCTTTTTTGCAAGGCCCCTGCTCAAAGCACCTTGGAGAGAAAGTCGACGGTGCGGGGGTTTTGGGGGTTGCCAAAGAGCTCCTCCGGGCTGCCCTGCTCCACAATGACCCCGTCGTCCATGAAGAGGATGCGGTCCCCCATCTCCCGGGCAAAGCCCATCTCGTGGGTGACCACCACCATGGTCGTCCCCTCCTGGGCCAGCTGCTTCATCACCGCCAGCACCTCCCCCACCATCTCGGGGTCCAGGGCCGAGGTGGGCTCGTCAAAGAGCATCACGTCCGGGTCCATGGCCAGGGCGCGGGCGATGGCCACCCGCTGTTTCTGCCCGCCCGAGAGGGAGTTCGGGTAGCTGTCGGCCTTGTCCGAAAGGCCCACCATCTCCAGCAGTTCCAGCCCCCGCTTCCGGGCGGCTTCCGGTTTCTGGCCCTTGACCTTGATGGGGGCCATGGTCACGTTTTGCAGCACCGTCTTGTGGGGGAAGAGGTTGAACTGCTGAAAGACCATCCCCATCTTCTCCCGCAGTTTGTCCTCGTCAAAGCGCTTGCCGGTGATCTCCTGCCCCTCAAAGACAATGGTTCCCGAGGTGGGCTGCTCCAGCAGGTTGAGGCAGCGCAGGAAGGTGGATTTGCCCGAGCCGGAGGGGCCGATGACCACCACCACCTCGCCCTTTTCCACCGTCTCCGAGATGCCTTTGAGCACCCCGTTTTCGCCGAAGGATTTGTACAGATCTTTAACGGTTATCACTGACTTTGTACCTCCTCTCCACCCAGAGCATCAGCCGCCCCAGGGTAAAGGTCAAAACGAAGTAGAAGGCGGCGGCCACCAGCAGGGGTTCCAGGGGCAGGAAGGTGGCGCCGGAGATGTTTTTCGAGGTGAAGAGCAGCTCCGCCACCCCGATGACCGAGGCCATGGAGGAGTTTTTGATGACCCCCACGAACTCGTTACCGATGGCCGGCAGGATGTTCTTGACCGCCTGGGGCATCACCACCAGCCACATGGCCTTGCGGCGGCTCATCCCCAGGCTGCGGGCGGCCTCCATCTGGCCCCGGTCCACCGCCTCGATCCCGGCGCGGACCACCTCGCAGATGTAGACGCTGGCGTTCATGACAATGGCGATCACCGCCGCCTGAAAAGAGGTGAAGTTGAAGCCCAGGGCGATTTTGCTGCCCGAGTAGACGATGATCATCAAAAGCAGCATGGGCACGCAGCGCATCACCTCGATAAAGGCCGATGCGAGGAGGGACAGGGGGCGAATCTTTTTATACCCCAGCCGGGAGGTCTTGAGAAAATAGAGCAGTACCCCCAGCAGGGTGGCAAAGAGGATCGAGACAAGGGAGAGCTTCAAAGTCATCCAGAGGCTGGAAAAATAGCTGGCCTTGTACCCGCTCCAAAAACTGAAATTCACGGTGACATCTTCCTCTCTGGCCCCCTCCCGCCGGGGCGGGGGGCCGATCGCTAACCCGCTTGGCACCGGCCGGGCCTGCCGGGATCCCGGCAAAGGAAAACGGGCGGCTTTGCTCGCCCGTTTTGCTCTGCGGTGTGGGGTGCTATTCCTCGCTGCCGGCGTTCTGCGCCGCCAGGGCACAGGCCTCGTCCACCAGCTTCTCCATCTGGCCGTCGGCTTTCAGGCGGGCGATGGTCTTGTTGATTTCGGCCGTCAAGCTGCTCTCCCCCTTGGGGATGGCCACGGCGGTGGAGTCCTCGTCGGGATTTTCGCTGGGGAACTCACAGCTCTGGTTGATGACCAGGTCCGGGTTGGAGATGACCATGGTGCGGCAGACCGTGTCGTCGGTGACGATGCCGTCGATCTGCCCGGCCTTGAGGGACATGAGCAGGGTGTTCATGCTGCCGATGTAGGTCACCTGGGTGCCCTGGGGCTCCAAGTTGTTCTGGGCGTACACCTGCTGGGTGGAGGACATCTGAATGCCGATCTTGTTGTCGGCCAACTCGGCCACGCTGTCCATCCCCGCGGTGTTTTTCTTGTTCATCAAGAGGAGGTTTTTGCCGGTGTAGTAGGGGTCGGAGAAGTCCACCTGCTGGCGGCGCTTCTCGGTGGTGGCCAGGCCGGAGATCAGCACGTCGCACTGCCCGGCGTTGAGGGCGCTGATGAGCCCCTCAAACTCCATCTCCTTGATTTCCAGCTCGACGCCCAGGTCGCTGGCAATGGCCTTTGCCAGCTCGACGTCAAACCCGGAGACCGTGTCCTTGCCGTCCACGATGGCGTGGAATTCATAGGGGGCGAATTCCGCGTTCATTCCCACAACGATCTTGCCTTTGGCTTTGATCTGGGCCAGCAGGTCCTGCCCCTCTCCCTTGGAGGAGGCGTCGGCCGCCGCTGCGCCGCAGCCGGTAAAGGTGGCCAGCGCCATCAGCGCCGCCAGGGCGATGCCCAAAATTTGCTTCACTCGATCCATCTGTTTCATCTGTGATTCCCCCTATTGGTTTTCATCGTGTCGGCGTCTCCGCCTTGTTGCTTCATCATAGTAGCATAGTAGCACGCTAAAGTCAACAAGAAAACAGAGGCGCCCTCTGTTTTTGGCAATTCCACCAGAGGGCGCAAACAATCCCCCAAATTCTGTACACCTTTTCCAGTTTTAGGGGGGCGGATGGGGGTCACAGGATGCCGTCGTCCCGGAGGAGCTTGTACTCCAGCGAATCCACCTGGGCGCGCAGGGAGGCGCGGATGATGTCGTGGGAGACCCCCACCGTGGTCCAGACGTTTTCGCCGTCGGTGGACTCGATGAGCACCCGCACCCGGGAGGCCGAGTTGGCGCTCTGCTCCACCACCCGCACCTTGTAGTCGGTCAGCCGCACCCGGGCGATGGCGGGGTAAAACCGGGTCACCGCCTTGCGCACGGCGTTGTCCAGGGCGTTGACCGGGCCCCGCCCCTCGTCGGCGGTCAGCTCGTACTGGTCCCCCACCCGCACCTTGCAGATGGCCGAGGAGGTGCTGAACACCCCCGCCTCCTGTTCGCTGAAGATGCGGTAGAGCTCCAACTTGAAGTGGGGGCGGTGCATCCCCAGGTGCTTGAGGATCAGCACCTGCAAGCTGGCCTCGGCCGACTCGTACTGGTAGCCCCGCAGCTCCCTGGCCTTCACGTCCTCCAACACCTCGGAAATTTCGGGGGCGTCGGGGGGCACGGTGGGGTCGACCTTGCGGATGCTGTGGTAGAGCACCGCCTTCCCCCCCACCTCGCTGATGAGGATGTGGCGCTTGTTTCCCACCAGGTCGGGGGAGATGTGCTCAAAGGTGCGGCTGTTCTTGTGCACGGCGTCCACATGCATCCCCGCCTTGTGGGAGAAGGCGCCGCCCCCCACGTAGGGCATGCTGTCGGGCAGGGTGAGGTTGGCCACGTCGGAGATGATGCGGGCGGTCTTGGTCAGGCGGGCCATCTGCTCCTTCTCCACGCAGGGGTGGCCCATCTTCAGTTGCAGGGTGGGGAGCACCGTCGAGAGGTTGGCGTTGCCGCAGCGCTCGCCAAAGCCCACATAGGTGCCCTGCACCATCCGCGCCCCGCCCTCCACCGCCGCCAGACTGGCCGCCACGGCGCAGCCGATGTCGTTGTGGCAGTGGATGCCCACCGGGCAGCCCAGCTCCCGGCAGACCTGCTGGGTCGCCCGGCGGACGTCGCTGGGGAGGGTGGCCCCGTTGGTGTCGCAGAGGACGACCCAGTCGGCCCCGGCATCCCGGGCGGCGCGGACGGTCTCCATGGCGTAGCGGGGATTTTGGCGGTAGCCGTCGAAGAAGTGCTCGGCGTCGTAGAGGACCTCTTTCCCCTGCCCCTTCAGGTAGGCGACGGTCTCCCCGATCATCCGCAGGTTTTCCTCCAGGGTGGTCTTGAGCACGTCCTTGACGTGGAGGTCCCAGCTCTTGCCGAAGATGCAGACCGCCGGGGTCCCCGCCTCGCAGAGGGCGGCGATCCCCCGGTCCTCCTGCGGGGCGAGAAATTTGCGGCAGGTGGCGCCAAAGGCCACCAACTTGCTGTGCTCCAGGGGGACCTGCCGCGCCCGCTCAAAAAAGAGCAGGTCCTTGGGCCCGGAGGAGGGGTTCCCCGCCTCGATATAGGGGATCCCCTGCCGGTCCAAGGCCCGCAAGATCTCCACCTTGTCCTCCACCGAAAAGGAGATGTTTTTCCCCTGCGCGCCGTCGCGCATGGTGGAATCCAACAGCCAGACCCGCTCTCTCTCCACTGCAAAACGCCCCTTCTGTCTCGGGCCCGCACGGCCCTTTTGTCAAAGCGCTTTCGGCGCGGCCCGCACCGGCCACAAGCGCCCCTTTCTCTGTTAGTTTACAAGCTGCCCGCCCCCCTGTCAACCGGCGCAAAAAAAGCGGGCCGCCCCTCTGCAAGGGGGCGACCCGCGCGGCGGGGGCGGTCACTCGGCTCTCTCCTCGAGAGGGAGGGCCTCGCCCCCCTCCCCCGCGGGGGCGAGGCCCCGACGCCGCAGCCGCCGGCCGACAAACTCGCCAAAGAGGGTGTAGAGCACCGAGAAGGTGGGCACGGCCAAAAACATCCCCAGGGGGCCGAAGAGACCGCCGCCCACCACGATGGACAGCATCACCCAGAAGGGGGAGAGGCCGATGGACTGGCCCAGGATGCGGGGGCAGATGAAGTTGCCGTCGATCTGCTGCAGGCAGACGATGAAGAGGACAAACCACAGGCACTTGACCGGGTCGGCGATGAGGATGATGATCCCCGAGGGCACCCCGCCCAAAAAGGGGCCGAACACCGGGATGACGTTGGTGCAGCCCACCACCACGCTCACCAGCGGCGCGTAGGGGATTTTGAGCAGGGAGGTGCCGATGAAGCAGAGCACCCCCACCAGCAGCGAGTCGGCGATCTGCCCGGTGAGAAAGCCGCCGAAGGTGCGGTGGGCCAGCGCCCCCACCCGCAGCGCGCCGTCCACCCGCCGCCGCGAAAAGAGGGCGTAGAGGACCCGCTTGCACTGGGAGCAAAACCGCTCTTTGTTGTAGAGCAGGTAGACCGAGGCCACCAGCGCCAGCAGGGCCTTGACCAAAAAGCCCCCCACCGACATCGACCAGCCCAGCAGCCTGGGCAGGGCGGCCTGCAAAAAGGCGATGGCCTTGTCCCAGATCCCCTCCCAGGACTGGAGGACGCCGGCGATCCGGTCCGGGCCGATGCCGTATTCGGCCAGCACCCGCTGCAAAAAGGCGCTCCCCTGGTCGATGAGGCTGCCGCTCTGGGCGATGAGACTGCGGATGCTGGCGACGAGCTGGGGGATGAGCAGGGCGACCAGGGCGGCGATCAGCCCCAGAAAGAGCAGGTAGACGATCCCCACCGCCGCAATGCGGCGGGCGCGGGGGCTCTTGACGCCGCAGAGCCAGCGCCGCTCAAGCCACCCGAGGGGCTTGGCCAGCAAATAGGCGATGCCAAAGGCCGCCAAAAAGGGGGCCAGCAGCCCCAGCGCCGCCCCCGCGGCCCGCGAGATCTCCCCAAAGTGGGAGAAAAAGGCGTAGAGCAGCACCCCCGCCAACACGATGAGCAGGTTGGGCAGCGCTTTGCGGACCAGCCGCCTGGCCTCTCTGTGCTCCATCCCCTCTTCCCCCTCTCTCTTCTCTGCTTATCAGTATACACGATCCCTCCGCCATCCAGCGCCCTTTTTTCTGAATATTTTATGACTTCTCCACCACAAAAGAGGCGCCCCGCTCCCCTCTGTGGGGGCGCGGGACGCCTCTTTGCGCTGTTCAGCGGTGTTTTTCGATGAGGGCGAGAACCGCCTTTTTGTCCTGAAAGCCGACGCTGGTGGCCACCGCCCGGCCGCCTTTGACCAGCAGCAGGGTGGGGATGCTCATCACCTGGTAGCGCACCGCCAGGCCGGGCTGCTCATCCACATTGACCTTGCAGACCTTTATCCCGGCGGGCGGGTCGGCCGCGATCTCGTCGATGATGGGGGAAAACATCCGGCAGGGGCCGCACCAGGGGGCCCAAAAATCGATGACCGCCAGGCCGTCGTAGCGCTCGACCTCCGCTTCAAAATTGGCTTCTGTCAACACCAGTGGTTCCATTTGCAAACGCATCCTTTCTCATCCCTCAAGACCGGCTGCTGCCGTCGAGGGTCTGCTGTACGATCTGTTCCATCACCGAGCGGGTGAGCATCCCCGGCACATAGCCGAAGAGGTTGCCGTCCCGGTCGATCATATAGGTGGTGGGGAAGGCGGTGACGCCGTATCCGTTAAAGACCGCGCCGGTCTCGTCCATCACCACCGGGTAGTCGTATCCGTTTTTCTGCAGGAAGGAGACGACCTCCTCCCGGCTGACGTCCTGGTTGCGGGGGTATTTGGCGCTCTTGGGGTTGGCGACCCCCAGCACCACCACGTCGCCGCTGTTCTCGCCGTACTTTTCATAGAGGGCCTGCACGTCGGGCATCTCCCGCTGGCAGGGGCCGCACCAGGTGGCCCAGAAGTTGAGAAAGACCACCTTGCCCCTGTACTCCGACAGGGTGTGGGTCTTGCCGTTTTGGTCCACCAGGGTGAAGTCGGGAGCGGGGAAGGCGCTGGTCTGCGAGCTGCCCCCCTGGGACTGGCTGCCGCCGGAGGAGGCGCCCCCCTCCCCCGCGTCGCCGGTGGAGGAGGAGGCGCTCTGGGAGGCCCCGTTTTGCTCGGTGCCGCCAGCGCCGATGCCCGAGAGATAGCCGGTGATGCCGTTCATCCAGCCGGTGAACATCATCACCCCCATCAAGATCATCAGCGCGCCCCCCACCTTGACGGTGTAGCGAAGCCCCTTCTGGTGGCGCTTGAAGAAGTTCAGCAGGCTGCTGGTAAAGAGCCCCACCCCCAGAAAGGGGAGGACAAAGCCCAGGGTGTAGACCCCCACCAGCCCAAAGCCCACCAGGGAGGAGCCGGCCGAGGAGGCCATCAGCAGCACCGAGGCCAGGGCCGGGCCCACGCAGGGGGTCCAGGCAAAGCTGAAGGTGAAACCCAGCACCAGGGCCACCAGGGGGCTCATGGCGAAGCGGTCCATCCGAAAGGGGAGGCGGTGCTCCCGGCTCAGCCC
Organism: Bittarella massiliensis (ex Durand et al. 2017); assembly: GCF_001486165.1. GTDB lineage: Bacteria > Bacillota > Clostridia > Oscillospirales > Ruminococcaceae > Bittarella > Bittarella massiliensis. The sequence continues at coordinate 1,142,671 of NZ_LN908977.1, forward strand.
CTTGCCGCCGAAAAAGCCCAGTTGGTAGAGGCCGAAGAGGATGACGATCAGCCCGCCGATGCGGGCGAAAAGCGCCCGGTTGCCGCTGAAAAACTTGCCCAGGGCCGTGAAGCCAAAGCCCAGCAGGAAGAAGGCGAAGCTGACCCCCAGCACAAAAAAGAGGGTGTTCAGCAGCACTGTGCTGCGCTTGTAGCGGATCTGCCCGTCGGGGCCGAGCGACTTGGTCCCCCCCGCCAGGTACCCCACGTAGAGGGGCACCAGGGGGAGGACGCAGGGGGAGAAAAAGCTCAACAGCCCCTGCAAAAATACGGTGAAAACCGGCACACCGGTCTCGATGGACAAGCCCATAGAGGACCTCCTTCACTGAAAAGAATCGGCGCTGTTCGCGCTCAGGCGAGGGCGGCAAACAGGTCGTTGAGCGCCTCGCTCATGGTGGGGTGGGTGTAGATGCCGTCGCGCAGGGCGGTGTAGGGCAGACCCGCGTCTATGGCCAGTTTGATCAGGTTGATCATCTCGTAGGACTCCTCGCAGAAGAGGTGCGCCCCCAAAATCCGGCCGGTCTCCCCGTCCACCACCGCCTTGAGCAGCCCCGCCGGGTTTTGCAGCACCTGCGCCTTGGGGATGGCGGCAGCCGCCAGCCGGGCAACCTTTACCCGGTAGCCCTTGGCCCGGGCCTCCTCCTCGCTGAGCCCCACCCGAGAGAAGGCGGGGTCGAGAAAGACGCTGTACGGCACGGCGCCGCGGTTTTGGGTGGTGCGGCTGCCGTCCCCCAACAACTGGGAGCGGACGATCCGGCTGTCGTCCAGGGAGATGTAGGTGAACTGCAGTCCCCCCACCACGTCGCCCATGGCCCAGATGTGGGGGGCGGTGGTGCGCAGCCGTTCATCCACCTTGACGGCGCCCCGCTCGGTCAGCTCCACCCCCGCCGCGTCGAGGGCGAGCCCCTCCACATTGGGGCGGCGGCCGGTGGCCACCAGCACCGCGTCGGCCTGCAATTCGCGGGGGCCGTCGGGGGTCTCGAGGGCGAGGACCGCCTGGCTCCCCTCCTCCCGCACCTCCTTCACCTGGGTGGAGAGGAGCACCTCCGCCCCCAAGCTCTGCAGCCGCTGCAGGACGGCCTGGGCGATCTCCCCGTCCTCCCGGGGGAGGAAGCGGCCGCCGTCTTGGATCACCGTCACCTGGCTGCCGAAGGAGGTGTAGAGGGAGGCAAACTCCATCCCGATGTACCCGCCGCCGATGATGGCCAGCCGGCGGGGCAGCTCCTCCAAATCCAGCAGCCCCTCGCTCAAATAAACCTTGGGGTTCCCCTGTAAGCCGGGGATCGGGGGGACAAAGGGGTGGGAGCCGGTGTTGAGGAAGATGTTCTCCCCCTCTAGCAGCTGGACCTGCCCCGCCCCGTCGGTCACCTGCACCGCGTGGGGGCCGAGGAAGCTGGCCGTCCCGTCGATGACCTGGACATTGGGGTTGCCCGCCAACTTGTCGTAGTTTTTCTGGCGCAGAGCGCCGGTGAGCCGCCGCTTCTCTGCGATGGCCTCCCGGTACCGGGCCGCCTTCTCCGCAAAGCTGCCCCCCTGCGCCTTGGAGAGGGCGGCGCTGTGGACCAGCGACTTGGAGGGGATGCACCCCACATTGATGCAGGTGCCCCCGTACATCGCGGGCGAGCGCTCGATCAGGGCGACCTGTTTGCCCGCCGCTCCCAGCGCCCCGGCCAGGGTTTTGCCCCCCTTGCCGAATCCAATCACAATGGCGTCATACGTTTTCACTGAAAAGACCTCTTTTCCCTTTTGACAGGGCGGGCGCACTGGGCGCCTGCCCGCGTGTATCGACCCGGGCCGCGGGGGAAAGGCCTGCGGCCGGGAAAGCCCTGTGTCAGGGCTGCTTGCCGAATATCTTCTGGCCGATGGAGCGGATGGTGATCTTCTCCAGCCGCGCCTTGCAGCACTCGTCCAGTTCGCCGTAGATGTCGTCCATGATCCTGCCCATGCCGGAGGCCACCAGACAGGGCAGGTCGGTGTCCCCGCTGCGCCAGTTGGCCGAGACAAAGCAGCAGTCCAGCGCCTCGCCGATTTGGCGGAGGGTCACCTCGCCCGCGTCCCGGTCAAAGAGGTAGCCGCCGTCGGCCCCCTCCTTTGTCTCCACCAGGCCCGCCTTTTTGAGCTTGGAGAGCACCTTTCGCACCCGGGCAGCGTTGGTGCAGATGTTCTGGGCCAGCTCCTCGCTGGACAGGGTGCCGCCTCGGTGGCTCAAATAAACCAGGGCGTGCACCGCCACATTGAATTCACTGGTCAACCCCTATTCCTCCCCTCTGACGGTCTCGTAGGGCCAGTCGATGATGCCGCCGAAATCGTACACCTGCTGATACCCCAGGGCCGCCAACTGCTCGGCGGCAGCCTTGCTGCGCACCCCGCTGCGGCAGTAGATCAGCAGCTCCGCCCCGGTCTCCGGCAGGGCAGCGGGCCGCTGGCTGCCGATGGTGTCCAGCGGCACCAGCACCGCGCCGGGGATGTGGCTCTCCCCGTACTCCTCGGCAGTGCGCACATCCACCACCGTCGCCCCGCCGGCCTCCATCCGCTCCTTGGCCTCTCGGGGGGAGATCTTGTGGTACTCCCCCACAGCCGTGGAGGAAGCTGTCCCGCCGCCCGCCGCACCGCAGCCGGTGAGGGCGAGCAGCGAGCCCAACAGGGCGGCCGCCAGTGCCCTTCCCTTTTTCTTCATCTCGACTCACCTCAAACTGTAATTTGTTTTGTATCAGTTTCTAACTGTTATTATATCAGTTTCAGTTTGAATTGCAACCCCATTTTTTTGAAAAGGCGAAAAAATTTTAAGGCGTCTCTTCCGTCGCCCTTTTTAGAGGTGCCCCCCTTTCTTTCCCCCTCACCGCAGGGAGGGAGAAATCTCCCCTCTCCCTGTCCAGTTCCCCACCGCAGCTCCCTTTTCCCTCTGTCTTTGCCTCTCCCCAGCCCCTCCTTTTCTCCTCTCTTAATAAAAAGAGGAAGGGGACGCTGTAATCAGCATCCCCCCGGACTATCGGGTCTCTCTCCCCTTCCTTCTCTCCGCCAGGGCAATCAAAGCCATAGCGGACACCGCAGGAGCAGAACCCCCGTCCTCCATCCGGGTGTCACCGCCAGTTTTCGGGGTGTCCGCTCTGTCCTCGTCCTCCTTTCCCCATTCACACCTCCGAAAAACACCACTGTTTTCACCGCGCTTCATACCTCCCATCTTGTGGGCAAAAAAGGGAAAGAGGGCGCTGCAACCAGCATCCCCTCCCCTCCGGGCTATCGGGTCTCTCTCCCCTTCCTTCTCTCCGCCAGGGCAATCAGGGCCATAGCGGATACCGCAAGGGCAGAGCTCCAATCCTCTATCCTGGTGTCGTCGCTGGTCCGCGGAGTGTCCGTCCCCTTCCCCGGAGGGACAGAGCCCTCTGGGGGCAGCGGTTCTTCCGGCGGCGACGGCTCTTCGGGCAGGTCTGGTTCCTCCGGCGGCTCCGGCTCCTCCGGTTTCGGCGCGTTTGTTATGACGATGGACAGCTGCCGGTTCTCCCTGTCCCATTTGAGTTCGCTGTAACCGACCTGGTAGGCATCCCCCTTTTCGACGACGCCGACGGTGAGGCCACCCAAGCTCGCCGGGTCGGGCAGTTGGGTAAAGGCGGCCGTCCACCCGTTCTCCGCGCAGAGCACGACCTCGTCCAGCTGGTAACTGCCGATGGTCAGACAGACCTGCAGCTCTTTGTCCCTGTACTCCCCTTCCGGGATGCCGTCCCACACCTTGGCGACATTGAGGGTCCACTCGTCCCCCGGGGTGCCGATGACGACCCCGCCGTTGGAGCCGATCCCCCCGCCCCGCGGCGCCTTGTTGCCCCGTATCTCCACCTTTGCCGACGCACCGGCCAGCTCTTTGGCCGAGTCGGACAGGATGGCCTTCAGGGCGATCCCCTCACTGTTTAACTTGATGTTCTCCATCGGCTCGCCCGGGTCTGCCTCATCGTAGCGGGCGGTGCCGTCGGGGGTCCCCAACACGTTTCCGGCCTCCGGCGTCGTGGAGAGGACGCCGCCGTCCCGGTACCATTTCACCTGTCCGCCACCCAACACCCGGTCGGCCAGGGTGACGGTGTGCTTTTTGTCTGTCTGGGGAACGGCGACAAAGTCGTCCCCCGCCCCCTCTGCTGTGTTCTCAAAGATGGCGCCCCCGTTGGTCACGGCGTTGGTCGCATCCCCCGTGGGGCAAAACCACAGCCCGCCCCCCAAAATAGAGGCTGTATTGCCGCGGACCACCGCGTCGTAGATGCGCAGCACATAGGGGGTGGAGCCGACATAGACCCCGCCGCCCTGCCGCTGGGCGGTGTTGCCGAGGATCTTGCCCGATTTGATGACAGCGCAGTCGGTGGCGATGTAGACCCCCCCGCCGCAGCCGCCATCCTGTATGTCCTTGCGGTAGATCGCCTGGTTCTCGCTGATCGTCCCGCCGTCCACAATCAGTTCCGCCGGGAAAAATCTCTTCCAGTTGTTGTGATCCTGCCCCATCCCCATGGAGTGGTAGAGGTCGTAAGCGGCGATCCCCCCGCCGGTCAGGGCCTGATTTTTGGAGATCATCCCCCCGTTGATGGTCACCGTCGCCTGGCCGCAGACCATGATCCCCCCGCCGTAGCGGTCCGCCACATTGCCGGAGATCGAGCCGCCGTTCATCGTCATGGTGGCGATGACCCCGGGCTGGATGACGGGGTAGGCGGGTTCCCCCACCATGACGCCGCCATAGTCCCCGTGGTTGTCCGAAATGGAGCCGCCGTTCATCACAAAGGTGGAGTTGCCCTCGGCGGTCACATAGACGGCGGCGCTGTTGATCTCCCCGCCGGGCTTGGTTTCATTGCGGGAAATCGACCCGCCGTTCATTGTGAACGACCCGCCGTGGGACACCTTCACCACGCCGCCGGACTGAAAGGTGAACAGGTTTTCCTCCAGCACGCCCCCGTCCATCTGCATCCGCGCGCCCTTCCCGTCGACGACGATGATGCCCCCCAAAAATGTTTTGCTCCCCATGTTGCGAATGGTCCCCGACGAAAGGGTGAACTCGCCGCCGCAGTGAATAAAGGCCGCCTCGCCGTCGCGACCGCCCCTGACCGCGCCCTTTCCGTCAAAGCACAGCAGGGCATCGTCTTTTCGGCTTGTGGTTATGCTCAGATGCCCGCCCTGTTCGATCAGAAAGACACCGTGGCTGAGAGCATCGTCCACCGAGACCGTCCTCTGTGTCCCGTCGTCGACGAGGACGATATCCTGCCCAGCCTGGACGGCGATCGCCTCGGTGATTGTAAAATCGCCAGCAATGGCGATGGTCGTCCGGCCCGACGGCGCGTTCAAAATAGCCGCTTTTAGCTCGTCAAAACTCGCCGCGCGAGGGGGGCCTGTCCTTTCCTGCGGCACGGCGCTGTCCTGCGGCTGGCCCTCTTCCGGCCCTTTCTCCTCCTGGGGAAGGATGTCTTCCGCCTGCACGCCCGGCGCGCCATCCTTTCCCTGCTCTGTCCCCTCTTCGCTGGCCAAGCCATAACTTGTGAGCCCAATAGCCGACGCCCCCAGCACAACCGCCAGCAGACCTGCCAATATCCGTCTTTTTCTCATCCTCATTGTGTTTTTAAATCCCCCTATCCCCTGTTTTTCTCATCAAAAGATGGTGTTTTTTTAATAAAAAAAGGTACAGGACCCCATTTGGTCCTGTGCCTTTTCACTCTTCTATTGAAAACAGCTTTTCTGTCTGTCTGTCTGTCTGTCTGTCTGTCTGTCTGTCTGTCTGTCTGTCTGTCTGTCTGTCTGTCTGTCTGTCTGTCTGTCTGTCTGTCTGTCTGTCTGTCTGTCTGTCTGTCTAAAGTGTAGCAATCTCTAAAAATGGATGTCAACCCCTTTTTAGTTATTTACCAGTATTATACATGTTCCCCGCCTGGTTGTCCAGAGAAAACTAGATTCTTTTTATCTGTTTATTGGAAACGGCAGGAAGGAGCTGGATTTGTGGCACCCGCCCATCACGGCAATTTCTCATTCTGTTTTTAAAGTGGGCCCAACAGTGGGCCCAGAAAAGAGAAAAGCGCACGACAAATGGCTTTGTCATGCGCTTTTATTTGGTGGAGGCGACGAGAATCGAACTCGTGTCCGAAAACCGCTCCCCACGGGCATCTCCGAGTGCAGACCATCTTTTACATTCCCCGCCCCGCGCGCCGGTGGTCAGGCTCGCGGGCCAAGTATCCTCATATACCTGATACGCTACGAGGCCCTCGCGTATACATGTTCGCCACTAAAATGACACCCGAACGCGGTCCGTGGCCCCCCCGCGCCGGATGAGCGGCACTAGGCCGCTAAAGCGTAATCGTTGTTATCGACGTTTACTTTTAAGGTGCGGATTGTTGAGGCGGTCCCGCACCGCCACTCGCTTCCCGTGCTTCACGATCCCCGTCGAAACCATTGCGCCCCCTCATAAATGCGCCCCTGCGGGCGCCTGGGTGTGCCGGTTTTTATCAGCGGGTGCGCTCTTTGAGCGCCCGGTCGATCTGGCGCTTGGCGTCCCGCTCGGCGGCGGACGCCCGCTTGTCGTGCAGCTTTTTGCCCTTGCACAGGCCCAGCTGCACCTTGACCTTCGACCCCTTAAAGTATACCGAAATGGGGATCAAAGTCAACCCCTCCTGCTTGATTTGACCCAGCAGGCGGTTGATTTCCCGCCGGTGGAGGAGGAGCTTGCGCTCCCGCACCGGGTCCCGGTTGAAGATGTTCCCCTTTTCATAGGGGCTGATGTGCATCCCCAGCACGTAGACCTCGCCCTTGTAGATGTCGCACCAGCTGTCCTTCAGGTTGACCGCCCCCACCCGCAGGGACTTGACCTCGGTCCCGGCCAGGGAGATCCCCGCTTCGATGCTCTCTAAAATAAAGTAGTCGTGGCGGGCTTTCTTGTTCTGGGCGATGGTCTTGATGGCCTCTTTGTTTCCCACGGGTCTCCCCTCCTTCTTCGGCCCCCTCTGGGAGAGGGTATGCCGTTTTGCTCCGTTTCATGCGCCCCGCAACAGGGGGCAGAGCTGTTTTTGTGTCAGAGTTCGCTGCGCCCCTCCAGCGCCCGGTAGAGGGTCACCTCGTCGGCGTATTCCAGCACCCCGCCCACCGGGATGCCGTAGGCCAGCCGGGTCACCTTGATCCCCAGGGGCTTGATGAGCCGGGAGACATACATGGCGGTGGCCTCCCCCTCCACGGTGGGGGAGGTGGCCATGATGATCTCTTTGACCTCGCTGTTGTTCAGGCGGGCCAGCAGCTCTTTGATGTAGAGTTTGTCCGGCCCGATCCCGTCGATGGGGGAGATGAGCCCCCCCAAAATGTGGTAGGTGCCGAAGTACTCTTTGGTGCGCTCAAAGGCAAAGACGTCCCGCGGGTCCTCCACCACGCAGATGGTGCTCCGGTCCCGCCCCTCGTCGGCGCAGACCGAGCAGACCTCGGTGTCCGACAGGTTCTGGCAGACCTTGCAGCGCTTGATCTCTCGGTGGGCCCGAACGATGGTCTCGGCAAATCTCTGGGCGTCCTCGGCGCTCATTCCCAGCACGTAAAACGCCAGCCGCTGCGCCGTCTTGCGGCCGATGCCCGGCAGCTTTTCAAACTGCTCGGACAGTTCGCTGAGGGCGTTGATGTTGTAGGACACGGCCTAGAAGGGCATCCCGGGCAGGCCGGCGGCCCCGCCGGTGACTTCCGCCATCCGGGAGGACGCCTCGTCCTCCACCTTGCGCACCGCCTCGTTGACAGCCGCCATGATCAGGTCCTGCAGCATCTCGATGTCGTCTGGGTCCACCACCTCGGGCTTGATTTCCAGGGCGGTGAGCTCCTTCTTGCCGTTGATGGTGACTTCGATCATCCCACCGCCGGCCGATACCTTGAACTCGCTCTCCTCGATCTCGTCCTGCACCTGGGCGATCCTCTCCTGCATTTCCTGGGCCTGCTTGATCATCTGGTTCATATTCTTCGGGCCGTAGCCCTGGGGCAGTCTGGCTTTCATGGGCGCTTGCACTCCTTTTTCCATCTCATCAGCTGTCCGAAACAGCCGCCTATTCCTTGATCGTCACGTCGATTCCCTGGGCCTGTGCCCGGGCGATGAGCTGATCCAGCTTCTGGCCGCCCACCTCTGTGGGCGCGGCCTCGTCCTCCGGCTCCCGGTAGGGGCCGAGGCGGCAGGTCTTGCCGGTCACCTCGCTCACCGCCGCCCGGATGTCCGCCTTGGTGCGGGCGTTCTCCCGCATCATCTTCAAAAAAGTGGCGTTCTCCGAGGCGATGAGCACCAGGTCACCCGACAGGTAGGCCCGGGAGTTCGCCAGGGCCGCGGCGGCCAGCCGGTTGTGGTTTGCCAGGGCGTCGAGCACCTGGGGCCACTCCGCCAGCGGCTGGGGGGCGGCCCCTGCGGCCTTCCGGGACCGGGGGCGCGGCGGGGGCAGGGGCGACAGGCTCCTGCCAGCCGGCGTCCTCCGCCGGGGGCGGGGCGTCGGGGAGGGGCACCTCCTCTTCCCGCTCCTCCCGCACCGGTTTCGGGGCGGGGCGGGCGACCGGCTTGGCCTGGGGCGCGGCGGCCGGCTTGGCTGCGGACACCCGGACCGCGGTGACCTGCGGGGCTGTCGGCTGCTCCGCGGCGGCGGTGATCTCCACCAGCAGCATCTCCATGGCGATGCGGGGGGAGGCGGCCCGCCCCACCGCGTCGGCCCCCTTCATCAGCCGGGCCATCCAGCCCATCATCTCCCCCTGGGGGATGCGGGCGGCCTGCTCGACATAGCGCTGGCGGTCGTCGGGGGGACAGAGGACCAGGGTGTCAAAGTCCTCCATCACCTTGCAGAGCATCAGGTCCCGGCCGTGGCTGAGCAGTTCCTGTGCCAGGCGGCCCATGTCCACCGAGTGGGCGAAGAGGTCGTCGAGCAGGGCAATCGCCCGGCCCAGGTCGCGGTCGAGCAGGCAGTCGAACAGGTCAAAGAGGTAGCTCTTGTCGGCCACGCCGCAGAGGTCCTTGACCATCTGCAAGCTCACCCGCTCGCCGGTGGAGGCGCACTTGTCCAGCAGGGAGAGGGCGTCGCGCATCCCGCCGTCGGCCAGTTTGGCCAGCAGGAAGCGGGCGTCGTCGTCCAGCTGCACCCCTTCCCTCTCGGCGATGACCGCCAGCCGCCCGGCGATCTGCTCGGCGGTGATGCGGGCAAAGTCGAAGCGCTGGCAGCGGCTGAGGATGGTCACCGGCAGCTTGTACAGCTCGGTGGTGGCCAGGATAAAGACCACGTGCTCGGGCGGCTCCTCCATGATCTTGAGCAGGGCGTTGAAGGCGCTGGGGGAGAGCATGTGCACCTCGTCGATGATGTAGACCCGCTTTTTGCAGCGGGTGGGGACGAAGTTCGCCTCCTCCCGCAGGGCGCGGATGTTGTCCACCCCGTTGTTGCTGGCGGCGTCCAGCTCCACCACGTCGGTGATGGAATCCTCGTCGATGCCGGTGCAGATGTCGCAGACCCCGCAGGGCTGGCCGTCCTTAACGTTGGGGCAGTTGATGGCCTTTGCCAGGATTTTGGAGCAGGTGGTCTTGCCGGTGCCCCGGGAACCGGTAAAGAGGTAGGCGTGGGAGAGTTTCCCCGTCTCCACCTGGTTTTTGAGGGTGGTGACGATGGGCTCCTGTCCGATCACGTCGTCAAAGGTCAAGGGGCGGTATTTGCGGTAGAGAGCGCGGTAGATGGCGGCCACCTCCTTTTTTGAAAATAGCGCAAAAACAGGGCCCGTACACTGTGGTATGCGGACACACAGGTTGATCTGCGGCACACAAGACGACCCGCTTAATGCTGCTCGGTTCCCCGCCTGACATGGTTCACGGCGCCCTGTCGCACAGGACCCGCATATCCGCATACCAGAGTGCGCGTTTGCCCTGTTTCATAACGAGATAATTGTATCATATCCGCCCCCGGGTTGCAAGCAGAAATCCATCCCATCTCCCCCGGTGCAGGCAGCGCCTTTCCGCCCCTGCGCGGCGGGGCAAAGCGGTATTCCCGCCCGCGCGACCGGCCCATGCCGAGGGGGGCGGCCCAACACAGAAAAAAAGGTGGAAGGAGAGCGACGTTTCCTTCCCCCATGGAAACCACCCCGCGGCTTGTCTCCCGCCTCCCGGTGGCCGCTCCTTTTTCATGGTCTGCTCACCCCGTTTTGAGGGGACGGAGGACCTCAAAATTCGATGGGGCAGCCACCCAGGTTTTCCCCAACCGGCCTCCCCTCATATCCGTCCAGTTTTGCCCAGCCCACCGCCTTGGGTGGACGGAATGCGGACGCTGAAACCTCGTGGGATGGGGACCCAACATCCCCCCAAAGCTCCCCTCCCTTGACATCCGCCCGGTTTTGCGAAGCAAAATCGCCCACTTGAGTGGGCGAAGAGGGGATGTCGAAACTTCGTGGGATGGGGCCCAATGCCCCCCCAAAGCTCCCCTCCCTTGACATCCGCCCGGTTTTGCAAAGCAAAATCGCCCACTTGAGTGGGCGAAGGGGGATGTCGAAACTTCGTGGGGTTGGGACCCAATGTCCCTCCCAAGCTCCCCTCTACTGACATCCGCCCGGTTTTGCGAAGCAAAATCGCCCACTTGAGTGGGCGAAGGGGGGATGTCGAAACTTCGTGGGGTTGGGACCCAATATCCCCCAAAGCTCCCCTCTCTTGACATCCGCCCGGTTTTGCGAAGCAAAATCGCCCACTTGAGTGGGCGAAGGGGGGATGTCGAAACTTCGTGGGGTTGGGACCCAATATCCCCCAAAGCTCCCCTCTCTTGACATCCGCCCGGTTTTGCGAAGCAAAATCGCCCACTTGAGTGGGCGAAGGGGGGATGTCGAAACTTCGTGGGGTTGGGACCCACGAAGTTTTATTCGTCCACAAACCGATACCCCACCCCCACCTCGGTGAGGATGTAGTGGGGGTGGGCGGTGTCCGTCTCGATCTTGCGGCGGATGTTGGCCATGAACACCCGCAGGGACTGGGAGTCCTCGGTGCCGGAATACCCCCAGATCTCCTTGAGGATAAAGCTGTGGGTCAGCACCTTCCCCCGATGCTCGATGAGCAGCAGCAACAGCTTGTACTCGATGGGGGTCAGGTGCACCTCTCCCCCGTTTACCCGCACCTGCCGCCGGCCAAAGTCCACCGTCAGATTACCGGTGGAAAAGACCTCTTCCTGGGGCAGGGCGGCGGGCGGGGTGCGCAGCGCCACCCGCACCCGCGCCAGCAGCTCGCCGATGGAGAAGGGCTTGGTCACATAGTCGTTGGCCCCGCCGTCCAGGGCCTGCACTTTCTCCCTCTCCTGGGTGCGGGCGGACACGACGATCACCGGCACCTGCGAAAAGGAGCGCATCTGGCGCAGCACCTCCAACCCGTCCAGGTCGGGCAGCCCCAAGTCCAGGAGCACCAGGTCGGGCGGGTCGTTCATAACCTGCCCGATCCCCTCGATCCCGGTGGTGACCACCTGGATGTCGTAGCCGCTGGCGCGCAGGGAGATGGAGAGGAAGTTCGAGATGCTCTTGTCGTCCTCGACAATCAAAATACGGCGCTCTGCAAGCATGTTTTGCCCTCCTTGCTCTTTTCCAGCGGCAGCCAAAAGCGGAAGGTGGCGCCGCCGATGTCGTTGTTCTCCGCCTCGATCCCCCCGCCGTGGGCCTGCACGATGGACTGGCAGATGGAGAGTCCCAGGCCGATCCCCCGCCGGCTGTCCCCCGGCGAAGTGACGAAACTGTCAAAGAGGTGGGGCAGCAGCTCCGGGGCAACGCCCCCGCCGTCATCGATCACCTCGAAGACCACCCGCTCCCCCTCCCCGCGCACCGCCAGACGGATGGCGGCGCTGTCGGGGGTGTGGGCCACGGCGTTGCCCAGCAGGTTGACCAGCACTTGCACCATCAGCTTGCCGTCCATGGGCGCCAGCAGCAGTTCATCGGGCAGGGAGACCGCCACCGGGCGGGCGTGGGGCAGCCTCGCCAGGCGGGCGGTGGCCTCGGCCACCACGTCGTCCACCACCTCGTTTTTCACCTGCAGCGCCAGCTTGCCATCCTGAATGCGGGTCATGTTGAGCAGGTTTTCCACCATGCTCTCCAACCAGGCCACATCGCCGGAGATGTCGCCCAGCAGCTTCATCGCCGTCTCCCTATCCAGCCGGTCGTAGCTGTGGCGCAAAAACTCGGCCGAGCCGCCGATGCCGGTGAGGGGGGTGCGCAGGTCGTGGGAGACCGCCCGCAACAGGTTGTTGCGCAGCTTCTCCTTTTCGATCTCCACCTGGTTGCGCTGCTGCAGGGCGTAGAGCTGCTCCCGCTCCACCGCCAGGGCCAACTGGCTGATCACCGTGTCGATGAACAGGGTCTCCTCCTCTCCCAAGGGGGTGTTGCCGCAGTACACCTCCACCACCCCCAGGAGGCGGCTGCCGCTTTTAAAGGGGGCATAGCGCCACTGGGAGATGGCGAAATTTTTGGTGCCGCAGCCGCAGGGCGCCCCCTCCTTTAGACACCACCTAGCCAGGGTGTCGTCCCCCACTTCCACCCCGTCCAGGTAGTGGCCGGGCAGGTAGTAGGGCTGGGAGAGGCCCCCGCCCTCTTCGATGAGATAGACCACGCACCGCCGCTGCACCCCCGCGTAGATGCTGGCGATGCCGTGGCAGACCACCTCTTTTAGCCCCGAGAGGTTGAGGAAGCTGCGGCTGATCTCGTAGAGTCGCTGGGTCTGGTCCTCCTTTTTGCGGGCCAGCTGGGCGTGCCTTTGCAGCTGGGAGGTGAGGCTGGCGGCAATGAGGGAGACCAGCAAGAAGAGGATGAGGGTGACGATGTAGCTGGGGTCGGCGATGCGAAAGGTCAGCCGCGGCTGGGTGAAGAGGAAGTTGAAGACGAAGACGCAGACCAGCGAGGCCACGATCCCCCAGAAAAAGACGCCCGTCTCCACCACGATCACCAACACCCCGGTGAGATAGACCATGGTGATGTTCTCCTGGCGGATGCCGACGCGGTCGAAGAGGGCGGCCACGGCGGTACAGACAAGCAAAATCAAAACCGTCTGCCCCAGGTGGAGCAAGCGGCCCTTTGCGCGGGCTCGGTCAGGACCCATAACGGCCTCCTTTTGTCGGGAAAAGAAGAATTTTGTAACAGCAGTATAGCATACCTGCCAGCAAAAAGAAAAGCGCTGCCCGCCCGATTGCGCAAACGGGCAAAATGCGCTATACTGAAAAACAGTATTGAGCGAAATGCGATAAAGGACGGTTTGACAGAGAGAATGGACAAAAAGCAGAGACACGCCACCCTGATCCTGGTGGGGATCCTGACCATCGCCTGCGCCCTGTTGGTTCTGGTGCGCTGCGACACCGGCTATAAAAACGACGTGAAAGACGGGGCCTTTATCCTCACCGCCAAGCAGGTCACCGACACCTTCAACGCCAAAGCCGCCGGCAAGTTCCCCAACTTCAAGGCCGCCGGGGACGCCACCTATACGGGGGAGGAGATGACCCTCGCCTACACCGCCGAAAAGGAGGGGGGGGTGATCTCGGCCGTCTCCCTGACCGGCAAACTCGACAGCGAGGAGCACATGAAAAACTTTTCCGGCTGTGCCGGCGTCCTGATGGTGGTGATGGACAACAACCTGCGGGAAGAGGAGCTCAGCACCCTCATTGAGGAGTTGGCCTTTGCCAAAGTCGTGGCCGGCGAGGAGGAGATCCACACCCAGTACCGGTACAACCAGCGCGTCTATCGCTTTGACCGCACCGGCGACAGCGCCGTCTTCACCGTCACGGCCCAGAAGTAAAAAAAGAGGAGCAGTGCTCCTCTTTTTTTGTTGGGGCAGCCGAGGCTTCCCTCGGCCGGGGGATTGTGCCGCCCGGCGGGGCTGTGGTATAATTGGGCACAGTAAAGATTGTCCGCGCCGCCGGGCGGTCCCGCACCGGGGCTGTCCGGCGCGCCGGCGACGGGAGGATGTTGGAAGAGATGACCTACAAAGAGGAATTTATCGAGTTCATGGTGCGCTCCGGGGTGCTCACCTTCGGCGATTTCACCACCAAGAGCGGCCGCAAAACCCCCTACTTCATCAACACCGGCAACTACAAGACCGGCTATCAGGCCTCCAAACTGGGGCAGTTTTACGCCGCCTGCCTGCACGACAACCTGGGCGACCAGGTGGACGCCCTCTTCGGCCCCGCCTACAAGGGCATCCCCCTGGCGGTATCCTGCTCCATTGCCCTCTACGAGCAGTACGGGCAGGACGTGAACTACTGCTTCAACCGCAAGGAGGCCAAGGACCACGGCGAGGGCGGCACCATGGTGGGCTACAAGCTGCAAGACGGCGACCGGGTCGCCATCATTGAGGACGTCATCACCGCCGGCACCGCCATCCGCGAGTGCCTGCCGGTATTGCAGGGCGCCGCCAAGGTGGACATCCGCGCCCTCGTCATCTCGGTGGACCGGATGGAAAAGGGCACCGGCGACAAATCCGCCATCCAAGAGGTGAAGGAGCAGTACGGCATCGACGCCTACCCCATCGTCACCGTGCGGGAGATCATCTCCTACCTGCACGGCCGGGAAATCGACGGCAAGGTCTACATCGACGACGAGATGAAGGCCCGGATGGAGGCCTATCTGGAAGAATACGGAATCTGACCGGCCGGGGGCCGGATCGGGGAGGGCTGCGCCGGCCGGCGCGGCCCTCTTTTTTTGCTGTCCCACCGAAAGGAGCGCCCTTCCCATTAAAAATGCCCTCCCCCATCGCCTCCCTCTATTCTTCCTTTACTTCATAGAAAAAAGATGGTAAAGTGAAAGATAGATCAGTGGCGCAGATACCGGCAGCACCCGCAAAACAGCCCCTCTTACCGGGTTTTGTTTCCCCCCTATTTTGAAAGGTGGCGGCTCATCCGTGAAGCGCATCTCCGACAACAAGTTCATCCTCCTCTCCGCCCTGCTCTGTGCGGGGTTCTTCGCCCTCCTGTGGGGCACCGGCGCGGTCCTCTCCCCCCAGGCATTTTCCCCCCTCAACCTGCTGCTCCTCTTTCTGGGGGCCTTCCTGGCCATTTTGGTGGCGGTCTTCCTCTTTCGCCAGCGCTTCAACCGCCATCTCTACCGGCTGGCCTACGCCGACTTGCTGACCGGGCTCGCCAACACCAACTACTTTGAGGAGGAGGGCGACCGCCGGCGGCGCGCCGCCGGCCCCCACCGCCTCTGTGTCGTCTCCACCGACATCAGCCATTTCAGCACCGTCAACGACAGCTATGGGCGGCAGATGGGGGACGACATCATCCTGCGGGTATCCAAAGCCCTGCAGGAGGCCTTTGGCGAGGAGACGCTGCTGGCCCGGGTCAAGGCCGACCACTTTTTGCTGCTGCTCCCCTTTTCCAGCGAGGAGGAGACCCGCGCCGCCCTGCTGCGATTCGGCGCCCAAAACAGCGACTATTCCGCCGCCAGCCACCACATCAAACTGCGCTTCAATTTCGGGGTCGCCGAGATCGGCGACAGCCAGGTCCCCTTCACCGCCTTTATTGACGCGGCGGAGATCGCCCGCCGCGAGGCCCGCATCCGCCCCGAACCGGTCCTCTTCTTCTCGGGCGAGCTGGAGGAACAGCTGCGCCGAAACAGGGAGATGGAGGACCAGATGGAACAGGCCCTGGCGGACGGGGAATTTGTGGCCTATTACCAGCCCAAATTCAACATGGCCACCGGCGAGATCTGTGGGGCGGAGGCCCTGGTCCGCTGGCAGCGGGGCCCCTCTCACCTCTACTACCCCGACCAGTTCATCCCCCTGTTCGAGCGAAACGGCTTTATCACCGAGGTGGACTTCTGCGTCCTCGACCAGACCTGTGCCCTGCTGCGCCGCCGGCTGGACGGCGGGCTCCCCGTCTTTCCCATCTCGGTCAACCAGTCCCGCCTCCACCTGCAGGAGGAGGGGTACCTGCAGCGGCTGACGGAGATGGTCAAGCGCCACCGGGTACCCCCCAACCTCATTGAATTGGAGCTCACCGAGACCGCCTTCAACGGGTTGGAGCGCCTTGACGAGCTGGCAAAACAGCTCAAAAAAATCGGCTTTCTCCTCTCTCTCGACGACTTTGGCTCAGGCTACTCCTCCCTCTCCCTGCTGGGGGGATTTCCGCTGGACACCATCAAGCTCGACCGCACCTTTATGGACAGGGCCCTCTCCTCCTCCCGCTCCCAGACCATCGTCCAAAAGGTGGTGGAAATGGCCCACGAGATGGGGATCTTGGTCATCTGCGAGGGGGTGGAGCTGCCGGAACAGGCCCGTTTCCTCTTGCAGATCGGCTGCCAGCACGCCCAGGGCTACCTCTACGCCCGCCCCATCCCGGCGGATGCGTTTGAGGCCCTCTGCCGGCAAAACACGCCGGTTGCCCCCGCCGCAGACAGGTGAAAAAAGGCCCCGCCCTCTCGCAAAGAGAGGGCGGGGCCTTTTTTGGGTTACAGCAGTTTCTGCAGGTCTTCGCTCAGGTGGCGCATGTGGGTGATTTCAAACTCCACCGTGCTCTTGAGCATTCCGTTGTAGAGGTTGCCCTCTTTGGCGGGCTGCCGGTCCTCTGCGTACAGCCGGTCCAGGCCCTCCTCCAACACGGCGATCTGCTCGTCCATATAGGCTTTTACCTTTTTCTTGGCATCGCTCATCCTGTGTCCCTCCCTGGTTTTGGGTCGGCGGCCGCCGAAAACAGCCGCCTTCACCCTTCACTTTTCCCCGCCGCCGGGCAGATATGCACCAGCCGCCATCCTTTGCCCTTTTGCTGCAAAAAGCAGCGCGGTTTTGTAGCGTTTACCAAAACCGCGATCCGTTCACAAAAATTGCGAAAACTGCGCACAGACCGGACATAAAGTGCCTTTACAATGAAAATAGAGGGGGAAGGGGGCGTTCAGCCCCTTCCATCCCCCCTCAAAAAGGGGGAACGACCTGTGAAATTGACATTTTATGGCGCCGCACACGAGGTCACCGGCAGCTGTCACTGCATCGAGGTGGGGAACACCCGCCTGCTCGTCGACTGCGGCTTACAGCAGGGGCGGGACGAAAAGGACAACCAGCAACTCCCCTTCGCCGCCGCCAGCATCGACGCGGTGCTGGTCACCCACGCCCACATCGACCACTCCGGCCGGCTGCCCCTGCTGGTGAAGGACGGCTTTCAGGGCAAGATCTACGCCATCGACGCCACCTGCCGCCTCCTCTCCATCATGCTGCGCGACAGCGCCCACATCCAAGAGGTGGACACCCAGTGGGAAAACCGCAAGCGCGGCCGCTCCGGCGACGAAGGAGTGGAGCCCCTCTACACCGTGCAGGACGCGGAGCGGGTCCTGCCCCTGCTGACGCCCTGCCGCTACGGCGAGTTCGTGGAGATTGCCGACGGGGTGCGGGCCCGGTTCCAGGACGCGGGGCACCTGCTGGGCTCCTCCTCCATCGAGCTGTGGGTGCGGGAGGGACAGGTGGAGAAAAAGCTGGTCTTCTCCGGCGACATCGGCAACACCGACCAGCCCATCATCCGCGACCCCCAATTCCTCACCCAGGCCGACTATGTGGTGATGGAGAGCACCTACGGCGACCGGCTGCACGAGCCCTCCAGCGACTATGTGGCCGACCTGGCCGACATCCTCAACCAGACCTTTGCCAAGGGGGGCAACGTGGTCATCCCCTCCTTTGCCGTGGGGCGCACCCAGGAGCTGCTCTATTTCCTGCGGGAAATCAAGGACCGGCGCCTGGTGGGGGCCAACCCCCACTTCCCCGTCTACGTGGACAGCCCCCTGGCCACCGAGGCCACCCGCATCTATAGCAGCGACCTGCTGCCCTATGCCGACGAGGACACCCTGCAGCTGCTCCACCTGGGCAGCGACCCGCTGGAATTCGAGGGGATGCAGATGTGCGAGAGCAGCGAGGAGTCCAAGGCCCTCAACGCCGACCCCACCCCCAAAGTCATCCTCTCGGCCAGCGGGATGTGCGAGGCCGGGCGGATCCGCCACCACCTCAAACACAACCTCTGGCGGCCCGAGTGCACGGTGGTCTTTGTGGGCTACCAGGCCGAGGGGACGTTGGGGCGCGCCCTGTTAGAGGGCGCCCGCCAGGTCAAGCTCTTTGGCGAGGAGATTGCCGTCAAGGCCCGCATCGTCAACTTTCCCGGCCTCTCGGCCCACGCCGACAAAAACGGTCTGCTGCGCTGGATCGGCGCCTTCTCCCCCGCCCCGGCCCACATCTTCGTGGTCCACGGGGAAAACGGGGTCTGCCAGCAGTTTTGCACCGCACTGGAGGCACGGGGTCTCTCGGCCCACGCCCCCAACTTCTGTGAGGTGTACGACCTGGCCACCGGGCAGACCGTCAGCGCCGGGGTGCCCTTTGAGCAGCTGCGCCCCAAGGGCGAGCGCAAAAATGGCTCCTCCAACCAGGCCTTCGGCAAATTGCTGGCGGCCGGGACCCGCCTGCTGGATGTGATTGCCCACAACCAGGGCGGCAGCAACAAAGACCTGGGCAGGTTCCGCGACCAAATCATCGCCCTGTGCGAAAAATGGGACCACTGACCGGCCGCGCAAAAAATCTCTCTTTTCCCAGTTGACGAACGGGGAGATAGATGCTATAATACAACCTGTTAAACGGCTTCCGGGCCGTTTACATGCAGATGTGGTGGAACTGGCAGACACGCTACTTTGAGGGGGTAGTGGGCGTAAGCCTGTGTGGGTTCAAATCCCATCGTCTGCACCAAAAAAATCGCTTAGCCGTATGGTTAGGCGATTTTTTTATTGGGTCCCTCATACCCCGCGCCGTTTTTCCTTCCTGCATTTACCTGTAGATTGGCGCCGCCCCCACTGTTAGACTGTCCTTTAGGGGTGGTTTGACATGTGTTTGGAAAATCGCATTCGCAAAATACGTATACAGAGGGGACTCTCCCTTTGGGAACTGGCCGCCGCGATGGACACAACCGAGGACGCCCTATCTCGCTGCGAGACCTGCGATATGGGGAGTATAGAGGCCGACAAGGTCCTGGCCGCCGCGAAGGCCCTGGGGGTCTCCCCCCTTTATCTCATGGGGTGGGAAGACCGCCCCAACCACATCTACCGTGTTGACAGGGGGATCAAGGCGTGCGATCTGTCGGAAAAGGACATTGCATTCCTGATTCAGTTTTCCGCCAAGACGGCCAAAAAGAAGTGGTAAAGCGCCCCGATATG
The DNA here is from genome assembly GCF_001486165.1 of Bittarella massiliensis (ex Durand et al. 2017). Lineage (GTDB taxonomy): Bacteria > Bacillota > Clostridia > Oscillospirales > Ruminococcaceae > Bittarella > Bittarella massiliensis. The sequence goes on from NZ_LN908977.1 coordinate 1,161,825, forward strand.
CCAAAAAGGCAGGCCGGGGCGCCCCTGTTTACACCTCAATTTTATCTTCCCTTTTGCGGTGCAGAGACCCATCTCCGCCGTGTCACAGACCCCTCTCCAATTGCTCACGAATAATCGATCTGGTCGGCGATGCTCTCGCCCTTGTATTTTTTGAATTCCTGGGACAGCCAGACCTCGCCGGCAATGTCCAGACCCATTCCGACCAAAGAGATCGTCAGGCCTATTGTGAAGCCAAAAATTTGGTTTGCAAATGTGTCCTGTGTAAACAGCGTCAACAGCACAACCACAAGACCTGCCAGCGATACAATTGTTCCCGACAGGATCAGTTGGTAGCTTGTGCTCTTTTCTCTCTTGCACTTTTTCCGGAATTCTCTCTTGGTCATTGTCCTTCCCTCCACAAAGTGATGGCGCTAGAAAAATTTTACTGGAATTATTATACAATTCCGTTCTCCGCTCTAAAAAGGCCCAAAAGTGCAAAAATAGCGCTTACAACGGCTTGCGCAGAAAGAAAAACGCTGTTTTTGCTGTTGCAAAACTGCGAACGAAATCGTATTCCTAATCTGTCGTTCGCTCCGACCTCTCCTGTACGGGGCATGGCCTTTGCCCCGCGACACAACCAGCGCATCCCCAGAATCCCGCACCTCCACAATCCCATTCGGAAAAGGGCGTCCCTCATTTTCCTTCCGCAGTGTGGAAAAGGCCCCCGCTGCACCGGCGCTCCCCGTTCCCGGAGGACACCGTCAACGTCGGACGGCCACGTCTTTTCCCTCCCCGCTTTCCTCCCCCCTCCCTTTGCGCTATAATGGAGAAAAGCGCAAAGGGAAGGGGGAATTTCTATGTGCGGCCGCTATAGCCTGTACACCGAGCGCGAAAACGACCAGCTGCAGGCCATTCTGGCGGAAATCGCCCGCCGCTACCCCGAACGGTTCAGCCAAGCCGCCAGCGGAGAGGTCTTCCCCTCCAACTGGGCCCCCGTCCTCGCCCATACCGGCAAGCGGGTGGCGGCAGGGCTGGCCAGGTGGGGCTTTTCCTCCCCCAAGGGCAGGGGGCTTGTCATCAACGCCCGGGTGGAGACGGCGGCCGAGCGCCCCCTCTTTCGCGACAGCCTGCTAAAGCGCCGCTGTGCCGTCCCCGCCACCGGCTTTTTCGAGTGGGACAGGTCCTGTCGGCCCAGCGTCAAGTACCGCTTCACCCTGCCGGGCCAGCCCCTGTTCTACCTGGCCGGCTGCTACCGGTTGGAGGGGGGAGAGGCCCGCTACACCCTCTTCACCACCGCCGCCAACGCCTCGATGGCCGACATCCACCCCCGGATGCCGCTCCTCCTCTCCCCCGGCCAGCTGGAGGGATGGCTGACCGACACCGGCGCCGCCCTCGCCCTGCTAGGGCAGACGCCGCCCCTGTTGGACAGAGAGCGGTGCGCTCCGCCGGAGGGGGATGAAATCCAGCAGAGCTGCCTCTTTTAACAGCGCAGCCAAAACCACCGGTGAAATGGGCGGCATGCACCAGCCCTAGAAGGGCACCATCTGAGCTTCATTTCTCAGGGGAGTCAAATGCTATCCCACTACCCACACCGCCACCGGCAAATCGGCAACCTGGGCTCCCATCTCGTGTCGTCCATATCCCAAGGCGGTCTCTCTTTTTGCGTCCTCGGTGACCTTTCATTCAGGAAACCTTCTGTCAGAGCAATTTGTCTCTTCCCGTGGGGTCAGTGGATTGGGCGCTAAAGCGACAACCAAAATCACCAGTTGCGCTGGCAATATATCCCGGCCCGAAAGGGACGTCATCCGAGTTTCGCCCCTCAAAAGGTATCGAATGCTATCTCATCACACACGCCGCCGGCAAGCCGACAATCCAGGACACCATTTCATGTCGTCTATATCCCAAGGCGGCCTTTTTTGTGCCCTTGACACCCTTCCATTCAGGAGACCTTCCGCCAAGGCGATTTGATTCTCCCGATGGGGTCGAGATTGGGGCGCTGAAGCGATAAAAAAGCGGGCGGGTGCGAAATCAATCGCACCCGCCCGCTCTCTCTTTGTGTCAAATCATCTCTCGTTCTCTTCGCCCTTGAGTCTCAGGCCGCAAAAGTGCACCTCGTAGCGCTGGATGCACTCGGCGATGATCTCTTCCGCCCGCTGGCGGCCCAGGGCCTCAGAGGTGGTGGTGTGGCCGTGTTCCAGCCCCTTGTACACCTCGAAAAAGTGTTTGATCTCGTCGCTGATGTGGGGCGGCAGGGCCGAAATGTCCTGGTAGAAGTTCCAGGTGGGGTCCTGGCAGGGGATGGCGATGATCTTGTCGTCCACCTCGCCGCCGTCGATCATCCGGATCACGCCGATGGGGTAACAGTCCACCTCCACCAGGGAGTCCAGGGTCTCGGAGCACATGACCAGCACGTCCAGGGGGTCGCCGTCGTCGGCGTAGGTGCGGGGGATAAAGCCGTAGTTGGCCGGGTAGTGGGTAGAGGTGTAGAGGATGCGGTCGAGCCGCAGCAGGCCGGTGTGTTTGTCCAACTCGTACTTCTTTTTGGTGCCCGCCGGGATTTCAATGACCGCGGTAAAGGTCTCGGGCTTGATGCAGGCGGGTTCGATGTCGTGCCAGATGTTCATCTCATATTCCCCTTTTCTCTCGTCTCGCTCTGTCTGGCTTTAGTATAGCAAACGGGCGGCAAAGTTTCAATCGCTTTCTCTGCCGCCCCGGCGCACCGACGCCCGGCTGCCGCCCCCCGGCAGGGGCCGCACCGCCAGCGCCACCGGCAGCCGCTCCTCCAGCCACTCCACATGGGAGATGATCCCCACCACCCGGTCTTCCCGCCGCAGCCGCTCCAGGGTGTCCACCGCGCACTCCAGCGCCTCGGCGTCCAGGCTGCCAAACCCCTCGTCGATAAAGACCGTCTCCAGGCTGACCCCGCCGGAGAAGAGCTGGATGACATCGGCCAGCCCCAGCGCCAGAGAGAGGGAGGCCTGAAAGCTCTCGCCCCCCGAGAGGGTGTTCACGTGGCGGGTCTTGCCGGTGAGGCTGTCGAGCACCTCCAGGTCCAACCCGGAGGCGCGGTTCCCCTTCTCCCGCTCGGTGCGCCGCAGCAGGGTGTACTTGCCCTCGGTCATCCCCGCAAAGCGGCGGTTGGCCGCCCGCACCACCTGGTCGAAATAGGCCGAGAGGACGTATCGCTCGAAGGAGAGCTTCTTGGCGTTCTGGCCGCTGGCCACCCGGTAGAGGTCCACCGCGTCCCGGTAGCCCTCGCCCCAGCGGTCGCGCTGGGCCAGCAGGGCGGCAATGGCCTCCCTGCAACCGCCGTTCTGGGCCAGGGCGACCTGTCCCTCGGACAGCTGCCGCTCCAGGGCCTCCTCCTCGGCGGCCAGCTGCTCGCTCCGGCGGGCGGCCTCCTCCAGATCGCAGGGGGCCTTTCCCTCGTACTCCGCCAATCCCTCCAGCCGGGCCTGCCACTGGGCCCCTCTCTTATACACCTCTACGGGGTCTGCCAGCAGTTTTGCACCGCACTGGAGGCACGGGGTCTCTCGGCCCACGCCCCCAACTTCTGTGAGGTGTACGACCTGGCCACCGGGCAGACCGTCAGCGCCGGGGTGCCCTTTGAGCAGCTGCGCCCCAAGGGCGAGCGCAAGAATGGCTCCTCCAACCAGGCCTTCGGCAAATACCGGCCACACTGGCCGGCGGGCGGCGGCGCGCTCCAGCTCCCCCTGGGCGGCCTGCAGGCTCTCCTCCAACTGCTGCAGGATGGCGTCGTAGTCGGGGTACTCCGCCCCACAGAGCCCCTCTAGCAGGCTGCCCGGCGCACAGGCGATCTTCTCCCGCTCCACCTGAAGGCGGACGGTCAACTCCTCCATCTTGGCCTGGGCCTCCCCCGCCTGCTCCCGCAGCAGGTCCTCCAAGCGGCTGAACTTCTGGGTGCCGAAGATGCGCCGAAAAATCTCCTGTTTCTCGGCGCTGGAGGAGTCCAGCAGCTTGCGAAACTCCCCCTGGGGCAGCAGCACGATCTGCCGAAACTGCTCGGCCGTCAGCCCCACCAGCTCCACCACCCGGGCGTCCACCTCCCGGATTTTGGAGAGCACCTCCCCCTTGGGGCCGGTGAGCACCGCCCCCGCCTTCACCGTGACATACCGGCCCTTGGCGTTCTGGCGCACCTGCTGGGGCTGGCGCTCGATGCGGTAGAGCTCGCCGCGGATGGCAAATTCCAGCGCCGCCGAGCAGACGGCCGTCTCCTCCGCAAAGTCGCTGCGAAACTGTTCGGGCTGGCGGCGGTCGCCACTGGCCCGGCCGTAGAGGGCGAACATCACCCCGTCGAAGAGGGTGGTCTTCCCCGCGCCGGTGGGGCCGGTGATGAGAAAGATGCCCTCCTCCCCCAGGGCCTCAAAGTCGATTTCCTGGCAGCCCCCAAAGGGGCCGAAGGCGCGCAGTTCCAGTTTGACAAGGTGCACGGCGCTACACCTCCCCTTCCAATTTTTCCAGCAGGGCGCGGATGGTCTCCATCTGACCGGGGGTGGGCTCCATCCCCTTCACGTCCCTGTAAAAGGCCGCAAACCGCTCGTCGGTGGGCCGGTCGTCCTGGGGCGTGAGGTCGGGCAGGTCTTCCCCCTGCACCCGCGCCTCCAATTTGACCCCCAGCAAGTTGGGGTAGAGCGCCCGCAGCCGGCTCACCGCCCCGTAGACCAGTTCGTTGTCGGCGATGACGGCGTAGAGGTAGTCCTCCCCCGGGGGGTGAAGGGCGCCGGATGCCAGCTCTTCAAAGCTGCCCCGCACCACCGCCAGGTCCCGGCGGACGGGCAGCCGCTCCTCCCGCACCGAAACGGCGCCGGCAGCGTCGATCTCCACCACCGCCACCGCTTTTCTCTGCCCCTGTTCCGAGAGGGAGTACTTGAGCAGCGACCCGCTGTACCGGGCCGTCTCCCGCCCGCAGGTCTGGGGGGCGTGCAGGTGCCCCAGACAGGCGTAGTCAAACCCCCGCAGGGCGGAGGCGGCCACCAGGTCGCCGGTCCCCACCGAGAGCTCGGAGTCGCTGCGCACCAGCTCCTCCCCCCCGGCAAAAAAGCCGTGGGCCACCAGCACGTTGGGCCCGGCGGGGAGGGACGTCCCCTCCAGCAGCGCCCGATAGGCGTCGGTGTAGGTGGGGTACTCCCCCTCCGGCAGCAGCCGCCGCAGCTGATAGCGGTCGGTAAAGGGGGCCAGGGTAAAGGTGACGGCGACCCCGTCGCGGCCGGTGACCGGCACCTGCGCCAGGGGGAGGGTACAGCTCCCCTCCACAAAATAGCCCTCGCTGCGCACCAGGCGGTTGGCGAAGGAGAGGCGCTGGGGGCTGTCGTGGTTGCCGGCGATAGCCAGCACCTTCACCCCCATCCCCACCGCGGCGCTGACAAAATCGTCAAAGGCGGTGACGGCGGCCGCCGGTGGCACCGAGCGGTCGTACACATCCCCGGCGATGACCAGGGCGTCCGCCCCCTCCCGCCGCAACAGCTCCAGCAGGCCGTTCATGGCAAAAATCTGGTCTTCCAGCAGAGAGAATTCCCCCAGCACCTTTCCCAGGTGCCAGTCGGCAGTGTGGATAAACTTCACGCGCGCGCCCCCCTATCCGGCAAAGACCAGTTGCACCAGCACCATGTAGAGGGCGGTGCCCCCCAGGATGCTGATGAGGTTGTTTTTCTTCCACAGGTGCAGCCCCACCACCGCGGCCCCCGCCAGCAGTTCCGGCAGGCCGTAGGGGTAGGTCAGCAGGCTGACCCCCCGCAGGCAGTAGACCACCAAAATGGCCATGATGGCCGGGGGCAGCACCCGGCCCAGGTAGTTGACCCAGCGGGGGGTCCCCCGCTTGAAAAACCAGAAGGGGGCCGCCCGGGTCAAAAAGGTCACCGCCCCCACGACGGCGATCACCGCCACCACACGCCAAGCGCTCACTGCTCCCCCTCCTCTCCCAGCTTTTTCACGATCGGCCGCGAACAGGCCAACAGCCCCAGCACCGCCAGCAGCAGGGCGGGGATCAGGAACTTGTCCGGCCCCAGCAGGAGCAGGCAGGCCAGGGCGCACCCGGCCCCCCAGAGGGCGGGGAAGCGGCTCTTGTAGGCCTGCCACTGCTCGACGGCGATGACGATGAAGAGGGCGGTCATGGCAAAGTCGATGCCGGTGGTGTCAAAGGGGAGCAGCCCTCCCACCACCGTGCCCAGCACCGCCCCGGCGATCCAGTAGAGCTCGTCCAACAGGGCGATGGCAAAGAAAAACTGCCCCTGCTCCACCCCTTCCGGCGCCCGCTGGGAGCAGAGGAGGGAGTAGGTCTCGTCGGTGAGGGAGTAGATCATGTACCAGCGCTTTTTCCCCATCTGGCGGAAGCGCTCGGTGAAGGAGAGGCCGTAAAAGAGGTGGCGGAAGTTCACCGCCAGGGTCATCAGCGCCACCTGCACCAGGGAAAAGCCGCCCCCCAGAAAGTTGAGCATCACAAACTGCATCGAGCCGGCGTAGACCGCCGCGCTCATCCCCGCCGCCCAGAGGGGGCCGTACCCGCCCTGGCGCAGCAGCACCCCAAAGGCAAGCCCCACAAACAGGTATCCCAGCAGCACCGGCACCGTGACCGGAAAGGCCGCGCGAAAGGCTTTTTTCAACTGTCTCTTCTCCCCTTTTCAACATCCTGTTCCGCTCGGGGCGTCAGCGCCCCAGGGTGTGTTCCAAAAAAATCTTGACGCCGATGCCCACCAGCAGCCAGCCCCCCACCACCTGGGCCCAGCGCCCCAGCAGGCAGCCGAAGCGGTGGCCCAGGTAGACCCCGACAAAGCAGCACAAAAAGGTGCAGCCGCCGATGATGGCCGCCGCCTGCCAGATATTCGCCCCGATACAGGAGAGGCTGACCCCCAGGGCCAGAGCGTCGATGCTGGTGGCCACGGCCTGCCCCAGGAGCAGCTGCCCGGTGAGCCGGCGGGGGCGGGAGAGGGGTTCGATCTCCTCCTCCCGGGCCTCCCAGACCATCCTTCCCCCCAACAGCGCCAGCAGCGCCAGGGCCACCCAGTGGTCAAACCGGTGGATGTACCCGCTGAAGGTGTACCCGGCAAAAAAGCCCAGCAGCGGCATCGCCGCCTGGGCCAGGCCAAAGGCCGTGCCGCAGGCCAGGGCGCAGGGGAGCGGCCGCCCCCTGTGCGCCAACCCGTTGGAGACCGAGACGGCAAAGGCGTCCATGGCCATCCCCAATCCCAGCAAAACCATGGTGGCAAAATCCACTCTTTCTTCCCTCCCACACGATACCACAAGGGCAGCGGTCGTTGGCCATTGGGCAGGGAGCAAACGGCATTTGTGCATCTGCCTGGCCATTATACCGCTATTTGTATGCACTCGGCAACCGCTTTACCTCTCCCCCCCGCTTGCCGGGGGGTGGATTTTCCCCGCCAAATCCTCTATAATGAAATCGGTTTGGGCCCGCAAATCCCCTGCGCCCAACCTCCATTCGCCGCTAAAGGAGTTTTTTGCCATGATCATTGAACCGAAGATCCGCGGGTTTATCTGCACCACCGCCCACCCCGCCGGGTGCCGCGAAAATGTGCGGGAACAGATCGCATACGTCCGCTCTCAGCCCAAGACCGAGGGGGGCAAAAAGGCCCTCGTCATCGGCAGTTCCACCGGGTACGGCCTGGCCACCCGCATCGCCCTGGCCTATTCCTGCGGGGCCGCCACCCTGGGGGTGCAGTTTGAAAAGCCCGCCGCGGGCAAGCGCACCGCCTCCGCCGGGTGGTACAACACCGCCGCCTTCGAGGCGTTCGCCGCCGCCGACGGCCTCTACGCCAAAACCGTCAACGGCGACGCCTACTCCCAGCAGTGCAAGGACGAGGTCATCGCCCAAATCAAGGCCGATCTGGGCCAGGTGGACGTGGTGATCTACAGTTTGGCCGCCCCCCGGCGCACCCTCAAAGACGGGACCACCGTCTCCTCGGTGCTCAAGACCACCGGCAGCGACTACACCAACAAGACCATCGACTTAAAGGAGCGCACCCTCTCTGAAATCACCATCCCCCAGGCCAGCGAGGAGGAGATCGCCCACACCGTGGCCGTCATGGGCGGCGAGGACTGGGAGGACTGGATGCTCGCCCTGCAGGGTGCGGGGGTCCTGGCCGAGGGGGCGGTGACCGCCGCCTACTCCTACATCGGGCCGGAGCTGACCCACCCCATGTACAAAGACGGCTCCATCGGCCGGGCCAAGGACCACCTCTTTGCCACCGCCGCCAAGCTGGCCCAAGAGATCCCCGGCCTGCGCAGCTACCTGTCGGTCAACAAGGCCCTGGTGACCCAGTCCAGCGCCGCCATCCCCATCGTCCCCCTCTACATCTCCCTGCTCTACAAGGTGATGAAGGAGAAGGGGCTGCACGAGGGCTGCATCGAGCAGATGTACCGGCTGGTGCACGACCGGCTCTACGCCGAACCCACCCCGGTGGACGGGGAGGGCCGCATCCGCCTGGACGACTGGGAGATGAAGGACGAGGTCCAGGCCGAGATCGCCCACATCTGGGAGGGGCTGAACGACGAAAATCTGGAGCAGTACGCCGACATCGACGGCTACTGGCAGGACTTCTACCAGATGTTCGGCTTTGACCTGCCCGGCGTCGACTACCAGGCAGACGTCGACCCCGACGTGAAGATCCCCAGCATTGCCGAATAGTGCCGGAGCGGGCGGGATACCGCCCGCTCCTTTTGTGTTAAGGAGAGGAGGGGGAGCAGATGCTGCGCATCGGGGTATTTTCCGACCCACACGGCAACCTGCCCGCCCTGAAGGCCGCCCTGGCCTACCTGGAGGGGGCGGGATGCCGCGAATTTCTCTGCTGCGGCGACCTGGTGGGGGTCGGCCCCTGGCCCCAGGAGGTGGCCGCCCTGCTGCAAAGCCGGGGGGACATCCACTGCCTGGCGGGCAACCACGACCGCTACTTTGACCGCTGTCTCGCCCCGCCCTATCCGCCCCGGATGGAGGAGGGGGAGGCCGCCCACCACCGCTGGGTGTACAGCGCCCTCACCCCCGCCTCCCGGGGGTGGCTGCGGGACCTCCCCCTCTCCCTGACCCTGCGTCGAGAAGGGGTCTGCATCAGCGCCCTCCACTACCCGCTGGACACGGCGGGCGAGTTTGCCGCCCCCCGCCCGTCCCCCACCGCCGGGGACTGCCGCGCCCTCTTTGGCCATCTGCCCGGACAGGTGGTCCTCTGCGGGCACGACCACGCCGGCTTTGCGGTGGCGGACGGGGCCCGCCTTTACCTCGATCCCGGCTCTCTGGGCTGTCCCCACGGGCTGGGCGGCGTCGCCCGCTGCGGGGTGCTCACCCTGGACCGGGGCCGCTGGCGGTGGCAGGCCGTCGCCCCCGCCTACGACCTGGAGGAGGTGCGGGCCGCCTTTGCCCGCCGCCGGGTGCCGGAGGGGCCCGCCCTGCTGCGGGCCTTCTATGGGCCGGCCCACCCCTCCCCCTAAAAGAAAGCACCCGTGAAAAAGAACTGGCAGCCCATGACCCCATTTCCCCGTTTTAAGAGAAGCAGCGCGATGGCAAAAACCATCGCGCTGCTTCTCTCTTTTGTTTCACAACTTCGTGGATGATGGCGCGTCCGCCGACAAAGATATGGCGGATGACCGCCTGCCGCCTTCGTCGGCTGCCGGACCTGTCCAGTGCACGGACGGCGCCCTTCTCAATCGGGAGTCAAAGCCCCCCCGTATTGGCTCCTCGACACCGAGGCGCCTTGACCGCTTTCAAAAAGCTGCGGATGTACAACGCCTTCTCGCCTGTCCTCTAAATTGCCGCCTGGCGTTGCGGCACCTGAACTTTTCAGGGGAACTTCTCATCCCCGCAGCCAGCCGAGAGGGCCGGGACGTGCTTGCCGGGGAAAATCGCTCCAACAGGTGAAAAAGGCATTCCTCTCCACTGCCTGTGCGGGCGGCCACGGCCGGACCTTTCCTCGGTTCAAGGGTTAAACAAAATCATGTGCAAGATCGCGGTCCCGTCCCCGACATTTCTGTACGAGTGCACGCGGTCGGCCTTGAATCGAATGCTCTCCCCTGTCGCAACGGAAAACCGCTGATCCTCTGTCTCAATTTCAATATTCCCTTTAAAGATGGTGATAAACTCGGTGGTCCCTCTGAGATGCGGTTCCGACTCCCAATAGCTCCCCCCGTCCAGCTCCAGATAGTAGACCGCAAACCGGCGGTTGTCGTCGTCGGGAAAGATCGAATAGTTCTTGACCTTGCCGCCATCTTCAAGCAGCGGCTGCAACTCCGACGTTTTTACAATTTCGTATGGGCTTTCAGGGCGAACCGTCAGGGCGTCAAAGGGCACATTCATTCCATTTGAAATTTTCCACAGCGTGGAGATGGTCGGGTTCCCTTCGCCGCGCTCGATTTGTGAGAGCATACTTTTGCTGACGCCGCTCAACTTGGAGAGCTCGTCCATGCTCAACTTGTTCTTTTCACGGAGCCTTTTGATGTTTTTAGCGACGATCTGATTCATGGAATCCAAAAAAATCCGCCCTCCCTGTTGACAATATATCGAACTATATGTATCATTATATCAAACGAACAATATATTGTTCGTTTTGTACCATTATAATTTATATTTCAATTTTGTAAAGAGGAGAGCGAATAGAAATGGTCCCAAATTTACAACAAGCCCGCGATTTGCTGAAAAAGTACAATAGCGGCGAGTTTCACCTGCTCCACGGAGAGGTGGTTTCCGGCATCATGGGCTACTTCGCCCGCCGGGATGACCCCCAAAACGAGGAGTATTGGGCATCGGTGGGGATGCTGCACGACATTGACTTTGAACGCTATCCCGAGGAGCATTGTGCAAAATGCGTTGAGATCCTGCGGGCGCACAGCGTTGACGAGGGGATGATCCGCTCCATCGTAAGCCACGGCTATGGCCGTTTAAACTGGGTGACGGTCAAGCCCGAGCAAAAGATGGAGAAGATCCTATTTGCCACCGACGAACTGTCCGGGCTGATTGGAGCTTGTGCGATGGTGCGCCCCTCTAAAAGCGTCCGGGACATGGAGGTGAGTTCCATCAAGAAGAAGTTCAAAAAGAAGGAGTTTGCCGCCGGCTGCTGCCGGGAAGATATGGTGCAGGGCGCAGAGATGTTGGGGATATCGCTGGAAGAGCTGATGCAGCAGACACTTGACGCCATGAAGACCCTGGTCGACGTACTCCCTGTTTAGTGCCTGCTCCCGGACTTCGGCGCCGTGAAGGTCGGCGTCTGCATCTATCTTCGCCGGGAGGGGTCCATTTTGAACAGCAACCTGCTCCCCCCGGGGAGCTCGGTATTTTTTCTGCTTTGCGTGCGCCGCTCTGGGTGGGGTCGGGAGCGTTTTGGTCGGGAGCCCCCCAGCAAAAAGGGGCCGCCCGATTCCAGTTTCGCCTCAAAACCATCCCTTGTATTTTCCCGGTAAGAATCCTCACCGGCGGCTATCCGTCCTTTTAAAATCGCCCCCATCTGTGGGGGACAGGAGGGTCTTAAATTGTTCGATTTGTCAGATTTCTTGATTTATTGTTTGATTACGGCATACACGCCGGGGGCCAACAATTTGCTGTCCATGAGCAACGCGGCCCGGTTGGGTTTTCGCCGCAGCTTCCGCTTCAACTTGGGCATCCTGGCCGGATTTGCAGTTGTGATGTCGGCCTGCACCCTGTTCAGCACCACGCTGTACTCCTCCCTCCCCAAAGTGAAGATCTTCATGCAGCTCTTCGGGGCGGCCTATATGCTTTACCTCGCTTGGAAGGTGTGGAAAAGCTCGGCCGATGTGAATGCGGACAGCGGAAAAGAGGCCAGTTTTCTGTCGGGGATGCTCCTGCAATTCGCCAACCCCAAAATCTACATCTACGCGATCACCGCCATGACCCTCTACATTTTGCCGGTCTACCATTCCGCCGCAGCGATCACTGGATTTACAGTCCTCCTCGCGCTGATCGGGGCATCCGGCTCCTTCGTATGGGCCCTGTTCGGATCGGCCTTCTGCAAATTCTTTTCAAAGCACACAAAAGCGGTCAATCTTGTGATGGCTTTGCTGCTTGTCTACTGCGCGGTCGCTCTGTTCCTGTAAAACACCTACACCAATTATAAGGCCCGCGCTCCTTTCGCTTTTTCCCGTCATGCGGCCGCCCGATCCGCATGGTCAGCGGCCGCTTTGCTTGTCCACCGGGCCGCCCCGCGGGCCCTCTTTTACCGCTGGGCCCCCGCCCCTTGCAGATAAGCCAAAACAGGGGCCAACTCCCCCTCGTCCGCCCGGCGCACCGCGACGCCCAACAGGTCCCGCCTCGCCAGGCGGATGAGCCCCTTGTGCACCAGCCCCAGCGCGTCGAAATCAAAGTCCCCCGGCAGCCAGAAGGCGGCGGCGCCAGAGGGGAGGTTCTGCCCCTTGAGGGCGTTCAGGTCCACCTCTTCCCGGGGGGTGAGCCCACAAAAACAGGCGACCACCTCTTTGCCGGCCAGTTGGGTCGCCCGCTTTTTCACCCCGGAGGCGCAGCTCCAACAGCCGGCGTAGACCCCGCCCACCAACACCAGGGTCTGCACTCCGGCCAGCGCCTCTGGGCGCACCCGGTCCCACTCCACGGCGGGGCAGTGCAGGCGCTCGGCCAGCCACCCGGCGTACCGGCGGGAACTGCCGTAGTGGGAGCGGTAGGCCACCAAAATCGTCTTCGTCATCTCTCCATCTCCTCCAATCGGTTGCAGAGGGTCAGCAACAGCCGGTTTGCCGCCGCCAGCTCCTCCGGGGCGACACCGGCAAAGAGCCGCTCGACAAAGGCCCCGTCCCTCTCCTGCCGGCGCGCCTGGTAGGCGGCCAGTTGTTCGGTGGGTCCCACCCGCAGGGCGCGGCGGTCACTCTCGTCCCGCACCAGGGCGACAAACCCCTTCTTTTCCAACTTCAGGGCCAACTGCTTGACGTTTTGGCGGGAGCTGCCCATCTGTTCCGCCAGCTGGCTCAGGGTCGGGGGCCGCTCAAAAAAGGTGGTGAGGCAGAGCAGCAGGTACCACTGCTTGGCCGTCAGCTCCTCCAGATAGCGGTCCCCCACCGTCTCCAACCGGTTGCTGGCCGCAAAGAGCAGGCCAAAGGCCAGATAGCGCCCGTCCATCCCCTCCAACTTCTCCATCCTCTGCACAGCGCATCCTCCTTTGCAAATAAGTAATATATTACTTATTTTGAGTATACCCCCTCTTCTCCCCCCTGTCAACCGCCCGATGGCGCAAAACAGCCGCCCTCCCCGCAAACGGGGGAGGACGGCTATTCTTTTCATTGGCTATGGCCCCGGTCAGTTTTGGTAGAAGGCCACCATTTCCTGCAGCAGGGCGTAGAGTTTTTCCTTGTCGGCGGACATGGCCACGTCCACATTGGGCTCTTTCTTCCAGCGGTTCGGCAGGTCCACCACCGTCTGTCCCTCGGTGAGGCTGCCCCGCACCTCGCAGGTGGCAAAATAGGGCTCGGTACGGATGACCTCCGGGCAGTAGATGGCGGCAATGGCCAGCGCGTCGTGGAGGATGATGCCGCTCTCCCGCCCCTCTCTGGCCTTCTGGGCCCGGGTGTACTCCCAAATGCCCCGCAGCAGCGGCGAGATCGCGCAGTCGGGGGCCAGCAGCCGGTCCATCTCCTCCGCGGTGAAGAAGGTCTGGCGGGTGGCGTCCAGCCCCACCATGGTGATGGGGATGCCGCTCTTAAAGACCACATCGCAGGCGTGAGGGTCGATCCAGATGTTGAACTCCGCGTAGGGGGTGGAGTTGCCCACCCCCCAGGCCCCGCCCATCATGGTGATGCGCTTGATCAGGGGCTTGATGTCGGGGTATTTCAGCAAGGTGATGGCGATGTTGGTCAGGGGGCCGATGGCAGCGATCTCCAACTCGCCCTTCTGGGCCACCGCCTCCCGGTAGATCACGTCCCAGGCGGGGTCCTCTTCAAAGGTGCAGCGGGGGGCGGGCAGTTCTACCTCGCCCAGCCCGTTTTCGCCGTGGGTGGCGGGGTTGATCACCCGCTCTTTGATCATGGGGCGGTCGGCCCCCTTGCCCACCGGCACCCCCAGGGCCAGGTAGTCGTTCAGGGCCAGGGCGTTGGGGGCGGTGTGCTCCAGCCCCACGTTGCCGGAGACCGGGGTCAGGGCGCGGATGTCCAGCCGGCCGCTGGCCTTTGCCAGGGCAATGGCAAAGGCGTCGTCGGTGCCGGGGTCGCAGTCGATGATGACGGGGATCTTCTTCACAGCAATCTCTCCCTTTTGATCTGTTCAGGCGGCCAGGGCCGCGCGTGTTTCCTCGCTCTAGGGCAGCCGCCGCAGCGCCGCCAACAGGCGGTGGGCAAAGGCCTCGCGGTCCACCTCCACCCCCACCAGGGCGTTGCAGGGGCGGCCGGTCTTGGCGCCGCCCACATCCACCGCCGTGGCGCCGCGGGTATAGCGGCCGCAGAGGTCCGCCTCCAGATGGGCGGGCAGGGCTTTCACCAGCGCCTCGTCCAGCGCCCAAGCGGCCGCCAGGGGATCGTGGAGGGCACAGCCGGGCGCGCCCTCGTAAAAGGCGGCATAGTGGACAAACATCTCCCAGGCAAACCGGCCCGCCCGGGTGCCGCAGTCCCGCCAGGCCGCCCGCTCCGCCGCGGTGACATAGGCCTTGTAGGTGACGTCCAGCCCCGCCAGCTTGACGGGGATACCGGCGGAAAAGACGATCTGCGCCGCCTCCGGGTCGCGGCCGATGTTGGCCTCGGCCACCGGGGAAAAATTCCCCCGGCACCAGGCCGCGCCCCCCATCAGCACCAGCTGTTCGATCTTCTCTTTCAGATGGGGGTAGCACAGCAGGAAGGTCGCCAGGTTGGTCATGGCGGCCACCGCCACCACGGTGACCCTTTCCGGGCTCTCCTCGATCAGGCGGGCCATCAACTCCACCGCCCGGCAGGGGGCGGGCCGCCGCACCGGGTCGGGGATGGAGACATTCCCCAACCCGTTTTCCCCGTGGATGGAGACCTTGCCGGAGGGGGAGAACCGCCCCAGCAGCGGCTTTTGGGCCCCCAGCGCCACTGGGATGTCCTCCCGCCCGCACAGCCGCAAGACCGCCAGGGTATTGCGGGCCACCTGCGCCAGGGGGACGCTCCCCTCCATGGCGGTGATGCCCAGCAGCTTGGCCCGCGGCTCCCCCAGCAGGTAGAGCAGGGCCAGCGCGTCGTCGATGCCGGTGTCCACGTCCAGCAAGACCGGCACCGGCCGCCCCTCCTCGCCCCTCACTTCAGCCTCTCGCAGGCGGCGGCCAGCAGGTCGATAAAGGCCTCTCTGTCCAGATCCATCGCCACCTGGACGTTGGGGGCCTTGCCGGTGACCCCCCGCAGGTCGCAGACGGTGCAGCCCTGGGTGTGCTCCCCCTCGATGTCCACCGTCACGTAGCAGTCGCGCAGGGTGAGCACCTGGGGGGCCACCACCGCCGCCACCGCCACCGCGTCGTGCATCGGCACCTCCAGCCAGTCGGTGCCCGGCAGGGTCTGGTCTTTAAAAAAGTCCATCAGTCCGGCCACCAGCCGCCCGCCCCGGGTGTCGATGGCGTGAAAGCGGGCCAGGTCGCCCAGGGTGGGGCGGGCCTTGTTGGTGGCGTCCAGCCCGCACATGGTGATGGGGATGCCCGCGTCAAAGACGATGCGGGCGGCCTCGGCGTCCTCCCAGATGTTGAACTCGGCGGTGGGGGTCCAGTTTCCCCCCACCGCGGCGCCCCCCATCAGGCAGATGCGGGCGATCTTCTGGTGCAACTCGGGGTTTGCCAGCAGGAAGATGGCGATGTTGGTCAGGGGACCCATCCCCACCAGCACCGTCTTCTCCTCGCTGCCGCGCACCTTTTCGGCCATGAAGTCCCAGGCGTTTTGCTCCACCGGCGCGTGGGTGATGGGCGGGAAGACCGGGCCGTCCAACCCGCTCTCGCCGTGCACGCTGTCGGCGATCTCCAACCCCCGCATCAGGGGCTGGGCCGCCCCCTGGCAGACCGGCACGTCGGCCCGGCCGACCCACTCCAACACCCGAATGGCGTTTCGCGAGGTGTTTTGCAGGGTGCTGTTGCCGGCCACCACCGTCATCCCTCGCACCTCCACCAGGTCGCTGGCCAGGGCCAGCACCATGGCCATGGCGTCGTCGTGCCCCGGGTCCCCATCCAACAGGACGGGTATCTTCTTTGTCGTTTCCACCGCTTCAAACTCCTCCCCTGTGCGGCGCAAAAAGGGCGTCGCTTGTCTCCCTTAGTATACAGGAAAAATCCCCCTGGCGCAACGCCGTCCCGCCGGGGAGAGGCCCCTCTTTTTTCGCCTTTTCACCCGGCTGCCGTCCCGCCTGCCCGGTGCACAAAAGGGGATGTTTTCGCCAAAAGGGGGCCCTTCCCCGACCCGGCGCGCATATCCCCCCCGCCCCGGCCGTATAGATAAAGCAGTGCAAAACTTTGGCAGCGATGGAGTGGATGATATGAAGTGTTATGTGTTTCGCCTGAAAAAGCGGATGCTCGTGATCCCCCTGGCGGTGCTGGCGGCCATCGGCATCTGCGTTGCCGCCTTTGCCGGGCGGGGCGGGGAGAGCGAGTCCGACCTCTTCCCCAGCGAGTACGGGCTGAACGCCGAGACCCTGGCAAACGCCGTTCCCCAGTCGGAAAGCGGGCAGAAGGTGGCCTACCTGACCTTTGACGACGGCCCCTCGGAGGAGACCGAGAAAATCCTCAACACCCTCCAGGAGAAGGATGTCAAGGCCACCTTCTTCGTGCTGGGCACAGAGCTTGAAAAGCGGCCCGACACCTACAAGCGGATCGTGAGCGAGGGGCATGTGCTGGGGCTCCACTCCTTCTCCCACGAGTACAAGGAGATCTACGCCTCCCCCGAGTCCTTCTGGAACGACCTCAACAAGCTGCAGGAGGCGGTGACCACCCTCACCGGCCAGCCCAGCACCGCCTACCGCTTCCCCGGCGGCAGCTCCAACACGGTCTACCGGCGCTACAGCAAAATCAGCGGCCTGATGGACACCCTCATCCCCCAGCTGTCGGAAAAGGGGCTCTCCTACTACGACTGGACCGTCTCCGCCGAGGACGCGGTGGGGAGCAAGAAGAGCGCCGACTACATTGTGAACAAGGTGGTCAAAGAGGCCCTCAAACAGGACTGCCCGGTGATCTTGATGCACGATGGAGCCGGCCACAAGGCCACCGCCGAAGCAGTCCCCCGCATCGTCGACGAGCTGCAAAAGGAGGGGTACTCCTTCGCCACCCTCTCCGACTCCGTCACCTGCCACCACAGCCGCAGCAAGTGATCCCCTGCGGCCTCCTCCCCCCTGTGCAACCCGACAGGCGGGCCTTGCGGCCCGTCTGTTTTCGTGGTATTTTGTACGATAGACAAAAAACAGAGGAGGGCGAACCGTGGCACAGAGAGAGAAGACAGAGCCGGTGGAACTGACCAACATGGTGATGGTCTACGACCCCCAGAGCAACCGGGCGGTGGTCCAGCGCCGGGTCAAGAGCTGGAAGGGGGTCACCTTCCCCGGCGGCCATGTGGAGCCGGAGGAGAGCTTGGTGGATTCCGCCGTGCGGGAGGTGAGGGAGGAGACCGGCCTTGCAATCTCGCAGCTGGAGCCCTGCGGCGTCATCCACTGGAGCACCGGGCACGGCCGGCCCCGCTACCTGGTCTTTCTCTACAAGACCTGCCACTACCAGGGAGAACTGCTCGCCGCCACCGACGAGGGGGCGGTCTGGTGGCAGGAGCTGGACACCCTGCCCCAGCTCGACCTCTGCAAAAACTTCGACCTGTATCTCCCCCTCTTTTTAGAGGGCGGGTACTGCGAGGTCTACGGCACCGGGATCGAGGCCGACGACAGCCGCCGCATCACCTACAAATAGGGCGTCAAAACAGGCCCCCTGGGGGGAGGAAAACCGTTTTTTCCACCCCATTTTGGGCCGCGCGCTCCACTCGGGCGAAAAAAACGGCTCAATTTGTCCACACACAGCCAGTATTTACAAATTGTCCATTGTCAAAGGCGGTGGGCCGTTGTAAACTGATACTATTCCAGAGCAGCCGGACCGGCTGCTCTGTCCATCGGGTGGTGTTTCCTTGTTCGGCTATGTCAAGCCCTTTCAGCCCTATCTCCGCGTCTGCGAGTTGGACACCTACAAGTCCCTCTACTGCGGGCTCTGCCGCCAGCTGGGGGCCAGTTTCGGCCCCTTTTCGCGGCTGACCCTCAGTTACGACTTCGTCTTTCTCGCCCTCCTCTTCACCGGCCTTTCGGAGGAGGGACCCCAGTACGGCCGCTGCCGCTGTATGGCCAACCCCCTCAAAAAAAAGGCCTGCTGCCTTGAAAATGAGGGGCTGCGCTTCTCCGCTGGGTGCGCCATGATCATGGCCTACTACAAGGCCAAGGACAACCTGCACGACCACGGCTTCAAGGACCGGGTGCTCTCCGCCCTCTCCTACCCCTTTTTGGCCCGGGCGCGAAAAAAGGCCGCCCGCCAGTACGGGGAGATCGACGCCATCATGGCTAAAGCCATGGCCGCCCAGCGCCGCATCGAGGAAGAGGGCTGCGACAGCATCGACCGGGCGGCCGACCCGTCCGGCACCTTTTTGCGCCAGGTGTTTGAACAGGTGGCCCGCACCGACGGGCAGCGGCGCATCCTCTCGCGCATGGGCTACCTCCTGGGCCGCTGGATCTACATGATGGACGCCTTTGACGACCTGGAGAGCGACCTCAAGCGGGGAAACTACAACCCCCTCATCGGCCGGTACGGCCTGCGCGGGGGAGAGGATTATAATCGGGCGGCCATCGGCCAAGATATTGTGGAGATGCTCAACTTTACCATCAGCGAGTTTTCCGCCGGCTACCAACTGCTGGAGCTGTATCACTACAAGCCCATTTTAGACAACATCGTCTTTCTGGGTTTTAAAAATACCCAAGCCAATGTTTTTACCAAATACAAAGGGGACGCATAAATGGACGCATATCGAGTACTGGGGGTATCCCGCGACGCCAGCGACGAGGAGATCAAATCCGCCTACAAAAAACTGGCCACCAAATACCACCCGGACAACTATGTCAACAACCCGCTGGAGGACCTGGCCGCCGAAAAGATGAAGGAGATCAACGCCGCCTACGACGAGATCATCACCGACCGGCGCTCCGCCAAGCACACCGGCAGCGCGGCCGGCTCCGGCGCGGGTCCGACCAGCTCCCAGCGCCGCTACGGCGCCACCACCCAGTTCGGCGACGTGCGCAAGCTCATCGAGCAGGGGCGGATCGTCGAGGCCGAGGAGATCCTCGACGGGGTGCCCGGCGGCTCCCGCAGCGCCGAGTGGTACTTCCTCAAGGGCTCCATCTTCTACAACCGCGCCTGGCTGGAAGACGCCCTCAAGTACTTTCAGCAGGCCCAGAGCATGGACCCCGGAAATCCCGAGTACGCCGCTGCCATCCGCCAGATCCAGAGCCAGCGGGGCGGCGCCATGTACGGCAATCCCTACGGGGGCGGGTACAACACCAACCCCAACGTGGGCGGCTGTTCGGCCTGCGACGTCTGCAACGGCCTCATCTGTGCCGACTGCTGCTGCGAGTGCATGGGCGGCGACCTGATCCGCTGCTGCTGACAAGCTCTGTAAACGCCTTTCAAGATTGCGGGGGACCGTTGTGAAATCCAGAAGTTTTCGGGTGGCCCTGGGCGGGGTCCTGGGTGCGTTGAGCATCGTCATGCTCTTCTTCTCCGGCCTCTTTCCCTTCGCCTCCATCGCCCTGCCCGCCGTGGCGGGGGTGCTGTTTATGCCCATCGTGGTCGAGTCGGGCCGCCGGTGGGCCTTTTTCTGCTACCTGGGGGTGGCGGTGCTGGCGGCGCTGCTGGTGCCCGACAAAGAGGTGGTCTGTCTCTTTGTCTTCTACCTGGGCTACTACCCCATCCTCAAATCCAAAATCGAGGAGCTCTCCCACCGCTGGCTCCAGTGGGGCTGCAAGCTCCTCCTCTTCAACGGGGCGATCCTCCTCGCCTACTACCTGATGCTCCACGTCTTTGGGCTGGCGGCGGTGGCCGACGAGTTCTCCACCTACACCACCGGCTTCCTCGCGGTACTGCTGGCGGTGGCCAACGTCACCAACGTGGTCTACGACATCGCCCTCACCCGGGTGGTCTCGATGTATGTCCACTGGTTCCGCCCCAAATTTCTGCGCCGCTTCTGACCCCGTCCCATCGCCCTCCGCCCCCCGCCTGCCACGGGGGCTTTTTTGCGCCCGCTTTTGCAGGGAGCGCCTGCCCATCCTGCAACTTAAATGGGAAGGGACTGGCGGACACCCCTCCCTCTCCTCTCCAGTGATCCCCTTTTGGCCCGTCCCTTTCGAGCGGGAGGGGGGAACGCTTCTCCCCTCCCCTCTTTTCTTTTTGGGGGAGAAATCGCGCAAAAAGCAGCACGAATTTTGACTTTTTGCATAACATGGGGTATAATATCTTTCACTTGTGAGGAGAAAGGAGGGCAGGGGAAGAGAAAGCGCCAGGGCCCACGGGGCCGACGAGGTGGAGGGTAATCGAAGATTCGGCGGATGCCCTCCCGGCTTTGGCAGAAGAGATTCTGCCCGGTCGTGACCGTCGCCACAAAACCCGCTGGCAACAGCGGGGACAAAGGGCGTTCGGGGAACAATTTTTGAAATGATTTGAGGGATACATAGTATGTGTGGAATCGTAGGGTATGTCGGCCGTGAAAACTGCGCCGACCTGTTGATCGACGGTCTGAGCAAACTGGAGTACCGGGGGTACGACTCGGCCGGGGTGGCCATCTTTGACGAGGGGGCCATCCGGGTCGTCAAGGCCCAAGGCCGCCTGGCCTGTCTGGAAGAGAAGCTCAAGTCCCAGGGCTGGCCCACCGGCCACTGCGGCATCGGCCACACCCGCTGGGCCACCCACGGGGTGCCTTCCGACGTGAACTCCCACCCCCACTGCGGCAAGCACACCGCCGTGGTGCACAACGGCATCATCGAAAACTACATCGAAATCAAGGAATTTTTGCTGGGCAAGGGCTACACCTTCCAGTCCCAGACCGACACCGAGACCGTCGCCAAGCTGCTTGACTACCACCTGGAAAACGGCGCCAAAGACGAGTTTGACGCCATCAGCCGCACCCTGCGGCAGGTGCGGGGCTCCTACGCCCTGGGCATCCTCTTTGACAGCTGCCCCGACAAACTCTTCGGCGTGCGCAAGGAGAGCCCACTCATCGTCGGGCTGGGCGAGGGGGAAAACTTCATCGCCTCCGACGTGCCTGCCATCCTCAAGCACACCCGCAACTACTACCTGCTGGAGGAAAACGAGGTGGCCACCCTCACCGCAGAAGGGGTCACCATCACCGACCTGGACGGAGCCCCCATCGAGAAAGAGGTGCTCACCGCCACCTGGGACATCGAGGCGGCCGAAAAGGGCGGCTACCCCCACTTCATGCTCAAGGAGATTTTTGAGCAGCCCTCAGCCTTCTCCAACACCGTCTCCCCCCGCCTGCGCGACGGGAAGATCGACCTGGGCATCGAGCTGACCGACGAGCAGCTAAAAAACTTTAAGCAGATCCACATCGTCGCCTGCGGCACCGCCATGCACGCCGGCATCGTCGGGCGCTACCTCATCGAAAAGCTGGCCCGCATCCCGGTCAATGTGGACGTGGCCTCCGAATTCCGCTACCGCGACCCCATCCTCAACAAAGAGGACCTGGTCATCATCATCTCCCAGTCGGGCGAGACCGCCGACACCCTGGCCGCCATGCGGTTGGCCAAGAAACACGGCGCCCACACCCTGGCGGTGGTCAACGTGGTGGGCTCCTCCATCGCCCGCGAGGCCGATAGCGTCCTCTACACCTGGGCCGGCCCCGAAATCGCCGTGGCCAGCACCAAGGCCTATACCGTGCAGCTGTCGGTGATGTACCTGCTGGCCTTCAAGCTGGGGCTCTGCAAGGGCACCCTCTCCCAGGCCGACGCCGCCGCCCTCATCGACGAGCTGGCCGGCATCCCGGTGCAGCTGCAGTCGATCCTCGACCACGCCGAAGAGTACAAGGCCATTGCCGAGAAGTACTGCCACGCAGAAGATATGTTCTTCATCGGCCGGGGGCTGGACTACGCCCTCTCCCAGGAGGGGTCTCTCAAACTCAAAGAGATCTCCTACATCCACAGCGAGGCTTACGCCGCCGGCGAGCTGAAGCACGGCACCATCTCCCTCATCACCGACGGGGTGCCGGTCATTGCCCTGGCGACCCAGCAGCGGCTGTGCGAGAAGATGGTCAGCAACATCAAAGAGGTCAAGGCCCGCGGGGCCGACGTCCTCTTCATCTGCTACGAGGGATACGGCGACTGCTCGGAGTTTGCCGACAGCGTCATCGCCCTGCCCCAGTCAAACGACCTCTTTGCCCCCCTGCTCTCCATCATCCCCATGCAGCTGTTTGCCTACTATGTGGCCCTCCTCAAGGGCTGCGATGTGGATAAACCCCGCAACCTGGCCAAGAGCGTCACTGTGGAGTAAATTTCCAAACAACAAAATCTTTAAGAGGGAGCCCGCCTTGACGCGGGCTCTCTTTTTTGCACCCCAGCCCCAGTCTTTGTGGAAATAGAGGGGCGGTTGTGTTATGGTGGGTAAAAAGAAGAGTGTCCGCCGCAAGGCGGACGCCCTAGAAAGAAAAACATCTGTGGAGGTGTAGGAAAAATGGAGTACCGGGTGGACGACCGGGGGCTTGACGCGGCGGCGTTTCTCTCCTTTGTCAACCAAATATGGCCGGGCGACTACGACCTGCAAAAGACCGAGCGCGCGCTGGCCAAGACCATCAACATTGCGGCCTACGACGGCCAACTGCTGGTGGGGTGCCTGCGCATCCTCACCGACGGCTATTATTTCGGCACCATCACAGAGTTGCTGGTCCTCCCGCAGTACCGGCGGCAGGGCGTCGGCAGCCACCTTCTCCGGCTGGCCCGGGAGCACACTCCCACCATGCTGTATTTCGGCGCGCAGCCGGGGGCAGAGGGGTTCTACGAAAAGAACGGGTGCCGGCCGAGTCTGCCCTCCTACACCATTCAAAAAAAGGGGTCGCAGTGAACCCCTGCCTCTTCCAGAGAGCGGCTTGTTGCTGGTGGCTTGTTGCCTTCGTCGATCGGCATCCATCACAGAACCTTTGACCCTCCCGCAGTGCCGGCGGCAGGACATCAGCAGCCGCCTTCTCCGGCTGGCCCGGGAACGCACCCCCACCATGCTGTATTTTGGCGCGCAGCTGGGGGCAGAGGGGTTCTATGAAAAGAACGGGTGTCGGCCAGGCCTGCCCTCCTACACCATTCAAAAAAAGAGGTTGCAGTGAGCCCCTTTCTCTTCCAGAGAGCGGCTTGTTGCTGATGGCCCCCCCTCTGTAACGGGGACAAGGCCTTTCCCCCCTCTCCTCCTTTTACCCCAGAAATCGACTGCGCCGCTGGGCCTTTTCGCTCTCCTGGCGGCAAACGTACTCTCATCTGGGGAGAGCGCGAAAAGCTGCTGCCAGACAATATCGCCTTTTCGCGGTCGGCGAGCCCTTCGCCCAGCCATATAAGAAAATGGCGTACACGCCTTTCTCCATGGGGACGGCCAATCACAGAGAAGCCTCCCCCGTTCCGAAGAACGCAAATCCCTTCTTCTCCTTTCCCCTCGCCCGGATGGGCGCTTGGGCATTTTGGCCTTTTCATTCACAATCTTCCAACTCTAAAATAGCGCTTAAAACCACCGCCGGATAGCGCCGTCTTTCCCCCGCGATTGACAGGCTTTTTGTCCAGCCGTATAATGGATAAGGAAATGCTGTAAAGCAGTAAAATCATCGCGCTGTCCCCTTCACCCGCGACCGCGGGACAGCCGCTCTATTGGGAGGAAGAACAGATGGACCTGCATCAACTTGTCAAATCGCACGAGTCATACGTGGTGGAGCGCAGACGGGAATTTCACATGCACCCTGAGCTGAGCTTGCAGGAGGAGTGGACCTCCGGCCGCATCGCCGAGGAACTGGACGCCATGGGCATCCCTTACGAGATCGTGGGCCGCCGCAACGTGGTAGGCGTCATCGAAGGGGGAAAGCCGGGTAAATCTCTGGCCATCCGCGCCGACTTCGACGCCCTTCCCCTGGAAGAGGAGACCGACGTCCCCTATAAATCCCAGATCCCCGGCTGCATGCACGCCTGTGGGCACGACGCCCACGCCGCTATGCTGCTGGGCACCGGCAAGGCCCTGCTGGAAATCAAAGACCAGCTGGCAGGGAAGGTCTACCTCTGCTTCCAAATCGCCGAGGAGGCCGGTCAGGGTGCCGACGAGATCGTGGAATACCTGCAGGGCAAGGGCGGGGTCGATCAGGCCATCGGCATCCACGTGCTGGGGGACTTGAATCCCGGCACCCTTGAACTGGTGCCCGGGGCCCGCCTCTCCGGGGCCGAGATTTTCTACATCGATGTCAAGGGGGTGGGGGGACACGGCTCCCGGCCCGACCTGACCGTCGACCCCATCAAGGCCACGGTGGACTGCTACCAGCGGCTCATCACCATTCCGGTCAACCACCACAGCATGTTTGACACCTGCGTGGTCAGCCCCTGCGCCATCAAATCGGGGGACCGCTTCAACATCGTCCCCGAGACCGGACACATCGAGGGCACCATCCGCTACTACAAGTACGGCGACGGGCAGAAGGTGCTGGAGAAGATCCGCCAGACCTGTGAGGGGGTCTGCGCCTCCCACGGCTGCACCGTCGAGGTGACCAGCGCGGTCGCCGCCAAGTTCCCCCTCATCAACGACCCCGCCGCCACCGAGGACGGCCGCCAGATTGCCCAGGAAATGGGGCTGGAACTGGTCGACGGCAGAGACCCCTCTGCCGCTTCCGACAACTTCGCCGAATTCCTGGCGGCCTTCCCCGGCTTCTACGCCAACCTGGGCTGCCACTCCACCCGCCCCGGCACCTCCGGCAACCACCACAACCCCACCTTTGACGTGGACGAAAGCGCCCTCCCCCTGGGGGTCGAGTTCTTCGTCCGCTACACCGCTTTCTTCCTGGGCCAGTAGGGCCCCTTTTCCCAGATATATAGAGAGGGAGATGCACAGGATCTGTGCATCTCCCTCTTTTTTTACCGGTACCGCCGTGCTATCCTGCCCTCCTGGCGCGGTCCTTTTTCGCCAGGATGCGCACACTCTCACAGCCTGCAAGGCAGAGTTTTTCAATATAGCTGGCGGCATGGTCGATGGCCTTCTCCGGCTCAAAGTTGCCGCTTTCACCGGCGCATTGGCAGACATTGTCCAGCACCACTGAAATACCCCCGGCCCGCAGTCCCCAGACCCGGGCCAGCACAAAGATGAGGCTGGCCTCCATCTCGGCCGCCACCACCCCCATCCGCTTTAGGTCATCGAAGTGGCTGGCCCAACTGGACTGCCAGTAGCCGCCAAAAGAGGAGCCCGGCTTTGCATGGCGGGCGTAAAAGGTGTCAGCCGAGCGGGTGGTCCCCACATGGTACCGCTCTCCCATCCCCTCTGCCGCCTCGACACAGGCGTTCACCACTTCGTAGTTGGCGGCGGCGGGGAACTCTACCGGCGCGTAGAGCTTGGAGGCCCCATCCAGCCGGACGGCCGAGTCAAAGATGGCGATATCCCCGTTCTGAACCCAGTCCTGAAAGGTACCGCAGGTCCCGATGCGCAGAAATGTCGTGGCGCCGCACCGGGCCAACTCCTCCATGGCAATGGAGGTGGAAGGCGCGCCGATCCCCGTGCTGGCGCAGCTGATGGGCACCCCTTTGTACTCCCCGGTATAGGTAACGTACTCTCGGTTGCTCATCACTTTGGTGGCTTTGTCCCAATACTTGGCGACCATCTCCACCCGCCCCGGGTCTCCCGGAAGCAGCACGTAAGGGGCCACCTGCCCCTCCTCGATTTTCATGTGGAATTGCTGTGACATGGTCCGTTCCTCCCTGTTTTTTTGTAGTGTGGGAAACGGTTAGAACGGAGGAAAGAGTTCCCTTAACGCTTCGGCCTGCGAGGGGGCGAGGGCGACCTTTCCCTTTTTGGAGCCCGCCAGCCCCCGCTCCCGCAACCGGTGCAGGATGCGAGTCACCGTGCGCACCGAAAGACCGGTGGCCTCTGCTATCTCCTGGTGGCTGCGCCGGATCACCACCTCTGTCCCTCCCTTGCGCCCCTCCGCCTGAAAGCAACTGACAAGGTAGAATGCCACCCGACTCTCGCTCTCCATCACCAGGGTATTTCGGTCCAAGAGCCCCTGATAAAGCAGAGCGCTCACCGCTTCACTCGCCTCCTTCATCAGGACTTGCGGGCTGTCTGTGAGCCAGCGGAGATAGGCCTCTCGAGAGAGGGCGCAGAACCGGCAGGTGCTCTTGGCCCGCACCGTCGCCGCCAAAAACGGGCTTTTCCCCAACGCCTCCCAGTGTCCAAATCGAACAAAAGGCGAAAACTCCCGCAGGGTGTGGGTGGTGTAGTTCGGCTGGTGGGTAGCCACCTGTACCCGACCCTCGATGAGGGTACAAACCTCCCACCAGCTGTCTCCCTGGCGCATCAGCACCTCGCCCGGATTTAGGTCGAGCAGGCGGATCTCGGTTCCCGGCGCCAAATTGGCAAACTGTTCTTGCAGCTGCGCCCGGCGGCCCTCCTCTTCTCCGGCCAACCACTCCTGCACCGTCACAGGTACTCCTCCTCTCCTGCCAATGTCGATGGGCAGACCGCCGATTTGGAGGCTGCTCCTTTCCGTTTCCCTGGCACCATTGTAGTCCCCTCTTCTTTCACAAAAAAGGCCAGCTGTCCATACCTTCTCATTTTGTACATCCTTTCCACTCCTCCCTTCTTTTCTTGACGACCCTTTCAAATCGGATTGCTGTGTCTAACCCCTGTTCCCTCACCTACAACGAAGCCTGCTCTCTCAAAGCACAACCGCCCCCTGCTTGCCAATCTGGGGAGCGGCTTTTTCCCCCTTTGCCTGCAAAGGGGGCCATGCTGCCTACAACCGAAAAAAGGCCGGAGCAGATATATCCCCGCCCCTCCTTTGTCAATCTTTTTTCCCTATCATAACATCTGGCCAGCCGCAAGGGGAGATGGCAAACAGGCGCTGGGCTACCTTCCAAAAGCAGCCCAGCGCCTGTTTATAGGATAAAAGAAGAAATTATCGCAGACAAATGACCTGCACACCGTTCCCATTCTCCCCTGTGCGGGTAAAAAGCCTGCATGATAACATAAGTCCTTCCCCTGCCAGCGGGGCCAGGTCGAGCCCGTTCGCGTGCAAACTCCTTCTAAGACGTCTCTGCCTTATCTCCCAAATGTTTGGGCAGGGCGCTCCGGGTGCCGTCAGGAGAGGAGGATACCGGCCTTGTCCGCCATAAACTTCATCCACCGATCCCGCTTCATCATCGAGACCCTGTCGGTCACCGTCTCCCCTGTCTTTGCGTCCTCATGGGTGATGACAATGCCAATGGGCATCAAGCTCTGCGAACACTTTCCCAGTTCGCGGATGGTCTTGTAAGGGATGATGAGATTCTCTTCCAGCAGCCCTGTCGTGACAATCAGCCGCTCTTCAGTAAAATAGGCCCAGCCCTGTTTCCATCTGCCCATCTTTCCGACCAGGCGCTCCACATAACTCGCCTGCAGAAAGTCGATTAGGGTGTCTCCCTGCTCCATGGCGCCCAACTCCACAAGTTTTGCCTGCTGTTTCTCCAACTTTGATGCGCTCATCTTATCTTTTTCCTCCTGTTTTTTGATTCGCCCCACTGTGGTGAAGTATCTGTCTCTATTTTACCACTAATTTGGCAATATGAAAACAGGCCTTTTTTTGCACACTTTTCTGCCTTTTAAAAATTGATTGAAAGACATCTACATCCAGATCTTTCCTAGTTATTTTGAGGATTGCAAAGTCTGCATTGTCTTAAAAAAGGGCGAACAAGTTTTTTAAAAAGCATTTGTTTTGCATGTTATTTTTCTGCTGTCTTGGAGAAAGGAGGAAATCGCCAGCTGCCAGAGTGCCCCCATCGCAGCGGACAGCCGGCAAAATCATCCCCTTCTCTTTTTTCATTATCCGGGTCGAGTGGCCGTCGTAAACAATCAAGAGCGCGACCGCTCAAGGCGACCGCGCTCTCTTTCATCGCTGCTATTTGGCGTAAACTTCCGCCATCTTATAAAACAGGTTGACAAACCGCTGGCGATCGGCGCCTCTGACCACCCGGCAGTTAGGGGTCTTCCCCTCTCGGTTGCGGTAATCCACCACCGTCCGGCCCATGCAGGGACCGTGGGTCTCCACCGAAACGGGCAGCCATTCATAGGTAAAGAGATCCTCGTCCAGCAGAGCGGCAATGGTCACCGCGTCCGGGGGCGAATGTTTGCCGGCAAACGGCGTTCCAGCCATGCGGGACTTTCTCTCTTCTTCACGCTTGGCCATAAACTCAAAGAAATTCTCGCTGTACCGGTTCTTCATCCCCACAAAGGTGTCGTACTCCTCGTCGGTGAGGTAGCTCATGTGGCAGGCGTCCAGGTCGATCATGGTCATGGGCACCCCCGCCTGAAAGACAATTTCCGCCGCGTGGGGGTCCGCCCAGACGTTGAACTCGCCATAGGGGGAGTGATTGCCCGTTGTCTGGGCCCCCCCCATGATGGTCAGGTGCTTGATCAGGCCCTTGAGTTCCGGGTATTTGAGGAGGGCGATGGCGATGTTGGTCAGGGGGCCAACAGCAACAATCTGCATCTCCCCTTCGGCCTTTTTGCACTCCTCATAGATGACATCCCAGGCGGGCAAGAGGTCCAGTTCCTTATCGGTCTCGGGCAATTCCAGGCCGCCCATCCCGTTTTTCCCGTGGGCCATCTCCGCCGTCTCCTGGGGCACGATCAGCGGCTTCTCCGCTCCGGCTGCCACCCGGGTCCCACGCAGCCCCATCATCCCCGCCAAACGGCGGGCATTCTCTTTTGTGTGGCAGAGGGGGACATTCCCCGCCACTGCGGTGATGGCGCGGATCTCCACCCGGTCGCTGGAATTTGCCAGCAACATGCAGAAAGCATCGTCCACTCCCGGGTCGGTGTCAATAATCAGGGGAATCTTCTTTTCCAAATCAATCATACTCCTCTCAAATGGCGGTTTATCCGCCTTGTTTTGCAGGTCGGTATAGGGGGCCTCTTCCTTCACGGAGATTCGGCGGCAGGCGCGCCCGGCGCTCCAGCTCGGCCGCTGCATCAGGATATTGAGACTGTCCTGCCCTTTGGCCTTCCCTGCTTTTCGCTCTCTTCGCAATCTTCTCTTACCGGGAAACCTTGTTGCCCGCCGTTTCCCCATAGCCCCGCCGCAGGGCATCTTTCTAGACATCGGGCGAAATGATCTGCCCCTCCGGCTGCAAATGCAAATTCACGTTTTCTTCACAGCCATTGGCGCAATGTAGCCATTGAGGCCGTCTGCCGTCCATCTAAGCGGCATTTAAAGGGGCTCAGTCAACACACATAGAACCAGCCTACCGGCAGTCGCTTCCTGTCCCTCTGCCTTTGCAGCGGCGAGTCTTTTTGTTCATCGCGGCCGTCCTGCCGTCAATTCTTAATGCATTTTTTGTCTAGGCAACCTGCCCGTCGTAGTGGTGTAACAGCTCTTTGATGAGCCCCACAAAGGCCTCTCTGTCGATGTCCAGCCCCACATCGCAGTTGGGCTCTTTGCCGGTGACACCGCGAAAATCGGTCACCGTGCAGCCCACCGTGTGCTCGCCGTCCAAATCGACCGAGACATTGAGGCGCTCTGTCCGGCAGATGCTGGGCTCGATGACCCAGGCTACGGCCACCGGGTCGTGCAGAGGGGTTTCATTGACGCCGATGGACTTGTAGTAGCTCGAGAAAAAGTCCAGCAAATCGGCCACCATCACCGCTGCCCGGTTGCCGATGGCCCGGAAGTCGGCGATATCGCTGTCCCGGATCAGGGCCTTGTGGGTGATGTCGATGCCGCACATGGTGATGGGGATGCCGGAGGAAAAGACCAGATGGGTCGCTTCCGGGTCCTGCCAGGTGTTGAACTCGGTGGTGGGGGTGCGGTTGCCACTGAGGGCCGCCCCGCCCATCAGGGAGATGCGGCTGACCTTCGCCTTGAGTTCCGGGTGGGCCAAAAAGAGGGTGGCGATATTGGTCAGGGGGCCCAGGGGAATCAGGGTGACCGGGCGGTCACACCCCTCGATCAGTCGGCGCATAAACTCGACTGCGTGGGTGGAAACGGGCTTGGAGTGGGGCGGCGGCAGCGTTGGGCCGTCCAACCCGCTCTCGCCGTGTACGTTGGCCGCCACCGTCAGCTCTCTGCGGATGGGGCCCTCTGCCCCCACAGCCACCGGCACCTCTTTGCCGATGTAGTCGAGCACCGTCAGGCAGTTCTTGGTGATTTTCTCCAATGTCTGATTGCCGCCCACCAGGGTCACCCCCAGCACCTCCAGCTTTTCGCTGGCCAGCGCCATGGTGAGAGCAATGGCGTCGTCATGCCCGGGGTCGCAGTCGATAATAACGGGGATCTTCTCCACAGATGTCTCCTCCTTTAAATAGCTACAGCCCTCTTGGCCGGCTGCCTTGGAAAAAACAAATGGATAGCCAAACAGCTATCCATTTGCAAGATATTTGGATTTTGACTATCTGGACATGCGGAGCTTTTTGATTTTCGCTTCGCGGCGGATAGCGTAGACGATCAGGCCGATCAGGGTGACGAAGTAGGGGATCATCAGAACCAGCTGATAGGGGATCTTCAGCGACTGCAGGATGGTGGCGATCGCTTCGGCAGCGCCAAACAGCATGGCGGCCAGCATGGTGCCAACAGGATGCGAGTTGCCGAGGTTCATAGCAGCCAGGGCGATAAAGCCACGGCCAGAGGTCATTTCACGCTGGAACCAGGTCACATAGTCCATGGAGAGGTAGGCGCCGCCCAGAGAAGCGAAGAAGCCACAGATGATCAGAGACATGGCTTTGATCCTCTTGACGTTGACGCCGACAGACTCAGCGGCATCGGAGTTCTCGCCGACTGCACGGATCCGCAGACCGATGGCGGTCTTGAACAGCAGGAAGGCGGCGATGAACACGCAGATGAAGGCAAAGTAGGTCAGGATGCTGTGCCCGGAGAGGATCTCGCCCAGAACAGGGATGTCCTTGATCAGGGGGATGTCGATGCTGGGCATTTTGTAGCTGGTCAGCTTTGTTGATGTGCCCTTCTCACCCGTTATCATAAACAGTACGAATATGGTAAGGCCGGAGACGAAGGTGTTCAAAGCGGTACCGGCAAGCACCATGTTGGATTTCATGTAGATGCCGTCCCAAGCGAGGATGGCGGCAATCAAAACGCCTACCAGAATGGCGGCCAGAATGCCAGTCCAGAGGCTTCCACCGTAGTGGCACCCGAGAACGCCGCCCAAAGCCGCGGCCAGCATGGTACCTTCCAAGTTCAGGTTCAGAACGCCTGCTCTTGCAGTAAAGATAGCGCCCAGAGAAGCCAGCAGGATGGGGGTTGTAAAACGCAGAGCAGCTTTCAGGGTAGCCCAACTAAACAGAGTCGAAAAAATCTGTTCTAACATTACTTCGCAACCTCCTTCACAGCAATCTGTTTCTGAGCATTCTTAACGATGAGCTTGTGTTTCCACTTGGCCAGGAACATGTCGGCAGCAACCAGCATGATGACAACGCCCTGGATGATGAACACGAACTCGATGGGCATATCGGTAACACGGGACATGACGTCAGCACCGGTACGGATGTATGCCAGGAACAGAGCGGACAGGGGAACCATCGCGGGGTTATAGCGAGCCAGGATGCCGACCATCAGGGCGTCGTTGCCGTAGGTCGGGGGAGCTTCCCAGGTGAACCGGGTGAACAGACCCATCATCTCGACAGAGCCGCCGATACCGGAGATGATACCGCCGATGATCTGGGAGTACATCATAACGGAGGCAACCGCGATGCCGGAGTACTTGGCGAAATCCTGGTTCTGGCCGACTGCGCGGATGGCGTAGCCCCATTTGGTTTTGTAAAGGAGCAGGTAAGCGAAGACCACGACCAGGGCGCAGACAATGATGCCGGTGTGAATGCGGGTGCCCTTGATCAGAACGGTCAGCTTAGCGGATTTGTGGAACTCGTAAGAGGCGTTGAAGCCAGCATCTTTGTCTTTGAAGACGTAAATCAAGAAGTAGGCGACAAAGTTGTTGACGATGTAGTTGAGCATCAGGGAAGAAACGACCTCAGAGGCCTTCCATTTCACCTTCATGAAGGCGGGAACAGCGGCGATGGCACCGCCGATGATGGCGCCCATGAGGATGACCAGCAGGCTGTGCAGGCCCCTCGGCAGCTTCACGTAGATGGCAAACCAGGAGCTCAAGCAGGCCGCCAGGAAGAAGGAGGACTGGGTGATCATGGAGAACTGGTTGGCCGAGTACATGATGGCAACACCGACGCCGCAGAAGGTCAAGGGGATCGCCAGCTCGATGACGTTCGCCATCCGGCGGACGGACTGCAGAGGCCCAATCAAGAAGACCTTGAAGGTCTCAAACGGGTCTTTACTGACCAGCAGGATGAGGATAAACGCAATTACAAAAGAGATGAGAACACAGAGAACAGTTTTGAAAAAGTCAAAGCGTTTTTCAATTTGTTTACTAGTCATAGCAGACCCTCCCGATTTCCTCGTCGGACATTCTCTTCAGGCCCAGCATATACTCACCAAGAATGAAGTCGGTGACCTGAGAGGCATCTTCAAAGTAGGCAACGATCTCGCCGCCGCACATGACAACCAAGCTGTCGCTCAATTCCAGCGCTTCGTTGAGGTCTGCGGTGATCAGCAGGACAGCCGCTCCGCCATCTCTCAGCTCGACGAGCTTTCTGCGGATGAATTCGGTGGCGCCGACGTCGATACCGCGGGTGGGCTGGTTGGCGACAATCAGGCGGGTATCGCCGGAGAACTCTCTGGCGACAACGACCTTCTGCATGTTGCCGCCGGAGAGCATCCGGACCGGCTCATTGCGGTCGCCGCATTTGACCAAGAACTCCTTGATGAGCTCGTCTACTTCGGAGTCGAGCTTCTTGTTGTTCATCAGGGGGCCCTGCTTGTAGTCTTTCTTGTAGTAGCGGTCAGAGATGATGTTGTCCTTGACCGACAGGTTCTCGGAGCAGCCGTAGGTCATGCGGTCCTCGGAGATGTGGGCGACGCCCATCTCGCGGATCTGGCGGATGGACTTGCCGCGAATGGACTGGCCGTCGATGGTGATCTCGCCGTTGTTCAGCGGCAGCAGGCCGGTGATGATCTCGGAGATCTCGCGCTGGCCGTTGCCCTCAACGCCGGCAATGCCGACGATCTCGCCCTTGCGGACGCTGGCACTGAAGCCTTTGACAATGTCGCGGCCCTCTTCATCTTTGTATGTAAGATCGCGGATCTTCAGCACGGTCTCTGTGGGCTGTGCTTTGGTCTTGTCGATCTTCAGCATGACGTCGCGGCCGACCATCATCCGGGAGATATCCTGCTGGGTCACGTCTGCCACAATGGCGGTGCCCACGGATTTGCCCAGGCGCAGGACGGTCAGGCGGTCGCAGAGCTCTTTGACCTCGTCCAGGTGGTGAGAGATGAAGATGATCGTATGGCCCAGCTCTTTCAGGTGGCGCAGCTGCACGAACAGCTCGGCGGTCTCCTGCGGGGTCAGAACAGCGGTGGGCTCGTCGAGGATCAGGATCTCGGCGCCGCGGATCAGAGCTTTGAGGATCTCAACTTTCTGCTTGTTGCCGACAGCCAGCTCCTCGACCTTTCTGGTGACGTCCAGCTTAAAGCCGTACTTTTCACAGGCTTCCTGGGCGACCTTGTTGGCCTGCGCCATGTTCAGCGGCCCGAACTTG
This sequence comes from Bittarella massiliensis (ex Durand et al. 2017), assembly GCF_001486165.1. Taxonomy (GTDB): domain Bacteria; phylum Bacillota; class Clostridia; order Oscillospirales; family Ruminococcaceae; genus Bittarella; species Bittarella massiliensis. The sequence continues at coordinate 1,195,598 of NZ_LN908977.1, forward strand.
CCGAACTTTTTGGGCTCCATGCCCAAAATCAGGTTTTCAGCGATGGTCAAAGAAGGGCAGAGCATAAAGTGCTGCCAAACCATGCCTACCCCAAGGGCGATGGCCTCTAGGGGGTTGTTGATTTTGACCTCTTCTCCCTTGATGACAATGCGGCCTTCTTCGGGGGTTTCACTACCGAAGAGGACCTTCATCAAGGTGGACTTGCCAGCGCCGTTCTCGCCACACAGCGCGTGGATCTCGCCCTTATTAACGGACAATGTTACGTCTTTGTTGGCCACAAAGCCATTGGCGTACACTTTGGTAATGTTGTCCATTAATAGAATTTCTTCTGGCATACAATCACCTCGTACTTACCTTTAAACGGCCTGCCTTTTGACAGGACATTTGCAGTAGATTTTCGTGATTTCGGGCGCTCGGGACACCCAAAGATTAGTACTGAAAACCCCGCGGCCGCACCATACGCCGCACGGCACCCAATACTAATTTCACTATCATAAATTCTAACCAATTTGCTTGGAAATGTAAACAGGGAATGAAGAAAACCTCTTTATAGCACATATATGGCTTTTGGATTTTATGCAAATTGTCAATTTCTGAATTTTTGCTAAGAGGAACACTCTAAAATAACTAGATAAAATTGCCATAAACATTGAAAACAAACTGAACTTAATTTGTACAACTGTATAGATGATTGTGTTTTTGCGGTGGTCCCCTCTTGTCAAATATAACAGTTTCCTCATTTTTACAGTTCGTTCACAAGTTTTGTCAATTCCGTCTGTTTTCCCCTTTTCTCCCCCTCATGCAAAGGGATGCTCTATCCTGCCCACAACTTGCACTTTCTCCATTTAGAAATGTTGCTTCTCAAGAAAGCAAGCGCTTTTTTGTTTTCGATGGGAGCCTGACAAACCTCTTTTGCAAAAAAAGAAGAGCGGAATCATCCGCCCTTCTTTTTATTGTTCGCTAGCAGTTTACGGTTTCACAGAGTCACGGCGTTTGTTCAGCTCGTCCTGAGCCATGCCGTAGCCGGTGGTGACCTTCACTTTGCCGCTCTTGATGTCCTCGCGGGCAGCAGCGACAGCGTCTTTGCACTTCTGAGGAGCATTCTGCTGGTAGTAGTCGTTCTCAGCCAGATCGGCAACGCCCTTCTCAACGCCCCAGTCCTCACGGGTGCCGTAGTAGGTGGCAGTGCCGTTGTAGGTGTCGGTGATGGCGGTCTCCAGAGCCACGTTCACTCTCTTTTCAGCGGAGGTGATGATGACTGCGGCGATCTCAGGTTTCTCGTCTTTGAAGAACTCGTACTGGTCAGCGTCCACGCCGATGCCCCAGATTTTCTTCTCCTGGCAGGCCTGGAACACGCCCAGACCAGCGCCACCGGCGACCTGGTGCAGAACGTCAGCATTGTTGTTGTTGACCATCATCAGAGAGAACTCTTTGGCTTTGGGGGCGTCGGTGTAAGAGCCGTTGTAGACCATGGCGACCTTGCCATTGGCGTCAGCTCTCTGGACACCCTCAATGAAGCCAACCAGGAAGTCGTTGATAACGGGGGCTTCCATGCCGCCGACAAAGCCAACAGTCTTGGTGTCGCTCAGGGTGATGGCGAAAACGCCGGCCAGGTAGTCACTCTCGCACTGACGGAAGGTGATGGCGAAGACGTTGGACATTTTGATCTCGGTGCCCGGCTCGATGTCGAAGCAGACGAACTTGGTGTTGGGCCACTCGTCAGCGTGTCTCTCGAGGATCTCCAGGAACTCGTTGCCGGAGAAGATGATCATGTCGTACGCATCAGCGCTGTCCAGCAGGGTGGGCTCCATCTTGGATTTGTCGGTGCCGTACTCAACTGCTTTGTAGGTGATGCCCAGCTTTTCGCCGGCGGACTTGACACCCTCGTAGGAGATGTCGTTGAAGGACTTGTCGCCCAGGTTACCACAGATGAAGCCGACGCTCTTGATGGCGCCCTCTTTGGCGTCGCCGCCAGAGTTGCCTCCCTCTTTGCTGTCGCCGCAACCGGTCAGGGCCAAACCCGCGACCATGGTCACTGCTAGCAGCATTGCCAGAAGTTTTTTCATTTTGAATAGCCTCCCCATAAAATTACTTGAGATGGGTTTTTCCATGCTTGCAGTATAATCCTTTCGTAACAGTTCGTCAATAAAATCGAACCGTTTTCTCTAATATGAAACAAAATCTCGCCCTTTTTTTGTGCACGATTTATAGAAAACCATAAATTCCATTTAAAAGTTCCCCTTCCTTATATAAATGGGCGTTTTCTCTTCAACTTTTGTTCAACATTTTCTATCAAATGTGATTTTCTGCGAAAAATCTGCCTGCTTTCCAATTTTGGCAGAAAGATCCGCTCAGACGGACAATTCCCCCTTTTTGCATCTGTTTTCAGCTGCAAAGTCGCAGAGGATAGAAGATCCTTTCTCCTCCGTTGGCCTTTTGCCACTCCTTCTTTTTCACCCGTCAACTGCTATCTTTTTGCAACCACAAAGAAGGAAGGGCGCTCAGGCGCCCCCCCTCCTCGCAACTTCCCTTTAAAGTTGTTACGGTTTTACCGAGTTACGGCGTTTGTTCAGCTCTTCCTGTTCCATGCCGTAGCCGGTGGTGACCTTTACCTTGCCGCTCTTCACATCTTCGCGGGCCGCGTCGACCGCATCTTTGCAGGCCTGTGGTGCGTTGGCCTCATAGAAGTCGTTTTGGGCCAGGTCGGCAACCCCCTTTTCAATTCCCCAGTCCTCCCGGGTGCCATAGTAGGTGGCGGTGCCGTTGTAGGTATCGGTGATGGCGGTCTCCAGGGCCACATTCACCCTCTTTTCAGCGGAGGTGATGATGACCGCGGCGATTTCGGGTTTCTCGTCTTTGAAGAACTCGTACTGGTCGGCATCCACGCCGATGCCCCAGATCTCAGCTTCTTGGCAGGCCTGGAATACACCCAACCCAGCGCCGCCGGCAACCTGGTGCAGAACGTCCGCCTTGTTCTGATTGACCATCATCAGAGAGAACTCTTTTGCTTTGGGGGCGTCGCTGTAAGATCCATTGTAGACCAGCGCCACCTTGCCGTTGGGGTCTACCCTCTGCACCCCTTCAATAAATCCGACCAAAAAGTCGTTGATGACAGGGGCCTCCATGCCGCCCAAAAACCCGACGACCTTGGTTTTACTCAAAGTCATGGCGAAGGCGCCGGCCAGGTAATCGCTTTCGCATTGGCGGAAAGTGATGGCAAAGACATTGGCCATCTTGATCTCGGTGCCCGGCTCGATGTCAAAGGCCACAAACTTGGTGTCCGGGAATTCATCGGGGTATTTGTACAGATACTCCAAAAATTCGTTGCCGGAGAAGATGACCATGTCATAGGTCTCTGCGCTGTCCAGAAGGGCCGGTTCCATCTTCGATTTGTCGCTGCCGTACTCCACAGCCTTGTAGGTGATGCCCAGTTTCTCACCGGCGGATTTGATGCCGGCGTAGGAGATGTCGATAAACGACTTGTCGCCGAGCGCGCCGGCGAGGAACGCCACGCTCTTGATGGCCCCCTCTTTGGTCTCGCCAGAGCCGCCCTCCTCTTTGCTGTCGCCACAGCCGGTCAGAAGCATTCCCGCTGTCAATGTCAGTGCCAATAACAGTGCGCCGATTTTCTTCATGTCAAGCAGCCTCCTCAGAATGGCCTCTCAAGGGTGGATTTGTTTGCCTTGACCATATACTATATCTAAAAATATGTCAACATGTAAATAAAAACTTCTCTCTTTTCAATTAATGCAGCCACTCCTTTTGTATCCATTGAACAGAAATATCGGTAAAGTCACCTGTTTTTACCCGCCACTGATCCCAGCCTCTCTCTGTCAAAGGAAGCTCACCGGCAGCCTCCGCTTCCGTGGCACGCCCCTTTTCTGCACACAAAAAAGAGGAGAGCGAAATCGCTCTCCTCTTTTGATTTGATTGAGCCGTTTGAAAACCCGCTTGTTGAGAGACCTCTCTCTTAGGCTTTGGCTTTGTTGCGCAGGGCGTTCAGGGTATCCTGATCCATGCCGTAACCGGTGGAAACTTTGATGGATCCGTCGATGATGCCCTTCTTGCACTCGTCGACAAATGCGCGCTGCTCTTCGGTGGTGTTCTCTTTGTAGTAGTCGTTCTCGACCAGAACGGTAACTTCCTTCTCAACGCCCCATTTTTTGATGGTGCCGAAGTCGCTGGTGTCGCCGTTGCAGGTGCGGGTGACGATGTCCTCGATGGCGATATCATTGCGTTTGAGCATGGAGGTCAGGATAACATTGGCGATCTCGGGCTTGGAGTCCACGAAGAACTGCCGCTGGTCGGCGTCAACGCCGATGCCCCAGACACCCTTGTTGTCGGCAGCAGCCTCGAACACGCCCAGGCCAGCGCCGCCGGCCACGCCGTGCAGAACGTCCGCCTTGTTGGTGGTGATCTGAAGGAGAGCGAACTCTTTGGCCTTGGGGGCGTTGGTGTAGTCGCCCACGAAGGCGATGGCCACCTTGCCGTCAGCCTTGGCGTGGAGGGCGCCCTCGATGTAGCCGACCATGAAGTCGTTGATAACGGGGGCCTCAGCGCCGCCGACAAAGCCGATGACACCGGATTTGGAAATCTTCATAGCCAGCGCGCCGGCCAGGAAGTCGCCCTCGTTCTGGGCGTAGGTGATGCAGAAGATGTTGGGGAACTTGGGGTCCTTGTCGGGGTCGATGTCAAAGCCGACAAACTTCACGTCGGAGAACTCCTCCGCGTGGCGCTGGATCAGCTCCAGCTGCTCGCCGCTGGAGAAGAAGACCATGTCGTAGTTCTCAGCCGCGTCCAGGAAAGCGGGCTCCATCTTGGACTTGTCGGTGCCGTACTCGATGACCTTGTAGTCCAGGCCCAGTTTCTTGCCGGAGTTGACGATGCCGTCGTTGGCGATGTCGTTAAAGGATTTGTCGCCCAGGTTGGTGGTGACAAAGCAGATGCTCTTGATACCGCTCTTGTTGTCGCCGCTGCTGTCGCCAGTACCCTTGTCCTTGCTGTCGCCGCAGCCAACGAGCGCCAGAGAGGCGATCATGGTCACGGCAAGCAAAGATGCCAGTAATTTTTTCATTTTGAAACCTCCTCCAAATGGTTCCCCGCGCCACACGGGGATTGTCAAACGGGTTTTGCTGTAACTAATTTTAGCCAGCTGGGAATGCCTTGTCAATTCAATTGCCCCATCTTTGCCGATTTCCATTAAAAGCAATTTTGATTTTTGTCTACTTTTCCTTTTTATATGTAAGTTGTTCATATAGAAAACCGTTTTTACATTTCATTGTAGTAAAATGCTACAACTTTTTTGTCAAAGTCTTCTTTTCCTCCTCTCCCGTTGCCGGCCGGTCGAAAATATGCAAATTGCATGCAACTATCATTTTCGTTAAAAACATTCATCAATTTTCATTTCTCGACGCAACCCTTCACCGGGGGGATAAAAATTTTTTTGCGGCATTTTAGGGCACAAAATAGACGCGCCCCCCTCCCGCACAAAAAAAAGACGCCTCCACCCGCTGTATGAAGACGCCTTTCTATTCATTCTTTCCTGAATTTACATGTCCCGCTTGTCGCCGAGGAAGAAGATAGCCATGGTGCCGCAGCCGGTATGGCTGCCGATGACCGTGCCGATATAGTTGATATACACCTCTTTGACGCCAAAGCGCTGCTTGATCTGCCTGGCCGTCTGCTGGGCGTCCTCTAGGCAGTCGGCATGACAGATATAGACCACGTCGTTGTCCTCTTTGACAAACTTCTCCTCCATGGTCTTGAGCAGGGACTCGATCCCCGCCTTGCGGCCCCGCGCCTTGCCCACCGGGATGAGCTTGCCCTCGTTGTTGACGTGGATGATGGGCTTGATTCCCAGCATGGTGCCAAAGACCGCCGCCGTCTTGGAGACGCGGCCGCCCCGCTGCAGGTGGTGCAGGTCGTCGGCAATGACCTGGTGGCACAGGCGCAGCTTGTTGCGCTCGGTCCACTCGGCCACCTCCTCCATGCTCTTGCCCTCGTCCTGCAGGCGGCGCATGTGGTGGTAGAGCAGTCCCTCCCCCAGGGAGGCGCAGAGGGAGTCGATGACGGTGATCTTGCGCTCGGGGTATTTTTCCCGCAGTTCGTCGGCTGCCACCATCATGCTGCCGCAGGTGCCGCTGAGGCCGGAGGTGAAGGCCAGGTGGAGGATGTCATACCCCTGCTGCAAGAGGGGCTCAAAGAAGCGGATCCCCTCCTCCGGGGTGACCTGCGAGGTGGTGGGCATGGCCCCCGCCCGCAGGGCGTCGTAAAAGGCCTTGTAGTCGCCTGTTTCGGTGGCGTTGAGGTCGGGGTGGCTCACCCCGTCCACCACGTAGGAGAGGGGGACCATGTGGATGTCGTGTTCCTTTATATAAGCGGGGTCAAAATCGGTGGTAGAATCGGTGGTGATGAGATAGGTGTTTTCCATGTTGGATACCTCCCTGTTTATTGTCTACATTTTATAGTATCTGCACTGGGAAATCAAGGCAAACCCGTTTTCCCCACTTTTTCTCCAAGGCTGTTCCAAAAAAGATGTGCAGTTTGTCGGCGCGATTGTTTTTCCACACAAATTGTGATAAAATTTGATAAGCTGTGTCGATTTCAGCAAAACCAAAGGAGGTCATCTACAATGGAGCACTTCGGCTTCTGGTCCCTGCTCCCCCCCATTTTGGCCATCGTTCTGGCCCTCATCACCAAAGAGGTCATCTCCTCCCTGCTGGTGGGCATCCTCTCCGGGCTGCTCATCTACACCGGCGGCAACCCCCTTCAGGCCCTGGTGGAGCTCTTTTCACTCATCACCACCAAAATTGGCGACAACGCCTACATGGTGGTCTTCCTCTCCCTGCTGGGGGCCCTGGTCTGCGTGGTCACCATGTCCGGCGGCTCCCGCTCCTACGGGGAATGGGCGTCCCGCAAGATCAAAAAGCGCTCCAGCGCCATGCTGGCCACCAGCGGGCTGGGACTGCTCATCTTTATTGACGACTACTTCAACTGCCTCACCGTGGGCACCGTCATGCGCCCCATCACCGACAAACACCTGATTTCCCGCGCCAAGCTGGCCTACGTGATCGACGCCACCGCCGCCCCCATCTGCGCCATCGCCCCCATCTCCAGCTTTGCGGCCTACGCCATCTCGGTGCTGGCGGACACCGGCGCCACCCAAAACGGGATGACCACCTTCCTGCAGTCCATCCCCTTCAACCTCTATGCCATCCTCACCATCATCATGGTCATCGCCCTCTCCCTCTGTCAGCTGGATTTCGGCCCGATGGAGCGCTTTGAGAAGACCCGCCGGGAAGGCAGTGAAATCACAAACGTCCCCGCCGCCCAGGCGCAGGACGAGCTGGACGGGATCGTCCCCTCGGAAAAGGGGCGGATCTGGGATCTGGTCCTCCCCATCGCCTCCCTCATCCTCTTCACCGTGGCCTCCATGCTCTGGACCGGCGGTTTCGGCACTGTGGTGGATGGCGAAAAGGTCGGACTGATGGCCGCCTTTGCCAACACCGACTCCAACGCCTCCCTCACCTACGGGGCCTTCGGCGCCCTGATCGTGGCCCTGCTCCTCTACCTGCCCCGCCGCCTCATGACCTTTAAAGAATTTTTCGGCGGCATCACCACCGGCTTCAAGTCCATGCTCAGCGCCATCACCATCATGGTCCTGGCCTGGTCCATCGGCGGCGTCTGCACCGAATACCTGCTCACCGGGCAGTACGTGGGCGAGCTGGTGCGCTCCTCCCACTTCCCCCTGCAGCTCTTCCCCGCCGTCATCTTTGCGGTGGCGGGCGGCCTCGCCTTCGCCACCGGCACCTCCTGGGGGACCTTTGCCATGCTCATCCCCATCTCGGTGGAGATCTCCCGCTACTCGGCGCCGGAGCTCATCCCCATCATCTTCGCCGCCATCCTGGCCGGGGCGGTCTACGGCGACCACTGCTCCCCCATCTCCGACACCACCATCCTCTCCTCCGCGGGGGCCGGGTGCAACCACATCGACCACGTGTCCACCCAACTGCCCTACGCCACCCTGGCCGCCGGCTGCTGCTTTGTGGGCTTTGTTGTGGCGGGCTTCACCGCCAACGCCCTCCTCACCCTGGTGGTGGCCGTGGCCCTGCTGCTGCTCTCCCTCCTCTTCCTCCACCGCCGCACCATGAAAAAAGAGCGGGCCGAGGCAGAGGCGGCCAGCCGCTAGGCGCGGCACCTCCTCCGGCAAACCCGTCCACTCGGGCAGCCACACGACCTTGGAAAGGGGATCTTTTATGGACAACGAATCGCTGGTCCGCGCCTCCTACATGGCGGGGCAGACCCTGGTATACGCCCTATTGATGCTCATTGCGGTCTTTGTCGTCCGCAAGCTCATCAGCAACCACTACAAGAAAAAGCAACAGCAAAAAGAGGAATTCAACCGGGCCAACAGCCGCGCCTACGACGGGCCGGCGGAAAAGCTGGAGATCCAGCCCCCGGAACCCCCTGCCGAGCACCTGGAGATCCAGGAGCCGGCGAGGGAGGAGGACGACGCCCCTCCCCCAGAGGACGGGCGCTGACCCCTCAAGAAAAGACAGGGCCGGTGGAGCAAACGATGCTCCACCGGCCCTGTCTTTTCCCCTCTCCGCGGGAAAGTCCTTCTGCAGTGGGGGCGCTGCGGGAGAAAAGGGCGGGCGCTGGGACGGCAGCCCAGCGCCCCCGGTAGAGGGCCGGACAGAAGCGGACCCTCCTCGGGCAAACCGGCCGTACCCGCCCTGCCGTCCCGCCGCATCGGCAGACAGCAAAAGGGGGAGGGACAAGCGCATGCGAGGCGCCGTCTCCCCCTTTTTTATGGTGCCGTCTATTGTGCCTTTTTGGGGCAGGTGTAGCGCGGCAGGCCCCTGCTGTGCCGCCCGTACTCGATGGCCTCTTTGGGGCAGCGGCAGATACAGGCCATGCAGTGGGTGCAGCGCTCCCCCCATACGGGTTTTCCGCCCGACAGGCGGACGTTGTCGAGGGAGCAGACCTCGACACATCTGCCGCAGGAGACGCAGGCATCGGTGGCGTAAAACTTCTTGGCGTGGACAAACAGGGGGTAAAAGAGCCGGTTGACCAGCCCGCTGTTGACCCGACCGCCAAAGGAGACCTCTGGTCTGGGGAAATTTTCGCCCCCCTTGAGGAGGCGGGTTGCGCTCTCGATCCCCCTGTCCGCCTTCTCTATCGTCCGCAGCGCCTCCTCCCTGGTCGGGGTGGTGAACAGGGCGAGGTAGTTTTCGGGCATCACGATTTCCATACACCCGCGGTCATTCATCCCCTTTTGGGTGCAGAGCTCCGCCAGATAGCGCCCGGCATCTCCAATGCTCCCGCCGCAGGTCATGACAAAATACAGCTCCGCACTCCCGGAGAGGGGGGTGCGTTCCAGCCACGCCTGCAGGATGCGCGGGATCCTCCAGGCGTATGTCGGGGCGACCACCACCCAGGGGCGCTGGGAGTGCCGCTCCGAAAAGTCGCTGTTTTTGATGGCTTCAAAGAGGTTCAAGACCTCGTCGCCGACCAACCGCCCCAGCTTTTGGGCGACATACTCGCTGTTTCCCGTTCCTGAAAAGTACAAAATCATCCTTCTTCCCCCTCCGATGGCGCACTGATGTGCTGGATGCTCGAATAGACGCGGCCCACCAGATCGGCGATCTCTTTCCACCGCGTCTCGTCGGCGCTCAAATAGTAGTAGTGCTTTGTCCCCTCCCTGCGCATGGCGACGATGCCCGCCTCTTTCAATATCTTCAGGTGGTGGGAGACAGAAGGGCGGGTGAGATGGGTTTTCTGGGCGATCTCCCCCACCCGGATCCCGGACAGGTCGCTCTCCAACAGGGCGAGCAGGAGGGCCTGCCTCGTCTCATCGCCGATCGCCGTGAAGGCGTCCCGACAGCGCCGAAAGCCGGCGGCGAGCTGCCGACGGTTTTCCTCACACCCTTTTTCCATTCCCGATCCCCCCTATAAATATCGCACATCCAGCGCCCGGTGAGGGGTCGACCGCAGATACTTGACACCCGGATAGCCGAGCACCAACGTCATGGCCACCCGTTTCCCCTTGGGGACGCCGATCACCCGTTTTATCTTTCGCGAAGCGCGGGCGGCCATGGTAAAAAAGCCGCTGTACAGCACGCCCAGGCCGTTTGCCTCCGCGACGAACTCCATATTCTGCGCGGCGAGGACGCCATTCGTCGGATCGTTGGCCAGGATGACGATGACAGTTGGCGCGCGAAAGAAGAAAAAGTGCTCGTCGATCCGGCTGTTCCTCGCCAGTGGGCTAAACCAGCCCGCGATCGGCCGCACCGCCCTGAACAGCCTGACCGCCATCCCCTCCACGCGGTCTTTTTCCCTGTCGAGGACGGCAAAGGAGAGGTCCTGTGCGTTCTTTGCCGTGTGGGTGAGCCGGCCCGCCTCCAAAATCTGTGCCAGCACCTCCCGCGGGATCTCCCTCTGCTGAAAGGTGCGGACGCTCCTGCGAAAGCGGATGGCGTTCAAAACGTCGTCGGGGCAGAGGCGGACATCCCCCTCCTTCTCGACCTGTCCGTCCCCGCAGCCCACCATGGAAATGGCCTTTTGCGGACAGACCGCCGAGCACTGCCCGCAAAAGATGCAGGACTCTCCTATTGTGCCCGCTTTTTGGCCGCTGATGGCAATGTTGCGGGCAACGCAGACCCGACTGCACAGACCACATCCCACACAGCGTTCTGTGTCAATGATCACCTGGCGCTGTTTCATCTCTTCCCATCCTTTCGTCAACCTTCTTTAACTGTTATAACAGAGAGACGGGGGCAAAACAACATCGGTAAAGGAATTGGCTCCCATTCAGCCCCCTGCGCCCGGCGCGGGCCGACACGGGACCACCCCCGAAGGAGGCGCCAAATGCCGCCCAGACGAAAAAGAGGGCGGCGGCACAGCCCCTTGGCCGCGCCGCCGCCCCACCTCTATTCCCGCCGCCTGCCCCTCAACCGGGGGTGGCTTTTCTATTTTAAATCAATCCTCCAGCGCGGGGCGGTAGTCCGGATCCCGCCGCTTGAGGATAAAGTCGGCCAGGATCAGCTGGGCCATCCCCATGTAGCTGTTGACATAGGCCAGGTAGAGCGAGCAGGCCAACCGCACCCCAATGGCCGCCCACAGGCCGTAGCCCTCCGCCGCCATCCCCGCCAGTTCCGGCGGCACGACCCAGAGGATAAAGGAGAGGATGAGGACGATCACCTGAACGGCGTTGTGCCGCATGGCCTTGCAGGAGGCCACCACCGACTGCAGGGGGTTGCGCCGGGGCGACAGGGCCTGACAGTACTTGGCCAGGAGGACAAAGAGGGAAAAGATGACCGCCAGCAGGGAGAAGATCGTCAGCACCAGCCCGGTGCCCAGCCCCCCGGTGCCCCGAACGGCCATCAGCCCGTCGGCCCGGCTCAGCAGGGTGGAGAAAAAGCTCATCAGCACATCGGTGCAGAGGCCCAGGACCAGCGCCCGCCAGAGGCGGCCGGGGGCCGTGTAAAACCAAAAGAGGTCGGCCATGCGGGCCCGCTCCTCCTCCCGCACCCGCCAGAGGGCGCGCACAAACCCCAGCGAGAGGGGGAAGAGCAGCCATTTGACCGCCGGTGAGATCAGGGTCAGCCCCAGGGTCAACGCCTCCCCCTGGGGGAGGAAATAGCCCACTGTGCCCCCCGCCGTCACCAGGAAGGAGTAGACCAGCGCCACCAGATAGAGCCCCTTCTGGCCCCGGCAGAGCTCCTTTGCCTGCCGCTTGATCTCCTGTGTCAAAACAGACCCCTCCCCATGCCGCGTCTGCGGCCGCAATGTAGTGAAAAGTATAGCACATCCGCCCGGCCCGGACAAGGTCTGCCCCAGACAGAGAGGGCGGGCGGCGCGAGGTGCGCCGCCCGCCCGGGCAATTTGTGTTTTTTGTCAGTCGGCGGCCTGGGACTTGGCGTCCTGGGTGCGCAGCCGCAGGGTGCAGATGACCGGGTAGTGGTCCGACGGGTAGAACCCGTCCTCACTGCGCTTGTCCAGCTGCACGTCCAGCACCTCGAACTCCTCGGTGACGAAGATGTAGTCCAGCCGCCGGGTGGTGTTGTCCTTTCCCTTGAAATAGTGAAAGGTGTTGACCCCCTGTCCCCCGTTTTGCAGGGCGGTGAAGACGTCCTGAAAGTGGGGGCCGTTTTTTAGCGACCGCTCCCGGATCCGCCGCACCGAACCCGATCGGGGCCCGGCGTTCAGGTCCCCCATCAGGATGGTGGGCAAGGGGTCGATCCGCTGGTACTCGGCAATGCGGTCGAAGATGACCTTGACCTCCAGGTTGCGGGCCACCGGCAGCAGGTGGTCAAAGTGGGTGTTGAAGACCCGGATGCGCTGGCGCACCTTCTTCAAATAGACCTCCACCACCGTACAGATGCGGGGAAAGATGGCAAAGGCGTAGCGGCTGCCGATCTTGGCCGGGCTCTTGGAGAGCCAGAAGGTGTCGTGAAAGAGGACGTCCACATCCTCGTTCTTGACGATGATGTCCGAGTGCTCGTCCCCCAAATTGCGCTTGCGGCCCCAGCCAAAGAGGCTGTACCCCTCCAGCAGGGAGGCGATGTCCTGGCGCATCACCGGCATCAGTTCCTGCACCCCCACCACGCTGGCCCCCGAGTCGCGAATGACCCCGGCCGCCAGCTCCCGGCGGTTTTCCCATATTTTTTTGCGGGCAAACCGGCTGTCCCGCTTGAGGTTAAAGGTGATGACTTTCAGCACCTGCTCACTCACAGCTATCCCTCCAACTTACCCTTTCAGTATACCACAATCGTCGCAAAAGGGAACCTGTCCCCAGGGGGTTGGGAGGAATTTTCAGCATTTTGAAAGGGCGCTGTAACCTTTTTTACCGCCCCGACCGCTTCCTCCCTCCATCCCCGAAGAGGGCAAAAAAGGGAGAGCGGCCGACGGCCACCCTCCCCTGTGGAAAAATGCTATTTTTCATACCGCTTGCGGCGGTTTTTGATGCTCCGCCGCACATTGATGAAGAGGGAGGCGGCGATGGCCCCCGCCACAAAGACGGGGATGATCCAGCGGTTGACGTTCTGGTCGTCGCTGAGCACCTCGATCCAGAGCTGCTGCATGTACTCGTTGGTCTCGTCGTCCAGGTTGAGGAAGGTCTCGGCGCGCTCCAGCACCTCGTCCCCGGGGTAGAGGACCGGGTCGGCCTTCTCCTCCTCGTCCATCAGCTCCACCGCCCCGGTGTTGGGGGAGGAATAGCCGATGGTCTCGAAGTTCTCGTAGGCCACGGCGGGGTCGTTGAGGAAGTTGATGAAGAGCTCCGCCGCCTCTTGGTTGTTGCAGTCTTTGGGCACGCAGGCCGCGTCCACAAAGCGGTTGGTCCCCTCTTTGGGAAAGGCAAAGGCGATGTCCGGATTGTCCGCCTTGATGAGGGCGTAGTCCCCCGCGTAGTAGGGGGCGATGGCCGCCTCGCCTGCGCCCAGCTTGTCAAAAATCTCGTCCATGACGTAGGCCTGCACCAGGGGCTTTTGCTCCTTGAGCAGGTCGGCCGCCTCTTTGAGCTGGTCCTTGTCGGTGGTGTTCATCGAGTAGCCCAGCTTTTTCAGGGCGATGCCGAAAGCGTCGCGGGAGTTGTTGAACATCAAGATTTGGCCGGCGTAGTCCATGTCCCAGAGGATGTCCCAGCTGTCCACCTCTTTTTCCACCATGGCGGCGTTATAGAGGATGCCCACCGTCCCCCAGGTGTAGGCCACCGAGTACTTCCCCTCGGGGTCGTATTCTAAATTCTTGAAGTTGTCGTCCACATAGCGATCGTAGTTGGGGATGTTCTTGAAATTTAGTTCGGCCAACATCCCCTCCTCGATGAGCTTGCCCACCATGTAGTCGGAGGGGAAGATCACGTCGTACTTGGAGGCGCCGCTCTTGAGTTTGGCGTACATCTCCTCGTTGGTGGCGAAGTTGGTGTAGTTGACCTTGATGCCGGTGAGCTTTTCAAACTCCTTGCAGACGTTCATGGAGTCGTCCTCGCCCTCGGCGATGTAGAGGCCCCAGTTGTAGACGTTGATGGAGACGTTTTGCCCCCGGAACTTCTGGTAGTCCACCCCGGTGGTGTCGAACTCGTAGCCGTCCTCCTCGGCCAGAACTGGGCAGGCGGCGCAGAGGAGGAGCGCCAGGCAGAGCAACAGGGAGAACACCCGCTTGAAAAGATGGTTTTTTTTCATCTTCCCGCCCTCCCTTTGTTGCGCTCCCGCCGGGCGGAAATCAGGTTGTAGATCACCAGCAGGGAGAGGATGACCGCGAACATCACCGCCGAGAGGGCGTTGATTTCGGGGCTGACCTTTTTGCGGGTCATGGAGTAGATGGCCAGGGGCAGGGTCTGGGCGGTGGGACCGGCCACAAAGTGGCTGATGATGAAGTCGTCGAAGGAGTAGGTCAGGGCCATCAAAAAGCCGGACATGATCCCCGGCATGATCTCGGGGATGACCACCTTGAAGAAGGCCTGCACCGGGTTGCAGCCCAGGTCGCGGGCCGCCTCCACCTGGTGGGCGTCCATCTGGCGCAGCTTGGGCATGACGTTGAGGATCACATAGGGCACATCGAAGGTGATGTGGGCGATGATGAGGGTGGTGAGCCCAAACTGAAAGCGCAGAAAGACAAACAGCAGCATCAGCGAGACGCCGATGACGATCTCCGGGTTGATGACCGGCAGATAGGTGAAGTTCATCACCAAACTGCGCATCTTGCGACCCATGGCGTTGATGCCCACGGCCGCCAGGGTGCCGATGGCGGTGGCCGCCACCGAGGCGATGACCGCCACCACCAGGGAGTTTAGGAGGGCGGACATGATGGCCTCGTTGTGAAAGAGCTTGGCGTACCAGTCAAAGGTGAAACCGGAGAAGACCGCCCGGCTCTTGGACTCGTTGAAGGAGTAGACGATGAGCACCAAGATGGGCAGGTAGAGAAAGGCATAGACCAGCACCATGTAGAACTTGGCGCCAAAGGACATTTTCTTTTTGTTGTTCACGAGTAGATGCCCTCCTTTCCAGAACTGTCGAACTGGTTAAAGAGGCTCATGCACAGCAGCACGATCACCATCAGCACCAGCGAGATGGCGGAGCCCATGTGGGGGTTGTAGCTGGCGCCGATGAACTGCAGCTCGATGATGTCACCGATAAGGCTGTTGCCGCCGCCCCCCAGCATCCGGGAGATGATAAAGGTGGAGATGGCCGGCACGAACACCATGGTGACGCCGGTCATCACCCCGGGCAGGCTCAGGGGGAAGACCACCCGGCGAAAGCTCTGAAACCAGTTGGCGCCCAGGTCCTGGGCCGCCTCCAGGGTGGTGTTCTCGATCTTGACCATGATGGAGTGCAGCGGCAGGATCATAAAGGGAAGGTAGTTGTAGACCATCCCCAGCACCACCGCGCCGGAGGTGTTGATCATCTGTACCGGGCCCAGGCCGAAAAAGCCCAGAAATTTGTTGATGAGGCCGCCGTTTTCCAGCAGGGTCATCCAGGCGTAGGTGCGCAGCAGGAAGTTCATCCACATGGGGAGCATCACCAGCATGATGAAGGTCCGCTGGACCGAGGCCCGGGTGCGGGAGAGGAAGAAGGCCAGGGGGTATGCGATCAGCAGGCAGATGACCGTGGCCACCGCCGCCAGCCAGATGGAGCGCAGCAGCACCCCGGTGTACTGGCCTACCTGGGAGATGTTTTCAATGGTGAAGGCCCCGTCTTGCGTGGTGAAGGCAAAGTAGAGCACCAGCCCCACCGGGACGACGATGAAGACCGCCATCCAAATCAGATACGGGAGGGAGGGCAGCTTTGACTTCATTTCTCCCCCTCCATCTTCCGCATGATGTGGATGTCGTCGGGGGTGAGGGTCATCCCCACCACGGCGCCCACCTGCTCGCTCTGGGTGGAGTGGACCTTCCAGTGGTAGCCCATGGAGTCGATGCCGATCTCGAAGTGTACCCCCTTAAAGATGATGGATTCCACCACCCCGGTGATCTGGCCGGAAATCTGGGGGACGATCTTCACGTCCTCCGGGCGGACCACCACGTCCACCTGCTCGTCCTTATCAAAGCCCTTGTCCACGCAGACAAACTCCGCGCCGCCAAACTCCACCAGGAAGTCCCGCCGCATGATGCCCGGCAAGATGTTCGACTCGCCGATGAAGTTGGCCACAAAGGCGTTGATGGGCTCGTTGTAGATATCTTCGGGAGAGCCGATCTGCTGAATGACCCCGTCGTTCATCACCACCACCGTGTCGCTCATGGTGAGGGCCTCTTCCTGGTCGTGGGTCACGTAGACAAAGGTGATCTCCAAACTCTTCTGGATCCGCTTGAGTTCCACCTGCATCCCCTTGCGCAGTTTCAGGTCCAGGGCGCCCAGGGGCTCGTCCAATAAGAGGACGCGGGGGCGCAGCACCAGGGCGCGGGCAATCGCCACCCGTTGCTGCTGTCCGCCCGACAGCTGGTCGATGCTGCGCTTCTCGTAGCCCGAGAGGTTGACCAGGGCCAGCATCTCCTGCACCCGGCTGGCGATCTCCTGCTCCGGCAGCTTTTGGATGCGCAGCCCGAACGCCACATTCTCAAAGACATTGAGATGGGCAAAGAGGGCATAGCGCTGAAAGACGGTGTTCACCTGCCGCTTGTGGGGCGGCAGGGCCTTGATGTCTTTGCCATCAAAAAGGACCTCTCCTGCTGTCGGCTCCACAAACCCGCCGATGACGCGGAGGGTGGTGGTTTTGCCGCAGCCGGATGGCCCTAGCAATGTCACAAACTCCTTGTCGCCGATATCCAGGTCCATCCCGTCGATGACGCGTTCGTCGTCGTAGTCGACGACAAGGTTTTTGATTTCAATTATATTGTTTTTCATCTCTTTATCACATCCCCTTTGCGGTTTTTTGCAGGCCGCCTCCCGGCTTGCGCGCGACAGCTTTTGACTCCACCCCGCAAAAGGTTTTTACCGGATTGCCCCGGTTTCTGTGGGCATACGCTGCCATGCACATGTGCCTGCATGAATGAGATACCCCTACACTATACGTGCTTTGTAACACTTTGTCAACAAATTCAGCCCTCTGCTCTTGTAAAATACATTTTTGAGCGGAAAACAGCATGGTCATCCCCTTTTTGAGAGGGCAAGCAAAAACAGACGGTTTTTTTGAAAAAACCCCCTTGCAATTCAAAATTGAATATGCTATATTAGTAGGGCAGTTCCGGGTGTAGCGCAGTTTGGTAGCGCGCTTGAATGGGGTTCAAGAGGCCGCAGGTTCGACTCCTGTCACTCGGACCAAAAAAAGACCGCCGACAAAAATCGGCGGTCTTTTTTATTTTTCCGACTCAAAATAGATAGGATTTGAACTCAAAGAGCTATTTTATATCGACGAGCACCTATTTTTATGTTAATATTGTAAAATAGGAGTGATAAAGATGCATACTACAGAAGTATTTGGTATTTCTACTCGTGTTAAGCCGGCTTCCTATGTCGATCGAAATAACCTAGATGCTGTTATTCAGCGACTTCTAAAACACGATACCCATATTGCCTTAAGGGGAGCTTCTAAGTGTGGAAAGTCTTGGCTCCGTCAGCACACCATACCAGAGAATAACACCGTTCAATGCAGACTGAATAAAACGGTCCAAGATATTTACATTGAGGCACTGGCGAATTTAGGTGTATGTTTAGAGATAGAACAGACACAATCAACTAGGATCAATGGAAACCTAAATGCCACTGGTGAAGCTGGACTAAAAATTATTGCCAAGGTTGCAGCCGAACTGGGTTTTACTGTTGAGTACTCTAGCAAAAAGTCGATAAAGGATCTGAGATGCGATTTAAGCAACTTAAGATTCATCGCAGAATTGATAAAAGAGTCTGGGAAAAAGCTGGTGATTGAAGATTTTCATTATCTTTCCTTTGATGAAAGAAGAAAACTGGCATTTGATTTAAAAACCCTTTGGGACTTAGAGTGTTATGTTGTAGTAGTAGGTGTCTGGACACAAACAAATTTGATCACCTTCTTAAACCCCGATTTATCCGGTAGGATTGAAGAAGTCAGTATAAGCTGGTCAAATGAAGACCTGGAAAAAGTGATCAATAAGGGATCTGACTGTTTAAACATTTCAATATCCAAAGAAATCAAAAAATCTTTAATTCAGGATTCAGTAAATAATGTTGGAATCTTGCAGAAACTTCTCTTGGATTTAGTTGAGGGGATGGGAATAGAAGATCGATGTCAAAAACTTCAAGAGATTAATAGTATGGACTTATATCATCGCACAACGCTAAATTATGCAAACCAATTGGATGGTCTTTACCAAGAGTTTGCCAAAATAGTATCTGCCGGTATCCGCCGGCGAAAAGATGCCACTGGAATTTATGCGTACACTATGAAGGCGATTGTTGAAGCATCAGACCAAAAGCTTCTATCTGGTTTTTCTGTCGATGAGATATTTGACATAACTCATATTTGGCAAGAACGAATTTCCAAACAAAATTTAAGAACCATTCTAGGAAAGCTTGAAGAACTACAGGTGGATGAAGGTCGACGTCGTTTGGTTGTTGGATATGATGAATCCACGAACTGTGTATATATTGTAGATCATCAACTCCTATTTTATCGAAAGCACCACTCAATGGATTGGCCTTGGGAACGACTGGCTGTGGAATCAATTGCTATCGAAAAGAATCAAATTATTCTTGAAGGCTTTAACGACGATTGCATTTAAAATTGATATTTCACAAGAATGTTTTTTTCTCGTCCTTCAATTTCTTTTTAGTGAGAACACAGTGTAAGCAAGGAACATGCAATCTCTATCGACTCTACGTCTCAGCTTTTTGTTGGGTAGTTTTTATCAGTTTGCATAACACAATACAAATATACCATTTCTTAATACTAGATAATGTACTCCGTCCTGTTCAATATCTAGCATTTTAACCTTTGATTTCGACCACTGTCTTTCGCTACACCTACGCAGTCGCAACCCCAAAGATTTCCGTCGCCTTGGTCATTAGTAAACCTTCGTTCCCTCTGCTGCCCAAATATCTTTGACAAAAAAGAGAACTCACCTGCCGGTGAGCTCTCTTTTATCTGTTTACAGCCCAGCGCCATCTGCTCCGTAAGCTGCCTGTTCCGCGGTGAATCCTTCATATTTGAGCTGGTTGATCAGCTCCTGCCGGGAATAGGAGAAAATCGTTAGGTAGGACTTGGCCTTTTTGACCGCCTGTTCATTCCAGTTTGCCCCACAGTTGTTCACCCCATAAGCCGTCTGCTCGTCGGTGAACCCCTCGTATTTGAGCTGATGGGTCAACCCCGATTGGGAAAAGGCCGCCGTATTTAGATAGGATTTGGCCTTCTTCAGCGCCTGCGCGTTCCAATCCGCCCCACAGTTGTTCACCCCGTAGGCCGTCTGCTCGTCGGTGAATCCCTCGTACTGCAGCTGATGGGTCAACCCCGGTTTGGAAAAAGCCGCTGTATTTAGGTAGGACTTGGCTTTTTTCAGCGCCTGCGCATTCCAGTCCGCCCCGCAGTGGTCCGCGCCGTAGACCGCGTCCTCGTGGGAAAATTTCTCGTACTCCAACTGCTTGACCAGCCCCTGGTGGGAGAAGGCTGCGGAGCCCAGATAGGACTTGGCCCTGCTGAGGGCCTTTTTCTGTTCCGCCGTGGCCCCGCCCATCAAGGTGCCACCGCTCTGAGAAGCGCTGCTCTGAGCGCTGTTGCTGGGTTTTGAGCTGCTCTGCCCCGCACCGCTCTGGGTCGAGCCGCTTTGGCCAGAACTGCTCGCGCCTGCATGGCTGCCCCCACCCTGATTGCCGGCAGTCCCCTGAGAACTGCTGGCCGTACCGCCGCCTGCCGCAGCGCTGGAAGAGGGCTTTGACGATCCGCCGCTTTCCCCGCCACCGGATACCTCCCCCCAGCTGATCCCTTGGCTGCTGAAACGAAAGCTGTCGGTGATGGGGGTGATCTGGGCGCTCATCTCCTCTTTGAGGGCGTCGCCCATGGTGAAGATGGCAAAATACATGGCCTCTTTGTCCGGGCCGGCGAAGATATACGCCTCTATGGTGTAGACCCCGTAGGGGTCAACCCGCTCGGTGTAATTGACCTTCAGCGCCTCCACCCCCGCCAGCTTGACCCGCTCTTTTTTGTTCAGGTGAAAGTCGACCGCTCCCTTTTCCATCCCCTCCAAGACCGCGTCATACACCCCATAGAGTGCCTCGGTGTCGGCGGCAGAGGAGACATCTCGGTCGGAGTAAAAGAGGAAGAAATAGCCCGCCTTATTCTCCTGGGTGGGGTAGTGGTAGCACCTCGTGTCGTCCTTCACCCTCCGCCAGTCGGCGGGCACTTTATAGGAAAGCTTCTCCAGCTGCACACTCTCCATCTGTGGGGAGGAGCTCTCTTTTTTCTCCTCTTCCCTCTTGGGGATCGTTTTGCAGCCCGTCAGCTGCAGACACAGGGCCAGCGCGAGGATGGCCCCAACCGCTCTCTTCATATCAACGCCTCCAAACACTCATCTGTGGGCCCATCTGGCTGCCCGGTTTCTCACTTGTGAAACTGCACGCTGTTGACAATGGGGGCGATGGCTGGATTCATGGTCTTGGCCAGCTCGTCGTTCATGATGAAAATCAGAAAGTACATGATGTCGCTGTCCACATCGGCCAACAGGTAGACCACGGTGGTGTAGGGCCCCCGCCCGCCAATGGTCTGGGTGTAGGTGACTTTCATGGCCAATTTGCCCGCCAGATCTACATACTCCTTTTTGTCCAGTCGAAAATTGTCCGCGCTGCCCTGGACCCCCTGAAAGGCCAGCTCGTACCCCAATTTGAGGGCATTTTCGCTGGTGGCGACCGAGAGGTCCGCCTCCATATAGTTGACGTTGAGCAGCCCCGCCGTCTTGTCGGAAGAGGGGTAGTGCCAGTAGCCCGTCTCCCCCGCCTGCTGGACCCACTCCTCAGGGACCTGGTAGGTGATGCCCTGCAGGGACACCGTCTTCATCGCCACCTTCGACGCGCTCTCCCCGCCCTTCTGGGGCTTCCCTTTGCCGCACCCAGTCAGCTGCAGGGCCAGACACAGCGCCATGACGACTGCCAAACACCTTTTCATACAAACTCCTCCTTGCGGGCCGTCGATGGCCCGTTTTGCCCATTATAACACATCCTAAACGACAAAAAAGGAGAAAATTCGACATACAGGTTGTGCAGATTGCTCGGCGGCCCAAAGCCCCCATTTTCGCCCTCCCCTTTTAAAAAAACAGGACCCGCACATGATGCGGGCCCTGTTCTCTATTTGGGGGCGCAGACAGCCGCAAACGACACGGCGTCCCTTACTTTTACATTGGGGCCGTCATCCCTTTCCCGTCACCGGGAGGAGGGGGAGCTGTCTGTTCTGCGATTGCGGCGGGGAAGAAGGGTGAGACCTCCCAGGCCGGCAGCCAGGGCCGCCAGGAGGAGGACCATCCCATCCCCCTTCTCGCCGGTGGTGGGACTGCCGCCGTCCGGCTCTCCCCCGCCGGGGGTGGGCGCGGGATCGGGGGCAGGGGCGGGGGTAGGCGTGGGATCGGGCTTGGGGATGGGGTCGGGCTCCTCTGTGCCGGCGGCAACCAAGGCCTTAATGGCAAAGAGGGCGCCCGAGTCGTTGCCGTAGTAGGCGACGCCGCTGGCCCCGTCGATGACCACATTGGAGAGGCAGTAGTTCTGGCTCCCCTCCTGGGGGGTGTAGACGGTGGCGAGGGTCAGCTGCCCATCTTTGAGGGTCGCCCGGTAGAGGGCGCCCGGGTTGGCGTTTTGGGTGAACCAGGCGCTCACCTCTTCCCCGTCAACGGTGAGGGTGGGGGTGTTGCCTGCGGCCGCCAGGGCCAGTTGGGTGATGGGGGCCAGGGTGGCGCTGTCAAACACCGCCAGGTAGCCGTCGGCGAAGGTCCCGCCGGCCACAAACACCTTGCCCTCCGCCACCGCCGGGCTGGCATTGGTGCCGGCTGGGAGGGCGGCCTTGGCCGAGAGGGTGGGGACGCCGCCCTCACTCAGGGTGACGCGGCAGAGCTGGCCGTCTTTGGTGGCACAGTAGAGGGCCCCGCCCGATTGGACAATGGCGCTGCGCACCCCGCCGCCCAGGTCGAGGGTCCCCTTGACGGCACCGGTCTTGGCGTCGGCCGAGACCAGCACGCCGTCGTCCCCGGCAAAGGCGATGAAGTCGCCCACCATGGTGGCTCCCGCCCCGTAGTAGCCGGGGCCGTCCACGCCGTAGGTCCAGAGGGGGGCCACCTCCTCATCGCTGCGGCGGCCGTCGGTATCCGCCGCCGAAAAGGCGGCAAAGTACCCCTTCAACCGGCTGCCGGAAGAGCCGTTGGTAAAGCCGGTGTAGAAGACGCCGTCGCGGTAGGTGATGGTGGAGAGCGCCTGCATCCCGCTGACGCCCTCGGTCAAAAAGAGGGATTCGAGGGTAGAGGCGCTAAAGACCTGTACCCGCCCGTCCCCCAGGGGGACAAAGAGTTTGCCCTCGCCGTAGGCGAGATAGGCGTAGTAGCCGTTCGGGGCCGCCAGGGCTGCCGCCTTTTCCACCTCGCCGGTGGAGGCGTTTAGCAGCTGCACCTGGTTGTCCCGCACCAGGGCCAACTTGCCGTCCACCAGGATGGGGGAACCGGCATAGCCGCCGCCCCAGAGGGGGTCGACTGCGGTGCAGGTCTGCTGCCAGAGCAGCGAGCTGCTGCCGGCGGGCTTGAGGGAGGGGAGGACGGCGTTGTTGCCGACATCCCCCTGGTGCATCGGCCAGGCGGAGGGGAGAGCGGGCTGAACCGGGCCGGGCACCGGGGTGCGTTTGAGGACCAGATTGAGGGTGTTGGTCTGCCCCTGCACGGTGACGGCGAGGACGACCGGGGTCTCCTTCCCCGTCAGGGGGATGGTGACACGCACCGGGTTTCCCTTGGCCTCGGCGGCCAGGGAGACCGCCTGCGCCCCCACCTCTTTGCCGTTTACGGTGACGACGGCGGCGGGGTCCTTGACATTCAGGGTGAGGGTCACCTCGTCCTTGGCCTCGTCCACCGGGATGGTGTAGCTGCTCTCCCCCGGCTGCAACGCGATGTCGAGCCCCTCGACCGAGAGGGCGGCGACCTCGTTGGTAAAGGCGGGGATGGTCAGCGCGACCTGGGCGGTGATGCCGGGGACGGCCGCTGTGCCGTCGGCGTTCTTCACCTTCTCATAGCGCAGGCTCTTCAGAGGGGTGGAGAGGGTGACCTGCGCGTCGGGCTCGCCAAAGTCGGGCCGCTTGAGCAGCTCAAAGAGGTTGGAGCCGCCGTAACCGCCGGTGGTGGTGCCGATGTAGCCGTAGGGAGAGGCGCTCCAGCTGCCCAGCTCCACCCCCACGTTGCCGGGGCAGGAACTGTTTTTCAGGGTGTAGACAAAGGCGTCGCCCTCCCTGTGCATCCGGTAGAAGGAGACATGACCGTTTGCCCGGTCCCACCCCAGGTTGTGGGTGATGAAGTCAGGGCTCTCGTTTGCGCCCTTGATGCCGTCAAAGAGGGCGGCCTCGCAGGCCTTCATCTCGGCGTTGGCGGCGTCCACCTCGGCCTGGGTGATCCCCTTGATGGTGACCGGGAAGGTCTTGGTGGCGCTGACCCCCTGGTAGGTGAGGGTCAATTTGAGGTTGGTCTGGGTGTCGGGCGCGCCGACGCTGCGGTAGACATTGCAGCGCAGATAGCTGGCGGTGAGGTAGTTGGTCCCATCCGCCGCCGCGCTGTCGGTGGACCACTGGTAACTCATGGCCCTGTTCTCGGGGGTGTCGGCGATCATCCCCGCCTTGATCAGGTCGCTGACATCCTTGAGCTGGATGTCGAATTCCAGCGCCTGGGGGTCGATTTCGGTCAGCCCCAGGCTGCTCATCTCGGTAAAGCCGTCGAGGGTGACCCCCGCCAGCGCCGCATCGACGGCCGTCTGGGCGGCGTCCTGCTCCTGCTGGGTGACGGCGGGGACCATGAGGGGAATCTCCACCGTCCGCTTGGTGACCGAGCCAGAGGTGTAACTGTCCTTGTCGATGGTGAGGGTCAGCTTGACGGTGGCGTCGGGCTCGCCGTAGGCGGGCCGGTTGACCTTCACCGAGCTGGAGCCGTAGGAGGGCGGATCGATAACAGCGGTGTTGTCACTCGCCCACTTCAGCGCGATGTCGCTGTACCCGCTCACCCCGTAGGAGGAGAGGGTCTTTTGCAGTTTCAGCGGGCCCACCACGTGGTCGGCGCCGGCATTGTCCAGGCCGATGAGGGCAAATCCGTCCGCCCCGCCAAAGAGGGCGGCGGCGCCGTCGATCTGCTCCTGGGTGGTCTTAACATGCACTGCCACGGTGACCAAAACGGTCTTGTCGTAAGAGACGCCGGGGACGCTCGCCTTGGAGAAGCGGAAGACGACCTCTCCCTGCACCTTCTCATCCGTATAGGCAATTCTGCCGTTTTCGGCGCCCGCGGCAGCAGAGATGTTGGCGTTGCCGCTGGAGACCACCTCGACTGAAATGTCGGTGCGGTCCATCTTGTCCTGCCAGACCTTCTCGATGCTGGTGCCGCTGGCGTAGGAGTATTCGCTCACATAGAGGCCGGTCACTTGGTGGAGGCTCACCCCGTCCACCGCGGCCTGGATCTCGGCGCGCACCTCGTCGGCGGTGACGGCCTTGACGGTGACCGAAAAGACCTTGGTGGCGCTCGCGTTGCCGCGGGAGATGGTGGCGGTGAGGGTGAGGGTCACATCCGTCCCGTCGGTGGGGCGGGTGAGCTTGCCGTTGTCGCCGAGGACCGCTTGATTGTCGCTCTGCCAGGCGATGCTGGTCCCGGCGCTGCCGGCGGTGGGCAGGGCCAAATCGCCCTTCACCGCCGAGAGGTCGCCCAGATCCAGCTCGCCTTTGGCCTTGGCCACCGCCTCGGCGTCGGTGTAGGTCACCTCGGTGACCGTCAGCTCGGCATAGGGGCGGCTGATGTCGATGGCCGGATTCCCCTTGCTGTCGTACCAACTGCTCTTGCGGACAGCGGAGAGGGTGTACCGGCCCGCCTCGTCAAAGGTGAGGGAGGCGACGCCGTTTTCGTCGGTGGTGCCCACCTCGGCCTCTGCCCCGCCTTCTTTAGAGGCGAGGATGGTGGCCCCCTTGACCGGCGACGCCGCTGCGGCGTTCATCCCCGCGGCGCCCATGAGGGTGACCGAGACGGGCTCGCCGGTGTTGGCCGTCAGGCTGTCACCGGCAAAATAGGTGTAGAGGCTGCCGGCGTATGCACTGTACCAGAGGTCGTATAGGGTGACCTCGTCGCCATTTGCCAGGGGGCAGCCGTCGATGAGGTAGCCGGTGCCGTCCTTTGCGGGATAGGCGTCGTTGACCATGTACATGAAATAGACATCGGTCGGGGCGTCGGCGTTGGTGTCCAAAAAGTCCTGCAAAAAGCCGGGAGTGGCGTCGATAACGTCCGCCGGGTCCAGGCCGTTGTCCACGCAGTACTGCGCCAGCAGGTGCAGGGGGGTGTAAAAACCGGGGTCCTTACCCGCCCAGGCCGTGAGGCCGTATTCGGGCAGGGACTTGTAGGTGTCGGGCAGGGTGACGGCCGTCGGCTCAACCGCCGTAAAGCCGTACCCCTCGACCCGCAGGGTGGTGCTGATCCCGGCGCCGCCCCGAGGGGCGCCGGCCGCGGCGTAGGCCGGGGTCAGTAGGGCGCCCAGCGCCAGACAGAGCGCCAGGACCAAGCTTGTCAGTCGTTTTGTCATTGTCTCTCTCCTTTTTTTGTTCCCTTCGGGGGAAAAAGGAAAGGGCCCGCCGAAACTCGGCGGGCCCCAAAGAGCGTACAAACATGATTGGGGGGCCAGGACACGCCCCCGCGCACTATTGTACCGTCTTTTCCTCACCGAAAGATAGGTTCCAATGCGCCGGCGGATATCCTGACTTGAGGCTGCGGGCGGCCTGTTGGCCGCCACTCCTCCCCCCGCCCTTCCCAGCGCGCGCCCAGAACGCACGCCAGTGGTTGCGGGGTTCGTCCCCTCTCACAGTAGAGTGAGCTGCTGCGGATTTGCACCGCATTCCCCGTCCGGCGGCAGGGCTTTTGCCCGCCGCCTCCACAGCCAAAAGGCTGTACCGACACCCCTATGGTACAGGCATTTTTTGGAATTGTCAATGCCTGACCAAGCGATTTTTCCCCCTTTCGGCAGGGGGTGGCCTCCCCGCAAAATCGACGTCCTTCCTTGTTTTGCGGCCAGTTTCATGGTATGATAAAAAATATCGATCCCGGCGAACAAGGGGCGCCGACTTGAAACGAAAAAGGAGCGATCTCCCCCATGGGAATTTTTGTTGCAATAGCCATCCTCTTCATTTTGATCTCCTGCGTCCTCTTTTTGGTGCGCACCCCGCTGGCCCAGTGGGGCAGTTGGCAGTGGATCTTCCTGGCCTTCAGCGTGCTGCTGCTGCTCTTCTTTGTGGCCATGGTCTGGTACTCCATCCAGACCCATCGGGAGCGCAAGGAGGAGAAGGCCGAGCGGGCCCAGCAGGAGCGGGAGGCCCGCCGCCGGCAGGCCGCCATCACCTACGACGACCTGGACATCCTCCCCGAGGAGGAGCGGGAGGAACCCGACGACTTTGACTACGAGGGGTACAGCCAGGTCGAGGAGGGTGAGATCGTCTACATCGACGGCAAGGTGATGATCGCCGGTTCGGAAGAGGCCAACGCCGCGGTGGCCGCCCTCAAGGCCGAGAAGGAGGAGGCCCGCCGCCGGGACGCCGAGGAGAAAGCCCGCCTCAAGGCCGAGGAAGAGGCCCGCCAAAAGGGCGAAGATCCCCAGGAATGACCCCGTTTTTCGGCAGCCAAAAGCCGCCCTCGCCGCGCGTTGCGGCAGGGGCGGCTTTTTTGCTGGAAAGGGGCTACTTCTCCCCCTCCTTGTGGCGGGCCTTGATCCCGTCCCAGTAGGCCTTGGCGGCCTGCTCGGTCTTGTTGGGGCCGTACTGGTAGTAGACCCGGCCGCGCAGGCTGTCGGGCAGGTACTGCTGGGCCACATAGTGGTCGGGGTAGTCGTGGGGCAGGCGGTAGCTGAGCCCGCGGCCCATCTTGGCCGCCCCGCCGTAGTGGGCGTCTTTGATGGAGGCGGGCACGTCGGAGTAGCGGCCCGCCTCCACGTCGGCCATGGCGGCGGCGATGGCCAGGTTGGCCGAGTTGGATTTGGGGGCGGTGGCCATGAGGATGGCGGCCTGGGCCAGGGGGATGCGCCCCTCGGGCAGCCCCAGTTGCAGGGCGCTGTCGACGCAGGCCTTGACGATGGCCACGCACTGGGGGTAGGCCAGACCCACGTCCTCGCTGGCGATCACCAGCAGCCGCCGGCAGGCCGAGGGCAGATCCCCCGCCGCCAGCAGCCGGGCCAGGTAGTGGACGGCCGCGTCCGGGTCGGACCCGCGGATCGACTTTTGCAGAGCGCTCATCACGTCGTAGTGAGCGTCGCCGTCCCGGTCGTAGCGCATGGCCGAGCGCTGGGCCACCTGCATCGCCCGCTCCAGGGTGATGGTCTTTTCCTCCCCGCCCTCGTCAAAGCCGGTGCCGTTGCAGCACAGCTCCACCGCGTTGAGGGACTTGCGCACATCCCTCCCGCAGCTCTGGGCGATGTAGTCGGCCACCTCGTCGGGGCAGTGGATGGGGTAGCCCATCTCCCCCGCCATCTTCTCAAAGGCGCGCAGCACCGCCCGCTTGACCTCCTGTGGCTCCACCGGCCGGAACTCGAAGATGGTGGAGCGGCTGAGAATGGCGTTGTAGACGTAAAAATAGGGGTTTTCGGTTGTGGAGGCGATGAGGGTGATGGAGCCGTCCTCCAAAAATTCCAGCAGGGTCTGCTGTTGCTTTTTGTTCAGGTACTGGATCTCGTCCAGGTAGAGGAGGATCCCCCCCGCGCCGGAGAAGGTGTCCAGCTCGGCGATGATCTGCTTGATGTCGGCGGTGGAGGCGGTGGTGCCGTTGAGGCGGTGGAGTTCCTTCCCCGCCTGCTTGGCCACGATGCGGGCCACGGTGGTCTTCCCCACCCCCGAAGGGCCGTAAAAGATCATGTTGGGGATCTGCCCCGAGTCGGCGATGTTGCGAAAGACCGAGCCGGGGGCCAGCAGGTGTTGCTGGCCCACCACCTCGTCGAGGGTCTGGGGGCGAATGCGGTCGGCCAAGGGCATGGCGGTCTCCTCCTGTTTTTTGCAAAGTGAAGTCAAAACAGATGGGCCGGCGGGCTTCTCCCCGCCGGCCCATCTGCTATTGTAACACAGTCTCCCCTGTTTTTAGAGGTAGAGGGGATATTTTTCGCACAGGGCCCCCACCCGCTGGCGGATGGCGTCGGCCTGGCCCGCAAAGTCGGCGGCGGCCAGGTAGATGAGCTCGGCGATCTCGGTCATGTCCGCTTCCTTGAGGCCGCGGGTGGTGACCGCCGGGCTGCCGGCGCGGATGCCGCTGGTGACAAAGGTGCTCTTGGGGTCAAAGGGGATGGCGTTTTTGTTGACGGTGATGTAGACCTCGTCCAGCCGGCGCTCAAACTCCTTGCCGGTGAGGTCGAAGTTCTGCAGGTCCACCAGCACCAGGTGGTTTTCGGTGCCGCCGGAGACCAGGCGGAACCCCCGCTCGGTGAGGCCGGCGGCCAGGGCGGCGGCGTTTTTCACCACCTGGCGCTGGTAGTCCTTGAAGGCGGGCTGCAGCGCCTCGCCAAAGCAGACGGCCTTGGCGGCGATGATGTGTTCCAGCGGGCCGCCCTGGGTGCCGGGGAAGATGGCCTTGTCGATTTTTTTGCCCAGCTCGGGGTCGTTGGAGAGGATGAGGCCGCCCCGGGGGCCCCGCAGGGTCTTGTGGGTGGTGGTGGTGACCACGTCGGCCCAGGGCAGGGGGGAGGGGTGCTCCCCGGCGGCCACCAGCCCGGCGATGTGGGCCATGTCCACCATCAGCAGGGCGCCGCACTCCTTGGCGATCCCCGCAAGGGTCTCAAAGTCGATGGTGCGGGGGTAGGCGCTGGCCCCGGCCACGATCAGTTTGGGCCGCCACTCCAGCGCCTGGGCGCGCAGGGCGTCGTAGTCGATCTGCTCGTCCTCGCGGGTGACCCCGTAGGAGGCAAACTGAAAGTATTTTCCCGACATGTTCACCGGGCTGCCGTGGGTCAGGTGCCCGCCGTCGGCCAGGGACATCCCCAGCACCTTGTCGCCGGGGGCGAGGAGGGCAAAGTAGACGGCCATGTTGGCCTGGGCGCCCGAGTGGGGCTGCACGTTGGCCCACTGGCAGTCAAAGAGCGCCTTGGCCCGGTCGATGGCCAGGGTCTCCACCATGTCGATGTACTCGCAACCGCCGTAGTAGCGCTTGCCGGGGTAGCCCTCGGCATACTTGTTGGTGAGGATGCTCCCCATGGCGGCCATCACCGCCGGCGAGACGATGTTCTCGGAGGCGATCAGCTCCAAATTGCGGCGCTGGCGGGCCAGCTCCAGCCCCATGGCCTTGGCCAGCTCGGGATCGGTCTTTCCCACAAAGCCGATGGTGTCCATCATATCTGCAAACATAGTTCTTCCCTCCTATTTTCCAAGCCGCAAACCGGGGCCGCGGCCGCATTATCAACCAGTATACCCCGATTTCTTCAAAAGCACAAGGCGGCGCACAGACCGCCGGGCCTCTCACCGGGCGCCGTTTGCCCAAAGTGGGGCGGATGCGGCCAGAACCGCCCCCGCCCCATCCGCCGTCCCCCCGCAGAGTGAGGGCGCACGGCCGCAAGGGGAAGGGGCGGGGCCGGCAAAACCGCACAGACGGGCAGAGGACGTCCCCTGCACCCGTGCCATCGCCACGGCGCGCAGACCAGCGCGGCCACAGCCGCCTGATGGGCCCCCCTTCTGCCGTCCGGCTGCGCTTTCCGCCCCCTTTCACCGGGGAAGCGAAAGGGCGGGACAACAGGTGCCGCGGGGGCCCTAGCGGCCGACGAGCATTTGAAAGAGGGGGGCGCTCTCGTTCCAGACCAGGGGGTAGGTGTGGGGGAAATAGAGGGCCATGCGCACCACGTAGATCAGCAGCACCCCCACCATCATCGCCCCGTAGGGCCAGACCTGGGTATGCCAGGTCTTTTTGAGGAGGAGGGAGAGCAGGGCAACCCCCGCCGTCAGGGCCACCAGATAGATGGCCGGGTTGAGGGCGAAGGCACCGGCAAAGTCCAGCTGCAACAGGCAGATCCCGGCGCGGGTGAGGCCACAGCCGGGGCAGGGCACCCCGGTGATTGCATAGAAGGGGCACTGGTAGTGGCCGGTGAGGATCAGCACCACCTCCACCGCAAAGAGGGCGACGATGAGCCAGACCAGCCAGCGGTTTTTGGGGCGGGGGGCGGATGGAGCACGGTTCACGGACAGACCTCCTCTCCTTCGTTTTTCCGGGCCGCCCAGCACGGAGCAGCGGGCGGCCGATTTTTTTATTTTACCATGAAACGGCCCCGCTGGCAAAGGGGGACGGCGGGTTTCCAGCGGGGTTTCAGCGGGCGAAAATCGGCGAGGGACCCGGCTGCTTGCCGGGCGGCAGGGCTTTTCTCTGCCAACCGCATGTGGACAGGACATCCTCTCAACCGTGCTCCAAACGGTTCTTCCATTTCAAAATTTCCCGATGCAACAGCGCTCCTGCCTGTCAGGGCCTCTCCATTTCCCCGGCGGCAGAGCCGCAATAGGGTGGCACGCCGCCCCCTGCCACGGGCCGCATTGTTTACTGCCGCCTGTGCAAGCGCCCAACTCGTAGCGGGGAAATCGAACGCCCTTATAAGGCCAAACCCGGCCAGCCCTGAAATAGGGGGTCGGCACAGCTTTGGGGAGCTGCGCTCGCGGCCCTCTCCAACCGCCGGTTGGGGCGCACCTCATTTTACGACAGATAAAATCTGCAAATCCGCCCCCGCCGTCTTGCGCAACACCGGGCGGTATGGTACACTATTTTTGTCTAATTTGCGGGATAGAGGCCGTTTTCCAGCGGCTTTTTCCGCCCTGTGAGGAGGGTGTTTCATGACCAAAAAAGAGCGCGCCTTAGAGGCGGTGCGGCGGCTGAAGGAGATCTACCCCATGTCCGACTGCACCCTGGAATACGACCAGCCCTACCGGCTGCTCATCGCGGTGCGGCTGGCGGCCCAGTGCACCGACGCGCGGGTAAACCAGATCACGCCCATTCTATTCGAGCGCTTCCCCACTTTGGAGTCCCTGGCCGACGCCGACCCCCAGGACGTGGAGGCCATCGTCCGCCCCTGTGGGCTGGGCAAGACCAAGGCGCGAGACATCGTCAGCCTCTGCGGGATGCTCATCGACCAGTACGACTCCCAGGTGCCCGACAGCTTGGAGGAGCTGCTCAAGCTGCCCGGGGTGGGGCGCAAGACCGCCAACTTGATCGTGGGGGACGTGTTCGGCAAACCGGCCATCGTCACCGACACCCACTGCATCCGCCTGTCCTACCGCATCGGCCTGACGGAGCGCAAAGAGCCGGTGAAGGTGGAGATGGCCCTGCGCAAGATCATCCCCCCGGAGGAGTCCAACAACTTCTGCCACCGGCTGGTCAACTTCGGGCGGGACGTCTGCAACGCCCGCAGCCCCAAGTGCGAGGGCTGCCCCCTGGCGGACATCTGCAAAAAGACCGACGTGGAGAAAAAGCCCGCCAAGAAGCCCGCCGCCAAAAAGGCGGCCGCCCCGGCGGTCTGAGGAACAAGTGGAGAGAGACGAGAGGAGAGAGAGCATGGCCCCTTCAAAAGTGTATTTCACCAACATGCGCACCACCCTGGAGGAAAATCTGCTGCAGAAGCTGGAGCGCCTCTGCCGGGAGGCGGGGATGGAGCGCATCGACTTTCACAACAAGTACGCCGCCATCAAGATCCACTTCGGCGAGCCGGGGAACCTGGCGTTTTTGCGGCCCAACTACGCCAAGGTGGTGGCCGACCTGGTCAAAAAGCTGGGGGGCCGCCCCTTCTTGACTGACTGCAACACCCTCTATGTGGGGCGGCGCAAAAACGCTCTGGACCACCTGGACGCCGCCTATGAAAACGGGTACAGCCCCTTTTCCACCGGCTGCCACGTGATCATCGCCGACGGTCTCAAGGGGACCGACGAGGCCCTGGTGCCCATCGACGGGGAGTATGTGCGCGAGGCCAAGATCGGCCAAGCGGTGATGGACGCAGACGTGGTCATCTCCCTGACCCACTTCAAGTGCCACGAGGCCACCGGCATCGGCGGGGCGCTCAAGAACATCGGCATGGGCTGCGGTTCCCGCGCCGGGAAGATGGAGATGCACTCCAGCGGCAAACCCTATGTGGAGGAGGAGCGCTGCATCAGCTGCGGCAGCTGCCGCAAGAACTGCGCCCATGGCGCCATCTCCTTTGTGGAGAAAAAGGCCCGCATCGACCACAGCCGCTGCGTGGGCTGCGGGCGCTGCATCGGCGTCTGCCCGGCGGACGCGGTGCAGCCCGCGTCGGACGAGGCCAACGAGATCCTCGACTGCAAGATCGCCGAGTACTCCCTGGCGGTACTTCAGGGGCGGCCCCACTTCCACATCAGCCTGGTGATCGACGTCTCCCCCTTCTGCGACTGCCATGCTGAAAACGACGCGGCCATCATCCCCGACGTGGGGATGTTCGCCTCCTTCGACCCGGTGGCGCTGGACATGGCCTGCACCGACATGGCCAACCGCCAGCCCGCCCTCCCCGGCAGCCACCTGGACGGCAGGGAGGACGGCGACCACTTCTGCGCCGCCCACCCCACCACCGACTGGAAGGGCACCCTGCTGCACGCCGAGAAGATCGGCCTGGGCAGCACCGAGTACGAACTGGTTGAAATCTAGGCCCGCCGGGCGGGCTCTCAGCGCGAAAAATCATTCACAAACAAAGCGGGGCCGGAAGGGATCCTCCTTCCGGCCCCGCCTTTTTGCGCCCTCTTTTCACCCCAAACATTTTCGCCCTTTGCTCCATCCCCCGTGCGGGTGCGCCCGGCAGGCCGCTCTTTGGCCCCAGCAACAGGGCCATCGCCGAGGGCGACCCCCGCAAAGGCGTCCCCATTGCCTCCCCCTCTTGTCCGCCCCCAAACAGACGCTGATCGGTTCGGACCGGGCCGGCCTTATAGGCGCGAGCCCTCTTCTGCTTGAAGTGGGGGCCAATTGGTCGGGGGAAACCGTCCTCCTCCCTTGTTGGGGTCAGCGGCGGCCCGCCAGGGGGATATCCAGGCGGGCCGCCCCTGCCCCCGTCCCTGCCGGTACAACGCAAGGGGCTTGCACTCTAGGGAGGGGGGACATCCCACAGGACGTGGAGTGAACGATCACAGCAAGCACTTGCGACAATATCGTCAAAAAATCATCCCCTCGCGGGGCAATGTTTGAAAGCGCGGCCAGACGGGGAATGGCGGGTCGCACAGCCGCATATTGCAGCCTCCAAAAGTCCCCCCACAACCTGGCGGGGTGTTGGCGGCGCTTTCCCCTGCCTGTCCCACAGAACTTCTCCTTCCCGGCCGAAGGCCCCGCTGGCAGGGGCGGTGGGGCTTTTTTGACCCGCCATCACCCCCTTCACCTGGGGATTCCCTTTCTCCCGGCCATACATGGCATATAGAAGGGCAAGAGAGGACAGGGCCGAAAAGGGGTTCCCTTTTCTCCCATACAGGTAGGCGCGGCCGGAAAGGCCCTGTCAAAATTGGTCCTCACCAGTCGCCCCCCTCTCCTATCCCCTTTCATCGCTTTTGGAGTGCAGGGCAAAGGGGCGCGCTTTTCCCCTCCCGCCCCGGTAGAAAAAGGGGGCCGGCGGTCTAAGACCGCCAGCCCCACAAGGTTTTTTACAGCTTGATTTCCACCACGCCGCCGTCTTTGGTGCGCACCTCCACCAAGGTGAAGCCCGGATGGGCTTTGCGGTAGCGGCGGATGGCCTGAAAGAAGGTCAGGATCTGCGCAGCCGTCAGCTCGATGCCCCGGTCTTTTGCCGCGCGGGCGAAAACCCTGGCCGAGAGGCCGCTGAAGGCCAGCCGGTTGGGGATGGGGAGGTGAAGGCGAAAGCCCTCCTCCCGGATGCGAATGTTCATTCCACCACGATCTCCACGTGTTCGCCCTTGGCGGTGTCGACCTCTACCAGGCGGCCGATGACCCCCTGCTCCACCAAATCAAAGATCTTGTCGAAGTCCAGATCCTTGAGGGCGGGGTTCTCCCCCACCTGGGGGATCTGCAGTCCGATTTGCAGGCCGATGCGCACCAGCGAGAGGGGCAGCTTGATCCGCACCCGGTCCCCCTCGTCGCTGTCGACGATGATTTTGATGAGCATCTCGTCCGCGTTCTTCCGCTCCTCCGGCGGCAGCAGCCGCACCTCTTCCCCCCGGGGGCCCCGCAGCAGTTCGTCCACGGTGATGCCGAAGAAGTCGGCGAGTTGGGGGAGGATGAGGATGTCGGGACAGGAGGCGCCGTTCTCCCACTTGGAGACCGCCTGGGGCGAAACCCCAAACTCCTCCGCCAGCTGTTCCTGGGTGAGCCCCTTGGCCCGCCGGTTTTCCGCGATCTGTCTGCCGATCTGATTCTCTTCCATTTTTCATTTCTCCCTTTCGGTGATGTAGGCGGCTCCCTTTGGGGCCTGGTACCAGTATGCCG
Source organism: Bittarella massiliensis (ex Durand et al. 2017) (assembly GCF_001486165.1). Lineage (GTDB taxonomy): Bacteria > Bacillota > Clostridia > Oscillospirales > Ruminococcaceae > Bittarella > Bittarella massiliensis. The sequence goes on from NZ_LN908977.1 coordinate 1,230,129, forward strand.
GAAATGGCCCCCCGTCGGAAGGGACTTGCCGTTGAGCGAAGGGAGAGCGCTGGTTGCATTTTGCCCGCTTTTCCCCGGTTTTTCACAACTGCGGGTTGGATTTTGCCGGTTTTCCCTCAACCGGCGTCCATCTCTCTACTGTTGGTTGTATCACACCTCCAGCAGCTTGTCAAAGCAGAGGCGCTCGGCCCCCGCCTCGGCGCCGTCTTGCAGGTAGATGATCCCGCAGTAGGCAAAGCCGTTTTTTTCGAGCATCCGCTGCATCGAGGCGTTTTGCCGGTGGGTGTCGATGCGGATCTGCCCCACCCCCTGCGCCCTGCAGAGGTCGGCCGCCGCCGACACCAGCCGGCCGGCCAGCCCCTGCCCCTTGCAGTCCTCCCGCACCGCGACCCGGTGCATCACCGCGTAGGGGCCCTCGCCCCGCCAACTCCCCTGGGAGATGGTGTCGTAGGTGGGCTCCCCCGCAAAGGAGATGGCGGCGGTGCCCAGCACCCGCCCCCCGTCGGCCAGCACATAGGACCAGCCCCGGGCGATGTCCGCCTCGATGGCGGGGCGGTCGGGGTAGCCGTTTTGCCACTGGTCGATCCCCCGCGCCTTTAAGGAGGCCTGCGCCTGGCGGACGATCTCCATCACCCCGTCCAGGTCGGCGGCCTCTGTCCTGCGAAATGTCATCTCTTGCACTCCTCCCTCTTCTCTTTCTCTGTTTGTCCTTTTATTATACGGGATGTGCCCCCCTCCCGCAACACGCAAAAAAGCGCCCCGGACGGGGTCCCGTCCAGGGCGCTTTTCGTCAGGTGGAAAACGGGTCACTGCCCCTGCACCACCGGCTCTGCCGACTCCTCGGGGAGGGCCGCCAGCCGGCTGCGCAGGTTGTAGATGAGCAGGCCGATGCACAGCAGGAAGGTCAGCAGTTCGGAAGAGGGGGTGGTCAGCCAGACCCCGTCGACCCCCAGCAGGCTCGAGAGGGTCCAGAGGCCCAGCAGCATGAAGACGACCCCCTTGCAGATGGAGAGGAGGTTGGCGCTGCGGGAGCACTCGAGCCCCTGAAAGATGGCGATGGTGGTCAGGTTGCAGGCCATGGTCAGGAAGGCAAAGCTGTACAGCCGCAACCCGTGGGTGCCGATGGCGATGAGGGCGTCCTCCCCCGCCTTGGCAAAGACCCCGATCACCTGGCTGGGGAAGAGCTGGAAGAGGGCGAAGAGGAACAGTCCAAAGCCCACCGCCACCGCATAGGCGGTGACGAGGGAGCGCTTGACCCGCTCCCGCTTGCCGGCACCGTAGTTGACCCCCACCAGGGGCTGGGCCGAGAGGCCGATGGAGTTGCACATGGAAAAGACCACGAAGGAGAGGTTGGAGACCACCGAGTAGGCGGAGACCGCCAGGTCGCCCCCCAGCCGCAGCATGGCGTTGTTGAAGCAGAAGATGGTGAAGGCCGAGGCCAGTTCGGACACGCAGGAGCCAAAGCCGTTTTTGGCCACCCGCCCCAGCCAGGAGAACATGGCTTTGGAGGGGCGGAAGGCGATGGTGTGGGGATGCCCCTTGCGGAAGTGGAGCAGGTTGACGGCAATGCCCACCGCCGGGGCCAGACCGGTGGCCAGAGAGGCGCCGAAGACCCCCATCCCCATGGGGAAGATGAAGACGTAGTCGAAGATGATGTTGAAGCTGTTGGAGGCGATGGTCGCCCCCATCACCAGGTTGGGGGCCCCGTCCACCCGCACAAAGAAGCCGATGATCTGGTTGAGGATGTAGAGCACCTGGGTGGCGGTGAGGGGGAGCAGGTAGTCCTTGACCATGGGCAGCAGCTCCTCGCTGGCGCCGGAAAAGCGGGCGATGGGGTCCAAAAAGAGCATGACCACGGCGGTGATGAGCACCCCGGCGATCGCCCCCAAGCTCACGCAGAGGGAGAAGAGCTCGGTCCCCGCCCGCTCGTTTCGCCGCCCGGTCTCGATGCCCAGGATGGTGCAGCCGCCGATGCCCAGCAGCAGGGAGATGACCCCGCCCACAATGACAAAGGGCAGCGCCAAACTCAGCACCGCCAGCCCGTCGGCCCCCACCCCTTTGCCCACATAGAACATGTCGACAAAGGCAAAGGCCGAGACGGAAAAGTTGCTCAGCAGCGTCGGCACAAAGTAGCGGATGAAGTGCCCCTTCACACTTCCCCTGGTCAAATCGTACTGTTTCAAACAAATCCTCCTCTGTCAAAACCGGCGGCGGATGGCCCCGGAAAAATTAGTCCAAAGTTATACTATATACCCCCAAAAAGGGGCACGGCGATGGCTCGCCGCACCCAATTCGGTTGGTTCTTGGCGCCGGTGAAGACCCTGTCAAGGCCCCTGCGGCTATTTTTGAGAACCCCTTAAAGGGGCTTTTTCTCCCGCATTCGCTGGAGGAAGCGCTGGGCCCCCACCACGGCGCGGGTGTGCTCCCCCTCGCCGATCTTGCCAAAATCGTCCTCGGCGGTGACGGCGAAGCGGGCGGTGCGCCCGTCAAAGGACAGCAGGGTGGCCGTGGCCCGGACGGTGGCCCCCAGCGGACTGGGGGAGAGGTGGGTCGAGCCGATCTGGGCCCCTACCGAGGTCTCGCCCTCTTTTAACAAGGGGGCCAGGCAGGCGGTGGCCGCCTTCTCCATCAAGGCCAGCATGGCGGGGGTGGCGTACACCTCCAACGCGCCGCTGCCCACGGCTTTGGCGGTCTTTTCGGGCGTCACCTCTTCGGTGGCGGTGTAGCTGCGGTTTTCCTGCTCCATTGGGCTCCCCCTCGATCGTCCGATATTTTACGAATCGTGTTTAGTATAGAAGAACTGGTCGCCATAGTCAAGGGTAATGGCGTCATTTTTTTGCAGTTTTCCGGCCAACAGCTCCTCCGAGAGCATATCCTCCACGTGGGAGACGATGGCCCGGCGCAGGGGGCGGGCCCCGTAGACCGGGTCAAAGCCCACCGAGGCAAGCTGTTTGACCGCCGCCTCGGTCCAGTCCATCTGCACCCCTACGTTTTTCAGCCGCCCAGCCAGTTCGCCCAGCATGTTGCCGGCGATCTGTTCGATGTTTTCCTGGGTGAGCTTGGAGAAGACGATGATGTCGTCCACCCGGTTCAAAAACTCGGGGCGGAAGGTCTCTTTGAGCTGCTCCATCACCCGGGCCTTGACGTCCTGTTCCAGGCTGTCGGCCACCCCGGAAAAGCCCAGGCTCTGGCGCTTTTCGGTGATGAGCCGGGCCCCCACGTTGGAGGTCATGATGATCACGCAGTTGCGGAAGTTGACCTTGCGGCCCTGGCTGTCGGTGAGGGTGCCCTCGTCCATGATCTGCAGCAGCATGTTGAAGACGTCGGGGTGGGCCTTTTCGATCTCGTCAAAGAGGACCACGCTGTAGGGGTTGCGGCGCACCTTCTCGGTGAGCTGGCCGCCCTCGTCGTAGCCCACATACCCCGGGGGCGAGCCGATGAGCTTGGAGACGGTGTGCTTCTCCATGTACTCGGACATGTCCAGCCGGATCATGGCGGTGTCGTCGCCGAAGAGGGCCTCGGCCAGAGCCTTGGTGAGCTCGGTCTTGCCCACGCCGGTGGGCCCCAAAAAGATGAAGGAGCCGATGGGGCGGCGGGGGTCTTTGAGCCCGGCCCGCCCCCGGCGGATGGCCTTGGCGATGGCGGTGACCGCCTCGTCCTGGCCGATGACCCGCCGCTTGAGGATATTTTCCATGTCCAGCAGGCGCTCGCTCTCCTGCTTGGTCAGCTGGCTCACCGGCACCTTGGTCCAGAGGGAGACCACCTGGGCGATCTCCTCGGGGCCCACCTCGTCGGACTTGTGGGTGTTGCCCTCCTCCCACTTTTTCTTCTGGGCGTCCAACTTCTCCTTGAGGGTCTTTTCCTGATCGCGCAGGGCGGCTGCCCGCTCGAAGTCCTGGGCGTTGACCGCCGACTCCTTCTCGGCGGCCAGCTGGCCCAACTGCTCTTCCAGCTCCCGCACGTCCTGGGGGGCGGTGTAGTTTTTCAGCCGCACCCGGGAACAGGCCTCGTCGATGAGGTCGATGGCCTTGTCGGGCAGGTAGCGGTCGCTGATGTAGCGGGTGGAGAGCTCCACCGCCGCCTCGATGGCCTCGTCGGTGATCTTGACCTTGTGGTGGGCCTCGTACTTGTCCCGCAGCCCCTTGAGGATCTCCACCGAGTCCTCCTTCGAGGGCTCCTCCACCGTCACCGGCTGGAACCGACGCTCCAGGGCGGCGTCCTTTTCAATGTACTTGCGGTACTCGTCCAGGGTGGTGGCGCCGATGACCTGGATCTCCCCCCGGGAGAGGGCGGGCTTCAGGATGTTGGCGGCGTCCACCGCCCCCTCGGCCGCGCCGGCACCCATGATGGTGTGCAGCTCGTCGATGAAGAGGATGACGTTTTTGGAGGCGGTGAGCTCGGCGATGGCGTTTTTCAGCCGCTCCTCAAAGTCGCCCCGGTACTTGGTGCCCGCCAGCATCCCGGTCAGATCCAGGGTGATGACCCGCTTGCCCTTGAGGATCTCGGGCACCTCCCCGGCGGCGATCTTCTGGGCCAGCCCCTCGGCCAGGGCGGTCTTGCCCACCCCCGGCTCGCCGATGAGGCAGGGGTTGTTCTTGGTGCGCCGGGAGAGGATCTGGGTCACCCGCTCGATCTCCCGGTCCCGGCCGATGACCGGGTCCAGCAGCCCGTCGCGGGCGGCCTTGGTCAGGTCCTTGCCGTATTTGTCCAGGGTGGCGGTGCTCCCCTTCCCCCCCTTGGGGGCGCCGGGTTCCACCGCCTCGCCGCCGTCGGCCGAGACCGACTCGGCGCACTCGCCGTAGAGGCGGTCGATGTCCACCCCGCACTGTTCCAGTAGCCGCACCGCCACCGAGTCCCGCTCGCTCAGCAGAGCCAGCAGCAGGTGTTCGGTGCCCACATAGTTGTGGCCCATCTTGCGGGCCTGGAGGATGGATAGCTCCAAGATCCGCTTCACCCGGGGGGTGAAGTCGTTGGGAGTGACGCTGGAGTGGATGCCCCGCCCCACCATCTCCACGATTTTTTGCTCTAAGTCGGTGTAGGTGATCTCGCTCTCGGAGAGCACCTGCCCCGCCACCCCGGAGCCCTCTTTGATGAGCCCGGCCAGGATGTGTTCGCTGCCGATATAAGTGTGGCCCAGGTTCTGGGCTGTCTCAATGGCCATGTTCAAGGCCGTGTTGGCCTTTTCGGTGAATCCGCGAAATGAGTACATCATTTCATCCCTCCTCTATCCCCGCCCTGTGGGCGGGCGCTCTCGGCGGCCTCTGCCGCCCTCTGTCACTGGTTTTCCCGGCCCTCTGCCGGGGATCGGTCCTCTCGGACCCGCCGCTCCCGGCCCAGGATGTCCCGCACGATCTGGGCGCGGATGCGGTCGCGCTCCCGGGCCGACTGGGCCTCGGGGTGGGCCGCGGCGATGGAGTTGGCCCCGGTCTCCCCCAGCAGGCGGGCGGCGGTGAAGAAGTCCAGCTTTTCCACCACCTGCCCGGCGATCCCCAGCCGCAGCTGGGAGACGCAGTCGATGACCTCCCGGTGGGAGAGGAGCCGGGCGTTTTCCAGCACCCCCAGGGCGCGGTAGACCCGGTCCTCAAAGGCCAGGGGGTCCTCGGCGCAGAACTGGGCGCGCTGGCGGCGCTCCTCGGCGGCCAGCTGCCGCACCACCGCGGCCAGATTGTCCCGCACCTGCTTTTCCGAGAGGCCCAGGCTCAACTGGTTGGAGATCTGGTAGAAGCTCCCCTCGGCCGAGGTGCCCTCGCCGTAGGTGCCCCGAATAGTTATGCCCAGTTTGTAGGCGCTGTTAATCAGGCTGCGCAGGTATCCCGAGCGCTCCAGCGCCGGCAGGTGGACCATCACCGAAGCCCGCATCCCGGTGCCCAGGTTGGTGGGGCAGTGGGTCAGGTAGCCCCACCGCTCGTCAAAAGCGAAGTGCAGCCCCTCGTCCAGCAGGTCGTCGAGCCGGTCGGCCAGCTGCCAGCACCCTTCGCAGCAGAGGCCGGCCCCCATGATCTGGATGCGCAGGTGGTCCTCCTCGCAGAGCATCACCGAGACCGTCTCGTCGTCCGAGAGGAGGAGGCCGCCCCCGGCCTTGGCCATCTCCAAACTGATGAGATGGCGCTCGACCAGGGCCATGCGGTGGCTCTGGTCAAGGGCGCCCACGTCCACATAGCGAAGCTGCAGCCCCTCGCCAAAGGCGGCATTTTCCACCGCTGCCTGCACCCGCTGGATGAAGGCGGCCCGCTGCCGGGCACTCATCAAATCGGGGAAGGGCAGATCGCCCACGTTGCGGGCCAGGCGGATGCGGCTGGAAATCACCACGTCCCCCTCGGGGCCCGACTGAAAGTACCACTTCTCGCCCATCACTGCTCCCCCTCCTCTCTCGCGCACTCGGGCTGTTCCAGGGCGCGGATCTGGTCGCGCAGCACGGCCGCCCGCTCAAAGTTCTGGCTCTCGACGGCCGCCTGCATCTCCTCCTTGAGGGCGGCCAGCTCGGCCGACCGGTCCTGCCGCGGGGCCAGGTGGGCCGAGTGGGGGATCTTTCCCTGGTGGGTCAAGTTGCCGTGGATCTTGCCCACCATCCGCGCCACGTCCTCGCCGAAGAAGTCGTAGCACTGGGCGCAGCCCAACTTCCCCTTCTCGGCGATCTGTTCAAAGGTGCTGCCGCAGCCCGGGCAGCGCCGCTGCACCTGGGGGGTATGCCCCTCCCCGAAGAGGGCCCCGGCGAGGATGCCGCCGCCCAAAAGCCCCATGTTGGCCATACAGCTGGGGCAGAGGTGCAAAATGGTCTCCTGCCCGCCCGCCACCTGGCGGTAGCTGATCTGGGCCTGGTTTTTCTTGCAGATGTCACAGAGCATATCGCTTCCTCCTCACGCGTTGAGCAGCATGTTTTTAAACAGGGCCGCCCGCACCCGGTCGCGGCAGTCGGGGGGGCAGGGGCGCAGGGTCTTGTCGGACACCGCCGAGAGCATCAGCCGGGCGGTGTCCTCGCTCAAGATCTCCCGCTGGGCCAGATTTTTTAAGAGGATGCGGGCGGTGTTCTCGTCCAGCGCCTCGCCGATGGAGTTGACCACGTGCATGATGAAATTCTGCGGCCCCACGGTGATGCGGGTGATGCGGATGTACCCCCCGCCCCCCCGGCGGCTCTCGATGGTGTAGCCCTGCTCCGGCGTAAAGCGGGAGGTGAGGACATAGTTGATTTGGCTGGGCACACAGCCGATCTCCCCGGCAAACTCGTTGCGCTGGATCTCGGCAATGCCGTCCTGCTCCTCCATCAGCTGGAGGATGCGCTGGGTGATCAAGTCGCTGATTTTCATCGTTCCCCTTCCCCTTTCTGGGCCTCGTCTCTATCTCTATGCAATAGGAGCTGACTTTATCTGACCTTATGAAATCAGTATACTCATAAGTCAGGAAAAGTCAAAGTATCAAATATTGGAAATAGCTCTCCCACGCGCCCATTTTTGAGACCGTTTGCCCTTTTTCGCCTTCTGACAAAAAAAGCGGGCGCTTCACCAGCGCCCGCTCTCTCTTCTCTCTCACAGCTCTTTGAGCATGCTCACATGGGGCCAGCCGTCCTTGGTAAAGGCTTTGCCCTGGGAGGTGTAGCCCGCCGCCTCGTAAAAACCCGCCGCCTGCACCTGGGCGTGCAGCAACAGCGAGCGGGCCCCCAGTTCGCGGGCCTTGCCCTCGGTCTCCTCCATCAGCAAAAGGCCCAGCTTCTGGCCCCGGCAGCTCTTCTTGACGCAGACCCGGCCGACGATGTACTGCCCCGGCTCCTCTCCGGGAAAGAGGCGGCAGACAGCCACCGCCTCGCCGCCCCGGCGGACGATCAGGTGGTATGCGGTGTCGTCCACCTCGTCCACCTCGATCTCGGCGAGAAAGTCCTGCTCGTAGGTAAAGACCTCCATCCGCAGGGCAAATCCGTCCTCCGCCCCCTCTTTGCCCCGGTGCCACTCGCACCGCAGGGCCTCGCTTTGCAGCTGTCTCGCCATCTCAACGCCCTCCCCTTTTTCACGATTCCCCGCCATTATAGCACAAAGGGAAGGCGGGGAAAAGGCGCGGGCAGTCTCACCCTGACTGGGCGGCCCGGCCGCTCCCTCGCGGCGACGTACTGGGCGGCAGAGACGAAGTTCTGGATGTCCTCTTCGTCCAGCTCCCGGACGGCGCAGAGCTCCTCCCAGAGCAGGGTGCTCCCCTCCACCGTGAAAAGGCCGATGACCGTGTTGACGCCGACGAAGATCCTGCCGCCCACCCTTCCCTCGGGGGCCGAATCGCCGCTCTCCCCCTCACACAGGGTCTTTCTCGCCCCGCTGTTTTCCAGGTAAAAGGTCCGTGCGGCAGGGCGGGCGGCGGCCGGCAATTTTTCGCGGCAGCAGGCATTTCCCAAAACGCTGCCGGTCACGCTACCGGCGGCCCACCCGTCGAACATTTCGGTCAGCTCATACCTGCCCTGCAGATAGCCAAGCAGCGCCCGCCCCGAGGCCCGGTCCGGCCGCAGCCGGTCGCGGTACCCCTCCCAAAGGGCCCGCCACTGCGCGGTCGTCTCTTTTGTCGGCTCTTCTGTGACCACGGCGCACCACCCTCCCTCTGTTTTTTCCCGCCATAACACACCGGGCCCTGCCCTGCTACCCCCGGCGGAGGATCCCCATGGGGGTCTGCTCGCTGCACTGGCCCAGGGGGTTGTCCCGCAGCAGGGAGCGCAGGTGCGCCCGGTCCATCCGCCGGTCGGAGACCCCGAGGATCTCGCCCCCCAGGTCGTTGAGGTCCACCACCGCTACCGCACAGCCCAGGGCCTGGGCCAGCTCTTCGGCCACCCCGTCGGGGCGGAGGGGGCCCAGCACCACATAGCGGTTGTAGGGGGGCAGGGTGTTGGGGCAGGGGCCGTCGATGCTGGCCGCCCGATACCCCGCCACCCGATAAAACCAGCCCCGCTCCCCCAGCAGTTTCCCCACCGCCGAGACCGCCGCCGCCAGCAGGATGCGGAGGGTGCCGCACTCCCGCAGGGCGCACTCCATGGTCTCAGGCATGGCCAGGCCGATGCCGTAGGGGGTACGGCGGACAAACCGGCTCAAAAAGCGGGCCAGAGGGCGGGGGTGGATCTCCTCCAGGGGGATGGCCCGCCGCTGGGTGCAGGCCACCGCCTTCTCGGTGACAAAGAGGATGTCCCCCTTCTCGAGCAGCGGCCCGGCGTACCGGCGCGCCACCTGCACGATGTCGTCCCCCGCAGTGATGACGGGGGTGCGGATGCACAGCCGCCGATAGCGCATCCCCTGCCAGGTGATCTCCTCCTCCTTGTCGGGGTTGATGACGGTCCCCGCCACCGAGGCGGGGCGCTGTACCCCCTTTTCCCCGTCTCTCGACTGCTCTTTTTCTCTCTCGTCCATCTCTCGACTGCTCCTCTCCGGCCCAGGCGGGCCCGTTTCTCTTTGACAAGACCCATTCTAGCGCGGGCGGCGAAGCGGTGTTTTGAGGGGAGATGGAGAAAAAGTGGGGAATTGATGGAGGCTTTCTCAAGACTTGACGGAAGGGGGTACCAAAACGGCCCAGAGATAGGCGGACGCAGCGGCAGGGAGAGGTGGAGCGGCAGAGGGCCGAGCGTTCCAGCGCGGAGAAACCGGCAAGAAGGGGGCCGATGTCCACGGCACGGAGAAATCGGCGAAAGGGAAGCCAGTGGCCATGATACAGGGGAACTGGCAAGAGAGCAGCCGGGAGGGGTGGTGCGAAAAACCCTGTAGGGCGGGCGGAAGCGGCGGTACAAAAAAGCGGCAGGGGGGCTACCCAATGCGATTGCACAGGGAAACTGGCGAGAGCATACCCAGCGCCGCAGCGCGGGGAAAGCAATGAGAGGATGTCCGGGAGACGGGAGGGCACAGGGAAATCGGCAGGAGGGCGACTGGGCGCTGCCGCGCAGGAAAATCGGCAAGAAGAGGGGCTGGGAATGGGGGCTGGGGAAACCAATGGGAGGCTGCTCGAGAGCGGCGGCGCCGGAAAGCCAGCGGAACGGCGCCCGGGAGGGGTCGCGCAAAAAATCGGCAAGCGGGGATGAGAGCGGCAGCGCGGGAAAACCGCGGGAGGAGAACCGGGAGAGGCGGCACGGAAAAGGCAGCAGGAACTCTGCCGAGGGGGGATGGCGCGGGAACCCCCTTGAGCAGACGACGCGGAAGCGAGACCGGCCAAAAAGGCCGGGCTGCAAAGAGAGCGGGCAGCTGCCCCATTCGGCAACCGCCCGCTCCTCTTTATCTATCTCGCCGGTCCTGATGGCCCCCCGCCGGTCCCCACCGGCAGGTCGACGGTGAAGGCGATGCGCCCACCCCCGCTCTCGGCCCGGATATCCCCCCCGTGGCGCTGCACGATGTCCCGGGCGATGGCCAGCCCCAACCCCGCGCCGCCGGTGGCCGTCTGCCGGGAGGCGTCGAGCCGGTAAAACTTCTCAAAGATCGCCTCCAGCTTTTCCTGGGGAATGTCGCCGGCGTTCTCAAAGCAGACAGAGACCCTCTCCCCTGTCCGATTGCCGAAGATGTGGATGTCGCCCTCCGGCGCGCCGTAGGCGACGGCGTTTTTGAGGAGGTTTTGAAAGACCCGGGCCATCTTGTCCGGGTCGACCCAGGCGCAGAGCGAGGGGGGGAGGTGCAGCCTCGCCTGCCGCCCCCCGGCGGCCAGCTGGGGGTAGGCCTCGTCGGCGACCTGTACCAGCATACAGCAGAGGTCCACCGGCTGGCGGGAAAGGGCCTCCTGTTGCAGCAGGTCCCGGGTGATTTCAAAGAATTCCCCCACCAGCCCCTCCAGGCGGCCGGCCTTTTCCAGGGCGATGCGGATGTACTTCTCCCGCTGCTGGGGGGGCATATCCGGCGCCTCGTCCAGCAAGCTCAAATAGCCGATGACCGAGGTGAGGGGGGTCTTGATGTCGTGGGCCAGGTAGAGCACCAGGTCGTTTTTGCGGCGCTCGGCCTCCCGCTCGGCGGCGGCGCTGCGCTCCAACTCGTCCTTGACCGCCCCCAGCTTCTCGGCCATAAAATCCAATTCGGGCGGGAGGACCAGATTTTCCCCCTTCCCGCCGGCCAGCCAGTCCACCCCGGCGATGATCTCGTCAAAGTAGCCGGTGAACCAGCTCAACAGCGCCCAGAAGAAGAGGAGGAAAAAGGCGACGATGGCCACCCCCAAAAAGATGTCCAGGTACTGGCGCACATAGTTGAAGTAGAGCCGGGCGGCGGTCTCCCAGCTGACCCCCAGGTAGGTGCTGATGCACCCGGCGATCCAGTTGCCGATTTTCCCCCGCCCGGCCGAGCGCAGCACCGCCACCGTCACCACCGCCAGCAGGGCTATGCCCAGCACCCGCCCGAACACCTTGCGCATCATCTGCCGATAGGGCTTTTGCCGCCAGCCGTTACCCCTCAATTTTATACCCCACTCCCCACACCGTCTTGATGTATTTCGGCCGCTCCACCGAGTCGCCCATCTTCTCGCGCAGGTGGCGGATGTGGGTGGCGATGGTGTTGTTGTTCTTGGTGAAATAGGCCTCGCCCCAAATTTGGGCGAAGAGCTGCTCTGAACCGACCACCCGCCCCCGCTCCTCGCAGAGGATCTGCAGGATGGCAAATTCGGTGGGGGTGAGCACCAGGGGCTTCCCGTCGAGGGTGCACTCGTGGGTGCCGGGGTCGACGGTCAGCCCGCCCCGCACCAGCAGCCCGTCAGGACGGGCGGCGGCGGGGTTGTAGCGGGTGTAGCGCCGCAGCTGCGCCTTGACGCGGGCCACCAGTTCCAGGGGGCGAAAGGGCTTGGTGACGTAGTCGTCGGCCCCCAGGGCAAAGCCGGTGATCTTGTCGGTCTCCTCCCCCTTGGCCGTCAGCAGAAGGATGGGAAAGGTGTGCTCCTCCCTGATTTGGCGGCAGAGGGCAAAGCCGTCCCCGTCGGGGAGCATCACGTCCAGCACCGCCAGGTCGATCTTCTCCCCGGCGATGCAGGCCAGGGCGTCTTTGGCCCGGTAAAAGGTCCGCACCGCAAAGCCCTCGTTTTTCAAGTACACCTCGATGAGGTCGGCGATCTCCCGCTCGTCGTCCACCACCAACACCGTCTCGCCCATCTGCGCATCCCCCTCTTCTCCCATTTTCTCCATTGTACCAGAAAAGGGGGCGGATATTTATTGAGAATTTCTGTGTTTTTGCGAAATACGGCCCTCCTCCAAGCAGGCGGACTTTTTTGCATTTTGGTTGCACGGCGGGGAAAAATGGGGTATACTGAAGGCAAGAAAACAGCATTTCACAGCGACGACGGGAACTGCGGTCCGCGAATCCGCCCAGAGAGCCGGTGGTTGGTGCAAACCGGCGGGAGGGACGGGCCTTTCCACCCCCGAGCTGTCGGCGACGAGCCGAAGGCCGGTGCCCTTTACCGCACCGTCGAGAGGCCGCCCCGCAGGGGCGAGCAATTTGGGTGGCAACGCGGAAGGAACGCCTTTCGTCCCAACAGCGCCGAGAGGGCGGCTGGGGACGGGGGGCTTTTTTGTTGCCCCACAGCTTTGAAAGAAGAGGAGAGAGAAGCGATGCTGGACATCAATCTGCTGCGGCAGGACCCCCAGCGGGTCAAGGAGAACATCAAGAAAAAATTTCAGGAGGAAAAGCTGATCCTGGTGGACGAGGTGGTAAAGCTGGACCGGGAGTTCCGCGAGGCCAAGTCCCGGGGGGATCTGCTGCGCAGCCAGCGCAACTCCATCAGCAAGGAGATCGGCGCCCTGATGGGCAAGGGGCTCAAGGAAGAGGCCGAGAAGACCAAGGCCAAGGTGGCCGCCATCGCCGGGGAGCTGAGCGAGCTCAAGGCCAAGGAGGAGGAGCTGACCCAGCAGATCCGCGAGCGGATGCTGGTCATCCCCAACCTGATCGACGACTCGGTCCCCATCGGCAAGGACGACAGCGAGAACGTGGAGATCGAGCGCTTCGGCGAGCCGGTGGTGCCTGACTTTGAGGTGCCCTATCACGTGGACATCATGGAGGGGCTCGACGGCATCGACCTGGACAGCGCCCGGCGCACCAGCGGCAACGGCTTTTACTACCTCAAGGGGGACATCGCCCGGCTGCACTCGGCCATCCTCTCCTACGCCCGGGACTTTATGATCGACCGGGGCTTCACCTACTATGTGCCCCCCTTCATGATCCGCAGCAACGTGGTCACCGGGGTGATGAGCTTTGCCGAGATGGAGAACATGATGTACAAGATCGAGGGGGAGGACCTCTACCTCATCGGCACCAGCGAGCACTCGATGATTGGCAAGTTCATCGACACCATCCTCCCCGAGGCCGAGCTGCCCCAGGCCCTCACCAGCTACTCCCCCTGTTTCCGCAAAGAGGTGGGTGCCCACGGCATTGAGGAGCGGGGGGTCTACCGCATCCACCAGTTTGAAAAACAGGAAATGGTGGTGGTCTGCAAGCCCGAGGACAGCATGATGTGGTACGACAAGCTGTGGCAGAACACCGTCGACTTCTTCCGCAGCCTGGACATCCCGGTGCGCACCCTGGAGTGCTGCTCGGGCGACCTGGCCGACCTGAAGGTCAAGAGCCTGGACGTGGAAGCCTGGTCCCCCCGCCAGAAAAAGTATTTCGAGGTGGGCAGCTGCTCCAACCTGGGCGACGCCCAGGCCCGGCGGCTGGGCATCCGCGTCAAGGGGGCCGACGGGAAAAACTACTTCCCCCACACCCTCAACAACACGGTGGTGGCCCCGCCGCGGATGCTCATTGCCTATCTGGAAAACAACCTCCAGGCAGACGGCACCGTGGCCATCCCCCAGCCGCTGCGGATGTACATGGGCGGCAAGGACAAGCTGGAAAAATAGAGCGATCTGCCCAAGAGAGGGGCGCCGGTCTGGCGCCCCTCTCTTTTTTGCGGCCATTTTCCCGTTTTCCCTCCGCCCTCCGCCGTTCCCTCTCGCCGGCAAAGGGCGGCGCCCGACGGTGGCGTGTCCACCCGGGCCTCTCCTCCTGCCTCCCGGACGGGCAAAACAGCGGGCCCGGCGGCAGGACGGGCAGAGAGGCTCGGCTGCACAGTTACCGATGGTCCCCCTGTCCGCCCCGAAAGCAAGCAGAGACACCGCCGCCTTGTTGGGACATCCCCGCCGCCCCCCCGAAAATCGCTGTACTGCGCCCAACGTCGGCCCTCACGGTGGGAGGGATCGGCCCACGCAAAAAGCCTCTTTTCCAGCGACGACAGCCGCTTCCGCAGCTCCACCGAAAAGCCCCTTCTCCCATATTTTTCGCGGGATCGCACAGGTCCGCTTGGCCCGCTGCAAGGCGACCCCCTCTCCTCCCTGTGCTCTTGCACAATTTCAGTCTCCACTTTTCTACACTGTCATAGAATGTTTCACAAACTCTTCACCGTTTTGTTTTTTATGCTATAATAGTAAAAAGGTTTTGTCGAAATCAGTCGATGTGGACAGCTCATCCATTCGGGAGGAGGGGCAGTGCGAAGAAGAGGTTCGGTGGGGCGCTGGCACTGTTCCTCGCCCTGACGCTGGTCCTCACCGGCTGTGGGGCCAACCACAAGGAGGCGATCTAGGGACGCCGTCAACGGCTACTTTGCCACCCTGCAGGCAGGCGATTTGGAGGGGCTGGACGAGCTGTGCACCGACAACTTCACCGACGAGTACAAAATCCGCTTTTACTGCAATGCCATGAAGGCGGAATTCGGCACCACCTCGCTGGGCGGCGGGTTTGAGAAGCGGGGACAGGCATTCGCCAAGTACCTGGCCGCGCACACCATCCGCCAATACAGCCTGGTGAGCGCCAAGGAGGAGAATGGCCATGCCACCGCCGTTCTCACCGGAAAGAAGATCGACCTGCTCAACGACTCCTTCCCTGTGTACAACAAGGATTTGGGCACCCAGTGCGTCAATGAGCACCTCTACGAGCTGCCGCTGTCCTGCAGACCCAAGGGAAAAGGCGATGGAGGAAAAGATCTCCGAAGGGCTTTACGGCCTCCTCTTTGAGAAGATGCGCACTTCGGCGGACAGCGGCCCCGGCAGAGGATTTTGAGATGGAGATGACCCTAAAACAGGCCGATGGAAGGTAGCTGGTCAGCCGCACCCGGCCCAACTAGACGGAAGCGCAGAGCGCCCCGCCGGGAAAAGGGCGTTTGCAAAAGGGGGAAGTGACATGAAAAAATGGGGAAGCATCCTGTTGGCCGCCCTGCTCTGCCTCGCCCTTTCGGGGTGCGGGAAGAGGGATCAGCAGGCCATTGAGAGCACCGTCAACAATTTCTTTGCCGCCGTGCAGGAGGGCGAGTGGGAGAGGGCAACGGAGGAGAGCTGCACCCCGCGCTACGACTCCGGCACCTTCCGCATCGAGGACAAGGTCGCCTACTACTACGACCTGATCCACGTCCTCCTCCGCGAGAACCTGGGCGACACCTTCCGCCAGGAGGGGGAGCGGTTTCTCCAGCACGCCTTGAGCAAATTTGTCCCCAGCTACGCCATCGAAAGCATTGAAATCGAGAAGGGCTCTCCTACCAAAGAGCGAACGGCTAGGGTGACGGTGCGCGGCAAGTCCATTGATTTCCACCAGTTGCCCCTGCAGTTGGAGCCGGAGGCCATCATCACCCAGTACACCGACACCCACCTGTACGAATTGGCCGCCATCCTGCGCTCCCAAGGGGAGGACGCCATGGGACAGTGGCTCTACGATGCTGTCGCCCCCCTGATTTACGACGACCTCTGCAAACAGGTCGACGAGATCGAGTCCGTCGACTTCGCCTGCGTTTTGACCCTCAAGGGAAACGACGGCGAGTGGCGCATCGATCGCATTCAGGAACTGTAAAAAAGCAGCCTGCCGGCAAAAAAGAGGAGGATGCCCCATCCCCGGCAGAGCGCTTTGAGAGGGCGGCCGACCCGTCTGGGCGACCGCCCGCGAAAGGAGAAGGAATATGAAAAAGCTCATCAGTACCGCCCTTGTCGTTGTGCTCTGCCTGGCCCTCACCGGCTGCGGCAACAAGGACGAAAAGGCCATTCAAGAGGTGGTCAACGGCTATTTTGCCGCCTTTCAGGCGGGGGATCTGAGCGGGGCCAAGGACTTTTGCGACGATGATCTCTCGGACCACACCACCATGGTCCTCTCTGCCGAGGTGATGGGGGGATTTGTCACCGACCAATTCGGCGACGTCTTCCGCAGTGAGGCCGAGCAGTTTGGCAAGGACACCATCGCCAAATTTGTCAAGGAGTACAAGCTGGACAGCCTCTCCATCGAAAAGGGGAAGGCGGTCGCCACCCTCAGCGTCAAGATGCTCGACTTGGGCCAGCTCCCCATGGACAATACGGCGCTGGTGCAGGAGTTGGGCAACCAGTACACCGAGGACCACATGTACGAGCTGATTGCCGTCATGCAGACCCAGGGAGAGGCGGCCATGAAGAAAAAACTCTATGACGGGGTGGCCCCTCTCCTCTTTCAAAAGATGGGCGAAAGTGTGGACAAGATCAAGGCGGTGGACTACACCTTTGAGGTGAAACTCGAAAAGCAGAACGACCGCTGGGTCATCACCCAGCTCTCCCGGTAGGTCCAGCTTCCCCCTCCGCAAAAAAGAGAGCCGCTTTAGACGGCTCTCTTTTTTGCGCTGTCGGTCGGACAGACATCCTCCTCCCCTTTCGCTGCCGTTTGTTCGCCTTTTTCCCTCGATTTTTCGGTTTTGCGGCCAAAACAGTCCACAAATTTTTGTATCTGTGGTATAATGGCAACAACATTTCTTTTGAAAGAGGGATTATATGAAAAAACTGGCAACACTCACACTGGTCCTGGCGCTCTGCGTCTCCATGACCGGCTGTGGAAAAAACAACAAAGAGGCCATCAAAAACGCCGTGGACAGCTACTTCACCGCCATGCAGGCGGGGGACGTGCAGGCGTTGAGCGCGGCCTGTGAAGAGGGCTATTCCGACGAGATGGGGCTGGTCGAGTTTGAGAAGACCCTCGACGAGTCCTTCGGCGCCGAGGAGATGGGCGAGGTCTTCCAGACCGAGGCCAAAGACTTCTTCAAAAACGTGGTCAGCAAGGTGATCAAAGAGTACACCCTGGTGAGCGCCGAGGAGAAAAACGGCGAGGCCTACGCCGTCGTCAACATCAAACAGCTCGACTTTGACAGCATCGACTTCTCCACCGCCTCTGAGGAGTTCGCCCTTCTGGGCCAGACCTACGCGCTGGAGCACATGGACGAGCTGCTGGAAGTCATGCAGAACGAGGGAGAGGCCGCCATGCAGCAGAAGCTGACCGACGCCCTGGCCCCCCAGCTGTTTGACAAGATGGAAGAGATCGTCGCCGCCGCCCCCTACGTGGACTCCACCCTGAAGGTGACCGTCGTCGAGCACGGTGACAAGTGGCTGATCTCGGGCGTTTACGAGCAGTAGATCGCACCGAACAATCAAAAACAGGCGGGCGCTCCCCAGCGGGGACGCCCGCCTGCTTTTTGTCCTCCCCTTTGCAGGGATCGGGGAAAATCGCCGCCCTCTTCCCCGCCGCGCAGGGCAGATTGAAAAGCCGCCGCAAAAAAAGGCATTCGGCCCGGTTGGGCCGAATGCCTTTTTTCTCCCCCCGAGGCCTTGGCCCGCCGGAGCTCCTATGTACCCTCACAGCCCAAAGAGGAATTTCAAGAAGAGCATCCCCACCACCCCCGGCACCCCCAGCACCGCCGAGGCGCCGCAGGTGTAGAAGTTGAGCTTGAGGGTCGGCCCGATAAAGGGCGAGAGCACGTTGAGCAGCAGCAGAACGCAGATGCCCGCCAGGCCGGTAAAGAGGGCGGTGGGACAGGGGTGCCGCCCCCGCGAAAAGGCCCAGATCATGCAGAGCACGGCCACCACCGCCACCGCGATGAGGGCCCAGGTATAGCTGTCCATCCTGTTTTCCATCCCCTTTTATGGCGGGGGCAGGGCTCATCCCTGCGCCCCGATGTGCAGTCCCTTTTCCTTTGCCTTGCGGTAGAGAAAGGCGAGTCTGCTCTCCAGCGCCTGCATTTCAAAGGCAGCCGCGTCGATGAGCAGGTCGTCACAGGAAAAGTTGAACCGGTTGACCGCCGCCGCCAACTCGTCGTTGGTGCGGGCGATGTCCCCCAATATCTGCTCCAGGTCGGAAGGCTGCTCCTCGCCTTTGGCCCGGCGCAGCCAGTCTCGCGCGCTCGCACGCGCCTTGATGATCGCTTCCACTGGGAAATCCCCCTTCCGCTTCGCTGTCGGTAGTGGTAGTCTGCCCGGTCGCTACCATTTGTATGCAGCGGGGGAAGGTTTTAGTAACCCGCACCCGGGCGCAAAAAGAGGGCGGAGCCGCAGCTCCGCCCTCGCAAAGGCGTTTTGGAAGGAAAAAAGCTATTTTGCCAGGTCAAAATCCACCTGGCCCAGGGAGACGTTGACCGCCCGCACCTTGACCCTGACCGGGTCGCCGATGCGCAGGGTGCGGCCGGTGCGCTCCTCCACCAGCTTGGTGCCGTCCTCCGACAGTTCAAAGTCGGTGTTCTCGATGGTCGCCAGCCGCACCAGCCCCTCGGCGGTGTTGGGCAGCTGGACGTAAAAGCCGTAGCTGGCCACGCCGGAGATGATCCCGTCCAGCTCCTGGCCCACAAACCGCTCCATGTACTGGGCCTTGTAGGCGTCGTCACAGGAGCGCTCGGCCAGCATGGCCCCGATTTCGCGGTTGGTGGACTGAAGGGCCGCCTCCTTGACAAACTCGCCGTAGCGCTTTTTGATCTCCTCGGCCGGCACCCCGTCCAGATAGTCGGTGAGGATGCGGTGGATCGAGAGGTCGGGGTAGCGGCGGATGGGGGAGGTGAAGTGGGTGTAGTCGTGCAGCGACAGGCTGTAGTGGCCCAGAGGGGTCTCGGCGTACTTGGCCTTGGCCATGGAGCGCAGCACCATCTTGTGGATGAGGATCTGCTCGGGCTTGCCCCGGGTGGCGTCCAGCACATCGGCCAGCACCTTGGAGGGGGCCCCGGCCTTGATTTTCAGGTAGGGGTGGCCAAAGGCCTTGACGATCCCCTGCAACACCTCCAACCGCTCGGGGTCGGGGTCCTCGTGCACCCGGTAGACAAAGGGGAGCTGTTTCTCCCTGCCAAAGCGGGCCACGGCCTCGTTGGCGGTGAGCATGAACTCCTCGATCATCTTCTCCGAGTCGCCCCGGTCCCTCACCAGGATGTCCACCGGGTCGCCGTTCTCGTCGATGACGATTTTGGCCTCCATGCTCTCGATGTTCATGGCCCCCCGGCCAAAGCGGCGGGCCTCCAGCACCTTGCCGAAGGCGCCCATCTGCAAAAGGGTCTCCTTCACCTGGGCGTAGGCCGCCTCCACCTCGGGGGTGGCGGTGCCGTCCAGAAGGGCGTTTACCTCGCTGTAAGCGCACTTTTTGCAGGAGCGGATCACCGTCTTGGCGATGCGGTAGCCGAGGATCTCGCCCGAGGGGGCCATCTTGCAGATGCAGGAGAGGGCCAGCCGGTCCTCGTCGGGGTTGAGGGAGCAGACCCCGTTGGAGAGCTCCACCGGCAGCATGGGCACCACCGCGTTGGCGTAGTAGACCGAGGTGCCCCGCTCAAAGGCCTCGGCGTCCAGGGCGCTGCCCCGCTTCACGTAGTGGGACACGTCGGCGATGTGCACCCCCAGCTCGAAACCGCCCTCCACCTGGCGAAAGGAGATGGCGTCGTCGATGTCCTTGGTCTCCTTGCTGTCGATGGTGAAGATGCACCAGTCCCGCAGGTCCTCTCTGCCGGCAAAGTCGGCGGGGTCCACCCCCCGCTCGCCCACGGCCGCGGCCTCCTGCAGGGTGGCCTCGTCAAAGTCCAGCTTGACCTTGTTCTCCACCAGGATGGCGTCGCAGCAGTTTTTGGCCTTTTTGCTGTCGCCGAAGACGGTGACCACCTCGGCCACGTGGCTGAAGTGGCTCTTGCCCCGCACCGCCAGCTTGACCATCACCTTGTCGCCGTCCTTGGCGGTCCCCACGCTGGAGGGGCGCACCTGGATGTCGGTCTTGGGCATCGAGTCGAGCACCACCCAGCAGCTCTGGCCGGCCTGGTGCAGCACCCCGATGTAGCCGCCGTCGGGGTCGGGGGTGACGTGGAGCACCTCGCCCTCCAGCGATTGGCCGGTGCGGCTGGGGCGGGTCTTCAGCAGCACCTTCTCCCCCGCCATGGCCCCCATCAAAAAGCGGCCGGGGATGAAGACCTGGGTGCCCTCCTCGTCGTCGAGCTGGGCAAAGCCAAATTTGCCCGCCACCTTGACCACTGTGCCGCTGACGATGCCCAGCCGGGAGCAGAGGGCGTAGCCGCTCTCCTTGGAGAAGTAGACCTTGCCCTCCCTCTCCAGCTCGTTGAGGCAGGCCCGGATCTGGTACTTCTGAAAGCTGGGCATCCGGGTGCACAGCAGCTTCATGTTCATGTAGGGCTGACGGGATTCCCGCAGCTGTTTCTCTACCGTTTCTTTCAGTTTAATGGTCGTTCACCTGTCCTTTTCCCAGGGGCCGTCCCGGCCCAACTGTCTTTTCATCCACAATATCCGACGAATTTTTTGCGAAATAAAGCACCCTGCACATCCGGCAGGGTGCTTTTTCTCATCTTACTTAAAAAATATTTCAAGTACGCCGACTAAAATTGTCAGTACAAAAAAGGCGACCGCTGCGATCTTGGTCCACTTGCTCAGCAGAGCTTCCGGGGTCCGTCCGCCGGAGCGCCCCAGGTAGGACTGCGTCGCGCCGCCGCTGATGGCGCCGGACATGCCGGAAGTGGCCTCCTGCATCATCACCATCAAGATGATTACCAGGCAGGCGATGATCAGCAACACGCCCGCTACGATTTGAATTGTATTCACGGCGAACCCTCCGAATAGAATTTTTTCTCGCTCAAGACCTCAAAATAACATTCATATTCTAGCACACCCACCGGGGCTTGTCAATTTTGTTTTTCCCCGATTTTTCGCATAAATACCCGGCGGCGGGGACAGACTAGTTCTTGTCCAGTGTACCTTTATTTTTTGGCGTTTGCAAGTATTGTCCACTGGACAGAGCCGGCGGGAAACCGCCGGCTCTCTTTTTTGCCCAAAGAAGGGGGCGGAGAGGCCGCCAAATTCTCCCCCGGCCGCCCCCCTCTTTGCCTTGTGCTTTTGGGGCGATTGTCGTAAAATGGGAAAAGAGAGATTTTCACTGCCCCTCGCGGGGCTTCTTTCTTTTGGGGGTGAGCGCTTTTGAATATCGCCATGGCAGGCATCGACCACCGCCGCGCCTCCCTGCAACTGCGGGAGCGCTTTGCCTTCACCAAGGCCGAGGCGGCCGAGGCCCTGGGCCGGCTGGCCGAACATCCCGCGCTCGAGGGGGCGGTCCTCCTCTCCACCTGCAACCGCACCGAGCTCTGGCTCTCCTGCGCCGAGGGGGCGGCCCTCGACCCCGCCGCGCTGCTGGGCGCCCTCAAGGGGGCCGACCCGGCGGACGTCCCCTTTGCCGTCCGCCGGGGACGGGCGGCGGTGGACCACCTCTTCGCCCTGGCCTGCGGGCTGCGCTCCCGGGTCTTTGGGGAGGACCAGATCATCGCCCAGGTCAAGGGCGCCCTGGCCCTGGCCCGCAGTTGCGGCAGCGCCGACGGGGTGCTCGACCGCCTCTTCCTCTCGGCCGTCACCGCCGCCAAAGAGGTCAAGACCTCGGTGCGGCTGACGGCGGTGGACAGCTCCTCCGCCAGCCGGGCGGCCGACCTGATTTGCCGCCACTTTGCCGATTTAAAGGGGCTTCCCTGCCTGGTCATCGGCAACGGGGAGATGGGCCGGCTGGCCGCCTCCACCCTGGTCTCCCTGGGCTGCCGGGTGGAGATGACGGTGCGGCAGTACCGCTCGGGGGAGGTCAAGATCCCCGCGGGCTGCCGGGTGATCCGCTACGACGAGCGGCTGCAGGGGCTGGCCCGCTGCCGCGCCCTCGTCAGCGCCACCGCCAGCCCCCACCACACCCTCCGCTACGAGGAGGCGGCCCCCGTCCTCGCCGACGGGGCGGAGCGGGTGCTCATCGACCTGGCGGTGCCGCGGGACATCTCCTCCCGGCTGGGGGCGCTCCCCAGCGTCACCCTCTACGACATCGACGACCTGGAGGGGGGCGGCGAGGGGGAGGCCCGCCGCCAGGAGGTGGCGCGGGCCGAGGCCATTTTGCAGGCCGCCGCGGACGGGTTTTGCGACTGGTGCGACTTTCGCCCCCATCTCCCCGCCGTGCGGGAGGTGGCGGCCCTGGTGGCCGACGACGCGGCCGCCCGGCTGGAATTGGAGCGCCGGGCGCGGGACGCCTGCGAAAAGGCGGCCGCCCGCCTCCTCTACGGCCTGCGGGAGGAGCTGGACCGCACCCTCTACCAAGACTGCATCGAGGCGCTGCGGCGCTCGGCCCGGCCCCGTGGGGAGTGATCCCCCCCTTTTTCACCACAGAAATCACCTGCAAAGGAGCATTGCCGATATGGATATGACCAAGCGCCCCCGCCGCCTGCGGGGGAACCCCGCTCTGCGGGAGATGGTGCGGGAGACCAGGGTGGACAAGTCCTCCCTGATCTACCCCCTGTTTGTGCGGGAGGGCAGCGGCGTGGTGGAGGAGATCCCCTCCCTCTACGGCCAGCTGCGATACAGCCCCGATACCCTCTGCCAAGGGCTCGAAGAGGTGGTGAAGGCCGGGGTGCCCGCCGTCCTCCTCTTCGGGCTGCCGGACGAGAAGGACGCCTGCGGCAGCGGCGCCTGGGACGAAAACGGGGTGGTGCAGCGGGCGCTGCGCCAGGCCAGGGCGGCCTTCCCCGAACTCTACCTCATCACCGACGTCTGCCTCTGCGAGTACACCTCCCACGGGCACTGCGGCATCCTCGACGGGGAGACGGTGGACAACGACAAGACCCTGGAGGTGCTCTCCAGGACCGCCCTCTCCCACGTGGAGGCGGGGGCGGACATGGTGGCCCCCTCCGACATGATGGACGGGCGGGTGGGGGCCATCCGCCGGGCGCTGGACGGGGCCGGCCGCAGCGATGTCCCCATCCTCTCCTACGCGGTGAAATACGCCTCGGCCTTTTACGGCCCCTTCCGGGAGGCGGCGGACAGCGCCCCCGCCTTTGGCGACCGCCGCGGCTACCAGATGGACCCCCACAACCGGCGGGAGGCCATAAAGGAGGCCGCCCTGGACGTGGAGGAGGGGGCCGACCTGCTGATGGTCAAGCCCGCCCTCTCCTACCTGGACGTCATCCGCGACGTGTCCCAGGCCTTCCCCCTCCCCTGTGCGGCCTACAGCGTCAGCGGGGAGTACGCCATGATCAAAGCCGCGGCGGCAGCCGGCCTCATCGACGAGGCGGCGGTGGCCTGCGAGGCCGCCCTCTCGGTCTACCGGGCCGGGGCGGACATCCTCATCACCTACTACGCCAAGGAGCTGGCCGGGTGGATGGACGAAGGGAGGATCGGCTGATGGGCCGTTCGGAAGAGCTCTTTACCCGGGCGGTGCAGCACATCCCCGGCGGGGTCAACAGCCCGGTGCGGGCCTTTGCCGCGGTGGGCAGCACCCCCCGCTTTATCCGCAAGGCGGACAAGCAGTTCATCTGGGATGTGGAGGGCAACCGCTACATCGACTACATCGGCTCCTGGGGGCCGATGATCCTGGGCCACAACTTTCCCGCCATCCGCGAGGCGGTGATCTCGGCGGCGGGGAGCGGCCTCTCCTTTGGCGCGGCCACCGAAAAGGAGGTGGAGATGGCCGAGCTCATCTGCGAGCTGGTCCCCTCCGTCGAGATGGTGCGGATGGTCAACTCCGGCACCGAGGCTGTGATGAGCGCCCTGCGGGCCGCCCGCGGCTACACCGGCCGCCCCAAGATCGTCAAGTTTGACGGCTGCTATCACGGCCACTGCGACGCCATGCTGGTCAAGGCCGGCTCCGGCGTCATGACTGCGGGGGTGCCCAGCAGCGCCGGGGTGCCCGCGGGCACGGCGGAGGACACCCTCACCGCCGCCTACAACGACCTGGGCAGCGTGCGCGCCCTCTTTGCCGACAACCCCGGGCAGATCGCCGCCGTCATCGTGGAGCCGGTGGCCGCCAACATGGGGCTGGTCCCCCCCGCCCCCGGCTTTTTGCAGGGGCTGCGGGAGATCACCAAAAAAGAGGGGGCCCTCCTCATCTTCGACGAGGTGATCACCGGCTTTCGCCTGGGGCTCGATGGGGCCCAGGGCTTTTACGGGGTGCAGCCCGACCTGACCACCTTCGGCAAGATCATCGGCGCGGGGATGCCGGTGGGGGCCTACGGCGGCCGCCGGGACGTGATGGAGCAGATCGCCCCGGTGGGGCCGGTCTACCAGGCGGGCACCCTCAGCGGCAACCCGGTGGCCATGGCCGCCGGATTGGCCCAGCTGCGCATCCTCAAGGGCCACCCGGAGGTCTATGCCCGGGCCGCCGCCCGCGCCACCGAGCTCTTTGACGGGCTGCGGGAGATCATCGGGGAGAGCGGCGCGCCCTGTACCGTCAACAGCGTGGGCTCCCTGGGCTGCCTCTTCTTCACCCCCGGCCCGGTGGTGGACGCCGCCAGCGCCCGCCGCGCCGACACCGACGCCTACGGCCTCTACTTCCGCCACATGCTGCAAAACGGCTGCTACTTCGCCCCCGCCCAGTTCGAGGCTATCTTCCTCTCCAACGCCCACCAGAGCGAGGACATCGAGCGCACCCTGGAGGTGGCCAGGGCCTATTTCACCCGCTGATTTCCCCCTTCCCAGCGCTCCCCACAAGCCTCTTTTCGGCAGCGAAAAGAGGCTTGTTTTCTGCCGAAAAATGCGCTATTCTAGGAGTTGCGTCTGCCGGACCCTTCTCCGGCGGCGCGGTCAGTTCGAGACCTTCCTGACCCAAAATAAAACTAAAGGATGGATGAAATGATGAAACGAAGGAACCCGACGCGCTACCTGGTGCAGGCCGGCATGATCGCCGCCCTCTATGTAGCGCTCACCTACCTCTCCAACGCCCTGGGGCTCGCTTACGGCATGGTGCAGTTTCGCCTGTCCGAGGCGCTGTGCATCCTGCCCCTCTTCACCCCCGCCGCCGTGCCCGGCCTGGCGGTGGGCTGCATTGTGGGCAACCTGGGCAGCCCCATGGGGGTGGTGGACATCGTCTTCGGCACCCTGGCCACCCTGGGGGCCGCCCTCTGCACCCGCGCCCTGCGCCGGGTGCGGGTGCGGCGGCTCCCCCTCCTCCCCGCGCTGATGCCGGTTTTGTGGAACGCGGTGGTGGTGGGCGTCGAGCTGACCATCTGGCTGGTGCCCGGCGAGGCGTTCACCCTGCCGGTCTTCTTCACCAACGCCCTCTGGGTGGCGGTGGGCGAGGCCGCCGTGGTCTACCTGCTGGGCATCCCCCTGGCCCTGCTGCTGGAGAAAAAGGGGCTGCACCGCCAGCTCTTTGGGGAGTAAGTCGTTGATATAGGTCAAAAGAAGTGCCCGGCGCGCAGTTTGCGCGCCGGGCACTCTCGCTTTTGTTCTCCCCCCTGTTTTAGCCGAGGGCCGCCAGGGCCTGGCCGATGTCGGCATCGATACAGATGGCCCGCCCCGCCAGCTCCCGCGGGGCGGATGCCTCCCCCAGGTTGATGCAGCAGTAGGTGGCCCTGGGATTTTCGGCGCTCATCTGCCAGAAGGGGTACTTGATGATGACCGGGGTGTTGCCCCCCACCCCCAGCTCCAAAAAGAGGAGACGCCGGCCCCGGTGGCCCTCCAAAAAGGCCCGGTAGCGCAGGGCCGCCTCATGCCAGCCCTCGTCCTCCACAAAGCGGCCGTCGCAGCGCAGGTTCATGGCCATGGGCGCCCCGCAGACCGGGCAGCGGGGCACCAGTTCACCGGGGACCCGCTGATCCCTTTGGCGCCGGACCATCTGCCGCACCGCCTCCTCGTTGTCGTAGGTGCGGTCGTGACAGGGGCGGGAACACTGCCAGAGACCGTAATCCCCCTGGGTGTAGAAAAGCCGCCTCTTGTCAAAGCCCGCCAGTTGAAACTGGTGGTCCACGTTGGTGGTGAGGACAAAGTAGTCCCTCCCCGCCAGCAGCCGCAGCAAGTCGAGATAGGGCCCGCCCGGCGGCTGATCGTAGCGGTTGAGGAGGATTTGGCGGCTCCACCAGGCCCAGTACTCCTCCAAGCTGCCGTAGGGGTAGAAACCGCCGGAGTACATGTCCCCAATGCCGTACCGGGCCTTGAAGTCGGCAAAGTTCTTCTCGAACCGCTCCCCCGTGTAGGTCAGCCCGGCCGAGGTGGAGAGCCCGGCCCCGGCCCCCACCACCACCGCGTCGGCAGCCGCCAGGGCCTGCCGCAGCCGCTCAACCTCTGCCCAGCAGCCGCCGGTAGAGGGCGAGGTCCCTCTCTGTAAAGACATTGAACACCACCTCCAGTGGTCGCTTTGACAGGGCCCGGTGGGCCCGAACGGTTTCGACGGCGATCTCGGCCGCCGCCTCGGCGGGGAAGTGAAATTCCCCGGTGGAGATACAGCAAAAGGCCAGGGAGCGCAGCCCCCTCTCCTCCGCCAGCGCCAGGCAGGCGCGGTAGCAGTCGGCCAGTCGACGGCGGTGCCCCTCGGTCAGGGGGCCGGCCACGTAGGGGCCCACCGTGTGGAGGACGTACCGGCAGGGCAGGTTGAAGCCGGGGGTGATTTTGGCCCGGCCCACCGGCTCCTCTTCCCCCTGGCGGGCCATCAGCTCGGCGCAGGCCAGGCGCAGCTGCACCCCGGCGTAGGTGTGGATGGCGTTGTCGATGCAGCCGTGGCAGGGGTAGAAGCAGCCCAGCAGTTGGCTGTTGGCGGCGTTGACGATGCCGTCGATGCGCAGGGCGGTGATGTCCCCCCGCCAGAGGGCGATACCCTCCTCCACTGGGGCGAGGTCCGCCCAGTCGACGATCCCCTTGCGGGCGGTCTCCTCCTGCAAGTAGGCGTCCTGCACCTGCAAAAACGCCTCGCTGACCGGTTTGGGCGGGCGGACGTTGAAAAGGCTGCGCAGCAGCCGCCACTGTTCCCCCGGCGAGGAGGGGATCGTCCCCCCTTCTTCCTGCCGCTCTGCCAAAAGGGCCCGCAGCAGGTAGGCCCTGCGCTCGTCCTGATCCATCGCTCCTGCTCCTCTCTTTATAGCTGTCAAAGGGGACGGCAACGCCCCGGCCGGTTTTGCCCTGCCGGGGGAATTGGCCCCTGCCGTTCAATTCGGTTGGTTTACCGCCCCCACCGGGCAGGCATCCGCGCAGTTGCCGCAGTGGATGCAGTGCGCCGGGTCGATGGTGCGGGGGTTCTCCCCGCTGATGCAGCCGGTGGGGCAGACCTCCCGGCAGGCCCGGCAGCCGATGCAGCGGGCCGGGTCGATTTGGTAGGCCGCCGCCCGGCCCTCCTCCCCGCCAAAGGAGAAGGTCTGGCGAAAGGGCGGCAGCTGGGAGAGGTCGAAATACTCCCCCTCCCCCCGGTAGAGGCAGAACACCTCCAGTGCCCGGCGGCCGGCCTCGGTGGGGTAGATCTCCCGCATGTAGGGGTTTTTCTCGAGGATCTCCTCCAGCCGCTGCCGGCCGATGGGGTTCACCCAGCCCCGCACCGAGACGGCCACGGTGGAGAGGGTGTCCTTCCCCTTCATCCCGCTGAGGGCCAGGTAGCGCCGGGCCATCAGCCGCCGGTAAAAGGCCTTGCCCCGGGCGGTGAGGAAGTAGAGGCCCCCCTCGTCGGCGAGCATCATGTCGATGGCGCAGGTGTGGGGCATCCCCTGCTCATCCACCGTGGCCGCCACGGTGGAGTGGATCTCCTCCACCAGGTAGGTCAAACACTGCTGTGCGTTCACCGCGTCCCCTCCCCCCTAAAGGGTGTACTCCCGGGGCGGGTTGCCGGAAAAATCGGCCAGGACCGCCTTGGCCCCTTCCAGGTAGAAGACCACGAAGATCGGGTTGTCGGCGCTCTGATACTGGCCCTTGACGATGGGGTTTTCCATGCACCCCTCCTTCACCGCCCGGTCGTCGGCAAAGACGGCCTTGCCGCTCAGGCGGATCCAGGCATAGGCGGGGCTAGAGGTGGAGACCTCCACATAGGGGTTCTCCTGCAGGTCCTTGTAGACCTCCTTGGTGTTGTTGGTGCAAAACCAGAGTTTGCCCTCTCTCTCAAAGCAGAACATGAACGGCCGGCATTTGGGCTTGCCGTCCCGCCCCACGGTCGCCAGGTACTGCACCGGGTTCTCCTGCAAAAATGTGACCACTTCGTTCATCATAAGGCACCTCCTGTGTCGCTCAGGGGGAGGAGTTGACTTTTCCCTCCCACGACCCTATACTAGTCCCACAGGCGCTTTTCGTAAAGTACGCACTATAAAGTGGTGTAGTTACCAAATGGAAACCATTGTGTGATCGTGCGGTTTGTGGGGAACTTCCTTTTTCCCCCCGCGCGCAGAAAAAGGAGGAAACGAGATGGAAAAACAGCTGCCCGCCTGCCCGGTGGAGACCACCCTCACCCTCATCGGCGACAAGTGGAAGGTGCTGATCCTGCGGGACCTGCTCTCCGGCACCAAGCGCTTTGGCGAGCTCAAGCGCTCCATCGGCAGCGTCTCGCAGAAGGTGCTCACCGCCCAGCTGCGGGCCATGGAGGCCAGCGGCCTGGTGCGCCGCAAGGTCTACCCCGAGGTGCCGCCCCGGGTGGAGTACACCCTCACCGAGACCGGGTACAGCCTCCGCCCCATCCTCGACGCCATGTGGGACTGGGGCGAACAGTACAAGGCCCAAAACACCCCCTCCGCCTAGGGAAAAAGAAGAGAGGGCGGGCTGCCAGCTCTGCGCCGGCGACCCGCCCTCTCCCTTTATCTCTCCCCCCGCCGCGCCCGTCTCAGGGCAACGGGGCGGGCAATCAGTACAGGGGACGCCCCTCCCCCGCCCGGCAGAGGGCCTCGACATCGCCGCTGCGGATGGCAGGCAGCAGCGCCTCGATCGCCGGGCGCGGCAGGTCCCACCAGCGGGCCGTCAGCAGCCGCTGCACCGTCTCCTCGTCGAAGCGGCGCTTGATGGGTTTCGCCGGTACGCCCCCCACCACGGTGTAGGGCGGCACGTCCTTGGTCACCACCGCCCGCGCCCCGACGATGGCCCCGTCGCCGATGTGGACACCCGAGAGGACGACGGCCTCGTAGCCGATCCAGACGTCATTTCCGACGACGATGTCCCCCCGGTTGTCCCAGGCGGTGGCGACCTCGGCCACCGGCAGCCCCCACTCCTCGTAAAAGAGGGGGAAGGGGTAGGTCGAGAGGGAGCGCTGGGTGTGGTTGGCACTGGTAAAGAGGAACTTGGCCCCACAGGCAATCGAGCAGAAGCTGCCGATGATCAGCTTGTCGCCGTTGACGGGGTAGTGGTAGAGCACGTTGTTTTTGGCAAAGTCCACCGGGTCGTTGACAAAGTCGTTGTACATGGTGTAGGCCCCCACCTGAATGCGGGGCCCCTCGGTGACCGCGTCCAGATAGACCGTCTGGCGGTCCCCGGTGCGCGGGTAGATGGTTTTGGCCGGAATAGGCATAACTGAAAAACCTCCCTGTAAGCGGTGTTTTAGTTCGGTGCTATCCCGGCGGCGGCAATGCAGCGCTTCACCTGATCCCCTTCTCTCTGTCTCTGCGGGCCGGGCGGCCCGCCTTCCCCTCTATCCTACCCCACAAAAGGGCCGTTGTCCACACCCGGGCGGGGGGAAAGGCAGAGGAAGATCCTCCTCAGCCGCACAAAAAAGGGGTGCCCCATGGCGCGGCCTCTCGCCGCGCCGCAGGGCGCCCACTGTATTTTGAAAGCGTTCTTCGCCGTCGGCCCATCAGCCCAGGGTCAACTGGCTGGCCAGGTCCTCCACGGCGATTTTGGCCCCCATGGAGGGGATGGTCTTGGTGCGGTAGCGGTGCTCGTCGGCCAGCTCGGCCTCCCGCAGGGGGCGCACGCTCTGCAGCACCGCCTTTTTGGTCAGCTTGATGCCCGCCACCCCCTGGGTGTTCTTGGTCTGTTTGGGGGCGATGAGGGCCGAATTGACGATGAGCATCCGGTCCAGCGAGGTGCGCAGCAGGTACTCCTTGTCCTCGGGGGCGTAGTCGATGGCCACCAGGGGGGACTTGTCGCTGTACGCGCCCACCAGCTTTTTGCGGTTGGTCTTGGTCTGGTAGGCCGAGAGGCCCACCTTGGCCACCTTGCCGTTTTCAAAGAAGAAGAGCATGTACCCCTCAAAGGTCTTGGTGGCCACCATGTAGAGGCACTTCTCCCCCGGCTCCATCTCCAGCTTGGCGGGGATGAAGTCGCCGATGAGGCTGGCTTTGGTGTCGGCAAAGTCGGCGCAGCGGGCCTTGTAGACCTGCTGGCGGTCGGTGAAGAAGAGCAGCTCGCAGTCGTTGTTGGCGTCCATCTCCTGGGCGATGAAGTCCCCCTCCTTGAGCTTGTGCACCTGGCTCATCCGCCAGGACTGGGGGGTGATCTTCTTGAAGTAGCCCTCGGCGGTGAAGAACAGCCGCACCTCGTAGCTCTGCACCTGCTCCTCCTCCGGCTCGTAGACGTGCTCGTCCACATAGCTGATTTCGGTGCGGCGGTCCTGGCCGTACTTGGCCATCACCTCTTTGAGCTCGCCGATGATGATTTTGTCCAACTTCTTCTGGCTGCCGAGGATCTCCTCCATCTCGGCAATCTCCGCCTTCAGGGTCTCGATCTCGCCGGTGCGGGCGAGGATGTACTCCCGGTTGAGGTGGCGCAGCTTGATTTCGGCCACGTAGTCGGCCTGGATCTTATCGATGCCAAAGCCGATCATCAGGTTGGGGACGACCTCCTGCTCCTCCCTGGTCTCCCGCACGATGCGGATGGCCTTGTCGATGTCCAGCAGGATCTTTTCGAGCCCCAGCAGCAGGTGCAGCCGGGCCTTTTTCTTCTCCAAATCGAAATAGACCCGGCGGCGAACGCACTCCCGGCGAAAGGCTGTCCACTCCTGCAGCAGCTCCCGCACCCCCATCACCCGGGGCGACCCGGCGATGAGGACGTTGAAGTTGCAGGAGAAGTTGTCCTGCAGGGGGGTCATCCGGTAGAGTTTGGCCATCAGCTTGTCCGGCTCCACCCGGCGCTTTAGGTCGATGGCGATCTTGAGCCCGCCCAGGTCGGTCTCGTCGCGGATGTCGTTGACCTCCCGCAGCTTGCCCTGTTTGGAGAGGTCGATGATCTTGTCGATGATGGCCTCCACCGTGGTGGTGGGGGGGATCTCGGTGATCTCCAGGCAGTTTTCCTTCTCGTCATAGCGGTACTTGGCGCGGATTTTAAAGCTGCCCCGCCCGGTGTCGATGACCTTGCGAAGCTCTGCCTCGTCGTAGAGGTAGATGCCCCCCACCGGGAAGTCGGGGGCCTTGATGGTCTCGCTGATGTCGCAGTCCGGGTCCTTGAGGATGCCGATGGTGGCCTCGCAGACCTCCCGCAGGTTGAAGGAGCAGATGGCGCTGGCCATCCCCACGGCGATGCCCAGGTTGGCGTTGACCAAGATGGTGGGGAAGGTGGCCGGCAGCAGGGTGGGCTCCTTCATGGTGTTGTCGTAGTTGTCGACAAAGTCCACCGTGTCCTTGTCGATGTCGCGAAAGAGCTCCTCGGCGATGGCGTCCAGCTTGGCCTCGGTGTACCGGGAGGCGGCGTAGGCCATGTCCCGGGAATAGGCCTTGCCGAAGTTGCCCTTGGAGTCCACGTAGGGGTGCAGCAGGGTCTGGTTGCCCTTGGAGAGGCGGACCATTGTCTCGTAGATGGCGGCGTCCCCGTGGGGGTTGAGCTTCATGGTCTCGCCCACGATGCGGGCCGACTTGCTGCGCCCGCCCTTGAGCAGCCCCATCTTGTACATGGTGTAGAGGATCTTGCGGTGGGCGGGCTTGAAGCCGTCGATTTCGGGGATGGCCCGGGAGACGATGACGCTCATGGCGTAGGGCATGTAGTTTTCCTGCAGGGTGTTGGTGATGGGCTGTTCCACCACGATCCCCGCCCCGGCGATCTCGGCGTTGGGGATGGCCCGCTTCTGCCGCGGGGCCTCTTTTTTCTTTTTGGGTGCCATATCATTTCCCTCTCAAAAGCGTTTTCCTGGGGCGCGTCTGGATCAGGACACGTCCAGCATGTCCAGGTAGTCCTGTCCGCGCTCGGCGATAAACTCCTTGCGGCCGGCCAGGTTGTCCCCCAGCAGGATGTCGAACATGGTGGCGGTCTCCTCCACCGAGTCGGGGGTGACCTTGATCAGCCGCCGGCTCTCGGGGTTCATGGTGGTCATCCACATCATGTCCGGGTCGTTTTCGCCCAGCCCCTTGGAGCGCTGGATGGTGTATTTCTGGCTGCCGATCTCCCGCAACATGTCGGCCTTTTCGCTCTCGTTGTAGGCAAAGTAGACCTTGTCCTTGGTGGTGATCTCATAGAGGGGCGACTCGGCGATAAAGACGTACCCCTCCCTTATGAGGGTGGGGGTCAGCCGGTAGAGCATGGTGAGGATCAGGGTGCGGATCTGAAAGCCGTCCACGTCGGCATCGGTGCAGATGATGACCTTGTTCCACTTGAGCTGGTCCAGGTTGAAGCTCAGGAGGTCCTTGTTGGCCTTGCTCTTGACCTCGACCCCGCAGCCCAGCACCTTGATCAGGTCGGTGATGATCTCGCTTTTAAAAATCTTGTCGTACTCGGCCTTGAGGCAGTTGAGGATCTTCCCCCGCACCGGGATGATGGCCTGAAACTCGGCGTCCCGCGAGAGCTTGCAGGCCCCCAGGGCCGAATCGCCCTCCACGATGTAGACCTCCCGCCGGGAGACGTCTTTGGTGCGGCAGTCCACAAACTTCTGCACCCGGTTTGCCATGTCGATGGTGGCGGTGAGGGTCTTTTTCAGGTTTTTGCGGGTGTTCTCCGCCTTCTCCCGGCTGCGCTTGTTGATGAGCACCTGGTCGGCGATCTTCCCCGCCTCCTCCGGCTTCTCGATGAAGTAGACCTCCAGCGAGCGCTTGAGAAAGTCGGTCATGGCCTGGGCGATAAAGGCGTTGGTGATGGACTTTTTGGTCTGGTTTTCATAGGAGGTCTGGGTCGAAAAGGAGGAGGAGACCAGCACCAGCGCGTCGGCCACATCCTGGTAGGTGATCTTGCTCTCCCCCTTGAGGTACTTGGCGTTTTGCTTCAAGTAGGCGTCGATCTGGTAGACAAAGGCCGTCTTCACCGCCCGCTCGGGGGAACCGCCGTGCTCCAGGAAGCTGGAGTTGTGGTAGTACTCCACCACCTGCCGCCGGTTGGAGAAGCAGCAGGCCACCGACAGTTTGACCTTGTAGTCCTGCTTGTCGGCCCGGTCCCGACCGGCCGTCTCGGTCTGCCAGTACTGGACGGCGGTGAGGGTGTCCTCCCCTGCCAGCTCCTGCACATAGTCCTTGATGCCGTTTTCGTACCGGTAGGTGAACTCCTCAAAGCCGCTGTCCCCCTCTGCCCGCAGCAGAAAGAGGACCCCCGGGTTGACCACCGCCTGGCGCTTGATGGTCTCCTGGTAGTACTCCAGCGGGATGTCGATGGCGGTGAAGACGTCCAGATCGGGCCGCCAGCGGATGCGGGTGCCGGTCTTTTTGCGGGTGGTGGGCTCCTTTTGCAGCTCCCCCACCGGCTCGCCCTTTTGAAAGTGCATCTCGTAGCGGAAACCGCCCTGGTAGATCTCCACGTCCATGTACTCGCTGGCGTACTGGGTGGCACAGAGCCCCAGGCCGT
Organism: Bittarella massiliensis (ex Durand et al. 2017); assembly: GCF_001486165.1. Lineage (GTDB taxonomy): Bacteria > Bacillota > Clostridia > Oscillospirales > Ruminococcaceae > Bittarella > Bittarella massiliensis. The sequence continues at coordinate 1,263,763 of NZ_LN908977.1, forward strand.
TGAGGCCCAGGGAGTACTCGTAGTTGTCCCCGCCCTGGCCGTACTTGCCGCCGGCGTAGAGCTCGCAGAACACCAGTTCCCAGTTGTACTTTTTCTCCCGGGTGTTGTAGTCCACCGGGATGCCCCGGCCAAAGTCCTCCACCTCGATGGAGTTGTCCCGGTACTTGGTGACCACGATCTTGTCGCCAAAGCCCGCGCGGGCCTCGTCGATGGAGTTGGAGAGGATCTCAAAGACCGAGTGCTCGCAGCCCTCCAGCCCGTCTGAACCAAAAATAACACCGGGGCGCTTGCGGACCCGGTCAGCCCCCTTCAGGGCGGTGATGCTTTCGTTGCCGTACTGCTTGGCTTTCGCTGTCATATCTGCTCTACATCCTTTTTCTCTGTCGGTGCGGCGTCGGATAACGGGAGCGGCGCCCGGCGGACCCCTTAGAATCAGGGGGCGGCGGGCGCACTTCCCAACTTTATTAGAGTATCTCAAAACAGGGCGGACTGTCAAGGGCCGACAGCCGTCTTTGGTGATTCTGCGCCCTTTTTGCCCACTTATGCGCCCGTCCCGGGGCGCGCACAAAAGGGGCGCGGGGGACCGGCCCACTGTGCAGCCGGTCCCCCGCGCCATCTATTTTTTCTGCCGGCGGGCAAAAGGGAGCTATCCCCAGACCCCGCCGGGCAGCTTTCGGTGCAGCAGCGCTGCAATTTCCTGCGCCTGTTCCAGGGGCAGGCCGCGGCGGTCCACCGCCAGGTGCCGCGCCCCGTCGCTCAGGTAGATGACGCCGCCCTGTTCGCGGGCACGCACCACCTCGGCGTATACAAGGCGCCATTCCCGCCCACCGGCGGTACAAATCAGCTGCCGCCGCCCCAGCATCAGGTGCTGGCGGCCCAGCAGAGGGCTGTTTTTCCGGCAGTAGAGCCGGGGCAGCACCCCCTCCCAGAAGAGGGCGAGGGCCAACGCGGTAAGCCCCAGCAGGAAGAATGCGGCCTGCAGGAGGAGCCCGCCCCACACCGAGGAGAGAACTGGGGCGAGGGCGGCGGCAAAAAAGAGGAGGGCGGTGGCAAACAGGGCGGCGCGGGTGGCGCGCTGTACCCCGCGCCCGGGGGCCAGCGCCGCGCCCATGGCCTGCAGCCCCTCTCTCGTCACATAGCTGTCGATTTCGTAATAGCAGTCCATCGTGCCACCTCCCTGTGCTGATAGGATACCCAGCTTTTGTGAAAAAACGGTGACGGGGCGGTGAGATTTGGGTAAAAAATGGGTGGCAAAGAGGAGGGCAAAAACCGCACCGGCCGCCAGGCAGATGGCCCCCCTGCGAGTAGGCGCAAAAAGGCGGCTGCCGGTAGTTCGGCAGCCGCCTATCTCTGTTTGGCAAAAAGTGCTATGCTTGGGGTCCGCTCTTGTCCTCTTCTCCGCCCTCACCCGCATCGGGCTGGGCCGGAGGAGCGGGGGGCGTCGGCAGACCGCCGTTCCCCTCGGGCAGGACCGGGGGTTCGCCCGCCGGGGCCGAGAGGGCCGGAGCCGCCTCTTCCCCTTCCAGCAGCGGGGTCTCCATCAATTTGATGAAGGTCTCGCCGTCGACCTTTTCGTATTCCAGCAAAACCTTGGCCACGGTGTGCAGGGCGTCGGTGTGCTCCTCCAAAATGGTCTTGGCCTGGCTGTACGCCCTGTCGATGATGGCCCGCATCTCCTTGTCGATCTTGGAGGCCACCTCTTCGGAGTAGTTGCGCGCCTGGTTGAGGTCGCGCCCCAAGAACACCTCCTGCTGGTCGGTGCCGTAGACCAGGGGGCCCAGCTCCTTGGAGAAGCCGTAGCGGGTGACCATCGCCCGGGCGATGTTGGTGGCCCGCTCGATGTCGTTGGAGGCGCCGGTGGAGATGTCGTCGAGCATCAGCGACTCGGCCACTCGGCCGCCCAGCAGGGTGACGATGTCCTCAAACATCTGGGAGCGGGTGCGGTAGTTGCGGTCCTCCTTCGGCAGGCTCATGGTGTAGCCGCCCGCCTGGCCCCGGGGGACAATGGAGATCTGGTGGACCGGGTCCTGGGACTTGCAGTAGTAGGTGACGATGGCGTGGCCCGCCTCGTGGTAGGCCGTCAGGCGGCGCTCCTTGTCGGAGACCACCCGGCTCTTCTTCTCAGGGCCGGCCACCACCTTGATGGTGGCTTCCTGAATGTCGGCCTCGGTGATGGCCTTGCGGTTTTTGCGGGCCGCCAGCAGGGCCGCCTCGTTGAGGAGGTTGGCCAGGTCGGCGCCGGTGAAGCCGTTTGTTGTCTTGGCGATGACGCCCAGGTCTACATCGGGGCCCAGGGGTTTGTTGCGGGCGTGGACCTGCAAGATCTCCTCCCGGCCCTTGATGTCGGGGTAGCCCACATAGACCTCGCGGTCAAAGCGGCCGGGCCGCAGCAGGGCGGGGTCGAGGACGTCGCGGCGGTTGGTGGCGGCGATGACAATGACCCCTTCGTTGGCGCCAAAGCCGTCCAGTTCCACCAGCAACTGGTTGAGGGTCTGCTCCCGCTCGTCGTTGCCGCCGCCCAGGCCGGCGCCGCGCTGGCGGCCGACCGCGTCGATCTCGTCGATGAAGATGATGCTGGGGGCGCTCTTCTTGGCCTGGTCAAAGAGGTCGCGCACGCGGGAGGCGCCCACGCCGACAAACATCTCCACAAAGTCGGAGCCGGAGATGGAGTAGAAGGGGACTTTGGCCTCCCCCGCCACCGCCTTGGCCAGCAGGGTCTTGCCGGTGCCCGGAGGGCCGATGAGCAGCACCCCTTTGGGGATGCGGGCGCCCAGGGCGGAGAACTGGCCGGGGTTTTTGAGGAACTCCACCACCTCGCGCAGCTCTTCCTTCTCCTCGTCGGCGCCGGCCACATCCTGGAAGGTGACCCGGTTGGGGCCCTCTCCCTGCTGGGGTTTGACCTTGGCCTTGCCGAAGGAATTCATCTTGCCGCCGCTGCCCGCGGACTGGCGGAACATGAAAAACCACAGCAGCGCCATCCCGCCGATGAGCAGCACGTAGGGGATCATGGCCGCCCACCAGGGAGCCTCCACCGGCGGGGTGTAGTCGTACTCAATGGGGGCGTCGGGGTGCTTCTCGTTGTACTCGAGCACGCCGGGCTCCACATGGTCCACAAACATCTTGACATTGGGCACGTTGTAGGTGACGGTCTCCTCCTGGCCCCGCAGCTTGGCCTTGAGTTCCCCGCTGCCGAAATCCAGAGTGAACTTCTCCACCTTCTGGTCGTCAAAATACCCGATGACTTCTTGGTAGGTCCTGGTCTCGCCCGTCTTGAGGTTGAGCAGGACGAAGGCGCAGACCACCAGCCCCAACAGGATGAGTACATAGATTCCTGTGCCGGAGCCTTTCCCTCTCTTTTTTGTCAACGGCTTAGCCTCCTAACTGACTGCTTTTGCTATTTCGTGTAAACTTCTGGTTTGAGAACGCCGATATAGGGGAGGTTGCGGTACTTCTCGTCGTAGTCCAGCCCGTAGCCGATGACGAATTCGTCGGGGACGGTAAAGCCCACATAGGCGGGGGCCACCGACACCTGGCGGCGCTCGGGCTTGTCGAGCAGGGTGCAGATCTTTACCGAACTGGGCTCCCTGGCCTCCAACATCTCCATGATGTAGCTGAGGGTCATGCCCGAGTCGAGGATGTCCTCGACGATCAGCAGGTCATAGCCCTTGAGGTCGATGTCCAGGTCCTTGATGATCTTGACCACGCCGGAGGTCTTGACCCCCGCGCCGTAGCTTGAAACCGCCATGAAGTCGATGGACAGGGGCAGGTCGATGGCCCGCATCAAGTCCGCCATAAAGGCAATCGAGCCCTTGAGCACGCTCACCAGCAGCAGGTTCTTGCCCTGGTAGTCCCGGGTGATCTGCTCGCCCAGCTCCCGCACCCGCTCCTTGAGTTCCTCTTCGCCGATCAGGGTCTTCAGCACGTCGTCTTTCATCATTTTATACGTCCTCCCCGCAGTACAGTACCGCTATCCTCTCGGTTTTTCCGGTCACGGCGACCCGGGCCGCCACGTCCACGCCGGGGATGCAGACCACCCCTTCGCCGTCGGCGACCACCGGGACCCGCCCCCGCTCTTGGGGGGGGATGCCCAGCTCGCAAAACAGCTTTTTCAGCGTTTTGGTGACGCCCCGCCGGGAGAGGGAGATGCTGTCCCCTTCCCGGCGGCCGCGCGCAACAAGTGTAGTCTTTAGTTTATCATAGTCCATACAATTTATTAAGTGGTTTTTGTGAACTTTTTCTAGAATTGCGCCATTTTCCGCTGTTGTGACACAGAGGGTGAGGGTTTTGCCAAAAATACTGGCGCTTTTGCCCACCGCCAGCTCGCAGGGCACCGCCGGCGGCGGGGGGACGGTCCGCTCCCGGCAGACGAGAAGCCCCTCCTGGCGGCGCAGGTAGCGCCCGGTGGCCAGCTCCCGCTCCCCCTCGTCCCCGGCGGTCAACCGCACCACCGCCTCGGCGGCCAGGGCGGTGGCGGGCAGGGCGCAGTCGGTCAAAAAGAGTCGGGCCACCCGCCCCTGCAAGGCCGGATGGAGGGCCGCAAAGGCGGCGGCGTTCAGGCGGGGGAGCACCCCGCCGCCGGGGTCCTTGCAATCAGCATATGCCTCGGTGGCCCGGAGATTGAGAAAATCCCGGTCCTGGGCCAGGTAGCCGGCGGTGGCGGCCACCGTTTTCTCCAGGCTGGGATTGAGCTGCCGCAGGGCGGGCAGCACCTGCAGCCGGATGCGGTTGCGGGCATACGCCTCGTCCCCGTTGGTGGAGTCCACCACAAAGGGGAGCCCCTCCTCCCGGCAGTAGTCCTCCACTTCGGCCCGGGTGCAGCCCAGCAGGGGGCGGATAAAAGGGCCCCGCACCGGGGGGATGCCGCAGAGCCCGTCGAGCCCGGCGCGGCGGGTGAGGCGAAAGAGGACGGTCTCCACCTGGTCGGTGAGCTGGTGGGCAGTGGCGATCTTCGCCCCCTCCCGCTCGGCCAGCTCGCCGAAGAGGCGGTAGCGGATCTCCCGCCCGGCCAACTCCTCTGAGATGCCCCGGGACCGGGCGGCGGCCCGCACGTCCTCAGAAAAGGCGTACAGGGGCACCCCCCACTCGGCGCAGAGGGCGCGGACAAAGGCCTCGTCCCGCCCGGCCTCCTCCCCCCGCAGCCGGTGGTTGAGATGGCAGGCCGAGAGCCGGGCCCCCAGCTCCCCCTCGCTTGCCAGCAGGGCGTGGAGGAGGGCCACCGAGTCCGGCCCGCCCGAGAGGGCCACGATCACCCGCTCGCCGGGGGAAAACATCTGGTGCCGCCGCACCGCGGCGCAGACGGCCGCCCGCAGCCCCTCCCCCTCTGGGTTACGGGGCATCGCGGTAGGTTTCCAGCGAGGCGAAGCGGGTGTAGGAGCCGTCCCAGCTCAGCTTCACCGTGTCCACCTCGCCGTGGCGGTTTTTGGCCACGATGCACTCGGCGATGTTCACGTCCTCGGTGTCCCGGTTGTAGTACTCGTCCCGGTAGAGGAACATGACGATGTCGGCGTCCTGTTCGATGGAGCCGGACTCGCGCAGGTCGGAGAGCATCGGCCGCTTGTCGGGACGGCTCTCGGGCCCGCGGGAGAGCTGGGAGAGGGTGATGATGGGCACGTCCAGCTCCTTGGCCATGATCTTCAGGCTCCGGGTGATCTCGGACACCTCCGCCACCCGGCTCTCGATGCGGCGGCCGGAGGTCATCAGCTGCAGGTAGTCGATGACCACCAGCCCCAGGTTCTTGATCCGCCGCAGCCGGGCCTTCATCTCGGGGACGGTGATGCCCGAGGAGTCGTCGATGTAGATCTCCTTTTGGGAGAGGTGCTCGGCCACCGCCACCAGGTTGGCCCACTCCTGTCCGGTCAGGTCGCCGGTGCGAAAAGCCGAGTTGGAGATGGACGCCTCGCTGGAGAGGACCCGGGAGACCAGCTGCTCCTTGCTCATCTCCAGCGAGAAGATGACCACCGCCTTGTCGCTGCGGTTGGCCACGTTGGTGGCGATGTTGAGGGCGAAGCTGGTCTTGCCCATGGCCGGGCGGGCCGCCAGCAGGATCAGGTCGGACTTGTTGAGGCCGAAAATCAGGCTGTCCACCGCCGAAAAGCCGGTGGAGAGGCCGGTGAAGGCCTGCTTGTCGTCGCCGGAAATCTGCTGCAGGCTGTCGAAGGTGTCGATGATGATGCCGTCGATGCGCTGGGGCCCCTGGGTGGTGCGCCCCTGGCGGATGTCGAAGATCTTCTGCTCGGCAATGTCCAGCAGCATCTTGGCGTCCTGCTCCCCCTCGGAGGTGGTGTCGATGATGTCCCGGGCGGTGTAGAGGAGGGTGCGCAGGTAGTACTTCTCCTCGATGATGCGGGCGTAGGTCTCCATGTTGGAAAGGGAGGGCACCATCTGGGCGATGTTGGTCAGATAGATCTTGGCCTGGTCTTTGGTCTCAAAAATCTGCCGGTCGCAGACCTCGTTGAGCAGGGTGACAAAGTCAATGGGCTCGCCGGCGGTGAACATCCGGATGATGCAGGCGTAGATCTCCCGGTGTTGGGGGTTGTAAAAGTGTTCGGGTTTCAGCCTTTCCAACACGGTGGAGAGGCAGTTGGGGTCGATGAGGATGCCGCCCAGCACCGACTGTTCGGCTTCCAGGTTGTAGGGCATATTCAGGCCGTACACGTCCCCGGTTGGTTGCAGCGGTTCCACCGCAGTCCCTCCTTCTTGGGCGGGCGCCCCTCGGGGCCCGCCTCGACTTCTCACTTACACGGCGAAAGGGGACGCGGGCGGGCCGGTTTTCCCGGCCCGCCGTCGTCCCCCTGCGGCGCTGTTACAGCTCGACTACCGAAACCTTGATCTCCGCCTCGATGGAGTGGGCGAATTTCACCTGGGCGCTGTAGCTGCCAAAGGCCTTGATGGCCGTGTCCAGCTTGATCTTGCGCTTGTCCACCGCCACGCCGTAGGCGTCCTGCACGGCCTGGGCGATCTCCTTGCCGGTGACCGAGCCGAAGAGCTTGCCCTCTTTGCCTGCCTTGGCCTTGACGGTGACGGTCTTGCCGTCTATCTTGGCGGCCTCCTCCTTGCAGCGGGCGATGTCCTCCTGGGTGTGGTGCTCGGCGGCGGCCTGCTTGTTTTTCAGGTCGTTGATAGCCTGGGCGTCGGCCTCGATGGCCAGCCCTTTGGGGAGCAAAAAGTTGCGGGCGTACCCGTCGGAAACCTTATGTAACTCTCCCTTTTTGCCCGTTCCCTTCACGTCCTGTTTCAAAATGACCTGCATGGCAGTTCTCTCCCTTCTCTCCCCCGCTCGCGGGGGCCTTTTCATCTGATGGTATCTATTGAATGTGGTTTTGCTCGTAGTAGAGGTCGATGGATTTTTCCAGCATCTTCACCGCGGTGTCCAGGCTGGTCTCCCGCAGCTGGGCGCCGGCCATGGTGTGGTGGCCGCCGCCGCCCAAACTCTCCAAAATCAACTGGACGTTGAGCTGCCCCAGGGAGCGCGCCGAGATGTTCACCTGGCTGCCCTGGGAGAAGAGGACGAAGGAGGCCCGCACGTCGGAGATCTCCAGCAGCTCGTCCGCCGCCTGGGCCGACACCACCCGGATGTCGGGGATGTCGTCGGGGGATTTGGCGATGGCGCAGCTCTTGTAGACGTGGGCCCCGGTGACGATGGCGGTGCGGTTTTGAAAGTCCTCCATGGTGGAGGAGAAGAGCCGCTTGACCTCCACCGTGTCGGCCCCCAGGGAGCGCAGGTAGCCCGCCGCCTCAAAGGTCTTGACCCCGGTCTTGACGGCGAAGTTCTTGGTGTCCAAAACCAGCCCGGCCAGCAGGGCCTCGGCGAAGACGGCCTCCACCTCCTTCTCCCCGTCGCCCAGGTACTGCAGCAGCTCGGCCACCATTTCGGAGGCGGAGGAGGAGTAGGGCTCGTGGTAGAAGATGACGGCGTTTTCGATGTAGTCCACCCGCTTGCGGTGGTGGTCGATCACCACCACCGACTTGCACCGCTCCAGCAGTTCGGGCACCTCGACCATCGGCTTGGCGTGGGTGTCCATCACCACCACCAGGGTCTCGTCGTCCACCAGGTCGCGGGCCGCGGCGGCGTCCACAAAGAGGGACTCAAACCCGGCGGCGCCGATCTGTTCGATGAGGGGGGCCGAGAGGGTGGTCTGCCGGTCGACGGCCACAAAGGCGTCGATCCCCAGCAGCCGCAGCCCCCGGCAGAGCCCGGCGGAGGAGCCCACGCTGTCCATGTCGGAGAAGCGGTGGCCCATGATGATGACCTGCCGGTGGATCTTGCAGAGTTCCAGCAGGGCGGAGGCGATGATCCGCGCCCGCACCTTGGTGCGCTTCTCCACCCCCTTGGAGACCCCGCCGTAGAAGTCGTAGCCGTTGACGGTCTTGACCGCCACCTGGTCGCCTCCCCGGCCCAGGGCCATGTCCAGGGCGTGGCGGGAGGTCTCCAGGTTGCCGGTGAGATTGTCCGGCTGCATCCCCACCCCGATGGAGACGGTGATGGGCACCTTGCCGTCCACCGTGATCTTGCGCACGTCGTCGAGGATGGGGAAGCGCTCCTCAATGATCTTGTGCATGTAGCGGTACTCCACCACGGCGAAGAAGCGGCGGTTGTTCATCTTGATGAGGATGCCGTTTTGCCGGCCCACAAACTCCTCCAAGCTCCGCTCCACCTCGCCGGTGACCCGGGCCTTCTCGCTCTCCTTGTAGGACTGGAGGATGTCGTCGTAGTTGTCCACCAGGATGCTGAAGATGCAGGGGCGGGATTGCAGGTACTCGATGGAGTCGCGCTTGAGCTTGGTGGTCTCGCAGAGGTAGACCACCGAGGTCTCCCGCCCCTCCCGCAGGGAGACGGCGGCAAAGGCCGAGAAGAACCGGTCGCCGATGCGCACCGGGCAGCCGGTGGGCTGCTTGGCCTTGGCCAGGTTGAAGCCGGAGATGAGCCGGGAGAGGCCGTCGCTGAAACAGTCCCCCTCCCCCTTGCCGAAGATGGCGGCAAAGAGGCCGTTGTGCCAGAGGATCTCCCCGTCCGCCGCGGTGACCGCCGTGGGCAGGGGGAAGGATTGGATGGCCGCCCCCCGCTCGAAGGTGATGTCGGAGGCCACCACGTCGATGACCTGAAAGGCCCGGCGGCGCAGCCCGGCGATCATCCACCAGGTGACGGCCACCACCCCGGCAGAGACCACACCCATGGCCGCGCAGAGCAGCGGGTGGACAAACCAGGCCAGCGCCGTCAGCAGCACACAGCAGCCGGCGATCACATAGAGGAGGGGGTAAAATCCCTTGTAGCTTTTTTTCACGCCTTCACCTTCCCAATGGCGCCGCCCCGCCGGGGGCGGCCAGATCGTTGCCTCAGACCTCCATGATGATGGGGAGGATCATGGGGCTGCGCTTGGTCTTTTGAAAGAGGAACATGGACAGGGCCTCGCGGATGTTCAGCTTGAGGTCGGCCCAGTCGTTGACCTCCCTCTCCAGACACTTGTCGAGGGTTTTGGCCACCACCGCCCGGGCCTCTTTGATGAGCTGTTCGCTCTCGCGCACATAGACAAAGCCGCGGGTGACGATGTCGGGGCCGGCGACCACTTCGCTGGTCTCGGAGTCGATGGTGATGACGATGGTCAGCAGCCCGTCCTCGCTCAGGCGCTTGCGGTCGCGCAGGACGATGCTGCCCACGTCGCCCACGCCCAGGCCGTCCACCATGACCTTGCCGGCGGTGACCAGCTCGTCTTTCCTGACGCCCCGGGGCCCGAACTCGACCACCCGGCCATTTTCGCTGATGACGATGTTCTTTTCGGGGATGCCCAGAGAGCGGCCGAGACCGGCGTTTTTGATGAGGTGGCGGTACTCGCCGTGCACCGGCATGAAGTACTGGGGCTTGGTCAGGGCGAGGATGGTCTTGAGCTCGCCCTGGCAGGCGTGGCCGGAGACGTGCACCTCGTACATGCTCTCGTAGATGACCTCGGCCCCCAGCTTGAAGAGGGCGTTGACCACATTGCCCACATGCTTTTCGTTGCCGGGGATGGGCCGGGCCGAGATGATGATGAAGTCGCGGCTGTTGACCGACAGCTGCCGGTGGGTGCCGTTTGCCATCCGCGAGAGGGCGGCCATGGGCTCGCCCTGGCTGCCGGTGGTGATGACCACCAGCTTCTCCGGCGGGTAGTCGCCGGCCTCGGCCAGTTCGATGAGCTGGCCCTTGGGCACCTTGAGGTAGCCCAGCTCAATGGCGCGGGCGGTGACGTTTTCCATGCTGCGGCCGCTGACGAGGACCTTGCGCCGGAACTTGTGGGCGGTGTCGATGATCTGCTGGATGCGGTGGATGTTGGAGGCGAAGCTGGCGATGATGATCCGCCGGTTGCCCGCCTTGGCAAAGAGGTTTTCAAAGGAGCGGCCCACGCTGCGCTCAGAGGCGGTCATGCCGGGGCGCTCGGCGTTGGTGGAGTCCATCAGCAGCGCGGTGACCCCCTCCTTGCCCAGTTCGGCAAAGCGGGCCAGGTCGATCATCTCCCCGTCGATGGGGTCGTAGTCGATCTTGAAGTCGCCGGTGTGCACCAGCGTCCCCGCGGGGGTGTGGAAGGCCAGCGCCACCGCGCCGGGGATGGAGTGGTTGACCCGGATGAACTCGACTTGCATCCTGCCCAGCTGCACCCGGTCGCCGGCGGCCACCACGTTGAGCTTGCTCTTTTCCAGCAGGCGGTGCTCCTCCAGCTTGCCCTCCACCAGGCCCAGGGTGAGCCGGGTGCCGTAGAGGGGGACGCTGATCTCCTTTAACAGGTAGGGCAGGCCGCCGATGTGGTCCTCGTGCCCGTGGGTGAGGACCACGCCGCGGATCCGCTTTTTGTTTTCGATCAAATAGGTGAAGTCGGGGATGACGATGTCCACCCCGGGCATGTCGCTGTCGGGGAAGGTGAGGCCGCAGTCGATGACCACGATGTCCTCGCCGTACTCGACGGCGGTGCAGTTTTTGCCCACCTCGTGCAGCCCCCCCAGGGGGACGATGCGCAGCGGCAGGGCGCCGCCCTTTTTGCCGGAAGCCGATTTTTTGCGGCCGCCGAAGGGGGTCTTTTTCTTCCCCTCGGCCTGGGGCTGCTCCTGGGGCACGGCGGCCGGGGCCAGCGCGGCGCTCTGGGCGGCGGGCCGGCTGTCGCCAATCGGCGCGGCGGGGAATACCCTTTGATGAGGGCCCGCTTTTGGGCCGTGGCCCCTTCCCCCCTCCGACGGCGGCCCCCTTTGAAAAAAGGCGGGCGGCCCCCTTGCAATTCATACTAAATTGGTGTATATTAGAGCCGACGGGTCCCCCAGCCGCGCCGGACGGCGCAGCCGGCCCCCATTTTACAGAGATATGAGGTGTGTTCCATGAGCAGATATATCTACGCGGACAACGCCGCCACCACCCCGGTGAGCGAGCCGGTGCTGGAGGCCATGCTCCCCTTTTTAAAGGAGGAGTACGGCAACCCCTCCAGCATCTACCAAAAGGGGCGGGCCGCCCTGGCGGCCATCGAGCACGCCCGGGTGCAGACGGCGAACGCCCTGGGCTGCGAGCCGGGGGAGATCTACTTCACCGGCTGCGGCTCAGAGGCGGACAACTGGGCCCTCAAGGCGGCCGTGTTGGCCCTGGCCAAAAAGGGGAAGACCCACCTGATCACCACCGTGTTTGAGCACCACGCCATCCTCCACACCGCCCAGAAGCTGGAGCGGCTGGGCTGCCAGGTGACCTACCTGCCGGTGAGCCCCGAGGGGCTGGTAGACCCGGCCGACGTGGCCGCCGCCATCCGCCCCGAGACGGCCCTGGTCTCGGTGATGTACGCCAACAACGAAATCGGCACCATCCAGCCCATCGCCGAGATCGGCGCCATCTGCAGGGAGCGGGGGATCTGGTTCCACACCGACGCGGTGCAGGCGGTGGGGAACGTGGAAATCGACGTGAAGGCCCAAAACATCGACATGCTCTCCCTCTCGGCCCACAAGTTCCACGGCCCCAAGGGGGTAGGCGCCCTCTACCTGCGGCGGGGGATCGCCATCCCCAACCTGCTCGACGGCGGCGGCCAGGAGCGGGGCCACCGCGCCGGGACCGAGAACGTGGCCTCCATCGTGGGACTGGGCCGGGCCATCGAACTGGCCTGCGACCCGGCGGCCATCGCCCGCAAGCGGGAGCACCTGACCCCCCTGCGGGACCGCATCATCGCCGCGGCCCTCGAGCTGCCCCACACCCGCCTCAACGGCGACCCGGTGAAGCGGCTGCCCGGCACCATCAACCTCTCCTTCGAGGGGGTGGAGGGCGAGTCCCTGCTGCTGATGCTGGACCTGAACGGGATCGCGGCCTCCTCCGGCTCGGCCTGCACCTCCGGCTCCCTCGACCCCAGCCACGTGCTGCTGGCCCTGGGGCTGACCCACGACGTGGCCCACGGCTCCCTGCGCCTCTCCCTGGCCGAGGACATCACCGAGGAGGAGGCCGACTACATCATCGAGACCATCCCCACCGTGGTGGCGCGGCTGCGCGCCATGTCCCCCCTGTGGGAGAAGATCGTCAAGGCCGAGCAGTAGCGGCCCGGCCGGGCGCGGGCGGACCTTTCCCCCGAACGCGCCCCTCTCAACACACATTTTTACAACTGGAAAGGCGGATGACAAATGCTCTATTCTGAAAAGGTACTGGACCACTTCTCCAACCCCCGCAACGTGGGCGAGATCGAGGACGCCGACGCCGTCGGCGAGGTGGGCAACGCCAAGTGCGGCGACATCATGAAGATGTACTTGAAAATCGACGGGGATACCATCACCGACGTGAAGTTCAAGACCTTCGGCTGCGGCGCAGCCATCGCCACCAGCTCGATCGCCACCGAGATGATCAAGGGCAAGAAGATCAGCGAGGCCCTGAAACTCTCCAACAAGGCGGTGATCGAGGCGCTGGACGGGCTGCCCCCGGCCAAGATCCACTGTTCGGTGCTGGCCGAGCAGGCGGTGAAGGCCGCCCTGAGCGACTACTACCGCAAGCAGGGCATCGACCCGACCCCCATCGTGGGGGAGATCGGCGACTGCGAAGCCTGCCATGGCTGAGCGGGTCCTGGTCGCCATGAGCGGGGGGGTGGACTCCTCCGCCTGCGTCTCTCTGCTGCAAAAGCAGGGCTATGAGGTGGGCGGGGTGGTCTTCGACATGTCCCCCGCCCACCATCAGGCGGTGGAAGACGCCCGGCTGGCGGCCGACTTCTTCGGGGTACCCCTGACCGTCTGCAACCTGAGAGAGCGCTTTTCCCGCCAGGTCATCGACTACTTCTGCCAGAGCTACCTCTCCGGCGAGACCCCCAACCCCTGTGTCCGCTGTAACCCCACCGTCAAGTTCGCCGCCCTCTACGAGGAGATGCGCCGCGGCGGCTACGACTGGATGGCCACCGGCCACTACGCGGGGATCGTGCGCCGGGGGGAGACCTACTACTTCACCCAGGCCCAGTCGGCCCAGCGGGACCAGAGCTATATGCTCTACCGGCTGCCCCAGGAGATCATGGCCCGGCTGCTGCTCCCCCTGGCGGGGATGGAGAAGCCCCAGGTCCGCCAGTTGGCCCGGGAGGCGGGGCTCCCCACCTTCGACAAGCCCGACAGCCAGGAGAACTGCTTCATCCCCGACGGCGACTACCCCGCCTATGTGGAGGGGCGCTGCGGCCCCTCCCGCCGGGGACAGTTCATCGCCCCCGACGGCAGCCCCGCCGGGCCCCACCGGGGCATCGCCCACTACACGGTGGGCCAGCGCAAGGGGCTGGGCATCGCCCTAGGGCGGCCGGTCTTTGTCCGCGCCATCGACCCCGCCAGCGGGGACGTCCTCCTCTGCGACGCGGGGGAGGAGTACGCCGGGGAAATTTGCCTGCGGGAGGTCTGCGCCCCCGACCCGGCACAGCTCGCCGAAGGGGCGCAGGTGCTGGTGAAGATCCGCTCGGTGGCCAAACCCTGCCCCGCCACCCTGCACCCCCTGCCCGGCGGCGGGCTGACCGTCCGCTTTGCAGCGCCCCAGCGGGCGCCGGCCCCCGGCCAGTCGGCGGTCTTTTACCGAGACGGGCTGGTGATCGGCGGCGGGATCATCGACCGGCCCCGGCCGGAGAACGGAGGTGCTGCAGGTGGACCCCAGACAACCGCGTGAAAAGCCCTCTGCCATGAAGGTGCTGGTGATGACCGTCGGGGTGATCGTGGCCCTGGTGCTGCTGGGCTACTTCTTCGGCGGAAAATAACCCCCTTTTTTAAAGAGAGCGACCAAAAAGAGCTGTGCCCCGGGCCGACCGGCCGGGACACAGCTCTCTTTTTTTCTCGGTCCGGGAAGGGCGCTTAGCCCCTCCCCCTCACCCCTCCGGGGTGTAGGGCGGGTATCCGGCGGCCGCCAGCTCCCGGTCAAAATCGGCCCGGGCGCGCTTCATGGCGTCCTCCATCGTCCCCTGCACAAAGGTGAAGGGCACCCCCAGAAAGAGGTTGTAGGGCAGGCCCCTGTCCTCGATGAGGTAGCTCTGCCCGTCCACCCAGCGGCCCTCCAGATTTTGGTACTTGGCGCCGGAAAAGCGCTCCACCAGGGGGCGGATGTCCTCCATAAAGGCGTAGCAGCGCATCCCCAGGGCCCAGGCAGCCCCGCACTCAAAGGCGGTGCCGGAGTCGGGCTCCTGCCCGCGGCGGAAGTCGTTCAGATTGGCGATGATCATGTCCGAGCGGTAGATCTGGTTCATGTCGTGGGTGAAGATCTTCTTCTCCAGCTCCTCCTGCGAGTTGTCCACCGGGGTGTACTCCCGGTACTGGTCCTCCCTGGCGGGGTCGGGGGGGAAGATGCCGTCGATGCCGTAGCGGTGGCTCAACTCCACATACCCGGCGCCGATCTCCATTCCGTTGGGCCAGAACATGTCCGGCCCGGCCAGATAGGCCACCGGGCGGCGGACCACCCCATTTTTGTCTACAAACACCGGTGTGCGCCCCCTTCCTCGTCCTGCTGGATCCGCTCCAGCGCCTCCTCAAAGCCGCCCTCCACCATGGGCGCGTGGGCGGACATCATCAGGTTCAGGGGGCCGTTTTCCAGAACGATCCCCTCCTTGTCCCGCCAGCCCTTGGAGACGGTGCCCTTGTTCTGGTTTTCGGGGGCGGTGATGTCGATTTGCTCCCCCGGCTTGTCCTGGTACTTCTCCTCGGTGAACTTCTCGGCGCAGCTGCGCAGGTCATCTAGGTAGAGGTAGATCTTCTTCCCCCAGACATAGCCCGCGCCCAGGACAAAGCAGGCCCCCGAATCGGGCTCCCAGCCGCGGAAGTTGTTCATGTCCCCCACCAGGATGTCGCAGCGCCGAACGGCCTCCATCCAGCTGTGGAAGTCGTCCTCCACCCGCTGTCCGGCGCAATCGGGCTCCAGCAGGGCAAAGCCCCGCGCCTCGCAGGCCCTTTGGTATCTCTGTCGCTGCTGTTCCCAATCCGGCGCATACCGCTGGGGGGTGCACAGGCAGATGGTCTGTTTGCTTGCCATTTCATCACTCCTCGATCGATTTGGCACACCACCAGTACAGGCCGATGGAAGGTGTCTCCACCAGCATTGACCAATGCGTACGCCACCAGTATAGGGAGAAATCGCCGGGCTGTAAATGCGCAAAGCCCCCAAAGATAGACGGGGCTTTTGATGCCCCTCTACAAGGATCGCCCCGGGCCGTTGACAGCCTCCCTCCCCTTCGCTATACTGGGCTGGAAACCAAAAAACAGAGAGCCCCTTCCCGCTGTTGGGAAGGGGCTCTCACCCTCTTTTCAGGCGGGGAAACCGCCCCCCACCTCCAGCACCTGGCCGGTGATGAAGGAGGCCCCCTCCCCCGCCAAAAAGAGGACCGCCTGGGCCACCTCCTCCGGCCGGCCCAACCGGCCCAAAGGGGTGGCCTCGGCCAGCTCCCGGCGGTCGGCAGGGCCGAGGTGGGCGTTCATCTCGGTGTCGATGACGCCGGGGGCCACACAGTTGACCCGCACCCCGCTGGGCCCCACCTCTTTGGCCAGGGCCTTGGTCAGGCCGATGACCCCCGCCTTGAGGGCGGAATAGGCCACCTCGCAGGAGGCCCCCTGCACCCCCCAGACCGAGGAGAGGTTGACGATGCTGCCGCCCCCGGCGCGGATCATCCCCGGCAGGGCCCGCTGGCAGCAGTAGACTGCGCCGTCCAGGTCCACCCCGCAGAGTCGCCGCCAACCCGCGCTGTCCAGGTCGGTGAAGAGGCCCTGGCGGGGGGCGACGGCGGCGTTGTTGACCAGGGCCGCCACCGGGCCCAGGTCCCGCTCGACCCGCGCAAACATCTCCTCCACCGCACGGCGGTCGGAGACGTCGGCCCCCACCGCCAGCACCGCCGCANCGACGTCTACGCCATCTCCAAAGGCCGGCTGGTGGGCCGCCCCTGGAGATAGGGCAGAGTGGGCAGAAAAACGCGACAGACAGCTGAGAGCAGGAGGAATATACTGTGAAAATTGTTGATTTGGTCTGCGCCAAGGGGCGCACCGGATTTTTCTTTGATGACCAGCGGGCCATCAAGCTGGGGGCCGAGTCGGACGGCGCGGCCTATTTAGGCAAAACCACCACCGCCGGGTTCTCGGCAGTCCGCCAGGCGGGCGAGGCCATCTCGGTGATGCTGGTGCTGGAGGACGGGCAGGTGGCCTACGGCGACTGCGCGGCGCTCCAGTACAGCGGCGCGGGCGGCAGGGCCCCCCCCTTTCTGCCGGAGGCCTTCATCCCCGTCCTCGCGCGGCCCACAACGTCCCGCCCGCTGGCCACGGCGGCCGCCAGCTCCCCCGCCAGGGCCTCGGCCGCCCCGCGGCTGTGGCAGTAGTTGATGGCCACCTTCCACCCGGCAGCGGCAAAAGCCCGGGCACAGGCGGCGCCGATGCCCCGAGAGCCGCCGGTGATGAGCGCCGTTCTCCCCATCGCGTTTCCCCTCCATCCTTTTTTCTTCAGTGTGAGTATAGCACAGCAGCCCCCTTTGGGCAAATGCGCGCCGGCCGGCACAGCGAAGGGCTGCACCGGCCGGCGCGCAAACTGGTCAGGGGGCCTGCCCCCTCGCCCCGGAAAGGACAGAGGGGCAGTGGCGATGGCCCCCGGCGGCCCTTTACAGCCGCACCGAGTCGCGGATCTTTACAAACTCGCTCTGCTCCATGCCGAAATAGCTGCTCACCTTGATTTTCTTCTCGACGATCTCACCCTTGATCTCCTCCAGGTAATCCCGCACCTCCTGGGGGACCATCTCCTTGTAGTAGTCGTCCTCCACCAGGGCGGTGACCCCCTCTTTGACCCCCATGGTCTCCAGGGTGCCGTAGGCGAGGGTGCCCTCCACCGTGCCCTTGAGCATGTTGTACATGGCGATGTCGTTTCGCTTGAGCATGGAGGTGATGATGACGTCGGCGATCTCGGGCTTGCTGTCCAGGAAGAAGGCCCGCTGGTCCGCGTCCACGCCGATGCCCAGGGCCCCCTTCTCCTGGCAGGCCTCAAACATCCCCAGTCCGGCGGCCCCCGCCACCTGGTGCAGGATGTCAGCCTTCTGCTGGATCATCAGCAGCCCCATCTCCTTGGCCTTGGTGGCGTTGACAAAGTCGCCCACATAGGAGATGGCGATCCTGCCGTTGGGGTCGGCCCGCTTGCTGCCCTCGACAAAGCCCACCAGGAAGTCGTTGATGACGATCACCTCTGCGCCGCCCAAAAAGCCCACGATGCCGGTCTTGCTCATCTTCTGGGCCAGGACGCCCGCCAGGTAGTCCCCCTCGTTCTGGGCGTAGTAGACGGCAAAGACGTTGGGCATCTCCACCTGGTAGTCGGGGGGGATGTCGACGCCGATGAACTTGGTGTCGGGGAACTCCTGGTAGTGCTTCTCCACGATCTCCATGAACTCGTTGCCCGAGAAGGCCACGATGTCGTTGTTCTCCGCCGCGTCGATGACCGAGGGGTCAAACTTGGATTTGTCCGTCCCGTACTCCACCACCTTGATTTCCAGCCCAAAGTCCTGCGACGCCTTCTGAAACCCCTCCCAGGCGATGTCGTTGAAGGCCTTGTCGCCCAGCCGGTCGCAGAGGTAGGCCGCCTTGAGCGGTTTCTTCTCCTCCCCCGCGTCCCCCTTTCCACAGCCCGTCGCAAAGGCCGAAAGGCCCAGCACAGCCACCAGCAAAATCGACAGCATCTTCTTTTTCTTCACGGTACCATTCTCCTCTCTGCACCGGCTGGCCGCCGGCTCTCATCACTGTTTGGCGAACGCCTCCGCCACCTCTCTGCAGGCGCGGGGCGACAAGTCGGCGTAGGGGCCGCCGGGAGTTTTGAGACAGCTGCCGATGATAAAGCCCTGCGCCCGCCCCTTGAGCTGCCCGGCGTTTTGGGCGTCCACCCCGCCGCCGATGAGCAGGGGGGCCTCCGTCGCCCGGCCGGCCGTCTCCAGCATCTCCTCGGTGCCCCGCTGGTCCTTGCCGGTGAGGATCAGCCCGTCGGCCTTGCAGCTCTGCACCGCAAAGCGGGCCATCTCCCCCAAATCGGTGTCCCCCAGGGGGTATCCCTCCCTGTCAAAGACGTCGGCGAGAATGTCCACCTCCCCGGCGCCGATTTCCCGCCGGTAGCGGACGGCGTCGTAGTAGAGCCCCTCCAACATGCCGGTCATCTTCACCATGAGGCCGCAAAACACCTTGATGCGCACATAGTCGGCGCCGGCGGCCTTGGCGATGGCGAGGGGGGCCTTCCCGTCGTGGTCCAGCAGGGTCACCCCCAGGGGGATGGAGAGGGCCTTCTTGACCTCCCGCGCCAGAACGGCCATGTTGGCCACCGTGTCCGGCGAGGCGGTGCGGCCCACCGGCTCATCCCCCACGTTTTGCAGGAGGACGGAGGAAAAGCCGCTCTCCTCCAGCACCCGGGCGTTTTTCACGCAGTGCTCGACAATCTCCTCCAGGCTCCGCTCTCCCCCCAGCACGCTGGTGGGAAAGGGGGGGACGTGCAGGACGCCAATGGTGAAGCAACCCTCTCTCAACTGGTTCAAAATGCTCATTTTTGCAGTTCCTCCCGGTAGGCGCTGTTGTGCAGCGTGTTGTAGTGCTCCTCCTTGGCCTCGTCGCTGGCAAAATCGCAGCTCTCGACCCCGCTCACCTTGCAGATGTGGTAGCCGAAAAGGCCCAGCAGGGCGCTGATGACCAGGGGGGTGTACCGCTCGGGCAGGCCGGGGGCGTAGGTGATCCGGTGGCTGGCCTCCGCCCTGTCCGGCCCCCTCTCTGTAAAGAGGATGCTGTTGGCGTCGATAAAATTCATCTCCCGGATGAGCTCCACCGCCCGGCTGTACCCGCCGCCCTGGGGGGCGCAGATCAGGATGGAGGTGTCCGGCCCGCTGACGAAGAACTTGAGGTGGGCCCACTCCTCCAGATCCTGGGGGATGCCGTCGATCCGCTTGCCCTCCACCAGTTTGGCGGCGCCGAAGTGGGCCATCGACTGGTTGGGCCCGGCCCCCAAGACGGTGAACTGCCCGGCGTCGGCGCAGCCGGCGCAGATGTCCCGCACCCCCTGCTCGTTTTCGGCCAGGGCCTCCTCCACCGTGTCGGCGGCCCGCAGCAGCCAGGCCCGCTCCCGCTGGGCGTCCTCCTCGCTCAGGTGCCCGGTGCGCAGCCCGATCTGCAGGGCACAGAGCTGCAGCATCAGCAGGGCCGCCGTAAAGGAGATGGTGCCGGGGGCGTACCCCAGGGAGACCACCTGGTAGCACAGGGCCCCCTCCGCCGCCCTTGCCAGGGGGCTGTCGGGATTGCCGGTGACGGCGATGACCGCCGCCCCCCTCTTCTTGGCGATCAGGGCCGACTCCACCGTCCGCGCCACCGTCCCCGAATAGCTGATGACCAGCACCAGCGACCCCTCCGGCAGATGGTCCGCCTCGTAGCGGCAGAACTCCAGCGCCTCGCAGGCCACACAGTCCACCCCGGTCAGATCCAAAAAGGTGTAGCGGGCCGCCTGGGCGGCAAAGAGGGAGTCCCCGCACCCCACCGCGTAGATTTTTTTGAGCCCGCTCTCGGGAAGGAGATGGGCCTTCTCCCGGATGGCCGCCTCAAAGTCGGTCACCCCCTTCCGGATGACCTCCGGCGTCAGCGCCAGTTCCTCCCGCATGATGTCAATTCCTGTTGCCACTGTCTTCACCACTCCTCTTCTCTTTTAAGTAGGCTTCCAATCGCCCCTCGGCGGCGCTCCCTTCGGCCTCGAACAGCCCCTGGGGGCCAAAGCTCTCCACCGCGTAGGAGGCGGAGATCGTCCCGCAGCAGGCGGCTTCCACCAACTTCCCGGTGCGCAGGAGACCCGCTGCCAGCCCCCCGCCGAAGGTGTCGCCCGCGCCGGTGGTGTCCACCGCGCGGGTGGGGCGGCAGGGCAGCCGCACAAACCGGTCCTCCGCCCGCTCGTAGAGCAGGCACCCCTCTGCCCCCCGCTTGATGACCACCGCGCCCGGCCCCCAGGAGGCAAAGGTCCGCGCCGCCCCCTCAAAGTCCCGTTCCCCCTCCAGGGGGCCCAGCAGCCGCACCGCCTCCTCCTCGCTGGGGAGAAAGACGTCCACCCAGCGCAGGGCGTCCCTCACCGCCTCCCGCCGCCCGCTGGCGTCCCCCTCGTAGGGGTCCAGGAGGACCAGGGCCCCCGCGCGGTGGAATGCCTCGGCCAGCTCCCGCTGGTTGTCGATGGGCAGGGCCGAGAGGAAGGCCGCCCGGCAGCGCCGGTAGGTGGGAGGGATGTCCTCCGCTCGGGGCGACATGGCCTCCCGGGTGCCCGGGGGTGACAGCTCGGTGAACTGCCGCCCGCCGTCGGCCTGGTAGACGGCCAGGCTGTGCAGGCTGGCCCCCGGACAGAGGGGGACGCCCGCCAGGTCGATGCCCGCCTCCCGGCACCGCTGCAAGCTCTCGGGGGAGAAGTCGCCGGCCCGGCGGGAGAGCATCCCCACCCCGGGGCACCAGAGGCGGGCCCCCAGCGCCCCGTAGAGGGCGTCGCCCCCAATGACGTTTTTCTGCCGGCTGCCGTCGGGCAGGGAGACGTCGTCCAGCGACAGGTTGCCCGCAACCACCAGTTCACAGTTCATTCGATCCCTCCTTGTCGGTCTCTGTTTGACAGCCTTAGGATAGCACAAAAAAAAGAGAGGCCATTCGATCCTCTCATTTATATACAAAACATTTTCTATTTTTGCGCCGGATGTGTATTATTTCACCGGCGGGCCGATGGGCGGGTCGAACAGGGCCCAGTACTGCTCCGCCAGCTTGCGCAAAACCAGCATCACCGGCACCCGGTCGGACACCTCGTAGCCCTCGATCTCCATCTTCTGGGTGTAGCAGTAGAGGCGGCAGTCCGCCATCTGCGCCAGGGTGTTGCGGCAGAGGGAGGTCAGGCTCACGCAGTAGGCCCCCCGCGCCTTGGCCATCTGCACCGCCTTGATCAGCTGGTCGGTCTCCCCCGACACGCTGATGACAAAGACCAGGTCCCCCGGCTCGGCGTGGTCGGCGCTGTAATACATGTCGTGCCGGTAGTCAAAGGACTCGGCCGTCTTCCCGGTGCACTTGAGGTAGTGGGCCATGGTCTCGCAGAAGGGGTTGGTGTTGCCGATGCCGTAAAAATAGACCCGCCGCGCCCGCTTCAGCCGCCGCGCCACCGCGGCCATCTGGCCCTCGTCGAGCATCTCCAGCGTCTTTTGGATGTTGATGGGCACCTCCACCCTGCCGGCCGGGGCGTCGTACTCCGCCCGCAGGGCCACCTTGAGTTCGGCAAAGCCGGTGTAGTGCAGCTTTTTGGCAAAGCGGACCAGGGTGTTGGGGACGGTGTAGAGGGCCGCGGCCAGCTTTTGGATGGAGAGTCGCTCCAGCTCCCCCCGGTGCTGCCGCAGGTAGTCGGCGATGGCGTCGTCGGTGTCGTTCAAACTGTCCTCATAGGCGATCAGCCGCTCGGCAAAGGTCACCCTTCATCCCTCCCTTTTGGGTCGTTGCTTTTTCTATTGTATCTGAATTCCCGGCAAAAAACAAATCGCACCGGCGCGAATGCGGGGACAAAAAAAGCGCCCCGGGCCGGTGGGCCGGGGCGCAAACAGCTAGAGTTCCTGCGAGGGGGGGACCGAGTGGTCGGTGTAGAGGGGCACCCCGGTGATCCGCGCCAGGGCGCGGGTGGGGCGGCCGGGGGCCGGCATCTGGTGGGGCGGCTCAAAGCCGGAGAGGTGGACCATCTCAAAGTCGTCGTTGTGGCGGCGGTTGTAGAGAAACAGGCTCTGCAAAGCGGGATTTTCGCCAGTGTAGTAGAGCTTGTCCAGCACCAGGTTCCAGTCGTAGTCGGGGATGTAGTGGCGCAGGGCCAGCCGCGGGAAGAGGAGGGAGAGGGCCCGGTAGACCCGATCGCGCCAACTGTGCTGATAGGGGAGAACATAGGTGAAGCGGTACTCCCGCTCTCCGCTCTGGGCGGGCTTTTCCCCGCGGGCGGGGCGCTGGAGCAAAAAGGCCACCTTGACCCCCGCCCCGGCGAAGATGGGGCTTTTCTCCAGCAGGTCCTGCGCCCGCTCCCGGGAGACGCCAGAGATGGCCACCGTCGGTTTCCCCCGCTTGACAAAGGCGGAGTACTTCTTCTCCAGGTGGATGAGCATGTTGCCCGCATAGCCCATGAACATCCAGAAGATGGCGGTGGTGAAGTCGATGTGAAAGACCAGGGCCTTTTCGGCAAAGGCGTAGATGCCGTAACTGAGGATAAAGGCCATGACGTAGGGCAGCACCCCCCGGTCAAACTTGCGGTATTTGCGGTTGAACACCCCGTTGAGGATGGACCAAAGGTAGCTGACAAAAAAGGTGCAGCAGCAGGCAAAGCCCACCACCCCGGTGCCCACCAGGATGGTCAGGTAGGCGTTGTGCAGGTCGGGGAAGCGCAGCCCGTCCTCCAGGTAGCGGTCCCCCGCCGTCTCGATGTTGGCCGGACCCACCCCGAAGAGGGGCTTGTGGGTAAAGATCTCCAGCCCCTGCTTGACAAGCACGTCCCGCCCGCTGCCCAGGGGCCGCTCGCTGCCGCCCAGCGCCACCACCCAGTCGTCGGTGTCCTGCACGCTGACCTCGTTGAGCAGCTCCTCGTTCTCGGTCACGGTGTACATGATGGCGTCGGCCGTCCCGTCCTGCACCGCGGTGCGGGTGAAGAAGATGCCCCCGCAGATGAGTACGGCGGCCAGCAGGAAAAAGACAGACTGGCGGCCCACGGTCTTCCAGTTGATCTCCTTGAGGTAGCTGATGCGCAGCCCGCAGGCCAGCATCACCCCATAGCCCCCCAGCAGCACCAGGGCGGCGTTGCTGTCGGTGAACCAGAGGGAGACCAGGTTGACGGGGATGGAGAGCCAGAGGAAGGCCTTGGCCACCTTCCGCATCTTCTGTTTGCGGCGGTGGTCGATGGTCAGGAGCATCTGGGCGCAGACAATGCTCAGGGCGTTGAGGAAGCCGGCGTAGTTGGGGTTGGTGAAGATGCCGTAAAAGCGCCCCTCAAAAAAGCCGAAGTGGTAGCCGTCGATGGTGATGCTGAGCCGGTAGGTGACAAAGAGGGCCCCCGCCAGGGTGATGGCGGTCACCAGCAGCACGATGATTTTTAGGAGGATGCGCAGTTCCCGCTGGGCCTTGTGATAGTCCATCAGGCTGGTGCAGCCGAAAAAGACCACAAAGTAGAGGGCGGAGTACCCCAGGGTGAAGAAGTTGAAGAGCAGGTTGTCCCGCCAGTTGAGGAGCACCGAGAGCAGCGAGGCCAGCATGAACAGCCCAAAGGTGAACCAGTGGCGCATCTGAAAGTAGAGGCGCTTGATGAACACCACGTTGACAAAGACGCAGATTGCCCAGATCCCCAAGACCAGGTTGACGGGGTTGAAGATGCGGTCGTAGAAGTTGACATAGTAGAAGATGGTGGCGGCCAAAAAGGCCACGCGAAAAACGCCGGCATTGCCCAGCGTCTTGTCAAAGAGATGATATGCTTTTTTGAGCGGAGCGCTCAACTCATCACTTCCCGTCCCCCTGCACAAAGGGGGCATTTCTCTTCTCTTCAAAGTACTCCCATTATACGGCCTGGGCCATTTTGTTGTCAAATTTCGCCCTTCTTTTTGCCGGTCCCGCTCCCCCGCCCCCCGTCCCGCTGCCGGGCGGCGGGCAGCACCTCCTGCCGGATATAGGAAAAGACCGCTTCCTCCCCCTCGTCCTTCAGCCGGCAAAGCAGGTCTTCCAGCAGGGCCCGGGTCTCGGGGTGGAGGATGTAGTGGGGCTTGGAGCGCTGGTAGTAGTCCCAGGGGTCTCGGTCCGCATAGGCCTCTTTGCGGTAGGTGCGGCTGGCGGCGATGCGGTCGCAGAACATCTCCACCACATACCGCACCGGCATCTTCATCCCCGCCAAGGCGTGGTCGCCCTCGGGGGAGTAGTCGATCCAGTATTCCAGATGGTGCTTGTTGCGGCCCTTGTGGTGCAGCCAGGCCGAACTGTACCCCCGGTCCTGCCGCTCGGCGTCGTTGGGGCTGCGGTTGCCCTGAAAGTAGCGGGCCCCCACCCAAAACTCGGCGGGGCTGTATTTGGAGAGGTCGTGCAGCAGGCCCTGCCGGTAGAGCCCCACCTTGAAGCAATACTGGCGCACCAGTTTTTTGTGGTGGTTGACCGTCTTTAAATGGGAGAGCCACTTCACGGCCCTCACCCCTTTCGCGCTGTAAAATCGGGCGGCAGGGGCCTCCCCCTTTTCCGCCTTTCCCCATCATATCGGATTGGCCGGGATTTGACAACTGAAAAATCGCCCCAAAGGTCCCTTCTCCGAAGGGCGGCTGCGGAGGCCGCACGCCCCGCGCATTTTCAACGCAAAATGAAACGCGCATCCTCTTCTCATTTGAGGGCGCGGTCCGGCTTAGGAGGCGGCCCCAATAGTGCCTGAAGAAAAGAGCCTCTGTGGAAGGGCCAACCCGGTGGGAGACTGCGTTCACGGATGAATTGCAGCGGGGTACAAACCGGCAAAAGCCCCGCCCTTTCTGTATGGTCTTACGGCGCTTCCACCAGGTCGACAGAGGCCTGTGCAAAGGCCCTCTCGCCTGCAACGAGAACAGATTTGGGGAAAGCGCCTGGGGGGGAGGCGGCAACTCGCCCTTTTGGGAATCCAGCCGATGGAGGCCTCCCCTCCCTGCAGGAAAAGACAGGCTGCCGAACGCGCACCGAAGGGGCCTGTACAGGCCCCTTCAGCAATAGCAAAGAGCGAGTGGGAAAGACACCGCCCTTCTGTGCGTCCCCTTTTTGGCGATCCCAGCGCAGGGCAGCCTCCAACCGGGAGGCCCCAAATCCCCCCTTCCCCCTGCCGTTCTTTCATCAAACCAGGCAGGGAACTGGAAAACAGCCGCTATTTTTGCACCCCGTACTGCTCCATCTGGGCCTCGTGCTCCTCCAGTGTTTTGGAGTAGTGGTTTTGGTTGTCGTTCCCGAAGAAGAAATAGAGGTACTCGCTGGAGCTGGGGTTCTGGGCGGCGGCAATGGCCCGGGCGCCGGGGTTGCAGATGGGGCCGGCGGGCAGTCCCTTGCACTTATAGGTGTTGTAGAGGGGGGCGAACTTGCTCTGATTTGCCACCAGGGAGTTGCCGGTGATGTAGTTGTTGACATACTCCCGGGTGGGGTCGGAGTCCAGCCGCATCCCGGCGGCCAGCCGGTTGTGAAAGACCGAGGAGACCATCTTCATCTGCTCGGTGCTGCGGGTCTCCCGCTCGATGATGGAGGCCAAAATCAGGGTCTTTTCAGAGGGCATCCCCGATTTGGCGGCGTAGTTGTTGAGCATCTTGCGCAAAACCGACTCGGCGTCCTCCCCCTGGTAGAACTCGTAGGTGTCGGGGAAGAGGTAACCCTCCATCTTAAAGGCGCGGTCGGAGGTGGAGGGGACAGTGAAGGACTTGACGGTGTAGCTTTGGGCGGTGTTGTAAAAATCCGCCGCTGTGCAGACCCCTTTTTTCTCGAGGGTATTGGCGATCTGCATAAAGGTACTGCCCTCGGGCACGGTGACCCGCACCGTCTGGCGGGGCTGGCTGCCCTCGCCAGAGCCCTCCTCTCCCTCTTCGCCGGAACCGCCGGTCTCCTGGGCGGCCTTCTCAGCAGCCTCCTTCTCCTCCTGGGCGGCAATGGCCTTGGGGGAGAGGGTCCCCTCCTCTTCGTCGGAGAAGAGAGCGGCGCTCTCCACAAAGGTGGCGCCGGCAGTGGGTGCCGCTGCCTCTGCCTTTTTGCAGCCCGCCAAGAGGGTGAGGCAGACCAGGGCTGCCAGGAGGGCCTTCCAGTACGCGTGTTTCATCGTCACTTCCCCTTTTTCGACTATTTTGCTTATTATAATACATTCTCCGACAAATGAAAAGCCGCAGAGGGGTCGTCCATGGAGGCGAGGAGCGCCCTTGACCTTGTTTTTTTGATGGCTTCGTGATGGCATTCACATTCTATTTCACTCTACTCTGTACTATTTTCCATCCCTTTTGTATTTTTACACGCAACAAGAAAACACCCACAAATCGCTCAACAATGCGGTTTGTGGGTGTTTTCTTTGGAGCTGCTAGGCGGATTCGAACCGCCGACCTCGTCCTTACCAAGGACGCGCTCTGCCGACTGAGCCATAGCAGCATACGTGGCAGGGGCAGAAGGATTTGAACCCTCGGCACGTGGTTTTGGAGACCACTGCTCTACCAACTGAGCTATACCCCTAAATGGTCATATTGGTGGGCCTTCAGGGACTCGAACCCCGGACCGACCGGTTATGAGCCGGCTGCTCTAACCAACTGAGCTAAAGGCCCTTCTGGCTCCCCCTGCCCGGCTCGAACGGGCGACCCTGCGGTTAACAGCCGCATGCTCTACCAACTGAGCTAAGGAGGAATATTTGTGTCGGCATCGCCCTATTTTTCCAGGCAGCTTCCCGCCAAGTATCTTCAGCGCTGCGTAGCTTAACTTCCGTGTTCGGGATGGGAACGGGTGGATCCTACGCGCCATCAACACCGACTTCGCCAATTGCTCTGCAAGTGGCCTTGACATCTGCCTCAAAGTCCACCGGACTTTGCCTTTGCTTTCGCAAAGCACGGCATCTGTCTTTATATAATGAACGACTTTCGCCGTCATTATTCCTGGTGACCCGTGGGGGAATCGAACCCCCGTTACCGGCGTGAGAGGCCGGTGTCTTAACCGCTTGACCAACGGGCCAAATCAATTGCAGAGCAATTGATTCTGACATTTTCCTCAAAGTCCCAAGGACTTTGATTTTGCTTCACAAAATACGAAAAATGTCCCCGTCAACTCACTCTACAATCGCCGCCGTTTGCACGGCCTTTTGGTGCACCATCAGGGACTCGAACCCGGGACCCACTGATTAAGAGTCAGTTGCTCTACCAACTGAGCTAATGGTGCCTAAACAAACTGCTTCGCAGCCCGCCGGACTTCCGCCCGGCTCCTTCTGCCAAAATACAGCTTGAAAACTGAATAAAGAAGAATAGACTGAATGAGAACCGCTTCACAAGGTCAAGCCCTCGACCGATTAGTACTGCCCAGCTCAACACGTCACCGTGCGTACACCTGCAGCCTATCTACCTCGTAGTCTTCAAGGGGTCTTACCTG